>NZ_CP073101.1:475000-2572500 GCF_018138125.1 Exiguobacterium alkaliphilum
CTATAACGGTCCTAAGGTAGCGAAATTCCTTGTCGGGTAAGTTCCGACCCGCACGAAAGGCGTAACGATTTGGGCACTGTCTCAACGAGAGACCCGGTGAAATCATAGTACCTGTGAAGATGCAGGTTACCCGCGACAGGACGGAAAGACCCCATGGAGCTTTACTACAGCCTGATATTGAGGCTTTGTACGCGATGTACAGGATAGGTGGGAGTTTGTGAAGCCGGAGCGCCAGCTTCGGTGGAGACACCCTTGGGATACCACCCTTTGCGTATAGAGTCTCTAACTCGCAGCCGTGATCCGGCTGGAGGACCGTGTCAGGTGGGTAGTTTGACTGGGGCGGTCGCCTCCTAAACAGTAACGGAGGCGCCCAAAGGTTCCCTCAGAATGGTTGGAAATCATTCGAAGAGTGCAAAGGCAGAAGGGAGCTTGACTGCGAGACCTACAAGTCGAGCAGGGACGAAAGTCGGGCTTAGTGATCCGGTGGTTCCGCATGGAAGGGCCATCGCTCAACGGATAAAAGCTACCCTGGGGATAACAGGCTGATCTCCCCCAAGAGTCCACATCGACGGGGAGGTTTGGCACCTCGATGTCGGCTCATCGCATCCTGGGGCTGGAGTAGGTCCCAAGGGTTGGGCTGTTCGCCCATTAAAGCGGTACGCGAGCTGGGTTCAGAACGTCGTGAGACAGTTCGGTCCCTATCCGTCGTGGGCGCAGGAAATTTGAGGAGAGCTGTCCTTAGTACGAGAGGACCGGGATGGACGCACCGCTGGTGTACCAGTTGTTCCGCCAGGAGCATCGCTGGGTAGCTACGTGCGGACGGGATAAGTGCTGAAAGCATCTAAGCATGAAGCCCCCTCCGAGATGAGATTTCCCTTTGAGCAATCAAGAAAGACCCCTCAGAGACGATGAGGTAGATAGGTCATGGGTGGAAGCGTGGTGACACGTGGAGCTGAATGATACTAATCGGTCGAGGCTTTGATCTAGTCTATGGTTTGTATTGATGAACTTCAGTTTTCAGGGAACAAACCCTGAAGGTGATTGACACGTCCGATGGACGATGTTAATATTTTCTTTGTCTGGTGGCGATAGCGAAGCGGCCACACCCGTTCCCATGCCGAACACGGAAGTTAAGCGCTTCAGCGCCGAAAGTAGTTGGGGGTCTCCCCCTGTGAGGATAGGACGTTGCCAGGCAAGATCGTTCCGCAATAGCTCAGTGGTAGAGCAACCGGCTGTTAACCGGTAGGTCGTAGGTTCAAATCCTACTTGCGGAGCCAATTTAGGCCCGTTGGTCAAGCGGTTAAGACACCGCCCTTTCACGGCGGTAACACGGGTTCGAATCCCGTACGGGTCACCATTATGGAGGATTAGCTCAGCTGGGAGAGCACCTGCCTTACAAGCAGGGGGTCGGCGGTTCGATCCCGTCATCCTCCACCATCTTTTATAATCAATCAAACCATATATGCCGGTGTAGCTCAGTTGGTAGAGCATCTGACTTGTAATCAGAGGGTCGAGGGTTCGAATCCTTTCGCCGGCACTCCTTGGGGGGGTAGCGAAGTGGCTAAACGCGGCGGACTGTAAATCCGCTCCCTCGGGTTCGGCGGTTCGAATCCGCCCCCCCCCACCAGGTTTGAGCCATTAGCTCAGTTGGTAGAGCATCTGACTTTTAATCAGAGGGTCGCAGGTTCGAGCCCTGCATGGCTCATTTTTTGCGGAAGTAGTTCAGTGGTAGAATACGACCTTGCCAAGGTCGGGGTCGCGGGTTCGAATCCCGTCTTCCGCTCCATATCATTCCCGGGGCCTTAGCTCAGCTGGGAGAGCGCCTGCCTTGCACGCAGGAGGTCAGCGGTTCGATCCCGCTAGGCTCCACCATTTGTTTGTTTCTTAAGTTATTGATGACTTAAGTTTTTTTTTGCCTAAAACCATGAACCATTCACTTGAGAGTACAGAGAAAGGCAGCCTGCCACCATTCAGGCTGCCTTTTTGTATGTTTATACACGACCGTGCGAAGTTGAACCACTTGATTGATAGCGTTTACAATAAAGGTATTAATCGGTCAAGGGGGAATGGCTATGCAATGGTCATATATTGAAGTACCACTCCGTTATGGACAGGGGAAAGACGGAGTCGATCAAGGTCCGAGTAAACTTCGGGAACTCGGGTTAGAGGCGTTATTGCCTGAGGGAACGGCAAAGCGAACAATCCGCGTGTTGCCTGAATCCGAAATCCGTGAGAATGAAGAGCACTTGAAACGGGTAGATGGCGTGTTATACACGGTCAATGGGCTCGCGGAAGCCGTCCATGAGGAAGTTCAGGCGAATCGTTTCCCATTGATTGTCGGAGGCGACCATAGCATGGCCATCGGAACGCTCGCAGGTCTTGCTAAAACTGGTCCATATGGCGTCATTTGGGTGGATGCCCATGCGGATTTGAATACAGGTGAGACGTCACCTTCGGGGAACATTCACGGCATGCCGCTTGCAGCCGCCATGGGGATGGGGGATGTCCGTTTGACGGAGGTCGGAGGAAGAGAGCGTAAGCTTCTGCCGGAGCACCTGGTCTATATTGGACTTCGCGATATCGATGAAGGGGAGATTCGTGAAATCAATCGACTCGGGATTAAAGTCATCACGGTCGAAGAAGTTCGAACGCGCGGTGCGGACGTGATTATGCAAGAGGCGATTGCCTATTTACGTGAACGCGTCGGTCGCTTTTACGTCAGCTTTGACATGGATAGCTTTGATGCGAGCCTCGTCGCAGGGACAGGGACGCCGGTCGATGGGGGATTGACCGCTGCAGAAGGGAAAGCGATTGTCGCTGAAGCGATGACCGCAGACGAGTTGATTGCCATCGAACTCGTTGAACTGAACCCATCCCTTGATGTCGAAGACAAGACGGCCCAGTTGGCGTTCGCGCTCTGCGAGACGATTGTGAAATCCAAAGAAAACCTGTTATTGGAAAGTTGAATTAGTTTCCATCCCTTACAGTTTCCAAATCCTTTTGTTACAATGGGTTTGGAAACTTTTTTTTGATGGAGTTGAAACTTATTCGAGGGACGGAACGTATAGAGGGATGACCGCATCGCTGCGGAGAGGGAGAGTGGATTGATGGAACGGCTGACCACCCGTTTGGTCGACGAATTGAGGTCGGGGAATCACGATTCGTTTGCTGAATTGGTAGAACTGTACAAGGATGGTGTCTTTGCTGTCGCCTATAAGATATTATATGACCGTGGCGAAGCCGAGGACGCTGCCCAAGAGACGTTCATTCGAGCCTACACACGGATTGAGACGTACGACCCACAATATAAGTTCAAAACATGGTTGTACCGAATCGCGACGAACGTTTCCATCGATCGACTCCGCAAGCGTAAGCCGGAGTATTCAATGGATGCGGAAATCGCGGGTACCGAGGGTCTTACGTATCAAGACCACTTAGCTGATGAAGCGCCCCAACCCGATGCGCAAGTCGTTCATCGCGAGATTCGAGGCGAGATGCATGACGCGATCAAGCAACTCCCTGACAAATATCGCATCCCGCTCCTTCTAAAGTACGTGGATGATTTGTCTTTAAAAGAGATTAGCGTGATGATCGATCTGCCGGTCGCAACGGTTAAAACAAGGATTTTCCGGGGAAGAGAAATGTTGAAAACAATCTTTCAAAACAGGGAGGGGTTCAATTGACTCCTGAAGAGAAACTGCAACAATATTTGGAAGATGGCATCCTGCCCGAAGAATCAGACGAATTCCGTCAATTACTCGAGGACGACGCCTTATATGAGGCTTACCTTCAATACGAACGAATCGATGCCGAACTGAAAGCTTTGCCAAGACCGAGATTGTCTGAGGACTTCACGGCTCGGGTCATGGCGGCTTTACCTGACGCCACAGCACGTCCGACTCATGTTCCGACAGCTGTGCCAGAACCGATTCAAACGCGGAAAGTGCGACGGACGCATTCGAGACAGATGGTTTGGTTCCGGAAACATCCTGGCCTGATTGCGGCTGTCCTCTTCTTCAGTTTGATGTCGAGCGCGACGCTCGGGCTATGGAACGGTTCAACGGAGACGATGACGTATACGAAAGTACCAGGAATCGTCGTCACGTCCAATGAAGTCGTCGTACCGGAAGGTGTCACTGTCGAGCGAGATATCACGGTTCAAGGAGGCGACCTCCGCATCGAAGGCAAGGTCGAAGGCAATGCGACGGCCGTCCACGGTCGTGCATATTTGGCAAGCGCCGGTGAAGTGACCGGTGAGCTCGAGCAAATTGATCGGATTTTCGAGTGGATTTGGTATTCCATCAAACAGTTGTTCTAAAGACGCCCGCGGGCGTCTTTTTTGTTCGTTTCAATCTGGTTTCGTTTTATCGCCAAGCGATGCTTCGTTTTGGAAATGTGATATAATAAAATTTGCACAATTGGCTAGGTAGTTGAGGAGGGGAGCATTTGCCGCTACTGGAACAGGTTTCATTCTTATCATTTTTTAGTCTTTCAGAGAACGTACATTGGTACGATTATTTGAACGACGTTTTAGATATCGTCGTCGTCACGTACGTCATCTATAAGTTGATGATGATCGTCCGTGGCACAAAAGCGGTTCAACTGATTAAAGGGATTTCAATCATCCTCGTCAGTTGGTTCCTCAGTGGATTCTTTGGATTGAAAACTTTGCAGTTTCTATTGAATCAAGTCATCACATATGGACTGCTCGGAATCATCATCATCTTCCAACCAGAGTTACGACGTGGGCTAGAACACTTAGGCCGGACGAGCAACCTGTTCGGTCGGACGAGTACGAGCGATGAGGACAAACAGCGTCAAATGATTGAGGCGATTGTCAGTTCAGCTCAATATATGTCAAAACGTCGAATCGGCGCATTGATTGCAATTGAGCGGGACACGGGCTTAAATGAGTACGTCGAGACGGGGATTCGGATGGATTCGCATATTACATCGCAATTGATCATCAACTTATTCATCCCGAACACGCCACTCCACGACGGGGCGATGATTATTCAAGATGGGAAAATCGCCGCTGCCGCTTGTTATTTGCCGCTATCGGAGAGTCCTCACATCGACAAGGCACTCGGGACACGGCACCGTGCAGCGATTGGCGTCAGTGAAGTGACAGATAGCGTGACGCTCACCGTGTCCGAGGAGACGGGAGCTGTATCGCTCGCGATTGCTGGGCGTCTGTATCGTGAGTTAGACGAGGAGGCGCTTCGCAACAAGTTGATTCAAGAACTCGTCATCGAAGAGAAAGAGACGACGCTCTCGTTCTTCGGCAAAAAAGGAGGGGACAAGTAAGTGATTGATCAGTGGTTACAACACAAATGGTTTCTCCGCATCATCGCACTTGCTTTAGCTATCCTTTTATACCTTATGGTCGCCGAGACGAGTTCGTCGACGAGCTCATCGAGTGCCTTGCCGATTGTCGGTCAAAGCTCGATGGTGCTCGATGTGCCGGTGGAAGTCTTTTTCGATGAGGTCCAGTACGTCGCCTATAACGTGCCGGAAGAGCTAAACGTCGAGCTCCAAGGACCATCGAGCAGTTTGACGATGACTCGATTGGTGAAAGATTATCAAGTATTCGTCGACTTGACGAATCTCGGTACCGGATTTCATCGCGTCCCGGTCGAGGCCCGTGGTTTCGGGGGGGATGTGAACGTCAAACTCGAACGGGATACGGTCGAGATTTACATCGATCGTAAACAGACGGTGGAAGTACCGGTCTCCGTTAACGTGTTAAATAAAGACCAGTTGCCAGAAGGGTACGTCGTCGGCGACGCTGAAATCGAACCGACGACCGTGAAGGTGTCGGGTGGGGCGAGTCGGATTCAAAACGTGAAAGAAATCACCTTGAACATCGATGTCGCCAACCAGAACCAGACGTTCACCCGAGAGTTACCGCCGACCATTTTAGATGCGAACGGGAACCCGCTCAACGTCACGGTAGAACCAAACATCATTCGTGTGACGGTCCCGGTATATGAACAGAGTGCGGTCGTCCCGATTGAGGTCGTAACGACCGGTGACGTCGCGGATGAATATCGTCTCGTCGATACACTTCTCGCCGACACGGAAGTACGGGTGTTCGCACCGACTGACGTGCTCGCCAACCTCGATGTAATCGAGACAACCCCAATCGATTTAGACGGCTTAGACGGAAATAATAAAGTCACAGCGACGCTCCAGTTGCCGGATGGTGCAACGGCACTCGGCAAGAAAGAAGTCGAGGTGCAATTGCTCGTTCGCGGGATTGATGATACACGTGACGATTCAGGCGAATTGACCGAGCGGGTGCGTCTGACAGTGCCGGTAAGCGTTCGTGGTTTTGATCGGACGAACTATACGCTCCGGTCGCCTGACGTCGTCAGTGTGACGCTGTCGGGGAAACGAGCGCTCCTCGAGAACGTCACGTCGAATAGTGTAGGCGTTACGCTCGACTTGACCGGTCTGCCGAGCGGGTTACATGGCGTGGATGTCGATTATGAAGTACCAAAAGGCGTGACGGTCGTCTCGCCAAAAACAATTGACGTCGAATTGACGAGCGTCGATGACGAAACAGAGACGTCTTCGCTTCAATAAGGCGTTCAATCATACAAAAGTGAGGAAATGATCATATGGGTAAATATTTTGGAACAGATGGGGTTCGCGGTGTCGCGAACTCAGAGTTAACAGCAGAATTGGCATATCGTCTAGGCCGTGCTGGCGGTTATGTGTTATCGAAACACTTGCCGGCCGGTGAACAGCCGAAAGTCTTGATCGGTCGCGATACACGCATTTCAGGTCACATGCTTGAAGGTGCACTCATCGCGGGTCTTCTCTCAATCGGGGCAGAAGTGATGCGTCTCGGCGTCATCTCGACACCAGGTGTCGCGTATTTGACAAAGTCACTCGATGCGACGGCAGGTGTCATGATCTCTGCGTCGCACAACCCGGTCGCCGATAATGGCATCAAATTCTTCGGTAGCGACGGATTCAAACTCGACGATGCCACGGAAGCAGAAATCGAAGACATTTTAGACGCGTCAGAAGACACGTTGCCACGTCCGGTCGGAAAAGACCTCGGCTTCGTCTCGGATTACTATGAAGGCGCCCAGAAGTACCTTCAGCTGTTAAAACAGACGGTCGATGAGGACTTAGACGGTCTTCATATCGCCCTCGACTGCGCCCATGGCGCGACGAGCGGACTTGCGGCGCGTCTGTTCGCAGACCTCGAAGCGAACGTCTCGACAATCGGGAACTCGCCGAACGGTTTGAACATCAATGAAGGCGTCGGTTCGACCCACCCAGAGCATTTGGCTGAATTCGTGCGTGAAAAGGGTGCGGATATGGGTCTTGCGTTTGACGGCGACGGCGACCGTTTGATTGCGATCGACGAGAACGGTGACGTGGTCGATGGCGACAAGATCATGTACATCTGTGGGAAGTATTTGAGCGAGCAAGGCCGCTTGAAAGACAATACGATTGTCGCAACGGTCATGAGTAACCTCGGCTTCCACAAGGCGGTTGAAGAAGCGGGCATGACGGCGCTTCAAACGGCAGTCGGTGACCGTTATGTCGTCGAAGAGATGAAGAAACACAATTACACACTCGGTGGCGAGCAGTCGGGTCACTTGATCTTCCTCGATCACTCGACGACAGGAGACGGGATGCTCTCTGGCGTTCAGCTCGCCCAAATCGTCAAATCGACAGGGCGCAAGCTGTCTGAACTCGCAGCGGAGATGCCAGTGTACCCGCAAAAACTCGTCAACATCCGTGTAACGGATAAGAACGAGGCGATGAACGGTGAACGCGTCCTCGCGACGATTCAAGAGGCAGAGGCGGAAATGAACGGGAACGGGCGCATCCTCGTCCGCGCGTCGGGCACGGAACCGCTCGTCCGTGTCATGGCGGAAGCGCCGACAGCGGAAGAATGTGACCGTTACGTCGAAAAAATCGCCCAAGTCGTACGTGAAGATTACGGTGTGGAAGGATAATTTTATCCCAACAGGGAATAACACAAGGGAATCCAACTGTGGATTCCCTTTTTGTTTCCGTTTTGTCACTGTGAAATCTAGTGATTTTCTTGACGAATGGGGGTGTGATTTGTACTATTAAGAGCGTGACCTTAGAAACGGAGGGGCACAGAGTACGAGAAAGCGCCAGAACTCTACGGAGTTGACGAGGACGAAGGTGATCGAGATTTTCGGCGGATGCCTTCTAGTCGCCTGTCACGACTAAGAGTCTTTCAGTAAAACGCCCGGGTGACCGGACGGACAAAGTGAAAGACGATGACAGCTCTTAGAAAAAGCCCGTTTCCTTTTTCGAGAAATCGAATATAGAGGAGAATTGTTTATGTGTGGAATTGTAGGAATGATTGGGAATACCGGAGCGAAGGAAATCCTTCTCAAAGGTCTTGAGAAACTCGAGTACCGTGGCTATGACTCGGCTGGCCTTGCGTTGATGCAAGACGGTGTCAACGTTCACAAGGAAGTCGGACGCATCGCCGCGCTACGCGAAATCGTCCCAGCAGAAGTAGACGGCACGATTGGGATCGGCCACACACGTTGGGCGACGCACGGGGTGCCGAGCGTCCCGAACGCCCACCCGCACCAGAGCACGACGGCGCGCTTCACGCTCGTCCACAACGGCGTCATCGAGAACGACGAGCAGCTCAAGGCGACGCTCGACGTGCCGTTCAAGTCAGAGACGGACACGGAAGTCATCGTCCAGTTGATGGAGAAGAACTTCGTCGCGCTCGGCGACGTCGAGGCGGCGTTCCGCAAGACGCTCGCTGAGCTCCACGGCTCGTACGCGATCGCGATGATCGACTCAGAGGACGAAGAGCGCCTCTACATCGGTAAGAACAAGTCGCCGCTCCTCGTCGGTCTCGGCGACGGCACGTTCAACGTCGTGGCGTCTGACGCGATGGCGATGCTCCAGGTGACGGACCAGTACCTCGAGCTCCACGACGGCGAGATCGTCATCTTGACGCGCGAGTCGGCGACGATCAAGACGCTCGACGGCGAGGTGTTGGAGCGCGCGCCGTATACGGCCGAGATCGATGCGTCGGACATCGAGAAGGGCACGTACGCGCATTACATGTTGAAGGAGATGGACGAGCAACCGGCCGTCATCCGCAACATCATCCAGCACTACCAGAACGACGCCGGTGACATCGAGCTCACGGAAGGCGTGCGTTCGCTCGTCTCGGAGGCGGACCGTATCTACATCATCGCTTGCGGTACGAGTTACCACGCTGGTCTCGTCGGCAAACAGTTAATCGAGCGCGTCGCGGGTGTACCGACTGAAGTACACGTCGCGTCAGAGTTCGGCTACAACATGCCACTCCTCACGGAGAAGCCGTTGTTCCTCTTCATCTCACAATCAGGTGAGACAGCGGACAGCCGCGCCGTCCTCGTCGAAGTGAAGAAGCGTGGTTACAAAGCGCTCACACTCACGAACGTTGCCGGTTCGACGCTCTCGCGTGAGGCGAACGAGACGATGCTCCTCCACGCCGGCCCGGAGATCGCGGTCGCATCGACGAAAGCGTACACGGCCCAAATCGCCGTGCTCGCCATCCTCGCCTACGACATTGCCCGTGCGAACGGGAAGAAAGTACCGTTTGATCTCATGACAGAGCTCGCGCGCATCGCGACGATCATGGACTCAGTTATGGCTCAAAAAGAAATCTTCGAGCAGTTGGCAGACAAGTTCTTGAAAGAGTCACGCAACGCGTTCTTCCTCGGTCGCGGCATGGATTCATACGTCGGTCTCGAAGGGGCCCTCAAGCTCAAAGAGATCTCGTATATCCAAGCGGAAGGCTATCCAGGTGGAGAGCTCAAGCACGGACCGATCGCGTTGATCGAGGACGGGACGCCGGTCATCACACTCGTCTCGCAACCGAACACGCACCTCAACATCCGCGGAAACATCAAGGAAGTTGTCGCGCGTGGCGCCGTTGCCTGCACGATCTCGATGGAAGGGATGGAACACGAGAGCGATTCATTCGTCTTGCCACGTGTCGAGCCACTCCTCACACCACTCGTGACGGTATTACCGCTTCAACTCATCTCATATTACGCGGCACTCGCGCGTGACTGTGACGTCGACAAGCCACGTAACTTGGCGAAATCGGTAACAGTTGAATAAATCATTGGACCAAGATCTTTCGGGATCTTGGTCTTTTTCATGGGATTGTTTCAAGAAACGTCTGATTCCGTTTCATGTAGGGTACAGTCTTATAAAGATAGAAAAGGAGCGATTTGATGAAACAAAAAAAATGGGCAACGACACTTGGTGCCATGCTACTTGCGACGTCACTTGCCGCATGCGGTGACGCGGGTGATACGACAGAAGAAGATCAAGCAATCGATGTGACCGAGGAGCACAACGCAGAACAAGAAGAGGCGCATGGCACGATGGACCACTCGGGTTCCGGTGAAGTGCCGGACGGCCTACAGGAAGCATCGAATCCGACATACCCGGTCGACTCGACAGTCGTCATGACTGCAGACCATATGCTCGAGATGGAAGGTGCCGAGGCAAAAATCGTTGGCGCCTATGATACGACAGCGTATGCGGTGACGTACACCCCGACCGATGGCGGCGAACCGGTCGAGAATCACAAATGGGTGATACATGAAGAACTCGACACGACCGAGGACGCGCCGCTCGCCGATGGGACCGAAGTGACGCTTCGAGCCGACCACATGGAAGGCATGGACGGAGCGAACGCGACCATCGACTCGAGTGAAGAGACGACCGTCTATATGGTCAACTTCATGCTCCAGGACGGGGAAGAAGTGACGAACCACAAATGGGTGACGGAAGATGAGTTAGAACCGAAAGAATGACCTTCGATGTGAAGGTCTTTTTTTATGAAATACAATATTTTTTTATTGATTAACAATAAAATCACTTATATGCTAGAGACACCAAATGAAGTGAGGTGTCGACAACATGAAGCGAGAGACATGGTTTTTAAAGTTAGCTGTCATCGTCCTGACCCTTCCGGTCATCGGAGGCTGTGCTTTGGCATTACCGCATATATGGCGGGAAGCGACAGAGAGCGGGGGATGGATTCAAAGCTCGATCCAGCCGATTGTGATTGGAATGTATGTGGCGGCCGTACCGTTTTTCTACGCGTTGTATCAGACGTTCAAACTGCTTGGATACATCGATCGAGACGAGGTGTTTTCACTCGAGACGGTCCGTGCGCTCCGTCACATCAAGTATAGTGCCGTCATCATCACCGCCGTTTACGCGATGACGTTACCGTTCTTCTACTGGTTCGCCGAACGCGATGACGCGCCGGGATTCCTCCTGATCGGTCTCGTCTTTGTCTTTGCCTCGTTCGTCGTTGCCGTCTTTGCCGAGTTGTTACAAAAACTGTTGAGACGAGCAATCGACATGAAACAAGAAAACGATTTGACGGTGTGAGGTGAGACGATGGCGATTATCGTAAATGTGGATGTCATGTTGGCGAAACGAAAGATGAGTTTGACCGAGTTGTCGGAAAAAGTCGGCGTGACGATGGCGAACCTATCGATTTTAAAAACCGGGAAAGCGAAAGCAATCCGTTTCTCGACGCTCGAAGCAATCTGTCAAGCGCTCGACTGTCAGCCGGGCGACATTTTGGAATATCGGGAAGACTGATCGACAGGGCGAGTGCCCTGTTTTTTTGTGGAGGTTGAAACATTTTTCATCACGTTGCGTATAAGACAGGAAAGACGAACGAAATGGGGAAACAAGATGGTCCAGACATGGAATGAACGGGCGCACAAAGCGTTAAAAGGAAAGGCAGGGCTATTACTCATCTGGTCGTTCGCCTGCTCTGTGATGTTAGAATTGGGGTTGATGGCAGACCCGACTTATTACGGTTTGACGGTGGAGTCACTGCCGCTGACCGTGCTCAGTTTAGGTGGCATCTTAGTTTATATCGCCCTTTATCCGGTTAACGTCGGATACAACTGGCTTATCTTAAAGACGGTACGAGATCAGCCGATTCGCTGGAGTGATGTGTTCGACCCGTTTCGTCACCGCTATGGAAAACATTTGCTTGCAACAATTCTCGTCATATTGTTCCAAGTACTATGGACATTGTTGCTAGTCGTACCAGGAATCATAAAGTATTTCTCGTATGTGTTCACATACTTCATCTTACGCGACGAACCAGAACTGTCTGCTACAGAGGCAATCACAAAATCGAGAACGATGATGCGCGGACGAAAGTGGGATGCGTTCAAACTCATTTTGCCATTCGTTCCGATGTATCTAGTCGGTTTGACTTTTTATATACAACTTGATTTAGTCATCCTCGGGTCATGGATTTTCCTCGTCGCACTAGCACTCATCCGCCCGTTCATCGTCAGCCGTTTCGCCGTCATGTATGAAGACGCGCGTATCGAGTATGACGAGCAGTGGAATCGCTCGGCGTGAAGCGCATCGGTTCCGGCGTATGAGTCCTCGGCCATGATACAATTTTCCTGACAGAAGGAGGAATGAACATGAACATCGGTATTATCGGAGCCGGCCTGAGCGGGATTGTCGCAGCACGCGACCTCACCCGCCACGGTCATACAGTGGAACTGATTGAAAAGAGCCGGAGTGTCGGGGGACGTTTGGCGACAAGACGAATTGGGGAAGGGAAAGCCGATCACGGGGCGGTCTATTTCACCGTACGCGGGGAAGAACTCAAACAAGATGTCGCTGACTGGCAGATGAAAGGTTGGGTGAACGTCTGGTACGCCGATCCGTATCCACGCTACGTCGCCGTCGACGGGATGAACGCCTTGGCCAAACGTTTGGCCGACGGGTTGACCGTCCATTTGAACGAGCGAGTCGAGACGGTCACGACCCGAGATGGTCAGGTCAGTGTCAAGACGGATGTGACGACGCGACAGTATGACCGTCTCCTCATCACGTCGCCGCTCCCGCAGACGCTCGACTTGCTCGCAGATTTTCCGGTCGATGCGGCGTTACGTGAATTGACGTACGCCCCGACGTTTGTCGGTTTGTTCGAATTGGCAAGCGATACTCGCATCGGTCCGGACGGGATTCTCGATACAGACTTGGCGCCGGGTATCTTGAAAGTCATCAACAACCGCCAAAAAGGCATCTCGGTGACCGAACTCGTCAGCGTCTATATGGACGAGTCGTGGAGCGAGGAGTGGTATGAACGAGCGGACGAAGACACGCTTCGTGAGATTGAGCGCCTGTTGCAAACGGTGACGGAGTCGACGGTGATTCAATCGAGACAGTTGAAACGGTGGCGCTATGCGCAGGCGACCGACGTCTGGAACGGGCCCTACTATCGATTGCGTGACGAGTCGATTTTCTTGGCCGGTGACGTCTTTCTCGAGCCGGACGACGTATCAGGTCGAACGCGATTTGAGAGTGCATACGTCTCAGGACTCCGCGTCGCGGAAGCGATGCGTTAAACCTTCTTCGGAAGGTTTTTTTTCATGGCCGTACCGAATAGTCCGACATACGAATGGGAGAGGGGAAATCAGACATGGGGATGGTTGGTGCATCCATGCGGGTATCGGATGAAGAGTTGACCGGACTGCTTCAAGAGCCGGAGCGCTTCGAGTAACTGTTGGAAGATGAGGAACGGCAGACGGATATCGATCAGGCGTGGCATGGCCTTTACTTTTTATTGACCGGAGCGACCGATTTGGATGAGATTGACCGCCATTCGCTCGGCAAGGCCGTATTCGGTAGCGACGTTACCGACGAGGAGATGGGCATCGCTTATTTGACGCCGGGGGAAGTGGAAGACTTGTCCGCGCGGCTTCAATATATCGAGCAAGATGCGCTGAAAGCGCGCGATGACGTCGCGATGATGAACGAGCATGAACTGTACCCGTTTGAACGTGAGTGGGGACTCGAAGAAAAACAGTACTTACTGGACCGGTTCGATGAGTTGAAGCGTGTCTTCGCACGGGCGTCGCGAGAGCGGGAGGCGCTCGTCACGTGAATTAGGTGAATCCGATGTAGGGTCGACTAGACGAACGTCTGGGCGACTTTTAAATTTGACGTCATCTAGTTTAGGGCATAAACTATCTTTATCTAGTTTAGGGGGTAAACCAAAATGAAAGAATTGATGCGGGAAGCCGTCCAGTTGTTCGAAGAGGTCATGTTCCAAGGTGCGGAGCATGTCATCGAGGCAATGGACGGGGACGTCTGGCATGACTATTCGCGGGAACAACTGCAGCTACTCAAGCTGCTCGAACAGTTCGGTCCGATTCAAGCCGGCCAGTTGGCTGAGAAACAAGGAGTTCATAAGAGCGCCGTCTCCAACCGTTTAAAAAAGCTCGTCGACAAAGAGCTCGTCGTCAGTCGACGCGGGCATGACCAGCGCGAGCGGTTGATCGAGTTGACCGAATCCGGTCGTCGGGTCGTCGAAGAGGCGGATGCGGCCGTCTACCGTTATGTCGAATCGTTACTCGACGGCAACATCGAAGAGACAGAAATCGAACAGTTCGTCCGGACGTTCCGGAAAATCATACAGCTGCTTCGAATTAGGGAGGAATAACACGTGCATAAAATCATCCAATGGCGCTGGGGGATCTTGATCGGTCTCATCGTCTTAACAGCCGGCTTGTTTATTGCGGCACCTAACTTAACAAAGCAGGCCGAAGAGGCCGGAAGCTTCCAACTCGCTGAAGACATGGACTCGCAACGGGCCCAAGACATCTTGACCGCTGCCGGGAAGAGTGACAAAACGATTTCACTCGTCTACGAATTTGACTCGCTTGGGGAGGCCGAACGGGCTGATATTTCCCGGGTCATCCGTGACATCGAAACGCGCGACGATGTCGTCAAGGACGTCCTCGACCCGTTCGAGAATGAAGAGACCAAAGCACAGCTCGTTTCAGAAGATGCGCGCATCGTGCTCGTCCCAATCACGGTCGAAGGTTCGATGGAGGCCATCAACGCCTTCGCAGATGATGTACGAATGAACGTCTTACCCAAAGATGAGACGGTGTACATCACTGGAGAAGAGATTATCAATAACGATGTGAACTTGAGTGCGCAGGAAGGCTTGAAGAAAACGGAAATCATCACCGTCGTCTTGATTTTCAGCTTGCTCCTCGTCGTTTTCCGCTCCATCGTGACACCGTTCATCCCGCTCATCGCGGTCGGCTTCACGTACCTTCTCAGCCAATCGTTCGTCGCGTTCTTCGTCGATTGGTTCGGCTTCCCGGTCTCGAACTACACGCAGATTTTCCTCGTGGCGATTCTGTTCGGGATTGGCACGGACTACTGCATCTTGCTCCTCAGTCGGTATAAAGAAGAGCTCGGGGCCGGTCACACGATTGAAGACGCAATCGTCAACACGTATAAGACGGCCGGTCGGACGGTTCTCATTAGCGGGCTCGCCGTGTTCGTCGGTTTCGCCTCGATCGGTTTTGCCGATTTCCCGATTTTTAAATCGGCCGTCGCGGTCGCCGTCGGGATTGCGGTCTTACTTCTTGTTTTGTTCACCGTCGTCCCGTTCTTTATGGCAACGCTCAAACATCGCTTGTTTTGGCCATCGAAGAAAGCGGGCGAACATCACGACAGTCGTCTTTGGGCCACCTTTAGTCGGCTATCGGTCAACCGTCCGTTCATCTCGATTCTCGTCGTCGCCGCAATTACCGTGCCTGTCTTGTTCACGTACGATGACGCTCGGTCATTCAATACAGTCGATGAGATTGGAGATGACTATGACTCGGTCAAAGGGCTCAATTTAATTTCAGAAGGGTTCGGGAAAGGCGAGTCACTCCCGGTTCAAGTCATTTTGAAACAAGATGGCGCGCTCTCTGAAGCGGAGATTCCGTATATCGAGAAGTTCTCGAGTGAACTTGAAAAAATCGATGGGGTGAGCGGCGTCCGTTCGGTGACACGTCCGACCGGTGACGTCATCGATGACTTCTACGTCGATACTCAGCTTGAACAAGTAAGTGAAGGGCTGGCGGAAGCGGAGACAGGCCTCGGTGACGTCCAAGATGGCCTCGCGCAAGTACAAACCGGTCTTGACGCCGTTGTCGCTCAGCTGCCAGCTGGAGCCTCGAACGCGGGGGCGCCACTTGCGGAAGCAGCGGCAGGGCTGGGTCAATTGAACGCCCAGCTTGGTCTCATCGGACAAGGCTTGACGGTCACACAAAACATTCCAGCGACGGTAGCCGGTCTCGGCCAAGTCTCCGTCGGACTCGGACAAATCGAGGCCGGGATCAATGAAGCTGCCTCGGCTTTAACGGCACAAGGTGCGCAAGTTGGAGAACTTGGGGTCGGCCTGTCTCAGCTCGCCACCGGAGTCGGTGAAGCCAACGCTGGCTTGTCCCAAATTGAAGCGGGATTAGGCGAGGCCGTGTCTTTCTTATCGGCACTTAGTGAGGCGGATAGTTTACGTGACACAGGCGTCTATTTACCGGAAGGGACATTGACGTCCGATACGTTCGCACCGGCCATCGACCGTTACGTGTTCGATGATGGGACCGCGACGCAACTCGAAGTCGTACTCGACATGGATCCGTACTCACCAGAAGCAATCGATACGGTCGAAACGGTGAAAGAGACGATGGACCGCCTCGTCATAGATACCCCGTTTGAAGCGGCTACGATTGGTTATGCCGGCATTTCGAGTATCAATAGTGACTTGAACACGACGTCGACGAACGACTTCAACCGAACGGTCGCCATCATGCTCGTGACGCTCTTTGTCGTCATGGCGATGCTGTTCCGTTCGATGATTATGCCGCTCTATATGATTGGCTCGCTCTTGTTGACGTATTACACGTCAGCGGCCATCACAGAGCTCATCTTCGTCGAAGGACTTGGCTATGACGGGATCAGTTGGGCCGTTCCGTTCTTCGGATTCGTCATGTTGATTGCACTCGGCATCGACTACTCGATTTTCCTTCTCGATCGATTCCGGGAAGAAACGATTAGCGGCATGACGGTACGTGACGCACTCGTCCACTCGATGACGAAGATGGGGACAGTCATCATGACCGCCGCCGTCATCCTCGCGGGTACGTTCGGGGCGATGATTCCGTCGGGCGTGCTCAGTCTCGTTCAAATCGCGACGATCGTCATCACCGGACTGTTACTATACGGATTGATCGTGTTGCCGCTCCTTATCCCTGCGATCACCGTATCGTTCGGGGACGGGGTATGGTGGCCATTCAAATCGAAAGATGAAAATAAATAAGTACCATTCGTCATGTATTTCTAGGACAACAAACGCAGCGGTTGCTGGTATTTGTTGTCCTATTTTTATTTGTTGAGTCAATATGAAGAAAATTGCGAAAAATGGACTAAACATGTTCACATCACGCACCGAAATATATATAGACTCTTACTTTTCTTGAAAGAAGGCAACAATCATGGTGAATCATTTTGAAAAAATGAGTTCGTTACTCGTATCGCGGATGTTAATCATTTTATTTTTCCTCTCTTATCCGATCATGGGAATTTTGTATTGGCTGGGTGAGCTTGCTGGACAGGATGCCATTAGTTTTATTATGACAGGGACAATTATTCAGATTGGAACGTGGCTCGGTTATCGCTTTTACGTAGAAAAGCCTTGGTTGAAGTACGGTCTGGTCACACTCATGTATATCGCTGCTTCAGCGATTATTTATACCTTGCCCGGTGCGGCGATTCAAAACATCGTCTTTTTATATATTATATTGATGTTGATGTATTTGAATCGTCATCTTGTGTTGTACGGTAGTGTTCTCAGTTTACTCATATCAATTGCAGCTGTCGGGATAGGCCGTTTTTCATTTACCACGCCAGTTGACCTCGTGATTTGGTTCACTGTGCTCACGATGGCGTTATCTGGCGCCTACTTTGTCTCCTTCTTCGGTGCAAAATTATTACATGAGACGTTCGCCCAACAACAACAAGCAGAACAGCATGCGAGTGAGGTGGAACTCACCATGGCGAAGACGACAGCGAGTGCGACAACGCTTCATGGTGCGGTATTTACAATGAATGATTCCGTCGATTCTGTCACGAATGCGTCGGAACAAGTCACGGCACAAATTGATTCGATGACGAAACAAACGTCTGAACAAGCAGGTTTGATTCAAAACGTCGCCTCGCAAATTCAGTCAACCGTACAGGCATTTGAGCGAATGCAACAACAGCTTCAAGACACAACATCACAAGTGAACGGTGTCCTACAAGATGCCCAAATGTCACATGAAAATATGGACTCGACAGAACGGTCGCTTGCTGAACTGAACTTAAGTATCGGCGAAGTGAATCAGGCGTTTAAAGGATTGACCGAGCGATTCCAAGAGGTCCGGACTATCACGGGCACGATCCAGCAGATTTCGTCTCAGACGAACCTACTGTCGCTCAACGCTTCAATTGAGGCAGCGCGAGCGGGGGAACACGGAAAAGGATTTGCCGTCGTCGCGACTGAGATTCGAAATTTATCGGCACAAACGGCCCAAGCCTCATCTCAAATCAATGACATTATCCAACTCGTCATGCAGGAGGTACAAGTGACGGAACGTGCCATCGATGGCAGCACAGAACGTTTGTCGACGCAGGAAGAACAAGTCCGTAAGAGCGGGACATCGATTCTTTCTATGATTCAAACGACAGATACGGTCGCTAGGACAGTCGATGAGACATCACTCCAGCTCCAAGTTGTCGTTTCAGAATTGAACAAAGTTCATCAAGTGACGGGTGACATGACGGCATTGATGACGGCGCTCGAAGTGAGCAGTCAAGACGTTCATGTGCTGACGATGTCACAGCAAGAAGCGTTAGCTTCGTTGAAAGATCAAATTGAAGAACTGAACGAGATTGCGAACGAACTCGTCTAAACGATGGACACGCCTTTACAAATAGGCGTGTCCATTTGCGTATACATCTCTTCCAAAACGGGAACAGTTTTGCGTCAGTCCTAAAATGAGGAGGAATCGCGTATGGCTATTACGATCACCGCTATTTTGAAGGCACATCCAGGAAAAGAAGAGGCGCTACGGCAAGCGCTCAACGAGGTCATCCCCCCGTCGAGACAAGAAGAAGGATGTTTGACGTATGTGCTCCATGAGTCAATCGATGAACCGGGCACGTTCGTGTTCTATGAGACGTACCGGGACGAGGCGGCACTCGACGCACATATCAACTCCGACCATTATCAAGCGTACCGAAAACAAGCCGAGACGCTGCTCGCTGTCCGTGACGTGTATCGTCTGCGTGAAATCTGAAAGGAGTCCATCCGATGATTACCCAATCGATAATCCCGTGCATTTGGTTTGAAGGCGACGTCGAGGCAATTGCGGAATGGTACGTGTCGAAGTTTCCCGATTCATTCGTCGACTATACGACGAAACTGACGGACACGCCATCAGGCGAGACGACGGTTGTGACCGTCTCGCTGGCGGGACAGTTCTGTCAACTGCTCGGGGCCGGTCCGTTGAAGGAGCGAAATCCGTCCATCTCGTATATGGTCACGTTCCCGACGTCGGAAGAGGTGGAGACACTGTGGAGCGAGCTTATAGATGGAGCAGAGGTGCTTATGCCGCTCGACACGTATGACTTCAGCGAGCGCTACGGCTGGTTGAAGGACAAGCACGGTGTCTCCTGGCAAATTATGCATAGCGGCGGGATGGATATTCAGACCGTGACCCCGTGCCTGTTGTTCGTCGGGGACGTGTTCGGCCGCGCTGAGGTGGCCATGAACGACTGGATTTCAATCTTCCCGGATTCGTACGTGCTCGAAGACCATCTGATCCGTTACGAGGCGACAGACGGTCCGGAGTTGGAAGGGAAGCTCAATTACGCCCGCTTCGTCTTGTCCGGCCGCGAGTTTGTCGCCATGGACAGTGCGGAGGACCATCAGTTCGCGTTCAATGAGATGCAGTCGCTGATCGCGTTTTGTGAGTCGCAAGCCGAGATTGATGACTATTGGGAGAAGCTGTCGGCCGTCCCGGAAGCGGAACAGTGCGGCTGGCTTAAGGACCGCTATGGCGTCTCCTGGCAAATCGTGCCGTGGGAGATGGAAGAGATGTTGATGACCGGAACAAAGGAGCAGTTGGCGCGCGTGACCGAGGCGTTTTTGCCGATGAAAAAGATCGATGTGGCGACGCTCCGGAAAGTCTACTAAAAACAAGCCGTCCCGATTAGTCCGGGGCGGCTTGTTTGTCGGTTTGTGTAAGGGCGGATAAGGCGTCTTTTTCGACGATGATGTCGGAAAGGCGTAACTGGTCGGCCGCTTCGTCAATATACGGCGCGCAGGCGTCGAACGGGAGCGGGTCTCCTGAATCGATTGCATAACACGTGCCGGCCCCGAACGGCTTCGTCAAATCCGGGTCGAAGTAGACATCGTCGTAACGGAACGAGCCGTTTCGGAACACGGTCAAGTTGGGCTCGTCATCGAGAAGCGAACTTCCGAGCATATAGCCGGGCGTCATCCCGAGCAACTCGAGGATGGTCGGGGCGAAGTCGAGTTGACCGCCGCTCGCTTGCATCACCTCGCCACGCGCGAGCCCGGCCGGTTTGATATAGAGCGGTACTGCCCGGTCGAGCGTAAAGACCTCGGTGACGGACATGGCCCCTTCTTTCTCGGCCATCTCGTCGCCGGGGGCGGTCAACCCGTTGTCGTGGTCGCCGTAAAACACGACGAGCGTGTCGTCCCACATGCCGTTCGTCTTCAACGTGTCGACCATCAACCCGACGGCCGTATCGACATAGTGGACGGTGTGATAATAGTTTTGGAGGAGCGGGTCGTCATAGCCGGACAAGTCGAGCCGTTTCTCACGGTCCGGGATGTCATACGGCGTATGGCTCGTCAAGGCGACGACGAACGAATAGAATGGCTGCTCGAGCGTCTCCATGAAACGGACGGACTCCGTCAAGAAGTCTTGGTCGTTGAGCGCCATGCCGATCACCTCACCGTCTGGGTAGTCCTCTGCGGAGAAGAAGTGATTGAAGCCGATATTGTCGTAAAAGTTATCCCGATTCCAGAACGTCTTATCAAACGCATGCATCGCCGCCGTGTCGTAACCGGCTGCTTTCAATCGTTTAGGCAAGGCGTCGAACGTGTGGTCGGCGTACTGGGTGTAGACAGATCCCGACTTGACCGGGTAGAGCGACGTGTTGACGGTGAACTCCGCATCCGACGTCCGGCCCTCATGTGTCTGGTGATAGACGTTCGGGAAATAAAGCATCTCGTCGCGGAGCGCGTTCAAACTCGGTGTCACGTCTTGACCGTTGATGACTTGGCCAATCACAGACGCTTGAAACGACTCGAGTTGGACGACGATGACGTTCGTGTCGGACGAGGCGCTCACGGTCGCGGAAGACAAGGCGGCGACGTTGGATTGGTCGACGTCGGTCACCGCCGTCCCGAGTCCAGCCCCGTCACGGAGGCCACGCGCGGCGTCTAAGCCGTGATAACCCCAAAATCCGTATTTATAGTACTCACGCATGTTCGAGATGGCCGTCCGGTCGTCCGGTGGATAATTGACAATAAGCGGAACGCTATACAGCATAAGTCCGGCTAACAAACCGAGACCAGCCGCACGAAGTCCTCTCGTCTCTCGAACGGGGTGCCGTTTTCGATACATCACGATTGCCCCAAAAACGAGTAAGTCGGCGAAAAAGAGGAAATCGGTCGCCTGAATCAACGTCAAGAATCCACCGCCGACGTCACCCATCTGGCCGGCATCTGACAAGAGCGCGACCGACAAGACGTTTCCGAAATAGCGGTAATACCAAGCGTCCGAGATGAGCAAGGTGCTATGTAAAAATAGCGAGGCGAGGAGGATCCATCTGCGAACGTTCGGTCGAACGAGTAATGCCCAGCTCGTCATCATGAGGATCATGCCGACGTTGACGAGGAAGAAGTGGAATGTGAATGCACTCGTCGTCAGCACGCTGAATAAATAGAGCTTGAGGAGCGAGAGAATCAAGTAAGTCCAATAATCGAGATATTTCATGCGTTGCCTCCAAGAAAACCAAGTTGGTTAAGTGTTCCTGTTTTCAAGTGGCCAAAAACATCACGGTGTACAAAAAAAGTGAGGCGCGTCGCCTCACTTGATTAAAAACGAGTCCCGAAGTTCGATGATCGTGCCTTCCGGGGCTTTTAATTTGCTTAAATAGCCGTCGACGACGAAGTAGATGTTGCCGCCCTGTTTCGGTAAGAACGGTACATCGAGCGCCTCGAGCCGTCGCACTTCTGTTTCGAGGTCGTCTACGTACAGAGCGAAATGGACAGGGCCGGCCACGTGTTTCGAATAGGGGGTCAACGTCTCGTCGACTTTTGCCGTCTGGAGCTCGATATAAAAGTCGCTGAGCTTGAGCCAGCTATTGAACGCCCGTGTATGAAAGTCAGGCGATTCCTGAACGAGTTCGAATCCAAGCGCTTCATAGAATCGTTTGGACGCCTCATAGTCGGGCGTTTGGATGCAGAGATGGTGGATTTGTTTCATCGTATCACTCCTTTCTTTTAGTTTAGCGAATCCATATTGGAAACGGAACTTTTCATGGGCAAAGGGCGTATAGGATACCGGGGAGGCGAAAGGATGGATACGGAAGTGTTAACGATTCAACCGGTTGATAACACGAACCGGGACGCCGTCATCGGCTTGACCGTCGCTGCGGAGCAGTCCCGCTTCATCGAAACGAATGCGGAATCGCTTCGCGAGATGGAAGTCGACGTCAAATACGCGTGGCAGTGCTATGCGCTTTGTCTCGACGAACGACCGGTTGGCTTCATGATGATTGGGGCGGAGAACAAAATCGACCGCTACGTGTGGCTCGACCGTTTTATGATGGATGCGCGTGAACAGGGAAAGGGGCTCGGAGCTTGCTTTCTACAGTTGGCACTCATCTTCATTCAAGACCGATTCGACGTGGATGACATTGTCCTCAGTTTACACGCGGCAAATGAACCGGCGAAGCGGTTTTATCAGCGAGGTGGATTCGTCGATAGCGGCCGCATCGACGAATGGAACGGAGAAGCGATTTGGGTGTATCACGTCAAACAGGGACAACCGTCATGAGGCGGTCGTCCCTGTTTTCGTTGTGGTCGCTTTAACCGAATTCCCGGCCATGAAGAAACAGATGATGGCGATGAAGCCGAAGAGCGGGATGAACCAATTTTGCGCCAACAGATCCATGACGGTCGGTTCCTCAGGCCAAACGCCTGTAGCGACCAAGGCGTGCCAACGCGTATACGCCGCGATACGCTCTAACGTAAATAAAAGGGCGGTGATCACAAGAGCAGTCGCTCCAATCAGCCCTAACTGTAATCGAGTCAATCCAGGCACTCCTTCCGAATGATATACCCTTATTTTACCATTGTTTTGAATGGAAAGGAGAGGCCAAACGACTCAATTATTGTTTGAGAGCAGGACGCAATTGCTTAACGCGAGCGAGCACAATCCAGCCGAGTAAGGCGCCGGTCACGCTCGAAGCGAGAAAGGCCGGGAAAAAGAAGAACGCGCCGAACTCAGACCCCATCAAGATTTTCGCGTAAGGCACGGCGATGAGCGAGGCGATGACCCCTGTGCCAATCACTTCACCGATTGCGGCGAAGGCGACGCGGTTCGTCTTCATATAGAAGATTCCGGCGAGAAGTGCACCAATCATGCCGCCAGGGAACGCGAGTAGGGAGCCGGTACCGGTCATGACCCGTACGAGTCCGGTCACAAAGGCGACGAGGACGGCACCGAGCGGGCCGACGGTAACAGCCGCGATGACGTTCACCATATGTTGGATGGGGAAAGCCCGGGCGACTCCGGTCGGAATTGAGATGAACAGTGAGCCGATGATGGCGATGGCGACGAGCATTGCCATCCAAGTGAGTTGTTGAATACGCATGGATCAGTCTCCTTTCAAAATGAAAACGCCACTTCTCCAAAAGGAAAAGTGGCGTGGAACAGACGAATCCCATGCCACTTCCCTACGCTGGTATGAGCCAGATCAGGTTCAAAGGGTCCGGCGTTTGCCGTCTCAGCCCGAAGGCTCCCCTAGTGGTCGTTTATTATATGGAGTATACCATATCGTTACAGCAACAGTTCCTTCAATCGTGGCCGGATTACGAAATAGACGATGCCACTGAAAAGAACGTATAAAAGAAACGAGAAGCCGATGTTTAGAAGCCATGGGATTGTGCCCATGAACACAGTGGCAGCCGCCGACAGGAACCAATTGAGTGAAAGCATGAGCCCGACAAAACTGAGCGACATCGTTGTAGCGTAGGCGCCGATGCGACTTCGGAAGACGCGCTTGACGAGTAGGCCGATACAAAGGCTGACGACGGCAGTCGCTCCTAGCAACATATACAGAATAGTATCAACCGAATATGGATATAAGGAATAGGCGAAAGCCATGGGATGTCCTCCTTTAGAAGATGGGATGAACCCCGAAGTCACCGGGTATGAATGTTCTCAAGCAGATGGTTGTAATCCGTTTCGTTCCAAAACAGCGGAGCGATCGATTCCGGTCCTTTGAAGATTTCACCGTCTCGGTCATAGACGATGGCGTAACCATCCTCGACTTCAAAGACGATTAAATCCGCGGTAACTTCGGTCACGCCGTCCCCGGCGATAATGACATCCTCAAGCGGCTCGCGGGCGATTGATACGCCCCATTCGTCGAGCTCGACGATGAGCGCAGACGTATAGGCATGCCGATTATAGATTGATTGAAACACATCTTGTGTCAACGTGACGTCTTCCGGTGGGGCGCTCGTCCCATATTTCCGTTTCTCGATTTCCTCGACGAACTGTAAGAACGACGTTTCTTGCCAAAAGAGCGGCGCAATCGCTTCCGTCCCGTTCGCAATCCACCCGTCCTCGTCTTCATACACCGTGGCGTACGTTCCATCGTCGAGTTGGAACGGATAGACGTCTGCATAAGTGTGGTGGATGCCGTTACCAGTAATGACGACCCGTTCGAACGTCTCACGAAATGGCGTGAGTCCGTTCGCCTCGAGGGTTTCAAGTAATTTTTCGGCGACTTCGTGTTGGTCGAAGACGTCCTTGAAGTCCTCCCGTGTCCATTCGCTCATGATTTCTGGCCCAGGTTCGTTCGAATCCGCTGGAATGACCGGCTTTTCGATTGGATCGGTACAGCCTGCGAGTAACAGTAGGCCCAACCCGAATATAAATAAACGTGTAATGCTGCTCACCCTTTAATCATACAAATTTTACCTATTATGAAGAAGCGTAGCATGGATGGAAACGGATGAGAACCTATACACGTTTTCGTTGGGGGTGTAGTAAGGCGTGAGGCGGTCAGGTTCACTGAACAGAATCTGTACGACTGAACAGGGAACTGTCGGATTTTGGCGAACTGTTAAAGCAAACGAGCTATGAAGGAGCGATTACGATGCCAAAACGAAAATTTGCCAATCGACGGGACTGGGAGCGGATTCTTGAGCACCGCTATGCCCAGATGGACGTCCATGACGAACATTTCTCAGGGACGGTCGCCTTGTTTCAAATCGATGCGGTCCGGGCCCCGCAGTATAAGCAACATAACGGAGAGGAATTCATCGTGGCCGACGTCGGCTATGCGTGGCTCCAATATTTCCCGGACAATGAACCGTTCGGAGTGACGGTCATGTTTAATGACACGGGCCACATCGTCCAGTGGTACATCGATATCGTCGAGGCGATTGGCTATGAGGACGGAATTCCCTATATGGACGACTTGTTGCTCGACATCTTGGTCTTCCCGAACGGGGATGTCGTCCGGAAAGACGAGGACGAGTTTGAAGAAGCGAGGCTGACTGGCGAGTTGACGCCGGAGCTCGTTGCGAAAGGATGGCACGATTTTGAAGAGACGCTCAAGCGGATCGAACGAAACGACTTCGTCTACTTTGACCTTGCACAAGGGCATTACGAGACATTGAAGCAAATGCTTTGAACGCGCGGCTTCCTTTGATACAGTGAAAGAAAACCGCAGGGGGATCAATTATGAGACAGATTGACATCGATACGTGGCCACGAAAGAAGCATTACGAGTTTTTCAAGGCGTTCGCCGCCCCGCACTTTAACGTGACGGCGACGCTCGACGTCACAAAATTACATACGCATGCGAAGACAACCGGACAATCGTTTTTCAAGCTGTTCTTGTACGGCGTGGTCAAGACGGCGAACACGATTCCAGAGTTTCGATACCGGATGCGCGGAGAGACCGTCGTCGAGCATGACGTCGTCCATCCGTCGTTCACCGTCATGATGGACGGGGACGTGTTCAACTTTTGTACCGTCTCGTTCAAAGAGTCGTTCCCCGCGTTTATGGAAACTGTTGCGGCACGAATGGAGGAGGCGAAGCGAAACGTCTACGTCGGAGACGAGGAGTCGGATGATTTGCTCTTCATCACGAGTGTGCCGTGGGTGTCGTTCACGAGTATCAGCCATCCGATCAACGACGAGAAGCACGATAGCGTCCCACGCATCGCCTGGGGAAAGTTCACGGCAACGGGTGACCGAATGATGATCCCACTCTCCGTCCAAGCTCACCATGCCCTCGTCGACGGGGTGCACGTCGGCCGGTTTTACGAAGCACTGCAGACGTGGCTCGATGAGTTGAGCGACTTGCAAGTGCCGGTCCGTACGGAAGAGAAAGGACTCGACGAGGCGATTCGCCTCCGGGAGAACGGGGAGCTCGAACGTGCCAAACAACTGCTCCTCGTGTTGCTGCGTCAAGACGAGAAGAATCCGCGCCTGCACGCCCATTGCGCCTGGTGTTATGACGCACTTGGGGAAGAGCGACAAGCTGTCCCACACTACGAACGGGCGATTCGCCTCGGCCTCGCCGGAGACGAGTTACGGGAGACATACATCGGGCTCGGCAGCACGTACCGGGCGCTCGGCCGCTACGAGGATGCCGAAGCGTTGTTCACGAAAGCGATTGAACAGTTTCCGGACATCGGGGCGCTCAAAGCGTTCCAAGCGATGACCCGTTACAACCTCGGACGTCACAGTGAAGCGACCGGCACGTTGCTCGAACTGCTCGCAAACCCGAATCCGGATGACAGCATCAAACGGTATCGTCGCGCCATCGCGTTTTACGCGCGTAACTTGGACGAGACGTATGACTAAGGAGAACCGAATGATCACACTGCAACCAATCACAGACCAAAACTGCTATACGTGTTGTCAGCTCACGTTGAGTGACGCGTAACAGACGTACATGGAACCGAACGCGATTTCCTTGCTATAACCGACGGGGGACGACTCGGCACCGAACCGATCGTCGTCGGCTATCATCCTGATAACATGGGCGTGCATCGAGTATATGAACGCTTGGGCTTTGTCGATGAAGGCAATCGCTTCGGGCAGGAGAGGGCGGTCGTTCGCCGTATGTGAACAGATGACATTCCGTCATCTGTTTTTTTTTTGCAGGCAAATGGATTGACCGACGCTTTTCCTCGTGTTATATTTATCTCGAATTAAAGATATTTAAATTTAAAGTATTGTTTTCTCTCAGCAAAGGAGGGGAACACATGGAAGAACGGAAAACCTTAAAAGCCATCACAGTGTTGCTTCGAGCCTCGCAATCGATTCAAGACGTGGTCAAGCACGAAGTCGCCGATTACGGACTGAATCCGACCGAGTTCTCGGTGCTTGAACTGCTGTACCATAAAGGTGACCAACCGATTCAAATGATCGGTAAAAAGGTATTATTGACGAGCGGGAGCATGACGTACATCGTCGACCGGCTCGAAGCGAAAGGATACTTGATTCGCAAAGCATGTCCGAGCGACCGGCGCGTTACGTATGCGGCGCTAACTGATGAAGGTGACGCCCTCATGTCGCGCATCTTTCCAGCTCATGAACAACGGATGGAAGATCTGTTCGACGGACTCGATTTAGCAGACACGATTACTCAATTGAAGACGATTGGCAAACGCGCCGAAGCGTCAAAAAATTTTAATTAATTATCTCGAAATCAAGATTTTGAAGGAGCGATTACGATGAATCATGTAAAAGGAATTCACCACGTGACGGCGATTACGAGCAGCGCCGAAAAGAACTACGATTTCTTCACGAACGTCCTTGGAATGCGTCTCGTCAAAAAGACGGTCAACCAAGACGACATTCAGACGTACCACTTATTTTTCGCCGATGACAAAGGCAGCGCCGGGACAGATATGACGTTCTTTGATTTCCCTGGCATCCCAAAAGGCGTGCATGGGACGAACGAGATAGCCAAGACGTCGTTCCGTGTCCCGACCGATGAGGCGCTCACGTATTGGGAACGTCGCTTCGACCGCCTCGGCGTGAAGCATGAAGGCATCGCCGAGCAGTTCGGCAAGAAGACGCTTTCGTTCGTTGACTTCGACGAACAGGCGTACCAGCTCATCTCAGATGAGTTTAACGTCGGCGTCGCGTCAGGCGAACCGTGGAAAAATGGCCCGGTGCCACTTGAGTACGCCATCACGGGCCTCGGTCCAATCTTTATCCGCATCGCGGACTTTACGTATTTCAAACAAGTGATGGAGCAAGTCATGTTGTTCGAACAAATCGGACAAGAAGGCGATGCGCATCTCTTTGAAG
Organism: Exiguobacterium alkaliphilum; assembly: GCF_018138125.1. Classification (NCBI taxonomy): domain Bacteria; kingdom Bacillati; phylum Bacillota; class Bacilli; order Caryophanales; genus Exiguobacterium; species Exiguobacterium alkaliphilum. The sequence goes on from NZ_CP073101.1 coordinate 503,515, forward strand.
GAGGTGAGGGTGGAAACGGGGCGCAAGTCGTCGTCATTCATGACGAGACGTCACCAGTCGCGCGCCAAGGGTTCGGAACGGTGCACCACGTCGCTTTCCGTGTCGATGACCGCAGTGTCCTCGATGAATGGACGGCACGATTGCAACAGTTCGGGTTACCGACGTCAGGTTACGTCGACCGCTTCTTCTTCGAATCGTCTTACGCACGGGTCGCGCCGCAAATCCTGTTCGAATGGGCAACCGACGGACCAGGGTTCATGGGTGATGAGCCGTATGAGACGGTCGGTGAGAAATTGTCACTCCCGCCGTTCTTAGAACCGAAGCGGGAACAGATTGAAGCGATGGTTCGACCGATCGATACGGTCAGAAGTACAAAAACGTTTGAGAAAGAATATGAGGGAATGAAATGAGCTTATTCAATCGTTTGTTCGGTAAACAAGAAGAACCAGCCAACTCACAAGGAGGAACTAACATGTTGAAAATTGGAATCGTACTCGGATCGACTCGTGAAGGACGCGTCAGCCCGCAAGTCGGAGCATGGGTGAAAGAAATCGCGAACAAACGCGGTGACGCGAACTATGAAATCATCGATATCGCAGACTACAGCCTCCCGCTTCTCGGCGAACCAGGCGGCGACGTAACAGGTGCCGCGGCATGGTCTGAGAAAATCGCAGAGATGGACGGTTTCGTTTTCATCGTCCAAGAATACAACCACTCGATCACAGGCGCGCTCAAAAACGCTCTCGATTACTTACGCGACGAATGGCATAACAAAGCAGCCGGAATCGTCTCATACGGTTCGGTCGGCGGCGCGCGTGCGACGGAACATTTACGCGGCGTGTTGAGCGAACTCTTAATCGCCCACGTCCGTGTCCACCCGGCGCTCTCGCTCTTCACAGACTTCGAGAACGGGACGCACTTCGCACCGAAAGACGTTCAAGTTCAATCAGTGAACGATATGCTCGACCAGCTCGTCCCATGGACAGAAGCTATGCAGTCGGTCCGTGCCAAAGCGGCAGAAGCCATCGAAGCTGCAAACAACTAATAGATCGATCGACCAGCCTTTTCATGGGGCTGGTTTCTTTGTGTTCTTTTCAATTGGATTGCTGTCGTGTATCGTCTGTGAAAGAAGGGAAGAAGAGAAGATACATAATTATTGAAGGAGGAACAACGATGAAATGGATGATTTATGGCGCGAACGGTTATACGGGCGAACTGATTGCTCGTCAAGCGGTGAAGGAAGGATTGACACCGGTGCTCGCCGGAAGACGCGCCGAAGAGATCGAACGGCTCGGTCAAGAACTCGGGTGTGAGACACGCATCTTTAGTCTATCCGTCGACAAGGCGACGGAGACGTTAAAAGATATCGACCTCGTGCTCCATTGTGCCGGTCCGTTCACCGATACGAGTCAGCCGATGGTCGAGGCGTGTCTCGCTTCACATACACATTACCTCGATATTACCGGGGAAATCGAGGTGTTCGAATACATCCACTCGAAAAAACGGGCCAAACTTGCACAAGAAGCAGGCGTGTTGCTCTGTTCTGGTGTCGGGTTCGACGTCATCCCGACCGACTGCGTGGCGCGAAAATTAAAAGAACTCATGCCCGACGCGACGAACCTCGCCCTTGGCTTCTCGGCGGCGTCCGGCATCTCGCGCGGGACGCTGAAAACAGCCATCCGCGGTCTCGGGTCGAGCAGTGCCGAGCGGAAAGATGGAGAATTGACGCCATTCCTGCTTGGGGCGAAACGGCGTCACATCGACTTCGGACGAGGGAAAAAGACGGCCATCGCCATACCGTGGGGCGACGTCTCGACAGCTTTCTACACGACAGGCATCCCGAACATCACGACGTGGGTGCCGGTTCCGCCTGTCTATGCCTATGGCGCGCGGCTTTTGGCGTGGTTCGGCCCGATTCTCGGCAGCGACGTGGTACAAGGGAAACTGCTCCGCTACGTCGATGAACATGTGACGGGACCGGACGAGTCGGAGCGAGCGCGGTCCTCGACGCACGTCTGGGGTGAGGCGACGAACGCCTCGGGTCGAAAAGTGATCGTCCGGATCAAGACGGCGAGCACGTATGCCTTCACCGTGAACGGGGCGCTCGCCGTCGTCAAGCGTCTCGTTCATTCGGGGCATATCATCCCGGGCAGTTTCACGCCGGCGATGCTGTTCGGGTCACATTTCATCGAAGAGATTGAAGGGTCTTCTTCATTCGTTGTCGACGAGGTTCGGTTATAGTCCTGGACCTGTAACGGAATCACAATCTGTTCCGAGATGAAATGTGCTACACTCGAGACAGAGTAAAGGGAGGGATTGAGATGAAACGCTTAGAATTGGCCAGACGAATCGAACGCATCAAAGCGGAAGGGACGTCTGCTTATATTCGGCACCGTAAACAAACCCCTCCCTATGAAGGTTCAGAATTGATCGTTGAAAACAAAGGACACGTCTTCCGGATGGGCAATATGAGTTTTGCTGTTGGCTTCGGCTTGAATCGTCCGACGAGTTTTTATGATTTGCATCAGATGGAGAAGTGGGTGCGCGGAAAAAATGTGTCCCGGCTCCACGTCGAGGTGTGTCCGCTCGCGGATATGTCGCTCATCCGGTTGCTCCAGGAACGGAACTACACGCTCGATCATTTTCTCGACGTCTGGCTGTTGGACGTAACGGAGATGGAGGCGGCCCCGGCCCAAGAAGTCGAACGGGTCGATGCCGACAACGTCAATGAATGGGCGCGTGCCGTCGCGGCTGGCTTCGCCGAGACGGGGACGATTTTGCAAGAGACGGTCGATACGGCGAAAGGGTTTTATGCGTTACCAGAAAATCAGGCGTTTCTCGTCCGTGAAGGCGGCAATGCGGTGGCGGGCGGCATCCTTGCCGTTCAGGACGGCATGGGTGAGCTGTTCCTGACGAGCACGATTCCGGCTTATCGCGGGAAAGGCTATCAGACGCAATTGATTCTCGAACGCATCGCCCAGGCGAAAGCGTCCGGTTGTCAGTACGTGACGGTGACGACGAAAGTCGACTCGACTTCGGGTCGCAACATGGAGCGGCTCGGCTTCCAACCGTTTTATCAAAAAGCTGTCATGAAAAGCCCGATCCTCAAATAAAGGTCGCCCCGCGGGGCGACCTTTATCGTTATAGTAAAGATTCCGCGCCGTCGACGTACACTTCAGAACCGGTGACGTGGCTCGACATACTGCTCGCGAAGAACAAGACGACGTCCGCGACTTGTTTGGCGGAACCGGACTTTCCGGCGAGCGGTTGGTTGCCTTCCGGATATTCAATCGGGATGACGACTTCTGCGAGCAACGCGTCATCCCGGTTCGTCGAGTCATCGATGTTCGTATCGATGGCACCTGGACAAATCGAGTTGACCCGAATCCCGAACTGGGCGAGCTCGGCGGCCGCCATTTTGGCAAACCCGGTCTGACCCGCTTTCGTCGTCGCATAGCCGCTAAAACCAAAGTTTTTAAAGTAACGGTTCCCGTTGATGGACGAGGTGAGGATGACGCTACCGCCCTGGTCCTTCAAATGCGGGATGGCATGTTTCACTGTCAAGAACGTGCCCGTCAAGTTCGTCTCGACGACGCCGTTCCAATCTTCAAGCGACAAATGTTCAATCGGTGTGATCGTCCCGTTGCGCCCGGCGTTCGCGAAGACGATGTCGAGTCGTCCGAAGCGATCGATCGTCTGTTCGTAGGCACGTTTCATTTCTTCCTCGTTCGCCACGTCGGCGCTGATGCCGATCGCTCGCTCTTCTCCAATCAAGCTTGCGAGTTGCTCGGCGTCTTCTAACTTCAAATCGACGATGGCGACTTTTGCGCCGGCCTGAACGAACCGGATGACCGCGGCCCGACCGATTCCGGATGCCGCTCCGGTGACGAAGGCGACTTTTCCTGACAATAATGTATTTGAGATCATTCAATTCGCTCCTTTCTGCTACCTTCTGTCATATTCCACCGTTTACACAAAACTATGCTCGTTTTCAAAAAATGGTCGTGTTTCACTCGGATGTGACGTGAATCGAGACGGCGATATTTAAATTGCCGTCCGGGACGAGTTCAATCGTGACGCGTTGACCGGTCCGCAGTTGTTGCACGTCGTTCGCTAATCCCGTGACGACGGTCTCTTCATTAATCCAGACTGTCCTCATTTTTAGCTCGCTGCCCGAGTCGTCATCATGCCCGATTATAAGTTGAGGAGTGTTGATCTGTTCGATTCGGCCTTCGATGCGACGGTCGTCAAGTGTACCAATCCAGAAAAAGACTGCTAAACACAGCCCGATAAAGGTGAGGGCAAAGATGAGTCGCGTGCTCATGGGGTGCCTCCTCTATGAAAGCCCGTTCCGATGGTGTCTAATCCTTATTTACCCGGAAACGGTGAATCTAATTGGAGAAGGTTTACAGGAATTTGGTTCACTCGTACGGAATGTATAATTCAACTTATGATGAAGCGGAGGCAGAGCGATGGTGCTATTCGGGATAGTCGGAGGAGTTGTATTGGGATTGATGGCGTTCGGCTGGTGGACGATTGGGTTTCCGAGGCGAAAGCTTCTAGGAGGACTTGCGATGCTACTGACAGCGTTCTTGTTCTCTCCGCTCGCTCTCGTCTACAGTGGAGAACGGTATGGTTTTAACGGCGTGGTCATCGGTCTCTTCACGATTTCGCTCGTCGTCGGTGGCGGTTTTTTCTTTACGGCACTCGGTTGGGCGAGCCGCGTGCGCAAAGCCCGAAAAGTTCGGACGCTGTCCGAAGACCCGGATTTGTTTTGAGATAGGTTGTCAGCCTCCACGTCAAACCTCTACAGTGAGGAGAGAGAGGTGTGAGTGAGATGACAACATACAGAAACTGAACGTACTGCAACCGGGGGACACGGTAGGGGTTATGACACCGTCCTTTCCGGCTCCGGTCCGTTTTCCAGAGCGCTATGAACGTGGCCTTCAGCAATTGCGACAAATGGAATTCCGTGTAATCGAAGGCGCGTGTGCACAAACGACGGAAGGATATCGTTCGGCGTCGATTCAAGCGCGTGCAGACGAAATCAACGCGATGATTCGAGATCCTGAAATAAAGGCAATCATCAGCACGATCGTTGGAAAACATGAACACCTCGATACGGGCGGGGCGACGTTTTCGTTTGAATCATTGTTACTCGAGGTGCTGGGAGACATAACATTTCCAATCATGACGAACGTGGACATCGGGCACACGTTTCCGTCACATGTTTTCCCAATCGGGGTGGACGTCGAGCTCGACGCGACGAACGGTACCATCACACTGTTAGAGAATGGGGTGACACGATGATTGAATTTCTCACCGTCGTCGATGAACGACGCAAGAAAATCGGCTTAAAGCAACGGGCTGACGTCCATCGCGACGGCGATTGGCATGAGACGTTCCACTGTTGGATTATCGAAGGGGACCAACTCTTCCTCCAACTGCGGAGCGCGACGAAACAGGATTTCCCGAGTCGATTCGACATTACAGCGGCCGGCCATTTGGAGGCCGGTGAGACGGTACGCGATGGGGTACGGGAGATTCATGAGGAGCTCGGACTCGAACTGACACTTGATCAATTGACCGCACTCGGCGTATACGAGGATGTGATCGAGACGGAGTCGTTCCTTGACCGTGAATTTGCCCACACGTACGTCTACGCATACGCCGGAGAACCGTTCACGCTCGAATCGGATGAAGTGGCAGACATCGTCACGGTCCATCGTGAACGCTTCTTTGCCCTCGTCGCAGGAGAAGTGGCGTCACTCGACGCGTCGTCGCTCGTGAGCGAGGCCCGGTACACGTTGACGAAACAACAACTCGTCCCGCATCCGGACCGATACTTTCAACAGGTGAGAATCGGGATTGATGGGGGACGCCATGATTGATGTCGTCTGGCAACTATTGAACGTCATCCTTATCCTCGGGATTGGCGGCTTGTTCATCTGGTGCTTTCGCCGTTGAGGCATGAAGCGGCAACGACATGATCCGTTGTAGACCGACGGGGCCGTCGATGCGACGCCCGGTATCGGTGAAGCCAACTTGTTCGTATAAAGCGAACGCTGCTTCATTCTTCAAATTGACCGAGAGCACGACTTCCCGAATCGTCGGAAAGCGTGAACGGACATAGTCTGGCAGTAGGGTTAGCGCGGTCTTGGCGTAACCGTTGCGCTGTGATCTATAATCGATGGAAAAAGCGGAAAGTAACAAGGCGTCCGTGCTGTCCGTGTACGATGTCACCCGTTCCGTATCGTGCAGTAAAAAGAACCCGACCGGATTATCCGCTGTGATCACGACCGGGTAGACGCCTTCCGGGAGCGGATCGTCGAGGTCACGTGGAAGTGTCGTGTACTTCTCTTGTTCGAGCGGAAGTGAGAACGTTTCAAGAGCAGGCCAATGCATAGCATGGAGCGGTTCTAATCGAATCATTGCCATCGTTCCTCCTTATGCAGTATCTTTTTTTATTATATCGAACAACCGGGAAAGGAATAAACAGATGACAGCTCATCACATCACCTATCGACAAAACCCACCGTTACATGATCTTTATACAGCGTTCATGGACGGATTTTCAGACTATATGATTCGCTTTGAAATGGATGAAGCCACGTTTGAGTCGGTCTTTCTCGTCCGCGATCAAAATCAACCGTCACGCTCGATCGTGGCCTACGCTGACGATCGACCCGTCGGCGTCTTATTGAGTGGAATCGCGCGACTTGAGACCGGCTGGGTGACGCGATGTGGCGGCTTAGCCGTGGCACCAGGTTATCGTCAGCTCGGGATCGCGCAGGAGTTGATGCGCCGTTTTGACGAACAGGCACAAGGGACACGGTTGCTCGAAGTCATTCAAGGCAATGACGCAGCGCTCGGTCTCTACGAACGTCTCGGGTACGAGGTCGTTCGGGAAATCGTCTACTACCAAGCTGCGGTGACCGCTTCGTCGGCGACGATTGAAGAGGTTTCGATCAGCGAACTGTTTGACCACCATTATCCGAGCGGGGCCCATCGTCCGATTTGGCAACGCGACGTACGCACGACCCAGCAACAGGCGACGTTCTTCCGTGTCACCGAAGGAGAGCGTGAAGGGGCGCTCTTGTTCCGGGACGCGGTCCTACTCGATGTGTTCGGCCGGGACGAGGACGCTGTCTGGTTGTTGCAGGCGGCCGCATCCAAACAGCCGGTCCATTTGACGCTCACGTCGGACCGGGCGGCATTCGTAAGCGCCGCGGAAACGCTCGGCTTCGTCAAAGATGCGATCGCCCAATATGAAATGATGAAACAAGGAGGCGAACGTGGATGATCCGTTACTTGCCGGTGCTCATGATTGCCTTGATTGTTAGCAATCTGTTGACAATCCTCGGTTTGACGACCAACTTGTCCCCATTGACGACACGTCTTTTTCTTATCGGCGGCCCGTCGATGACTGTCATTACGGCAATCGCCATCGTCGTCATCGTACTGAGGGCGAAAAAATAAAGTTTTGAAGTTTTGATGAAGATTATGAAACCATCGTTTCGTGCTGTGATAAAAGCGACATATAAATGAAATAGTTCATATATTGAACTTTTTAGGTGGGATTGGTATATTCGAGCATGTAGCTTTTTATAGCTAATGAATGATCCCATTTGGAGGTTTTCTTTATATATGTTGAAACAATTCATGATTACGGCAGGCGTCGGTGTGTTCATCTTGAGCGGTGCGCAGACGGCGTCGGCAAACGACATCACTCCGGCAACACTTCTCAATACGACGAAATCGATTGAAAAAACCGAGCAAGAAGTAAAGCAATCGAAGCAAGCCGTAGCCAAAGCCGAGCAACAAATCGAACAGATTGAAGCGAAAGCGCAAACGCTCCAAGCGGAAATCGATGACGTGACGAAGCAGATTGACGCGTATCGTGACGAGCTCGCCCCGGCAGACGCCTCGCTATTCCAGCAAGTATTATCTTCGGTGTTACCGAGCGCGAAAGCCGAAGCGGCAGAATCTGAGAAAAAGCAACAAGATCTCTTAGACCAAAAGGCGACGGCAAAAGAGACGCTCGATGACTTGACGGCACAGCAAGAAGAAGTCATAGCGTCAAAGGAAAAGACGCAATCGTCTTATGCAGCCGCTACGGAACAGATGAAGACGCAAACAAACAAATTGAACGATTTGAAGAAACAGCATGCGGCGATGGCGCCTGACAAGTTCATGATGCCGGCGAACGGTCGACTCTCCCAAGGCTTCGGTCCTGCGAGCGGACAGTTCGGCTATACGTTCCATAACGGAATCGATATCGCGGCGAAAGTCGGGACACCGATTTACGCGGCAGCAGATGGTAAAGTCATTGAAGTGAGCGGGCGTGGGCCATACGGCAAACACGTCAAAATCGAACACAATCTTGACGGTCAAAAATGGACGACAGTGTACGCGCATATGCACAAAATCGATGTGAAGAAAGGGCAGACAGTACGCCAAGCCGAAGGCATCGGCCAAATCGGTAACACCGGCAACTCGTCAGGTCCACATTTACACTTTGAAGTGCATAAAGGTAGTTACTCGTTCTCTCCGAGTTCGGCCGGTAACACGGTCGATCCGATGAAAGTCGCCCAATTGCTAGGCGGCGCTTCGGCCGTTAAAGCCACGTATTGACGCAACGAAACCGTTGCGTCTTTTTTCATGCGAAAAGGCCGCGATTCGCGGCCTTTCGTCATTCGCGTGTCGGGTCGTGATTGCCTTCACTGTCCGCGATCGTGTCCGAACTGCCGAAGTCTTCGACTTGGCTGAATGCGTCCGTGCTTTGATTGATATCGTCACTGCCGTCGAGCTGTTTATGGCGTGCCGTCTCGGACGGGTTTAGGACATCTTCTTCGACCGGGCGGGCTTGATTCGTTTGATGTTCTTCCGCCTCTTGTGCCCGTGCATGTTCGATACAAAGCGTCGTCTCCGGAATGATTTCGAGTCGATCTAACTCGATTTCTTTTCCGCATACTTCACATGTCCCGTACGTACCGTTCTCGATGGCGATCAACGCCTTGTCGACGTCCGTTAAAAATTCTTCGTCGAGTTCATTCAGTGCCTGGTCCCGTTCGCGAAGAAACAGTTCTTCGCCTCCGTCGGCTGGATGGTTGTCATAATGCGACAACTCGCCTTCATCGTATACCTCTTCTCGATTCTCCATATAGCCTTCTGTCTTTGCCTTCTCTTTAAGCAACCGTTCTTTGAACGTGTTGATCTGTTCTTGTGTCAACATCCGTCTCACTCTCCAGTTCTGATTTCATTACTATATGCCTTTCCCATTTCGGAAACGAACAAACCATGTTAGCCCGTAAACGGCGGTCAAAACGGGTATGATAATAAAGGAGAGTAGGAAACGTGAACGAGAGGAGGGAGAACATGAGACAAGTGAAAGTTGTACCCTATGACCCGGCATGGATCACGCGATTCGAAGAGGAAGCGGAAAAGTTGACCCATCTGTTTGGCGATCGCATCGTCGAGATTCATCATATCGGAAGCACATCGGTGCCAGGACTCGACGCAAAACCGACGATCGACATCATGCCGGTCGTTCGAATGATTGAGCAAGTCGATGAACTGACGGGGCACATGGAAGCGCTCGGGTATCGAAGCTTTGGGGAACACGGAATCCCGAGACGACGCTTTTTTGCGAAAGGGGACGATGTACGGACTGTGCACGTCCATGTGTTTGAGTCCGGTGACGAAGGGGTGACCCGTCATTTGGCGTTTCGGGAATATTTAAAAGCGTTCCCGGAAGTGCGAGACACGTATGGTTCGTTAAAACGGACGCTCGCCAATCATCATCCCACGGATATCGAGAGTTACATTCAAGGGAAACAAGAATGGGTGTCGGAAACGGAACGCGTCGCCACGATTTGGTATATGGCGGAACAAACAAATTGAAACCTGTTGAATCGATTTTACGTATAGAGAAGCAACAACGAAAGGAAGTGAATCGATGAAACGATTTCTTGGGAAATGCATCGAGTATGCGTTCGTAGGCGTGTTGTTTGTCGGCTTTTATTTTGGGATTAGCTTTTTAATCGAGACGTTCGAGTTCGCGAATAAAGGGGCGCTCGTGTTCCTTGGAATGGCGTTCATCGCATTCCCGCTTTCTTTGATCGGTGGCTACATGCTTGCCCGCCCGATTCAACACCGGCTTCATGGCAAACCGCGAAATGGAAAAGGACATGAGCTTCGTGGCAATGAGAAGCCGCATGGCGTGACGGAAGACCGTAGCCAGTTCTATAACGGCCAATGAGGTTGCTTGAGACGAATGATGCAGACTTGATTGCGACGTTGAACCGACCGATTCATGAGCAACACGTGACGCTCATGCCACATTTCTTCGCCCCGTACAATCACAAGCATATGCGTGATGCTTTCGCGGTGACGATGGCACAGGCGGGGCACCATTTCCTCGTCGCCGAAGTGGAAGGGGAACCGGTTGGCTACGTCTGGATGCAAGAAGTGACGAGTGATGCCAACGCCTTCCGAAACGCGAAGCGGACGCTCTATGTCAGACAAATCAGCATACACCCTGGGCACCAGCGGCTCGGCTATGGCCGTCAGATGATGGGTTACGTGGAGAAGTGGGCCCGTGCCCACGATTTTCCTACCATCGAACTCGACTATTGGGTCGCCAATGAAGACGCCGCCCGCTTTTACGATGAGCTCGGGTTTATCGCCAAGCGTCAAGTCGTTGTGAAATCTGTAGAAACGAAGGAGAACGAGAAATGGAGACCGTAATTTTTATATTAGGTGTACTTGGAGTAATCTCCTTGATGCTATTCATGTCGAACCAGTGGATGGGGTACGAGAAAGGCAATATCGTCATGACGCTCGACGAGCATTATACGAACTTGAATGAGTATGTCCCGGCGATTTTGACAAAGTTATATGAGAATGGGAAGTCCGCGCACTATTTGGGTGACCGAAAGTTTGAAGTGGACGGGAAACGTTACGTCTTGTTCGAGCGGACCGTCCCAATCGGACACGTCCCGACACAGCAGACGGTGTTAAAGCCGGATAAAGAGTGAGCCACGCATCGTGCGTGGCTCACTCTTTATTTCACAGCAGGTGGGCCGAAGACACCGGCATGATAGTCACGAAACGCTTGGCGAATCTCGTCTTCCGTGTTCATGACGAACGGGCCGTGGGCGATATAGTCTTCACGGAGCGGGACGCCCGAATAGACGAGTAGCTTTGCCCGGGACGTCGCGGTGATGGAGAGGGTGCTCTCACCCTCGTTCGCTTCGTCGAACGTCAGCATCGCGACATCCGTCTTCTCGAGCGGCGTCGCGCTCGAACCGAGATTGACGGATCCGGCGAGCACGTAGGCGAAGGCGTTATGGTTCGTCGGTAAGACGTGGTCATACGTCGCTCCTTCGCGCAGTTGAATCTCGGTCATCGTGATCGGCACGAGGCTCTGCATCGGTCCGGTGACGCCCGCGACATCGCCCGAATAGACACGCACGTGTCCGCCATCGATTGGGACGACCGGCGCGTCCTCCAAGTAGACGTTTTGATAAGACGTCGTCGTCGTTTTAAGTGTTTTCGGCAAATTGAGCCAAAGTTGTAACGTATGGATCAAGTCGTCGGCGACGGCCTCCTCGGCGTGACGAGCGGCCCATCCGGCGTTCATATACTGTACGTCGCCCGCATCAAGAATCGAATGCCCGCCATGGTTGTCGATGTGTTCGAGCCGGCCATCGATGACGTACGTAATCGTCTGAAAGCCGCGGTGCGGATGGTCGGAGAACGTCCCGCGCTTGAACCAATCTTCGGCCATCAAAATGAACGGGTCGAACTCGGCTTTACGCTCCGGTGGTAACACCCACCCTTGTTGAACGTGCGGATAGCCGTTTTGTTTATAGGAGACGCGCCAACTGTCGGCGACGTCGCGAACGAATCGGGTCGTCATCGAATCCACTCCTTCATGTCATTTGTTTCATTGTCGCACAGTCTCGGTTTGTGCTTGGACGATGGTGCTTACAGAACGTGTAAAAGACAGACGGAAAGACCGTCTGTCAGTAAGGGGCGAGCGACAGCCACGTGGCGCTGTCCTCGGAGTTCAGTTTGTAATGTTTGCCTTCGGTCGTGAGGAAGACGTCCGTTTTTTTCGAGCGCTTATGAAGCGTCACCTCGAACGTTTGGGACGTCACACCCTCGATTAACGTGAACAACGGATAGTCGGACGGATCGCCGCTCCGTTTGACCGGTTCAGCCCGTGCCACGATCTGTTTTAACGTCGCACCGTCCGTCGTCAACGTCTGGACCGCGTCTAAGGCGTGGAGCTCGGTCTTTCCGGACAACGGCGTCTTGTGGAAGTAACCGATTGTCACTTCCTCATCGGCTGTCATCGTTGCGGCGTCGACCTCGGCTTGCGTCATCGTGACGGGTGGCTCATAGCGGAGCGAGATGGTCTGCTCGACGACTTCTCCTTCGACATCATAGGAAAGTTGCCAGAGCGGGTACGTCTTCCCGAACTCGAGCGTCTCAGGTAACGGATACGTGTCTGACAATGTCGGGACGCCGCCGTCAGGCACAGGGTCGAGCGGCCACTGCGATGTGTTCACTTCAGAAGATTCAAAGAGCGCCGGTTGGACGAACCCATTCATCTCAATGATATGAAGCGAGAGTGTCACATGTTGCAGACCAAGGCTTGGTTCGTAAGGTCGAGAGAATGTCGTCGATGCGTCCTGCGTGTTTACCTCGATCGAAAGCGTCGTGAGCAGGGGGGCCTGTAACGCCACAAACGGCACGTTGAACGGTTTGAACTCGAAATATGGAGCGTCATCCTCGAGTTGTTCAAGAAGCGTCTGTTGCGTATCGGCGGACACACGTGCTGAACGCGGTCGAAGCGGCTCAGGGGCTGCTTCACGATAGGCAATCGGCATGAGTTCCGGGTCGATCTGTTTCACATACCGGCTGTGGCCGGTCTCGCAGTAGGCGTATGCCGCTTCGTCGTCATGGAAGACGGTGAGGCCTGTCAGGGGCGAGACCATCTCGGGTGAGAACCGCGAGAAGCTACGATATGACGCATCGAAGACGAACGGGCGGTCCGGTAACGACGTGACGTCCGTCTCGTCGCAAATCGTATGGACGGCTGTATGCTCCGTCTCGTCCATCTGTGTCAACGTCTTTCCGACCTCGAAGCGATAGCCGTCAAACAAGAGGGGGCGAACGTTGAGCTCGAGCGCCGTCTCCTCTTCCGTGCAACCGCTCAAGGCCAAGACGGAAAGTAGAGACGCGACTATGCTGATTTTGCGCACAAGATTCCTCCTTTAGTCGTCAAAGCGGTCGTGCCATTTGTTCGCATCGTCCCGTAATAGCTTAAAGTGGGACCCGGTCTTTGTATTCGTCAACACGACGTCGTCACCTCGATAACCGACGTCGAACGTTTGGGCGCAGATGCCTTCGAATACGGTCAAGTAAGGCATCGAGGCCGGCTCACCCGGTTCGGTCGTCGCTTTCGAACGTTCGATCGCCTTGAATATGAAGCGCGTATCGTCGGCCGATACATGCGTCAAGAACGAGGCATCTCGCGATTCGGTGCCGATTAAAGCGAGTTCATGAAATACGGCATGCTGCCTGTTCGAGAATTCGGCTCGCATCTCACGCTTCAACGCCTCGCCTCGCAACAGGATCGGTTCGTGATACGTGATGGAGACAATTTCTTTATGCGGGACGTTGTCACGCATGAACGAGAAGCTAAACAGTGGATACCGTTCGCCTGAGACGAGCGTCGTCGGGAGCGTCTCGGTTTGACGGACACCGAGCAAGCGGTCGAACGAGGCGTCTTCCGGTCGTCGCACCTCGTCATACCCCTCCTGATTCGGGGAGGTGTAAACCCCGTACGCGTTCATCTTCTCGGTTGATTCCAATCCGAATCCGATCGAACGAAACGGCTGACGTGAGGCGGCGTCGATTGGAATTGTGACACGCTCATTGCCTTCTGACGATTCGAACGTCAAATCGAACGACCCGTTGAACGGCATCGTGACATGGACGAGCGTTTGCTCGAAAGCGGTCCGTGTCGGATAAGGCTCGTTGCCGAACGGTTTATCCATTTCCTTTAAAAACTGTAACCGCTCGTGGGGCTGGGCGTTGCGCAGTTTGGCGACGGCTGGATAGGTGACGGCTTGATCGCGGAACGCGGCAAGACTATCGGGGACGGCATCGATTTGCTTCATATAGGTGATTGTATCGACCTGACATTCGACGAACGTCTGATTCTCCGCCTCAAAGAACGTGGCGGTCGGGAAGACTTGGGTCGAACTGTTGGTCGTCAGCGGTTGTGACAGCGTGACCGTGCCAATCCAATGGCGCTCTCCTCTTGGTGCGAGGGCGAGGGCGTCTTCCGGGTAGCAGGCGTCCAAGACCATCGTCCGATCGGCCTCGGTCATCTCAATCAATTGACCCGAAGGCAGCATCGCCCGTCCTTGATAGTACTCTGGGGCTGTATGTAAGCGAAACGCTTGCTCTTCTTCACATCCGAACAAAAACGTCAATATGGCAAGTGCACAGAAAATCAGGTACTTTTTCACATCGGTGCTCTCCTTCAATGAATAACTTTCATCATTTTAGCACCAATTTTTTGTGACGTTAGACTTAGGAAAATTAAAGTGATTTTGATAAAAAAAGTCGAAAAACCCGCTCGACTTGAAATGAGCGGGCTCTTTTTACACTTATGGATATAAAATGGGATTTATCGTTTCTGAACGTGTCGATTTTTGACGAATAACGAAGGATTATCAATCGTTAAGCGAATCGCATTTATATTGACTTGTTTTTCAAAAACGTCCTTAAAGGAATAAATTGTCTATCTAATCCTTTAATCTACATCTCGACCGCGTGCGGCCTTCAAAATTTCGAACCATTCTTCTCGAGTCAGTTCGATTTCGAGTGCCTCGACGCCACGCTCGACTCGGTCAATTTTCCCAGAACCGATAATCGGCATGATGCGCGCCGGATGTTTTAATAACCAGGCGTAAACGACTACATCGATTCCATGCGCACCGTGCCGCTCAGCGATTTCTTTCAATTTGTCGCGAAGTGGTGCATACGAATCGTCTGAGAAGAGTCGTCCGCCAGCGAGCGGGCTCCATGCCATGAGCGGCATCCGTTCTTCATGACACAGGTCGACCGTCCCGTCCTCGAAGTGCTTCAGTTGCATCGGCGAAAGTTCGAGTTGGTTCGTCACCAGCTTGTAAGGCAGGCGCGATTGAAGCAGGCGCTGCTGTGACGGCAGATGGTTCGATACGCCAAACGTCCGGACTTTGCCACTGTCGTGCAACGCGTTGAACGCCTCGGCGATGTCGTCCGGGTCCATGAGCGGGTCCGGGCGGTGAATCAACAACGTGTCAATGTGATCGATGCCGAGTTCTGAGAGCGACCGTTCGGCTTGGGCGATGATATGTGCCTTTGTCGTGTCATAATGGTTGATGGTCTGGCCCGGATTGAAGTCGCCTGTCAGCTTAATGCCCGTCTTCGTGACGATCTCGATTTGGTCACGGAGCTCCGGCTTCAAGCGAAGCGCTTCTCCAAACAGCCCTTCACACGTGTAGCCACCGTAAATGTCGGCATGGTCGAACGTCGTGATGCCGAGCTCGATGCACGACTCGATGAACGTGAGCCGCTCTTGGGCGCTCATGTTCCATTCGGCGAGACGCCACATGCCATGGACGATGCGTGAGAATGATAAGTCTTCAGTAAGCGTGATGCGTTGCATAATCATTCCTCCTCTTTGTCAATCGCTTTCATTATACGGATAAATCGACGAAGCGTCACTTTGTCGATTCGAGGATGCAGTCAAATCGACTAAAATCCGCTATGATAAAAACACAATCTAGAAGAGGAGCCCCTCATGAGACGCTATCACGACTACGCCGACGTGGTGTTCGACCAATCCGGTCACGAGACCCACGTTATCAGGCATCACGATCAACTCGAGTTACATGGAATCGGGCGAAGCGCCGCGGTGTTTCGAATCAACGGGACCGCCCGCGTCATCAAAGTGTTTTTCCCCGGTTTCACTCACATCGCGGCCGAAGAGCACGTCATTTATGACACGCTGCAAGGGGTGCCGCACTTCCCACGGCTCTATGAGGCCGGGCCGAATTATATCGTCATCGACTACATCGCGGGGAAGACGCTATTTGAATGTTTGACCGAAGGGATTTGGATTGACGCGTCTTATATCAATCAAGTCGATGAAGCGCTCCTTGCGGCACGGGCGCTCGGGCTGACACCGTCCGACGTCCATTTGCGAAACATCATCCTCAGTCCGGACGGGCGCATCTATTTAATCGATTTGGCCCGATTCCGTCAAGGCCAGCACGTCGACCATCAATGGGAAGATTTGAAGCGGATGTATCGGCTCTACCGTCTCCCGTTCATGCCGAAGCGTTATTCGAAACGGCTGTTGAATGCGGTCGCTTACCTATATCGGACGTTCGTCAACGACCCGAGACAGTGAGCGGGCCGTTTTTTTTTTTGGCGATTAGGGAACAACAGTAACGTATTGGACTTGTCACCTCAGTTAAAAAAAAGGAGGATCCATTTATGCATCGGATTTATGCGAACGAATTGGAGACGCTACATGACTGTGTCGAGACGTGTAACTACTGTTTGGAATCGTGTCTAGAAGAGAAAGACGTGAAGATGATGGTCGATTGCATCCGACTCGACCGTGAATGCGCCGCCCTCTGTACATTTCTCGCCGAGGCGATGACGCGGGATTCGGCGTTCGTGCCGGAACTTGCCCGGGCTTGTGCCGTCGTCTGTAAGGCGTGCGCCCAGGAGTGTGAGAAACACAAGCATGAGCATTGTCAGGAATGCGCACGCGTCTGTTTCGAGTGCGCGTCGATGTGCGATCGGTTGGCCGCATAATGTAAAAAAGTCAGTCGGTCGACTGACTTTTTTATGTGGGAGCAAATCGCCACGTGTATTTTGAAATCGAGATAAGTATAATGAAGAAAACGCTAAGAAAGTGGTGCCTCATGATTCGAACTTGTCGACGCGACGACCTTCAGGCCGTCCTACATATTTACAACGATGCTATCGTCAACAGTACCGCCGTCTATCACTATGAACCGGTGACGCTTCAAAACCGAATCGCCTGGTATGAAGAGAAGAAGGCATCCGGTCTTCCGGTAATCGTCTGGGAAGAAGCGGACGTCGTCATGGGATTCGCCACGTTCGGTCCGTTCCGACCTTGGCCAGCCTATAAATACACGGTGGAGCACTCGATTTACGTCCATCCCGGTTACCGCAGCAAAGGGATTGGCAACAAGTTGCTCCGTGAGATTATCCGTCTCGCAGAAGAGCGTGAGTATAAGACCGTCATCGGTGGTATCGACGCTTCGAACGTGACGAGTATCCGGGCTCACGAAAAAGTCGGATTCGTTCATTCCGGTACGGTGAAACGGGCCGGCTACAAGTTTGGAAAATGGCTTGATTTATCATTCTATCAACTCGATTTGAACGGTCCGGAGACGCCGGAAGAGGGCTGAGCGGTAGCTGTCGGACGTTCCGAAATTACGATATACTGGCTACAGGGAATCGAATGGAGGAATCAGCATGACAGAACTACCGAATTGTCCGAAGTGTCAATCCACGTACGTGTATGAGGATGGGAGCTTGCTCGTCTGTCCGGAATGCGCCTACGAGTGGTCGCCGAGCGAGGTAGCCGAAGCGGAAGCGGACGCGCAAATCAAAGACGCGAACGGCAACGTGCTCCAAGACGGGGACACAGTCACGGTCATCAAAGATTTGAAGGTGAAAGGGACGTCGCTCGTCGTCAAACAAGGCACGAAAGTGAAAGGCATCCGTCTCGTCGATGGCGATCATGATATCGACTGCAAAATCGATGGGCTCGGTGCGATGAAACTCAAATCGGAATTTGTGAAGAAAATCTAAAAAAGCGTGTCGGTCCGCAAACGGATCAACACGCTTTTTGCTGCTTACGAGAAGAAGGGTTTGTATTCTCGGCGTTCGTGCATGACGGAGACCCATTGGAGCGTCGTGAACTCCTCGAGCACCCATTCGCCGTTGAAACGGCCAAGACCAGAATCTTTCTCTCCGCCGAACGGCAAGTGCGGCTCGTCGTTCACCGATTGGTCGTTGACGTGAATCATCCCCGTCTCGACTTGGCGTGCGAACTCGGTTGCACGGTAAATCGAACCGTGGACGGCACCGCTCAGTCCGTATGGCAACTCGTTCGAGAGTTTCAGCGCCTCGGCGTCGTCCTTGAACGACAGAATGACGGCGACCGGTCCGAAAATCTCATTTTTCGCGAGCGGCATGTCGTTCGTGACACCGCTCACGACAGTCGGCTCGAGCACGTTCCCGTTAGCGTTGCCGCCGACCTGGAGCGTCGCACCAGCGTCGACCGTCTGCTTGATTTGATCAAGAATGCGGTCGACTTGGTCGTGGTCGATGAGTGGACCGACTTGTGTGTCTGATTCGTTCGGGTTGCCGAACTTCAAGGCACGGACCCGATCAACGAATTTTTTGAGGAATTCATCGTGAATCGACTCGGCGACGAGGATTCGGTTCGTCGACATACAGATTTGCCCTTGGTGATAGAATTTCGAATAGACGGCCGATTCCACGGCACGGTCGATGTCGGCGTCGTCTAAGACGACGAAGACGTTATTCCCACCGAGTTCGAGCGCTGTCTTTTTCAACAGGCGTCCGGCCTTCTCGGCGATCCCTTTGCCGACCTCGGTCGAACCGGTGAACGAGATGAGTTTTGGCACCGGGTGCTCGACGATGGCGTCCCCAATCTCAGAACCGCGACCGACGACGATGTTCAAAACGCCTTTCGGAAGACCCGCCTCTTCAAATAACGAAGCGAACAAGAGACCGCCGGTGACCGGTGTCGCCGTCGCCGGTTTGACGACGACCGTATTGCCCGTAGCGAGCGCGGAGACGATGGAGCGGACCGCGAGGTGGAAGGGGAAGTTCCATGGGCTGATGACGCCGATGACGCCGAGCGGTTTCCGATAGACCCGGTTCTCTTTGTTCGGGACGATTGACGGCTTGATGAGCCCGTCCATGCGGAACGGGAACGTCGCTGCTTCCTTGATGATCGCCATCGAGGCTAAAAATTCACCTTCTGCTTTAATGCGCGTGCTGCCCGACTCTTTGACGAGCCAGTCGATGATGTCATCTTTATGCTCGAGCGTCACTTCGGCGAACTTCTCAATCAAGGCGCGTCGGTTTTGAGGGAGCATCGTTGCCCATTCGGTTTGTGCTTCCTTTGCAACCGCGTAGGCTTTGTCGAGATCGGATTCGTCGGCCGAGCGGATGGAGAACAACGTCTCGTCCGTGAACGGATTGGTGTTATCAATCGATTTGTCGCTCGATCCTTCGACCCACTGGCCATCGATGTACATCTTCGTAAAATCGGTATGCATACTCAAACACTCCTTTATGTTTTTGCTTCACCTTAAGAAGTATTCACCTGATTTGAAAAATTAAACCTATCGATGCGCAACTAGCTTGTTTTACAAAATAGTTGCGCTTGGTAGTACCTTCCATTACTATTATGTATAACAAGTTAGTTTGATGAAAGCGAGGTCACGCCATGGCGATGAGTCAGATGTTGAAAGGATTGCTCGAAGGGTGCCTGTTGGCCATCATCGATAAAGGAGAGACGTACGGCTACGAGATGTCGGAGAAGTTGCAGGCGTACGGATTCACGATGGTGAGTGAGGGCAGCATCTATCCGGTGTTATTGCGGATGAAGAAAGACGGCTGGGTCGAGACGATTCAAAAGACACTGCCGTCCGGAGGGCCGAAGCGAAAGTATTACATCTTGACGGAGGCGGGGCAACAAGAATTGCTCGCCTTCAAACAACGTTGGGCGGAAGTGTCAAGCGGCGTCGACCGCGTACTCGGAGAGGGGAATGAAGATGGAGCTTTCAAAAAAGAGTCGTGATTTTTTGGATGATTTAGCAGTCTATCTTATGTCGAGTGGGAAAGCGGAAGAGGAAGTGCACGACGTCGTCGCCGAGCTCAAAGACCACCTCGAGGAAGCGGAACGGGCAGGAAAAAGTGTGGACGATGTCGTCGGCCAAAGTCCGAAAGCCTATATGCAGCATCTCGGGCATGAGATGGCGTTTGATGGGAAAGGCTTTTTCAAAATCATCGCGATGTTGGTTCCGAACGTGTTCGCCTACATCATCATCGGTAACTTCATTCAAGGCGAGATGACGTTCTCGACGGTTCAGCTGATCGGGTTCCCGCTCGTAGCCGTCCTGTTCTTGCTGGCCGCCTCGCAAGCGTTCCGCAATCTGTCCGTCCGTTCGAAAGCAAGTCCATTCAAAAACGGGGCGACGTACATCGCGCTTGCCGTGTTGCCGATGACGCTGTTCCTCGGTCTGATGGTGCTCGACATCTTCGTCGAGACCCCGACGATCGTGTTCGGTTCGACCGGCCAACTCGTCTTGCTCGGAATGGCCGTCGTTACGTTACAGATTATACGAGCAGGAAAGCCCATACCGGGCATAGCCCGCCTTTAGGCATGGGATGAACGTGAGTTCGGATGTGAAAAACATCCGACATTCGGGTATATATATCCCATAGACAAGTACAAGTCTCTAAAACGCCCGTGTCCATCGCTCCTTGAGAATCGTATCCGGTTCGGTCACGAAACCATGTGACCGGTAAAACGATGCCTGTCGTCATGCAAAAGACGCTAAAACATCAGGTGGACACACCTGTAACGACCTGTGGTTGATGGTAACAGTCAATCAGCCTGAGAACCTATATGGTCTGTCTCAGGAGGGGTGATGGCACACCCTCATCTGAAGGCTTGAGCAAAACAGAAATGGACTGCGCTCGCACAAGCACTTCAGAATCCCACTGCTTTAGCTGTGGGAGTGTCAAGCATACGTCCCGGAAGCGAGACGAGCCGTTAAAGAAGCGGCAAGGGCGCTTCGACATGCATTCTATACGCAAAAAACTCGCCCGTAAGGCGAGTTTTTTCATGCTTGCGACAAATAAGGGAAGCGACAACCTTCAGGGAAAAACTTCCCTTCGTTCATGCGAATCATCCATGGACCGTCGCTGGACGGACGTTGCTCGACACCATCCAAATCGGGCGTAAATTTAAAGACGA
This sequence comes from Exiguobacterium alkaliphilum, assembly GCF_018138125.1. Classification (NCBI taxonomy): domain Bacteria; kingdom Bacillati; phylum Bacillota; class Bacilli; order Caryophanales; genus Exiguobacterium; species Exiguobacterium alkaliphilum. The sequence continues at coordinate 524,645 of NZ_CP073101.1, forward strand.
TTTCGGTGATGCCTTCAAAAGAGAGGCGTGCGACGACGTCACGCATATCGACAGGACGCGGCGACAGCACGGCGTACAGAATTAAACGCGAGCGTTCGATTATATAAATGACATGGACGTCATCGAAACGATACACATCCTCGTCCATCCCTTGATAGTAATGAAACATCCAAATGTGCATATCGTCTGTCGTATAGAGGCGCGGTGAAAACGGGAGTGATTCCAGTTTGAAACGCCGCCACTGTTCGGCATCGACGTCGACGTGTTCGAGTGGAGAAGCCGATCCCGAGACGCGGACGAAAAACTCCGGTTCCGATTGTGCGGAGAAGCCTTGCTTCTCGTAAAACGGTTCAACGCTTTCGTTGCAAGCTAGAAAATAAGGCAACCCATCCGTGTCATGTTGCTTGAACAAGTGTTTAAAGATGCGGGTGGCGAGTCCTTGTCCTTGTCGGATCTCGTCTGTCATGACCGTTCCGATTTGATACGCTTCTCGCGCGGTTCCGTCCATCATCACTGTCATCCGGCTCATCCCGACGCTCGAGATGACATTCCGATAGAACGTCAATGAATAGCAGCGATAACGGTCAGTCCATTCGCCAGCTTTGTACCACTCGCGAAAATCGATGCCGAATGTCTCGTCGGCTAAGTAAAAAAACGAGTCGAGTTCTTTTTCCGAATATTCGAGGTTGGTGATTGGCTTTTTTGGCATACAGTTTGCTCCTTTTTTGAACTTCAATGTCTGTTCCTGTACATTAGAGGCAGAGAGGGGTAATACAGATTATGAAACGATATGAAGCGATTTTATTCGATGTCGACGATACGTTGCTCGACTTTAAACAGAGCGAGCACGTCGCTTTGCAGCAGTTGCTCGCTGCGTACAACGTTCACATGACCGATGAACTGAAACAACAGTATGTGACGATTAATAACGGATTATGGCGCGCCTTCGAGCGCGGCGAGGTCGGACGGGAAGACGTCTTGATGGGACGCCACACGCAACTGTTCGACACGCTTGGTATCACAATCGATGCACATGAAGTTGAACAGCGCTATCGCGACCATCTTCACTCGGGTGTGCACATCATCGATGGGGCGCTCGAGCTCGTCCAAACGCTCAGCGAACAATATCCGCTCTACATCGTCACGAACGGCGTCACGGAGACGCAGTTCAAACGGCTCGAAGCCTCGGGACTGCTCCCTTATTTCCAAGACGTGTTCGTCTCGGACGCGACCGGGTCACAGAAGCCGATGAAACCGTTCTTCGACTACGTGTTCGACCGTGTGCCGCACGTCGCACCGGAACGCGGGCTCATCGTCGGCGACTCGGTCACGGCCGATATCGCCGGTGGACGCATGTACGGGCTCGATACGTGCTGGTACAATCCGCATGAGATTGCGGCGACGGTCGAAACGACGTATGAGATTCAAGACTTGAACGAGCTGACATCGATTCTGTCCGGCTCAGCGGTCGATAAAGTGGGGCGGCAGTGATTGGGGCAACGCGTAAAGCGTCTCCGGGAACAGTTTTAACTCACGGAGCGTCTCGAGCGGCTGCCAACGATAGATGAGGTGATCCCCTTCCGGACCGTGGAAATCTCCATGTTGGAGCGGGAGGTCACCCGATACATAAAAGTACATCCCGATTTCATGCACGGTCCGCTCGAGGTACGTGAAGAAATTTTCGGACACGAATGCGAACGTCGTTCCGGTCACTGCGGCTTCGAGTTCTTCCTGTAACTCTCGTGTCAAGGCGAGCTCGGCTTCTTCGCCGATGCCGACGCGTCCGCCCGGTAACGCCCAAAAGTCATCGTTCACGTTCCGATGGACGAGCAAATGACCGTCTTGGACCCAAATGCCGGCGACCCGGTAATTGAACGTGCCTTGTTCGGTCGGAAATACGATATCCATGTTTCATCACTCCATTCCTATAGCTATAACGAGTATACGCCAAGGAGGCCGATTATGTTTCAATCACATGCCACATACGTTGGAGACGATTTTCGGGACGAGACGCTCCGTGACGTTCAACTCACGCAGACGACGTTCGAGAACTGTCGTTTTACCTATATCGATGCGACCGAGTTCGAGACCGAGCAGTGCCGCTTCATCAACTGTGACTTCACCGATTCAAAATGGAACGCCTCACGTCATAACGAGAGTTCGTTCTTGAACTGTCAGTTCATTGGGGCAAACCTGTTCTTGTCGGAGTTCGACGAGTGCAAGATGACAGGTTCGTCATTCGAGTCATGCATATTTGAAGGGGTCGTCGTGCGTGAAGGGGATTGGTCGTTCGTCAATCTTCGGCATGCCTCGCTCCGGAAGATGGACTGGTCCGGTGTCCGGTTGACCGAGGCCGATTTATACGGGGCGGATTTGACCGAGTCACGCTGGACGAACGCCGTCTTGTCCCGTGCCGTCTTGCAACACGCCGACTGCACCGGTGCGGATTTTGTAGGCGCCGAGATGGACGGAGTCGATTTTTCAGACGTCAATATAAAACAAGCGACGATTGACGTGATGCAGGCCGTACAAGTCGCCCGCTCGCTCGGGGCGAACGTCGTATGATGAATGAACGTATGCTCGAACGGTTACGTGAGTTCGTGAGCCGAGACGACAACGTTCGGGTCCTTGTTTTGAACGGGTCGCTCGCCAACCCGGACGTGCAACAGGATTGCTATCAAGACGTCGATGTCACTTGTTTCGTCGAAGACGTTAACGCGTTCATCGAAGACCGCTCGTGGATGGGGCCGCTCGGGGACGTGTTGATTATGCAGACGCCGGATGAGGTGCCGGGCCACGCCGACTATGAACGCTTCGCCTTTCTCGTTCAGTTCGCCGCCGGCCATCGTGTCGATTTGACCGTCCGTCCGCTTGAGGCGGTCGCGGCCACGCTCGCCGCTGATTCGCTCAGTCTCGTCCTGATTGATAAAGACGACATCGCCGGTCAACCAGTCCCGTCTGATGACACGTACCGCATCAAACGACCGACGCGGTTCGATTATGAACAGTGTTGGAACGAATTTTGGTGGGTGTCGCTTTACGTCGTTAAAGGCATCAACCGGAAACAGTTGTTGTACGCGTATGACCATTTGACCATCATGCGGACGATGCTCCGGCAGATGCTCTCGTTCGAGGTCGGGTTTCAAACGGGCTTTACTGTGAACGTCGGGAAGTCTGGAGACGGCCTCAGCCAACACGTCTCCCGGGAGTGTTGGGAGGCGTATCTCGACACATATCCTGTCATCGAGACGACTTCGCTCGAGTCAGCCCATCGTCAGCTGATCGATTTGTTCGAACAGGTCAGTCGACGAGTGGCCGACCAGTCAGGGATTCCGTTTCAGGAAGCAGAAGCACGACGCATACGTGACGCCTATTCGACACTTTGGTGTCAGCGCGATTAACTTTTTACCGAGTCGGGAAACCCCCTTGTATAGAAGGGGGAATGACGCTTGAATCCGTATACGACGTTCATCGCGCTCCTAGTGGGGAGTTTACTTTTCTTTGTCGGCATCCGGACGAAAAAATGGCCCATCATCGTCGTGGCCTTGTTTCCGCTCGGACTCGTCGCGTTCAACATGTATTTGCTCATTACCGGACGCTAGAAGACTGCCTGTCAGTCTTCTTTTTTGTAGATGGATTTCACAAAAAACACTGTCGGCAATAAGATGCCGATGGCGGCTTCGATGAGCGCAAACCAGCGGGCCGGACCGACCGGTAGGATGTCCCCAAAGCCGATGGAAAGGAGAGTGACCCCGCTGAAGTAGAGGAGGTTCTGCCAATTCGGATCGACCGGGGTCATCGACTCGAGCGACGTGACGAGGATGACACCGTTTTGTGACAAGGCGTAATAGATGACGGCAAACCCGGCTAGGACACCGCACAGACTGACGAATAAGTGACTGAAGAAGCGTCCGTCAAAACCGGTCTGCCGATACGTCTTGTGCCGAAAGAAGGTATATACGTTCATGCCGACGAATAATACGGCAATCGTAAAGAGAATGGTATTCATGTTCGTCTCTCCTTTTTTAGAAGGTCTATAACTGTTGTACCCTGCCCAGACACTAGGAAACGGACTAATTTGACATCATGACGTAAAGAGAATGGTATTCATGTTCGTCTCTCCTTTTTTAGAAGGTCTATAACTGTTGTACCCTGCCCAGACACTAGGAAACGGACTAATTTGACATCATGAACGAGACAACGACAAGGAGGTGTCCGTGTGCGGCGTTACTTATGGATCGTATTGTGTTCAACGATAATTTTAGGGGGTTGCGTGACAAAAACGCCATTCGATTTCGATGAGATTGAAACGTATAAAATCTTTTACAACGTGCCGACAGACGAGATTGTCGCCGATATGTCCAGGTATGACCTCGTGATTATCGAACCGATTTGGTACACGACCGAACAAATCGAGGCGATTCAATCGAAGGGGACGAAAGTACTCGGCTATATCAACGTGATGGAGGCAGATACGTGGAACCGGGCGTTAATTGGACAAATGGAAGAGGACGATTTCTTTTATCGGGACGGGGAACGTATCTATTTTCAGAGATGGGACTCGTATTTGACGAATATCGCATCTGCCAACTTTCGAAAAATCTTGATTCGTGAAATCCAAAAACAAATCATCAATAAGCATATCGATGGCATCTTCTTGGATACGGTCGGTGACATCGATGACGTTCATCTCGACTATCCTACCGACTTAGCCGAACAGCTCGACGGTTTAGAAACGTTTCTAAAATCAATCCAAGGCACGTATCCGGGTGTCCCGATCGTTCAGAATTGGGGAATCGAGACGTTGGAGCGGACGAGTGCCCCTTACGTCGACGGATTCATGTGGGAAGGGTTTAACTATACGGCCATCACATCAGATTCATGGTCGATGGAAAAAATTGAGCGATTAAACGCGTTGCGCGAAACGTACGACATTGCCGTATTGACCGTATCGGATACGGAAGAAAGTACGAGTCGTAACTTGGCCGAAGCGAACGGTTACATCCATTATCATGAGCCAACCTATTATGATACATGGGATTTTTAGGGATTATTTAAGGTTATAGGAAGGAAGTGTGCGGGTATTTAATGTAAGGAACTAATATTTTTACCATAAAACAACATAAAACTCGAAGAGGAGGGGATTCTTATTTTTTACGCTCAAGACCGTCCATGGATCAAGTGGACCGAAATCCTTGTCGTGTTCGCCGTATTGATCGGCATCGACCTCGTGTTTAGCTTAGGGTCGATTCAAAACGATTTAAACTTGTTTTACGTTGCGGCGATTTTATTCGCCTTACGGTACGGGACAATCTTTGGTCTCATCAGTTTCGCTCTGTTGCTTGTCTATAAGGTCGTCTATACGGGTTTCGTCGGTGGCGACATCTTCCTATTGTTCTACGATACAAATTCACTTCTCACGTTATTCTATTACTTCGCCCTCACTGTCATCGTCGGATTGTTCAGCACGTCATTTCGTGAACGGTACGAGATCAGTCAGTTCCGCAACGAGGAACTGAAAGATGAAAACACGTACTTGAAAGAGACAGTCGACTTACTCAACACTTCTCAGACGATACTTCGTCAAAAGTTACTCCAATCGGAATATAGCCTCAACCAACTGTATGAATTGGCCGTCTCGCTCGATTTACCACATCCTGAATTGATTCGAAGCGAAACGATTCGCCTCTTGAAAAAATATTTTCTCGCAAGTGACGTTGCCATCTATCACGTTGACCGGTCGCAGAAGTCGATGCGTCTCCTTATTCGCCAAGCGGAGAAAAAAGAGTTCCCGCAAACGATTTTCCTCGACGAGGCATCGGGCATGTTTAAACGTTTTTTCCAAGTCCAAGAGACGACGCTACGCCAACTCGATGATGAAGACTCGGACCCGATGTTGCTCGCGCCGATCACGATTGATGGACAGACGCGTGAAGTCGTCGTCATCAAACGTTTACCGCTCCGTAAGTTGACGACCGATGATTTGCACGTCTTGAACATCCTCTTCTCCTGGATCGGGACGCGTATTGAGAACGCGCAGACGCTCATTCGAAAAGAACAGCATGCTTTGCTCTATCCGGGGACGTCGTTCTATAAAAAAGATGCGTTCACTGAGCTCGTTGCGTTGCAAGAGCAAAAGAAACTGCATCACGGCCAACCTTACATCGTACTCGAATATGCGCTTGGCTATGAGCCGGTGTCCCTCGAAAGCATCGAGGCTATCGTCCATTCGTACTTGCGGGAAATCGATGTCGTCGGCTACGACAAAGATGACAACAAGCTGATGCTCTTACTGCCGGGGACGAGCGAAGAACACCGGCAACGGATTTATGACCGGATTGAAGGCATCTTGATTCAGAAAGGGGTGTGAGTATGGCAACGATTAGTAGCACCGTTTGGATTTTCCTCTATGTCATTCATGCCATCCTCGCCCTCGCCTTGCTCATTGTGTTGAAGCGGAGAATGAAAGCCCCAGATTACGGGGTCGCAGTGACAGCCCTTTGCTTCGGGCTGTTTTTACCTTTCATCGCCGAGCTTGCCGTCTATGCTGTCTATCGACTCGCCGAACGGTTCGGTCGCAGTGGCTTGATTGAAGACTACGATGAATATATCGACTTCAAGGTCGTCAACTATGAAAAGATTCGTCACGAGGCGAAATCGAGTGCGAGCTTGCTCCCGTTGACCGATGCCATCAACTCAAAAGACCCGGCGATTCGGAAACATTCGATTTTGACGCACGTGAATAACTCGATTGACCAACAAGGGAAGTACTTGCAGATGGGTCTGCAGAGTAAGGACAGTGAAACGGTCCATTATGCAGCGGCAACGATGAACATTTTGGTTGATCAATACGAACAAGAATTGAAGCAGGCGAAACGTGACTACGACCTTGGGAATCCGGCATCGATTCGCCGGCTCGCCACCATCTATAAACGGATGATCCACAGTGAACTGATTACGACGGTCATGTTGACCGACAAGCGGGAAGCCTGGTTGAAGGAGTTGTTGATTGCCAAAACGCTCTTTCCGCCAACGGCTTGGATATATGAAGATTTGAATGAAATTTATCGTGATGCGAAACGACCGAAAGAGCAACTCGCTATCTTGAAAGAGTATGTGCATCACTTCCCGGAACGCATCGAGGCCCATCTCATGCTCATCGATTTCTATTATGCGCGGGAACGTTGGGCCGAGGTGAAAGCGGTCATGTTTATGATGCAAACCCAATTCTCGCTCGAGGACGTGCCGTACGAGTATCGGCTGTTATTTGAAGAATGGAGTGACACGACATCATGGAAAAACGAACTGTAATCTCATTCTCGCTCTTCATCGTCTTATTTCTCGTCATCGTCGGCGCGATTCAATACTTACGGATCCACTCGTTGCACACGCTGTTGCCGGGTATCGCAGAGCAGCGAATCGAGATTGACCAGATTCAAGGCGGAGAAACGGCTCAGACCGGCCAACATCGCCTTCAAGTCTATCTTGTCCGTGACGAAGAAGAATTGGCCGTTCAGACGGCTGAAAATATCCTATATGGGCTTCGCTATGCGAAAATCGACGTCCAAGAAATCACACCGGAACAAGTCGGGACGGTGACGCCCTCGCCATATACGATTCTCATCTTCACGGGAGAACGGACGACACGTTGGCCGCTCATCGAGATGAAACAATTTGTAAAGCAAGGCGGCAACCTCATCTTTAGCAACCGGTTTAAAGATGCTGCCTTCAATGAGCTGACAGGGATTGAAGAGATTGGGGAGTTTGTGCCGGACGTGTACGGCTTGAATTTCGAGGAAGTGATTTTCCCAGGCTACGTCGACTTGAATCCACCGGAAGATTTGTTCGTCCACAGTGTCATCGATTTTGCCATCGCAGACGACGCAAACGTCTTACTGTCGGCAGAAGGGTTTCCTATCCTTTGGGAATATGCGGTCGGCGATGGGAACGTGCTCTATTGGAACACGACCATCACTAATCAAAAGATGACGCGTGGCCTGTTCGTCCAAACGCTCGGCACGTTGCCACCGGCGTTCGTCTCCGCACAGGCTGCCATCAAGCTCATGTATATCGATGACTTTCCGGCTCCGATTATGAGCGGGAAGATGAAAGACGTCTCGACGACGCCGCTCGACAAATCGGTCAAAGACTTCTTTGCTGAAGATTGGTGGGAAGACATGCTCCGAATGGGCGAAGAAGACGACTTGATTTACACCGGTGCGATGATTGGCACGTACGAGGAAGAAATGGAACTCGTCGATGAAGAGTTGATTAGACGAGGCGAATTCCCGATGCTGTTTTTCGGTCGTAAGTTATTGGCAAGCGGTGGAGAAATCGGTTTACATGGCTATAACCATCAATCCCTCGTCACGGCTGATGAGCCGATTGACCCGACGTATGGCTATATCCCGTGGAAAGATAAAGACGAGATGAAGCGGTCGCTTCTTCAAGCCGAGTCCGTGTTCGCGAACTATTTCCCGGCTGAGACGCTCAAATCGTACGTCCCACCGTCGAACGCCTTGAATCGGACCGGCGTCGATGCGATCGCTGAAGCGTTACCTGAACTGCGCACAATCGCGTCGCTTTATACCGGGGAACCAGAGAACGGGGATTTCGTGCAAGAGTTCGAGTTCGATGAGACACACCCTCACGTCTACCACTTTCCACGTGTATCGAGCGATTACGGGGAAGAGCGCGGTTCGATTTTCCAGATGGTCGACGCGATTGCCAATTTTGGCGTCTTCTCGCACTTCATTCACCCAGATGACGTTATCGACCCCGACCGGGCACTTGGACGTGACTGGGACACGATGTTCGCCAGTCTGAAAAAAATCAATGACGACGTGAATACAAACTATCCGCACCTGCAGTCGTATACCCAGCATTACGCGACGGAAAAACTCATCACCTACCAAGCGGCGGACGTGAACGTCTCGTTTGATGACGGGACTGTCTACTTGTCAGGCGAGGGGCTCGTCAATCCGTCGCATTTCACGGTCCGGCTCAAGTCCGGACAATCGCTTGAGACAGGTACGTTCGACTTTGGGACGGTCGAACAAATGGAAGCGGATCGCCCGCTCTACTTGGTCACATTGACGGCGGCGAACGCTCAGATTGCCATCGAAGGAGGCACACCATGAAGATTGGACTCGTGTTAGAAGGGAGTTATCCGTACGTGAGCGGAGGGGTGTCGAGTTGGACCCAGACGCTGATTGAAGAGATGCCGGATGTGGAGTTTCAAATCATCTCCATCCAACCGACCGTGAAGCGTCCCGAGGACATGAAGTATGTGTTGCCGGAAAATGTGTCTGGAATCACGCATCTCTATTTGAACGAGTCCGGTGTGAAGGGGAAAGGACGGATGAAACTCGCGCCTGAGGAAGAGCGGAAGCTGTCGGATTGGCTGATGTTGAAGAGTCCGAATCGACAAGCGCTCGGGATTATCGGGACGCGAGTCCCCTCGAGTGAGGCGTTTTTCGCCAGTGAGTTTTTCTGGCACAACGTCAAGACCGCCTATTCTGAAGAGATGAACGGTGGATCTTTCATCGACTACTTTTGGATGTGGCAAAGCATGTACATGCCGGTACTTCGCGTGTTGCATCAGCCGCTCCCCGACGTCGATCTCGTCCATTCCGTGTCGACCGGTTACGCCGGGATGGTCGCTTCCTATATGAAAGAGACACAAGGCATCCCGTTCATATTAACCGAGCATGGCATTTATTCCCGTGAGCGGGAAGAAGAGATTCTTCAGTCCTACTGGATTCCGGCTCCGTACAAGCCGCGCTGGGTCCGTTTCTTCCACCACTTGTCACGCGAGGCTTACAATGCGGCCGATGAGATTATTACGCTGTTTGAACGGAATCGTGAATATCAGGAATGGATTGGGGCACCGAGCGAAAAGACGAAGATTATCGCCAACGGCATCGCCGATCGCCACATCCGTCCGGTCATCGAGCCGGTCGAGCACGACGTGTTTCAAATCGGGGCCATCGTCCGTGTCGTACCGATTAAAGATTTAAAGACGATGATTTATGGGGCGAAGATTTTACAAGAACGGCGCCGTCTCTTTAAACTGACGATTATGGGCCCGCTCGATGAGGACGAAGAATATGCCGAGGAATGTCGGTTGTTGATTGAACAGAGCGGTCTGACGGATTATGTCGAACTTGTCGGGAAAGTGAATGTGCAGGAATGGTTACCGACGTTCGATTTGTTGCTACTGACGAGCATCTCGGAAGGGCAGCCGCTAGCCGTCCTAGAAGGGATGGCTGCCGGTATCCCATGGGTGGCGACAGACGTCGGTGCCTGTTCGGAACTTTTATACGGACGCTCGGACGACCCGTTCGGTCCAGCCGGGTTCATCGTGCCGCCTGTCCACCCGGAAGCACTCGCCGATAAAATCGAGTGGATGATAGATTATCCGCTTGAACGGATGCGCTTCGGCAAGAACGGCCGCGAACGCGTCCGTCAATATTACCGGTTGCAACAGTTCGTCGACCGGTACAAAGCAATCTATGAAGCGAGGAGGGAACAGTATGGCGGGCATCGGGTTTAAGTTACAGAAGTTGTTTCAAGAAGACTACTATTCATCCCGACTGAAGGCGTACACGTTCTCCGGTCTCGTCACCTCAGGACCTTGGCTCATCGTCATTTTGGTCGTCGGGACGATTCAATGGCTGGCGTTTCAAATGCCGATGCTCTCGCTCGAGGAACGGACGCTGTTTATGTTGTCGGTATCTTATGCGTTCATCTTCTCGCAAATCTTGTTCAGTTTCCAACAGCTCGTCGTCACGCGCTACGTCGCCGATTTGTTTTACGAGAAGAAAGCACACGATATTTTTCCCGTCTTTACCGGAATGCTGAAAGTGACGATGCTCGCAGCAATCATCATGTACAGCATCTTTTGGATGATTTCACCGCTCGATTTTTTGTATAAGCTCGTCTTGTTCGTCTTGTTCATGACGATTAACGTCATTTGGGTCATGTTCTTATTTTTGAGCGCGGCCAAGTTTTATCAGGCGATCGCGTACAGCTTTTTACTCGGCGGTTTTATCGCGATTGGCGGTGTGTTCTTGATTAGCCGCATCCTAGTGGACCCGACGAGCTTGGAGCTGTTGCTCGGCTTCACGGTCGGGATGCTCGTCACGCTGTTCGGCTTATTCTTTGCGATGCTACGGACGTTCCCGCTCCGCTATGCGACGAACGAGTTTTCTTATTTCCGCTATTTTGATCTCTACCCCGATTTGTTCGCCATCGGCGTCTTGTACGTTCTTGGCATTTGGGTGACGAACTTCATCATTTGGTTCGGGGAGGGGCGGACCGTCGTCGCGGAATCGTTCGTGTTCAACCCGTACTATGACACGGCCGTATTCTGGTCTTACTTGACGATTGTCCCGACCCAGCTCTTGTTCGTCGTCGCCGTCGAGACACGCTTTTATGAACGGTATCGCACGTTCTACGGCCTCATCAACTACGGGGGCGCTTTGCATCAAATCGATAAGGCGAAACAGACGATGACGACCGTCCTGAAGAACGAATTGATTCGTCTCGGACGAAGCCAAGGGGTCGTCACGTTGTTCGCCATTCTCATGGCGGGTGTGTTCGTCGGCTGGATTGGCGTACCGGAAGAAGTCGGTCAAATCTTTCGGATGACGACGCTCGCCGCTTTCGCGAACGCGATGATTCTCGTCTTGACGCTACTCCTTCTCTATTTTGAGGACCGGCGCGGGGCACTATTCGTTAACTTGTCGTTTTTCACAGGCAACGCACTCTTCACCCTGGCGCTGCTACCGCTCGGCATCGATTGGTACGGCGTCGGGTTTGCCGTCAGTACGACCATCACGTTCTTTATCGCCGGTTTGCGCTTGATGTATTTCATGGGAAAAGTCGACTATTACGTGTTCGCGTCCTCGAATCGACGCAAGCTCGGAATCGAGCGCTTCTCACAGATGGGAACGGCATTGAATCGTCGCTTCTCGCGTTGAAGGGTTCCTATTTCAGCGAAAGATTGATATGATGTGTCTGAAGACGACCGAATTTCATAATGTTTGCCACTAGGGGAGTCGCATGACGCGGCTGAGATGGACGAGGTCCAGACCCTTTGAACCTGATCTAGTTCACGCTAGCGGAGGGAAGTGGGCGAAACGACTTTTCTCACGCTGTATGTCCGACGCCGCTTCCGTTATGGGAGGCGGCGTTTTTCCATACAAAAGGAGGAGTTCATCATGACGTTCATCCAACACATCCGACAAGAAGCGGATACTTTGTTCCAAGCGAGTTTTGACCACCCGTTCGTCCGATCACTCGGCGAAGGGACGCTCGACGAGGCGAAGTTTCGCCACTATGTTCTGCAAGACTCATACTATCTGAACCAATTTTCGAAAGTGCAGGCGAGAGGGGCAATCGTGGCGCAAGATATGGAACTGTCGAGCCGTTTTTTGACACACGCGCTCCACACGATCGAGGCGGAACACGCGTTACATCGTGAGTTCTTCACGATGCTTGATGTGACCGAGGAAGAGCGACGTACGTTCGAGCCGGCGCCGACCGCATATGCGTACGCGATGCACATGCAACAAGCCGGACCGACGCTCGGGGACGTACTTGCAGCGATTTTACCGTGCTACTGGGTATACTACGAGATTGGCGAACGATTGAAAGATGCAAAGCCGGAGCATCCGATCTATACGGCTTGGATTGCGACGTATGGGTCGGAATGGTTCCGCGAACTCGTCGAAGAACAGATTGAACGGCTCGACTTGTTGGCCGAGCAAGCGACAGAAGCCGAACGCAAACGTTACCGTCAGTTGTTCTTGAAGAGCTGTTATTACGAAGTGGCGTTTTGGCAGATGGCCTGGACGCTCGAGACGTGGGACGTACCGGTGGAGGTGAGCCGATGAAGCGTGATTTGTGGGATAAAGTACGGGCCGAGCGGCCGCTCATCCATAACGTTACGAACATCGTCGTCGCCAACTTCTCGGCGAACGGATTGCTCGCGATCGGTGCGTCACCGGTCATGGCGTCCGCTGTCGAGGAAGTAGCGGAAATGGCGACGGTGAGCGATGCGCTCGTGTTGAATATCGGCACGCTCGATGCGACGACGGAAAGGACGATGATTCGAGCGGGACAAGCGGCGAACGCTGCAGGACGTCCTATCGTCTTCGATCCGGTCGGTGTCGGTGCGACGGCGTTTCGACGTCAAGTGGCGACTGCGATCCTCGAGCAGGTGCAGGTGACGGTCATCCGGGGGAACGCCGGTGAGATGGCGACATTGATTGACCGGACGGCGCACGCGCGCGGGGTCGATACGGGAGAAGCGTTGCAAGACGTGACAGACGTCGCGCGCGAGGCGGCCAAACGGTATCGCTGTGTCGTCGCGATGACCGGAGAGACGGATGTCGTCAGCGACGGGGACGTGACGATTGAAATCAAAGGAGGAACCGAAACGATGACGCGGACGACCGGGACCGGCTGTCTGCTCAGCGCGGTCGTCGGCGCGTTTCTTGCGGTTGAGGCTGACGCGATGACCGCGACATCGACGGCGCTCGCCGGATACGCCCGTTGCGGGGAACTCGCGACCGCACGTGCCGAGGGATCGGGCGATTTCCCAATTCATTTCTTGAACGAGCTTGGGAAGATGACCGCGGTCGAACTGCCGAGCGACCGGATTGAGGTGGTGTCATGAAGCGCGCACAAGTGTTGACGATTGCCGGATCTGATTCGGGCGGCGGCGCCGGCATTCAAGCCGATTTGAAGACGTTTCAAGAGCTCGGTGTATTCGGGACGAGCGTCTTGACGGCAGTCACGGCGCAAAACACACGTGGTGTGCATGGCGTCGAAGCGGTATCGGCTGAATTGCTCGCGCAACAACTCGATGCGATCGGCTCCGATTTTTCAATCGAGGCGTGCAAGACCGGGATGTTGTTCGATGCGAGTCGAATCGAGACCGTCGCTTCCGGCGTGAAGCGGCATGCGTTCAAACAGCTCGTCGTCGACCCGGTCATGATCGCAAAAGGGGGGGCGTCTTTGCTTCAAGACACGGCTGTCGAGGCGCTCAAGACGGCGTTGTTGCCGCTCGCGACCGTCGTCACGCCGAACGTGCCGGAAGCAGAAGTGTTGACGGGTTTGACGATTCGCTCATTCCAAGACCGTCTTGAAGCGGCGGAACGAATCTTGGCGCTCGGTGCGAAGGCCGTCGTCTTAAAAGGCGGTCATCTCGAGGGTGAACGTGCCGAAGATCTCGTCTTGACGGCGTCAGAGGCCTTCCTCGTCTCGGCACCGCGTATCGACACGCTTGACACGCACGGCACTGGCTGTACATTCTCGGCGGCGCTCACGGCCGAGCTCGCCAAAGGCCGTCCGATGATTGAGGCAACCGTGACGGCAAAGCGGTTCATCCAAAGCGCCATCACGTATGGACTCGAGATCGGAGCCGGACACGGACCGACGAACCATTGGGCGTACGGGATGCACGGAGAGGAGGGTGTCACGCTTGAAACGATCACGACGAGCCGAGCTCGCTGAACAGCTAGAGCTGTACTTCATCTGTGGAACGACGAACACAAAAGACATCTTCCGGACGGTCGAGACGGCACTTCAATGTGGCGTCACATGTTTTCAATTTCGTGAAAAAGGAAATGAGGCACTGTATGGAGATCAAAAAGAAGCGGTGGCCCGGACGTTGCTTCGACTTTGTCGCGCGTACGGCGTCCCGTTTATCGTGAACGATGATGTCGAGCTGGCGATGAAGCTCGACGCGGACGGGGTCCATGTCGGGCAAGAAGATGCGTCGGCCCGTCGCGTCAGACAGATGATTGGGGCGGACAAATGGCTCGGTGTCTCCGTCCATTCGCTCGAAGAAGCGGCGACGGCGATGGTGCATGCGGACTATGTCGGCATCGGCCCCATCTTTCCGACGGACTCAAAAGCGGACGCCGGGGAAGTGAACGGGACGACGCTCATCCGTCAAGTGCGGGCGGCGTACCGAGAGCTCCCGATTGTGGGGATTGGGGGCATTCGGCCTGAACATGTCGAGTTGATTCGACGTGACGGGGCCGACGGGGTCGCCATCATCTCGGCCATCGCTTCGGCGCCGGACGTGGCAGCAGCCACACGACGTTTCAAGTGTCTCTGAATTCGATTCGAGGAGGAAGACAGATGAACGTATTTGTAATTGGTGCGAACGGACAGATTGGAAAACAGCTCGTCGAACGCTTACAGGAGGAAGGCAAGCATGAGGTGACGGCGATGGTACGGAAAGACGAACAACTCGAAGATTTTAAAAACAAAGGCTATCAAGCCGTACTCGGTGACCTTGAAGGCAACGTCGCGAACTTGGCAGACGCCATCGACGGTGCCGACGTCGTCGTATTCGCAGCAGGTTCTGGCGGACATACGGGTGCCGATAAGACGCTCTTGATCGATTTAGACGGGGCAGCGAAAAGTATCGAAGCTTCAAAACAACAAGGTGTGAAACAGTTCGTCATGGTGAGCGCGTTGAAGGCGGAAGACCGCTCGGCATGGCCGGATGAAATGAAACCGTATTACGTGGCGAAACATCATGCGGATCGTCTGCTCGAGGAGAGCGGATTGACATACACGATCGTTCGTCCAGGGGCGCTCACGGATGACGCCGGGACTGGGAAAGTGAAGACCGGGGACGTGTCGACCGGTGAAGTTCCACGCGCCGACGTGGCGGCTTTCCTCGCCCATGTGATTGGCCACGAAGCGGCCTATAACAAGTCAATCGACCTCGTCAAAGGCGATACGGCGATTGAAGAGACGTTATAACGAGATGACGAAAACGAGCGGACCTCAGTCCCGCTCGTTTTTTGTATGTGCGCATCGACTCGACAAAGGGAACGATGCATCCGATAGAGAAAGTAGAGACGTACCTGTCTTGAGAAAGGGGTCCATCCATGACCGCACTGTTTACGTATATGGTCGTTTATCTCTTACCGGCCTTCCTGCTCAGCCATCTCGCACTGGATGTGTTGCTTCGAAATCCGCGACAAGTCGAACATCGGCTGCTCAGTCTGTTCGTCTTCGGCTATGCGATGTTGTTCCTGGCAGAGTTCGGCCGTCATTTGTCACCGATTGAACTCAGTCCGGCCTTCGTGACGTACTGGTTCGGGAACGCCGGGATTTTAATTTTTGTGTGCTCGGTCCATTTTATCTTCAAAGTGACGGGTGTCGGAGCCAAGTTGCCGAAATGGCTCTACCCATATGTCCTTTATTTACCGCTCATCCCGGTCGCCTTGACGTTCATCCGTCAAGAGAACATCATCAACAGCCAACGATTCGACCAAGTCGGAATTTGGATTTATCCTGAGTTCAACGCCTCGTATTTGATCACGATGACGATTGGGAACGTGTTCCATTTTCTCATCGTCCTTTTGCTCGTCTATGCGCTCAAACGGGCAGAGCGAACCGAGCACCAGCGCGTACTACGCATGCTCATTTGGACGGCGCTCGCCGTCCTCGTCTGGGACGTCGTGTTCGGTTATTTCCAATTCCGCGGTGTCATGCCGCCGTACGGTTATATGTATGGAGGTCTCGTCTGGGCCGTCGCGCTCGTCGTGGCGATGAACCGCCTCGACTTCTTGGCCTCGTACGCGAAACGATATGGGACGCTCTACAATTTGAACCCGTCCGCGATTCTGCTCGTCGACGACAACGGGCGCATCGAGAGCGCCAACCCGGCCGCCCGGATGTTGTTCCATACGGTCCGGGTCGTCAACGAACGTTTCGTCGACTTGTTGCCGGAGAAAAAGCGGGAAGAGTGGTGTCATCATTACCGCCAGCACTTCCAAGCACAAAAGAAATTCCTCGAGTTCGAGACGAAGATTCAAACGAAGACGGGGCAAGAGCGTTATGTCGTCATCGATGGCGACTTCATCTATATCGACCAAAAAGTTCACGGGATGATCCTCATCCGGGACGTGCACTCGTTCAAAGAGGCCGAACAGACGATTCGCTTTTTCGCGTATCACGACCCGCTCACGAAACTCGCCAACCGCCGCGCGTTTTATGAACAGGCCGACCAAGCGCTGCTTCAAGCGGACACACTTGCCCTCATCATCCTCGACCTTGATGGGTTTAAAGGGATCAACGACACGTACGGTCACCAAGTCGGTGACGAGTTTCTCATCCATCTCGGGACGTTGCTCGAATCGGTCACGCCGGAAAACGGTCTAGCTTCCCGGGTCGGCGGCGACGAGTTCTACATCTTCTTGACAGATGTGACAGAGCCTCGTCTCATCGATTTTGTCAGACGGCTGCAACGGACGCTCAGCGAGGAGTCGTTCTTGCTCGGACGGCAATCGATTCCGATTCGGGCGAGCATCGGCGTGAGCCTCTCTCCTAGGCAAGGGGTCGACCTCGATACGCTCATCCATAAAGCCGATCAGGCGATGTACCAAATCAAGCAAGACGGCAAGAACGACTACGCGATTTACGACGACGTGTTACACGGTCCGAAATAACGGGAACAGATTCACGATAACCCGTTTCAAGGAGGAGATGGCATGTCAGAGAAACCGTTCGTGACGATGCGTGCTGAAGGAGAATCGACCGGCGTGAAGACGACGGTACATGTCCGTGATTTGGCTCCGTTCGTCGTCGATGAGCAGGAACGGCTCGGCGGCACCGACGCCGGACCGAACCCGCTCGAATATTTACTTGGTGCGTTGTCGTCGTGCACGACGATTATGATCGCCTACGTCGCGCAGGACCAAAACTTCGATTATGATGGCGTGACGTTCGTGACCGAAGGGACGCTCGACCCGCGCGGCTTCCAAGGTGTCGAAGGAATACGGACATATTTTGAGAACGTACATGTCCACATCGTGCTCGAGACGGTCGAATCGGATGAACGGATTGCGGAGCTTCAAAAAGGTGTCGAGGCCCGTTGCCCGATTCACAATTTGATGCACGCGGCCGATGTCGACATCACGGCGACGTGGACACGAAAGTAAAGACGGGGCCAGCCCGTCTTTTTTGTGGATGATAAAGGAATCCCCGACCCCGACCACGAACAGCATAGAGACGCAGGGAGGGGGAGCGGATGAACGTCCAACCGATGACAGAACAAGACGCCCGCGCGATTCAAGCGTGGACGTACGAAGCACCGTATGATTTTTATAACCAGACTCCTTCTGAGGCAGGCATCAAGGAACTGATGGCTTATCAAGCTGTTCATGAAACAGGTGAACTGATCGGCTTTTATTGCCTCGGGCACTACGCCCAAGTCCCGAACGATACATATACGTATGACGATACATACATCGATTTCGGTCTCGGTATGCGTCCGGATTTGACCGGACAAGGCCATGGACGGCGTTTCCTTGAGACTGTGCTTGTCGAAGCGAAACGAACCGGGAAGCCCGTCCGGCTCACCGTCGCGGCGTTCAACGGACGAGCCGTTCGACTGTATGAGGGCGTCGGCTTCCGGAAAATCGCATCGTTTGAGAAAGACACGACCCGCTTCCTCATCATGGTGAACTGATCAACCGTATTGACGTTGATGGGCCTTTTTTCGTTTCAAATAGTCCTCGTCGGCCCGGATTTGATCCCAGCGCTCTTTGAAGATGCGGGCCGACTCGGCTTTTTCTTCATCAATCTCACGCTCGTGGATATCGCCGTCGTCTTTGTATTTGCGTCCGCCTTTGTAGTTGGCGTAGCGACGGGCCCGCGTATAGCCCATCTGAATGAACTTGCGGGCCATGTCCATGCCGACGAAATCATCGTTCTTCCGGTAAGCTTCAAACAGCTCCATAATCTCGTCCGCCGATTGTGTCGCGATGTCCGGTGTCTTGAAGCGCCAGTGGGGCAGAATCTCGCTTTTGTAAGGTTCGACGAGGAGCACCCCTTGTTCACCGCGGCCGACACGATATAGTTCGGGCTGTTTCCGAAAGTCGATCGTATCAAAATCTAAATCATAATCAAATGGCATCGTCATCCCTCCTCTGTTCAATCCATTCCCTGAACGAGTAAGAGAAAAACGATGAGAAGGAGTCCAAGATGATTCAACTAGAGACAAAACGTTTGCGGCTTCGCGCGTTTCACCTCGATGACGCGGAGGCGATGTATCCGTACGCGAAAGACGACCGGGTCGGTCCGAACGCGGGATGGGCGCCCCACCAATCGATCGAGGAGACACGCGATGTCATTCGAATGTTTCAAGCCGAGCAAGACGTATGGGCCATCACGCTGAAAGAGACGGATGAGGTCATCGGGACGATCGGTTTACACGACCGGCGACCGGACCCAAATATTCAGCACGAGGCGCAGCGTGAGATCGGTTACGTATTGAATCCGACATGTTGGGGACAAGGCTACATCCCGGAAGCGGTGCGCGCGATGTTGCGCCACGGGTTTGAAGATCTTGGACTCGAGCGCATCTGGTGCGGTCATTTTGACTTCAATGACCAGTCCCGGCGCGTTGTCGAGAAATGTGGATTCGTCTATTCGTTCACGACGTCGCAACAACTGACACGGCTCGACGGCCGGACGGTGGCAAGTCTCGTTTACGTCATCACAAAGAAAGACTATATGAACCGCTTGGCTCTGTGATGAGTCACGCGGTTTTTTTTTTCGGAAAATATTGCTTGATATGTAACCGGTTACACATTACGATGTGATTGTAAGCGTTACCAAAAAAGGGGTATGGAGATGGCGACAATCAAACAAGTGGCGAAACAGGCGAACGTCTCGGTCGCGACGGTATCCCGTGTCATGAACAATAACGGCTACGTGAGCGCGGAAGCACGGGCCGCCGTCGAGCAGGCCATCGCCGATCTCGATTACGCACCGAACCGTGTCGCACGGTCCTTATTTACAAAGACGTCCGGATTAATCGGGTTGATCATGCCTGACATCACGAACCCGTTCTTTCCCCAGTTGGCACGTGCGATTGAGGATGCGGCCAACCGGCACGGGTATCAAGTCGTCCTGTGCAATACGGACGAGCAGTTAGAAAAAGAACAGTCGTATCTCATCGCCTTGCACACGATGCATGTGGACGGCTTGATTATTACGACGAATCATTCGGATAACCCGAACTATGAGAAGCTCGACTTGCCGATGGTCGCCCTTGACCGAATCGTGAAATCGGGCATTGATGCCGTCATCTCAGACGGGTATGAAGGGGGGCGCCTCGCGGCCGACACACTCATCGCCTCTGGCGCGACGCGTCTCGTCCATATCGCCGGACCCGAGCAATTGCAGACCGTGAAGCGGCGCACCGAGGGCTTTCTTGACGTCGCTGGGGATCGCCTCATCGGGATGACCCATTCGAACTTCACGTTCAAAGAAGCGCTCACGGCCGCACAAACGTTATTTGATACACACTGGCCGTTCGATGGCCTGTTCGCAGCAAACGATGTCATCGCCGCAGCGGTGCTTCAAGAAGTGGTCCGGCGAAACGTCCGCGTGCCAGAAGAGTTACAAGTAATCGGATACGACGGCATCGAGCTCGGCGAGATGACGTCCCCGCCGCTCACGACGATTTCGCAACCAATCTATGAGATGGGTCGACTCGCGACAGAGCGGCTGCTCGATTTGATTGAGAAGAAAGACACTGCGACAAAAGAAATTTTATTGCCGGTTACGTTAACGGAACGGCAGACGACGAAACGGAAGGGGCAAGACAGATGAACCGAATTGTAGTGATCGGAAGCATCTCGATGGATTTGGTCGTCACGACGGACAAGCGTCCACAGGCCGGAGAGACGGTCATCGGGAACACGTTTCAAACGGTCCCGGGCGGAAAAGGCGCCAATCAGGCGGTCGCCGCCGCACGACTAGGCGGTACGGTCGAAATGGTCGGATGTGTCGGCGACGATGCGTTCGGCACGAGCATCCGCCAAAACTTTGAGACGCATCGTGTCGGCACACGTCACTTGCAGACGGTTGGGGAAGACGTGACCGGGACGGCGCATATCGTCCTCGCTGAACGTGACAACGCCATCGTCGTCGTCCAATCGGCGAACAAACAGGTGCGTTTCACTGACGGTGAACTCGACGCACTGCTCGACGAGGACACACTCGTTCTGCTCCAGCTCGAAATTCCACTCGAGACGGTCGAACACGTGAGTGCCTACTGCCGAAAGCGAAACATTCCGGTCTTATTGAACCCGGCCCCGTCTCAACCGCTCACGGCAACATTGCTCGACAACGTGACGTACGTGACGCCGAACGAACACGAGTGCCGTGACTTGTTCGGCGATGTGCCGATTGAGGACGTGTTGCGCCGTTTCCCGAACAAGCTCATCGTCACAGAAGGGGTGCGGGGTGTCCGTTTTTACGACGGAGAAAAGATTCAACACATCCCGGCCATTCGTGCGAACGTCGTCGATACGACGGGCGCCGGCGACACGTTCAACGGTGCGCTCGCGGTCGGGCTCGTCGAAGGTCGTCCTTTGCTTGAAGCGGTTCGATTCGCTGTCGTCGCGTCTGGCATGAGCGTCGAAGGGTTCGGCGCGCAAGGCGGGATGCCGACACGTGACGAAGTTTTCATGCGATTGGGGCGGGTTCAATGAAGAAGCTAGGTATTTTGAACAGTCACTTGACGAAAGTGTTCGCCGATCTCGGCCATACAGATAAAGTCGTTATCGCCGACTGCGGTCTGCCCATCCCAAACGGAGTCGAACGCGTCGATTTGTCACTAAGACTTGGAGAGCCGTCGTTTCTCGACGTGTTACATGCGGTCGAGGCGGATGTGGTCATCGAACAGATCACGGTCACCGAGGAGGTGTTCACGGAAAACGAGACAATCGCCAAGGCGTTGACCGAACGGTTCGACACGGTAAAGACGTGTTCACATGAGGACTTCAAACGGGAAGTCGCCACGGCGAAAGTCGTCATTCGGACGGGTGAGGCGACTCCTTACGCGAACGTCATCTTGCACGCGGGCGTCATATTTTAAGGAGGGATTCGATGCAGATCGAATTGAAACAAATCCATAAGGCATTCGGACCGGTCAGTGTCTTGAAAGGTGTCGACTTCGAACTCCTTCCTGGCGAGATTCATGCGTTGATGGGGGAGAACGGGGCCGGGAAATCCACGCTCATGAAAGTGATGACCGGGCTCCATGCGCAAGACGACGGCGAAGTCGTCATCGACGGTGCGGTCCGCCAGTTCAAACATCCGAAAGAGGCGAAGCGTGAAGGCATCGCCTTTATCCATCAAGAGCTGAATATCTTGCCGGAATTGACGGTGACGGAGAACTTGTTTCTCGGCCGCGAGTTGACGGGTGCGTTCGGTGTCATCAAGCAACAAGAGATGAAGCGCCGGGCCCGCGAATATTTGGCCGAGCTCAACGTGTTCATGGAAGTCGATGAACTTGCGAAAAACTTATCGGTCGGGCAGCAGCAGATGATTGAGATCGCCAAGGCACTCATGACAGATGCGAAAGTCATTGTCATGGACGAGCCGACGGCAGCGCTCACTGACCGCGAGATTCGTGCCCTGTTCGCGGTATCACGGGCACTTCGTGACCAAGGTGTCTCCATCATTTATATCTCGCACCGGATGGAAGAGATCTTTGAACTATGCGACCGGATCACCGTGCTCCGTGACGGGCTTTCGATCGGGACACACCGCATCGCGGACACGTCGTTCGAAGCAATCGTTAAAGAGATGGTCGGTCGAGAAATCGGCGAACGTTATCCGGACCGGAACGCGACAATCGGGGACGTTGTGCTCGAAGTGGACGGATTGATAGGTAACCGGTTCCACAACGTCTCGTTTGACGTCCGTGCCGGTGAAATCGTCGGATTCTCCGGGCTCATGGGGGCCGGGCGCACGGAAGTGATGCGCGCCTTGTTCGGGGCGGACCGGGCGAAAGCCGGCGTCGTCAAACTGAACGGAAAAGAAGTGCGCATCAAGAAACCTGCTGACGCCATTGCTCACGGCATCGCTTTCTTGACGGAAGATTGCAAAGGCGAAGGGTTGTTGCTCGACTTCTCGCTCCGCGAAAACCTCTCGCTCCCGACGCTCGACCGGCGAGCGAAAGGAATGATTATCTCACGGCAAGAGGAAGAAGCGTTCGCGGACGGCTATTTGAAAAAGCTACGTGTCAAACACCATTCGATGGAGCAAAAAGTGAAGTCGCTCTCGGGAGGGAATCAACAGAAAGTCGTGCTCGGGAAATGGCTCGGTGTGGAAGCTGCCGTCAACCACTTGAAAGGGGAGACGGTCGAAGAAAACATCCCGGTCGACCTCGAGTTAATCAAATAATGTAAACAGCCGACGCATTGATAAAAATGCGTCGGCTTTTATTATACATGGGCGATTGGGTGGAGCGAACGGACGACATCGTCTTTAATCGTCACACCGCTTGCTTCGAGCTCGGCAATCTTCTCGGCGAATTGAGGCAAGTGGTCTTTGTGCGCAATTAGGAGTTCATCGAGAACCCGCTTCGCAGTTTCACCGCTTGGAATGAGCGGATTCAGGATGAACGCTTGGAGGGCGAGGCCATAGTCACCGGTCACAGCCGCTTCTTCGACGCATAGCTCCATATTTTTCATGCCTTGGAGCCATCCTTTCTCGGCCGGTGCGAGCGCGCCGAATGCGATCGGTTTCGTACCGGTCGCCCCGATATAGGCGGATACTTCGACCACATCGTCCGGGGCAAGGTCCGGGACGGCCCCGTTATTTTTTGTCGAGACGACGATATGCGTGTTCTTATTCGCATAAATCGAGGCGATCGTCTCACACGCCGCGTCCGAATAGTGGGCGCCGCCACGTTTGGACAGTTGTTCTGGCTTATGGTCGAGGTGTGGGTCTTTATACAGTTCGAACAGCTCCGCTTCCGTCTGCTTCACTTGTTCGGCCCGTGTCCCGACAGCTAGGTCCTGGTACTCCTCGAGCATATGGGAGAGCATCTCCTCGGCGCGGTAATAGTAACGATGGTAACCGCATGGGATCATGTTCATCTGCTGCAACTGCTCTTTGAAGAACGGCATGTCGTGAATGTTCGCCGGGATGCCTGAATCCCCGTCAACCATCTTGTCGATGATGTCACGCGTGACGTCTGTCCCGTTCGAGTCATGGACGCGATGCCAGTGGAAGTGGTTCAATCCGGCGAACGAATACGTCAATTCTTCCGGTTTCTTGCCGATCAGTTCCGGCTCGGCCATCATCGCGTTGACCGGGACGTTGCAAAGTCCGATGACTTTGTCCCATTTCCCGTAGCGGATAATCGCATCGGTCACCATGCCGCTCGGATTCGTGAAGTTGACGAGCCACGCGTCCGGACAGAGTTGTTTCATGTCTTCGACGATGTCGAGGATGATGGGAATCGTCCGGAACGCTTTTAAGATGCCGCCGGCCCCGTTCGTCTCTTGCCCGACCATACCGTACGAGAGCGGGATGCGTTCATCTTTGATGCGGGCGTCGAGCAAGCCGACACGGAACTGGGTCGTGACGAAGTCGGCGTCTTTCAAGGCTTCTTTCCGGTCGAGCGTGAGATGTACGGTGACGTCATAAGGTGAGGCGTCCCACATCCGTTGGGCCATCTGCCCGACGATCTCGAGCTTCTCTTTCCCAGCTTCGATATCGACGAGCCAAATCTCTCGGATCGGCAACTCTTCGTAGCGTTTGATGAATCCTTCCATCAATTCTGGTGTGTAACTGCTGCCGCCTCCGATTGTGACGAGCTTGATTCCGGTTGTCATGTCAATTTCCTCCTTTTTGATTCACAAAAAATAAATCAGAAGTGTAAATGAAATAGGTGTAACTAAGCTTCTCATTCAGTATAAAATAAAGAAAAATAGAGACAATACGATTGGGGATAAATCCGAAAGCGTTTACAAACAAATGCAATTGTATATTTATTTTTGTGAATTTCATTTACAGGAGGCGTCGTCATGTTGTTGACCGAGAAATTAAAACAAGATCTATTCTCGCCGTCTGAGCGAAGCGTCATCGATTATTTATTTGAACAGCGGGAACACCTCTCCACGAAAACGATGAAGCAAATCGCAGAGGCGACGTATACGCATCCATCGATCCTTAGCCGAATCGCCGAGAAGCTCGAGTTCTCGGGTTGGCTCGAGTTGAAGACTGTGTTTTTAGAGGAGATCGACTATTTGAATCGTCATTTCTCAGACGTGGATGCCAACTACCCGTTCGCGCCCGAGGACGGATTGATGGCGGTGGCGAACAAAATGGCGGCGTTGAAGCGGATGACGATTGAGGACACGTTGTCGCTCCTCGACCATGAGGCGTTCGAGCAAGCCGTGACGATGCTTCATGAGGCACGTCACATCAAAATTTTCTCAATCGTTCATAACTTGTTGCTCTGTCACGACTTTAAAGCGAAGATGAACCGAATCGGAAAACACGTCTCGATCTGTGAGGTTGACCCTGAATTCGAAGCGGCCAACTCGGACGAGACGACGTGCGCGCTACTCATCTCCTATACAGGGGAAAGTGACACGACGCTCCGGCTCATCCCGTATTTGAAACAGCGTCACGTCCCGGTTCTCGCTTTGACGAGCGTTGGCGAGAACGCCATCTCGAACGAGGCGGATTGTACGCTCCGGTTGACGACGCGGGAACGTCTCTACTCAAAGATCGGTAGCTTTACATCGAACGACTCGACGCAGTATCTGCTCGATTTGCTATACGCCGGTGTGTTCTCGAAAGATTACGAAGCGAACCTCGCCTATAAAATCAACATGTCGAAACGACTCGATCACCGCAAGAGTTCGAGTGAAATCATGCAAGAAGAAGAGGCTGGGACATAACTAGCCAGTTCTAAAGTATTTCAATCAAAAAGAGGGGTCCGGTCACCGATTTTCGGTGACCGGACCCCTTCTTTGTACTTCGGGCGACAACGGTGGCGATGAACTTCCGCAGGTTCACCGCCATGAGCGCGAAGCCGAGCTCGCGTCTCACGCGCTGTTTTCCCCTGACGGAGAAGCGGGTGAAACCCAAATTGGCCTTCAGATATCCAAAAACTGGTTCCACGTCCGTCTTGCGTCTGGCGTAGAGGGCACCCGTTTTCTCATCCGAAAGCAGCGTTCTCGTCATATGCTTTTGTTCTTCCCAGGCCACGTTCACACCGACCTGGCGGTGGCTCCCTTCCTCGGCCTTTGTGCACAGGTCGCGGAACGGACACCCGCCGCAGTCCTCGCTCAGATACATGCGGGACTCGCGGACGAACCCGTCCCTGTCGGTCTTACGGGATTCGTGGCTGAACGGAAGCCGTCTCCCGTCCGGGCAGGTGAACGCATCGGACTCCCTGTCGTACGCCCAGTTCGAGATGTTGAACGGGTTCTCGCGCCACTTCTTCTTCTGTTCCTTCCGGTACATCGTGTACGGGATCAAGGGAACGCGCCCCCGGCGCTCGAGGATGTCCGTGTAGTTCGGCTGGCTCCCATATCCCGCATCGGCGACGATGTAGGCGGGTAACTCGAGGAACGTTTCGACCTCGTCGAGGAACGGGGCCAACGTCCTCATGTCGGTCGGGTTCGGAAAGACGTCATACGCCAGCGTGTACTGGCCCGAGGTCGCGATCTGGACGTTGTAGCCGGGCTTCAATTGTCCGTTCTTCATGTGATCATCCTTCATCCGCATGAATGTCGCATCCCTGTCGGTCTTCGAGTAACTGTTCCGCGTGCCAAAGGCGGCCATGTGTTCCTCGTATCGGCGTTTCCGGGCAGCGAAGTCGGAGGCCTGCTTGCCGAGGCGGCGGGGTTCCTTGCGTCTCGCGCGCAGTCGTTTGCGTTCCTCGACGTCGGTCGTCGAACCGATTTCCTCATCGATCGCGTCGACCTTTTCCCCGAGTCGCGCCGCGACCTCCTCGAGTTCTTCGACCGAGAGCGCCTCCGGGCTCTCGCGCTCAATCTCTGGGATGACCTGCTCGGCCATCAGCTCCTCGTATAGCCGATTCGACTTCTCGACGAGTGCGGCGCTGTATTTCTCGATGGCCTTCCTCCAGACGAAGGTGTATCGGTTCGCGTTCGCCTCGAGCTTCGTGCCATCGATGAAGATCGCCTCCTGATCGATCTCACCCGCCTCGACGAGGTGGCAACGGAACGTGACGAAGGCGGACTTCAGGATCGGGGCGACGGCCGGATGGACTCGGAACCGATTGATCGTCCGATAGCTCGGCTCGTGTCCCTGGGCGAGCCACATCATGCGCAGGCTGTCCTTGAGAAGGCCCTCGATCTTCCGACCCGAGAACACGGACTGCGTGTACGCGCAGAGGACGATCTTCATCATCATCCGCGGGTGATAGGCCGGGCAGCCCGTCGTTCGCCAGAACGTCTCGAACGCCTCGTCCGGGATCTGTTCGACGAGGTCGTGGACGGCGAAGGCGATGTCGTTCTCCGGGAGCCGAACTTCTAAATCTAGGGGCAAAACCAACTGGTTCATGGTATACTCTTTGTACATAGGGGCACCTCCAAAGTTATGGTTTGGTCACTTTAACTTTATCAGAGGTCGCCCCTATCTGTTTATATCGAAATGTGCGTAAGAACCCATAAAAAGGAGAAGAGGCCACCTGGCGCGAACGAGTCGCGCCAGGTGGCCTCTTTCTTATAAATCTACTGAGTTATGTCCCGACCTCTTTGCGGCGCAGATAGAAGAGATAGCCGACGAACAGGCCGAGACCAAGCACACTGAGCGCGGTCGTGACGGTGAAGAACGGCGGACGATACGTCAATTCGACGTCGTTTCGTCCTTCATCGAGAGGAATCGCGCTGAACGCATAGTTCGCCTGTAAGACGTCGCGCTTTTCTCCGTTAACACGGGCACTCCATCCTCGCTCAAACGGAACCGGGAGGACGGCATACGCTCCCGATGCGGCGTCCTCGACCTTGAAGTCGAGGTCGGGGCCGTCCCACGTGACCGGGATGTCCGGACGAGCATCCGCCTCGTCGAGCGCGGATTCGAGTGTCGTATAATCTTCCCATTCGACGGTCACGTTCTCGAGCGCGTACGTGCCTTCCGGAAGCCGTAACGGCACACGGTCAGTAAGCGGTGTGCGAAGCGTCATCGAGGTGAGGTCGGTCCGATAAATCGAGGCTTCGGGCTTTCGTGTCGTCCGGTAACCACCGAGCTTGACGAAGAAGCCGTCTCCTTCAAGTTTCCGGATGTTGAACGAGACATACAAGTCGCCTGTCGCATCCTCTGGTACGTCTGGAATCAAGTCGATCCCGCCCTCTTCCGAAGTGACGCGGAGCGTATCCCCGAGGAGTGCGGCTTCGGCGTCTTCTGTCGTAAAGTCGATTGAACGGGCCGGGGTCGGCGTCTCACTTCCATCATCTAAGATGACGCCCGAGAGCATCGCCTGCTCACGTGTCAATACCGAGGCGTCCTCAAGGTCGGCTTGACGATATGTGGACGTCGTCGTCCGGACGAACGGAAGCCGTGTCTCGCTCTCATAGACAGCGTAACGTTCTGTTTCAGCAAGAAGATTAAAGCCATAAGGCGCTTCGCTCGACACGTTTTGGTTGCGCATCCAGTAAGGGCTCGACAAAAGGTGGTGCAAGTTCGCGCGATTGCCGAGCGTGCCGTAACGGCTCACGCTTTCCCGTAACATATCGATTTCAAGGTCACGCCAATAGAACGTCAGCAAATTCCCGTTCAAAATACTCGAGTATAGACTCGTCCCGAGGAAAGACTGGACGATTGGCGTATTGTTGCGCAAGTGAACCATCCAGTCGAGCCGCTCGAGCGGTCCAGCTTCTTCTTGTACGATGTCGATCAATTCTCGCTGTTCTGGACTGTCATAACGTGAGCTGTTCACGAATGCCTCGTTCGTGTTGACGATGGACTTGTCGTGAAGGATGAGCTTCGTATAGCCGTTGAAGACGATGAGACAAGACGCGATCAGAACGTAAGGTGCGAGTGC
Organism: Exiguobacterium alkaliphilum; assembly: GCF_018138125.1. Classification (NCBI taxonomy): domain Bacteria; kingdom Bacillati; phylum Bacillota; class Bacilli; order Caryophanales; genus Exiguobacterium; species Exiguobacterium alkaliphilum. The sequence goes on from NZ_CP073101.1 coordinate 553,509, forward strand.
CGGTTTCCACCAGAGCGACGCCACGGTGGCGAGCATCAAGAAGAAGATGACAAGACCGACCGGCCACGACGCGACGTTCCCGAATAGGCCGAACAGGAGATATAGCGCGACAGTACCGGCAGTGGCGATGAGAAACGCGCGCGTCTCGAACCGCCACTGCGACAACCCGACCGCGACCGCACCGCCCATCGTGAAGCTCGCGAGATACTCCCACCGGAACTGCGGCGCCGAGAACCCGTTAAAGAAACTGCCGACGTGCGGGCTGAAATGGAGCACGACGAACAAGAGGCTCATCGACGCGAATAGCCGGAACGCGGTATGGCGGTAGAGCGGACGATAGAGTGCGAGCAGCACGAAAACTGCTGGAATGATTAAAATGGTGCTATCGTATAACACGTTATCGGGGCGAAGCCACGGGATGTCATGGGCGAGTGACGGTCGCTCGTTCTGTAGAAAGCCGTACGTCGCCGGAACGAACGCGAACGCGCTCAACAAGAGCGCGAGCACGCCAGACCCGCTATAGAGCATCCATTGGTGCCGACGTCTGAGCCGATCTTCCGGGAAGCGGATGAACTGGCGGAACAAGACGTAGACGAGGACGAACACCAAATTGATGTAGGCGAAGTAGAAGTTGTTGACGAGCATCAGCGCGCTGACGGCGATGAACAGGTCCGCCCGACCGAGCCGGATGATTCGTTCGAGCCCGATCACGAGGAGCGGCACCCATAAAAAGGCGTCCGCGAAAAACTCCCAAAACGTGACGTGCCGGATGTACATGACCGACACACCGTACACGACGGCACCGGCAAAGGCGTAAAGCGTCTGCACGTGAAAGAGTCGATACGCGTACGTCGTCAAGACGAAGACGACGGCTAGACGGACGATGCTGACGACGAGCGCGAGCTGTAACCAAAGCTCGAGGTCCGGCGTGACGAGACCGAGCACGTCGAACAACGAGACGACGGCGACCGTGAGCCAAAAGACGACCGACGTCGCGTAATAGTAGGCGAGCTGGGTGATGACCCCGCCGCCAAAGCCGAAGTCTTCCGCATAGACGAGGTTGCCTTTATGGAACGTCTCGTACAAGAAATGTTTGAACGGGACCATCTGCGACAATCCGTCGTTCGGTCCGGCGATGTAGCCGCCTTGCGATTGATAATAAATAAAGAACGCATGAGCGACGATTGACACGAGAAACGCAGCGACGATCAGCTTGACGTTCTTCATACGGTCGACTGCTCGCGTTTCAAAATCTTACTCGTAACGATGAACGTCGCCGGTACGGCGATGAAAATGGCGAACAGCGGTGCAATCGATGTCGAAACACCAAGCTGTTCGACGAGTAGATAAATACAGACGGTCGTGACCGTGAAGTTGACGACTTGCGTCAACGGGAACTGCAAAAATTTCCGTAACGTCGGTTTAACTTTGAACGTGAAATAGCTGTTCAAAAAGAAAGAGGCGACCATGCTGAGCGTGAACGCCACCACATGAGAGACCCCGTAGCCGACTTTCCATACGTGATGAAACAACATGTACACCAAATAGTAATTGAGGGTGTTAATGCCCCCGATGACGATGAATTTTATAAACTCTGCCTTTCGCTTGTTCATTCATACTCTTCCTTTGCATATTAGTCTCTTGAATCAAATAAGCAGGACGCTGTTTCGTCTCGAAATAAATGCGTCCGACGTATTCCCCGATAATCCCGAGGCTGACGAGCTGGATGCCACCGAGCAACAGAATCGCCGAGATGAGCGTGAAGTAACCAGGTGTCTCGACACCGTCTTGAATGATGCCAAACAAGGTGAACAAGATGTAGAGCATCGACAAAATCAAAATTGAGACGCCCGTATAAAAACAGAACCGGAGCGGCTTCGAGTTAAACGAAATTAAACCATCGACCCCATAATTAAACAGCTGGTTGAACGACCATTTCGTCTCGCCGTTTTGCCGTAAGACATTTTCATACGTGACAATTTTTTGTTCCATTCCAATCCAAGAGAATAACCCTTTAGAGAAGCGGTGGTTCTCGTTCATGCGTAACAAGGCGTCAATCGCCTCGCGGCTGAGGAGGCGGAAGTCACCGACCCCGTCCTCGAGTTCGACGTCGACGATTTTATTGATGAGTTTGTAATACGTCTGCGAGGCGAACTTTCGAAGCCCGCTCTCACCGGTCCGGTCGCGCTTGGCGATGACTTGGTCGTATCCTTCTTCGTAACCCGCAATCATTTGAGGAATGAGGGCGGGAGGATGTTGCAAGTCGGTATCCATTAAAATGGCGGCGTCTCCGGTCACGTGTTGCAGGCCAGCGAGGATAGCCGCTTCTTTTCCGAAGTTTCGTGAAAAGGAGACGTATCGGACTTCAGGGTGCCGGTTCGCCAACCGTTTGATGGCGTCTAGCGTATCGTCCGAACTGGCGTCGTTAATGAATATAATTTCATAGTCGTACGTGCTCCCCTCGAATTGCTCGCAGATGGCTTCAAAGATGAGTGGAATGTTTTTTTCTTCGTTATAGGCGGGGAGAATAAATGAGATGACGTTCATAAAAAACACTCCTTTCTACACAGTTTGCGTAGTACCTCTCTTCCCGCTAAGTCGATCACTCAAGCATCGTCCCACAGTTTCCCACAAAAAACATCCATCCGCGAGGGATGGATGTCAGGTTAATCGAGGGCGCGCAACAAGGCGCGGACGGGGCTACCATCCCCTTGAACGATTGGGAGCGGGACAGCGTTCAGTTCATAATCGCCTGGTGCGATATGGTCGAGGACGAGTCCTTCGAGAATATGGACCCCGTTACGGGCAAGCGCGTGATGGGCCGCCATTTCTTTACTGTCGATTGCATCGACCGACGGTAAATCGAGACCGATCAAGTAAATCCCGAGGTCGCCGAGCCGGTCGGCAAGCGACGGCGTCAGCTCTGGGATGCGTTCCGGGAACACGAGTTTATCTGACCAACCGTCTGTTTTAATAATGAGGCGTTCGACACCGGTCAAGTCAAAGCCATCCAAGTCACTCGCCTCAATTCGCTCGTGTCCAGGCAGATGGATGACCCGGGCCGGCCCGATATAGAGACCGGGATCGAGGTCGATGACGCGTTTTCCGGCGTCATCAAAGTGGAACGGTGCGTCGATGTGAGTGCCGGTGTGAAGGCTCATCGTCACTTTGCCGACGTTGACCGAACCACTGTCGGCCATCGGCCAAGCGATGTCATAACGGAACGGGGTATCCCCGGGCCACGTCGTCGTCGTATCCTCGAGCGGTTGCGATACATCAATCCAACTCATGCTGTTGCCTCCTCATAATTTCGTCCGGACGGTCCAAAGCTCCGGGAAGAACCGGTGATCGAGGACACGTCGCAAATAGTTGACGCCAGAAGAGCCGCCCGTGCCCATCTTTTGACCGATAATCCGCTCGACCGTACTCATATGGTTAAAGCGCCACATCTGTTGTTGGCTGCCAATATCGAGCAGCTTCTCTCCAAGTTCATATAAGTCCCAGTATGTGTCGACGTCCCGGTACACCTCGACCCATGCCGCTTCGACGCTCTCGTTCCATTCCCAGTCCTTTGTCACGTCACGTTCGAGTACGGCTTGATCGATTGCCAAGCCGCGACGATGCATCTCGCGGACGGTCACATCATAGATGCTCGGTGTGTGAAGGGATGTCTCTAAAAGCGGATACAACGCCTCGTCATGGGCGTAGACGCTGAGCGTGCGGGCATTCTTGAATCCGAGTGCGAACTCGATTTGCCGGTTTTGATACGACTGGAAACCGGACGAAGAACCGAGCTTGTCCCGGAACTCAAGATACTCGGCCGGTGTGAGCGTGGCGAGCACGCTCCATGACTGGATGAGTTGTTGTTGAATCTTTGATACGCGGGCGAGCATCTTGAACGAGCGTTCGAGCTCTTCGTTCGCGATGGCAGTCGTCGCAGCCGTCAACTCGTGCAAAATCAGTTTCATCCATAGTTCGCTCGTCTGGTGGATGATGATGAAGAGCATCTCATCATGGTGGTCCGATAGACGGTGCTGACTCGATAGAATCGGATCGAGCTGCAAATAGTCTCCATAAGACATGTCCTTAGAAAAGTCAGTTTGAATCGTCTGTTCGACGTTATGTTCAATGCGTTCACTCATCGTTTTTCCTCCTCACGCCACGACTTCGCGGACGTTCGCGAACGCTTCATACTCTTTATCTTCCATGATCGTCTTCAAGATTTGAACGACGTCATATACGTCCGTGAACGTGTTATATAAGGCGACCGGTGCGAGCCGGATGATATTTGGGGCGCGGAAGTCCGGGATGACCCGGTGTTGTTTGAGCGCCTTACAGATGCGGGCCGCTTCTGGGTGCTCGAGACTGAGGTGGGCGCCGCGGGCGACTTCGTCACGCGGGCTACCGAGCACGAACCCGTAAGGTGCGAGTACGGCCTCGACGAGATCCATCAGATACGTCGTCAAGGCGAGTGATTTTTCACGAATCGCTTCCATCCCGACTTCGTTGAACATCTCGAGCGCACCGAGTTGAGGAGCGAGGCTCAAAACGTGTGGCGTCCCGATTTGAAACGCCCCGGCATGATCGGCGGGCGTCATCGTATGGTCCATATCGAACTGCTTGTCTTTACGCGAACCGAACCAGCCTGCGAGGCCTGGTGTCGTCCCGAAGTGGCGTTCGTGGACGAATAAGCCGCCGACGCTCCCCGGGCCGCCGTTCAAGTGTTTATAGTTGCACCAGTACGCAAAGTCGACCCCCCAATCGTGGAAGGCGTGCGGGATGGCCCCGACGGAATGACAGGCATCGAAGCCGATTAAGATATCGCGTTCATGGGCCGCTTTGGCGAGACGGGCCATATCTAAAATTTGTCCGCTCCGATAGAGCACCGTCGGCAAGACGATAAGGGCGATCTCATCCGTCATCGCGGCGATGATGTCGTCTTCACGCAAATAACGGCCGTCCGGACTCTCGACTTGAACGAGGTGGTCCTCTGGGTTTAACCCGCGCAATTCAAGTTGACTCTTCAGCGCATAGATGTCTGATGGGAACGTGAGCGTATCCGCCAAAATTTTTGTCTTCTTGCCTTCCGGTCTATAAAATGAGGCGACGAGCTGATGCAAGTTGACCGTCGTCGATCCCGTCACCATGACTTCTTCCGCTCGTGCCCCGATGAGCGGTGCGTTCAAACCGGCGAGTTCTTCCGATAAGTTGAACCACGGATGACGTCCCGACATCCACCCGTCAATCCCGAGCTCTTTCCAGTCTTGAAGCGACTCGAGAAGCGTCTGCTCGGCCCGTTTCGATAACAGCCCGAGCGAGTTCCCGTCCATATAAATCCCGTCTTGCGGCAAATAAAACTCTTCCCGATAGCGTGCCAGAGCATCGCTTTTGTCAAGCGTCTCAGCGTATGACCGTGTGAAATCTTGTAGCATACTCATCCCCCTAAAATTCGTCATGCAATTCTGACAAAAGCGTAGCAATCGACGTCAACCGTGTCAACTGAGTGGAGATGATCGACTAAAAGAACCGCCCTAGTAAAAGGCGGCTCTTGTGACATCATTTGATTTTCTTCATGTTTTCTTTTCGCAACAGGCTGAACAACGTGTACACCATCAGAATGAGGATGACGGTGAACGGCAACGCCGAAATGAGAGAGGCGGTCTGCAATCCTTCAAGGCCGCTGGCGATGAGAAGGACGGCCGCGATGCCGCCGAGCAATACACCCCAGACGATGCGAACGGCGAGAGGAGGGTTCAAGCTGCCATTCGTCGTCATACTGCTAATGATATACGTCGCCGAGTCGGCGGACGTGATTAAAAATGTCAATATGAGCAGGATGGACAAGACGGACAAAAGGAACGACAACGGCAACTCGGCGAACGTGACGAACAAGGCGCTCGTGACGTCCGCATCGACCGCTTGGGCAATCGACGTCCCCTCGAACAAATCAAGGTGGAGCGCCGTCCCGCCGAATACCGCGATCCATAGAAGCGCAATGGCCGGAGGCACGACGAGAACGCCGACGATGAACTCACGGATGGTGCGACCACGCGAGACGCGGGCGACGAACGCCCCGACGAACGGTGACCAGGCGATGGCCCACGCCCAGTAGAAGATCGTCCAGTCCCGGACCCACGTTCCTTGTTGATACGGTTGGAGCCGGAGACTGTAGCGGATAAAGTTTTGCAAATAATCACCGAATCCGAGCGTGAACGTCTCGAGGATGAAGACGGTCGGACCGGCAAAGAAGACGAAAATCATAAGGACGAGCGCCGTCGCCAAGTTCACGTTGCTGAGCCATTTGATCCCGCGGTCAAGGCCGGTCGTCGTCGACGTCAAGAACAGGGCGGTCAGGACGACGATGATCAATACTTGAACGAGCGCCGTATTCGGTAAACCGAAGACGCTGTTCAGTCCTCCGTTGATTTGCAGTACCCCTAAACCGAGCGACGTGGCGACGCCCATGACCGTCGCGATGACAGCGAAGATGTCAATCGTCTGATTGAGCGGCCGCGTATACGAGCGGTCTTTCAAAAGAGGAGACAAACTCGTCGAGATGAGGCCATCCGCGTTTCTCCGGAACTGGAAATAGGCGATGATCAGACCGACGATGGCGAACACGGACCATTGGCTCACTCCCCAGTGGAAGAACGAGTAGGCCATGGCGAGACGGGCACTTTCGACCGTCAACGCTTGGGTGTCCGCATAAGGCGGGGTGAAGAAGTGGCTCATCGGCTCGGCGACGCCCCAAAAGACGAGCCCGACACCGAAGCCGGCCGAGAAGAGCATCCCGATCCAAGTAAAGAACGGATACTGCGGCCGGTCGCTGTCCGCACCGAGGCGAATTTTTCCATATTTACTGAACGCGAGGAAGACGAGAAAGAGGACGAAGAAAAAGACGGCCAACAAGTAAAACCAGCCGAACGACTGGGTCGTGAAATTGAAGATGTTGCCGGCGATTTCCGCGAACAACGTCGGGCGTACGGCCCCGAACAATACGAGCAAGGCGATCACGCTTGCTGAGATATAAAACACACGGTTCAGCCGTGGCTTATTCGATGAATGATTCATAAAGTCTCCTTCCTAAACGAATACGATTATGTAGGCCTCATTATTATTCCCTAAAAGTAATGTCGGAAAACGAGATTTTCATCGATTGTGCAATCTGGACGTTGAGCGACGATAAATGAGGGAATGATAAAGAAGAAGACTGTATTAAGAGGAGGGACCGATATGAAGTTAATTGCGATTGATTTGGATGGGACGTTATTGTCGCGAAAAGGCATCATCACGGAAGCGAACCAGGAGGCGATTCGACGGCGGCAAGCGCAAGGCGATTTAGTCGCCATCTCGTCGGGACGCTCGATTCATGATATCGAAGAAATTTTAAAACGGAGCAATCTGACGTGCCCGATCTTATCCGGGAATGGGGCGATCGCCTTTTATGAAAATGAACGCATATACTATCACTCGCTTCCGAAACATGTCGTCCAAGAGCTATGGGACATCGCCCACGAGCACGACACGTACGTGGAGTTTTATACGAATACCGGCGTGAAGGTGCTGCGTTCGGGGACGGATTTATTGAAAGGGGAGCTTGACGAGGTGCTCCCGCACGATCAATCGTTCACGCGGGAATGGGGAGAGCGGGAAATCGAGATTCAAAACGAACAGTTCGGTTTGACGTACGTCGATGTAATCGACGACATCGATTTCGAGGCGGATGAAGTGTATAAAGTGTTCATCTACTCGTTCGATCGTCGTAAACTCCACAAACTTCGGAAATTATATGAGCCGCGGACCGATATTTTGATCACGACAGCCGGGTGGACGAAAATTGAGATCGGTCATCCGAAAGCGAGTAAAGGGATGGCCCTTCAACAGTTGGCAGAACATCATCATATCGCGAAACAACACATCGTGGCCATCGGCGATAATTTGAACGACGTCTCGATGTTCGAGGTGGCGGAGACGTGCATCGCGATGGGAAATGCCGTGGATGCTTTAAAAGACATCAGTACCCATATTACGAAAGACGCTGAAGCCGATGGCGTCGCGTACGCGTTGAACGAGTACGTGTAGATCAGAGATTTGGAGAAATGGTGAACACGGATTTGAAGGCCATAAAAACGGCTATTGTATTAGTGTAGTCCTCATTCAAAAGAGTAGACTGAAAGGGGGCGACGGATGAAACAATTTTCGAGACGTTTGACTAGGCGTGAACCGGTCAAACGACAGACAGCCTGTTCGGACAACCGGTCATCGAACCGTTCCCTGTCGCTACCTGTCGCCGACCTTACGCGATGTGAGGGGCAGACGAAAAGGATTCTTGGGAACACGAGTCGGATGGTTGGGGTGTCTCCTCGGGCGGAGGTGGGCCGGATGGGATTCGTGACAGATTTCGTTCACATAGGTCGAACTGACGATTGATCGGCAACCGGAAGCCGTGCTTCTGTATGTGCCGCCTTGTCAGAAAGACGAACGATTGCTCGGAAATCGTTGCATGAATCGCATCGCTTTCTAGCACGACGTAACACTTATGGGACGGTCGATCAACTTGATCGGGTGGAAGTCCAACCGACTAGAAACGCTCACCGTAAGCGCCACGACTGTGGCGCTTTTTCATTGCGTGAACGTGGAGACACGTGACGGGGAAGCACCAGCCGCCGCTTTATACTCGATGCGGTGACCGTCGACTGCCTTCGTCACACGGAACGAATAGTCGGCATCCGGTTCGTCGCGAAACGTGACGTCATAGACGTACCCGCTAAAGCCGAGTGCTCCGTCAAGCGAGTAGGTCTGTTCCGGAATGTTATAATGAGTGGCAAGGTATGATTCCAAAGCGTGTTCTCGTTCTTTGATTTCTGCGTCATAACGTACGTATAAAAAAGCAGCGAGGGCGATGGTGACGAATAAGGTAGAACGGACAAGGGTGTTCCAATTACGACGAGGCATTGGCGAGTCTCCTTTCTTTAGATAGAATTAGATGATATTTTACGGAAAATTCAGACAAATTACAAGCGATTTTTACGGGAGGTGACAAAATGCCGAAAATCTATTGGCTCGGGACGTTCGCGAGCGGTCTGCTCCTCCTCTCCATTGGGGAGGGGGCAGCAGAGCCGCGGGTCCTACCCTACGTTTTGATCGCGGTCGGGATAATCGGATTTCTCACGCAATCATGGTACGAACAGAAACGACGCCGCTAAGCCCGGCGTCGTTTTTGTTTACATGGATTCGAGTAATTCTAAGACCAATGAATCAATTTCAGTTTGCAAGGCGTCGCTTTGTCGTTGCAACGTCATCAATCGTTCCAAATCGTTCGTGTCATTCATTTCAAGAACGAGCGACTGATGAAGCGCCTCGAGCTCGGCCAAACGCGCTTCTCCGCGCGAGACGTCTTTTGAAGGTGTCGCTACTTTTTGCTTCGGAGGTGCTTTTGGTTTTGGCATCGGAGTCACCGTCAAGATTGCCTCGCGTCGCTTCTCGAGCGCGTACGTCACGTTTCCCGGGAAACGCGTCGTCGTCCCGTCGAGCCAGTACGTGATTGGGAATAGTTTATTCAAGAAGTAGCGGTCATGCGATACGGCGACGAGTGTCCCGTTAAAACGGTCGAGCGCCTCTTCGAGTGCCTCACGTGCTTCGATATCCAAATGGTTCGTCGGTTCGTCGAGGACGAGCACGTTCATCTCTTCATGCATCAAGATGGCGAGCATGAGCCGCATCCTCTCGCCGCCGCTCAAATCCTTGACCGGTTTGAACACGCTCGCACCGTAGAAAAGAAATTGGGCGAGGAGTTGTCGCGCTTTGCCTTCGTCGACGGGAATCCGGTCGCGAAACGCCTCGATGAGCCGATGCGAGTGATCAAAATCGACGTGCTGGGATAAATAACCGATTTTCGCGCGTTCCGCTCGCCGCACTTCGCCTGAGGTCGGTTCGATGTGGCCGAGCAACACGTTCAAGAGCGTGGACTTGCCGCTCCCGTTCGGGCCGACGATGGCGATGCGTTCACCATGGCCCGCGTAGAACGAGACGTGCTCGAAGACGGTCTGGTCGAAACGGACCGTCACATCGGTCGCCTCGAAGACGTCGCGTCCGGTCCGGCCATGCGCCATGAACTGGATGTCAGGCTGAATGGATTCGAGTTGTGGCCGTTTGATCGTCTCGATTCGGGCGAGCGCTTTCTCCATCGACTTGGCCCGACGGTAAAACTTCTCGTTCGGGGGGTGTCCTTCGTTCGCCCACTGCCGAAGCTGACGAATCGTCTCTTTCATTTTCTTGATTTTCTTCTGTTGCTCCGTGTAGGCGTGGAATTGGTCGAGCAGTCGTTTCTCTTTTTGGGCGACGAACGCGCTGTAATTGCCGTCAAAACTCATCAATTCCCCGTCCTCACACTCGACGATGCGCGTGGCGACCGCATCCAAAAACACGCGGTCGTGCGAGACGAGAAGGAGCGTGGACGGACTGTCTGAAAGAAACGTCTCAAGCCAAGCCATCGCCTTGAGGTCGAGATGATTCGTCGGCTCGTCCAAGATGAGTAGGTCCGGTTCTTGAAGCAATGTCAAGGCGAGGCCGACCTTGGTCCGTTCGCCGCCGCTAAGCGTGTCGAACGGCCGGTCGACGAAGCGGGTCAGGCGCAACCCGTCGATCATCGCGTTCACTTTCGACTCGATGAGGTAGCCGCCGTTGTTCTCGAAACGGGTCTGCAAGGCGCCGTACGTCTCGAGTAGCACGTCGATGTCGTCACTTGAAGCCATATTTGCTTCAAGCTGTCGCATCTCGTCGCCGAGTCGCGTCAATTCGGCGAATGCGGTATAGAGCACGTCTCGACCGGTCTTGTCGGGATGGGACGGGATTTGGGCCAAATAGCCAATCATCAACCGCTGTTTCCGGTAAATCGTTCCGCCATCCGGTGTTTCAGCACCGACGATCAGACGCAGAAGTGTCGTCTTGCCGCTCCCGTTCCGTCCGACGAGTCCGATTCGTTCGCCGGCGTTCACATGAAGATTGGCATCGATTAAGACGGCATGGCCGCCGTATTGCTTTTGGATGTTTTGTAATTCGATTAACATAAATCGTTCCTCCTAAAGTAGAGGCCTATCAAAAAAGCCGAGCGCAAAGAAGCGCTCGGCAAGAGGGAGAAGCGCTTTGTCGTATTTCAACAATGTCTAAAAAAGGACAGACGGGTCCTGTGATTACGCGACATCGTGAAAAATCGCACGCAAAATGTACAAATGTTCTGTTGACCAATGCGTACGTCCGACAAAGTTCACCTTTCTCCCTCCCTTCAATCATCGTTATCCTCAGTGTAAGCGATTTCTTCATATCGGACAACTAGAAAACAGGAATATGATCAAGCGGTGTCGTATTGTTTAGGCATCAGGAGAGGAGGGACACGATGCGTAAAGAGTGGCTCGGTGCCATCAGTTTGACACTCGCCGCAAGTATTTGGGGGGGCATGTACGTCGTCAGTAAATATGCGCTCGGCTTTATCGAGCCGTTCACGCTCATTTGGATGCGCTACTTCGTGGCCTTCATCGTGTTGATGTGCGCGTGGTGGCTGTTCGGAAGAGAACGGATCGGGCGTGGTGATTGGAAGTGGATCGCGCTCGTCGGAGTCATCGGCTATGTCGCCTCGATTTCGTTTCAGTTCATCGGGACGAAACTGTCGGACGCGCATACGGGATCGCTCGTCACGGCTGCGACGCCCGCGTTCATGGTGCTGTTTGCCCGTGTGATTTTGAAAGAGAAGTTGACACCGGTGAAAGTCGGATCGCTCCTCTTGGCGACAGTCGGGGTCATTATCGTCGTCGGCTGGCACGTCGAGGGGACGTATTTTATCGGTAGCTTGATTTTGGTCGGGGCGGCCATCACGTGGGCGCTCATGTCAATCTACGTCAAAATCGCGTCGGCGACACTGTCGTCTCTGACGATTACGACGTTTGCGATTGGCATCGCGTTCGTGTTGATGACGCCGCTCATGGGCATGGAAGTCATCGATCATGGGTTGCCGACGATGACGGGGGCTCTTTGGCTCAGTGTGCTCTATGTCGGGATCGTCTCGACGGCCGGGGCGTTCTTCTTTTGGAACAAAGGGATCGAACTCATGGACGCAAGCGTCGGTTCGCTCTTTTTCTTCTTTCAACCGCTCGTCGGCGGCTATCTCGGCTGGCTCGTCTTGAATGAACAACTCGATCGCAATTTCTTCATCGGCGCCGCCTGTATCGTGACGGCCGTGACGTGGTCGACTCTCGTCGAGCGTCGACAAAAACGCGCCATTAGCCAAATTGAACCGGATAAACGACACATCCAATGACAAACGGGACCTGGCCGACAGGTCCCGTTTGTCATGGATTCAGCGTTTGAATAAGTCGGTGACGAGCTGTTGCGTCAGAAGCGCTTCGCGGCCGTCGGTCAAAATCGGGGTATCCTCGGACAACGCCTCGATGAAGTGGTCGATGGCGCCTTGGAAGCCGCGCTGGGTGAGGAGCGTGTCCCACGACCCGAACGTCTCGGTCGTCTGGGTCCCGTTCGTGAAGCGGTTCAACGTGACCATCTCGTCGACGGTGAACCGGACGTTTGCGGCGACGGCGCTCAATCCTTCATGGTTTGCTCCAGCGTGTCGATGCATCGCCGTCGTATGTAGGCCGTGGTCGTCTCGCCAGACGTGTCGCGCCACGTGCAGTTCGTTCGCTTCGGTCGTCTCGATGTGTCCCGTCACGAGGCGCAGGTCACCTGTTGAGAAGTATCGAAGCGTGTCGACGACGTGCAAATAATCATCGAGTAGCGTGAACGTATAGTCGCGTCCAATCCCGTTTCCCCGATGTTTGACAAAGTCGAGCAAATCGAACGGCCCTGCATCCCGGACTTGCTGATACATCGGGGCGAAACGACGATTGAACCCGACCATCAGTTTGCGATCGTTTCGTTCGGCCAGCTCGACGAGTCGCTCGGCTTGGTCCATCGTCGCGGCGAGCGGTTTATCGACGTATACATCGACGCCACGGGCGAGTAAATAAGAGACGACGTCATAATGTGTCTCGGTCGAACTGTGGACGAACGCCGCATCGACGGACGTTGCGAGTTCGGGCAGTCCCGCGAACGACTCCATCCGATAAGCCCGGCAAATCGCCTCCCGCTTCGCGACGGTCGGTGAGAACGCGCCGATCAGTTCAAAGCTTGTGCTGTTCGTTAAAATCGGCAAGTATGCTTTTTTGGCGATGCCGCCGAGACCGACGACCCCGATTTTCGGTTTTCGCATCCAATCACTCCTTTGTCTCATCATAACGAAAAAACAGACCGAAAGACATCCACGCCTGATGCGTTTTTGTCCCCGGTCTGTACATTAGAGGCTCGCGAGTAAGACAATCTCTCCTTCAGGCGTCGTGTTGCCGCGCTCCGGTTCTTTCGTCACGGCGACCGTGTCCCAATCCATCTCGGCCTCCGTCGCATCAAGCGTATAGATGACGGTGCCGTTGCCTTTGTCATCGGTGACGAACGCTCCAGTCGGAATCGGGGAGTCGTCTTTTATGAGCCATACTTGGTACACTTCGTTCGCCTCGAGCGGAGTGAGCCCGTTCGTTTGAACGATCAGCTGTCGCGTCCCGTCTTGTTCGGCGAGATAGGCCACACCGTCGGCTTCCCCGTCGAGTGGGACGGTCTCGGTCAAGGCGATTCCGCTCGGTTCGGTCTGATTGAGCAACAAGTACCCGTTCCCGATTAGCGATAACAGTAAGGCAGCGGCGAGGGCGAACGCGCCCCACGGTGCTTTCCGCTTTTCTTTCGGTGCGGTGAACGGCGTTACCGGTGCCGGTTTGTCTGTCTTCGGTTCGACCGCTTTCGATGTCTCGTCTTCGGCGAAGACGTGATCTAAGATTCGAGCCTTCATCCCGCTTGGCGGCTCTGCTGGTTCGGAGAGGAACGCGACGCCGCCGACGAGAGCCTCGAGTTGTTCGAGTTCTTGTTGGCACGTCTCACAAGTCGCGAGGTGTGCCTCGAACCGGATTCGTTCATCTTCTGTCAAATGTCGGTTAAAGTAATCAATCAATTGGTCACAAGCGTTCATCGTTCCACCTCCTTATCGATTAAATCTGGGGATAATCGTCTTCGTAACTGCTTCAACGCCAACCGAATCCTTCCTTTCACGGTGCCGAGCGGGATACCGCACGCATCCGCAATCTTTTGCTGGCTAAGTCCTTGGAAATACATGAGGCGGACGACTTGCTGTTGCTCGGCCGGAAGTTCGGCCATCGCCGTCTCGATTTGCGTCCGTTCTTCTTGCCACTCGACCTCACGCTCGACCGAACATTCGGTCGAAGGAATCGTCTCGGCGTAAGATTCGTCGAGCTGGAGGTCCGGCTTTCGTCTTCGAATCAAGTCGATGGCGACGTTTCGTCCCATCGTGAAAAGCCAAGAACGGAACTGGCCTTTGGTCTCGTCATAGACACCGACACCGCGCCACAGCTTGATGAACACTTCTTGCATCGCTTCCTCGGCGAGGTCGCGGTCCTGTGTCAATTGCATCAGGAACGCATACAGGATCCGTTCGTAACGATCATATAACGTTTCGAGCGCTTGTTTGTCTTTTTGCCTGACACGCTCATATAGTTCGTAATCAGTCATCGCGTTCTCCTTTATAGAAGGGATGTCCCTTGTAGTTATCTAACGGATCAATCGGTGAAATGGATGTCTTTTTCGGGTGACAAATTCGTGAACAGTTCGTTATGTAACCGATGCGTTCAACGGGAACACGTCGTAGCCTCACCTAGATGCTTGTACAGAGACGCTTGGATGTGGCTGAGAAGCATATAGGCGAACAAGCTGAATAAACATGCCGTGCCGAGACCCGCTGCGAGCGCGGGCCCGTTCGAAAGCCATTGTTGCCAAAATGAGGCGGTCCGGATTCCGAGCAAAAAGGCGAAGACGAGCCCGAACCCGATCATGATTCCGCTATACTGACAGTAGTAACGACTTACCCAATTTTTCACGTCGCTCATTCCTTTCGTACTTTTACTATACGAGATGGGGTATGGCGACACAAGGAGGAGGATTACGAATGAGACGATTTACCGGAGAAGGGCGGACGCTCGTCTGTTTCGATTTTGACGAGACGTACTTCCCCCATGCGTGCACGGAAGAACAATTAGCCGACGTCCGTCGACTCGAAGATTTTTTAGAACAACACGCGGAACGATTCTCGACGATGTGGGTCACCGGCAGTTCGTTCGCCGACTTGGCTGAAAAGACAATGCGCGCCTCCATGCGCTATTGGCCGCATCGCATCGCTTCAAGCCTCGGGACGGAGCTGTATCGCGTCAATGCCAGTGGGACGCTGAAACGAGATGACGCGTTCAGCCAACTGTTCCCGGACGACTTCTCGGACCGGGTCGGACGTGTCGTCGACATGATGCGATCCGAAGCCATCGTGCTCGAAGCACAACCCGGGGACGGGACGAACGTGTGGATGCAGAACTATTATTACCACGATCATCAAGAGGCTGCATTCGAGCGAATTCGGGAAGCGACGAGGACGGTAGGTATCGCGGTGAACATCAGCCGGTGCAATCCGCTCGCGGGCGATCCGGACGGGTCGTACGACATCGATTTTATCCCTGAAGGTGCTGGAAAGACGGCAGCGGTCGAGTATGTATGTGACCGGTTCTCGTTTCGCGCCGAAGACGCCTACGCGTTCGGGGACAGCGGCAACGATCTCGGGATGTTGAAGCGGGTCGGCAACGGATACGTCCTCGGGAATGGGACTGAGCAGGCGAAGCGAGCCCATCAACGCGTTACGGAAAAATCTTATGCGGCCGGGATTTTAGAAGTGTTAACACGTGAGTTCGATTGACGATCATGCGCTCTGTAGCAACTGGCGAGCAGTCGTCTCGACCCGAGCAAACAGCCTGAGTCGGAGCGACGTGGTTTGAATATCAAATGTTTGAGGGGCGCGCCACAGGTCGGTAAACACCTCGAGCAATGCGGCTTCGGCTAATTCGGCCCGGTTCGTCAAACGGAGTGCGGTGAGGTAGAGAACCCGCTCATATCGGTCGTAGAGGAGCTCGAACGCAGAGGTATCTCGTTGAATGATTCGTTCGAATAATTCGTGGTCGGATAAGAATGACATCGTGAACTCCTTTGAAGGCACATCGTGGCCTGGAAATGGACATAGCAATAATGGGCCTATTCCCTGTCTCGAATCGACTGTAAACGATAACAACTCGATTTGAGCACATTCAAAAACCCGAACGCGCGATGCGATCGGGTATCGGTTCAAAATGAACGGTAGCAGTGTGGACACGTCTGGGTGTTGCCACCGGAACGCTTGAACGTTTTCTTGCAGTTCGGGCACGTGACGGTCTCACTGTCCGCCCCGAAAAGGCTGCCGCGATTATATAACACATTTTTTAAATTCGGTAACGCCTTGGCCGCGAACGTCATAGAGATGAATAAGACGAGCGCCAAGAGCGCGAGCATGACGTATGTCGTCATCAACAACGCTCCTTTCGTTTAAATCCGTTATTCCCAGCATACTCGAAAACATCAAAATGCACATCTAAAACTAGAAATACGAACTTTTGTTCGGTATAATGGGAGTAAAGGAGGGAGAACAGATGAAGGATGAGTTGTTACGTGATATGCGTTTAGGTCGATTGGTAGAATTGATGTATGTCGATCGACATGGGGTGATTTCAAAGCGCCGAGTCAAATTATTGAGGTTACAAGGCGAGCGAATCATTGCTTGGGATGTACGGAAACGGGCCCGTCGAACGTTTTACGTTGAACGCGTCCTCGCCTGCCTCCCGATTATTGAACGCGCTTATGGAAAAGAGGAGGAAATCGGATGACACCACTCCCAAAATGTCCAGCGCCGGCAGAACGGGCGCTCGCTGCCGCTTACATTGACACGCTCGAACAACTCGCGACGTATTCGAAGACAGAAATCGCCGCGATGCATGGTATCGGCCCGAAAGTACTACAAGTGTTAGAGTGTGCGCTCGTCAAACAAGGACTTCAGTTTACCGATAGCGAATTAACCTCCTAGTCCCGTCATGGGCTAGGATTTTTTTAGTTTGACGTATGTTTTCATATGAAAAAGGGAAGTAATATATTTGTCATCTCCATTACGCCTAAAATTTAGTACCATGACGATAAGGTTTATGAACCTAGTGACACCCATGAGAAAGGAAGTACACAGCATGAGGACGAAACGTTTATCCGCCATTCTAGGAAATGAGATGGATGACATCGAATGTGATCCATGGGTGACCGGAATTGAAACGGATTCCAGGAAGGTCAGTCCAGGGAATTTATTTATTTGCATCCGCGGCTATACGGTGGATGGTCATGAATTCGCTGAAGATGCCGTCTCAAAAGGGGCGAGCGCCATCATCTCGGAATATCCGCTTGAACTTGATGTACCAAACATTGTCGTTGCTGACACGAAACGGACCGCCGGCATCGTGGCGAGCGCGTTTTACGATCATCCGTCGCACCGGATGCGCATTTATGGCGTGACGGGAACGAACGGAAAGACGACAACAGCGACACTCACATACGATTTGTTTCGATTGTCGGGACGACCGGTCGGCATCGTCAGCACGATCGGGGCTCGCTATAAAGACCAAACGCTAGAAACACCGAATACGACACCGGAAGCCGTCGTCTTGCACCGGCTCTTGGCCGAGATGGCAGATGCCGGGGTGACCGACTGTGTCGTCGAAGTGTCCTCACATGCGATGATGGAAGGGCGCGTCGAAGGGGTCCACTTCCATGCGGCGGCGTTCACGAACCTGACGCACGATCACCTCGATTATCATCGTTCGATGGATGAATACGCGCGAGCGAAAGCCCGCCTGTTCGAGCAAGTCGAACAGACGAACGGTGACGCGATCATCTTGAATGCGGAAGACGAGGCGAGTGCGATTATGGCGTCGTTCGCTCCAACGAGACGTCGTGTCATGTACAGTACGCACACGAACATACCGGCCGACATCCAAGTCATTTGGCTCGATGACACGGTGCGCGTCAAAGTGAACGCGATGACGATTGAAGTACCCGTTCAGTTCATGGGAGCGTTCAATGCGGCGAACTTAGCTGCTGCGATCGGGCTCGTCTCGACGTCTGAATTGATGCTCCGTTCCATCATTGCCAACGTGCCGGGGCTCACGCTTCCGAAAGGTCGTCTCGAGCGTCTCGACACGGAGGACGCAGAGATTTATATCGATTATGCGCATACACCGGACGGGCTAGAAAAGTGTCTGTCGACGCTTCAAGCTGACGATTGCGAATTGGTCGTCGTCTTGAGTGCGGCCGGCGATCGCGACTCGACGAAACGGGCCGAGATGGGTCGGGTTGCGAGCCGTTACGCCGACCACTTGATTGTGACCGTTCACGACGTGCGTTCAGAAAATCCTACGCAGATTATCGATGGCTTACTCGAGGGGATTGATGCGGACACACCGCATGTGACGTTTGAGAATCGGTTAGACGCCCTTAAACATGCGGCGCTACAAGGACTCGACGGCAAACGAGTCGTCGTCGTCGGAAAAGGCCATGACCACATCGAACGTGTCGGGAAGCAATCGATTCCGTTCAACGAATCTGACATTTTGTTGGATGAACTGAAAAAATTGAAGGGCCAAGAACCGGCCGTTTAACGAAACGATGACGCTTGTCATCGTTTTTTAATGTGTAGAAACGATGAAAACAGGAAATATCTATAACTGTAACGCAATTGAAGGAGGAGAATGGACATGTCAGTTTTGTACAAAGAGTTCACAAATGATGAAGAAGTCGTCACCGCCATTCAATCGATGAAAGCAAAAGGGGTCGACGAGTCGCACATTTACGTCATCACCCATGACGATGGCCGGACCGATCGAGTCGCCGACAATGCGGACGCGAATACGGTATCGGCATCGGACGTCGGTCTCGGAACGGCAGCGAAAAACTTGTTCCGTAAAAAAGGGGACGAGTTACGTGCCCAGTTCGAGGAACTTGGTTTCTCAGCGACCGAGGCGGATAGCCTTGAGAAGAAGTTGGACCAAGGGAAAGTGATCGTCGTCGTCAAAGACGCGCCGAACGGCTTCACATTATAACCTTTCCTTGAAGCATACAGAAACAGGGCTGAATCCATCGATTCAGCCCTGTTTGGATTAGGTATGGATGCGGACAACGGTCCGGCCGCTCAGTTCACCGCGCATCATAGCCTCGGCTTGGCGAGGGACGTCATGAAGCGGGATCTCGTGAATCATATGGTTGAGGACGTTCGAATCGAGTAGTTCATTCAATCGTTCCCACGCCTTCAAACGTCGTGCGATGGGTTGCATGACGGAATCAATACCGATTAATTTGACGCCTCGTAAAATGAACGGATAAACAGTGGTCGGAAGATCGGAACCGCCGACAAGCCCACACGCTGCGACTGCCCCTTCATAACGGACTTGACTCAAAATATTTGCAAGTGTGTTGCCACCAATCGAATCGATCGCCGCATCGAAACGTTGTCGAGCGAGAGGACGCGTCGGTCCTTCGAGCTCATGCCGGTCGATGACCGTGTCGACGCCAAGTTCATACAAGTAGGGAGAGTCTGTTTTTCCTGTCGATGCGATGACGTGATAGCCGAGTTTATGAAGTAAAACGATTGAAAAACTGCCAACTCCTCCAGTCGCACCTGTTACGAGTACTTCTTCTCCTGGTCGAACGCCGGCGGACTCGAGCGCATCGATTGAAAGCATCGCTGTCAGTCCAGGTGTCCCGATTGCGATGGCGTCGCGCATTTCCATACCTTTAGGCAGTTTGACCAGCCAATTTCCGGGAACTTGTGCAACTTGGCTGAAACCGCCGAAATGTCGTTCACCGATACCGAAACCGGTCGCGATGACCTCGTCGCCGGCTTTGAAATCGAGATGGTCGGATTCGATGACTTTTCCGACGAACTCACAGCCCGGGATGAACGGGAACTCGTTAATGATCGCCCCCGCTCCGGTCAACCCGAGCGCATCTTTATAGTTGAGCGCAGAGTAATGGACTTCGACTAGGACGTTCCCCTCTTCTTCTCGCGGCAGTGCGTCGCGTTTGACGTCGGTCACTTCGGCATGAAGCCTGTTTTCTTCTTTGTTTAGAACGAGTGCTTGAAACGTGTCATGCATCGTCATTTCCCCTTTCGACTTGCAAGATTTTATCCATTAATACGATTCCCGTTCACAGAAAATATATACACAAATGTTTCGTTCTCATGAGGGGTGGAATGGTATAATGGAATAGATTCAACTAGAGTGAGGAGGAATGTAGCATGCGGCACGATGACTACGAGTTTGACGAAGAAGTAGAAGAAGGCGAACTGTTTAACGTATACGACATTCTACCGCCCGATGGTACGATTCTCGAGATGGCGACTGCCGAAGAGATGGTCCGAGCGGCGGAGCTTGAAGCGAAGCATCACGCGCTTCAACGCATCCAAGACTCAAACTTTCAGTTATCCGGCGTGACGTTCAAAGAGTTACTCACAGAATTCGAACGATATGAGCAAGAATCGATGGAATTCTGGACGGGCGTATATAGCCGATTGCGCATTCCATGGGCATGGACGATTCGAATCGACGTGGCCAACGGTCCGATTCACGTCGTCAATGACCGTGATATTTTTATTGATGAAGAAGATTTTGAAGAATACGACTTCGACGATTTCATCGATGACGAAGACGAAGATTGAATCGAAAACGTCTTTCCCTCATTCAGTAGGGAAAGACGTTTTTTTCATGGAGCGGACGTCCGAGCGCATGCGCACGACTTCCGTCGCACCGAACCATAGTCCGACGCTCGAGAGGATGGACACGCCGCTCACCAACGCGCCGACGATAGCTGTGTCGCCAATCATCGTGGACGAGAGAACAAGGCTGAATAAGCCGAAAAACAATAACCCTCCTGCAATCGTCTTCATGACACCATCATCCTTTCTGCTTTTGTCTGACTTCAGTGTAGACGCTTAAGAACAGAAGGGGTGGGTGAATTTTGACCCGGGTTAAAAATTAGACGAGGTCGTAAATCGAATACGTCTTCCCGTTCTCAAACGGCGTATCAATCATATACTCGATCAAGACACGGGCCACGGTTTCCGGAGAACGGAGCCGGCCTTCCGCGACGTATGCCTGAAACTGTTCGACATCTTGGAAAGCGTCTTTTGACGAGGCTCGAATCGTCGCTTGCATCGATGTGTCCATCACGCCCGGATTGAACAAGGCGGCCCGGTGGTGCGTGTCGGTCAGCTCGAGGGCGAGTGTCTCCGTGAAGTGATCGAGACCGGCTTTCGTCGCGCAATACGCGCTCCAACCAGAAATCGGCCGTTTGGCGGCGCCCGACGTCACGTGAATGAACGAGACCGGTAACGTATAACGGAGCACATGGTTGGCGAGGAGCATCGGTGCGAGCAAATTCGCTTGGACGTGTGACATCAATTGGTTGGAGTCTAACTGTCCGACCTGATGAATCGGGTCAATCAGCGCCGCGTTTTGAACGACGAGGAGCGAATCGGCGCGTTCGATGAGCGGACGCATTTGTTTGAGCGCGTGGAGTAGACCTACAGAATCGGAGAGGTCGACGCTCACATGGCGGAACGGGACATCGCCTTGCGTGCGCGAGAAGTTGACGACCTCGTAATCCCGTTTCGATAGTTCTTCGGCAATAGCGCGGCCGAGGCCGCGTGAGGCACCGGTGACGATGGCAAGTTTCATCATTTTTCCTCCTATTCATGTATCGTTTTACGATAACCGTAAAACGGACGGAAGTTCAATTTCTCATAGTACGTCTGCGATGAGGCGCTCGCAAGCATCTCGAGGCGTGTCGTCGGATAGCGTGAATGCACGTACGTCAAAAGTTGCTCCCCGAGTCCGAGTCGACGATGTGAGGCGGCGACAAGCAGTTCACAGATGTACAGGCTCACGGCCGTGTCGGTCATCCCCCGGACGTACGCGACGATTAATCCGTCGACCTCGATGACATAGGCCACGTTTGAATGGTCCCAAGCCTGCCTCGTCTCATCCGAACGTACGACGAGCTGTGTCCAGCCTTCTGTCTCGTTTAATGTTTGGATTTGTTCAAAGTCCTTCTCAGTGTAGGGACGAATAAAGTAGCTCACTATAGAAACCTCCAAATGAACTGACGTGGCACATTGATGACAAGATCTTAAAAAATCATTCCCCTAAAAAACGGAGGACGCAAGAGGCATAGGCGTGCTCCATGATACGATAGATGAAGATTTTTAAGACAGGAGTGTACGTCGTGGTCGAGTTTATTTTAGGGATCCTTATCGGGTTAAGTGTAGCATTCATTGTCTATAAAATCCGTCGTCAAGTGAATCAGGCGGATGAACCGATGATCCGATTCACCGACCAAATGAAAGATGTCATTTACGTCTTTGACGTAAAACCGGTCTTTCGGTTTCGTTATATCAGTCCGTCACTTGATGACTATCTAGGAGAAGGGACGGTTGCGAAAAACTATGACGACCCGAATGACTGTTTTCATCGCATTCATCCAGATGATTATGAGCTACTTGTCCAGAAAGTGACAGGGCAGGTTAACTATGAAGAACCGATTTTGCAGCGGTGGCAAACGAATGATGGCCGTTATTTATGGTTTGAGGAGTATGCGACACCAATCTATGAAGGCGAGGAACTCGTCACTGTGCAAGGCGTCATCCGGAATGTCGAGGCGGCCGTCACGGAACGAGAAGCACTCGTATATGAGAGTCGCCACGATAGTCTAACCGGCGTGTGGAATCGACGGGCGTTCGAAGAGACCGTCGATCGCTTACCCACTGCCTCATCATGCGGCGTCATTGTAATCGATTTAAACGATTTAAAGCAGGTCAATGATACGTACGGGCACTCCGCCGGCGATGTGTTGCTCCAACGAGCGGCACATGTGTTGACACGAAAAAGTCCAAAAGTCTACCGACTCGGTGGAGACGAGTTCGTCGTATTGATGACCGGTTCGGACCAGGAGTTGTCGGAACTTGTTACGGCCATTCATTTTGCTTTTGAAGAAGCAGGCATATCGGCTGCGGTCGGTTCATCCTTTACAGAGGACCATACCGATTTCGTCGCCTTATACGATGAGGCAGACCAAGCCATGTATGAACAAAAACGCCGCATGAAACAAAGCAACCTCACCGATCCGGTAATGGATCGGTGAGGTTTTTGTTAACTACCGCTTGCCTCTTCTTCAGTCTCTTCACTCGTCCCGAGATTGTTCAAGTATGTTTCGTAGCGTGGGAGCCAGAAGCGATACGAGACAAAGACGAGCCCTGCTGTTACGGCAAACAATCCAATCGTTGCCGGGAAGAACCATCCTGAGACGATCCCGTCCGCGTAGGCGAGGCCAATCGGTGAGAAGACGAAGTAGACGAAAATCATCGACGCGACCAGTAGAATCGACGTAGAGATGGTGTGACGCCACGGCTTGACGCGACCGAGCTCGATACGAATCGGATTCACTGTCATCATCGGGCGAATTTTCGCGAACAAGAGCATAATCGATGTCTCGATGACGAACAAGATGCCATAAATGTGAATAAAGTTAATCCCAAGGTCAAAGCCAAACCGCTGCTGCGTGCCCCAGACGAGGAAATAGTAGGTGATGACATGGAATACGATGACGATTTTCGCGGCGATCGGCGGGACACGCTTCACGAGCATCCCAATTAAGACGATGACGAGAATCGGGATGTTGAAGAAGCCGGTGAAGCGGCGAATCAAGTCCCAAAGTCCGTCTGGCGCATACATCAAGTTCGGAGCGACGAAAAACGAAATGAGGGCGACGAGCGTCCCGAACCATTTACTGACGCGAATCAAATCTTTGTCCGATGCGTTCGGTTTAAACTTCGGTTTATAAATATCGAGTACGAACAACGTGGCGATACTGTTCAGGAGCGAGTTGAACGAACTGAACACGGCCCCGAGCAAGACGGCGAGGAAAAAGCCCATCAGCCACATCGGCAACAAGTCGGCGATCAAACTCGGGTAAGCGAGGTCGGCCTTGTCGACGTTTGAACCGTACAAGTGAAACGCGATAATCCCTGGAAGCAACATGAAAATCGGGACGAGCAACTTCAAGTAACCTGTGAACAAGACACCTTTTTGTCCTTCGGCCAAGTTCTTGGCGCCGAGCGCACGCTGGATGACGTATTGATTGAGCGCCCAATAAAACAAGTTGGCGAAAATCATCCCGGTAAAGATGGACAAGAACGGGACCGAGTCGTTGCTCGAACCGATGGCGTTCAGTTTCTCTGGGTTCGACGTCGCGATCGTCTTCATCCCATCGACGAGGTTACCGTCACCGAGGGCGATGAAACCGAGCGTCGGGACAAGGAATCCGATGATGATGAGTCCAATCCCGTTCAACGTATCCGACACGGCGACGGCGCGAAGGCCGCCGAAGATGGCGTAGATTGCCCCGATAATCCCGATGAACCAGATGACCATCCAGAGCGCCTGTTCGAAACTGACGCCGAGTAGTTCCGGCACATCGAATAGCTGTAAGACGGCAAGGCCGCCGGAATAGAGCATCGACGGGATCGTGACGCACATATATCCGAACAAGAACAAAAGAACCGTCAGACGGCGGACGTCCTCGTCATACCGTTGGCTCAAAAATTCAGGGATGGTCGAAATGCCGATTCCGAGGAAGCGCGGTAGTAAAAAGAGCGCCATAATAATGGCGGCAATCCCGGCTGTGACTTCCCACGCCATGGCGGACATATTGCCCGCGAACGACTGACCGTTCAACCCGATCAGTTGCTCGGCGGAAAGGTTTGTCAAAAGCAATGACCCTGCGATGAACAAACCGGTCAATCCACGGCCTGCGAGGAAGTAGTCATCGGCGCTGTCGACTTTGCCGCGCGTCATCCGATACGATATGTATGCGACGAGCCCCATAAAGATGGCACCAGTAATCAATATGTAAGCGACTTGCTGAATGGTCATATGAGAGACCTCCTTCGGTTTCTTCTTATTTATAAGTATTTATTTGTAATACCGATTCAGGCAGGCAATCATTTCCCGTTTTCTCGTCTGTAAACAAAACGTAACAAAAAAAGACACGTGCGCGAGGGCACGTGCCTTAAAGGAACTGGAGCATCGATGTAGCGACGGTGAAGTAAATGATTAACCCGAGGTTGTCCATCAACGTCGTGATGAACGGACCCGAAGCCACAGCCGGGTCAAGTTTCAAGCGATTGATGAGGAGCGGGATGAGTGTTCCGACAATCGTCGCCACGCTCAGTGCGGCGAAAATCGAGATACCGACAATGATACCAATCAAAGCGTTGTCATACAGGAACGTGATGACGCCGAAGATGACGATCATGCAGACGACTCCGAGGATGACGCCGGTCCCGAACTCGCGTCGTACCATCTTCATGACGTTCTTTCGATTGATCGTGCCGAGCGCGATTGAGCGGACGGCGACGACGAGTGATTGGGTGGCCGCGTTCCCGGCCGACCCCATGACGAGCGGCATGAAGACGGCGAGGAGCACGATCGTCTCAAGCGTTTCTTCGAATCCGCCAATCGTCGAGGCGGTAATCATGCCGAGGAACATGAGACTGATAATCCAGGGCGCGCGTTTCTTGGCCGCCTCGACCGGTCCCATATTGATGTCAGATGAACCTTTCGTCGCGGACAGTTCTTCAAAGTCTTCGGTCGTCTCGCGCTCGATGACGTCCATGACATCATCGACGGTGATGATTCCGAGTAGTTTCTCTTCATCGTCGACGACGGGAAGGGCAAGCAAGTCGTACTTTTGGACGGTCCGGGCCAAGTCTTCTTGGTCGGTGAGCACGTTCGCGGAGACGACGCGTCGCCCCATAATGTCGGCGATACGGGCATCGAGCCGTGACACGATCAAATCGCGGAGCGAGACGACACCGACGAGACGACCGGATGCATCGATGACGTAAAGGTAATAAATCGTCTCGGCGTCCGGTCCGAGGTCGCGCAACTCTTCAAGCGTCTCGCCGACGGTCTTATCTGCCTTTAAGACGACGAACTCTGTCGTCATGACGGCGCCGGCCGTGTCGTCTGGATAGCGCATCAAGTCTTTGACTTCTGTGGCCTCGGTCTCATCCATCTGTTCGAACAGTTCGTTCATGAAGTCGTCAGGCAGTTCATTCATCAAGTCAGCCGCATTGTCCGAGAACATGTCGTTCAAGACACGGACCGCATAAGGCCGCGGCATCTCTTGGATGAATTGCTCCTGGTCTTCGAGTTCCAACTTCTCAAATAAATCCGTGAACGCTTCCGGTGTGAGTGCTCGATAGACGAACTGGCGCTCAGGCTGCTCGAGCTCGATAAATAAATCCGCCTGTTCACCAGGGTGAAGGGTAAGGAACAAGTCGCGGAAATCGACCGGGTCCCCCTTTTGAATGAGCGCGGTCACTTGAGCTTGGTGACGCGCATGTTCTGTACGTTCGATTGCCATCGACTCACTTCCTTTTCCGTAGTAGATTCAGGTACGTCCCTATCATACAGGAAAGGAACACAAAAAAAATAATGAATTTATTTCACAATGTATACAGCGATTATACAGAGGTAAGTGATTGTGTACGCTTGTGTAATGATTCACAATTATTTTTTCATTCAGTTTTATCGATCGTTCATTCATCTCGATGTGGAATTCGTCACGGTCCCACCGTCGGACTTACCCGTCCCGATATTGGGTAAGTTGATAATGTAAGGGTAGCAACACACCCGAAACACTAGGAGGAAGCGAGATGATAACGATGATGGATCAACAGACCTCACGGGATACTACGCTCAAACATCCAATCCACGTGTATTCAGAAATCGGTGAACTCAGGACGGTGCTGCTGAAACGTCCGGGCCGTGAACTTGAAAATTTGACCCCCGAATATTTAGAACGACTCCTCTTCGATGACATCCCACATTTGCCGGTCATCCAAAAAGAACATGACTACTTTGCGAGCGCCCTGCAAAACCGTGGCGTCGAAGTGCTGTATTTAGAAAAATTGATGGCCGAGACGTTATCGCTTCCGGGCGTAAGGGAACGGTTCGTCGCCGACATCTTGTCCGAGTCAAAGTCGAACATCAACGGATCGTATGAGACGTTGAAAGAATATTTGCTCGCCTATGACAATGAACAGTTAATCGAGACGGTCATGGCTGGGATTCGCAAGTCGGAAATCAAGCCGGAGAAACGACGTCACTTGCATGAGATGATTGAAGACACGTATCCGTTCTACTTGGATCCGATGCCGAACCTATACTTCACCCGCGACCCGGCAGCGGCCATCGGCAATGGCTTATCAATCAACCGTATGAAAGAGCCGGCGCGGCGGCGCGAATCGTTATTCACGCAATATATCATGAAGTACCATCCACGATTCGCCAAACATGACGTCCCGATTTGGTCAGACCGTGACTACCGGTTCGCGATGGAAGGCGGGGACGAACTCGTCTTGTCTAAAGAAGTCGTCGCCATCGGGATTTCCGAGCGGACGACAGCGCAAGGCATCGAGCGGGTCGCCCTTAATCTGCTCAAGCATGGCGGGACGTTTAAAAAAGTGATTGCCATCGAAATCCCCAAATCGCGAGCATTCATGCACCTCGATACCGTCTTCACGATGGTCGACCACGACAAGTTCACGATTCATCCGTTCATCCAAGGACCGGAAGGAAAGATGAACATCTTCGAGCTGTCACTGAATCAAGACGGAGAACTTCATATCACGCAACATAGCGATTTGTTACAAGTGCTAAAAGCCGCACTCAATCTCGATGACATCGTTCTCATCCCGTGTGGCGGCGGCGATCCGATCGCGGCGGCACGGGAGCAGTGGAACGACGGATCGAACACGCTCGCCATCGCACCAGGAGTCGTCGTCACGTACGACCGAAACTATGTCTCGAACGAGCTCTTGCGTTCGGAAGGTGTCGAAGTCATCGAAATCATGTCAAGCGAGTTGTCACGCGGCCGTGGGGGCCCACGTTGCATGAGTTGCCCGATTATTCGTGAAGATATTTGACGAGGAGGATCCTGAACATGTCCACAACGTACAATGTTGATTTGGTAGGCCGTCATTTTTTATCACTCAATGCGTTTTCTCCGGACGAACTGAACTACTTGATTGATTTGTCGGCCGCGTTCAAGCGTCAAAAGAAACAAGGCATCCCACATCGCGTCTGTGAAGGGAAGAATGTGGCGCTCTTGTTTGAAAAGCCGTCGACGCGGACACGGTGTGCATTCACGGTCGCAGCCGTCGACCTCGGCATGCATCCGGAATATCTCGGAAAGTCGGACATTCAGTTTGGTAAGAAAGAATCCGTTCGTGATACGGCCATCGTGCTCGGTCGCATGTTCGATGGCATCCAGTTCCGAGGCTTCGCGCATGCGACGGTCGAAGGACTCGCACGTGACGCGGGCGTCCCGGTCTGGAACGGGTTGACCGATTTGTATCACCCGACGCAAATTTTAGCCGATTTCTTGACGGTGAAAGAGCAAAAAGGCGACCTTGCCGGCATTCGGTTCGTTTACGTCGGGGACGGGCGCAATAACATGGGTAACACGTTGTTGATCGGCGGTGCAAAAGTCGGAATGGATATCCGGATTTGTGCCCCGAAATCACTCTGGCCGTCAGACGAGGTCGTCGATTACGCCCGCTCGGTCGCACAAGAGACGGGCGCGCTCATCACCCTCACAGAAAGCGTCGACGAGGCGGTCGCGAACGCGGACGTCATCTATACGGACGTCTGGGTATCGATGGGTGAAGAGGCCGAGTTCGCAGAGCGGATTCAACTGCTCCGACCGTATCAAGTGAACATGGAGATGCTCGAGAAGACGGGGAACGCAGATGTCATGTTCCTCCACTGCCTCCCGGCGTTCCACGATTTAGAGACAGAGGTGGGCCGGGCCATTTACGAAGAGTACGGCTTGGCCGAGATGGAAGTGACCGATGAAGTATTCCGGAGCCGTCATTCGTTCGTGTTTGACGAGGCCGAGAATCGGATGCACACGATTAAAGCAGTCATGGCGGCGACGCTTGTCGATACAGCGGAATGGCTCGAACGTTGAGGAGAGGGGGGATTTCCCCCCTTTAATGAAGCGAAAGGGATGAGTTAAATGTCTACGAAATTAGATCATGACTCAAGCGGTTCAGCTGGCGCAAATCCTAGTCCGAAAGACAAACGATTGGGGCTCGGGGCCCTGACGGCACTCGTCGTCGGTTCGATGATCGGGGGCGGGGCGTTCAACTTGGCGGCCGACTTGGCCCAAGGTGCGAACGCGGGTGCGATTCTCATCGGCTGGGTCATCACCGGCATCGGGATCATCACACTCGGATTAAGTTTCCAAAACTTGACGATGCGGCGACCGGACCTCGACGGCGGGGTGTATAGTTATGCGCGGGCTGGCTTCGGACAGTTCGTCGGATTCAACTCGGCTTGGGGCTACTGGCTCTCCGCCTGGCTCGGAAACGTCGCGTACGCGACACTATTGTTCAGTTCGATCGGCTATTTCTTTCCAATCTTCGAAGGCGGTCAAAACATCGCCTCCATCATCGGTGCGTCCATCATGCTATGGCTCGTCCACTCCCTCATTTTGCGTGGGATTCACGAGGCGTCGATGATCAACATCATCACGACCATCGCGAAACTCGTTCCGATTTTTGCCTTCATCACCATCACGTTATTCTTCTTCAAATCTCGACAACTTCACGTTCGACTTCTGGGGACAGGGCGGCTTCTCATGGAGTAGCATCCGCGATTAAGTCGTCTCGACGATGCTCGTCACGCTCTGGGTCTTTATCGGTGTCGAAGGGGCAGTCGTCTTGTCAGGACGGGCCCGGAAGCGCTCGGACGTCGGGAAGGCGACTGTCATCGGTCTACTCGGGACGCTCATCATTTACTTGCTCATCTCGATTATGTCGCTCGGTTTGTTGAATCCAGAGAACGTGGCGAACGCCACGCAACCGGCGATGGCGTACTTGCTCGAGTCGGCAGTCGGTCCTTGGGGGGCGATGCTCATCAACGGTGGGCTCGTCATCTCGGTGCTCGGGGCGTGGCTCGGTTGGACGCTCCTTGCGGCAGAGATTCCGTACGTGGCAGGGAAAGACGGTGTCTTCCCGCGTTGGTTCACGAAAGAGAATAAAAACAACGCTCCGGCGAACGCACTTTGGCTCACGAATGGTTTAATTCAACTGTTCCTGTTCACGTTCCTCTTCTCGGACGCGGCGTATAACTTCGCCTTCTCGCTCGCATCGAGCGCCATCTTGATTCCATAGGCGTTCTCGGCCTTCTATCAAGTGAAAGTCGCAAAAAATGGCATCGGCTACAACGCCGGTGAACGTCGGACGCGCGATCTCGTCATTGGGGCGGTCGCTTCCATCTATGGGATTTGGCTCATCTATGCGGCAGGCGTCGATTACTTGTTATTGACGACGCTCCTCTACGCACCAGGGACGTTGCTCTACGTGAAAGCGCAACGTGAGAACGGGATCAAGTCGTTGACGAAGACAGAATGGACTGTCGCCGGTATGTTGACCATCCTCGCCATTTTAGCGGTCGTCCGCATCGTCTCAGGCAACATCACAGTCTTTTGATCGGGGGAATGGACATGAAGAAACGACGCGTCGTCATCGCGCTCGGTGGCAATGCAATCCAACAAGGGAAGGATGCGACCGCGAACGCCCAAATGCGCGCGGTCGAGACGACCGCCGACGCGTTGGCGGGTCTAATTGCAGAAGGAATCGAGGTCATCATCACGCACGGCAATGGGCCCCAAGTCGGAAATTTGATGTTGCAACAAGCAGCTTCCGATAGCGAGGCGACACCGGCGATGCCCTTAGACGTCTGTGGCGCGATGACACAAGGGATGATTGGGTATTGGTTTGAGAACGCGCTGACGAAAGCGCTCCGGAAACATGGACTCGAACGGTCGGTCGCGCCACTCGTCACACGGGCCGAAGTCGATCCGAACGATAGCGCCTTCAGTCACCCGACGAAGCCGATCGGTCCGTTTTATTCGGAGCAAGAAGCGATTCGACTCGAGCGAGAGACTGGCTTCCTGTTTAAAGAGGACGCTGGCCGCGGTTATCGTCGTGTCGTCCCGAGCCCGTTCCCGATTGCGATTTGCGAACATGCCGTCATTCGTGACCTCATCGACAACGGACACGTCGTCATCGCCTCTGGCGGGGGCGGCATTCCGGTCATCGATACACCGGACGGTTATGTCGGTGTCGAGGCCGTCATCGATAAAGACTTTGCCGCCGCAAAATTGGCCGAGCTCGTCGAGGCCGACATGCTCCTCATCTTGACAGCGGTGGATCACGTCTATGTCCATTTTGGGACGCCGGACCAAACGGCGCTCGAAGAGACGACGAAACAACAACTCGAGACGTATATCGCGGAAGGGCAGTTCGCGCCCGGTAGCATGTTGCCAAAAGTTCGCGCCGCCCTCCAATTCGCGGAGACGGGGGAAGGGCGCCTTGCCGTCATCACATCGCTCGATCAGGTCAATGAGGCGGTGCGAGGCCGAATCGGGACGCGTGTTCGCATGGCGGCGACGCTAAAACAATAATCGATTAACCATGGCCGACCCGGGTCACGGTTTTTTGTGCACCCACATCCTGTCGTTTTCGAAACAGAGACATCGGGAAGGAAGATTGTATGTCGAAACTGACATTGGTATCATTCTTGGTGTAAACGTTTGCACAAACAGAGAGGGAGTGACGAAGAGCGGCAACGCTCGAACCTATGCGCTTATTTGAACAGGATCACGTCTATTCGAAGCAGATGAAACCGAAAGCGGATGAACGAGCCGTCGTGCAGGGAAGCTGTTATCGCTTCACCGTGCTCACGAGCCAATTGATTCGTATGGAGTACGCGGCCGATGGTGTTTTTGAGGACCGACCGACCCAAGTCGTCTGGAATCGCGCCTTTGACGTCCCAGATTTTCGGGTCATCGAAGACGAGCACGAACTGCAAATCATCACCGACCACGTCCACTTGTACTATACGAAAGGCCCGTTCGCACCGAACACACTCTATGTCGATGTGAAAGGGAACTTCAGTACGTATTACAGTCGCTATACGTTCAACGGGCCAAAACGGACGCTCAAAGGGACGGCCCGGACGCTCGACCATGTCGACGGCGCGGTCGAACTCGATGAAGGGATCGTCTCAAAACAAGGCTACGCCGTTATTGACGATTCGACATCATTCATCATGACGGACGACCGCTTCGTCGAGCCACGCCGTAAAGACGTCCATGACTTGTATTATTTCGGTTACGGTCACGAGTATCGGCGTGCGCTCCGAGATTTTTATCAGCTGACCGGTCCGACCCCGCTGCTGCCGAGAAAAGCGCTAGGGAACTGGTGGAGCCGATATTGGCGCTATGACGAGACGGAATACAAGGCGCTCATGCGTCGCTTCAAGACGGAGGACATCCCATTTTCGGTCAGCGTCATCGACATGGACTGGCACGTCACCGACATACCGGAGGAGTACGGGAGCGGTTGGACCGGATACTCGTGGAACCGAAACTTGTTCCCGGACCCGAAAGGTTTCTTGAAATGGTTGAAAGAGGAACATCTCCTCGTCACGTTGAACCTCCATCCGGCTGATGGGGTGCGCGCCTTTGAGGACCAATACGAATCGATGGCCGAGGCGATGGGGGTCGACCCGGCGACCGGTAATCGGATCCCGTTCGACTTTTCAAATAAACGGTTCATCCAAGCGTACTTCGAACAGATGCATCACCCGCATGAAGCCGACGGGGTCGACTTTTGGTGGATCGATTGGCAACAAGGCTCGACCTCGAAGATGGAAGGACTCGACCCGCTCTGGATGCTAAACCATTACCACGCCGTCGATATCGCCCGAGACGGGAACCGTCCGCTCATCTTCTCACGGTACGCAGGGCCGGGAAGCCATCGTTATCCAATCGGTTTTTCCGGAGACACGCTCATCTCATGGGCGTCGCTCGCATTCCAACCGTATTTCACCGCGACGGCCTCGAACATCGGCTATGGTTGGTGGAGCCATGACATCGGTGGCCACTATCGCGGGGCGAAAGACGACGAACTCGCCGCGCGTTGGGTCGCGTTCGGGGTGTTCAGTCCCATCATGCGCCTTCATTCGACGTTCAGCATCTTCAACGGCAAAGAACCGTGGCGTTTTGGATTAGAGGCCGAACGCTCGATGCAGTCGTTCCTGCGCCTACGTCACCAGCTCATCCCGTACTTATATACGATGAACTGGCGTAACCATATGGAGGCGACCCCGCTCATCTTGCCGATGTATTATGAACATCCGGATGAGGACGCGGCGTATGACGTGCCGAACGAATATTATTTCGGCAGTGAACTGATTGTCGCGCCGATTGTCGAGCCGATGAACAAGGCGCTACACGTCGCCGCCTCGAACGTCTGGTTACCGAAAGGCGATTGGTTCGACTTCTTCACCGGACATCGTTATGCGGGTGACAAGTCGGTCCGTGTGTTCCGGGGAATAGACGAACAGGCCGTGTTCGCGAAGGCGGGAGCCATCATCCCGATGGCCCCGCACCATTCTGGGCGGAACGACACGGCCAACCCGGACGAATTAGAAGTGCTCATCTTCCCGGGGGCCTCGAACACGTTCACGCTTTATGAGGACAATGGGACGGACCGTTCTTATGAGACCGGCGCGTATGCTGAGACGACGTTCACACTCGACTGGGAAGCCCGCCGCCTCGACATTCGTCTGTCTGGAGATGCGACGGTCTTGCCGGAAGGGCGTACGATGACGCTCCTCGTTCGTGGCGTCAAAGCCGAAGGTGCGTACAAGCAGGAGACACAGACGCTCCGTCTAGAGCTCGGAGAAGTTGACCGCGACATGACCGTCGAACTCCCGGTCGACTTGACGAGTAACGACCACCGCCTCGATCGGTTGTACCGTTTCCTCGACCGGGCCGAGATTTCCTATGATTTGAAAGACCGGTTGTATCAGATGTCGGCAGCAAAAACGCGCCTCGAGGCGTGGCTGTTCGATTTGCATGCGCTCGAACTCGAGCGGGATCTACAAGACGCGATCATGGAACTGATGTTGGACTGAAGAGGGGGCTGTCCCCTCTTTGTCTTGTCAGAAAACTGTCGGAATTTGAAAGCGTTTACATAAAACGATTTAGTATACTGAAGGGGGAACGATTCGATTGTGGAAAGTGAGGGATGCGACATGTCGCAGCAATGGACGGTTGAGGACTTGAGACAAATCGACGTGTTCAAGCAGTGTGGGAGTCGAGAACTCGAGGCGCTTTTGCCGCACGTCTATCAACGGACATATCGAAAAGGACAGATTTTGTTTATGGAAGGCGACCCGCGGGAGCGCGTCTACTTTCTCATGGACGGTTACGTCAAGCTTGAGCGCCTCCATGAGACGGCGATGTATCAATACGCGGACTACTTGAAGCCGAAGCAGTTGTTTCCGTACAGCGGGATGTTTTCCACGACGTTCTACCGCCACTCCGCGGAGGCACTTACTGATATCACGGTCATTTATATGCCGGCGGACCGATTCGAACAGCTCGTCAAACGAAGTGCGACGATGCTGTTGAATATCGTCGGGCAGATGAACCGGATTCTCGATTTACATGAACGGCGTCTCCAAGAGATTATTACGCCAAGCGCGACGGATCGCGTGCTCAACACGATTCACTACTTGATTGAAGACTTAGGGGAGCGCGAGGCAGACAGCGTCCGTATCCGCTGCCCGTTCACGACGGTCGAACTGTCGCGCCTGTCCGGGACATCACGGGAGACGGTGTCGGGTATTTTGTCGCGGCTACGGAAAGAAGACATCCTGCAATTCGATGACCGACAACTCGTGACGGAGCATCCGGAATATTTTGAACAAGCGACGCATTGACACCGTACGGACGTACGGTGTTTTTTGCATGCTCTCGTAAGCGAAGCGTTCGCTATGGAGCGATGCATGCGATATAATTAGTGAGAATCATCACAAAGAAATGATGTTATGACTTGTTAGAAAGGATGAATGCAGTGAAACGACTGCAAGCCCTCGCGTTAGCTGAAAAGCGGCACATCATCGGCCTCGTCATCGCGGCCGTCATGATCGGTTTGTCGATTTTAGCCCAAGCCTATTTAATCGTCGACGTCGTCGACCGTGTCTTCTTACAAAATCAATCGTTTGAAAGCGTCCTTCCGGCGCTCGGTTGGCTCGTCGTCGCGCTTCTCGTCCGGGCGTTGTTCGGTTACGTCTCGGGACGCATCGGTGCGAGCCTGTCAGAGAAGGCTAAGCGGTCGCTTCGACGTCAACTCTTGGATCGTTATACGTCGAACCCGGTGGAGACGTCGCTCTCGGGACAATCCGGTAAGAAAGTGAGCGTATACATGGACGCCGTCGACGAGGTAGACGCCTACTTCAGCCAATATTGGCCCCAAGTGATTCAGACGTCGATTATTCCGCTCCTCATTCTCATCGTCGTCTTCACCCAACATTGGATCTCGGGCGTCATCATGATGGTGACGGCGCCGTTCATCCCGATTTTCTTCATCATCATCGGGATTGCGACGCAGAAGAAATCGGAACAACAGATGGAGAAGATGAACCAGTTCTCTGGTAAGTTTTTAGACGTCTTGCAAGGACTGACAACGCTGAAGCTATATGGACGGACGGAGCGAGAAGCGCAAGCCATCGAGAAGAGCAGCCTCGACTTCCGAGACGCGACGATGGTCGTCTTGAAGACGGCGTTCTTGTCCGGACTCATGCTCGAGTTCATCTCGATGCTCAGTACCGGTGTCGTCGCCCTTGAAGTGGCGCTCCAAATGGTCGTCTGGCAGAACTTGACGTTTTTCGCCGGCTTTCTCATTCTCGTCTTGGCCCCTGAATATTACTTGGCCATCAAAGACCTCGGTGGCGCGTTCCATACGGGACGTGGCAGCATGGGTGCGGCCGATCGAATCTTTGAAGCGCTCGACGCCCCGGATGATCGCATCATGTGGGGTGAGCGCGTGCTGACGAACCGGACCCCTGAGCTTCGACTCGAGGAGGCGTCGTTCCAATATCAGGGCGGTCGCTTCACCTTGCAGCCGCTCAACGCTACGATTCCGGCGCGGTCACATATCGCATTGGTCGGGGCGAGCGGGTCAGGGAAGACGACGGTGTTAAATCTTCTTTCCGGGCTCGTCAATCCCGATACGGGTCGCGTCCTCGTCGACGGGAAGCCGCTCCACTCGTATACGGACACGTCGTGGTACGGCACGGTCGGCTATATCTCGCAGACCCCGTACTTGTTCGCTGGGACGCTCGCTGACAATATCGCCCTCGGCGAGACGGCTGACGAAGCGGCGATCATGCGCGCGACCGAAGCGGCCGGCCTCGTCGACGTGATTCGCCATTTGCCGGACGGGCTATACACCGAACTCGGTGAGGGCGGCTACGGCTTGTCTGGCGGCGAGCGGCAACGGCTCGCGTTGGCCCGCGCCTTCTTGAAACGGCCGGGCATCATCTTGTTCGATGAGCCGACGACCGGTCTCGACTTGATGACCGAGCAAATCGTGCGCCGCTCGATCGAAGAGTTGTCGCGCGACGCGACGCTCGTCACGGTCGCCCATCGTCTGCATACGATCAAGCAGGCGGATGCGATTTGGTTCATGGACAACGGGACGCTCGTCGCGAGCGGGACGCATAAACAGATGCTCCATGTCCCGGCTTATGCCGACTTATTCACGTTACAGAAAGGAGTGAGAGGATGAGTTCCCTTTGGACGATCACGAAATGGATGATGCGAGAGAAGAAGGATATCGTCCTCTCCATCTTCTTTGGATACGTGGCGGGACTTGCCGCCGTCGCCTTATTCGCGGCGAGCGGATACCTCGTCGCGCGGGCCGGCCTCGTACCACCGCTCTATGCGCTTATGATTCCTGTCGTCTTAATCAAACTGTTCGGTGTCATCCGAGCGAGCGCGCGGTATCAAGAGCGACTCGCCTCGCACCGGGCGACGTTCACCATTTTGAGTGAGCTCCGTGTCCGGTTTTATCGACAGCTCGAACCACTCGTCCCGAATATCTTCGCGAAATATCGAAGCGGTGACTTACTCGCGCGCGTCGTCGGGGACGTGGAGAGCTTACAGAACTACTTTTTACGCGTCTTCTATCCACCAATTATTTTAGTGCTCGTCTTCTTGAGCACCATCTTTTTCGTCACGTACTTTTCAATTTTCGTCAGCCTCTGGATTTTGTTCGGTGTCTTCGTGACCGGCTTCTTGATCCCGGCTTTCTTCGCCCGTGTCCGAGCCCGACACGACCGCAAACTGCGGTCGCTTCGTGGTGATTTGTCGAGCGGGATGACGGAGATGATGTATGGCTATCGTGACTTGTTGCTGCATCAACATCTCGGAAAGACGAAGCAAGACTTGATGGAGCGGAGCGACCGCTACGTGGCGGCCGAGCGTGAAGATGTGACGAGCCAGTTCTTCAACTCCTCGCTCGTCGTCGGTGCGTCATTGCTCGTCTCTTGGGGTGTGCTCGCGATTGGTGCTTACTTGGTCGTCGGTGGAGAGCTTGACGGCTTGTTCCTCGCCATGCTCATCATGATGTCGCTCACGGCGTTTGAGAACGCGACGCCGATGGCCGTCTTCCCGGGTCACTTTGCCGACAGCAAGCAGGCGGCCGACCGTCTGTTTGAGGTCGTGGCACCGAGTGAAGCAATGGAGCAAGCCGAAGCGGCAAGACGCGACATCTCGCTTCAAGGGGCACCTGAGATTACTATCAGCCGTGTGAACTATCGGTATCCGGACACGTTCCGCGACGTCCTCGTCGACGTCGATGCGGTGTTCCCGAGCGGATCGAAGACGGCAATCGTCGGGCCGAGCGGCTCGGGGAAATCGACGCTCCTCCAAATGCTCCTCGCTTTCATCCGTCCAGACGAAGGCGACGTCTTCATCGACGAGGCACGACTCGACGACATCACACAGGCGTCGATTTGGGAGCATGCGAGCGTCGTCCTTCAAGAGAACCACTTCTTCTTCGGGACGGTGCGCGACAATTTGGCGCTTGCCGGTGAACACACGGACGAGGCGATGACGAGAGCGCTCAGCAGCGTCCGGCTCGGCTTCTCGCTCGATGAACCGGTGCTTGAGAAAGGCGCCAACTTGTCGGGTGGGGAACGCCAGCGGCTCGCGATTGCCCGGGCGCTACTTAAAAACGGCTCGCTCTGGCTACTCGACGAGGCGACGTCAGCGCTCGATGCGCGGACCGAGGCGGACGTGTACGCCGAGATGTTCGACACAGCACAGGCTTCGACGCTCGTCATGGTCAGCCACCGTCTGAACGGGCTCGAGGCGTTCGATCAAATCATCGTCATGGAAGCCGGGCGCGTCATCGAGACCGGTTCATTCGATGAGTTGATGCAGGCGCGCGGCACGTTCTATGCGTTGAAGCAAATCGAACAAGATGTATTCGCCTAAACGAAAAGCGAGCGGCTCCGTCGGAGAGCCGCTCGCTTTTTCATATGGCAAATCTGGGTGCAACAAATGGGGGTTGTCGCATTGCTTTCAAAAAGAGTGTCGTGGAGGGGAATCCACGTGACGCATGCGTTTGGGGAACGAGCGCGTCAAGCTTTTGGGAGCTACAAGTCGAGTATAAGTGATAACGATTCTCATTGTCAATTAGTAATAAAATAAAAACTGCAACCGAGATCCGATTGCAGTGTCGAGGGTCAGTTTGACGGGACGCCTTTACTGAGCGTGAACCGGAGCAAGCTGAACAGATAGCGGATATAAAATAACGCGAACGCGTAAAAGACGGCGATAATTGGAGAGGCGATATTGACGCCTGGAATATTCAATAGAAACTCGAAGACGAGAATCGAGAGTAAGAAGACATAGAGGCCTGCATCGAGATAGAGCGGCATCACGTTTCCGCGCTGGTGCCAGAACGTGCGCACGAGCGGAGCGACAATCATGCCGATGATGCGTTCGGCGAACCCGATGCTCAAGACGGCGATGAGGAAAGATGCAACCGCATCGAATCCGATGAGACGCGGGAAGGCGAACATCGAAATGAGCAAGAGCGGTCCGATAAAAATCATCATGGAGATTGAGGTGCGTAAAAAGATGAACAAGTTCCGCTTTAACGTATCGACTCCCCCAAAGAGTGATTGGCGGAACGTCTTACCGCGTTGATAATCGAGGACGAAAGATCCCACGAACATCAACCCAAATAGTGATAACAAGACTGTCATGAAATGTGTTTCCCCTTTTTCTAGTCAAATCGATGATTACAAAAAGCTTACGAACCAAAGTCTAGCCTAGTGTACCGATTCGACTAGGGAAAGTAAAGCA
This sequence comes from Exiguobacterium alkaliphilum, assembly GCF_018138125.1. NCBI lineage: Bacteria > Bacillati > Bacillota > Bacilli > Caryophanales > Exiguobacterium > Exiguobacterium alkaliphilum. Next base: position 592,863 of record NZ_CP073101.1, read on the forward strand.
GGAAAACTGATGAACGTGTTAAACTTTTACGAACGCTTTTTGGCTTCATGAAGCCAAAATGAAGCGATTGCGTCCCGATTCTTTTGCGTGATATAACGCTTCGTCGGCATGTTTCAAGACACTGTCGACCTCGATATCGTTCGAATGGCAGGCACCGAGCGAAACGGTGATGTGGAGCGTCCCGGCACTCGTCTCGAACGGGAACGTCGAGACTTTTTCTCGTATAGATTCGGCGAGGCGTGACACCTCGTCTTTTTGAGCGTTCGGCATGATGATTAAAAATTCTTCTCCACCGAAACGTCCGACGAGGTGATCTTCGCGACTCTCGGCGACAAGAAGCATCCCGAGCTCACGCAACACGTCGTCGCCGACGTCATGGCCATACGTATCATTAACGCGTTTGAAATGATCGATATCGACGAGGATGAGCGCATACTCTTCTGCCTCGACCGTCAAGTTTGCCATCGCCTCGTTCAACAGGCGACGATTGGCGATCCCCGTCAAAGCGTCCGTGCGCGCGAGCTGTTGCTGATGCTGGACGTTCTCAAAGTGCCGGCGCAACTCTTGGAGCAGACGATAGGCGGCGCAAGCGCCGACGTACGACATGACGAGATAGACGAGTAAAATCGGATAGAACAAGTCGAGTGGCAACGCGTAATAGAATGCCGCACCGAAGACGATGGCGCCGATTGTCGTGAAGACGAGCAACGTGCTCCGCGTGTTATCAAGTTTGAGCCGCAACAGGCTCGCCGGAAGAACGAGCGCGACCATCGTGGCGATCGCCAAGTAAAACCCGACGTACTCGCCGTTCGTGATCATGAAAAAACGACCGATCAAAAACAAGACAGCCGCGACGGCGCCGCTCACCCAACCACCAAACAAGACGGCGAGCGTGATCGGGATGGCTCGTAAATCGATGAGCACCCCTTCGAGATGAAGGGCGTTCCCGAGTAAAATCGTGGCGGTGAACGCGCTCTGCACCCCGAGCAGGACACGGGCCTTCAGCGGCGAATGCGGCGTCAGTCGTGGTCGATTCCGAAAAGGTAGGAACGAGATTGTGAACAGCGTGAACAAGATGCATAGGTCGATGAAAAATGAGTTGATGATGGTGAGCATGGACACAGTCCCCCTGTGTGGAAATGGAAATAACTAGTTTAAGTGTAGCATAATTCAAGTGACTGGCATCGTTTCAATCGGCTCACCATTCGCGCCACTCTTCCGTCACGTCGTCGTCGGTTTCGTAGCCGACGAGTGCAGCCGCAGCGACGATGAAATCATACAGTTCCTCGCGTTCCATCGTCTCGATGAAGTAGTCATGTTCCTCATCGAGTTCGTTTAGCCGCAAGACGAGATCGCGGACAGCCGCTAAGACGCTCGCCTCTGACTTGTCGGAACGGGTGAGCGTGTTCGCGTATTGTCGAAGCGCGGCATCGACGGCGAGGATGGCCGGGAGGGTATAGATGTCATCTCCCTCGTTCAACCGTTCTTCCCAGATGAGGGTCGGGCGGTTCGCCCATAATGTTTCCATGGTCATCTCTGTTGCTCCTTTCAAATCGTCTCCAGCTTTTCTTCTATCCCAGTCGAGATGTTTGGTATGATAGAAAAAAGGGGGACTGTCCGTGCGTTATTGGGATCATTTTAAACGAGCGTTCATTCCGATTGCGCTCATCTTGATTGGACTTGCGATCTTTTATACATTATCGGCACGAAACAACCCGGCGTTGACCATTCTTGGGGCTGTAATCGTCGGTGTGATTTTATTTTTAGTGATGCGGCATATGAACCGCGTCGAGGATTGAAGACGAGAACACGTTCGGGGTTCTCGTTTTTTGTTGCTTCCGCATTTTTTTGGGTACACTACTTAATAAGGAGGGATTGATAATGGCAAAAGCTACGTTTGCGGGAGGCTGTTTTTGGTGTATGGTCAAACCGTTTCATAAATACGAGGGAGTCGAGCATGTCATTTCCGGTTATACGGGCGGGCATGTCGACAATCCGACATATCAACAAGTCTGTTCGGAGACGACGGGACATTTAGAGGCGATCGAGGTCACCTATGACCCGGACGTCATCTCGTACGAAGAGTTATTAAACATTTACTGGCGTCAAATCGACCCGACGGACGGCGGCGGCCAGTTCAACGACCGCGGTGAGTCGTATCGTCCGGCAATCTTCTATCACTCAGAAGAACAGCGAGCGGCGGCAGAGCGGTCGAAGCAAGAAGTCGAGGACTCAGGACGGTTCGACCGACCGATTGAGGTCGAGATTCGTCCGGCGAAGACGTTTTGGGAAGCTGAGGACTATCATCAAGACTATTATAAGAAAAATCCGTTCCGCTATGAGATGTATCGCGTCGGCTCCGGTCGCGCGAAATTCATTAAAGAGGCGTGGAGCGATAAGAAGCAGCAGAAAGAATTGAAGGAACGGCTGACACCGATGCAGTTTAAAGTCACGCAAGAGAATGGCACCGAGCCGCCGTTTCAAAACGAGTATTGGGACGAGGAGCGCGAAGGGCTATACGTCGACATCATCGACGGGACGCCGCTCTTCACGTCACGCGACAAGTTTCAGTCAAACTGTGGCTGGCCGAGTTTCTCACGGCCGATTGAAGAGCAACGGCTCGATATGAACATGGACACGTCCCATCACATGGTGCGGACCGAGGTCCGTTCGAAGCGGGCCGACAGCCACCTCGGTCACTTGTTCGATGATGGTCCGAAAGAGCTCGGGGGCTTGCGCTACTGCATCAATTCGGCCTCGCTCCGGTTCATCCCGAAAGAAGAGCTCGACTCGGCCGGGTACGGGGAGTACAAACACTTATTCGACGCGTGAAGGGGAGAAGGCGATGTTCACTTCAGTCAAGCAACAAATCCGCCGGGAGACGATTGCGACCGTCCTCGACTACTATGATACGTCGATTCGACATCTGTCTGAAGAAGCGCGGCGCGAAAAGTACACGAAGATGAGCGTGAGCCCGTTCTCGTTCTTCCGGGGCAGCTCCCACTTGTTTTACTATGACTTCGCGAAAGTTCCGCTCGCGTTTGATACGGGTGACGCGCATCCGACGTTCATCCAAGGGGATTTACACTTCGAGAACTTCGGCGTGTTCGAGGATGGGGGCGGTACGATCATCTATGACGTGAACGACTTCGATGAGGCGTATATCGGATCGTATTTGTTCGACGTGTTACGGATGGCCATTTCGGTCGACTTGTTCGCCGAAGAGGCGGGGTTCGATGCGACGGCGGCCATCGAGTCGTATGCGAAGACGTATGCCAAAACGATCGACCGTTACGCGAACGGAAAAGACGAGGACGTGCAGTTCACGAAAGCGAACACATGCAAGGCGATTAAAAAAATCATCAAAAAGGCAGAGGCGAAAAAGGATGCGTTCATGGCCGAACGGACCGAGGTGCGCGATGAGGAGCGCTATTTCGCGACGAGCGAAGATTTGATTCCTGTAAGCGAGACGATGGCATCGAAGATTAAAGCGGCCTGGCCCGACTATTTGACGTCGTTGAAAGCGGACCATCGCCATCACGCCGACCATTATGAAGTAAAAGACATCGCTATCAAGCTCGATAGCGGGACGGCTTCGATTGGTTTGGAGCGTTACTACATCTTGATTGAAGGGGCGGACGCGGAACATGACGAGGACGTTATCCTTGAGATGAAACAGGCCCAGTCGGCCGTTCCGTCCCTCTTTCTGCCGACGCACCCTTTGTTCGAGGATGGGCTATCCCATCAAGGGGCGCGGGTGACGGCGGCGCAACGGGCGATGGTGCATAGCCGTGACCCGTATCTCGGCTATTTGACGATCGATGGTCACGAATACTACGTGCGACAGCGTTCGCCTTATAAGCGAAAAGTGAAAGCGAAGCACATCAAGGACGAGACGGCGCTCATTGAGACGTTGAACGTTCAAGCCGAGATTACGGCCAAAATCCATGCCCGTGCCGACGCAGACGCGAATATTCTCGATTACGAGGCGAGCGAACGGATTTCCGCCGCCATCGGGGACGCCAAACCACTGTTCATCCGACAAATCGCGCGCTGGGCTCGATTCTACGGGAATCAAGTCCGATTCGATTTTGAGGCGTTCCAGACGTGGCTCGATACCCGTGACGGTCAAGCGTGACACTTGCGGGCTTGCCGCGTTTTCCGGCACAATGATGGGGTAAAGGATGTGGACGTATGATTACCGAACAACAACTCATCGCCCAAATGAAACATGTGATGACCGAAATCGAACAGTCGAACGGAGAGACGCAGAAACGGCATGTTGCCAAGCTGATGGGGTACTGCGAACTGTTACTTGCGGATCCAGCAGTCTCGAGCCCTTCCGTCCAACCGTCTGCTCCTGTGACGGTGGCGCCGGCACCGGATCAGCCGCCGCTCGATCGTCAAATGGCGGCTTTCCTCGGAATCCCGCTCGAAGAGGATGAAGAGCCAAAAACCGATTCATTGCTCGACTTTTAAGCTGCGCCTGAGGGCGTGGCTTTTTTTGAGGCGTCTTCATTGACTTATATACCTAAGGGGGTATAATCGAAGTAACAAAACTCATCGATCATGGAGGCGGACATATGCTTGATTTCTTGTTTGTGGCGGTAGTAATTGGATTGATTTACGTGTGGTGGTCTAAGCGGAACAGTGTGAAGACGGTGTCGACGGATGAACTGAAGCTCAAGATTGCCGAAGAGCGCAACATCCAGCTGCTCGACGTAAGGGAGCCACAAGAGTATCGAGGCGGTCATATTAAGCAGGCGAAAAACGTGCCCCTATCTGGCTTTGGGAACGCGAACGCTCAATACCCGAAACAGAAAGACCGTCCCGTCTATGTCATCTGTCAAAGCGGGATGCGCAGCCAGCGAGCGGCCGTGATGCTTCAGAATGCAGGCTATACAGACGTCTATTCGGTCAAAGGCGGGATGAGTTTCTGGCGTGAATCATGAAAAAACCGGCTGAAACGCTTTCAGCCGGTTTTTGACATGGAGTGATCATTGAGCAGTCGGATACGAATTTGCTTCTTCGTCTCCATCGCCTCATCGTACGTTTCTGCTTTAGCTTTTTCGGGCATTCTGCTACGGTAAGGGAAGTAGAAGAGAGAGGGGTAACGAATATGGCAGTGATTTTATTTGATATCGATGGAACGCTTGTCGACACGACCGTTCCGATGACAAAAGCGATTCACGAAGCGCTCGAACAGCTTCCGCATTTACCAAAACCGAGCGAGGAAGCGGTCCGTTCCGGTTATGGGCTTGCCGGGAATGCCTTTTGGGAGCATGTGATTCCGGAAGCGACGATTGAAGAGATTCGCCAAATCCGAAAGCTTCGTCATGAGACGCTCGAACGCGCGATGGAAGGACAGCATGTGTTGTTCGACGGCATCTATGAGATGCTCGAGACGCTCCATGCGGACGGGCACACGTTAACGACGGCGAGCAATTGCGGCGTCCATTATTTGAACTTGATTTTGGACTCGCAACGGATTCGTCCGTTCATGACGGCGCCGGAATGTCTCGAATCGGTGAGCGGGGAGAAGAAGGCGGACATCTTGACGGCACACCGTCTCCGTCATGGGGATGGGAACTACGTTATGGTCGGGGACCGCAAATCGGACGTCGAGGCGGCGCGGGCCCATGACTTCCCTGTCGTCTTGACCGGGTTCGGGTTCGGGAACGAAGAGGAGTGGGCGCTTGCCGATCACGTGATCGAAGCGCCGGCTGATTTAGTGGACATCGTAAACGCATGAGAAAGACCGGTTGAACAAACGTTCAACCGGTCTTTGTTATAGGCCGAGCGAGATGTACTTCACTTCTAAGAACTCTTCGATGCCGTGGTGACCGCCTTCACGTCCTAGGCCGCTCTCTTTCCATCCGCCGAACGGGGCCTGCGGCGTCGAAGGGAGGCCATCGTTGACGCCGACGATGCCGTATTCGAGCGCTTCGGCTAAGTAGAGCGCCTCGTTGATGTCTTGCGTGAACACATAAGCGGCGAGCCCGAACGGGGTCGCATTCGCCCGTTCGACCGCCTCCTCGAGCGTATCAAACGAGGCGATTGGGGCGACGGGACCAAACGTCTCTTCGTTCATGCAGAGCATATCCTCGTTCGCATACCGGACGACGGCCGGACGAACGAACAACCCATCGAGCTGCTCGCCGCCGAACACTTCGCCGCCGCGAATTTGCGCATCCTCGAGATGTTTCATCACTTTGTCGACGGCGGCCTCATCGATGAGCGGACCGATGTCGACGCCGTCCTCGAGCCCGTTGCCGACCTTGAGTTCCTCGACCGCCTCGATGAACTTCTCTGAGAACGCGTCGACGATGGAACGTTCGACGTAGATTCGGTTGGCGCACACACACGTCTGGCCCGCGTTTCGGAACTTCGTCGCGATCGCTTGCGGGACGGCTTTCTCCAAATCGGCTTTCGCGGTGACGATGAGTGGGGCATGGCCACCGAGCTCGAGCGAGATTTTCTTCATCGTGTCGGCGGCGTCACGCATGAGCATCTTCCCGACTTCGGTCGAGCCGGTGAACGTCAATTTCCGGACGCGCGTGTCCTGTTGCCATGCTTTGACGATATCCGAGGCCGTCCCGGTCACCAAATTGATGACACCGGGCGGGAAGCCGGCCTTCTCTGAAAGCTTGACGAGGTCAATCGCGGTCAACGGCGTGGCCGACGCGGGCTTGATGACGACGGTGCAGCCCGAGGCGAGCGCCGGACCGACTTTTCGGGTAATCATCGCCGCCGGGAAGTTCCACGGGGTGATGGCCGCCACGACGCCGACCGGTTGCTTGATGGCGAAGATACGTTTGTTGTTCGCCGAAGCCGGGATCGTCTCGCCGTAGACGCGGCGTCCTTCGGCAGCGTACCATTCGATGAAGCCGTTCGCATAAAGGATTTCCCCGATTGCTTCTTTTAGCGGCTTGCCTTGCTCCTCGACCATCGTCCGACCGAGCGCTTCCGCTTCTTCTTCAATCAAGCGATGCCACTCGAGCAAGAGCGCCCCGCGTTCTTCGGCCGTCTTTTGTTGCCACGCTTCTAGCGCCGCATGGGCGGCATCGACGGCGCGCCGGGCTTCGGTCTCACCGCTTTTCGTGACGGTCGCCATAATGTTTCCGGTCGCGGGATTTCGGACTTCAATCGTCTCGTCCGTCTCGACCCATTCCCCGTTTATCCAGTTATGTTCAGCTCGCATCTCGATCTCCCCTTTCATCCTAAGTGCACAATAAGACAGTACCCGTTTTCAAAAAACATACACAATTTTACAAACGGCATACGAAAAACCGCCACGGTGACGTGACGGTTCGTTTAGACGCGGAAGTCTTGGCGGGCCAGATGGCGAATCTTCCGACCGAGGCGTCTGGAGTTGAAGTAGGCGATGACGGCGACGACCCCACCGGACCAGAACAACCACTCGTCGGGACGGATGTATCCTAGCAGACCGACGAGAAGCCCGAGGAGAATCAACCCGGAATTGAACAGCTGACGGTGCAATAGCTCCTTCGATTCGAGCCGACGTTGGAACATTGCTTGTTCAGACAAGCGTTTACGTGTCGGTTCTTTCAAGAAGTTATCAAGCAGTGGCGGCACGTTCAACAATTTTTTGCCGTAGTTGAGGGCGGTCATGACGTACCGGTTTTGAATCGTCGTCCCGTCCGCTTCGAGCCACTGGATGACGATCGGCTTCCCAAGCGTGAAGAGGTCGATTTTTGAGTCGAGGATTTGTAAGATCCCGAGTAACGTCGAGGCGGCCCGACCGAAGAAAGCGAACTCGGCCGGCAGCTGAATCGGCTCGTTTTTGACGAGCAACTGGATGTCTTGCAACACTTTCTCGATGAGCTTCGTGTCGACCGTGTCGATGTCGGTCTCTAAGTAGAACGTGACGGCTTTTTCGAGCGCTTGACGAATGTTATGTTTGTTCGCCGTCGGCAAAAGGAAGCGTAAATCCTCCAAACCGTCGACGACCCCGTCATAATCGAGGGAAATGAACGCCTGCAAGATTTTTCGAATCGTCGCCATGTCTTGCGGTGTCGTCGAACCGACCATTCCGAAGTCGAGCAAGATGATGGTCCCGTCGGCCCGGATTTGAACGTTGCCGGGATGCGGGTCGGCGTGGAATTTTCCGCCGAACAACAGTTGTTCGGCCGCCATCGTAAACAATCGTTCGGCGAGCGCGGAGCGGTCGATGTTGTTCTCTTTCAAGAAAGCGAGGTCGGTGATGCGGCGTGCATCGACCCAGTCCATCGTCAAGACACGATTCGTACAGAGGTGGTCGTAGTAGTCCGGGATGTATACGTCCGGATTTTCAGCATATTTCGCTTTGAAATAGTGCGCATTTTTTAATTCGGTTTGGAAATTTAACTCATCCCCGATGACAAAAATCATTTGGCGATATAAGCTATCTAAGTCGGTCGATTTTGCGAGCGCGGTTCGTTTGAGCATCGTCGTGACGATACGCATCGCTTTGAAGTCCGTCCGGATAATCTTTTCGATGTCCGGGCGCTGGATTTTTAGCGCGACCCGCTTGCCGTTCTCGAGCAATGTCGCGCCGTACACTTCGCCGATTGAGGCCGAGGCGACGGCGTCGACGTCGACGTCTTTGACGACTTGCGTGTACGGGACGCCCCAGTCGGCTTCTAAGATCGCGCGTGACTTTTCCCAGCCGGACGTCGGGACACGGTCGACAAGTTCGGACAGCTCGTTTAAGACGGACGTCGGCAACAAGTCGGCCCGAATCGACAAGAATTGGCCGAGCTTGATTAAGAGGCCTTCTAACCGCAAGGCGTTCCGTTTATACTCGCGGGCGAGGTTGAGCATGAGCGCCTCGTATTCTTCTTGATTCGTCAGGCCTTGCTGTTGCTTGCGCGAGAAGGCGTAAATTTTAATGATGAATCGGGCGAACATTGTGACGATAATCCATATGCGGAACAAAGCGATTCGTTTCATAAAAGTACCGACATCCTTTACAAGCAGTCGCGTGACTGATCTGATTTTTTGTATCTTTACTGTACCATACAATGCTTAGGAGAAAGGGCCAGGGATGTTCATGGAATGGGAATTACTCAACGTCGTCGGAACGGTTGCGTTTGCGGCGAGCGGTGCCATCATCGCGATGGACGAAAAATACGATATCTTTGGGGTTTGGCTGCTCGCGTTTACGACCGCGTTCGGCGGCGGGGCGATTCGAAACGTCCTGCTCGGTAATCCCGTCAGCTTGATTTGGCAACAAAATGATTTGTTTATTCTCTGTTTTCTCGTCGCCTTGCTCATCTTCCTGCTGCCGAGCGTCGTCTTGCCGCACTGGGAACGCTGGGGCGTCATCGTCGATGCGATCGGGCTCGTCGCCTTCGCTTTCCAAGGGGCGCAAGTCGCAATCAAACTCGACTTGCCGTTATCCGCGGCCATCGCGGCGGCGGTGTTGACCGGGGTCGGGGGCGGTGTCGTCCGTGATTTGCTCGCGGGGCGAAAGCCGCTCGTCTTACAGTCGGAAGTGTACGCGATTTGGGCGATCATCATCGCCGTCGTCACGTACTATTTCCGTCTCGAGAGCGGGTTGCCGGTCTATGCGTTACTCATTGTCGTCGCGACCCTTCGAGTGATATCCTACTATCGAAAGTGGAATTTACCAGCACGGCAAGTCAGATAAGGGGGAACGGTTTATGAAAGTCTTACTCATCATCGGCGCGGCGCTCATGGCGCTCGGCGTCGCACTCGGTGCGTTCGGTGCGCACGCGTTAAAAGAACGTCTCACGCCGAACATGCTCGCGAACTGGCAGACGGGTGTGCTCTATCACATGATTCATGCGATCGGCATCATCGCGCTTGCCTCGATTTTAATGCGGGTCAGCATCAGTCAGTTTAGTACGGCAGGTTGGCTCATGTTCGCCGGAATCATCTTCTTCTCGGGGAGCCTTTACGTCATGGCGCTCACAGGCATTACGAAGCTCGGTGCCGTCACGCCGATTGGTGGCGTCCTATTCATCGCGGCCTGGGTATTCGTCATCCTTGGCGCCTTGAAGTTGTAATCAAAAATCCACAGTCCGTTAACACGAGAACGGTATACTTCAACTTGTAAGACCCTCGTGTTCATCACAACGAACCACTCGGTCGTCTTTCACCTTTCCTTCGGACCGGTGAAGGGCGGCCCCTTTTTACGTTTTCTGGGATTGGTGAAATGTAGAAATCATGAGAAGAAGTTTTTTGAATATAAGGGGAATGTGTCGTTATTTCCAACTATTATTACAAGAACATTTCGAAATAAAACAAATGGGAAAACCGTTGAAATAAAGCGAAAGTGGGTGTACCAGGGGCACACCCACTTTTTCGTCGTAATAAAAGTGAAATATAACTTTAACAGGAAAACATTAAACACTTCGATATAATTAGTCGTGTTGAAACTGAAAAAATAATCGTTTTTGTTACATAGCAAAACGACAGATAAAAGTCCGTACGTATAACCTGTTTATTTTAGAAAGGATGTCCGCATTGATCAACTGGAAACGCACCGTCTCGACACTGACGCTCAGCGCCTTGCTCCTCGGATCACACTCGGTGGCCGATGCCTCGACGACAATCAAAGAGAAACAAGAGCAGCAGAAGAAAGTTCAAGACCAACGTAAAAACGTAAAAGACAACCAAGCGAACACGTCTTCAAAAATCCAAGAGAACAATAAAGAAATCTCGAAGGTACAAGAAGAAGTCAACAAAATGGACGCCCAGCTCCAAGATATCATCTATGACGTCGCAGCGAAGCGCCAAGAAATCAAGCGTACCGAGATGAAGATCGAGGACCTTGAGGCGGACATCAAAGCGTACCAAAAGAAGATGGAAGCACAAGAAGCGATGATGCGCGAACGGATGGCCACGATGCAAATCAATGGCGGCGGCTCAATCAACTGGGCCGAGTTCATTTTCGGTTCGAAAAACTTCTCGGATTTGATTACACGCATGATCACGGCCGGAACGATTCAACGAAGCGACCAAGAGTTGTTTGACGACTACGAGGCGACACGCCAATCCCTTCAACAGGCACAAGCCGCATTGAAGGAGCAACGTGCATCGCTCTTAGCACAACAGAAAGCGCTCGAAGCACGTCAAGCTGACCTCGAGAAGAAGATGAAACAGCGTGAAGCACGGATTAAAGAACTTGAAGAGAAAAACATCGAGTTCGAGACGCAAATCTTCGACCTTCAAGAAATCGAAGCGACGTTAATCGCGCAAGAAGAAGCGATTGCCGCCGAAATCGAGGCACAACGTCGTGAAGAAGAAGAGGCACGTCGTCGCGCTGAAGAGGCAGCTCGTCAAGAAGCAGCGCGTAAGGCAGAAGAAGCGCGTCTTGCCGAAGAAGCCAAAGCCGAAGCGGCTCGTCAAGAGGCAGCCCGTCAAGAGGCGGCTCGTCAGGAAGCCGCACGAGCAGAAGCAGCGCGTCAAGCTGCAGCTCAGCAAAAGCAGAACAATAGTAATAGTACCCAGTCGTCAGCATCTTCAAACCAGACGACACAAAATGCGACGCCGGCACCAAAACCGGCTGCGCCAGCACCGAAGCCAGCTGCACCAGCTCCAAAACCAGCAGCACCGGCTCCGAAGCCAGCAGCTCCAGCACCAAAACCAGCACCGAGCACACCGACTGCATCGACGCCAGCGCCAACTGGTGCGATGTTCATCCAGCCTGCGGCAGGACGTTACACGCAAGGATGGGGACCGGCAAGCGGTCAGTTCGGCTACACGTTCCATAACGGTGTCGATATCGCTGGACCTGTCGGAACGCCAATTCGCGCGTCAGCAACCGGTACGGTCATCCGTGCAGGATGGGGTGGGGCTTACGGGAACCACGTCATGATTGCACACGTCATCAACGGACAAGTGTGGACGACGGTTTACGCCCACATGAACTCGGTGTCTGTTAGCGCCGGACAGCGTGTGACGCAAGGTTCGAACATCGGGACACTTGGAAACACAGGCAACTCGTCAGGCCCGCACCTCCACTTTGAGATTCATAGAGGGAGCTACTCGTACTCGTCATCGAGCGCGGGGAACACGGTCAACCCACGTCAGTTCTTCTAATTCAAGCATAAGAGCACCTGTCGATTGCGATAGGTGCTCGTTTTCATGAAAAAAATCGCTCCTACCATAACCGGTAGGAGCGATTTTTTAGTTCGCCTGTTCGATGTCATCGGATTGGTCATCGGATTTCCGGAAGCGTTCCCGGACGAAGTAGACGATTGTTAAGCCAATCAACCATGGAATCCCAAACTTGAGCAAGATATCAAAGTCGGTGAACCATGTCGTGATCATCAGGCTGAGCAGCAAGACGGCCCCGAGGAGCGGCAAGACCGGATATCCGATCATGCGGACCGGGAGCTTGCGTCCCGTCCATTTCTTGCGGAAGAACAAGTGAGAGACGAACACCATGAACCATGTGAAGATGGCGCCGAACATCGAGATGCCCATGAGGAACGGGTACGACGTCTCCATAAAGATTTGGAGGAGTGCCGCGAGCACGATTCCACCTGTCGAGACGAAGAGTGCGTACGTCGGGATACCGTTTTGGCTCACTTTTTTAAACACACGTGGTGCGTCACCCGCCTCGGCGAGCGAATACATCATCCGAGTCGAGGCGTACAACTGCGCGTTCATCGCCGAAAGGGCGGCGATCAAGATGACGAAGTTCAAAATACCGGCGGCGCCAGGTACGTCGAACTGTTGCATGACGAGGACGAACGGGCTTTGGTCGATGCCCGCCTGCTGCCACGGGATGAGCATGAGCATGATCGCGATCGTGACGAGATAAAAGAACGTCAAGCGGAACACGGTCGCACGTAACGCTTTCGGGACGGCGCGGTCCGGATCTTTCGCCTCGCCCGCCGTGACGGCGACAAGCTCGGTCCCGAGAAAGCTGAAGAGCGAGATGAAAATCGTCACCCACATGCCGTAAAAGCCGAAGGCGAAGAACCCTTCGTCCCCCGTCGTAATCGATTCAATCGGAGAACCGGGCTGACCGAACAACGTGGCCGCCCCGAGAATGATGAACAAGAAAATGGCGCTAACTTTGATGAATGATAACCAGTATTCTGTCGTGCCGAACGTGTGGACGTGCCGGGCGTTGATGTAGATGAGCAGTCCACCAAACAAGGCGACCCAGACGAAGCCGTTCACATCCGGGAACCAGTAGCGCATATAGATGGCGATCGCGCTCACCTCGACCCCGATGGCGAGGACGTTGGCGACCCAGTACGAATAACGGACCAAAAAGCCGGCGAGCGGATGCACGTAACGTTCGGCAATCGTGCCAAACGAACCAGATGTCGGATGGGCGACCGTCATTTCTGCGAGACAGCCCATGAGTAAGAGGACGATAAACGCCCCGATGGCGTAGCTGACGAGCACGCTCGGTCCCGCTGTCTGGATGGCGAGCCCGCTTCCGAGGAAGAGGCCCGTCCCGATGGCGCTCCCGAGCGAAATCATCGTGAGTTGCCGGGTCGACAGCTCACGTTTTAGTTTGCTTGTTTCCAATTGTCTTATCTCCTTTAGTCGAGTGAAGTGTTGTTGGGGACGACTATAGCAGACGAAAAAAACGTATGTCAACTTGCCGGGTTGCGAAAAACGTCGCCTTTTTCGTGTCACCTTATAGAAGCAAACTTTTTTTGCACGCTTTTGTTTGACAGGGGAGTCCGTCCCCTGTATAGTACGAGTTAACTTAATTGAAACGAACAAAGGCGTTGACGAAGAGAAGTAACGACAGGCCCCGCATGACAGAGAGCTGATGGTTGGTGTGAATCAGTATGTGGGACGTCGCGAATGGACTTCCGAGCTCTAAACCGAAACTTTGAGTAGGCTTTAGCGGGTGACCCACCGTTATCATGGGGAAGCGGATGATCGTCCGTGAAGTGGGTTCTACGGAACCAACGAAGGTGGCACCACGGGGTTACTCGTCCTTCTCATAGCGTAAGCTATGGGTAGGCGAGTGACCCTTTTTTCGTTTCACATAGAAAATCGATGATTGAGAAGAGTAGCATGGAGCAGTCTCGTCCAGAGAGTCAGGGGTGGTGAGATCCTGACCGAGACCTTTATGCGAATGGGCTCATGAGAGCGCGGCCGAATGCAGTAGGCCGTGACGGTTTCCCCCGTTATCGGGATACGATGTGATTGCATCGGATAAAAGCGGGATTGAAGAATCAATCCAACGAGAGGTGGCACCGCGGTCCATACCGTCCTCCATACGACAGACGTCGTATGGAGTTTTTTTGTACCGAAAATTAGAGGAGGAACCATACATGTTGACACGACTACTGACGAACCGAGTGACGGCGACAGAGATGAAACAAGCGGCGGAGGAACTGTTCACGGCGGACACGGCCCGTATCAAAGAAGTGCTACTTACGTTAAAAGCACGGGGCGAGACGGCCGACGAAATGGCAGGGCTCGCCGCCTACATCCGTGAAGCGGCGACCTTCCCCGAGACGACGCTGCCTGTCCTTGACGTTTGCGGGACGGGCGGGGACGGCGCCCATACGTTCAACATCAGCTCGACCGTCGCGTTCGTCTTGGCGGGGCTCGGCATCCCGGTCGCAAAACATGGGAATCGGAGCGTGTCGAGCCGGTCGGGCAGTGCGGACGTGCTCGAGGCGTTAGGTGTCCCCATCGTCCGAACAGCGGAAGATGTACTAGCGGACCTCGAACGGGCGAACCTCAGCTTCTTGTTCGCGCAGCACGTGCATCCGATTATGAAGCACGTCATGCCGGCACGAAAAGAGCTCGCGACCGCCACGATCTTCAATCAAATCGGGCCGCTCACGAACCCGCTCAAACCGAGACGACAATTGATTGGCGTGTATCATCCGTCGCTCCTTGAGAAGATGGCGGCGGCGATGAAGCAACTCGGCGTCGAACGCGGCATGGTCGTCCACGGCGCGGGCGGTCTCGATGAAGCGAGCCTCGCCGGTGAGAACGACGTCTTGTTCTTTGACGGGGAACAGACGGCGCGCTATAAAGCCGACCCACGCGACGTCGGGTTGATGCGGGCCCCGCTCTCGGCGCTACGCGGCGGGACGCCAGAAGAGAACGCCGAGACGCTTGTCGCCGTGTTGAACGGACAACAGGGACCTGCCCGGGACGTCGTCCTGTTGAATGCGGCACTCGCCTTATGTACGTACGGTGCGGTGAAGACGCTCCGCGAAGGAGTCGCGGAGGCGAGACGGAGCATCGATGAAGGTCACGCGCTCGGCGTGCTGACCCAACTACAACAAACGGAGGTTCGACTATGAGCTATTTGACGAAGATTATCGGGACGAAGATTGAAGAAGTGAACGAGATGCACGCGATTGACGTCGCCCGGACCGAACCGATTCGGCTACTCGACGTGATGAACGACGGCTTCCACGTCATCGCCGAAATCAAGCGGGCCTCCCCGTCGAAAGGATTGATTCGGGAACGAGTCGATGTGGCGGAACGGGCCCGAGCGTACGAGGCGGCCGGGGCGACGATGATTTCCGTCTTGACCGATGCGACGTATTTCAAAGGATCGTTCGACGATTTAAAGGCCGTCGCGGAGGCGGTCGAGATTCCGGTCCTCTGTAAAGACTTCATCATCGATGAACGACAGCTCGACCGGGCGAAAGCGGCCGGTGCGAGTGCGGCGCTCTTAATCGTCGCGGCACTTCATCCGAGCCGACTCGCCACGCTCACGGCATATGCCCGTGCAATCGGTCTCGACGTGCTCGTCGAAGTGCATGACGAGACGGAACTCGACATAGCGCTTGAACTCAAGGATGTATTGATTGGCATCAACAATCGCAACTTGAAGACGTTCGAGGTCACGCTCGAGACGTCAATCGACTTGATGCGGAAACATCCAAATATCACGTTCGTCAGTGAGAGCGGCGTCGACCGAAAAGAAGCGGCGGAGCGGCTCCAAGCGGCCGGTGCGCGCGCGATTCTCGTCGGTGAGGCGCTCATGCGTGAAGATGACCCGACGTCACTCATCGAGGAGTTGAAAGCATGTTCGTTAAAATATGCGGAGTGAAGACTGAAGGTGCCGTCCGTGCCGCGGTCGAGGCGGGGGCTGATGCGATTGGGTTCGTCTTCGCCGACAGTTCCCGACGCATCGATGTGAAGACGGCGAAGCGGTTACGGCGGCACATCCCGGAATCGGTGCGCGTCGTCGGCGTGTTCCTCGACCCGACGCTTGAAGAGGTCGAGACGGCACTCACGAGCGGAATGACCGATATTCAACTGCATCGGCGCACGTTGCCGCTCGAAGCGTTCCGACGTTTCGGGTTACCGATTATCGAAGCGGGTCGTGAGACGGAAGCGGAAATCGTGTTGTTGGATGCACCCGTCCCGGGGAGCGGGGAAACGCTCGACTGGGAGACGTTAGGACGCCCGAGTCGGCCGTTTTGGCTCGCCGGAGGGCTTGACCCAGATAACGTCGCCACGGCGATTCAAATCGTAAGACCAGATGGGGTCGACGTCTCGAGTGGTGTGGAGACGAATGGAGAGAAAGATCTTGAGAAGATTCGCGCGTTCATCAGGCGTGCCAAGGAGGAGTTTACATGTACAACCAACCAGTGAACGGGAAGTTTGGCCCGTATGGCGGAAAATATATACCGGAGACGCTCATGCAGGCGGTCGAAGAATTAGAGGTCGCTTATGAGGAGGCGCGGCAAGACCCGGCGTTCCATGAGAAGTTCGACGAGCTTCTAAGCGAATATGTCGGTCGTGAGACACCGCTCTACTACGCGGAGAACATGAGCCGCCGCCTCGGGACGAACGTCTACTTGAAACGGGAAGATTTGAACCATACCGGGGCCCATAAAATCAACAACACGATCGGCCAAGCGTTGCTCGCCAAACGGATGGGCAAACAGAAGATCGTCGCCGAGACCGGGGCGGGACAACACGGTGTCGCGACCGCGACGGTGTGCGCGCTACTTAACCTCGAATGTACAATCTTCATGGGCGAGGTCGACGTCGAGCGTCAACAGTTGAACGTGTTCCGGATGGAGCTGCTCGGCGCGACGGTCGTGCCGGTCAAATCGGGGAGCCGGACGTTGAAGGATGCGGTGAACGAAGCGCTCCGTTACTGGGTCAAACACGTCGACGATACGCACTACGTCATGGGCTCCGTGCTCGGACCACACCCGTTCCCGGCGATGGTACGGGATTTCCAAAGCGTGATTGGCATCGAGACCCGTCGTCAAGTGCTCGACAAGACCGGTCGCTTGCCGGACGCGGTCATCGCTTGTGTCGGCGGCGGCAGCAACGCGATGGGGATGTTTTATCCGTTTTTGAACGACGAGGCGGTCGCTTTATACGGCGTCGAAGCGGCAGGGAGCGGGATCGACACGCCGGAGCATGCGGCGACGCTCACGAAAGGTGAGGTCGGCGTGCTCCACGGGTCGCTCATGTACGTGCTTCAGGACGCGGCCGGGCAGATTCAAGAAGCGCACTCGATTTCAGCCGGGCTCGATTATCCTGGCGTCGGTCCGGAGCATAGTTTCTTGAAAGATATCGAGCGGGTCCGCTACGCCGCCGTCACAGATGACGAGGCGCTCGCGGCTTGCATGTCGCTCAGCCGGAACGAAGGCATCATCCCAGCGCTCGAGTCGTCCCATGCGCTCGCGTATGCCGAGACGCTCGCTGAGACGATGGCGGAGGATGACATTCTCGTCATCTGCTTATCGGGACGAGGAGACAAAGACGTACACACGATTCGAGAAAGGGTGACAGGATGATGCGATTAGATGAAGCGATTCGGAAGCGGAGTGAAGGGACGGCGTTCGTTCCATACATCATGGCGGGCGACGGGGGACTCGACAACTTGATTCCGACGATTGAACGGCTTGAGGCGATGGGGGCGACGGCGATTGAACTCGGCATCCCGTTCTCGGATCCGGTAGCGGACGGACCAGTCATCGAGGCGGCCGGTATGCGCGCCCTCGCCGAAGGCGTGACGCTCGCACAAGTGCTCGACCGTTTAATAGAAGGAACTGGACGTTTTTCAGTCCCGATTGTCCTCATGACCTACTTGAATCCGGTGTTTCGCTTCGGAGTGCAACCGTTCTTTGAAAGAGCGGCGGCAAGTGGAGTGAGCGGGGTGATCATCCCGGATTTACCATTTGAAGAAAGTCTCGAACTGTTCGCCGAGACGGATCGCCACGGCGTTGCCGTCATCCCGCTCGTCACATTAACGAGTAGCGCGCAGCGGGTCGAGACGATATTGAATCAGGCCGAGGGATTCGTCTACGCGGTCACGTTGAAAGGAACGACTGGGAAGGCGGATGTGTTCCCAGATGAATTGCTCGGACATTTACAGGCGCTCACGGCTCGTTCGCCGGTGCCCGTGCTTGCCGGATTCGGCGTTCATCTGGCCGAACAAGTCCGAGTACTCGGCGAGGCGTGTGATGGCGTCGTCGTCGGCAGTTTTATCGTCGAGGCGCTCCACGAAGGACGAGACGAGGAAGTGGCCGCTTTGATTCGAGCGGCGAAGACAGTGGACACAAAAAGGTAAGGAGCGTGCCGAGGCACAACCCTTACCCTTCGATTTCAATCGTACGTGTCGTCGACCCATCATCGGCTTTTGGAATCGTCAAATGCAACACGCCGTCAGCGAGCTTCGCTTTGATGCCGTCCTCTTTCACATTCGGCAGGTAGAGTGAACGTTGCATCGAGGTGACACGACGTTCCCGATAAACGTAATCTTTATCTTCTTCTTTCTCCTCACGTTGGTCGACGGATAAGATGAGATAGTCCTTGTCGTAGCGGACGTGAATGTTTTCTTTCTTGATGCCGGGCATCTCGGCCTCGATAATAAACTGTCCGTCTTGGTCTTTGACGTCAAGTTTGAACGAGTCGAGGAACGAGGTCGCCCCGTCTTTCGGGTCGAACAATTGGTTCATCCGGTCGAAGACGTCTCCGAACAAGTCTTTTCGCAAACGATCGAGTTCATTTTTTCGAAACGGTGTCAAATCAAACATGTGAATCCCTCCTCCAATAAAAAACGAACATGGCAGAAGTGTTGTCACTTCTACTATGTTCGTTTTTTATATGGTCTAAACCTGATTCACGTGACGAAATGATGAAAAGAAGTCGTCATAACTCGACACGTTCGAGTCCGTCCTCCCCGAACTTGCGGTCGAGTTGGTCGTGACGATACGTCGAGGCGAGGACGTATAACAAGTCGCCCGGCTCGATTTTCGTCTGGCCGGTCGGCGGGATGAGATAGTCCTGGCGTACGATCGCATTCACGACCGTGTTCGGCGGGAGCGTGATGTCGGCGAGCGTCTTCCCAATCATCGACGACGCTTCTGTCGCGACATACGGGACGAGCTGGTGTTGCGATTGTTTGCTCGAGACGAGCGCGATTGAGTATGGGGACCGAATCTTATCCGGTCCAAGTAAGTCGAGTTTTGTGGCGAGCGGCATGAGCGTCGTGCCTTGAATCAAAGCGCTCGTCACGACGACGAAGAAGACGGCGTTAAAAATCAATTGGGCGTTATCGATGCCTGCGATGAGCGGGAACGTCGCGAGGACGATCGGGACCGCGCCTTTTAGCCCGGCCCATGAGATGAACAGCTTCTCTTTATTCGTAAACGCCATACCGAGCGTCGACAAGTAGACGGCAATCGGTCGTGCGATGAACATTAAGATGAACGAGATGAGCAAACCTTTCCAAATCAGTTCGAGGTCGAGCAACTGTTTTGGGAAGACAAGCAAGCCGAGGATGACGAACATGATGATTTGCATAATCCAGGCGAGCGCCTCAGAGAATTGGACAATCGTCACTTCGTGAGCCGTATGCGCGTTTCCGACAATCATCGCAGCGATATAGACGGCGAGTAGTCCACTGCCTGCAAAGTATGCAGCAGCCCCGTACGTCATGAACGCCATCGAAATCATGAGGACGGCGTGTAGTCCGCTCGAGTCAAGTTTCAAATGGTTGAGCATGAGGCGAGAGACGTTTCCGAGGAGATATCCAAGGAGTGCCCCGACGACAATTTGCAAGACGAACATCCAAATGCCGTCCCAAATGGTCGTGCCCGGTTTCATCATAAAATCGAGGGCAAGAATCGTTAAGAACATCGCCATCGGGTCGTTCGTGCCGGACTCGGCTTCGAGTGTCGCACCGACGTTCGGTGCAATGTTCTTTCCTTTGAAGGCCGCAAAGACGGCCGCGGCATCAGTTGAACCGATGATGGCGCCAAACAGGAAAGCTTCAATCCAATCGAAACCAAATACGAAACGAACGGCAACCGCGACGACACCGGTCGTGAGCAAGACGCCGATTGTGGCGAGCGAGGCAGACGGGGCAAGGACGCTACGAATCGAGGACCACTTTGTCTGCAGTCCGCCTTCGAACAAGATGACGATGAGCGCTGCGACCCCGATCATCTGGGCGAGACCTGTGTTGTCGAAGAAGATAAGACCGGTGATGTCACTACCGATGACCATCCCGATGCTCATGAACAAGAGGAGGGCTGGGAGGCCGAATCGGGTCGAGACGCGTGTGGCGAGTACTCCTGCGACGAGGAGGAGGCCGAACAATAAAATCAAGCTATCCGTACTTAAAACCGAACCATTCAAACACATCACTTCCTTTATAAAAATTGTCGCTTTTCCCAATTATTATTAAGTTCATTATACCATGAAATCGTTATAAAATAAGAAATAACGCATCTATAGTTATGCGCATTGGAATAATCAGATATAGCATGGTAAAGTGAGGATACGAAAAAAAGGGGAGGTACGTATGGCTAAAATTTATGTCTTACACGAAAACAATGAATGGACAGACCATCTCGTCAAACGACTGGACGAATTAGCTTTACCTTACGAATTGTGGCATTTGGATGAGGGAATGATTGATCTCGAGGCGACCCCGCCCGAAGGTGTGTTTTATAACCGGATGAGCGCCTCGTCCCACACGCGCGGACACCGTTACGCCCCGGAGCTTACGGAAGGGGTGCTCGCTTGGCTTGAGGCGAATAACCGGACTGTCTTTAACGGGACGCGTGCGATTCGTCTTGAAGTGAGCAAAGTGAATCAGTATACGGCACTTCGCCGCGAAGGAATCCGTGTACCGAAGACGATTGCGGCCGTCGGGAAAGAACAAATCATGAACGCGGCAGAGACGCTCGGGATGACGCCGTTTATCACCAAGCATAACCGAGCCGGCAAAGGGCTCGGTGTCCAACTGTTCCATTCGATTGAGGCGCTACGTGAGTATGTATATGGACCAACTTTTGAAGACTCGGTCGATGGCATCACGTTGATTCAACAGTACATCGAGGCGCCGCAGCCGTTCATCACGCGTTGCGAATTTATCGGTGGCAAATTTGTCTACGCGGTGCGCGTCGACACATCGGAAGGGTTTGAATTGTGCCCGGCGGACGCGTGCTCGATTGAGGATCAGTTCTGCCCGGTCGGCGAGACGCCACCGGCGAAGTTTGAGATTGTCGAAGGGTTTACGCATCCGATTCTTGCGCAGCTCGAGGCGTTCCTCGCGGCGAATGAGATCGCCGTCGCCGGCATCGAGATTATCGAGGACCGAGACGGAAACGTTTACGCCTACGATGTGAACACGAACACGAACTATAACTCCGACGCCGAGGCGAAGGCGGGCACGTATGGCATGCTCGAACTCGCGACGTTCCTCGGGGATGCGCTTCATGCGAAGACAAAATAAAGGGTCAGGCTTTCGCCTGACCCTTTCGCTGTGTATGTTTTAATTGTTGTTCAAATCGAAGTTGGACTAGCTCGGCAGTCGGTGCCATTCGCTCAATAAACGAATCTAAACGTTCCGCAGTGTCTCGATCTGATTCCTTGAACACGCGCATCGTTGTTCACCTCATTGATCATTATTTATGGAGTTGCCTCTATAAACTATGGTTCCCGAGGGAGCGTTTGCATAAACCTAGATTTAGCCTAGGAATGTGCCGAGTTCTTCTTTTGGTAAGATGTTTCCTACATAGAATTCGCCGAACTCGCCGTACTTCGCGCTTACTTCATCAAAGCGCATCTCATAAACGATTTTCTTGAACTGGAGGGAGTCTTCGGCAAACAACGTGACGCCCCATTCCCAGCCGTCGAACCCAGTCGAGCCGCCGATGAACTGTTGAATCTTGCCGGCGTAGCTGCGGCCGATCATACTGTGGCGATACATGAGGTCTTTCCGCTCATCCATCGACAACGTATACCAGTTGTCGCCGTCGCGGCGGGCCTTGCTCATCGGATAGAAACAAATATGCGCCGCTTTCGGGAGCGTCGGATAGAGACGAGCCCGGATATGCGGGTTCTCATAAGGGTCCCCGTCACCGGAACCACGGTACATCCCGAGTTCAATAACTGAAACGTAAGAGTATGACGGAATCATGTAATCGTACAATTTCGTCTTCCGGAGCGCGAGTTCGACTTGTTCAAGTTCTTTAAACGTCGGACGAAGGACCATCAAGACGATATCCGCTTTTTGTCCGAGAATCGAATAAAACGCGTGGCTTCCTTCCCCCCGCGCTTCGACCTCTTCGAGTGAAGCGAGGAAGGCAACGAACTCCTCGATCATCTCTTGGCGCGCTGTTGCGTCAACGGTTTTTAAACGGGTCCAATCAATCGTACGAAAATCATGGAGCGTATACCAGCCATCCAAAGTGGCGGCGGCATGCTGTGTATCTGTAGTAGGTGTTGGTGCAGGGCGTTCAGACATAAAAAAACTCCTTTCAGGAACTTAGGCTTCGCTGTTTATTTTACCATAGTCGCTTCACGGCCTGGCAAGTTTGACGTCACGTGTGAGCGTAATCACACGTGAGACCGGGTAAAGGGAAGACGACACAAAAAAAGAAACGGCTTCATATCTACCTGTATCAGTCATTTCTGTTTGACTGTTCTATTCGTATAATGATTGATTTCAAGCGATTTATGACGAAACGGGCAGAATAGTTTATTTTAAAAAAGGTCCTGTGTATAATTGAAATCGCATAAAGATAACAGTCGGTCACAAAAACGTGACACTTACTTCAAAAAAAGGGGTTCATTCGTTATGAAACTATTTGATACGTTGAAACAAAAAGTCCGCCCAATCCGTCCTACAATCGTCTTGCCAGAAGGTGTCGACGAGCGTGTGCTCGGCGCCGCGGTCCGTTTGAAGAACGACGGCATGGTCGAACCGATTGTCATCGGACCAAAAGCTGAACTAGAAGCGGTCGCGACGAAGCACGGCTTTGACATTTCGCAGTTGACGCAATACGATCCGGCAACGTATGAAGACATCGAGACGCTCGTCGAAGCGTTCGTCGCGCGTCGTAAAGGCAAAGCGACACCAGAACAGGCTCGCGAATTGTTGACGTCTGACGTGAACTACTTCGGGACGATGCTCGTCCACACAGGCAAGGCAGAAGGTCTCGTCTCGGGTGCGATGCACGCGACAGCGGACACGGTCCGTCCGGCCCTTCAAATCATCAAGATGCAAGAAGGTATCAAGAAGACGTCTGGCGTATTCATTATGGTACGCGACAACGAGCAGTATGTCTTCTCAGACTGTGCGATCAACATCGCCCCGGACGCGGCCGACCTCGCGGAGAACGCGTACTTGTCAGCTTTGACGGCGAAGACGTTCGGCATCGAGCCACAAGTCGCGCTCCTCAGCTTCTCGACGAAAGGTTCAGCGAAGTCGCCTGAAACCGAGAAAGTCATCGAAGCGACACGTCTCGCGAAAGAGAAGGCACCGAACCTTCCAATCGACGGTGAGCTTCAGTTTGATGCCGCGTTCGTCCCAAGCGTCGCAGCGAAGAAGGCACCGGGCTCTGACGTGGCCGGTAACGCCAACGTATTCGTCTTCCCGAGCCTCGAAGCCGGAAACATCGGCTACAAGATGGTTCAACGTTTCGGCGGGTTCGAAGCGATCGGACCGATCCTTCAAGGACTCAACAAGCCGGTCAATGACTTGTCGCGCGGCTGTAACGAAGAAGACGTCTACAAATTGACGCTCATCACAGCGGCACAAGCCATCGACGAGCGCAACGAAGCGTAAGTCAAAAAAGCATCCTTCCTGAGCGGAGGATGCTTTTTTCAGGAGCACGAAGCGTTTGTATGAAGAAAGTCTGAGGTAAACTAGTAGAGGGTAACATTGAAAAGGGGGAACCAATATGCAACATATCCATGCAACCGAATTACGTGAGAAGCTCGAGAACGGCGAATCGCTCCACATCATCGACGTACGCGAACAAGACGAGTATGACGCAGGTCACATCCCGCACGTCCCGCTCTATCCGCTGTCCGAGTTCCCGGGAGTGACGGAGAAGCTCGCCAAGGACAACGTCTATCACATCATCTGTCGTTCGGGCGGCCGCAGCGTGACAGCGGGCGACTATTTGGAGTCTCAAGGTTATAAGGTCGTCAACGTCGAGGGCGGTATGCTCGCCTGGGACGGTGACATCGAAGCGTGATGCTTGAGAATCCATGGGTCGTCATCCCACTCCTTATCGCGCTGTATTTGACCGTGTACGCGTTCGTCAAACGGCTCGATTGGGCCAAATGGCGTCTCGTCTGGGCGGTATGGGTCATCTTGATTGTGATTTTGTTGACGATTCGGCTCATCCGGAGCCTATGAAAAACGAGTGAAGCCAAAGTCGGCTTCACTCGTTTTTTTAGTTCTCGCGCTTATCGAACGTGATCGAGGCGATCGCGTCATGTTGGTGAATCGATTCTTCGTTCCGGCACTCGACGAAGAAGTTGACGACTTGTTTCATCTCGTACAAATCGGCTGCGATCAAACGGACCATGTCTTCGACGAAGCGTGGGTTCTCGTAAGCGATCTCTGTCGCGCGCTTCTCGTCTGGACGTTTGAGGACAGGGTGAAGCGGTGCTGAGGCGTTTGACTCGGCTGCATCGAGTAACGCGACGCGCCAGTCGAAACCGTCGAGCGACGTCTCGTCGAGGCCGGCCTCGATCGTGATGTAGCCGCGTTGGTTGTGGGCACTGTATTCACTGATCTCTTTTGAGCATGGGCAGAGCGTCGTCACGTTGATGACGAGCCCGACCGTGACGCTCGCTGTGCCGGTTTCGAGGTTATACGACACGCGGTGCATGACGTCGGCGTTCATAAGCCCACTGAGGCCGGTTGCCGGTGCTTTCCGGCTGAAGAACCACGGGTAGCGGATTGTGAGCTGGCCTTCCGTCTGCTCCATCCGCTCGGCAAGTTCTTGCGCGAACTCGATGAGCGACGCGTTCGATACGGTCCAACCTTGGTTATGGTATGCGTCGAGTTGCTCGGTGAGACGCGACATATTGATGCCTTTCCGGTCTTGGACGAGTGACGTCGTCAATTCAAACGTCGCGACCGTCGCTTGAATCCCGTCCGGCGTCTCGATGTTGACCGGGTGCTTTACGTTTGAGATGCCGACGCTGTCGAGCGCGAACAAGAAGTTTTTTGGTGTGTTTTGTAGATCGACCATTTTATCTTTTTCTGTCGGTTTCGTTCCTTTGATCGGTGGGACCGAACCGAATAATTTATGTCGTTCTGCTTTAGTAGGTAAAGCGACATGGCTTGTAGACATAATCGGATTCTCCTTTTTGAGAGGGTGGGGACCACCACTCGTTCTTGTTAGGATTTTATCACGAAACGTACGTGAACCGGGTATCAATTTGCTCTAGGAACATGCTTTGAACCTGTTTTTAGTGAGAAACTTCATAGTGTGAAAAAATAACGATTGCTTTTAAAAAGAAATCGGAATAGAATGTTCTCGTGAACTTAAAAAAACAGTCACTATTAAATATGAAGGAACACAGTAAAAAGGAGATGGATTTACATGGATTGGCAGTTAATTCTGCAGTATGCTTGGATCGTCGTCGTCCTCATCGGTCTTGAAGGGCTATTATCTGCAGACAATGCGCTCGTCTTGGCTGTCATGGTCAAACATTTGCCGCGCACGGAACAAAAGAAAGCATTGTTCTACGGCTTGTTTGGAGCGTTCGTATTCCGCTTCCTCGCACTGTTCCTTATCTCATTCTTAATCAACGTCTGGCAAGTGCAGGCGCTCGGGGCCCTCTATTTGATTGGGATGAGTGTGAGACATCTGTATATGACGTACAAGGCGCGCCACATGGCGCCGCATCAAGACCTGGCGGCAGAGGCGAAAGCCGAGACGGCCGTCACCGAGAAACCGGTCTCGCGCAAAGAGTTTTGGTGGACGGTCGCGAAAGTCGAGTTCGCGGACATCGCCTTTGCGGTCGACTCGATTTTGGCGGCGGTCGCGCTCGCGGTCAGTCTTCCGGCGCTCGGTCTCGGTGAAATCGGTGGAATCGATTCCGGTCAGTTCTTCGTCGTCTTGCTCGGTGGTCTCATCGGTGTCATCTTGATGCGTTTCGCCGCACGAATCTTCGTGAAACTGTTGCACCAGCGCCCGACGCTCGAGACAGCGGCCTTCATCATCGTCGGTTGGGTCGGGGTGAAGCTGACGGTTCTCGTCTTGGAGCACGAAGGCTTCAAACGGTTAATCGAAGGAACGCCAATCGAATTCATCGGACTCCCCCACGGGTTCGTCCACTCGACCGGTTGGACGCTCTTCTTCTGGTCGGTCATGGTCGCCATCGCCCTGTGGGGTTGGTTCTCATCGAAGCCATCGGCGGTCAAACATTAAAAAAATCCTGCTCTCCTTTAACGGGAGGCAGGATTTTTTGTTAGGCGGTCACATCTTCTTTCTCGTAAATCGGCACCCAGCCTTCCGTCGTCACGAAGATACGGACGGCGACGACTTTGCGGTCGTCTTGGAGGGTGAAGTAGTGGCGTGTGTTCACCGGAACCGAGATGAGATCGCCCGGGTTCAGTTCGATGTTGAAGTAGCCACGCTCGGCGTCATCGATCGCGAAGATGCCATGGCCGCTCACGATGAAGCGGACTTCGTCATCCGTGTGATGATGCTCTTTTTGGAAGTTGACGAGCAGTTCGTCCAAGTTCGGCGTCGCATCCGAAAGCGAGATGACGTCGGCCGTCTCATAGCCACGGCGTTCCGATACATCTTTAATCTCGTCACGGAACGTCGCGAGAATCGCCTGTTTGTCCTCGTCCGTCAACTGGTAGTTCTCTTGCAGGTTTACTGGGAGTTTGTTGATGTCCCACTGCTCATATAAAATGCCGCGTGACTCCAAAAACGCGCTCACTTCAGTTTGGTCGACGTAACGTTCTTCGGTTTGTTGGAAATAGATTGTAGCCATGATAAAGTTCCTCCTTATGAATGGACGCCTAAGGCGCATAGTTTTAACGTGTAGCTGAACAAAAACTCATATGCTTCTAAATAGCGTTTCGTCGCCGCCGGTGTCTCGCCCCAGACGGTGATGCCGTGGTTGCGGATCAAGACGGCACCAGCATTTGAACGGACATGAGGGGCGAACGCCGCGGCAAGCGTCGGGATGTCGGCATGGTTGTCGATGATCGGGACACGGACGACAGCATCTTCTTCCCAATAACCGAGCGCCTTGATGATCTCTTGACCGGTGAAGACGACCTCGCCTCGAGCGGCATAAAGCTCGGAGATGACGTTGTTGTCAATCGTATGGACATGAAGCGAGCATGTCGCCTGCGTCCGGTTAAATACTTCGACATGCAGGAGCGTCTCGGCGGACGGTTTGCCGTTCTGTGCTCCAATCAAGTGTCCGGACGCATCGACGAGGACGAAGTCGTCCGGTGTTCGTTTTCGCTTGTCACGTCCGCTCGCAGTGACTAAAAAGGTGAGCGGGTCATCTTCGACGCGAATCGCCAAATTCCCACTCGTTCCGGGGAACCAGTCGCGGGCGGCGAGTTCATCTTTAATGTCGGCTAGTTCGAGCCAACGGGCGGTCACACTCATACGGTCACCTCCTGCAGATGATGGGTGATGTCATGGAACGTCTCGAACGGGGCGAATGGGATGCCTTCCGCCTCGCAGAGCGTGATGAGTTGTCCACGGGCATAGACGAAGTCCGCCCGTTTCGCAATCTCGAAATCGGTCACCGAATCCCCGATGACGATCAACCGGTCATTGGAATCGACGATGCGGCGGGCGATCGTCGGTTTACAGCAACCGCAATCGTTCGTGCACTGATCGTCACACGCGTGTGGCCACGCGACGGTCACGGTCTCACCCGAGAAGTCGGCGACGTTACAGAAAATATGTTCGGAACCGACGAGGCCGTCTAAAATTGGTTGAACGAAGAAGTCCATCCCGCCGCTGACGACGTCAAAGTGCCATCCGTTTTGACGCACGTCGGCCAAAAAGGCAGTAAACCCAGGGCGTAACGCGATACGTTCCACCAAATAGTCTCGATATGCGGTACGTTCGCTACTTGGCAACAAGTCGAACAGTTGGCCGACGCCGGAGCGAATCGAGATGTCTTGGGCGAGGATCGCGTCTTTCAGCTCGACCCATTCGGGAGGAGCGAACGCCTTCATCAAGGCGATGATGTTGTCCTCGGCCGTGATGGTCCCGTCGAAATCGCAGAGGATATGGACCGTCATCGCGTCGTCCACGCTTTCAATGCCGTCTCGAGCTCGGTCGTCTGGCCGTCTCGTTGTCCGAGGACGTGCGCGATGGCCTGTTTGAACGCCCGGGCCCCGGCTGCGGCGCCGTCTGGGTGTCCGTGGATGCCACCACCGGCATTGATGACGACATCGGTTCCGAAATCACGGATGATGTCGGGAACGAGCCCTGGATGAATCCCGGCTGACGGGACCGGGAGAATCGCTTTTCTTTCGCTCGGTTCCGCGCTTACATCGCGGATGAGGAGCGCCTCGTCACGCGGCGTCGCGAGCGATCCATACGGCGATGGAAAGAGCGTCAAGTCGGCACCGGCGAGTCGAGGAAGCTTCCCGAGTAGGAGTGCATGGCTGATTGAACCGGTCAAGGCGCCGGCGAACGCCGGGTGCGCTAAAATCGGCACGTTCACGTCCGGGTCTTTCGCCAGCTCACGCAAGGTATCGAGCCCGTATGTATAGACGTTGAAGAGGAGGGCCGTTGCCCCAGCGTCAATCAACCGTAGCGCTTGGTCACGTAACGTGAACACCGGTCCGCTTAGCGTGACGGCGTACAGGGCACGTTTTCCGGTCGCCTCGTAATGCTCGTCTAAGACGGTGCGGCCGATCTGCGCCCGCTCAAGTGAAGGGGTGAGCGGATTGTCATATAAAATCTCGTCGTCTTTGACGATATCGATGCCCCCGTCGAGCTGGTCACGGAGCTGTGCTTCTAAAAAGGTCAAGTCTCGGCCGATGACCCCTTTGAAGATGCTCATGACGAGTGGCCGGTCGTAGACGCCGAGTAGCTGACGGACGCCTTCTGTCCCGAACTTGGCGCCGGGAAACGTGTCGCGCAACGCTTCAGGTAAATCGAGGTCGACGAGCCGGACCGAGTCGTCGAGTGATAGCTTTCCGAACGTCGTCGTCAAGATGGATGAGAAGTCCGCACTGACGTTATGGAGCGGGTAGCGGATTTTGAAGCGGCTCGTCGTTTCCGTATGTGACGTCGAGACGACTTCGGCGCGATACGCTTGTAACTGTGCTTGTTCTAGGTGTGGTAAGTCTGTCCACGTGCCGACGGTCAACTCGAGCGCGATTTTCGCGGCGAGGTCGGCCACGCGGTCCGTACGGTTAATTTCATAAGTGGCGATGATGCCCATGTTCGTTCCTCCTTCCGGTCAAACAAAAAATGACCCCATGCCGAGGCAAGAGGTCATCATAAAAAATGAACTCTTATCTCTCAGCGTCTGCTGCAAGAATTAGCACCGTGCCCAATCGGGTCGGTTGCTGCGACATCATCGGGCTTGTCCCTCCGTCTGCTCTTGATAAGAATATGATTTGAAGTTGTGAAATTTAATTGAATTTTTGCACAGAATCGTCACAGCGTCAATTCCTTTTTTGAAATTTTTTTATTTTAGAAATTTGTTTCCATATATGCAAACAAAAAGTGACTCGATGCTCAAAAAAACAGCGTTGACAACCAGGGCGTCGACTCCGTAATATTCAGCTCATAGTCACACAAATCGAATAACACACTCTTATCGCGAGTTGGCAGAGGGAATTGGCCCGATGACGCCGCAGCAACCGACCAGTACGGCACGGTGCTACATCCACCAGACGAATGTCTGAAAGATGAGAGGAACAACCAATCTGGCTGTGCCTCTTTCTCGCGGAGAAAGGGGCTTTTTTTGTGGAAATCATCGAAAGGGGAAATAGACATGGCATATCAACCATTTACTGAACAGACGGTCGTCGACCACGTCCGGGCACTCGGACTGATTGAAGAAGGAGGGATCGCCCAATGCGATGAGATTGGGGACGGAAACTTGAACCTCGTCTTCCGCATCCGTCAAGGCGAACAGCGTCTTATCGTCAAACAAGCGCTCCCGTATGTGAAAATCGTCGGGGAAAGTTGGCCGCTCACGCTTGAACGGGCCTGGATCGAGCAGCTCGCGTTGCGTCAGTTCGCAGAAGTCGTGCCACGTTTCGTGCCGAACGTGCTCGGGAGCGACCGGACGCTCGCGTACACGATTTTAGAGGACTTGTCCGATTATGAAATCGTCCGCACCGGTTACCTCGAAGGGAAGACGTATCCTGAACTGGCCCGT
The DNA here is from genome assembly GCF_018138125.1 of Exiguobacterium alkaliphilum. Lineage (NCBI taxonomy): Bacteria > Bacillati > Bacillota > Bacilli > Caryophanales > Exiguobacterium > Exiguobacterium alkaliphilum. The sequence continues at coordinate 623,451 of NZ_CP073101.1, forward strand.
CACGTCGGTGAATTTTTAGGCGAGACGTTGTTCGCCACGTCCGACTACGCGGCCGGTCCAATCGAGAAGAAGCGGAAGGAACGGGAGTATTACAACCCGGAGCTGTGCGACATCACGGAAAAGCTCATTTTCACCGATCCGTATAAAGACGCCGAGTCGAACAATATCGAGGCGGCGCTGCGTCCTGACGTCGAACGCCTCTGGCATGACAAGGCGCTCAAAGTCGAGGTGGCGAAACTGAAAGTCGGATTCGTCACGAAACATGACGCCTTGCTTCATGGCGACTTACATACAGGAAGCATCTTTGCGACGACGCAGGAGACGAAAATCATCGATCCGGAGTTCGCATTCTACGGACCGTTCGGCTTCGACGTCGGACAGATTATCGCGCATTTGACGCTCTCCACGTTCCACGATCCGCTCAAGCGATTCGAACGGTTCACGGACGTCCTCACGGTGTGGGAGACGTTTGAGAAGACGTTCCGCCACAACTTCACGAACGCCGTCGAGCCGTTCGACACGGAAGGATATGTCGACGACTTGTTACAAACGATTTTCGCCGACACGGTCGGCTATGCCGGTTGCGAACTCATCCGCCGCGCCATCGGCCTCGCCGGCGTCGCAGACCTTGAGACGTTACCCGAAACGACACGTCTCGAGCGGAAACGCGATGCGCTCGCGCTCGGTACAGCGCTCATTAAAGAACGTCACGAAGTTGACTCGATTGACGGCCTCGTCACCTTGTTATCGGGGGTACGCGTATGACGGTGCAAAACATTCGCTTTGACGTCTCGACCAATGAGTTGATTCTCTTAGACCAGACGCTCCTTCCGCATGAGGCACGTTACGTGACGATCGAGACGCTTGAAGAAGCGGAGCACGCGATTGAGACGCTCCAAGTCCGAGGCGCACCGGCGATCGCGTATTTCGGGGCGTTCGTCCTGGCGAAAGAGGCAGAGCGTCTCGTCGACGACCCAGATTTCACGCGTCGTCTCGAGATTGTCGGACGCCGTTTGATCGCGACACGGCCGACGGCGGTCAATTTACAAAACGTGATCGAGTCGCTTCTCGAATTGAACAGCGGGGACGATTTCGAACAGATTGCCGGGGAAATAAAACGGCGCGCGGTCGCCCTCTATGAACGTGACGTCGACACGTATCGATCCATCGGAGAGCACGCACTGACTGTGTTGCCTTCAGGCGGGAACGTCTTGACGATCTGTAACGCCGGCGCCATCGCGACGTCGCGTTACGGGACGGCACTCGCACCGTTTTATGTTGGGAAAGAGCGCGGTGTCACGTTCAACGTCTTCGCCTGTGAGACCCGTCCACTTCTGCAAGGGGCACGCCTCACCGTCTGGGAACTCGACCAAGCGGACATCGACGTCACGCTTATCACCGATAATATGGCCGCATGGACGATTCAAGCGAAAGGCGTCGACGCGATCATCGTCGGAGCCGACCGCATCACACGGACGGGACACGTCGCCAACAAGATTGGGACGCTTCAACTCGCCGTGCTCGCCAACCATTACGGCATCCCGTTCTATGTCGCAGCACCGCATTCGACGTTCGATTTGACGGCGGACGATGCGATTGAGATTGAGGAGCGGGACGCGAAAGAAGTGACACACATCGGTGGCCAGCCGACGGCACCTGTCGGCATCACGGTCTTCAATCCGGCGTTCGACGTCACACCACCCGAGCTCATCACGGGGCTCATCACCGAGGCGGGCGTGTTCGAGGCGAACGAGACGGCTATCACACATCATGTAGGGGGAACGATTCATGTCTAAAAAACTATTGATTTTACTATTCACGTTCGTCTTGGCGCTCGTCGGTTGCACGAACGAACAAGCAGCCACGCCGAAACCGACCGAGAAGACACCGGAAACGAAACCGGTGTCGGCTTCGAACGGGACATTGCCGAAAGACATCGACGTCGCCTTGATCATGCAAATGTCGATCGGGACGTTCTCGTCGCAGTACATAAACGGTGTGACCGAACAAGTCGAATCGTTCGGCGGCAACGTGAAAGTGTATAACGCCGACAATGATTTGTCGAAGATGGCGAGTTATGTCGACACGGCGACGACGCAAGGTGTCGATGTCATCTTGATTGATCACGGGCGCGCCGATGCGTTGAAAGAACCCGTCCAACGCGCGCTCGACAAAGGCATCAAAGTCGTGGCGTTCGACAACGATTTGACGAACGAAGGCGTCACGGTCATCGACCAAGACGACTATTCGCTCGCGTGGCGTTCGCTCAAGGCGCTCGCGGAGGATTTGGACGGGGAAGGGAAGATTGTCACGATTTGGGTCGGCGGTTTCACGCCGATGGAACGTCGCCATACGATTTACGATGCGTTCTTGAAGCGTTATCCAGGGATCGAGGAAGTGGCCAAGTTCGGTTCGGCGACGAACAACACCGCGCTCGACACACAGAGCCAGATGGAAGCGATCTTGAAGAAGTACCCGGAAGGCGAGATTGACGCCGTGTTCGCGATGTGGGACGAATTCGCCAAAGGTGCGAGCCGTGCCATCAAACAAGCCGGGCGCGATGAGATTGCCGTCTACGGCATCGATTTGAGCGATGAGGACCTTCAGCTCATGCAAGAAGAGGGAAGCCCGTGGAAAGTGACGGCAGCGACCGACCCGGCCGAGATTGGTCGTGTCCAAGTCCGATATGCTTACCAAAAATTAGCTGGTGAAGAGACGCCGTCCATCCATTCGATTGACCCGTACTTAGTCGACCGTGACGTCTTACCGGACGAGAAAGTGACGATGGATGATCTCGGTCAATACGTACCGAATTGGGGCGCGTCGGACGCGGCTTGGTCGGACTGGATGAAATGATGATTCGGCTTGAACGCGTCACCAAACAATACGGGGACGTGACGGTGCTCGATGACGTCACGTTCGGGCTGCGTCGCGGCGAGATTCATGGCCTTCTCGGCTTGAATGGGGCCGGGAAGAGCACGTTAATCAAGCTATTGAACGGCACGACGACACCGACGTCCGGGTCCATCTCGCTTGACGACGAGACCGTCGTGCTCACGCCGGCCGAAGCGATTCGACGTGGTGTCATCACCGTGTCGCAAGAAGTTGATGATGCGCTTTATCTCGACTTACCGGTCTATGAGAACGTCGTGCCGTGGCAGACGGTCGAACGGATTCAACCGCGTGAATTGAAGCGACGGGCTACGGCGTATTTGAAGCGTGTCGGTCTCGCGATCGATGTGACGAAACCGAGTGGGCATTATCCGCTCAGCGTCAAACAACGCATCTTAATCGCCCGGGCGCTTGCGAGCGAGGCGACGTACCTCTTGCTCGACGAACCGACGGCCGCCTTGTCGACGGACGATGCGGCGGCACTGCTTTCGCTACTGCAGACACTCGCCGAAGACGGCGTCGGCATCCTCCTCATCACACACCGCTCCGAAGAACTGACACGTGTCACGACGACGACGACGTTTCTCCGGGACGGGCGGCTCGTCTATGAAGGGCCGTTCCAACCGTTGTCGACCGAAGACGTCCATACGCTATTGAGCGGGACGGCACTTGTAGATGAGTTGGAAAAAGCGACACCGACGAACGAGGTCCAACTGAAGGCGACGCTCACGTTACCCGCGTTTGGGACCGAGTTATCGTTCACCGCCTACAAAGGCGAGGTCGTCGGCATCGGCGGCGTGACGGGGAGCGGCAAGACGGAGCTCGTCGAGGCGTTGTTCGGTTTGTCAGACGCGACGCAACACATCGAGCTCGACGGGAACGTGGCGACGGTGCAAACACCGCGACAAGCGGTTCAATCAGGATTCGCCTTCGTCCCGGAAGAACGGCGCAAGCAAGGACTCTTTCTCGACGACTCGATTGAACGAAACGCGTTAGTCGTGGAAGGCGAGACGAGCGTGTTACAACGCGTCTTGTCCTCGCTTCGTGTCAAATATGCCGATGTTCGACAGCCGGTGCGTGAGTTGAGCGGTGGCAATCAACAAAAAGTCGTCCTCAGCAAGTGGTTATTTGAAGATTGGGACGTGTATTTACTCGACGAGCCGACGAAAGGCGTCGACGTGACGGCGAAACGGGACATTTATGAACTCGTGACCCGACTGGCCAAACAAGGCAAGACGGTCATCTTCACGTCGAGTGAAGCGCACGAACTCGAACTCGTCGCCAACCGGACGCTCTGGCTCGACCGCGGCCGTTGGCAACAGAAAGGAGGGGCATGACATGGCCCAACTCGTACTCAAACCGAAAGCGAAGCGATTCACGGGAATCAGTCAATACGGAACGCTGTTCGCGATTCTCGCATTGATTGCGGTCTTCGGCGTGACGAACGACCAGTTCCTCACGTACGCCAACTTCAGCGACATCATCAAATCCGTCTCAATCGTCTCGCTGCTCGCCCTCGGGGTGACGTTCTCGCTCATCGTCGGCGGGTTCGACTTATCGGTCGGTTCGACGGCGAGTCTCGCGACGATCGGGGCGGCGTCAAGCCTCGTGTTACATAGTCAAGAGCTACTCGTCGCCTTGCTCGTCCCAATTATTCTCGGCGTTCTCGTCGGGCTGTTGAACGCGCTCGTGACAATCAAATTCCGGTTGCCGGACTTGCTCGCGACGCTTGCCATCATGTACGTCATCAACGGGGTCCAATTGACGTACACGAAAGGGTTCTCGATTTATGACAACATGCCGATTGATGGAGGAACGGCGCCGGGGCGGTTCATCCCATCGTTCCTCTTCATCGGCCAAGGTTCAATCGGTCCGGTCCCGTTCGTCGCCATCTTGATGATCCTCTTCTTCGCCGGGGCCCATCTGTTCTTGACGTATTCGAAGACGGGGCGCGAGTTCTATTACGTCGGCTCGAACGTCGAGGCGGCCCGTCGTTCGGGTATCGCCGTCAATCGAATCAAGCTGTACGCTTACGTGTTGAGTGGGCTATTCGCAGCCATCGGCGGCATCATCTTGGCGTCACGGATCGGCACGGGCCAAGTGTCGGCCGGCGCACCGCTCCTCATGGACGCGGTCGCGGCCGCCTACATCGGCTACGCCGTCTTCGGTACGGGACGCCCGAACGTCGTCGGCACGTTAATCGGTGCCGTCTTGATTGGCATCTTGTTGAACGGGCTGACGATGTGGGATGTGCCGTACTATGCCCAAGACATCGTCAAAGGGGCCATCTTGATTGCGGCGCTCGGCTTATCGTATATCCAAAAGAAACAGTTCGCATAGGAAAAGTCCTCAGAATCAACCATTCTGAGGACTTTCTTTGCGTTCCATGCGGACGAAGTCATACACGCTCCCGTTCGTCGGTTGTTGAAACGAACCGGTCTGTTTGAAACCGCACGTCTCATACAGCCGGATGGCCCGTTTGTTGAAGGCGGCGACGGCGAGCGTAATGCGACGCGGCGCGTACGTCGTCTCGATGAAGTCGAGAATCGACGAAAGGAATGCGCGTCCACTCCCGCGTCCGGTCAAGTCCGGACGCATACCGAGGCCGATATCAAGCGTTTCATCATCCGTTCTCGCGACGCTCACGAAACCGATTAGTTCGGTGTCGGACGTGATGGCGAACACAGACGGTCCGCGCTGTTCGGCGTCTAAAAATTCGGCCAAATCGGCTTCGTCCGCTTCCATGTTGTAGAAGGCATAATCGCCTTCATAATGCCACGTAAAGGCAATCGTTTCAGCTTGTGGCTAGGTCAGGGTAGAAAATTGATACGTCATGTGAATTTCCTCGATTCAAGGTCAGAATGGAGTGCTACACTCATTATAGTACCACCAACTTAAAGAATGGGGTGACCACATGGGAATCAAATTAGACATGGTCGGCATCGTCGTCGAAGATATGAAACGGGCGCTCGACTTCTATCGTTTGCTCGGCTTAACGATCCCCGAAGCGATGGATGGGGAAGCGCACGTCGAGGTCGACGACGGCGGTATCCGGCTCGCCTTCGACACGGTCGAAGTGGCCGAATCGGTGTATGGGGAATGGAAGCAGGCGACGGGACACCGGGTCGAACTCGCTTTCTTATGCGACAGTCGGGATGAGCTAGATGCGCGCTATGAGGCGATCGTCGAGCATGGTTATGCCTCGCATCGGGAACCGTGGGATGCGTTTTGGGGGCAACGTTATGCCATTGTCATCGACCCGGACGGAAACCTCATCAGTCTATTCGCAGGATGACAAGACCCTCGCCGGGTTCGGCGAGGGTTTATTCGTCTCGTGTCTCGCCCCACGAGCAGAGCGCCTTCATCGCCGGCTGCAGGCTGAGCGCCTCCTCGGTTAGCGAGTATTCGACGTGCAGCTGCTTCTCGGTCGAATAGTCGATCCGGCGGACCATGCCGAGCTGTTCGAGCTCGCGTAGTTGGTCGGTCAACACTTTGCGACTGACGTCGGGGATGGCACGCTGAATCTCGGAGAAGCGGCGTGGGCCATCCTCGAGCGTACAGTACACTTGGGGCCGCCATTTGCCGCCGATGATGTCGAGCGCCTTGTTGACGGGGAACGGGGTCGTCATGTTCACTTTGCCTCGCTTTCGGGTAGTTACTTCAATGTGCGTACTATTTTTCTTGCTTCGATGAAGGTATCGTATCGTTATCGATTAAATTGAGCAAACAAAAAGGAGCGGATGACAGTGACATATCCACGTACATTCTCACATATCGGACTATCGGTGCCGAGTGTGGCGGAGGCAGTGAAATTTTATGAGGACGTGATGGGCTGGTACACGATCATGCAACCATCAGACGTCGTCGAGGACGACTCGCCGATTGGTGTCATGTGCACGGACGTATTCGGACCGGGCTGGGGTAGCTTCCGAATCGCCCATATGTCGACCGGTGACAAAATCGGGATTGAGTTGTTCGAGTTCCCGAACAATGAGAAGCCAGAGAACAACTTCGAGTTTTGGAAGACAGGCATCTTTCACTACTGCGTCCAAGACCCGGACATCGAGGGACTCGTCGAGAAAATCGTCGCCCAAGGCGGAAAACAACGCATGCCGATTCGGGAGTATTACCCGGGCGATAAGCCGTATCGGATGGTGTACTGTGAAGACCCGTTCGGCAATCTTGTCGAAATTTATTCACATTCGTATGAACTGACGTATTCGGAAGGAGCGTATTGAAATGAAGGCGTGGTTACTCGATCAACCTGGATTAGAACATCTCCACATCGGTGAGATAGAGCGTCCGACACCGGGAGCAGGCGAACTGCTCATCAAAGTCGAGGCGGTCGCGTTAAACCCGGTCGACTATAAAGTTGGCACGAACGGCAACCCGAACTGGTCGTACCCGCACATTCTCGGGGTCGACCTCGTCGGGGAAGTCGTCGAAGTCGGCTCGAGTATCGCCAACATCATCACCGGGTCACGTGTCGCCGTCCATACGAGCCTCGGGAAGAACGGTGGCTTCGCAGAGTATGCGGTCGTCGATGCGCGTGCCTGTGCCGTCGTCCCGCCTGACGTGAGCGATGAGGCCGCTGCGGCCATCCTTTGTGCCGGTATGACGGCGTATGAGGCGGTCATGCAGAAATTGAACACGCGTGACAAAGAGACGATTCTCATCCACGCCGGAGCAGGCGGGGTCGGCGGTTACGCGATCCAACTTGCGAAGAAACTTGGGCTTAAGGTGTTCACGACGGCGTCGCCTGACAACTTTGACTGGGTGAAAGCGCTCGGTGCCGATGTCGCCATCGACTATAACACGGAAGACGTGACGGAACGGATCATGGAAGAGACGGACGGCCGCGGTGTCGACCTCATCTTAAACACGGTCGGTCGTGACGTGGCGACAGCCGACCTCGACCGGCTCGCCTTCAGCGGACAGCTTGCCTACATCGCCGGTCCACCGGATACGTCGAACGTGAAAGGCTTTACGCTCTCGCCGTCCATCCATGAGGTCGCCCTCGGTGCGGCCCACGCGAGTGAGGATGAGCGCGCCATCCGTAACTTGTCCTATATGGCCGAAGAGTTGATGAAGCTGCTCGAGGCGGGCGAGTTGAACGATCTCGTCACGGACGTTTTGCCGTTCGATCGGTTGAAAGATGGTTTGGAACAACTGCAAACACGAAAAGTACGCGGGAAATTGATTGTCCGGGTACGCGATTAATGATGGTGCCTCTTGTCTATGGACAAGGGGCCATTTTTGGAGGGGATGACATGAATTTACGAACATCGTATCAACAGACGTCGCATCAGTTGAGCGGTCACGGCAGACGGAACGTCGGCGTCTTGCAGCAGGCGTTCGCCGACGTTGACCCGAATCAGGCGAGCGATCATTACGGGACGGGCGAAGCGATTGAGCGGTTCGAGCAGAAACTGGCGCAAGAACTCGGCACGGAAGACGCCATCTTCTTCCCGAGCGGCACGATGGCGCAACAGATCGCGTTACGCATTTGGGCAGACGAGACGGAGAACCGACGCGTCGCCTATCATCCGCTCTGTCACTTGGAGATTCATGAGCAGGACGGATTGAAGGAGCTGCATCACCTCGAGCCAATCTTGATTGGGGACGACAAGCGGTTGATGACGCTCGAGGAAGTGCAGGCGTTGCCCGACATCGCCTGCCTGTTGATCGAGTTGCCGCAACGGGAGCTCGGGGGCTATTTGCCACCGTTCGATGAACTGGAGGCGATTAGTCACTTGTGCCGGGAGCGGGGGATTCGTCTGCATCTCGACGGGGCACGTCTATTCGAGACGCTCCCGTATTACGAGAAGACGGCAGCAGAAGTATGTGCACTGTTCGACAGCGTCTACGTCTCATTCTATAAAGGCATCGGCGGGATTGCCGGAGCCATCTTGGCCGGACCGAAACCGTTCTGCGCCGAGGCGAGAGTCTGGAAACGTCGCTATGGCGGGGATTTGATTGGACTGTATCCGTACATTATCCCGGCCGACTATTACTATGAACTGCGGAAAGACCGGATGGCGAGCTATTATGAACAGGCGAAAGAACTCGCGCGCCGTTTCAATGCGCTCGATGGGGTATGGACGACACCGGACGTCCCGGTGACGAACATGTTCCACCTTCATGTTGAAGGTGACGTGGAGGAAGTCTCGGCCCGGATTCAAGCTGTTCAAGATACGACTGGGATTGGCATCGCAGGTTATCTTGTTCCGCATGACGGCTATTGTTCGACCGAAATCAGTGTCGGGGATGCGTATGAGGCGATTGATGCACCTCAACTCGATCGACTATTCGAACAATTCGAGCGATGAGGAATTCGAAAAAGCACCGCGCCTCAATCGAGGAGCGGTGCTTGCTGCTATCTGGAGACGATGGCGTCGAGGCGTTCGAGCTGCGAGGCGAAGCCTTCGACGGCGCCCATTTCGACGACCTTTTCAAGCGATTCGACGTCCGAGAACTCGGAGCGGCTGACGAGCAGTGTGCCGTTCGGGATGTCTAAAAACTCGTTCGTGATTGTCATGACAGGAAAGTCTGAATTGATGTTCCCGTCCGCATCCGAGAAGGCGTCCGTATAGATAATTTTTCGATGTGGTTTAATCTCGACGAACGTCGACTTCCCCCATGACTCCATCCCATAATAGTCGCCTTGATTTTTGTCGACACACGTCATCTTGTAATGCCACGTCCCGCTCGGTTCGAACGCGAACGTGCGAACCTCGGTCTTCCATCCGGCCGGTCCCCACCAAGATTCGAGATGGGTTGGGCTCGAGAAGGCTTCGAACACGAGCTCGCGCGATGCCCGAAAGCTACGTTCGACGACGAGTGTGTTGCCTTCCACGTGCGATTTGACAGCCCCCATTGAAACGTCCCCTTTTATGAGAAAGCGCCTTGACCTCAACGTAGTCCTTATTCCCGCTTTTTGGAGAAGTACAACTTGTTCAGTCAAACAACAAATCGAGCACCGTCTCACCGATAGGGCGTTCTTTCCCTTCGTATGGGAACGAGTGGATGTGGATGGCCGGATTGAAGTTCAGTTCGATGATACCGTAGTCACCTTCACGCTCGAGCGACGGAATCATCATGTCGACGCCACAAATCGTCGCACCGACCGCCTTCGCGGCCGCGACGGCGATCTGTTTATACGAATCGGCGATCCGGTCCGTGTAGTCGATGCTGTCGCCGCCGGTGCTGATGTTTGAGTTCTCACGAAGGAAGACGCGCTCACCATCCGCGATCACACTATCCGGCGTCTTGCCTTGAAGGCGCAGGAACGCGACGACGATGTCATCGATCTCGATTTTCTCGAGCGGGGTCTTATATCCTTTTCCGCGGAGCGGGTCTTCGTTTTTCTTGGCGACGAGCTCACGGATTGTCGAGACGCCGTCTCCGGTCACATTCGCCGGGACGCGGTGCAAGATGCCGGCGACCTCGTCGCCGATGACGAGGAAACGATACTCTTTTCCGGGCAGGAACGTCTCGAGCAGAACGACGTCATCAAACGTACGAGCGTGATGGAACGCCGCGAGCGCCTCGTCGAGCGTCGTCCCGTCCTTGAAAATGTGGATGCCAATCCCGAAGTTCGTCGACTTCGGTTTCAAAACGACCGGCTCGTTTGAGAACGCATGCCAAGCGTCTCGTAAATCGGTTTCACTTCGGAGTTCGACTCCTTCAGGGACGCGGATGCCATGCTCGGCGAGGACGTGTTTCGTCACCGTCTTGTTTTCCATCATGAGCACCGACACGTAGTTGTCTTTTGACGTCTTCGTCGCCTGTTTCACATATTCGGTCCGGTTGCCGTGGCGAATCCGGATGAACTGGTCGTCTCGGTCGATGACATCAATGGTGTAGCCACGTTTCAAGGCCGCCTTCATCAAAATCTGCGTCGACAGCTCCATGTCCGAGTAGCCGTGCATTCGGAACCGGTTGGCGTATGCGTCTCGATAGAACAGTTCGGCTTGCCGGAGCGACCAGGCCGTGTAGCCTTCGGTTGTCATCACTTTCGTCAACCGGGCCGCATACGTCGCGTCCACATGGTCGATTCGTTCGCGGACGGAGCCGAAGACGTCATCGAACCCGAGAGTGTACCGTTCATTGAACGCTTCGACTTCATCGAGCAAATCGAGCGCATACGTCTGGAGCGCCATCGTCTCGCCGTCCCGCATGAGTGTAAGCGTCGGGGATAACCCTTCTTTCGCCACGCGTTGCTGGTTGTGGAACGCCTCGGCTTGCCAGTCCGTAAATCGTGTCTCGTCTTTCAACGTCAAGTAGAGCAAGAAGACGTGCAGGAACTTCAAGTCGGACAGGGCGATGCCGGTCTTCTCGAACGGGTTGAGGTCGATGTTACGAATCTCAATGTAATCGATGCCGTTCGTCTCCAGTCGTTCCAAGTCATTGCCGCCCCGTGACGTCTTCAGCCGAATCGGAGAGTAGAGTTCGTTCGGGTTGGCGATGTCGCCTTGGGCGATGAAGCGGCGCACGCTAGCGGTGTAGTCTGAGAGTGTTGAATAGTCCGGATAGAGCGGCTCGACGTTCGTATAGCCACAGTCGCTATTTCGATACGACAATGCCGTCGTATTCGAATACACGTCCTCGCTGAGTGCCTGCATTTGACTGACGCAACGTTCTTCATAGCTCGTATGGACGGCCGGAGTCCCGCCTAACAAATAGACGACGAGCCAGCGTGTCCGTAAATAGTTGCGGACGAGCTTTAAATAAAGGTCGTTCTTGAAACGGTCGTATCGTTCCGGCGACCCTTCATAGAGGGCGGCAATCAACTCGTCTGCGAACGAGAAGTTGAAATGGATACCCGAGATGAGCTGTTTTTTCGCCCCGTATTTTTGGAGCAGATGCTCCCGGTAGCGGCCGGCCTCAACGCCAGAACTGCCAAAATCGGCGAGCGGGATGATCCCGCCGTCCGGAAGCGCGCACGGCATCGACTGCGGCCAGAGGCGCTCGTCATCGATATGCAGCGCCGTGATATCGTACAGCGTCTGTAGGAAGTCGTGTGCCCCTTCGACGGTCGGGAACGTCGGCGTGATCAGCTCGATTTGACTTTCCGAGAAGTCGGTCGTGATATAGGGGTGCGTCGCCTTATCACCGAGACTGTCTGGGTGTTTCGTGACGGCGAGCGTCCCTTCAGGTGTCACGCGGAGCATCTCACGCTCGATGGCGAACCGGCCGCTCGTGAGCAATTGTTTTGATAACTGACTAAATCGCTTCTGCAAGGGAAGTCACTTCCTTTTTTGTTAGTCGGACGTACAATGCGGAGACGAGTCCTTTGACGATGCTCGAGATGGCGATGCTCCACCAGATGGCATCGAGACCGAGAACCGGCTCGAGCAGGATGGCGAGCGGGATGCGGGCGACAGTAAAGACGATGGAAATGGTCGCCGGGATTTTCGGTAATCCGAGTCCGGAGAAGTAGCCGTTGCCGATCATCTCGAGCGAGGCGAAGATGAGTGATACACCGATGATGCGTAAATAGCTCGCACCGATGTCAATCGTTGTCGGATCATCGACGAATAATCTGATAAGGACGTCCGGGAAGACGAGGAAGACGAGTGTGATCAGCCCGGTGTAGAGCATACCGATTCGCGTCGTCACCCGGTATCCTTCGTGCACCCGGTCAATTTTCCGGGCACCAAGGTTTTGGCCTGTGTAACTCGCGATGGCGCCGTTCAGTCCGCCGATCATCATATAGGCGATCGCCTCGATTTGGAGGCCGATGCGCTGGGCCGCGATGGCCTCGGTCCCATATGAACCGATCATACGGGCGAGAAAGATGCTGATGACAGTAAAGAGGACGCGTTGCGTCGCCATCGGAAACCCGAGACGAAAAATCTCGGTGTAGTCGGCGCGGACCGGTCGCACGGTCTCTTCCCAATCGAACAAGGCCCGGGCCCGATGCCAAAAGAAGCCGAACATGACGGCGTTCGCGGCGAGAGTCGCGAGACCGGCCCCGAGTACGCCAAGGCCGAGCGGATAGATGAAGAGCGGTGACAGCATCATGTTGAGGATGACGCCCGTCGCGTTGATCCGCATCGCCGTCGTCGTGTTTCCATAGGCGCTGAACAGACGGGCGAACAGCAAATTGAAGAACGAGAACAGGAGCATCGGTGCACTGACGAGCAAATACTGATAGGCAAGATGCTCGACGGTTGGCGCGTTCATGTTCAAAAAGCCAATCAGCGTCGGTCCGAGTGAGATGAGCAGGAGGGCAGACAAAAGCCCGAGCCCGAAGTTCAACCGTCTGCCGCTCCGAACATAGCGTTGAATCAATTCATCGTTGCGTTTGCCGACGGCTTGTGACACTTTGATGCCGGCGCCGACGACAATCAAAGACTGGATTGCCTGGGCGAGCATAATATAAAAACTGGCCGCGCCGATACTGGCGACGGCGTCGCTTCCGAGCGCGCCGACCCAAAACATATCGACGAGACTGTACGTAAACTGTAAGAGCGAGCTGCCGACGAGCGGTAGGGCGAGCGCTACGATGACGCGCTGCACGTTGCCGGTCGTCAAATCGACGGTTTTCACATGACAAGACTCCTTTGATACTTTATATAACCATTTAGTTATATATAAGCACGACGAGACGATCTTGGCAATCGTGACGTCCGAGTCGACGAAAAATCGACACAAAAAAAGGAATTCGCTGTGAATTCCTTAACGGGTATACGCACGAATCCACGTCGTCATGTAGACGAGGTTCGCGATGATGAGCGTCGAGACGAGCGCGAAGACCGGATACGTCGGCCACGCTGTCTGAAACAGCGGATAAAAGAAGAACGTCAGCATGGAGAGCGGGACCGAGATGCTGAACGAGACGTACGCCGCTTTCGTCGCTTTCGCCGTGATCAGCGCCTCGCGTTCATCGACTTCACTGAATTCAGTCATACGGACCGACCATTGACCGAAGCTCATCTGTTGATTCGGACGTGTGCGGAACGAATAGATCGTCCAGACGATAAAAAAGATGATCAATAACAGGAACGGTAAAAAGTTGAACTCTAGCACGAACACGCCGGATTGTAGCGCAGCCAATGAATGGGTGACTGTTGACGCGAACGAGGCAATCGTGAACGCCATTAGGATATACAAGATAATGCTTGATACAGATTGGATGATGACACGTTTCATTCTGTTTCCTCCTCGATTGTAAAAATAGATTCAACCGGTTCCTCGAACACGCGGGCGATTTGCATCGCAAGCAGGAGGGACGGGGTATAACTCCCTTTCTCGAGCGAGATGATCGTTTGTCTCGTCACACCGACCTTGGCCGCAAGATCACCTTGGGTCAAGTGATGCCGGGCCCGCAACTCTTTGACGCGATTAATCAACGGCATGGCGCCACCTCATTTCCTGTTTCTAACAACAGTGTAAAACAAACTTTACTTTATGTAAAGTGAGCTTTACTTATTTGGTGGTGGTACAATAGAATCAAACGTGAAAGGGGAGAAGCGAATGAAGGCGATTTTAGGGCAACACCACGTGTCGGCGATGACGGGGGACGCAAAGAAAAACTTACGATTCTATACAGAAGTGCTCGGGATGCGACTCGTCAAAAAGACGGTCAACCAAGATGATCCGTCGATGTATCACTTATTCTATGCAGATGAGACGGGGACGCCGGGAAGCGATTTGACGTTCTTCGAACTGCCGTTTCTCGGACAGACGTATCGTGGGAGTAGTAGCATCTCACGGACGGCGCTTCGAGTGCCGCCAGGAGCATTGACCTATTGGCTGAAGCGGTTTGCCGAATTCGATGTGCTTCATGATCCCGTAGAGGAGGTACGCGGCCGGCCGACGCTTTATTTCGAGGACGGGGAAGGGCAACGGCTCTGCCTCGTCGAAGGTGGCTCGGGGACACCGTGGTCAAACGGTCCGGTCCCCGTCGACGTCGCCATCTTCGGTCTCGGTTTCAGTGAATGGACGGTGCGACGTATCGAGAAGACGGGACGCGTATTGACGGACGTGCTCGGCTATCGGTTCGCCTCTGAATTTGAGCGGAATGAGCAAACAGTTCGTGTGTTCGAGACAGGAGAGGGGGGCGTGGCGACGGAGATTCACCTCGTCAACCGTCCCGATGTCCCGTCGGAGCGGCCGGGCCGGGGAAGCGTCCATCACGTCGCCATTCGTGTCGAGGACGATTTGGAAATGGAGCAATGGGTCGAGCGGTTAAACGAGTTTGGTATCAGCCATTCCGGACTGATTGACCGCTATTATTTCAAGTCGATTTATTTCCGTGAGCCGAGCGGCATTTTAGTCGAACTCGCGACCGATGGACCGGGATTTGCGACCGATGAGTCCGTCGAGACGCTCGGGGAGCGCTTGGCGCTACCGCCATTCCTTGAGCCGCGCCGGGATGAAATCGAAGCGAAGTTAAAACCACTCTAATTCAAAAGCCGACAGACTCGTTTAGTCCGTCGGCTTTTGTGCGCCTAAAAGTAGGGCCAGTTCGTTCGTCCGATTCGCAACGAGATCGGCAATCGTATAGCGGTCGAGCACATGGAGAAACGCAAGCATCGCCTCGTTCAACACGCTCCGGAGGTCGCAGGCAGGGGCGATGACACAGCGGCCTTCCCCAAAACATTCGACGAGTTCGAACGGTTCCATCGTCCGAACGACGTCGCCGACGTTGATGTCTTTCATCGGACGGGCTAATCGGAAACCACCACCGCGCCCGCGCACCGACTCGAGATACCCATGCTTACCAAGTTCGTAGACGACTTTCATGACGTGGTTTTTTGAAATCTGGTACTGGTCCGCCACTTCTTGAATCGTCACGAGACGATGGGAGAACGTGGCACTATACATCAATGTTCGGAGTGCGTAATCGCACGATTGCGTGAGCCGCATGAAATCACCTCTTCGTTCGTTCATTGTACAAGACGTCTCGCGAAAGCGCGATGATGAAAGGTGTGAAGAAAGCGTGGCGGATTCAAGTCAGAAATTTGAACTTGATTGAAACTAGTATTTAATATATTGCTTTTAAAGTGATTTCTCTCACATAATGAACGTGTACATGTGAAAAGGGGGAAACATAGATGTTAGACCAACAGACCATCGAAATCGTCAAAGCGACCGCACCTGTCTTGAAAGACCACGGGGTCGCCATCACGAGTCACTTTTATAAGCGGATGTTCGAAAATAACCCAGAAGTCCGTCACTTCTTCAACCATACGAACCAACAACGCGGCCGTCAGCCAGAGGCGCTCGCGAACGCGGTCTATGCGGCCGCCGTCCATATCGATCGGCTCGAAGCAATCCTTCCGGCCATCCAACCGGCGCTTCATAAACATAAGAGTTTGAACATTCGTCCAGAACATTATCCGATCGTCGGTGAGAACTTACTCGGCGCGATTCAAGACGTACTCGGGGAAGCCGCCACGCCGGACATCATCGAGGCATGGGGGAAAGCGTACGGCGTCATCGCCGACGTCTTCATCTCGCTCGAGAAACAGATGTACGACGATGCGCCTTGGCTCGGTTTCAAGCCGTTCACGATCGCCGAAGTGATTGAGGATACGCCGGAAGTGAAACGATTCCGCCTTGTCGCGAACGATGGGGTCATCGGGACGGCCATCCCGGGTCAATACCTCTCAGTCCAAGCCCGCATCCAAGGTGAGGCCATCTTGCATCACCGTCAATACAGCGTCGTCGAGACGACAGAAGACGGCTACTGGATCGCACCGAAAGCGGAAGGACTCGTCTCGAATTGGCTCCACGCACAGACGGTCGGCACCGAGATCCCGGTGAGCGCCCCAGCCGGTGATTTCGTGCTCGAAACATCGGACCGTCCGCTCACCCTCATCGCCGGCGGCATCGGCATCACGCCGCTCTTCAACATGGCGAAGACCGCGCTCGGTGAAGGCCGTTCGGTCACACTATTGCATGCGGTGCGCAGCACGAACCTTCGTCCGCTCGGTGAAGAACTCGACGAACTCGTGAACGACGGACTCCAGCTCATCACACACGTCGACGACGTATCAGGCTGTCTGGGCGCGACACAGCTCGAAGCACTCGATGTCGACGGGCACGACGTCTACACGTGTGGCCCGACGGCGATGATGGAGACGGTCGTCCAGACGATTCCACAAGCCCGTTACGAGTTCTTCGGGCCATCAGTCGTCCTCGCCAACGCATAAGAAAAGACGACCGCGAGAGCAGTCGCCACAAAACCGCAAACCGGTCATCGGTTTGCGGTTTTATAATTCTTCAACGTGCATCACATTTCTGTCGCCGTCAAGCGTCTCGAGTGTCTTGAATCTCCCTCGTTGTGATTCATCGAGCGTGATCAAGTAAGACATGACGTACCCTTCGTCTCGAGGGTCGTTCACGGTGTATGTCTCGCTCCAATCTGAACCGCTCAGTCGCACGTAAACCACATCTTTCGGTTTTTCGTTGAAGCGAATCCCGATGTATTCATCAGTCGTATTGCCAAAGTGAATCGAGTCGAACGGTTTTTCTTCAATCGTGTCCCGTGTCGATGTGCTGAAGCCTCCATCTGAATTCATGATACCGAGACCGAGAATCGTCTCGGCTTCATTCGTAAATAAGACGACGGTGCTGCCTTGTATGTATGTGTACCAGCCTTGAGCGGTCATGTGCTCATGCAGTTTTTGTTGCGCCTGTGCCAAAGGTTGTTTTCGTTGCTCGTCCTGATAATACCCGACGCCGGCCGTGACCGAAATCGCGATGACGATGAGCAGACCCGTCAGCAATAGTAAGAGTCCTCGTTTTGACATCTTGCTCCTCCTCTACAAAAACAGCCCATGCCTCGATTGAGTGCATGGGCTGTTTGTTAGTACGTCAAGCTTGCGGCGACGATGATGCCGACGACGAGCGAGGCCGAGAAGAGACTGATGCCAACGGCGAGGTTGCCGTTCTCGACTTCTTTTTCTAAGTTCACACCAGGCGTGAGTACGTACTCGAACGTCCAAAACGCAAGCACTTGTGCAAGAATCCCGACGATCCCCCAAATGAAGGCATCGAGCAAGTTGACGCTATTCGCCCATACCGTATAGATGACGATAGCGAGACCGAGCGCCTTGCCCCAAAGTTTCAAGGCGACGGCGACGTTGCCGGCTTTGATGAGCTTTCGTTCCGAATACTTTGTCGTCAACGCGAAGACGACGAGACCAATCAAGATGAGGCCAAACCCTGTACCGAGGTGGGCCAAAAAGCTCAAAATCGAATCGAGCGTGATGAACGTCATGAGTTATTCTCCTTTTGTGTGCCGATGGCTAAGTAGTAGGACTGGTTGTTCGTGATCATGCTGCCGGCCCGCGCACCGAGCGCGGACGGGCGACCGTTCAAACAGAAACAACCAATCATATAGTGTGTGTCGATCGTGCCGTTCACCGTGTTCGTTTTCCGAACCGGTAATTCATCGAATTGTTGATAGACAGCCGTCTCGTCTGCGTACGTTTGAAGCGCTTCTTTATGGAACGGCGTGCCATCCTTTTCGTACAAGATGACCGAATCCCCTTCTCGTCCGAACGCGGGCTTTTGCACGTAAGCGCGCTGACCTAAAAACGGGTCAGGCTCGAGATAGGTCGGTAAAAAGTATGTGCGGATGACGGTCCGCTCTGTCTCATTGAAGAATAGCTCGTTTTCATAAAGCTCCCAAATGAACGCTTGTACCGCCTTGGACTGCATCAGGAACGCTGAGAGCGGATTGAGGAGCGAGACGTGTTTCGCCTCGTTCCGTTCAAGCAGGCGAACGCCAATCTGTGTCCCGTCCGGTGCTAAGTCGTCGACCAAGTGCTCAATCGGATACGTCTGCCGATACAACACATCGACCCGTTCACCCGACGGCGTATACACTCCATCCTCTTCGACGAGAAGTTCGTGCAGAGCAACGAACTCGGAAGGTAGGTCGAGCGTCTCTTGCAGGAAACGCGTCGTCCATTTATCTTCAATGTTGTCGTCGTGAGCCGTGAAAACGATTTTCGGTGTCCCGTCTTTTTGTAGTCGCTGCCACGCAGCGATGACTGCTTTTCGCAATTCACTTCGAAGCAATTCAGTCTCCCCGGCGTTCGGGTCATCCAGCTCAAACTCTGTCGTCACGTATCGGTTCACGTCGAACAGTTCTTTGATGAACGTCGGTGTGTCGGCGTTGAACTCCATCAGCTTGAGCATGCCGTTCTTCACGATCCAGTCATAGCGACCGATAATCGTCTCTTGCGGAATCGCCTTGTCTCGAAGGAACGGCAGGCTCGCCTCCGGGTAGCCGAGCAGACGGAGCGTCTCGTCTGGGAGCGTCCGGAGCAGGCGGTTCGCCTTGCGGAAAATGGTATCGACGTCACGTGTCGCCGCGCGAATCCGCTCGACCTCGTCTCTTGAGTAGACGAGGCAGTCATAGAGCGCATACTCTTCCTCGTTCAAGTCCGGCCAAAAATAAGGGACTTGCGCGAACAAGGCGTCTCGGTTCATCCGCCGAAACCGCCTTTTGAGCCGCTACCGAGCCCGGAGTTTGAGCCCGGATTCGACCGGTTCGGCGTAATGCTACTCGCTCCGCCGTTCGAGCGATAGTTTTGATACGTCGCCGAGTTTTTCAATGCGCTCTTGGAATTGAAAAGGCTTCCGAGTAAGAAGAAGCTACCGAAGTGCGGGGAACGACG
Organism: Exiguobacterium alkaliphilum; assembly: GCF_018138125.1. NCBI lineage: Bacteria > Bacillati > Bacillota > Bacilli > Caryophanales > Exiguobacterium > Exiguobacterium alkaliphilum. Next base: position 642,986 of record NZ_CP073101.1, read on the forward strand.
GTCGTCACAATAGTAGGACTCGGTTTCTGCATCCCATTCCCAATCGTCGCACTCATACCCGGTCGGTTCGTCCGGAAGCGTCGCTTGTTCCGTCTCGTCCATCCCGCAAGCGGCGAGGGAGGCGGTCAATACAGCGGCGGAGAGGCCGCTCAAGATTTTTTTGCTTGTCTTCATGTTGTTTCCTCCAATGTATAACCGGTCGGGGTGACATAGATCACATACGTGCCACGGTCCTCATCCGTTTCGGCTGAGTCACGTTCGTATTCGTTGCCGCCGACATACACGTACTGGCTACCGAGCATGGCGAGGGCGTCTAAATGACGGTCGACGTAGTACGCCTCAAGGAGCGGGTTGTCGAACCGGTCGTCGAGCGTGCGAATCTCGACTTTGATGTCGTCGGTCTCTTTCTTGTCGACCGGGCCTTCTGTATAGCGATCGACGTAAATCAAAAAGTACTGCTCGCCTTCGAGTGCGGACGAGCGTTGCTTGTACGTCATGCCGTCCTTGACGAAAAACTCACATTCGCGGCGGGCGAGTACTTCATCGAGCCCGAGCGATGTATAATGGTAGAGCGGCTCGAACGACAGCTCATTTTTATAGAGACGGTATTCTAAAACGATGGAATCCATAAGTCAGTCCTTTCTTTTTTCTTTCTATACGGAACCGAGTCGAGACGGGTTTCGTAAACCAATTGAGTTGTTACTAGTATATCCGAGAAAGCGAGTGATTTCAGTGCATATCTTTTTTCGCGTCTGGCGCGGGTTGTCCAAGCTATCTTTTTTAAACATCGTACTCGCCTCGCTCGTCATCATTTTGACGGGCACGCTCGTCGGACACTGGGTGGAGCCGGAGACGTTCCCGTCCCTGTTCGACTCGTTTTGGTGGACGATGACGACGCTGACGACGGTCGGATATGGGGACTTTTTCCCGTCCTCGGTCGCGGGGCGTTGGCTCGGGATTTTCTTGTTCCTGTTTGGGATCGGGATTATCGGGGCGTTGATTGGTAAACTCGTTGAAGTCGGTGCGACGTTTCAACGGTTAAAACGGGAGGGGAAACTCATGTATCGAGGAGAAGGCCATTACCTCTATATCGGGTGGTCACCGAAGACGAAGAAGGCGATTGACGAAGTGCTCGGCTACGAGCCGAACGCGGACATCGTCTTGATTGACCAATTAAAAGAAGAACCGTATGATCATGACCGCGTCCATTACGTGCATGGAGATGCCTCGGACGAGACGGTGCTCCTGCAGGCGAACATTCTCCGTGCGCGCCGCGTCGCCATCTTCGCGGACGCCCGGATCGCCGAGTCGTTGCTCGCCGACGGGAAGTCGCTCCTCATCGCTTCGGCCGTCGAGGCGCTGTCGCAAGCACAAGGCGTCGATTTGCATACGGTCGTCGAGGTGTGTGAAGAGCGGAACATCTCAAAGTTTAAACACGTCCGCATCGACGACTTCATCTTGGCGAACGACTCGGTGTCGCTCCTCATGGCGAAGGCGACGCTCCAACCGGGGACGACGTCGATTTTTCGGCAACTTTTGAGCAAGCAGTCGGGTGGCAACATCCAGGCACTCGCACCGCGCCCGGAATGGACGACGATTCGGGCGGCGGCCGAGGCGTTGCTCGGCCAGGGCGTCACGCTCATGGCCGTCAACGACCGGCTCGATTATGCGACCGTGCTCGACACAAAGCTCGAGGCGAGCGATACACTCTACGTCGTCTGTCACGACGACACGTGGGAACGATTGAATAAACAAGGAGGGGTTTGATGCATAACGGAACGTTCATCCGCAAGATGACACGCATGCAAAACGTCCAACGGTGGGACGAATATGCGCCGCACTATCACGACAATGCGGCGAGCCATAGTTTTCGCGTCGCGGTCTTCAGTTTGATCGCGGCTTATTATGAAGAACAAAAAGGACGTCCCGTCAACTTGCTCGATGTGTTAGGTAAGGCGCTCTTTCACGATATGAATGAGGTCCAGACGGGTCCGATCATGCACCGGACGAAAAAAGAGCCGACGCTAAAAGAACATATCGAGCGGATGGAGCGGACGGCGAGCCTCGGTCTCGTCGACTTATTATCGCAGTCGCTCCGACCTGACTTCTACCGCTTCCTCGTCGAGGCGGAGGACGACTCGTTCGAGGGACGGATCGTCGACGGCATCGACTCGTTCGATGCGATGTTGTTCGTCCGTCGCGAGGTCGCGCACGGGTCGCCGCACTTCGTCGCGAAGCTCGAGGAGATGAAAGCGGCGCTCCGGGAGCACCCGCTCGCTTCCGTCCGCTGGCTATACGATCAAGTCGAACAAGAGACGGAAGTGGCGACGTTCATCGAGAACGTCATGCGCATGGACAGCGTGAGGCGTTGGAAGGGTCGCTTCAACACGATTGACGACAACGACGCGATTCACGGCTTCCGGGCGGCGGCGCTAGGCATGTTCAGCGGGTTGATGGAGCAGAAGAAGTACGGCGTCGACGTCGATGTGGCGGAACTCGTCGCGCGCTTGCTTTGTCATGACCTCGTTGAAGGGGTGACCGGGGACGTGCTCGGTCCGGTGAAGCACGCGACGACGGAGACCGGACAGGCGTTCGAGGCGTATGAACGGGCCGAGAGCGAGGCGCTCTTATCGCTCCTCCCGGACTATATGCAGCCGGCGTTCCGACGCTACATGGCCGACTCGAAAGATGACACGTATGAAGGGAAGCTCGTCGACATGATGGACAAGCTCGACGCCCTCATCAAGATGAACATGGAGCGGAAGATGAACGGGGCCGAGTATGAGGTCATCTATCGGGAACAGCTGCGGAAAGTGCAGATGCGCTATGAGAACCCGAGTATGATTTTCTTCTTGGCATACATTTTGCACGACCTGGATTATGTAACGAGTTGACAACGTCACGGACGAATTCGTCCGTGGTTTTTTTATATCATTCATTGACGTATATCATTTAACGATATATAGTAAACGTAAGAAGTATATCGTTGAATGATATAGGAGGTGGTCATATGCCACGGAATGACACGATCGAGCTCGGCGAGTTGACCGACAGCACGTTTTACATCCTGCTCGCCTTGACCGAGCCGAGACATGGCTACTTGATTATGCAGTTCGTCGAGGAATTGACGGCAGGACGGATGCAAATCGGACCGGCTTCGATGTATACGATTATCAAGAAGCTCGTCGCTGCAGGACTCATCCACCCGCTTGACGGAGACGGGAAGAAAAAGAGTTACTTGATCACAGATGCGGGGCGCGATTTGCTCTGCGATGATGTGAGACGACGCCAAGCGATTGTCGAGGACGCACGATTCATCTTAGAAGGGGAGGGGCACGTATGAAACGGAAGTACATGTCGAGCTGGGGGCTCGCGTTTGCCGAAGAACGTGAGATGCGAAAGCTCGAACAGATGGCAGCTCAGGGATGGCACTTAGAAAAGTTCGCACCACTCGGTTATTCATTGGTCGAAGGCGAACCGGCAGACGTCCAGTACAGCCTCGATTACCGTACGCGTCCGGACGAAGAGTATTTCGAGATGTTCGCATCGAGCGGGTGGGAGCACGTGACATCGACCGGGGACGAGATTCACATCTTCAAAGGCCGTCCTGGAGCGCGGCCGATCTATTCAGACCGGGAGACGATGATCGCGAAGTACGTGACGGAAGAGCGCCAGATGGGGCGGGCAGCGCTCACGTTTCTCGTCGTGTGGCTCGGCTTGCTCCTGTTGATGCAAGTCGATTGGTCGAGCGTGATGGCGACGGCGCTCTTCGTGGTCCATCTGCTCATCACGATCGGGCTCATCTTCACCGGACTCCCGTACCTCGGTTTCCTAGTGAAGCGAAAACGGATGGAACATGACAGCTGACTAGGCGGATGGCACAAGCCATCCGTTTTTGTTTTGGTCGACTGAACTATTCACGAAAAAAATAGTTAGGCGCGAAGCACCGTTTTAGCGAAACCCTCTATTCAACGAAAGTGAAATCGGGCATGATGATTAATGAAAGCGCTTGCATTAATCTTTTGAGGAGGAAAAGGGATGGGTAAACGACGGAAAGGGGTTGCTTTGACGGCAGGAGTCACAGCGATTGCACTGCTGGCTGGGCAACCGGTCGCGCAAGCGGCGACCCCGCAGAACGGCACGATGATGCAGTACTTCGAATGGTACGTCCCGAACGATGGGCTACATTGGAACCGGCTATCGAACGATTCACAGCATTTGAAAGACATCGGGGTGACGACGGTTTGGATCCCGCCGGCGTATAAAGGGACGTCGCAGAACGATGTCGGCTACGGCGCGTACGACTTATATGACCTCGGTGAGTTCAATCAAAAAGGGACGACCCGGACGAAGTACGGGACGAGAGCCCAGCTCCAGTCGGCCATTACGAGCTTGCGCGGCAAAGGCATCGGTGTCTACGGTGACGTCGTCATGAACCATAAAGGTGGTGCCGACTATACGGAGACCGTCCAAGCGATCGAGGTCAACCCGTCGAACCGCAATCAAGAGACGTCGGGCGAGTACGCCATCTCGGCGTGGACCGGCTTCAACTTCGCCGGGCGCAACAATACATACTCGCCGTTCAAATGGCGCTGGTATCACTTTGACGGCACCGATTGGGACCAGTCGCGAAACTTGAGCCGAATCTACAAGTTCAAGAGCACGGGCAAGGCGTGGGACACGGACGTCTCGAACGAGAACGGCAACTACGACTACCTCATGTACGCCGACGTCGACTTCGACCATCCGGAAGTGAGGCAAGAGATGAAGAACTGGGGCAAGTGGTACGCCGACTCGCTCGGACTCGACGGCTTCCGCTTGGATGCAGTCAAGCACATTAGCCATTCGTATTTACGGGAGTGGGTGACGAGCGTAAGGCAGACGACCGGCAAAGAGATGTTCACGGTCGCCGAGTATTGGAAGAACGACCTCGGCGCCATCAACGACTACTTGGCGAAGACCGGGTACACGCATTCCGTCTTCGATGTGCCGCTCCATTATAACTTCCAAGCGGCCGGGAACGGCGGCGGGTTCTATGACATGCGCAACATCTTGAAAGGGACGGTCGTCGAGCAACATCCGACGCTCGCCGTGACAATCGTCGACAACCATGACTCGCAGCCGGGGCAATCGCTCGAATCGACGGTCGCCAACTGGTTCAAACCGCTCGCCTACGCGACGATCATGACGCGCGGCCAAGGCTACCCGACACTCTTCTATGGCGATTATTACGGGACGAAAGGGACGACGAACCGGGAAATCCCGAACATGTCGGCGTCGCTGCAGCCGATCATGAAGGCGCGGAAAGACTTCGCCTACGGCACGCAACACGACTATATCGACCATCACGACGTCATCGGCTGGACGCGCGAAGGTGTGGCGGACCGTGCCAAGTCGGGTCTCGCGACGATTCTATCGGACGGACCGGGCGGCTCGAAATGGATGTACGTCGGTCGTCAAAACGCCGGCGAAGTGTGGAAAGACATGACAGGCAACAACAGCCGCCTCGTCACAATCAACGCCGATGGCTGGGGCCAGTTCTTCGTCAACGGGGGATCGGTGTCCATCTATACACAACAATAAGAAAAACGAGTCGCGAGACTCGTTTTTTAGCGTTTCCATATCCATTCGTCACTCTCGTACTTCAAGACGAGCTGACGGATTTCTTCTTGTTGCGACTCGGTGAAGACGAGCGGTTCGAACGTCAAGTCGAACGCGTCACGGAACCCGTCCGTGAACGCGGCAGCGACCTCATCGAACGACACGTCGCGCCCGAGCGTCTCGTTGAGCGAGACGGCCTTATCTCCGAATCGTGCTTTCGCTTCTACTTTCTCGTCTGTCTCGAGGTTGAAGCAGTCGAACAAGACGTCATCGTCCATCGACAAGGGAATCGACCCGTGCTGCAAGACGGCGCCTTGATGGCGTACTTGAGCGCTGCCGGCGATCTTCTTCCCGTCGACGGCAAGCTCATAATACGAGGCGGCGTCGAAGCAGACGGCCGACTTCGGTTTCCGAAGTGCTTCACGGTCGGCTTCTGTCAGCGGGACAGAGAACTCGGCCGGGACGTTGAGTGCGCGATATCCGCGTCTTACGCCTTCGGTCAACAAGCGATAGCTTTCGATGACGTTCGTCGGGAGGGACGGCATCGTCTCCGGCAAAATGACGCTATACGTCAGTTCATCCGCATGGAGCACGGCGCGGCCTCCGGTCAAGCGCCGGACGACCGGAATCTGGTTTTTCATCAATGTGTCCCGGTCAAGGTCACGCGTCGCCCGTTGAAAGCGGCCGACGCTGATGGCGTGCGGGGCCCATGAGTAGAAGCGGAGCGTCGGTTTTAATTCGCCTCGCGCGACGAACGTCGCGACGGCTTCATCGATGGCCATATTTTCGGCCGGTGAGCGGCCTTCGGTCGTGATCAAATGCCACGTCGTTCCATTCATAAACGTCTCTTCTTTCTCTTAATCGATTGGGAGCATCGTGTGGCGACGCGCCTTGTGGACTTGTTCGTCGGCATGATACGACGAGCGGACGAGCGGGCCGGCCTCACAGTGTGAGAAGCCTTTCATCAACGCGATCTCTTTCAACTCGGCGAACTCGTCCGGATGGTAGTAACGCTCGACGTCTAAGTGTTTCTTCGTCGGTTGCAAGTATTGGCCGAGCGTTAAAATATCGACGTGGTGAGCCCGGAGGTCATCCATCGCTTGAATCAACTCATCTTTCGTTTCACCGAGCCCGACCATGATCGACGACTTCGTAGGGATGTCCGGATTCAGCTCTTTTGAACGCTTCAAAAACTCGAGCGTGCGGTCGTACGTCGCTTTCGCCCGGACTCTCGGCGTCAGACGACGGACCGTCTCCAAGTTGTGGTTCATGATATCGGGACCGGCATCGATCAACGTCTGGAGCGCCGAGAAGTCGCCCATCATATCGGACGGCAGTACTTCAATCGACGTCTCCGGATTCATCGCGCGGACGGCCCGGACCGTCTCGGCGAACACCGTCGCCCCGTAATCGCTCAAATCGTCGCGCGCGACAGCGGTGATGACAACGTGCTTCAAGTTCATAAGGCGGACCGATTCGGCGACGCGTTTCGGTTCTTCCCAGTCGAGCTCGTTCGGTTTGCCGGTCGTGACCGCACAGAAGCGGCAGGCGCGCGTACAGATGCTTCCGAGAATCATGAATGTCGCCGTGCGGCGGACGGCCCAACACTCATGGATGTTCGGACATTTCGCTTCCTCGCAGACGGTATGTAGGTTTTTCTCGCGCATCATGTTTTTCAGGCCGGTGTATGTCTCGTTCGTGTTCAGTTTGATTTTCAACCATTCCGGCTTTCGTTTCAGTTCCCCTCGTGCCAAGATGATTTCCCCCTTTTTTAAGTTAACCCCTAACGAAATGAGTTTACCAAAAAATACGGAAGATTCGAACCACCGAAATTATTGGTTTTGCCAATACAGAGGAAGGTTGTTACAAAACAGGTTGTTTATTTCAAATTGGTTACGCTTTCATGTGAAGTGTTGTTTCCCTTTTTTGAAGTTGCTATACTGACGTTGACCACCTGAATAAGGACCATATGTAACTGATACGATCAGGCATGGGGTGAACGAGCGTTGATGAGGCAACGCTTCTTCCTCCATGCCTTTTCGTTTGGGGGTCGGGGATAAACTTTCAAAAAGGAGTGGGGAACATGAACAAAGCATTGAACTGGACGGCGACACTCGGGCTGACGACGGCACTCTTCGTCTCATCGGTCCCGATGGCGAACGCGGTCGTGGCGGAGGAGGCACCACCGCTCTCGGTCGAGCAGCGGGTGACGAGCAAACTTGACGCCATGACGCTCGAACAGAAACTCGGTCAAATGATCATGCCAGACTTCCGATTATGGAACGGGGCGAACCATACGGCACTCGCACCGGACGTGGCCCGGGTCATCGACCGGTTCGACCTTGGGGGCGTCATCTTGTTCGCGGAGAACGTGACCGAGACCGAACAGACGACGAAACTCGTCCACGACCTGCAAGAAGTCGTCAAACAAGATGAGAGCAACGACATCCCGCTCTTCATCACGATCGATCAAGAAGGCGGCATCGTGACGCGGCTCGGGACCGGCACGAACCTGCCGGGCAACATGGCGCTCGGCGCGACGCGAAACAGCCAGTACTCGTATGATGCGGGGAACATCATCGGTTCAGAGTTGAACGCGCTCGGGGTGAACGTCAACTTCGGACCGGTCCTAGACGTCAACAACAATCCGGCCAACCCGGTCATCGGCGTCCGTTCGTTCTCGAGCGACCCGGAACTCGTCGGTGAGCTCGGTTCGGCGATGACGCAAGGCATCCAAGACCAAGGGGTCGCCGCGACGGCGAAACACTTCCCGGGACATGGGGATACGGCCGTCGATTCACACTATGGCCTCCCGATTGTCGATAAGTCGCTCGAGGACTTGCGCGGTCTCGAGTTGCTCCCGTTCAAGCGGGCGATCACCGAAGGCATCGACATGATCATGACGGCACACATCGGGATGCCGCAGATCGAGGATGAGGTCGTCGAATCGGCGCGCGGCACGTTCCCGCTCCCGGCGACGCTCTCGGACGATGTCATCACAGGCGTCTTACGTGAAGAGATGGGCTATGACGGCATCGTCATCACGGACGCCTTGAACATGCAGGCCATTTCGGACAACTTCACAGAGGCCGAAGCCGTTATCAAGACGTTCGAGGCGGGCGTCGATATCGCGCTCATGCCGACAATCTTACGGACGAACGCGGACGTCGTGAAATTGGAACGTATCTTTGATGAAGTGAAAGCCGCGGTCGAGAGCGGACGGCTCGATGAAGCGAAAATCGATGCGGCCGTCGAGCGGATTTTGACGCTCAAGGCTGAACGCGGTATTTGGGAAGAGTCGGTCGATACGACGACGCTCGAGGCGAAGCTCGCCGAGGCGAACGCGGTCGTCGGAAGTGCCGAACATAAAGCGAAAGAACGTGAGATCGCCGAAGCGGCTGTCACGCTCGTGAAAAATGATGACAAGACGCTCCCGTTCAAGCCGAAAAAAGGGGACACGGTCCTCGTGATCTCACCGGCGAAAGACCAGACGGACAGCATGGTGAAGGCGATCAAGTCGCTTGAGAAAAATGGGGGCAACATGAAAGACGTGGTCGTCACGACGGCGAACTATACGGCATCGACACCGCGCCTAGCGAACAATCCGAGCCTGAAACAAAAAGTCGAGGCGGCGGACTATATCATCGTCGGCTCGAACGTGAACAACAGCGCGAAGCTCGGACCGAATGCGGCGGACAACTACGTGCCGGCGGAAGTGTTCCGTTACGCGAACGAGACCGGGAAGAAGTCGGTGCTCCTCAGCCTCCGGAACCCGTATGACGTCGCCGTTCAACCGGACGCACCGGCCCAGCTCCTCATTTACGGTTTCAAAGGGGACCCGAACGGACCGGACTCAGAGGCAGGGAACTTGAAGTCGGCTGGGCCGAACCTCCCGGCTGGCATCCGTGCCATCTTCGGTGAAGTGAAACCAGGCGGTAAGCTTCCGGTCGACGTACCGAAGTTCGAGAACGGGACGTTCCAAAACGAGCTCCACCTCGAATTCGGTGATGGTTTTACGAACTGGAATAAATAAAAAGACAGCGAGCGCCCAGATGGGTGCTCGCTGTTTTCGGTCGTCCATCGATTACGCCTCGAAATACGCGACGACGAGGAGGCCGGGACCGGTGTGCGCTCCGATGGCCGAGCCGACGATCGTCTTCGTCACGTGACGCGGCGTGACGTGTTCACGAAGCATCGATTCGAACTGGTCCGCCTTTTCAGGGTCGTCCCCGTGGCCGATAAAGACGTCCCCGCCTTCGATAATCGGTTTCGATTCGGTCATCCATTCCGTGATGCGACGCAACACTTTCTTATGGCCGCGAATCTTCTCGATCGGGACGAGTTTCCCGTCCTCGACCGTGAGGAGCGGGAGGATGGTGAGCAAGTCACCGATGAATGCGCTCGCTTTCGAGACGCGCCCGCCGCGCATCAAATATTCGAGCGATTCGACCGTGAACAAATGGCGAATCTTTCCGACGAGCGACACGGCATAGGCGACGGTCTCTTCATATGTATGCTCTTGACCATACTCGGCGACGGTTCTGACGAACAAGCCCTGTCCGACCGAGGCAGCACGAGTATCAAGAATATGGAACGTGCTATCCGGGTATTCTTCTTTTAACGCATTCCCGACCATGACGGCCGTCTGATACGTGCCCGACAGCTCGCCCGAAAAGGCGAGATAGAGGAACGGGACTTCTGATTCGAGCAATTGCCGGAAACAATGCTCGAGACGTGCGACCTCGATTTGAAACGTCTTCGGCGTCTTGCCGGCACGCATCGCGGCGTACACGTCTTTCGGTTGAATCGTCTCGCCGTCTAGAAATTCTTCATTGTCGATGATGACACCGAGCGGTAATAGTTCTAACCCGTATTCAACGATTTGATCTTGAGTCAAATCGGCGCCGGTGTCCGTGATGATTTTAAACATGCGTTCACTCCTCTGTTAATTGGTGTTCGATGTCGCGAATCGGTTCATTTCGTTTCCACATCCGGTCGAGTTGCGCGGCGAGCATCTCTTGTTCGGCTGCGTCGAGCGTCCCTGACTTTAGCTCGCTGACGCTTCCGAGCACGTCGTACGCCCGTTTTAACACGTCTTGGACGGTGAGTGGAATCCCGAGCAACTCCTCGAGCGAGGCCATCGTCTCAGGAATGATGGCCGGATACGTGTGTCGTGTCGGTTCACCTTGAATCGCGGCGTCATAAAAGTCGCGGATGAGGGCGGCGCGTTCGCTCCCGCTTTTACGGACGCTCAAATAAATTTGAACGGCGACGCCACCGCGGACGCGGCGCTGCGAGATGCCGGCGAACTTCTTGCTTTCAATCGACAAATCGAAGCTACCGGGACAGTACGACCCGACGATCTCGCCGGCGACGATGGCGTCGGTCACGTCACGGAACATCTGTTGGATGAGTGACGTCATCGCCTCGTAGCCGCTGTCGATTTGAATTCCGTCATTCTCGGGTAAAATAAGAGATAAGTTCAATACATCTTCGTCAAGCACGACGGCAAGTCCTCCTGAATTTCGGACGACGGGGCGATACCCGCGCTCATGGAGCAGACGGATTCCGTCTTTCAAGTGGGGAAGGCGCGCGTCTTGAATCCCAAGCACGACCGTGTTCAAATGGACCCAGGCGCGGAGCACCGCACCTTGGACTTTCGTCGAGGCGCATAGCGTGTCGTCGGTCGCGAACGACTGCTCGGCTTGGAACATCGGACCGAGCGACGATTGGTCGATGAGGCGATAGGCCGGTTGGCGTAAAAGTGGATGGATCATATACATTAATTCCTTTTCAAAAGATAGTTTCCTGTTCATTATAGCATGGAGGGAACGACGCGCTGAAAGGCGAAATACATATTATTGAAACGTAGGGGGCAACGTCATGTACACGTCACGAGGTCAATTGTCCGGGTCGAAAGTGTTCAAAGACCCGGTTCATCGCTATATTTACGTCTACGATCATCTCATCTGGGAGTTGATTAACACGAAAGAGTTTCAACGGTTGCGTCGCATCAAACAGCTTGGGACGTCATTTTTGACGTTCCACGGGGCCGAACATACGCGCTTCCACCATTCGCTCGGCGTCTATGAGATCGCACGCCAACTCATCGACCAGTTCCATGAGTATCCGGAGTGGGACGACCGCAATCGGGAGCTGTTGCTCGCGGCGGCGCTCCTGCACGACGTCGGTCACGGGCCGTTCTCGCATGCGTTCGAACACGTCTTCTCGGTGCGCCACGAAGTGTGGACCGAGCGCATCATCTTAGGCGATACGGAAGTGAACAAAGTGCTTTCGGAGATGGGAATCGGCTTCCCGGAAGAAGTCGCGGCCATCATCAACAAGACGCATCCGAACCGGCTGCTCGTCAATATGCTCAGTTCACAGCTCGACGTCGACCGGATGGACTATCTTCTCCGCGACGCCCATTTCGCCGGCGTCAGTTACGGCAAGTTCGACTTGGAACGGATGCTTCGCGTCCTTCGTCCGGATGAAGATCAAGTCGTCGTCAAACAGTCGGGCATGCATACGATTGAAGACTATATCATGCGCCGCTATCAGATGTATTGGCAGGTCTATTTGCACCCGGCGACGCGCTCGAGCGACCTGCTCTTGAAAGCTGTCCTCGAGCGGGCGCAAGAACTGTACGAGTCAGGCTACACGTTCAACATGGAGCCGCGCCACTTCCTTCCCATCTTCAACCGCGAAGACATGACGCTCGCCCATTACTTGAAGCTCGACGAGACGGTCGTCTACTTCTATTTCCAAGAGTGGATGGAAGAGGCGGACCCGATTTTGGCGGATCTCGCGCGCCGATTCGTTAACCGTCGCCTATTGAAGTATAAGAACTTCCCGGAAGCGAGCCGGGTCCGCTATATGGACCGTCTTAGACAGACGATGGAGACGATTGGCCTGCCGACGCGTTATTACTTGCTCGAAGACCAATTGAGCCAATTGCCCTACGATTTATATAAAGGCCACGGCAACTACGAAGGGATTCTTCTACAGATGAACGATGGGGAGCGCCGCGAAATCTCGGAAGTGTCGATGCTCGTCCAATCGATTTTGAATTCACGCCAGTCGGACGAGAAGATTTACTACCCGGAGGACGTGCTCCTCAATTTGAAAGACCATGCTTCAGAAAAATCGTGGATGCTGTCAACGTTACGGGGGGACTGACACCTGAAAAGGAAGTGACACGATGGGGATCGCGACATTAATCGGAGGGATTGGGATTTTCCTGCTCGGCATGATGCTCTTGACGGATACGCTGAAAAGCCTCGCTGGGGAGCGGCTCCGGCGCCGGCTCAATCAGTTCGCGGAAGGGCCGGTCGCGGGTGCCGTGCTCGGGGCGACGCTGACGACGTTGTTTCAATCCTCGACCGTGACGACGCTCATGACGATCGGTTTTGTCAGCGCCGGCTTGTTGACGTTCGTGCAGGCACTGACACTCGTCATTGGGGCGAACGCGGGCAGTGCGACGACCGGGTGGATCGTGGCGCTCCTCGGTTACAACCTGGATATCCGCCAACTGTTCTTACCGCTCATCGGGGTCGGCATGGCGTTACGCTTTATCAATCGCCGGTTACGGCGAATCGGGATGTTGTTTGTCGGCATCGGGCTCATTTTTGTCGGGATCGGCACGCTCCAAGAGTCGATGCGCGACGTCGTCACGTTCTCGCTCAACGAGTGGAACGCGGACACGCCTCTGCACCAGTTGGCTTTACTCGGAACCGGGCTCTTGATGACAGCAGTTTTGCAATCGTCGACGATTGGCCTCGTCTTGACGATGACGGCGCTCGCGACCGATACGGTATCACTGACGCAAGCTTGTCTGCTCGTCCTCGGGCAAAGCGCCGGGACGAGCCTTGTCGTCGCCATCGGCTCGATCGGGGGCTGGAAGTCGGCGAGACGGATCGTGCTCGCCCACGTCCTCATTCATGGGTCGATTTTAGTCATCGGTTGGCTGACGTTTCCGCTCTTGTTCGGAGTCGTCAACGAGGTGGCCGACCGGCTGAATTGGAATGAACTATTGCGGCTCGCCTTGTTCCATACGTCGTTTCACTTGCTCGGGGTGTTGACGTTTTTGCCGTTCCACGAGCCGTTCAGCCGGCGCTTGTTGACGTGGATTCCAAGTCGGGCTGAAAAGCTGACCCGGTTCCTCGACCCGAACATGTCGCGTATCCCGGCCGTCGCCCTCGAGGCGGCGAGACGGTCCTTGATTGAGATTGAACGGTATCTTGGCAACGAGACGCGCTTGTTGCTCGAGGAAGGACGAAAACGCGAAGATGAACTGCAACTCGTCGAAAAGACGCTCGGAGACGTCCGCGTATTCTTGAGCACGATTCAACTTGATGAATCGAAAGGACGAAACGATTACGGGCAGCATCTGTCGCTCCTTCATACGATTGACCACCTCGAACGTTGGCTTTTCGTCATGCGGGAAGTCGAGCCGGATGATGTGTTACGGGACACCGATTTCTTGGTCGCCCGTCAGCTCGTCTTGCATGAACTCGAACTCGTCGACGGGCTGAATCATCACACGCCGCCTGAGGAGTCGAGCCGATGGAAGCGCGCTTCGAAACAACTCGCCGAGTACCGGAAAGCGCATCGAGCGGAGTTGCTCGAAGAAGCTGCGACAAATCAACTCGAGATGGAGTCGTCGATTCGAAAAGTGCAGGCGCTTCTTTGGCTCGACCGGATCGGCTATCACGTCTGGCGGGCGACACGGCATTTGATTAAACCGACCGTGTCGAGTGAGCGGTTCGAAGTGAACTTGGAAGACTGAAATACATCAAGTCGTCGCGCGTGTACAATGCCGGACAGGGCAGGGCGGCTGAAGCAAGGAAAACAGAGGAGCGTCGTCCCGGTAGGGATGACGCTCCTCGATTCAAAAGCATTTGAAGTTTTTCAGTGCCAATCGGGTGCGCGTATTACTTCTTGTCCGCGTGCATGACACCGGCTTGGCCGTAATGCGTCGCATCCATCTCTTCGATGAAGACAGTGATGTTCTCTTTCGGTGCGTTCGTCGTCTCGGAGACGGCGTCCGTCACTTTCTCGATCAAGGCGCGTTTTTGCTCGAGCGAGCGTCCCGGTAACATTTTCACGGTCACGTATGGCATATCGATTCCTCCTTTTTCTCGTACGCTTTTATTTTAGAGAATCGAGGCGCGCGAGGAAAGTAAAAATCAATGGAATGCCGCTTCGACGATGTGCGATTCACTCGACTTCGACAAATTCTTATGCACGACACGTTCGGGTTTCGTCCGGAGCTCGTCTCGGAACGAGTTGGCCAGTTCGGCCTCGCCGATGACGACGAGCCCTTCCCAGTCGTGCGCGCCTTTCATCTGTTCGACCGTTTGGGCAAGGTCCCGGTAAAAGCGGTTCAAGTTCTCGGCGAGACGACGATCGAACTTATCGACTTGCGAGCTACTCGAAGCCATCCGGTCACCTGACGCCGTTCCCTCGAAGCGGACCCATTCTTCCGTCTCGGGATCGAATGCGAACGAGAAGGCGGCATCGACATGGCCAAGCGACGTGTCGAGGACAGTCACGTGATCGAGGTTCGTCAAGATGACGCCCGTCGACGGATACTTAGTATGCAACGCCTCGAGCGGTTCGAGCACCGGTTTCGTCTCCCAATGGAACGCCGTCTCGACGTCATGCTGTAAGTAGTATGACTCGAATAGGTTATTTTGTTCTGAGGCGAAGATGACGAGGCTGCGGGTGAGATCGTTCCGGTGTTTGCCAAGCTCGTCTTCGACTTGTTTGCGCAACTTTTTGAAGCTCTTCAGTTGCGTCGCATCCCCGGACGCCTCTAAGTATTCGCCGATGCGTTTCAAGCCGTTCTTCAGATGAATATTCCAGTCGCCTTGTTGGTTCGGTCCTGTATTCAAATAAACGGACAAGACGCACTTGTCCTTGCATTCGACATCACGTAAACGTTTCAAATCACTCGCTAATCCCATAATCATTCCTCCTTAAAATTTGTGTCTCTTAGTCTGTATCCTACTTGCCCTCCACATAAACGCTAGAGACGGTGGGAAATCGTGAAAAATCAGGTGCGAAACGTATAGAAACGGGGTAAGGAACAAGACAGACTCGACGTAGGAGGAAACGATATATGAAATGGAAGGGTAGACAGGCGAGCCGGAACGTGGAGGACCGACGCGGACAACGGGTCGGCGGGAAAGGCATCGCCGGCATCGGTGGTGGTTTCGGTCTCATCTTGGTCATCGTGTTTACGCTGTTGAACGGCGGCAACCCGGCCGACATCGTCAACAACATCGGATTGAATGAACCACAATCAGCTGAAACGTATCAAGGATCGGCCCGGGAAGAAGAAATGGCCGATTTTGTCTCGGTCGTGTTACGAGACACGGAGGAAGTATGGACCGACATCTTCGCCGAGAACGGACTCACGTATCGAGAACCGACGCTCGTCCTCTTCACCGGACAAGTCGAATCCGCATGCGGCATCGCCGGTTCCGCCGTCGGACCGTTTTACTGTCCGGGCGACCAGAAACTGTACATCGATTTGAGTTTCTATGACGAGCTGAGCCAGCGCTTCAACGCGCCAGGCGACTTCGCGATGGCCTACGTCGTCGCCCACGAGGTCGGCCATCACGTCCAGACGCTTCTCGGGACGACGAACGAGATTATGCCGCTCCGAAATGAGATGAGTGAGGCCGAATTCAACAAATACTTGGTCCGGTTCGAGCTTCAAGCCGACTATTACGCCGGGGTGTGGGCGCACCACGCCCAAGGGATGGGCTATCTCGAGGCCGGTGACTTTGAAGAGGCGATGAACGCGGCCCATCAAATCGGGGACGACACGCTTCAAAAGCAAGCACGAGGATATGTCACGCCGGACTCGTTCACGCACGGGACGTCGGAGCAGCGGAAACGTTGGTTCGAAAAAGGGTTCCAAAACGGGACGATTCAAGGCGGGGACACGTTCAACACGAACAATCTATGAGTCGAGGGTCGGGCGGATGCTCGGCCTTTTTTGATTGCGGTTGGCTTGTATTGAAAGAATCCGCTATCATTAGAACAAGACACCAGTAGCAGGAAGGGGATGACCGGATGGAATCCTTACTTAAGAAAATCGAACTCGCCTTGAGCGAGATGACGTCCGTCGAGAAGAAAATCGCGGACTATATTTTGACGCACTCGACACTCGTCCCGAACATGACGACGAAAGAGCTCGCGCAAAAGACCGACGTGTCGGAGGCGAGCATCGTCCGCTTCGCGCGTGTCGTCGGCATCGACAGCTTCAAAGCGTTCAAGCTCGCGCTCGTGAAAGACTTGGCGATTACCGAGACGACGTTGACTGACTTCAATGTGCTCCAACAAAAGGACACCCCGTACGACTCGTTTCAAAAAGTCATCCATGTCAACAAGATGGCCATCGAAGCGTGTGCCGAGGCGATGGACAAGCGCGAGCTCGAGCACGCAATCGATACGTTCGCCCGTGCCAACCGGGTCGTCTTCTACGGCGTCGGTGGTTCGTCAACGGCAGCCTATGACGCGCAGTATAAGTTCACGAAGCTCGGCTACGCCGCCCAGACGTCGCAAGACTTTCATTACATGTTATCGCTCATCCCGCACCTCGGACCGACCGACGTCTTCGTCGCCATCAGCACGTCAGGACGGACGAAAGACGTGCTCGAACTCGTGCGCTTCGCGAAAAAACAAAACGTCCCTGTCGTCGCCATCACCGATCTCGACAAGTCACCGCTCTACCGCGAAGCCGATGTCCGGCTCTGCACGCCGAACGTCGAGCGCGACTTTAGAATCGCGAGCATCGCCTCACGGATGACGCAACTGACGATCGTCGACACGCTCTACATGGGTCTGCTCCACCGAAAAGGAGAAGGGCTCATCGACAAGTACGCCGAGGCACGCGACGAGATGGTGAAATTGCGGCGATGAAGCTCGCGTCGTATAAAGCGGCGGACCGTGCGCGTCTCGAGGCGTTCCTTCGCCGGCAACAAACGTTCGCTGCCTTGAGCGGCCAGACAATCGATGCGTTTAGCGAAGAGAACGTTGCGGACTTCGAGGCGGACGGGACGATCAGCTTGCTCGTGGAAGCAGACGCTGAAGTGATCGCCGTCGTCGACTTGTTGAGACGGCATCCGGTCGACGGCTCGCTCTGGCTCGGTCTGTTCGTCGTCGACGAACGATACCACGGCAACGGAATCGCACAATCGCTTTATGAACAACTTGAGCAAGAGCAGATGCTTCCTTTTCACTCGGTATTCCGGCTCGGCGTCTTGCAACATAATGAACGGGCGTATCGTTTTTGGCAACGTCAAGGCTATGTGTACGAGAAAGAGTCCGTGACGGCACGAGGCGACCACGTACTCATCAAGACAATCTGTCCGTAAACTCGACTGGTGAACAGTCGGGTTTTTATTTAGAAAAAAATGTAATGAAACTTTATTTCCTTATTTTTTTAAATAAATTTGACTTTAAATTTCAAATTAGTAAAATGGACGTATAGAGAAGAAAGGATGGTGGCGATGCTACATAAACTTGCTACAGAACGACGGAATGAACGGACGATGCACTTAGACGAGCTGTCGGTCGAGACGTTATTGACCGTGATGAACGAGGAAGACGAGCTTGTGCCACACGTCATCAAGGAAGAGGTACCTGTCATCGCCCGAGTGGCAGAACGGGCCATCGCTTCGTTCAAACAAGGCGGACGTTTGATTTATCTCGGCGCCGGCACGAGTGGACGACTCGGGATTTTGGATGCGGCCGAATGTGTGCCGACGTTCGGGGTATCACCGGATATGGTCGTCGGACTCATCGCTGGGGGCGAACGCGCACTCATCAAGGCGGTCGAAGGGGCAGAGGACAGCAAAGATTTGGCGGTTAACGATTTGAAAGCGCTTCACTTGACGGAGCGCGACACGGTCGTCGGCATCGCGGCGAGCGGACGGACACCGTACGTCATCGGCGGACTCGATTACGCTCGTGAAGTCGGGGCGACGACGGCGGCATTATCTTGCAACAAAGGTTCAAAAATCAGTGAACACGCCGAGTTCAAAATCGAGGTCGAGACGGGTCCGGAAGTGTTGACCGGATCGACGCGACTGAAGGCCGGGACGGCGCAAAAGCTCGTCCTGAACATGATCTCGACGGCGTCGATGATTGGCATCGGCAAAGTGTATCAAAACTTGATGGTCGACGTGCAACCGACGAATGAGAAGTTAGAGATTCGGGCGAAACGGATGATTGCGGAAGCGACAGGGGTCGACGAACAGACGGCCGCGCGTTATTTCGATTCATCGAACGGCCACGTCAAGACGGCTATCGTCATGATTTTAGCCGACGTCCCGTATGCGGAGGCAGTCGAGCGACTAGAGCGTGCGAACGGATTCGTCCGCGACGCGTTATAAGGGGGAACACGAGATGAAGAAAGAAGAGGTGTTGGCACACGCCATACTCGAGCATGTCGGGGGGAAAGACAACATCCGTCAGCTCGCACATTGCATGACGCGCGTGCGTTTGGCGTTAAAAGATCCGACGAAAGCGAATATCGAAGGTTTGAAAAAAATCGACGGTGTCATGGGGGTCATCGATGACGAGACGCTCCAAATCGTCGTCGGGCCGGGGACGGTCAACCGCGTCGCCGACCATTTGAGCCGCGAGACGGGACTTGCGATCGGGGAAGAAGCGGTCGATGCGAACTTGACGCCGGACGAACGGGCCGCCATCGAGCGTCAAAAAGTGAAAGAGAAGCAGAAGTCACCGTTCAAGCGTTTCTTGCGTCGCTTAGGAAATATCTTCATCCCGCTCATCCCGGGACTTGTCGCCTCGGGAATCATTAACGGGACGGCGAACTTCGCTAAAAACGCCGGCGTTGACCCGACCGAGACGTGGATGCAAATCCTCTTATTGCTTGGTAGCACGGTCTTTGCGTATCTCGCCATCCTCGTCGGCTGGAACACGGCGAAAGAGTTCGGTGGGACACCGGTACTCGGAGCCATCGCCGGGGGGATTCTCTTCAACCCGATGCTCGCCGACATTACGATTTACGGGGAGCCGCTCGTCGTCGGACGTGGTGGATTGTTCGGGGTCATCTTTGCCGCATGGCTCATGACGTACATCGAGAAAAACGTCCGTCGCTTCATGCCGACGGCGGTCGATATCATCTTCACACCGCTCCTCACCGTCCTCGTCGTCGGTTTCACGGCGCTTTATGCAATCATGCCGGTCGCGGGCGTATTGTCAGACGGCATCATGCGTGGGTTGAACGCCGTGCTTGAGATTGGTGGGCCGCTCGCCGGCGCCGTCCTCGCCGGTTTCTTCCTCCCGCTCGTCATGGTCGGGTTGCACCACGGGTTGACGCCGATTCACTTGGAGCTCCTGAACACGGTCGGGAACACGGCGCTCTTGCCGATCCTCGCGATGGCCGGTGCCGGACAAGTCGGGGCCGCGCTTGCGATTTTCGTGAAGACGCGCAACCAACGTCTCCGTAACATCATCAAAGGTGCGATTCCGGTCGGATTCCTCGGAATCGGCGAGCCACTCCTCTACGGGGTCACGCTCCCGCTCGGGCGTCCGTTCTTGACGGCGTGTATGGGCGCCGCGGTCGGTGGTGCGTTCCAGGCGACGATGAAGACGGCCGCGCTCGGGATTGGCGTCTCAGGGCTCTCGCTCACGCCGCTCATCGACAACGGCATGTACTTGACGTATATTGGAGGTCTCGTCATCTCATATACGGCAGGCTTCATCTTCACGTACCTCTTCGGCTTCAAAGAAGAGATGGCAGACGGGATTTGACAATCGAGGTGGCTCTTTGGAGTCACCTTTTTGCATAGGAGGAAGGCAGATGAGAGGACTATCGGTTTATTTGAGTCAGCCTGTGACGGCTGCATACGAGACGTGGCTCGCCGAGATGCGTCAGAGCGGGTTCACGTCGCTATTCACGTCGCTCCATATCCCCGAGGATGACGCGTCCGTCTACACGGAACGGCTCGAACACCTCGGGCGAATCGCCAAGGCGCTCGAGATGGAACTGTTCGCGGACATCGCCCCGACGTCGCTCGAAGCACTCGGGAAGACGTGGGACGACGCGCATACGCTCCTCGACTGGGGCGTGACCGGACTTCGCGTCGATTATGGCGTGACGCCGAAGCAAGTGGCCGACTTGTCGCAGCGGATGACGGTCGCGCTGAACGCGAGCACGTTGTCCGAAACGGAACTGGCCGAGATGGTGCGCCACGGTCTCGATTTGAGGCGGGTCGAAGCGTGGCACAATTTCTATCCGCGACCAGAGACAGGGCTTGAGCGGACGTGGTTCGATGAAAAGAATGCGTGGCTGAAAGGCCAAGGCATCCGCGTCCAAGCGTTCATCCCGGGAGACGGGACGCTTCGTGGGCCGCTGTTTGAACGGCTCCCGACGCTTGAAGACCATCGCACGTTGTCACCGTTCGCCTGTTTCCTTGACCTCGAACGACACGTCGACCGGATTCTACTCGGTGACCCGGCCGTGACCGACGAGACGCGTGAGCAGTTCAAGGCGTATGACGACGGAATCGTCTTGCTTCGAGCCGAAGCGGTATGCCCGCTCGAACCGATGCTCCGTGATGTGCAGACGAACCGGATGGACCCGGCCCGTGATATCGTCCGTTCGGTCGAGTCGCGCGCCTACGGTCGGCCTGGTCACCGCCTCGTCGAACCGCTCGCCGCGGCGCCGCGTCCGCTCGGGACGATTACAATTGACAACACGAACTACGGTCGGTATGCTGGCGAGATGCAAGTGACGAAGCGCGATTTGGACATGGACGACCGTGTGAACGTCATCGGCCGCGTCATTGCCGAAGACCGTCCGCTCATCCGTTTCATCGGACCGGGCGTCATGTTCCGCGTCTGTTGGGATTGAGTTCAGCATTGCCACATTCCCGCTTCTTTGTGTAAAGTAGAGAGGGAGGGACGCAACTTATGAAAGACATCAACTTCAATATCATCGCTGATGATTCGACGGACGGCCACGGTGGTTACGGCGTCGGCTCGCTCAGTTTGAACAATATGTCGCCGGTCATCATCGACGTCGAGGCGGGCACTGCCGTCATCGACATGGGTGCGATGCATGCCAAGTCGGCGATTGAAAAACGTATCAAGTTTTTGACCGATCGGGACGCCGTGCCGAACGGAAAACCGTATTGGATTGTCTGGGTGACGGTCGGTCGGAAGCCGGACGGGTTCTACTACGGCGGCGTCGCGGCGTGCGATATGACGGTCGACCTTGAAGCGCGACGAGGCTATAAACTATTGCCGTACCATGTCAACCAGATGGACAAGTCACTGAAAGGCCGCATCTTGATTGACATGATGGACGCCCCGTCTCGGGACGTGTTGGCGCGCTTTTTGCAACAGTACCGTCCTGAAATTTGGGAACAGTCGACTGAGCTGCAAGATGAATTGACTCGCTTAACTGCCGAGTAAAAAGATTGGACCGTCCGCGGTCTCCAATCTTTTTTGTTTGGCATGAAGCGAAGGCGGGAACATACGCCTGTTATGACATTGTGATACAGCCGTAATTGTATGAAAATTCAGTATTATGGTATACTATACGCACTGTGTAAAAAAGAAAGGGTGACACGATGAGTGAAACGAAGAAAATTCTAATTGGTCTTGTACTGGGGGTCGTCGTCGGGCTCGGGCTCGCTGGCCTGTCTGGCAACGTATATGACATCGTCAATACGTACATACTCTCCCCGGTCGGGACAGTGTTTTTAAACTTGATTAAAATGTTGGTCGTGCCGATTGTCTTCTTCTCAATCATTCTCGGCGTCATGGGTCTTGGGGACCCGAAAGAGCTCGGGCGTGTCGGGTCGAAAGCGCTCCTCTTCTTCTTGACGACGACGGCGCTCGCCATCATGCTCGCGATGGGCGTCGCATCGGTCATCCAGCCGGGTGAGCGTGGCGACTTCGCGACGGCGAACCTAGAGTTCGAGACGGCGGCGACGGATGAGTCGTCGAATATCGTCCAGACGTTCGTCAACATGATTCCGACGAACCCGATTCAATCGCTCGCAGAAGGCAACATGCTTCAGATTATCGTCTTTGCGGCCTTGATCGGTTTCGCGATGATCGCCCTCGGGGACCGTGCCAAATCGTGGCGCCGGTTCGTCAAACAAGGGGATCGCATCATGATGCATCTCATCCATTTGGTTATGAAGCTCGCGCCGTATGGTGCGTTCGCCTTGATCGCCTCGGCGATTGGTGGCATCGGTCTTGATGCCGTTCGTGCGATGGCGTGGTACATGTTCGCTGTCGTCTTGACGCTCTTCTTACATGCGACCATCGTCTATGGCGGGGCGCTCCTCTTCCTCGGGAAGATGAGCCCGGTGTTCTTCTTCAAGAACTTTAATGAAGCGATCACGCTCGCCTTCTCGACGTCGTCGTCGAACGCGACGCTCCCGGTATCGATGGAGCTCGCTCAGACGAAACTTGGCGTGCCACGTTCCATCTCGTCATTCGTCCAGCCGCTCGGTGCGACGGTGAACATGGACGGGACGGCCATCATGCAAGGGGTCGCGACGATTTTCATCGCGCAAGTGTTTGCGGCTGACTTGACGATTGCACAGCTAGCGACTGTCGTCATCACGGCAGTGCTCGCCTCAGTTGGAACGGCCGGGGTTCCGGGTGTCGGGCTCATCATGCTCGCGCTCGTCTTACAATCGGTCAACTTGCCAGTCGAAGGGATCGCCCTCATCATCGGGGTCGACCGGATTCTTGATATGCTCCGGACATCGGTCAACATCACTGGTGATGCGACGTGTGCAGTCGTCGTATCGAAACTTGAAGAGAAACACCTACCGCCTGTCGACGAAGACGCGTGGGACGAAGTCGAAGCGAAGTAACAGAAAAAGGCTGCCCCGCGAGGACGGGACAGCCTTTTCGTTTGAAAGGAAGTGTGTGCGATGGAATGGGCACTTCTCCCACTCCCGCTGTTTGTCATCATCAGCATCGTATTGAATATACTGATTGCCGTCGCCGGCGTCTTGCCGAGCGCGTTTTTGACGGCGCTGAACGTTCAACTGCTCGGTTTCGGGCCGGGCGTCGCGGTCTCAATCATCGGCGAGGCCGTCGGGGCCATCATTAGTTTCATCGTCTATCGAAAAGCGCTCCAGACGTATACGTCGCCGACCGGGACACGGTTCAAACGGCTGAGGGAAGCGGAAGGGATAGAGGCGTGGTTCCTCGTCCTCAGCATGCGGCTCATGCCGTTCGTGCCGTCGGGTCTCGTCACGTTATCAGCGGCGTTTAGCCGGATGACGCTACCCTCGTTCGCCGTGGCAAGCACGCTCGGCAAAGTCCCGGCCCTCTTGATTGAAGCGCTCGCCGTGACGGCGATTCTATACGTCGCGACCGGGTGGCAAATCGCGCTAATTGCCATGGTCGGCATCATCTATGTCGTCTGGCGTCGTCATAAGAGTGGCGAGAAGATGTGACAGAACGCTTCGACGAACCGTTTGCCGTTCGTCTTTTTCCGCAGGATCGACCAGTCGATGAGGATGGATTCGTCAAAGTCTTTTAAGAAGGCGTCATGCAGTTCTTGGACCGAGGACGTCTCGAATTGGGCGATTGTCATCTCGTGATTCAAATACATGCTCCGAAAGTCTAAATTAGCCGTCCCGACGAGTGCGATTTTGCCATCGATGAGGACGGTTTTCGCATGGATGAAATGGCGATTGTATTTATAAATGCGGACGTTCCGTTTGAGCAATTGTTCGAAATAATATTCCGTCGCGTGGAAGCTGAACCATTCGTCGCCTTTCCCGGGGACGACGATGCGGACGTCGATGCCGCTCTTGCCGGCCACTTCGAGCAGGGCGAGCAGTTCCGGTGGCGGAATCAAGTACGGGGTCGTGATCCAAATCGATTCTTTCGCCTCCATCATGAGCTGCATCAGACCATCACGGATCGTAACGTCTTTACCGGGCGAGGTGACGAGCAGTTGTGTCGCTCCGTTCGAATCCTTTGGTTCATCGATGAAATATTCAGGGAGATGCTCTTCGTTCGCGAACAAGTCCCACGTCTCTTTGTCGTCCTCGATGCCGGCATAGAGCCAGTTCTCGATAAAGAGGCGCTGCAGTTCACGGACGAGTGGACCTTCGACGCGAAGGTGCGTGTCACGCCAAAAGCCGAGTTTTTCTTCTTTCCCCAAATACTCGTCGCCGACGTTCAATCCGCCCGTATAGGCGATCTTCCCATCGATGACGATTAGCTTTTGATGGTTCCGGAAGTTGGCGTTGAAGACGAGGAGCGGATGGACGACCGGGTCGAACGCTTCGACGTGGACGCGCGATTCGCGGAGCGGCTCGATGAAGTCTTCCCCGATCTCTTGACTACCGAGCCCGTCGTATAGGAAGCGGACGGTGACGTTCTCGTTCGATTTTTTGATGAGGGCGTCGCGGATTTTCGAAGAGATGTCATCGGTTCGGAATAGATAGTATTGGACGTGGATATGGTGCGTCGCTTGCTCGATGTCGCGCAAGACGGCCTCGAACTTCGCCTCACCGTTGACGAGCAGCTTCGTCGACGTATGCTCGTCGGCCCCGGTCGCCCCGAGCTTTTGGAGTGTGCGGGTGAGCGGGAAGCGATCCGAGACGGCGTTCGCGGTCTCGATGCGCTCCATCTCAATCGCTTGGCGGAACATGCGAATCTCGGACGACGTCCGTTTGACGCGGCGGTGGCGGCGCGGCGTCCGACCGAACATGACCCAGGCGAGGGCGCCGAGGAACGGGATGAACAGTACCGCGAGCAGCCAAGCGAGTTTTGCCTGCGGTTGGACTTGGTCAAACAGGATTTGCCAGCCGACGATGAGCGGGGCGGCGATGGCGATAACGATCAAGAAAGGAATCAATCCATCAATCGAGTACAGGAGGACAAGAAGGAGCATACCGAGCAGGATCATCGTGAAAAATTGTAAGACGCGTCGTTTCAACAGGTACACCTTCTTTCAGTTCAGTTGTCATCACTGAATTCATTCCACCGTTTTCACATTGTTAATCTAAATACACGTTTTGGGATGTGGTCGACGGGAATGAACCATACTGTACGACGAAAACAATAAAGGGGTGTTTTTATGATGAAACGTAAAGGAACGTTAGCGGCATCATTGCTCGCGACAGGTATCATTCTCGGGGCTTGTGGGGGAGCCGACGAGGAGCCGATGGATAACAACGATACAGAGATGCAAAACGATATGGAAGATACGGAAGAAAACGACGACTAAAAAAATGGCCCCGAGCACATGCTCGGGGCCATTCGTCTTAAAGGGCGTATGGGGCCGGTTTACCGAAGTAGTAGCCTTGCGCCAAATCGAAGCCGAGTTCGCGACAGACGTCGACTTCTTCGGCACGTTCGATACCTTCGGCGAGGAGCGTGATGCCCATCGTCCGGGTCAATTGACGAACGTTTTTCAAAAATGCCCGTTTCTCGGCATCTTGATCGCAAAATGAGATGTACGACCGATCGATCTTGACATAATCGGGCTCGAGCCGCTTCAACATATCGAGCGTCGAAAAGCCGGCGCCGACGTCATCGAGGGCGACTTTCATTCCGCGTTTCTTGTATGTAGAGAACACGTGCTGCAAATGGGCCACGTCTTGCACTTTTTCCGTCTCGACGACTTCGAAGATGAAACGGTCGGGGCTGAGGTCGTAGCGGTCAATCACTTCGAACGTGTGCTGCAGGCAATAGTCCGGGTTGTAAATCGTCGACGGCAAGAAATTGATGAACGTCTTCTCGTGAGGCAAGACGGCGTGATACGTCGCTTTAATCGCCTCGGCACGGGCGCGCTGATCGAGCTTTGAGTGCAAGCCGAACCTGTTAGCGGCTTGGAATAGCTGGCCAGGTGAAATATCGTTACGACTACGCAGGAGCGCCTCATAGCCGAAACGTTCCCCGGTATCGAGGTGGACGATCGGTTGCAAGTGACTCTCGAATTCACCGTGTTGAATGAGCTCGATCGTATCGCGGTTGGCGATTTGATCCAACAGATTCCCGGCGGTGATGGGCGCGGTTTGGCGATTCGTCACGGGATCGATGCAGTAGACGTTCGATTGGATATCCGCGAGCCGGTTCGTCAACTCGTCTAGCGAGTCGTAAGGATGGGACTGTTCGTTGACGACGACGAGTCCGCGTTCAAAAAATGGGATGGTCGTGGCGCATGCCACGCAAGGTGACCACATGGTGATTCCTCCTTTCGGTTGTAAGAAACTTCTATATGTAGTGTATCGGTTGCAACTCACGGAAATCTCACACAACGCGACCGATTAATAAAAAAATCGTGCAAAATGGGTACAGGTTTTGTATACTTCCTATCGTATGAATAAGAAGCGCCTCAAAACGCCACTCGCATACGAACAACTTTTTAATCAGAAAGGGGTTCTATCGATGGACCAAAAATTAAAATTATGGTTTACGGAGCACCAGACAGAAGATTACGGAATCACGTTCCGTGTAAACCACGTTTATGAGAGCGAACAAACGGAGTTTCAACGACTAGAGATGGTCGAAACGGACGAGTTCGGAACAATGTTGTTGCTTGACGGTATGGTCATGACGACGGATAAGGACGAATTCGTCTATCACGAGATGGTCGCCCACGTCCCACTCTTCACACACCCGAATCCGAAGCACGTGCTCGTGGTCGGCGGCGGAGACGGCGGCGTCATCCGTGAGATTATGAAACACCCATCAGTCGAAAAAGCAGTTCTCGTCGACATCGACGGGAAAGTCATCGAATATTCGAAGAAATACTTGCCAAACATCGCCGGTGAACTCGACAACCCGCGTGTCGAAGTCATCGTCGGCGACGGTTTCATGCATATCGCCAAGTCGGAGAACGAGTATGACGTCATCATGGTCGACTCGACAGAACCAGTCGGCCCAGCGGCGAACTTGTTCACGAAAGGGTTCTACGCCGGCATCTCGAAAGCGCTCAAAGAAGACGGTATCTTCGTCGCGCAGACAGACAACCCGTGGTTCACACCAGAACTCATCCAGACGGTCCAACGCGACGTGAAAGAGATTTTCCCAATCACGAAGCTGTACACGGCGAACGTACCGACGTACCCGAGCGGCATGTGGACGTTCACGATCGGCTCGAAGCAGTACGACCCGGAAGCCGTAGCACCAGAGCGGTTCCATGACATCGAGACGAAGTACTACACGCCGAAGCTTCACAACGCGGCGTTCGTGTTGCCTAAATTCGTGGAGGATTTGACAAAATGATTAAACGTTTCGATGAAGCCTACTCAGGCAAAGTGTTCATCGCGAGCCTCCCGGAAGTCGCTGACGCGAAGACGGTATTGTACGGCATGCCGATGGACTGGACGGTCAGTTTCCGCCCGGGTTCACGTTTCGGCCCGAACCGCATCCGCGAAGTCTCCATCGGGCTTGAAGAGTATAGCCCGTACCTCGACGGCGATTTGACAGAAGCGGCCGTCTACGACGCCGGTGACATCCCGCTTCCGTTCGGGAACGCACAAAAGTCACTCGATATGATCGAGTCGTTCGTCAAAGACGTCATCGACGCCGGCAAGTTCCCGCTCGGAATGGGCGGCGAGCACCTCGTCACATGGCCGGTCATCAAGGCGATGCACGATAAATACGGGGACGATTTCGTCATCTTGCACTTCGATGCGCATACGGACCTCCGTGACGAATACGAGGGCGAGCCACTCTCGCACTCGACACCGCTCAAAAAAGCAGCCAACTTGATTGGCCCATCGAACTGCTACTCGTTCGGGATTCGTTCTGGGATGAAAGAAGAGTTCGACTGGGTGAAGGAAGTCGGCTACAACATGTTCATGTATGAAGTCATCGAGCCGCTCAAACGCGTCTTGCCGACGCTCGCCGGGAAGAAAGTGTACGTCACGATCGACATCGACGTCCTCGACCCGTCGGCAGCACCAGGTACAGGCACGCAAGAAATCGGCGGCATCACGACGAAAGAGTTGCTCGAAGCCGTTCACGCCATCGCGAACGCGGACCTCGACATCATCGGCGCTGACCTCGTCGAAGTGTCACCGGCGTACGACCAGTCGGATATGACGGCCATCGCCGCCGCGAAGATTCTTCGCGAGATGATGATTGGGTTTGTGAAGTAATCATGCCGAAAAAAGGTCAGCTGGAGATGGAACTGAGCGCCCGCATCACCCAATGGGAGAAAGAGTATCTCGGACGCGGTTCATTGACGTGTAAGGCAGACCTGCTCCGTGACTTGGCCATCGTGACGTTACAAGGCGTCTTGACCCCGGCCGAGTACGATCTCGCCACGAAATCGGCGGGGCGCGAGCAATTGAAGAAGTATCGCAACAATCTCGTCGAGTCGGGTCGTCCGCAACTCGAGACGATTGTGGCAGACGTCCTCGGACGGCGCATCATCTCGCTCCATACGGATATCAGTACGAAGACGGGGGAACGCCTCATCGTCTTTCGGCTCGATGCCGCGTGGGACAGTGGGATTGACAAGCCGTGACGACGTTTATAAACTAAAAGACAGATACGTGTCAGGATTGGCGGAGCGAGCCTCGGAGCGCTTCGTCACCGTCTTGACCCGGAGCTGAACGAATCATAACCCGACAGTTGTCGGCTAGACGGAGCGAACGCGTTCGAGCCGTCGGCATGCAGCGCACACCGTTTTTTCGGTGTGCGCTTTTTGTCGCCTAGGAGGAGAAACATGGAACTATTGACGTTTTTATTGACGAGTGCCCCGGTATTAATGTTTGTGACCGGTGTCGTGGCCGCGCTCGGCAAATCGAACTTAAAAATCCCGGAGTCGCTCGGCATCACGCTCAACTTATACTTATTGCTCGCCATCGGACTCAAAGGCGGGATGGGGCTCGCCTCGGTCTCGTTTGACGACTTGGCGCTCCCGCTCGCGGTGACGCTCGTCCTCGGGATGGTGCTGCCGCTCGTCGCATTCGGGCTCGGCGGCTTATTCAAGTTCAGTTTTCATGAACGGATTGCCATGGCGGCGACGTTTGGTTCGGTCTCGCTCGTGACGTACGTCGCGGCCGCGGCCCAGCTCGAACGGCTCGGCATTGCGTACGAACCGTTCATGACGACGCTCGTCGTCGTCCTCGAGATCCCTGGTCTCGTCGTCGCGCTGTTGTTATACAATCAGACTCGCGTTCTCGGCATCACGGCCGCCCCGAGCCAGTCGTTCACCGTCATTCGGGATAGCCTGCTTTCGAAGAGCATCTTGCTCCTCATCGCCGGGCTCATCGTCGGACTCGTGACGCCAGACACGTCGGCGCTCACACCGTTCTTTATCGATTTATTCCCGGGGGTGCTTCTCTTATTCTTGCTCAGCCTTGGCGTCAAAGTCGGGCAACAGTTGAAGACTGTCCCGTCTTATGGAATCAAGTTTTTAGTCATCGGGATGACGTTCCCACTGATTGGCGCGGCGATCGGCTACGCCGGTGCGCAATTCGCCGGGTTATCGGACGGCGGGACGATTCTACTCATGACGCTCGCGGCGAGCGGGTCGTATATCGCGGCCCCGGCGATGCTGCAGGCGTCGGTACCGGAAGCCGAACCGTCGTTTTATTTGACGCTCGCCCTCGCCGTCACGTTCCCGTTCAACTTGCTCGTCGGGATCCCGCTCTTCATCTCAATCGTCACATGACAAAACGCCGTCTCGGCTCCCGAGACGGCGTTTTCTTATTGCATCACTTTCTGTTCTTCCATGCATCGTAACGCGGCGGTCCAACTGCCGAACAAGGCGTTGATCGTCGACGTGCTCGGCACGTTTCGACCTTCCGCCCATTTGCGGTAATGGAGGATGCTGAAATGGTTCAATTCGTCCTTGGCGAGTCGGAGTGCGTCGATGACGTCATCTTCATCCCATTTCCGTTTCGGCGGGGCGATGTCGAGGACGAACAAGGCATAACTCCAAGAACCATACTTGCGGGCGATTGTCGCCACGGTCGGATAGCCTTTCTCTTGCGCCCAGACGGCGTAATGTTGCGACGTGAGCCGTTCGAGTTCGGCCGACGCTTCGATGAGGGCTTGGATGATTCGCTCTTCATTGTTTCGAGCCGTCGTCGTTTGGAGTTTTGCTTCACGGAGCGCATTCGACCAAGAACCGAAACGGCTGCTAATCAAGGTGAGCGACGGCGCTTGGGCGATTTTGGCCCATTCACGATACGTCTGGCTCGTGAAGATATCGAGTTCTTCGGCGGCCTCGTTGAGCGCGGTCAAGATGTCTTCATCGGAATAATACCGGTACATCATTTTAATATCGGCGGCCTGGACGGCTTCGCGCCATGAGCCAAACTTGTAAATCACGGTCGATAGGGAAGGGACGTCTTTGCTGCGGGCCCATAGAGTGTAATGTTTTGTATCGAATTCGTCGAGTTCGTTCGCTGCTTGTTGTAGGCATGAGAGGATCTGTTGCTCTGTCCATCGTTTCATCGTGATGTCTCTCCTTTTTGGAAGCGAAGGTCGCTTCAAAGGTCGTGGTGTGGTTGAACAATGATGGTCCTTTAAGGAAAGCCCAAGCGGTCAAGGGCACGTATACAATTGGCAACGTTCAAGAAAGGGAGCCGAAGTCGGCATGGGAGAAAGGCAAACGGTTCGTGTTCAGGTTATTGGACGGTGCAGTGACACGTTTCGATGAATCATGTAACCTCCTTTGTTATTTACAATTTACACCTAATTTACAACCATGTACTTTCCATATTACCCATTTAATCCGGAAATATTCACAAACCAAAGGAAATAGTCAACACACATTCATAAAACCGTTTAATGGCTAAATTTCGTTGCTATGAAAAAGCTATGGTTTTCTTTCGGATTGTGAATCGTGAACGGGTACTAATGTAGCATCCACCCATACATCGACTCATTTTCGTACTCTGCAAAGGCGGTGACAGAATGACTACACGATTCACGTATTATCCGATGGACCGGAAAAACGCAATGCTCATGATGCTTGACGTCATGATTGCGGCGGCGGCCATCTTCCTTACCTTCAAGTTGCTTTTCGCCCACGACACGACGGTCTCGGGTGACACGACGAAACTGATGACGATTTTAGCGCTGAAAACGGTGGCGCTACTCGCGCTCGGGTGGGCGACACGAGTGTATCGCATCGATTGGCGCTACGGCTCGATGCGGGAGTTGCAGTTGCTCGCTCTCGTCTTGCTCACGAGCGACCTGCTCGTACTTGGTGCGGCGCTTGTCGTTTTAAAGAGCATCTCGTATCAGGCATTGTTCGTCCAAAGCTTGCTCGCCTTCAACGGGATATTGTTCATCCGGCTCGTGGCTCGAACTCGTTCATTCTTCCGGTTCCGTCACGTCCAACCGAGCGGGAAAGCGACGCTCATCATCGGCGGCGGCGACTCCGGACAAAAAATCACGAAAGAGTTGAAAGAGTATCGGACGAACGTGTTGAACGTCGTCGGGATTTTAGACGACAACCCGCTCTTACAACGGCTCTACATCCACGGTACACCGGTCATCGGCTCAATCGATGCGCTCGAACGGAAAATTGAGGAATACGGGATCGAGGTCGTCGTCCTCGCCATCCCGTCGCTTCCTTATAGTAAGCGGATCCAATTATTGAAACGAATCGAGAAGACGGGCGTCGAGTCGCATGCCTTGCCGATGCTGTCGGAGCTCGCGTCGGGGAAAGTGTCGATGAACGAGATGCGCGAAGTCGCAATCGAGGATTTGCTCGGACGCGAACCGGTCCAGCTCGATGTGTCTGAGATTTCGCAAAAACTAAAAGGTGCCACCATCTTCATCTCTGGCGCCGGTGGGTCAATCGGTTCGGAGCTGTGCCGGCAGTTGATCAAGTTCGAACCGGGACGCCTCGTCTTGTTCGGGCACGGGGAGAATAGCATCTACTCGATTGACCGCGAGCTGCGCGGACTCGACACCGAGACGGACATTGATCCGGTCATCGGTGACGTCCAAGACCGGAACCGGTTAATCGAAGTGTTCGATCAGTACAAACCTGATATCGTCTACCATGCCGCGGCCCACAAGCACGTCCCGCTCATGGAAGGAAATCCGAAAGAAGCCGTCAAGAACAACGTCTATGGGACAAAAAACATGGTGGAAGTGGCCCACTTGTTCAATGTCGAGCGGTTCGTCATGATTTCGACCGACAAGGCGGTCAATCCGACAAACGTCATGGGCGCGACGAAACGAGTCGCCGAGATGGTCGTCCAGCAGCAGGCCCGTCACAGCGAGACGACGTTCTCGGTCGTCCGCTTCGGCAACGTCCTCGGCAGCCGTGGCTCGGTCGTCCCGTTGTTCAAAGAACAAATTGAACGGGGCGGACCGGTCACGGTGACCCATCCGGAGATGACACGCTACTTCATGACCATCCCCGAGGCGAGTCGGCTCGTCATCCAAGCGAGCGTCCGGGCGAGCGGGGGCGAAGTGTTCGTCCTCGATATGGGGCAACCGGTCAAAATCGTCGACTTGGCGCGGCGCATGATCACGCTCAGCGGCTTCACGCTCGACCAAATCCCAATTGAATACAGTGGCATCCGCCCTGGGGAAAAATTGTACGAAGAACTGCTTGCGACGAGTGAAAAAACGGACAGCCAAGTATACGACAAAATCTTTGTCGGTTGTACACGGCCATTCAAGTCGGTCGATCCGATCCTGCTGACAATCGACCATCTCCTCAACCAACCGAATGCGCTCACTTCCTTCCTCTTGTTCGTTGCCAATAGCGAGATTCCGGAAGAAGTGATGGAAAACATGTTCACCCCTCAAATCGAACCTGTCCGGATGCGGACGAACGATTCAACTCAAAGGAGGAAGACGTTATGACAAAGACCGTACTCGTCACGGGCGTGGCAGGGTTTATCGGGTTTCACTTGGCCCGCCGACTATTACGAGAGGGGCATCGGGTCGTCGGGATTGATGAAGTGAACGATTATTACGACCCGAGTTTGAAAGAGTCCCGACTCCACGTGCTCACGCATCCGAACTTCAAGCTATATCGTGATTCACTCGAGAATAAAATGGCGGTCACGCGGGTGTTTGAGAAGCGGCGGCCCGACATCGTCGTCAACTTGGCGGCCCAAGCAGGTGTGCGCTATAGTCTTGAAAATCCGGACGCCTACATCCAATCGAATATCGTCGGATTTTTGAACGTACTCGAGGCGTGCCGGCATTATCCGGTCGAACAACTCCTGTACGCATCGTCTAGCTCGGTGTACGGATCGAATCGGAAGATGCCGTTCTCCGAACAGGACCCGGTCGATCATCCGCTCTCGCTATACGCCGCTTCGAAGAAGGCGAACGAGCTGATGGCGCATACGTACAGTCATTTGTTCGGGATCAAGACGACTGGGCTTCGTTTCTTCAGTGTCTATGGACCGTGGGGGCGCCCAGATATGGCTCTCTATAAGTTCACGGAAGCGATTATGAAAGGTGAACCGATTGACGTCTACAACTACGGACAGATGGCGCGCGACTTCACGTACGTTGACGATGTCATCGAATCGATCGTCCGCTTGATGGACATCCAGCCACTCGCTGATGAAGAGTTCGACTACGTCGCGCCGCTCCCAGACCGAAGCGACGTTCCGTTCCGTGTCTATAACGTCGGCAATCATAGTCCAGTCCAACTGATGGACTTCATTCGCATTATCGAGCAAAAGCTTGGCAAGCGGGCGATTTTAAACGAACTGCCGTTGCAACCGGGCGACGTACCGGAAAGTTTTGCCGATGCCTCGGCGCTGTATGAGTCGGTCGACTTTCGACCGCAGACACCGATCGAGCGCGGTGTCCATGAATTTATTGATTGGTATCTCGCCTATCACCATGCGTTAAAGGAGGGGATTGAGTGATGCCGTCCCTACATGACAAAATTTACGCTCGTTCACCGCTCCCGGTCCAAAACTGGCTCATCTCCCTTTACGGATTGAAGTTATACCGGGAACGCTATGGTCCGCATTATGATAAAGAGTTAAAGAAACTGCGAAGGCAACGGCTCGTCGACCCGGATGCGGCCCAGCTGAACCGACTCAACCGCTTCCTCCACTTCTGTCAGAGACACAATCGTTATTATCGAAACTTGTTCAAGCGCCATGACATCGAGTTGCCGCTCAAGCACCTCGAGGAGCTCCAGCAAATCCCGGTGCTCGAGAAAGAGACGCTCCGAACGAATCCCGACATCTTTTCAGATGTTAACGCACCGATTATCGGAAGTACGGGTGGGACAACGGGAACGGCGCTCCAAGTCCGTTTCACCGTCGAAGACTATCAAGCGCGGATGGCCCACCTCGACTATTTCAAAGAACAGCATGGCTTTACGAAAGGGATGAAGCGGGCGAGCTTCACGGACCGGATGATTTGTCCCCGTGACCAAGAGGAGCCGATCTATTGGCGCTACAACGCCCCGATGAAACAAATGCTCTACTCGGTCGTCCATTTCCATGAACGGACCATCCCGGATTATGTAGACTCGTTGAACACGTATCGACCGGACGCCCTCGACGGTTCACCGTCCGCGATGATTGAAGTCGCCAAGTACTTAAAAGAGACGGACACCCGGTTGACGTTCAAACCGATCGCCATCTTCCCAACGTCTGAGACGTTGTCGCCGTGGGGACGGGCGTTATTGAGCGAAATCTTTCAAGCCCCGGTTTACGATCAATACGCTTCCTCGGAAGGGGCGCCGCTCGTGACGGAGTGCAAACATGGACGGATGCACCTGCATCCGGAGACCGGCATCATCGAGCCCGGCGAGAACGGTGAGATTTTAGTGACGAGCTTCACGACGCACGGGACGCCGCTCGTTCGTTATCGTATCGGCGATCGCATGACGCTCAGCGATGAGACGTGCCCGTGTGGTCACTCGGGGACAGTCATCTCTTCCATCGACGGTCGGCAGATGAATTACGTCGAAACACCGGAAGGTTACAAAGTATTCGAAGGTGATTTGACGGCGACGGTCGCCGTCTTGCCGAACTCTGTCCTCCAAGTCCAAGTGTTGCAACACGAGGTCGATCAAATCGAGATGCTCTACGTCAAAGACGAAGAACGATTTGAAGACGAGCATGAGACGATCCTCAAACGAGAGGTCGAGCGACTGTTCACCCCGAACATGCGGATTCGCCTAAAGAACGTGCCAGCCATCAAAAAAGAGCCAAACGGAAAAATCCGGGTCGTGAAGCGACTTCACGTCTGACCTATACAAAAAGGGGAGTTCAAGAATGACCACTTTCGCGTTGCGGGACATGTATTTCAAAACGCCGATTCGGTTTCAAAACTGGATGACGTCACTATATGGATTGAAGTTATGGCAAGAACGGTATGGTGAGGCGTATCGACGGGAGCTCATCCGTTTGAAGGACCGCCCGACCGACGCGGAAGCCGTCTATCAGGATCAGCTTGATCGGTTGAACGTCTTCCTACAGTTTTGTGCAGCGAACAACGACTATTATGCACGCTTGTTCAAGGAGGCGAACGTGACGCTCCCGCTCCGTTCGTTCGAGGAGATGCGCCATATTCCAATCCTCGAGAAAGAGACGGTCCGGGCGACCCCTTCGATTTACTCCAACATCAAGACGGACATCGTCGGAAAGACGGGTGGGACGACCGGGGCGTCGCTCCAGGTGAAGTTCACGAAAGACGATTATCAAATCCGGATGGCCCATCTCGACTACTTCAAAGAGCAACATGGCTTCAAGAAAGGGATGAAGCGGGCGAGTTTCACCGGTCGCGTCATCTGTGATCCGGACCAGGCGGCCCCAGTGTTCTGGCGTTACAACCGTCCGATGAATCAATTGCTCTTATCGCTCTTCCATTTGACACCGGACAACATCCCACACTATATCGAGGCGCTCAACCGGTTCAAACCGGCCGTCCTCGATAGCGCGCCGTCCGCCATGGTCGACATCGCCTCGTATATGAAAGAGCACGGCATCACGCTTGACTTTCAAATGATCGCCATCTTTCCGACGTCCGAGACGTTGACGGCGGGTGGGCGCAAACTGCTCGAAGAGGCGTTCAACGCCCCGGTGTACGATCAATACGCCTCCTCAGAAGGGGCACCGATTTTGACCGAATGCAGCCACGGTCACATGCATCTGCATCACGAGACGGGCTATATCGAGCCGTACGGCGACGATGGTGAAATTCTCATCACGAGCTTCACGACACACGGGACGCCGCTCGTCCGCTATCGAATCGGTGACCGTATGAAATTCGGAGAAGGGACGTGCCCGTGCGGCCAAGGTGGCACGTACGTCACCTCGATTGAAGGACGGCAGTCGAACTACGTCGTCACCCCGAAAGGATTGAAAGTGTATGAAGGCGATTTGACAACAATCGTCCGCGTCTTACCGAACTCGGTCATCCAGACGCAATTCCGGCAGTTCGATTTGCATCATATCGAGATGCGCTATATCAAAGATCCGGAACGATTTCTTCCGTCCCATGAACGGGTACTCGAGCGAGAGCTGAAAGAGTTGTTCGGGGAAGGCGTCGAAATCACCCTCACCCCAGTCAAACAAATCCCTCGCGGGAAAAACGGGAAAATCGTCGTCGTCGAGAAGTTGATGGATCAAATTTCATAATAACTGGAGGCAGATGGACATGGACAAACTCATCTCAGAATCACGGACAACACGACGAACCATTGCCAATCGCCATATCGCCGTCGTCGGACTCGGCTACGTCGGACTCCCGGTCGCGGTCGCGCTCGGGGAAGTCGGGGACGTCATCGGCCTAGACATTAACGAGGCGCGCATTCACGAGTTGAACGAACACGTCGACAGCACAAGGGAAGTCGAACGGGAAGCACTCGAGGCGGCGTCGGTCACGTATACAACGGATGCTAAAAAACTGGAGGAATCGGACTTCATCATCATCGCCGTGCCGACCCCAATCAATGAACAGAATCAACCGGACCTCGGCCCGATTTGCGGCGCCACGCGCGCTGTCGGGAAACATTTGCAGCCGGGGACAATCGTCGTGTACGAATCGACGGTGTACCCGGGGTTGACCGAAGAAGAATGCATCCCGCTCCTCGAGCAAGAGTCTGGTCTTCGGGCCGGGATCGACTTCAAAGTCGGCTATTCGCCTGAACGAATCAATCCGGGTGATCGGGTGAACACGTTCCGGACAATCAAAAAGGTCGTCGCCGCCGAAGACGAAGCGACGCTCGACGTCGTGGCCGCCGTCTATGAGACGGTCGTCGACGCAGGGGTGCACCGGGCTTCCTCGATCAAGGTCGCCGAAGCGGCGAAAGTCATCGAGAACACGCAACGCGACTTGAATATCGCCCTCATGAACGAACTCGCCATCATCTTTGAGCGGATGGACATCGACACGCTCGAGGTGCTCGAGGCGGCAGGCACGAAGTGGAACTTCCTTAACTTCCGCCCGGGACTCGTCGGCGGACACTGTATCGGCGTCGACCCGTTCTATTTGACGATGAAGTCCGAGATGCTTGGCTATCATCCGGAAGTCATTTTAGCCGGCCGGCGGATCAACGAGACGATGGGCAGTTTCATCGCCACATCGCTCATCAAGACGATGATTCGCCAAAACATGCCGGTACTCGGCTCCCGCGTCACCGTGCTCGGCATGTCGTTCAAAGAGAACGTGAGCGACATCCGCAACTCGAAGGTCGCCTCGCTCATCCGTGAGATTGAAGAGTTCGGACTCGAGGTGCAAGTGTACGATCCGCTCGTCGACCATGAAGAAGTGAAGCACGAGTACGGCATCGAGGTGAAAGCGTATCATGAGCTGAAACCGGCCGAGGTCGTCATCTATGCCGTCTCGCACGACGAGTTCGTCGATGCCGGCTGGAAGCTTGCCGCCCGCCAGTTGAAGATGGGTCGCGGCGTCGTCATGGATTTGAAAGGCATCCTCGACCGTACGACGAAGCCGGAGGAGGTGCACTTATGGCGCCTTTGAAGATTCTCCAGTTCTGCGCGGTCGACGCGACGGCTGACGTCTTGTTGCGTCCCCTCATCGAGTCTTTGAAAACCGAAGGCCATCAAGTCGATATCGCCTGTGCCTACGGTGACCGGACCGATCAGTTACGAGAGGAAGGCTGGGTCATCCACACGTTGCCGATCGACCGGAAGTTCCATCCGAAACGAAATTTACAGACGATTCAAGAACTCGTCACGCTGTTGCGGCGGGAAAAATACGATGCGATTCACGTGCATACCCCGGTCGCCGCTGCGCTCGGCCGCGTCGCTGCCCGCATTGCGCGAACCCCGCACATTCTCTACACGGCGCACGGCTTCTACTTCCACGAACGGATGAGTCGTGTCGCCTATGAACTCGTGTTCTGGCTCGAAAAATCGCTCGCCGCCCTCGCCACGGACTGGCTACTCCTTCAAAGTGAAGAAGACTATTCCCTCGCGAAGACGCGTCAGTTCAAGCGGGACGACCGTCTGCTTCATCTCGGTAACGGCATCGACTTGAACCGCTTCAAACCGATTGCGAAGACGCATAATCCGGAACAGCTGAAATTTTTGTTCGTCGGCCGCCTCGTCCGAGAGAAAGGAATCTTGGATTTGCTCCAGGCGTTCACGCAACTTTCGAAAACGCACCCTGGCGCGACGCTGACGATCGCCGGCGAGCTGATGGTGAATGAACGGGACCAAGAAACCGGAAAACTCGTCGAGGCGTACCTCGTCGACAATCCGAACGTCCATTATGCGGGCTTTGTCAAAGATACGCCGACACTCTTCAGCGATCATGACGTCTTCTTGTTGCCTTCCTACCGAGAAGGGTTGCCGCGTTCCATCTTAGAGGCGATGGCATCCGGTCTTCCGGTTATCGCGACGAACATCCGTGGTTGCCGTGAAGAAGTGATTGACCACGAGACGGGCTATCTCGTCCCTGTCGCCAGTCCCGACGCGCTCGCTGAAGCGATGGAGTCGTTCATCCTTCATCCGGAACGGCTCGAGACATACGGACGCCGTGGCCGGGAAGTCGTCGAGGAACGGTTCGATGAATCGATTGTACTGACACGGCAACTCGATTTATTCGCGCAAATCAGTGCGCGGGAGGCCGGCTGATGCGGGCGATTGAAAGGGGGAGGCGGCATGGAAGAAAAGCAAGTCGTTAAGCAACTGAGGACGGCGGCCGTCGACGGCCGCCTCACCATCCATATGTATCAGCAATGGCAAAAGCGCAACGATGGTCCGACGGTGCTCGAACTGCTCGAGACGTATGGATCGTGGGCGAACGTGCTCCGCCTCGCCGGACTCGACAATCAAATGCCTCGTTTCACGAAAGCCGAGGTGGTTCGGGCGCTCCGTCGGGCCGCGAAAGAAATGGGTTCGATTACGAGTGCGGATTACCGGAAGTGGGCGCTTGACCGGGACGTGCCGTCATTGACCGAGGTCGTCATCTTGTTCGGGTCATGGAAAGTCGCCTTGATTGAAGCAGATTTACTCGGCATGATGGCCAAAGACCAAAAGTGTGAAATCATTCAAGCCCTCCTCGAAGCGAGTGAGGACATCGAGCCGCTCACATCGACCGCTTATGCGAAGTGGGCACGGGCGCGTCAACAGCCGAGCATCACGAAAGTCGTTCGACGGTTCGGTTCGTGGAGCCGAGCACTTGAAGAGATCGGGCTCTCGAACCGCAAAACGTTCACGGAAGACGAGATTTTAAACGCATTGAAAGAGGCGGATGAGGAACTGGCAATCCTCTCGCCATGGGGTTATGAGATGTGGCAAAAAAAGATGGGAAAGGGCCGGCCCTCAAAGAAGTTCAACAGATGTTCGGCTCTTTTGACATAGCGGTGGAAGAGATGCGGTTGAGCCGGAGTGAAGGACGGAATCGGAAAGGAGGTGCGTCATGACGAGACCAATCGTGTTATGTATCGGGGACAACAAGATGTCGGCTTACGTATATCAGGCGATTCGGCACCTCGGGGTAACGCACGTCATTCGAGAAGACGGCCCATCCGAAGAAAAACCCGACTCGTTTCGAGGCTGGGTCCGGCAGTTGTACGTCCGGTACGCCACACCGTTCATGCGCTGGACGAGCCGGGCGCGCATCCAAGAGTTGAAACGGCGTCATCCGTTACGAGACGAACCAATCCCGATGCATCACGTCTTGAAAGTGACTTCGCTGAACCATGCGAGGACGAAAATGTGGCTTGACCGTCTCATGCCGGAACTCCTCGTCCTCCATGAGACGGGACCGATTGAGCCGGATGTGCTCAATCGAATCGATTGCCCGATTTTGACGATTCGACCATCGATGGCGGCGGGACAGCTCGAGGCGTATTGGGCGTTCCGGGCCAAACCGGACGTCTGTGAGGTACGCATCGAACAGTGGAGCGACCGCGGCTGGAGCGTCCTCGACCGGGCCGTCCTCTACCTCGGCGGTACGGACAATTTCGCGACTTATCCGTACCTCCAGCTCTCGACTGGATTGCCGCTCTTGAAGCGTCAAATCGAGATGATGCTCGAAGAGGACGTCTACGACCGTAGAATCGAGTAAAAACGGCCAGAGCTTTCGCTCGGCCGTTTAACTTTTGGTGATGCAATAATGTTGAATCGCGTCGTTGTAGTAGACGGCGAGACCGGGGGCGTACTTGTCATAGAACGCCGTGAAGCGCGAGTCTGCCACGTACATCTGTCCGAGGCCGCTGAACATATCGAGCGAGCAATCGTAGAAGTGGTCGTGGATGAACGCATGGTTCGCCTCGACCACCACTTGGACGCGCGGGTCTTCGACCGGGACACCGGCCGTGAACAAGTCGACGAGCGGTTTGACGAGGTCGACTTGCTGTTGGCTGAGCGCCTCCCAGTCCTCTTTCGTCCGTCCGTGGGCCCGTTTTTGTGACGTCGCATAGGCGTCACTGTCGCCCCAGCGTGACGTCACTTCCGCCTCGTGTTTCGTCTCGTGCGCTTTCAGCTCGTCGAACGACAAGCCTTTGAACAATGATTCGTCTTCCATTTGAACGCCTCCTTCAAGTGAGGCGAGCGTCGCTTCGGCGGTCTCGGCGAGTGCCGCGAAATAAGCTGCCTTTTCACGCAGCGCGTTCACTTGTGTCTTAAGGATGTGAGCCCGGTCGGTGTCCGTTTCGAACAACGTGTGAATCGTCTCGAGGGGAAAATCGAGCGAGCGATAGAACAAGATGAGTTGGAGCCGCTCCATGTCTTGTTTCGAATAACGGCGGTAGCCGTTCGCGTCACGCGACGGGACGAGTAGCCCGATCGCGTCGTAATGCCGAAGCGTCCGGGTCGTCGTGCCGGCGAGTGTTGCGAGTTGTTGAATCGTAACCATCTGCTCACCTCCTTATGGACAGCGTACGCCTTGACGTCGCGTCAACGTCAACCCTCTTTTGTGAACAAGGAAAACCCGTCGCGTTCGCCGACATACGCAAAACCGAATTGTCGATAGTAACGGTTCAAAAATGCGTTCGTGGCGACACAGTCGAGGCGAATCGTCCCGACCGTCTGGGTGAGCGCGTGGCGCATCAATTGTTCGCCGACACGCTTCCCTTTCATCCGGGCATCAACGACGAGCCGATGCACGTAGACTGCTACCTCGGCGTCATCCCATAAATTGTGGTCCCATGACGTCGGGGGAATCAAGCTGACCGACCCGAAAATCTTTCCGTTTTCTTCATATACATAGACCGTCCCGTTCGTGACGTCGTGACGGACGAACTCGGTCCGACTCGGTTCCAAATATTTTTCCCACTGCGTCTTTCCGGCAGCGCGAAACGCTTTTGCCTTATTCAAAATCAATGAATCGATCGCTTGAAGATCGGCCCGT
Organism: Exiguobacterium alkaliphilum; assembly: GCF_018138125.1. NCBI lineage: Bacteria > Bacillati > Bacillota > Bacilli > Caryophanales > Exiguobacterium > Exiguobacterium alkaliphilum. The sequence goes on from NZ_CP073101.1 coordinate 685,358, forward strand.
GTGGCCAAACGAATCATGTAAGTCGCCTCACTTTCATATCATTTCAAAATCGTGTAGGGTACACGTTGAGTAAGCTGTTGAAAAGCTCATTGTAGCGGTTTGTCTTTTTTGTTAAGATAAACGTAGTGCATCGTGCAAACGATTGCGCTAATGAGAGATAACGTCAACAGCACTGATATTAGTATATAGGATGAGTAGTGAGTTTAGGGATAAGGGAGTATCATTGACACATGCAACTTTTACAACGTGACCAACACACAAAAGGATTACAACAGACACAAACAAAAACGCTAAAACGTAATTGGTGGAAAGAAGCCGTCGCATACCAGATTTACCCGCGCAGCTTTTACGACGCGAACGGGGACGGAATCGGCGACATTCAAGGCATCATCGATAAACTCGATTATTTGAAAGAGCTCGGCGTCGACGTCATCTGGATCTGCCCGATGTACAAGTCGCCGAACGACGACAACGGCTATGATATCTCGGATTATCAAGATATCATGGATGAGTTCGGGACGATGGAAGATTTCGACCGTCTCTTGAATGAAGTCCACGCACGCGGCATGAAGCTATTGTTAGACCTCGTCGTCAACCATACGTCGGATGAGCACCCGTGGTTCATCGAGTCGAAGAGTTCGAAAGACAACCCGAAACGCGACTGGTACATTTGGCGTGACGGGAAACCGGACGGCTCGAAGCCGAACAACTGGGAATCGATTTTCGGCGGGTCGGCATGGGAGTTCGACGAGACGACAGAAGAGTACTTCTTGCACGTCTTCTCGAAGCGTCAACCGGACCTCAACTGGGAAAACGCGGACATGCGCCAAGCCGTGTACGACATGATCAACTGGTGGCTCGAAAAAGGCATCGACGGGTTCCGTGTCGACGCGATCAGCCACATTCGCAAAAACCCGACGTTCGGCGACTTGCCGAATCCGGAAGGCCTTGATTTCGTGCCGTCGTTCGAGATGCACATGAACGTCGACGGCATCCACGACTATCTCGAAGAGCTTCGGGACGAGACGTTCAACAAGCACGACATCATGACGGTCGGGGAGGCGAACGGTGTCTCGCCTGACGACGCCCATCTTTGGGTCGGCGAGCAAGACGGCAAGATGAACATGGTGTTCCAATTCGAACACATGGGCCTTTGGCGCGAAGACGCCGAGTCGAAACTCGACGTCGTCCATTTGAAGAACGTGTTGTCGAAGTGGCAAAAAGGACTCGAGGAAGACGGCTGGAACGCCCTCTACGTCGAGAATCATGACCAGACACGTACCGTATCGACGTGGGGGGACGATGAGCGCTATTGGAAAGAGAGCGCGAAATCGATCGGGATGATGTACTTCCTCATGCAGGGGACACCGTTCATCTATCAAGGCCAAGAGATCGGGATGACGAACGTCAAGTTCGACTCGATTGACCAATACGACGACATCGCGACACGCAACCGCTATTACATCGGTCTCGAACACGGCAAGAGCCACGAAGAGATGATGGACATCACATGGAACTCGTCACGTGACAACTCACGGACGCCGATGCAGTGGAGCAGCGCAGCGAACGCCGGATTCACGTTCTCGGACACGCCTTGGTTTGGTATCAATCCGAACTACACGGCCATCAACGTTGAAGAACAACTTGAAGATGAAGACTCGATCCTCAACTTCTATAAAGAGATGATTCGCCTCCGGAAACAAGATGAGACGTTCGTGTACGGCACGTATGACGTCGTTTTGCCGGAACACCCTGAGATTTACGCGTATACGCGCACGCTCGGAGACAGCCAATACCTCGTCATGACGAACTTGACGGGTGGCGAGGCGATCTTCGCTTCAGACCTCACACTTCGCTCGGAGGATGTCGTTTTGAAAAACATGCCGCTCGATCCGCATGACGAGACGACACTTCTTCACTTGAAGCCGTTCGAAGGACGCGTCTATAAATTGAGTTAACCGTTAAGACAGGGGCGACCCTGTCTTTTTGTGGTGTGAAGCACATGCGAACCGGGAAAGAAAAAGTTAGCGATTCCGGACCGTTTGTGAGGTATGGTACGATGGGACAGCGGAAAGGGGAATCATCATGGCAATTGAACCGAAACGTATACGCGTCCGTCAGACGACGAAAATGAGCGAACTCGATGAACCGATCGTGCTCGTCGCGGACGGTCTCTATTATGAACTGAAGACGGGCTTCATCTTGACGTTTGACCAAGAGCGTGAGGACGGCATCGTGCCGACGACGTTGAAATATACGACGGGGCGGCTCGCCCTTATATGTAAAGGACCGATCGAGATGAACCATTCGTTCATCGAAGGACGGCTGACACAGAGTGTATACAAAAACCCATATATGGCGATGACGATGGCGACGACGACGGAACGCCTTGACGTTTCAGACGGGCGTTGCCAATTCGACTACGCGTTAACGATGAACGACGATGTCGCCGGCACGTACGCTGTCGACGTCACATGGACGTTTAAAGGAGGAGACGAAGCATGAACTTTCAAGAGCGAGTGAAAAAGATTGAAGAGATGTTGAACGAGGACTGGTTCGAGATGCTCGAGACGAACGAGGACGAGTATGAGGAGTGGCGCGGTCGCCTCGAAGATCATGCCGAGCACGTCATCGGACATTACGACAACGAGACCGGCGTCGACATGGACTCGGTCGACAAGTTGCTCCAGTTGAACGACGAGTTCCCGCTCCTTTACGGAGAAGACACGGTCCGGTTGTACCTCGCCTTAATCGAGGCACGTCCGGAAGACAAGTCGGTGTACGAACGTTACGTCGACTATTTGGCCGCGATTGGGGACGCTTCGCACGAAGAGTTTTTACGGTTCCATACGCTCGTCGACGCGAGCAGGCTCGACGAGGCACGAAAGCTCGCGCCGGAGATGCCAGCACGATTGGGACTCGAAGAATAAGGCCGCATTGCGGTCTTTTTTCTACATAAAGATAAGGGGGAAGGGCGATGTTACGTCTTGTGAAGACATCGATGGACCAAGAACAGCAAGTGCATGCATTTTTGAAGGAGTGGCGGGAACGGGATGAACGCATCGTCCCGAACGCGGTCGACGGGGAGGCGTCTGACTTTGAGACGTATGTCAAAGCGATTCGGGCGCGTGAGGTACGCGCGGAGAACGCCGGTTGGGTGCCGAGCACGACGTATTGGTTGACCGACGGGGAAGAACTGCTCGGGGCGGCCAACATTCGGCACGAGTTGAACGAGCAGTTACTCAATTTCGGTGGTCATATCGGCTACGGGATTAAACCGAGTGCACGGGGGCGGGGACTTGCGACGAAACAGCTCGCCCTCGCGCTCGAGAAGGCGAAGTCGCTCGGCATCGAGCGCGCGTTGATCACGTGCAATCGAACGAACGTCGCCTCGAAGCAAGTCATTTTGCGTAACGGTGGGGTGCCGGACACGCCGTTCATAGAAACGGACGGGACGGTCGTCGAGCGGTTTTGGATTGAGCTGAAAGGGTGACGACACATGGGCGACTGGATCGTGGTGTACTTGGCGGCCATCAACTTCTTCGGCATCTATTTGTTCCCGCGGGACCGCATCCCGTCGAAGAAGTGGTTCTCGTTCTCGAGCGGGATCGCCATCACGTATTTCTTCATGTACTTGCTCCCGTCGCTCAATAAGCGCCAAGACACGCTCCGAGTCGACTGGCTCGACCTTGCCTTGCCTTCAGAGATTTATGTCGTCAGTCTCATCGGGTTCACCGTCTTTTACGGGACGATGCGGTTCGTGCGGACCCCGCACTTCCAAGATGAGACGCTCGACCGAAACGTCTCGTATTGGCTTCAAGTGACGCTCCTCACGGCGTATATGTCGTTCTCGGCATACGTCGTGACGGAGACGTCGGTGACGAACGTCGCCCAAATGTTTTATGCGACCGCACTCGGCGTCCATTTTCTCGCCGTCGGTCACGACTTGTATCGCCATTACGGCGAGGTCTACTTGACACAAGGCCGCTACTTTTTCACGGTCGGCATCCTCGTCACCGGCTACGTCGCCCGCTACGTCGACTTGGCGTCGCACGTCGAGACGATTCTGTTCGCGTTCGTCGCCGGGGCGATGATCCTGAACATCGTCAAGTTCGAGTTGCCGGCCGACCGGAATCTTCACTTCCGTACGTTCGTGCTCGCCGTGACGATTTACGGGGGACTTCTTCTCATCTTGAAGCACGTTCTCTATTTTTAAGTTCCCCCAAGAAAATGAATGACTGTTCATTCATTGTTTGGTATACTGATTCCAAGAATGAATCCGTTTTCATTAAGGGGGATGTTGGGGATGTCTACATTTTTAATCGTCAACTGGATTCTGTTCTTGCTCGTTCTCGGCTATGGCTTGTACTTGTTCGCGTCGCTCGTCTATCAGCGGTACACGTTCATCAAGCTCGGGAAGAAGGCAGAATGGAGCCAGACGAACAAAGAACGGCTTGAACAGGTGATGATCAACGTGTTCGGGCAAAAGAAATTGTTGAAAGATAAGAAGAGCGGCATCATTCACGTCATGATGTTCTATGGGTTTATCCTCGTCCAGTTCGGGGCGATCGACTTCATTTGGAAAGGGCTCGCCGTCGGGACGCGTTTCCCGCACGTGCCGCTCGGTCCGCTCTATCCAATCTTCACGTTCATGCAAGAGATCGTCATGCTCATGATTCTCGTCGCGGTCGTTTGGGGATTCTACCGCCGCTATATCGAGAAGCTTGTGCGCTTGAAGCGGAACTTTTTGGCCGGTCTCGCGCTCATCTTCATCGGCGGGCTCATGGTGTCCGTCTTGTTCGGGAACGGCTTTTACCTCGTCTATAAAGAAGAGCTCCCGATGTGGGGCGAGCCGGTCGCGACCATCATCGGCTCGGCGTTCGCCTGGGTGCCGGGTGGCGTCGCGTTCGCGCTCTTCATCGTCTTCTGGTGGCTGCACCTGCTATTCTTACTCAGCTTCATGGTGTATATCCCGCAAGGCAAGCACGCTCACTTGATTGCCGGCACACTCAACGTCTGGCTCGGCCGGACGCATAAAGTCGGTCGTCTCGCACCGGTCGATTTCTCGGCGATGGAAGAGGCGGAAGAGTCGGATGAAGAGGTCGTCTTCGGGGTCAACAAGATCGAAGACTTCAACCAGAAGCAGCTCGTCGACTTGTACGCCTGCGTCGAGTGCGGACGCTGTACGAACGTCTGCCCGGCGACCGGTACCGGCAAGATGCTGTCGCCGATGGACCTCATCGTCAAACTGCGCGACCATATGAACATGAAAGGGGCCGCCATCACCCGGAAGTCGCCGTGGGCGCCGGCGCTCTTGTTCCAAAATACGCAAGGCGCGGAGATCGCCGCGGCAGCGATGGACGGGAACATGCTCGTCGCCGACGAGTTGATCGGCAACGTCATCACGGAAGAAGAGATTTGGGCGTGCACGACGTGCCGCAACTGTGAAGACCAATGCCCGGTCATGAACGAGCACGTCGACAAGATCATCGACCTTCGTCGTTATCTCGTCATGATGGAAGGGAAGATGGACCCGGAGGCGCAGCGCACGGTCGCCAACATCGAACGTCAAGGCAACCCGTGGGGGATGAACCGGAAAGAGCGCGAGAACTGGCGCAAAGACACGGAACTCGTCATCCCGACGGCGAAAGAGAAGAAGAAGGCGGGCGAAGAGTTCGAATTCCTCTTCTGGGTCGGGGCGATGGGCTCGTATGACAGCCGCAGCCAAAAAGTCGCCCAGAGCTTTGCGAGCGTCTTGAACAAGGCCGGCGTCTCGTTCGCTATCCTCGGCAACGAAGAGAAGAACTCGGGCGACACGCCACGCCGCATCGGGAACGAGCTGTTGTTCCAAGAGCTCGCCGAGGCGAACATCAAGCTGTTCGAGAAGTACGGCGTCACGAAAATCGTCACGGTCGACCCACACGCGTACAACACGTTTAAAAACGAGTATCCGGACTTCGGCCTCACGGGTGTGAAAGTGTATCATCACACCGAGCTCCTCGCCGAACTGCTCGACACGGGGCGCGTCAAACCGGACTTCGCCGTGAATGAACGGGTCGTCTATCACGATTCGTGCTATCTCGGTCGCTATAACGGCATCTATGACGCACCACGCTTCGTCTTGGAGCGCATCCCGGGCGTCGAACTCGTCGAGGCGGCCCGGAACCGTGAGAACGGGATGTGTTGCGGGGCCGGCGGCGGTCTCATGTGGCAAGAAGAGAAAGTCGGGACGCGCGTCAACGTCGCACGGACGGAGCAATTACTTGAAACGAAACCGACCGTCATCGGATCGGCCTGCCCGTATTGCTTGACGATGCTCTCAGACGGGACGAAAGCGAAAGAAGTCGATGAGACGGTCGGCACGTTCGACGTCGTCGAACTGCTCGATCGTTCACTCGCTCCGCTCGAAGTACCCGAACCGCTCGTCCAATAAATTAGTGACCCGCTTCCGTATGCTGGAGCGGGTCTTTTTAGTTTCGATGAGGCGAAATATCGGAATAAGAAAGGAGATACATTTAGCAGAGGAAGTGAGCGTATGGTTGAAATGATGACGGACAACGAGATCGCCTTGGCCATCATCCAAGCGTTGAAAGACGGAAGACGCACCGAGTTCCAGGAAATCGTGGACGAGCTCCAACCGTATGACGTCGCCCAACAGTACAAGCTGTTGCCGGGTAAGCATCAAAATAAGTTCTTGCTTTACTTGACGCTCGAACAGATGACCGACATGATTCAAGAGCTCGACCAGACGACGCGGCTCCAGGTGTTGCACCGGCTCGGGTTCGAGCGGACGTCCGAAGTGCTCGATTTGATGGAGAACGATGAAGTCACGTCGTTCATGTCCGAACTCGACCCGGAACGTGTCGAGGAACTGTTGTCGGAAATGAGACAGGAAGAGTCGAGCGTCGTCCAAAACATGATGACGTACCCGGAAGAGACGGCGGGACGTCTCATGAACAACCGGTTCGTCTGGATTCCGGAGCACTACTCGATTCGGCAAGCCGTCGACAAGTTGAAAGACTTCGCGGCCCTCGCCGAGTATTTGAACTATTTGTATGTCGTCGATGCCGATAAACGGCTCGTCGGCGTTATCTCGTACAAGGATTTGATTTTAGCCGACATCGATGACGCCGTCGCCGACGTCATGTACAAACGCGTCGTCAAAGTCGATGTCATGACCGATCAAGAAGAAGTCGCCAAACTGATCAACCGGTACGACTTCATCTCGATTCCGGTCGTCGAGGACGGCGACCGGCTCGTCGGCATCATCACGGTCGATGACGTGCTCGATATCGTCATCCAAGAAGCGAACGAGGACATCGAGAAGCTGTCGGCTTCCGGTAAGGCGATTGACTTCGACACGAAACCGCTCGTTGCCGCATATCGCCGCTTGCCGTGGCTCATCTTGCTCTTATTCATCGGTTTGATTTCAGGCAGCATCATCGACGGATTCTCTGGCACGCTCGAACAAGTCGTCGCACTCGCGTTCTTCATGCCGATGATTGCCGGGATGACAGGGAACACGGGGACGCAATCGCTCGCCGTCGTCGTAAGGGGTCTTGCGATGCGTGATTTGACGTTTCGCCAAGTCGTCGCGCTCATCTTCCGTGAGTTGTGGGTCGGTGTCATCATCGGTGTCACGTGTGCCATATTAATCGCCGTCATCGCGTTCGTCTGGCAAGGGAGCTGGACACTCGGTTTCGTCGTAGGCAGCTCGCTCCTCGCGACGCTTATCATCGGGACGCTCGCCGGCACGATCATCCCGCTCATCCTATACAAGTTGAACGTCGACCCGGCCGTCGCATCCGGTCCACTCATCACGACAATCAATGACATCTTGTCGCTCCTCATCTATTTCGGGGTGGCGACCGCCTTCTTGACACGACTCATGTGAAAACACCCGGACAACGGTCCGGGTGTTTCGTTTATTGCTCGGCTTTCGTCAAAAGCGATGACGTAAGATGAGACAACCCTTGTGTCGTCTCGTTGATGGCTGAAATCGTTTCAACCATTTGACTCAAATCTTCTTTGTTTCGTTCGAACGAGAGGGTGTAGTTGCCCATCTCATCTTTCACCGTCATGAAGCCTTCCTTGACCGCCCCGAGTTGACGCATCGCTTCATCGTTCGTGCGATGCATCTGCCCCATCTGTTCAAGCAGCGCGGCGATGTTCGTCTCGTTCTCATGGATGAGGACGTTAATTTGACTACTCAGCTGCTTGGCATTCTCGGCGAGTGTGCGGACCTCGGTTGCGACGACGGCGAAGCCTTTCCCGTGTTCCCCGGCCCGGGCCGCTTCGATGGATGCGTTCAAGGCGAGCAAGTTCGTCTGGTTGGCGATTTGCTCGATGCTTCGAGTCATGTTGACGATTTCCTCGGACCCGTGCTTCAGTGACGTGATGCGTTCGAGCGATGTATCGACGTACGTGGCCGAGCGCGTGAACTCGGATTCCATCTGTTCGATTTGCTGCCCGTTCGTTTCCGTGAGCGTCATCAAGTGTCGGCTCATCTGTTCCGTCTGTTCGGTTTCCCGTAACACTTGATGGGCCCGATCGCTCGTTTCCGCCATGGCGTTCCCGGTCCGTTCCATCGTTGTCGCGACTTCTGAACTGACGTGGCCGATGTCGCGCAACAAGGCGTCGCGTGCGTCGCTCGCCGCCTCGATTTCATCAAGTCGCGCGTCGACGTACTGCTCGGTCACGATTTGAGCGTCCAGGTTCATCGCATGGGACAAGGCGAGGAGCGCCTCCGTCATCGTGGCTGGGTCGTGTTGATAATGTTCGACGATTTTTGGGACGAGAAGCGTATTGAATGCGGCATACGTCGCGAGGAACCACGTGACCGGTACCGCATAATGATGGTGCGTCTGCCCCATGCGTTTACGCATGGCGAGGAACTTGTCATCGATTCGTCCGGTCAATAGGCTTCGGAAGTAGTCAGCGAATACGTTTTTCAGTCGCTCCCGTGTCGAAGCGGCGCTAGCGAGCTGGGCCATGTCAGGTTGTTGCATCAAATGGTCGAGCACGCTCTCTAACACATCGTCTAATACAGATTCGACGAGTGGCGCCATCGCTTGTAGCTGTTCGACTTGTCGCGACGTGTAGCCCATGTAGTGAGCCCGGCCGTTAAGGGTCGGATCGCTCGGTTTGGCGATCGTCGTCGCATCGGGAAAACCGATTGAAGCGGTAAACGCAACGGGTGATGATTTACGGAAGAGTGCCATATTGTTTCTCCTTTTTCTCATGAAGCTTAAAGTATGTTCTCTTCTATATCGGCTAAATAGTGAAATAAGTGAGAATTCGATGTGCTAGCGGAAAATCCGGGAATGAATCATGTAGAAGTCGATGCACTGGATAGCGAAGGAGGCCGAGATGTGAAAAATATATTCGTGTTGTTGACAATCGTCAGTGCCCTAAGTAGCCAAATCTTGCCTCAAATTTTATTTCTCGCGGTCATGGCGCAAGGCGAAGGGGCGAGTCGGGTGATTCCGTTCATGATCTTTTACGTCGCCAGCATGTCGGGGCTTCTCGTCTGGATTTATGTTGTTGGTCGAATCGGCTCAAAGCGAACATTTTTGCTGGCCCTCTTCGTCTTGGTCATCGGGCTCGGCTGTTGGTATTTGCCGTTCGCTTGGGGTGTCGAAGTGAGTGCGTTTTTCATCGGTGTCGGATCGATCGGTGTCGGCACGATGATGACGACGATCCTGTCTCAGCTGAAGGAGTTGTCTCCACAGAAGGAAGGGGGGAGTTCGCTTCCACTCGTCATCTTGCTCGTCGCGTGGATTGTGTTATTCTCGTACGCGCTCACGCGCTCAAATGATCTCGCAGTCTTGTTCTTTATAATCAGCCTGAGTTTGCCGTGGTTGTTCGTTCGAAAGCTCCCACTTACGCGTGAAGCGACATGGACGTTCTCGACGACGCTGTTCCTTCGGGCGTTTCTCGTCGTCACCGTTTTCACACTCCTCAGCCGACTCGTCAGTCTACTAGAAGGGACGCGTGGGTATCTCGAGATTTTCTTCTTGACGCTACTCCTCGTCAGCTATATGGTCTGGCTCCTGCTTCAGCGGAAGACACGGAATTATGTGACGACGAAATCGACGCGCTAAGTCCAGTTCTTGGCGTATGCCGTCGGACTGTTCGGAGGGTGGACGTTGATTGGGGCCGTCTTCACGAGCCTCGCCCTCTATTCCTTCAACGTATTGCTCTTTTATGTCTTCGTTCCGTTTTTATTTGGGGTCATCGGCTGGATTTTATTCGGTCAGGTCGTACCAGGTGTCAAACGTCCGTGTTCGTTTCTACTCGTCTCATCGGCCGCGTTCTTCCTCGGCTTTTGGCATCCGATCGCCTTGATCCCGGTCTTTTTCGTGAACGGCTATATTCAGACGATGTATTCGAGCCTCGGACACGTGCACTTGTATACGCCCTACGGAGAGAATAAAGAGTTCGCGGCGCTCGTCATGCAACTGTGGAAGAAGCTTGGGATGGTCGTCGCCCAAGTCTCGCTCATGCTCGGCATCCTCGCATACGGGCTGACAGTCGGCCAAACCGTCAACACCGACCTGTCCTTCGCCATCCCGAAGAGCTGGATGGTCGGCGTGCTCGCCGTGACGTGGGCGGTGAACGTCGCCGTCATCACCGTCTATTGGCGTCAAATCGTCCGGAAGTAAGTCGAAACAATTTTCTCTAGCTTTTTCATATCGCTTTTGTTTATAATGAGGAGTGATGTTTAACAAGTGACGGAAAAGGAGTGTCCTTTAATGAATAAATCGTTGATCGATTTCGTTTACGAGATTCTTCAAGAGACTGGCGAGCAACCAGTATCCTTTGATGAAATCCGTGAGCAGATCAGACAAAACTATACGTTCGCAAGTGAAGAGGAAGAGCTCGAGAAAATCGCGCAACTCTACACGGACATGAACATCGACGGACTATTCGTCAACTTGGGAGCAAACCGTTGGGCGCTTCGTGTTTGGTATCCGTTCGATAAGTCGGACGAGGATCTCGTCATCGAAGCACGTCAACGCGGTGAGCTTGACGAGTTCGAAGAAGATCTCGATGAGACGGACGAAGGCATCGTCGACATCGAAGACGACCTCGACGTCTTTGCAAAAGGTGAAGATTTTGACGCATCTGAGTTTGAGACAGACGATGACGCCGAAAAAGTTCCAGACCTCGATGATTTCGAGGACGAGGACTTGGACGACGACCTCGATGTCGAAAACGAAGATGATTTATAAGAGACCGCAAAAAGCCGGGCACTTGTCCCGGCTAGGCGTGTCTCTTTTTCTTTTTTGCGGCTTTCGAAAAAGAAAAAATAATGACTTGACGACTGCATCGTCTCTGACGTAAATTAGTCATGGGCTCGTTTAGCACATGCCGATGCAGCAAAAGTGTCCTCCATTTCAGTGGGGGCACTTTTGCTTTTTTTGTTTTTTGTTTCCCGTAGTGGGCATTCATGAGAGGAGAAATGATGATGACAAAGTATATTTTCGTAACAGGTGGGGTCGTATCCTCACTCGGTAAAGGAATCACAGCCGCTTCACTCGCACGTCTACTCAAAAACCGAGGATTGAACGTGACGATTCAAAAGTTTGACCCGTACATCAACATCGACCCGGGCACGATGAGCCCGTATCAACACGGGGAAGTGTTCGTCACAGACGACGGCGCCGAGACGGACCTTGACCTCGGCCACTATGAGCGCTTCATCGACATCAACTTGTCGCAAAACGCGAACGTGACGTCGGGCCGCATTTACTCGACGGTCCTCAAAAAAGAGCGCCGTGGGGATTACAATGGTGGAACAGTTCAAGTCATCCCGCACATCACGAACGAGATCAAAGACCGCGTCTTCCGTGCCGGTCGCGAGACGAACGCAGATGTCGTCATCACAGAGATTGGTGGAACAGTCGGGGACATCGAGTCGCTTCCGTTCATTGAGGCCATTCGTCAAGTGAAGAACGACATCGGCAAAGAGAACGTCATGTACGTTCACTGTACGCTCGTCCCTTACCTTCGCGCTGCCGGTGAGATGAAGACGAAGCCGACACAACATAGCGTCAAAGAGCTTCGCAGTTACGGGATTCAACCGGATATCATCGTCCTCCGTACCGAGCACGACATCTCGGAAGATATGCGTGAAAAGATCGCCTTGTTCTGTGACACGCGCAAAGAAGCGGTCATCGAAGCACAAGACGCATCAACCCTTTATGAAGTACCGCTCAACCTTCAAAAACAAGGGATGGACCAACTCGTCAACGACTACTTCGGCTTCAACACGCCAGCTGCGGATATGACGGCTTGGAAAGAGCTTGTCCATACGGTCACGCACCTCGAGAAGAAAGTGAAAATCGCCCTCGTCGGGAAATACGTTGAACTTCGTGACGCGTACATCTCGGTCGCGGAATCGCTCAAACACGCCGGTTACGCCTTCAACGCCGATATCGACATCGACTGGGTCAATGCAGAAGACGTGACATCAGAGAACGTCGCGACGCTTCTCGGCGACGCGGACGGAATCCTCGTCCCAGGCGGGTTCGGGGAACGCGGCATCGAAGGGAAAATCGAAGCGACGCGTTTCGCTCGTGAGAACAACGTGCCGTTCTTCGGGATCTGCCTCGGGATGCAACTCGCGACGGTCGAATTCGCCCGTAACGTCTTAAAACTTGAGGGCGCCCATTCGGCAGAAATCGATCCATCGACGAACTATCCGATTATCGATTTGCTTCCGGAACAAAAAGACATCGAGGATCTCGGCGGTACGCTTCGCCTCGGCCTCTACCCATGTAAACTCGAACAAGGGACGAAAGCGCACGCCGCTTACAACCAAGAGCTCGTCTACGAGCGCCACCGTCACCGTTACGAGTTCAACAACGAGTACCGTGAAGCGTTCGAGGCGGAAGGGTTCAAGTTCTCAGGAACGAGCCCGGACGGTCGTCTCGTCGAGATTATCGAGATTCCAGAACACAAGTGGTTCGTCGCGTCGCAGTTCCACCCAGAACTCATCTCGCGTCCAGAGCGCCCACAGCGCTTGTTCCACGACTTCATCCAAGCCTCGCTTGGCGAATGATTCACGAGCCGCAGTCGTCGACTGCGGCTTTTTCTATCGGACGAAAGGATGAGGTGTGTGACTGCTTCAGATGGATACATGTTCTCCGAAATCCGGGTAAACTAACAGTAGAACGGGGAGAGGGCGATGCGATATGCGGGAACGGTGGATGATTTATGGAGGGTACGGGGTATCATTGCTTTTGCTCGGCCTATTACCGTTTGTCGTCTTGCCGACCCTCTTGTTGCCGTATCAGCTCGGCTGGAGCGGGCTCGTCCTACTCACGCTCACGATCGGGCTGTTACGGACGATTCGTGAAGGGTCGAGTACGTACTTGAAGCAGATGTTGAAAGTGACGTTCAGCCTGTTCTTGTTGTTCGTTTTCATCTACTATGTCTCGTTCGGACTCGTCTTGTATGACACGTATGGGCTTGACCGATTGCTCGAACGTTATGACGATCAAGCCGCGCTCGTGTTCGCCGCCTTCAGCTTCTTGCAACCGATCGCCCTTCCGGTCCCGGAGGCGGTCAGTGTGCCGATTGGAAGCGTCGCCCTCGGGCCGCTCCGTGCCGCACTCATCGGAAGCGTCGCGACGACGCTCGGCATCCTCGTCATGTACGGGCTTGCCCGTTTCGGCCGGGAGCGGGTCATGCGACTTTTGGATGCGGATAAGCTGGCGACGTACGACCGGTATGTCGATAAGTACGGGCTTGGGGTCTTGCTCGTCTTGTTCGTCATCCCAATCTTGCCGGACGAGGTGATCTGTCTTGCGGCCGGTTTCAGTCGCGTGCCGTTCGGTCGCTTTGTCCTCATCGCGGCATCCGCGAAACTCGTGACGTCGTTCGGCCTTGCCTACTCGGTCACGCTCGGCGAGTTATTCATCACGGGTGCGAGTCCGTTCGCCATCGTCTCGGTCACGGCAAGTCTCATTCTCGTCTTACTCGCTTTCATTTGGCGACGACGGAAAAAAGGAGATTCGAACTGACGTCTTGAAAGAGTGGACAGCACAGATGAAGAGGGAGAGAGCATCGTGAACGACAAGACGTTACAGATTCGGCCGATTGAGGCACGCGACTGAGATCGCATTTGGGAATTGATTTACAAAGACGAAGCGCCGGAGTGGAAGCGGTGGGATGCCCCGTATTTTGAACACGGGGCCATTCCGTACGAGACGTACCGCCAAGAAGCGGACGGCCACGTCGGTCGCGAAGACATGTGGGTCATCGAAGCCGAAGGGACGGTGTATGGGACCGTTTCTTCCTATTATGAGGACGCAGGAGAAGAATGGCTCGAAGTCGGAATCATTCTGCATCAAGCCGACCGCTGGAATCGTGGTCTCGGCACCCGTGCGCTCACGCTGTGGATAAATCATTTGTTCACGACGCGTTCGACGGTCCGAGTCGGGTTGACGACATGGTCCGGCAACGTGCGGATGATGCGCGTCGCGGAAAAGGTCGGGATGCAGCTCGAAGGACGGATTCGTCGAGTGCGCGTCGTCGACGGGGTGCGGTATGATTCAATTCGCATGGGCATGCTTCGTGAAGAATGGGAACAACGGCAAAAGCGCAACGTCTCAATTTGAGGCGTTGCGCTTTTTATAGGTGGAACAGTTGGCGATATTGGAGCGGCGTCATCCGCTTATACGATTTGAACGTGTTGATATAGGCGGTGCAGGACGCGAAGCAAAACTTTTCACCGATTGTACAAATCGGTAAGTTCGTCCCGAGCAAGTCGGCGATGGATGCGTCGATACGGCGTCGGCGAATCCGTTCCGGTATGCTCTCGCCGACTTCTTGCTTGAAGAGGGCGGACAAATAGTTGTTCGACAGACCGACCTGGTCGGCGATCCAAGGGAGCGACAGCGACGCGTCGCGTAAATGTTCTTCGATCAAGCGCAGTGTCGTCGAGACGTTCGGGTTCGTCGACACGGGTGGGGACAAGAACGCGGTCACTTTTGCTAAATACTCGACGATGACCGGAATGGCGTACAAAAAGTCGAGCGTCGTCTCCAATTCATCGATTAATGTCAGCAAGGCGCTCGTATAAGTGAGCGCGGTCTGCACGTTCGGGTTGTCGACCGGGATGAGACGGATGATGTGGTAGACGAGGCCACGATAATAGAAGCGGACACTCATATACTCATCATCTGACGGCAACGTCAACAAGTCGAGCGTCAACGTCTCGAGCAGTTGTTCGGCCCGAATCGGGTGCGCGTTTCGCAGTGCGCTCAAGATTTGTTGGTCGAGCGAGTAAAAATTATCCACATGAGAAAAATCATCGAACAAGTTTTTGTCTCGATGAAGGTGATGTAGAAATTGACGTTTGATTTTATTTTCCAACGGATGATTCACTTCTTTCGTCGTCCGATCGGGAACCGTTTTATTTCGTGCGAGGGACGTTCCGTTTCGTTGCTTGTTTCAACTCGGCGATTTCGCGCGTTAAAGCTTCTTCACGGGAACGGGCGGATGATTCAAGGTGGTGTTCAAGTTCTTTGCTCTTTTGTCGATACGTCTCAGCGACTTCTTTCGTGCGCTGTTGGTGCTGATTGAGCTGTTTGTTGTACGCATCGAGATCAATTGGCTTTTTCGTCATACTTATATGCCCCTTTCAAAAGACGGTCAAACAGACAGTTGAGGTGCAAGCGAGGCTTGACCCGAAGTCTCGTGGAGGAAAACGACTCCTGTCCTTAGCTTACGAAGGGGAGCATGTGTTGGGAAGTTTGGTCGCTACGAAACGAGTGGTGAAAACGAAGAAAAATGTGACGAAATTGTGTCCGGATTCATTTTTTTACACACAGGCTCACGCAAGAAGACGAATCAAAAAATCCGCAGACATGACGTCTGCGGATCAAGGATTACTTGACCGCCTGGTCTTTAATTGGGAACCAGCCGGCACGTGTCGTGATGGCGTTCCAAAGCGGGGCCGGGACGGCGAGTTCAGCTTGTTTGTTCAAGTCGAGCTCGGTCTCTATCTCATCTCCGCGACCGTCTTTCACTTTCTCGAGCCAATCCGGATCGATGATGAGCTCACGGCCGAGCGCGGCGAGGTCGATGACGTCGAGTGCGTCCTCGACTTGACCCGGACGTTGCAACTGTCCGACTCCGATGAGTGGGACGGCACCGTTGATGCGCTTCGCGATACGGTCAATCGCTCGCTCCGTCACGTTCTCGTCGCGCATCGAGGCGGTGTTGAAGTTCCAGAGCGAGGCATGGATGTAATCGAGTCCTTCCTCGAGCAACATGTCAATCAACACGTCCGTATCGTCGAGCGTGATGCCTGGCTCTTCGACTTCTTCTGGCGAGAAGCGGTAGCCGACGAGGAAATCGTCCGCCTCTTTCGCTGCGTCTTTGACGGCACGGATGACTTCACGCGGGAACGTGAGCCGGCCCTCGACATCGCCACCGAAGCGGTCGTCGCGTCGGTTCGAATGAGGTGAGAAGAACTGTTGAATCAAATATGTGTTCGCCCCGTGAATCTCGACGCCGTCAAAACCGGCCTCGATGGCACGACGTGTCGCTTCACCGAACGCCTCGATGATGGCTTCGACTTCTTCGGTTTCAAGGGCACGCGGCGTGACGGCACCTTCGCGCACCGGCGCGACGGCGCTGGCACTCACTGGTTGTTCGTTCGGAACGAGTTCCGGAGGAGACATGCGTCCTGCATGGAAGATTTGCAGAATCGCTTTCGCGCCTTCCGCTCTTAAACTTTCGGCGAGCTGACGCAGTCCAGGGATGAACTTGTCGTCATTCACACCGAAGGCGTTCGGGAACCCTTTGCCGTCTTCGGTCACGTAAGCACATGCCGTGATGGCGAGGCCGACGTTCTTCGCCCGTTTCCGGTAATAGGCGAGTTCGTGTTCCGACACTTCACCCGTCGGTTCAGACGAATAATGAGTCATCGGCGCAAGCACGAGCCGATTGTGGAGCTCGACGCCGTTTTTAAATTGGAAAGGTTGTAACATGCGTTTCATAAAAAAACTCCTCCTTGTTGGTGATACTTTGAAGTCTAGTCTTCTCATTTTAAAATTGCGAGCAGGACGCTTTCTGAGGAGCAGGTTACATACTCCGTGAGCGGGTCGGTGGTTGAACATGTGAGAATAGGGTATAATACAGGAGAAAAGTTGATAACCGGTTGGAGACTACAGAGAGACCACGACATGGGGGGCGAAGCCTTGTTTTGTTGTGGTCTCTTTTTGTATACCTTGAACCGGATTCATTATAGGAGGGAATAAGATGGAAATCAGAAACTTCTCAGCGAAAGAACGCGCGGCACGGTACGAACAATTGACGGGTGAACGGCACGACGTCCTCGTCGTCGGTGGAGGCATCACAGGCGCAGGGATCGCCCTTGACGCCGCTTCACGGGGGATGAAGACGGCCGTCCTCGAGATGCAAGACTTTGCGGCTGGTACGTCGAGCCGCTCGACGAAGCTCGTCCACGGGGGTTTGCGTTATTTGAAACAGTTCGAGGTCGCGCTCGTGGCCGAGGTCGGCAAAGAGCGCGCCATCGTATACGAGAACGGGCCACATGTGACGACGCCGGAACGCATGCTGTTGCCGATGCATAAAGGCGGGACGTTCGGTCCGCTCTCGACCGCGGTCGGTTTAATGGTGTATGACTTGTTAGCGGGCGTCAAGCGTGCCGAGCGCCGCTTGATGCTGAAACCGGACGAAGTCATTCAAAAAGCGCCGCTCGTGAAAAAAGACGGACTTGTCGGCGGTGGCTATTACGTCGAGTATCGGACGGACGACGCGCGCATGACGATCGAAGTCGCGAAAGAAGCGGCGAATCACGGGGCGCTTCTCATGAATTACTCAAAAGTGACGGGTCTCATCTATGAGAACGGCAAAGTCGTCGGCGTGAACGTCGAGGACCAAATCGATGGCAAGACGTATGAAGTGTACGCGAAGAAAGTCATCAACGCGACCGGTCCGTGGGTCGACGTACTTCGTGAACAGGACGGGTCGAACAAAGGCAAGATGCTTCGCCTGACGAAAGGGATTCACCTCGTCATCGACCAATCGAAGTTCCCGCTCAAACAAGCGATTTACTTCGATACGCCGGACGGCCGGATGGTGTTCGCGATTCCGCGTGACGGCAAGGCGTACGTCGGCACGACGGACACGTTCTTCGATAAAGACAAAGCGCACCCGCGCATGACGACCGAAGACCGTGACTATATTTTAGAGGCGATTCACTACATGTTCCCAGAAGTGAACGTGACGGCGGACGACGTCGAATCGAGCTGGGCCGGCATTCGCCCGCTCATCTACGAGGAAGGCAAAGACCCGTCTGAGATTTCGCGGAAAGATGAAGTGTGGCAATCCGAGAGCGGACTCATCACGATCGCCGGCGGGAAGTTGACCGGTTACCGCAAGATGTCGGAGACCGTCGTCGATTTGGTGGCGAAACTGATCAAACAAGAAGAAGGCATCGTCTTCCTCGCCTCGCGCACGAAGCACATGCCGATGTCGGGCGGCCACGTCGGGGGCTCGAAAGGGTTTGAAGACTTCTTGACGAAGAAGAAGGCGGAACTCAAAAATCTCGGTCTCGAAGACGACAAGGCCGAGCAACTCGTCCGGCTCTATGGGTCAAACATTGACCGCGTGACGGAACGGATGGACTCGAACGCGTACAATCTCCCGGAAATCGTTTACGCGCAGCTCCTGTACGGCATCGAAGAAGAGGCTGTCGTTCGGGCAATCGACTTCCTCGTCCGTCGTACAGGTGCGATGTTCTTCGATATCGATTTCGTTCAACAGCATAAAGACGGCGTCTTGCGCGCGATGGCCGACGTCTTTAAATGGTCGGATGCACGTCTCGAGGAAGAACGGGCCGAAGTCGAGAAAGAAATCGAGCTCGCGGTCGTCCCAGTGACCGTCGAATCATAATAAAACTTCGCCGCAGCGAAGTTCAAATAGGAGACGAATCAAATGGCGAACAGCGATTTGGTTCGTCTTTTTATATGCCGAGCTCGTCATAGTACGCCATAATCCGTTCATCGAGCGCGAGGACGACGTCTTCATCCCCTGTGAAGTAAAAGAGCACGTACGTGCCGTCTTCACGATACACCTCGGCCTCGACGTTGATTGTCGTCATCCGTCCTTCGAACGAGACGTCAAGCTCGGCGATTTGATAAACGATGCCTTCATCCAATGACGGGTCGGCTACGCGCGTATGAATCTGTTTCACGCTCTTTCTTGAAATCGGCTCATCGAACACATCCGACAACATGGCAAACGTCTCAGGAATGGCGACGAGATCTGCATCGATTGATGTAGCGAGCGGCACGTCCTCGTCTTCTGCGTAGGCTTCCTGCTCAAGGGCGATGACGCGTGCCTCATCACCGAAGACGGAGACGATCGCGGCGACCCCAGCGGCCATCACGAGTAAAAACAGTAAAAATCCAAGCAAATGTTTCATCCATCGAATCTCCCGTCCTATCAAGTAGCTTCAGTATAGCAAGGCACATCGTGTTTAGGAATGTCGGGATTATGGTATGGAAAGATAATGATTAGAGAAGAGAGGGATGATGATGAAACGGACGCGGTTCTTATTCGTCCTCCTCGCACTTACAGCAATCCTCGGTTGGGTAGTCGTCGATTCGAATCGGTTGTTTGCGGACGAGTATTATGTCCGCGTGCCGAATGCCGACACCGTCACGCGGGAAGGGACGGATTACGTGTATACGGCGATCGGGTACGGGGATGGGAATAAAAAGCGGTCGTTCACGTTCAATTCGGACGAGCGGCTTGCACCAGGTGATGTGCTGAAGCTGTATGTGAAAGACGAGACGGACGTCACAGCGCTCGAACAGATCGAGGAACGAGACGTACCGATCGAGATTGAGTTGGAGCCGGCTGAAGCAGCAGCACCTTAAGCTGTTTCCTTCTTTTGCAAATTGCCGCGTCGCCAAACGAAATCGGATTTGGTATGGTTATGGATGGAGTGTCAATCACACGTAACGGAAAGAAGGGTAACGGATGTCACGCATGTTAATCGCAGACGATCAGGACGGGATTCGCTTGATGCTCGCCCAAGTGTTTCAAAACCTCGGGATTGAGGTCGATACGGCGAACGACGGGCGATCGGCCTGGGAAAAGCTTGAACAGAACGGATACGACTTAGTATTGCTCGATATGAACATGCCGCGTATGTTCGGTCATGAAGTGCTCCGGAACATGCGCGACCAAGACATCGACACACCGGTAATGATCATGACGGCGTTCGGGGAGAAGACGACGCTTGAAAAAGTGCAACGCCTTGGCATCACAGCGCAATTTGAGAAGCCGTTCGACATTTATGGCATGATCGAGAAAGTGAAGGATGTCTTGAAAATCTAACGTTTCGTCACGAAGATGACATATGTAAACGCTTGCGCAGAGCCATTTCTATGCCCGAATAGCATAGGCACACGTTTATCGGTGTGTTATAATGGGAACGAATTGCACGGGGGCATTTTTCCCAAAGTGCACAATAGCGAACAGACAGGAGGATGTCATTATGCCATTAGTATCAATGACAGAAATGCTTAACAAAGCATTCGAAGGCAAGTATGCAGTAGGCCAATTCAACATCAACAACCTCGAGTGGACGCAAGCGATTCTTCGCGCTGCGGAAGACGAGAAATCACCAGTTATCCTCGGTGTATCTGAAGGTGCGGCGAAGTACATGGGTGGCTTCACAACAGTTGTCAAGATGGTTGAAGGTCTCATGCACGACTACAACATCACTGTTCCAGTTGCAATCCACCTCGACCACGGTTCTTCTTTCGATAAGTGTAAAGCAGCGATCGACGCTGGTTTCACATCAGTCATGATCGACGGTTCACACCATCCGATCGAAGAGAACATCGAAATGACGAAACAAGTCGTTGAATATGCACACGCTAAAGGCGCTTCAGTTGAAGCGGAAGTCGGCACAGTCGGCGGCGAAGAAGACGGCGTTGTCGGTGGCGTACAATACGCTGACCTCGACGAGTGTGTTCGTGTCGTAACAGAAGCGAAAGTTGATGCACTTGCAGCAGCACTCGGTTCAGTACACGGCGAATACCAAGGCGAGCCAAAACTCGGCTTCAAAGAGATGGAAGAAATCGCAGAAGCGACGAAAACTCCACTCGTTCTCCACGGCGGATCAGGGATTCCTGAGCACCAAATCAAAAAAGCAATCGAGCTCGGCCACAGCAAAATCAACGTCAACACAGAGTGCCAACAAGAGTGGACGCGTGCGGTACGTGAGAAAATCGCTGCTGACTCGAAAGTATATGACCCACGTAAAATCATCGGACCTGGTATCGAAGCGATCTACAACGTCGTTACTGGCAAGATGCGTGAGTTCGGTTCAAGCAACAAAGCGTAATCCTGTTTATACAAGTCGACCCTCCTCGGAGGGTCGACTTTTTTGTTGAAACTTCTCTCCTTTTTGTTCGTAAAACAACCAAGGAGGGATTTGATGAAATATACAGAACCGCAGACCGAACTGTTTTGGCGAATCTTTTATGTGTTGGCGGCCTTCATGCTCACCGGCCTCGCCTGCATGATCACGATTGCACCGCTCATCTTTATTTGGTTGAACCCGGCACCCTACATGATTCCGCTCTTGTCCATCGTCGCACTAGGGGGATTCGGAGTATATTGGTTCGTCAATTTGTTCCGGCAACTGTTTTGGAAGGAACGACATCGCTCGCGCTATGAAATGACGGCGACCCATTTGAACGGGGTGACGTGGCGCGTCGAGCCAGGGGAGTCAGTCGAACAGTCGGTGCGGCTCGAAGCGATTGAGCAGGTCGTCTTCTTTCCAGCCATCGTCCGAAAGACGCAACCGTCCCCGACCGTACCAATCGGGCGGCCGACGATTGACTTTTGTCCGATGCTCGCCATCATGACGGCGGACGAATCCGTCGAAATCTTGTTCGACCCACGTGACCTCGATCAATTCGAACGATGGATTGCTTATTTCCATGACCAGGGCACACCGCTCTATTACACGCCGAAGTGGCTCTATTGGATCGGGGCGAACATCGCGACACGGGAAGAGCGTTTTCTGTTGTTTCAACAACCGGATGAATTGATTCCGTTCTTCTACACGGGGGACATTCCAGCGGACGAGTCGACGGCCGCGACGGCCTGGATTGAGGCGTATGGGATAGAACGGCAACGTGAAGGCCCGCACGAGGCGCATTACGTGAAGCAGGCAAAAATTATGAAGTGGACAGCGATTGGGACCGTCCTCGGCATCGTGTTGCTCGCGGCGTCGATGATTGGAATCGCGGCATTCTCGTAAATGGTGTGGCAATTCGGAGTCGGTTTCCTCATAATAAGGAGTGTAAGCGATCACATTTCGAGGAGGAATACACATGCAGTTTTTCATTGACACGGCAAATGTGGAAGACATCAAGAAAGCCCATCGGATGGGCGTCATCGGGGGCGTGACGACCAATCCATCGCTCGTCGCGAAAGAAGGCGTCGACTTCCATACACGACTTCGTGAAATTTGTGAGATCGTCGGGGATCTCTCGGTCAGTGCGGAAGTTATTGCACTCGATGCAGCGGGTATGGTGGAAGAAGGAAAGGAACTTGCGGCCATCGCGCCGAATATTACAGTCAAGGTGCCTATGACACCAGACGGGATGGAAGCGGTCCATGAGTTTGCGAAACTGGGTATCAAGACGAACGTGACGCTCATCTTCAACGCCAACCAAGCGCTACTCGCGGCTCGGGCGGGCGCGTCCTATGTATCGCCGTTCATCGGACGCCTTGACGATATCGGACAAGATGGGCTCGACCTCGTCGAGACGATTGCCGACATCTTTGCCATCCATGGCATCGAGACGGAAATCATCGCCGCATCGGTTCGCCATCCGGTCCATGTGACGAAGGCGGCGCTACTCGGTGCCGACATCGCCACCGTACCGTACAAAGTCATCGAACAGATGATGAAACATCCGCTCACTGACAAAGGTATCGAGCAGTTCCTCGCGGATTGGAACAACGCTCAATCCAAATAAGCTCGTCGCAGAAAGGTTTTGATCATCGTGGAAATTCTCCATATCGTTGGACAGCAAAAACTAGAAGGCAGCGTCGACATCAGCGGTGCCAAACAAAGCGCCCTGCCGTGTCTCGTCGCCGCGCTCCTCACGGAGGAGCCGGTCACGATTGAGAACGTGCCGGTCATCGAGGACGTCGAAGTGATGCTGAACTTGTTACAAGAGCTCGGTGTCACCGTCGAGCGGGACGGGGAGCGGATGACGCTCCACGCGAAAGACGCGTTCCCGATGCCGCTCCTCGGCTCCGAAACGCGGAAAGTTCGGGCTGCTGTCTATTTGCTCGGGGTATTCGCGGCCCGTTTCAAAAAAGGGGCCGTCGGGTTGCCAGGAGGATATGCGATTGGTCCACGACCGATCGATTTACATTTAAAAGCGTTAGAACGGCTCGGCATTCACGTCGAGAACGAGTCTGGTCTCTATCACGTCACAGTCGACAAGTTGGTCGGCGACCGGATTTACCTCGACCTTCGTTCGTTCGGGGCGACGGTGAGCGCGATGCTCGCCGCGGTCCTCGCCGAAGGGACGACGGTCATCGAGAACGCCGCGATCGATCCGGAAGTCGTCGACGTCGCCACGATGCTCACCTCGATGGGGGCGCATGTCGTCGGCGCCGGGACGGACGAGATTCGCATCAAAGGGGTCGAGCGCTTGCACGGTTGCACGCATACGCTCATCCCGGACCGTCTTGAAGCCGGGACGTTCATGATTTATGGGGCGGTGTCCGGGGACGTGACCGTACAAAACGTTATCCCGCACCACCTTGAAGGCGTCATCCAGAAGTTGCGTGATTACGGGGCTGAGGTCGAAGTCGGGGAAGAGGCGATCACGGTGCGGGCCAAGGCGTTTCTGCCGACCGACATCCGCGTCTTCCATTACTCGGGTTATCCGACCGACCTCCAACCGGTCATGTCGGCCGCACTCTTGAAAGCGGACGGGACGAGCATCGTCACGGACAAGCTCTATGCCCAACGCTTCCGTCATATCGCGGAAATGCGGCGCATGAACGCCCAAATCACGCTCGAGGACGCTTCTGCCGTCATCCGTGGCGGTAACCCGCTCGCGAACGCCGAGATGGAATGTGCCGACGCACGGAGCGGTGCAGCCCTCGTCTTGTCGGGGCTTCAAGCGAGCGGTGAATCGACATTGATTCATGCGGAACGACTGCACGACTCATACGTCGACTTTGTCGGCAAACTAAAACGACTCGGCGCACTCGTCTGGGTAGATGAGGCCGAGTAACAAAGGGGAGAATTCGGGTGGAACGTAGTTTATCAATGGAATTGGTCCGGGTCACGGAAGCGGCAGCGCTCGCTTCGGCCCGTTGGATGGGGAAAGGCTTGAAAGTGGAGGCGGACGACGCCGCGACGACCGCGATGCGTGACGTCTTCGACACGATTCCGATGAAAGGGATTGTCGTCATCGGCGAAGGTGAGATGGACGAGGCACCGATGCTCTACATCGGGGAGAAAGTCGGGAACGGCTATGGCTCTCGCCTCGACGTCGCCGTCGACCCGCTCGAAGGGACGAGCATCGTCGCGACGGGGACATGGGGCGCCCTCGCCGTCCTCGCCGTCGCGGACGCGGGCGATCTGCTCCACGCGCCAGACATGTATATGGACAAGATTGCCGTCGGGCCGGAAGCGGCCGGACTCATCAGCCTCGACAACACGATTGAAGAGAATATCGAAATCGTCGCCAAGGCGAAAGGCAAGAACGTCGAGGACGTCGTCGTCACGATTCTACACCGGGAACGTCATGAGGAAATCATTCAACGCGTTCGCGCGACGGGTGCCCGAATCAAGCTCATCCCGGACGGTGACGTCGCGGCGGCCATCAACACGGCGTTCCCGAAAACGGGCGTCGACTTGTTGCTCGGATCTGGCGGGGCACCTGAAGGCGTCATCGCCGCCGTCGCCATGAAGTGTCTCGGGGGGGACTTCCAAGGCCGTCTGCTCCCAGAGGATGAGGCGCAAGAGAAGCGTTGCCAAGACATGGGCATCGCCGACACGGGACGCATCCTGCTCCTCGATGACCTCGTCAAAGGCGAGGATTGCATCTTTGCCGCGACCGGGGTCACGGACGGCGAGTTGCTCCGGGGTGTCCAATTCACGGGACAAGGCGGACAGACGCACTCGGTCGTCATGCGGGCCAAGTCCGGGACGGTCCGTTTTGTCGAAGGCATCCATTCGTTGAAGAAAAAACCGAAGATGGTCATGAAACCTTGATTCTCTCGAGCTGCAGACAATGTCTGCAGCTTTTTTTGATGTGTCGTCACATAGTTAAATATGAAAAGAACGGGAATAAACAAGCAGGAGGCGGGAGGCATGATTGAAGTGGAATCGCTCGTCAAGTCGTACGATGACGTCCCGGCCGTCGACGGCGTCTCGTTCTCGGTGGCGGAAGGGGAAGTGTTCGCCTTTCTCGGTCCGAACGGGGCCGGCAAATCGACGACGGTGCAAATGTTGACGACGCTCGTCCGGCCGACATCGGGTACGGCACGCGTGAACGGCTTTGACGTCGTCAAACAAGAGAAGGACGTGCGGCTGTCCATCGGGGTGGCGCTCCAAGAGACGGGCATCGACAAAGACTTGACCGGTCGCGAACTGCTCGTTCTGCAAGGTCGTCTCTTCAAGATGACGAAACAAGAAGCGGAGGCGCGGGCCGAGGAGTTGCTCCGTGTCGTCTCGTTGACGGATGCGGCCGACCGGCGCAGCGGGACGTATTCAGGCGGGATGCGGCGCCGCCTCGATTTGGCGCTCACGCTCGTTCATCGCCCGACAGTCTTATTTTTGGACGAACCGACGACCGGGCTCGACCCGGCGAGCCGAATCGAGATTTGGAACGAGGTGAGACGGTTGAACGAACAGTTCGGGACGACCATCTTTTTGACGACCCAGTACCTAGAAGAGGCCGATGAGCTCGCCGACCGCATCGCCATCATCAACCACGGGAAAATCGTCAGTGCCGGGACGGCGGAAGAGTTGAAACGGCTCGTCGGCGGAGAGACGATCGCGATGACGTTCCATACCGAGCACGAAGCATCAGAAGCGGCGTCTGCCTTCGAGAAGACGGCGTCTGGTCTACATGTCTCGTTCGAGCTCGAGGCGCTCACGTTGACGGATGTCGTGCGGCGGCTCGATGAACGTATGCTCCAGCCCGAACGGTTGACCGTCAAACAACCGTCGCTCGACGACGTGTTCTTGAAAGTGACAGGGGAATCGTATGAAGGAGGGGTGCCGAATGTGGACTGAGACGTGGCTGTTCACGAAGCGGAGTTTATTGACGACGATTCGCAATCCATTTTCATTTATCCCGAACTTGATTATCTCGGTCTTCTTCCTACTAGTGTACACGAGCGGATTGTCGAGTGTCGCCTCGTTGCCGCAGTTCGAAGGGAGCGCCTATTTGAACTTCATTCTACCTGTCTCCATCGTCTCAGGTGCGGTCGGCGGTGCTGGTGGGACCGGTCAGGCGCTCGTCCGCGATATCGAGAGCGGGTATTTCGCAAGGCTCCTCTTGACGCCGGCGACACGGACGGCCATCGTGCTTGGCCCGATGATCGCCGGAATGTTACAACTGCTCGTCCAGACGCTTCTTATCTTTGCGGTGGCATTCTTACTCGGCTTGAACATTCCGGTCGGTCTGCCTGGCTTCTTGTTCACGGTGTTGCTCGCCATCGCGTTCGGTCTCGGGTTCGCCGGCTATTCGGTCGGTGTCGCCTTGAAAACAAGGAACGCGCAAGCCGCGCAGGCGGGGACGCTCCTCTTTTTCCCGCTCATCTTCTTGTCGACGACGTTTGTACCGAAAGAACTGATTGAAGCGGAGTGGCTCAAAGTGGCCGCGACATTCAATCCGACGACATACATTTTCGAAGGGATGCGCGCCGTCTTGACCCAGCCGACGATCGACTGGGGGGCGTTGTCGGCCGGACTCGCCGTCGCGGGGACGATGAGCGTCATCATGATCGTCTTCGCGGCGACGAACGCTCGGGGTGCGCTGAAACAAAAATGACGAGCTGGCTTACGCCTGCTCGTCATCGATCATGAATGTCACGACTAAAAACAAGATGAAACTGATGAGTGAGAACGTTCCCCCGATGATGAAATAGACCATCGTGAACGTCTCGCTCCACCCGAACGGATTCATTGTATACAGCCACATCCCGCTCGTTAATCCGATTGGGCCGATGACGGCTGTCCAACCGTGGATACTGACGAGCAAAGGGCGCTTGATGCGATACAGGCGATAGAACACGCCCCAAGCAAACACGGATAACCAACCGGCGAGTAAGATGTGCGCATGGATGGGACGAAAAGCGTAACTGCCCGCCCCTGACATATGGGATCCGATGGCTGTCCCGATAACGCCAAAGAGGGCGGCTAGACGAATGAGGCGTAACCCCCATTTTTTCTCTAACATATCTATCACTTCCTTCTACAATCATTTTGTCCAGTATGAAATATGTTTATGAACAGAACATGAACAAATGTTTCCTGAATGATTGAAGTGGAACATGGATTAGAGAGGAGGGAATAAAATGGAGCAACTCAATGCAATGACGCGAATAATGTTGACTGGAGTTGGCGCATACGTGTCAATTATCTTTATCTTACGAATCTCGGGCAAACGCACACTAGCTAAAATGAACGCATTTGACTTCATTGTGACTGTCGCGCTTGGCTCTATTTTAGCGACAACCCTTACAAGTCAACAGACTCCATTATTAAATGGATTAACTGCCTTCGCGACACTTGTTCTTTTGCAGTATGTGGTAGCAAAGCTTGCGCAACGGTCGGAACGGGTTAATCAGATGATTAAATCGACACCGACACTTCTGATGTATCAAGGGAGTTACATGCGGACACAAATGCAGAAAGAACGTGTCCTTGAGGTCGAGGTACTGCAAGCCATTCGATCAAGTGGTACTGAATTCAACCAGGTGGAAGCGGTCGTCTTAGAGACGGACGGCACATTTTCCGTGCTGACGAGTAGAGAGACGCTGCTTCAAAATGTGGACACAAAAAAACGACTCGGTTCCGATGAACCGAGTCGTTGAAGTCGTTTGATTAGAGGTACGATCCAGCACCGACATAACGTGGTGCCCAGTAACCTGATGTGAAGCTCGCGTATTTAACGCCGCCTGTTTCAGAGTTGATCATTTGTGTTTTGCTGAGTGCCATTCCGACGTGTTGAATCGTGCTTCCGTTGTGTGAGAAGAACACGAGGTCCCCAGCTTGAATCGCTGACTTCGAAACTTTTTTCGAGTTAGCGTATTGTGAGCGTGAGTCACGTGGGATTGTCTTGTTGATTGCTTTCTTGTAGACATGGCCCGTGTAACCTGAGCAGTCAAATCCAGCTGTCGTCGTGCCACCGAAGCGGTACGGTACGCCGAGGTACTTTTTCGACTCAGCAACGAGTTTCGAACGTGCGCTTGAAGCTGTTGACGTTGACGCCGTCGTTACCGTCGAAGCGGTAGCGGCTTGCAAGTACGTGTACGTTGATGAAGCTGAGATGTAACGGTGCGTCCCTTTGTAGTTGATCTTGTAGAAAGATCCGACTTTACCAAGGTATGTATAACGTTGGCCTTTATCCATCTTAGCTACGACTGATGAGTTGAGTGACGCCGATGTACGGATGTTCAAACCGTTCACTTTCGAATAAGCGAATGTTCCAGTAGAAGCTTCGGCTTGTTCGCTCGTTGTGAAGGCGAGACCCGAGAACGCGAGAGTGGCAGCGACGATGATAGATGCGAAACGCTTTAACATAATGTAATTCCCTCCGTTTTCTAAAATAAAACCCTGTGATTGTATATGGTCGATGTGTAATGACGATAGTAGAGCACAAGTTGCGAGTATTACCCGGTTTCCTGTGCAAATAAACTATATCATGCGCGAGACCGATAGCATTTTTCAATCGCAAGACAAAAAACAGTTTTCTTGTAATATATTTGAAACAATATGCGGCAATAAAGACTTATTTGTTACATAGAAACAAAAATGTCCGTTTTCTTTTGAACATCAGGGGAATAGACTGTCATAACGCCACTTTTAACAAGTGACGTCAATGAAAAATTGTGATTAGATGAATGAGAACTTTACAAATATTTTTCAAATATAGAAATATGAAAGACAGGTGACTTGCATGAGTCAACAGACCGAACCAGCTAAAAATTATACGCTTCGTGAACTTGAGACGAAGACGTTAAAAGAATTATATGAAATCGCGAAAGAAGTGAACGTGCCCCAATATCGCGAGGCACGCAAGCGTGAGCTCATGTTCCGCATCTTGAAGTCGCAGGCCGAATCGAAGGACCTCTACTTCCTCGAAGGCATCCTTGAGATTATCCCGCCGAACCCGCAGTCACAAAATGACGGAGGCTTCGGGTTCCTCCGCCCGATCAACTACTCTCAATCTTCTGAAGATATCTACATCGCCGCTTCACAAATCCGTCGCTTCAACCTCCGCAACGGCGACCTCGTCACGGGGAAAGTCCGCAAGCCGAAAGAGAACGAGCGTTTCCAGGGGCTCCTCAGCGTCGAGGCTGTCAACGGGGAGACGACGGAGTCGACACGGAACCGCGACTACTTCCCGGCTCTGACCCCGATTTATCCTGAGAAGCAGATGGTGCTTGAGACGGAGCCGAACCATCTGTCGGTCCGCGTCATGGATATGATCGCGCCGGTCGGTTTCGGACAGCGTGGTTTAATCGTCGCCCCGCCAAAAGCCGGGAAGACGTCGTTATTGAAAGAGATCGCCAACTCGATTACGACGAACCATCCGGACGTCGAACTGATTATCCTGTTGATTGACGAACGGCCGGAAGAAGTGACGGATATCCAACGATCGGTGCCCGGGGCGGACGTCGCTTACTCGACGTTCGACGAGACACCGGAGAACCATGCCCGTATCTCGGAACTCGTTCTCGAACGTGCGATGCGCCTCGTCGAACATAAGAAAGACGTCGTCATCTTGCTCGACTCGATTACGCGTCTGACGCGTGCGTACAATTTGTCGGTACCGCCGAGCGGTCGCACGCTCTCTGGGGGGATTGACCCGGCGGCGTTCCATAAACCGAAGAAGTTCTTTGGCGCGGCGCGTAACATCGAGGACGGGGGCAGCTTGACGATTCTCGGAACGGCGCTCGTTGATACGGGATCGCGTATGGATGACGTCATCTATGAAGAATTCAAAGGAACCGGCAACATGGAGCTCCACCTCGACCGGAAACTCTCAGAACGCCGCATCTTCCCGGCGATTGATATCCGTCGCTCGGGAACGCGGAAAGAAGAGCTCTTACTCGGCAAGGACGAGCTCGACATGCTTTGGACGATTCGCCGCACGATGAACGAGTCGCCTGACTTCCTCGAACAGTTCTTACGCCGTGTCCGTGAGACGAAGACGAACGTCGACTTTTTCGCGGCGCTCGAAGCCGATAAGAAAAAGAGTCGTCGCCCGGTGAAAAAAACAAAAACTGACTTGTAAAACGGTGAACCGGATGCTATTATATTCTAGTGAACTTTCTCTAGGTTGAAAGAATACTTAGGGCCGAAGGAGTTGAAAAGCAATGAAACAAGGAATCCACCCAGAATACCGTAAAGTCGTATTCATGGACTCGACGACTGAGTTCAAATTCATCTCTGGTTCGACTCGTTACTCTAACGAGACAATCACGATGGAAGATGGTAACGAATACCCACTCATCCGTGTCGATGTATCTTCTGACTCGCACCCGTTCTACACAGGTCGCCAGAAATTCGCATCTGCGGACGGTCGTATCGAGCGCTTCAACAAGAAGTACCAACGTTAATCGTCAACTTGTATGCACACCGCCTAGGGATTGCCCTTGGCGGTTTTTATTTTTTCATATAGAGAAGTCAACCCTTTTTCTTGATGAAAAAGATGGGTATAATCGTGAAGCGATTATCGATGGAGAGGGCGAAGAAAAATGATGCATGTGACGAACCGATACGGTTGGATCGAAGTGATTTGTGGGAGTATGTTTTCTGGGAAATCGGAGGAGTTGATTCGTCGTGTCCGCCGGGCCCATTACGGCAAAATCCCGGTACAAGTGTTCAAACCGGGTATCGACGACCGGTATCATGAAGAGAACGTCGTCTCGCATAGCGGCAACTCGGTCGTGGCCGTCCCGGTCCACTCGAGCCAGGACTTATACGATGCGGTGCGCGAAGAGACACAAGTCATCGCCATCGATGAGGTCCAGTTCTTTGACGAGGGCATCGTCGACGTGATCGAGCAGTTGGCGTCAGAAGACAAACGTGTCATCTGCGCCGGTCTCGACATGGACTTCCGTGGTGAACCGTTCACGATGATGCCGGAACTGCTCGCGCGTGCCGAGTTCGTGACGAAGCTCCAGGCCATCTGTCTGTCTTGTGGCGCCCCGGCGTCGCGGACGCAACGCTTGATTGACGGAGAGCCGGCTCGCTATGAGGACCCGGTCATCTTGGTCGGTGCGGCCGAGTCTTATGAACCCCGGTGCCGTCATTGTCACGACGTCCCGAACAAACCACGCCCGGTCCGCCATACGGTGGCCGATTGATGACCAAAGCGGACCGCCTCGGCGGTTCGTTTTTTGCTATAATGAAAACAGTTCGATTTGACGGAGAAAGGACGGATCATCATGTTTGACCGTTTAAGTGTATTAGAAGAACGCTACATGCAATTGAATGAGATGCTCGCTGACCCAGAAGTGCTCAGCGACTCAAATAAGTTACGCCAATATTCGAAAGAGCAGTCCCAGCTCGAAGAGACGGTGCAGGCGTACCGTCACTATAAAGAGACGAGCGCGGCGTATAAAGAAGCGAAACAGATGCTCGAAGACCGTACGCTCGATAGCGACATGCGCGAGCTCGCCAAAGAAGAGATGTCGCTCCTCGAGCCGGAAGTGAAAGCGCTCGAGGCGAAGCTCCGTGTATTGCTCCTACCGAAAGACCCGAACGACGACAAGAACGTCATCGTTGAGATTCGCGGGGCTGCCGGAGGAGACGAGGCGGCGCTGTTCGCGGGTGATCTTTATAAGATGTATACGCGTTTCGCCGAACGGCAAAATTGGAAAGTCGAGTTAATCGACGCCAACTATACGGAGCTCGGCGGTTTCAAAGAAGTGACGTTCCTCATCAACGGGAACGGCGCCTACTCGAAGCTGAAATTCGAGAACGGGGCCCATCGTGTCCAGCGTGTGCCGTCGACCGAATCGGGCGGGCGGATTCATACGTCGACGGCGACCGTCGCCGTATTGCCGGAAGCCGAGGACGTCGAAGTCCAAATCGACATGAAAGATGTCCGTGTGGACACGTTCACATCATCCGGACCGGGCGGGCAGTCGGTCAACACGACCCAGTCGGCCGTACGCTTGACGCACATCCCGTCGGGGCTCGTCGTCTCGTGCCAAGATGAGAAGTCGCAACATAAAAATAAAGACAAAGCGCTCAAAGTGCTCCGGGCCCGCCTCTACGACAAGATGCAGAGCGAGCACATGGAAGAGTTATCGGCCCAGCGGAAGTCGGCCGTCGGGACGGGTGATCGTTCAGAGCGGATCCGGACATACAATTTTCCGCAGAGCCGCGTGACCGACCATCGTATCGGGCTCACGCTTCAAAAGCTCGATCGCGTGCTCGCCGGTGAACTCGACGACATCATCGACGCGCTCGTCATGGACGAACAGGCTCGCTTGATGGAGGATGCGGAATGATGCGCATCGCCGCCGCATTGAAAACAGCAGAGCGCACACTGGCTGAAGCCGGCCGCGACGCCTCGATGGCGGAATGGTGGCTGATGCACGTCCTTGACGTCGACCGGACGGGGTTGTTGATTCGGCTGTCGGATGAACTTTCAACTGTCGAGGCGAAAGCTTTTACGGACGGTATGGCACGCCTTCTCGCCGGTGAACCCGTCCAGCATCTGATTGGGCAGGCACCGTTTTTCGGACGGATGTTTGAAGTGAATCGTGACGTCTTGATTCCGCGCCCGGAGACTGAAGAGTTAATCGAGTGGGTCGTCGAACACATCGGGGCAGTCGAAGATGACGAGACGGTCGATGTCGGGACGGGCTCGGGTGCGATTGCCATCACGCTTAGCCTCGAGCTCGGAAAACGCGTCCAAACGGTCGATATTTCCCGGGAAGCCATCGATGTGGCGAAGCGAAACGCCGAAGCGCTCGGAGCTGACGTCGTCTTCCATGAAGGGGACTGTCTCACTCCGATCGCCGATGCGTCGATTCGGGTGCTCGTCTCGAATCCGCCCTATATCGAGGCGGACGAACTGCTCGACGAGACCGTCGCGGGCTTCGAGCCACACCTCGCTTTGTTCGGTGGGGTGGACGGGCTCGACTTTTATCGAACGATTATCGCGGACTCGAAACGGGTCATGCGTGCCGATTGGCAGTTAATCGCGTTTGAAATCGGGTATAACCAAGGACAAGTTGTGAAAACGTACCTGTCCGAACGTTATCCTGAAGCAGAAACGGGTATTTTAAAAGATATAAACGGTAAAGACCGAATCGTCTACGCCGTGAGGGAAGGGATTGCGCATGGAAACGAAATGGATCAAGCCGACTGAAGTGAAGATTGGGGTAGAGCTCTTGAAGGCGGGTGAGGTGATCGCCATGCCGACGGAGACGGTGTACGGTCTCGCCGGAGATGCGACAAACGATGTCGCGATTCGCAAGATTTTTGAGGCGAAAGGCAGACCGGCAGACAACCCGCTCATCGTTCACGTCGCGTCAGTCGAACAGGCCGGACATTTCGCGCAAACCATCCCGCCGGTCGCGAAGCGCTTGATGGAAGCGTTTTGGCCCGGTGCCTTAACGATTATCTTACCGTCAAACGGTCGGGCGTCTTCGCTCGTGACAGCGGGACTCGATTCAATCGGGCTTCGGATGCCGGACCATGACGCCGCGCTCGATTTGATTCGCTCGTCCGGCCTCGGCTTGGCGGCACCGAGCGCGAACCGGTCTGGCCGGCCGTCTCCGACGTCTGCGAAACACGTGGCCGATGATTTATCCGGTCGTATCGCGGGTATTATGGATGGGGGACCGACAGGCATCGGTGTCGAGTCGACTGTAATCGACTGCACGACAGAACCGGCGACGATTTTACGTCCCGGCGGCGTGACGAAAGAAGCGATTGAGGCCGTAATCGGTCCGGTCAACCTCGATGCCAACTTGAACGACGAGACCGCGGCACCGCGCTCACCGGGGATGAAGTACACCCATTACGCCCCGAGCGCACCACTTTATCTCGTCGACGGGGGACGCGACGACCTCGTCCAAATCGTCACGGCACGTAAGGAAGCCGGCAAACGCGTCGGCGCGCTCGTGTTCGATGAAGAGCCGACCCCAGCCGACGTCACACTCTCGCTTGGTCGTTCGATGGAGACGGCGGCACAACGGCTGTATGAGGCGTTACGAAAATTTGATGAGACCGATGTGGAAGAGATTTACGTGAACCGGATTGAGCCGACGGGAGTCGCGCTTGCCGTCTACAACCGCCTCTATAAAGCGGCGGGCGGGAAAGTCGTTCGGTCACACGAAGAGGCCTAAGGACATAGAGGAGGATCACGCGATGTCGATGAAACGCGTATTATTCATATGTAGCGGAAATACATGCCGCAGCCCGATGGCGATGGCATTGCTTCGCTCGAAAGTGACAGGTGACGAATTTGATATCCGCTCGGCCGGACTTCGGACGATGCAAGGGTTCGATGCCTCGGAGAACGCCCTGCAAGTGTTGCGGGAACGTGGGATTGAACTCGACCATGTGACACAGACGTTTGACGATGTGCTCGGCCGTTGGGCCGATGTCATCTTGACGATGACACGCGCGCACCGTGAACAAATTCGAGACATGCACCCGGAGCTCGCCGACCGTACGTACACGCTCTACGAATTCGTGACCGGACTCGAACGAGACATCAACGACCCATTCGGAGGGTCGATGAACGTCTATCGCCAAGTCCGAAACGAACTCGAACCACTCGTCAATCGACTTGTGCTAAAATTGACGAATGATGGGTCGAAGGTGACGAAACCACCGAGACGCTTACCAAAAAAAACGGGGGAATGAACGAATGAAAATCGCAATCGGCGCCGATCACGGCGGATTCAACTTAAAAAAGGACATCGTCGGATTGCTCGAAGAATTGGGACACGAGTATAAAGACTTCGGGACGCACTCGGCCGAGTCGATCGACTATCCAGACGTCGCCATCCCGGTCGCAGAAGCGGTCGCGGCAGGTGAGTTCGACCGTGGGATCTTGATTTGTGGCACAGGGATTGGAATTGGCATTGCGGCCAATAAAGTGAAAGGGATTCGTGCCGCGCTCGTCCATGACTCGTTCAGCGCGAAGGCGACACGTCAACATAACGACTCGAACATTATGACGCTCGGTGAGCGGGTCGTCGGACCAGGCCTTGCTTTAGATTTAGTTGAGACGTGGCTCGACACAAGTTTCGAGGGCGGACGCCATTCGAACCGTGTCGACAAGATGAGCGCATACGAATCGAAGTGACGACGATGAAGACGGAGCTTTTAAACTTATTGACGGAGTTACACGATCGGTTTCCGTTAGATGAGGAAAAGATTCTCGTCATCGGTTGTTCGACGAGTGAAGTGCTCGGTAAGACGATCGGGAAGGCCGGGTCGATGGATGTCGCCTCGGAATTCATCGAGGCGTTCCAAACGTTTCGGGACAAAACCGGCGTCCACCTCGCCTTCCAAGGGTGTGAGCACATTAACCGTGCCCTCACCGTCGAACGTCGGACGTTAAAACAGTTCGGGTTGACGGAAGTGACCGTCGTCCCGATTCGGGCGGCCGGGGGCGCGATGGCCGAGAAGGCGTATGAACGTTTGGACGCGCCGTGCGTCGTCGAAGCGATTCAAGCGGACGCCGGCATCGACATCGGCTCGACGTTGATCGGTATGCATTTGAAGCCGGTCGCGATTCCCGTCCGTTTGTCGGCAAAACAGATCGGTGAGGCGTACGTCACGTTCGCCATCACCCGTCCGAAACTGATTGGTGGCCCGCGGGCGCACTATCCAGCCAAATAAACGAAGCCGGTCCGTCATGGACCGGCTTCGTTTGCGTTATACGTCCTCGCTAAACAAGTACGACACGACCATCGGGAAACGCTCGCGCCAGGCGATTTCGTTGTGTACGCCTTCTTCGATGACCTCGAAGCGGATATGCTCCACCTTATCGCGGAGCAGGGCGTAGACACGTTCGCTCGACTCGAGATACATCTCGTTCGTCGGCCCGTCCGCCGTCGGCTGTTCGACTTCTTTACGGCCGACGTCCATGTAAAGCCGTTCAACGCCTTTCAAATCGCTCGCTTCAATCAACTGCTCGAGTTCCGTCTGATTGAACCAGAACGCCGAGGACAACGAAGCGACACGCTTGAAGACGTCAGGATAGACGCAAGCGGCATAAATCGAGATTAATCCCCCCATCGAGCTGCCCATCATCGCCGTCTCGTCCGGCTTCGTCCGATAGTTCGCATCGATCATCGGCTTCAACTCTTGGGCGATATATTCGATATACGCTGAGCCTTGACCGCCGAGCGTCACGTCTTGACCGAGCAAGCTCTCGCCGATGTACGGGTTCTCCCACGGTCCGTATTCGTCGAGCCGCATCTCGCCAGGGGCAGAGTCGATTCCGACGATAATCAAGTCACGCTTTGAGGCATCTAAGTATGCACCGGCACGCCAGCTCATCTTATAACTCGCATCCTCGTCACTGAACACGTTCTGTCCGTCGTGCATATAAAGCACCGGATAGCGCTTGTCCGACATCTCGTAGTCGGCCGGTGTGTAAATCCGAACGGTCCGTTCGCGATCGAACGGAGTAATCGTGATTTGTTTTGTCTCAATCATAAATACCCTCCTCTAGTCGTCTTCTCTCATATGATACCCGACTTGCCACTAGATTAGACGATACCCAAAAAAAGAAGCTTATGTTACGATGGGGGTGTTGATTTTTAGACATACAGAGGGGGTTTCAACATGGTAAACACGACGAAGTTGAAAGTGCAGGATGCGGAATTGTTTGAAGCGATGCAACACGAGCTCGGTCGCCAACGGGAGAACATCGAACTCATTGCCTCGGAGAACTTTGTCTCAGAGGCAGTCATGGAAGCGCAAGGTGGCGTATTGACGAACAAGTACGCGGAAGGATATCCGGGCCGCCGTTACTACGGTGGTTGTGAGTTCGTCGACGTGGCCGAAAACATGGCCCGCGACCGCGCGAAACAGCTGTTCGGTGCCGAACATGCGAACGTCCAGCCGCACTCGGGCGCGCAGGCGAACATGGCCGTCTACTTCACGATCCTTGAAGCAGGCGACACGGTGCTCGGGATGAACTTGTCGCACGGCGGTCATTTGACGCACGGAAGTCCGGTCAACTTCTCAGGCGTTCAATACAACTTCGTCGAGTACGGTGTGGACAAAGAGACAGAACACATCGACTATGACGTCGTCGCAGCCCTCGCGAAAGAACATCAACCGAAACTCATCGTCGCTGGTGCCTCGGCATACCCGCGGACGATTGATTTCGCCAAGTTCCGTGAGATCGCCGACAGCGTCGGTGCGTATCTCATGGTCGACATGGCCCACATCGCTGGACTCGTCGCGGCCGGCCTTCATCCGAACCCGGTCGAGCACGCGCACTTCGTCACGACGACGACGCACAAGACACTCCGTGGTCCGCGCGGGGGGATGATCCTCTGTAAAGAAGAGTTCGCCAAGGCGATCGATAAGTCGATTTTCCCAGGCATTCAAGGCGGTCCGCTCATGCACGTCATCGCAGCGAAAGCGGTAGCGTTCGGTGAAGCGCTCCAACCTGAATTCAAAGACTATCAAGCACAAGTCATCAAAAATGCACAAGCGCTCGCGAAAGGGCTAGAAGAAGAGGGGCTCCGCATCGTATCGGGCGGCACGGACAACCACCTTCTCCTCGTCAACCTCCGCGGCATCGACATCACCGGGAAAGCGGCCGAGCATGCGCTCGACGCGGCCGGCATCACGGTGAACAAAAACACGATCCCATTCGATCCGGCATCACCGTTCGTCACGAGCGGGATTCGTCTCGGCACAGCGGCGATGACGACGCGTGGCTTCAAAGAAGACGATATGCGTGAAGTCGCCCGGTTGATTGGGCAAGTATTGACGAATCATGAAGATGAAGCGGTGCTCGCGACAGCACATGAAGAAGTACGTCGTTTGACGGCGAAGTTCCCGCTCTACCCGGAACGAGGCTGACGCATGGACGCACGGACACTCGCAGACCGAGAACTCGCGACACTGCCGCTCCTCGACATGACGGAATGGCTCGCCAGGAAAGGCGAGCACGACCCGACGTTTCGGCTTGTGGCGAATGAATTCGGTGTCATCACGACGCTGCTCGACCACGGTTATTTCAGTGAGGCGAGCGAACGGATTGTACCGCTTCTCGGGATGAAAGTGCCGGCTGCGTTCCATCGACTCGGACTCGCGCTCGAAGTGAAAGCGAACGGAAAGAAGGCGGCCAAGCGCCGCTTTCGTTCGTTCACGCCGGCCGTCATGAACCATACCGACTTGTCGGACTGGCGGCATGCTTTTAAATGGGAGAAAAGATGGCTCGGGTTGCCGGCTGCGATTGTGCTCGCTCTTGTCGCCTTGGCGCTCTGGCCCGACGAACCGGCACCCGTCCCGACCGTGAACGAGCCGACGGTTGATACGATCACGGAAGACGAAGCGCTCGCGGAGCGGCTCGAAGAACTTGAACAGGAAGTGGCCCGTCTCGAACAAGAGAACGAGGCGCTTCAGGCGGAAGAGGCAACACCGGAACCTGTTACGGAACCACCGGCCGTCATCCCGCTCACAGAGGTCGAGTCGCTCGTCTCGGAAAAGCGCTACGAGGAAGCGGACGCGCTGCTCGTCGGGGAGCCGAAAGCCGGACAAGAGCAGGCGGTCGGATTTTATCGCCTACTCGTCGACAATAAGCTGAATCAAGCGGAGATTGCCGACTATGCCGCCTATGTCGAAACGTATCCCGATTCCGGGTACAAGGCGGACGTCTTATGGATGAAAGGGATCGCCGAGCGTAAGGCCGGGGATGCGGTTTACCGGGAGACGCTCGCCGAAGTCGCGGCGATGGAAGGGACGTATTGGGCACCGATCGCCGAGTCGGTCCTTGCCGGAGACTGAGGTTGTAGCTTAGGCTACAGCCTCTTTTCTCATCAAATTCTAATCGGATTCACCAAGCGTTCTCAAGTGACTCTCGTATCATGAAGAAAAAGATGAAGGAGCGATAGGATGAGACGTAGCAGAACAAGTTGGTTTGGCCGGATGGTGCGAGGCGTGGTCGTGAGTGTGTTGGCCCTCTCGCTCATGGCGGTCGGTGTATTTGGATTTTTATTTTTTACGGTGACGGGCAACGACTGGCTCGGTCAATGGATGTCTTACGGAAGTGAGATTTCGCTTCAAGCCGATGGATTCGAGTCTCGTGTGGAACGATGGACCGACTCACTTGAGGCGCGGGTAGGTCAACTGATTCCGGAGACGATCCGGCCGTTTTTCGACTGAACAATCCGGGAACAGAATAACGATGCGTCGGGCGGACTGCTCGGCGTTTTTTGCAGAGAGGATGAAGACGATGGCAACGATTCTTGTCGTCGAAGACGACGTTAAAATTGCACGGCTGTTACAACTCGAACTGATGCACGCAGGGTATGCGGTCGAAGTCGAGCACGATGGACGGACCGGGCTCGAGCGGGCGCTTCAAGGTGGGATTGACTTGATGCTCCTTGACGTCATGTTGCCCCACATGAGTGGCCTCGAAGTCGTGCGCCGCATCAAAGCCGAGCAACCGACGCTACCGGTGCTCATGGTGACGGCGCGAGGCGACCGGTATGACAAGGTGAGCGGGCTCGACCTCGGGGCAGACGACTATATCACGAAGCCGTTCGAGATGGAGGAGTTACTCGCCCGGATTCGTGCCTTCTTACGGATGCGCCAACACATTCAAACCGATACGAGCGAACGAACTTTTTCTTATGAAGGCCTCACCGTCGACGTCAACCGTCATGAAGTGACGTGTAACGGGGCGCATGTGGAATTGACGCGGCGTGAGTTCGACTTGCTCGCCTATTTGATTGAACATCCGGAGCGGGTGTTGACGCGTGACCAATTGCTCGAACACGTCTGGGGTTTCGATTATTACGGGGACACGAACGTCGTTGACGTGTACGTGCGCTATGTCCGGAAGAAGCTCGGGGGCAGTTGGATTCAGACCGTTCGCGGTGTCGGATACATGTTGAAGCGTGGTGAATAAGATGAAGCTGCGCACGAAAATCGCCCTCGCGATGACGGGATTCATGTTATTTCTGCTCATCACGTCGTTCGGGGTCGCGTGGCTCGTCTCCCGTCACCAAATCATCGATTCCCGCTATGACGTGTTGCGACAAGCGCTCAGCCTGTTAGAAGAAGATACGCGCAACCGTGACGCCGTCGTCTCGCTCCATGAAGACAGTGTCGTCCTCGAGCGGCAAGCGAACGGGGAATGGGCCATCGTCGGTGGTTCGACCGCGGACGGGCTGAGCTTCCCGGTCAATTACGGGGAGCCGGCACTGATTGGTGACTGGTTCGTCATCGCGACATCGAACGGGCTCGCTTACGGGTTCGAGGATGCGGCGGTCAGTGAGACGCTTCGCACGCTCGCGACGATTTTTGTCATCATCTTCTTGATCGCCGTCGCTGTGACGTTCATCGGCAGTTTATGGATCGTCCGCCAAGGGCTCGCGCCGCTTCGAAAGCTAGAGGCGACGATGCAACGCATCACCACGTCCGGGACGCTCGAAACGATTGAGGTCGGCTCTGACGAGGACGAAGTGGCGACGCTCGCGGACGGCTTCAATCAGATGATCGGTCGGGTCGAAGGG
Organism: Exiguobacterium alkaliphilum; assembly: GCF_018138125.1. NCBI lineage: Bacteria > Bacillati > Bacillota > Bacilli > Caryophanales > Exiguobacterium > Exiguobacterium alkaliphilum. Next base: position 726,377 of record NZ_CP073101.1, read on the forward strand.
TCGATGGACCAACAACGACGCTTCGTCGCCGATGTTTCACATGAACTGAAGACGCCGCTCACGGTCATCGAAGGCTATGCCAAACTGCTCCGGCGTTGGGGGCAGAGCGACCCGGCCGTCCGTGACGAGGCGATCGACCATATTTTGACGGAGTCGCGCCAAATGCGTGAAGACTTGATTGAACCGATGCTCGAGTTGAGCCGTTTCCCTACAATCGAAGAAGTCGAGTCCGAGGCGATCGAGTTGACGCAGCTAGCAAGTCAGCTCGAGGAACGGTTCGAACGCTCGCACGGCAAACGGGTGCCAATCGAGGCGACGGGGCAGTGGCAAGGTCATCGCGATTCGCTTCAGCGCTTGCTCGTCATTTTCATCGACAACAGTTTGAAGTATGCCGAGGACACGCGCGTCACGATGACGCCGACACGGATCGAGGTCCGTGACCACGGGCCGACGCTCGATGAAGAGGAACGGGGGCGGCTGTTCGACCGGTTTTATCGGCTCGATGAGGCGCGAGACCGGAGTGGTAGCGGGCTTGGGCTCGCCATCGCGAAAGAGGTGGCGGATTTGAACGGCTGGACCGTCGGGAGTTACGCCAACGCACCGAGCGGGAGCGTCTTTTACGTCACGAAATGAAAGAAGTTTCGCAACTTCTCATCGTTCTCTAATGGAATCCTCGTGGTGCTCTAAGGTCGACCTTCTATGATAAAGGTGTAGATCAGGAACACCACACAAAACGAGGAGGAATTGAACATGAAATTAATTGGATGGATTTTAGGCGTCGGCTTGGCGGTACTCGCCGTTGCCGGGATTGGGTTGTATGTCGCCAACGATAAGACGGACACGGTCATCGTCCCACGGGCGATTGACAGTGCGAGCAGCGGATCGAACGGGTCTGACGATGCAAGAGATGACGCACGAGACGACGGACAAGTCCAGACGAATGATGATGCGGCTGAGCCGGCACAGTCAGGCGATATCCCAATCCGTTCTGTCGATGACGACGATGACTATGAATTGTACGGCACGCTCGTCGCCTTGACGGACCGTGACGTCACAATCAGCTTTAGCGGCAAAGAGTCGACGTATCCGCTCGCGGCCCGTCATGAAATCGATGATGACACACCGAAATCGGGCGATCGCGTCAAACTCGAGTTCAACCGCAACAACGAAGTGAAGGAAGTCGACCGTGAGAACGACGACTTCGACATTTACGGCACGTTCGTCAAGATGTCCGACCGTGATGTGACGATTGAACGAGAAGGGCAACAGTTGACGTTCCCATTGGCAGCGCGCTATGAACTCGATGACGGGATGCCGAAAGCCGGCGACCGCGTCAAGCTTGAATTGAATCTGCAAGAGCAAGTGAAAGAGATTGAGCTGGACGATGACGATGATGATCGTGATGATGACGACGACGATCGTGACGACGACTAATACACGCATATAAGGGAAGGTGCCACGCGCGGTGGCACCTTTTTTCAAATCGTAACACTTCTGAAAACATAATCGAAACAACATATATGATATGATGAATAAGGAAATTTTAGGGGGACGTATCCAAAGACGACCGAACGAGGAAGGGGTGTCGAATAATGCGGAAATTTTGGATTATTCCCTTTTTATGTTTGGTTTTGAGCGGTTGTGGTGCGAACTCGATGAGTGCGATCGAGATGCGTCCGCTCGCCGCGACGGCGCTCAAGCAGACGAGTGGGATGGAATTACCATTGGAAATAAAGAAACATATTCTTACATATTGCGAGAAGCAACCGACGGATATCTTGCCGGCGCAGCGGGCGAAAGTGTCGGAGGCGACCTACGTTCACCCAGTCTATGAAGAGCTAGGGAGCAAGACCGTCAGCTACTGGGCGAGCGGCGAGACGCGTTACGTCTCGTGTGCAAACAGTTATGAGCAGTTCGAACGGACGTTTGCAGTCGAACCGATCGAGGCGCTCGAACCGCTAGCAGCTGACGTAAAAGAGACAGAAGCCAAGCGGATGATGACGTTTGAGCCGGCGTTTGACACGTCATTCATCAACGAGCGATTTCATATCGATGCGGAACACGAGCGCGTGCTGGCGGGGTCGATGTTTCGTTATGAAACCCCAGACAGCGGGTCGCTTTACGTCACGTACGACGTGAAACGGAACGGTCGGACGCTCGACCGGACGATCGAGTCGGGGTTGTTCGTCTTTAAAGCCGAGCGGACGAGCGGGTATACGTTCTTGACCCAGCTGACCGACGGGCGCGTCACACTTCAAATCGGGACGGAGGACGCGTTCGAGCGGAAAGTGTTACCGGACATCTTTGTCGGGGAACATGTGTATCTCGATACGACTGAAGCGACGGTCGTGCTCGACGGGTCGCGTCGCCAACTGTTGAAGCGCGTCATCGTCTCGGACGAACCGATCGGCCAAGTCGGGGACGAGTCGTCCCTTACCTTGTCCGAACGTTACGGGACGGTCATCGAGGTGTGGGGCAGCGTCCGATTGCCGCTCACGACGACGTTGATGAGTTTGTCGCCGGCAAGCGAGAAGGTGCGGTTGGCCACTTATGAACAAGACGGGACGATCGTCCATCTCGATGGGCCGAATACCCGTGCGCTATTCGAGTTGCTGACAGAAGTCGTCCCGTCGCGCGTACCGACGACCGCTACTTATCGCGGGACGATTTCGCTTCACGAGCGATTGTCCGAACAAAACCTCGACGTCTATGTCGCCGGCGGGGACGTGTTCGTGGTCGACCTTCATACCGGGGACGAATACGGTCTAGATGCTGTACAGCTGAAAGAGTTGCTGGCGTCATCGAATCAAACTCAAAAAATAAAAATGTAAGTATACCCGCTTTATGACGAAATTATGTCGGAAAAGCGGTTTTTTGTTGTGAAATTGAAACTATGTTTTGCTAAAAAACTATCCTATAATTTTTTTTGCGAAGGTTTAATAAGTCCTACATATAACCGATATACTCATAAAACACACAGCACTATACCTTTCGTCACTATATGGATAAAGGAGGAGTTAGAGAAACCCTCAATTTACCCCATCGTCCGTCACCACGTTTTGTTCGTCATCAGGAGAGGAATAGGTAGTGAAATTGAAAAAGTTAATGTTGTCTCTAACAGTTGTGTTGTTAATGCTTAGTGTAAACATGTCAAAATCGGGGGCGCAAACGATGAACCCACTCGACGGTGTGAAAAACTATCAAGTGTTTTATGGTCATCCGACAGATGCGATTCTGAAGGATATGCAAAACTACGATCTCGTCATCATCGAGCCGTTGCACTACACGAAAGCGCAAATCGATTTAATTCAATCACGCGGCACGAAAGTGCTCGGATATATTAGTGTCATGGAAGTCGCGACATGGAACACGGGTCTCATGTCGAAGCTCCAAGCAGGGGACTTCTTCACACGTAACGGTCAGCGTGTTCATTATCCGGAATGGGATTCGTATTTGACAAATATCGCTTCGACGCATTTCCAAGGCTTGTTGCTCACGGAAATTCAAAACCAAGTCATCGCCAAAGGAATCGACGGCGTGTTCATGGACACGGTCGGCGATATCGACAATGAGCATTTGAACAATCCGACCGTGCTCAAACAGCAACGTGATGGGCTCGTCAACTTCTTGAAGCAAGCGCGGGCGAAATACGGCGACATCGCCATGGTCCAAAACTGGGGCTTCGACACGCTCGAGACGTCGACGGCACCTTATGTCGATGGCATCATGTGGGAGAGTTTCAACGCCGACACGATCAAGAGCGACGCATGGTCACAAAACATGATTAAGAAATTACAAGCGGTCGATACGAAACACTCGGTGAAGACGCTCACGATTTCGACGCGGCAAAGTGCCGAGAGCCATAAGCTCGCGAAAGACGCAGGGTTCATCCATTTCCATGAGGCGGATGAGTATGTGAACTGGAACGCGGGCCTCGTCACACGCACGACGACGATTGCTCCGGCGCTGTCGACACCGACGTCGACAGCGACTTCGACTGAATCGACAGTAAAACCAGCCGAGACGGCACCGAAGACGGAGACAGCGAAACCGGCTGAAACAGTCGCGAAGACGGAGACAGCGAAACCGGCTGAAACGGTCACGACGACGGAGACAGCGAAACCGGCTGAAACGGTCGCGAAGACGGAGACAGCGAAACCGGCTGAAACAGTCGCGAAGACGGAGACAGCGAAACCGGCTGAAACAGTTACGAAGACCGAGGCGGTCGCAAAACCGACGACGACCCCGGTGAAAGCGACAACTCCGGCCCAGACGACATCTTCATCTGCGCCAAAAGTCGCGGACGAGAAGAAAGTCACATCGAAAAAAGATGAAAAGAAGAAAAAGCACGTCAAGAAAAAAGCTGTGAAAGCGAAAAAATATGCCCACGTTACGAAACAAGATGCCCCGAAAGGCAAGATGTGCGGCAAAGCGAAACAACAGACGGCCGCTTTCTTTAAATTCTTCAAATTGTAAAATAGAGGGAGACCCCGAGGTAGAGATGCTGTCCTCGGGGTTTCGTCTGACCTCTTGGAAAACAGAAGTTGCCCCTACCTTTTTGCAGGGGGTTAGGGTACAATGCTCAAGAGAGATTGAGAGAGGAGTGAAGCATGATGGGAAAAGTACACGTTTATGACCACCCATTGATTCAGCACAAGATGACGATTATGCGCAAAGCAGAGACGGGGACGAAGCAGTTCCGCGAGCTCATCGACGAAGTTTCGTCGCTCATGGCATATGAAATTACACGCGACCTTCCATTGACAGACGTAGAGATTGAGACACCGGTCTCGGTATCGACGCAGAAGATGATTGCCGGCAAGAAATTGGGTATCGTCCCAATTTTACGGGCAGGCCTCGGAATGGTGGATGGCTTCCTCAAAATGATGCCGAACGTCAAAGTCGGTCACATCGGTCTATACCGTGACCCGGAGACGCTCGAGCCACACGAATACTATCTCAAATTGCCGACGGACATCACGGAGCGTGACTTCATCGTCGTCGATCCGATGCTTGCGACAGGCGGCTCGGCTGCTGACGCGATCGCGGCACTTAAAAAGCATGGCGCGAAGTCGATCAAGCTCGCTTGCCTCTGTGCAGCACCAGAAGGCGTCGAGCGTGTTCAAAACGAACACCCGGACGTTGAGATTTATCTCGCCGCCCTCGACGAGAAATTGAACGACCACGGCTACATCGTCCCAGGGATGGGCGATGCGGGTGACCGATTGTTCGGAACGAAGTAATCAAAAAGACGAACCCAATCGTAAAAGATTGAGTTCGTCTTTTTTATTCGTTGATGAGTCCTTCACGGACCAAGAAGTCACGGGCGACTTTCTCGGGACGTTGTTTCTCCACGTCCGCAAGGTAGTTCAGCTCTTGCATCACTTCGTCCGTGATTCTGCCGGACAGCAAGTTAAGCACGCCTTCGAGCTCGGGATGCTCGCGTAGCGTCTCACCGTTAATGAGCGGCACGGCGTAATACGGCGGGAAGAACTGTTGGTCGTCCTCGAGGACGACGAGTTCGAACCGTTTCAACAACCCGTCCGTCGAGAAGCCGTCAATCGCTTGGCTCTCACCGTTCATGAGCGCCGTATAGCGCAGGCCGCCATCGACCGGCTTCACATCTTTAAAGCGGAGCGGATATGTCTCTTTCAAGCCGAGATACCCGTCCTCGCGGTTCGAGAACTCGATTGTCGGGCCGAAGACGAGCTCGTCGCTGACGGCGGCGAGGTCCGAGATGCTCTCTAGCGCATAACGGTCCGCGTCTTCTTGTTTGACGGCAATCGCGTATGTGTTGTTGAATCCAATCGGGTCGAGCGTCTGGACGTCGAAACGGTCCTCAATCTGCGGTTTGACGCTCGCGTAGACGGCGTCAGGATCGTTGTCGACCGCTTGGTTCAACACGTCGACCGACAGGGTGCCGGTGTATTCGACGTATGTGTCAATCTCCCCGGTGCGGATGGCGCTGAACGCGACTTGCGTCCCGCCGAGGTTCAGCTGTCGGCGAACGTTCAAGTCGGTCTCTTCTTCAATCAAGTCGGCGACGATGTTTCCGAGAATGAGTTGTTCGGTAAAGTTCTTCGAGCCGACGACGATCGTATCGTCTTCACGCGTGAACGCGTAAATCGAACCGCCGAGGAGAAGCGCGAACGCTGTCGCGATGACGAAGGCCGGTTTTACGACTTTCTTCGATCGGCGCGTCTTCTTCTTCATGCGGCCGTCGGCGAGGACGATGCCGTTCGGTGCGACTTTATACTCGATACGGCTGACGACGAAGTCGATCAACAAGGCGAGAAGACCAGCTGGGATGGCCCCGGCGAGAATCTGGTTGTTGTCGACCGTCTGAATCCCGGCGAAGACGAGATAGCCGAGTCCGCCAGCCCCGACGAACGCCGAAATCGTCATCAGTCCGACGGCCGTGACCGCAGAAATACGGATACCAGCCATGATGATCGGTAAGGCGAGGGGTAACTGAATCTTACTTAAAATCTGGCGATCGGTCAGGCCAATCCCTTTGGCCGATTCGAGCGTGTCACCAGGAATGCTCGACAGTCCCGTATACGTGTTCTTCACGATCGGGAGGAGCGAGTAGAGGACGACCATGATAATCGCCGGCGTCGACCCGATGCCGATGAACGGAATGAGAAATCCGAGCAGGGCGAGACTCGGTACCGCTTGGACGACGCTCGTCAAACCGAGTACGGGCTTCGCGAGCCGCGGCGTCCGTAAAATCAAAATGCCGAGCGGGACACCGAGCAAGACCGCGAGCGAGACCGCAAAGACGGTCAACTGTAAGTGTTCGAGTAAGAGCGTCCCGATTTGGTCGGTGTTGCTCGCAAAGTAATTGAAAAATGATTGAATCGTATTCATTTCGTTTCCTCCTCTTGCATGAACTGCTCACTGAGGACGGAAAGCAAGCTGCTGCGTGTGATGAGTCCGTTTAACATCGGACCGGTGACGACGGGAAGATAGCCTTGGTCGGTCTCGTTCATGACGGCCAAAATGTCGAGGAGCGAGTCCTCGCTTGAGACGTAGGCGTAGTCTTTGTTCATGACTTCCTCGAGCCGCTTCGTCTTGTCTTGGATGCCGTGGACGTCTTTTAGTTTGATGAGCCCTTCAAGTGTCCGGTCACGGTCGGTGATGAGTAGGCTGTCGACCTTGCGCGAGCGCATAATCTCAATCGCTTGGAGCACCGTCCGTTTGCCGCTAATCGACACCGGGTCGGTGATCATGATGTCTTTCGCCTTGATGTATTCCGGGCTGTTCCAAATCCGATTTTTCCCGATGAACGATTCGACGTACGCGTCTTTCGGGTTACGCAGAATCTGTTCCGGCGTATCGAATTGGACGATTTCTCCGTCGCGCATGATACAAATGCGATCAGCCAGCTTGATCGCCTCATCCATATCATGGGTGACGAAAACGATAGTTTTCTTCACTTCTTCTTGGAGGTTGAACAGTTCTTCTTGTAGGTCGTTTCGTGTGACAGGATCGAGGGCGCTGAATGGTTCATCCATCAAGATGACCTCGGGGTCGTTCATGAGGGCGCGGGCAAAGCCGATACGCTGTTGTTGACCACCGCTCAGCTCGCTCGGATAGCGGTCGATGAATTGGTCGGGGTCGAGTCCGACCATACGGAGGAGGTGCTCGGTACGAGCGTCCATGTCCTGCTCGGCATGGCCTTCAAGACCCGCAATCAATTGGATATTCTCGCGAATCGTCATGTGCGGGAAGAGGCCGGTCTGTTGAATGACGTAGCCCATCTGGCGCCGCAGTTCAATCGGGTCCATCTTGCGGGTGTCTTGACCGTCCACGATGATCGTGCCTTCAGTCGGCTCGATCAACCGGTTGATCATTTTCAGCGAGGTTGTCTTCCCGCAACCGGAAGGTCCGATAAAGACGACGAGCTCACCTTTGTTGATCGTCAGGTTCATCTCTTTCAAAACGGTCGTCTCTTTGAACGTTTTTTTCACGTTTTTAAATTCAATCATCAACTCAACTCTTTCCTAAAATTATTTTCACATAACCTTTATGTTCCCTTGTTATGAAGATGTAAACATCTTTTTCTGAAAATAAGGTTTGAAACGACTGGAAAACGGGATAAGGTAAAGTTGACCTGCACGAAAAAGGAGCGGCGCCCGTAGGCGTCGCTCCTTTTCTCGTTAAGATTACTTCCGTTTCATCACGTTGCGTGAAATCAGTTTCTCGAGTTCGATGATGAAGAACACGGCGATACCGAAGACGAACGGGATGATCCAGTCGCTCGCGGCGATTGGCGTCGTGCCGAACGCGGTGTTCATGAACGGCACGTACGTGATGAACAGCTGGAGCACGATGAGCGCCCCTGACACGTAAAACGCGATCGGGTTCTCGAAGAACGAGCGGTTGAGGGCCGGTTCGGTCTCGACCCGGACGTTGAACAAGTGGAACATCTGAGCGATGACGATCGTGTTCAGCGTCATCGTGTGGATATATTCGACACTATAGTCACCGGCGTTCATATACAGGTTGTAGACGAGCGTCCCGCCACCGATGATGAGGGAGACGAGCAAGATCCGGAAGATATAGTACCGGCTCAGAAGCGGCGTCTTCTTCGGACGCGGCGCCCGTTTCATCGTCGACGGCTCGAGCGGCTCGAACGCGATGGCGAACGAGAGGGTGATGGCGACGACCATGTTCACCCACAAGATTTGTAGCGCCGTGAGCGGGAGCTGTGTGCCAAGGAAGATACTCATGAGGAGCACGAATCCTTGCGCCCCGTTCGTCGGCAAGATGAAGAGAATCGTCTTCTTCAAGTTGTCGTATACACGGCGACCTTCTTTGACGGCTTTGAAGATCGTGTTGAAGTTATCGTCGACAAGCACCATTTCGGCCGCTTCTTTCGATACTTCTGTCCCTTTGATTCCCATGGCAACACCGATGTCGGCGCGGCGGAGGGCAGGGGCGTCGTTGACCCCGTCACCGGTCATGGCGACGATATGGTCTTGCGTCTGGAGCGCCTTGACGAGACGCGTCTTGTTCTCGGGGCTCGTCCGGGCGAAAATGTTGTACTGCCCGACGACGTCCGCGAGTTCCTCGTCCGTCAAATCGTCAATCTCGGTCCCTTGAAGTGCGCCGGCTTCTGTCGAGATGCCGAGCTCGTTTCCGATGGCGATGGCCGTCTCTTTGTGGTCACCGGTAATCATCTTCACTTGGATACCGGCCGATTGACACTCATTGACCGCCTCGATCGCCTCGGGACGCGGTGGGTCCATGATGCCGATGAGCCCGAGGAATTCGATTCCTTCATATAAGTCGTCATGGTCAATCTTCTCTTTTGATGTGTTGAACGTGCGTTTGGCGACACCGATGACACGTTGCCCTTTTTTAGCGAGGTCGGTCATCTTCTCTTCCCACATCTCTGTCGGGAAGTTCGAGTCACTCGCCTCGGCCATCGAGAACAAGCGGTCCGGTGCACCTTTCAAGTACATGACGTGCGCTTCGTCACGTGGCGAGAGTGTCGCCATATATTTATGCGCCGAGTCGAACGGGATCTTCGAGATGACGCGGAGCGGTCGAATCGACTCTTCTGCTTTCTCTCCGAGCGTGAGCAAGCAGCCTTCCGTCGGGTCGCCCGTGATCATCCATTGCTTCGACTCTTCGTCGAAGAACAAGTCTGAATCGTTACACGTCACACCGGCAAGGAGAATCTCGTTGAGGATCTCGTCTTGCTTGTTCGAGTAGACGTCGTTTTCAAATTCAATGCGACCTTCCGGCGCGTACCCCGAACCGGTCACACGGAGCGTGCGGTCAGCGAGTTGGATGTTCTGAGCCGTCATCTCGTTTTTCGTCAACGTCCCGGTCTTATCGGAACAGATGACCGATACGGCACCGAGCGTCTCGACGGACGGCAAGTTTTTGACGATCGCCTTATTGTCTGCCATCTGGCGGACGCCGAGGGCGAGAATGATGGAAATGATCGCCGGTAGTCCTTCCGGAATGACGGCGACGGCGAGACCGATGACCGCGAGCAACAGCTCGGCTGTCTCATAGTCACGCAAGAAGTAGCCGAAGATGAAGGCGAACACGGCGACGCCGGCGATGACACTCGCGACGGTCTTCCCGAAGCGTTGCGTCTGCTGGATGAGCGGTGTTTGCACTTTCTCGACTTCGGCGATGGACGCGTTGATTTTACCGAGTTCGGTCTTCGAACCGGTCGCGATGACGATTCCGCTACCTGTACCGGCAGCGACCGACGTCCCGGAGAACGCCAAGTTCGTCCGGTCACCGAGACCAATTTTCTCTTCGAGCGGGTCGAGCGTCTTGTCGACGGTGATCGCTTCACCTGTCAAGGCCGACTCCTCGACTTTCATGTTCTCCGCCGTGATGAGGCGAAGGTCGACCGGGATTTTGTCACCCGGTTTCAAATAAACGATGTCACCTGGGACGAGGTACTCGGCCTCGATCTCCTTGCGCTTGCCGTCACGACGGACAAGGGCGGACGGGGACAACATGTTCTTAATCCCTTCGAGTGCCTGCTCAGCCTTGTTCTCTTGCAGGTAACCGATAATCCCGATGATGAGGACGACGAGCGCGATGACAATCGTGTCGTACCAATAGCCGAGTACGGCCGTAATCACGGCGGCGGCCAACAGGACGTAAATGAGGACGTCATTGAACTGTCGTACGAATTTCAGCCACTTCGGGTCTTTCTTTGGCTCGGGAAGGACGTTCTTCCCGTGTTGTTCGATTCGTTCTTTCGCTGTCTCCTCACGTAACCCTTGATCGATATCGGTATCGAGATGGTCCTCGGTCTCGTGAATCGATAGCGTATGCCACTGCCTCTCTTCCATTTGAAAACCCCTTTCTCTGTTTACACATTTCGACAGACTGGTAGAACCGTCTATATTTAATTCTTACCCCATGTGAAAAAGTGTGTAAACTTTAATTCCATGTGAAATCATCGGAATTGTGAAGTATGTGTGAATCCAAGAAGGGAAATGTATGGGACGACAAAAAAAGAGGAGAGCGTGTGCTCTTCTCCTTTACGTATTCGGTAACGCCTCCGCCAATAAATCGGCTAAATGGACGGCCCGCATCGAGTCGGTCCCGTGTTCTTGGATGCCGAGTTGCATCTGCAGATGACAGCCCGGGTTCGAGGTCACAATCGTCTGGGCGGCCGTGTCCCGGACGTGGCCCATCTTCATCTCGAGGATGTCGTTCGCGATGATAGGTTGGAGTAAGTTGTACACACCAGCCGAGCCGCAACAGTGATCGGCGTGGCGCTGTTCGACGTACGTCGTCCCTCGAATCGCTTGGAGTAAAAGTCGCGGGGCGAGCGCGCCTTGTTGCACGTTCCGGAGATGGCACGAGTCTTGATACGTGATGACTTGCTTCGGCAATGTGAGTGTGACCCGGTCGAGGAAGCCGACCTCAATCAAAATCGAGGCGAAGTCTTTCACTTTCGCCTTGAAACGCTCGGCGCGCGCGAGCCAGGCGGGATCTTGTTTCAACAGATGGTCGTAACCGAGCAGGAACGCCCCACACCCGCCCGCGTTCGTGATGACGTAATCGACGTCGAGTGCTTCGAACGCCTCGATGTTTTGTTTCGCGAGTCGGACGGCCCCGGCTTGTTCGCCGGCGTGTCCGTGCAGGGCACCGCAACATTGTTGGGTGTCCGGGATGACGATGTCACAGCCCGCTGCCTGGAGCAACTTCATCGTGTTCGCATCGAACGAATAGGCGAGCCGGGTCGTCGCGTCCGTGAAGACAATCTCGTCGCCGAGCTCGGTCTGTAAGTGGTTAATCCATTCCATTATGTATACCTCCTGACATGCCTCTAAGAGCGAGGATGCGGGCGCCGGTTCCGAAAGTCACAAAATCGACACAATTTTAGAGAGCGCTTACACGGTAATCGTAGCGATTTGAATTGGGATTGTCCACCTATTCTACGTTGATGGGAGGGGATTTCCAGCCTTTTTGTCGTCGGAAATTCGACTGTGACATTCCTCACGACAAATTCGGGCGAACCCCTCGACAGCGGAAAAAGGGTATCGGTATACTATAACAGGACGTTGTAAACGATTTCAAAATCGGGTCAACTTCCGTTTCAAAACCTTTTGTGAACGTGGGTCGTTTGCCGTTGTGTTTTCCAAAACGTGGAGGTATAACTGAACTATTCTTCATCTTGTTCGTTTTGTGAAATGTTATCAATTCAACATTTTTATTTCACCATTTCTTCATACTTTTTTAAAATTTATCGATTTTAATTTAGTTTGTGAAGTGCGTAAAAGCCTTGATACGACTTGATTTAAAGCGCTTTTATAATTGTGAAATTCATTGACTTCTTATGCTATTTCCATTACTCTGAACTTGTGTGACTTTTGATGGTCACGCGAGTGTGAATCGACAAGATGAAGGACGAGCTTCCTAGAGAGAAAGGGGAGAATAGGATGGCGAAAAAAGACAATCGTTACCTATCCTACGCCTCGCTCGCCTCGCAAATCTCGACCGCGCTTGCAGGACCGATCGTCATCGGTTATCTCGTCGGCCAATACGGAGCGAGACGTGAATTCTGGGGTACGTTTGGTTGGAATGTGTCGGTGCTTCTCGGCATGGCGTTCGGGATCACGGCGCTTGTTCTCACCCTTCGAAGTTTATTGACAGGAGAGGACGAATGAATCTACAACAAGTGCAAGCAGACAGAAAAGCACAGAAAGAGCTGATGAAGCGTTACACGAAGTGGTTTATCGGATGGTTCGCCATTCTCCTCCTCGGTGCATTCATCATCCCTATGTACAAACCGGTCTTTCTCGGGTTGTTTCTAGGCGGGGTCGCCAGTCTCATCATTCTACATATGCAGAATCGAAGCGTCATACGGATGTTTGACGTCATCGAACATGGACGACGCCCGAAATCGCACGGGACTGTTTCAAGGATGGCAGTCGGTGCGTTAGCCGTGATAGTCGGCCTCTTCTACGAGGATCGAGTATCGCTGATTGCGGTGGTAACTGGTCTAATCGCCGGCCACATCATACAATTTGGCGAGTTCACACTTGCCCAGCTCAGCAGGAAAAGAGGTGAATACTAATGGGTCATGAGTTTCCCACCTATTCTCTACAACTTGGAGATTACACGCTTTATGGGAGCTGGACGAACGTCATTACGGTGCTGATCGCTTCACTGCTCGTCTTCACGTTCGCCGTCTGGGGAACACGACGCTTGGCAATGAAGCCGACTGGCAAACAGAACTTCATGGAGTTCTTTGCAGAATTCGTACGCGGGGTCATCTCGAGTGCGATGGACTGGAAGACAGGGGGACGCTTTATCTCGTTCGGGATGACATTGATTTTGTTCATTCTATTCTCAAACTTGATGGGTCTACCGTTTAACGTCATCTCCGGCCACTACTTATGGTTTAACTCGCCGACAGCCGACCCGTATGTCACATTGGCGTTGTCGACACTCGTCGTTGCAATGTCGCACTACTACGGCGTGAAGCTGCACGGGTTGAAGCACTATTCGGCAGAGTTCGTCAAACCGGTCTGGTTCTTATTGCCGATCAAGCTTATCGAGGAGTTCGCGAACACCTTGACGCTCGGTCTGCGTCTTTACGGTAACATCTTTGCCGGTGAAATCATGATTACCATCATCTTGGGACTCGCAATTACGGCGCAAGGGGCACTAAATCCGCTCGGTGCTGTGTTCGCAATCTTCCCAATGATTTTATGGCAAGGTTTCTCAATCTTTATCGGGGTTATCCAATCCTACATTTTCCTGACGCTTGCAATGGTGTACATCGGGCACAAGGCTTCAGCCGAGCATTGATTCGCCTTCGTCAAAGCGTTGAACACAAAAAACTATTTACTTAACTTTTAGGAGGAATATACACAATGGAACAAATGAATCTTCTTGCAACAGCACTCGTTATCGGTCTTGGAGCACTCGCAGCAGGTATCGGTAACGGTCTCATCGTATACGGTACAGTACAAGGACAAGCACGTCAGCCAGAACTCAAAAACGAACTTCGTCAAACAATGTTCATCGGTATCGGTTTGGTTGAAGCCCTCCCGATCATCGGTGTGGCTGTCGGTTTCCTTCTCCTCAACTCTTGATTCCGAGTTAACGAGAAAATTGGAAGAGGGAGCACGTCTCCCTCACTTATTTAGTCAAGAGGAGGGTATGCATGGATACGATGATGATTGCAGCTGGTGCTGGCGGTGAAGGCCTCCGCATCCTGGATATGATCTTTACACTTTTCACATTCCTCGTACTCTTGGCCCTGTTGAAGAAATTTGCTTGGGGACCACTCCTTGGAATGATGAGACAGCGTGAAGAGTATGTAGCGAACGAAATTGAGCTCGCTGAAAAGAGCCGCAAAGATGCGGAAACTTATGTCGTCGAACAACGTGAAGCGCTCAGCGCGGCACGTACGGAATCGAAAGAAATGCTCGATTCAAGTCGTCGTCAGGCTGAAGCAGAACAAGCACGCTTGGTGGAGCAGGCGCGTTTGGAAGCCGAACAAATTAAAGTCGAGGCTGAGAAAGCGATCGAGCGCGAGCGTGAGCTTGCGAAACAATCGCTTCAGACGGAAGTCGTCACACAGGCGCTTTCGGCAGCACGCCACGTCCTTCGTACGGACCTTAAAGGGGACGAAGCGAAACAACGTGCCCTCGTCACAGACTTCCTGTCAAAAGCGAAAGGTGCTAACTAATGAACGCATCTCTAGCAAAACGCTATGCTAAAGCGCTCTTCGACTTAGCGCGGGAACAAGGCACGCTCGACCAAGTCGAAGCGGAAGTGCGTCTGCTCGATGAAGTGCTCCACGCGACACCTGAATTGATGGATCTCTTAACGAATCCGGCAATCAGCGACAGCGAGCTTGCACAGCTTTTAAAAGATAGCTTTGGTGATATGACGACAATCGTCGTGAACACACTTCTCGTCATGGTCGAGAACGACCGTGCGAGCGAAGTTCGCGCGTTGCCGCGTTACGTCCGCGAATATGCGAACGAGTTCCGCGGTATTGCAGAGGGGTTCGTCACGAGCGCCTATCCATTGTCGGCAACGGACTTAAAAGAAGTCGAACTCGTCTTCGGTCAGAAGGTGGGCAAGACGCTTCAATTACAGAATGTCGTCGACGAAGAGGTCATCGGTGGACTCCGCGTCCAAATCGGTTACACGACGTACGATGACACAATCGAAACCAAACTGACACGCCTCGAGCGTGAACTGTTGAATGCGTAAGAAATAGGGGTGAATTCAATGACGATCAAAGCTGAAGAAATTAGCGCCCTGCTAAAAGAGCGAATCGCTTCGTACGGCTCTGAAATCGAAGTCAGTGAGACAGGTACAGTCATTCAAGTAGGTGACGGGATCGCACGTGCACACGGACTCGATAACGTTATGGCCGGGGAACTCGTTGAGTTCTCAAACGGCGTAATGGGCTTGGCGCAAAACTTAGAAGAAGGTAACGTCGGGATTATCATCCTTGGCGACTATAAAGGCATCAAAGAAGGCGACTCGGTTAAACGTACGGGCCGCATCATGGAAGTACCGGTCGGTGAGGCGCTCCTCGGACGCGTCGTCAACCCGCTCGGACAACCGATCGACGGTCTCGGACCGATCGTGACGGACAACTACAACCCGATCGAGCGCAAAGCTTACGGCGTTATGGCCCGTAAGTCGGTTCACGAACCGCTCCAAACTGGGATTAAGGCGATTGACGCCCTCGTACCAATCGGTCGCGGACAGCGTGAGCTCATCATCGGTGACCGTCAGACTGGTAAGACTTCGGTCGCGATCGATGCGATCATCAACCAAAAAGAAGAGAACATGATTTGTATTTACGTCGCGATCGGTCAGAAAGAATCGACTGTCCGTGGCGTAGTTGAGACGCTCCGTCAAAACGGCGCCCTCGATTACACGATCGTCGTTTCGGCATCGGCTTCACAGCCGGCCCCGCTTCTTTACCTCGCACCGTTTGCTGGGGTATCGATGGGTGAGTACTTCATGGACCGCGGACGACACGTCCTCGTCGTGTATGATGACCTCTCGAAACAAGCGGCAGCTTACCGTGAGCTCTCGCTTCTTCTCCGTCGTCCTCCAGGCCGCGAAGCCTACCCAGGTGACGTCTTCTACCTCCACTCACGCCTTCTTGAGCGTGCGGCGAAGTTGAACGACGAACTCGGTGGCGGTTCGCTTACAGCCCTTCCGTTCATCGAGACGCAAGCGTCGGATATCTCGGCGTACATCCCGACGAACGTTATCTCGATCACAGACGGTCAAATCTTCCTTCAGTCGGACCTCTTCTTCTCTGGGGTACGTCCTGCGATTAACGCCGGTCTCTCGGTATCGCGTGTTGGTGGTTCGGCTCAAGTGAAAGCGATGAAGAAGGTTGCGGGTACGCTCCGTCTTGACCTCGCGTCATACCGTGAGCTCGAGGCGTTCGCCCAGTTCGGTTCTGACCTTGATAAAGCGACACAAGCGAAGCTCAACCGTGGTCAACGTACCGTTGAAGTGTTGAAGCAAGACTTGAACGCACCGCTCTCGGTCGACAAACAAGTCATCATCATCTACGCGCTCACGAAAGGTCATCTCGATGACATCCCAGTCGAAGACATCCGTCGTTTCGAAAAAGAAATGAACGCATGGCTCGACCAAAACCGTGCAGACCTCTGCCGCGAAATCCGTCAAACAGGAAACCTTCCTGCTGACGAGGCGATGGTCGATGCAATTGCGGAATTCAAAAAGACGTTCTCGCCATCGGTTTAATCCGGTGACGAGCGTCTATTAAGGTGGTGAATCGAAATGGCATCATTACGTGAGATCCAGATGCGGATCACCTCGACCCAAAGCACAAAGCAAATCACGAAAGCGATGAACATGGTGTCGGCCTCGAAATTGAACCGTGCTCAAGGGAGCAACGCCAACTTCAAGCCGTACATGACCAAGTTGCAGGAAGTCATCTCGTCGATTGCCGGCGGTACTTCAGGTGCAACACACCCGATGCTTCAAGTCCGTCCCGTCAAACGGACCGGCTATATCGTCATCACGTCTGACCGCGGACTAGCTGGTGGATACAACGCCAGCGTCCTTCGTGACGTGTATCGCGAATTGAAGGCAAAACACGATTCAACGGACGAGTATCGTCTGTATGTGATTGGGAAGGTCGGCGTTCAGTTCTTCAAGGCACGGAACATTCCGGTGTACAGTGCGATGACAGGACTAAACGACCAGCCATCATTCATTGAAGTCGCAGAGATCGTCAAGCAGACGGTCGGCGCGTTCAGTGACGGCGAGATTGATGAATTGAAGCTTTGCTACAACTCATTCATCTCTGTTATCAGCCAAGAAGTGAAAATCGATCGACTGCTCCCGCTTGGGAATATCGAACAGACCGCATCGAATGTGATGTATGAATATGAACCAGAAGAAGAAACGATCTTAGCAGCGCTCCTCCCGCGTTATGCGGAAGGACTCATCTACGGCGCGCTCCTCGATGCGAAAGTATCGGAGCACGCGGCGCGGATGACGGCGATGTCGAACGCGACGGACAACGCGGATGAACTCATCCGTGGACTCAAGCTCAAGTTCAACCGCGCGCGTCAAGCGGCGATCACACAAGAAATCACAGAGATTGTCGGAGGTGCGGCAGCGCTTGAATAAGCGCTCGCCCTCTAGATTGTAGGAGGCTAACACGATGAACGAATACGGCATGAAAGGCCGCGTAGTCGCAGTCATGGGCCCAGTTATCGACGTTAAGTTCGACAACCACTTACCAAACATCTACAACGCCCTTAAAGTCACGCACGTGGCGACATCGGCGGAAGATGTAAGTGTCGACTTGACGCTCGAGGTGGCGATTCACCTCGGTGATGACACGGTCCGTACGATTGCGATGGACTCGACGGACGGCGTTCGCCGCGGCATGGAAGTACTTGACTTAGGTTCACCGATTTCGGTACCGGTAGGGGAAGAGACGCTCGGTCGTGTCTTCAACGTTCTCGGTAACCCGATTGACGATAAAGAAGTATCCCCGACAGTGCGTCGTTCACCGATTCACCGTCAAGCACCGACGTTCGACGAGTTGTCGACGAAGGTTGAAATTCTCGAGACAGGTATCAAAGTCGTCGATTTGCTCGCCCCTTACATCAAAGGTGGTAAGATCGGTCTCTTCGGTGGTGCCGGTGTAGGGAAAACCGTCCTCATCCAGGAA
The DNA here is from genome assembly GCF_018138125.1 of Exiguobacterium alkaliphilum. NCBI lineage: Bacteria > Bacillati > Bacillota > Bacilli > Caryophanales > Exiguobacterium > Exiguobacterium alkaliphilum. The sequence goes on from NZ_CP073101.1 coordinate 744,573, forward strand.
CTCATCAACAACATCGCGCAAGAGCACAGCGGGATTTCTGTATTCGCAGGAGTCGGTGAGCGTACGCGTGAAGGAAATGACTTGTTCCACGAGATGACGGACTCAGGCGTTATCAAACAAACAGCGATGGTATTCGGTCAGATGAACGAACCACCTGGCGCACGTCTCCGTGTTGCCTTGACGGGTCTTACGATGGCAGAATACTTCCGTGACGAGCAAGGACAAGACGTTCTTCTCTTCGTCGATAACATCTTCCGCTTCACACAGGCAGGTTCGGAAGTATCGGCCCTTCTCGGCCGGATGCCATCTGCCGTAGGTTACCAGCCGACACTCGCGACGGAAATGGGTATGCTTCAAGAGCGAATCACGTCGACAGCGAAAGGATCGGTCACGTCGATTCAAGCGGTCTACGTACCAGCCGATGACTATACAGACCCGGCTCCAGCGACAACGTTCGCTCACCTTGATGCGACGACAAACCTTGAGCGCCGTCTCTCGGAGATGGGGATTTACCCGGCCGTTGACCCGCTCGCTTCGACTTCACGTGCCCTTTCACCTGACATCGTCGGGCAAGAGCACTACGAAATCGCGCGTGACGTGCAGCAGACGCTCCAACGTTACAAAGAACTCCAAGACATCATCGCCATCCTCGGGATGGACGAGTTGTCAGAAGACGATAAGCTCACGGTTCACCGTGCCCGTCGGATTCAGTTCTTCTTGTCACAAAACTTCCACGTGGCTGAGCAGTTCACAGGCCAAAAAGGTTCGTACGTACCGGTCAAAGAGACTGTGCGCGGCTTCAAAGAGATCCTCGATGGAAAACACGATGATCTCCCGGAAGATGCATTCCGTCTCGTCGGTCCAATCGAAGACGTCATCGAAAAAGCGAAGACGCTGGTCTAAGACCTACGCGGAAGGGGGAAACTAGACGATGAATACTCTTCACGTCAACGTCGTCACCCCGGATGGCGCAGCTTACGAGGGCGAGGCGCGGATGGTGATCGCCAAATCGGTGACCGGTGAAATCGGTATCTTACCGAAACACATCCCGATGGTGACTCCGCTCGACATCTCGATCCTTAAACTGCGCCACGAAGATGGTGGACGCACGCTGATCGCACTCAGCGGCGGTTTCATGGAAGTTCGTCCCGATACGGTGACGATCTTAGCTGAAACAGCCGAAATGGCGGACAAAATCGACTATGACCGTGCTTCTGCGGCAAAAGTTCGGGCCGAGCGTCGTCTTCAAGACACGAAAATCTCGGAAATCGAATTCCGCCGTGCGGAGCTCGCGCTCAAAAAGGCGATCAACCGCTTGAGCATTCGCGATATGAAAGACTGATTGCTTAACCTTCTCACTTCGGTGGGGAGGTTTTTTTGTCGTGTTCCTTCATTATAATAGGTCTAAAGTCTCGACGGGATTTGGGGAAAGCAGTAAACAAGCGGACGGCTCATGCCGATAATAAAGACGGGACTAAACAAAAGGAGAGCAAAGGGATGAAAGTTTACGTTGCGCGACAACCGATCTTTGATCAGAAATTACGCGTCTGCGGTTATGAACTGTTGTACCGCCGCAGCGAGAAGAATATATTCGAACACGTCGACGACGCGTTAGCGACCGCCGACGTGATTCATAACGCCTACCTCGTCTTCAACTTTCGGGAGTTGACCGAGGGGACGCGGGCGTTCATCAACTTCCCGCAAAACTTGATTGAAGGCGAAGTGCCGGCCTTATTGCCACGCCAGTCGCTCGTCGTCGAAGTGCTCGAACACGTCGAACCGACCGAGAAAGTGCTCGCCGCACTGCGCTCCCTCCGCCGAAAGGGCTACACGATCGCGCTCGACGACTTCGTGTTCGAGGAGAAGTACCGGCCCTTGATCGGTCTCGCTGACATCATCAAAATCGATTATCAGGCGACGCCCGTCGAGCAACAGAAGCGGCTCATCGACGCCCTCGGCCATCGCGTCGAATTTTTAGCCGAGAAAATCGAGACGCCGCTCGAGTACGAGACGGCGAAGCAGCTCGGCTATAAGATGTTTCAAGGCTACTTCTTCAGCAAGCCGACCGTCGTCCATGGCGCCGAGGTGCACCCGCTCCGGCACACGCTCGTCGAAGTGTTGAAGGAACTTGACTGTCCCGAGCCGAATTTCCGACGCATCGCCGGCTTGATTGAGCGAAGCGTCGACTTATCATACAAGATGCTGCGTTCGGTCAACACGGTATACCAGAAAGGACGGCACACGATTCAGTCGATTGAACAGGCCGTCGCCCGCATCGGTCTCGATGAGTTGCGGCGCTGGTCGTACTTGATGCTCTTACGAGAGATGCAGACGTCTGAGTCGAAAGAATTGATTAAACAAAGCGTCATCCGCGGAAAGATGATGGAGTTGATCGCGGCCGATTCGACGCCTGAGGTGAAACCTTTCGATGCGTTCATCACGGGCATCTTCTCATCGCTCGACGTCATCTTGGACGAGACGATGACGTCTCTCGTATCGGAACTCCCGGTCGAACCGGTCGTCAAAGAGGCGCTCCTCGGGAAACGGAACGCGCTCCGTGGGTTGCTCGAGGCGGTGACGGCGTATGAACATTTGACGGTGCCGGTCGATGAGTCGGCGCCGGACTGGTCGCCTTACTATATCCAGGCGATTCGCTGGGCCCAAACGTTCGACGAAAAAAGTGAATAATGTTTGAAATATCGAAGGGACGTCAATTACTGTAGTAAGGCTACACGCCCATGACGTCCCTTTTTGTATGCGGTTTAAATGAGAAAGCGAGCTGATTCAATGAAACGAACCGAATCGTCCCGTTGAGGCTAAGTCTTTTTTTCTCTGTCGCGACATGCTATGATTAAAAATGGTACGAATTTTTGAAAAGAGGGGAATCGTCGATGCTAAACACCGTATTATCGCTCGTCATTTATATCGTAGCGATTTACGTCGCGTGGTGGGCACTCATGCCAGTCAAATGGGACAAAGTGCTCAATCAAGTGAGGAGCCCGCAGGCAGCCGTCTTGCGCGTTCTCGTGGCCGTCGTCTTCGGTTCACTCATCGCCCAGTTCTTTTTGGAGTATATCCGATTGGCCCAGGCACTCGCACCATTACAGTGATGTTTAAAACCATTAACAAACTGTAATCCTGCTGTAACGATTCCTATATGTTTATCGTGTAGGATAAACTCGTCTGACATGCCGTTTTTCATCAGATTATTTTATTGCTATTATTCTTGATTCGAACCTGATGAAGGACGTCACGTTTCACAAACCATCATAGCAATCGACATAACCACATCCGGAAGTTGCGGATATCGACGTATAGAACACAAAATTAACGAAGTTGGAGGACAAAGAGAGATATGAAGGATTTGATTGTAGTCCGTGGAGGACGTAAATTGTCAGGTACTGTGCGTGTAGAAGGAGCAAAAAACGCCGTACTCAAAACATTGGTTGCCACTCTATTGGCGAGCGAAGGAAAATCGGTACTTCAAAACGTACCACGTCTCGCCGACGTATACACGATTAACAAAGTACTACGCCACCTCGGTGCAGAGGTCGCATTCGATGAAGCGAACAACGAAGTCACAGTCGACGCCTCGGGCACAATCAAAGACGAGGCACCACTCGAGTACGTTCGCAAGATGCGTGCCTCGATCCTCGTCATGGGTCCTCTTCTCGCTCGTCTCGGTCACGCGCGCGTCGCGATGCCGGGCGGTTGCTCGATCGGGTCACGTCCGATCGACCTCCACTTAAAAGGGTTCGAAGCGATGGGTGCGAAGACGGTCATCGGCAACGGTTTCGTCGAAGCGTCAGTCGACGGTCGCTTGAAAGGCGCGAAGATTTACCTCGACTTCCCATCTGTCGGCGCGACAGAGAACATCATGATGGCGGCGGTCCTCGCTGAAGGCACGACGGTCATCGAGAACGTCGCGAAAGAGCCGGAAATCGTCGACCTCGCGAACTTCTTGAACGGTATGGGCGCACACGTCCGCGGTGCCGGTACAGAGACGATTCGCATCGAAGGCGTGGAGAAGCTCCACGGTGCCGAGCACTCGATCATCCCGGACCGCATCGAAGCGGGCACGTTCCTCGTCGCAGGCGCCATCACAGGCGGCGACATCGAAGTCATCGGGGCAGAGCGTGAGCACCTTCGCCCGCTCATCTCGAAGATGGAAGAGATGGGTGTTCAGTTCGAAGACACAGCGGAAGGCATGCGCGTCATCGCGCCGGACGAGTTGAAGCCGGTCGATGTGAAGACGATGCCACACCCTGGTTTCCCGACTGATATCCAAGCACAAATGATGGCGCTCGTCTTAAAAGCTGGCGGCACATCAGTCATTACGGAAACGGTGTTTGAAAACCGCTTCATGCACGTGGAAGAGTTCCGCCGCATGAACGCAGACATCAAAATCGAAGGACGTTCCGCAATCATCAAAGGTGGCGTTCGCCTCCAAGGTGCCGAAGTCGTCTCAACAGACCTTCGCGCCGGTGCAGCACTCGTGCTTGCAGGCCTCATTGCCGACGAGGAGACTCGTGTCGGCGACTTATATCATATCGACCGTGGCTACGTCGACTTCCACAAGAAACTTCAAGCACTCGGTGCCGACATCGAGCGCATCGAAGGAACAGTCGAAGTCGCTGAAGAAATGGTCAACAACTAATTAATAGACTCATAGGAGCGAGGAGATTCTTCTCGCTCTTTTCAATGAAGTAATGAACGGAGGAACCTATACATCATGTTTTCAAAAGATATCGGGATTGATTTAGGAACAGCAAACGTCGTCATCCACGTCAAAGGCCGCGGCATCGTCCTTGACGAGCCATCAGTCGTCGCCATCAAACGCTCGACGGGGAAAGTTCTCGCCGTCGGCACAGAAGCGTACGAGATGGTCGGTCGTACACCAGGTGACATCGTCGCCATCCGTCCACTCCGTGACGGCGTCATCGCCGATTTCGCGACAACGGAAGAAATGCTCCGTCACTTCGTCGAAAAGATTCAAGTACGCGGTTTCTTCGGTGGGATTCGCATGCTCATCTGTACGCCGGCGAACGTGACGCCGGTCGAAGCGAAAGCGATTCGGGAAGCCGCTGAAAAAGCGGGCGCCAAAGAAGTGTTCCTCGCCGTAGAACCGAAAGCGGCAGCCGTCGGTTCGGGCATGGACATTTGGAAGCCCGTCGGCCACATGATCGTCGACATCGGTGGCGGGACGACGGACGTCGCGATTCTGTCGATGGGTGACATCGTTTGCGGTGAGACAATCAAAATCGCCGGTGATCGTTTTGATACGGATATCCTCCGTGCCATCAAAGACAAGCACAAACTCATCATCGGGGAACGGACGGCCGAGCAGATCAAGAAAGAGATCGCGACCGTCTTCCCAGGTGGACGCAACGAGACGATGGACATCCGTGGACGCGACATGGTACGTGGATTGCCGCGTACGGTGACGATCACGTCAGAAGAACTCCGTGAGGCGATGGCCGAATCGGCAAACGAGATCGTCGAGGCGACGAAGCGCGTCCTCGAACAGACGCCGCCGGAACTCGCGGCCGACATCATCGATCGCGGCATCATCATGACAGGGGGCGGCTCGCTCCTGCACGGCATCGACCAGCTCGTCGCCGAGCGTGTCGGATTGCCGGTCATGATTGCCGAAGAGCCGACGCTCAGCGTCGCACACGGCACAGGCATCATGCTCGAACATTTGGATCGTTTGAAGTAAACCGTAACCTGATTCACGCCTCTGCGCGCGAATCAGGTTTTTCATTTCCTGGGAAAATGTCTGATACACTAGATTTATCAAAAGGAGAGAGGGAAATCGTCATGGCACCGATTTGTGAATGAATGAGGGATCTAAAATCAGAACGAATCGGAGGAACATCATGCGACCACTCACATTAATCACCGGTGTCAGCCGCGACAAAGGCATCGGCGCGGCAATCGCCAGAAAGCTTGCGAAAGAAGGACACGACCTCTATCTCACGCACTGGACCCCGTTTGACGGGACGGACGGGGTCGGGGCAGAGCCAGATTTCATTCATCAGTTTGTAGATGAGTTACAGACCTTAGGCGCACGTGTCGCCCATGAGCCGTACGATTTGGCGTCAGGTGACGCAGAAGGGCTGCTCGACCGGATCGAGGCTACACTCGGTGTGCCGAGTCGTCTCATCAACAATGCGACGTTCGAGCGCCACGTAAACGTCGACTCATTTACGACCGAGACGCTGCGCGCGCACTACCTCGTCAACAATGAGGGGGCGCTCGGGCTCACGTTCGCCTTCATCGAGCGATATAAACGAGCCGGGCTAAACGACGGACGAATCTTGTTCATGGTGTCGGGTGGACCGGACGCGAACAATCTCGCCTACATCGCGACGAAGGGGGCGCTCATCGCCATCACACCGGCACTCGCGAACGGGACCGGGCGCTACGGGATCTCGGTGAACGCCCTCGACCCGGGACCGACCGACTCGGGCTGGATTGATGACACGTTACACGATCATCTCGTCCCGTTCTTCCCGCACGGACGCGTCGGTACGCCGGAAGATACGGCCCGCTTCGTCGCGTTCTTGATGGGACCGGACGGGGAGTGGGTCAACGGTCAACATTTGCACGTCGACGGGGGCTTTACCGGACGATGAAAAAGCGCTTCTCCAGATGCATTGGAGAAGCGCTTTTTCAGTGCCACGTATAGTCTTTGTCGACGAAGAGGCGACCGGCCACCTCTTCTTTTGGCATCGGTTTCGGGTCGGCATCGAGCCATGCGTAGTAATCGCATGTGCACGCCTCATCGAGACGGAGCGAGTACCCGTTGTTAATCGTTTGGACCGAGATGCTCAAGTTGTAATCGGCGAGCGTCTTCTTCAAGCGATAGACGAGATTGTAGACGTTATGGAGCGCGCGCTGCGGCTCGTCAATCTCTGGGTAGAGTGTCTCAGCGATGAGCCATTTGTTGACGACCTTATCACGATGATAAATCAAGTAAGCGAACAACTCTTCGGTCTTTTGCGTCGGCCACTTGACGAGGTCGCCGTCCTGCGTGTTGACGGAGAAATGGTCGAGGCACTGAATCGTGCACGTCCGGTGCCGCTCTGACTGTAAAATCGACTCATACCGCTTCATGACGCGCGGCATCAACGCATGAATCTGATCTTCCGTGATCGGCTTCAACAAATAGTGGGTCGCCTGTAATTCGAACGCCTCGACCGCATACTGGCTATGCGCCGTCGTGAAGACGACTTGTGTCGTCTTCGGCAACTGTTTCGCAAGTTCGACACCAGACATATGCGGCATCTCGATATCGAGAAACACAAGATCGACGTCTTGGTTGTTTAAAAAAGTGAGGGCTTCTTTCGGGTCGTGGAACGAGCCCATCCATTTCAAGTTCGGCTCCGTTTGGACGATGCGTTCCATCATCCGCAATAAGTGCTGTTCATCTTCAATCAAGATCGTGCGCATTCGGGACGTTCATCCTTTCTCGTTTCGGAAGGCGGATAAGGACGTTCGTGCCGACTCCTACTTCCGATTGTAGTGTGAATGTGGCATTCGGTACATAGGCGATGCGATTGCGGACGTTCGGGATGCCAATCCCGCTCGTCGGCATGGCCGTTCGTTTCGGGTCGAAGCCGACACCGTTGTCGGCGATGCGGACCTCAATCGCCGATCCGAGGTCTTGTACCGCTAACATGAGCCGTTTGTTGCCACCTTTTCTCATCAGACCGTGTCGTAGCGCATTCTCGACGAGCGGCTGGATGAGGAGCGGTGGTACTTCCACGTTGAATAGACTGTCATCGATGTCTTTGATGATGGTGAAGGCATCGTTGAATCGGGTCTGCTCGATGGACAGATACGAGTCGATCATCTCGAGTTCTTGCCCGAGTGTGATGTTCGAATCGGTCCGACCGTTCTCGAAGATGAAGCGGACGTATGTGCTCAAGTGGCTGAGCAGTCGTGCCGCCTCGTTCGGGGCCGTATAACAGAGCGCGATGACGTTCCCGAACGTGTTATAGAGAAAATGCGGTTTGATTTGCGCGTTAAAGAACGAGATTTCGCTCTGAGCGGCGAACGTCTGGACTTCTTGCTTTTGCCGCTTGTCGGTCGACAGGTGTAACGGCAACAACGTGAACATGAGCACGAAATAAATGAGCGATAAGATGCTCGTGTACGTGTCTTGGTTCGGATGTGGGATCAGAATATTGATCGTCTGTCCGATGTACCCGATAATCATCGCCAACGTGAAGATGAGGAACTCGAGCGGGTAGCCCGTCGATTTGCGCTCGAACAGCCAATTGATGTTGAGGCCGGTCCAAAAGAAGGCGATGAACAAGACGTAAATCCAGGCGGCGTAGTCGAACCAGCCATGCACCGCGTATGGGATGATGATGGCGACAGCACTTAAGACGTAGAGCGGGTATGTGGCGAGCCGCAAGAACCGTTCGTACGGGACACGTTCGAGCCGGATGGCGAACTCGATGAGCATACAGACGCTGAGCAAGACGGCGATGAGGCTGACTTTATGGGCGACGACATAAGCCATCACCGGGATGAATTCAAACACGATTTGGTCGCGGGTCAACAGTGACAAAGCGATCAAGAAAAAGAACCCCGCCCCGTATAAATAAATCGATTCTTTCCGGTGGAAGACAGAGACGATGGCGTAAAACAGGAAGATCAAGCAGGCGATCAACACGTTCACGAAGTCGTAGCTGAACAGTTCATTTTGCAGTGTCAGCATGTTGTTGATTGGACCGATTAACAGGCTGTCCTCGAGCCCGGTCGGCCGGTCGGTTGATCCGCTTACTTGGATCGTCAGGCGGAAGTCGGATGAATTTGGGTCGAGCAGGACTAAATACGCCTGTCTGTCTCCTTGTTTGACGGAAGAATAGACAGGATCTGCCGGTTCGCCATTGATGAGGATACGGACATGTGGATGGTTCTGTGGGACACGGAGTGCATATTGTCCGGGAGGTAACGCAACATCGACCTCATACGTCGCGGTGGCGTGGGGCGTGACATGGGGGACGTTACGATAAGATTGTCGGTCGACGGCGTCAAGCAGACTCGATTGGAAACGCCACGTTCCGTCGAGCCGGGTGATGTGTTCTGTCACTTGCGATTCGGTCAAATCGGCCGAACCCCGGGTGACGGTGGCCGTGCTGTCAATCGTCTGGCCGCGCGTGAGCACTAATCCGCTCGTGATGGCGACGAGAATGATGACGAGCATCAGCCCGATATGTTTACGGGTCATGGGCACATTCCCTTCAGACTTGTGAGTTTCTTGTGAGAAGACAATGGTATACTTATCACATTCCGTCAAAAGGCCGAGGCCTGTCTTGAACGGATGTGACGAATGTCACCTAATCGTACACGAAAACGTCCCGTTTGAATAGCGGGAGGCTTGAATAGAGGAGCAAACACTTAAAGGGAAGAAGGCGAACCATGAAACGTTGGATTGAAGCAAGAATCAGCCGTCAAGTGCTGACAATCTTTTATGTGCTCGTGGCCTTGATTACGTTCACGTCGCTAGGCACATACTTTTATACACAACAAGCGATTAAAGAGACGACCGTCGAACTCGAGCGCATCAGTGAACAGCGTTCGCGCGCGACGGACTTGTTCGAGACGTGGCAATCGATGCAATACGAGATGCGCGGTCACGTCCTGCTCGGAGAAGACGCACTCTTGAACGAGGTGCGGAGCGCCCAGACGCGAATCGATGAACAGACGACGTGGTTCGAGGAGCGGGCCGTCAATGAAGAAGAGAAGACGTTCGCAAAAGACGCTCGGCTGTTATTCACGATTTATACGACCCGTGTCATGCCAGGGCTGGAACGGTACGTCATCGCCAAAGCGAATGGCGAGATTGATGAACCGTTCCTTCAGATGGCGACCGTCGGCCAACTCATGCCGAAAAATGCGACGTCGAATCAGACGCGCTTCAAATTGAACTCGAAGAGTGCGGCCGACATGAGCGCGAGCATCGTCGACATGGAGTCGGTCTTCACCGATTATCGGGCCGACCTCGATTTCCAAGAGACGTCGCTTCGTGAATCGCTGTCCGAACAGCTCGCGCGCGCACAGTGGATGTGGCTCATGGTCTTACTCGGTGCGGTATTCATTCTGTTCGTGAGTTTGCAGCCGTATGTCGTCCGTTTGACGAAACAACTGCAGGCGCTCATCTCGAACAGTGAACGGCTCGCGCTCGACCCACATGCGACACTCATTCCAATCGAACCGCTCAAAAACGAAGTCGGTCAGCTGTCGAAGGCGTTCAACGAGATGTCGAGCTCGCTTATCGGGCAACACGATACGCTTGAACGAGAGCGGGAGAAGACGGCCCGCATCTTACACACGATGCGCGATTCCATCGTGTTTGAAGAGTTAAGCAACGGCAAGATGTACGGTAACCAGGCGCTGTTCGATTTGTATGACCAGCCGGTCCCGTATGAACATCGTCAAAGTCTTTACCCAATCGAGACGTTCTATGAGCCGTTCATGAGCCATATCGACGATCGGGAGGCGTTGCTCCGCTTTACAAATCGAGCTCGACGCGAGGGAATATTCGATGAGACGTTTACGTACTCGATGCAACAGGGTAGACGTATCGTACGGATGTACGCCGAACCGATTGAACTGAAGGACGAACGGTTCGGTTTGATGTTTGTCTCACGTGACGTCACAAAAGAGATTGAAATCGATCGCTTGAAGACGGAGCTTGTCGCCACCGTCTCGCACGAACTACGGACACCGCTCACCTCCATCCTCGGATTCACCGAACTGTTGGCCACGCGCCACGTCGACGAGGAGAAACGGAAACGCTACTTGAGTATGATCAATAGTGAGACGAAGCGCCTCGAGCGGCTCGTCACGGATTTACTTGACGTGCAGAAGATGGAAGCAGGCGCCGACCAACAAGATTTCAAAATCGAAAGTCTATATGAGATGTTGTCAGATGTGCTCGAGATACATGCCGGCTCGACGGAGCTGCACATGTTCCACTTTGACTGTGACGAGTCGCTTCAAATTTCCGGGAATCCGGCTCGCCTTCGTCAAGTGTTCTCGAATATCCTGAACAATGCGATTAAATATTCACCCGACGGCGGGAATATCACCGTCAACGTTGAATGCGATGACGACGTCATCCGGGTCGCCATCGAAGATGAAGGAATCGGCGTATCAGAAGAGGATGCCAAACGCTTGTTTGAGAAGTTTTACCGCGTACAAAGTGAAGCAAGCCGCAATATTGGAGGCACCGGCCTTGGGCTCGCCATTTGTAAAGAGATCGTCGAATCTCACGGTGGAACGATTTATGCAAAATCTGAATCGGGCAAAGGGACGACGATGGTCGTCGAATTGCCGATCGTCGAATCGTAAAACGAGTTCGTCTCTCAAGCGGAGACGAACTCGTTTTTGTATATCTCAGGCAAACCTAAGTTCGAATGATCGAACATTCACCTAGAATGGCTACGGCTACAATTTCTTGAACTTGTTCTAACGCTTCGACTGGACACGTCGTCGTTCGTTTCCACCGTCGGGCCCTCCAGTCGATTGACTTGGCTTGAATGACGTTAATGTAACCTTCTACTGGTAATCCATCGGGTATACGAACAAACAAAGGTCTTTCAGTATGGGTGATTGGGCAAACGATGCAAAATCCAGTTCGATTGAAATCATTTTGGCTAATCACAATCGCGGGGCGCCGTTTTTGAATTTCAGATCCCGCGCTTGGGTCAAAATCGATATAGCCAATCTCTCCGACGAGGGGTCGCTGTAATTTATTCAATGAAGATGACATATTTTTGGCTTCCTTCCAAAAGAAACGTGATGTGTTTACTCTGCTTCCTTGCCTACTTCTTCAAGGATGACCTCGTATAAATCTGCATACGTCTCTTCATTCACATCAGCAAATACGTTTTTCAGGATTTTTGGTTTTTCTAAAGGCGTAAGGATGATCGTTCCGTCATGATGTTGTTGAATGTAAAACTGATCTCCAATGTCCGCAGAAAGCGCCTTTGGTAACGTTACGCCTTTTGAACCGCCTACTTTTCTCACGACGACTTTAGAGCGGTCATTTGTAACTCGACGAGCCATGGCACGTTCCTCCTTCATGAAATACGATTATAAAATAATTATATCATATTATTTATTATCTACTACCGAACATAAATAAATCATAATTATTCTTCATCTTTTTTTCAAAAAACGGTGAATGATTCCTTCGTTTGGTACGATAAAGAAAGTAGAACACGTTTGAGGACGAAAGGAAGACGATCATGTTACGCGGACTATATACGGCGGCCGGTGCGATGAACGCGCTGCAACGCCAGCAAGAGATTTTAAGCAACAACCTCGGCAACGTGCGGACGCCTGGATTCAAGGCATCGAACGGGGTCGTTCGGTCATTTCCTGAGATGTTGCTCGCCCAAGTGAGCAACCCCGGCAACGGACGCTCACGGGTACAAGGTCAGGTTGGGACGCTCTCGACCGGTGTGTATCTTCAAGAGACGATGCCGCGTTTCTCAGCCGGTAGCATCTCGGAAACAGGCAGCCCGACGGACGTCTATTTAAAGGCGCCGGCCGGATTCACCGGTGCCCCGATGTTCGCGGTCGAACAAAACGGCGAGACGCTTTACACGACGAACGGCCGTTTCGCAGTCGACGAGGAGCGATTCCTTCGTTCAGCTGACGGTGGATACGTCTTGTCGGACGCCGGCGCGCGAATCCAGCTGCCGTCGAGCGAGTTCACACTGTCTGCGGACGGACAAATCACGTCACTCGGAGAGAACGTGGCGACGCTCGGTGCCTATCAAATCGATGACTTGGCGACGCTCGAGCAAGTCGGGAACGATTACCGCGTGAACGGGGATGCGCCGGCACTCGCGCCGGTCACGTTCCAACAAGGGTTCATCGAGGAGGCGAACGTCAATCTCGACCAGACGATGGCCGACCTCATGATGACGTATCGTCAGTTCGAGGCGAACCAAAAGGTCGTCCAAGCGTATGACAAGAGTGCCGAGCGAGCCATCGAAATCGCTCGGGTTCGATAAGGAGGAAACGTATGCAGTCCATTTATAATTCGGTCAACTCGCTCACGCAGTTGCAGCGTCAACTCGACGTGACCGGACACAATATCGCAAACGTCGACACGATTGGATTCAAGCGCCAGCAAGGACACTTCGCATCGCTCCTATCACAGGCGTACAACAACCAACCTCGTCCCGAGTTCGAAGTCGGGCGCGAGACGCCGAACGGGATTCGGATCGGGGTCGGGGGACACGTCGCCGACATCTCGCAACAGTTTAGCATCGGACAGATTCGGGCGACAGAGCGCGGACTCGACGTCTTCTTGAAGGCGAGCCGACAGTTCTTCGTCGTTGAGACACCGAATGGTCCTGGCGTAACACGAGACGGCAATCTTCAACTGTCGGTCGATGCCGAGACGACGCTCGTCGATGTGAACGGAAACGCGCTGCTCGGTGATGACGGCAACCGTATCACGATGCCGAACGAAGCGACGAATCACCGCATCCGTCAAGACGGGGTCGTCGTCGCGAGCGTGAATGGGGTCGAGCAACAGTTCGGACGACTCGATATCGTGGAAGTGCGGAACACGTCAGAACTCCGTCCGATGGGAAACAATGTCTACTCGGCCGATTTTCAGACCGAGGTCGACCGTCCGCTCGGAAACCTCTTGATTGAAGGGACACTCGAGTCGTCGAACGTCGATTTGACGAGAGAGATGACCGATATGACGATCACCCAACGAGCTTATCAGATGAACTCACGGGCACTCTCGATGAGCGATCAGATGATGGGGCTTGTCACGTCACTTCGCCCATAACGTAGGCCGCTTCTCCTCGGGGGGGCGGTTTTTGCGTTACACTTATGAGGAGGAGGGATGGCATGAAGATTGTCGTGGCAATGGATGCATTCAAAGGATCACTCACGAGCGTCGAGGCAAATGCGGCCGTGGCGCGAGCACTCGAAGAACATGACGTCGTGACCGTACCGATGTCGGACGGGGGTGAAGGGTTTCTCGATGCCTGGCTCGCGACGCATCCAGATGGAGACGTGATGACGCATGACGTCACGGCGCTCGACGGTAGGATGCGACGGGCACGCTTTGGCTGGTCCGAGTCATCACGAGACGCAGTCATCGAACTCGCCGAGGCGTCCGGGCTCACGCTCGTCGAGATGCGCGATCCATGGCGTTACAGTACGTACGGAACCGGACTGCAAATACGGGCGGCGCTCGAACTTGGGGCGAAGCACATCACGGTCGGGCTTGGCGGGAGTGCGACCATCGACGGGGGCAAAGGTCTGCTTGAGGCGCTCGGAGTCCGATTTTACGATCACGTTGGAAACGAACTCGGTACTTTCCCTCATCAACTCGAGCGTGTCGCATCCATCGATTGGTCGAACCTTATGCCGGAAGCGCGAGAAGTGGAATGGCGCATCGCCTCGGACGTGACGAATCCGCTACTTGGTGACGATGGGGCAGCCGTCGTGTTTGGCCCGCAAAAAGGGTTGACTAGACGAGACATCGGACGCTATGAGGCATATCTTGCCGAGTATGCCCGCTGTTTCACGCACGATATGACGACACGACCGGGTGCGGGTGCGGCAGGTGGAGTCGGGTTTGCCCTCTATCAGCTTGGGGCGACGTATAGGAGCGGAATCGAGGAAGTCGTAAGTTGGTCGAACTTTGAGATGCACGTACACGACGCCGACTGGCTTATCACGGGAGAAGGGACGTTTGATCAGCAGTCGCTGTATGGGAAAGCCCCGTATGGACTCGCCCAAATCGCCCACGCACACGGCGTTCCGACGCTCGTATTCACCGGACAGACGGAAGTGGTCGCCGTCCCGGACGTCGGCATCGAAGCGGTGTTCCCTATCGTTTCCCGGGTGATGACGCTCGAGGAGGCGATGTGTGAGGCGCCAACGCTGTTGACGAACGCCGTCGGTCGGGTCGTGCGGTTGCTCGACAAAAAAGCCTGACCCGTCATGGGTTCAGGCTTTTCGTCATGAGCGTTCTTTCAACAAATCACGAATCTCAGAGAGGAGTTGTTCCTCACGTGACAGTTCTGGTTCCGGCGTCTCTTCGACGGCTTTTTCTCGCTTCAAACGGTTGATTACTTTCACCATCATGAACAAGGCGAAGGCGATTAGTAAGAACGTGACGATCTCTTGAATGAAGTTGCCGTAAGCGACCTCGACGTCGAGCACGCTCACCGATAAGTCTGAGAAGTTGATGCCGCCAATCAAGATGCCGAGAAGCGGCATGAAGATGTCGTTGACGAGCGAGTTGACGATGGCCGTGAAGGCGGCCCCGAGAATGAAGGCGACGGCAAGGTCAACGATGTTGCCACGCATGGCGAACTCTTTAAACTCTTTCCACATAGAATAATACCTCCTCATAAATGAATACTCTCACGGTAGCATATCCTTCTATGAAAGCAACATCCTTTTTTCATTTCCCGTCTTTAGGACGGGGCGCTTGTTCGGGTTTTCTAGATACGTTACACTAAAAGAGAACTCATACAACGGTTTTATTACCTGGTACTAATATGTTATAATCAGATGAGCTGAAAGGATGAATGGACGTGGCGAACGAAGAACAAAAGGGCTCGGAAGAAAAAGAGTCGAAACAGCGGACAGAGCGGAAGCGTCTGTCGAACAACCGCCGTTTCCCAATCTTGCTGCGTGTCATCGTTGTCCTCATATTGGCTGTCGCGATGCTCGCGATTGGTGCCATTATCGGGTACAGCGTCATTGGCGGCGGCGAGTGGAGGGACGTGTTCAACATCGACACGTGGCGCCATATCACCGATTTTTGGCTAACCTCATAAGGGTGGTGGAACCATGTATACGATTGAACAGATTAAAGAAGTAATCCCACATCGGTATCCGTTCTTGCTCATCGACCGCATTCTCGAAGTCGAAGAAGGCAAACGGGCCGTCGGACTAAAAAATGTGACGGCGAATGAAGAGTTCTTCAACGGACACTTTCCGGACTATAACGTCATGCCAGGCGTTTTAATCGTCGAGGCACTCGCACAAGTCGGCGCGTTCGCGATGCTCAAGCAAGAAGCGAACCGGGGCAAGCTCGCGTTCTTCGCAGGGATTGACGGGTGTCGCTTCAAGCGCCAAGTCGTCCCGGGCGATCAATTGCGTCTCGAAGTCGAGATTTTGAAAGTGCGCGGCCCGATTGGAAAAGGCCGGGCCGTGGCGACGGTCGATGGTGAGGTCGCCTGTGTTGCTGAACTGACTTTCGCCCTGCAGTGAGGGGGAGTCAAATGCGTGTGTTGGTCATTGCGCTCGTGCTCGGGTTGATGACGGTCGTCGGCTGTCAACAGATGCAGACCGAGCAAGCGACCGAAGAGAACATCGTCTACGAACAAAACGTCGATGAGTCATTGATCGACAAACGGGCCGGACAGTCCGAGGCACTCGCCGTCTCTCTAGAGCGAGCGAACAGCTCGACGATGTTGTTCACGATTCGCATGCTCGAAGACCGTCGTCTCGAACCGACGACGGTCATCAGTTACGAAGTCGATGGCAATCGTGTCCCGATCCCGTTCGGTGAACTGACGGCCGAGCGTGAAGGGGACGTCCGAACGTACGTGTATCAAGTCGATTTGAACCCGGACTTGTTCGTGCCAGAGACACTCCCGCTCTTCCATATCGCTGAAGAAGGGGAAACGGAAGTGTCGATCCCACTTGAAGTCGTGAATGCGACAAATGAATGAAGTGAAACGGATGATTTTCGACAAATCATCCGTTTTTGTATACGCCCCCATTGATTTTGCGACTCCGAGCCGTCAGTTCAAGTTGTAAACAGGTTCATCTCAGACAGACCTCCCACGTGTCCGCTATAATGGGCGCAAGGGAGGTTTTTGCATGCAACGCGTCTCAAGTGAACTGACACAATTTCGCGGCAGTCACTATGACTTTGGCCGCTTTCAAGGGAATTATATTAAACGAAGCAAGCTGCTCGAGAATCGCACCGACCAATGGAAACTGCGGGTCCCGCGCTTTGAGATTGACGAGCGCGAGGCAAAAGAGGCGTTCGACCGGTTCGCGCCGAAAATTTGGGAAGAACTGCTCGGGCTCCAAGATGAACTCGAATTGACTCTCGCCGATACGCTCTTACATTTCGGTCACTTCCGGGTGAACAACCCGGTCAGCGGCTGTTCGATTTTAACGGGCGACAATTTCCTCGTCCGCAATTACGACTATCATCCGATGACGTACGATGGTCGCTACAACGTGTTCCAGCCGGACGATGGTTACGCCGTCATCGGCCCCGTCTCGCGCGTCACCGGACGGATGGATGGCATGAACGAGAAAGGGCTCGCCATGGGTTATAACTTCATCAACCGTCGGCGTCCTGGTGACGGGTTCGTCTGTCAAATGATTGGCCGGATGATTCTCGAGACGTGCGCGACGGTCGAGGAGGCGGTCGACTTATTGAAAGAGATTCCGCACCGTGGCTCGTTCACATATGTCGTGCATGACAAGTCATCAAAGACGCGTGTCGTCGAGGCGACACCGCGCGACATCCAAGTCCGCGAGTCGAACATCTGCACGAACCACTTCGAGTTGTTGCAACATGAGAACCGCTACCATCTCGACGATTCGACGCGCCGGATGATGGAAATCAAGATGTATCAACATATCGTCCAAGACGCCGAGAGCGCGTTCCGGCTCATGAACGACTCGGACAAGGGTGTCTTCTCGGAGCTCTACAAGAGTTGGGCCGGCACAATCCATACGGCGGCCTATTTCCCGGAGACGCTCGAGACGTGGTTCGCCCTTGGCGGCGACCGCGATCCGGTCATCTTCGATTTCCAAAAGTGGCTCGACGGCGAGGACTTTGACTTTCACGCTCTCGACGGCGAGATTGCGACCGATATCGAGTTCGCCAACACGGTCCAATTGTGGCGCTGACTTCGGTCAGTGCCTTTTTAGTGAAAACGGGGAATAACGATAATAGGAGGGATTCATATGAAACGAATCGGAGTATTGGCCATCATCTTGAGTATGAGCATCGTGCTAGGTGGATGCGTGCCGGGCGACGGGACGTACACGACCGATCCGGCCGGTTTCTTTTGGGGCATTTGGCACGGCTGGATCGCACCGATTTCCTTGATTCTCGGGCTGTTCAACGACACGTATCGCGTCTATGAAGTGAACAACACCGGCTGGTTTTATGACTTAGGCTTTTATATCGCCATCATCAGTGGGTTTGGCGGAGTGGCGGTGACGCGGAAGAGCCGGGGGTGACGTTAGACGGGTTTTCGTCCCGTCACGGCGACCGTATGATAGTCACGCGAGTCAGGTCCTCGGCGTTCTTGAACGTCAATGAACCCGAGCGCAGAAGCGGCGGGAATCAACTGTTCCCGCACGATGGATGCGATGCGGTCCCACGTCCCGTCACCTTTCCCGTCACAGTACGTGATGACGAACAACCCGCCCGGTGCGAGGACACGTTCGATTTCGTCAAGCACCGCAGGCACGTCGTCCCAAAAGTAGAGGGTGTGAATGCTGAAGACGCGGTCGAACTGCGCGTCCGGAAACGGGAGCGTCCCGAGATTGCCTTCGACGACATTGGCTCGCCCGGCTTGCACGTCCGTTCGATTTCGTCGGAGCGCCGAGCGGACGATGGTCGGGGAACGGTCGAGCCCGGTCACATGTACGTGATTATAGCCACGCAGCATCTGTGCCAGCGCGTCGCCGGCCCCGCAACCGACGTCGAGGATGCGGTCGTTTGGTTGAATCTGAAGTTGCTCAATCGTCCAATCGACTTCGACCCGGTGTTGCCTGACCATCTTCTCACCGATATACGTGCCGACGATGCCGCGTGGGTTCTCATATTGACTGTCAATCCATGTTTGGAGACGTTTTTGGACCATTGACTCAGTCCTCTCGTTAGATTTTTTTGTAAGTCGAGTGTAGCATAACTGAAAATCGCAAACTGGATGTTATGGGCAAGAAATCTAGAAAAATTGACCTCCAATTAAAAAGTTTCTTGATATTCCGGTTAAAACAAACTTAAAATGGATTAAGTGGTCATATTAAAGATTAAATGTTTATTTTTAATTATTTAGTTTGTTTTAATCGGAATTAAGGAATTGGTAGTAAAGGGGGATTAAATTATGAATCAAAATGAATTGAATCAATTGGTCGGTAGAAATATCAAGCTTTACATTGAAGCGACGGGAAAATCTCCGAAGTGGGTATATGAGCGAGCAGGTATGACGAAGTCGACCTATTACGACCTGTTAAAAGGGAGCGGCGATATCAATAAAAACGTCCAAAAAATAAACAGGTTGTTTCGAATCAACGAACCGTTTTATTTCTATAATGAACAGTTTGTGCCACCAAAAACAATCGAACAGATTGATTTAGAGTCCAATCTTATAAATGTTGCGGCTGCTAGCTATCATAAGAACGGAGATGAACATCGTCTTGATGAAACGATGAAAATGCTTGAAGATTTCATCTCGATGATTGATGTATTAGAACGATTGAGTCAAATAAACAAGGAGCGATCGTAATCTTATGATCAATCAGCAGAATCTGTTAGAAGTCATTACACAGAATAAACGATTGCTGCCAGAAGTAATCAGCAAAGTAGAGAACACGAAAGACAAAGGCTTGTCATTTCGTTTAAAGACCCACGAATCCATCAAAAATGAGTTAATGAAACACGCGCATGTATTGTTGTTTCCGAGCGAAGAGCAAAACTACGGAGGATTAGTCACATATCGAAACGGAAATTTTTATATTCACATTAATACGTCGCAACCAAGGGTTTACGAAAATTTTATGTGGGCTCATGAGTATTATCATTACATGTATGAACAAGAAGAAATTAAAAACAGTACCACGCAAACGTTTTTTGACGACTCTGTTTTAAATGAGAATGAAAGAAAAGCTAACTTATTTGCTGCAGAACTATTAATCAACAGCCATGTTTTGAAAGAGTCATATGAATCAATCAAAGAGCTTTATCCAGAGGACGACTATCGGTTGAACGTGATCCGTCTCATACCAATCTTTGAAGTGCCTTATAAATCGTTGGTCATAAAAATGACTCAAGATGGTGTAATTAATGAAACAGAGGGATTGAATGCAATCGATTATGACTATCGTAATCAACTGCCTAGTGATATCGACCATTCTTTATTCAACCCTACGCTTGCAATTAAACTGAACGAAATCAATCGTATGCTCCAACAACAACGAATCAATCCAATGCTTAGAGAAACGGATTTAGAAAGTCTTGAAACGGTTTATACGAAACACATGAAACGTCTTGTCGAGTTGCAGCAGGAGAAGTGGTGACTTTCGATGAGTGAACTGTATGATTCGTTAATCACTTCAATTAATCCTTTTATCGATAGAAGGTATGCCCCACCGACTTCTCTTCAACAAGCGTGTCTGTTCGACACCATGATTTTGACTCGATTAGCCAAAATCGCGCGAGAACACCCTGAAGATATGAATCTCTTTATCGACGAGTTGGTTGCAATCAATGCTGTTCTCTATATTCCGGAAACTATTCTTGCAGAAACGGCCGGAAATCAAGGTATGACGATGGAACGGTATCGCGATTTACACCAGCCCCTGTTCGAAAGACTGTCTCAGAACGTTCAAGTGCGTGTTCTTTCGTTTGAGATGATGTATGACATCTTAGCGACTACAATGGATCATCCCGTACAGGCATTTCTCAAATTTCGATTATTGAATGTCCATTTGAACCAAACGAACAAAACGATTCAACATGAGGTTGAGAGGGCCGCTACACCAGACGAAATCTTTCATGCGTTATCACAACAGAAAAAAGATTTAGGAGAAAGGATATTACAGATTTTACGAACGGGAAAGCCGATACCGGGCATAGCCCGCCTTTAGGCATGGGATGAAAGTGAGTTCGGATGTGAAGAACATCCGACATTCGGGTATATATATTCCATAGACAAGTACAAGTCTCTAAAACGCCCGTGTCCATCGCACCTTGAGAATCGTATCCGGTTCGGTCACGAAAACATGTGACCGGTAAAACGATGCCTGTCGTCACGTAAAAGACGCTAAAACATCAGGTGGACACACCTGCAACGACCTGTGGTGGATGGTAACAGTCCATCAGCCTGAGAACCTATATGGTCTGTCTCAGGAGGGGTGATGGCACACCCTCATCTGAAGGCTTGAGCAAAACAGAAATGGACTGCGCTCGCACAAGCACTTCAGAATCCCACGGTTTCAATCGTGGGAGTGTCAAGACTGGGTCGTGTTGCCGAACGTGCTCGGGATGGCGCTCCACGCGGACGGTGGCAAGCTCGCGACGAAACCGTATATCGCTTCTGGAAAGTATATCGACCGGATGAGCGACTACTGTAAAGGGTGCAAGTACAATCCGAAACATACGACCGAGGAAGACGCGTGTCCGTTCAATGCCCTCTATTGGCACTTCATCGACAAACATCAGGAACGCTTCAAAGACAATCAGCGGATGAAGATGATGCTCCGGAACTGGCAAGACCGTGATGATGACGTTAAAGCGGACATCTTGGCGAAGGCGAGACAAACGCTAAAAGATATGTGAATGCAGCAACGTGATGAGAAACAAATAACGTGAGCCTGGTTAACATCTAGGCTCACGTTTTTATGAAAACTTTTATTGATTGAATTTTCATAGACTCGACCAGTCAATCCCAACCTCAGAAAAAGAGATTTTACTTTCTTCAATGCCTTCAACGTCAGTCGCGTTGATGGATTGAATGTCTTCTTCCGATAAGAGAATTTGTCTAGTAGGATCCTCCATCTTCAAATGATATAGTTTTTCCACTAATAAAAGTTGCTCTTCCGTGAGTTCGTAATACTCTTCCCAATACTCAAGCGCAGTTTCATACGCTGACGCCTGTACTTCTAAAAGATCGGCCCCTCGATCAAGCATGACGTCATAAGGATGACTCGAAAACACACCCTGTTCACTTTCCCATAAGACAGTCGTGACAACCGGGCGAGTCGCTCCGTCTACTTTGTCTAATAAGTATTGAAGTGTTTCTTGCTCAGCTATTTGTTGTACCTGGTCCGGAGCTTCGGTAAAGTATTGGTTTGCGTCTAATGGATGGAAAGCGAAATGGTCGTTTCGGAAACCGGCGACATAACTCTCTTGACCAAATGCTACCGTCCCTCTGCTTCCTTGGCCATCGTTGGTGCTGTAGTTGTTACCATCCCATGAATGCTCATAAGCAAACTCTGGATCATTTGCGATGAAAATAGCATGGGCAATCGAGGCGAGGATGCATCCTTCCCATATGTTTTGGTGGGTCCATCCCGGTTCGGTTAATTGAATTTTTTTCACATCCAATCCCCCTTAGTTATGTTTGAATTGAAGATTTGAATCCATCCCTGCTCACTAATAGTATCACTTGGTTAAGACGTAGACATTGATGTCGGTTCAGATGGTTTGTAAATTTCATTCATGAAAGGTTTACGTTTTTTTGCATGTCCTTCACGGACGCTTTACATTCATCCGTTACGATAGGACTTGTGAGACCCCACAACCCCCAAGTGAATAGCAAACGGTAGAACATTCGAGAGACCAACAGAAGCCCTTACGTCATTGACGTCTAGTTTCTGTTGGTCCTTTTTTTAGGAAAGGGTGAGTCAAGTGAATGAAACACTTCGCACGATCGGTGAGGAGAAGATGATCGCCTCCATCAAGTCGCCGAAACAATTCGAGAAGTTCCTGCAATCGGACGTTACGACGACGTTCCTCATGATGGGTACGCTCAGCACGCTCGACCGCTACGTGTCACATCTGAAACGGGAGAACAAGACAGTCTTCTTGCATGCCGAGCGCATCAATGGCATCAGCCTCGACCGGGATGGCATCGACTATTTGGCGAAACGCGTCGGCGCCGACGGCATCGTCACGACGAAGGCGTCGGTCATCCAGCACGCGAAACGCGCCGGGCTCATGACGGTACAGCGCTTATTTTTAGTCGACTCGGACGCCGTCACGTCGGGCATCAAGATGGCGAACGACCACGAGCCGGACGCGCTCGAACTCATGCCAGGTCTCATCCCGAACGTCATCGAGCACGTCGCCGGGAGCGTGCCGTTCCCAATCGTGACGGGCGGCATGATTCGTAAGCCGATCGAGGTGCATCAAGCGCTATCGCACGGTGCGTTTGCCGTATCGACGGGAGACGAGCGGCTCTGGGCGTCACAAGGAATGAAGGAGGACATCATATGAAGTCGATTCAATTGCAACAAATCAAAAAGTCGTACGGCGACACCGAGGTCATCCGCGGCATCGACGTCACGATCGAGGCGGGCGAGTTCTTCGCGCTCGTCGGACCGTCCGGCTGCGGCAAGAGCACGATGCTCCGGATGATCGCCGGGCTTGAGTCGATCACGGCGGGGACGCTCCGGATTGACGGTGTCGCCGCGAACGAGCTCAAACCGAGCGAGCGCCAACTGTCGATGGTGTTCCAAAACTATGCGCTCTATCCGCATATGACCGTCGAGAAAAACATCACGTTCGGCCTACATACGAAAGGGCTGACGAAACTCGAGCAGCGCGAACGGTGCCATGCGGCCGCCGAGACGCTCGGGTTGACCGACTATTTGAAGCGAAAGCCGCGCGAGCTGTCGGGCGGACAACGGCAACGGGTCGCCCTGGCCCGGGCCATCGTCACCGAGGCGCCGATTTGTCTCATGGACGAGCCGCTCTCGAACCTTGACGCCAAGCTCCGTGCCAAGATGCGCTCGGAGATTCGGCAGCTGCAACGCAAGCTGAACTTGACGATGATTTACGTCACGCACGACCAAGTCGAGGCGATGACGATGGCCGATCGGATGATGCTGTTGAACGAAGGCGAGGTCCAACAAGTCGGGAAGCCGCTCGATTTGTACAACAAGCCGGCGAACACGTTCGTCGCTTCGTTCATCGGCTCGCCGCCGATGAACTTGGTGCCGGTGAAGCGAAGCGACAAAGGCTTCGTCGCCGCGGATGGGCGTCAGTTCCAGCCGAACGTGATGACGACAGAAGAAACGGCGACGCTCGGCGTCCGTCCGGAGCAGATTTTACCGGCCCATGACGAGGTCACGTTCTACGCCGAGTTGAAAAACATCGAGGTGCTCGGCACGGAGACGATTCTCGCCTTTGACGTCGGTGGGACGGAATGGCTCGCCAAATGGTCGGGGCAGTGGCCGCTCTCGATTGGGGAGAAGGTCGCCTGTTACGTCGACCCGAAACAGATGTCGCTCTTTGACGCGAGCGGTGACCGCATCGAACCGCGTCAGCCGAAACTATTCGAGGCGCTGGAGGTGTTCCAATGACGGTCGCATTGCCGAGACAACGCGTCAAGACACGGATTTCGGACGCGGTGAGCGGGCTGTTGTACTTGTCGCCGTCGATTGCGCTGTTCGGGATTTTCCTCGTCTATCCGCTTCTCCGGACGATTTACTTGAGCTTCTTCCGGACGGACACGCAAGGGACGCCGCTCGAATTCGTCGGAATCGGGCACTACGCCCGGCTCTTCACGAGCGCGACGTTTTGGCAGAGCGTCCAGGCGACGGTCGGGTTCGTCGCGTTGACCGTGCCGCTCACGATCCTCATCGCGCTCGGCCTCGCCTTACTTGCCAACGAGAAACTGCGCGGCATCGGATTCTTTCGGACGGCGTTCTCGGCGACGATGGGGATGAGTGTCGCCGCGTCATCGGTCATCTGGATGTTCATGTATAACCCGTCGATCGGTATCTTCAACCGCTTTTTAGAAGCGGTCGGGGCGAGCGGGGTCCAGTGGCTCCTCGACCCGCAATATGCGCTCCTGTCCGTGTCGCTCGCGACCGTCTGGATGAACGTCGGGTTCACGTTCCTCATTCTCCTCGGCGGCCTGCAAAATATCGACCGGACGCTCTATGAGAGTGCGGACATCGCCGGGACGAACTACTGGACCCAACTTCGGGCCATCACGATCCCGATGCTGTCGCCGACACTCTTCTTCGTCGGCATTATCTCGCTCATCAACGCCTTCCAGACGTTCGGGCAAATCGATTTGCTGACGAAAGGCGGTCCGACGAATTCAACGAACGTCATCGTCTACGCCATCTATAAGGACGCGTTCATCAACTACAACGTCGGCGGGGCGAGTGCGCAGGCCGTGCTCTTATTCGTGACGGTGCTCCTGTTGACGTGGCTCCAGTTCAAGCTCGTCGAAAGGAAGGTGCATTACCAATGACGATGCGAAATGCACTCGTATACACGCTGCTCGTCTTGAGCGCGGCGGTCATGCTGTTCCCGATCGGGTATGCGTTCTCCATCAGCCTCATGGACGGGAGCGAGGCGTTAAAAGGCAATCTCATCCCACAAGAACCATCGCTCGCGAACTACGTCGCCGCGTTCGACCGGATCCCGCTATTGACGTATCTCGTGAACAGTCTCGTCGTCGCGCTCCTCGTCATGGTCGGGCAAGTCGTCTTGTCGAGCCTCGCCGCGTTCGCGTTCGTCTTCATCGACTTCAAAGGGAAAGCGCTCATCTTCATGCTGTTCCTCGCGACGATGATGGTGCCGTGGGAAGCGACGATGGTACCGAACTTCTTGACCGTGCAGTCGCTCGGCTGGCTCAACTCGGTGTGGGGGTTGTCGGTTCCGTTCTTCGCGCTCGCGTTCGGGACGTTCCTACTTCGACAACAGTTCAAGACGATTCCGTACGAGATGTACGAGGCGTCCCAAATCGCTGGCATCAGCCGCTTCCGTTTCTTTTGGAACGTCGTCTTACCGGTTTCGAAGACGCCGCTCGTCACGTTGTCGGTGTATAGCTTCTTGACGACATGGAACATGTACTTATGGCCGCTCCTCGTGACGAACACGGAGCAGGCGCGAACGGTGCAAATCGGGATCAAACAGATGCAGTCGAACGAGATCGCCTCGGACTGGGGCGTCGTCATGGCGGCCGTCATCATGATCATCATCCCGACACTACTCTTACTCTTCGCAGGACAAAAGCAACTGCAAGAAGGTTTGACGCAAGGCGCAATCAAATAAAAGGAGGAAGTTTACATGAAGAAAAAAGCATTATTCGCAGGGTTGGCCAGTTCGGTGTTATTGCTCGGGGCGTGTGGCAGCGAGGAGGCGGCGCCGGAAGCCTCGGCGACCGCAGACGGGAAGACGGAAGTCGTGTTTTGGCACGCGATGAGCGGGGACTTAGAGACCGCGCTCAACAATCAAGTCGACGACTTCAACGCCTCACAAGACGACTATGAAGTGAAACCGATCTTCCAAGGGACGTATGAAGAGGCGCTCACGAAGTTCAACGCCGTCGCCGGTTCGGCGGACGCCCCGGCGATCATGCAGACGTTCGAGGTCGGAACGAAGTATATGATCGACACGAACAAAATCACACCGGTCCAAGAGTTCATCGATAAAGAGAACTTCGACACGAGCGTCTGGGAAGAGAACATCTTGAGCTATTATCAAGTCGACGGCAAGCAGTACTCGATGCCGTTCAACTCGTCGACGCCGGTGCTCATCTACAACAAGGACGCGTTCAAACAAGCCGGGCTCGACCCAGAGAAAGCGCCGCGCACGTATGACGAATTGAAACAGGCGGCGAAAGCACTGACGGGTGACGGCCAGACCGGCTTCACAATCCTCAACTACGGCTGGTTCTTCGAACAGCTCGTCGCCGCACAGGGCGGGCTTTACGTCGACAACGACAACGGTCGCAGCGGTACTCCGACGAAAGCGGTGTTTGACGGGGAAGAGGGACAGAACGCCTTCAACTTGATTAAAGACATGTACGACGAGAAGACGTTCTTGAACGTCGGTCAAAACTGGGACGACATGCGTGCCGCCTTCCAGTCGGGCAACGTCGCCATGTACCTCGACTCGTCGGCCGGTGTAAGGACGGTCGTCGACAACGCACCGTTTGACGTCGGCGTGTCATACTTGCCGGTACCGAACGAGGCGGACCGCGAAGGTGTCGTCATCGGGGGTGCCTCGCTCTGGATGGGTGACGGCATCGCCGACGAGACGAAACAAGGTGCGTGGGAGTTCATGAAATTTGCCGCCTCGAAAGAAGCGCAGGCGAAATGGCACGTCGAGACCGGCTACTTCGCCATCAACCCGGACGCCTACAACGAGCCGATTGTCGAAGACGTGTGGGCCGAGTACCCGCAGCTGAAAGTGACGGTCGATCAGTTGAGCGAGACGAAGACGTCGCCGGCGACGCAAGGCGCCCTCATCTCGTCGTTCCCGCAGTCACGTCAAAGCGTCGTCAATGCGATGGAGAGCTTGTATCAAGGCGTGTCGGTCGAGGACGCGTTGAAGCGTGCGGCCGACGAGACGACTTCCACCTTGGGGCAATAAGATGCACCTTTACGCTCATCGTGGTTATAGCGCCAAGCATCCGGAAAATACGCTCCGCGCGTTCGAGGCGGCGCTTCCTTACGTCGACGGCATCGAGCTCGACGTGCAACGGACGAAAGACGGCCGCCTCGTCGTCATCCATGACGAGACGGTCGACCGGACGACGGACGGGAGCGGTTATGTGAAAGACATGACGCTCCGTCAACTGCGTGCGCTTCGAAGCGAAGGGGAACGCATCCCGACGCTCGAGGAAGTGTTCGCCCTCGTCGCGGCCCATGACGTCACGGTGAACGTCGAACTGAAGACGGACCGATTCGACTATTCAGGGATTGAGCAACTCGCCTGGCTCGCGACCGAAGAGTTCGACCTCGCCGAACGCGTCGTCTTCTCGTCGTTCAATCCGGACACGCTCGTCCGACTGCGCGACGTCGCGCCCGAGGCGAGGATCGCCGTCTTGACGGGGGAAGGGCATCCCGACTTGGTCGGATTCGTCGAACGTATTCAAGCCGAGGCCGTCCACGCCCAGCCCGCGTTCGCCGGGACAGCAGACGCGGTGAAATTAAGCGAAAACGGAATCGTGACGCGGCTCTATACGATCAATGATCCGAACGAGCTCCCGGACACGACCGAAGTTGACGCCATCATGACGGATGAAGTCGAACGGCTCGCGGCCATCCGATAATGGTGAAAAGGAGGTCCGCTCATCGGGTTGCGATGAACAGACCTCCTTTTCGTTAGTTTGGAACGAGCATGTGTGCGTTGGCACGTCGCACCACCGTCCGATTTCGTCCTTTGTCTTTTGCTTCATAGAGTGCACTGTCAGCGATACTGCTCATCGACTCGACCGGCAAGGCGCTCCCGTGGGCGATGCCAATCGAGGTGCTGATTCGAATCGATGTCCCGTCCGACAGAACGAACGCCTCGACCGCAATCCGTTCCCGAATCCGCTCGGCGACTTTGACCACTTTCTCGGGAGGTAAGTCATAGATGAGGATGACGAACTCTTCGCCACCGATTCGTGCGACCACGTCATGGGACCGTGTCTCAACCTTCAACAGTTCGGCGAACCGTTTCAAGACGAGGTCGCCGTTCGGATGACCGTACGTATCGTTTACGTGTTTGAAGTGATCGATATCGAGGGCGAGCACGTTATACGCTCGTCTCTCGGATACGAGCGATGTCGTCCGCTCTTCCCACATCCGGCGATTGAACAAGCCGGTCAAATGGTCGCGTTCGGCCGAATGTTTATACTCTTTGGAACGTCGCGTCATCTGTTCTAAGTCGATGGCGAGCAGGCTCGCGAGTGTCCCGACGAGTAGCCCGACGACCCAGAACGTCAGGACGATTTCTATATAAGCGCTGCTCCATCCGAGGTTGACGAGAATCGAGACCGAGGTGATGACGAGCGCCCAGACGTGTAACAGCATGCTTTGCAACAATAGGCGATGGACGTGCCGATGAATCCACCACATGCCGACGCCGATGACGAAGGTGGCGATGAATGCGACGACGGCCTGGTCGGTCAGTCCGAACAGAAAGCGGGTGCTTGCGATGATGACGGTCGCGATTAAGAGCGGGAAGCGGGCCCCGTAAAAGGCGAGCAGGACGAGCGGCAAATACCGTAAGTCGACACGCACTTCACCGTTCACTTGGACCGCGTTCATCATAAGGAACAGACCGATTGCCCCGGTCAATAATCCGATTAAGAAACCGCGGAATCGAAAAGGTCCGAAGTGTTCAGAGTGATACAACTTAGAGATTAAGTAAAAGCCTGTGAACGCCACGGAGGCATTCAACAAAAGGGCGGTAAACGGCACGATGTCACTTCCTTCAAAATAGCGATACTTCAACCGTAACAGAGCGCTAAAAAATGTCAATTGGTAATGCACGTTTACGAAAACAAGTGCCTCATCCCATGGATGACGCACTTGTTTTTCGGTTCACGTAGCGGTCGCGAGCCGATAGAGTGTGAGATTTTTAACGTCACCTGAAATCGAGTGACGAGCCTGTTGAGCCGGATAGACACGGCTCGAAAAGACATACTCGCCGTCATTGACGAATATTTCGATAGACGAGGCGTCAAAGAAGATGCGGAACGTTCGTCCGTTTGCTCGGATACGGCGGATGTCACCGTTGCGGTTCAGCTCAAACTCGTCTCCTCGTTTCGAGAATGTAGCGGTATTCCCGTAACAGTGGAGGGTGAAGTCACCAACTGCTTCGAACGTCAATTCGAGCGCATCCCCTTCAAAAGTTGGATCTTGAAGTATCTCGCATGTCTGACGCAACGTCTTCACTTCCTCGATTGGCGTCATAACCAAACGGCCGTCTTGAAGCGACAATTCACGTGGAAGTGTCATCTGATTCGTCCACCCTTCGGCTTGTTCAGGCCAATCTCGTTTCCACATCGCGTTCCACGCGATTAAAATACGACGTCCTTGGTCGTCTAAAAACGTCTGGGCCGCGTAAAAATCATGCCCATAATCGAGCTCGGTGAAGGCACCGTGCGTATAGACGGGTGTTTCGACATCGAGTTCGCCGACAAAGTATCCGCACTGATGCAAGTTGTGGTAACGGTCACCGTTTGGCTCCATACCTTGAGGCGAGATGAGCAAGACGTCTTGGCCATCTAAGTGGAACAAGTCCGGGCATTCCCATATCCAACCGTGCTCACCTGTCTCTCCGGCAACGACGCCGCGCTCAGTCCAGTGG
The DNA here is from genome assembly GCF_018138125.1 of Exiguobacterium alkaliphilum. Taxonomy (NCBI): domain Bacteria; kingdom Bacillati; phylum Bacillota; class Bacilli; order Caryophanales; genus Exiguobacterium; species Exiguobacterium alkaliphilum. The sequence goes on from NZ_CP073101.1 coordinate 774,670, forward strand.
ATGGCGTCGTCTGAGTCATACAAGACGACTTTCCCGTCCGTCGCGTCACGCGTGCCGAGAACCATGTAGTGCCGTCCGTTCGCCGTCCATACTTTCGGGTCGCGGACGTGCGCGTTCCCACCTTTTGGCTCATTGGAAATGAGCGGGTTGGCGGAATGCTTCGTGAACGTCACGCCATCTGTTGAGGTCGCGAGGCATTGGACTTGCTTTAACGCTTCCCGTTTCTCGTCGAGCCAGACGTTTCCGGTGTAATACAAGTGAAGGACGTCATCCACGATGAGCGCACTGCCCGAGAACACCCCGTCCCGGTCGTACGTCTTTCCGGGACGGAGGGCGATCGGTTTATGTTCCCAGTGAATCAAGTCACTCGACGTGGCGTGTCCCCAATGCATATCGTCCCATTCGACACCGAACGGATGGTACTGGTAGAACAGATGATACGTCCCGTCGAATTGGCATAGCCCGTTCGGGTCGTTCATCCAACCGAACGGAGGAGCGAAATGGAAGTGAGGCCGGTACGTCATACCGTCAACACGTCACTTGTGAACGTATCTGTGATGACGCGTGTTTCTCCGTATACTTCCACTTGGAGTGGTTTCTCTGACGCAACGCGGCGGGTAATCGTCACATGTTGCTGCGTGGCGTGGACGTCGAGTGTCTCGCCTTGCCAGTCGATTGAGAAGGTGAGGGACGTCCATGCTTTTGGAAGCATCGGGGAGATTCGGAGCTTCCCGCCGGTCATCCGCACACCACCGAACCCGTTGACGACCGCTTGCCAAATCCCGCCGAGCGAGGCGGCATGAATGCCCGCATCAGACGTCTTCATGTTCGGACCGAGGTCGATTTCAGACGCGCGCCGGAATAAGTCGTACGCAAGCTCTTGGTCGCCGAGGTCGGAAGCGAGCACGCTGTGCGTCGACAGCGAGAGCGACGAGTCGTGGAGTGTCTTCGGCTCATAGTATTCCCAGTTCGCGCGCTTCACGTCAGCCGTGAACAAGTCTTCGAGGAGATACATCAAAATCATGACGTCCGCTTGTTTCGACACTTGAATCTCGTTCACTTGCTCGAGGTTATAGTCGAGGAACATCGAACCGACGTTTTCTTGATTCTTATACTTCGTCAAATCGATGATCTGTTTGTCGAGGTACGTATCATCTTGCGGCAAGACACCGTCCTCGCGCACTTGCGGCAAGTAAATCAAATTAAGGACGTGATGGAAACGTTCCTCGGCCGTCTCGAGGTCGAGTTTTTCGTTCAAACGTTCGAACAGTTCAGGTTTCTCGGCACGAAGGAGGTCGACGTACTCGATCGCTTTTTGGATGTTCCAATGGGCCGTATAGTTCGTGAACGCATTGTTGTCGACATGCTCTTTATACTCATCCGGTCCGACGACTTCATTGATGTCGTAACGGCCGGCTGCTTCATTCCACTCTAAGCGGCTCGCCCAGAACTTGGCCGTGTCAATCAACAACTCGTAACCGTACTGGTCCATGAAGTCTTGATCACCGGTCACTTGGTAGTATTGCCACGTGGCGAACGCGATGTCGGACGTGATGTGTTGCTCGATAAAGCCGGACCAAATCTTCGTCGCCTCGCCGGTTACGATATCGGCCGCACCCCATACCGGCGTCACTTCACCGTCATCGAGCCAAGCCGACTCCCAAGGGAACATCGCACCTTCGTAGCCGTTCTCTTTCGCTTTTCGATGCGCCCCGGAGAGCGACTGATAACGATACTCGAGGAGACTGCGGGCGATTTTCGGGTTCGTGTACGTATAGTACGGCAAGATGAAGATTTCCGTGTCCCAGAACGTATGGCCCTTATAGCCTTCGCCAGACAGTCCTTTCGCTCCGATGTTCATCCGGTTGTCATGTTTGGGTGTCATGACGGCCAAGTGATACTGTGCGAAACGAATCGCGAGCTGGTCGAACCTCTCTTTCGATTCGATTTGAATCGGCACGTGTGACCAGACGAGTTCGTCCCACGCATTGACGTGTTCTTCGAGAAGACGGTCGTAGCCGAACGCTTCGACGTCTTTCGTCACGTCGAGGGCATACGGCGCAAGGTCCATTGCCTCGACATCACGGTCGCGTGACGTGAACACCGTCGAATACTTCTCGATTGTCAGCGTCTCGCCGGCCGGCACAACGATGTCCGAATAGTCGAAGAAAATCTTCCGGCGGTCCATCTTGATGATTGACTTCGGTTCAATCGTCTCGGCTGCCTTGAAGCGGTGGACGCTATGGAAAACGAAGTCGATGCCGGACTCGGTCGTCTTTTGTAGCTGTTGCATGAAGCGACCATCATAGAGCCGTTTGTCGCCCTCGAGGAAATGTTGGACACCACTGTTTGTCATCTGACCGTTGATGCCGGACGTGACGGCGAGCGTCGTCGCTTGTTTCGGCGTGATGGTCACGCGTTGGGCGATGACGTGCACGTTCGCCATCGAGACGAACCGTGAGAAGACGAGGTCGTACATGTCACCGTTCGGGCTCTCCCACGTCACCTCTCGCGTCAACTCGGCGTGCTTGACGTTGAGCGTTCGACGATATGAATGGATTGTTCCTTGCGTCAAGTCGAAACGGACCCCGTTCAGTTTGAACTCCATCCATAAGATGTCGGCCGCGTTCGGAAGCTCGGTCACTTCGTTGTCTGCAAACTTGTTGAATGTCCCTGCGACGAACAAGTTGCGCGTCTCGTTCGCATAATGCTCTTCTGTCACGGAACGTAGTCCCATATAACCGTTCCCGAGTGAGAAGACCGCCTCACCTTTCCCGAGCCACTCGGGACGGAAACCGTCCTCGGCCACAAGCCAATCTTTTAAGTCCCCAGTACCTGTCGTATAGTTCATCAGTGTATTCGCCACGTTGTAACCTCCTGTATAATAAAGCGCTTTCTTGATTCGACCCCATTCTATCCGAAACGTTTCGGACAATCAAGCCGTATTTTTGTGAACTTCTCTTTTGTTTGATTAAAAATCGTGATTAAATGGTGGTAGAAACGTTTTAGAAAAGAGGTTTGGCATGGAGCAGATGATTGCGAGTTTGGGGTTTCAGTTCAAGAAAGTACAACAGTTTCGAGGGCAGTCAATTTGGAAGTCGATTTTTTATGTCGTGGTAGCCATCTTGTTGGCTAACGCCATTGTGTATAGCGTGAAATGGTTGAATCAGCCGACGTTTGACGAGGTGTTGCCGTCGTTTCAAGTGACGGAACAAGGCTTGACGTACGAAGAGCCGTTTGCGTTCGACATGCCCGTGCTCGACCTCGTCGTCATGGTCGGGGAAGAGCGGTCGACGAACGCGAAACAGACGCTATTGCTCGAAAAAGAGGGGTGGGTGTTCAAACGAAGTGGCATCACTACGGAATTAAGCAGTTACGAGACGTTGCTAAATTTTGTGAATAAAGAACAACTGACTGAAGCGGACGTTCGCGATGTTGGGTCAGACTTAAATTGGTTTTATCCGCTCTACATTTACGGCGCGGTCCTACTAGACTTGCTCGTTCATATCGTGCTGATCACGTTACTGGCAGTGGCGGGTTTAAGCTTCCGGCGCTTTGTTCCGATTCGCTTCAAAGAAGCATGGACAATTACGGCTTATGGGATTACGGCACCGCTAATCGTGCGGACGGTAATCTCGCTTTTGCCGATCACCGTGCAAATGCTGCCTGTTTTATACTGGGCGACGGTCGGCATCTTTGCCTTCATGACAATACGAAAAATCGGCGATGACTAATCATCGCCGATTTTTCGTGACCGATTCCCGGAGGATCAGCTGGTTATTGACGAACGCCTCGTGTGGCACGTCTTTGCCTTCGACGATGGAAACGACCATCTCTGCGGCTTTTTTGCCCATCTCATAAGGTTGTTGCCCGACCGTCGTGAGCGGGGGCGATACGTATTGCGACAACAAAATGTTGTCGAATCCGACGAGCGACAAGTCCTCGGGAACGTGTAAGCCGAGCTCGCGTGTCGCTTGAAGGACGCCGAGCGCCATGACGTCGGATGCGCAGAAGATGGCGGTGACCTCAGGGTGGTTCAATAAGAATGGCAAGGCGACATCCTTTGACGCGCTTTCTTCAAAGTCGCCGTTCAAGACGTAAGACTCGTTCAGTTCGATTCCATTCTCGTGAAGCACTTGACGGTAGGCGTCGTAACGAACGGTCGAGACATACGCATGGGGTGCTCCGTTCATAAACGCGATTTGCTTATGGCCAAGACGAATCAAGTACCGGACCGCTTGTTTGGCGCTCTCTAGCTGGTTTGAGGTGACATATCCGGTATTGAGCCCCTCGACAGGAATGTCGACGAGTACGCACGGCACCTTACTCTCAATCGCTTCGAGCAAATACGGATCGTCTCGCTTCAGTCCTTGGATGACGACGCCGTCGAGTTGGCGCTCAGCGCACATTTGTCCGTACGTCTTGTTCTTTTGTTTTGACGTCGTCGTCGACAACAGGACGAACTCGTAGTCGAGGTCGGACAGCTCGTCCGATACGCCGCAGAGCGTCTCGAACATGAAGTTATCTTTGACGCTCTCGCGCTTCAAGTCGGTGACGAGGAAGCCGATCGTCTTCGACTGTTTTTTGACGAGGCTGCGTGCCAAGATGTTCGGGCTGTAGCCAAGTTCTTTCGCAACGCTCATAATCTTATCCCGTGTCTCTTTGTTGACGTCATCGTACCCGTTCAGCGCGCGGGAGACGGTCGTAATCGAAAAGCCGGAGGCGCGGGAGACATCTTTTAATGTGGCCATAATGTGGACTCCTTTATGAAAACGTTATGAATAATTTTGGGATTTGATGTCATTAAGCTCATTTTAGACCGAGAAGGAATAGACTGTAAATAGTGATATATCAACGAAAAAAAGCTAATACAAAAAAACACTTGCTTTCCGAAACGTTTCGGGTATAAAATCGAGTTGTGAGTTGAAAGCGGTTACTTTATTATTTGTTATTATCCCTAAGGAGGAAATCACGCATGAATAAAAAACGCATCTCTTTATCTGTCTTAATGGTATCAAGCCTTATGTTCGCGGCAGCTTGCGGTGGGGACGACGAAGCACAAGTCGCTTCTGACCCGACAGAGCTCGAAGGGAAAGAAATCACCGTCGGGACATGGAAAGGGACAGATGCCGAAGTCAGAGCGTTTGACGAATTGCTGGCGGCCTTTACTGAAGAGACCGGCATCACGGTGAAGAAGAAAGTGTACAACGATTACCAGACACAACTTCAAACGGACCTTGTCGGCGGAACGGCGCCTGACGTCTTTTATGTCGATGCGTTCCTTGCACCGGAACTTTCCAAACAAGGAATCCTTGAGCCGCTCGATCAGTACGTGGAGCAAGCAGAAAAAGATCTTGGTGACTTCTACGAGCCGGCCATCAACGCGTTCAAGTCTGACAATCAGTTATTCGGATTGCCGAAAGACTATTCGACGCTCGGACTCTATTATAACAAGCAGATGATTGAAGAGGCAGGATTCACGGCGGACGACATTCCGACTGAAATGGAAGAACTTCCGGCGTTTCTCGCTGAACTTCAAGGAGAGCTCCCGTCTGGCGTTGTACCGGCCATCACGACATCTGAGCTTGCCCGTCACATGTTCGTCCTGCAGTCGGGTGGCACGGACGTCGTTGACGGAGACGGAAAAGCCGTCCTCTCACAGCCGGATCAAATCGCGGCACTTCAACCGCTCATCGATGCCTATCAGGACAAACTCATCCAACGTCCGGCTGACCTTGGTCAAGGCTGGGCCGGGGACTCGTTTGGTGCTGAGCGTGCGGCTATCATGATTGAAGGGAACTGGGCGATTTCACACATCGAGCAAAACTTCCCGGACGTTGAGATGGGAACGAAAGAAGTCCCGACAATCGGTGGGGACAGCGGTTCGATGATGTTCACCGTCTCTTACTCGCTCAACAGTGATTCGAATGAGAAAGCAGCAGGCTGGGAGTTCATCAACTACGCGACATCACAAGATGGTATGAAGATTTGGTCGGACGGGGCAGGTGTCCTGCCATCGCTCAAGTCAATCGCTGAAGAGTTGAACCTACAAGACGACGAATTAAAAGCACCGTTCGTCGCAGCCGGCGCCTATGCGACACCGTGGCAAAAAGGTGATTCGCTCTCAATTGTCGCCCGTGAATACAACAACTTGTTGCCGGCAGCACTAACCGGTGACATGACGCTTGAAGAGGCGATGAAACGCGCCGAAGACGCAGCGAACAAAGATATCGAGACGCAGTTGCAGTAAGATGAAGGGCTCGCGTGACACCGCGAGCCTACTTTTGTTCGGAAAGGAAGGGTCCTATGGGCACACAACTCGAGATTAACCGTCGCACGGACGCGGCCGCACAAGCGCCGAGCCCGAAAAACGGAAAAGGGAGCGAACGAAATCGTCGGGAGGCCCTGCAAGGCGTCACGTTCATGTTGCCGACACTGATTCTCTTATTCACGTTCACATTGCTTCCAATCTTCTATTCACTCTTTTTGTCATTCACGCGCGTCAACTTGTTCGGAGGCATCGACTTTCAGTGGGTCGGCTTTACGAACTATGTGAACGCCTGGAATGACGACCGGGTGTGGGCGGCGCTTAATAATACGTTCCGCTATGCGCTCTTCGTCGTCCCGATTCAAACAGCGGTCGCACTCCTCATGGCGGCTGTCCTTAATTCGGGCATTCGGTTCCAAAATACGTTCCGGACGATTTACTTCTTGCCGACGCTCACGTCGAGTTCGGCACTGACGATGATTTTCATGTTCCTGTTCAGCTTGAACGGTCCGATTAACAATTTGCTCGTCAACTTCGGATTGCTCGAAGCGCCGGTCAACTTCATCAATGAGACCGACTTCGCGCTGGCGACGATCATGGTCATGAACATTTGGTCGACCGTACCGTTCTTCATGACGATTTATTTGGCCGGTCTACAGGACATCCCACATTCGTTATATGAAGCGGCATCACTTGACGGGGCGAACGCTTGGCAGAAACTGATGAAAATTACCGTGCCGAATTTGACGCCAGTCACAAACTACGTGCTTCTCATGGGCATCATCGGTTGTTTCCAATTGTTCGACCAAGCGTACATTATTTCTGGGGGGACGGGCGGCCCAAATAATGCGACGCTCACGTTCTCGCTCATCATCTACCAATACGCCTTCCAGACGATTGGGACGATGGGATACGCCTCGGCGCTCGCCATCATCTTGACGCTCATCATCTTCACCGTGTCGATGATTGCCCGCCGCTTGAACAAGGAAGAGTCGAACTACTAAGGAGGAATGGATCATGAAAAAAAGAAAATGGCCGCGCGTCTTACTCTATGTCATTCTCGTGTCGTACGCGCTCATCACGATGTACCCATTCCTGTGGGCCGTGCTCGCCTCGTTCAAACCATATAGCGAGATTGTCGCCGGGGGATTGACGCTTTGGCCTGAGAATCCGACACTCGCCAACTACCAACATATCTTCACGAACGACCCGTTGTTCCCGCGCTGGATCATGAACTCGTTCTTCATCGCGACGGTCGGAACGATCGTGAACGTCATCTTCAACACGATGGCCGGGTACTCGCTCGCACGTTTGCGCTTCCCGGGACGAAACTACTTGTTCCTGTTGATTCTCGCCGTCATGATGGTGCCGGGACAAATCTTGCTCATCCCGAACTACTTGATCATGCGCTCGCTCGGTATTTTGGATACGTACGCGGCGCTCATCGTACCAGGGGCGATCAACTTCGCCTACATCTTCTTGATGCGTCAGTTCTTCATCAACTTCCCGCGGGAGGTCGAAGAAGCGGCACAAGTCGACGGGCTTAACCGGTTCCAGACATTTTGGCGCATCGTCTTCCCGATGGCGAAAGCATCAGTCGCGACGCAAGCCGTCTTCGTCTTCCTCGGCTTTTGGAATGAATTCTTAAAACCGCTTCTCTATATCACATCGCCAGAGAAGTACACGCTCACGCTCGGGCTCCAGTCGTTCCAAAGTCAAAATGCAACGCAATGGAACTACATCATGGCGGCCTCGGTCGTCAGTATCATCCCAATCATCATCTTGTATATCTTGCTGAATAAGTACTTCATGCAAGGGTTACGTATCGGTGGGGACAAATAAGGAGAGATCATATGAAAGCTTTTATCTTTGACTTAGACGGTGTCATCACGGACAGCGCGGAAGATCACTACTTGGCCTGGAAAGCACTCGGAGAAGAGCTCGATATCCCGTTCGACCGCGAGTTCAACGAGACGCTCAAAGGGGTAAGCCGTACCGAGTCACTCGAACGCATTCTTCGTCTCGGCGGCCGTGAGCACGATTTTTCAGTGGAAGAGAAGGAACAACTCGCCACGAAGAAGAATGAACACTATGTGTCGCTCATTTCGAATATCACCCATGCGGACATTTTACCTGGGGTTGAAGCGTTCCTAAGTGAAATCAGACAAGCCGGCTATAAAGTGGGCATGGCGTCCGCTTCAAAGAACGCCCATATGGTGACGCGTCAGCTCGGTCTCCTCGACCAGTTTGACCATATTGTCGATGCGGCGACCGTCGCCGAGTCGAAACCACATCCAGAAGTATTCTTAAAGGCGGCTGAGGCGCTTGGCGTCGAGCCAAAAGATTGTATCGGCGTCGAGGATGCGGTGGCGGGAGTCGAAGCGATTCATGCGGCCGGCATGTACACCGTCGGGATCGGGGACCCGGCCGTGTTGACCGAAGCGGACCTCGTGTTCACGGACACGACGGGGCTCACGCTCGACAACGTCTTGACGCGGATTTAACAAAACGAAGCCTCGAGTGGACGCTCGAGGCCTTTCTTATGAAGGAGGATATTCAATGAAACGGACATGGTGGAAAGAAGCGGTCGTCTATCAAGTGTATTGGCGGAGCTTTCTCGATACGAACGGGGACGGATATGGGGATTTGGAAGGGGTGCGGCAAAAACTTCCGTACATCAAGGAACTCGGAGCGGACGTCGTCTGGTTGAACCCGTTCTACGTCTCGCCGGACCGGGATAACGGCTATGACATCGCCGACTATTACCAGGTCATGGACAAGGCGGGGACGATGAAAGACTTCGAACGGTTGCTTGATGAAGCCCACGCGATTGGCCTGAAAGTCATCCTCGACCTCGTCGTCAACCATACGTCGGACGAGCATCCTTGGTTTCTTGAGGCGAAGGCATCGAAAGACGTACCGAAGCGCGACTATTATATTTGGCATGATCCCGTCGACGGCGGAGTGCCGAACAATTGGCGCTCCTATTTCGCCCCGTCGTGTTGGGAGCTTGATTCGCAGAGTGGGCAATACTATTATCACTCGTTCGCCGTCGAGCAGCCCGATCTGAACTGGGAGAACGAGGAGTTGCGCCAAGAGATTTATCGCATGATGCGGTTTTGGCTCGACAAAGGCATCGACGGATTCCGGATGGACGTCATCAACCTGCTCGCTAAGCAGAAAGACTTATCCGACGTCGCCAATCCGTACGATCTCAGCTATTTGGCGAACAATCCGGGCATCCACGAATACCTTCAAGAGATGCACGAGGAGGTGCTCCAGCACTATGACTGCATGACGGTCGGAGAGATCCCGTTCGTGACGCCGGCGGAAGGACTCTTGTACGTCGACGAGTCACGCCGCGAGCTCGACACGTTGTTCCACTTCCAAATCGCCGACGAGATGCCGACGTGGGACATGCTCCGGTTTAAAGCGATTCAGCGCGACTGGTATGAAGGGTTGAACGGACGAGGCTGGAACTCGCAATTCTTGAACAACCACGACCACACGCGCCAAGTGACCCGGTACGGCAATGACGGCGAACATCGCGTCGCCTCGGCGAAACTGCTCGCCACGCTGACGCATACGCTCCCAGGGATGCCGTACATCTATCAAGGGGAAGAGATTGGGATGACCGGTGTGACGTTCGACTCGATTGACGATTATCAAGACATCGCCATGCGAAACCGGTACGCCGAGGAAGTCGCGAACGGACGTGACCCGGAAGAAGTGTTCGCGAGCCTACAACTACTCAGCCGCGATAATTCCCGGACGCCGATGCAGTGGGATGATAATCCTGAGGCCGGTTTCACCGATGGAGAGCCTTGGATGACGGTCAACCCGAATTACCATGAATTGAACGTAGTTGCCGACCTCGAGCGAGAAGATTCCGTCTTCCGCTATTACCAACAAGTGATTCAGTTACGGAAGTCGCATGACGCGCTCATTTACGGTACGTTTGAAGACTTGTTACCAGAAGATGAATTCTTGCACGCCTACGTCCGCGAACTTGACGGCACACGCTTTACGATCGTCTTGAACCATTCGGATGAACCGCGTGACCTTTCCATCGATGTGGAAGGGGGCAAGATCGTCCTTCAAAACGTAAAGAACGACGAGGCGCGATTACTTCCGCATGAGGCGCGCATTTACATGAAAAAGACCGCGATATAAGCGGTCAGTTCACTGACGGACCAAATCGTTTGAGGATTTGGTCCGTTTTTTTCGTCAGGCTTTCTTTTTCGTACCTTGGAAGGCGAAGAACATCGCGATGCCGATGCCGAGCCCAATCCACCAGTTGTCGAAAATCAAACCGAAAATGACGATAAAGGCGACGGCGACGGGGAGGGCCAAATAGCCACGTTGTCGATTCATATGCATCCATCCTTTCCTGGCGCTTCATTTATTCTTTTCCCGAAAGTCGCTCTTGGCATTCAGGGAGGGTTCATCTGTCTAGACGTCAAAAAGGTTTGACCGTCGTGGTCAAACCTTTTCTTCTCGCTCACCGAGTCGCGTCGTGCTCGTCGCAGTAGGCGAATACAGGTAAATCGCGAACGTCGTCCCTTCCCCGTAAACCGAATCGGCATGGATGCCCCAACCGTGCGCCTCGGCGATCCGCTTACAGATGCGCAGGCCGAGCCCGGTCCCTTTAATCGGACGGTGGGCGTCGGAGTCGACGCGGTAATATTCGTCAAAGATGTAGGGTAGTGCCTCCTCCGGGATGCCGATACCAGAATCTTTAACGGATAAGACGAGCGTCCCGTCCTCGTCGGTGACCGAGACGTCAATCGTCCCACCGTCCGGGGAATATTTGATGGCGTTGCCGACCAAATTGTGGACGAGTTGGAGCAGCTTGTCTTGGTCGGCCTCGATCGTGGCCGACTCAGGCGTCGACAGTGTCACACGATGGTTGGCCGACGTCGCGTCATAGCTCGAGACGATGGATTCGAGCAGTCGCGACAAATCAATCGGTTGCCGCGTCAACAGTTCTTCGGAATACGAGACGCGCTGATAGTCGAGGAAGTTGTCGACGAGCCGTTCGAGCCGCTCGGCCTCCTGTTTCACGAGCGTGAGCATGGCGTGCGTCTTCTCGTCGTCGGTGTGCCGATACATGAGCAGCTCAGCGTAGCCGTTGATGGCTGTGAGCGGCGTCCGGAAGTCGTGTGACAGCTCGGCGAGGAAGGCGTCCTTTTGTTCCTCGAACAGAATCGTCTCCGTCTCGTCACGCCACATGATGAAGACACCGCGCGGCGTGTTCGTGAAGTTGAAGATGAGTTGAATCACCCGTTCCCCAAGATGAAGGCGGTGGGCGTCCATGTTCGGGCAACCGAGGAAGCGGTTGTCGAGCATCTCTTGCCAGACCGGGGCGATTGCGTCAAGGTCAGCCCCGTTCTCTTCGAAGCGCGCGAAAAAGAAGGCGGTGAGCGCCGTAACGTCCTCGAAACGGCGGGTGACCATCGCTGGGCACATCGCGCGCAACTCTTCGTTCGAATAGAGGTGGTTGCGGGTGAAGTCGATATAACAGATCGCGTCTTGCGCCTCTTCGACGATCGAAGCGATCGGGAAACTGTGGGGCGGCCGGGTGCGTTTGGCGGAGAGTGGTCGTTTTCCTCCATTTCGGTGATGGTGCCGACGCGACGGATAGAACTGCTTACGTTCCATAAGCGAACCTCCTTTCACTCTTGTTAACTCTGTCACATATATGAAGACGAAACGTCCGTTTGAAAATAGTTATCTTTTGATTTCCATTATACGTCAATGAAGCCAAAACCAATAGTCACAATAAAGTACCAATCAATTTCGGCTTCAATCCGGGACGAATTGAAAAACCCTCCATCCGATGCGGGATGGAGGGGAGGTGTCAAAAGAAGTTATACGGATTGAGGCTACTCGCCGGTGCGCTACTGCTGTAGACGTATGGCGATTTATGTACTTCGAAGTGAAGATGGTTACCAAACGAGTTGCCGGTGTTGCCGACCGTGCCGATGGTCGCGCCGCGTAAGACCGTCTGGCCTTGAACGACGTTCAAGCGATCGAGGTGGGCGTAAACGGTCGTGTACGACTGGCCGTTCAATTGATGCGTGATCATGATGTGGTTCCCGTAGGCGCCGGCGTTGCGGGCGACGATGACTTGTCCGCCAGACGCGGCGATGACCGGAGTGCCTTTCGCTGCTGCGAGGTCAATCCCATTATGGAACGTGTAGCCGTAAATGCCGCTCGCCGGACCATACTTTTGCGTCAACGTGCCTTTCGTCGGCATGAGGAGCTTCGTCGTCGACGACGTTTGAAGCGTCGTGCTCGCGTATGGTTTGATGAATGCACTCGAGACGTAGCGGGACGTGCCGTTGAAGTTGATTTTCGTCCACGAGGCCGTCGTGTGTTGCGCTGAAAACGTTTGACCGAGCTTGGCCGTGCCGACGATCGGATACGCCGTACTCGGGCCCGATCGGACGTTCAAGATGTTCGTCGTCACTTCGGCTTTGTAATAGGTCGACGCTTCGACCGGTGTCGAGACAGGGGTGAGAAGGCCGACGGTGAGTAGCGCGCTTAATGCAATTGTCATTAATTTCTTTTTCATTTTTATGTAAATCCCTTCGATGTGAGAAAGTGGTATATGCGACATAACGAACCTGATAATTTAAATTTTATCATCAAAAATACATTTTAATATTTCATTTATATTTCAAAAAAATATATTGACATTCTAAAAGCGAGCTTGCCCAAATTGGGCAAGCTCGCTGTGAACGTTCCATATGAAGGTGGTTGTTTCTTCACTCCGCGGACAGTTCGTCTTCGGTCACCCATTTGTGGTTTGTGACACGTTCTCCGTTGTCCAGTTCGAAATCGACCATGTAAACTGTCGTCTCCTCAGAAGAGTCAATCGTTGCGGTCGCGCCGCCCATGCCGTTCATATGCTCGGCATCGACTGTTACTTCATCACCCGGCTCATAAGCGTCAGCTTTTGCATCGACAATTTCTTCGTGGATAATCCATTTGTGGTCTTCGACGCGTTCACCCCCATGCATTGGATCATACGAAATGCTGTATACGACTGTATCGTAGGCACCGACGATCGTCGCTTCGGCTCCTTCCATACCTGGCATATGGGCTTCTGTGATGATGGCCTTGTCACCGACCGCGAACGTCGGGTTCTCCGCTGACTTCAAGCCCTCGGGGACGTCCCCAGACCCGGACATATCCATCCCTGAATGGTCGTTTCCATCCATCGTCTCTTCCATCTGGTCACTCATGTTCGTATCGGTATTCGTCGTTTCGTCTTCGCCACAGGCGACGAGCAAACCGCTGAGTGAGAGTGCCATCGTCATCATTCCAAGTTTTTTGTTTACCTTCATTACTATTCCCTCCAATTAACGTGTGATTAGTTTACTTTCAACTGTCCCATCATCCCGTTTTCTTCATGTTCCAGGATGTGGCAGTGATACATGAACGTCCCTGTCTCCCGAAACGTCATTTCGATTTTCACTTTCTCGCCCGGTGCGACAGCGACCGTATCTTTCCAACCGCGTTCGTTGTCAGGCGGGGGTTGGCCGTCCCGTTCAAGTATCCGGAATTGGACGCCGTGGACGTGGAACGGGTGGGTCATCCCGCCCATCATGTCTTCTCGATTATAAATTTCCCATATCTCGGTCGAACCTTGTTGGACATTGATGTCAATTCGATCGGGGTCGAATTGTTTGCCGTCAATCGACACCATGTTGCCCATCCCGAACAACGTGAGGCGTCGGTCGGCAACGCTTGATTCGTTAGACGCAGACGTTCCGTCAAAGGCATCGCTCCATTCGCCGTCTTGATCGACCTCGTCACGCACCGTGAACGTCGTGAACGGAATCCCGTCTGCTTGAAGAGCGAGGTCGTCCCCGAGCGACAAGTCTGAGAAGTCGATTAATATCTCGGCTCGTTCGCTAGGTGTGAGCGTCAACGTTTTGAGTGATACGGGTTTGTCGAGCAACCCGCCGTCGGTCGCGATTTGAGTGAATGACGATCCGGTCGATAATGAGAAGTCGATGTTCCGAGCGTTAGAGCCGTTAACGAGACGGACGCGTAACGTGTTCGTGGTCACGTCGAACGTCGTATTGATGGCACCGTTCGCAATCAACGTATCGCCGACCGTCCCATCGACGTTCATCTGGCGATCGTAATCGAGTTGTCCGTCGTCTGTGAAGAGACGGTCTTGGACGATGAGCGGGATGTCATCGACACCGTACTCGTTTGGCAACCCGTTCTCCGCTTGGTCCGTTACGTACAAGAGTCCGGCCAGACCAAGGTATACTTGTTCGGCCGTTGCGCCCATCGGATGCGGATGGAACCAAAGCGTGCCCGGTTCTTGGTCAATCTCGAGACGAACTTGTTTTTGCTCACCGGGGCCAATCAGTTGGTGCGGTCCGCCGTCTTCTTCTCCAGGGATGACGAGACCGTGCCAATGGAAAGAGGTCGGTTCGGCGAGCTGATTGATCGTGTCGATATACACGGTCTTCCCAGCTGGCAACTCAATCATTGGGCCGAGTAAAGTCCCGTTATAGCCAAGCGTCTCGGTGTTGACGCCTTCGTCGAAGAAGCGATGCTCGCCACGTTCAGTGCGGACCGTATAATAAAGCGCCTCGTCTGTGACGCGGTCAGGTTGTAGCCGTTTCGGAATCGGAAGCGGTTGAGCTGGTTCGTCGGAGGTGATGAGGTCAATCGTGTTCCCACGTCCCATCCCACCATTGCCGTGCATCATGCCGCCATTGTCCCGATCTCCCATGAATGATCCGTTTCCCATCATCCAGCCTCCAGGAGCGAACGTGAACAACAGGAGGAGCAGTCCAATCACGATACTTACGATAACCATCCCGATAATCCATTTCACGACGCGGTTCATAAGGCATCACCCTTTCACCTAAAAATGAGCGCCTACTCCGTTATACCAACAAGTTATGAAATTTTTGTTAAATGAGAAAATAAGTTTTTATATACTACATAGGGGTATATGGTATACATAGGAGGTGGTAACGTGGAACATTCACACCACGCATCATCTCATCATGAACACGGAGAAACGCATCACGCGCATACCGGCGGACATGAAGGGATGATTGAAGCGTATAAGCGTCGATTTTTCGTCTCGTTAGGGCTGACGATTCCAATCCTCATCTTGTCAGATATGATTCAAGAGTGGGCCGGTTTCGAACTCACGTTTCCTTATGAAAAGGAGACGTTATTCGTGTTGGCGACAATCGTGTACGTCTATGGAGGATGGCCGTTTTTGAAAGGCAGCATCGACGAGTTGCGTCAACGGAATCCGGGGATGATGCTACTGATCGGGCTTGCCATCAGCGTCGCGTACTTCTATAGTGTCGCCATCGTGTTCGGATATGGGCATGGACATGACTTCTTTTGGGAGTTGGCGACGTTAATCGTCATCATGTTGCTCGGCCATTGGATTGAGATGCGCTCCATTATGGGCGCGTCGAACGCATTGCAACAGCTCGTTCGTTTGTTACCGAGCGTGGCGCACCGCATCAGCGGGAACGACATTGAAGACGTTCCGGTGTCAGCAATCGCTACTGGAGATATGATTCTCGTCAAACCAGGTGAACAGATTCCTGTCGACGGAGAACTGCTGAAAGGGCGGACGACGGTCGATGAGTCGATGTTGACCGGTGAGTCGATGCCTGTCGAAAAAGAGACGGGGGACGTCGTTATTGCAGGGTCGATCAACCAAGAAGGTAGTATGACGATTTCCACTACGAACACGGGAGAGAGCACGTATTTGGCGAAAGTCATCGATTTGGTCAAACAGGCGCAGGAATCTAAATCGAAAACGCAAAACTTAGCCAACCGGGCCGCCAAGCTATTGTTTTATGTGGCAATCGGAGCGGGTGTGCTGACGTTCGTCATTTGGGTCGCCCTTGGTTATCCAGTCAGTACGGCCGTCGAACGAATGGTTACCGTCATGGTCATCTCATGTCCCCATGCCCTCGGCCTCGCGTCTCCGCTCGTCGTGGCGGTCTCGACGTCCTTGTCGGCAAAACGCGGGCTATTGATTCGAAACCGGACTCAGTTCGAAGAGGCACGTCACCTCGATGCAGTCATCTTTGATAAGACGGGCACGTTGACACAAGGCGACTTCGGGGTGACGGACATTGAAGCCACGTCCGCTTATACAGAAGAGGACGTGTTACGTCTGGCCGCCGCGGTCGAGACGGCCTCGCAACATCCGCTCGCTCGGGGCATTCTTCGGGAAGCGGAAGCACGCGAGTTGACGTTGCCGGAAGTCGTCGATTTCGCCTCGATCACGGGCGTCGGACTGGAAGGTCGCGTGGACGGTGCACACGTCCAAATCGTCAGTCCCCGCTATATTCGGGAGCATGAGTTAGCGATTGATGAAGTGGCATTCAATCGATTATCCACCGCTGGCAAAACCGTCGTCTTCACGCTTCGAGACGGGGATTTGGTCGGTATGATTGCTTTGGCGGACATGGTCCGCGATGAAGCCAAGGAGACGGTCCGTGCATTGAAAGACCGGGGCGTCCGCCCGATCATGCTGACGGGGGACAATCGGAAAGTCGCCGATTGGGTAGCGTCGCAACTTCACATCGAGGAAGTGTACGCCGAAGTGTTGCCGGACGATAAGTCACGGCAAGTTCAAACCGTCCAAGCCGACGGAAGCAAAGTGGCGATGGTCGGGGACGGCATCAATGATGCACCGGCCTTGGCCCAAGCGGACGTCGGGATCGCTATCGGGAGCGGCACCGACGTTGCCGTCGAAACGGCCGATATCGTCCTCGTCCGGAGCAACCCGAAAGACGTGCTGTCGATTCTCGACTTGTCTCGCAACACGTACAACAAGATGATTCAAAACTTGTGGTGGGCCGCCGGTTACAACATCGTCGCCATCCCGCTTGCGGCAGGCGTGTTGGCCCCACTCGGTGTCATCTTGTCGCCTGCCGTCGGTGCGGTCTTAATGAGCCTCAGTACCGTCATCGTTGCGCTCAATGCAAGAACGCTTCGGATTTAACAATTCTTTCATTTTTAGACGTTAAACTGAAAACGATGCTGAAGATGGAGGAAGAACAAATGAAGAAAAAGTTGATTTTGCCAACTCTGTTGGCGACCGTATTTTTGACCGCTTGTGGCCCGGATACGCCACCGAATGACGCGGCGACTGAACAGGAAACGCCTGTGGTCGAGACGGAACAAAAGGCACAGCAAGACGAAGCCGACAATTGGACACGAGTCGAGACCGACGCGGCCATCACGCACATCCATGGGGCCGGGTTTTGGCAGGACGATGCCCGTCCGGTCGTTGCGACGCACCACGGACTGATGGAGTATCGGGATGATGGCTGGTACGAATTGATGTCGAACCGTCACGATTATATGGGTTTTGAGCTTGTCGAGGATGGTTTTTATGCGAGCGGTCACCCCGAACGTCAATCCGCATTTAAAAATCCGCTCGGTGTCGTCCGTGGCACCGACCGAGGCGAGACGCTCGAAGTTCGCTCGCTAGAAGGGGAGGCGGATTTTCACCATATGAGCGCAGGCTATACGTCCGAAAGTCTATACGTTTATCTCGAAGAGCCGACAAGTGAGTTGCGACCAGGCTTTTACCGTTCGCTCGACAAAGGTGAGACGTTTGAACCGATGAATATGGAAGGGACCGCTCGTCACGGGATTGCCGGTCTCCTCGCTGACGCCACTGAACCGCTACGTATGTATGTGTACGGCCCGAACGGGATGCTCGTCTCAGACGATGGAGGCGATACGTTCGACACGTTGATCTCAGGCGAAGACATCCTCCTCGCCGCAACGGATGGTCCGACAATCGCCTATGTGCGAGATGCGTCCGACTATGAACTCGTCTTACGTCAGGACGAAGGTGAGACGGTGCTGCCGTTGCCGAATCTAGAAGCGGACGCGGTGCCGATTGAGCTCGCCATTGAAGAGGAGCGCCTCTTACTCGCTACTTCTGACAATAGCGTCTACTTGTTTGAAGACGGTAACTGGTCGGTGCTTCTTCAAGCGGGCGTGGCGAAGTGACGCTTTCACAACTCTTTCACATGTTGAGGGGAAATGGATGTGAAACCAGTTGGAAAGAGAGGTGACGAGGTGGAAGAACGGCGGATTGAAATCTATGACCTCGAGCTCGGCGGGATGAACGTACAGTCGTTCGCCCATGTAGTCGTCCGGATGGCGACATGCCTCGTTCGAGATGATGATTTGATTTTCGAGGGATTCAAAGAACGCATCGGGTCCCATTATTCTGACGTCGAATTCTTCGAAGTCGTGAATCAGCTCGAACGCCATATCGCGAGACGGATTCATCACGTCCGGCAGTTCATCCTCATCTCGTCTACGTTAGATGAGGCGGTTGTCGTCAACTATTCATCAGAAAAGCTGGTGCTCGTTCCCTTGTATGGCCCGAGAATCATGTATGCCGCGTTAGAGCGTCTTGAACCGACGTGGGGAACGTATGAAGTGGCCATCTGGCCGAATCCATAAGCAATAGCCGTCGCTTGTACGCACAAGCGACGGCTATTTTGTTTGGAGTGGGAGTACGATCGTGAAAGTCGTACCTGAGCAATCCGAAGCGACACGAAGCGTCCCTTTATGATATTCGATAATCTGTTGCGCGATGGCGAGCCCTAGCCCGCTTCCTCCTGTGCGTCTTGAACGCGATTTCTCGACGCGATATAGCCGTTCGAAGATATGAGGCAAGTCTGCCTCAGGGATCCCTTTGCCGTCATCTTGGAGGGTGAACGTGATCGTATCTTTCGTCAACACGCCATCAAGCGCGACGTGGCTCGCCTCGCTATGCACGATCGCGTTATGTCCGAGCGCACGGAACACTTGAACGATTCGGTTGTGGTCGATCCGGAGCGACGCATCGGATGAAATCGAAATGCGGCTCTCGAATACAATCGGTGTGACACGGAACATAGACGTGAGGACACGCGTCAAATCGTCACACAGTTCGGAAAGGATGATCTCGTCTTTATGAAGCGTGAACGTGTTCTCATCGAGTTGGGCGAGTTGAAACGCGTTCTCGACGAGTTCGGTTAACGCTTGACTCTCCTCTAAAATCGTTTGAATCGACTGTTCTTTCAAAGCGACGGGCGTTTGAGGCTTGGACGCGATTTCCGCATACCCTTGTAAATACGTGAGCGGTGTCTTAATCTCATGGGCGAGATCGGACAGGAATTGATTCCGCTCTTTTTTTAGATGCGCCAGCTCGAGCGACATCGATTCAATCGAGCGGGCGAGTTCCCCGATCTCATCGACACGCGAGGTCGGGAGGGTCAGCTGATCTGGTCGCGTCAACACGTTCTCGGTCGCACGACGCAGTTGCTGAATCGGGTTGGAGATCAGTCGACTGAGCAAAAGGAACGTCAATGCCGTGACGATAAGCGCGATGGCGGTGATATAGAGGAAACGAAGCTGCAAGCGATGGCTGATCCCGTGAATGATTTCTGTCGGCAGGAACATGTATACATAACCGTAGCGTGTCGCTTCATCCATCGACTCAATCGGCGTCCGGACGGCGAGATATGGCTTGTTCTCCCAGTCCGTTTCGAGCACGACCGTCTGATCGAGCGCAGCCTGGTCCGAGGAATCCTGGATGAACGTCGACAAGACGGTGGGGAAGCGGTTGGACGTGTCGAGTAGCTCGTGATTCGGTGCGACGATGGCGACTTTCGTATCGGTCTCGCTTTCCATCGTCGCGACATGTGAAATCGTCTCCTCATCAAAACTCATCGCCAATACACTCGCGTGGCTTTCGGCCCGTGACTCGAGCCGGTCAATCTCTTCGACGACCCGTTCCCCGAGCAAGGTATGATACAAAAGCATGAACAAGACACTTTCAATCAGTAACGTCGTCAACAAAAAAACGAGACTGATTCGAAACGGGAGACTATTTCGCCAAGGCATCACGGCACGTCCCGCCCCTCGACCCAGCGATAGCCCCGTCCCCACACGGTCTTCAAATAATCGTCAATCGGAAAACCGGCCTCCCCGAGCTTGTCCCGAATCATACGGATGTGGGCATCGACGGTCCGAGGGTCGGACTCTGAAGAATACGGCCAGACGAGGTCGTACAAGTCCATGCGGTTATATAATCGGTTCGGATGTTCGAGGAACAATTTTAAAATCGCCGTCGCTTTCGGGGTCAGGACGATCTCTTGTTCCTCATAGAGCACACGGCCGCTCGATTCATCATATCGTAGCGGGCCATAGCTGACGTTTGTAACACGGCTACGGCGTAACACGGCACGAATCCGGGCGAGTAACACGTTCCCATCGAACGGTTTCGTCACATAGTCATCGGCCCCGGCGTCTAAGCCGCGAATCGTCGTCTCGCTATCGGAACGCGCCGTCAACAAGACGACGGGCAACTCTGCGTCCCGTTTTTTCAGTTGACGACAGAGGGTGATGCCGTCCACGTCCGGCATCATAATATCCAATAAGACCAAGTCAGGACGGTCGGCGATGAGCTCGAGCGCTTCGGCCGCGTCGCTCGCCTCGAGACACGTGTAGCCGTCGCTTTCGAGAAAAAGCCGCAACAGGCGGCGCATCTTCATCTCATCATCCACAATCAGTATCTTCATGCATGCCCTCCTTTTTCTCCTTAACGTTCAGTTCGTGATGCGTCCCCCGGTTCCCTTTCGTGCGGGTAGAAACGATGGACGATGGCAGGTTCGTCACACGGGATCAGTTCGCCGTCGACACGTTCGATTCGATCATGTCCTTTTCCAAAAATAACCCCACAGTCATAGTCCGGGAGCCGTTCGGCGAACGCACGGATGGCGTCGTGCCGGATCGGATGAACGGACAGCGGCGGGGGAGCGGTGCGCCCTGGCGCCAAATCGTCAAGAATCTGTTGCGGGGCCTCGCCTCTCGGGTCGTGGACCGATAACATATAGTCCGCTCCCGATTGTGAGACGATCTCTGTCATCCTGCTGCGTTTTGAGCGGTCCCGCTCTCCGGCGGCGCTGAGAAGGACGAGGACGCGGGTATGACGTTCGGTCAACACCGTGACGACTTCTTGAATCGCATCCGGCGTATGCCCATAGTCGACATAGGCGAGAGAAGCGATTCCTTCGATTCGTTCGAGTCGTCCGCTCGGCAAGCGAAGAGAGGCAAAATGCGGTGCGGCGTCTTCAAGCGATATCCCGGTCGCGAGGACGATTCCGAGTGCGCACAGCAGGTTGTCGAGGTTGTACGTCTCCGTGAACGGAGGTGTGACGGCGATGGATTGTCCTTTCGACGCAATCGACAATCGGTCGTGGTCGAGTTGTCTAAATAAATCAACAGAAGCGTCGTGTCGACTGTAGTAGCTTCGTTTCACGTCGCCAGGTGTCGCGTGGTCCATCTGTACATGGAACGGGTCATCTCGGTTGAGGAAGACATGGCCGTTCGCCGTAACTTGTTTGAACAGGCGGGCTTTCGTCTCCGCGTAGGATTCCATCGACCCGTGATAGTCGAGATGATCGTGGGTCAGGTTCAGAAAAGATGCCGATTGAAAAGAAAGTTCAGTGATGCGGGATTCGGCAATCGCCTGAGAGGAGACTTCAATCACGCAGTCGGTGATTCCCGCTTTGACCATCTCATCTAGATGACGGTTGACGGTCAACGGGTCGGGTGTCGTGTTCGGTGTCGTAAACGTCTGACCGGCGTATTGAATCCCGAGCGTCCCAATCCACCCGGCCTTCGTTCCGAGGGAAGTGAACAGTTGATATGCAAGCGAGGTCGTCGTCGTTTTCCCGTTCGTCCCCGTGACCCCGTGTACACGTAAACGTTTAGAAGGCTCGTCATAAAACGTTGCCGCGAGCTCGGCCAAAGCGATTTTAGTATCTCGACAATAAATGACGGGTATAGGCGCATCGATTGGTCGTTCCGCGACGATGGCGATGGCTCCGTTTGCGATGGCTTCATCGATGAAGTTGTGTCCGTCATGCCGGTGTCCGGTTATGCAGACGAATAAATTATTTTTTTTTATTTTTTTCGAGGAGAAAGCAATCCCTTCGATGAACGTTTCATTCGGACGTTCCAAATACGTCCACGTGACAATCTGGCTTAGCCTTGCCATGAAGTGTTGTAAAGTGTTGAGCACGAGCCGTTCTCCTTTTCCTAGTGAGTCCATTTTGACAGTATAGCCGTCGTTTGTGAAAAAGAAGTGAAATCGAAGAAACGTGAAAATAGCTCATGTTTTTGATTCAGAAACAGTGGAAACATAGTGTTAACCATGCAAAACAAAGGAGGAATCCGTTTGAATCCATACGTAAAATTTGGGGTCATGATTGGCGTGTCAACGTTTCTTATGTATTGGCTCATGTATTTGAACGTGTTTCAACTCGACCACGTCTTTTTCAGTCAGACACGACTTTACATGGCGCTCATTATGGGATCGGTCATGGCGTTCGTCATGTTGCTTTTCATGTGGGGGATGTACAAAAACAAGAAGCTGAATGCGATCATTTTAGGGACGAGCGCACTCGTGTTCGGATTGTCGCTATGGCTCGTCCGGAGTCAGACGACGGTCGATGACGTCAGTTGGATGAAAGCGATGATTCCACATCACTCGATTGCCATTTTAACGAGTGAACGGGCGGAAATTGAAGACCCGCGCGTGAAGCAACTGTCGGAAGAAATCATCAATGCGCAAGAACGGGAAATTGCCGAGATGAAGCGATTGATTGAAGAGTTGGAAAAAGAAGAGGAACAAGCTAAAACTGACATGCAAGTGCATGCCAAGACGGACAGGAGTGAATAAGGGGACCCGTCCATCATATTTCAATCAGAAAGCCGTCGGTCATGACTGGACCGACGGCTTTTCGAGTAGTGGTTTACGAAGAAAACATAGAAAAAGACGAACTTTATTTAGCGAGCTTGTGGTATGTCGTTTCGCGAACGGCGTTTTGACAAGTTCGGGGCGACAGCAAAACCAATACCAAGCAAGGAACCGACGCCAAGCCCGATCAGGCTACCGGACAAGAGCGTCAACACGATGCCGAATACAAGCCCGATACTCAAATCACCAATTCGGTCAAACATGCCGCACCACCTTTTCTTCATAGACGAAATCATTACAACTGAACGTTAACTCGTCTCTCTTTTACGCATGCTTTCCTCGTTAGGTTTCGTCTTATAGAAACTATAGGCGACACTGATTAGAATCACGACGACGATCGCACCGAGCGACATCCAAATCGGCATCTTGTACACATCACCGAACACCATCTTCGTCCCGATGAAGACGAGCATGAAGCTGAGGCCGTGCTTCAAGTAGTAGAAGCGGTCAATCAAGTTGGCGAGGACGAAGTAAAGGCTACGAAGCCCGAGGATCGCCATGATGTTCGCATAAAAGATGATATACGGGTCACGCGAGTAGGCGAAGCTAGCGGCGACCGAATCGACGGCGAAGACGATATCCGAGAGCTCGATGAAGAGGAGCGCGATGAAGAGCGGTGTAAAAAACAGCTTTCCGTTGATTCGTTTCGTGAACTTGCCGGATGAGATGTCTTGCGTTAGCGGTAGGCGACGCTCAAGCCATCGGAGCGTCTTGTTCTCTTCGAGTGACTCTTCTTTCCCGATGTTCTTATACATCATCCATCCCGTATAGACGAGGAACGCCCCGAACACGTAATAGACCCAACCAAAGTTCTCTAAGAGCGACACACCGGCGACGATGAAGATGGCCCGGAAGAAAATCGCGCCGAGGATGCCCCAGAACAACACCTTGTGCTGGTACTTGAGCGGAATCGCGAAGTAAGCGAAGACGAGTGAGAACACGAAGACGTTGTCGATCGCGAGCGCTTTCTCGATGAAGTAGACGCTCGCATATTCGGTCGCGACCGTGCTGCCTTGCGAGTAGAACAACCAACCGCCGAAGGCGATGGCGATCCCAATCCAGACGAACGTCCACGTCCATGCCTCACGCATCGACACCTCGTGGGCTTTCCGGTGAAACACACCTAAATCAAGTGCGAGCATGACGACGACGAGCAGTAAAAACCCAATGAGTAGGGTCAACAACAATTCCTCCTTTTAAGTTCGTGTGAACTTCTATTTATTTAATTTAAGGTCATTAGAACTTAAAGTCAACACATTTTTATGATGAATGTGGGATGTCGTGTAATTTAAATTTTAAGTTCTAACGACTTTGAAATCGTAATAACTAAGTTGGCGCTGTAAAATGAAACTAACTTAACTGAAAGAGGTGGAATAAGCCTTGGATTCTTCCTGGCTGCTTGATTTATCGATTATTTTGTTTCTTATTTTGTTGAACGGTGTATTCGCGATGTCGGAGATTGCGCTCATCTCTTCGAAGCCGAGTCGGCTCGAAGCGGCTGCCGCTCGCGGGAGCCGCAGTGCTGCGATTGCCCTCCGTCATGCGAAGGACCCGACCGACCTGTTGTCGACCGTTCAAGTCGGGATTACGTTGATTGGGATCATCAACGGTGCGTTCGGTGGTGCCCGATTCTCAGATCCGTTGGCCCAACAGTTGATTGCCCTCGGACTCGGGCGCGAAATCGCCGCGACGCTCGGATACATCATCGTCGTCACGATTATCACGTACTTGTCGCTCATCATCGGAGAGCTCGTGCCGAAACGAATCGCCCTCGTCACACCGGAACGCGTGACGATGACGATCATCCCGGCCCTCGATTTCTTCAGCAAGATGATGAAGCCGTTCGTCTTCGTCTTATCGAAGTCGACGCTCGTCGTGTATAAGTTGCTCGGATTGAAATCTGAACAATCGACCGGAGAAGCAGAATTGGAAATTAAACAATTATTGAGCGAAGGGATGGCCCAAGGGGATTTCGCCCATGATGAAGTGAAACAAGTTGAGCGCTTGTTCGCATTCCACGACCGCTATGTCTATCAATTGATGCAACCGCGCACGACCGTGGAATGGATTGACTTAGACGATTCGATTGAAGAGATTCAAGAGACGATTTATAAGAGTCAGCACAATAAACTCCCGGTCGGCCGGGGGAGCTTGGACCAATTCATCGGGTTCGTCGAGATTCGTGAGCTGTTGTCGCTCCCGTCGATCAAACATGAGACCCAAGTTTTGAAACGTGTGCGACAGCCGCTCGTCGTACCGCGTCAACAAGCCGGAAGCCTCGTTTTACAGTCGATGCAGCAAAGCGGTGTCGAGATGGCATTCGTATTGGACGAATATGGTGGCTTCCTCGGTGTCGTCACGTTGTTTGATATTTTAGAAGAGATTATCGGAGAGGTCGTCGTCGAGCAGGAAGAACCGTCTGTCGTCCAACGAGAGGATGGTTCATATCTCGCGGACGGGATGCTCAATATCGATGAGGCGAAGCAACTGTTCGGCCTCCCGCGTGAACTCGAAGGGGAGGAACGGGCGGCGTTCCATACACTCGCCGGCTTCGTCATCACCGGACTCGGGACGTTCCCGAAAAAAGGCGATGTCATGGAAGCCCACGGCTTACGCTTTGAAATCGTCGATATGGACGGACGAAGGATTGACCAGGTGTTGGTTCAACCGCTCGATTTAGAACCGTCCATTGAAACACAATAAAAGAAGTCTCTCTCATGTCGACGAACCGACACGGGAGAGACTTTTTTATTTTCTGTTTTTTTAGAGTGACGGTTTGTCAAATTAAGCGCAACACTTCTTCGGTGAAGACCTCGTGTGCGGTTTTCCAGTCCAGGCACTTTCTCGGTCGCCCGTTGATCTTGGCGAGCGCGTCCGCGAGTTCGCCGTCACCGACCTGCGCGAAGTCCGTTCCTTTCGGGAAGAACTCGCGGAGGAGACCGTTGGCGTTCTCGTTGCTCCCCCGTTGCCACGACGAGTACGGGTCGGCGAAATACACCGGCACGCCGAGCGACGCCTGAATGCGCTCGTGACCGCTGAACTCCTTGCCCCGGTCCGTCGTCGCCGTCTCGAACGTGCCGCCCGGGAAGGCGCCGTGCACCGCATGGATCGCCCCCTCCATCGAGGCCGCGGTGCGGTCGGTGATCGGCAGGGCGAGATAGAACCGGCTCTTTCGCTCGACGAACGTCGCGACGCACGCCCTCGATTTCCCTCGTCCGGAGACGACGGTGTCGAGCTCCCAATGCCCGAACGTCTCGCGTGTGCGCACCTCCCGAGGCCGGTCCGAGATGGTCAGCCCGACGTTGATGCGCCCGCGCGTCTCGACCGGCTTCCGGCGCTTGCCCTTCTGGCGGAGCACGGTCACGGGCACGTCGATTAATCCCGCATAGATCCAGCGATAGATGGTCGAGAAGGCGATTTCCCCGTCGAAGAGACGACCGACGATCTGTTCCGGGGACCAGGTCGCCCACAGTTTCTCGGTGATCGTCCGGCGAGTCGCCTCGTCGAGCTTCGTCTTGGCGCCGCAGTTTGCCTTCTTCTTCACGTAGCGCTGCTGGGCACGTCCCGATTCGTAGCCGGGGTTCCGTTTGATCTCCCGCGAGACGGTCGAGGGATGACGGCCGAGCCGTCTCGCGATGGACCGGATGGACATCCCGAGCTCCAGATAGGTCTCTATTTTCACGCGTTCCGTTGTGGTAAGATGGGTGTAGCTCATGAGATTTCCTCCGTCTGAATGTGTGTTGTGGTGACTTCATTCTACACGAGGAAAGCGTCATGGGCTTTTTTGTGTTCACTTTGAGGTGTTGCACTTAATTTTATAATTCATCGAGTTACTGGAAGACGCCATTCACTTGAACCTGCCTTACAAAATCATCATCTCTCGAGTTTTCGCCGTTTCCAAATTAGACGAAGGAACAGGGTTCCAAGGATGAGGGCGATGGTGGCAAGAATCGTGTACATGACATGTGAGTACGACTCGACCCGTGCCAACCACATCTGCCAGTTAGCGCCGACATAGACCCCGATGTAGATGAGGACGGTGTTCCAAATAGCCGTACCGAGCGTCGTCAACGTCAGGAATTTGAGGAACGGCATGTTCGACATGCCGGCCGGAATCGAGATGAGACTCCTTACGACCGGAACGAACCGACCGAAGAAGACGAGGTTCGGTCCGAATCGGTCGAACCAAAGGTCTGCTTTGCGAACGTCTTCCGCTTTCAAATAGATGCGCTTACCGTAACGATTGACCCATGATTCGAGACGTTCTTCGTCGAAGACCAGACCGACACAATATAACGTGATTGCCCCGATGACGGAGCCTGCGGTCGCGACGGCGATCATCCAGCCGGGCATGAGTGTCGACGTTGTCGTCAAAAAGCCGCCGAACACTAAAATGAGCTCGGACGGGATGGGCGGGAAGACGTTCTCGATAAAGATGAGAAACAGCACGCCGAGATAGCCGAATTGTTCCATGATTTGTTGAATCCATTGTTCCACTTGAAAGTGCTCCTTATGTATGACGTCTCAATCTACTCTACGGCACGGTAAGGCGAGCGACCATCCGTCTCGAGGTTGAGATGGAGCTTTTGGCCGACACGTCCCGCAGGTTATGAAATGGATGTGTCCGGGAACAGTATCGGGTGAACGAAAAAGGAGGAAACCACATGAAATACTTAGTCACAGGGGCAACCGGGAAACTCGGTTCAAAGATTGTCGACGTCTTACAGATTATACGAGCAGGAAAGCCCATACCGGGCATAGCCCGCCTTTAGGCATGGGATGAACGTGAGTTCGGATGTGAAAAACATCCGACATTCGGGTATATATATCCCATAGACAAGTACAAGTCTCTAAAACGCCCGTGTCCATCGCTCCTTGAGAATCGTATCCGGTTCGGTCACGAAACCATGTGACCGGTAAAACGATGCCTGTCGTCATGCAAAAGACGCTAAAACATCAGGTGGACACACCTGTAACGACCTGTGGTTGATGGTAACAGTCAATCAGCCTGAGAACCTATATGGTCTGTCTCAGGAGGGGTGATGGCACACCCTCATCTGAAGGCTTGAGCAAAACAGAAATGGACTGCGCTCGCACAAGCACTTCAGAATCCCACTGCTTTAGCTGTGGGAGTGTCAATTCAATCAGTACCGGCGAGTGAAGTGGCGGTCAGCGTCCGCAACCCAGAGAAAGCGTCGCTATTGAAGGAAAGAGGTGTCGACGTGCGTCATGGCGACTTTGACAAGCCGGAGACGCTCGAAGCGGCGTTCAAAGGGGTCGAGCGACTCCTGATCATCTCAGCAGACGGAGACAACGACACCCGCATCCGCCAACATGCGAACGCAGTCGAAGCCGCAGAGGCAGCAGGGGTCAAGTTCATCGCCTATACGAGTCTCGCGGATGCCCAGCAGAGTCAGAACTTGATGGCACCGCCGCACGTTGAGACGGAAGGCGCAATTGAACGGACAGGAATCAAGCATGCGTTCCTGCGCAACAACTGGTACTTAGAGAACGAACTCGGAAGCATCCAAGACGTCCTCGCTGGTGCCCCGTGGGTGACGGCGGCTCGTGACGGGAAAGTCGGCTGGGCGCTCCAACAGGACTATGCCGAGGCGGCGGCGAACGTGCTCCTAGCAGACGATTTCGAGCAAGACATCTTCGAACTGTCGGGCCCGCTCCATACGCAAGCCGAGCTTGTCGAGGCGCTCGGGGAAGTCATCGGACGAGACGTCGAACTCCAAGAAGTGAGCCTTGAGGCGTATGAAGGCGCGATGCGCGGCGCCGGCGTGCCGGAAGGGGCCATCCCGATCGTCGTCGGCATTCAAGACAGCATCCGCAACGGCTCGCTCGAGGTCGAGTCAAACGATTTCGAACTTTTACTCGGCCGGCCGGTGACGCCATTAAAAGAAGCCCTTAAACAATTGATCGATACGTTATAAAACAAGCCGCGACTTTGCCGTCGCGGCTTGTTTTTACGTGTTGGCGCGTTGTTCGAGCTGTCCGGTCACGACGTCGAGCGTACCCGCGGTCGAGGCGAGCCGGTCCGACATGTGGCTCAGTTCTTTTTGAATCGCGACCTGTTCTTCCGTGGCTGACGCGACGTGCTCGATTTGACACTGGAGTTCGTTCGCGGCGACTTTCGTCGAGGCGAGCCGTGTCTCGAGAGCTTCCATTTGCGCCGTCACGTGTTGACGGGTCTCTTGGATGGACGTGATTTGTGCATCGATTTCAGAGACATCCTCGGTGAGGCGGGTGAAGACGGCCGTGACGTCCGACGCGACACTTTGGCAGTTCTCGGTCGCGTGTTTGAATAGCTTCGCCGAGTCGCGAACGACCGTCGTATCCTCCATTAATCCACCGAGCACGCGTGTCATCTCAGATGCGTACTCGCGGGATTGAACGGCGAGCTTCCCGACCTCTGCCGCGACGACGGCGAATCCACGTCCGGCCTCCCCAGCACGTGCTGCTTCGATTGAAGCGTTCAAGGCGAGCATGTTCGTCTGTTCCGAGATCGTCTCGACATGTTGCAAGATGGCTTGAATCTCGCTCGAACGGTTCGACATCGTCGAGACGACGTCATCAAGTCGCGTCGATTCGTCGATAATCTCTTCGACTTTCGCTTCCATGTGCCGCATGTCACGGTTACCCGCGACCGCGTCCGAGGCGATGCGCGACGAGGCGCTTGCCGTCTGGGCCATCCGTTCTTGGATGAGGGCGGTCAAGGAACGGATCGCTTGAATCTCGTCCGCCCCTTGCGTCATCGACGTCTGTTGATCGGTCGCATGCATGACGATCGGATCGACCGCGACAGCGATCTGTTCACCTGACTCGAGCGATTGACTCGCGGCGGCCTCGAGTTCGGCGGCATGTTCTTTTAGAGACGTCACGAGACGGCTCGCGTCCGCGACGGCTTGGTCGAGCAGGCGCTGCGTCTCGTCCTCGTTCGCTTTCACGCGGGCAGACTCCGCGTTTCTGAAATGAATCTGCGTGACGAGCACGGCGCTCAACAAAATCAGGTAGACGGCATGGACGAGAAGAAGGCTGAACGGATAGTCGCTCGTCCCGCAGATCATCTCGGGGAACAAGAAGTATCCGGCCAAATGCTGAACGGCGAAGATGAGGGTGCTGTAGACGATCAAGTCGATGCGGCGCATGAACGATAAGATCGCCAAGACGACGAAGATGGAGAAGTGATACTCGACGAGCCCTTGCCCGCCGGCGACGGTCGAGATGCTCGAAAACGTCAACGTCAGCATCATCCAGTACGGGAACGAGCGGGGAGATCGCCGTTCACTCACGACCATGAAGCCGAACAAGGCGATTGGGATAATGAACAATGCCCACGTCGCGACCGGATACGGATAGCCGGTGACGCCGTTTCGGAGCACGGTGTACGCGTAAGCGAAATCGGTGAAGCGGTGGAGCAGGTGGACGGTGATGGACGTCAAGACGATGACGAGCGTCGTGACGAGCATCAATTGATTGCGTTTCGTTGAACTCATACAGATTCCTCACATTCGTTTAGTAGTTCGATATGGCTACTTTATTATCGGATGAACGTCCCGAATGTTGATTGAAATTACACATTGGATGAGACGGGAAATCGAAAGAAGCGAGGGGCTCACGGCCTCTCGCTCATTTTCGTGACGTATTCGTGTTCCATTTGTTATAGAAGTTATACGGCGGCGTGGTGTCCGTGATCGTCGTGAACACGTATTGCTCTCGCTTCAAATGACGAAGGACGTAGTCGAGTGAGGCCGCGGACGTCGACTGGTCGTGCATCAAGACGACCGAGGCGACTTGTCTCGCGCGATTGGCGCGCACCTTTTGAATCGTGTCGAACTGAAGCAGGCGCGGGTCGTCTTTTCGTTTCCAATCGAGACTGTCGACGTTCCAGTCCCACATGAGGAATCCGGCTTTCGCCATGGCGTCGCGGTGCGGTTTCGTCATATGCGGCACACTGCCATACGGCACGCGTATGACGTTCGTCTTCACCCCGGTCGTTTGGAAGATGAGCTGCTGGACGTGCTTCATCTCCGTGACGGCGGACTTCGGTGTCTTGAAGAACGCCTTCTTGTCGTGGGTCATGCTGTGCAGACCGAGCGCGTGTCCTTCGGCGATAATTCGTTTCAACACGTCCTCGTTGCCTTTGATTTGCTTCCCGAGAATGAAGAACGTCGCTTTCACTTGATGTTTCTTCAATACGTCGAGCAACAACAGCGTCTCGGGACGGGGACCGTCGTCAAATGTCATATAGACGAACTGTTTGTCGTCGTGGCGGATCGCTTTCTCCGTAGCTGAAGCAGGCAAAGCCAAGCTGACGAATAGACAAAGCAATAGGCATGATACAAGCCATTTTCTCAATAGAATCGTGTCTCCCCACTCGAATTGATTCTCATTTCCATTCTCGATTGTACGGCAAGGAAGGGAGACGGTTCAATCGCTTCTTTCCACGAAAAGGGAATCAGATTTACGTTAATCCTAGCCACTTTTGGACAGGCTTTCGGAAATAGTAGGTGACCCCGATCAGACTCACGAAGACGAGGGCGGCGATGAAGACGGTCGTCACACTCCCCGAGGCGAGACTCGCTCCTAAAAAGCTATAGGCGAGCGTCCCGGGGATCATCCCGAGCACGGTCGCGAGGAGAAATGATCGGAAGCGGACTTTTGAGATGCCGGCCGCATAGCTGAGCAAATCGAAACTGACGAGCGGGATGAGCCGCAACACGAACACGTAGAGGAAACCGCGCTGTTCCATCTGCGTGAACAGCTTCTCCGACCACGGATAACGGTCGACGTTGAGCACCGAGCGGCCGAACAAGCGGGCCATGACGTACCCGGTCACGGCGGCAGCGGTCGCACCGACGATGATGTATAACACCCCGGGCCAGACACCGAACGCGAGCCCGGCACCGAGCGAGAGGACAGACGTCGGCAAGAAGATGAGCGGGCCGACCGCGTAGATGAGGATGAACACGAGCGGTCCCCACCAGCCGAACGACAAGACGACGTCACGCACGTCGGACGGACGTAACTCGTAATGGAAGTGCGTGAGGTAGAAGAGGCTTCCGAACAACATGAGCAGAAGACTGAGTTTGAGCCGACGTGGCATGAGAATCATTCCTTTCCAATCCGTTGCTCTTTTTCTAAGCGTATCGTATTTTTCCGTAAAGTGACGGTGAGCCAGCTTACAGAATATGCTCGCGATGTGTTCATCGGTCGATGAAAATGCAAACTTAGGTCAACGTATGTGCCATCTCGCTTCAGGATGACGTTCTTTCGCACGATAAAGCGTGTGGGAGGGATGATAGTGAAAAATTTAAACATGTCTAAGAAATTTGCGGTGCTCATCACCGTTTTCATCATGACGCTCGTCGTCATCGCCGCGCTCAGTCACACGCTCATCGGGCGAATGGCCGACGCGGGGGAAGAGATTTATCAAGAACGGTTGGTGCCGATTCGTGTGCTCGGTCAGATTCGCACGGACAACCGGGCGCTCGA
Source organism: Exiguobacterium alkaliphilum (assembly GCF_018138125.1). Lineage (NCBI taxonomy): Bacteria > Bacillati > Bacillota > Bacilli > Caryophanales > Exiguobacterium > Exiguobacterium alkaliphilum. The sequence continues at coordinate 807,288 of NZ_CP073101.1, forward strand.
CGGGTACTTGCTGGAGTTGATGTTGACGTCCGACATCGACCGAAACAAGGAACTGCAGGCGAACATCACCGATCGCCGTAACAGCATCGGCAACAACTTGGCGCTATTCAACGACACGTTCTCATCGACGGACGAGACGGTGATGCAACAAGTCGAGAAGTTGAACCAAGAGATTGTCGCCTATTTGGAAGGGACAGAAGTCGTCTTGCAACCGGCGCTCCGTAACGAGAATGCAGCGGCCTACCGTGTGTATTTGGATGATTTGCGGTCGATCCGGTTGAACCTCGTCGAGACGGCCACGGTCGTCATGGACGGCATCAATCAAGAAGCCGAGGCGGCAAGTGTCGCGATGCAGGATGACCGAAACCGGTCGGTGCTCACGTTTTGGGTACTCGTCGCGATTGGTGCCCTCGCCTCGATCGGGCTCGGCGTGTACATCACACGTCTCGTCGTCCGTCCTGTCCGTGAGCTGAACGCGCTCATGGGGCGGGCTGGTGCAGGCGATTTGACGGTCGAGAGCACGTATTCGTCACGGGATGAGCTCGGTTCGCTCACTCTGTCATTCAATCAAATGAAAGACAACTTGCGCGAGCTGATCCACCAAGTTTCGCAGACGTCGGGCCGTGTCGCCGTGTCGTCGGACGATTTGAAGAACAATGTCGAAGAGACGACGAAGGCGACGGAGATGGTCGCCGTCACGATGGAAGAGATCGCCTCCGGATCGATGCGTCAATTGACGCGGGTGAAGGAATCGAACGATACGCTCACCGAACTGACGACCGGCATCCACCACGTCTCGAACAGTGCCCAGCAGATGACATCCTTATCGGAAGGGGCGCTTCAAAAGGTCGGGACCGGAAACGACCTCGTCGACACACTCGAAGATCAGCTCGAAGCGATGAATGAGAAAGTGAAGCTGTTGCAGGACGTGATCGAACAGCTCGACGTCCGCTCGCAAGAGATCGGGACGATTACCGGCACGATCTCCGGCATCGCCGAACAGACGAACTTGCTCGCCTTGAACGCGGCCATCGAAGCGGCCCGGGCCGGGGACCAAGGACGTGGCTTCGCCGTCGTCGCCTCGGAAGTCCGGAAGCTCGCCGAAGAGTCGGCCGTCGCGACGAAGCAGATCGCATCCTTGATCGGTGACACGCAGACCGAGACGAAGCAAGCGGTCGCGACGATGCATGTCGTCGAAGGGGACATGCGTCATAGTGTCGTCAACGTCCAACAGGCGGGCCTCGCGTTCGATGACATCAAGCAGGCAATCGAGGCGGTCGGCCAAAAAGTCGAAGAAGTGTCCGGAGCCGTCCAGGAGATGGCGGCCGGCGCGACCGAGATTTTGACGTCTGTGAACGAGATCCAAGGCATCACCGAGACGACCGCGACCGAGACGGAGAACACGTCGGCGGCGACGGAAGAACAGATGGCGTCGATGGAGGAAATCACGGCCTCGGCCCAAGAACTATCGAACATGGCGGACGAGATGCGCCAGATGACGAAGAAATTTATTGTCTGACGTGGCAAAATAAGTTCGAAAAGATAAATAGATTAAGATGTTGATAATGTTTTTTCGTATGTTCTCATGTAGTCGATGAAACGTCACCGTTTAAACGAGTAGAGTCTCTATTTCGATATACGCGTACGCGTCATATAAAACCCGCACTGGTTTGCCTGAACTGCTCCCCGTCAAGTAGACAGGGTAAATAATGAAAACCAGCCTAAGCGGCTTGAGACCTGTATTCGACAGGGCTCAAGCCGTTCAGTCGTTTCTGGAGACGATCGTGGTTGTAGAACGATATGTAGTTCTCGATGGCCGTTGTGAGTTCGCTATAGGCCTGGAACTCACGCAAGTAGTACATCTCCACTTTCAAGGTGCCCCAAAAACTCTCGATCGGGGCGTTGTCGATGCAACGTCCGACCCGGGACATGCTGCGGGTCATTCCCGCGTCTTCTACCATTCGTTTGAACCCTCTCGAGGTATATTGGAACCCTCGGTCGCTATGGATCATCGGACGTGCTCCTGTACGGAGCCCCGCGATGGCCGGCATCATCGTCTGGAAGACGAGAGCGTTGTTGTTGGACTTCCCGATGCGATAGGCGACGATCGAGCCGTCATACAGGTCGATGATCGCGCTCAGGTATGCCTTCTTCCCGGCACCATATTTGAACTCGGTGACGTCGGTGCACCATTTCTCGTCCGGTCGGGACGCGCTGAACTCTCGGTTCATCAGGTTCTCGGCCACGTGCTGCGGCGTTGACTTCTTATGCTTCTTCCGCTTCCGGCGGATGACCGATTGGATCCCATGGATATGCATCAAGCGATAGACTCGCTTTTCATTGAACGGGGACAGGCCTTGTTGCCGGCGCAGCCGGTTGATCGTCATCGTGATCCGACGGTACCCGTATGTGCCGTTCGCCTGGTCATAGAGTAGACGGATGTCCTCCAGAAGCTTCTCGTTCTCTTCTTGACGCACCGGTATGGTGCGATTCAACCATTTGTAATAGGCCGCCCGTGAGATGCCGGCGACTCGACAGAGGAGCACGATCGAAAGGGCCTCCTCTTCGTTCAATTCTTTGATGGCGATATATCGTTGCTGTAGCCGTACCTGGCTGATCATGACCTCCTCTCGATCTCCTCTAACTTTTTTAGAAACAAGATGTCCGCACGAAGAAGTTCGTTCTCAAGATCCATTTGCTGGATCCGGCGTTTCAGCTTCTCTTCTTCGCTTAGTTCGTCCTCTGGCTTCGTACGACCACGGCGGTCTAGGAGCGCTTCTGCCCCGTTCGTGTCATACTTTTTGATCCAGCCATACACCTGGGCATAGGACACCTGATATTGTTCCGCGGTCTGCTGGTAGTTGCGTCCATTCTCCAAACAGTATTTCACGATCTCAAGGCGCTCTTCGAATGTAGTTTTTCTTCCTTTTGTCATAGCTCGATCCATCCCTTTTCTCGAATCTGTTAACTCGCTATGACTAGTATACTTCTTAATCCATTTACGAAGAACAGACCAATCACTGATCTGATACTTGGAGAGTACCTCCATTCTAGTGAACCCCTCGAGATAGTCGCGGACGGCCGCGATTTTCAGTTCCTTGGTGTACAGTTTCCATGCCTTCGATTCCTTCAACGCATCGATCCCAACGGTATCGAATTTCACTTTCCACACCTGGAGGGTGTGCCTAGAGACGCCATGAGCCTCCATGATTTCTTTCCAAGTATATGTTTCTTCTTCCATCATGCGCAGCGCACTCAATTTTTGTTCGATCGTATGCCGACTTCTCGCCATAAAAAAACACTCCCCAATCAGATAAACAGATTTGTTATTTCGTCTGTCTACCTATTGGGGAGCATATCAGCCAGTGCGGGTTTTATAATTGAATCTTACGTTTTTTTGTTAACTGAACAAAAATAACATCATAACTTATCAACTTAATTTAATTAATGATATAAAAACAAAAAAACGAATTTTGTTTACTAAACATTGTTTATTTTATAGATTTAATGCGTTAGAATCAGAGTGTGGTGAAACTGATAAGGAGGGAATGACTATGAAAGACATGCTGAAATTGTCTGAAGCATTTACAAACACTTTTCAGAAGGACTTCGAACGGGTATTTTTTGCCCCTGGCAGAATCAATTTGATTGGAGAGCATATCGACTATAATGGGGGACACGTCTTTCCTGCGGCGTTGACGTTCGGGACATATGCGTTGGTACGACGTCGTACCGATCGACAGTGCCGTTTTTACTCGATGAATTTTCCGGAAGCTGGAGTGGTCACTGTCCCGTTAGGTGAGCTTGATTACCAAGACGCGCACGGGTGGGTGAATTATCCGAAAGCGATGCTCCGTTACATGCTTGATGGACGTGAACCGTCGTTCGGGTTGGACTTTCTGTATTTTGGCGATATCCCTAACGGTGCGGGCTTGTCTTCGTCGGCTTCGATTGAGTTGGTGACGGCGGTCGCTCTGAATGCGGTGTATGATTTGAACTTTGATCAACTTGATCTCGTCAAATTCGGACAACGCGCCGAAAATGAATACATCGGGGTCAACAGCGGGATCATGGACCAATATGCGGTCGGGATGGGCAAGAAAAATCAAGCGATGTTACTCGATTGCGATACGCTTGAATGTACGTATGCGCCGTTTGAGTTTGAGGATGTATTGGTCGTCATCATGAATACGAATAAGCGGCGTGAACTGGCCGACTCTAAATACAACGAGCGGCGACAAGAGTGTGACACGGCACTAAAAGTTCTCAATCAAGAATTGAATATTCGTGCGCTCTGTGATTTGGATAGTGCCACACTAGAAGAAAGACAAGATCGATTTGAAGATGAGACCATCTATCGCCGGGCAAGACACGTCGTCAGTGAAAATGAGCGCACACGTGAGGCGCTCCACGCTCTTCAGGCCGGTGACGTCCATCGCTTCGGAGAACTGATGGATGCCTCTCATCGCTCGTTGGATAAGGATTATGACGTGACCGGTGTCGAGTTGAACACATTGGTCGAGAGCGCATGGAGACATGGGGCGATTGGGGCGCGCATGACGGGCGCTGGTTTTGGAGGTTGTGCCATCGCTTTAGTACGGGAACATGAGAGTGCTCGTTTCATCGACGAAGTGACTGCGGACTATGAACGCCAAATCGGATATGCGCCGACTTGCTACGTCGCTTCTATCGGGGAAGGAGCCCATGAAATCAAAGGAGGGAGCATCTCATGAGTATTCTCGTTGTAGGGGGAGCCGGTTACATCGGCTCTCATGCAGTCTATCAACTGATTGATCGAGGCGAAGATGTCGTCGTCGTGGATAATTTGTCGACGGGACATCGCCGAGCGTTGCATCCGAATGCGACGTTTTATGAGGGGGATATCCGAGATAAAGCCTTTTTAGACAAGGTGTTCTCTCAAGAGCAGTTTGACCAAGTGATCCACTTTGCGGCAAATTCGCTCGTCGGCGAGTCGATGGAGAAACCGCTCGATTATTATGACAACAACGTCTATGGGACCCAGGTGTTGTTAGAGACGATGGTGAGACACGGTGTGCTTGAGATCGTTTTCTCTTCGACGGCAGCGACGTATGGCGATCAGGAAATCATGCCGATTGCCGAGTCGGCCCTGACACATCCGACGTCGACGTATGGTGAAACGAAGCTCGCGATGGAGAAGATGATGGGGTGGATCGGGAATGCCCATGGACTGCGCTATGTGGCTCTGCGCTATTTCAATGTGGCAGGGGCAAGGTCGGGAGGAGAGATTGGTGAGGACCATCATCCCGAGACACATCTCATTCCGCTCATTTTGGAAGTGGCGAACGGGAAACGGGACCACATCTCCATCTACGGAACGGATTACCCGACAGAAGACGGGACATGCATCCGTGACTATATCCACGTCGAAGACTTGGTAGATGCACATGTGCGTGCCCTCCACTATTTGCGTGACGGTCAGAAGAGTGACGTGTTCAATTTGGGATCGAATACGGGCTTCTCTGTCAATGAGATGATTCAGGCGGCCCGTCAAGTGACGGGACACGCGATTCCTGCTCAGGCGACGACACGCAGAGCTGGCGACCCCGCACGTCTCATTGCCTCTGCGGAAAAAGCGAAGCGAGTACTGGGGTGGGCTCCTGAAAGAACCGATATCACCCGTATCATCGCAGATGCATGGGCATGGCATGCCGCCCACCCTGACGGATATCGTGAGGTGGGACGATGAGTGCGCTTGTGAATGGACTCGTGGCGGCAACGCTAAAAAGTGGACTCATCCAGGAGCGGGATGTCATCTACGTGAAGAACCGGTTGCTCGCCATGACGGGGGCGACACCGAGCGATGAGACGACGAACGGTCGAATCCCGGAGCTCGTCGACCGATTGGTGGACGAGGCGGTGCGGAACGGTTTGACTGAGGACGGCCGGTCACAGCGGGATCGGTTTGCGGCAGACATGATGAACCAATTCATGCCACGCCCCTCGGAAGTAGAACGGGTGTTTTACGACAAGTACGCGACGGACCCGGTCATGGCGACGGATTACTTTTACCGGTTGTCGACGGACTCGAACTATATTCAGACAGAGCGAACGAAACAGAATATCTCTTATCAAGTAGATACAAGATATGGAATGGTCGACATCACGATCAACGTGTCGAAGCCAGAGAAAGATCCGAAAGAGATTGCACAACAGAAGAGCGTGAAGAAAGAGGGGACCCCGTACCCGAAGTGTCTCCTCTGTGTGGAAAATGAAGGGTACGAAGGGCGCTTAGATCATCCGGCGCGAGCCAATCATCGGCTTGTGCCGCTCGAACTCGGAGGCGAGGAATGGTATATGCAGTACTCGCCTTACGTCTATTACGACGAACACTGCATCTTATTGTCGGGTGAGCATCGAGATATGCGGATCGACCGTTCGTCGTTCGTCCGTCTGCTCGACTTTGTAGAGAAATTTCCGCATTACTTCGCGGGATCGAATGCCGACCTGCCGATTGTGGGCGGCTCGATTTTATCGCACGACCATTACCAAGCAGGACGATACACGTTTGCGATGGCGGAGGCGCGCGAGACAGGCCGATTCTCTTTTGAGGGATTCTCAGATGTGAGCGGACACACGTTGCTTTGGCCGTTGTCGGTCATTCGGTTGCGTAGCCAAAATCAGAACAGCCTCGTCGCGTGCGCGGATCGTGTCTTGTCGACTTGGCGCAACTATTCGGACGAAGCATGTCACATCTTGGCCCACACGGACGCCCCGCATAATACAATCACACCAATCGCACGAAAAAAAGGTGAGTTCTTCGAGTTGGATCTCGTTCTTCGAAACAACCGGACGACATCGGAACATCCACTCGGACTCTTCCATCCCCATGCAGATGTTCACCATATCAAACGAGAAAATATCGGATTGATCGAGGTGATGGGGCTTGCCGTGCTCCCGGCGAGGCTCCAAGCTGAGATGGACGAAGTTAAGAGATTTATTGTAGGAGAAACGGACAACGTACAAGATCTCCATCAAGATTGGGCTTGCGAATTGAAACGGGCATACGATGGAAGGGAGAATATCGAACGTTTCATCGAAATGGCCGTAGCCGAAAAATTTGTTAAGGGACTTGAGGACTGCGGCGTCTTTAAGCTGGACGAAAATGGACAACGAGGACTTCAGCGCTTTATTCAAGTAATTCAATCACGGGACTAAAGGGAGGCGGACAGGTGAAGACTTGTCTGCCTTTTACTTTACGGTTGAAACAAATCCTTCTGTTTAGTAAAATGAAATCACATTTTACTCAATATTGGAGGCATGATTACTTTGACAAGCATTCGTGAAGTGGCGAAGAAGGCGGGCGTTTCGATTGCGACTGTATCCCGCGTATTGAATTCGGATGAGAAGTTATCCGTCAGTCAAGAAACACGTGATAAAGTGTTGCAAACAGCGAAACAATTAAAATACAGCCCACGAGAGAAGAAAACGCATAAGAACCGGATCGCGACAGTTGGGCTCGTGACCACGGTCAATGAGATTCAAGAGATTGATGATCCATATTTCCGAGCGATTCGACGCGGTATTGAACAAGAAGCCGAACGGCTGAGGGTGAGTGTCAACCGGGTGATCCGTCTGTCTGATAAAAAAGCGGACTGGGAAGGATTGAACCATCTCGGAGGAATCCTCGTCCTCGGTACGGTCGACCCGAAAACATTGGAGTCGCTCTATAACGAGAATCCTAATATTGTCGTCATCGATGACTCGCATGCCGACGCACGGTTTGACGCCGTATATTCTGATTTCAAAAGCGCGACCATAGCGAGTCTAGAACATCTATACGAAAACGGACATCGCAACATCGCCTATATCGGAGGGCAGCGTGTCGTCATGAACCAAGAGGGTGACGTCTATTTCAATGAGGACGAGGATCGGTATCAGACCTATGTATCTTGGATGAACGACAAAGGGTTGCAGCATCTCCGCTATGGGCTATTAGGGGGATGGAGCACGTTGGAAGGACTGCGTTTAGGTGAACAGTTGACGGAGCGTGGCGACACGACAGCGGTGTTGGTCGCGAGTGACCCGATGGCCGTCGGTGTGTATCGCGCTTTTCAAAAACAAGGATATAGCATCCCAGAGGACATCTCGATCTCTAGTTTCGACGACATTGAAATCGCTGAATTCCTGACACCTTCGTTGACGACCGTGAAGGTAGAGACCGAAGAACTTGGGAAATTTGCCGTCAAGTTGGCGTTGGAACGGATCCGCGAAGAACGAGATATTCCCGTGCGAGTCATGATTCCGGCCAAACTAATCAAACGAGAAAGTGTCCATTATAAAAATTGAATAAAAGCGATTGACAAAGTGTTTACTAAACGTTAAATTATAGATGTGTTTAGTAAACGCTTTCATTTTAGTTTTTAATGAAAGCGCAACCACTATTGGGAGGTTGAGCCATGAAGTTGATTCATGTTAACGAAACAGAGAGAGTATTCCATTTGTCTAATGCAGTATTTAGCTATGTGCTCCGTGTCGAAGAAGGCAACGTGTTGACCAACGAATATTTTGGTCAGGCGATTTCGGCATATCGCGGTGGACGGAAGTATCCTCGCGTCGACCGTTCCTTTTCCCCGAACTTTCCGGAGGCGACGGATCGCCTTTATTCCCTCGATACGATCTTGCAAGAATATCCAGGTTACGGGACGGGAGATTATCGGACGCCGGCCCAAGTCATCCGCCACGAAGACGGATCGACTGTCACGGATTTCCGTTACAAGTCCTATGAGATTGTGACAGGAAAACCGCGTCTTGATGGCATGCCTTCAACGTATGTCGAACAGGATGAAGAAGCCGAGACGCTGATCATCACACTCGAAGATCCGAAAGAGCGACTGACTGCTCGTCTCGTCTATACCGTGTATCGTGACCGTCCGGTGTTGGCACGATCCGCTCGAATTGAAAATGAAGGAGCGGAGACCCATTACCTTCAAAAAGCAGCGAGCCTCTCATTGGACCTTCCGCTTCAAGAGCTCGAGGTCATCACGCTGAACGGGATGTGGGGCCGAGAACGAATGATGGAGCGTGAACCAGTAAAACGTGGCGTGAAAGTATTCGACAGCAAACGTGGCTCGAGTAGTCACCAGATGAACCCGTTTCTCGCACTCGTTTCACCCGAGACAACGGAGTATGCGGGAGAAGCAGTCGGCTTCAGCCTTGTCTATAGCGGAAGTCATCAAATGTTGCTCGAACGAGACCCATACGGACAGACACGTGTGCAACTCGGCATCAACGAATTTGGATTCGAATGGCGCTTGGATCCAGGCGCATGTTTCCAAACGCCGGAAGTGAACATCGTCTACAGTGCAAACGGAACGATGGAAATGTCACAAGCGTTCCACGCCTTGTATCGTGAACGGCTCGCACGCGGAACCTTCCGTGACGCAGACCGACCAATTTTGATCAATAACTGGGAAGCGACTTATTTCGACTTCGATGAAGCCAAAATCAAATCGATCGTCGATGAGAGTGCCGCGCTCGGGATCGAGTTGTTCGTGCTGGACGATGGCTGGTTCGGACGTCGCGATGATGATTACACGTCACTAGGCGACTGGTTCGAATATGAGCAAAAGATTCCGAACGGATTGAAAGGACTGGCGGACTACATTCACACCAAAGGCATGAAATTCGGTCTATGGTTCGAACCGGAGATGATCTCAAAAGAGAGCGAACTCTTCAAACAGCATCCGGACTGGGCGATTCAAATCCCGGGACGCGGTCTATCCAAAGGACGAGATCAATATGTACTCGATTTCAGTCGGAAAGAAGTACGAGATAACATCGTGCAGCAGATGACAGAGGTGTTGGACCGCGTCCCAATCGATTATCTCAAATGGGACTTCAACCGTAACGTGACCGAGGTGTTCTCGACGTCACTACCGAGTGACCGTCAAGGAGAAGTGTTACACCGCTATGTCCTTGGACTATATGAAGTGCTCGAAACGATCACATCACGCTATCCGAACATCTTGTTCGAGAGCTGCTCCGGCGGTGGCGGTCGATTCGATCCAGGCATGCTGTACTACATGCCTCAAACGTGGACGAGTGACAACACGGACGCCATCGCGCGTTTGAAAATTCAACATGGGACGAGTATGGTGTATCCCATCTCCTCGATGGGCGCACACGTCTCGGCTGTGCCGAACCACCAGACACACCGTGAGACGAGTCTCGAGATGCGGGGGAACGTCGCGATGGCTGGCGTGTTCGGTTATGAGCTCGATGTGACTGAGATGTCAGAAGACGAGAAGGCGATCGTCAAACAGCAAGTCGCATTCTATCAGGAGCATCGTCGTACGTTCCAATATGGGACGTTCTACCGGCTGGAGAGCGCATTCGACAGCAATCATCCTTCTTGGATGTTCGTATCGGAAGAGGAAGTCATCGTCTGTGACTATAGCGTGCTCAGCGAAACCGCACCGCTCATCCGTTTGTTGAAATTGAGAGGATTGGACACAACAGCCGTCTATGAAGTAGAAGGCCAGCATTACGGCGGTGATGAGCTCATGCACGTCGGGCTTTACATCGAGCCGATTGTCAAAGGTGATTTTGTAAGTAAGTTGTACGTACTGAAAAAAGTAAACGAACTTTCAGGAGGCCAATCAAAATGAACAAGACAATGAAACTAGGCATGGTAGGGCTCGTCGCATCATCTCTCGTACTCGCAGCTGGTTGCTCGGGCGGAGCGGAGTCGGACAAGACAGAAATCGAATTCTTCTCCCAAAAAGTCGAAATGAAGGGGACGCTCGATGAGATCATCGCTGATTTTGAAAAAGAGAATCCTGATATCGACGTCAAATTGACGAGCGTCAGCAATGCCGGGACCGTATTGAAAACGCGGATCGCCGGCGGGGACATCCCGGATATCGTGCACACATACCCGCAAAACCCAGACTTTAAAGGATGGGCGGCTGACGGGAAGTTCCTCGACCTGTCTAACGAAGATTTCTTGAGCAACTTGAAGCAAGGGGCGGCTGAATCGTACGCGGTCGACGGAGGGATTTACTCACTCCCGCTCAACTCGAACGCGTGGGGCTTCTTCTATAACAAGACAAAATTTGAAGAGCTAGGACTGGAGGCGCCGAAAACATGGTCCGAGTTTGAAGACGTCGTCAAAGAGATCAAAGATGCTGGCGAGACACCGTTCGCGGCAGCACTCACGACTGACGACTCATGGACGATGAACGGTTATCACCAATTGGCTTGGGCGACAACGACAGGCGGTTTCGACCAAACGCAAGACGCATTGAAAAACAGCCCGAAAGATGGCATCAAAGTCGGTAACGAAGATTTTGAGACTGTGGCAGATGAGTTAAGCCTCGTCAGCGGTAACACGCAAAAGAATGCGAACGGGGCATCTTACAGCGATGCGGTCGCACTCTTCGCAAGGGAAGAAGCGTTGATTTTCCCGAACGGCATTTGGGCGCTCCCGGTCATCCGTGATCAGCAGCCTGATTTCGAAGTGAGCATGTTTGCCTTCCCAGGCCAAGAAGCAGGCCAAGAGATGACGGTCGGTGCGGCTGACTTGGCGCTCTCTGTGTCGAGCGCTGGATCGGAAGCGGAACAAGAAGCATCGAAAAAACTGCTCGCGTACATGACGGAAGGAGAAGTCATGCAGAAATACTATGACAAGGACGGTTCTCCGACGTCGGTCGAGGCAGTCGATACAGATGGCGCGTTCGAAGAGACGAAAGCTGTTTCGGACCTCGTGTTCACAGACAAACAAATCATCTGGCTCCATTCTGAATGGCCATCGGAAGAAGAGTTCTGGCACCTCACGGTCGATTATATGAACAAAGAAGATAAAGACCAACTCGCCAAGGATTTGAACGCCTTCTTCAACGGTATGAAATAAAAACATTAAAGGAGTTGCACCATGAGAGAGAAAGGGTTTGTCAACCGCTACTGGCCGTACCTGTTCATTCTTGTGCCGCTCTTGCTTCAAATCGTGTTCTTCTTCATACCGCTCGCACAAGGTGTGATCTACAGTTTCACGGACTGGACAGGGCTAACAAGTTCGTACAATTTCGTCGGAATCGATAATTATCTGGCCATCTTCTCAGATGCGAAATTCTTATCGAGTATCGGCTTCACGTTGCTCTTCACGATCGGTCTCGTCGTTGGACAAATCGTGTTAGGGATTGCAATCGCACTGCTATTGAATCAAAAAATTAAAGGGGTCGGGCTGTTCCGGACTGCCTACTTCTTCCCTGCGGTCATCAGCACCGTCACACTCGGCTTGATCTTTAAACAGTTCTTCAATTACGGGCTGGCGCCACTCGGTGAATTTTTAGGCATCGAATGGCTCTCGCAAAGTCTAATCGCGAACGAAGGGACGGCGTTCTGGGGCCTCCTCTTTGTCGCCCTCTGGCAAGGGGTCGCCATTCCGGTCGTCATCTTCTTGGCGAACTTACAAAGCATCCCGAACGAGATTCGGGAAGCGGCCTCGATTGACGGGGCGAACCGATGGCAGACGTTCAAGAGCATTGAATTGCCGTTCTTATCGCCAGCCATCAGCATCGTCCTCATCTTGGCAATGAAGGCAGGATTGACGGCGTTCGATCTCATCTACGCCTTGACGGGTGGGGGACCGAGCGGGTCGACGACGTCACTCGGACTACTCGTTTACAATTATGCGTTCAAAAACAACCAGTTTGGATACGCCAGTGCGATTGCAATCGTCCTTTTCATCATCATTGCCATCGTTTCGGTCATCCAAATCAATTCTTCGAAAAAATTTGAAGTGTAAGGAGGGGCATCATGAAAAAGGACAAAATTCATATCCCGACGTATGTGTTTCTGACAGTAGGGCTCGTCTTGATCGCCCTTCCGATGTATTTGACCGTCTTAAACTCGTTCAAAGAAACACGGCAAATCACTGGCGGCTTCTTCGAGTGGCCGGACCCGTTCACGCTCGATAACTTCCGGCGTCTTTTAGACGATGGGGTCGTCCAATACTTTGCGAACTCGATGACGATCACCATCTCGTCGATTGCGCTCATCATCTTGATCGTCCCGATGGCAGCATATGCGCTCGCTCGGACGATGCCACGTAATCGTGTCTTCCAAGGAATTTACATCATGTTGATCATCGGGATATTCGTCCCGTTCCAAGTCATCATGATTCCAATCACGTCGATGATGTCGGATTTGGGGTTGTCGAGTAAACTCGGATTGATCATCTTGTATCTGACGTATGCGGTCCCGCAGTCACTTTTCTTGTACGCGGGATATGTCAAGACCGTGATCCCGAAAGAGTTGGATGAGGCCGCTGCCATCGACGGTAGCGGGAAGTTCAACACGTATTTTAAAATCATCTTCCCGATGATGAAGCCGATGCATGCGACGGTCCTCATCTTGAACGCACTCTGGATTTGGAACGATTTCTTGCTTCCGTTGCTTCTGCTCAACCGCGATGAATCGACATGGACGCTCCCGTTGTTCCAATTCAACTATCAAGGACAGTATTTCAGTGATTTCGGACCTTCCTTCGCATCGTATGTCGTCGGGATTGTATCGATTCTCATCGTATATTTGTTCTTCCAGCGCCATATCATCGATGGGATGGCTAACGGATCTGTCAAATAAGCGAAGCTCCTACACGTGAAGACAAGACGGGTAGGAGCTTTTTAAAAGGAGAATGAACATGAAATTGAAAAATGAAGTGATGTTGATCACCTATGCAGATAGTCTCGGTAAAAATTTGAAAGAACTCGATGAAATCACTCGTACGCATCTCGATGGAGTAATCGGCGGAATTCATTTGTTACCGTTCTATCCTTCGTCAGGTGATCGCGGGTTTGCGCCGATGGATTATACGAAAGTGGACGAAGCGTTCGGAACATGGGAGGACGTGCAACGCCTCAGTGAACGATTTGATTTCATGATGGACTTCATGGTGAATCATATATCGCGTCAATCGCCTTATTTCCAGGATTTTTTGGAGAAGAAAGACGAATCAGCCTACAAAGATTTATTCATTCGATATAGCGAGTTTTGGCCTGAAGGGGGTCCTACTTCTGAACAAGTTGATTTGATTTATAAACGGAAACCGAGAGCGCCTTATGTAGAAGTCACGTTCGCCGATGGGACGACGGAGAAGGTATGGTGTACGTTCGATGAAGAACAAATTGATTTGGATGTCACGAAGGCTGCTACGCGGTCGTTCATTAAACAGCAACTTGAATTTCTTGTAGGAAAAGGGGCATCAATCATTCGTCTGGACGCGTTCGCTTACGCCAATAAAAAGATTGGGACGAATTGTTTCTTCGTCGAACCGGACATTTGGGAGATGCTCGAGTATTGTGAAGAAATCGTCGCCGACAAAGGCGCGACGGTCCTGCCTGAAATCCACGAACATCATTCGATTCAAGAACGAATCGCCAAAGAAGGGTATTATGTCTATGATTTTGCTTTGCCGATGCTTGTCCTTCACGGTTTATACAGCGGACGGTCGGAGCGGCTGATCAACTGGATGGAACGTTGCCCGCGCAACCAGTTCACGACACTCGACACGCATGATGGGATCGGAGTGGTCGACGTCAAAGACCTATTGACCGACGAGGAGATCGAGATGACGCGTGAGGCACTGTACAGTAAAGGCGCGAACGTGAAGAAAATCTACAGTTCGGAAGCGTATAACAACCTCGACATCTACCAAATCAACTGCACGTACTATAGTGCGCTCGGGAACGATGACGCGTCATACTTGCTTGCTCGAGCCATTCAGCTGTTCGCCCCAGGGATCCCGCAAGTGTATTACGTCGGACTTTTAGCTGGTGAGAATGACATCGAGTTGTTAGAAGCGACGAAAGAAGGAAGAAACATCAACCGTCACTACTACTCGAAAGAAGAAGTCGCGAGCGAAGTCGAACGGCCTGTGGTGCAGGAACTGTTCGATTTGTTCAAATTCCGTAACCGTTCAACGGCTTTTGATGGGGAGTTCGAAGTGCGGCAACCAACCGAGCGCTCACTCGAGATCACCTGGACACATGGGAAGGTTGAAGCCAAATTATCTGCCGATTTGTCGGTAAGAGCGTTCATGATTCAAGAAACGAAGGAAGACGAGAAATTGTATGAGTACGAATCACCTTTTTCAGTGAGCAACTAACACAAAGCCCGCACTCTTGATGGAGTGTGGGCTTTGTGTCGGCTTATGGACGATTATGCTCGTAAGCAGAAATCCATTCCGCCGGCGTCATCTTCGAGACGAGCTCACCGATCAGCTCATACGGGATATGTTTGACGTTGCCGAACCGGATACAGCTCTTGCCCATATCGAGCTTCGTCGGCACTTGCGCGGCGTACGCCTCCTCGAACCAAAGGAGCAGCGCCGGGTCACTATAGACGCCCATATGATAGAGTGCGACATGCCGCTTCTGGGCGATGACGCTCAAGAACGGGAGCGGTGTGCCCGGTGTGACGTGATACCCGGACGGATACGTCGACAGCGGGACGACGTAGTGGACGCCTTTGCCATCGGTCGTCTTCTCGAAACCGTCGGGCAGATTCGCGTCGATGACGTCGATCAAGCGGATGAAGGCGTCGAGCCGTTTGTCGTCGACGAGTGTCGTGTAGTCCATTAGAGTTTCCCTCCTCGTAAAATCTTCTCCATCGCCTTGCCTTTGGCGAGCTCATCGACGAGTTTGTCCAGATAACGAATCTCGCGCATGAGCGGTTCCTCGACGTTCTCGACGCGGACGCCGCAGACGACGCCTTTGATGAGTGCGCGATCTTCGTTCATCTTCGGTGCCGCTGCGAAGAACGTGTCGAAGTCGACCTCGGACGCGAGTTGTCGTTCGAGCCCGTCCTCGTCATAGCCGGTCAGCCAGCGGATGATCGTGTCGACTTCCTCTTTCGTTCGGCCTTTCCGTTCTGCTTTCGCGACGTAAAGCGGATAGACGCTCGCGAAGCTCGTCGTGTAAATGCGGTGTGCCATGAAATCCCCTCGTTTCGTGGAGTGATAGCTATATTTTCTCACATTGAAAGACGTGAGATATAAGTTATTTTTTGTTGCAAATGCAACAAAACGAGTTAAACTGAGGATAATACAGTATAAATACAACATTCGGGAGGATTGTATGAGAGACCATCTACGAGAGATTGGGATGATTGCCCGTGCGCTCGACTCGATTAGCAACATCGAGTTCAAGGAGCTCGAGCTCACGAAAGGGCAGTACTTATATGTCGTCCGAATCTGCGAAGAGCCGGGCATCATCCAAGAAAAGCTGGCCGAACTCATTAAAGTCGACCGCTCGACGGCGGCGCGCGCGATTCAAAAGCTTGAGCGGGAAGGGTTCATTCGACGAGTCGACGACCCGCACAACAAGAAGATCAAGCGACTCCATCCGACCGAGAAAGGACAGGCGGTCTATCCGCTCATCCTCCGCGAGCATGACTATTCAACGGACGTGGCGCTCGCTGGTCTCTCGGATCAAGAAGCCGAGCAGTTGCTCCGTTTGTTGAAGCGGGTCCGTCACAATATCGAAGGGGATTGGGATGCTGTCAAAAAAGGTCAAAAACGAGACTACTAAAGGGGGAAGCCAGATGATCACCATCAAAGCATGTACACTGGAAGACGTCGACACGCTCCGAGACATCAGCATCGAGACGTTCACGGAGACGTTCGAAGCCGACAACGACCCGGCACATCTCGCGGCGTATCTCGAGCGGGCGTACAACGTGCCGCAACTCCGAGAGGAGCTTTCAAATCCGGGCTCACAGTTCTTTTTCGCCATGCTCGACGGGGAAGTGGCAGGGTATTTAAAAGTGAACGCCAACAACGCCCAGACCGAGGCCATGGGCGAGGAGGCGTTCGAACTCGAACGGATTTATGTGCGACGGAAGTTCCAAGGAAGTGGCGTCGGCAAGGCGTTGTATGACCAGGCCGTCATGTGCGCGAACGAGCTGGAAAAACGGGAGATTTGGCTCGGTGTGTGGGAACATAACCACAAGGCGCTCGCCTTCTATCAAAAGCATGGCTTCGTCCAGACCGGGGCGCACACGTTCTATATGGGTGACGACGCCCAAGTTGATTTGATTATGGCCAAGCCGCTTCGTCCGTGACCCATTCTAATATTCCGGATAGATCTTCATAGACGGCGTCCGGGGCCAGGTCGGGCATGTCGAGCGGTTTGCCGTCGCGGTTGATCCACGCCGTGTGGAACCCAAAGTTTTTCGCACCGGCGATATCCCAACCGTTCGAGGATAGAAACAATACCTCGTCCCGCTTCAGTCCGCTATTTTTGAACCAGTGCATATACGCGGCCGGTGACGGTTTCGCTTGTTTGACACCGTCGACGCTGACGAGTTCGTCGAACAGGTCGGTGAACCCGGCGTTATGGATGAGCGCCGTGAGCATCGCGTCCGTCCCGTTCGACAGGACGACGGTCCGTTTTCCGTGGAGTTCGTTCAACACACCTGCGACCTCATCGTACGGTGACAGCTCGGCGTACTTCGCAATCAACGTATCCTCGGTTTCAGGCGTCCACGTCACGTCGGCCGTTGACAGGGCGTACCGCAAGGCGTCGCGCGTGACGACCGAGAAGTCGGCATAGCGCCCCATAATGTGACGGGTGAAGAAGTAGTCGAGTTGTTTCGTCCGCCACGCCTGGCTAATCTGGTCACCTTTCCCGGGAAATTGTTCGTCACACGCCGCCTTGACAGACTGGACGTCGAACAAGGTCCCATACACATCGAACACGAATGCTTTAATCTGTGGTTTCATAATATCCCTCCTCAAGTCATGTAGCGTCATCTACTCTTTACCCTAGTTGACGTGGCTTAGACGAGTGGGAACTAGATAGGAGGAATTCGATGTACGTCCCAAAACAGTACGCCGTGAACGACCCGAAGGAAGTCCACGCCTTTCTAAAAGCCCATCCGTTCGGCACCATCGTCACGTCTGACGGTCAGAAGCCGATTGCGACGCACGTGCCGCTCCGTCTGCATGAGGCCGAAGGAAAGCTGTCGTTCACGACGCATATCGCTAAACATAACCCGCAATGGAAAACGATTGAACAACAGACGGTGCTCGTCATCGTCCAAGGCCCGGACGCCTATGTCTCGGCATCATGGTACGGCCATGAGGACGTGTCGACGTGGAACTATCAGGCGGTCCATTTCTACGGGAAGGCGACGATCATGACCGAGGCGGAGCTCGAAGACGAATTGGCCGGTCTGCTCCGAGACCATGAAGGTGAGCGGGAAGACGCCGTCGTCTGGGAAGAGCTGTCGGAACCGGTCAAGCGTCAAAAATACGGTGTCGTCGGCTTTCGAATCGACGTCTCGGAAATCGAGGCGGCGTTCAAGCTGAGTCAAAATCGGAACGATCAAGATTATGCGCGCATCGTCTCCGAGCTCGAACAGGAAGGCTGTCCGATGGCGGACGTCATGCGCGAAAAACGGTAAGGCCTGTGTCATTTGACATGGGCTGTTTTTCGTTTCACGTCGAATATCTTGAAGTTCAGATTGACAGCGGTCCCGGATTCATCCTATACTCATAAATGATAATGATTATCAGTGTCGGTGATACATCGTCATAAAAGAGAAAAAGGGGATTACAACGTGAAAAAGCATAAGAAGATGTTACATATGTTCTTGTTCGTCTCAATGTTCATGCTCGTGCTCGCCGGTTGCGGCTCGAACACAGAAGAACCTGCGACGACGGGGGAGAATGAAGAGTCAGCAGAAGGCTACCCAATCACGATCAAGCACGCGCTCGGTGAGACGGTCATCGAAGAGAAGCCAGAACGCGTCGCGACGGTCGGCTGGTCGAACCAAGACGTCGCACTCGCGCTAGGCGTCGTGCCGGTCGGTTTCTCGGCTGCGAACTACGGCGTTCAAGACGGCAGCGGCGTGTTGCCATGGACAGCTGAAAAGTTAGAAGAGCTCGGTGAAACCGACCCGAACGTCTATCAAGACACGGACGGCCTCGACTTTGAAGCGATTGCCGACTCACAGCCGGACGTCATCTTGGCGGCTTACTCAGGCATCACGCAAGAAGACTACGACACGTTGACACAAATCGCACCGGTCGTCGCGTACCAAGAGACGCCTTGGGTCTCTTCATGGCAAGACACGGTTCGTTACAACGCGATGGCGATGGGCATGGAAGCAGAAGGCGAACAGTTGATTGCCGACACAGAACAGCTCATCGCGGATAAAGCGGCGGAAGTACCGGACATGGCAGGCAAGAAAGGGGCGTTCGTCGCCTTGACCCCTGGCGATTTGTCGAAGTTCTACATCTACACGACAGGTGACCCGCGCGGTGCCTTCATCGAAGAGCTCGGCATGGAATACCCGCAAAACATTAAAGACCAACTCGAAGAAGGCAGCTTCTATCTTGAGCTCAGCTCAGAAAACGCCGACATCTTGAACGACTTGGACCTCTTCGTCGTCTACGGGAACGAACAGACGCTCAAAGAACTTCAAGCGGACCCGCTCTACAGCAAAGTACCGGCCATCGAACGCGGGTCGGTCGTCTTGATCGAAGACAACACGCCGCTTGCGGCAGCCGGGACACCGTCACCGCTCTCGATTGAATACACGATCGATGAGTACGTGAAACTCGTCTCGGAAGCACTCGAGAAAGTCGAGTGAACAAATGAATAAGCTGAAGAAGTTGCAAACGCCGAAACGGTTTCCTCTCATCTTGATGGGGGCACTCGTCTTGCTCGTCGTCTGCATGCTCGCTTCACTTGCTTTCGGCTCACGGACAGTCGGATGGGATGAACTGCTTGACGGTTTATTCCGTCCGGCTGTTCAGTCGTATGAAGCGGACATCATCCGACAGCGCGTCGTGCGGACGATTTTTAGTCTCATGTGCGGGGCGGCGCTCGGCGTCTCGGGCGCACTGATGCAGTCGGTGACGAGAAATCCGATTGCCGACCCGAGCATCCTCGGGGTGAACACGGGGGCGGCCCTCTTCGTCGTCGTCGGGATCGCGTTCTTCAATATCTCATCGTCGTCGGACTACATTTGGTTCGCGCTCGTCGGGGCGCTCCTGACGGCCGTCTTCGTGTTCGGCATCGGGTCGCTCGGTCGGGGCGGGGCGACCCCGCTCAAGCTCGTCCTCGCCGGGGCGGCGACGAGTGCGGCCTTGTCCTCGCTCGTCATGGCCATCATGATCCCGCGCTCGAACGTCATGGACCAGTTCCGGTTCTGGCAAGTCGGGAGCGTCGGTGCCGGCAATATGGATTCGATTATGACGTTTTTGCCGTTCTTTATCGTCGGAATCGTCATCGCCATCCTCGCGGCTCCGTCGTTGAATATTTTAGGGCTCGGGGAAGAGCTCGCTAAAGGACTCGGGGTCCGCATCGGCACGCTCAAACTGATTGCCTCGTTCGCCGGCGTGATTTTATGTGGGGCGGCGACGGCACTCGCAGGACCGATCGGTTTCATCGGGCTGCTCGCGCCACACTTGATTCGCTTGACGATCGGGCCAGACGAGCGGCTCGTCATCCCGATGTCAGCGCTCGCCGGGGCGATCCTGCTCACGTTCGCGGACGTGACGGGACGCCTGCTCGGTAGCCCGGGCGAACTCGAAGTCGGGATTGTCACGGCCTTTATTGGGGCGCCGATTTTGATTGCGTTGACGATGAAAGTGAAGGTGCGTGACCTATGATGAAAAAACCTTATCAACCGATGATTCAAAACAGCAGACGGCGTCGGCAACGGACCGTCGTCGTGACGCTCGTCCTGAGCCTCGTCGCGCTCGCCTTGAGCGTGACGATGCTCATGCTCGGCAACACGATTTATCCGGTCGGGGACGTCATCCGTGTCTTGTTCGGCGCCGACGTGCCGGGCGCGTCGTTTGCGGTCAACACGATCCGCCTGCCACGCATGCTTGCCGGTGTGTTTGCCGGAATCGCGTTCGGTGTCGCCGGTACGGTGTTCCAGACGATGCTCCGTAACCCGCTCGCTAACCCGAACGTCATTGGCATCACGACCGGTTCGAGTGCGGCGGCCGTGTTCGGTATCGTCGTGTTACAGGCGAGCAACACGTTCGTTTCCATCATCTCGGTCATCGGGGGACTCTTGACCGTACTCGCCATCTACTTCCTGTCGAAGAGCGCCGCGTTCTCGATTGGGCGTCTCGTCTTGGTCGGGATTGGCATCCAGGCGATGCTGACGGCCGTCATCAACTATCTCCTGTTGATTAGTCGTCAAAACGACGTCGGGACGGCGATGCGCTGGTTGAGCGGAAGTTTGAACGGCGCCAAGATGGAGACGCTCCCGCCGCTCATGATCACGGTCGCGCTCTGTCTGCCGGTCGTCATCTGGCTCAGCCGTCAGCTCCAGATTCTAGAGCTCGGGGAAATGACGGCGACGTCGCTCGGCGTTCGGACGAACCAGACACGGGTGCTCCTCATCATCGCCTCAGTGCTCATGCTCGCGCTCGCCACGGCGACGACCGGACCGATCGCCTTCATCGCCTTTCTCGCGGGACCGATTGCGAAGCGGCTCGTCGGGGACGGGCGCTCGACGATCATTCCGGCTGGGCTCGTCGGTGTCGTTTTAGTACTTGCCGCCGACCTCATCGGCCAGTTCGCTTTCACGGCGCGCTATCCGGTCGGGGTCATCACGGGTATGGTCGGGGCACCGTATTTGATTTTTCTCTTGATTCGGATGAACAAAAAAGGGGAGTTATAAGCGGAGAGTCACGTCTACGGATGTGACTCTTTTCATGTGAAAGCGCCATCAAAAAGTCGTTGACTTTGCTTCGTGGGGGGTGTATGCTAAAAATCCTGCCCAAAAAGAGAGGCCGGGAACTGGCATCAGTTCATTATGAGTCAGAGAGGAACATGATCCCATGAACCAACAACAATTAGTCGAGCGTGCCCGCCAAGTGAAAGAGAACGCCTACTCGCCGTATTCAAACTTCCGCGTCGGAGCGGCGCTTCTCATGAAGGACGGTACGGTCATCGACGGCGTCAACGTCGAGAACGTCTCGTTCGGCGCGACGAACTGTGCCGAGCGTACGGCCATCTTCACAGCGGTCGCGCAAGGTTATAAAAAAGGCGACTTCGAAGCCGTCGCGGTGTCAGGCGACACGGTCGACTTCTTGCCGCCATGCAGCATCTGTCGCCAAGTACTCGTCGAGTTCGGCGACCCGGACTTCAAAGTGTTGCTCACGAACGGCAACGCCGACGTGAAAGAAGTGACGCTTGAGGAACTCGTCCCGCTCGCGTTCACAGAGCTTGAGATGTAAGTAAAAACGCTGAGTCGCGCGACTCAGCGTTTTCTTATTCATTTGGTTCCCACGGATTGAAAAAGTTGTAGGGGGGATGCACCCCATCTAACGTCCGGAACTCATAGTCACGTTCTTTCGCATAACGGATAATCGTGTCGAGCGCTTTTGGTGTCATTGAATGATCGTGCGCCAAGATGATGGAGGCGATATTCATCTCGTAATTCGCCTCGAGCCGGTTGAACACCCGTTGCTCGATCGGTGCGTTGTCTTTCTTATAGATGTGATCGAGACTGCCGACGTTCCAGTCCCAAATCTCGAAACCGGCCTCGTCCATCGCTTGCCAGTGCGCAGGCGTCATCCCGGCGTCACTACCGTAAATCGTGCGGGCCATATTCGTATGGATGCCGGTCACGTCGTAAATGAGTGCTTGCACTTCCTGCATCTGGCGAACGGCCGTCATCGGCGACGCATAAAACTCCTCGCGCACATGTGTCATCCCATGCAAGGCGATGAGATGTCCCTCGGCGACGATGCGTCGGATGAGGTGCTCATTTCCCTTGATATTTTTCCCAAGGATGAAAAATGTCGCTTTGACCCGATGTTTCTTCAAGACGTCAAGCAGCGCTCCCGTCTTCCGGTTCGGCCCGTCATCGAGCGTCAAATAGATGAGGCTGCGGTCGTTATAAGCTTTCGGTTTCGGAATCGCTGCCTGTGACAGGGAGCTGATCAACAAAAAAATCGACATGAGCAAAATGACACGTTTCATCATCCAAACAAAACTCCCTCTAGGCAAAAAACGGGTGACGTGGTATCGGTATGAAGCTTAGAATACCATAACAAGAAGGCAAAAATGAAGCTAAAAACGGCCCTGACGTGAAAGGTCAGGGCCGTCGTTTCGTTAGCGTGAAATCGTCTCGCCGTCTTCAGGAACGATGAGGCGATCGGCGAAGCCGTGTGATGCCGCATAGGCACGTAAGTCAGGACGCGATAGTTTCCAATGGTTGACCGCTTCCATATGGACCGCGATAATCGTCGCCGACGGGGCAGCCTCATGCACATGGCGGACGTCCTCTTCGTTCATGACGAGCGACCCGCCTTCGACGAACTGGTTGTCCCCGGCGTTGACGACGATGACTGCTGGTTGATGCGCTTGAATCGTCTTGGCGACTTCGTCATACCAGACCGTGTCCCCGGCGACATAGAGCGTCTGTTCCGTAGGGTGGGTAAAGACGACACCGCACACGAGACCGGCCATTTCTAAAATCGGACCGCGACCGTGCTCCCCAGCTGTCTTCGTGAGTCTGATTCCTTCGAATGCTGTCGTGTCGCTCAACACGGTCACGTTCGTGAAGCCGTCGCCTTCGATGACAGTCAAATCGTCCTCGTTTTGAACGAAGAGCGGGATCGCTTTCGGCAGAACTTGTTTGGCGACCTCGTCGTAGTGGTCGAGGTGCAGGTGGGTCAAGATGACGGCGTCGATGCCTATCAGAATGTCATCGATCGCGATTGGCAGGTCGGCCAATGGATTAGCGTCTTGCCGTTCCGAGTTCGGGAACGGGGGATAGGCGCCTTTTTCCCCGAGGAACGGGTCGATGAGGAACGTCTTTCCGGCGTATTCAACGCGGAGTGTGGCATTACGGATCAGTTGTACGTGCATAGAAAAATCTCTCCTTTTAGCTATAATGTATGTACAGTCTAACAAGCAGCCGTCTTTTCATACATAACACGAATCAAGTGTTTGGACGGATTGGCTTGAATCGTGAAAGGAGCCACCTATGCTCGATCCAACAGATCGCCTCATCATCGAGGCGTTACAGGCGAACAGCCGGATAACGATGAAAGAACTCGGGGCATACGTGCACTTGACCGGGCAGGCGACGGCGACGCGCGTCAAGAAGCTCGAAGACCTCGGTATCATCGAAGGGTATACGATTCGCGTGAATGAGGACAAGCTCGGGTTACCGGTTCACGCGATGATCACCATCTTTACGTCGAGCACGTTCCACGACCCGTATCTCCTATTCCTCGAGGAGCACCGGCCATACGTCCGCAATAACTACAAGGTGAGCGGGGACGGCTGTTACGTCTTGGAGTGCCGATTCCCGTCGAACCAAGAGCTGAACGCTTTTTTGGATGGGCTCAGCAAGTACGTCAATTATAAGTTGTCGATCGTCATTAACTGACGAAGGACCTGTGAATCGCTGTGATTCACAGGTCCTTTTTAATGTCTCCGTCCGGCGCGGATGATGAAGCGGTATTCCTCGCTCTTGAAATACGTCTCGGTGAACTCGAAACGGCTGCCGTCCATAAGGAACGAGTAGAGCTGGACTTTGAGCACGGGTGTCCGTTCGCTCACCCCGAGCATCTCGGCGATATCTTTTGATGGGAGCACCGGGATGAATTCTTGGAC
This sequence comes from Exiguobacterium alkaliphilum, assembly GCF_018138125.1. NCBI lineage: Bacteria > Bacillati > Bacillota > Bacilli > Caryophanales > Exiguobacterium > Exiguobacterium alkaliphilum. The sequence continues at coordinate 831,929 of NZ_CP073101.1, forward strand.
GCTGTCCGCGATTTTGAGTCCTTTCACGTCTTCGATATAAGCGTACTTCGACTGCGTCATCACTTCATACGTCAAGTCGGGGAAGAGTTTGAGCGGAAGGTACGTGTCCTCGACGATGAGCGGCTCGCCGTCGGCGAACCGTTGCCGTCGCACGTAAAAGACGAGGTCACCTTCTTCGAGTTCGAGTGCTTCCCGGACTTTCTCACTCGGTGGCTGCAAGGTGAACGTGAGCACTTTGTTCGTCACATCTTTCCCTTCACGCCTCATATCTTCGGTAAAACTTTTCAGCTCATACATATTATGCTCGATCTTTTCGGACTGGACGTACGTGCCGCTCCCTTGGCGCTTCCACAATAGTCCTTCCTCTTGGAGAAGTTTGACCGCCTGACGGACGGTGACCCGGCTGACGCCGAACTCTTCGACGAGCTGTGCCTCGGTCGGGATTGCCTCGCCGGGCGCCCACGTGCCGGACTCGATGAACGCACGCATTCGTTGCGCGACTTGCTGATAAAGCGGTGACTTTGCTTTCATGGTGGACCCTCCGATGCGACTTGGATTCATACGTTCAGTATACACGAAATAAAACGTTTTCAAAATTAGTGTTGACGATTAAGATAATATGTATTAAATTTGTATTGTAATCAATAAGATATGTATTTGAAAGGGGAACGCACATATGAAACAAGGACAACGCCTCGTCGTCGTCGGTGGCGGCAGCACGTACACGATCGGTATGATCATGAGTTTGATTGAAGAGAAGGCTCACTTCCCACTACGTTCAATCACGTTTTACGATACGGACGGTGACCGCCAAGAGCGCGTCGCCAAAGCGACTGAGGTCATCTTGCGTGAGCATTATCCAGAGCTCGAGCTGTTCGAATATACGACGGACAAAGAGTACGCCTTCCGCGATAAAGATTTCTTCTTCGTCCAAATTCGGACGGGCGGTTTGGAAATGCGCGAAAAAGATGAGCAGATTCCGCTCCGTCACGGCGTGGTTGGACAAGAGACGTGTGGACCGGGCGGGATGTCGTATGGGATGCGCTCGATCGGGGACATGATTGATCTCGTCGCCGACATCCGTCAAGGTTCACCGGACGGTTGGATTTTGAACTATACGAACCCGGCCGCCATCGTCGCCGAGGCGTTGAAGCGTGCCTACCCGAACGATAAAAAGATTTTGAACATCTGTGACATGCCAGCCGCGATCATGGTCAGTTACGCGAAGATTCTCGGCAAAGAGATTTGGGACCTCGTGCCAGAGTACTTCGGGCTCAACCACTTCGGGTGGTTCACAGGCATTTATGACAAAGAAGGCAACGAGCTGACAGAAGACATCAAGCGCGCCATCTTAGAGGACGGGTTCATCCCAGAAGACTCGGAAATCGCCAACGACCCGTCTTGGATCAAGACATTCAAACAAGTCGAGAAGATGCTCACCGACTTCCCGGAATACTTGCCGAACACGTACCTCCAGTACTACTTGTATCCGTCGGACATGGCGGAGAAGGAAGACGTGGAAAACACGCGGGCCCGTCAAGTCATCAACGGACGCCAACAGCGCGTCTTCTCGATGTGCGATCAAATCATCGCCGACGACTCGCTCGAGAACGCGCATCTTGAAGTCGACATCCACGGCTGCTACATGATTCGCGTCGCGGCGTCACTTGCCTACAACAACGGCGACATCTTCATCGTCATGGTGAAGAACGATGGCATCATCGCCAACTTACCGGACGATGCGATGGTCGAAGTACCGGCGATGCTGACGAACCGTGGGCCGAAGCCGTTCGCGGTCGGCCACATCCCGCGTTTCTACAAAGGGATGATCGAAGGGCAACTCGCTTACGAACAGCTCGTCGTTGACGCTTACTTCGAGAACAGCTATGAGAAAGCGCTCCAAGCACTCACGCTCAACCGGACCGTCGTCGATGCGCCGGTCGCCCGTCAAATCCTTGACGATTTGATCCACGAGAACGAGAACTATTGGCCGGCCCTCAAACAACGGGAGACGGTCGCACGCTAAAGACGAAGGGGAAATCTTCCCCTTTGTTCGTTCTGTGAATTGATAACGCTTACACATAAGGAGTGAATCAGATGAGTCAATGGTTCGGTGTATTTCAAAAGTTCGGGAAGGCGCTCATGGTGCCCGTGGCGCTCTTGCCGGCGGCCGGGATTTTGCTCGGTCTCGGGGCGGCGCTGACCGGTCCGCTCGCCGAGAGTTGGACGTTTCTTCAAAATGGGACGGTCGAGGCGATCAGTGCCGGGATGCTACAGATCGGGTTGAGCATCTTCGCCAACTTACCGATCATCTTCGCGCTCGGCGTCGCGGTCGGTCTGTCCGGCGGTTCAGGGATTGCGGCGCTCGCCGCGCTCGTCGGCTACGTCATTATGAACACGACGATCTCGATCGCGCTCGGGATCACGGCCGAGATGGCGGCCGAGAGCGGAGAGTACGGCATGTTGCTCGGTATCCCGTCGCTTGAGACGGGCGTGCTCGGCGGAATCGCGGTCGGCTTGCTCGCCGTCTGGGTGTATAAGAAGTTCCATACGTTCAACCCACCGGAGATGCTCGGTTTCTTCGCCGGGGATCGCTCGGTCGGGATCGTCATGGTCTTCTTCTCGATTTTGCTCGGGTTCGTCATGATGCTCGTCTGGCCACCGATTCAGTCAGGGCTCACGGCGATGGCGAACGTCATCGCGAGCGACGCGACAAATCCGGCCTACGTCGGGCTATACGGGATGCTCGAACGGCTGTTGATTCCGACCGGACTGCATCACATCTGGTATGCCCCGTTCTTATGGACATCACTCGGGGGTACGGCGACAGTCGGCGGCTCGATCGTGAGCGGGGATCAATATATCTTCCTCGCCCAAATCGCCGAAGGTGTCGACGTCACGGCCGGTCGTTTCATGGCCGGGAAATTCCCAATCGTCATGTTCGGCCTCCTCGGTGCGGCGTTCGCCATGTACCGTCAGGCAGACCCGGACAAGCGCCCGGTCGTCCGTGGCCTGTTGCTCGCTGCGGCCGGGACAGCGTTTTTGACCGGGATCACGGAACCGATCGAGTTCACGTTCTTATTCATCGCGCCACTCCTCTACGTCGTCCACAGCATTCTGACAGGGGTGTCGTTCGCCCTCATGTACGCGCTCGATGCGCATATCGGCTGGGCCGGAGGTTCGGGATTGATTGACTATGTCTTGGTGAACGTGTTGCCAGGGACGCCACGCTGGTGGATGAACCTCGTCGTCGGTGCAGGCTTCTTCATCGTCTATTACGGCATTTTCACGTTCGCGATTAAAAAGTGGAACTTGGCGACGCCAGGCCGGGGTGGGCAAGAGACGAAACTGTTCACTCGGAAAGACTATAATGAGAAGAAAGCCGGAAAGACGTCGATTCAGACGACGGCGCTCGCCATCCAAGAGGCGCTCGGCGGCCGGGAGAACATCGTCGACATCGACGCGTGCTTCACTCGGCTTCGCGTCGAATTGAAAGACGTGTCAAAAATCGATGAGGACGAGTTGAAGGCGCTCGGCGCGGCCGGGGTCATTAAGGTGAAAAACAATATTCAAGCCATCTTCGGGGGACGCTCGGACTTGTACAAGAATGAGTTGCTGAAAATGCATAAAGAGATGGATCAAGCGAATTGAACAAAGAACCTAACCGGGCCCCGGTTAGGTTCTTTGTGTGAAGTGGGTTAATCCGAAACGGAATGGGTACGGCAAAATTGGATGACGTTGATGAGTGTCGATGCGACGAGACCGATAGCGAGTGGCAACGTGATGACACCGATGCCTTGCTCCATGACGATCATATTGCCTTCCTCATAATAGCCTTTCGAGTAGAATAGCCCTGAACCGATTGTCTCATTCAATTCGATCGTCGAGACGTTGAGATACACTATGACAGCTAATAGCGAAATGACACTGATGGAGAGAAATAGTGTGGAGAAGGATAGTTTATTATTCATAACAAGACTCCTTCCTTATGATAGCCTCACATCGATATTACCATTAAATTACATCTTTAATATGAGTGAAAAGGATTATCTTTTTATTCAGTTTGATATTACATATGAGAAAACACCTTTCTTAGTTATTCGTATTTTAAGGCGTATCAGTTAGTTGTTTTATTGTACAAATAAAAGTACAATTAGAACATGGAAGGAGTGGTCATTATGTCTACAATTACCTACAGTGATGCACGTAAAAACTTTAAAAAAGTATTAGATCAAGTCCATGAAAATAGCGAAGCGATTGTCATCTCACGAAAGAATAGTGAAAATGCGGTCATTATGTCGGAGCAAGAATACGAGAGCTTAATGGAAACCATTTATTTGTTGAGAAGCCCGAAAAATGCGGAGCGGCTATTAGAATCTATTAAACAGATTGAAAATAATGAGGTCACAGAAAGAGAATTAATGAATGAGTAAATCTTTATTATTCACTGACAATGGGTGGGAAGATTATTTGTATTGGCAAAAAGAAGATAAAAAGAAATTAAAGCGAATCAATTTGTTAATCGAGGATGTTAGAAGAAACGGAAACTTAAATGGGATAGGTAAACCAGAAGCATTAAAAGGGAACTTACAAGGTTTCTATAGTCGTAGAATTGATTCAGAGCACAGACTCGTTTATAGAGTTATGAATCAATATGTAGAGATTTTACAATGTCGTTATCACTACTTGTAAATGGACTCACACCTATCACGGTATGAGTCCATTTTTATTGATACATTTCCCACAACCTTCCGGCGTAATCCCGCATCATCTCCCGTAGTTCAATCGGCTCGACGACTTCGACTTCCGCCCCAGCCGCGAGCAATTGCCGCGACAAAAACGGAAGCTCAGCTTCTGGCACGTCCCACTCATTCTTCCTATCGATATCGGGTAATACGTCTTCAAGTAGACGGCGGCCGAGCGGCGTGAGTTCGAGCCGGACGGTCACCCCGATTCGTTCGTCACTTGTCTTGAGGAGCGTCGCCAAATCGTCCGCTTCGAACGTCTCATCGAGTAGACGCATCGCTTCAATCCGGTCAATCCGATATAGCAGTAGCCCGTAATCCGAGAGGCCATACACATACCACTTTAAATCGAGGAGCGCCATCCCGCATGGTGCGATCGTGAACGTACGTGATCCTTTCGTCGTCGCGTACGTCAGCTCGATTATTTGTCTCCGTTCGACCGCCAGAAACACGTCTTTCGTGAACGGGGCGGGTGGTGCGGTCTTGTTCCCGAGCCAAAGGATGTTCTTCTCGAGCCGAGCAATTTTCGTCTCAAGGTCGTGCGGCAATTCATGCACGTACCAGTCGGACAACGAGTCGCGTAACGCTCCGAACGGCACGTCCGGAATCTGTTCCATCCATTTGAGCGTCAGGTAGAGTGCGACCGCTTCTTGCTCCCGAAGTTGGAGCGGCGGGAGCAATCGGTTCGGCAACATCTCATAACCGCCACCCGTGCCGGGGACGCTCCAAATCGGATAGCCGATTTTCTCGAGCGTCAGCATGTCACGTTGAATCGTCCGGACCGAGGCGCCGGTCTCTTGGGCGAGTTCGTCCGCCGTGAACCGACGGCCCCGATTCAACACTCGAATCAACTGCAAATGTCGTTTTTTCATTCAATTCATTCCCGTCAATTTTTGTCGTGTTTATTGATTAAGCTAAATGTATCACGAATCAAGGAGGAATCAATCATGGGAAATGTCGTTTTATATATCGCGACAAGTTTAGATGGAAAGATCGCCCGAACGAACGACCAACTCGATTGGCTGTTCGAAGTCGAGGGAGAAGGAGACAACGGCTACGCCGACTTCTTCAAGACGGTCGGGGCTGTCGTCATGGGACGGAAAACGTATGAGGAAGTGCTCGTGCTCGAGCCGGACGGCTATCCGTACAAGGACATCCCGAACTATATCTTGACCCGGAACCCGGACCGGGAAGCCGAGCACGTCACGTTCACGGACGAGCCGATCGAACAGCTCATCGAACGGTTGAAGCAAGACGTTGACGGCGACATCTGGCTCGTCGGGGGATGCGAGGTCATCAAAGAAGCGATGGCGCACGATTTGATTGACAGCTATGAGATTGCCATCGCCCCGGTCGTGTTAGGAGAAGGCATCCCGCTCTTCCCGGAAGGCACGAAAGAGACGAAGTTGAAACTGACGAGCCAACGCGCGTCCGGACAGTTCGTCATGGTGACGTATGAGCGATAAACGAAAGACCAAGTTCGCAATGAACTTGGTCTTTTCTCATACATGCTTCCGTTGAAAATCCGAAATGGCTTCGTATTCTTCCGCCAAGTGACGCGACAAGCGGATGTAAATCGGCAACAGCTCCCGGTAAACGGTCGTCGCTTCCATGTTTGGCGCATGCTCATGCGTCACTTGTGGCACGGCCGTGAAGTCATCCACGTCGCCGAACGCATACTCTCCAAGCATGACGGCACCGAGACATGAACTCTCGTGGCTTTCTGGCACGACGACCGGCGTATCGAAGATGTCGGCCATCATCTGGCGCCATAGGCTCGACTGGGCGAAGCCGCCCGTCGCGTGAATCCGGTTCGGCGCGCCTGTCAACTCGTCGAGCGCCAGCATGACAGTATACAAGTTGAAGATGACGCCTTCGAGCACGGCGCGGATGAAATGCTCGCGTTTGTGGTGGATGCTGAGGCCGAAGAACGAACCGCGTGCGTTCGAGTCCCAGAGCGGGGCCCGTTCACCCATCAAATACGGATGGAACAACAGGCCCTCCGAGCCCGGCTTCACCGTCTCGGCGATCCGCGTCAACACATCATAGGCGTCCATCCCGAGCCGTTTCGCCGTCTCGACCTCGCTCGCCGCGAACTCGTCACGGAGCCAGCGCAAGATGATGCCGCCATTATTGACCGGGCCGCCGATGACCCAATGTTTGTCCGTCAAGGCGTAACAGAAGATGCGGCCTTTCGGGTCCTCGACCGGTTCGCGGACGACTGTCCGGATGGCACCGCTCGTCCCAATCGTGACGGCGACGACGCCTTGCTCGAACGCCCCAACCCCGAGGTTCGAGAGCACCCCGTCGCTCGCCCCGATGACGAGCGGGAAGTCCCAGCCGAGTGTCTCCATGACGTCCGGTCTGAGCGTCAAAATCTCCGTCGTCGGCACGAGTTCAGATAGATGCGCTGGTGTGACGCCGGCGACGTCGAGCGCCTCCGCATCCCAGTCACAGTTCTTCAAATTGAACAAGCCGGTCGCCGAGGCGATCGAGTGGTCGATGACGAAGCGCCCGGTCAGGCGATAGAAGACGTACTCTTTGATGGAAACGAACTTCACGGCTTGAGCGAACACGTCCGGATGCTCGGCTTTCAGCCAACGCAGTTTCGACAGCGGCGCCATCGGATGGACCGGGGTGCCGGTGCGCATATGGAGCGCGCTCGCATCGAACTCGCGTTTGATTTCTTGCGTATACGGGTTCGCCCGGCTATCGGCCCACGTGATGCTGTGGGTGAGCGGGCGGCCTAACGCGTCGAGCGCGATCAAGCTATGCATCGCCGAACTGAACGACGCGAAGCGGACCGGACCGTCGGCATGTGTCCGAACGGCCGAGATGGCTTCCAAGACGGCCCCGTAGATGACGACCGGGTCTTGCTCGGCCGTCTCCGTGTCCGGGGTGAGGAGCGGGTACAGCACGTTATGTACCGCGAGTTGTTGCTGATTATGGAACAGGACGGCCTTCGTACTCGTCGTCCCGATATCGACACCAATCGTATACACACACATCACTTCCTAACTTAAATGATAAATAGGCTAATCAAGAAGACGACCGCGAAGCCGGTCAATCCGATAATCGTTTCCATCACGGTCCACGACTTGAGCGTGTCTTTCACGTCGAGACCGAAGTAGCGGTTGACGAGCCAGAACCCGGAGTCGTTCACGTGAGACAAGACGGTCGCACCAGAGGCGATCGCGATGACGATGAGGCCGAGTGCGGCCCCCGTGATATTTTGAAGTTCGAGGAGCGGCGTGATGAGTCCTGCCGCCGTGACCATCGAGACGGTGGCCGATCCTTGGGCGACACGGACGACCGTCGCGATCAAGAAGGCGAGGACGATCGCCGGCAGCGGTGACCCGGCCATCATCTCACCGAGCACGTCACCGACGCCTGAGTCGATTAACACTTGCTTGAACACACCACCGGCACCCGTAACGAGGATGATAATCCCGGCCGGCTCGAGCGCTTTCGTCGCAATCTCTTGGACCTCGTCACGCGTATAGCCACGGCGTGTGCCGAGGAAGATGAACGTGAGGAGCGTCGCAATCGTCAAGGCGACGAACGGATGTCCCATGAATGTGAAGAACGTGCGGATGACGTTGCCTTCCTCGAGCAAGACGGCGGACAACGTGTTGGCGAGAATCAATACGAGCGGGATCGAGATGAGCGAGAGAATCATCTTGAAGCTCGGGAGTTCTTTTGACGTGTCGACTTCCTCGAACTCCATATAGTCCGGGATGTTGACGTGAATCTTCTTGGCGATATACTTCCCGAAAATCGGTCCCGCTAAAATCATCGACGGGATACCGGCTAAAATCCCGAACAAGATGACCCAACCGAGCTCGGCACCAATCAAGTTGGCGACGGCGATCGGACCGGGCGTCGGCGGGATGAAGCTGTGCGTGACGGCGAGACCCGCGAGGAGCGGGATCCCGTAGTAGAGGAGCGACCGGCCGGTTTTCTTGGCGAGGCCATAGACGATCGGGACGAGAATGATGAACCCGACGTCAAAGAAGACGGGGACGGCGACGATGAAGCCGGTGATCCCGAGCGCCCATTGCGCCTTGTCCTCGCCGAACTTCCCGACGAGCGTCTGCGCGAGCCGTTCGGCACCGCCCGATACTTCGAGCATCTTCCCGAACATGGCACCGAGACCGACGACGACGGCGACGAAGCCGAGCGTCCCGCCCATCCCGTTCTGGACGGACGCGATGACGTCACCGAGCGGCATGCCGGCGGCGACACCGACGAGCAGACTGACGAGTAAGAGTGAGACGAAGGCGTGGAGCTTCGTCCGCATGACTAAGAATAAGAGCGTGAAGATGCCGGCGACGGCAATCAAAATGAGTGTAGAGCCAGACATAAGGTGTTCCCCCTTTAATGAAATATGTAACCGTTTACAGTTTCTGACAAAGGAAAAGGCCATCCCCCTGACCTTTTCCACGCATTATTTTTTGACGACGGCGTGGCCGCCGAACTCGTTCCGGAGCGCCGCGACGACTTTCCCCGTGAACGTGTCGTCCTCGAGCGAGCGGTAGCGCATCATGAGCGAGAGGGCTATGACCGGTGCGGCCGCTTGCAAATCGAGCGCCGTCTCGACCGTCCATTTCCCTTCACCGGACGAATGCATGACGCCTTTAATCTCGTCGAGCTTCGCGTCTTTATGGAACGCGTTCTCCGTCAGCTCCATGAGCCACGAGCGCACGACCGAGCCGTGGTTCCAGACGCGGGCGACTTGCTCATAGTCGTAGTCGAACGGGCTCTTCTCTAAGATGTCGAACCCTTCGGCGATCGCCTGCATCATGCCGTACTCGATGCCGTTATGAATCATCTTCAAGAAGTGACCGCTCCCGGCCGGCCCCGTGTACAAGTAACCGTTCTCGACCGACAAGTCTTTGAAGATCGGCTCGATCACGGGCCACGCGTCGGCGTCGCCGCCGACCATCGTACAAGCCCCGTGTCGCGCACCCTCCGTGCCACCGCTCGTCCCGCAGTCGAAGAACGTGATGCCTTTTTCGGCGAACTGCTCGGCCCGTGCGACCGACAGCTTGTAGTTCGAGTTGCCGCCGTCGATGACGATGTCACCCGGCTCTAGTTTCTCGAAAAGTTCCGCGAGCACGGCCTCGGTGATGTCTCCGGCCGGCACCATCGTCCAGACGACGCGCGGTGCAGCGAGCCCGTTGACGACGTCTTCGAGCGTCGACACGATCTCGAACGCATCGGTCGCCTCGACCTGTCCTGCGTCCGTCCCGACGACGCGATGGCCGTGGTCGCTCAAGTTCAATGCCAAGTTGTATCCCATCTTGCCCAATCCAATCAAACCGATTTCCATATCGTCACCTCTAAAATCGAATTTTATTTCATCTCTGTCTCATCATATCAAAAATAATTCGAAAAAAATATTAAAAATGAAATTAATTTCGATTTCCATACAAAAGACGCACCCGTCTCCGGGCGCGTCTCGTGTCACACACTTTTCTTATACCGATACAGGAACGAATCGAGTTCCTCGGCCGGCATCGGCTTGTTGTAGTAATAGCCTTGCGCTTGATTGCAGTCCTCGGCCTTCAAGAACTCGGCCTGCGCTTTCGTCTCGACCCCTTCGGCGATGACGTTCAACCCGAGCTCGTGCGCCATCCGGATGATCGTCTTGACGAGGGCGGCGTCTTTCGAGTCCGTCTCGATGTTTTTCGTGAAATGTTGGTCGATTTTCAGCGTGTCGATCGGGAACAGCTTCAAGTAGCTGAGCGACGAGTAGCCGGTCCCGAAGTCGTCGATTGACAAGTGGACACCGAGCGCGACGAGTTCTTCCATCGTCTCGATGGCGCTCTGGGCGCTTTGGATGACCGTCTCCGTCAGCTCGAGCTCGAGATATTCCGGCGCGAGGCCTGACGCCTCGAGCGCCTGGCTGACGATGACCGGCAAATCTTTCTGCGCGAACTGGAGTGCCGAGATGTTGACGGCGACGCGGAACGGGGTGACGCCCGCATCCTGCCATGCCTTGTTCTGTCGGCACGCCTCGTTCAAGACGAACTCACCGAGGCGATGGATGCTGCCGGTCTCTTCGGCGATCGGGATGAACTCGGCCGGGGAAATCATTCCGAGCTCCGGATGCGTCCAACGTACGAGTGCCTCGACGCCAATCAAGGCCTCGGTTTCAAGATTGATTTGCGGTTGATAATGGATCGTGAACTCGCCGCGACCGATGCTTTTTCGGAGCGCCATCGCGAGCTGCGACTTCCGGGCGACGGACTCGTTCATCTCTTTCGTGAAGAACTGGAAGCCGTTCTTGCCGTCCTCTTTCGCCCGATACATGGCGATGTCGGCGTTCTTCAACAGGTCGTCGGCCGTGTGGCCATCTGACGGATAGAGCGAAATTCCGATAGAGAGGCTTGTGAACACTTCCTCGCCCTCGAGAATGAATAATTGGTTCAACGCGTTCGTGATCTGCTGGGCACGATGGGCCGCCAGGTTGCTGCCGGTGTTCGGTGACAGGATGATGAACTCGTCACCGCCGAGCCGGGCGAGCGTGTCGGTTTTTCCGATTGTCGTCAGCAAGCGGTCCGTCACTTGACGTAAAAACACATCGCCTGTCGAGTGGCCGAATCGGTCGTTGATGACCTTGAAATTGTCGAGATCGATATAGAACAGCGAGAACGTCGACTCGTTCCCTTGGGCGAGCAAGGCGTCGAGCCGGTCGTTGAACAGGCGGCGGTTCGGCAGGCCGGTCAACGTGTCCAAGTAGACGAGGTCGTTAATCTGTTCTTGAATCTGTTTCCGCTCACTGATGTCTCGGATGATGCTGCTGAAGAACATGCCTTTCTCGGTCGTCCACGTCCCGAGCGACATCTCGAGCGGGAACTCGGTCCCGTCGTGCCGTAACCCGACGAGCTCGACCGTCTGGCCGATGACGCGTGCTTCTTTTGTCGCCTCGTACCGTTGCATGCCACGCTCGTGCGCGTCCCGAAAACGCTCCGGTATGATGAGGGTGATTGATTGGCCAAGCATCTTCTCGGCCGGACAGCCGAACAACCGCTCAGCGCCATGATTCCATTCGACGATGCGACGATCCTGGTCGGCGACGATAATGGCGTCGTTCGCTGATTCGACGACCGATTGGAAGCGCATCTCGAGCTCTTCGGACTGCGTCTCGAGTTGCTTCTCGTTCCGTACCGAGATGAGCATGAGCAGGAAGAGCGTCATAACGCTGCCGCCAATCCAATAGGCGAGCAGGGCGCTGTCCATCGAGAAGCCGGATGCGCTCTCGGTCGTGGTCGGGGTGAACTCGGCGGCGGACATGCCGATGTAGTGCATCCCGGACACGGCGAGGCCAATCAGGATTGCGCTCGTCACCTTGCGCCAATGGAAGCGCGAGACGTCAGGAAGCGAGAACAACAAGTACAAGCCGACGAGCGAGGCGACGAATGCGACGACGGCGGATAGGAGCCACATGAACGGGTCGTACGTGATGTCGGCGTCCATCAACATCGCTTCCATGCCGACATAGTGCATCGATACGATCCCGATGCTGATGAAGACGGCGCAGATGACGAGGTCGCGCGGACGGGCCGACCGTTGACTGACGGTATAGAAGGCGAACCCGGACGAGATGATTGCCGGAATGATTGAGGCGATGACGATGCCGATGTGGTAAGAGACGTCGGCCTCTAGATGGAAAGCGAGCATCCCGATGAAATGCATCCCCCATATCCCGAGGCCGAGACTGAGGGCCCCGGCGCTCACCCAACGGATGCGGGAGACGTGCTCGGAGTATTTGAGACGGCTGCTGATATCGAGCGAGACATATCCGGAGAAGATGGCGACGGCGATGGAGAGGAGGACGAGCGGGAGACTGTACGTGCTATGCAAATGGTGTTCGATGGGGACCAACCCTTTCTCTAATAAAGTCGGGACAAATGGACGAAAGCTGATAGTTTCTCAAAAATGAGCTTTCCTAGCTTAGCATATTTGTCTTGACGTGAAGGGAATGTTTTCCACAGTGGGTCAATAGTTTGGCACATTGGCGAAAAGAACGGTCAGTCTTTGATTGCGGAATTTTTTTCGAAACGGTATCGTAAAAAGAAAAAGGGTGAGACATATGGAATCGATGAACGGCCTGGCCCGCATCCGCGGTGCTTATTCGACACTCGGTAAGAAAGAGCAACGCATCGCCGACTATATCTTGAAGCAACCGGAACGCATCATCCACCATACGATCAATCAAGTCGCCGACGACCTCGACGTCGCCGAGTCGACCGTTTTCCGTTTTTGCCAGCGCGTCGGCTTCAAAGGCTATCAGGCGCTGAAAATCGCGCTCGCCACCGATGTCGTCGCACCGCTCCAAGACATCCATGAGGACATCTCGAACGAGGACACGCCGCTTGAGATCGCCGAGAAGATTTTCACGTCGAACGTGAAGACGCTCGAAGCGACGCGACAGATTTTGGACGCGACGTCGCTCGACAAGGCCGTCACGCTGTTGTTGTCGGCGCGCCGCATCGAGTTCTTCGGCAGCGGGGGCTCGGCCATCATCGCACTCGATGCGTATCACAAGTTCGTCCGGAGCGGACTGTTCGTCACGGCAAACCTCGAGTCGCACATGCAGCTCATGTCGGCGTCGCAACTGACGAACGACGACGTCGCGGTGCTCATCTCACACTCGGGCGCCTCGAAAGACATACTCGACGTGGCAAAAGTGCTGAACGAGCGCGGCGTCCCGACGATTGCCATCACCAACTATGCGAAGTCACCGCTGTCGAAGCTGTGTGACGTCGCCCTCTACACCGTGTCGCAAGAGACGGAGTTTCGCTCCGAGGCGCTCGCCTCGCGAATCGCCGAGCTCAGTCTGATCGACGCCTTGTTCACCGTCGTCATGATGCGGCGCGGGGAAGAGGGGAGAGAATCGCTCCAGAAGATGCGTGAAGCCATCTCGCTCCGGCGCATGTGAAAAGGCTGACCCTCGGGCCAGCCTTTTTCTTATTTGCCTTTGATTTGGTCTGTCACTTTTTTGACGACTTTCTCGACACTGCCCGGATCGTCCAAATCGTGATGGAGCGTCTTGTCCGGGATGTCCATGACCGGCTTCTGGCCTTGCGGGGCCGGGTCGCTCAAATAGACGAAATCGCCGGCACCGTCCGGCGCGCTGCCCGTCGCCCATTTGCCTTGGCTCGACTCATTGCCTTCCGACAAGTCCCAGAACTCGAGGCCATGTTTCTCGGCTTCTTTCTCGTCTTTCGCCGGGAAACTTGCTGGCACGATGACGCCGTTCTTCTGTTCGAGCTCATCGATGGCCGCCATCCATTGGTACTGGTGGTAGCGGTCACGGGCGAGCATCTTGCGGAACACTTTCCGGACACCTTCGTCCTTCGTCATATGATACAACCGTGCGACTTGCAGCCGGCCCTGTGTCTCGGCGTGTAAGTTCGAACGCATGTCAGCGAGCAAATTCCCGCTCGCGACGATATATGAACCGTTCCATGGCACCCCGTTCGAGTTCGTCGGCAGTCCGCCGAGCCCGCTGACAATCAAATGCTGCGGGTTCATTCCGCCAAGGATGGCCGCTGTCGCCGGGTCTTTGGCTGCCTCGGCCTGGTCGTCCGGTGACGCACCGTCGAGTAGTTGCGAGATGAGCGCGCACAACATTTCGACGTGTCCGATCTCCTCGGTCCCGATGTCCATGAGCATGTCCTTATACTTCTCTTCCCCACGACAGTTGAAGCCTTGGAACAAGTACTGCATCATGACGGTCATTTCCCCGAATTGACCACCGAGTACTTCTTGGATTTGACGCGCCAGTTGCGGATCTGGGCGATCGACGTTCACTTCGAACTGTAGTTCTTTCTGATGGCGAAACATAGAATTCCTCCTTTTTTTGAACACATGGTGAATTATACGACAAAGAAATAGTTCCACTATCAAAACATTTAAAACCTCTTTTTTAGATAAAAATTTCCAAATACAGGGTAGGGTATACCGATACGTCCCATGTAAAATTTCAATCAAAAAGGGTTACTCCTGAAGAAACGGTGGAATTATTAGACATGAGTCCAACGTGACATAGAGACGAGAGAGGAAATTGCCATGCATAACTTAGAATTTTTGACGCCCGATCATTTCGAGACGTTCAAGCACCTCGTGCGACGGCTCAATGACCCCGGGCAGACGAGCCGGCAATACTTCGCGGCCCTTTATTTGATCGCTGGGAACAAACAAGTGCAAGACATCTTGTTGCCGTACGTCGAGCTCGAGAAAGGGCAAATCCGCACCGGGACGATCATCGATGATAACA
Organism: Exiguobacterium alkaliphilum; assembly: GCF_018138125.1. Classification (NCBI taxonomy): domain Bacteria; kingdom Bacillati; phylum Bacillota; class Bacilli; order Caryophanales; genus Exiguobacterium; species Exiguobacterium alkaliphilum. Next base: position 846,962 of record NZ_CP073101.1, read on the forward strand.
CGTTCGACAAGGAAGTGCTCACCCTCGTCAAGCTCGTCATCCATCTTTATAACAACAAGGAATGGGTGCTCCCGACCGAGCTCATCTCGTTGACCGAAGACGATTACACGCTCGCGATGCAGGCGATCACGCTCTGTCGTGACGCGCAGTTCGACGACATCACGATTCCGACGAAGAAGGAGGCCTGAGGCAGGGCCTCTTTTTGTTTCTGATTGGAAGAGGACGGGTATTTCAACCATGCACTCTATTCACTGAAGGAACCCGCTAAAGGAGGGAACGTTTATGTTAAAAGATTTTCCATCATCGTTTTGGCGTGACGTCGCCAAGGACGACCCGACCGCGTCGGTCCATCAAGACATCACGGCCGAGGTCGCCGTCGTCGGGGCCGGAATCGTCGGCGTCGTCGCAGCGCTCGAGCTCGCGGAACAAGGCAAGCAGGTCGTCTTGATTGAGGCGGCACGGTTCGGCACCGGCACGACCGGCTATACGACGGCGAAAGTGTCGGCCCAGCACGGGGTCATCTACGCCGAACTCATCAAGACGCTCGGGGAAGAGAAGGCGCGCCTCTACTATGACGCCAACATTGAGGCGCTCCAGTTCCTCGAAGGCCAAGTCGAGTCGCTCGGCATTGACTGTGACCTCGAGCGGCAACACGCCTACATGTACGCCGATTCGTCAAGCAGTGCGGCCAAGCTGCTCGAGAAGGAGGACGAGGCGTACGCGACGCTTGGTATCGATGGGGGCGACGCGACGGGCGAGGTGAACGAGCTCTTGCCGTACAAGGTGCGCAAGGCGACGGTCATGCACGACCAGCTCCAGTTCCATCCGGTCAAATACTTACAAGGGCTCATGAAGCGATTTCTTGAGCTCGGGGGGACGTTTTACGAGATGACGCGGGTGACGGGCATCGAGTACGGGTCGCCGAACCGCTTGACGACCGAGGCCGGGCACACGGTCTCGGCGAAAGACGTCGTCGTCGCGACGCATTACCCGTTCAACGACTTCAAAGGGCTCTATTTCTCGAAGATGGAGGTCGAACGGTCGTACGTCGTCTCGGCCGAAATCCCGAGTGCGCAGTTTCCGGAAGGGATGTTCATCAGCGTCGATTCGCCGAGCCGGTCGCTCCGCCACGTCAAGCTCGACAACGGGCAGAAGATGGCGATGTTCGGTGGGGAGAACCATTTGAGCGGACATAAGAAGGAGACGTTCACGTGCTACGAGAACCTCGGGGAGTTCGCCCATCGCCATTTCGGGCTCGAGTCGTTCACGCACCATTGGTCAGCGCAGGACTTGATTACCCTCGATAAAGTCCCATACATCGGCCGCATGACGAATGACACGCCGCACGTGTTCGTGGCGACCGGCTTCTCGAAGTGGGGGATGAGCCAAGGCATCGTCGCGGCGCGCGTCATCACCGACTTGATTATGCAGCGGCGAAACCGGTACGATGACTTGTACGACCCGTCCCGTTCGAAGTGGAAGCTGTCAGACGCGGCCCGGTTCGTGAAGACGAACGCGGACGTCGCCAAAGAGTTCATCAAAGGGAAAGTGAAGCGCGCCGAGAAGACGCTAGACGACCTCGGATTCGACGAAGGGGCGATCATTGACCACGACGGGGACCATGTGGCCGCTTATCGCGACGTCGACGGCAACGTCACGCTCGTCGGGTCGGCCTGTACACATATGGGCTGTACCGTGAACTGGAATCAGGCTGAGCGGTCTTGGGACTGTCCGTGCCACGGCTCCCGATTCAAACCGAACGGCGAGGTCATCGAAGGGCCGGCCGTCAAAAACTTACCACGAAAATAAGACCAGGCGAGGCGCACGCAGGCGCCTCGCCTTTTTGTCACGTAACTGTAAATTAGTGTGAAAAATCATGGATTCAAAATGTCGAGCCAGTCGAACCTTCTAAAATGATAGATTAAGACTCACTATTTCACGTTTTCTGTTACGGTACGTCAACAATAATGTTTTTGTCCGATAAAGAAACGAAATTTTTTTGTTTACGGCGATTCGTCCCGGGAACATGTGACTGTACGAAACGGAAAATAGCTTCAGAAAAGGGGAAGGAGGGGACGATGATGCAAGTGAATCATGGGAAAGCACTAGGAATCAAGATGCCGACGTTAATCGTCGTGTTCATCCTCGTCTTGACGCTTGGCTTCACGATTCCGTGGTATCACGCGGCGTGAATCGCCACCGCAGTGGGGACGATTGCGTACTTTCTTGGGGACATGTTCATCCTACGCAAGTTCGGCAATATCCCGGCAACGGTCGCAGACTTCGGTCTCGTCTTTTTGCTCACGTGGTTCTTCGTGTGGCTCTTGGATTTCGATTTGGCCGCAGACTCGAACTTCGCGCTCATTGCGCTCGTGACCGCGATTGCGACGGCGGTGGTGGAGTACGTGTTCCACATGTGGTTGTTGAAGCATAAACGAGGAGAAGCGCGCGCCAATGCGCGACCTTCGACCCGATGAAAAAAAGGAGGGATCACGATGGCAAAGAACAAGCTCGCCATCCATGAGGTGTTGGAACTTCACGAAATGTTGACGTTGAAGCAAGCGGGGCTCGTCAAAGGGTATGTCAGCGAGCCGCTCATCAAAGACGACAAGTTGAAGAAGATTGCGAGAAAGCATCTGAAGAACAGCGAGCAGGCGATTGACGAGTTGAAACAGTTGCTGCCGGACAAGGCGTAAGGGGGAGAGACGGATGGGAATCACGGAAAACTTGAAACGGGCGAGCAAGCAACGAGATGAGTTGATTGCGACGGACCTGTTGATCACGGCCAAGTCGGCCGTCCGGGCATATGCAGTCGCCGTCACGGAGACGGCCTCGCCGGAAGTACGAAAGGTGTTAATCAAACAGTTGAACCAGGCGATCGAGGACCATGCGGAGATCGCCGACTATATGATTAAAAACGACATGTATATGGCGTACGATATCGAGAAACAATTGAAGCACGATAAAGAAAAGGTCGAGAAAGCTGAACAATTGATTAAAGACTAAGGGACGGCCAGCTGAAAAGCTGGTCTTTTTTGTTTTAGGAGAAACAGACGAGAAAATCGGATTAGTGGAAGACGGATGACTACGGTCATTCGTCTTCTTTTGTAAGCCGAGTAAACATGTTTGCATAAAGTCCCATCCCGATGAGCGCGGACAGCAAGATGAGGGTGAAAACGACGAACGGAGAGACGAAGCCCGAAGCGACCACCGTCACGGGAGCGAGAAATTTGCCAACCGTGTTTTGGAGCGTATCGGCGGCGAGATATTGGCCACGCGATGACGCCGGTGCGTATCGACTAATAAAACTTTGGCTGACCGGAGAGCGAATGAGCTCCCCGAACGTGAAGATGGTCGTCACGAGAAACAAATACCAGAGGTTTGACGAGAAAGCGACGAGAAACGTTCCGAAGCCGGCGAGAAACGTTGACAATATAAAGACGCGCCGTTCGTCCCATGCTCGAAACACACGTGTGACCGGAATGATAAAGACGACGAACAAGAGACCGTTATAAGCGACGAGCCAACCGAACAAGATCGTGTTCGAGACGTCGGACATGGCCGGAGCTTGTTCAATCAAGTAGACCGGTAAGTATACGTCGAGCTGCATAATCGGGATGAGAGCGAACACACCGGCAATCAAATAGAGCCGAAATAATCGATCGCGTAGAATCATCCGATATGACTGTACTTGCGTGCGAAATGTCGTCTTCATCGTCTTCCCGGTCGAGGCTGGTTTTGTCTCATGGGAAAGGAACGCGAGTAGCGCACCATACCCGAACAGGACGAAGGCGCAACCGAAGAGGAGCGCTTGACGATGTTCGAAGAAAAGGAACCCGCCGAGAATGGGACCGAGTACAGCGCCGATATTGTTCGACGCCATAAACGTCGCGAACACATCACGTAACTGTTCCGTCGGCACGAGGTCAGCAACCATGGCCGAGCTGGCCGGTTTATAAATGGCGCCCATGAAGCCAATCCCGATATACGTAACGTAATCGACGTAAGGGTGCGTCGACAAGGCAAAGACAAGGAATAAGACCGCTTGTGCGAACGTCCCGAAGAGCATGACGGGACGGCGTCCGATTTCGTCCGCGAGCGAACCGCCGATCAAACTGCCGACTAGGAGGAACAGTGGTGGCACAGCCATGAGCAGACCGGCCAGCTCGACGCCGAGCGTCTGGGCGAAATAGACGGTGATGAACGGGAAATACATCCAAAACAACAGGTTGAACAGGCCTTCGCCGAACAAGCGAACCTTCAGATTGAGGTCCCAGCGGTATGATTCCATCGTTGTGCTCCTTTCAAGAGTCTATCTTTACTGTAGGGAGTTGGGCCGAGAAAGAATAGACTTATGTTGCGGGATTTGCTATGCTAAGAATAGAAAAAGCGAATATATAGGCGCTTATTTGCGCTGTACCATAAAACGAACATATGTTTGTAAAAATGACCCCCGATGGTTCTATGAACTGAACCCTGAATGATAGACACTTGATAAAAAGTGCGCATTCAGGGTTTTTTGCGTGCGGTCGAATCGATATAATGAACCTATTCATACAAACGGGGGAACGCATCCATGAGTAAAATCATCTTCAACGAACATCAGATCAGGCAGCTCGAGTCGAATCCGAACGTAGCGTCTGTCTCGGACCGGTCGATCCAGTACACGGGCGACTTCAAGGTTCGGGCCGTCCTTGAGAATCAGGAAGGGAAGGGTCCTTCCCAAATCTTCGAAGAGGCCGGTTTCGACCTGACGGTGATCGGGCGTATGAAGGCGAAGTCTGCCTTGGAACGCTGGCGCAAAACCTATCAAACCTATGGCACAGAGGGTCTGTTGACCGAACGTCGCGGGAAATCGAACGCAGGCGGCGGGCGTCCGAAGCAGGATGACTCGCTCGAACGACGACTCGCCAAGGCCGAGGCGCGCATCAAATATCTGACGGCGGAGAACGAACTGCTAAAAAAGCTCGAGGAGCTCGAAGGGCGGGCGAAGCGAACCGACTGACACCGACGGAGCGATATCATGTCATCAACACCGTCATCCGGACGTTCCGTCTGAAGAACCTCGTCCGTCCACTCTGCGAAATCGCGGGTGTGAGCCGAAGCGGCTACTATGCCTGGCTCAAGCGTGCGGAAGAAGACTCCCTCCGGGAAGAGCGCGACTACGCGGACTATCTTCTCCTGAAACGGCTCCATGATCGCCGGCACGGGAAGATCGGGTATCGCGGGCTCTATATGGAAGTGCTCGACCTCATCGGATCACCCATGAACCATAAACGCATCCTTCGGCTGATGCGGAAATACGGGATCGTCACAAAAATCCGCACGAAGAACGCATATCGCAAGCTCGCCAAGGCGACACAGGAGCACAGGACGGTCCCGAATCGTCTGAACCGTCAGTTCGACCAGGACGAGCCAGGAAAGGTTTTCGTGACGGACATCACCTATCTCCCTACTCGAAAGGGGCAGAACGTCTATCTCTCCTGTGTGAAGGACGTCGCGACACGTGAAATCGTGGCGCACCATCTGTCGACGAGCCTTCACATGGACCTCGTCCTTCAGACGACGAGGAAGCTCGAAGAGCACCTCAACGGGAACTTACATCCCGAGGCGATGATTCATTCGGACCAAGGGTTCCACTATACCCATCCCGCCTATCAGTCACGGATTCGCGGGATGGGGTTGGTCCAGTCCATGTCACGTCGGGGGAACTGTCTCGACAACGCACCGATCGAGTCCTTCTTCGGACATCTGAAAGACCATGTCGACCATCGATCGGCACTGGACCTCTGCGAGGTTCGTTCGATGGTCGACGCCTACATCGACTATTACAACAGCGAACGCAAGCAATGGAACCTAAAAAAGATGACCCCGGAGCAATACCGGGGCCATCTGATCGCCGCATAGAATTCGAGGCACTTTTTATTAAACTGTCCGTAAAACAGGGCTCAGTTCACTATCGGGGGTCATTTTTATTGGGTCGTCTTCGTCGCCTTAAAACTGCGGGCGAAAAATTCCTCGAATCGTTTGTCGTCTTCCAACAACGTTCGCCCGGTCATCGACAGCCGGCGCGTCGGAAAACCTGTCGACCGGCTCGGTGTGACGAAATAATCATCAGGATAGTCGGCTAACGTGGAGCGGACGAGCTTGCGTAACACCGTTTCGTCCTCTGCAATCCATTGTTCCGACGGGCCTTCGAGATTGTCGCGTGTGAGCAAGATGCATGACCCGTCCCGGATGAACGGATTGAAACTGAGCCGTCGCGTCTCCGGTCCTTCGAACGTGCGGAACTCGTGGGTGATACCAGAAGGCGTGACTTCGCCGATGATATAACCGGTCGACCACGCCTTGCCGCATCCGTCCCAGACGGAGAAGATGTGACCGGGATAGACGAGATTGGCTTCACCTCGATGGATCGATTCATAGCGATGATGGTGGCCGAGGGCATAATAATTGAATCCGAGTTCGGTGACGACAGATGTGAAGAACTGTTTTCGGTCGCCATGGCTGAGAAAAATGTTCGGATACGGGTCGTCCCGGACCGGGGTAAGCGCGAATTGTTCCTTCAGTCCGGCTTGGTTCGTTTCACAACTTAATCCATAAATTCCGGCTCCTAGCGTTTCATCGCAGAGATAACCCGGGTGAAGGAAGCTATGTACGTGCTCAATCTGACGCCAACAGTCGTCGTAAGCGAGCCGATTGAGATCATGGTCCCCATATACCAAATAGACGGATGCACCGAGAGCAGTCCACGTCTTTAAATACGGGACGAAATCTTCGGGGTCGCTCACTTCGATGTCGCCGGCGATGAGCACCGCCTTGATGTTTTCTCGGCGAATGACTTCCGCTAGCTGGGCGAGCTTATCGGCTTGAATGTCAAAACTCGTCCGTTCGGCGGTGATGGCGTTCCCAGTATGTATTGCATGATGTAAATCGGCAATATGGATGAAGCGTGTCATTAGAAAAGCCTCCTGCAGCTAGTTTATCCTAATTTTCCCATGTGAAGGCAGGCATGTCGACAAGATTAAGCTTCCTACTCACCGGGAACACCTAACTGTTGATCATCTAAGGAGGGATTCGATGAAAGCCTTATTCTTAAACTGTTCGTTGAAAGGCGAGGGTACGACCTCGCACACGGAAGGTCTCATGAAAGATATCATTCCACACTTCGACAAACTTGGGGTCGACTCGGAGATCGTCCGTGTCGTCGACTACAACGTCGCGTTCGGAGTGACCGAAGATGAAGGGGGCGGTGACGAGTGGCCGCAAATCTTCGAGAAAGTGAAGGCGGCCGACATCTTGATCATCGGGACACCGCTTTGGCTCGGTGAGAAGAGTAGCGTCGCCACGCAAGTCATCGAGCGGCTATACGGCGGAAGCGCCTTCACGAACGACAAAGGCCAGGCCATCTATTACAACAAAGTCGGCGGTGTCGTCGTGACAGGGAACGAGGACGGGGCGAAACATGCCTGTGCGTCCATCTTGTACGGGCTATCCCATATCGGCTTCACTGTCCCGCCGAACGTCGACACGTATTGGGTCGGTGAGGCCGGTCCGGGCGACTCATACATCGATGCCGGCCGCGACAACGCCTTCACGAAAAAGAACGGTCGTGTCATGGCGTACAATTTGTACCATTTCGCGAACCTGTTGAAGCAGATGCCAATCCCGGCCGAAGGCAATACGATGGAGTGAGAAAGGCGGCCTCGGCCGTCTTTTTTGTATGATGAATTATAAAATTAAGTGCAACACCTCAAAGTGAACACAAAAAGCCCATGACGCTTTCCTCGTGTAGAATGAAGTCACCACAACACACATTCAGACGGAGGAAATCTCATGAGCTACACCCATCTTACCGCAACGGAACGCGTGAAAATAGAGACCTATCTGGAGCTCGGGATGTCCATCCGGTCCATCGCGAGACGGCTCGGCCGTCATCCCTCGACCGTCTCGCGGGAGATCAAACGGAACCCCGGCTACGAATCGGGACGTGCCCAGCAGCGCTACGTGAAGAAGAAGGCAAACTGCGGCGCCAGGACGAAGCTCGACGAGGCGACTCGCCGGACGATCACCGAGAAACTGTGGGCGACCTGGTCCCCGGAACAGATCGTCGGTCGTCTCTTCGACGGGGAAATCGCCTTCTCGACCATCTATCGCTGGATCTACTCGGGACTGATTGACGTGCCGATATCCGTGCTCCGCCAAAAGGGCAAGCGTCAAAAGCCGGTCGAGACGCGGGGGCGATTCAATGTCGGATTGTCCATCGCCAAGCGCCCGAGAGAGGTGCGTGCACGCAAGACATTCGGTCACTGGGAGCTCGACACCGTGGTCTCCGGACGTGGGAAGTCAAAGGCATGCGTCGCGACGTTCGTCGAACGAAAGAGCCGGTTCTACATCGCCCTTCCGATGACGGACCGTAGCGCCTCCTCGATGGAGATGGCAATCCAGGCAGTGCACGGCGCCTTCCCCGTGGCCGCGTTCAGGACGGCGACGACGGACCGAGGCAAAGAGTTCAGCTGTCACGAGCGTATCCGGACGTCGCTCGGCGTGCCACTCTATTTCGCCGACCCGTATTCATCGTGGCAACGGGGGAGCAACGAGAACGGTCTCCTCCGCGAGTTCTTCCCGAAAGGAACGGACTTCGCGCAGGTCGGTGACGTCGAACTCGCGGATGCGCTCGCCAAGATCAACGGGCGACCGAGAAAGTGCCTGGACTGGAAAACCGCACACGAGGCCTTCACCGAAGAAGTGTTGCGCTTAATTTGACAAACCGTCGTATCAAAAAACATCCATTATTGATAATGAAGGAAAGCACATATTTCTGAGAATAGAGAGGCATTTGATACTTTTTGTAATTGGGTCTATAATAAGTATGAAGTTTCGTTTGTTTCGTTTGTTTCACTTATTTCTAAAAAGGAGTGATTAGAATGGAAAAGAAATTGATGGATATGCTCTTTCAAATTATTGAAGATGACCCACAATTCAAAGTTATTGAGACGACTAAAGATTTGACGAGTGAGCGTTTACGACTTCGGGCGTCAATTGGCAGAGCGGTAAATCGCTTAAAAGAGATGGAAAAAGAGATAGACCTAGATCTGACTGATGAAGATATTCAACTGATTCACAAGTATTCCCTACCGGAAAATGCGCTTGATGCCGTTCCTGAACACTTGACTGTTTCAGAAGTGGCGCAACTAATTGAAGTATCTCCCCAAATGGTCCGAAGAAAATGTATGACCGGCGAGATTCTAGCTCATCGTACGTTGAATGGAAAAGGTAAGTGGCGGATTCCTGCCAAGCAATTCATGACACATCCTCGCTTTGAAGAGTTGGTCATGAAATATCAGCTTTTGAGAGAGTCTAGTGAAAAATTGGCGTCTAATATGGTGAAACTTGCTGAGAAAGATGAGAAATCTTTGCAAGATGCGTAAGTATATTATAGATACAAATGTATTTCGTGACGCCACTGCCCCAGGGAATGATGCTGGGGTTAAAATGAGACGTCAACAAGCGAACGACTTTTTTCAGAAATTGGCGGCTGACGAAAAAGCGATCTTGTTAATTCCGGATGAAGTAAAACTCGAACTGATGGTTCAAATGGTTGCAAAGGGTTTGCGAGCAAGTGAAAAACGAAAGATTGCGAGATTAATTAATCAATGTACACTCTCGTCAAATGTACTAAGTTCAGAAATGGAGAAACATCTTCGAATCATGAGTGCTTATATTTCTTCGCATTATCGACATGAATTCGAACAAGAAATAGGGTTGAAAGCTCAATACCTCAGAACTTCAGACGCTCGTATTCTACACGACGCTTTTTCTGAGGACGGTGTTATTGCAACTCGAAATGTAAAAGATTTTTTGTTATATCTAGTATTGAATGACTATGACGAGGAAGTACTATACAACATTGGGGACAGCAATTTTGTGAGGATATCTGCTGAACTTCATGAGACAATCCATCGAGATACTCGTTTCAGCAATTTGTTTTCTATATTTATCGGATTGGCTGAACTTCATGACGAATAAAGATAGCACTGTCCGCCTAACGCCTTCACGAAAAAGAACGGTCGTGTCATGGCGTACAACCTCTACCATTTCGCGAACCTATTGAAGCAGACTCCAATCCCGGCGGAAGGCAACGTCATGGAGTGACGGACAGCGCGACGAGGCTGGGACATAACTCAGTAGATTTATAACAAAGAGGCCCCCGGGAGCGACTTGTTCGCTCACGGGGGCCTCTTGTCATTTTTATGGGTTCGTGCACACATTTTGGACTAAACAGATAGGGGCGACCTCTGATAAAGTTAAAGTGACCAAACCATAACTTTGGAGGTGCCCCCATGTACAAAGAGTATACCATGAACCAGTTGGTTTTGCCCCTAGATTTAGAAGTCCGTCTCCAGGAAAACGATATCGCCTTCGCCGTCCACGACCTCGTCGAACAGATCCCCGACGAGGCCTTCGAGCCGTTCTGGCGAACGACGGGCTGCCCGGCCTATCATCCGCGCATGATGATGAAGATCGTCCTTTGCGCCTACACGCAGTCCGCTTTCTCGGGCCGAAAGATCGAAGGGCTACTCAAGGACAGCCTTCGGATGATGTGGCTCGCCCAGGGCCACGAGCCGAGTTATCGGACGATCAACCGTTTCCGCGTCCACCCGGCCGTCGCCCCGATCCTGAAGGCCGCGTTCGTCGCCTTCAGGTGCCATCTCGTCGAGACCGGCGAGATCGACGAGGAGGCGATCTTCATCGACGGCACGAAGATCGAGGCGAACGCCAACCGTTATACGTTCGTCTGGCGGAGGGCGGTCGAGCGATACAGCGCCGCGCTCGTCGAGAAGTCGAACCAACTGTACGACGAACTGATGGCCGACCAGGTCATCCCCGAAATCGAACGGGAGAGCCCGGACGCGCTCTCGGTCCAAGAACTCGAACAGGTCGCCGCACGACTCGAAGAAAAGATCGAGGCCATCGACGAGGAGATCGCCTCGACGACCGACGTCGCCGAACGGAAACGATTGCGTGCGGAACGGAAGGTGCCCCGTCGTCTCCACAAACAGGCCGCCGATTTCGCCGCCCGGAAACGCCGATACGAGGAGCACATGGCCATCTTCGGCACACGGAACAGTTACTCGAAGACCGACAGGGACGCGACGTTCATGCGGATGAAAGAAGATCACATGAAGAACGGCCAACTGAAGCCCGGCTACAACGTCCAGATCGCAACCGAAGGTCAGTACACGCTCGCCTATGACGTCTATCCGAACCCGACCGACATGAAGACGTTGATCCCGTTCCTCGACGAGGTCGAAACGTTCCTCGACCTGCCCGCCCATATCGTCGCCGACGCGGGATACGGGAGCCAGCCGAACTACACAGACATCCTCGAGCGCCGGGGGCGCCTGCCCTTGATCCCGCACACGATGTACCGGAAGGAACAGAAGAAGAAATGGCGCGAGGACCCGTTCAACACCGCGAACTGGGCGTACGATGGCGAGACCGACACGTTCACGTGCCCGGACGGGAGACGGCTCCCGTTCAGCCATGAGTCCCAAAGGACCGACCGGGACGGCTTCCCCCGCGACTTCCGTGTGTACGAGTGCGAGAGCTGCGACGGCTGCCCGTTCCGGGAGCTGTGCACGAAGGCCGAACCGGGGAGACACCGCCAGGTCAGCGTGAACGGGGCCTGGGAAGAACAAAAGCATATGATGAGAACGCTGCTTTCGGATGAGAAAACCGGTGCCCTCTACGCCCGACGCAAGACGGACGTGGAACCAGTTTTTGGATATCTGAAGGCCAATTTGGGTTTCACCCGCTTCTCCGTCAGGGGAAAACAGCGCGTGAAACGCGAGCTCGGCTTCGCCCTCATGGCGGTGAACCTACGGAAGTTCATCGCCAAAGGCATCGGGGGAAGTGCAAAGAAGGGGTCCGGCCACCGAAAATCGGTGACCGGACCCCTCTTTTTCTTAAAAAGCTCTAAAGCCGGCTAGTTATGTCCCAGCCTCGTTCACATTAGAACCTTGATCGGAGCTCGATCTTGCGGAACTCTTTCAGCAATAAAATCGAGATGTCGTCGATGAAATGATCCCCGACCCAGCATGGTTCAAAGTGGAGCCAATTCGCATACGAGTCCGGCTGAAGAATCAGAATCCCGTTCGACAGCCAGGCCGTTCGCGCCCGGGTCGCTACACCGTCAATATAAAACATGACGTAGATATCTTTCATTTCATGCAAATAAGTCACGTGCATCTCGACGCCGCGGCCATCCTCACACGTTCGTTTCAGCTTGAGCATGTGAATGCGGGTGTGGACCAGAGCGTACGCCTCACATAAGAAGTACCCGCCATGCTCGAACGCATAGAACGCTTGGGCGACGAGTTTGTCAAAGCATGCCTCCATGTCCTGCCAGTTATGATTCCGTCTCCGGAACACGGGCCTGTCTCCTGGCTCATACAGCTCTTTCGGGATGTAGACGTTATAGTCGTGAAGTTTACGCATCATGCCGGCTCCTTCTGTGTCACAAGATATGCTGCTCTTTCATCATACGCCTGCTGAAACAAAAAGAGTTTTACAAAAATTAGTATATTTAATCGCCAAATATATGGAAGTTCCATTCATACCAACGTTTGTTCGCGACGAGACGGGCGGATAATCGTCACATCACAAAAAAACGCCGGCCAAATTCGATTCGACCGACGCTTACAACGATTATTTTTTTTCCACCGCATGCCCGCCGAACTCGTTTCGGAGCGCGGCGACGACCTTGCCGGAGAACGTGTCCTCCTCGAGCGAGCGTTGCCGCATCATGAGTGACATCGCGATGACCGGGGCCGGCACCCCATATTCGAGCGCCGTCTCGACCGTCCATTTCCCTTCGCCGGAAGCATGCATGACCCCTTTAATCGCGTCGAGCTTCGCATCCTTATGGAACGCGCTCTCGGTCAGCTCCATGAGCCATGAGCGGACGACCGAGCCGTGGTTCCAGACGCGGGCGACCTGCTCGTGGTCGTAGTCGAACGGGCTCTTCTCGAGAATCTCGAACCCTTCGGCGATTGCCTGCATCATGCCGTACTCGATGCCGTTATGGACCATCTTCAAGAAGTGCCCGCTGCCACTCGGACCGGCGTACAAGTAGCCGTTGTCCGTCGACACGTCGGAGAAGAGCGCCTCGATCTTGCCGAACGCCTCCATGTCCCCGCCGATCATCGTGCACGCCCCGTGCCGTGCCCCTTCCATGCCGCCACTCGTCCCGACGTCGAAGAAGTAGATCAGCTTTTCTTTGAAATGCTCAGCACGTGCCATCGACTGCTTGTAGTTCGAGTTGCCGCCGTCGATGACGATGTCCCCCGGTGAGAGTAGCCGATGCAAGTCTTCTAGCACGTGCTCGGTCACCTCGCCGGCCGGCACCATCACCCAGACGACGCGCGGTGCTGTCAAGCTTTCCACGACTTCCTCGAGCGAACTTTTCGTCTCGAACTGGCTCGTCGACACGTTGCCCGGGTCGTAGCCGAGGACGCGGTGGCCCGCATCCGTCAAGTTGAGCGCGAGGTTCAACCCCATCTTGCCTAGACCAATCATTCCGATTTCCATATCGTCACCCCTTCATGAATCTATTCTTAATAGGGTTACCCGAAATCGGTTTGCTTCAAAAGAGCCGGTTTCACTTCACTGATCCGATAGGCGAGAATCTCGCCGACCGGTATGTTCCAGCCGTCGCTCAACTCGACGAAGTCGTTCAGCGGGCTCGCGTTCTGAAGCGTCTCCTTGAACGTCCGTTCGACGTCGAACTGTGAACTCCCATACGCGTAAAACGTTACCGTCTTTCCTTCTCTCAAATAACACATCACGACAAAGCGCATCTGCACGGCTCCCTTGATTCAAATTTGGGTTTCAATTACATTTTCATGACAACTAATACAATTATTACAAAAAATCATCCATTTGTCTCAGTCTATCCGTGTGAAAATGAGCAAACAGTCCTAAAAACGTGAACAAATGATGACAGAACCGAAGCGAATACACATCGGTCCTAGAGATAGAACGTGACTTTCGAGGCGGTACGAATAATTGAGAACGATTTCAATCACTACAAACCGTGGTAAGCTAACGAACGACAAGTTAAACGTTTCATTGAAACGACCGATACAATAAAAAGAGCTGGCTGTTCGACAACAGCCGACAATCATTTACCTCATTTATAAAATTTTAAAATGTCGGAATAGTTTGCATGATAAAATCATACCTGTGTCAAATCATTAACGGGTTTTCAGAAAGGTGTCACGTCATGGAAGAGCAAAAGAAAAAGAGAGTCAAGAAACGTCGTAGAAAATACTCCCCGGCCAAACGCATCGCGTCGATCGCCGGTATCGTCATCGGGCTGTTCCTGCTCATCGGGGTCGGGGCCGCGTTTTACCTATATAATCAACTCGATTCGACCGTCGACCGGTTGAACGAGTCGACAGGGCTCAGCGCCGAACGGATGAACGTCCAGACGATCTCCGACAAGCAGCCGGTCTCGGTCTTGTTGCTCGGGGTCGACCGCCGCGCCGACGAACAAGGGCGCAGCGACTCGATTATCGTCATGACGCTCAACCCGAACCAGGACAAGAGCGCGATGCTGTCAATCCCGCGGGACACGAAGACGGAGATCGTCGGCAAGGGCGTCGAGGACAAGGTCAACCACGCCTACGCGTTCGGTGGGGCCGAGATGGCGCTCGAGACGGTCGAGAACTTGCTCGGCATTCCGATCGACTACGTCGCTGAAGTCGACATGAAAGGCTTCCAAGACACGGTCGACCTCCTCGGGGGCGTCACGGTGACGAACAAGTTCGCCTTCACGTCGGGCGACTATTCGTTCGAGCCGGGGACGATCACGTTGAAGGGACCACAGGCGCTCGCCTACACGCGTATGCGCTACGACGACCCGAGCGGCGACTTCGGGCGCCAGGAGCGTCAGCGTGACGTCATCACGGCGCTCGTCAATAAAGGGAAAGACGACTTCTCAATCGCGAAGTTCAACAACATGCTCGACGTCTTAGGCAACAACGCCAAGACGAACATGACGTTCAAGGAGATTCGCACGCTCTCGACGGACTACATGGACGCCTTCAAGAATCAGGACGTCCTCCGCCTCGAGGGGACGGGCGGCAAGGCCGGCGACGGCATCTATTACTGGAACCCGGACGCCGCCTCACTGGCGGACGTGCAAGGGTATCTGTCCGAGTTGATGGAACAATGACACGGGCGCCTCATTCCTTACGGATGGGGCGCTTGTTTTGTGCCATAATAAAGTCAAAAAGGAGGTGACCTCGTGTCAGACCTGCTACGGCTCATCATCGACGTCCGCCACCGGTTCCGCGAGCACCATATCAACGACTATAGCGCGACGCTCGCCTTCTTCTGGTTTCTCGCCATCTTCCCGACGTTCTTCCTCGTCTTCGCCTTCACGGCGATCTTCCGCATCGACGACACGATGCTCATCGAACAGATCGAGACGCTCGTTCCGGGGGAGACCGTCCGCGACTTGTTCGCCATCGTCTATGACGTGAGCGGCAACATCAACGTCGGCCTCATCTCGTTCGGGGCATTAATCGTCATCTGGTCGGCGACGAACGGCACGGCCCGGCTCGTCAAGCTGACCGTGTTCGCCTACGGGGAGACGGAAGTGCGCGGCTACATGCGGCGCCGGTTGATCGGCCTCATCACACTGCTCGCCTGGAGCGTCGGGGCGGTCATCCTCGTCGTCTTCCACATCTTCAGCCAAGAGTTCTTGAACTTGCTGTATCGGACCGTCCCCGCCGTCGAGGAGTTCTCGCGGCTCGCGACGCTGACGCGTTACACCGTCTCGACCGTCATCCTCGTCCTCGCGTTCTCGGCGTTCTATATGATCGCCCCGCAGCAGCGCGTCCGCCTGACGGACGCCTTACCGGGCGCCGTCTTCGCCGTCATCTCGTGGCAGCTCCTGTCGACGGGCTATAGCGTCTACGTCGATCGCTTCACGATGTTCGGCGAGACGTACGGGACGATCGGCCTCGTCATCTTGCTACAGATTTGGCTCTACTTGACGGCGGCGACGATGCTGCTCGGGGCCGAGATTAACGCCGCCTGGCCACACTATATGCGCGGGACGCCGCGCCGGACACATTATCCATGAAAATTTGAAAGATATCGCTAGCATTTTTTGGCAACATGCTATAATCAAACACGGAGAGCGGGAATTCAAACCGTATACACGTGAGGAAAGCAGGTGGTCCGATGGCGAGACATCGTAAAAAATCATCATGGAAGAAGTGGGTCCTGGTCACGCTAGGTGTCATGACCGTCTTCCTCGTCGCCGGCGGTCTGTTCGTCTGGTCGATGTACAGAGACGTCAACGAGACGGTGACGAAAGTGAACGACAATTTAGAGATTAGCGAGGAACGGAAACAGGTCGAGACGATCGAAGAGAAACGGTCCGTGTCGGTGCTCCTCCTCGGCGTCGACCGCCGGGGCAACGAGCAGGGGCGGAGCGACTCGATGATCGTCATGACGCTCAACCCGGAGACGGACGAAGGTGCGATGCTGTCGATCCCGCGGGACACAAAGACCGAGATCGTCGGTCGCGGCATCCGTGACAAAATCAACCACGCCTACGCGTTCGGCGGTGCCGAGATGGCGATGGACTCGGTCGAGGCGCTCTTAGACATCCCGATCGACTATGTCGTCGAGACGGACATGGACGCGTTCACCGACGTCGTCGACACGCTCGGCGGCATCACCGTCACGAACAACTTCGCCTTCGCGACGGACGGCTACAACTTCCCGGTCGGCGAGGTGAATTTGGACGGCGAGGCGGCCCTGTCGTACGCGCGCATGCGTTATGACGACCCGAACGGCGACTTCGGCCGCCAGGAGCGGCAACGTGCCGTCGTCGCGGCCATCGTCGAGAAAGGGCGCTCCGACTTCTCGGTCGACAAAGTGACGAAGCTGCTCGACGTCGCCGGGCGTCGCGCCAAGACGAACCTCGAGTTCAACGAGCTCGTGACGCTGTCGACGGACTATATGAAGGCGTTCCGCAACGCCTCGACGCTCCGCCTCGAAGGCGCCGGCGGCATCGAGGCGGACGGCATCTACTACTGGAACCCGGACCCGGCCTCGCTCGAGAGCGTCCGGTCCGAACTGCAACGTCTCATGGAATGAAGTCGCCCGCGTGGCGGCTTTTTTTGTTTGAAAACGGGTGAACAGTGGGACAAGGATAAGAGAATCACAGAGGAGGGAAACGTATGATTTGGGAAAGGGTAGCACCACTCGTCGGCGAGCTCGTCGACGACCATACGGAAAACGAATGGCGCCGCCTGTTCGAGAAGTGGGACGGGCACCCGTGGCACGACGCCGTGCCGTCAGACGAGAAGACGAGCGTCCTCATGATTGACGCGAACGCCGTCACGACGGACGGGACACCGGACCTCGACGCGCTCCATGAACTGTTGAAGGAGCACGTCCAAGCGACGATCAGCGACTTGTATCTCGTCTCGCTGTTCCCGTACGCGGCGCCGCCGACCGACACCCGCGTCGACCCGCGCATCCGGCTCGCCGAGGACTTGAGTCACGTCAACCACGAGTTCGACCTCATGTACGACGTGACGCCGGACGTGTACAACGAGTCGCAGTTCGACTTGTTGAAGGAGACGGATCTATTCTTGGAGCGGCTCGCGCAAGGGGCGACGAAGCTCAGGGTCCACGTCCAGTCGTTCCGGGGCATGCCGGAAGAGCGGATCCGGACCGTGCTCCGACTCTGGCATACGGTGCTCCATCATTATAAACCGGACGCACAACTCGTCCTCGCCTATGAGGGGGATGCGGTCGCTTCCTACTTCGACGTCGCCGACGCCATCTGTCACTTCGACCTCGCGTCGCATACGCTGCTCGCGTTCGCGCAAGGCGACGCCGGACGGCTCACCGATTGGGCGAAGCGGATCGGGTCGCCGTCGGAAGGGAAGACGTACTTCAACTTCTTGTCCGTACAGGAGCGCGACCCGTTCGAGAAGAACTTGATCGAGCCGAGCGCGGACATGCTCCTCGCCGCCCACAGCATCCTGTTCTCGCTCCAAGGCATCCCGTCCGTCGACTATCGGACGCTCCTCGGTGTCACGACGCCGGTCGACCGCGACACGCTCGTCCAAGAGCTGAAGACGGACCCGTACCGATTGAACGTCTTCTCAGGCGTCCTCGGACAGCTGAACGTGCGCCGGACGCATCCCGCGTTCTCGCCGCACGTGCCACATGCGATCAAATCGGTCGACAAACGCGTGTTCACGGTCGAGCGGACGAGCGGGGACGAGACGGTCGTCTTGCATACGAACGTGTCGGACGAGACGGTCCGAGTCAAACAGTCCGGTGTCAACTTGTTCACCGACGAGCCGGTCGACGACATCGCGCTCGCGCCGTACGGCTACGTCTGGATTCGACAAAATTAGGACTTATGTCTTAAAAATTAACATTTTGCCTAGGTGTATTGACGCATCGGTCTTTTAGGTAGAAAATGGAATAGAAGGAAGTTCCATGTCAACCTAGACCACTCACCGAAAGGCGGAATTTCGATGGACCAATCACTGTTTCTCTTTTTGTTTCAACTGACGATGCAATCGTACGTGTACTGGATGTTCGCGACGCTCTTCATCGCCCTCGTCGGCTACGTCGCGTTCTATATCTGGGATAAAGAGGCGGCCAACAGCTACCGGACGCTCTGGCGGAAAGGCTACTATTTGACGTTCGCCGCGTTCGCCCTGTTCGGCTTCATCGTCAACGAGTTCCCGTTAGAGGTCGCCTGGCCCCTCGCCGGCATCGCCATCCTCGTCGTCGTCCTCGACTTCGGGGTGCTCGTGACGCCGGGGAAAGCAGTCCAAACAGGAGAATCGTCAGAAATTAAGATGCTTCCGTAACGAGGAGAGCTATCCAAATGGTTTGTTTCAAGTTTGATTTCAAATGGTATTAGTAGTTAAACGTCGATAATGTGTTGAGTCAAGTAAACGAGGAGAGTGAATACATGATTGAATGTGAGATTTGTGGTAGAAATATGGACCCGGACGATATACGCCCATGTCCAAATCCTCAATGTAGTTACGAGGATTTATGTGAGAGATGCTATGATCAGCACGTAACATCATGTATGTTAGAAGGTCAATTTGAATAAAGAATAACGGAAAAAGAGATGAACCTCTGAAGCGGAGAGGTTCATCTCTTTTGTTGTCTGAAAGCTTACAATGGGTTGATTTTTATTTAATTTAATTTAATTATTCCCGATATCCTTCCGGGTTGTTCGATTGCCAGTTCCAGGCGTCGCGGCACATGGCACGGACGTCGTGCGTCGCTTCCCAGCCGAGCACTCGTTTCGATTTCGACGGGTCGGCGAAACAGCTGGCGATGTCGCCGGGGCGGCGTGGGGTCACCGTGTACGGGATCGCCTTGCCACTCTCGGCCTCGAACGCCTTGACGAGGTCGAGGACGCTGTAGCCCGTGCCCGTCCCGAGGTTGAACGCCTCGGCGCCGGTATGGGCCATCACGTAGTCGAGCGCCTTCAAATGGCCGGCGGCGAGGTCGACTACGTGAATGTAGTCGCGGACACCCGTGCCGTCCGGTGTGTCGTAGTCGTCACCGAACACGCTCAGTTGCTCGAGGCGGCCGACGGCGACTTGGGTGATGTACGGCATGAGGTTGTTCGGGACGTCGAACGGGTCCTCCCCGATTCGGCCCGACTCATGGGCGCCGATCGGATTGAAGTAGCGGAGGAGGGCGATGCTCCACGCGTCGTCGGCGACGGCCAAGTCGCGCATGATTTCCTCGATCATCAACTTCGTGCGCCCGTACGGGTTCGTCGCGCTGAGCGGGAACGTCTCGTCGATCGGGGTCCGTTCCGGCATGCCGTACACGGTCGCCGACGAAGAGAAGACGATCTGTTTCACGTCGAACGCGTCCATCACGTCGAGGAGGACGGTCGTGCCGACGACGTTGTTCTCGTAGTACCGGAGCGGCTCATTGACCGACTCGCCGACGGCTTTCAGGCCGGCGAAATGGATGACGGCGTCGATCGTATGTTTCAAGAAAATCTGTTCGAGCAACTCGCGGTCGAGGATGTCACCGATGTAAAACGTGACGCTCTTCCCAGTGAGCGCCTCGACCCGGTCGAGCGCCTCGCGGCGGCTGTTCGACAAGTTGTCGAGGACGATGACGTCGTAGTCGTCTTCAAGTAGTTGGAGGACGGTGTGCGTGCCGATGTAGCCGGCACCACCCGTCACGAGGATCGTTGGCATAAGTAGGCTCCTTTCGAATTAAATCTCGGTGACGCGGATGCGCGTCGATGTCCCGTTCGCTCCAACGAACATGCGGAGCGAGTACTTCGGGCTTTCAAACACGATGGCGTCCTCAGTCTCGTACACAGGCGTGCCAAGCTGTCTGAACGCTTCTTTCGTCGTCGGCGTGTTCGTCCAGTCGATGGCGTGGACCGCCTCGTCTTGGATGACGAAGAAGATACCGGTGTAGAACGAGTAGTCGTTCAAGGCATCGGCGTCGCGTCCGAACGGTTGGCCGAGCAGTTCGTATAGTTCGGCTTCACTGAACGCCAAGTATTCGTCGACCGATGCCCGGTCGAGGTAGATTTGATCGACGCCCGTCTGCAAGAAGTTGAGCACTTGTTGGTCACTGAGCGTGAACGACTTCCATTCCGTCGTCGTCGACGCTACCGGGGCCCACGCCGTCATCCCGTCGATGCCGAGGTCGAGCAACAGATGGTCGTCCCGTTCTTCGAGGACGTCATAGCGGTCCCCGATGTCGCCGATATACGTCACGTTGTCGCCGTTCGGTTCGCTGAGGAGCGACACGTTCTTCTCCGTGAGCCACACTTCGGTCACGGCCGGCGTCTCGGCGACCGGTTCAGCCTCTTCGGTCGGGGCTGCGACTTCTTCGGCCTGTTCGCTCGGCTCGAATAACGCCGATACATATGGATACCCGATATAGCCGCCGCCGATGAGTAATCCGATGAGGGCGAGGGCACCGAGCCATTTGGCGCCGGACTTCTTCTTTGGCCGGGCCGGTTCGATGGCGCGTTGATACTTTGCCCGTTCCGCCCGCGACGGGACCGGGGCTTCCGGCATGTACCGTTGCTTGACGACCGGTTCCCGTGCTTCGGTCGTGTCGTCTTCAGGAACGGTTCCGTCTTCGTCGGGCGGTGTCGCTTCGATTGCTGGTACCGCTTTCTTTGCCGTCGCACCACCGTTCTCGAGTAGTGCTACATAATATGGAAGGAACGTGGTGTCTTTCTTCCCGTCTTTGATCCACGCCGTGAAGTCGGCCCCCGATTTTTCGTCGGTCGGTAACGTGTTGGACGTCTTTCCAGTCAATTCCTCGTATGAGACGGACAGCGGTTTGCCGTCCCCTAAATTTTGTTTGATGCTCGCTTGAATCGTATTCCGTGTCGACGCATCGAGCTCTGCGTACAGTTGGAGTAATCGCTCACTGACGTGCACTGTCGTATCCTCCTTTAGTATAAGGTTTCCCTACAAAGTTTAGCAGATTTATATGCCAAAAAACCCAAAATTTAAAAAATGGGTCATCATCCGACATTATTTTTGCTATAATGTTTTGGTATTGTCAGATTAAATATTATCTGCGGGATTTTTCCAGCGGTCTATCAACACATAGAGGAGAGTAGGAAGAGACTATGAACGAAGAAACGATTTCCCTTGGAGAATTGTTCTCCATCTTGAAGCGGAGCAAATGGCTCATCGCGAGCTTGACGATTGTCGCAGCCCTCATCGCCTTTTTGGTCAGCTCGTTCGTCATCAGCCCAACGTATGAGGCGTCGACGCAAGTGCTCGTCGCCCCGAAAGAGACACAAAACAACATGATCGACAGCAGTCAAATCCAGTCGTCGGTGACGCTCGTCAACACGTACCGCGTCATCATCCAAAGCCCGGCCATCCTCGAGCAAGTCCAAAACAATGTCGTCGGCGCCCCGGAAAACATCAGCAACTTGATCTCGGTCAACAGCGAACAAAACTCACAAGTCATCAACATTAAAGTTCAACATACGAATCCGGTGCTCGCGACGGATATCGCCAACGAGATTAGCACCGTCTTCTCGAACGAGATCCCGGAGCTCATGAGCGTCGACAACGTCAAAGTGTTGTCGAACGCGTCCGTGCCGATGTTCCCAGTCAAACCGAACATCCTCCTTAACACGGCGATCGCCGCCGTCCTCGGGATGATGATCGGCGTCGCCATCGCCTTCTTAAAGATCGTCCTCGACCGCCGTATCAAGACGGAGCAAGACGTCGAGACGATTCTCGAGCTCCCGGTGCTCGGCTCAATCCCGGTCATCGACCGCGTCGAGATGCAGCAGCAACGTCAAGCGAAAGTGAAAGGGGAAAAAGTCCATGTTTAAGTTCGGCAAGAAGAAATCGAAGCATATCAAATATGACAAGACGGGCCGCGACTTGATCACGGTCCACAAACCGAAGTCCCCGATCTCGGAGCAGTACCGGACGATCCGGACGAACCTCGAGTTCACGGCCGTCGATGACGAGTTGCAGACGGTCGCCATCACGTCGGCCTCGTCAGGCGAAGGCAAGTCGACGACGGCGTCGAACCTCGCTGTCGTCTACGCCCAGCAAGGCAAGCGCGTCCTTCTCATGGACTGCGACATGCGCCGCCCGACGGCCCACTTCACGTTCCGGCTCTCGAACGGCATCGGCCTCTCAACCGTCCTCGCCAAGAAGACGACGAGCGAGAAGGCGATCCATACGACGCAAGTCGAGAACTTGGATTTGCTCGCGGCAGGCCCGATCCCGCCGAACCCGTCGGAGCTATTGTCGTCGAAGATGATGGACCGCGTGATTGAAGAACTGAAGACGAACTACGACATGATCATCCTCGACGCGCCACCGATGATGCAAGTCGCCGACACGCGGCTGCTCGCTCGTAAAGTCGACGGCATCGTCCTCGTCGTCGGTTGCGACAAGTCGGACCGCCAGATGGTCGTCAAGGCGAAAGAACAGTTGACGCTCGCCGACGCGCACATCCTCGGCGTCGTCCTCAACAAGCGCGAGCCGCAAGGCAGCGACGACTATTATTACTACTACGCGTACGAATAAAGGAGAAACGCCATGATTGATATCCATTGTCATCTCCTCCCGGCCGTCGATGACGGACCGGAGACGGTCGAGCAAGCGATTGAAATGGCGAAACGCGCAGCAAGCGAAGGGGTGACTGCGATCGTGGTCACCCCCCACGCGTTTCACCCCCAGTTCGAGACGGGTGAGTTGAACGTCCAACACGCCGCCTCGACGTTACAGACGATCCTCCATAAAGAGGGCATCTCGCTCGATCTATACCCGGGCCAAGAGATTCGCATCTTCGGTGACTTGGTCGCCTCACTCGAGAAAGGCGAGGCGCTCTCGCTCGCCGGGTCACGCTACGTCCTCGTCGAGTTCCCGAGCGACTCGGTGCCGGCCTACGCCGAGCAGTTGTTTTTCGGTCTACAGACGGAAGGCTACACGCCGGTCATCGCCCACCCTGAGCGAAACAAAGAGTTCGCGACGAACCCGAAGCGGCTCATGGACTTCGTCTCGTCGGGCGCATTGTCACAGATCACGACGTCGAGCCTAACCGGAGAGTTTGGCCAGAACGTGCAAGAGCTCGCCTTCACGTTTCTTCGGAACGGACTCAGTCATTTGATCGCCTCCGATGCCCATAGCACCGGTCGCCGCACGTTCTACTGGACGGACGTCGAGACGGTCGTCACGAAAGAGCTCGGTCAAGACAAGTGGGAGACGTACATGACGAACGCCGAGGCGATCGTGAAAGACGAATTCATCTTTATCGACCCGCCCGTTCTTCCGACAAAGAACTGGAGAGGTAAATGGAAGAAATAATTTCTATCTTATGACAAAAAAACTCTTGACATACGGTGTATGAGTGTGATTTTTGTCGACAGTTGTCGAACGATTTTAGGTTTTAATTCCCTAACATTGGTTTTTAAAGACGCTATAACGTGATAACCTTAATTTATAATTTTCAAGGGATGTTAAATGCATCCTTTTTTATGTGGTTTAGACAATTAATAGTTTCATATACAGAGGAGGAGTATCATGACAATCAAAAAAGTGAGAAAAGCCGTTATCCCGGCGGCAGGTCTCGGTACACGTTTCCTCCCGGCGACGAAGGCGATGCCGAAAGAGATGTTGCCGATCGTCGACAAGCCGACGATTCAATACATCATTGAAGAGGCGGTTGAGTCGGGTATCGAGGATATCTTGATCGTCACGGGGAAAGGCAAACGTGCGATTGAAGATCACTTCGATTCCGTGCCCGAGCTCGAGCAGACGTTGATCGAAAAAGGAAAGTCGGAGTTTTTGAAGCTCGTCGAAGAGACGACGAATATTAACATCCACTTCATCCGTCAATCGAAACCGATGGGACTCGGTCATGCGGTGTTGCAAGCGAAAGCGTTCATTGGCGATGAACCGTTCGTCGTCATGCTTGGCGACGACATCGTCCAGGCGGATGTGCCGTGTACGAAGCAATTGATTGAGCAATACAATAAAACGGAAAGCTCGATTATCGGCGTGCAACCGGTCTCGCGTGACGTGACACATCGTTACGGGATTGTCGACCTTCAATCGACGCTTGAAGGCGGGTTACATAAAGTCGAGTCATTCGTCGAAAAACCGGCACCTGGGACGGAACCATCGAACTTGGCTATTCTCGGTCGTTATTTGTTCACGCCCCAAATCTTTAAGTTTTTAGAGACGCAAGATGCGGGTGCGGGCGGAGAGATTCAGCTGACGGACGCCATCACGCGATTAAATGAAGTACAACGTGTCTTTGCCTACGAGTTTGACGGCAAGCGGTATGACGTCGGTGAGAAGCTCGGTTTTATCCAGACGACGCTCGAATTTGCGTTGAACCGTGACGACCTTCGAGACGACGTCTTGAAGATGATCACGCAATTAGTCGAAGAACAAACTGCGGTGAACGCAGTCAAGTAAGGGGAGGGAAACCGATTGTCGATTCCTGAACTCGGTCGTAAATCTTTACGGACCGGTCTATTGGTCACGCTTGATATCATCGCAATTTTGTCGTCGATGGTACTGACTTATTTTTTCTTATATCCAGTTGAATTCATTCAAAATATCGATCAAAACCACTTTTTAGAGTCTGCATTCCTTTATAGCGCCCTCTTTATCGTCATGGCCGGAGTGAGCCGGTTGTACCGTGTCGCATGGCGCTTCGCGAGCATGTCCGAGGCGATCCGTCTCGCTTCGACATTATTCATGAGTACGGTCACGTTACTGCTCATTCAATTCGCGGTATACGGTGAGGCGATGGAGCGGATGTTGTTCCTAAGCTTTTGTTTGTCGCTTCTTATGCTTGGAGGGATTCGTTTAGGCTCACGCGTCTACATCACGTGGAAACAGCAGCAATACTCCATTTTTCTCGGCCGCAATATGAAACGCCGGAAAGATGTGAAACGAACGCTCGTCATCGGGGCCGGACAAGCCGGACGCATGTTGGTTCGACAAATCCAACAGTCGGATAACCATCGGATGAACCCGGTCGCATTTATTGATGACAATCGTCATCTCCAAACGTTGACGGTCAATGGGGTACGTGTTGTCGGGACGATTGAGCAATTAGAACAAGTCGTCGAGAACGAGGCGATCGATAAAATTGTTTTTGCAATCCCATCGATGAGCTATCAAGAGCGTCTCGCCATCATTAAGCGAGCGAAGACAGTCTGTACGAACGTGCATACGCTTCCAATGATTGAAGAAGTCGCAGCTGGAAAAGTGGCTGTCAATCAGATGCGTCAAGTGTCGATTGAAGATTTGCTTGGTCGTGAGCCGGTCGAACTCGACATTTCCGGTATCCAGTCGGAAGTGGAAGGGAAGACGGTGTTGGTGACAGGTGCTGGTGGATCGATTGGATCCGAAATCTGTCGTCAAATTTTGAAATTCAGTCCGGAACGATTGCTTTTACTTGGGCACGGTGAGAACAGCATTTATTTGATTGAACGTGAATTACGTGAACTGAAGGTAGATGTCGAACTCATTCCGGTCATCGCTGATGTGCAAGACGTCGAGCGGTTACGTGATGTCTTTATGACGCACACGCCGCACCTCGTGTTTCATGCGGCAGCGCACAAGCATGTCCCTTTAATGGAAGCAAACCCGCATGAAGCTGTTAAGAATAATATCTATGGCACTAGAAATGTCGCTGAGATGGCAGATGAGTTTGGGGCAAATCGATTTGTGATGATTTCAACGGATAAAGCCGTTAATCCAACGAACGTGATGGGGTCGACAAAACGTATTGCTGAAATGGTCGTTCAAAATTTAGCAAAGAGTAGTCAAACGAAGTATGCCATTGTCCGCTTTGGAAATGTGTTAGGTAGCCGTGGCTCAGTCATTCCGTTGTTCAAAACACAAATTGAGAAGGGTGGTCCGGTCACGGTCACACATCCGGACATGACACGCTACTTCATGACCATCCCTGAGGCAAGTCGCCTTGTCATTCAGGCGGGAACACTTGCCGATGGTGGAGAAGTGTTCGTGCTCGATATGGGCGAACCGGTTAAGATTGTAGATTTAGCGCGTAACATGATCAAGTTGAGCGGTTTTTCTGAAGAACAAATTTCAATTGCCTTTAGCGGAATTCGCCCAGGTGAGAAGATGTTTGAAGAGCTGCTGAAAGAAGGAGAGGTCCATCCCGAGGCGGTGTATCCAAAAATCTTTACGGGCATCGTGACCGAAGAGGCGGATTTGGAAGGGAAGCTTGCGCGAATGAATAAATTGAAGACGGGTGAAGCGCTCAGTCTTTATCTTGTCAATTGGGCGAATGATTGTCTCGATTCCGTGAAACACGATGATTTAAAAGAAACAGTTTAACTAATGGAGTGTGAAGGATGAAGTATATCGAACAGAAGCGGAAAATCGACTTTATATTGTCGTTAATTGGACTGATTATACTGGCACCGTTATTTATTGGAATCATGATTGCGATTAAGCTCGAGTCGAAAGGACCCGTATTTTTCAAACAAAAACGAGTCGGACTTCTTCAGTCACACTTCAATATTTTGAAGTTTCGAACGATGCGAATCGATGCACCGAAAGACACACCTACGCATTTGTTGGGTGATCCGGAGCAGTACATTACGAAAGTCGGTAAGTTTCTTCGGAAAACGAGTCTCGATGAACTGCCTCAAATCATTAATATCCTTAAAGGAGAGATGGCCGTGATTGGACCACGCCCCGCACTTTGGAATCAATATGATTTGATTGAAGAACGTGAGAAGTACGGTGCAAATGGTGTGTTACCAGGTTTAACAGGATGGGCTCAGATTAATGGTAGAGATGAGTTACCGATTGAAATAAAAGCAAAATTGGACGGGGATTATATCAAAAAAATGTCCTTTTGGATGGACGTTCGTTGTTTTTTAGGAACTTTGCTGAGTGTAGTGCGGAGCAAAGGAGTACTAGAAGGTGGTACTGGAGTTATGCTCAGAGAGGTGGCTTCAACGATGGAACATAATAAGGATGAGAAGCATGACAACAAATAAGCATATTTTAGTAATCAGTCAATATTTCTTTCCTGAAAACTTTAGAATTAATGAAATTTGTAAGGAATGGGTGAAAAAAGGCTATAAAGTGACTGTAGTTACTGGTATACCTAATTACCCTGAGGGCAAATTTTACGAAGGATACAACTTTTTTGATAAGCGTACTGAAAATTATTATGGTGCAGAAATTATTAGATTACCTATTATTCCGAGAGGGAACTCAAAACTCTCGCTTATTTTAAATTATTTCTCTTTTGTTGCTTCAGGCTTTATTTGGTCGAAATTTTCACGATTAAAACCAGATAGTGTATTTATTTTTGAGGTGTCACCGATGACACAAGCATTACCTGGGGTATGGTTTGCGCAGAAAAATCAAATTCCGTGCCATATCTATGTTCAAGATTTATGGCCGGAAAACGTAGAAATTGTAACTGGAATTAAGTCTAAAAAAATCCTTGTGCCAATTGGAAAGATGGTTGACTACATTTATTCTAACTGTGATCGAATCTTTACGACATCTAACAGTTTTGTAGAAGCTATCTTGGAGCGTGGTGTTCAAAAAAATAAAGTATTTTACTGGCCGCAATATGCTGAGGAAGTTCAAATTAACTTGTTACACAAGAAGAAAGTAAAAGATGAACTGTCTGTTGTTTTTACAGGTAATATCGGAGAAGCTCAAGGTTTAGAGCAACTAGTTCCATTAGCACGGCAGTTAAAACAATTAGGACATGAAGAGTGTATCCACTTCACTTTAGTAGGTGGAGGACGTTTCAAAAATACTTTAATGAGTATGATAGATGATGAAAACCTCACCTCTATGTTTACGTTCACAGGCCGGGTTTCTTCAGGAAAAATACCATCAATACTTCGGTCGCATGATATCGCACTATTATCGCTTTCTCCGAATCCTTTGTTTGATAAAACGATACCAGCAAAACTACAGACATATCTTTCTGTAGGAATGCCGATATATGGTTTAGTCGGAGGAGAAGCGAAACATATTATCGAGGAATCTCAATCCGGTTATACGGCAAATCAAAAAGATATCAGTAGTCAAGTTGAACTGCTTCTAAACTTTTTAGGGAAAGACGAGAGCGACATGAACGAGCTTAGAGATAATGCGACAGCGTACTCAAAAAATCACTTTGATAAAAACAAATTAATGAATGAAATGGATAGATATTTAAATAATCAACCACTTAAAGAAAGTGGCGAAATTGTAAAGGAGACTAACTATGTTTAATAATAAAACGTTGCTTATTACTGGAGGGACAGGGTCATTTGGAAATGCAGTAATGGAACGTTTCCTTGAAACTGATATTAAAGAAGTCCGTATTTTCTCACGTGATGAGAAAAAACAAGAGGACATGCGTAAAAAATATCAAAACGAAAAGTTAAAGTTTTATATTGGGGATGTTCGTGATCAAAACAGTGTCAAGAATGCGATGTACGGTGTAGATTACGTGTTTCACGCGGCTGCTCTAAAACAAGTACCATCATGTGAATTTTTCCCGTTAGAGGCAGTAAAAACAAATGTCCTCGGGACTGAGAACGTTTTAAATGCTGCAATCGAAGTTGGTGTCAAAAAAGTAATTTGCCTTTCAACCGATAAGGCGGCGTATCCAATTAATGCGATGGGGATTTCAAAGGCGATGATGGAGAAGGTATTTGTTGCGAAAGCACGTACGATTGATTCGACTCAAACGTTAATTTGCGGCACTCGTTACGGGAATGTTATGGCTTCTCGTGGATCGGTTATTCCTTTATTTATTGAACAAATTAAGAAAGGTGAACCGTTAACTGTCACGGACCCGAACATGACGAGATTCTTGATGAGCTTAGAAGAAGCGGTAGAGCTCGTTGTGTTTGCATTCAATAATGCAGTAGCCGGTGACATCATGGTTCAAAAATCTCCGTCGTCTACAGTTGGGGACTTAGCAATCGCTTTAAAAGAACTATTTGAAGCAGATAATGAAATCAAAGTAATCGGTACACGTCATGGAGAGAAGGCCTTCGAGACATTATTGACTCGAGAAGAACATATTGTTGCTGAAGACATGGGTGGTTTCTATCGAGTTCCAGCTGATACCCGAGATTTAAATTATGATAAGTATTTCAGTGAAGGAGACCAACAATTGACACAAGAAACTGAATATAATTCAAATAATACAGAGCGGTTAACAATTGAGCAGATTAAAGAGTGTTTGTTGACTTTAGAATATGTTAAAAAAGAACTTCAAAAGAAGGTTAGACTATGAAAATCCTTGTTACCGGCGCGAACGGATTTCTAGGAAGAAATTTAGTTGAACAACTTAGAAATCAGGGTTATGACGAATTATTACTATGTGATCGCAACACGTCTGAATCTGAATTAGAACAGTTTTCTCAAGAAGCTGAATTTGTTTATCATCTCGCAGGGGTGAATCGACCAAAAAAAGAAACGGAATTTATTAAAGGCAATACAGAATTTACAGAGAAATTGCTTCATTTATTAAATGAGAATCCAAATAATCCAGCAGTGATGTTTGCATCTTCGGTCCAAGCGGAGTTATCTAATCCCTATGGAGAAAGCAAAAAAAAAGCGGAATCTTTTGTTCAAGCTTATGGAGAAAAAAATCAAACTCCAGTTGCAATCTATCGTTTTCCAAATTTGTTCGGGAAATGGTGCAAGCCTAACTATAATAGTGTAATTGCAACATTTTGCCATAATATTGCACGGGATATTCCTGTTCAAGTAAATAATACAGAAACCGAACTAACAGTCGCATATATCGATGACGTCGTTAAAGAACTAATCAGTTTGTTAGAGAAGTCTAGCTTTAATGAAACCTCTGTATTATACGAAATTACTCCTACTTATAAAGTTAAATTAGGGGAGTTAGTAAATTTAATCAATACATTTAAAGAATCGAGAAATGATTTATCAGTTCCACAATTAAATCAAAATTTAACAAAAAAAATGTATAGCACTTATTTGAGCTATTTGCCAGAGGATGATTTTTCATATGACTTGACTATGCATGTGGATGATAGGGGATCTTTCACGGAATTTATTCGAACTCCTGATCGAGGGCAATTATCAGTTAATATTTCTAAACCCGGGATTGTTAAAGGTAACCATTGGCACCATACAAAGAATGAAAAGTTTCTAGTGGTTAGTGGACAAGGCGTGATTCGTTTTAGAAAAATTGGTTCTGACAATATTATTGAGTATTTTGTGAGTGAACGTAAATTAGAAGTGGTAGATATTCCTGTAGGATATACACACAATATAGAAAATTTAGGAGAATCAAATATGGTTACCCTTATGTGGGTTAATGAACCTTTTGATTCTCAACATCCAGATACATATTATACGGAGGTTTAATTACATTTATGAAAAAAATGAAGGTAATGACTATTGTAGGAACTCGACCAGAAATTATTCGCTTATCTGCAACTATAAATAAATTAGAAGAATCTGAAGCAATTGATCATGTACTAGTTCATACTGGGCAAAATTATGATTACGAATTAAATGAAGTTTTCTTTGAAGATTTTAATCTTAGAAAACCAGATTATTTTTTAAATGCAGCTAATGGAACAGCCACGGAAACAATAGGGCATATTTTGATTGCAATTGACCCTATTTTAGAAGAGGTGCAGCCAGAAGCAGTTTTAATTTTAGGTGATACAAATAGTTGTTTATGCGCAATTGCAGCTAAGAAACGCAAAATTCCGATTTTTCACATGGAGGCAGGAAATCGTTGTTTCGATCAACGCGTTCCAGAGGAAACTAATCGTAAAATTGTAGATCACATTGCGGATATAAACTTAACTTACAGTGACATTGCTCGAGAATACTTACTCCGAGAAGGTTTGCCTGCTGATCGTATTATTAAGACTGGTAGTCCTATGTATGAAGTACTAGATTCAAAAAAAAATGATATAGAAAAATCTGATGCGCTTCACCGTTTAAATTTAAAAAAGGATAATTATTTCTTAGTTTCTGCTCATAGAGAAGAAAATATCGGAAATGAGCAAAAGTTCTTCGCTTTAGTGGAATCATTAAATGCTATTGCAGAAAATCACAACTTACCAGTTATAGTAAGTACCCACCCAAGGACTAAAAAAATGATTAATGAAAAGGGAATTGAATTTCATGACAATATAAAACTGATTAAACCGCTAGGATTTGTAGATTACAATAATCTTCAAATTAATGCTAAAGTCGTACTTAGTGATAGTGGAACAATTAGTGAAGAAACTTCAATATTGGGATTGAAAAGTTTGAACATTAGAGAGGCTCATGAAAGACCAGAAGCTATGGAAGAAGCTACTGTAATGATGGTTGGTGTAAATAAAAATACGATTCTTCAGGGTGTAAGCATTATAATGAATCAAAATGCTGAATGTTCATTACCAGTAGCTGATTACACAATGCCAAATGTTTCAGAAAAAGTTCTTAAAATAATCGTATCGTACACTGATTATGTTAATAGAACTGTGTGGAAAAAAAGTTTATGAAAGTAATTATTTTAGCCCCAATCCCTCCGCCTGCAGGAGGGATAGCTAGTTGGACTTTAAGAATGCAAGGAGCTTCATTAAAAAACGGCTGGAAAATTGAAGTTGTTGATGAAAAACTCATAGGAGATAGAAAAGTTTTTGGAAAAGAATCAAAAATCAATTTAAAAAAAGAGGTAGTAAGAACTTTTGGTATATGGAAAAATTTACTATTTAAATTAATTGATAAAGAAACTAGAGTGGTTCATGCGTGCATTCCTGCAAGTACAAATAGTATGCTACGAGAAATAGGTTCCTGTAGTCTTACCAAGTTATTTAGAAAAAAATTTATAATTCATTATAGATGTACAATCCCAAATATCTGCACTGGGAAAATCAACCTATTTTTATTTAAAATTCTAAGTAACATGAGTGATTCTTTAATAGTATTAAATAAAGAATCATATAATTTTTCGATAAAACACTCTAGGAAAAGAACGGTTATAATTCCTAACTTTGTAGAAAATAATATAACCGAATCTATTCGATTTAAAGAAATATCACCAAAAATAAGCAAGATAGTTTATGTTGGTGGGGTTATAGAAGAAAAAGGTTGCAATGATATTATAAAAGCTGCTGAAAAATTACCGAAAATTAAATTTCATCTAGTTGGAAAGCATGATTCGGATTTTTCTTCAAATATTTTTCTGGAAAATGTTGTTTTGTTAGGGGAAAAAAATAAAAAAGAAGTACAAGAAGAGCTTGCAACTTCAGATCTATTCATTTTCCCGACATACTTTCCTGGGGAGGGATTTTCTAATGCTTTAGTTGAAGCTATGGCGTTAGGACTTCCTTGCGTTGTTTCAGATTGGGCTGCAAATAAAGATATGATCGAAGATAAAGGAGGAATAGTTGTAAGTATAAAAGATGTTCAAGGATTAGTGAATGCAATTAATAAGTTAAATGATGACCCGGAATTAAGAAAGAGACAATCAGAATGGAACGTATTAAAAGTAAAGAATTTTTACAATGAACGTAGGATTGTAGATTTATACGTCGATGAATACGAAAAATAATAATGGAGATAAGAATATGTTACGTAAAATAAAATTGGTAATTACAATTTTGTACAATTTATTTAGATTGCCATTAACAAATATTATTTATCTTGGTGCTCTAAAGTTTTCAAAAGTAGTATTAATATCTCCCTTTGCTAGTATTTCATCGTCAAACAAGGGACGGATAGAGATTGGTTACAAATGTGGTATTGAATCCGGAACATTAATTAGAGCAAATGAAGGCGAATTAAAACTGGGATCAAACGTTTATATAAATAGAAATTGTAATATAGTCGCATATGATTCAATAGAGGTAGGTGCAGGCACAACAATTGGTCCAAGTGTAAATATATATGATCATAATCATACATTTGTATCTACCGATAAAAAATATGAAACTGAAAGAATAATAATTGGAAATAACGTTTGGATAGGTGCAAATTCCTGTATTCTTAAGGGCGTTAAAATAGGAAATAATTCAATTGTTGGAGCTGGAAGTGTGGTAACTAAAAGTATACCTGAAAATGTAATGTACGCTGGAAACCCTGCTAAGCTACTAAAGCAGCTACCGAGGAGCGCAAAAAATGAAGAAAAAAGTGGGTATTCTCATTCCTTCGATAAATGAAGGCGGTGCAGAAAGAGTAGTATCAAGATTAACTTATATATTAAACGAAAAGTATGATCTTCATGTAATAGTGTATGAAGACACGTATCTTAAGTATCCTATTAACGTGCCTATAATTAACCTAAATCTAAAGGCAAATACTTCAAGTGTTTTATTAAAATTGCTTACTTTCTTTAAGCGTATAATACTAATGAAGAAAACCAAAAGGAAGTATAAATTTGATGCTGTGATTAGCTTTATGGATAGTCCAAATGTTATTAACATTTTATCCTCGGATAAAAAATGTAAGACAATTATATCAATTAGAAATTACAATTTTTCTAGAAGAAATAAATTGATAAATTCCATTATCTTTAAGTTATACAAAAAATCTGATCAAATAATAAGCGTATCTAAGAAAATTGAAGAAGATCTTGTTCACACTTACAAGATAGATGAAAATAAAATAACGACAATTTACAACCCTTACGATAATGACGAAATAGAAAAGTTAAAGAAAGTTCAACTCCAAGAAAAATATAATTTGGTTTTAAACAACAATTTTAATTTTGTAAGTGTTGGTAGAAACACTTATCAAAAGGGCTTTTGGCATCTAATAAAAGCTTTTAAAATTGTGAATGATATTCATCCTGGAACAAAGTTAGTTATTGTGGGTAGAGACGAAACCCAAGGTAAAGCAAGTAAATTAATAAGTGAATTAGGTTTAAAAGATAATGTGTTATTAGTGGGATCACAAAAAAACCCTTTTAATTTTGTTGCTGCCAGTGATGTCTATGTTACCTCATCTTTATTTGAAGGGTTCCCAAACTCAATGGTGGAAGCAATGGTTTGTGGTAAACCTATTATTTCTACTGATTGCAATTCTGGACCAAGAGAAATTCTTTCGGATACGATTAAGTCGGATTTAAAATTTGATACATACAAAAAAGCAGAGTATGGAATTTTAGCACCTGCGTTCAACTTTGATGAAATTTGGGATTCTAGATATTTTACTAAAGAAGAGAAAATATTAGCAGACGCAATGTTGAATTTTATTCAAAATCCAAGTGAGTTGGAACTATACAAAGAAAAAGCAAAGAAAAGAGCGGAAAAATTTAGTTCAGAAGAGTGTGGCTTAGGTTATATTGATTTAATTGATAAAGTTTTAAAATGAAAATAAATTATATACTGGAGGAAGTATGAAAAAAATTTTAATAATTACAGCTAGAGCAGGATTTCCTCATGGTTATGGGGCCTCAAGTATATTGAGAAAGTATAGTAAAGGTTTTGTAGAAAAGGGATACTTTACGAAAGTATTATTATTAAGACCCTCTGAAGAACCTGATAAAAATACGGCAATAAATGATAATATTTATGGTGTATATGATGGAGTAAATTATGAATATATGTCAAAAAGAGTTCATACAAGTAGATTTTTTTTTGCAAGGATTTTTTTGTATCTTTTTTCATGCATACGTACACTAACCGAAATTTTTAAAAATAGAAGAGAAATAGAACGAATATTTTTTTATTCTCCAGATTATTTATTATCTGTATTATCTATTCAACTTTTATGTAAAGTACTTAAAATTCCATTAATAGGAATTAAAACTGAATCTAGTGAGGCTGATAAACAAAGAATAAAGAATCCTTTTTGGAAATTAAAAGAAAAAATACTATACTCTCTCTTTTCTTCAATGATTGTAATTACAAAATATTTAAAGAATCAACTACAATCATTTGGTTACAAAGGAAAGATAAGTGTGTTACCTATTATAGTTAATGAAAATATGTATAATCATTTAGAGTTGAAAACAAAAAAAAATAAGAGTCTTGTTTATATGGGGACTTTAAATTATGAAGAAGAACTTATTGATTTATTAACCGTCTATAGTCATGTGAAAGAAAAGAATAGGGATTGGAGTTTAATAATAATTGGTGAATTCAGATCTGAAAAATTAAAACAAAAAATAAAAAAAATAGCTCTGCAACTAAATTTAAAAAATGACGTTATTTGGAAAGGGAAACTTTTAGCTGAAGAGGTTTCTTCGAGTCTTATTAACGAAGGCGTAATGGTTTTACCTAGAAGAAAAACAGAATACTCAGAAGGTGGTTTTCCTATCAAACTAGGAGAGTATTTATTAACAGGATCACCTGTGATTGTTACAAGAACAGGTGAAATAGATCAATACTTAGAAGACGGAAAAGATGTATTTATGGTAGAGCCGAACAATCCATATTTGTTTGCAAGTAAAGTCAATGAAGTCATAGAGAATTATGATAGCTCTCTACTGGTTGGAAAACAAGGAAAAGAAGTGGCAATTAAATCGTTCGGTTCTGTTAGTATATGTCAAAAAATGCTGGAGATTTAATAGATGAATAAAAAAATAATGCCTTTTATAAATATATACTCTCTATTTACAATATTTTACTATTTCTTCGGGCGGTATGATTGGGAAATACCTTCATATTCTAAACTATTTTTGTGGATTATTATACTATTGGTCTCCTTGAACATGGGATACTATTTTAAGTATGAATTTACTTTTAAAAAGAAATTAAATAATGGAAAAGTAATAGAGGAGAGAGAAGATAGTAGAGTACTTAAAACGGATTACTATAAATTATTTGTAATAAGTTGTCTATCTATAATTATCTTTCAAGTAATATGGGTTGTCACTGTCTTAGGTGAATTTAATGTCATTAATATTTTTGAATCTCTAGGAAGTAACTATTATGAACGTTTAGATTTTGGAAAAGACGAATCTGCTTTAGGAATGCAAATCAGAACACTGTTTTGGGGGCTTACTTTATTCGCATATCCAATTGGTTTTGTTTTCTTTAATTCTTTGAAGTTATCAGGAAAGATTTTGTTGTTTGTAACTATTTTGATAGATATGATTGCAGCTCTCAATATGGGGATCAGTAAGAATATTGGAGACATTGTAATTATATATATTCTTAGTGTTATCTTAAAAAAATATGTGCATAGTCCATCTAAAAAAAAGGAAGAAACAAATAAGAAAAAGATTTTAATAGTAATTTTATTATTTTTAACAATGTTTGGTGCTATTCAACAAAGTAGAGACGAGACTAAAGGAATGAGTTCTCAAAATCAATTGTTTTCTAATTTCTCGACTGTAAGAGAGGACACATTTTTCGATGTTATGACTTTTAATAACGTAGGGTTAGTTAGCACTATAGACAGAATGGGTGTGTATGTCTCCCATGGCTATACAGGTTTAGCATTTTCTTTAGAAACTTCTTTTCAAAATACTTATGGGCTAGGTTTTTCACGAGCATTAATGGATTATGCAAGGCAATATCTAGGCATAGAGTTAATGACTAAAACCTACATGTCTCAAATTGAAGCCTCATATGGGTGGCCGAATGGAATGTATTGGTCAACAGCCTACGTTTGGTTTGCCTCAGCAACATCTTTTTTATTTCTGCCATTAGCAATGTTCTTTTTTGGATATATTTTATCCAAAGTTGAAAAAAGATTTAGCGTTTACAAAGATGTTTATAGTTTAGCTTTTTTAGCACAGTTATTTATTCAAATGGTTTATCTTCCGGCAAATGCTCAAATATTCCAATCGAGATCAGCTTTGATTGGAATTATTACATTAAGTGTTATTTATGTTATAACAGGAAGGAAAATTAGAAGGTGATGAGTAAAACTTCGAAGCAATATGTTTTGGTTTTATCAGGAAACTTAACTACATTAATGTCAGGTTTTTTAATTAGTGTATTAGCAACCCATACTATGGCTACTTCTGAGTATGGATTTTATAAAGCCTATTTAATTGCTTTACAGCTGTTTGCTACTATTTCGCATCTAGGATTTCACTATACTTTTGGAAGAGAGTATGCAGCTTCCAAAAGTATATCTGATTTAAAAAGCTTAAATGGATTGGGTCTAAAAATAATATTTATTTGTTCTTTTACGTTATTGTTAGGATTCTATTTGTTGTTTTTTACCGGTGAACAATTCGAAATTTTCTCAATACCAGAATATATTAAACTCGCATCTTGGACAGTGTCAGTTATGCTTCTAATTTTTTTTGCACAACAAAAGTTACAAGGGAAAAACGAAATGGGATATTATGCGGCATTAACAATACTCCCTCAATTGTTTATGAGCATATTATTTAGCGCATCATACTTGTTAGGTATTAGTTTAAGTGGTGAACAGGTTGTTTTTTCATACTTGATTTTTAACGTAATCTCATTAATGTTTATCTTCAAAGAAGGGGTCAAGTTTAATACGCAAAGTTTAAATAAAAAGATAATACAGAACAATAAAACGTATGGATTTAATCTCTATTTAGGATCCTTAGTGGCTGTATCAGCATCTCAATTTCTAAGCTTATTAATAGCTACGATAGCTGGTTTGGAGGAGTACGGACTATTTGCGTTAGGTATGAGTCTTGCTTCTCCGATTGCATATGTTGCTTCTACACTTGGAATAGTCAATTTTAAGAGAAATTTAAAAGCAACTCACATTAATAATAATGAGCTTATTAGAACTGCTATGTTAACGTTTGGAACTTGTGTACTCTACTATATATTTTTGAATTTTTTCATAGAATATATTATTGGAGTAAATTACAGAGGTGCTGTTAAGTACGCGAATGTTTTAATTATATTTTACGCGATGACTGGATTAGGAGACTATTTGAATAAATTTTTAAGCGCTAAAGGAGAAGGAACTAAAATTCGGAATGGGTCAATTTTATCGGGAGTATCCCTAGTATCAATATCAGCATTATTAATACCATTTTTGGGAATTGCAGGACTTATTGTTTCGAAAATTATTGGGGCTCTGGTTTATCTGATAAGCATGACTATAGCTTATAAAAAAACGATAAAAGAATTAGGAAAGTAAATATAATTTTGAATCGATAAATTAACATACTAAAAAATTGAAATTGTTGTTTAAGTTCCTGATCGTTTCAACTATAAATATTTTAACTATAGAAAAAATAAATAAACGTTTTTCTGCAACATAAGTAACTTTTAGAATACTGAGGAGGATAAAATTATGAGAATTTTAATTACAGGTTCTAGTGGATTTGTTGGTTTTTCATTATCAAAAAAGTTATTAGAAACTGGTCATGAAGTTATTGGTATTGATAACATGAATGATTATTATGAAACAGATTTAAAAGAAAATCGATTGGAAAGCTTACGCAAATTTAATAATTATAAATTTCATAATGTTAGTCTTTCGGATATGGAGTCATTAAAAAAAATTTTTGATACATATTCTTTAGATTATGTTATTAATCTTGCGGCCCAAGCTGGTGTACGCTATTCAATCGAAAATCCTCAAGCTTACATGGATTCTAATTTGCAAGGATTTTTAAACATTTTAGAAGCTTGTCGTAAAAATCCGGTTAAGCATCTAATTTATGCTTCTTCAAGTTCAGTGTATGGAGGTAATAAAATTGCTCCATTCTCGACGAATCATAATGTGGATCATCCGGTAAGTTTGTATGCCGCGACTAAAAAATCAAACGAATTAATGGCACACACCTATAGCCACCTTTACAGAATACCAACAACAGGTCTAAGATTCTTTACTGTATATGGTCCATGGGGTCGTCCTGACATGGCTTACTTTTCATTCACGAAAGATATTATCGAAGGTAATCCGATTAAAGTATTTAATCACGGGAAAATGGAGCGTGATTTCACTTATATCGATGACATCGTAGAAGGTATCATTAAGTTGATTCCTAATGCGCCTAAAGCGAATTTGGATTGGAATGAAAGTGTTGACTCGACGAGTGAAAGTTTTGCACCCTACAAGATTTATAATATCGGAAATAACGAGCCGGTGACATTGATGCAGTTCATCAAAACACTTGAACAAAAGATTGGTAAAGAAGCAGTGAAAGTATATATGGATATGCAACCTGGCGATGTACATCGTACTTATGCAGATGTTTCTGACCTTGAAAGAGATATCGGTTTCAAGCCGAGGACCTCGATTGAAGATGGACTAGGTAAGTTTGTTGACTGGTATAAAGAATACTATAAAGTGCAAATATAAACTATCGGGGGAAAATAATGAACATTACAGTAGCAGGAACAGGATATGTCGGTCTTTCTATGGCTGTATTACTTTCTCAACACAATAAAGTCATTGCACTGGACATCATGAAAGAAAAAGTAGAAATGATTAATGCAAAACAATCGCCAATTGCTGATACGGAAATTGAAGATTTTTTGCAGAACAAAGAATTGAATTTAGTCGCGACAACAGACAACTTGACAGCGTTCAAAGATGCCGAATACGTCGTGATTGCTACACCTACGGATTATGATCCGGTACGTAATTACTTCAACACGCGTACAGTTGAGAGTGTCATCGCAACAGTGCTTGCAATTAATCCGGATGCCATCATGGTCATCAAATCGACTGTCCCGGTTGGATATACAGATGAAGTCAAAGCAAAATTCGATACGGAGAATATCATCTTCTCACCAGAATTCTTGCGTGAAGGTCAAGCGTTGCATGATAACCTTTATCCATCACGTATCGTTGTCGGTGAGCAGTCTGAGCGTGCGGAAGTGTTCGCGAACTTGTTGAAAGATGCTGCGATCAAAGAGGATATCGAAGTCTTGTTGACTGACTCAACAGAAGCAGAAGCCATCAAACTCTTCTCAAACACGTACTTAGCGATGCGTGTCGCCTTCTTCAACGAACTCGATACGTACGCGGAAGTGCGTGGTCTCGATTCGAAACAGATCATTGAAGGTGTCGGACTCGATCCGCGCATCGGTTCGCACTACAACAACCCATCATTCGGTTATGGCGGGTACTGCTTACCGAAAGATACGAAGCAGCTCCTGGCCAACTATGAGGATGTACCGAACAATATCATCGGGGCAATCGTTGACGCGAACCGCACACGGAAAGACTTCGTTGCAGAGTCGATTTTGAAACAAAATCCAAAGCGCGTCGGCGTCTATCGTTTAACGATGAAGACGGATTCGGACAACTTCCGAGCCTCATCTATCCAAGGAATCATGAAGCGCATCAAGGCGAAAGGTGTCGAAGTTGTCATCTATGAGCCGGTTCTAAAAGAAGAATCGTTCTACAATTCACCGGTCATCAATGACTTTGAGACGTTTAAAGAGACCGCGGATATCATCGTCACAAACCGCTTACATCCAGAACTTGAAGATGTAGCGGAGAAAGTATATACACGCGATTTGTATAGTCGTGACTAAGAAGCTAGATGGTACATTCACTAGTACCGTCTTCTTTTAAAATAAATAGGTATAGTTAACTATTTTATAGAAAATGAATAGAATGTGTTTATATAAAGCGTTGGGACGGACAACATTCAACTAAATTCTGTCCGTCCCAATTCTATTCGTTATGGTTTTTGGTTCAATCCATCAATCAACTGACGCGTCCGCTCGCGTGACACATGAAGATAACGCTCGGTCGTGCTAATCGACTTGTGTCCGAGTAGCTCGGCGACGCCGACGATGTCCTTTTTCTGCTCGTACAACGTCGTTGCGAAGCTATGGCGCAACATGTGGGTCGTCAGCTTCAGACCGAACTGTTCGGCGGCGATTTCTTTTAGGTCTTGGTTCACGAAGCCTGGCTGGACGACGCGTCCTGTCGGCATCAAGAAGATTTTGTTCGAGTTCCCGGCCTTCGGGCGCCGGACGTCGATATAGAGCTTCAACTCTTTCGTGAGCCGCTGCGTCATCGGCACGACGCGGGTCTTGCCGCCTTTGCCTTTCATGACGGTGAGTAAGCGCTCTTCAAAGTTGATGTGATCGAGTTCCAAGTCCAAAATTTCGCTGATCCGTAGTCCGGCATCGCCCCCGACGAGATAGATTGTATAGAGCGTATAGTTTTTGGCGTGATACAATACGACATCCAATTGGTCGCGGCTGATGATCGTCGGTGGTTCGGTGACGCCTTCCCGCGTGATGATTCGACTGAATGGGTTCTGCTCCATCCAGCGCTGCTCGACGGCGAACGTGAACAGCCCGCGGACGCGCATGATATACGACCGGACCGTGTTGTCGGCTTTCCCGCTTAGGTGCTTCTTGTATGGAACCGCGTAGCCCATCTCGGTGATGTCTTGGATGTAGACGGCACCCCGTTCGGCCGCATACTCGGCAAAGCTCCGTAGCGTGTTGCGTTTACTTTTCAGCGTCGTCTCCGGGGACTCCTTCCGTTCTTTCAAGTCTTCTAAGTACAGGTCGATCGCATCGTTCAGTAACACACGTTTCATCACAATCACTCCTTCGAGGTTATTGCCGCTCGCAGTTCCCGTTGGACGTCGGCCTTATATGCCCGCAACCGGCTCGCGGAATACGGTAGCGTCTGCTCGGTCCCGTCAATCAAGTGGCAGAGGAGTTCGAAATGGCGTGGTGACAGCAACACCCGTTGTTCGTCGAGCCAGTCGAACAGATGGCGCTCGGACGTCATGCATTGTTCCGGGATACGCTCGGCCGCGACCTCGTGCTTCAAGT
Source organism: Exiguobacterium alkaliphilum (assembly GCF_018138125.1). Taxonomy (NCBI): domain Bacteria; kingdom Bacillati; phylum Bacillota; class Bacilli; order Caryophanales; genus Exiguobacterium; species Exiguobacterium alkaliphilum. The sequence goes on from NZ_CP073101.1 coordinate 889,209, forward strand.
GCCGGGCGTTCTTCTGTTGGTGGTTGAGGATGGCGCCCCGTATCCGCTGGAAGCAATACGTCTTCGATAACGTGCAGCCGCGGTTGAGTGCCTCCCATAACGCGATGCGTGCGATTTGGGCGCAGTCTTCATGTTCGTTCGGGTGGATGTGGAGGTGACGGATGACGTAATGGATCATCGGCTCCCATTCAACGATTTGGTCATCAAGCTGGTTCATGGATGGATTCTTTTCCGAGCGCTCTGTTGATTTTCCTAGGTTAATTCGAGTATAGTCATCGATATCCAAGATGGGACAGCGCCGTTATCACACATAAGCCCCGGGCTTGTTTGAGATATCGGCTTACAATTGATAGATGGAGCCGAGAGGCGTACGTACAGCAACACCCAATCCACGAATATCGATGAATATTCGAAGAGGCAAGGGGATGTGGCCATGGGGGAGTGGCGAGATGTGGCTCTCCTTGCGATCGGTGTGATATCGAATGTCGGTATATGGTAAAATGAACACATCGAGAGACAACTGCTTCACGCTTCAGCTGGGACGGTTGTTCTTTTTTATGAGGAGGGCGACAGATGAAACGAGTATTGATCACCGGCGCGAGCAGTTACGTCGGCAACGCGTTCAAACAGTGGGTCGAAACGAAGTATGCGGACGACATCCACGTCGACACGGTCGGGATGAAGAACGGGGAATGGAAAGAGAAGTCGTTCGAGGGGTATGACGCGATTCTCCATGCGGCCGGGATCGCCCACGTTTCGACGGACAAGAGCATGGAAGACCTGTACTATAAAGTGAACACCGATTTGACGGCCGAGGTCGCGGCGAAGGCGAAGCGGGACGGCGTAAGCCAGTTCATCTTCCTGAGCAGCATGATCGTCTATGGGGACGCCTCGAACGCCCAAATGATCACGAAAGACACGGAACCGAAGCCGACGAATTTCTACGGTAACAGCAAGCTCCAGGCCGAGAAGAAGCTCGAGGCGCTCGCGGACGAATCGTTCCGCGTCGCGAACGTCCGTCCGCCGATGATTTACGGCAAAGGCTCGAAAGGGAACTACATCAAACTCGCCGGGCTCGCGCGAAAAGTGCCGATCTTCTCGGACTATCCGAACCGCCGCAGCATGATCCACGTCGACAACCTATCAGAGTTCTTGGCGCTCATCATCTTGCATGAAGACCACGGTACGTTCCATCCGCAAAACGCCGACCACGTCTGTACAACGGAGCTCGTCAAGACGATCGGTGCGGTCCACGGCAATCAAGTCCGGACGACGGGGCTCTTCAACGGGGTCATCGGCACGCTCGTCGACAAGAACATGACGATGAACAAGCTGTTCGGCGACTTCGCCTATGCGAAGGAGTTGTCTGCGTATCCGCATGACTATCATGTGAGGGACTTTTTTGACAGTATCGTCTTGACGGAACGACAAGAATAAGAGTAAGACACTACTTCTACGGGAATGAACAGATAAACTAGTCGAAGTAGGTGAGCGAGTGAAACAAGCAACGATTGAAAACGCGAACGGGATGCGCCTGTCGGCCATCGATTATGGCTGTGCCATGACCGAGTTGACGGCGCCGGACCGGGACGGGAACTATGAGTCCGTCATCTTGAAGTACGGTGACCCGGAACAATACTTAGAGAACCCGATTTATGTTGGGTCGGTCGTCGGGCGCATCGCCGGCCGGATCCGCAACGCCGAGATCGATGGGGTGGCCTTGACCCCGAGCGAGGCCCCGCACCACATCCACGGCGGCGAGGAAGGCATCACGGCCCGGCACTGGGACATGGACGTCGACGGACAAGCGATCGTCTTCACGTACCTCAGTCCGGACGGGGAGGAAGGGTACCCTGGAAATGTTCGCTTCAAAGTCATGTATGAACTGACGGACGACGATGCGCTCGTCGTCACGATGACGGCCGACACGGACGAACGGACGTGGGTCAATTTGAACCACCACAACTATTTCAACCTCGGCGGACGGCCGACGGTGCACGACCACGTGCTGACGCTGCCGTCCGATTACGTGGCACGGCTCGATGACGAGTCGCTACCGACGGGGGAGTTGCTTGACGTGTCGGATACGCCGTTCGACTTCCGTGACGGGAGACCGGTCGGCGCGGCGATTGCGTCCGAGGACGAGGCAATCGTGAAGGCGGGTGGACTGGATCATCCGTTCCTCTTGAAGGACGGGACGACCCGTTTGCACGACCCGGTATCTGGACGTGTCATGGACGTCGAGACGAACCAGCCGGTTATGGTCGTCTATACGGCGAACTTCTTAAGTGAAGAGACGCCGGTGACGCTCGAAGGACGGCAAAAGCATAGCGCGATTTGCCTGGAGGCCCAAGCGTTCCCGGACGCGCCGAACCATCCGGATGTGGCGACGTCGATTGAGCTGAATCCGGGGGAGTTGTATTACTCGAGGACGGTTTACAAGTTTAGCGCAGAATAACAAATAGCCTCACTACGTGGAAAACGTAGTGAGGCTATTTGCGTGGAATCACTATGGCAAAGTCTAGACCGATTTTAAATAGAGTAAACATATAGTATACTTTAATTAGGGAAAATGAATTTCTGTGTGTTTGAAATAAGGATTAAGTCATTTTTAGTATATTTTTATTAGACTTTTTGAAAGAGGTGATTAGAGTGGAGCACGACAAAACAATGACGATTGAAGAAGTGGTCGCTAGAAATGTGAAGTCTTACGTTCAGGCAATCGATCAGACGAATAAATGGGTGTACGAGAAAGCGGGCATGTCGAAACAAACGTATTATAATTTGTTGGCCGGAAAAGGAGAGGTCACTCGGAATGTTGAAAAGTTAAATCGCTTATTTCGCATTCAGGATCCGATGTATTTTTATCGAGCGGATTTTGTCCCACCGTTGTCTGTTGAAGAAATTGAAAAGACGAGTAATCTACAACAGTTGGCGGCTGCGAATTACCACGTCGGTTCGACCGGTTCGGAAGCGCAACAGTTGCAACACACCTTCAAAACACTGGATGAAGTCATTAATCTGCTCGATACGCTTCATACCGTCGCCGAGGTGAATGAATTGTGATCACAAAAGACAATCTTCTACAGGTCATCGAGTCAAACCACCGGCTGTTGCCTGGCGTCTTAAGTAAAGTGGAAGAAACGAAAGAAACAAATTTGCTGTTTCGCTATAAGCCTGTGGAAATGATTAAACATTATTTGATGCAGGAAGCGAACGTTATTTTATTTCCAAGCCCGTTCCCGAACTACGGCGGGATGGTGACGTATCGAAATCACCAATTTTATATTCATATCAATACAGCCCAACCTCGCGTATATGAAAACTTCGTCTGGGTGCATGAATACTATCATTTCAAATATGAACAATCAAAAATAAAAAATGCGACGATTCAAACTTTTTTTGAAGACTCGGTATTAAATGAGCATGAGAGGCAGGCGAACCTATTCGCGGCAGAACTGTTAGTGGATGGTCGACTTCTTCGTGACTTGTTTCAACAAATGACGCACACGTTACGACATCGTCCGCTAGTCGATTGGGTGCTTCATCTCATCCCTATTTTTGAAGTGCCGTTCAAGGTGATTGTCATCAAGTTATTGCAGGACGGTTTGATTCAAGAAGAAGAGGCACTTGGTTTGATTGACTACGATTATCAGAAACAGCTGCCTGATGACTTTGACCATTCCATCCTACAACCCACATTAGTGATCAAGTTAGACGATTTAGATGAAATGTTGAAAGATCCTGCGATTACGTCTGGACTCCGGGAGAGTGACTTAGCGAGCATCCGAAATCGCGCCTCCACGCTCCAGCAGAAAATACGCGAGGAGCGCGATCGGTATGACTGAACCTTGGTCTTTTGACAATTCAGTCTATGACGCGATTCGTTCCTATGTGACAACAGATTGGGGTTATGGCGCAGACCACACCCTGTATGTGTTGGATAATATGTTGTTGACTAAATTGGCCACTGTAGCTAGAGATTGTCCAGACGAATTTGGAGTCATGATCGCTGCATTCATAAAAGAGCAGGCCATTTTTTTCATACCTGACATCATCTTTGAAGAAAGTGCAAGGTCAGAGCAGACAACTTCTGAACAATATGCGGGGTGGTATGGCGATTTATTTAGTCAACTATCCGGAGCATGTAAACTCGTGCGAGTCGATTTTCAAGCTGTCTATGACATCATGACGGAAGGGGCTGCCGGTCTGGACAAAGGGTTTATTAAGTTCCGCCTCGTCACAATGGAGACGGTGCGCATGAACCCCGACTTGTTAGATCGAGTTGCTGCTGCAACGACTGTTCATGGTATGAAAGAAGGGATTCATTCGTTTCAAAAAGACTGCGGCGAGCGTGTCATCCATTTACTCGTCTGTGCCTTGTTGTCAAATGGTGCGCAGTCTGTGACTGTGTTAAGCAATGAAGAGACGGGTGTGTTCAAAGTGCGCCAGATGCTTGCGAGAAATGAGCGTTTATTACAGCTCCTGTTCATGCAAAATAAGTATGTGTTTTTAGATGGCTACCGCCTCTACTCATTTGACCGACTGCTTTCTCACGTCTTGTCCAATCAAAACGTAGGGGACATCCTTGAATTTGTGAATGCAGTGCGGGATTCGCGGGACCAATCCCGTTACGTCAGAATGATTTTTGGTGATGAAAGTGATCGAAGTCAGCTCGACAACGTTCAGTTCACAGATATGATTGTAGATGGCAAAGCCAGAATCACCTTTTGAGACAAGACGAAGGATAGACCATCACCCAGTGACACGGGCGATGGTCTTTTTTAGACGTTGATTGTATACAGGTCTTCCAATACGGCGGTCACGGTTGCGCTGAACGAGCGGAAGGCGGGAGCGTCAAGGAGAGTGTTCATCGCATCTTTTACAGTAGCTGTGTTCGTCCAATTCGAGACGTCTGTCGTCTCGGTGTAGATACGAGTGAACTTTTTCCCTTCTTGTTTTCCTGACTTCAAGAACGAGATGTCTTTTGCTTCGAGTGCCTCAAGAATCTTGAGCCGCTCCAGATAGCTGATTGGGCCGACTTCGACGTAAAGCTTGAGTCGTTTACTGCCTTTGCGCTCGAACCAGATGATGAGGCCGTAGTTGAGCCAATAGCGTTTCAAACGATGCATGTGCTGTAACGAAGGCAACCAGTCATCCATCACAAAGTGCGGGACGCGTGAATGTGCAGAGTAGGTCGTGATGTTCTGTTCGCTCACGAACTCGAGAAACGCTTGGGGAATGATATTACCACCGGTTTTGAAGATGTAGTCAATCGTTTGTCGCTTTCGATTATAGATGAGCCTAAGATGATGTTTCGTTGCCTCATCGAACGTGGCGAGCATCTTGACCGCTTGGCGGAGCTCGATTTGTTTTTGCTTCGCCGGGTTGGCGTTCGCATACAGTAAATGAATCGCCGACGTATAGTCTTGGTAGAGCTGTAGTGCCGTCTCCATCGTCGCCTCATCATCGACGAGTCGCTCTTCAAGGAGCGCGACATAGTACGACAAAAAGTCATGGATGTTGTCGGCGATCGTCGCCTGGTTCAATTCGAGTTCATGTGTGATGATGGAGAGCACATCCTCATACGTCAACATCCAATACGCCTCGTGAGAGGGTGCGTCACCGGATAAGGTCAGGAAGACCGGAAGTACGTTCCGCTCCGGATAGTATTCCGTCACGCTCGTTAAGTAACGATCGAGTTGACCTACAGATTCAGTGGAATGAACCTTGTTTTCGATGAATAAGATCAAGTTCAACGTTGGGATTTCAATGAGCAAATCAATCGCACCAATCCCTTGTTTTGACCACTCTCGATGAACGATAACGTCCGACAAAGAGGCATGGGCAAACGATAAATAATCGAACGTATCGATTTTGTTTTCATTGTCTGCTTTCGTGATCAGATTCATAAGTACTTTGCGCAGGAAAATGCTATCGAGGCGATGGTTCTCATTTGGATCGAACAACCACGCGAGCACGTTCGAATGACGAATCTCGTATTTGGCGACACGGAGTACTTTGAACGGGTTGAACGCATTGAACTGTTGATCGAGTTTGTTAAATTCAGGCGTATTCTCAAGCTGTAAGATGGTATCAAGTGAGTAGGTCATATTGGACTCCTTCATTGTCAGTATGCACCGCTAAGTTTCTTCCATTCTTGGTCGAGATGGGCGTCGACCGCTTTCCAATCGTACACGTCTTTCCCGAGCACATGCTTCAGTTCTTGCATCGAGGCGTATGCGAAGCGGCTCCAGGCGACATAGTTTAAGCGCGTCGCAAATAAAATCGGGACGTTGCCGCTTCGGATATAGGCATCCATCCCGTCGGTCAGGCAGAGGGCACCGTGGCCGACGAACAGCATCTTCCGGAGCGTCGGTTTGTTGCCGGCAGGGATCGATTCAAGCCAGCTGTTCTTATGGTAAAACAGGCTCTTCAAGCCCCAGAGCAGGCGGATGACGAGTTCGTTGAAGACGACCGGCACCGCCATCGCCACGCCGTGACGGGCATCATACCCGCTCTCAAACACTTTCGTCGAGAAGTCGGCAAACGAGAGCGTCTTCCCGTTGTGCGAAACTTGGCCGAAGTCGGCGAATTGGAACAGCTCAAAGAACGGGAGCGGGATGCCGGCGCCACGACGACCGTTGTCGTGACCGCGCACCCCACTCGATCCTGATACGTCAGACAAGAGGTGGCCGAACCAGTTGGCGAACCCGGCGAACAGCTTAGCTAATAGGTTTCCGCCTTGTAATCGCTGCGTGCCGTCTTCTTTCGGTTCGAGTCGAAGCAGGCGACCGTCCGAGATGAAGCTCGCCTTGCCCGTAAACTGATCTAGAATCGAGAAGAATAATCCGATGATGTCCGGTGCGTGGGCGAGTGATTTCAAATGGTGGTCCGACGGACGCATATTGAGTGTCGCTTCACCCATCTTCAAATCCCGCGCGTACCGCGCGTCATAGTTCACTTTAAAACGGCGCTCTAAAAAACCGATGGCACTCGCGATCGAATCCGGTTGTTTGCGGAGACGGGCCCCGTTCTTTTTGTCTTGTTTCCAGACGAGGTTCGCGAACTTGATGACGAGGTTGTCGACTTTCTCGTCTGACCAACTCTGGAGTTTGCTGTCCGCAGGGGAACCGACAAAGAAACTGTCGATGAGGCCGGCGACAAGGCCACTGAAGGACGCGATCATATAATCGTAACGGTCACATTCCGCTTCCTTCAGCAAGAAGTCTTCTTTAAACGTTGTCGCCAAGTCGTGCCGTTGCCGTGCCGTCAACAGATGGGTGAACGGGTCGTCGAGCCCGGTCACGTCGTGTCTCGTCGCATACGTATCGAGGTTGTCCAAATAGATATCCCAGGAGACGTCGGAGACTTGAATCGGCTCGAGGTTCTCAAACGTTGGGACGGCGAGTGGCGTTAACTGCGTTGCCCCCGCTTGAGATGCCTGTCCACTCATGAGCCGCATCATGTCTTCGAACAACTGGTCGAGCACTTCCGATTGCGCGTCTTGCGCTTCTTCAAGTTGGCTCAAATGCGTCTGGACATCACCTAGACGTTGTTCGGCTTTCGTGGCTTGGTGTTGTTGGGTGAGCAACGCCTTCGCCTCATCGGTCAGATTTTGTTCGGACATATTCATCTGTCACCGAAGACGTTTTTGACAAGACGCTTCGCCCCACCCGTCACCTCGGCCAGACCACCGCCTGACATGTCAAAGTAGCCGATTGCTTGGAGCGATTCGTGTAACTGGTCCAACTCGTCGAGCGTGAGCGTCTCTTTCAAGACGAGCTCTTCCTCGGAACTGAACATCGAGTCATCGAGCTGGACTGGTTCCGGCGTATAACACGCATACACGTAATCACGTAGTTTTTGATACGTCGGTTTCGACGTCAACTCGTCTAAACGGACCGTACTCAGTTTCGAAGGGAGCTGTGTGATAATCTGTTCTTTCTGCGAGTGGACTTGTTTGTCGGCACTGAACTGGGCACTCTCATTGAGCATTTGTAGCATGTTCGACAGCTGATTGATCTTCTCTGAGTTGGCGTTACCATGCTGGATGGCAGCGACGAGTCGATTCGAGATCTCATTGATGTCCTCGAGCAGGCAGTTGAGTGTTTGTTGCGTATTCCGGATGATGGCCTGCAGCATGTATTCCCGCTGTTTATTGTTCTCGATATCTTTCATGCCCGTGATTTTTTTCAATCCTTGATACGTGCCGACCCCGATGACGACGAGCACCCCGATACCCGTGAACATGCTAGAGAAGCCGAGCAGACCACCCATGCCGAGAGAGGCGAGACCAGACGTCAACCCGGCCGCACTCAATCCGACGACCGAACCGGACAAGTAGATAGCGGTGAGCGGGACACCGACCGCGGCTGCTTTCGCCGCCAAGTCTTTCATCGACTTGGCGATTTCCGAGTCGTTTTTCCGGAACGTCAAAATATCTTCGTCACTTTGGATGGCGCTTGAGATCAGTTCGATTTCTTCTCGCGAAATCGACAGAACTTCTTTCAACTCTTCAAGAAACTTGTTCTCGAACCAAGCCGAGAGCGGGCGCTTCAGTTTGAACAGATAGAGTAAGTCTTTGAACAACGATTTCTCGACGATCGAGAAGTCGATGGTCGTCGACAAGTCGCGTAATTCATCAATCAACGCGATCGTCGGTGCATGTTCATTCGGATTGCTCAAATAGCCCCGAAGTTGCAAGCGATAGTCCGAACTGAGATGGATACGGGTAACGAGCGACATCAGTTCGCTATACTCTTCGGCATCAATCTGTTGATCATCGAAGAACGTGAAGTTTGCCAAGACTTTTAAGTAGGTGAGCTTATACGCCTCGGGCAAGTCCGCGAGCGGGGTGACCTGTGAGACGTTGATGAGCTCGTCTTCCTTGTCTTTCAAAGCGGAAATCCCGTTCAATAGCTCGACGACGCCTTCGACGTTATACGTCGCAAGCTTGTCAGACAGACTGTAATCGTATTTCTCTGTGTGCATGATGATATGAAGTTTTTCTTTTCGCTTATCGTTCTTGTATGTGACTTCACGGTCCAAATCGACGCGTTGCAAATCCTTGTAGTAGACGCAAATCGGCTTCTCGAGCAACGGTTTGAAATAGAAGCGGTCACCTAAAAACAGCATGCCTTCTTTACCGCTCTTAAAGAGCGTTGAATCGTATAAGACGACAACGTGTTCAGGAAGCGCGTCCTCCGCATAATTCTTAATGGCTCCGTTCAATTTTTTGTCGGGAACGTTCGGGGCGATATGTGTGCCGTCGCCGAGTAGTGTGTGGGCGTATTCTTTCAAATATGTATTAATGTTCATCATGCAACACCTTCCATATATTGTTTATAAAGTTATTATATACTTATAGAGGGTGCTGGGTAGGGAAAATATTCTAACTGGTAAAGAAGAATGCGAGGAGCGGCTATCGTGGAAATCATTATGTATATGTTGATTATGGGATTGAGCGGAGGAGTGGGTGTACTATTGTTCCGAACTGGGCGTGCGACAAGACTCGTTCAGCAGGCGTTGCGACGAGAACTGCGAACGATCGACGACGAATTGAAACGGGCGGAACATAACCCGGCCCGACAGTTTGACTTGCTCGATCCAATCTATCGAAAAGTCGTGTTCCAAGTCCACTCGAACGTGAAGATGAAACGAGCCGAATTGGAGCAACTTGTGAGCGATGAGTTGAATCGGTTAATCAAAAGTCGACGCTCGGCGGTCTGGTCTTCGATTGCGATGACAGGACGCAACGTGTTGGCGTTGATCATGTTGGGTGTGAGTGCGGTCGGCGGATATGCGACGTACCAAGAGGCGAAGATCATCGAGTGGCCGGGTTCGCGACAAGTGGTAAGTTCGTCGGCCACGATACTTGATGAAACGTTCGAATTGCCGAGCCAAATCGCTTCACCTGAGGAACTCGGGATGGCACTCGCCTATCACATGAGTCGATTCGATGAGGCGTTCAGCATCCGTTACATCGGGAAGACGAGAGACTTTGAGGAGACGATGGAAGCCGCGTGGGACTGGCTCGAGGCGAATCACATCTACGTCTTCCGTTTATCTCGGGGCGGGGAGAGTCAATATCGGGATCACGGGGGCTATGTCGACCTCGACATGAAGTTGGCGTACGACATGACGACAGATGAGGCCCATCAGATCGCGGCCCGCGTCGAGCGCATCGTGCAAGAGATGCCGATCGGGCTGAACGACTTTGAGAAAGTGAAATACGTGAACGATTTCGTCGTGTTGAACACGGCGTATAACTTGGAAAGCGCGACGAGCCCATACACACCGTATTCGATATTGTTCAACGGGGAAGGCGTCTGTGAAGGGTACGCGCTGACGACGTTGCTTCTATTAGAAGCGGCCGGTGTCGAGACGCGCTACATTTCAGGAGAAGTCGAGACCGGTCTTCACGCATGGAACCTCGTCAAGCTCGATGGGGAATGGTATCACTTGGACACGACGTGGAACGATCCGGTGCCGAACCAGCCGGGAAAAGTCCGATACGACTACTTCTTAGTGTCCGATGCGACATTGCAAGCGGACCATACGTGGGAGGAAGGGAAGTATCCAGTGACGGCGATGGCGAACTATCAGTGAGGCAAGAGTGAAGCGATGGGGCTTCACTCTTTTTTGTTGCAATCATACACTTGTTTTTAAAAATAGGTCATTCTGTTTTTAAGAAACGTGCTATATTTTTATATGGGATTTATAGGATTAACATTCAAAAGTCTACATATACAGATTGAGAAAAGAGGAAAATTGATGAAGAAGTGGATGGCTCAACTCATTATCGTGATGTTGGTGATGAGTTCGTTTCAGATGACAGGAAGTGCGATGGAGGATACGGAGGCACCGAAACTGATCAGTTACTCATTGACGAACCAAGAGTACACAATTGGCGATACAATCGAAGTGGCGATTCATTTAGAGGACGACAGTTCATATATCAAGTATGCACAACTTCACTTGAAAAAACCTCAGACAGGAGCATCCTACTATGTCCCATTGTCAGCTCAGAACAATGGTTTATATAAAGGCTATGTCACTGTCCAAGAAGGAATGGAGTCGGGTAAGTATGTGATTGACTTTATCTACGCCGAGGATGGTTATGGAAATAAAACGTTCAGGTATTTAGATGCAGAGGACAATCAATGGTTTGAAATCTATGGGACGACTCCCGACACGGAAGCACCGCAAGTGCTCAGTTACTCCTTGACGAACAAGGAGTACACGATTGGCGATACAATCGAAGTGGAGATTCATTTAGAGGATGACAGTTCATATATCAAGTATGCACAACTTCACTTGAAAAAACCTCAGACAGGAGCATCCTACTATGTCCCATTGTCAGCTCAGAACAATGGATTATATAAAGGCTATGTCACTGTCCAAGAAGGAATGGAGTCGGGTAAATATGTGATTGACTTCATCTACGCCGAGGATGGTTATGGAAATAAAACGTTCAGGTATTTAGATGCGGAGGACAATCAATGGTTTGAAATCCAGGGTACTCAGTCGGACACGGAAGCTCCGAAAATGATTAGCTACTCCTTGACGAACAAGGAATACACGATTGGCGATACAATCGAGGTACAGATTTATCTTGTAGATAACAGCTCCTATATCAAGTATGCCCAGTTGCACTTGAAAAAGCCTCGAACGATGGCTTCACAATACGTTAGTCTCTCATCATATGGTGATGGACTATACAAAGGATATATTACTGTCCAAGAAGGAATGGAGTCAGGTAAATATGTGATTGACTTTATCTATGCCGAGGATGGTTTTGGAAACAGGATGTTTAGGTATCTAGACACCAGTGACAATCAATGGTTCAATATCCGTTACCCCTCAACAGACACCGTAGCACCGACTTTCGATCGTCTTGAAGCGAATGATGTCGAACTCGACGAACATGACACGGCGTCCTTCACCGTCCATGCGACAGATGACTTGAAGCTGAAGTCGGCGGAGGCGGTGTTTATGAACGGGGAGGAGCGTGTCACACTCTCGAGTTCAAACGTAACGTCTGACGGTTTCCATTTCGACTTGAACCGCAGCGATTTCCCGGAAGGCGCAGGGAAATGGGCGTTACAGACGCTCACGCTGACTGACTTAAATCAAAACACGACGACCATGTCCGATGGGTTGGCCTTCACGGTGACGACGCTCCCGAAAATCGAACCGGTCAACGCCATCATCGTCAGCTCGGATGACTCGTGGAGCTACATGACCGTCAATCAAGACGTCTATATCATGCCGGGCGCCACGCTCACACTCGGGCAGAACACTGTCTTGAACGGGAACGTCTATGTCGGTGGACGGCTTCGTCTGACGGGCGGTGTCCAAGCGAAGCGTGAGATCCGGGCCAGCAACTTCACGTTCGGCTATTACTATCCGTATCAAGACGGGATGGTGACGATGTCGGGCTCGAACTCGATTTCTTCGATGATCGCGACGAACAACCTGTACGGCACGCTCCCGTTCCGTTTGAGCGAGACGCCGGTGTTCGAAACGAACGGGACCGTCAACGTCTCCGGTTCATACGTACCGCTCGGGACACTTTTTGTGAACGGGGAGGCGATTCAAGCGAAAGCGAACGGGACGTTCCGACTCACCGTCCCGACACCGAGCGACAGCATGCTTCGGTTCACGATGACCGACCAGTTCGGCAAGATCCATCGTTGGACGTACAAAGTCTACTCACCTGATTTGCCGGTCGTCACGACGAATAAAAACAGTGGCATCTACTTGCAAGGCGAGACGGTCGAACTGACGACGACGAAACAAGCCACCATCTATGTTTCGAAGAACGATGCGTCGCCACAACCTTACACTGAGGCCATGCCACTTAACGACAGTGTGACGCTCACGGCTTATTCGATCGATGAGGCCGAGCTCACATCGGAAAACGTGACCCGGCGGTATGAGGTGTTCCACGTCGAGGATGTGACGAACCGCGACACGTCGATTCAAGGGAAGGCAGAACCTGGAACCGAGTTGACTTTAACGCTCGGGTCGTTGCCGGTTCAAACGACGGCGAAACCAGACGGCACGTTCGTGTTTGACGGGCTCGAGCTGAGCGACGGCACGTTCACGATTCAGGCGAAGCGCGGGCTGTTCACAAGTGGCGAATATACGAAGCCGATTCGTGACGTCTTGCCGCCGGTCGTATCAGGCATCACCGATGGGTCATCCGTCGCGACGCCTGTGACGCTCTCATTCAACGAAGGAACGGCGACATTGAACGGGAAGCCGTTTGGCTCAGGCGAGACGATTGATCAAGATGGAACGTATATACTTGTCGTTCGAGATACGAGTGGAAATGAGACGACGCGTCAGTTCACAATCGATCAAACGGCTCCGACCATTACCGGGGTGACCGACCGAGCATTGCTCAATCAAGCGGTCACAGTGACATTCAATGAAGGGACGGCCACGTTAAACGGGAAGCCGTTCGCGGGCGGGTCTGTCAATGCGGAAGGGACGCACGTCATCCGTGTCGTCGACCTCGTCGGCAACGCCACGCTTGTCACATTCACGATCGATTTGACCGCACCTGATATCGAAGGGATTGACCAGACGTTCTATCAAGACGGCGTGACGCCGGTGTTCACAGAAGGCGTCGCGAAGTTGAACGGGCAACCGTTCACTTCCGGGACACGGATCACGGCAGAAGGGGCGTACACGCTTCGTTTGAGGGATGCGGCCGGAAATGAGACGACACGTGAGTTCAATATCGACCGGACACCGGTGACGGTGAACGGGGTGGCAGACGGATTGACGAAAGACGTCGTGACTCCAATATTCATCGAAGGAACGGCGACGCTGAACGGGAAGCCGTACACGTCCGGGACACCGATTACAACAGACGGCGCCTACACGCTCGTCGTGACGGATCAGGCTGGAAACACGACGACGCATACGTTCACGATTGACCGGACGGCACCGCTCGTCACAGGTGTGACGAACGGGACGTTCAATCAAGACGTCACACCCGTGTTTGAAGAAACGGCGACGCTGAACGGACAAGCCTTCACAAGTGGCACGATCATCACGGAGGAAGGGACGTATGTGCTCGTCGTGACCGATCAGGCCGGGAACGTGACGGAGATTCGTTTCACGATCGACCGGACGAAGGTCGAAGTGAGCGGCGTCGAAGACGGGAAGACATTCGTTCGTGCCACACCACGATTCAGCGAAGGAAAAGCCACGTTGAACGGAGTCCCGTTCGCGTCTGGCCAAGCGGTCACAAAAGACGGGAGCTATACGTTGCGCGTCATCGATGAAGCTGGGAACGAGACGGTCGTCCGTTTCACGATTGATGCGACACCTCCTGTCTTGAGCGGTTTGACGAAAGGGAATACGCATTACCGGGAAGTCGCGCCTCTCTTCACGGAAGGGGTGGCGACACTGAACGGGCAACCATTTGTCTCGGGGACACGTATTTCCCGGGAAGGAGTGTACACGCTCCGTCTCGTCGACACGATTGGAAACGAGACGGTCGAGACGTTCACGATTGACCGGACGCGACCTGTCGTGACAGGTGTCACTGCGAACCAGTTGACGAATCAAAGCGTCACAATCCGTTTCAACGAAGGAACGGCGACGTTGAACGGCAAGGCGTTCCGTACGAACACACAAGTGAGCGCATCCGGTAAATACGCGCTTCGCGTGACGGATGCAGCCGGCAACTATAGTTCGATTTCCTTCACGATTGACAAGGTCGGACCGACGAAGCCGACCATTCTCAAGCTGACGAACAAGTCGACACGGGTGACCGGGAAGACGGAAGCGGGGGCGACCGTACTAATCAGGTATGACGGACGGACGTACACGACGAAGGCGAGTTCGACCGGGGTCTATGCCTATAACGTGAAGACGACGAAACCAGGCGCGATCGTCTCTGTCCGCGCGCGCGATGCGGCCGGGAACGCATCGAGTTTGACCTCGACGAAAGTACTCAACACGTTCCCGTCGTTCACGATCAATGCGGTCAAATCGACGCAAACGGTCGTGACCGGTAAAGGGAATCGGAACGCGACCGTTCAGGCGTTTGTCGGGACGAAAGCGATCAGCAAACCGGTGAAAGTCGATGCGAAAGGGAATTACCGATTGACGATCCCGAAACAAAAGACGGGGACCGTCCTCACGGTGAACATGACCCAAACGGGATACGAAGGAATGAAGAAGACGAGTAAAGTCGTCCGATGAGAAAAAGCAGCCTCGGCCGAATTTCGGCCGAGGCTGCTTTTCTTTGTTTCCTTACTCTGCCTTCACAAGTTCGACCGGACCGTGGTCGTCGCAATGCCCGTTATGGACGTGGTGCAGGCGCCCGTTGACGAGGTAATCCATGTGATCGCCGTGCGGCACGAGCTCGTGGCCACAGTCCTCATCATGGTTGCATCCACATTCCATCGGGGCACAGACGTCCGGGTTCGTCTCCGACACCGGGATGACGCATTCATCCCAATGGCCGTCATGCTCATGATGCAAATGTCCATCGTGCACATAGTCGATATGGTCACCGTGTCGAATCTTCGTGTGACCGCAAGCTAAGCTATGTTGGTGCTTGTGGTCGGTATGCGCATGATGCTCATTACTCATCACGTTTCCTCCTTTAAAGATGTGCTCACGACTGATTGTAGTACTGATTTACCTGCTAAGGCGTCATTTGAAACGTATTATACGAAGAAGCAGCCTCAGCCGAATTCGGCCGAAGCTGCTTTTGTCATTTCTTGACGGATGCCGCAAGTGTCAGTTCCGCCCCGTTCGTCGCGATGACTTGCTTGTACCAATCGAAGCTCTTCTTCTTCGATCGGACGAGCGTGCCGTTTCCAGCGTTGTCTTTGTCGACGTAGATGAAGCCATACCGTTTCTTCATCTCCCCGGTCGAGGCGCTCACCAAGTCAATCGGACCCCAGCTCGTGTAACCGAGAATCTCGACGCCGTCCTTGATCGCCTCGTGCATCTGTTCGATATGTTTCGTCATGTAGTCGATGCGGTAATCGTCCTCGACGTAACCGTCTTTCGGCGTGTCGACGGCACCGAGCCCGTTCTCGACGACGAAGAGCGGTTTCTGATAGCGGTCGTACAGCTGGTTCGCCGTGATGCGGAAGCCGATCGGGTCGATCGTCCAGCCCCATTCCGACTTCTCAAGATACGGGTTCTCGAGTGAGCTGAAGATGTTGCCTTCCGTCTCTTTATTGATCTCCGGGTCCGCGCTAGTCGTCCGGCTCGCATAGTAGCTGAAGCCGATATAGTCGACCGTATGCTGTTTCAACAGCTCGAGGTCGCCGTCTTCCATCGCGAGCGTGATGCCGTTCTCGTCGAGATAGCGTTTGGCGTAACCCGGGTACTCGCCGCGCGACTGTACGTCGATGAAGAAGAACGATTCGCGGTCCTTGTCCATCGCGTCCAAGACGTCGTCAGGGTTGCACGAGTACGGGTACGTCTGACCGGCCGCGAGCATGCAGCCGATTCGCATGTCCGGATTGATGGCGTGCACCGCTTTGACCGCTTTCGCGCTCGCGACGAGCTGATGGTGGGCCGCCTGATATTTCACTTGCTGCTTGTCCTCGCCATCCTCGAACACGAGTCCGGCGCCGATGAACGGCAAGTGTAGCAGCATGTTAATCTCGTTGAACGTCATCCAATAGGTCACCTTGCCGTTATAGCGGGTGAAGAGCGTCTTTGCGTACGTCTCGAAGAAGTCGACGAGGCGACGGTCGCGCCAACTGCCGTAGTGTTGGATGAGGCTGACCGGCACGTCGAAGTGGGCGATCGTGACGACCGGCTCGATGCCATGCTTCAACAGCTCGTCGAAGACGTCATCGTAAAACTGAAGACCTTCCTCGTTCGGTTCGGCGTCGTCGCCGTTCGGGAAGATACGCGCCCAAGAGATCGACAGACGGAGCGCCTTGAAGCCCATCTCGGCGAACAGCGCGATGTCTTCTTTATAACGGTGATAGAAGTCGATCGCCTCGTGCGACGGATAAAACTCATCCGGCACCGGCTCAAGCGACGGCAAGTCGCCGAACATGACGTCGAACCGTTTCTTGCCCGTAGGCAACAAGTCGACCGTCGTCAATCCTTTCCCGCCTTCTAAATAGGCCCCTTCTGCTTGGTTCGCGGCGATGGCGCCGCCCCATAAAAATCCGTTTGGGAAACTCATCGAATCATCCTTTCTAAAGTAGGGGAGGGACGCACCCTCCCACGTTTATTCGTTGATAACAAACAGTGTTTCACCTGTCGCGACACGAGAACCGTGCTTCTCGGCGATCTGTTTTCGGTTCGTGACGATGACCGGCGTCGTGAGAGCGCGGCCCGACCGAATGATTGCGTCGAGGTCGAACTCGATCAACAGTTGGCCCTTCTCGACGAACTCGCCTTGCGTGACGTGTGCTTTAACTAAATCAGGCGAGAATTCTCCCTCCTCTAAGCGTCTCGGGGCGAAGCCCAGCGTAGGTGGGAGATGAATCGCCTGTGTTAGCAAGATTGTATGCGCTTGGTATAATGGATGTAACCAATCAAAAGGACTGAACTATCAATGAAAATGGATACAAACAAACATTCAGTCTTCCTCCTGAACTACCACCTCGTCCTGGTGGTCAAATATAGACGCAAGGTGATCGATGACGCCATCTCGGGTTCGCGAGACAGACGTTCGAACGGATCGGCGCGTCGTACCATATCACACTGACCGAGTGGAATCATGACGGCGACCATATCCATGTGTTGTTCAAAGCCCATCCGAACACAGAGATGTCGAAGTTTCTGAACGCCTACAAGAGCGCCAGCAGCCGACTGATCAAACGAGACTTTCCACACGTCAAGAGACGACTGTGGAAAGAGATGTTCTGGTCCCGGAGCTACTGCCTCGTGACGACCGGCGGTGCGACGATCGACGTCATCAGGCAATACATCGAAAAACAAGGAGAGGAGTGATCACTTTGCTGAAGGCGTAAAAGTTTCGACTATACCCGACAAAGCCACAACGAGAACACTTCATGAAGACGTTCGGCTGTGTGCGTTTCGTCTACAACAAGATGCTCGAGGAACGGATCCGGTTATATGAAGAGTCGAGGCTGAACCCTGACGCGAAGCAGAAGCTCCCGACCCCGGCGAAGTACAAGCCCGAGTTCCCTTTCTTGAAAGAGGTCGACAGTCTATCCCTGGCGAACGCCCAGATGGACTTGAACAAGGCGTATGCCAACTTCTTCCGCGACAAGTCTGTCGGGTTCCCGAAGTTCAAATCGAAGCACGGCGACCGCGCCTCCTACACGACCAACAATCAGAACGGGAGCGTCCGGATCGAGGACGGGAAGGTGAGACTTCCTAAGATCGGCTTCGTGAAGTTCAACCAACATCGTCCTTTCGAGGGGATTATCAAGTCCGCGACGGTCTCGATGACGAAGACGGGCAAGTTCTTCGTCTCCATCCTTGTCAATCAAGGCGAGGAAAAATGGGTTCCTGCCAAGAACAAGATTGGGATCGATCTTGGTCTTGAGCACTTCGCCATCATGACAAATGACGAGATGGTTTCTGAGAAGATTGACAATCCTCGTTTCCTTCGCAAGTCAGAAGAGAAGGTCAAGAAGGCGCAGCGCGCTCTGTCACGAAAGAAGATCGGAAGCAAGAACAGAGAGAAGGCCAAGCTGATCCTCGCCAAGAAACACGAGAAAATCGCAAACCAACGCAAAGACTTCCTTTATAAACTGTCGAAACAAATCGTTGACGAGAACCAAGTCATCGTCGTGGAGACGCTGAAGTCGCAAAATATGATGAAGAACCACAGGATCGCCAAATCGATCGCAGATGTCAGTTGGTACGAGTTTGTTCGACAGCTAGAATACAAATGCAAGTTCTACGGACGGACTCTTATCAAAGCGGATCAGTGGTTTGCATCGACGCAAATCTGCTCTTCCTGTGGATCAAAAGGCGAGAAGAAAACAGTGGATGTCCGTGAATGGACGTGTACGTGTGGCGCTCATCATGACCGCGACATCAATGCGAGCATCAACCTGTTGATGTTGGCAGACTGAAATACCTTCAGGGCAGGGACTTGCCCGACGAGCTTGGTAAACAATCGTGGCTAGTAAACGTGCGGTCTTCCCAAGAAGCTCCCACTTCAATTTGCGAAGCGAATAAGTGGCGAGTAGTTCACAAACATTGAATTTGAAACATCTAGTAAATATGAATCGTAGAAAGAAGTAATTAAAGATAGAAGGAGTTTTGAACATGAGACGCGAACAACATATTCGCCAACTCGTCGATTACGCGAGACAAGGAAAAGCAAGAGCATTTATTTTGGCAGTGGCCTCAATCATTTTGACCGGCACACTTCTTCGGACGCTTGAACTCTCGGCACCAATCGTCTTTAGTTTAGGGTTTCTTGGAATGATCCCGCTTCTCGTTCGGGAATGGAAACTCGGTACGATTCGCCGGTCGTTTAACGATGATTCTTCGTATCAGAAGCTCATCCGCTTACCGTTTTGGGTGACGGTGTTCGGACTATGTCTCTTGTACGCCATCCTCGGTTGGTATGAACTCGGCACGCCGAATCGCTCTGTCTTTCTAATGCTCGGTGCGCTGGTCATCGGGATGTTTTTCTTTCAGCGGACGTTCGACCGGGTCATCTTGAAACTCGAACCCGACTACATCACCGATCGCGAATTGAATCGAGAACTGAAGTGATCGACCGTCTCCTCATGAGGCGGTCTTTTTTTAGGTCCAACTTCCTAAAAAGACGAAGAACGAAACGGAACGGCAACATGACATGATGTTGCGAAAAAATGATAAATCTATCTCTCGGATTGTCAAGATGAACGGGGTAAGAACGTACTACGGTAGACTTGTGCCTTATTTCTGTCGTCCATTCTGTCTGTAGGGAGGAAAAATCCATGAACGATCAAACGACGATCGTCGGCGATCTCGTCGAGGTGCTGAAGAAAAGCAAGTGGCTGCTCGTGCCCTTCATGCTCATCGGCGGATTCGCCGCCTATTACTTGAGCGCGAACTTCATCGAGCCGACGTACGAGGCGTCGACCCAAGTGCTCCTCGTCACGAAACAAGAAGACGACCGTGTCGACAGCTCGGAAGTGTTGTCGTCGCTCTCGCTCGTCAACACGTACCGGGTCATCATGAAGAGCCCGGCCATCTTGAGCGAAGTGAGAGAGCGCGTCCCGAACGCGCCGGACCCGATCGCCGACGCCATCACCGTCGAGAGCGAGGAGGACTCGCAAGTCATCAACGTCGTCGTGACCCATACGGACGCAGCGGGCGCAGCGGAGACGGCGAACGTCATCAGCGAAGTGTTCGCCGCCGAGATTCCGGACCTCATGAACATCGATAACGTCCGCATCTTGTCGCCGGCCGAAGTGCCGACGGACCCGGTCTCGCCGAACTTGCTCATGAACACGGCAATCGGCATCTTTGTCGGCTTGTTCTTCGGTGCGTTCATCGGTTTAATGCGCTACTTGTTCGACAAACGCATCCAGACCGAGCAAGAAGCCGAACGCCTCCTCGACTTGCCGGTCATCGGCTCGGTGCCGGTCATCGAGCGTCGAGACATGAAAGTGAAGAAGCCGAAACTGCCTAACGTGAAAGGAGACATTCCTCATGTTCCTTCGAAAAAAGAACGCCAATCTTCCTGATTATTCACAGCGTGAGTTGATCACGCTCGTCAATCCGAAGTCGCCGATCTCGGAGCAGTACCGGACGATCCGGACGAACCTCGAGTTCACATCGATCGGTCAGAAGCTACAGATGATCACCGTCACCTCGGCCTCAAACGGCGAGGGCAAGTCGACGACCGCGGCGAACCTCGCCGTCGTTTACGCCCAGCTCGGCAAGCGCGTGTTGTTGATTGATTGCGACCTCCGCAAACCGACGGCACACTTCACGTTCAAGACGTCGGCACACGCCGGCCTGTCGACAATCCTCGTTGGCCGCATCCCGCTCGACCGGGCCATCCAAAAGACGGATGTCGCACGGCTGTCCCTCCTCGCGGCCGGCCCCGTCCCGCCGAACCCGACCGAGCTCGTCGCCTCCGAACGGATGACGGAGCTACTCGAAGACGTGCGCCGCGACTATGACATCGTCATTTTAGACGCCCCGCCGATGATGCAAGTGGCCGACGCACGGTTGCTCGCGAACGTGTCGGACGGCACGATCCTCGTCATCGGCTGTGAGAACTCGGACCGCCAGCTCGTGTTGAAGGCGAAAGAACAGCTCGAACGGACCGGGACGCACATGCTCGGCCTCGTCCTCAACAAGCGGCCATCGAGCGGACGCCGTACGTATTACGCGTACGAGTGAGGTGACGACGATGAAGATCCTCCACATCAACGCGATCAATGACGTGAAGAGCACCGGACGGATCTGTAAGGAACTCGCGGCCGTCCATCACGAATATGGGCACGAGACGCGCGTTGCCCATTCGACGGGACCGGTCACCGAAGGGAGTTACGTCATCGGGGATGCGGTCGACGTGAAACTGCACGCGCTCCACGCCCGCATCACCGGACGGCAAGGGTACGCCTCACGGCTCGCGACCGAGAACTTGGTGCGCGAGATCGAGCGCTACGGCCCGGACGTCGTCCATCTCCATAACTTGCATGCGAACTATCTTCATCTGAAGACGCTATTCGATTTCCTCGCCGTCCGCGACATCCCGACCGTGTTGACGCTCCACGACTGTTGGTTCTTCACCGGGAAGTGCACGCACTACGCGGCCGCTGGATGCGACAAGTGGCAACACGGCTGCGGCGGCTGTCCGCTGTTAAAGTCCGACATCCCGAGCTGGCTGTTCGACCGGACGAGCGAGATGCTCGCGGACAAACGACGATGGTTGACGGCGATCCCGCGTCTCGGCGTCGTCGGTGTCTCCGATTGGATCACGACCGAGGCGCGCTTCTCGTTTCTCGGGCAGGCGAACGTCATCCGGCGCATCCATAACTGGGTCGACCTCGACGTGTTCCGGCCGGTCGAGACGTCCGCGCTACGGGAGCGTCTCGGCCTCACCGGTAAGACCGTCCTGCTCGGTGTCGCGAGCACGTGGGGTGAGGCGAAAGGGCTCACCGCCTTCCTCGACCTTGCCCGCTCCCGGCCCGATGACACGTTCCTTTTAATCGGCCAGCTCGATGATATGCAACTCCCAGATAACGTCCTCCACATTCCGGAGACGAACGACGCCCGCGAGCTCGCCCGTTATTACGCGCTCGCCGACGTGTTCCTCAACTTGTCGGAAGAAGAGTCGTTCGGTAACGTCACGGTCGAGGCGATGGCGTGCGGTACCCCGGTCGTCGTCATCGACGCGACGGCGAGCCCGGAACTTGTCACCGACGAGACCGGTGCCGTCGTCTCGACACGGCGGCTCGAAGACATCGCCTACGGCATCGACCGCGTCCTCGCGCGCGGTAAGGCGGCCTACAGCGACGCGTGCGTCACCCACGCCCGGACGAACTTCGCCCTTCACGACCGGGCGCGCGACTACTTGGACGTCTATGAGACGCTCCGTTACGAGAAAGTGAGGAATGCGCTATGAGACCACTCGTCTCGATCATCATCCCGGTGTATAACGGGAGCAACTATTTGGCGGCTTGCATCGACAGCGCGCTCGCCCAGACGTATGCACACATCGAAGTGATTGTCGTCAACGACGGGTCGACCGACGGCGGCAAGACGGCCGACGTCGCGCGGCGCTACGGCGACAAGATCCGGTATATCGAGAAAGAGAACGGCGGCGTCTCGAGCGCGCTCAACCGCGGGATCGATGAGATGGAAGGCGACTTCTTCTCTTGGCTCAGCCACGACGACTTGTACGCCCCGCGTAAAATCGAGTCCCAAATCGAGACGCTCGAACGGGAACGGCTCGACGCGAGACGGACGATCCTCGTCACGGGGACGGCGTTCATCGACGAACACGGGGCCCCGATTCATCGCTACCGACGCAAGTTCAACGGGTTTTACGCCTCGAACGACATGTTCCGGCACTTGATGCTGACGGCGTCGCTGAACGGTTGTGCGCTCCTCATCCCGCGTGATGCGTTCCGCGCGCACCGCTTCTCGCTCGAGGACAAGTTCATCCAAGACTGGATGTGCTGGGTCGAGTTCGCGCTCGACGGCTTCGACTACTTCTTGACGGACGAGCCGCTCGTCTACTCGCGCCTCCACGGGGCGCAACAGACGAAAAAGATCGCGCATCGCGCCGAGCTCGAGTCGAGCCGCTACTTGCGGACGCTCCTCTTGCGCGTCGAGCGCAGGGGGGACTCGCGAGAGCTCGTCCCGATCATCTTGCGCCACACGTTCAAAGAAGACGCGACCGACGTGCGCGATGAATATTTAGCGACGCGGAACGTGCGCGACTACTTCAGCCCTCTCGAGTATGGCACGCACCGGATGAAAGGCTGGGCCGTGTCGAACATGTTGACGCTGTACCGGGGCGTCACGAACCTCATCTATCGGTAGAAAAGAGGAGAACCCATGACCATCTATCTCGTCAATCTCGCGCTCCTCGTCATGTGGGCGATGCTCCTCATGCGAAGCGACGCATCGTACAAACGCGGCTGGTTCGTCACGTTCGCGACGATTCAATGGATCGTGCTGTCCGGCTTCCGACATATCACGGTCGGGGACGACACGGCGCAGTACAAGGCGCTCTTCCTCGGGACGGAAGGGTTGCCGGTGTCGGCGCTCACGAACGACTTCTTCAAGATCGTCTTCACCGAGAGCGAGGACCCGGGCTATTACTTGTTCCAACGGCTCGTCCAGTTCGTCATCACCGACTATCAAGTGTACTTGGTCTTAATCGCGCTCATCTTCATGATCCCGCTCGGCTACTTCATCTACAAGTACTCGACCGAGCCGCTCATCAGCTTCCTGTTGTTCTCGGTGCTGTTCTACGAGTTCTTCGCCGTCACGGGGCTAAGGCAGACGGTGGCGACAGCGCTCGTCGTCTTGATCGGCTACCACTTCATCCGGGCGAAGCGGCTCGTCGCCTTCCTCGCCATCTTGTTCGTCGCCTTGACGATCCATAAGTCGGCGCTCATCTTCTTGCCGTTTTATTTCCTCGCCGACAAGCGGCTGACGAAGCCGTACATCCTCGGGATGCTCGGCGTCATCGCTGCCTTGTTCGCCTTCCGTGGTCCGTTCTTCAATTTGCTCGTCTCGCTGTCGGGTTACGACACGTACTCGGCGCTCGACGGGGCGGGGGCGATCAACTTTAGCGTCATGCTCATGACGGTGCTGCTCGTCGCGCTTTGGCGCCGGGATGAGATTTTACAGAACAACCCGCAGGCGATTCACTACTTCAACGCCTTGTTCCTCGCCGCGTGCTTCTTGCCGCTCACGTTCATCAACCCGTCGATGATGCGACTCGTCCAATACTTCACGCTGTTCTTGCTGCTCATGATCCCGGAGATTATCAAGACGTTCGAACGACGCGAACGTGTCGTCGTCTATTACGCGGCCGTGACGCTCCTGTTGCTCCTGTTCCTTCAGGACGCGCCGGTGTACACGTTCTTCTGGCAATAGAAAGAGAGGTGAACCTACATGTCGACACGCGTCGAGCCCGATGAGGCCGCAAGCACGCGAAAAATCAAATACGGGGCCGCCATGTCGTACACACAAATCTTCTTCGGTATCCTGTCCGGGCTCATCTACACCCCGTGGATGATTCAAGAAATCGGTCAGGCGAGCTATGGACTGTACATGCTCACCATCTCGCTCATCAGCATGTTCGCGATGGACTTCGGGCTCGACGCCGCCGTGTCACGCTTTATGAGCAAGTATCTCGCCGAAGGGGCGCAGGACAAGGCGGCCCGGTTCCTCGGCGTCGCCTACAAGCTGTTCATCGGGCTCGCCGCCCTCTTGTTCGTCATCTTGGCGATCGTCTACTTCTTCCTCGACTCGATTTATGCCGGCTTGACGCCGGGCGAGCTCGAGTCGCTCAAAGTACTCTATCTCGTCGCTGGCCTGTTCATCGTCATCTCGTTCCCGACGAAGCCGTTCTCGGGCATCCTCGTCTCGCATGAGCAATTTCTGTTTGCGAGCGCGCTCCACCTCGGCGAAAAGGTCGCGACCGTCGCCCTCATGGTCACGGCGCTCCTCCTCGGCTACGGGCTGTACGCCCTCGTCCTCGTCAACGCGCTCGTCGGGACGCTCGTCCTCGTGATCGAGTACGTCTTCATCCGCCGGAAGACGAGCGTCCGGGCCAACTTCACCGAACGGGATTCAGGCATCTACAAAGACATCTTCAGCTTCACGTCGTGGAGCACGGTGACGCTCGTCGCCCAACGCTTCGTCCTGAACATCACCCCGAGCCTGCTCGGGATGCTCGCCGGCAGCGCCTCAATCGCCTTGTTCTCGGTCGGGATGGTCATCGAAGGGTACGTCTGGACGATTGCCTCGGCGCTCGGCTTCTTGTTCCTCCCGAAAGTGAGCCGGATGATCTCGCGCGACGACCGCGGCGCCATCGCCGATTTGTTCGTCCGGATCGGTCGCATCCAGCTCTATATCGTCGGTCTCATCGTCACGTCGTTTTTCATCCTCGGCCGTGAGTTCATGCACCTGTGGGTCGGGGAGGCGTTCAACGACTCCTACTATATCGCGCTCCTCCTCGTCGTCCCGAGTCTCGTGACGCTGACGCAAGACATCGGCAACACGACGCTCATCGCCGAGAACAAAGTGAAGTATCGGGCGTACGCCTCGATGATCGTCGCGACGATTAGCATGACGTTGTCGCCGCTCCTCATCCCGGTGTATGGACCAATCGGGGCGGCCGTCGCCATCTGCATCGGCAATACTATCGGGCTCATCTTTTATATGAACGTCATCTATCACCGCGTGCTCGGGCTCGACGTCTTCGGCTTCTTCCAAGCATGCCACTTGAAACTGTTGCCAGGGCTCGCGATCTACACGGCGCTCGGGTGGGGCATCCAACAGCTGTTCCCGGCGACGAACTTGTTCGGCCTCGCCGTCAAAGGCATCGGGTTCGTCCTCCTCTACGCCGCCATCATGTGGCTGCTCGCGTTCGACGACAGTGAGAAAGGGCTCATCCGGCAAGTGTTCGCCCAAGTGAAGCTCCGCATCCTATCCATCCATCACACATCCTAGGAGGGAACACCATGAAGCGACTGAAAGTGATGACCATCGTCGGGACACGGCCCGAGATTATCCGTTTGTCCGCCGTGATGGATAAGCTCGAGACGTCCGAGGCGATTGAGCACGTCCTCGTCCATACCGGCCAGAACTATGACTATGAACTGAACGAGATCTTCTTCGAAGACTTCGGGCTCCAGACGCCGGACTACATTCTCGACGCCTCGGCCGACGGTCCGATGGCGACGATTGGGAACATCTTGATCGCCGTCGACCCGGTGCTCGCCGCGGAGAGACCGGACGCCGTCCTCATCCTCGGCGACACGAACAGCTGCCTCGCCGCCATCGCCGCGAAGCGCCACAAGATCCCGATCTTCCATATGGAGGCGGGCAACCGTTGCTTCGACGAGCGGGTGCCGGAAGAGACGAACCGCCGCATCGTCGACCATATCGCCGACATCAACTTGACGTATAGCGACATCGCCCGCGAGTACTTGTTGAAAGAAGGGCTCCCGGCCGACCGCGTCATCAAGACGGGCAGCCCGATGTACGAGGTGCTGACGCGGCACCGTGACAAGATCGACCGTTCGGACGTGCTCGACCGGCTCGGTTTAGATGAAGGCGGCTACTTCGTCGTCTCGGCGCACCGGGACGAGAACATCTCGTCGGACGAGAACTTCTTCGACCTCGTCGAGACGCTGAACGCCGTCGCGAAACGCTACGACGTCCCGCTCATCGTCAGCACGCACCCGCGCACGGCGAAACGGTTCAAGGAGACGGGCGTGCCGCTCCATCCGCACATCCGGACGCTCAAACCGCTCGGCTTCAGCGACTACGTCAAACTGCAGCTCCATGCGAAGGCGGTGCTGAGCGACAGCGGCACGATCAGCGAGGAGAGCTCGATTCTCGGGCTAAAAGGGCTGAACATCCGTCAGGCGCACGAGCGTCCGGAGGCGATGGAGGAAGGGGCGGCGATGATGGTCGGGTTGAAGCGCGACCGGGTGCTCCAGGCGCTCCGCGTGCTCGAAGAGACAGAGACGCCGATGCGCCTCGTCTCCGATTACGCGATGCCGAACGTGTCGGACAAGGTGCTCCGCATCTTGCTGTCATACACCGACTACGTCATGCGCGAAGTTTGGAAGCAAGAGCCGGTCCGTTCGATGACCGAGGAGGTGTGAGCCATGCGCTACTTGAACCAGAAGCGCCGCTTTGACGTACTCGTGAGCGCGACCGCCCTCGTCGTGCTCGCCCCTTTGTTTTTGATGCTCGCCGTCCTCATCAAACTCGACTCGCGCGGACCGGTTTTCTTCAAACAGCAACGGGTCGGGCGGGACGAGACGCTGTTTTGGATTTACAAGTTCCGGACGATGCGCGACGACACGCCAAACGACGTGCCGACGCACCTGTTCAACGAATCGACAAAACACATCACGCCGATTGGCGGTTTTCTCCGGAAGACGAGCCTTGACGAGTTGCCGCAGTTGATTAACATCCTGCAAGGCGACATGTCGCTCGTCGGGCCGCGCCCGGCGCTTTGGAATCAGGACGACTTGATTGAGGCGAGACGGCACGCGGGCGCTGCGCACGTGTTGCCGGGTTTGACCGGCTGGGCGCAAGTGAAAGGGCGCGACGAACTACCGATTGACGTGAAGGCGAAGCTCGACGGGGATTACGTCCGGCACATGAGTCACCGAATGGACCTTCTCTGCCTCGTCCTCACCGTCCGCAACGTCTTGTTGCGAGAAGGGATTATCGAAGGACGCGTCGAACCGCCGGTCGTCCCGTTGAAAGAAAAAGAGATGACACATGTTGCGAAAAAATGATAACGGCTTCCCTCCTATTACCAATTCATTTCAAATTTGACGGGTAAAAGACTCCATACACCAACTCCTGACATCCTTGATCACACACCTAGAAAGGAGACTCCTCATGTTCTCGAACAAAACACTCCTCATCACGGGCGGGACCGGCTCTTTCGGCAACGCCGTCATGGAGCGTTTCCTCCATACCGACATCAAAGAAATCCGCATCTTCTCGCGTGACGAGAAAAAACAAGAAGACATCCGCAAGCGCTACAACGACGACAAGCTCAAGTTTTATATCGGTGACGTCCGCGACCCGAACAGCGTGAAGAACGCCATGTACGGCGTCGACTACGTGTTCCACGCCGCGGCGCTCAAACAAGTGCCGTCGTGCGAGTTCTTTCCCGTCGAGGCGGTGAAGACGAACATCCTCGGCACCGAGAACGTGTTGAACGCGGCCGTCGAGGCGGGCGTGGCGAAAGTCATCTGCCTGTCGACCGACAAGGCGGCGTACCCGATCAACGCGATGGGCATCTCGAAGGCGATGATGGAGAAAGTGTTCGTCGCCAAGGCCCGAGCCGTCGGTCCCGAGCAGACGCTCATCTGCGGCACGCGCTACGGCAACGTCATGGCGTCGCGCGGTTCGGTCATCCCGCTCTTCGTCGAACAGATCAAGAGCGGAGAGCCGCTCACCGTCACCGACCCGCTCATGACCCGCTTCCTTATGAGTCTCAGTGACGCGGTCGAGCTCGTCGTGTTCGCGTTCAACCACGCCCACGCCGGCGACATCATGGTCCAAAAATCACCGGCCTCGACAATCGGCGTGCTCGCCCAGGCGCTCAAAGAGCTGTTCCACGCGGACAACCCGATCAAAGTCATCGGCACCCGGCACGGGGAGAAGGCGTTCGAGACGCTCATGACCCGCGAAGAGCACGTCGTCGCCGAAGACATGGGTGGCTTCTTCCGCGTCCCGGCCGACAACCGGGACCTGAACTACGACAAGTATTTCAGCGAGGGCAGCAAAGAGCTGACCGTCCAAGGCGAGTACAACTCGAACAATACTGAACAGCTCGACGTCGAGGAAGTGAAACAGCTCTTGTTGACACTCCCTTATATCCAAGCCGAGCTCGCCGCTTGGGAAGTCCCTGCTTCCGTGAAACGGATCGGGTGAACGCCCGATACGAGGCAGCTTCGACTTTGCCGCCGGCTGGAAGAACGGGGGCGGTAAACCCAGACACACTTTTTCATCTCATATCAAAGGAGAACTCGATCATGGTCAAGCTCATGCTGCTCGGAGGAGCGATGCATCAAGTACCCGTCATCTTGAAGGCGAAGGAGAAAGGGATTTTCACGATTCTTTGCGACTACCTACCCGACAATCCGGGTCGTAACGTCGCCGATCGGTACTACTGTGTGAGCTCGCTCGACCGTGACGCCGTCCTTGAGGTGGCGCGCGAGGAAAAGATTGACGGCATCCTCGCCTACGCGTCGGACCCCGCGGCCCGAACAGCCGCCTACGTCGGTGAGGCGCTCGGCCTCATCACGAATCCGTTCCAGACGGTCGAGACGTTGACGAACAAAGCGAAGTTCCGGGCCTTTTTGAAGGCGAACGGTTTCCCGACGCCCGAGGCGTACGCGTTCACGGAGCTCGAGACGGCCGTCTCGGCGCTGGCGACGATGCGGGGCAATCACGTCGTCAAACCAGCGGACTCGTCCGGGAGCAAGGGCATCAGCAAGTTGCTCGCGAGCGACCCGCCCAGGAAGATCCGTGAGAAACTCGCGGCCGCCTTCGCCGTCTCCCCGGGCGGTGAAATCGTCGTCGAACAGTTCGTCAAACGGGACGGCTACCAAGTCGCCGGAGACGGGTTCGTCCTCGACGGGGAGCTCGTCTTCCGTTGTTTCGGCAACAGCCATTTCAACACACGCGGCGTCAACCCGTTCGCGCCCGTCGCTGCCAGCTTCCCGAGCGTCCAGCCGCCGAACGTCTTGACGAACGTCCATGCGACGCTCCAGCGTATGATTACGCTCGTCGGACTGAAGAACGGACCGCTCAATTTCGATATCTTCGTCAGTGGGGACAACGTCTACTTAATGGACATCGGGCCGCGCAACGGCGGCAACTACATCCCGCAAGTGATTGAACAGGCGACAGGCGTCGACATGGTCAGCGCGACGATCGACCTCGCACTCGGTATTCCGGTCACGCTCGAGATGAAGCCGGTGACCGTGCCGTCGTCGTACTTCATCCTCGGTAGCCAAGTCGCTGGACGTTTCGTCGGGCTCAGCTTCACACCGGACGATTACGAGGTCGTGAAATCGAACTTCGTCTATCCGGTCGGGGCGAAAGTGCCGCGGTTCGAAGGGGCGAACAAGTCGCTCGGCAGCCTCGTGCTCCGCTTCACCGACGTGGCGTCGATGTTGCGTCTGCTCGACACGCCGGACAGTTGGGTGAACGTCCACGTCTTACCAAATCGAATAAAGGAGGGGACAAAATGGAAATCGTTGTCACCGGCGCCACAGGCTTTCTAGGAAGACATGTGACGCACGCGCTCGAGACGGCAGGGCATGCCGTTTTATCCGTCACGAGAGAGACGAGCCCTGCCGAACGGAGTGTTCGGCTTCGCCGGGCCGATTTCGTCTTCCATCTCGCCGGTGTGAACCGGCCCGACGACCCGGCCGAGTTCACGGTAGGAAACGTCGACTTAACGGAGCTGATCGCGACCGAGCTGTTGTCATACAACCCGGTGCCGGTCGTCTTCGCCTCCTCAACACAGGCCGTCGAGGCGAATCCGTACGGTATGAGCAAACGGGCCGCTGAAGACGTGCTCGCCGTCTACGGGGAGCGGGCCGAGTCCCGCGTCCACTTGTACCGGTTGCCGAACCTGTTCGGGAAGTGGGGGCGTCCATTTTATAACAGCGCCGTCGCCACGTTCTGTCATCAAATCGCACGGGGCGAGACGGTCACCGTCCACGACCCGGAGCGCGTCCTCACGCTCGCCCACGTCGATGACGTCGTCGCGTCGTTCCTCGACGCGCTCTCGACCGACGTCGGGCTCTATCCAAGCGTCCCGGCCCACACGATCGGGCTATTGGACATCGTCCGGACGCTCGAGGCGTTCGAGGCGATGCGCACGTCGCGCGGGGTGCCGGACTTATCGGACCCGTTCACAAAACAGCTGTATAGCACGTACACGAGCTACTTGCCGCGTGAACGCATCTTGACGCCGCTCGTCATGCACCGCGACGCCCGCGGCTCGTTCACCGAGTTCTTGAAGACGCCGGACCGGGGCCAAGTATCGATCAACGTCGCCCGTCCCGGCATCACGAAAGGCGAGCATTGGCACGACACGAAACATGAACAGTTCCTCGTCGTCAGCGGCGAGGGTGTCATCCGGCTCCGCCCGGTCGGCGGGGGCGAGGTCATGACGTTTCATGTGAGCGGGGAGACGCTCGAGGTCGTCGCCATCCCGGCCGGTTACGTCCACAACATCGAGAACGTCGGGACGACCGACCTCGTCACGGTCATGTGGGTGAACGAACCGTTCGACCCGGTTCATCCCGACACGTTCGCGGAGACGGTAGACATGCGAGAGGTAATGGAAGGAGGGGAAACACGATGATGATGGTGAGCATCAACTGCATCACGTACAACCACGAGGCGTATATCGGCAAGACGATTGAGAGCTTCCTCGCGCAACGGACGAACTTCGACTTCGAGATTCTCATCCACGAGGACGCGTCGACGGACCGGACGGCCGACATCGTCCGGTCGTACGAGGCGAAGCATCCGGACAAAATCCGCGTCATCTATCAGACGGAGAACCAATATTCGAAAGGCGTGTTCATCAACCGGTTGAACGAGGAGCGGGCCCGCGGCAAATACGTCGCCCTCTGTGACGGGGACGACTATTGGACCGACCCGCACAAGCTGCAAAAACAAGTCGACTACATGGAGGCGCACCCGGACTGCACGCTCTGCTTCCACGACGCGTACGTCGAGATGGACGGCCACGTGCACGCCGACTGGCGCGTCATCCCGTGGCTCCCGGAGAATAAGTTGCTCGCCTCGACAAAGGCGCGGACTTATACGGCCGGCGAGTTGCAGCTGCTCGGCTTCATCCCGACGATGTCGATGCTGTATCCGAACGGCTTAATCACGAACGCACCGGACTGGTTGAAAGACACGCCGGCGAGTGACGGCTCGATGAAGCTGTACGTGGCGAGCAAAGGATACGCCTACTATATGCCGGAAGCGATGAGCGTCTATCGCTACGGGGTCGCCGGATCGGCGACGACGATTTGGAACGAAGGGAACCGCGAGCGTGACATCAAGCGCCACGAGGCGTTCATCCGTTTCCTCGACACGTTCGACACCTATACGGAAGGGAAATTCCACGAGGAGCTCGAGCTGTCCCGCATCTCGTTCGAGGTCGGGCTGCACCGCCTGAGACGCGACCATGCCGCGTTGAAGTCGCCACGCTATGACCGCTACCTCGACCGCTTCGTCGGGAAGGACCGCATCCGTCCCTATCTCATGGTCAAGCAACCGCTCGTGACCGAATGGCTCATCCGCCTCCGGGAACGTCAATTCGCGTAAGGGGTGAGACGGATGAGATTGGCCATCATGCAACCATACTATTTTCCATACCTCGGCTACTTTCAGCTCATGGCGGCCGTCGACGCGTTCGTCATCCTCGACGACGTCCAGTTCATCAAGCACGGCTGGATTCACAAGAATCAGATTCTCCTTGATGGAAAGGCGAAGCCGATTCATATGACGATCGATCACATGTCGCAACACCGCACGATTCGGGCGCACGAGCGACGGATCGACGTGCAAAATGAGCGTTATCAGCTCCGGCTGCTCGAACATGCGTACAAGAAAGCCCCGTCGTACGCCGACGTCATGCCGCTCGTGAGCCGCCTCATCCGCGACGACGAACGAAACGTCGCCGTCTACCTCGGCAAACAGCTGACCGAGATGCGCAACTTCCTCGGGCTCGACACGCCACTCCTTTACGCCTCGTCGCTCGAAAACGACAAGTCGAAACGATGCGGCGACCTCGTCCTCGACCTGTGCCATCACCTCGGCGCCGACCATTACATCAACGCGATCGGAGGGCGTGGCCTCTACAACAAGGAACGCTTCGCTTCGGAAGGTGTCCAGCTCGACTTTATCGAGATGCAGCCCGTGACGTACCGACAAGCAGGCCATCCGTTCGTCCCGAACTTATCAATCATCGACGTTCTCATGTACAACGCGAGACGGGACGTCCGTCAGTTGCTCGACGCTTATACGCTCGTCTGACAAAGGAGGGAAATGAGATGAATCTACCTAAACATGACCTGGCCCCACCGATTCAAGTGACGCGGCCGTCGATGCCCGAGTTCGAGGCGTACGTCGACATGATTCGGCCGCTCTGGGAGTCGCGCTGGCTCAGCAACAACGGCGAGCACGTGCGAGCGCTTGAGTCGGAGCTGACGGACGTCCTCGACGTCCCGCACGTCTCGTTGCTAACGAACGGGCACTTGGCGCTCGAGACGGCGATTGACGTGCTCGGCCTCTCAGGCGAGGTCATCACGACCCCGTTCACGTTCGCCTCGACGACGCACGCGCTCGTTCGAAAAGGCATCACGCCGGTGTTCTGTGACATCAACCCGATTGACTATACGATTGACGTCACGAAACTCGAGGCGCTCATCACCGACAAGACGACCGCGATTCTCCCGGTCCATGTGTACGGCAACGTCTGCCACGTCGAGGCGATTGACCGCATCGCCAAGCGACACGGGCTGAAAGTGCTCTATGACGCGGCCCATGCGTTCGGCGTCGTCCATGAGGGCCGCGGCATCGCCACATATGGGGACATGAACATGTTCAGTTTCCACGCCACGAAAGTGTTCCATACGATTGAAGGCGGCGCGCTCGCCTATCGCGACGATTCGCTCAAAGCGGACATCGACCTTGCCGTCAACTTCGGCATCACCGGTCCCGAGTCGGTCGAGGCGATCGGCGGGAACGCCAAGATGAACGAGTTTCAGGCGGCGATGGGCCGCTGCAATCTTCCCCGTCTCGAGGACGACATCGCCAAGCGCCGCGCCATCGTCGAACGTTATGACGAGCGGCTCAAGGACGTCCCGACGCTCCGGTTGAACCGGCGTGTTGACGAGACGGAATCGAACTACGCGTATTATCCGGTGCTGTTCAAAGGCGATCGGCGCCGCCGGGACGAGATGATGGCTTGGCTCGCCGACAACGGCATCTTCGCCCGGAAATATTTCTATCCGCTCGTCACCGACTTTGCCTGTTACGCGTTCACGGCGCACGTCCCGAACGCGAAGTACGTGTCGGACCGCGTCTTGACGCTGCCGCTCTATCCGGACTTGACGCTCGAGATGGTCGACCGGATTTGTGACGTGATTATCGAAGGAGGGAATCGATTATGAAAGGCATCATTTTGGCCGGCGGCAACGGCACCCGGCTCTACCCGATGACGAAAGCCGTATCGAAACAGCTGCTCCCGATTTACGACAAGCCGCTCATCTACTATCCGATGTCGGTGTTGATGCTCGCGGGCATCCAAGACATCCTGCTCATCTCGACCCCGAAAGACATCGCCGGCTATGAGCGTTTGTTCGGCGACGGCCACCAGCTCGGCGTGTCGATCACGTACAAGGTACAAGAGAAGCCGGTCGGGCTCGCCGACGCCTTCCTGCTCGGGGAGGACTTCATCGGCAACGACTCGGTCTGTCTCATCCTCGGCGATAACGTCTTTTACGGGCCCGACTTGACGAGCTTCCTCAGGGACGCGAAAGGGCGCACGCAAGGGGCGACCGTGTTCGGCTACCCGGTGAAAGACCCCCGCGCGTTCGGTGTCGTCGAGTTCGACGCGAACCGCCGCGTCTTGTCAATCGAGGAGAAGCCGGCCCAGCCGAAGTCGAACTACGCCGTCCCGGGCCTCTACTTCTACGACAACCGCGTCGTCGAATATGCGAAACGGGTCGAGCCGTCGCCGCGCGGCGAGCTCGAGATCACATCGATCAATCAGATGTATCTCGAGGCGGGCGACTTGAACGTCGTCTTGTTCGGACGCGGCATGGCGTGGCTCGACACGGGGACGCCGGAAGGGATGATCAAGGCGTCCGTGTTCGTCCAGACGGTACAGGAGCGGCAAGGCTACTATATCGCCTGCCTCGAGGAGATCGCCTGGCGCCGCGGCTTCATCACATCGGGCCAGTTGCGCGATATCGGACAGACGTTGAAGATGACCGACTATGGACAGTACATCCTATCCCTTTTAGAAGAGGAGCGTGAAGAACATGAAGACTTTACTCGTAACTGGCGGAGCCGGGTTCATCGGATCAAACTTCATAAAGATGCTTCTGGCCGACGCATCGTGGCGCATCATCAACCTTGACGCCCTCACGTACGCCGGAAACCTCGAGACGCTCCACGGGATTGACGACCCGCGCTACGTCTTCGTCAAAGGTGACATTCGGGACAAGGCGACGGTCGAGGCGGTGTTCCGCGACTATGACGTCACCCGGGTCGTCCACTTCGCGGCCGAGTCGCACGTCGACCGGAGCATCCTCGAGCCGGACGTGTTCTTGACGACGAACGTGCTCGGGACGCAAGTGCTGCTCGAGGCGGCAAAACGGCATTGGAACCTCGCCCCGGACGACAAGCATTCCCGCGACTATTCGGAAGGGGTGAAGTTTATCCACGTCTCGACGGACGAGGTGTACGGCACGCTCGGGGCGGAAGGCTATTTCACCGAGGCGACGCCGCTCGCCCCGAACAGCCCATACTCGGCGTCGAAGGCGAGCTCGGACTTGATCGTGCGCGCCTATCACGAGACGTACGGCCTGCCGGTCAACATCACGCGCTGTAGCAACAACTACGGCCCGTATCAGTTCCCGGAGAAGCTCATCCCGCTCATGATTCATCGCGCCGAGCGCGGCGAGTCGCTCCCGGTATACGGGGACGGGCAACAGATTCGCGACTGGCTCCACGTGCGCGACCATTGCCACGCCATCTGGACGGTCGCCGAGAAGGGGCGGGACGGCGAGGTGTACAACATCGGCGGCAACAACGAGATGACGAATTTGACGATCGTCCGGCTCATCTTGGCACAGCTCGGGCGTGACGATTCGCAAATCACGTTCGTCGCTGACCGGCCGGGGCACGACCGCCGCTACGCGATCGACAACACGAAAATCACGACCGAGCTCGGCTGGCGTCCGCGTTACACGTTCGAGCAAGGCTTGCATGAGACGATCGACTGGTACGTCACCCATCCCGACTGGGTCGACCGGATCGTCTCGGGCGAATACGCATCGTACTATGAGACGATGTACGCGAAAGGGTGACCGACATGGAGACGGTGAAGACGTTCGAATGGGAGAAGCGCCGGCTGTTGTTCAGCCCGGCGCGTGACGCCGCCCTCGACTGGATGGATGCGTTCGCACAGGCGCCGTCCGTCCTCGAGCGCGACACGTATGTGCGCATCTATTTCAGCTGTCGGCCGAAGCCGGTTGACGGGCGTTACGTCAGCTATAGCGGGTACGTCGACGTCGACAAGCAGGACTTCCGCATCCTTCGGGTGAGCGAGCGTCCGGTACTCGAGCTCGGGGCGCGCGGGACGTTCGACGAGTTCGGCGTCTACCCGTTCTCGGCGATTGACGTCGGGGACGAGGTGCACGCCTATTACGGGGGCTGGACGCGTACAGTGTCTGTGCCGTTCAACGTCAATATCGGCAAAGCCGTCAGCCGGGACGGCGGTCAGACGTTCGAACGCGTCGGTCCGGGCCCGATCCTCTCCTATACGCTCGACGAGCCGTTCATCTTGAGCGGACCGAAGATTCGGCGCTTCGGTGACACGTGGTATTTGTTCTATATCGCCGGGCGCGAATGGATTCTCGATGGAGACCGCCCGGAGCCCGTGTATAAGATTCGGCTCGCCACGTCGACCGACGGCGTGACGTGGGAGAAG
This sequence comes from Exiguobacterium alkaliphilum, assembly GCF_018138125.1. Lineage (NCBI taxonomy): Bacteria > Bacillati > Bacillota > Bacilli > Caryophanales > Exiguobacterium > Exiguobacterium alkaliphilum. The sequence continues at coordinate 926,119 of NZ_CP073101.1, forward strand.
CAGCACCGGGACTTGATCGACAGCGTGCTCCCGGACGAGGCACAGGCGAGCCCGGACGTGTTTTTTGAGGAGGGGCGCTATCACATGTTCTTCTGTTACCGGGACGCGACCGACTATCGGAAGAACCCGGAGCGGACGTATCGGCTCGGATATGCCTCGTCGCCGGACTATAAATGATACTTTTAATGTGTCCTAAAGTGATGGGATAAGAATGTACAATTTTGTCTCCTTCTCGCATACTTGTTCACGAGGTGAACGACTATGCAAATTCAATTAAACGTAGACACGACGTTCGAGGTGAACGAACTTACGGACCTACAGAAATTCAACGACATGATGGAGACGATGAACATGAAAATCAATAAAAGCCAACTCGCTAGAGAAATGGGGGTCGACCGCAGGACGGTCGACAAATATCTCAACGGCTATAAAAAGCCTGATAGAAGGAACCGTGAATCTGTGGTTGACGCCTACTATCCGATCATCCGGGCCCTCCTATCGGAGGACTCGAAACAACGCTTCTATTATCGACGCGTCCTTTGGCAGTACCTGAAGGACAATCACGGGCTGGATTGCGCGGCATCGACGTTCAGGACATACATCAAACGGCATCCCGAGTTCAGCGCTTATTTTAACGAGAACAAAAAAATGCCCGCCATCGGGCAACATGTCCGTTTCGAGACTGCCCCTGGCAAACAGGCACAGCTGGACTGGAAAGAGTCCATCCGTTACGAGACACGGGACGGTGAAAGAATCGAGGTGAACGTGGCGGTACTGTTACTTTCTTATTCCCGCTTTCGTTTCTTCCACCTCAGCCTGTCAAAATCGCAAGACGTCGTCCTCTCATTCCTGACACAGGCCTTCGAAAAATTGGACGGAGTTCCTGATGAGCTCGTGACGGACAACATGAGCACCGTCATGACCGAAGCACGAACGAGATATGGCGAGGGCGTCGTGAACCGTCGGTTCGAGGAGTTCGCAAAGGATTTCGGTTTCCAGGTGAAACCTTGCATCGCCGGGCGGCCGCAGACGAAAGGGAAGGTCGAGGCACCGATGAAAATCTTGGACGAGATTCACGCCTACCAGGGCAAATATAATCTCGAGGAGCTGCACGATTACATCGAGAGGCTGTGTGAGCGAATCAATAACGAGGTCCATCAGGGTACCGGGAAGATCCCGATTCTGGAGCTCCAAAAAGAAAAGAACCTCCTACTCCAGCTACCAACTGAACGAGTAAGAGATTCCTATCGCATCAAGCACGTCCGGGCCAAGGTGAACCATTCCAACATGGTGTCGTACCGTTCGAACCAGTATTCCGTACCGATCGGATATGAGGGTGAACGGGTAGCGCTCGAGGTCCATGACGACTACTTGTGGATTTATCATAACACGAAACCCATCGCACAACATCGCCTCACCGGCAACAAACTGAACTATCTGGAACATCATTACCTTCAGCAGCTGAGTCAGACGGTCGGGGAGCACGGCGGCATCGACGAGATGGCTCGACGCAATCTACAGCTCATGGACGAGAGGTACCGATCATGAGGGAGACGAACAGTTACAAGCAACTACGGGAGAACCTCTTGTCGCTCAACCTCAATCAAATGGCACTCCACCTCGACGAGGTGCTAGACTTCGGCATTCAGAGCGGGGCATCATTGACCGAGGTGCTCGTCAAGCTCACGAATCACGAGATCGACATCCAAGAGCAACAGAAGACGCATCGGATGATCCGAGCAGCAGCGCTACCAAGCCCCAAAAGACTCGACACGTTCGACTTCTCATTCCAGCCGTCGTTGAACCGAGATCAAATCGCAGACCTCCACTCGCTCCGTTTCATCGAACGAGACGAGAACGTGGTGTTCCTCGGTCCTAGCGGTATCGGCAAGACACATCTTGCGACTTCGATTGGTGTCGAGGCGGCGCTGGCACGGCATAGCACGTATTTCACGAAGTGTCACGACCTCATCCAAAAACTGCGCATCGCAAAACAGGAGAACCGGCTGGAAACCAAGCTGAAACATTTCGCCAGATATAGGCTGTTGATCATCGACGAGATCGGGTATCTCCCGATCGACGCAGAGGACGCCAAAATCTTCTTCCAGCTGATTGACCAACGGTACGAAAAAAAAGAGCACCATCCTAACCACTAACATCAATTTCGGTTCGTGGGAGGAAGTGTTCGTATACCCAAAACTGGCAAACGCCATCTTGGACCGGATCCTTCACCATGCGACCGTCGTGCCGATATCCGGGGACTCATATCGATTGAAGGACCATCGGACGGAACAAACCGTGTCTGACGAAACCGACAATATTGAACATTATTAAACGAGCAAAATTGTACATATAAAGGTTGACATTTATACGCGGGATGACGCGGTCATGAAGTTCACGCGCGCCGAAGCAGGGTTCGACGACGAGATGGTCGCCTATCCGCATACATTCACTGTGAATGGGAAACGCTATCTGCTCTACCTCGGCAACGAGGTCGGACGGGCCGGTTTCGGCATCGCCGAACGGAAGGAGGGGACGACATGAGATGGAAGAAGCTCGGACACATCTTCGACCCGGAGCCGTACGGCTTTTTCGGGGACTATTCGGCGTTCGCGCAGTCGCCGCAGGCGCTCGTGTTTGACGACTTCGTCCGCATCTACTTCTCGACCCGCGAGCGAGATGGGAACCTATTCAAGAGCCACGTCCGCTACGTCGACATGACGCCCGACTTCGACGTGATTCACGTCTCGAGGGAACCGGTCATCCCGCTCGGCAAGCTCGGCACGTTCGACGAGGACGGCATCTTTCCGTTTCACGTCACCCGGACAGAGGACGCCTTGTACGGCTACACGAGCGGCTGGAGCCGGCGTGAGTCGGTGTCGGTCGAGACGGGAATTGGCCTCTCGGTCAGCCATGACGACGGCGTCACGTTCGAGCGGCTCGGGGACGGGCCGGTGCTGTCGGCGAGCGTGGATGAACCGTTCCTCGTCGGCGACCCGTTCGTCTTCAGCCGGGAGCGACACTACATGTATTACATTTACGGGACGACGTGGAAAGAAGGACCGGACGGGGTGGCCGAGCGGACGTATAAAATCGCCCTCGCCACGTCCACAGACGGCCAGACGTTCACGCGGCACGGTCGGGTCGTGCCGGACGCGATCTCCGACGAGAGCCAGGCGCTCCCGACCGTGTTCGAGGCGGGCGGTCGCTATCATATGGTGTTTTGTTTCCGCGACACGTTCGGTTTCCGGACCGATCCGACGCGCGGCTATCGGCTCGGCTACGCCTACTCCGACGACCTCGTCGACTGGACGCGGGACGATGCGGCGCTCGGCTTCGAGCGGAGCGATGACGGCTGGGACGCCGATATGGAATGCTATCCGCACGTGTTCACGATGAAGGGGCGCCACTATCTGCTCTATAACGGCAACGCGTTCGGCCGGGACGGGTTCGGTGTCGCCGTATTGGAGGACGTATGATCACGCTCGGTCGCGGGTCGGTCGCCGACTACGTGGCCCATCTCGAGGCGTGTGACGGCTTGTTCCCGACAAAACTGTCCGAGCGGGTCGACTTAAAGGCGTACGCCGCGAAACTGCACGACCGGGCGACGTCGTTCGAGCTATGGGAAGACGGCCGGCTCGTCGGCTTATTGTCGGCGTACATGGACGCGGACGTCGCGTTCATCAGCCATGTTTGCGTGTTGCCGGAGGCTCCGCGCGGGAGCGGGCACACGCTGTTGAACGCCTTGTTTGATGAGATGAGGCGGACCGCGAAACATGTCGTCCGGCTTCACGTCGAGGCCGATAACGCCCGGGCGATTGCATTTTATGAACGGCACGGGTTCATCGAGATCGGACGGCTGAATCGAGACGTCATCATGGAGCGGGCCTGACACGCGTCGGGACGCTTCTTTTCGTCTGACCGGACAATTGTCGCAAGAACGTCACTCGAGGTTTGGGCGGGGGCATGGTATAACTACTTATGTGAAACATTGAACAAGAGGGGGTTTTTTATGAAACGGCTAGGATTTCTTATGATTGGACTGATATTTCTACTTTCCGCCTGTACGACGAGCGAGGCGGGTGATGCGACCGAGACGTTCACGTACGTCGAGTACGCGCTCCCGCTCGACGAAAAAGTGAAGCTCGGGGACGGGGCCGACGAGATCGTCTTCGTCTTCGACTACAGTTGCCCGTGGTGCAAGAAGTGGATGGAGAGCGTCTTGCCGGAGATCGAGGCGCGGTGGATCGAGACGGGGAAGGTGTCGTTCAAAGGACAGGCGCTCGCCTTGTTGAACGAACGGTCGCAACGGCTCGCGAGCGTCGACGCGAACGCCGAACGGTTGATGCCGGACCGCTATTACGCGCTTCAGCGCCAAATCGGGATGGACTCGGGAACGGACGACTTCGGGACGGAGGCGTACGTCCATCGGCTCGCCGCCTTGTTCGACGTGGACGCTGAGCTGCTCCTCGCGCCGCAGATTGACGAAAGCATCCAAAACGCGCGGCTCTACACACGTGACCTCGGCGTCGAATATGTCCCGACCGTTTACGTGAACGGCATCAAGTTGCTCGATGCGTTCAGCCTCGATGAGATGGAGCGCGTCTTGAACAAAGACATCCAAGCGGGTGACGTCGTCGACGTGCCGGCTGAGTGAACGACACCCGCTGATTGCTCAGCGGGTGTCGTTTTGTCCACAGGCGATGCCGTCGAGATCGGTGTCGAACGTGAGGAGATAGGCGTCGTGTTCGAGCGGGACGCCTTCCGGATAAATCGCGTTCAAGTCCTCGCACGAGCCGTACGTCTCAAAAAAGACGATGTCTTCCGTTTCGTCGGGCGTTGTGTCCATCAAGCGCTCGGCGTCCGCGAGGGCGAGCGTGAGCGCCTCGTTCATCGCCTCGGCCTCACGGAGCCGGTCCTCGAGGGCATAAATCTCACCGCGCTGCGCCTTGATGACGTCTTCTAAATCAATCACCTTCAAGAACAGGTTGTCTTTCATCGTGTCCTCGCGGGCGGCGTAGCGGGCCTCGAGCTTCTCGGTCACGTCGCGCTCGATTTGAATCGCTTGCCACGCCAAGTCGTCGGCATGTTCTTCCTCTAAGGCGAGCAACCGTTCCGCGTAGTCCGTCTCCGTCATCACGCGCGCGTTCGAGGCGTCGCGCGACTCCCGTTCAAGTTCGAACGTATACGTGCTCAAGCCGATGAGGAGGAGACAGAGGACGGTGGCGAACACTTGCAGTTTGATGCGTTCGACGGGCTCTTCGGCGAGCCAAATGAAGATCACGCTCAGCGTGGCCGCGACACAGGCGGCGATGATCCATGTCATGACGGTCATCCGTATCCCTCGCTTCCATAGTCTACTCGTCTTTTCCACGTTCGATTCAAAATGAAAGGGAACGAACGAGCTCATGAAAAAAACACGCCGGCATGGCGTGTTTAGCGTGACAGGTACGGTTTGACGAACTCGTCGAAGACGTGTTTGTCGAGTAAGTAACGGTCGATGAAGTATGGGGCGTTGTCGTTCGTGATCGGGTTCGGGCTCAAGATGAACGCATCGGTGAACCCGGCCGACTCGGCGATGGCGGTGACGGCGTCGTCCGTCTCCCCGAACGGATAGGCGATGGCGGTCGCGTCAATCCCGAGCTGTTCGTTCAAGGCGGCCCGGCTCGCCTCGAGGTCGCGTTTGAACGCGTCGTGGTTCGCCGGGTCAAGGAAAACGGCCATCCCGTCCTCGATGTAATGCATATCGTTCGTGTGCGACCCGAAATCGGCGAGTCCGCTGTCTTTCATCGCTTCTAACTCATGCCACGGAGCGAGGTTCAAGTTTTGGAACGTCTCGCCGACGTGGCCGGTGATGACGAACAACGTGAACGGGACGCCTTCTTCACGGAGGACGGGGAAGGCGTTCTCGTAGACGGTATGGTCGACGTCATCGAACGAGAGCCAGACGCACTTCTCAGGAATCGCTTCGCCGCGCACGTATCCTTCGATTTCACCGAGCGTCGCGAAATGGACGCCGGCTTGCTTCATCCAACGAATCTGGTCTTGGAACTCGTCGGCGTAGACGTTATACCGTTTCAAGTCGTCCGACCCGGTCAACGTCTCGACGATCTTGTTCCATGCGTGTGGCTTTTTGACACGGTGATAGTTGAGCCCAAGGCAGACGCCGTCTTTCGCGACGAGCATCGGGTCCGGCGTATCCGGCCGCTTCGAGGTGACGTCGTTCACTTTCCACGTCACCCCGGCGATGATGACAAGGGCGAGGAGGAGTTTAAAGACTTTGCTCACTTCGTCAACTCCTTTACCGGGTTATCGGTGAAGACGATGACTTTCTCGGTCTGTAGGCGCACGATTTCCGACTCATCAATCAATCCGAGCGCTACGAATTCTTCCGTCGTCGTCGGGGTCGGGGGCTTACGGCGTCTGAGTGAGCCATAGCGTTGCTTATTGTACGTGCGCCAGACGAACAAGATGAGCGCCGAGGCGAGGAGTGACAGGACACCGAAGGCGAGCAGCCCACGGATGTCGGCGTTCGTGACGTTCAACGCGGTCTTGAGCGTGGCGATGTTGCGGTCGTTTTGACCGAGCGCCGCACTGAGGAAGAACCAGCTGACGACGAACGTATACGTCCAAAATACGAGCGTCAAGAAAACTTCGATACTTTTTCGGATGAAGGAGCGCTTCGTCTTGACGAGGACGTCTTGACCTATAAGCTGCTCCGTCTCGTGCCGCGATCTGGAGAGTTCCATGTCGCATAGCCTCCTTTCACTGTCGAGCGGATGGCCCGCGGCGTCGCCGCGATGACGACGAACGTGTTGAGCATCCAATAGATGACCGGGTACCAGGCGGCCCAGACGTAATAGCGGAAGACGTTATCGTACCGCGCATCGTTCCAAAGCGAGATGAGCAACTGGATGTGGCTAATCAAGACGAGCGCGAACGAGTTGTACGTGAACCAGACGAGCATCTGTTGTACCGTGTCGGCCGTCACGAACAAGTAAATCGTGACGACGAGCCACGCATACGCCCAGAGGACGCTGATGACTTGTTCGATATAGACGGGCCAGATGCGGCGTTGGCGCCAGTCTTTGAAGATGTCGAAGTGACGCAAGACGACTTCTTGCCCGCCTTGCGACCAACGGACCCGCTGCTTCCAAATGCCCGACAGTGATTCCGGGACGAGCATCCAGCAGATGGCGCGCGGCTCGTAGCGAATGTCCCAAAATTTCTTTTGGAGCTTCCACGAGACGGCGATGTCTTCGGTGATCATGTCCCGGTCCCACAGCCCGACCGTGAGGAGCGCTTTTTTGCGGAACATGACGATGACGCCAGAGACGGTCATGATTTTCCCATGACGCGCTGCGTGCGCTTAATCGATCCGATAATCGAGGCGTACTCGACGATTTGCATCCGGCTGAGAAGCGTGTCGCGGTTACGGATGCGCGGGTTGCCGGTGACGGCACCGACCCGTTCGCCGCCTTTTAGGAAGTGGCGGACGAGCTGGTACGGGGCTTCTTCGTCGAGGAACGCGTCCGAATCGACACAGAGCAAGTATTCGGAGTGGGCGGCATGGGCGGCCATGTGGAGGGCGTTCGCCTTGCCGCGGTTCTCATGGCAGTCGATGACCCGGAGCCGATCGTGCTTGTCGGCGAGCCCGATCAAGAGGTCGCCGGTTCGGTCCGAGCTGCCGTCATTGACGGCGATGATTTCAAGGTTTGGATACGTCAGGCGATCGAGATATGTAATCGTCTCTTCAATCGTCTCTTCCTCGTTGTAACATGGGACGAGGATGCTGATGAGCGGCCATTCGCGCTCGTTCAAATCAAGCGGTTTCTCTTGTTCACGCGTCAAGCTGAACAAGACGGCGCCAGAAATCCAAAACAGCGCCATGAAAAACGGGTACCAAAAGACGAACTGTGCGAGCGGTTCAATCCATGGTGCCAAGTCGAGCAAATAAAATTGTATAAAAAGGTCCCCTTCGTACGGAATAAAAATGAAAGATGCTTGTATGATAGCACCGTTTAAACTGATTCCTATATGTTTTAATAACTTGTGAAAGACGTCACGATACTAGAATGAATACGTCTTTTTGCAAGGGAATTTTGGTAAAGAAAGAGAATACATCAAAAAAAGCATTTGACGGTCGTCAAACGCTCTTCTCTTGCCGATTGCGATCTCTGCGCCACTTCCAAACGATGAGACCGATGATGAGAAGTAATGGGGCGGCCACCCATGGACGGGCTTCCAAAATGGAGACGATTTCGAAGATGGAGAGCCAACCGCTCACCATGATCAAGATGAGAAGGAAGGTTTTCAGTCCCCCCCGGACCGGAAACCAATAATAGATGAAGAGTGTAACTAAAAAGAAAGCGAGTAAGCCCATGCGGTTAGTCCTTTCTAGCGTCATTTTGACCCATTATAGCACTTCCCCGCGCCAGCGCGCACTTCCGAGCCGACCCGTCACCCTACCAAATGAAAAAAGTCAGTCCCGAAAGAACATTCGAGCGCGTTATCGCCTTCCCTTCATCCCGGCTTTTCGCTACTGTTGAAGGGAGCATACCGAAGGAGGAACTAGCGTGAAATTTGGAATCATTGGTTTAGGCTACGTCGGATTGGCCACGTTGTGCGGACTCGCGAAAGCGGGGCACGAGGTCATCGGCGTCGAGAAACACATACCAAAACTCGAGCAGTTGAAAGGCGGCACGGTCCCGTTCCACGAACCGGGTATGGCCGAAGTGCTCTCCGAATATCAAGACGCGATCACGTGGACGGACGATGTCGGGCTCGCGTCAGGTGCCGACTACGTCATTCTCGCCGTCGGGACGCCGAGCCGCGAAGATGGCAGCTGTGACTTGTCACACATCGAAGCGGCGCTCGCCGCGTTCAAGACACCGCAAAAGATCATCATCCGGAGCACGGTGCCGCCGGGGACGACGAACGTCTTGAAGGTGATGTATCCGGCGCACACGTTCGCCATCGTGCCGGAATTCTTACAGGAAGGACGCGCCTTGGCGGACGTATTGAAACCACATCGCGTCGTCATCGGCAGCGATGACCTCGAGATGTGTGAAGAACTCGCGGGCATTTACGGCCGCCTCGGCGTCCCGCTCGTCTGCACATCACCGATTAACGCCGAGTTCATCAAGTACGCCTCGAACGCGTTCCTCGCGACGAAAATCAGCTTCATCAACGACTTGTCTCGTCTCGCCGACAAGGCCGGGGCAGACATCACGACGATCGCCGACGGCATGGGGCTCGACCCCCGCATCGGGCGTTCGTTCTTGAACGCTGGGCTCGGGTACGGAGGATCGTGTTTCCCGAAAGATATGGCCGCGCTGCTTCACGTCGCGCAGGAGAACGGTCTCGACTTACCAGTCATCCGGGCGGCTGCGGAGACGAATGACGCCCAAATCCGTTACTTGTTGTCGAAGCTCGACGTGACCCGCGGCATGCGCGTCGCCTTCCTCGGGCTCGCCTTCAAACCGGGGACGGACGATATGCGTGACGCCCCGTCCATCGCGCTCGCCCAGCAGCTGCTCCTGCAAGAAGTCGAAGTCATCGGCTACGACCCGCTCGCGACGTGGGACTACCGCCAAGCCGACACGGTGGAAGAGGCGCTCGACGGAGCAGACTACGCCATCCTCGTCACCGAGTGGGAAGAACTCGTCAACTTGAAACCGGAAGCGTTCGCCGGCATGCGTCAACCGCGCTTCATTGACGCCCGCAACGCATGGAAGTTCGCCCGCGACCCGCGTGACGTTCAATACGAGGGCGTTGGTCGGATGCAACAGAAGGTGAATCCTTCGACGTCGAAATGAACAAAGACGAGACCTCAACTGGTCTCGTCTTTTTGTATGCGTGCTTCTGCCCACGCCATGAACGTCATGGCGTCGAGCGGTTCGGTGAAGTAATACCCTTGCCCAATCTCGACCCCTTCCTCAATCATCCGCTTCAACTCAAGTTTCGTCTCGATTCCCTCGGCGACGAGGACGAGCCGTTGTTCCCGTGTGAAGCGGGCGACGGCGCGCAGGAACGACAACGAGTCTTTCGCCTTGCCGCTGACGTACATACGGTCGATTTTCACTTCATGAATCGGAAGATGCCAAATCGCCTCGAACGACGCGTAGCCGGTCCCGAAGTCGTCGATGGAGAGGCGATAGCCGTTTCGGGCAATCGTCTCGAGCTGGCTCAAATCGGTCGGGTACGTCAACAAGTCGCTCGACTCGGTCAACTCGATGACGAGCCGGTCGGTGATCCACGGATGCGTCTCGGCCGTCTCCGTCAACAAGTCGACGATCGCTGCGTCGAGACAACGGGGGGACAAGTTGTAGGAGACGGTGAGCGCCGACAGCGACGTGTCATGCCAACGGAGCAACTGTTCAATCACTTGTTCCAACACGCTGAGCGACAGCCATAAAATCTGATCCGACTTCTCGGCGATGCGGATGAACTCGTCGGGACTGATTTTCCCGTGCGTGTCGCTGTCCCAGCGGGCGAGTGCCTCTGCCCCGACGATGGCGCCCGTCTTCAACTCGATTTGCGGATGGTAGGCGACGTGAATCGCGCGTTTCTTTATGGCGTCAGGCAGAGTCCGCTCAACCAAGGCGAGCCGCTCGACTTGCCGGAGCACGTCCGCGTCGTACCAGACGAAGCGGGTCCGTTGCTCGATGGCGAGTTGCAGCGCGTTCATCGCTTGTTTCAACGCCTCGTCATACGACTGCATCCGGACGACCGTCATCCCGCATTGGCTGTCGAGCGCTTGGCGTCGCGTCCGTTCATCCCAGTCACGGGGGAACAAGTCCTCGACCTCGTCCTTGTCTTCGGCGTCCAAGTCTTGAATGTAGAGGAGGAGGGTGTTGTCACGGTAACGTCCGAGCAGGCTCGTCGCATATTTCTTCAGACGGGCCTCGAGCCGGGAGACGAGCCGTTTGAGCGCCGCTTCCGCGTAAGCCGTTCCGTACCAGTCGGACAAGTGTTGATAGTCGTTCACTTTGAAGACGAGGAACACGCCGTTCGTCGCCGTGAGCCCTCGTTTTCGATACGTCTGAGCGAATCCGTACGCGTTCAACAGGCCGGTCGCGTCATCGTAACGGACGAGCCGGTCGACTTCTTGCTCGCGGACGATTCGCTCGGTCACATCCTCTAAAATGATGTAGTAATGTCGGTGATTGCCGACCTCGAGCGGCAACAGCTTGACGCTCATGTAGCGCCGCGGCGTCTCTTCAAAGAAGAGGAGGAACTCGCTCGGCCGCTGTTCCCGTTTGACGTGGGCGAGGCCATCCTCCCAGATTTTGCGCCCGGTCGCTGTCAGTAGCTGAGTGAACTCGTACAAGTTCCGATTGCCGAGCAGTCGTTCGAACACGTCGTTGCGTTCGATAATCTCGAACTTATCGTCAATCCAGGCGATGGCGAGCCCGGTCTCCGTGAACAGGGACGCCCAACGCTCATGCACTTCGGCGAGCTCGAACGATTTCGCTTCGAGATGGCGGACGGTGAGCGACATGTCGCGAGCGATTCGTTTCAACTCCTGTTCGACCGGTGCGAAATCGTGCCGGTCCGGGAACGAGTTGGCCGGGGGTTCAAGCATCGGGTCGATGGCGAGGGCGCGTTCCTGCAGATGGACCAAGTCGAACCGATAGCGGTAATAATAGCGGACGAACCCGTACGACAGCAAGGCGAGCGTCAACATGCCAAAAATCAAGGTGAACACATAAAATGACTGTTCTTGACGTCGTTCCGTCTCGAGCGCCGCAAGTGCCTTGTCGCTGATGGCGTCGAGCATACGCTGGGTCTGGTCGTAGAAGGCGATGGCGCTCACGTAGCGCGCCTCGTACGGGACGTCGGGGTTCGACAGTTGGTCGAGTGCGGTGAACGCCTGATTGATGCGATCGTCGACCGTGTCTGACAAAATCGGGCGATCGAGCACGAGATTTTGCAACAAGGCTTGTTCCGGGAGGAGTGACGCTTCGAACTCCGCGAGTTGGTCAGTGTCCGGGTCGGCGACGAAAACGCGGTCGATGTTTCGCGTGTACGCCATCTGGAGCCGGAGCAAGGCGTCGGTCGCCTCGTAGAGCGAGCTGTCTTGATTCGTCTGGCGCAGCCCGTCATAGATCCAACGGCGGTCGAGCGACTTCAATAAATCGAACGGCACGAGCCGGAACCAATCCGTGTCGATGCTCGTCGTCGCCGCCTCGATATTGTCGGAGAAGGCGAGCACGGCGTCACGTTCCCGATCGGAGAGGCCGACGTGGACGTCATTGATGAGCGAGCGGTTAAAGGCGAGCGCCTGATCCCGATATTGGTCTGAGACGAGTGTGAACGTCTCGGCACGTTCGATCTCATACTGCCGGGCGACATAATAAAGGATCAAATGGCTCTCGACGCCGGACACGTCTTTCGCGTACGTCATGTTCGTGATGGCTTGGCGCGACGTCTCGGCTTTTTCTTTCCAATAATAGCCGCTCCAAAACGTGAGCAACACGACGGCGACGAACGAGAGGGCGAACAAGACAGTGAGGACGGTGCGGAACGGGACATCGGCGAACGGGGAGCGGCGCATATCGGACCTCCTTTCGAATCACATAACGCTTCCTTTCTTTTCCTGATTCGAGGGAACGGAAAACGACAACGTGATGGAAAAGGCGAGCCTGTTTTCGTGAAACGACAACGACCCGCCGGGGGCGGGTCGTCACGCGTTCATCTGTTCTTTCGTCGGCCCCATGACACCGGGGACAGTGAGGCCGGCTTGCCGGAGCAGCACCGTCATCTGGCCGCGGTGATGCGTCTGATGGTCGAGCATCATCCGGAGGACGGCGCCGCGCGGGGTCATCGTGCCGTGCACGTTCACTTCTTCGAGAAGATATGATTCGGTGAACGATTCGGCCGCCTCGGCGATTTCGTTTGCATAGCGTTCGTACTGAGCGGCAATCACACCCGCCGTGGTCGGTTGGGTCAACGACTTCAGTGCCGACAACCGGAAGCCGAGCAAGTTCGTGAAGTAGCCGAGTGCCGTCGTCACGTGCCACCCGATCCAACCGAGCGAGTTGTGCCCCGGGACGATCGATTGCGTGATCGTCTCGTCGGTGACAGTGCGGAGCACGTCGAGCGTGCCGGCCGATGATTTCGTCCAATCCGTGATGAAATCTTGTTTCGTGCGATACATCGAATTCCTCCTTCTGTGTTTCTACCACCAGTATACGGGAGAACCGCTGTTTCGCGTGCATCTGACGATTGTTGGAACGAAACGTATGTTTTCACGTAGAATAGAGAAGACAGGAGGTCTCATCTATGTGGATTTTAGTACTCGCGGCACTGCTCATGTTCTTCCTCGGCTTCGCCGTCCATCGACTCGGCTGGCATTTCCTCATTTCCGGCTATAACACAATGAATCAGGAACGAAAGGCCCGCGTCGACATCAAGTCGGTCGCAAGACTCATCGGGATCATGGCGTACGGCATCGGCGTCATCTTTCTTCTCATCGCCGCTATCGAAGCGTTCCGATTGAACATCCCGCTCGAACCGCTCTTCATCGCGCTGTTGTTGTTCGTCGTCGTCACGCTCTGGCGCGCCCAGAAGTATGACGGGAACATCTTTGACGAGTCGGGCCGGCTCCGTCCGGATGGGAAGAAGCGCCTCATCCCGCTCGCGATTGTCAGCGTGCTGTTGTTGACGGTCATCCCGGGGCTCATGTTTTGGTTCTCGCAACCGACCGAGGTGACGCTCACCGAGTCGGCGCTCGTCATCGAAGGTGCGTACGGTCAGGCCGTGCCGTATGCCGACATGACGGCCATCACGCTGACGTCGTTCCCGGGCATCGAACGTCGGCAGAACGGGTCGGCGACATCATCACGCCTCACCGGCAACTTCCGCACGATTTATAAAGAAGACGTGCTCCTCTTCATCAGTCGGGACGTCGCCCCGGTCATCCGCATCGATTGGAGCGGCAAACCGATTTACTTGAACCTCGAGACGGAACAGGCGACGAGGGCGTTGTATGGGGAGGTGGTGAATCGATGAGTCCATGGTACACACGCAACATGCCCTTCTTTTTCCTGACGTTCTTCTTCCCGCCGCTCGCGCTGCTCTTGCTCGTCTGGCGCTGGGACAAGTTCACGACGGACAGGGGTATCAAGCTATTCTTCACGGTCGGGATGACGGTGTTCATCGTCTTCGGGCTGTTGCCGCGCGGGTCGCTCCCGATCGTCTTGCCGATCATCTTCAGCTTGATCATTTTGAAGCTAATCCTTAATGGAATCAAACGAAAGACCGGCTGACGAATCGTCAGCCGGTCTAGGTCTAGCGACAGGTCACTCATGGTGGCCTGTTTTTTCATGGACCCACGCCTCGAACGCGTCCGCTTTCAGCGCCGGGGCGTAGTAATAGCCTTGTCCGAGCTCGACGCCTTCAGCGAGGATACGGTTCAAGTCTTCTTCGGTCTCGATGCCCTCGGCGAGCGAGGTGAGCTTCTGTTCGCTCGCGAACCGGGAGACGGCGCGGAGGAACGACGTACTGTCTTTCGCTTTGCCGCTGACGTACATGCGGTCAATCTTCACTTCTTGAATCGGCAAGTGCCAAATCGCTTCGAACGAGGCGTATCCGGTTCCGAAGTCGTCGATTGACAGGCAGTAACCGAGGTCGGCGATATCTTCGAGACGGTCGAGTTCGCTCGTATGCGACATGATATCGGCTGACTCGGTCAACTCAATCTTCAGCCGGTCCGGTAACCACGGGTACGTCTCAATCTTATCGCGCAGTTTCGCGACGATCGACGGTTCGACCGAGTGGGCGGACAAATTGTACGATAGCGAGATCTCGGCGAACGGTGTCTGTCGCCACGTGACGAGCTGGTCGATAACCTGGTCAAGAATCGAGTGCGACAGCCAAAGGATTTGGTCGGACCGCTCGGCGATGCGGATGAACTCGTTCGGCGGGACGTGGCCAATCTCAGGGTGATGCCACCTCGCGAGCGCCTCGGCCCCGACGACCTTGCCCGTCTTCAGCTCGACTTGAGGCTGATAGGCGACGGTGATTTGGCCTTTTGAGATCGCATCCGGCAGCGCCTGTTCAATCAATGCGGCCCATTGGAGCTGGGCGAGGATGCTCGCGTCGTACCAGACGAACGGGGTTCGCGTCTCTTTGGCGTGTTGGAGCGCCTTCGTCGCCTCGAACAGACAGTCCGTATAGTTCGGCGTCGTGTGCGTCGCCCCGATTTGGACGTGGACGGTCTGGCGTTTGCCGTTGATCAAGAGCTCGGTCGGGAACAGCTCCATCAGTTCATGCTCGTCTGCCGCGGCGAAGCCCTTGACATACAGCATGAGCGTGTCGTCCCGGTAGCGCCCAAACAAGTGCTGGGCGTACTTCGCGAGCCTGTCCTCGACGTGGCGCGCGAACTCGGTCATGAGCAGGTCCGCATACGTCGCGTCATACCAGTCGACAAGATGGTGGAAATCGTTCAGCTTGATGAGGACGAACGCCCCATCGATGTCTTGTTTCGCCCAAGCCTGGACGAAACCGTACTCGTTATACAGGTTCGTCGCCATGTCGAACCGGACGAGCCGGTCGACTTTCCGCTCCCGTTCGACGCGCTCGGTCTCATCTTCAAGGATGAGGTAATACGT
This sequence comes from Exiguobacterium alkaliphilum, assembly GCF_018138125.1. Lineage (NCBI taxonomy): Bacteria > Bacillati > Bacillota > Bacilli > Caryophanales > Exiguobacterium > Exiguobacterium alkaliphilum. The sequence continues at coordinate 941,736 of NZ_CP073101.1, forward strand.
CAACGCCTCACCGCGTTTGAGCGGGATAATCTTCATGTTCAAGAAGCGGACGTGCTCGCCTTTCAAATGCAGGATGAACTGGGCGCTCGTCCCGTGCTCGGTCACACCGTCGAGCGCTTCGCGGAACAAGCGACGTCCCGTCTCGGTGAACAGTTGGTTGATTTCGTACAAGTTGCGGTCGCCGAAGAACTGACGGAACACATCGTTTCGTTCGAGGAAATCGTACGCGTCATCGACGAGGGCGATGGCAAGGCCAGTCTCGGAGAAGAGCGACGACCAGCGCTCGTGATAGCGCAGCAAGTCCGTCGACTGCGTCTCGAGCGTGTGGACGGTCGAATGGACGCTCACGGCAATCTCTCGGAGCTCGTCCTCGATACCGCGGAAATCATGGCTCACCGGGAACGTCGACTCGACCGGCTCCGTGCTCGGGTCGATGGCGAGCGCCCGCGCCTTCAAATGATCGAGGTCATGGGCGTACGCTTTCCGGGTGAGGCAGAGGGCGGCGAGGAGGCCGAACGACAAGAGAATCGTCAACAGGAGCGCGGCGATGGCGAGCGCCCCGTAGCGATTCCCTTCCGAGGCGAGCGTCGTCTCGGACGAGGAGCGAAGCGAGCGCAGGACGTCATGCGTGTCTTCATAGAAACTCGTGCTGTTGACGTAACGGGCCTCGAGCGTCGACTCGGACGTCGCGAGCCGGCCGAGGGCGAGGGCGCTCTCGATCAAATCGGAGACGGCGCGGGTCCGTAGTGACGGATCGGTTGCGACGATGTCTTCAATCAAGCGGGCCTCGTTCGCGAGCGGGGCGACCTCGATCTCGAGCGCCTCGGCGTCCGGTGTCTCGGCGAGCAAGTTCGGCACGTTTTGGACGAACGTCATCTGCATGCGCATGACGGCGTCCGCGAGTTCGTATGCGGTGTTCTCCTGCGCCGTGCGCTCAAGCCCTTGGTACAACCAACGCCGGTCGATCGACTCGACGACATCGAACGGGACGATGTCGAAGCGGCCCGTGTCGAGCGTCTCCTCGAGGCGTTCCGAGAAGGCGAGGAGCGCCTCGCGTTCCCGTTCGTTCACGCCCGTCTCGAAGTCTTCACGGAGCTGGATGTTGTACTGGAGCGCCCGTTCCCGGTACGGGGCCGAGAGAAGAGTCGTCGGTTGGTCCGAGTTCGTCTCATACAGCCTTGCCGTCTGATGGAGGACGAGATAGGCCTCGACGCCCGCTAGGTCGGCGGCGTGGTTCAAGTTCGTCACCGTTTGGTCGACGGCGGCATGCTTTTCTTTCCAATAATAGCTGAGCCCAAGCCCGAACGAGAGCACGCCGATGAGGCAGGCGATGGCGAGTCCCATCGTATAAATCCGATACGGGATTTTGGCGAAGCGATCTTGGCTCATCGGACACCTCCTTTTTTCTTCTTATCTTATCTCGCATTTCGCATCTTCGGTACGGAATCCTGCATATCGAAAAGAAAACCCGACTAAGGTCGGGTTTTCAAGGTGCGACGAAAGTCACGGACGCTTGTAACCGATGAGGCGCGATTGCCAGTACGGTTCTTTGCTGATTTGGTTGTAGCCGAGGCCGGACGTTCCGGCGTGGATGAACGTGTCCGCGTTGATCATGATGCCCATGTGGGACGGACCGGCCGTGTACGTGTTCTCGAAGAAGACGAGGTCACCCGCTTGCGGCGTGAACGATTTCGGCAACTGTGGGCCGAAGTAGGCGCCGGCCCAATAGTTGGCGACGTTCGTGCGCGGGATGTTGACGCCCGCTTGGTTGAACGCATAGAAGATGAGGCCGGAGCAGTCGAAACCGCCATTGACCGGACTGGACGAGGCCCAGACGTAAGGCGTGCCGACGAAGCGCTGGGCGACGGCGATCGTCGCGAGGCGGGTCGCCTGGGCAGACTGTCCGTTCACGTGCGTCACGAACGACTTGGCGATGAACCCTTCGGCGACGCGGTAATGGGTCGTCGTCTCACCGATGACGTTCAACAGGCCACCGCGAAGCGTCGAACCGACGATCGCGCTCGTGTCGCTCGCTTGGGCGCGGATGGCGGCCGGGCTCGCCGTGAAGAACGTGTGAGCGTCATACGAGCCTGAGACCCACGTCGGGTTCGCCGCTGTCCCTTTCGGCACTTGTTTCACGAACGAAGCCGAGACGAAGCCCGTCGTGTTGCCGATGTAGATTTGGTGCCATCCGTTTGACGTCTGCACGACGCGGAGCGTCTGGCCGGCCGTGACGCTGCCGATGATGGACGAGCTCGTCGTCGCCGAGGCGCGGACGTTCAATGACGGCGTGTTGACGACATAATCGACGTCCGTGTTGCCGGCGCCAGCATCCCCGAGGTTCGGGGTGACCGGTGCGCTCGGTGCGGTCGTCGTCTGTTTCAAGAAGCCAGTGCTGACGTAACCGGACTTGCCGTTATACGTCACGTACACCCACGAGCCGCTCTGTTTCGTCGCCGTCACGGTCGTGCCGTTCGGGATCGTCGTGACGAGGGCGAAGCCGGTCCCTGCGCCTTGGCGCACGTTCAAGTTCGCGGTCGTCACGTACGACGTGTTGATGCTCTCTTCTTTGATTTGCGTCGGTTGCGTCGGAGCTGGTGTAGCCGGCTGGGCCGGTGCCGGCGTGGACGCCGCCTTCGTCAAATATGTATTCGCGACGAAGCCCGTTTGCGTTCCGAATTTCACGTGCGACCATGTGCCTTCGACTTTCAAGACGGTGACGCTCTGTCCTTTCGGAATCGTCGTCAACACGCGTGCGGTCGTCGACTTCGAGGCGCGGAGGTTCAAGTTCGCCGTCGTCTTTGATGCAGTCGTTGCGCTCGGGGTGACGATTGGTGCAGTCGGTGCCGGTGCAGGCGTTGCCGGTTGCGCAGGTGCGGCGCTTAAAAAGTCGTTGTGCACCCAACCCGTGCGGCCGTTATACGTCACTTGCGTCCAGACGCCGCTCGTCTTGAGCGGGGTGAGTCGTTGGCCGCGCGGAATCGTAAGGAGGACGCTATGCGTCGTCCCGGCGCCGCTCCGGAGGTTCAAGTTCGCGGTCGTCGTACGGGTCACGGTCGCTTGCGTCGCGTTATTGTTCGCAGGTGCGAGCGTCACGGCGCCAGAGAGTCTCAGTGTCTGTCCGATGGCGATTCGGTCGGACGTCAAGTTGTTCACAGATTTCAATGTCGCGAGCGGGATATTGTGCTGCTGGCTGATTGACCAGAGCGTATCTCCGGCACGGACGGTGTGCGTGCTAGCGGCAGCGGCGTCGTCGGCCTGAACGAGGACGGTTACGGCGGCGATGGCGGCGAATGAGTACATGAGGCCGGACTTATGATCCATGGAGTCACTTCCTTCGTAGATGGCGTAGGTAACGGTTCGATAAAATCAATACAGTTATATTGTAAGGTGTTTCGAAATTGGCAGGCAATGGGGGGAAGGACTCAAACAGGCCAATTCCGTTGAAAAGGAGGTCAATATTTTTTGACAGGTAGAAATGGGATGAATTAGGTAAAAGGGGTGAATCAGAAATTGACTTTCTGTTGAATTTTGGAAACTATTCTTCCCAAGTATTCATGCTATGATGAAGATAGGATTAATGAGGAGAGTAGGGGACTTATGACCGAGGGGAACTTTTCCGCACAATCGTATCGAAAACATCAAGAGAAACTGTTCGACCTCGTACGGATGCCGGACGTGAATGAAGCGACGGTCCATCAGGCGATCAGCTATATGTGTCAAGTCGTCTCGGATATGCTCGACGTCGACACCGTCTCGATTTGGCACTTCGATGACACGTACGCGTCCATCCGTTGCCAAGTCGCGTATTCGAAAGAGGTCGGGCACACCCAACCGGACTTGATCGTCGATCGGGATGCCGCGCCGGTCTATTTCGATGCGCTCCGCACGAACCGGGTGCTCCCGTTCGACGATGTACGTAGCCACCCGTGGGTGAAGGATTTGTATCAACAATACTTTGTCGAAGGACAGCGCATCTACTCCATGCTCGACGCGCCGATCTATGCGAACGAGTACGCGAAAGGCGTCATCTGTTGTGAGACGTTCGCCCCGCGGACGTGGACGTATATGGAGGAACTCATCGTCAGCACGTTATCGGACTTCATCGCCATCCTCTACCTCCGGCTCGAGCGTCAATCGATCGAGGAACACGTCACGCGTCTCGCCTACACGGACGCGCTGACGGGACTCATGAACGAGAACGCGTTCGTCGAACACGTCGACCGCGTCCGGGAAGAGGCGGACGGCCATCTCGGCTCGCTCATCTATTTGAAGGTCGACAAGTTCCGGGCGATCGAGGACGCGCTCGGGCTCGAGAAGGCCGACGCGCTCGTCAAAGACGTCGCGGCCCGGCTTCGCCACATCGTCGACCCGACGATGCTTGCGCGCATCTCGCAGTCCGGCTTCATGGTTTGGACGCCTTACGGGGACCGCATCAAAGCGTTCGGGGTCGCCGACATGCTCGCGGAGACGGTGACGAAAGAGGCGTATGCCGTAGGCGCGCTCGATGTCGTCTTGACGATGAGCGCCTTCATCGCGATTGAGGACAAGACGTATTCGACGCTCGAGTTGATTCATGCGACGCGGCTCGCCGAGAGCGGCAACGTGCAACGTGGCATCGTCACGTTTTATGAGCCGGAGATGGGGGAGAAGGCGGCGGCCGAACTGACGCTCGAGATGAATCTTCGTAAAGGCATCGCCTTGAACGAGTTCACGCTCTTCTATCAGCCGAAAATCGATGCGGCGACCGGGCGGTTGAACGGGTTTGAGGGTCTCATGCGGTGGCTACATCCGGAACAAGGACTCGTCCCGCCGCTCGACTTCATCCCGCTCGCCGAATCGACCGGCGTCATCATCACGCTCGAAGAACAGATGTTCACCATCGCCTGCAGGCAGTTGAAGGAGTGGCACGATGCGGGGCGCAAGTACCGGCTCGCGCTCAACTTGTCGGCCCGTCACTTCTTGTCAGACGGGGTCGTCGACAAGTTCGCGCACATCGTCCGCGACATCGGCGTCTGTCCGACGTATTTGACGTTCGAGATCACGGAGAGCGTCGGCATGGAGAACCAGTTGCACGTCATCGAACGCTTCATCGACTTCCGGGACGTCGGCTTCTCCATCTCGATTGACGACTTCGGCACCGGCTTCTCGGCGTTCGTCTACTTGAAGCACTATCCGATTCACGAGATTAAGCTCGACCGGCAGTTCATCCAGGCGACAGAGAGCGACCCGACCGGGAACGTCATCGTCCAGTCCATCATCGAGCTCGCCAAAGGGTTGAAGTTACGAACGGTGTGCGAAGGAATCGAGACGGAGAGCCAGCGCCAGACGCTGAAGGCGCTCGGGTGTGATGAGATGCAAGGCTACTACTTCTCGCGTCCGCTCCCGATTGAGGAGCTTGAAGCTTGGATTAAATCATATGAACAAATGTAAAAGGGTTCGCCGCGGTGAACCCTCAGGCTGTAGACAAAACATTGTCTGCAGTTTTTTTATTTGTCCGACCGGGCACAGTTCGCTTTTCTGGGGGCAAGCAGGGAGCCGCATCGCTTAACGCTGCTGGGTCTCCCTTTGCTTGCTATTCCCCTAGAAGTCTCGCCGTGCCCTTGTTCGGTCCACGCATCCATCCCTCTTTTCGTACCCGCGCCCCTTTTTTATAATGAGAGGTAGAGAACCCGTCATGGCGACGATGCTACCCTTTGCCGCCCTCAATCTCAAGAAGATGGCAGGCTTGGCATGGAAGGACGCCCAACCCGCCTGAAAAGTCGCTCGGGCAGAGCGCCTCAAGGCCAGAAAACGAAAAAGTCACGTTTCAGTTCGCCTGAAACGTGACTTTTTCTACAATCTGAGGGTTCGCCGCGGCGAACCCTTTTTGTGTCTTCATGGAGCGTATGGCAACTCGATACGAATCGACGTGCCGACGCCGGACTCGCTCGTCACGTCGACCCGTTCTATGATGAGCGGTTCAATGATGAGATGAATCAAGTCGAAGTCGATGGCGCGACGTATCCTGTCAAAGAGCGGGTCAAAGCGACCCCGCTCAACGTCATGACGTTCGGCGGCATCTTCCTCGTCACCCGGGACGACGTCTATGAAGCGATCGAGAGTGACACGGTCGCGTATCACACGGTGAAAGTCGCCGATTATAAAGACCAGGCGGCATTGTCGGAACGCTTATCCGGACTTCCGAGCTTCTCGAGCGCGACGGACTTGTATCGCGACACGATGGCCGTGAACGGGGCGCTCCTCTTCGTCGGCAGTTTCCTCGGGCTCGTCTTCCTCGTCGCGACCGGGAGCGTCATCTATTTCAAGACGATGACCGAAGCTGAGGCGGACCGGGCGACGTATGCGGTGTTGCGTAAAGTCGGGATCTCGAAACGCGACATCAAACAGACGATTCGGCATCAAGTCGCCGTCATCTTCTTGGCGCCATATGTGCTCGGGTTGCTCCACGCGAGCGTCGCCTTGGTCGCGTTCTCCCGTCTGTTCGCGATGGACTTCACCGTGCCGGTCGTCGTCTGGATGGCGGTCTATTCGGCCGTGTACGCGATGTACTATGTCGTGACCGTCAAACGGTTCACAAAATCTGTATGTTAAGGAGGAAATGAAGATGAAGAAAATCATTGGGTTTACGCTCGCGTTCGTCCTCGTGACGGTCGGGCTGATCAACATCGACTGGCATCGGCTCGGGAAAGAGAACGCGTATGTTCAAGTCGGGGACGTGACGAACGTCGAAGAGACGACGCTCGACTCGGGAGAGGTCGTCCGTCGTTACGTCTATGAGACCGAGGCGTACACGAACGACGGAGAGGCGCGTGACGTCACATTCACGGCAGCGAAAGAATTACGTCAAGGCGCTTTTTTGATGCTCTATATGAAAGATGAAGCGGTCACATCATACGATGAGGTCGAGGCGTCTGACGTGCCGGAAGCGGCGCGGGAGAAGTTATAATCACATATCAATAAAGACCGCCTTTCCTGTTTATGTCAGGGAAGGCGGTCTTTCTCATGGTTGCGGTGATTCATCTGCGAGTTCAAGTTGGAGTATGTACGACAATTCGTTATGGGCCAATTGCGAGAAGTTCGTCTTTTTGACGTGCGTCCGCGGCCGCAGTCCGCATTCCAATGCGATGTCGACGATGGTCCGAATCTGATTTTCTGTATAGTACCGTTTGCGCCCAATCGTGAACGGGGTCGGCGGCAAGATGCCATCGGTCTCCCATTTGATCAATTGTTGCTGGCTGCGGGGGATGCCGGCGATGTGAAACGCCCGGCTCAACTCTTTGAGCGGGTAGACGTTCAGATGCCGGTTGTTCAGCTGATACGGTTTCCCGTGTTCGGGACGGTACGTATCCCATTCGGTCGCACGAAATGTCAGGTCGGTATGGTCGAAGTCGAGTTGAGCGGAAGGAATAAGGGGGTTGAGTGTGATGTCTAAGCTGTTCATCTAAGGTATCTCCTTCTTCAAATCAAACTGGTCATTTCTGAAAATGCCCTCCCTCGTATAGTACCCCATTTTCAAATCATTAACTGTAAGTTTTTTGAAAGTGGGGAAATGAATTCGTGGGACTATTGACGGATTTTCAATGCCGGTTCAACGTCTTTTACAATACCCTAAAAGGTATGAAAACTCAATCACAAAGCGGAGTATGATAAAATGAACTAATATTCAGAATAAATAGTTCGATAGTCCTTGAATCACAAAAACAAATAAATTGAGCAAACTTCTACCATCTTTGGTTAATAGGGGCGAAGGAGGTGAGACATATGGCAATTTATCGAGAATACGCAAGCATTTTTTACCTCGACACGAAACGCGTCGTCGATGGGAAAGACAAGCGGCAACTCGTCCGGTTCGGTCCACTTGGCGCCCGGATGGAGACGGCGGAGATTAAGCAGTTCGGTGATCTCGTGACGCGACTCTTGTCCGTCGACTCGGCTACGTACGTCGTGTCCCGTGAGTTCCACGTGACGGTCTAAATTGGAGGAACCCTCTATGCGCATCCCCCCTCGTCCCGCCGCCGGCAAACGGCACGATGAGCAGGTGGTCACATGAGCTGGCCCGAACTCATCTCGAACCTCGGATTTCCGATTGTCGTCTCGCTCTACTTGCTCCACCGGATCGAGACGCGGCTTGAGCGCATGATTCAGCTGCTCGAGCGCTTGGACTCCACTTACCCTTCTGACTTGTAATCATCCCCCGAAAGGAGCCATCCCCCATGGCACAGCTATCAGAAAAGAAAGCGACGCTCGTCTTGACGACGCATCACAACTTGGAAAGCTTAAAACCGACGAAAAAAGCGCAACGGTTCGGCCCAATCCGTGCGGCGCTCACGGCGAACGAGGCCGAGTCGTTCGGTCACCTCATGCTTGAGTTGATCGTTCAAGAAGACTTCACGCTCGCCGTCGTCCGCGAATACGACCTCGTCTAATCACCCACTTTAAGGAGGAGAATGAACCATGACTGAAACAAAACTCGAAATCGCCTTTTTGGATACGTTTAACAAAGTGACGCGCTTCCGCTTGAACAACGTGAAGCAACCGATTGACCCGATGCAGGTAAAGGCGCTCGCCGACTTCATGGTCGCGAACGACCCGCTCGCCAAGAACGTCGTCAAATGGACGGAAATCAAGATGATCGAAGGCTCGACGACCGTATTGAACGTCCAATAATGGGTTGAAAGATGGCTGAACGTTCAGCCATCTTTTTTTAATGTTGGTCAATCGTCTTCAAAGTTTTCTGATAACGGTCGATATAGGAAGAAACGTTGGTTTTGAGAGGGGACTTTACATATGAAGAGAAAAGTAAGTTGGTCGGCGACGGTGCAACGGGTAAGACGTCGCCTGAGCCAAAAACCTGCATTCCGGTTGCCATCACTCAAATGGCCGGTCAAAGTGCGGCAACGTCAAACCGAAGGGAAAACGAAAGGGCTCACGATTCGCCAGAAGCTATGGGGGCTCGTCCTCCTGTCGCTCCTCATGGTCATCGGGGTCGGCGGCTATTCGCTCGTGTCATTGAACGATGCGAACAAGCAGGCTGGTGAAATCGTCGACGTATGGAACCGCGGACTCGATTATGCTCATGAATTGAACACGCTCGCCGCGAATTATCGGGCGCTCGAACTCGAGCATATCGTCACCGAGGACGCGGCCGGGAAAGACGAACTCATGACGAAGATGCAAGACATCCGGGCTCGCATCAATGAAATTGCCCCGAAATACGAGGCGACGGTGACGAGTGCGACGGACAAAGAACTGTTCGACTACTTCTCGCGTCAATGGGAGATGTATCAGCGAGTGTCCGACAACATGCTCATCTTCAGTACGTCCGGCAACAACGGGATGGCGCGATCTTACTATGACGCCCAGTCCCAAGCGACGTACGACAACTTCACCCAGCGCTTGACGGCGCTCGTCGCCTATAACTCGGAAGAGTCGGTACGGGTCGGTGCCGCTATGGAACGTGAGTTCAAACAGTCGCTCATCGCCCTCATCGCCGTGACGGTCGGCGCGGTGTCGTTCCTCCTCTTCCTTGGCTTGAGCCTGCTCCGTTCGATTATCCGGCCGATGCGGACGCTTCAGACGAAGTTTGACGAGCTCGCGACGCAAGGCGGTGACTTGACGATGTCGATTCCGGTCACGTCGAATGACGAGATCGCACAAGTGAGCCGCTCGTTCAACACGTTCATCGCCTCGCTTCGTGACATCATGATTGACGTCGACGAGACGGCGAAAGTCGTCCTCGTCTCGTCGAAAGAAGTCGCCGCCGAAGTGACGCAGCTCAGCCGTTACATGGAAGAGACGTCCGGCACGGTCGAAGAACTGACGGCCGGCATGGAAGAGACGGCCGCTTCCTCGCAAGAGATGAGCGCATCGACGACAGAGATGGGCAGTTCAATCGATTCAATCGTCGACCTGTCGAACGACAGCGCCGAGACGGCGCAACATGTCGAACAGCGCGCCCATGCGATGCGCACGCAGGCCATCCAATCAAAAACGGAAGCGACCGCGATCATCGAGGCGAAGCGGGTCGAACTCGACGAGGCGATTCGGGGGGCGAAGTCGGTCGAAGAGATTCGCGTCTTGACGACCGCGATCCTCGCCATCGCCGATCAGACGAATTTGCTCGCCTTGAACGCTTCCATCGAAGCGGCGCGGGCCGGGGACGCGGGACGCGGTTTCGCCGTCGTCGCCTCGGAGATTCGGAAGCTCGCCGAGAACTCACGCCAGACGGTGAACGAGATTCGAGACGTATCGAACACGGTCATCGACTCGGTCGAACGGTTGAATACGAGCTCGGCCGATATGTTGTCGTTCCTCGACACGACGGTCTTGTCGGACTACGACCGGCTAGAGGCGTCGGCGACGCAGTATGAGGCGGACGCGACCGTGTTCGGTGAGACGGCGAAGACGTTCGAAGGAAACGCGCTTCAACTACGTCATATGACCGATACGATTCTCGGTGTCATCCAAGAAGTCGCGACGACCGTGACGGAAGGGGCGGACGGGACGCAGTCAATCTCGGAGAAGGTCCAACGCTCGGTCGAACGGTTCAACGACGTGCAAGAGCGGATGCAGGAGACGGAACAGCGTGCGGTCGAACTCTCGAACCGGGTATCGCAGTTCAAACTATAAAGAGGAGACCGCAGCGGACGTCCGTTGCGGTTTTTTTGTCCATTTCGAGAACCAGAAAATCAAAATATAGGTCAATCCGAACAAAAAGTAGTGCTAGCATTGGAAAAACGTTTGCACCATCCGATAAAATCCATGTAGTTCCAAAAAAAGAGAAATAGAGGTGGAAGAGGACACGTTCCTCGAACGACATGAAACGATTCAAAACACTATCGTTAACGCAAAAACTATTCAGTGGCATCGGCTTGATTCTCCTGTTCGTGACGGTTGGCATGGGCTATAACCTGTGGACGCTTCACAACATGACGAGTCAGTATAAGACGATGATTGCCGAGGACGTCATGAAGATGAAGGCGGCCGATGACTTGTCGCTCGGCATGACGCGGCAAGCGTACGGCGTACGCGGCTATATCCTCGACCAAAACGACGAGCGTCGTGAACAAATCGAACGCGGTGGGACAGAGAAGACAGCCGCGATCGAGGAGTTGATGCGACTGGCCAAGACGGACGACGAACGGAGCGAGTTCGAACGTCTGTTGGCTTACGCGGCAGGCTATGACGAGCTGGCGACGCAAGCGATCGCAGCGGCGGATGCAGGGAACGCGGAAGACATCGAGCGACTGACGCTCCGACTCATGCCAGACGTGACGAAGTCGATCACCGAGACCGGTGAAACGCTTCAAGCCGAGTCGGAGGCGGCGATGCTCGCGAAACAAGACGAGCTCGAGAATCTTGGCGAGAGCGCTGTTCTGTATTCGGCCGGCGTCGCTATCCTTATTCTCGTCCTTACGCTCGGAGCGGGCTACTTCTTGCAACGGATGGTCACCGTGCCACTTCGTCTCCTCGCGAGAGAAGTCGATGTCGTCGCGAGCGGCGACTTGACACGAGACGACTTGGAGGCGCTGACGCGTGACGAGATTGGTCAACTCATGGTCGGCTTCAACGGCATGAAACTCAACTTGCGCGAGTTGATTGACGAAGTGAGCCGGAACGCCCAAGAGATCACGGCCCAGTCAGAAGAGCTGTATGCGAGCACCGAAGAGATGTCATCGCAGACGGAAGAGACGACGCGGATGATTGAGCGGGTCGTCGAGGAGACGGTCGCACAGGCGCGCGAGGCGACCGGCAGCGCCAAGGCAGTCGCCGCAGCGGACGAAGGCGTCGACCAAATCGCGCGCTCCATCGGCACGATCAGTGAAGACGTCTCGACTAGCCTGAAGCTCGCCGAGGACGGCGGGGAGACGATTCAGCAAGCTAAACAGGAAGTGCTCGCCCTCGAGACCGAGACACGCCTCACAGGTGAGTCGATCGCGACGCTCAAGCAACAGTCGGACGAGATCGCACTAATCACCGAGGTCATCCAATCGATTACCGACCAGACGAACTTACTCGCCTTGAACGCCGCGATTGAAGCGGCCCGGGCCGGCGAACAAGGAAAAGGATTCGCCGTCGTCGCCGAAGAGGTAAGGAAGCTCGCCGAACAATCGAAGCAGTCGGCGACGCAAATCGCCGGGTTAATCGAATCGATTCAAGTCCAGTCGAATGCGGTACTGACGCGTCATGAAATGAGTGCAAAGCGTGTCGACGTGAACACAAGATTACTCGAACAAGCGACGCATGCATTCGGTCAAATCGTTCAGCAGCTGCAGACGTCGGTCGACAACACGCTCCACATCCGAAAGGCGTCGAGCGAGATCGCTTTGACGACGAAACAAGTCGCGACGGCCGCGCTCGGAATCGCGAGCGAGAGTGAACAGATGGCGACGACGATGCGCAGTGTCGGAGAGACGAGCGACTCTCAGCTTGCGATGATTCAAGAGTTGAACGGGGTCGCCGAATCGCTCGGCAACATGACTGGAGATCTCCAGACGTTGATTGGCAAGTTCAATACGTGACGAAAGCCGTCTTCGGACGGCTTTTTGTACGTCCGAAGGATTGACCGGTATCCATTTCGGGAATTGCCGAAAAGAATGAACTTTAAGATGAAAAGGGGAATCGATATGAAATATACGGTCATTACAGGTGCGAGCTCAGGAATCGGATACGAGGCGGCGAAACGACTCGCGAAAGCAGGAAAGTCGCTCGTTCTCGTCGCGCGTCGTACAGACGAACTCGAGAAGTTGCGTAAAGAAATTAAGTCGATCTCACCGGATAGCGACGTCATCTTGAAGACGAACGACCTCTCGTATAGCGAGAACGTGTACGCCTTGTACGAGTCGCTCGCCGACCTCGACATCGAGACGTGGATCAACAACGCTGGGTTCGGGGACTCGAACTTCGTGAAAGACGCCGAGGTCGGAAAGATGGAAAACATGGTCCGTCTGAACGTTGAGGCGCTCACGGTGCTGTCGAACTTATACGTTCGCGACTACCATGACGTCGAAGGGGCGACGCTTTTGAACGTCGCGTCGGTCGTCGGCTACCATATCGCGAAAAAAGGCGTGACGTACAGTGCGACGAAGTTTTATGTCAGCGCCTATACGGAAGGACTTGCCCGTGAGTTGATGAACAATGGGGACAAATTGCGGGCGAAAGTGCTCGCGCCGGCAGCGACCGAGACCGGTTTCGCGAGCCGGGCCCGGGAAGAGGAGAATTTCGACTATAGCCAAAACGTCGAGAAGTACCATACGGCCGAAGAGATGGCCGGCTTCTTGATAGAGCTGCTCGAGAGCGACGAGGTCGTCGGCATCGTCAACCACGAGGATTACTCGTTCGAGTTGCGCGGACCGATTCATCCGTTTATGTGAGCATATAAAAACAACCCGCCTTCACTCAGAAGGCGGGTTTTGTTAGCGCATCGACGAATCCGCATACCCACCCGTCACACGGTGCGTGAGACGGTGGTACCAATAGCGAAGACGAAGACGATAGACATAAAACTTAGACGTGTTCGGTAAGATGACGTTGTCGACATAGTCGGCGAACATGGCGCGGAACATCTGGTCCTCGCTGTCGTCATACGTCGCGCTCCACATGCCGTGCTCTTCGACTTCGAGCAACATGTGAATCGTCTCGTCATCGAGCGTGTCTTGATCGGGCTTGCCTTTGACGAGCATGTCGACCCGGTGGCTGCAAATCGAAGCGTAGAGCGAATGGGCGTGCGGGTTGCGCGGGTTCGCGTTCAAGTAGCCGATGGCGGCTTTTAAGAGCTCATCGTTCATCTCGAGCGGAATCTCGTCATACACTTGGAAGAAATCGAGTAGCATCGGCACCGTCTCTTCATTGAATCCGGTGAGTCGGACGTAATGCATCAAATGGAGCCCGGCCTCCCCGTAGAACTTGCGGTGGAAGTAATGGATGGCGATGGCCCGCTGCGTCATCGGGACGTTTGGAAACCGTTCGATGGCGCGAAGGTAATGCTGTTCGGCCTCGAACGTGAAGCCGGCGTCGTCGCTGAGCGCGCCGAGCAGGCAATGAATGAGGTAGTGGTCGCCGAGCGCACTCGCCGCGTCGAGCTGTTGTTTCGCCTGGTCGAACTCACCTTCGCGGATGAGCGGATAGGCGCGCATCGCCGGGAAGAACGGGTCGTCCGGGAACCGGGTCTCGCCGCGCGTGACGAGCGTCTCGATCGCCTCGGCGTTATATGTCTCCGTTAATTCTTCAAGCAACATCATCTCGAGGAACGTCCGTTGAAATTCTGGGGTGTGTAAGTCGATGGTGTGTTTCGTCATCTGGGTCCCTCCGTACGTTTAGGATTGTTGCTTTATTATACAAGTGAATCGGCATCACGAGTAGAGTTTTTTCAAAAAATGGGAAAAGAAAAAGTGTACACATCCGACATGAAGGAGGGAGTCAAGATGGCCACGTTCACAGGCTATATCGTCGACATCGGGGAAGCGAAGATTCGCGTCGCCCCATCGCCGGAAGCCGAGCCGTTTGACGGAATCGTTTTTCATTTGGAAGAAGGGCTCGAGCATGAGCCGCCGCTCGCGATCGGCCAACACGTCCGGGTCGAACACGACGAGAAGATGACGCGTTCCTTGCCGCCACAGGCGACGGCGCACCGAATCGATGTGTTATGATGGGGTTGAGGTGAGGGTATGGGAAAAGGAAACATCGTTTGGCTCGGCGCGGTCATCGGATTTAGCGCCTTGCTCGTCTGGTTGTTGCAGGACGTCATGCCGTTTTGGATGTTGTCGATCATTCTGCTGTTGCTCGGTGGGCTGCTCGGCAACTTGCAACGGAAATTCAACAAAGACACGTGAAAAAGCACGTCTTCCGTCATTCGGAAGGCGTGCTTTCTTCGTCGACAGGCTCATCGGACGATGCCGCTGGGTCTTCTTTCGATTCTTCTGATTTCGGCTTGTCTTCTTTTACCGGTGGTTCGGTTTTCGGTTTATCGGTAGGCTTGTTGTCCTGCTTTTTCACCGGCTTCTCGGTGTCGGCCGCCGGTTTTTCCGGCTCGACCGGTTCGGCCGGTTCCGTTACCGGCGTTTCTGGTTCAGCCGGCGGTTCGGTCACTGGCGGCTCAGGTTCGGTCACCGGTTCCTCAGGTGGCGCCGCTTCAGCTGGTGCCTCCTCTTCAGGCGGCGGGGTCGCTTCTAAGGGCTCCTCGACAGCTGGTGCCGGTTCGGCTGGTTCAGCCGGTGCTTCGGGCTCAGCTGGTGTCTCGGGTGCTGGCGGCGTTTCTTCCGCCGGCGCAGGAGCTGGTGCTGGTGCTTCCGTCACAGGGGCCTCTTTCGGTAGCGGAGAGATCGGTGCGACCGGTGCGAGTTCGGCCGTCGGTGGTGCCGGCGTGTCCGATTCGAGGAACGACTGGACGTCTTGTTCGAACAAAATGACCGGTAACGTCAACTCGCGCAAATGGATGGCGAGCACACGCCCGTTCTCGGTGAGGAGCGGACTGCCGATCGCGTAACGCGGCAAATCGAAGTTTCGCTCATAGCCCGTCTCACTGAACGTGACCGTGCCGTTGATGCGGTCTTTCGACGTCATCGTCAGGAGTGACTCATCGCTTGCGGCGATTGCTTGAGTGAACGAGAACGGCGTCAAATCAACTTGTTCGATACGGATGACGGCGATGGCGTCGTTTCGCCCGACGACCGTCCCGGCGATCTCGTTTCCGTCCCGTTCGAGGATGATATCCGTCAAACCGGCCACGTTCGAAGCGGCCGTCAAGACGTCTTGTGGACTGATTAAGAAACCGGTGCCGTTGCTGACGGTGAAGAGGCTGTCTTGCAAGGCGTCGAGGTCGGCGGGAGTCGCCGCATCCGCCGAGACGGTGTCGTCGGTCACATTCAAGCGGACTTTGTCGGCAAGGGAGTCGGCCGAGCGCGAACTGTCCTTGAAATAAGCGTTCGTCACGACGGCGATAAACGCGATGAGGGCGATGGCAAATGGGACGACGAACCAGCGATAGCGACGTGAGCGGTGGCCACACGTCGGACAAGCAGTCGTTCGCGAGCGGGTTTTCGTTCCGCATTTCGGGCAAGTCACGAGGATGACACCTTCTTTCTCCAAAACATAAGATGTATGCCTATTCCTTAATTGTTCGGGGGATAAACAATAATTGACCAGGTTTAGAAGTCGAAATCGGGAATTGAACGATGAGCGCTTTTTTGAGATGACTAAGGGGACTTAAAATCGATGAATTCGAGGTGACTTCCCATGATTGTGAGATGTAGCCATTGCGGGCATGAACAGTTCGTCAAAGACCATAAGTTTGATCGTCACTACCGCGCAGAATATGAAACGGCGATTCTCGTATTTTGTGACCGTAGATGTTGCGACTCGTCACAAGTACCAATCCCAAGAGGCTACATTAAATTAGGCATGTGGCTTGGTGGATGGTCACTCGTCCGATTGATGACGACAGAAGAGTATAAAGCCATGAAACGGACAAAGCGGATACTAGAAGCCGGTCTTGCGCAAATGGACACCGAGGATTAAGGGTTTACTCCGCCCAACGATTGTCATGGGTGAACGAGACGGTCAGCCATTTCTCATACGGTAAGAAGGCGAGCGCGTCGAACAGCTGTTGCCGAATCTTGTCCTGGTCGGCGATCGTGTCGTACGGGTAGTCGCGCGGAACGACGAGGTCGATTTCAAGGAACAAGACGTTGCCGGACTTCGTCGTGCGGACGTATGTCTTGTCGACGTCGAACTGATGGGCGACTTGGAGTACGGTCAACCGAATTTGGTTGCTGTAGGGCGTGCCCGTGTCCATGTCAATCAGTTCTTTGATGGCCGTCCACATCTCGATGAGCGGGGTGCGGACGAGCCAAAGGGCGCTCAAGATGAGCATGACCGGGTCGATGTAAGGGGCGACGGCCTCGAACGAGAGCCAGACGAGCACTTGGGCGATGAGATATCCGATGAGGCCGCTGACGGTGAGTAGTGTATCGAGCCGCCATTGTACGACTTCCGCCGTGACGAGCCCGGAGCTCGCCTTCATCTTGAAGCTGTTCAAATAGCGATAGATGCTATACGAGATGCCGGCGCTGATGGCAAGGTAGACGAGGGCACCGCTAAGGACGAGGTCGTTCCCGCCAGCGCGGATATCATCGATTGCACCGAGGAAGGCGTTGACGATGACGAATAAGAGGACGCCGTATTGGAACAAGATGATGAACGGTTCAATCGTGCTCTTGCCGAACGGGAAGCGCTTATCGGCCGTCAACATGAAGACGCCGGCCCGGAGTGAGATCCAGCTCATGATGACGCTCAAGAATGAATACACACCGTCGAACAAGATGAACGACGAGGACAGCCAGAGGCCGACGAGAATGCCGGCGATGGCGAAGAAGAGCGAGGCAAAAACGGAGAAGCGTAAGACAAAGCGCTCGAGTTTTGGATCTTTTGGCATAAAGATGCCTCCTTATAGCGAAAACTGAATAAGATGGTAACTCTTTTCCCGTTCGCTACACATTTTAGTCTGGTCACTCTCTAGGCCAAAGAAGGAGAAAATGATTGTTTAGATAATGTTGTTAGAGCGGTGACCCGTGCTGAATGTGATAGAACTGTAAGTTGAAAACTTGAACAAAAGGAGCAAAATTCATTGAAAGACAAGCGATATATTATGATAGGAAGCCTAGTTATTGTGGCAATCTTACTACTCCTCCCACTCCAACAAATGCTTGCGATGGATGAGCCGGAATACTTGGTCTTCGAAGGACAAAGTGACTCATGGAAGGTCGTCATCGAGGTGCGGCAATCAAAAAGAAATCTTGATCAGTACGTTGTCAGTGAACGACATGAACTGAATTATAACGGTGAGCCGATAGAAGGCGAGGTCCGAGACTACCCGGTGGAATGGCGGATACAAAGTGTCCTGTCTTCAAAAAAATCATCCAGTATGGTCAGTCATTTTTCGGAGTTCCTTGGCACTGCGGAAGGCGGTACGACGATGGAGACGAATGCTAGCAGTAAAGTGGCAGACGTTGATGATGTATTCCAAGTCGATATCGTTTGGAATGAGGGGATGAATGAACAAGTCACTTTGACATGCGTTGCTTGGGAGTGAATTGCGACCCAGTTAATTGGAAAAATTGGTTACGAATCATGAAACAAATCCTGTATACTCAAACAAACACATAGAGGTTTAGGGGGGATCAGGATGAAGTTTGTGATTTTGTTCGGCCCGCAAGCCGTCGGTAAGATGACGGTCGGGCAGGAGTTGGCGAAAGAGACCGGGTTAAAACTATTCCATAACCATATGACGATTGACCTCGTCAGCCCGTTCTTCAGTTACGGGACGAAAGAGGGACGCCGAATCGTCGAACTGTTTCGGGAAGAACTGTTCGAATCGGTCGCGAAAAGCGACTTGCCGGGCATGATTTTCACGTTCGTCTGGGCGTTCGACATGGAAGAGGACTGGGCGTACGTCCGTCATGTGACGACGATTTTCGAGTCACGCGGGGCTGAGATTTATTACGTCGAACTCGAGGCGGACATCGAGGAACGGCTCATCCGCAACACGACCGAGAACCGGCTCACGCATAAGCCGACGAAACGGGACATCGCCTGGTCGGAAGGGGAATTGAAGCAGACGGCGACGATGTACCGCTTGAACTCACGAGACGGGGAGCTCGTTGTCGACAACTATTTACGAATCGACAACACGCATCTCGACGCGACGACCGTCGCGGCACGCATCAAACAACATTTCCAGCTATGACAAAAGCGAGTCCCAGGGAAGGGTCTCGCTTGTCTTATGTCCACCAGTCGGGGCGTTGATACGATTTCAGTAGTTTTTTTTCGACGAGACGTTGGTCGAGGTAAGACGTGACGCTCGGTAACATGTAATCCATGTCCGCCGGATGTACCATCACCTCGATGGATGCGCCCGGCTGGATGACGTCGAGCGTCTCTCGTGATATACCATCGCCGTAGAATTGATCCGTGAACCGTTCGGTCACCCACAACTCCCGATGTGCGCCAAGAGTCGGTAAGGCCCGAAACGTCGTCTCATATTCTTCGGCGAGCCGGACGATGACGTCTTGAATCGGGGCCCAGCCGTGAACGTGGTGATGGCTGTCGAGGATGCCGCGGTTCACGCCGGTCGTCAGTCCGAAGTCGTCGGCGTTGATCAAGACGTGCGTCTTACGCATGGACGAGACCGAGCGCTTGGTCGAGAACTTGGTCGCCTTTCATGAGACCGTACGCCATGTTGTCGATGACGGCGACCGGCACCGAGACCGACGATTTGATTTTCCCTTCGAGGTAACGGACTTGCGGTCCAATCAAGATGACGTCGACGCTCGTTTGTTCTTTCAAGCGTGACTCCGGGATTGCTTCGATTGTGGCGTCTAGGCCGCGGTTCGCGGCCTCGGCCCGCATTTTCTCTACAAGGATCGATGTCGACATACCTGCCGAACAGACGAGTAAGATGTTCATTTCGTTTCCTCCAATCGATTGAGCCGTGAAATCATATCGATCATCTCGACGGCGAGTTCTTTGACGGTCATCGCCGTCATGAGGTGGTCTTGGGCGTGGACGAGGAGGACGCTCATGTCGCTCGTCGTCCCGCGCGCCTCTTCTTGCAACAGTTCGGTCTGCATCTTATGCGCCTCTAAAAAGGCGGCGTCAGCCTCTTTCAATTTGGCCACGGCCGTCTCCACTTCACCACGCTTGGCGGCATGGATCGCCTCGAACGCGGACGAGCGGGCGTTGCCGGCATGTAGGATGATCATGAACGATAATTGTTGTAGCGTTTCAGTTTTCACGAAATCTTCTCTCCTTCGTTGACTTCTGCTTTATTTTTGTTGATTTCAGCCGTCATCGCTTTGGCGCCGGCCATGACGAACGGGATGTACATCGCCGTCGCGATCGTCAAGTTGACGAGTTGGAGCAAGACGCCGCGGACGCTGCCGCCGGTGACGAGGTAACCGCTGATGATCGGTGGCGTCGTCCATGGCACGATGGCGACCGTCTTCGGTACCATGCCTGTAGTCAAAGCGACGTACGACACGATTGTGAGCGTGACCGGTACCAAGATGAACGGGATCAACATGACCGGGTTCAAGACGATCGGGAGACCGAAGATGACCGGTTCGTTAATGTTGAAGAGACCGGCTGGTGCCGACAGTTTTGCAACTTGATGGTACGGGTGTTGGCGCTGTTTCCGCACGACGATGAAGATGGCGAGCAGGAGCGCGAACGTCGTACCCGATCCACCCATGAAGACGAACGTGTCGAGGAACGGTTTCGTCACCGTGAACGGCACGTCATACGCCGAGGCGCCGGCTTGGAATGCGGCCAAGTTCTGTTCGATGAGCGGCAAGTAAATCGGCTCGATGACCGAACCGATGATGTTCGTGCCGTGTAGCCCGAAGAACCAGAGGATATGGTTCAAGAAGGCGATGACGAGACCGGCCGCGAGCGAGTCGCCGAACCCTTGGAGCGGTTGTTGGATGACTTTGAAGATGACCTCGAAGATGCTGAGCTCGACTTGGAGCGTCATGAACAGTTGCACACCGGCGACGAGCGTCAAAATGAGCATTGATGGAATCAACGCCTGGAACGAACGGGTGACCCCGCCCGGCACCCCGTCCGGCATTTTGATCGTCAGTTTCGTGTTGATGAGGTAACGGAACAGTTCGCCGACATCTTCGCGGTCGACGAACAGGCGCCGATTCAAAAGATTGAACGGCTCCGCCACGCCGACGGGCATCCGACGCAGTACGAGATTTCATTTATTCCGTGGAGTATCGCACCGGGCATCACGAAAGAACAGGCCGAGCACTCGCTGTTTCAAACGCTCGCGAACGTCCATGATGTCCACGTCGCGAAGACGACCGAGGCGCTCGAGATTGCACTCTCGGATGAGAAGGTGAGCGGTCTGCTCGACTGTCCGCTCGGGACGCCGTGTTTTTACATCGAGACGGTGACCGAGGACGCGTCAGGGAAAACGATCGAATATTCACGGTCTTACTTCAGAGGGGACAAGACGAGCTTCGTCATCGAGCGGAGCTATTCCTAACACGCCGGCTATCGGCGTGTTTTTTTATCGATTATCTCGTCTGACAGAGAGACTTCGCTCTCCCTGATTCATTGCAACGCGCGTGTATGTTGCGTAAAGTTGGAGGTAGAAAGGCGGGATGATATGTTGTTCAAAAAGAAAGCAGAGACGGAAGAAACAGACGTGAAGCGATTCGTTGTGAAGCTGACGGAACAGTTGCCGGAACTTGGGCAAGTGACGATCCTCGTCGATACCGAGACCGGCGTCAACTATATCCAAACGTGGGTCGGCACGAGCGGCGGCATCACGCCACTTGTTGACGCGAACGGAGACGTCGTCGTCGAGAATGTGCCGCCTTATGGGCATCGATGAATCGGATTGAGAAAGGATTGAAGTCGTATGCACATCATCGAGTTTAACGGGGTCAGTCACGGGGACATCCTACATAACGTGACGGGCTACTTCCGTGAAGGGCGCATCACGACGTTCGTCGGCCCGAGCGGTGCCGGTAAGACGACGTGTTTGAAGCACATCAACGGACTGCTGTCCCCGGATTCGGGCACGGTGTATTTCAAAGGGGAAGACATTCAACAGCTCGACATCATCGCCCTGCGTAAACGGATCGGCATGGCGTTCCAAAGTGCGCCGATGATTGACGGGTCGGTGTATGACAATCTGAACTTGCCGAAAGCGATTTTCGGGGAGACGCTCGACCGAGATAAGGCGGCCTCGCTATTACAAGCTGTCGACTTGGGCGAACGGATGCTCGACAAGCCCGTCAAGACGCTGTCGGGCGGGGAACGGAGCCGCGTCGCCATCGCTCGGACGCTCGTCAACAAACCGGACGTGCTCCTGTTAGATGAGATCACGGCGAGCCTCGACTATCGGACGGTGAAAGAGATTGAACGGCTCATCGTCCGCCTGCAGCGCGAATATGGGGTCACCGTCATCTGGATCACCCATGACTTGGATCAAGCGCGGCGCGTCAGTGACGACATGTGGTTTTTACGGAACGGCGAGTTGATCGAGTTCGGGGACGCCTCGTTCATCGACGAGTCGGACAATCCGATGATCGGGCGGTTCGTGAGGGGGGAAGAGCTATGACGTTCGTCGAACTGTTGACGTCGCTCATCTTTGTCGCCATCCCGCTCGGACTGGCGCTCTATCTCAAGCTCGGGCTCGAACGTGACATCGTCATCGCGACGGTGCGTTCCATCATCCAACTGTTGGTGATTGGCTACATCTTGACGTTCGTCTTCGAGAGCGACAACCCGGTGTTCATGCTCTTCATGATCCTTCTCATGATCGGGGCGGCGACACAGAACATCATCAAAAAAGGGGACGGCATCCCCGGCATCACGTGGATGATCGTCCTCACGCTCGTCACGGTCGAGGTGCTGACGATGGGGCTCATGCTCGGGCTCGGCATCATCCCGTTCGAGCCGGACAAGGTCATCCCGATTAGCGGCATGGTCATCGGCAACTGTATGGTGTTGTCGCTCCTGTTCTTGAACAAGTTCAAAGACGAGGTCGAGCGGAGCGACGAGGTGATTGAGCTCATCTTGTCGATGGGCGGGGCGCCGAAGACGGCGATTGACCGGAGCTTGAAGAACGCCATCCGCACGAGCATGATTCCGACGGTCGAGGCGCAAAAGACGATGGGGCTCGTCCAACTGCCGGGCATGATGAGCGGGCTCATCATCGGCGGAGCCGACCCGATGGAGGCGGTATTGTATCAACTCCTCATCTTGTTCCTCATCTTGACGACGGCGACGATCTCGGCCGTCATGGTCGGGTATCTCGCGTATCCGCGCCTGTTCAATGAAAAGCTTCAGTTCGTCGGCTTGACGTATCGAAAGGGGAAAGCAACATGATTCTAGGTATCCATCACGTACAAATCACGGTCCCGACCGGGGAAGAAGCACGGGCCCGTGCCTTCTATTGCGAAACGCTCGGGTTAGAAGAGATGGAAAAGCCCGCGTCGCTACGAGGACGCGGCGGGTTTTGGCTCAAACTCGGTGACCAGAGCGTCCACGTCGGCGCAGAGGACGGCGTCGACCGCTCCCGAACGAAAGCCCACGTCGCCTATGCCGTTACGGATTTGGAGGCATGGGGACGACGGTTGGAAGCGGAAGGGATTGACCGCATCACGGGCATCCCGATTCCGGGTTTTGACCGGTTCGAGTTCCGTGACCCGTTCGGCAATCGTGTCGAGATGATTCAAGCGATATGACAAAGAGGTCGGGACATAACTCAGTAGATTTATAAGAAAGAGGCCACCTGGCGCGACTCGTTCGCGCCAGGTGGCCTCTTCTCCTTTTTATGGGTTCTTACGCACATTTCGATATAAACAGATAGGGGCGACCTCTGATAAAGTTAAAGTGACCAAACCATAACTTTGGAGGTGCCCCTATGTACAAAGAGTATACCATGAACCAGTTGGTTTTGCCCCTAGATTTAGAAGTTCGGCTCCCGGAGAACGACATCGCCTTCGCCGTCCACGACCTCGTCGAACAGATCCCGGACGAGGCGTTCGAGACGTTCTGGCGAACGACGGGCTGCCCGGCCTATCACCCGCGGATGATGATGAAGATCGTCCTCTGCGCGTACACGCAGTCCGTGTTCTCGGGTCGGAAGATCGAGGGCCTTCTCAAGGACAGCCTGCGCATGATGTGGCTCGCCCAGGGACACGAGCCGAGCTATCGGACGATCAATCGGTTCCGAGTCCATCCGGCCGTCGCCCCGATCCTGAAGTCCGCCTTCGTCACGTTCCGTTGCCACCTCGTCGAGGCGGGTGAGATCGATCAGGAGGCGATCTTCATCGATGGCACGAAGCTCGAGGCGAACGCGAACCGATACACCTTCGTCTGGAGGAAGGCCATCGAGAAATACAGCGCCGCACTCGTCGAGAAGTCGAATCGGCTATACGAGGAGCTGATGGCCGAGCAGGTCATCCCAGAGATTGAGCGCGAGAGCCCGGAGGCGCTCTCGGTCGAAGAACTCGAGGAGGTCGCGGCGCGACTCGGGGAAAAGGTCGACGCGATCGATGAGGAAATCGGTTCGACGACCGACGTCGAGGAACGCAAACGACTGCGCGCGAGACGCAAGGAACCCCGCCGCCTCGGCAAGCAGGCCTCCGACTTCGCTGCCCGGAAACGCCGATACGAGGAACACATGGCCGCCTTTGGCACGCGGAACAGTTACTCGAAGACCGACAGGGATGCGACATTCATGCGGATGAAGGATGATCACATGAAGAACGGACAATTGAAGCCCGGCTACAACGTCCAGATCGCGACCTCGGGCCAGTACACGCTGGCGTATGACGTCTTTCCGAACCCGACCGACATGAGGACGTTGGCCCCGTTCCTCGACGAGGTCGAAACGTTCCTCGAGTTACCCGCCTACATCGTCGCCGATGCGGGATATGGGAGCCAGCCGAACTACACGGACATCCTCGAGCGCCGGGGGCGCGTTCCCTTGATCCCGTACACGATGTACCGGAAGGAACAGAAGAAGAAGTGGCGCGAGAACCCGTTCAACATCTCGAACTGGGCGTACGACAGGGAGTCCGATGCGTTCACCTGCCCGGACGGGAGACGGCTTCCGTTCAGCCACGAATCCCGTAAGACCGACAGGGACGGGTTCGTCCGCGAGTCCCGCATGTATCTGAGCGAGGACTGCGGCGGGTGTCCGTTCCGCGACCTGTGCACAAAGGCCGAGGAAGGGAGCCACCGCCAGGTCGGTGTGAACGTGGCCTGGGAAGAACAAAAGCATATGACGAGAACGCTGCTTTCGGATGAGAAAACGGGTGCCCTCTACGCCAGACGCAAGACGGACGTGGAACCAGTTTTTGGATATCTGAAGGCCAATTTGGGTTTCACCCGCTTCTCCGTCAGGGGAAAACAGCGCGTGAGACGCGAGCTCGGCTTCGCGCTCATGGCGGTGAACCTGCGGAAGTTCATCGCCACCGTTGTCGCCCGAAGTACAAAGAAGGGGTCCGGTCACCGAAAATCGGTGACCGGACCCCTCTTTTTGATTGAAATACTTTAGAACTGGCTAGTTATGTCCCAGCCTCTTTGTTTTATGGAATGGGTGTTCCTTGATGAAACTTCATTTTCCACGTTCCGTCAATCCGTACCCAAATCGAGCTGCGAAGCGCAACGTTTCCGGTCGCACGGTTCTCGGTCCGATACGTGGCGAGGACAACGTCGTCACGGATGACTTCGAGGTTGAAGTCGGTGAGCGAGACGTCGATCTCGCCGAGGTCCATCGTGTTCGTGTCCTCTTCTTTGTAGAGGAGGCGTCCGGAGCTGCCGATTTCAAAGAAATCTTCGGTCACGAGTTCGCGCAACCGCTCCGGCGACGAACGGACTTCTGACGTCAACAATAACCGTTCCTTCTCTTCAATCAATGGTGCGAGCATCGCGTCACTCCTTTCTGGACGGTCAACCGTGTACCGTATTCGTTTTCCCGAAATTCATGACGATGACACCGAGCACGATGACGATGAGTCCGATACTGTTCAACGTCGACAACACCTCGCCGTAGACGAACACGCCGATCAGCCCCGTCGCGACCGTGCCGAGGCCGGCCCAGACGCTGTAGGCGATGCTGAGCGGTATCGTCTTTAAGACGATGCCCATGAGTGTGAACGAGACGGCGAAACTTGCGAGCAGAATCATGCTCGGAACGAGTTGTGTGAACCCGTCCGACAGCTTCAACATCGAGGTCCCGAGCACCTCGAACGCGATCGAGAACAGTAAGAATACATATCCTTTCATCCGTGTCCCTCCTATACTTTCATCAACACGAGCCCGACGATGACGAGTCCGATGCCGGCGACGGTCTGTTTGCGGACTTGCTCGTTGAAGACGAGAAACCCGATGAGTGCCGTCGCAGCCGTGCCGACCCCGCTCCAAAACGCGTAGGCGAAGCTGAGCGGGATGGAGAGGAGGGCGAGCGACAATAGATAAAACGCCGTCACATAGCCGAGCGCGACCCCGACAATCGGGAGACGGGTCGACGACGTCGCGTTGAGCTTGAGCATGCTCGAGCCGAACACTTCAGAGATGATCGCCAAGGCGAGATAGAGGAAGCCCATCTTAGCCACCTGCCTGTTCGAGCGCGTCACACTTCTGAAGGATGAGCCGGGCGGCCTCGTCCTTGAAGGCGTCGCTATAGCCGTACGTCAACGCGAACCAGAACCCGTCACATAACAGCCGAAGTTCGAGTACGCGCGGGTCGGTCCCGTCGGCAAGAAAGCGTTCATCCCATCGGCGTGCCGCCTCGTTCCAGATAGCACCGCTCGCATCTTCTTGCGACGAGATGAAGACGGCGCTCAGGCCGATTCGTGCCGCCTCCATATAGTCGAGTGTCGCCTGAGCGTAAGCTCGTGTGAACGGGTACGGTCCGTCCGTCATATGATGATGGATCCGTGTCTCGAACTCGGTGATGGCGAGTTCGTTCATTTGGCGGAGCAAATTGTCTTTCGTCTCGAAGTGGTAGAGCACACCGGCTTTCGTGATGCCGACACGCGCGGCGAGCCGCTCGAGCGATAGTTGTTGAATGCCGTCCTCCCGAATCATCTGGGCGGCCGTCTCGAGCAGTAATTGTTTTTTGTTCATCATGTTCACCTCATTAACTTTACTGAACGGTCAGTAAAGTCAATATATCAAGTTTGAATTGTCTTGTCGAACCGATTACTCATACATGAATGATTTTTTTGCGTATAAGGAAAGAAAAATATTCCCAGTCCCTTTTTGACAATTTGGCATTGCACATCCTTTTTTTGTTTGATATGCTTCTCAATGAAAACGATAATGATAATCATTATCAATGAGAACGAGTCCATAGAAGCGTCCATACATAGAACAGAAGACGTGGACACGTTCGAGTTGAGACGAGTGTCATTCAAACTAAATACATAAGGAGATGGACAGAATGGGGAAATTGAAAGTGTCACTCATGTTGACAGTACTCATCTTCGTGCTTGCCGCATGCGGCGGGACGACAGAGACGAAAGAAACAGGAGAAGTGGAAGGTGCCGAGGCGCCGAAAACGGTCGAGATCACCGATGCACACGGCACGATTGACGTACCGGTCAACCCGGAGAAGGTCGTCGCCCTCGACAACCGGACGTTCGAGACGCTCGCGGCGTGGGACATCGAACTCGCGGCGGCACCGATCGGATTGTTGCCGGCCGAGTCGCCATATGCGAAAGACAGCGACATCGCCGACGTCGGCATGCACTTTGAGCCGAACTTAGAGGCGATTGCAGGCGTCGACCCGGACGTCGTCATCGTCGGGCAACGTTTCGCCGATTACTACGAAGACATCAAAAAACTCGTACCGAACGCGGCCGTGATTGACTTGTACATCGACATCCCGGAAGATACGGGCACTCCGGGTGAGATTTTGGTCAAAGGGTTGACGGACACGACGCTCACGCTCGGGAAAATCTTTGATAAGAACGAAGAGGCGGCACAGCTCGTCGCGGACCTCGACAACTCAATCGATGGCGTGAAATCAGCTTACAACGGCGAAGACACGATCATGTCGGTCATCGTCTCAGGCGGAGACATCGGCTTCTCGGCACCGATTTCAGGTCGCGTCTATGGCCCGATGTATGACATCTTCGGCTGGACACCGGCGTTAGAAGTCGAGAAGACGATAGGCGACCACCAAGGGGATGAAGTCTCGGTCGAAGCAATCGCCGAAAGCAACCCGGACTGGCTCTTCGTCCTCGACCGCGACGCACCGCTCGCTGGAGCGGAAGGTGCCGTACCGGCAGCGGACGTCATCGACAACGCCCCGGCGCTTCAAAAGACGACAGCCGTCAAAGAAAAGAACATCGTCTACGCACCGAACGACACATATTTGAACGAGTCGATTCAAACGTACGCTGAAATGTTCAACGACATCGCACAAGCGCTCAAGAAGTAAGGCGTGCGATCGTGCAAACACCACTAACTCGGGCTGAGACATTGTCTCAGCCCTCCTTTTCTACCATATGGACGAAGTCGTTCATCTTCGCGACGCTCGTCGTGTTGATGCTTGCGGTCTTATCGCTCGTTACGGGCGTGTATGATATTCGCGCCGACTTCGATATGTTTTGGATCACCCGTGTCCCGCGGACGGTCGCCCTCATGTTGACGGGGGCGGCGATGGCGATGTCGGGGCTCGTCATGCAGCTCATTACCCAAAACCGGCTCGTCGAACCGACGACGACGGGGACACTCGAATGGGCCGGGCTCGGGCTCTTGACGGTGTACTTGCTCGTACCGGCACCGACGCTCATGATGCGGATGACGGGGGCGATCGTGTTCTCGTTTGTCGGCACGATGGTGTTCTTTTGGTTTTTGCGTTCGGTCAAGCTACGCTCCTCGTTGATCGTGCCGATTATCGGGCTCATGCTCGGTGCCGTCATCTCGGCCGTCTCCACGTTCCTCGGTCTGTTCTTCCGGATGAGTCAGACGCTCGAAGGTTGGTTCGTCGGCTCGTTCGCCTCGGTCCAAGTCGGGCGCTATGAGTATTTATGGCTCATCCTCATCGCGACGGTGCTCATCTTCTTGCTCGCGAACCGGTTGACGCTCGCAGGACTCGGGGAAGACGTCGCGACGAGCCTCGGGGTGAACTATAACCAGCTCATGATGGTCGCGACGGGGCTCATCGCCCTCTCGGTCGGGGTTGTGGCGACGGTCATCGGCAACTTGCCGTTCCTCGGCTTGATCGTCCCGAATCTCGTCTCGATGTTTCGGGACGACGACCTCCGCAGCAACTTGCCGTAGGTGTGTGTCGTCGGCATGGGGACGATTCTCGTCTGTGATTTGATTTCGCGGACGATTATCGCGCCGTTCGAGCTGCCGGTCTCACTCATTCTCGGGACGGTCGGTGCGTTCGTCTTCATCGGGATTTTACTTAGACAACGGAAGCGGGGAGGGGTTCGATGAGTACGGTCATCGAGAAAGAAGTGTATGAAGTGGACGTCCATCCGCTTCAAGAAAAGGAGCGGAGCGCGTCGGCGTTCCGTTCGAGGCGGGAGGAGCGGCGCTATTGGCTCTTCCTTGCCGCCTTCATCATCGGTGGCGTGTTGTGCGCGCTCGGGCTGTTGCTTTACAACAATCCGGTTCCGATTGACTCACCGTCGTTTTGGCCGGTCGTCGAGCGGCGCGTCGTCGCCGTCACGACGATGGCAATCGCGGCGCTCTGTCAGAGCCTCGCGACCGTCGCGTTCCATTCAGTGACGAACAACCGCATCATCACACCTTCGCTCCTCGGGTATGACGCGCTCTATTCGACGATTCAGACGAGTATGATTTTCTTCTTCGGTGCCGGCGCCTTGGTCGGTTTTACGGGGACCGGTGCGTTCTTGACGCAGGTCGGACTGATGGTGCTCATGAGTCTTTTGCTATACGGCTGGTTATTGTCGGGGAAATACGCCAACCTGCAGCTCATGCTGCTCGTCGGGATTATCATCGGGACCGGGCTCAACTCGGTGTCGACGTTCATGCGCCGCATGCTCGCCCCGTCCGACTTTGACATCTTGCAGGCGCGGCTGTTCGGTTCGGTGACGAACGCGGACGCGGCCTACTTCCCGATCGTCATCCCGCTCGTGCTCGTCGTCGGGGTATTATTGTACGCGTTCTCGAACCGACTCAATCTCGTCTCGCTCGGGAAGGACGTGGCGACGTCGTTCGGGGTGAACCATCGCGGGAGCGTCATCTATACGCTCATTCTTATCTCGCTCCTCATGTCGGTGTCGACGGCGCTCATCGGGCCGCTCACGTTCTTCGGTTTCTTGGTCGCGACGCTCAGCTACCAGGTCGCCTCGACGTATGACCATAAATACGTCTTCCCGATGGCGTACGCGCTCGGCTTCTTCGTTTTGACGAGCGCCTACTTCTTCATGTACCACATCTTCAACACGCCAAGCGTCGTCTCCGTCATCATCGAACTGTTCGGTGGCATCATTTTCTTGGCAGTCATTCTTAAGCGGAGGTCCTTATGATACAACTCGAACAAGTGAAAAAATCGTATACGGATAACGTCCACATCGGGCCGATCGACCTCGATATCCCGAAGGCCGGCTTCACGTCACTCATCGGTCCGAACGGGGCCGGGAAGTCGACGACGCTCATGATGATCGGCCGTCTGCTCCATTTAGACGCGGGTCAGATTCAAGTCGCCGGGATGGACGTGTCGAGCACGAAGTCGAAAGACTTGGCGAAAATCATCACGATTCTCCGGCAAGAGAACCATTTCGTGACGCGCTTGACCGTGCGCCAACTCGCCGGATTCGGACGTTTCCCGTACTCGAAGGGACGATTGACGAAAGAGGACGAGGCGATCATCTCGAAATATATCGACTTTCTTGATTTGACGCATCTCGAGCACCGCTACCTCGACGAACTGTCGGGCGGTCAGCGCCAACGGGCCTACGTCGCGATGGTGCTCTGTCAGGAGACGGAATACGTTCTCCTCGACGAGCCGCTCAACAATTTGGATATCGCCCGCTCGGTACAGATGATGGGATACTTACGTCACGTCGCCGACGAGTTCGGCCGGACGATCGTCACCGTGCTCCACGATATCAACTTCGCGGCCAAATACTCGGACCGAATCTGTGCGATGAAAGACGGGCAAATCGCTGCGTTCGGGACGGTCGACGAGATTATGAACGGGGACATCTTGTCCGACATCTTCGAGACGAAGCTCGAGGTCATCCAAGGCCCGTACGGACCGATCGCGGTCTACTAATATAGAAGGAAGTGACGACGATGCAAATTTATTGGACACCAATTTTAGAGGTCATCGAAGAAGCGGCTGATACATACACGTTCCGACTCGAACGACCGGACGGCTTCACGTGGGAGGAAGGGGCGCACACGCATTTTGCGCTCAAAGGGTTCAACAAAGAGGAGCGACCGAACCGGAGTCTGATTCGCCACATGTCGATCTCGACGTTGCCGCGAGAAGGCGTGATTGGCATCACGACGCGCATCAAAGAAGAATGTTCCGAGTTCAAGTCGATTCTCCGGGAAATAGCGCTCGGTGAGAACGTCGCCATCTTCAAGACGCATTCGAACGTTCCGTTGAAGCGCGCCGGGAAGAACGTCTACTTGTTGTCGGCCGGGGTCGGGCTCGCGACGTTCCGCCCGCTCGTCCTCGGCTATGTGGCGGATGGGGAAGGGGTGCCGCACCTCCATTCGTTAAACGTCGACTCGTCGGCGAACTATCTATTTCAAGATATCTTCACATCGACCGATACGTTCACGGCTGACTTCGTCGACAGTCGCGTTCGTTACCACGAGGCGGTCAAGACGCTCGCGCAGGATATGGACGGGCTGTATTACGTCGTCGGGAGCGATGACTTCTTGCGCGAGACGATTGCGATGCTATGTGAGCGGGGCATTGCGCGCGAACAGATTGTGCTCGATAAGCATGACTTTCAAATGGATGCATTTTTCACAGAAAGAGACGAGGACGTGATTTCCTCTTAATGCAGAAAATCAGACTTGAGTAATCTAGCACAAAAAAGGTATTAGATCCATTCATGTCAGAATGAGTCCGATACCTTTTCATTTGCGAACGACGTCAGGCGTGTCTCAGAATGTGAACTCGATGCCTTTCGAGGTGAGCCAAGCGATGATCACGCCATACCCGAATATGCTGATAGCTGAATAGATGAGGAGTGTAGAACGCCTCATCCCAATCGAATGCCCAATCACACCGACGACCCATGACCCGAGTAATGGCGTGACGAGGATAATCGACCAGCTGCCATGCTCGCGCATCAAATGACTGAATCGGTGTTTCTCGAGACGATCGAGCCAGCCGCTGAGGCGTTTGAAACGATGGAGCCAATCGTAAAAGTACGCGAGCAGGGGAACCGGCAAGAAGTTACCGAACCCGGCCCAAAGCACCGCAGAGACATGATCGAGACCGAGTAACATCGTACTCGGGATGGCCAAATAGATTTCGAACATGGGGAAGAATCCCATAAACCATGCAGTTGCAGACAGACTGATGTATTCAAATAGACTCATGTCAATTCTCCTTGATCATATGTCTTTTCAAACGTAAACGTTGTGAAATGAATTTCCGCCTCTGGTTGAGGAAGCGTGCTACCCTCTGCATTCGAGTCATTGCTTAATCCATTTCGCACTCCGGCCGAGTCCAGATGGAGCGATTTCCCCTTCATCCCGCAATTCCCGAAGAACTCGGTTGATGGTTGCCTCACTGATGTCGGGGCAGGCGTTCCGAACATCCGACTTGGTAAACGGCCCGATTCTCCCTTCTACGAATCGTCTAATCCGGATGCTCTTGCTTTGACTTCCTGACGTGACGAGGCCAACACGTTCCTCAAGCTCTTTATAAGCCGCAAGAATCACGCTCAACAGATAGTTGATCCATGGGAACGGGTCTTGTCGGTTCTCATGCCAATGGATCGATGACAACCGTAGAGACTCATAGTAGTCCTCTTTCCGTTCCTCGACAATCTTTTCGAGACTAATATAGCGGCCGACCTCAAAGCCGAATTGATACAACAGCAACAAAGTCACCAGCCGGGCCATTCGTCCGTTCCCGTCATTGAACGGATGAATCGATAAAAAGTCGAGGACGAACATACTAGTCAAGATGAGTGAATCGACGTCTTCGTTTTGCCGACGTTCTTTTACACTGTCGCATAAGGCCTGAACAGCCGTCGGGGTCTCGAATGCTGGGACAGGTACGAAGCGCGTCCGACGCGTACCGTCGGGGAAGGTCTCGCTAATCTCGTTATCGATATTTTTCCAGCGCCCGCCTTCGACCGGAACAAATTTGTAGAGTTCTTTATGAAGCTGGAGCAGGATGTTCGGGTTGATTGGGATATCTTGAGCTGAAGCATGGATTAAGTTCAATACATCCCGGTACCCGGCAATTTCAGCTTCTGAGCGGTCGGCCGGATCCGAGGTCTTCGACATGATGGTGTGTAGGCGGCTCTCGGTCACGACGATTCCCTCAATTGCATTGGAAGCCTTTGTCGATTGAATGACCGCGACGTCACGTAACGTGTTCAAGATTTGAGGCGCCTGTTGTTTATATAGGTCTTGTTTGCCTTTATATTCATTGATGCGACCAATCAATCGTACGGTTTCCATCGGCAAGGCGAGATTTCTTAAATATTGATAATCGTAATTTCGCATAACACTCATCCCCATTTATAATCAAAATTGATTAAATATAGTCATTTGATTGATTTTTGAGTATGTTTAATTCTAATATAACTGATTTATGATGGTATGTACGTGATAAACATACTCATTTTGAACAGAAATAAGTATGTTTAGAGAATGGTGAGCTATATTTCAGGTTATGATTGAGAAACGGTAAAAAAGCGCATCTCCGATTTTCGTGGAGACACGCTTGAGTGATGTATTTCGTCATACTCAGACCGAGGACACATGCCCCGCACTTTTCACGCAACATGCAACGAACCGCTCGAACAGATTTTGTCCCTCGGGCGTGCCGATTGACTCAGGGTGGAACTGGACGCCATACGTCGGATGCTCGGGATGCTCGAGCGCCATGATGACACCGTCTTCCGTGCGAGCGGTCACGATGAGATCCGTCGCGTGAACGACGAGTGAGTGATAGCGCATGACATTGAGCGGATCGCCATCGAATAAGACGGACGGGATCGTCAAAATGCGTGACGTTTTCCCATGCATGACTTGATTTGCTCGGCCGACCGTCCCACCGAACGCCTCGGCGATGACTTGGTGGCCGAGACAGATACCGAGTATGGGCATCACGCCGGAGAGCTCCCGGACGACGTCGAGCGAGACGCCGGCGTCCTGCGGGCCGCCGGGGCCAGGGGAGATGATGATCCCGGATGGATTGACGTCCCGAATCGCCTCGACCGAGAGTTCATCGTTCCGGACGACGGTGACGTCACTAAACCGGGCGACGTCTTGATAGACGTTATACGTGAACGAGTCGTAGTTGTCGATGAGTAAAATCATGCGAACACCTCCAAAAGGGATTTGGCCTTATGCAGCGTCTCTTCATATTCCGACACGGGGTCGGAGTCATAGACGATCCCGGCACCGGCTTGGACATGGGCCGTGTCGCCTTGCACGACCATCGTCCGGATGGCGAGGGCGAAGTCGAACCCGCCCCGGACGTCGAGATACCCGACCGCCCCGGCGTACACTTCGCGTTTCACCGTCTCGAGCTCGTCGATGAGCTGCATCGCCCGAATCTTCGGCGCCCCGGACACGGTGCCGGCCGGAAGACAGGCGCGCAACGCGTCAATCGGATTCAAGTCGTCACGCAGCTCGCCTTCGACCTCGGAGACGAGGTGCATGACGTTTTTGAAACGTTCGAGCTCGATCTGTTTCGGGATCGTCACCGTGCCGACCTTGGCGACGCGGCCGATATCGTTTCGCCCGAGGTCAAGGAGCATCCGGTGCTCGGCGAGTTCTTTTTCGTCAGCGAGGAGCGACTCCCCGTGACGGACGTCTTCTTCGACCGTCTTGCCGCGCGGGCGAGTGCCGGCGATCGGGTTCGTCGTGACCCGGCTCCCGCTCACTTGGACGAGGCTCTCCGGGGAGGCGCCGAGGACGATCGCTTCGCCGAGGTCGATATAGAATAGGTACGGGCTCGGGTTTTGTTTCCGGAGTGTCCGGTAAAAGTGGAACGGGTCGCCGGTGAACGTCGCGTCGATTCGTTGCGACAAGACGAGTTGGAACACCTCGCCTGCAAGAATCGCTTCCTTCGCCTTCAAGACGCGTTCGATGAACTCATCCTTCTCGGTCAAGATGCGCTCGCTCGTCCGGACGACCGGTTCGAGCGTATGTGTCTGTGCCGTCTCGAGTTGGTGTTGAATCATGTCGAGCCGTTCCGTCGCGTCCGACTCGCCGGTGTCGATCAAGATGACCTGTTCCTCGAGGTGGTCATATAAGACGACCGTCTCATAGCGCTGGAACAACGCGTCCGGCAAGCCACGCGTCTCGCTCGGCGTGTTCGGGATCGGTTCGTAGACACGTTGCATGTCGTAACCGATATACCCGATGGCGCCGCCGATGAACGGATACGGGGCGTCCGGGACGTCACGGGTGATGAGCGCGGACAAGTGGACGAGCGGATCGGCCGTCTCAATCGTTCCGTTCGCGTCCGAAACACTCGTCCCGTCGACACGAATCGTCTCGACCGGATTCGCTGCGACAATCGAGTAGCGGCCGTGCTTGCCTTCGGCGCGGCTTTCGAGCAATACTTTCCGTTCACCTGCTAGACGGTGGAAGATGGCCACCGGTGTCAGTTCGTCGCCATTGATGATTCGTTGTTCCATAAGATTGACCTCCTTAAAATAAAAAATCTCCTCGCCCGACATGCCCAAACGGACATGAAGGACGAGGAGATTCCCCGTGTTGCCACCTTCGTTGAGAGACGACGTGTCTCCCCACTCATCGCGAACAATCATTCGCTGTCCTCGGTAACGGGAGGACCCGTCAGAGCCTACATATCGGTCTGAACGCTCAAAAGCCCATTCACGCAAGACACGTCACCGGTTCGCATCGACCACCGGCTTTCTGAAGACGTCCCTTCGCGCTACTCTTCTTTCTCATCGCGAGTTCGTATGATGTTATCGTCACTTTACCGGGCGCGGGACGACTTGTCAATACGCTGGTGTTCAAAATTCCGAAATCAAGATGAAATCTTTTCGTAACACAATTGAAACATTTTCTGTCATATCCCGTATACTATATCCAAGGTGATTCACCTAATACTTGGAAAAGAGGGAAACAAGATGAAACGAATGGTGCAACGGACCGTTGCGACATTGCTCGCGGTCCTACTCGTCGTCTCGCTCGTCCCGCCACGCATCCACGCCGATGCCGGGGCCGGCATGAAGCAGGCGGCACGGCTTGAGGCCGGGAAGGCTGTCACGTTCACGACGGGCGTCGAACCGGTCAATACATACTGGTTCAAGCTAGAACGGAACGGTCCGAGTGACATGACGCATATGCAAATCGTCATGGAAGCGACGAAGCTCGCTCACATCTCGGTCTATCCGAGTGCGGACATGGGCGCGAAGGACGAGACGTTTTACCCGTATCGGGCGAGCGCCTCGAAAGAGGACGGGAAAGCGACAATCAACCTCCCATACGCTTGGGAAGGACCGTACTATGTGAAAGTCGAGTATATGCCGATGGAGACGCCGGACATGTACCCGCCGGAAGAGAGCTTCTCGCTTGAAGAAGGGGAAGAATCAGAAGAACCGCCGGGCGAGCCGGACTTGTCCCAGTTCGCCTCGGAGATCGAGCTCGTCTACAACCCGGTCAAACTGCCGGTGAAGTATGAGCAGCAAGGCGGTGACATGTGTGCCGTCGAAACGATCTTCATGTCAGCGAACGATAAAAAGACGATGCTCGAGTTGATTCGCCACGTCCAGACCGGTGTCCTCAACCAGTCGGAACAAGGGCGTGAGCTCGCGGCACTTTACTACCGCGCCTCGCCGTATATCGTCAAGGCGGTCACGTTCGACAAGGCGAAACGTCAAACGGCCTATCAAGACCTCATGACGTTGAAACCGCTCTTGACGGCGCTCGTCGACCGGAAACAGCATACGGTCTCATCAAAAGAAGCGACGGCAATCAACCGGATGCACGCCCTCGTCAACCAGAGCGTGCCGGAAGGCTTGAAGGCGGACATCGCCTCGGTCGCAGGCAGCGTCGGCATGGATCAACTCGCCGGGACACCGATCACGGACGTGTTCAACCGCATCGGCATCACGGTGAACGTCTCGGACGCGCCGCGTTATATCGTCAAATACAAGTCGTCACCGAGCCAATCGATTGGCAAGATGAACGCGTTGCGTGACGTCTCGGCCGAGCGTCTGTCAATCGGGGCATCGGGCGACCACTTCGCCCTCATCGACGTCGAGGCGGCGTCAGCGAAGACGCAAGCGTCCGCCCAGACGATGCTCGAAAGCGACCCGAACGTCGAGTATATCGAGCCAATCGAGAAATACTCCGCGTTCATGGCCGACCCGACGTACAGCTATCAATGGTCGGTCAACAGCCGTTCCATTTTGAAGCCGTTCGCGGATGCGGGTATCGGGCTCGACAAGTATGAGGCGCTCAAGCTGAACGCCCGTACCGTCAAAGTCGCCGTGCTCGATACCGGGGTCGACTATCGACTCCTCGACTTGAAAGGGAAAGTCGATGTCGCGAACGGCAAAAACTTCGTCGACCCGAACGGGGAAGGCGATGCGATCGACGACCACGGCCACGGCACCCACGTCGCCGGTGTCATCGCGGCCACGCAAAACAACGGCACGTCGATGCGCGGCATGATGCCGAACGTGTCGATCTTGCCGGTGAAAGTACTCGATTCATGGGGTTACGGGGAGACGGACCAAATCGCACTCGGCATCAAGTATGCCGTCGATGCGGGGGCGAAAGTCATCAACATGAGCCTCGGTGGTTCAGAGAGCCGGACGATCGGCTACATGTTGAAGTATGCCCATGACCGCGGTGTCATCATCGTCGCCGCGACGGGGAACGACGGCCAATCGCTCTTGTCGTACCCGGCCTCGTCGAAATATACGATCTCGGTCGGCGCGACGAACACGTTCGGTCTCGTCAGCGACTATTCGAACTTCGGCCTCAACGTCGACGTCGTCGCCCCGGGCTCGAAAGTCGCGAGTCTCGTGCCGGACGGCAACGTCGTCTATATGGACGGGACGAGCATGGCGACCCCGCACGTCGCCGCATCCGTGGCGCTTCTCGTATCACAACACCCACGAATGACGGTGGAAGGTGTTCGTTCGATCCTTCGCCGTTCGGCCGAACCACTCGCCTTCACGGGTGGGGACGCGCCAAAAGATCCGCGCATGTATGACGGGATGCAGCAAGTGCTCGACGAATTGAAGGTGCCGCTCCTCCCATACTATGACGTCGTCAGCGGATATGGGAAAGTGAACGTCTATCGAGCTGAGTCGATGCTTCAAATCGCGCCGAAGCCAGGCCGCGTGTTCGACAACGCGCCGGTGTTCACGGTCGCGGCGAAACCGGGCACGGTCGTCAACGTCTATAACGGGACGAAGCGCATCGGATGGGGGACGGCTCGAAACGGAAACGTGACGATGTCGCTCACGCCGCAAAAGCCGGGCACGGTGCTCCGCGTGACGTATACGAACGGTTCGCTCTTCACCGGGGAGCGCGTCACGGTCGCGAAAGGGCTCCGTCCGAATGCACCGAGTGTCACAGCTCCGCGTGCGAACGCGAAACAAGTGACAGGGAAAGCACAAGCCGGCATGACGGTCGTCGTCCGTGACGCACAGAACCGCGTCATCGGCAAGTCGAAAGTGACGCTCGCTGGCACGTACACGGCGAAAACGCGCGCCTTGAAAAAAGGCGAGCGCTTGTCGGTCCATGTGGAAGATGTGACGAAAAAAGTCAGCAAGATCACGACGGTCATCGTCAAATAAAAAAATCGGTCCTCTCGCGAGGGCCGATTTTTCATGTCAGAAGATTTCCGTGTTCAAATAGTTGACGGACACTTTCAAGTTGCCGTTCATCTTACGGAGCTCATCGATGATCTGTTTGTCTTTGACGCCGTCCTTGTTTTGGACGATATAGACGAGCTGGATCATCGTGCCGAGGTTCGTCGTCTCGACCGAGCGGAGCGCATAATACTTGTAGTGCGCCGAGAGCACCCCGTCAAACGCCGTCTCGTCATGCAGATTCTCCGGCACCGTGATCGACAACCGCTTCTTGTCCGAGCCGCCGCGACCGAAGTCGAACGTGTACAACAGGAGGATGATGACCGACAGCGACACGGTGAACAGGATGGCGAGTATGTAGAAGCCGAGGCCGCACGAGATGCCGGCCGCCATGCCGAAGAAGATGAAGGCGATGTCTTTCGGGTCGCTCATCGCGCTCCGGAAACGGATGATCGAGAACGCCCCGACGAGACCGAAGGCGACGGCGACGTTGTTGCCGATGACGATCATGATGACCGACACGGTGACGCCCATGATGATAATCGTCTGGACGAACGACTGCGAGTAACGGGCGCCGGTATGGGTCCGTTTATACAGATAGGCGATGCAAAGCGTCAAGATGAAACTGAGGAAGATCGCCGCGGCCGCCTCGAGCACGGTTAGGCGCGAGGTGACGTCGGCGAGCTGGCGTACTTCGTTAAAGAAATCGGTCATGACAAAATCCTACCTTCGCTTGAGTTTTCGTGTTCCAATAATTCGACGCTCGTACAGAACTTGGAGACGCTCTGTTTGTTGCATTCGAGGTCCGACAAGATGCGGGCGAGCCAAAACGGGACGACCTCGGACACTTTCACCTCGAGGACGACGAGCCCGGGGTCGATGAAGTGATGCCCTTCTGGCCCGTGTTCGATTCGCAAGTCGTCGTTTCGGCACATGAGGTTGTAGTCGAACGTGACGCGGAGGTCTTTCTCGAACGTCCCGGAGAACGCTTGGCGATCATAGCTGACGACCGTGTTCGGTTTTAAGTCGTACAAGTGCTGGAAGTGGAGCGCCTCTTTCAAAATTTGCGGGTTCGATGCCTCGACCGTCTCGAGCGGCTTGTTCGGGTCGCGCAGGATGTCGTACGCCTGATGGAGCGGGAGGATCGTCCGGCGCTTGTTGACGACGTTCTTGAACTTCTGTTTCACCTCGATGAACGAGGCACTGCCGAGGTCGGCCTGATCGTATACGCGCAGGCGCAACTTCTGGCGGAACGGGAGCTTGTTGCGCGTCTCGTAATAAATCGACTTGTCGTCGGAGTCGAAATAGAGGCTGACGATATTATATTTCCCTTCCGGGTTGCCATACGTGTCGTAATGCATGTACGGCATGATGAGCTCACGGAGCTCAAGGTACTTCGCAAATGGGATTAAATATTTGATCTCGTATCGCTTGAATATCTCTTGGGCCACGGTGTCTCTCCTTCATAAGGGATTATTAAATATTTGTTAAGGTGTGTTAGAATTCAAGTATACTGTTCTACTACATAAGACGCAAACGCATATCGACATCGGGAGGCTCGTATTATATGAAGGTACTAAAAGTCGGATTGTTGGCCGCCGTGCTCGCCGGGACGTGGGGCGGCATGTATTACATCGCCGAAGAGAACGCGACGGCCGGGGCGGCGTTCGAGGCCGCGCTCGCCGAGGAGTTGAACATCCCGGTCGGCTCGTTCAACCAGAACAAGGTCCGAGGCGTCACCGCGCTCGACTTGTCCGGCTATCAGTTGACCGACTTGACCGGGCTCGAACATTTCCAATCGCTCGAGACGCTCGACCTGTCCGGCAACCGGCTGACTGACGTGTCGGCGCTCGCCAACTTGCCTCATTTGAAAGTGGTCGACTTGAGTTTCAACCGACTGACGGACGTACCGGAACTCCCGGACACGCTCGAGACGCTCAATTTAGAAGGGAACGACGTGAGCGACCTGTCGTTCTTACCGGCTTCCGAGACGCTCACGACGCTCAACTTGCGTGACAACGACGTCAGCTCGCTCGAGGCGCTCGAACGGACCCCGAACGTGACGCATCTGAACGTCCGTGGCAACGCCATCGAATCGATTGGACCGCTCCAAGGCCTGACGGGACTCGTCAACGTCAATCTGCGGGACAACCGCATCGCCGACTTCTCGCCGCTCGAGAATCTCGACATCTCGGAACGGCTGTACGTGACGGGGAATGCGACGCACGACTATTCGAGTCTCGACGGGATCGCCGAGCAAGTCGCCGACCGCGACTTCGAACGATTGCCGGACCGACCGACGTTCTCGGTTGACAGTGGCATCATCGCACCCGGGACGACGCTCTCGCTCGAGGCGACGGACGGGGCCGACATCTTCTATACGACAGATGGGAGCGACCCGACACCCGAGTCGACCCGCTATATGAGCCCGATCACGCTCGACCCGTCGCTTACCGCGGACGTGCCCGTCTTATCGAACAATCGGACGGCGACGAACCGGACCCCGCCGACGTTCGAACGGAGGGCGGCCGAACGAGCCCTCGTCATCCGCGCGATCAGCGTGAAGGACGGGGCGACGAGCGCGCTTTCGACGCGGACGTATTTGCTCGACGCGGACTTGTTCACGTCGAACCTCCCCGTCGTCTCGCTGACGACCGATGCGAGGAACTTGTTCGATGAGAAAATCGGCATCTATACGCCGGGCGACGTCCCGGACGGCCCGCTCGAGATCGGGCGCGGCAACTTCTTCGAGACGGGGCGGGAGTGGGAGCGACCGGCC
The DNA here is from genome assembly GCF_018138125.1 of Exiguobacterium alkaliphilum. Taxonomy (NCBI): domain Bacteria; kingdom Bacillati; phylum Bacillota; class Bacilli; order Caryophanales; genus Exiguobacterium; species Exiguobacterium alkaliphilum. Next base: position 983,037 of record NZ_CP073101.1, read on the forward strand.
CACCTCGATTACTTCGAAGGTGGCGAGCACGTCTTCGGCCAAGACATCGGCATCCGTATCCATGGCGGCTTCTCGCGCGGTCTCGCGCAAAAGAGTCTACGTCTATATGCACGGAGCGAGTACGGGCAGAGCCGCTTCTACCACCCGTTCTTCCCCGGGAACGACGAGACCGAGTTCAACCGTCTGCTCCTCCGGAACGCCGGCAACGACTGGCAAGGGGCGATGGTCCGGGACGCGTTCATGCAGGAACTCCTCAGTGAGCGACTGCTCGACTTCCAAGACTATCAGCCGACGATCGTCCTCGTGAACGGGGAGTATTGGGGACTTCATAACTTGCGGGAACTGTATTCCCCAGACTATTTCGAAATCAAATACGATATCGACGAGACCGAGCTCGCCATCCTCGAAGCGGACCGCGACATGCCGGACGGTTTTGTCATTGAGACGGGACAAGACGCCGATTTGATTCATTACCGGGAGATGGTCCGTTTCGCTGAGACGAACGACTTGGACGCGCCCGAGGCGTTTACTGAACTCGAACGCAGGATGGACGTCGACAACTTCTTGGAGTATGTCGCTTATCAAGCGTTTTACGGGAATCTCGACAGCATGTTCAACAACTACGTCGTCTGGCGCAAGGCGACGGAGCTGACGGACGATGACGTCTACGGGCACGATGGGCGTTGGCGCTGGGTCGTCTTCGACCTCGACCAAGGCTTTGCCGGACGTTTGCCGCTCGAGGAGAGCATCAATTACGACATGTTCGCCTACTTGACCGGTCCTGGGCCGGAGCACGCGCTGTTCCGCTCGCTCATGGCGAGCGCGGAAGGACGGGAGCGTTTCGTTGAGATCTTCAACGAGCTGCTCGCCGGGCCGTTCACACCGGAGGCGATGACGTCGAAACTGGACGAGGTCGCGAGTACGATCGCGCCGGAGATGCCGCGCCAAATCGCGCGTTGGGGGAACATCCCGTCCGTCGACGCGTGGGAGGCCGAACTCGCCGAGATGCGCCAGTTCGCCGAGCGTCGTCCGGCCGTCGTCCGAGCGCAATTAAATACCCGATTCGGGAGTGAATGAGAAAGGCCGGCTGAGCCGGTCTTTTCTATAGGTATAAGAAAACGCACAGACGGGTATAGACCGGAAGATGATTCACCGTTCAGGTTTGGTAAAAACTAGGTGCTAGGAATCCGGATGAAGCCGGTACGGATTGTATGGTATGATGAACGCTGAAAGGAAGGTACATCTATGGAAACATTGAATATGAAACAACTTTCTGACGACCGGGCCACGTTCCAGACGGGCGGGGACCTCGAGGCGATGCGCGGCATCATGCACGACTCGTTCCGCTACGTCGACTCGAGCGGCCGTCAGTTCGATAAAGAGACGTTTTTAGACCAGTTCGTCGATCCGGCCTCGGTGCAGTGGATCGCCCAAGAGACGGTCACGTTCGACGAGACGGTGAAAGGCGACCTCGCCATCGTCCAACTGTTGTTAGAAGAGCGGTTCATCCTTGGGACGAACGCGTATGAGGGACGCTTTTGGGCGCTCCACCTGTATGTGAAAGAAGGCGAATCGTGGCTCTGGCAAGGCGGTCAGGCGACGATGATTCATGAAGTATGAGCCTGAGGCATCTCCCATTTCGGAGGTGTCTTTTTTTACGTCTCCCAAAGATGAAAAACATACGCATAATTTAGAAATTTATGTACCTATTTTTAAAATAATCCAATATAATAAATTTGTTGTCTATTGCTACATTATTTTAGGAGGAATTCATAAACATGAAACAACCGAAGTATTTATCACTTTTCCTCGCCGGGACACTCGTCATCGGCGGCTTCAGCCCATCGTTCGTCGCGGCTGAAGGGAACACCGAAACGGTCGAGCCTGTCGAACAGACGGAAACGAAAGAAACGGTCGACACGACAGAAACACCTGAATCGACGGAGACGCCGGTCGACACGACACCGGAAGCCGAAGCTGACGTGACGGCACCGGACGCCCCGATCGTCTCGGCCGTGCTCCATACCTCGACGTCACTCACGATTAAAGGTGAAGTCGGCGCGAGAGCGGAAATCCTCGTCGCTGGGAAGACGTATGAGCGCGTCATCCGCACGAACGGCGAAGCGATCTTCACGATGTCACCGCAACCGGTCGGGCGCGTCATCGACGTCCGCTTGGTCGATGCGAGCGGAAACGTGAGTGAGACAACGACGGTCGTCGTCGCAGAAGATGCGACGGCACGTCCGAAAGCCCCGGTCATCGGGAAAGTCGATAACTCGTCACGTGCCATCGAAGTGAAAGGGACTCCAGGCCTCGCCGTCACGGTCACGGTCGGCGGCAGCACGTTCAACGGCTCGTTCGATGCGAACGGGAACTACCGTCGCGTCATCGCGCTCCAAAAAGTGGGCACGGTGCTCACGGCACAAGCGAAGAAACCGAACGGCGCGATCAGCGAGCTCGTCAAGTCGACGGTCGTCGCGGACACGGTCGCACCAAACAAGGCCCGCCTCACGCAAGCCGTCACGACAGTATCGAACGGGATTGCCGGAACGGCTGAGCCGCTCGCGACGGTCATCGTGACGATTGACGGGAAAGCATACACGGCCCCGGTCATGTCGACAGGGAAGTTCGTCTTGCCGATTCCGAAACAACCGCTTGGCAAGAAGATGTCGCTCGTCGTCCGTGACGGTGCCGGCAACCGCAGCGCCGCGGAGACGCTCACGGTGCAACATGCGCTCTTCAACAACTTCCATCGTGTCAACATGGACGGTTTCCGCATGACGCTCCACAAGGAAGTGTTCGCTGCTGACGCGTCGGTCCGTTACAACGAGACGTTCGCACCGCTCTTCTTCGACCGTCCGACGAAAGCCAACATAGGCTTCTTGTTGAACTACATCGCGGAAGACGGTGAGCCGCTCGAGTTCGAGAAGCTCCGCATCCGTGTCGGCTCCGCATCGTTCGTTCACACGATCGACCCGTATGACGTCGACATCTACGAGTATGACGACGGCACGGTCGAAGAGTCGTACCTGTTCCAACCGGACGCTAAGATGATCGCCTTCATCAAGCAACACGTCCGTCCGGAGAACCGGATCGTCGTCACGATCGAGGGCTATGACTACGAAGTCGAATGGGCGCTCCTCGGTGGCGAGAAGCGTGCCTTCATCCACTCGCTTCAGTACGCTGGGTATTAATAATAGAAGAAAGTCGCAAGACGATGAGCTGTCGGCCCCGTGCCGACGGCTTTTTTTGTATGTGGACATGACGATAGAGGGCCAAAAGACATTCCCCGAAATTCAAACTAGGTGATTTGATTCATTTTTAAAAGTTTGGTCAATGTAAAATTAAGGATGATAAATTGGCTGTTTTTATGCTAAACAAATTTTAAACATGGAAATTATACATTAATCCATTAAAAGGTATTAAATATCCTTTTAAAGTAAATAATAAAGTGAATTCAGCTGAAACGGCTTAAAAACGGCATTTTTCGACCGTTTTCGACATTTATAAAAAAGGGAAAATAGTAATTAAATAATCTCGAAAGCTCCGAAATTCAAAATCATTCCCATTTTTGCGAAAAAAAACGCTTGTGCTGTTTGGAAGCGTTATGTATATTATGGATGTAAGGTTTTCCAAGTTCATACTTGGTAAATTGTTCAAGAGTCACATCTTGAAAAATACCTACTAGTTTCGGTGAAGCTCAAGACCTAAAGGATCAGGTGGGATAAGTCATTCGTTCGAATGGCGTATACATATGGAATCATTTAGTGGGGGGAGCAGAGCTTGCAAGCTGGTAGCGCAAAATCGCAACATACCAAAGGGAGGATTTACACAAGATGGCAAAGAAATCATTCAAGTTAGTCAAAGCATCAGCAGCACTCGCTGTGACGGCAGCGGCCCTTACTCCAGTAATGGCAGCAGAAGCTTCAACAGCGAAAGCAGTTGAACTCAAATCAGAAGTTGTACTCGGCGGCAAGTTCAAAGAGGCACTCGCTCTTAACAACCCAGCTGGCGTACAAATCACATGGGGCAAGCACCTCGTAACAGCAATCAACAAGTGGCAAACAGTTACTGGTAAAGGTTCTGATGGCAAGACGTACATCAAGAAACTTTACGCTCGTAACTACCCACTCTACGTTCTTGACCAAGACCTCGGCGAAGTCGAAGCTGGTTCTGAACTCGTAAAACCATCGATCCGCGTTATGTACCGCGATGGCAAGATCTACACACAAGCTCCTGAGCGCTACACAATGAGCTCGAACTACAACACGAAAGATGAAGGCGAGCAAAAAGTCCTCATCTCTTACAACCACAACGGTAACCGCATCACGAAGTTGCTTACTTACACAGTAGTAGCTGGTGCAGTTGAGTTCGAAAATATCTCTGCTTCAGTCAACCAAGCGACAGAAGTTCTTTCGGTAAACGCTGACGTGAAGAACCTTAAAGAAGGCGAAAAAGTTGAACTCCACGTTTTCGCTAACAAAAACACTGCTTCAACACCGATCGTAACTGAAGCTACTGTGACTAAAGAAGGTAAATTGTCTGTATCGCGTCAATTCCCAGTTGGCACACACTCGTTCCAACTCGTATCTGGCGATGTGAAATCTGACCTTAAAGACTTCACAGTTGAAGCAGCTATGGTTAAAGATGTAGCAGCAATCAACGCGAAAGAACTTCAAGTTACTTTCAACAAGCCTGTCGATAAAGAGGATGTTGCTGGTAAAGTAACACTTGAAGGCGTAACTTTTGGCACGCCAGTACTTTCTGAAGATGGATTGGTTCTTACGCTTACTGCAACAGCGACAGTAGGTTCAGTAACACCAAAAATTGAAGTTACTAACGCTAAGTTAACTGTAGCGCCAATCAAAACGAAAGCAGACGCTAAAGTGTTGACTGCTGCATACAACGCGATCTTCTCGGCTGCTGATAAGACTGCTGCTTCTGTAGCTGGTGTCAAAGCTGAAGGTACAACTGCTGAAATCACTTTCTCTGAGCCGGTTCAATCTGCTGGAGTTGTAAACGTTAATGCAGTTCAAACAACAAACTATGAACTTAAAGATGGCGGGAAGAAGCTTGTTATTTCAGGCCTTGCTGCTGAAAAAGCATACCGCGTTGACCTTGTTGGCGTAAAAGATTTCGCTGGTAACGTCTCAAACCCAATCGCCCTCAACTTCACAGTTGCAAAACCTGTTGTTGATAGCGTGAAACCAACTGTTTCTGGATCTGTTTCAGGAACTACAGTTACACTTAACTTCTCTGAAGAACTTAAGTCTGCTGGTAAGTTGACTATCGGTGCTTCTGAGTACGCATTGGTTCAAGACAAAGACGTGAAAACGAAGTACACTGCTGACGTGAAAGCTGCACTCGGAACTGCAACGTTCTTGAATGCATCATTCAAAGTAGCGGGTTATGAAGATCTCGCTGGAAACAAAGGCGAGGACTACTCGTTCACTGGTTTGATCCAAGCTGACACTACAGCTCCTACGTTCGCTGGTGCATCTGCTGCGATCCTCGTTGCAGACAACAAGTCAGTTACGACTGATGTCGATGCTGTTTACCTCACATTCAGTGAGAAAGTTAACTTCAAAGGCGCACTTAACATCACATCAATCAACGGAATCATCCGAAGCACACCAATTGCTGTAGCAGTTGATGCGACGGCTGGCTACGATGTGGATGGAAACGGCAAAATCGAAGGCGCTGAAGCGTACACAGTGAAGGTTCCTGTTGACCTCGACGAGTCGACTTCTTACGGATTCTCTGTTGCAAAAGACTCAGTTAAAGATCTTTCAGGTAACGCGCTTGCTTCGACATTGGCATTCAACTTGACTACAGGTAAATTTGTTCCTGCAACGCCAGAGAGCAAAGCAACAGTTACTGGTACTGTAGCTGAACCAGTGTCAAATTCTACACTCATCGTTACATTCAACGAAGACATGACTCAATCAGCACTTCAAGCTTCAAACTACACACTCGGTGGCCAAGCGCTTCCTGCAGGAACTACGCTTAACTTCGTGGACAGCTTGAAGAAGGTTCACGTGAAGTTGCCAGCTGGCTCTGTAGCTGTTAACGGTTTGTATGTCTTCGAAGGTAAGAACCTTGTTTCTACAGCTGGAAACACGTTAGCTGGCGAGAAAGTTTCACAACTTCTCACATTGGCTGAAAACGTGGCACCAACTGCTACGAAGATCGACGTTGTAGCGAGCAACAAGTTCACAGTTACATTCTCTGAGAATGTTTCTGGCGCAACAACTGGTATCATCGTTAAAGTTAACGGTGTGACAGTAGAACCTACATTGTCAGTTGACGGTAACAAACTTACTGTTCAAACTGCTGCTAACTTCTCGCTCTCTGACAGCTTGTCTGTAGAGTTCAAAGATGCAGTATTGGCTGACGCTGCTGGAAACGCGATTGTTAACGCAACAATCACTAAATAATTGTTGACCCTCCCTTAGGGTTAAATAGAGCAAAGTCTTCGGACTGAGCCATCTTGTAAACCGGTAGTGCCTCGGCACTGCCGGTTTTTTTTCTATACTTTGCATAAAAAATGATTCCCCTTTTCTGAAAAACGAATTATACTTTTTTTGTAATAAAAAATATCATTTCCCATAATTTTAAGAAAAGAGGAAACTATACGTGAATCGAATTATCTTTTTCTTGGTACTTTTCTTGATGGTCGGCGGGCTCGCCTTGCCGAGTGCGAACGCTGCGACGAGCAGTGAGCCGCTCCCGCCCCATCAACGCATCTCCAACAGCCCTTACGTTCTTTTAAATGACGGAAAGGCGCTGTACCACACGACGACGGGCGAGCAGATCGCGCTCACCGAAGCCGTCACGTTCAACCGCTTCACTCAAGTCGACCAGTTCGTCAGCTCGGAAGGCGACTACCTCGTCTTCACCGAGCGCTGCACCGACTGCTCGTCGACGCTCTATGTCGTCGGTTTAGACGGGAAGGTCCAGATCAGCTCGTTCCCGGAATATGACCGCCTCATCGGGGCCGACATCGGCAACGGCCGTCTCTTCTGGTATCAGAACGACGGGAAGACCGTCGCGACGACGCTTGCCCGCGACGTCATCTGGGAGAAAAATCTCGGCACGTCGAACGTGTCGCTGACGGCGGACGGGAAGACGATCCTTGCGGCAGCGGACCAATTGGAACAAATCGAACACGTTTCTGCCGAGACGGGGGAGACGCGCTTCACCCGCACGCTCCCGAAACAAGACATCCTTGTCAAAAAGCCGTTGTCTTTCGAAAACATCACCATCTACACGGTGCACGCCCATAACCGGGCCCACTATATTTATAATGAAGTGACTGGCAGCGTGACGTTGACGACACGGAACGAGTCGGACACGAATTATGCGATGACGAAAGGCGCGATCCATTGGTACCAAGACGGCGCGTACTCGGTGTACGATGTCGCGACGACGGATATTACGACGCATCCGGTCGCCGTATCGATGAACGTGTTCCCTGAACGAATCGTCTTCAGTGACGGGGAACGGATGGCGCTATCCGACTACCGTCAGCTCCCGCAGAAACTTGAGCTGTTCGTCGACCGACAAGCGAACGAGCCAGGGGATACGACGTTATACGTCAACCGATCGTATCCGATCTTCCTGAAAGAGACGCGGATCGACGGCACCGAAGGGATGATCCCGCTCGACCGCCTGACGCCGACCTACACCGATTCCGGTATTTCTTCGCCGCTTCGGACGAACTATGCGACGTCAGTGTCTTACAACATGATGTATAAAGGGGTCAAGTTCTCGGGCACGTTCCATACGAAGCGTGAAGGCACCGTCACCGTCCAACAATATGGCATGGACGGCGAGATCATCGGGGAAACGACACCACGCGCCTCGATCACGGTCGAGGCCGTCTCAAACGGCCAACCGGTCACGTATACGGGCCGCGCCGATGCCGGCGGACGTTTCCATATCCAAACGGACCGTTTGGTGAAAGGCACGCCGCTCGTCATCTCGTCTGTTGACAGCACGACCGCCGCCTACAAGAAACGGTTCACCGTCACGGACGGCATCCCGCTCGACATGAACATCACGATCGTCGGCGATAATGCAGAGACGGGTGTCGCCTTCAAGACGGTCCCGCACGGAAAGATCAGCCTGTTCGTGAAAGAGCGTTACCATAGCTACTACGAGACGGTCCAAGCGGATGCGTCTGGGATTTTCCGAGTGACGGACTCGGTCGACCCGCTCACGAAAGGCGTTCAGTTCTACTATCGTCCGTTCGGAGGGCCCGTCAGCAGCGAGAAAGTGCTGACGATTTTTGAACGGGCCGAGCCGGAGTTCACGTTGCGGAAGACACCGACGGCAGGCGATCTGTCAATCGGTGTCAACACGACGACACGCCTCGTGACGACAAGTTACTACGTCAATGACAAGTTGCTCGGGACCGGCGGAAGCCTGCTCCATCTCGAGACGCCGCTTCAACCTGGGGACGTCGTCCGCGTCGTCATGCGCGCCGGTGATCGGACGAAGACGATCGAGCATCAAGTCGCTGCGGTTGGACCGACGATTTTAGAAGTGACGGACGTCGCGATGACGGCGACGCACACGGTCGTCAACGTTCGTCGTGACACGCGAGCCGAGCTTCAATTCTTCATCAACGGCAAGCTGACAACGGCGACACCGGTCTCGACGACGCGGTTCACAATCCCGGCGCGACCGGGCGATATCGTCCTCGTCCGCTTGGTGCGGAACGGGCAGAAGCTCGATACGCGCCTCGCGCTCCCGCAAGTGACGTTCAGTAACATCCGCCTCCACGACGAGCAGACGACGTGGGTCGGCATGGTGCTCCCGAACAGTAACGTCACGCTCCAAAACGGGACGCGACAAATCGCGAGCGGCAAGAGCTCGTCGACGGGACGCGTCGTCATGAGCTTGGCACCGCAACCGCTCAACGCGAAAATCACGCTCGTCAGCACGCGCGGGGTATACCGCTTCGTGCAGACAGTGAACGTGAAGTCCGGTCTCACGCCGGTCATGACGGTGGCCGCTCCGACGAGCACGACCCGTACGGTCACGGTCAACTCGAACGTCGACTACGGCACGGTCACGATCCATCGCGGGACGACGCTTCTCGCGACGAAGGCGGTGACGTCGAAGTCGACACCGGTCGCGATCGCGGCCCAAAAGTCAGGCACACGTCTGACGATCAAACTGACGACGCCGAAAGGGCGTACGCAGACCGTGTATGTGACGGTCCGCTAAAAAACGCCTGTCCGAATGATTTCGGACAGGCGTTTTCGCATAGAAAAACGAGGTGCGCGCGGCACCTCGTGAGTTAATCAATAACCATAATCGACAGACAAGCTGTCGCCGCCTTCAGGCAGTCGCGCTGCGAGTCGTACTTGGCTTTCATGTTCGGGAACCACTTCCAGAGCGATGCCGAATCAAAGGAATCGAGCTGTTGGAATGGTTCGGCCAACCGGGCTTGCTTGCTGACGTGGAGGGTGAACGAGAATTCGCAAGCGGCAGACTGATGCAAGTCAATCTCGGCGAGTCGTTGTAAGTTTCGTTTATATGTGAATCGCTCGGAACAAGGGAGATACATCGTCATAACGGCACCACTTTCTATCAGTTTCTTCCACTTCAGTATACAATTATCCCCAACACTTGTCGCATCGTTTTTTAATTATTTAGGTCATGAATTTGAATTTATTTACTTTCAAACTTGTTTGAATTCCAAATTCATTCATGTATATAAGTAAAGTGAAACTGGATTTCTGTTCACGGGATGGTGATGACGGCGTCATCATAGCCGTACGCTTGCAGGACGAGCTTGCGCCCGGGCACGTATGACGTGGCGTAGAGGACGTAGTACGGTGACCCGTTCCACGCCCCGGCCTCCGGTACGCGATACGTCGCGATCATGCGCGGATCGAAATACGCTGCGTTCGGGGCGACGGCTTGTTGGACACTGTCCATCCAGAGACTGTCTGACGAACGGACGAGCAAGAACTCACCAGCCCGTTTCACTTCGATGCGAGGTGGTGCCAGTTTATAGGCGGACAACGTCTCGCCATTGACTTTCGTCACGCGAGACTCGCGCCCGTTGACCGTCACGTCGAACGTGAAGTGGTGGCGATTTGAACCGATCAAAGAGACGTGGCGATACGTGCCTGACTCACGGTACGGAGCTTGTTCTGTCACGAAGTCACCTTCCTTGTAAACGCCGTGGTGTCGCACGACCTGGTTCTCGAACGTCCGCTTGAAGGCGACGTCGATCAGTTGGCCGGAAGGGTCAATCAATCCGATGAGCTCACGCTGGTAGTCGTCACGCTTCGACGTATCATAGGAAACGAGCGAACGGTCGTGACGGAGGACCAAATCCTCGAGATGACTTCGTTGCGTCGTCATGACATATGGCCGGTCTAACGGCCCGGGGCGAAGCGCCCGGTTCACGTCATCGATGAGGCGCTGCCAGTCCGCTGCGGTTGCTAGTGAGACGCGGGTGTCATAGGCGCGGGCGTTCTTCGTCAAGGCGACCTTGTATGACGGCAACCGGTCCGCTTCGACGCCCGTCAATTTGAGCGTGCGCAACCACGACGCGACGGTGTCAACGTCGACTTCCTGGTCCGTGAGGCGCATGAGCCAAGCACTCATTTGTTGCTCGGTCGGGTTCATCCACCGGCCTCGAACCGGAACGGCCGCTGGTTTCGTTCCTTTGATTAATCCGTGGGCCCCGTCTAAGATTTGGTTCGATGAGACGCCGATGACGTGTTTGACGACGGTCGAACGGCCGAGCGTCACTTGGGCGTCGGCGAACGTTGACTCGAGGTGGTTGATCGTCCCGTTTACGTTTAATTGAGCGATATAAGAACTAGGCGATGGATAAAAGTCGCCCATCCGTAAGACGACCCGTTCAATCGTCGCTTTTCCTGAAAGGCGCGACGTTCCGGTGACGGCGACTTGGCGGAACGTCCCGTTGAGCCGGAGGTCGGCCGTGCCGGGTTGGTAAGGACTTGAGCCGGCGGTCGTGACTTGCGTGACGGGACTGGCCGCGTTGACGACGATGGTCGGATTCAAATGAGAGCTCACGCTGATGACGAACGTCTCGATTCGCTCGGAGGCGGCCTTGTCGATATCAAGTGTGAATGAACCCGGATAGAACTGGTTCGGATAGAACGCCTTGAACCCGGTGATCACATTCCCGTCCGTGACGGGAATCCCGAACACGGTCTTGAACACAGGGGCGTGCTTTTTGAAGAACGGCAACAACGGCGTGTCGATTTTGTACGTCTTGCCGAGCATACTGACGATGTCGCCGCCTTTATACGTGAAGTAGCTGAACGTTCCGAAGGCGGGTGCCGGGACGACGCCTGTCACCGGTTTCGGTGCGGCGGTCTGCTTCTGAATATCCCGCTTGGCGACGAAGCCTTTCTGTTTCCCGTACTGGACGTTCGACCAGCTGCCTTTGTCAGACAGGTGCGTGACGGTTTTGCCTTTCGGGATGGTGACGAGCGTCTTCGCCTTCGTGGAGGCGGACTGTTTGAGTGCGACCTGCTTCACGGTCACGTACGTCGTCTTCGCCGAGGCGGCCGGCGGGAACGTCCCGATGACGAGGGCGAAAATCAAGGTGAATAGGATGAATCGTTTCATGAACTGGGCTCCTTTTTTCGTTTCTTTCAGTATAGCAACGCGATAATGTGAAATCCGGATGTTTTGTAAGATGATGGAAACCGATTATTTGGAAACGGAAACTAAAAAACGCTTCCCTTAATTTTGAAAAAGTTTCCTCTTTATCATGGTATGATGGTAAAAAAAGATAAAAGGGGTATTTGATGAATTCATTTATGAAAGGGACGCTCTTATCGACGGCGCTCGTCTTGACGACGACGTCGGTCGGCGCAGAAGCGAGCACACGTCCATTCTTCACAGAAGTCGGGAAAGACACGGTCGTCTATCGGCTCATGCCGGACAAGTCGATGCGACCGATCGCCACCCTCACGCCGAACCAGCGCTATGACGTCGTCGGCGTCTCGGGGAGTTACTATCAAGTCGAGGTCGACGGGCGCCGCACGTACGGCTTGAAACGGGACATCCCGCTCAAGACGACGACACTCACGAAAGCGGTCGTCGCGGACAGCCAATATGACCGCCTGCTCCATAACTACACGGCCCGCTCGGTGAAGCGCGAAGTGCCGTACTATTACGGTTTCTTGACGGAGGCGCAAGCCGTGTCTCAAGCCGACTCGGCACTAAACGGCAGTTGGCGGCTCGGGGCGGCGCCAGGGCGTCAAGCCGTGCCGGACATCGCCACGTTCGACTGGGAACGCGACATCAAAGTCGGCGACTCAACGTCGTTCATGTTCCAGGCGCAATACTGGATGGTATTGAACCAAGTGACGATGGCGTACCACTATACGAAAGACGTCAAATACTTGGCGTACGGGAAGCAGCTCGTCGAAGGATGGGTCAAACAGTACCCGACCACGCAGTACAAGCGCTACCCGAACGCCTATCATCAACAAGGGACGGCTATCCGCACGTTCCACTTGATCAACTTCTGGAACCAATACAAGCGCTCGCGTCTGAACAATGACGCCGCGTTCAGCGCGCTCGTGCTCCGTGCCGTCGAAGGGCACGGCGACGTCTTGTCGACGCCGTCGTTCTATCGCCCGCGCCACAACCACGGCATCTTCCAAGACATGGCGCTCACCGACATCGCCGAGACGTTCCCGGAACTCGAGCGTTCTGGCGAGTGGCGCGAGCTCGCGGCCGCGCGTCTGACCGAGCAGCTCGACCATTCGCTCAGCCCGGACAACGTCCATCTCGAGCACTCGCCGGGGTATCAAGTGTACACGTATGAGATGCTGTACCGGTTTAACCGCTGGATCGAGGCGAACGGCTTCACGACGTCGCCACGACTCGAAGCGGTCGAACAGATGCCTGAGACGCTCGTCCCGCTCATCAAGCCGAACCGGACGTTGCCGCTCTTCGGGGACACGACAGGCGAACCTCGCACGGCGTCGATGATCTCGACGATGCGCGACTATCCGCACCTCTTGTTCGCGGTGACGGGTGGGAAGGAAGGTGTCCGCCCAGTCGAGCGGACGAAGCAGCTCCACACGCAATACGCCGTCCTGCGCGAGCATTGGGGCGAGACGAAACCGTTCGCGGACGCGGTCTCGCTCATGATGACGGCCGGTTTCCATAACACGGCCCACAAGCATCAGGACGATTTGAGCATCGACTTGTACGGCTACGGGCGCGACTTTATCGTCGAGACGGGCCGCTTCGGCTACACGAACTTGCCGGAACGGAATCAGGCCGTCCGCGTCAACGCCCACAACACGATCAACACGGGCACGCGCCAGCTGACGCTCCATGCGAGCACGCTCGGGAAGAGCGGCATCTTGTCGGTCGAGGAGACGGACGGGTTGCAACGGGCGACCGGCTACAGCGAACTGATGGGGCAAGGCACCCATCACACGCGCAGCATCGCCCATGACCAGGCCGGCACGGTGCTCGTCGCCGACACGGTCCGTTCGGACTCACGCGCCTCGTTCACGCAGCGGTTCCACCTCGGCGTCGGCCTCGAGCCGATCGAGGAGAAAGACGGCGAGACGATGTTCCGTGACAAAGAAGGACGGACGCTCCAAGTCGTGCAGTTGCCGATTGCTTCGACCGGGGTCATGCGCCTCGAGCCGAGCTTCGTCGCCTATCGCGACTTCGAATGGACGCCGCGCCACCAAGTCGTCTCGACGAAGACGGGGGCGGGCACGTCGTTCGTCACGTTGTTCCATATGTCGAAGACGGGTACGCGCGTCACGTTCTCACACGTGACCGAGACGGAGTCGGCGTATGTCGTGTCGTACTCGCTCTCGGACGGGCGTTCGCGCACGATCGAGATGCCGAAAGGCGAGGTCGACGTGCCGGAAGAAGAGATTGAGGTCGTCGAAGAGTAAAAACGTCGAGAGGATGCCATTTGGCGTCCTCTTTTTTCAAAATCCAAAAGAAATAACGAAATATTTACAGAAAAGTAATTGTGTTATTTTATGAGATTGCGTATCTTTAAAGGTGAAGTCAGTACGGATTTTGTAATCGCTTCCATTGGCTTGAGGTCAGACATCAAGCAATGGGGAAGAAATCGCGGGTGTGACTTCGTTTCGGTCGACTTATACATATCAAAGGAGGAATAATTGCATGTTGAATTCGAAAACACGCAAGTTTTATCAAGGGATGCTCGCGGCGACGCTCACGGCATCGGTGATCGCCCCTGCGGTCGTGACAGAGGCAGCCCCGGCAAAACAAACGATCAAGTTGAAGGCAGCTTTCGTCGAGAACGGGGATCTCGACGCGGCGCTCGACAAGACATACCAAGGCAACAAGATCTACTGGTACAAATCGACGGTCGACATGGACAAGCTCGGTACATATCAAACGGTTAAAGGCTACATCAAGTGGAAGAACCAGCACTTCGAGAAGAAAGTGCGCGTCATCAACTATCCGAAAGCGATCATCGCACCGAAGGGTGAGTTGACGTTCAAACACGGCGAGAAGTTGACGGGTCAACTCAACACGCTCCAAATCCAGTTCGTCGACCGTGTCCTCCGTCAACCGGTGAAATGGACGAACTTGTCGACGGACAAGATCGGGAAATTCACGGCGACGGCGTCGTACACGCATAAAGGCCGTACGGTCACGCTCGACGTTCCTTACGAAGTGAAAGGGTACGAGCTCTCGTTCATGCATACGAACGACACGCACGCCTCACTCGACTTCGCGGCGAACCGTGCCGCTGCGGTCAAAGAACTCCGCGCGCAAAACCCGAACCGTCTCTTGGTTGACGCCGGTGACGTGTTCTCAGGGTCGCTTTACTTCAACGAGTTCAAAGGACAAGTCGACCTCAAACTCATGAACTACATGAAGTACGACATGATGGTGCCGGGTAACCACGAGTTCGACCTCGGTACTGAGACGGGCCATAAAGAGTTCTCGCAATTCGTCCGCTACGCGAACTTCCCGTTCGTCAGCTCGAACGTCGACTACTCGAACGACCAATACATGAAGTCGCTCTTCCGCGACGAAATCGCGACAAAACCGTTCAACGGCCGCTTGTATGAAGGGATCATCCAAGAAGTCGATGGCAAGAAAGTCGGATTCTTCGGTTTGACGACGGAAGACACGGCGAACATCGCGAGCC
This sequence comes from Exiguobacterium alkaliphilum, assembly GCF_018138125.1. NCBI lineage: Bacteria > Bacillati > Bacillota > Bacilli > Caryophanales > Exiguobacterium > Exiguobacterium alkaliphilum. Next base: position 998,209 of record NZ_CP073101.1, read on the forward strand.
CAGGACCGATCCAGTTCCAAAACTATATCGAAGAAGCGAAGAAAGCCGTCAAGGCGTTCGAAGATATGGGCGTCGACCAAATCGTCGCCGTGTCGCACCTCGGTTACGATGACAACCCGGCGATCGACAACGACCTCGAGCTCGCGAAGCACGTCGACGGCATCGATGTCATCATCGGCGGTCACTCGCATACACGTCTCGACGCACCGGTCCTCATCACGGAAGGCGACAACCCGACGGTCATCGTCCAAGCGTATCAGTACGGCGACTTCCTCGGCACGCTCGACCTCGTGTTCGACAAAGACGGAAAAGTCGTCTCGCAAGCCGGTAAGTTGATCGACGTGAAGACGTACGCGCCAGACCCAGGGGCGGCTCGTCTCCTCGCACCGTTCGCGGCTGAAATCGACGGCATCAAGAACGCTGAAATCGGTGCTTCGACGACAGCTGTGTTCGAGAACTTGCGTGACTCGGGCGACGTGACGAAGCCGAGCGTACGGAAAAATGAGACGGCACTCGGAAACTTGATCACGGACGGCATGCTCGACCGTGCGAAGCAAGTCGATCCACAAGTCGTCGCAGCGATTCAAAACGCGGGCGGCATCCGTGCAGCCATCAACGAAGGTCCGATCACGACAGGTGAAGTCCTCACGACACTCCCGTTCGGCAACACACTCGCGGTCATGACGCTTCAAGGTAGCGAGCTGCTCGCGGCGCTTGAGCGCAGCGTCAGCGTCTATCCGATCGAGAGCGGCGGCTTCCTCCACATGTCTGGCATGAAGCTCGAGTTCGACAGCTCGAAACCGGCGAACAGCCGCGTCGTCAAGGCGCAAGTGCTCCAAGGTGAGACGTACGTCGATATCGACCCGTCTGCGACGTATAAGATCGCGACGAACTTCTTCGCGGCGAAAGGCGGCGACAACTACCTCGAGTTCAAGAAGGCTTACGAAGAAGGACGCGTCAACGACCTCGGTCTCATCGACTGGGAGATCATGCGCGACTACCTCGTAAAACTTGGCGAAGTCACACCGACGGTCGAAGGCCGCGTGGTCGACGTCAAAGAATAATGAATTGCGAAAGGACATCTACGGGTGTCCTTTTGTTCTGTCTTCGATTTGTCATCCAGTTGATTTTGCCTTTTGAATTGAGCGTTTGCTATAATCAATGGGTGTCGAAACGAGATGTTTCAAATAAGAGGGCATCGGCTAAAGAGAAAACGATGTCATTATGAATTTGGAGGAACCCCCATGAGTTGGAAACGTAAAGTGAAACGTGGTGTCTATTTAGGCATGCAGCGCGGCAAACGAATCGGCCGTCGGTTGATGAAAGGGACGAAGATGCAAGTGCAGACGAGACAGTTCGTCGAAGTCGTCCCGTCTTGGCATGCCCGGACGTCTGCAAACTATGAAGTGGACGGCGCGGCGCTCGTTTCTACGATGGCCGAGAAGCAATTTTTGACGTACGGTGAGCGCGCCTCGTCATTCCGCACGGTGCCGGGCCCGGATTCGTTCCAGCTCAACCCGTCGATCCGCGAGTTTGACGCGAGCCTGAACGTCGAGAAGAGCGGTGACATCGATGTCACGCTTCTCGTCATGATGTATAGCGACCAAGAACGGACGCGCGTCGTCCGTGTCGGGGACGGTGTCCGTACGACGGTCACACTCCGCGAAGATGAGACGAAGACCCGCTTCGTCATTCAGACGCAAGGGAAGGGACGCGTCTTGATCCAGTCGCTCCTCATCGACGGACAACCGCTTTGGAACGTCGAAGGGATGAGCAGCGCCGTCGCTGACTCAGACTTCGATACGATGATCGAGCTCGACGCCGAGTCGCTCGAACTCCTCTCCCCGCTCAGCCGCATCGTCCATGTTGACGGCGGCACGATCACGGTGACGGGACAAGGCAACCAATACGAGCACTACGGCGTCCATGAATCGGCGCTCCCGCACGTCGACACCGAACGCGGCATCGACTTCCCGCTCGCCGATATGGACGACTACGTCTATCGTTTCTATTTAAAAGGAGACGCGACCGAGATGGCGAAAGCGACGCTCTTCGTCGCGACGTACGCGCACGGCGAGCGCGACCAGCTCATCGAAGTACCGCTCGGCTTCAGCAACGTCATGAGCCTCACGCCGAGCCATGAGTCGGTCCGCTACTTCGTCCGCTTCCACGGGAACGGGACGATCTCGGACTTGAAGCTCGGTGTCATCCGCGAGAACAGTGTCCGCCGCACGGAGACGTTCGACCTCGACCCGACGTTCTGGACGATCCCGACGCCGGAGTCGATCAAGCTGAAACAAGACCCGAACGGACTCCGCCTCGTCTTGGACGTCGAGCCGGACGTGCGCCGTTACGTGTCGTACATGGAGACGAACAACCGCTTCACGGTGCTCCCGAAAGAGAAGCCGTACACGGTCCGTCCGAACCACCGCTACCGCGTCACGGTCGACGGTGAGCTCGGCGAGAACACGGGCGTCGTCCTGTACATCATCTCGTACTCGCTCACGGAACGGTTGTCGATGCAACAAGTGCAGCTCGGCAGCGAGAAGATTTTCGAGTTCAGTAAAGACGTGCGCTACCTCCGCTTCGCCCTCCGCGTCGACGGACAAGGCGAGACGCTCGTCACGAACATCCGTGTCAGCGAGGAGATCATCACCGACCGGACACAAGTGCCGGAATGGATCGACCCGCGTGAGGCCCGCCTGTTCGAGGCGACGCCGCGCGAACTGCACGAGATGAAAGTCGCGGCCATCTTCGACGAGTTCACGACCGCCTCGTACCGTCCGGAATGTGAGTTGATCACGTTCTCGCCGGACGACTGGCCGGCCGTCCTCGCCGACCGTCAGCCCGACTTCCTCATGGTCGAGTCGGCCTGGAAAGGGAACGACAAGACGTGGGAGAAGAAGATCGTCAAATATGGCACGAACACGTGGGAAGAGCTCGACGCGCTTCTCGAGTGGTGCCGTTTGAACAACGTCCCGACCGTGTTCTGGAACAAAGAAGACCCGATTCACTACGACCGGTTCATCGAGACGGCGAAACGGTTCGACTTCGTCTACACGACGGATGCGAACATTCTCGACAACTATAAAGAAGATTGCGGGCACGACCGGGTCGGCGCGCTGCCGTTCGCGGCGCAGCCGAAAGAGCATAACCCGATCCGTCTGCCGGGGACGCGTGAACCGTTCGCCTCGTTCGCCGGCTCGTATTACGCGAACCGCCACGAGTCGCGCCGCATCGACATGGACCGCCTGTTCGCGGCGGCCGACAAGTACGGCCTCGTCATCTACGACCGCAACTATGAGATGAACCAGCGCGGGGAGACGGACCAGCTCCAATTCCCGGAACAGTTCCGTAAATCGATCCGCGGTAGCCTGAAGTACAACCAGATCGCCAAGGCGTACAAAGGCTTCAAGGTCATGCTGAACGTCAACTCGGTGAACGACTCGCCGACGATGTTCTCACGCCGTGTGTTCGAAGGGCTCGCCTGTGCGACACCGGTCGTCAGCACGCGCTCGATCGGCGTCAAACAGATGCTTGGCGACTACGTCTTCTTGGACGAAGGCGACGAGATGCTCGAAGAGACGTTCCGCAAACTGTTGACGGACGACAGCTTCTACGAGGACGTCGCCATGGGCGGCATGCGTCACGTGCTCAAGTATCACACGTACACGCAACGCCTCGCTCAAGTCGTCGGCACGATCGGTCTGCCGTACCGTGTCGACCATCCGGAAGTCGCGCTCGTCGCGTTCGTCCGTTCCGCGGACGAGATGGACCGCGCCGTCGAGACGTTCCGGGCCCAAGACTACGAGCATAAACACCTCGTCGTCTTCCTCGACAAGTTCGAAGGCCACCTCGATTTGTATGAGGCGTACAACACGGAAGACGTGTCGACGTTCATGCTCAGCTACTTGCCGCAATATAACGCCTTGTCCGAGATTCTCGACGGCTTCGACTGGATGGCGTTCATCCGTCCGGGCGACTACTACGGCCCGTCGTACGTGTCGGACTACATGCTCGCGACGCGCTACGCCGACTCGAACATCTTGACGAAAGAAGACTACTTCACGTGGGACGGCAAGCTCGAGAAAATCGACTCCGACGGGACGTACCGTTACGTCTTCGACGCGACGCCGTCGCGCTCGATCATGAAACCGGACGTGCTCCGCTTCTATAGCGTGGCCGAGGCGCTCGACGTCTTGAAGCAAGACGCGACACTGGAAGAGCTCGCCCAGTCCGGGGAACGCATCTTCAGCACGGACCCGTATCAATATGTAAAAGCAGGGAGCGACATGCCGCAAGCGGTCGCTCAGGAGGTACAACTATGACGACACCACTTCGCGTCCTCGTCTATGGGGACGTCAACTTAAACTTGATCGACGGGTCGGCCATCTGGCTGACTTCCGTCGTCTCGATGTTGAACCAAGATCCATCGATCAAAGTCGACGTGCTCTTGAAACGCTCGATCACGAAACCGGAAGTGACGGCCGGCATCCGCGAGTTGCCGAACGTCCGCTTCATCGACGTGTTCGCCGATCCAACTTATCAAGACGCGCCGTACGTCGAGCGCAAGGTGCTCCAAGCCGACGAGGCAGCGGGGCTGATCGACGAGCTGATGAAAAAAGAGAAGTACGACCTCGCCTTCGTCCGCGGCTTCCAGCTCGCGTACGACTTGTCACAATATGAACAGACGATGGCGAAGACGTGGACGTACATCACAGATTTCACGCACGACCATACGCAAGCGTCCGAAGAAGAGCTTGCCCGGCTGAAACAGATCGCGTCGCGCTCGGCGCGCATGCTCTGCCAGACCGAGGCGATGAAGACGTACTTCGAGTCTTTCTTGCCGACGGACCGTCCGTTCCTCATCTTGAACCCGATGATCCCGAACGTGAAAGAGGCCGTCCCGACGTTCGCGAAACCGAACGACCGTCTCGTCTACACGGGCAAGTTCGCACCGCTCTGGTATTCGACGGAGATCCTCGACGCGTTCGCGAAGCTCCGTGCCGACTATCCGGCCGAGCTGCACGTCGCGGGAGACAAGTTCAACCAAGACCCGAACAACCCGAACTTCAAACAAGACATCCTCGCCCGCTTGAAGTCGGATGACGGGCTGACGTGGCTCAAGGGCATCCCGCGCGCCGACGTCGAGACGCTCATCGAATCGAGTGCGATCGGCGTGTCATGGCGCCATCCGGAGCTTGACGCCTCGCTCGAACTGTCGACGAAACTGCTCGAGTACGGCTCGCTCGGGAAACCGGTACTATTGAACCGGAACCCGATGCATGAGCTCATCCTCGGCCCGGACTACCCGCTCTACGTCAACTCGGAACAGGAGTTCATCGAGAAGGCGAAGCTCGCCTTGACCGATGAGGCCGTTTACCGCGACGCGGCGACAAGGCTTTATGAGATGGCGCAGTACTATACGTTCACGAACACGTACAAACGCCTCCGTGACGAGTTGTGGTCGATGAAGAAGATCAACCTTCTGTTCGCCGGGCACGACTTCAAGTTCCTGCGTCTGTTCATGGATTACTTCGAGCGCCACCCGCGCTTCAACGTCTTGATCGACGAGTGGGAAGGACACAAGATTCATGACGTGAATCACAGCAAGGCGTGTCTCGAACAGGCCGACATCATCTTCTGTGAGTGGGGGCTCGGCAACGCCGTCTGGTACTCGCATCATAAGAAGCCGCATCAGACGATGATCGTCCGCATCCACCGCCAAGAGAAAGAGACGCCGTTCCCGCGCGAGTACAACTTGCACAACATCGACCGCATCATCCTCGTGTCGCCATATATGCTCGAGGAGATGTATCGTCTGTTCCGCATCCCGCGCCACAAGATGACGATGATCTACAACGCCGTCGACGGGACGCGTCTCGTTCAACCGAAACAGCTCGACGACTTGACGTTCCATCTCGGCATGATCGGGGTCAACCCGAAGCTGAAACGGCTCGACCTCGCGCTCGACATGCTCGAGACGCTCCGCAAGGAAGACACGCGCTACAAGCTGTTCATCAAAGGACATCACCCGAACGAGATCTACTGGATCAACAAACGGGAAGACGAGCGCGCCTACTACGACCGTCTGCTCGAGCGACTCGAGGAGCCGGCGTTCAAAGACAGCGTCGTCTTTGACGGTCACGGCAACGACGTGCCGGAATGGTTGACGAAGATCGGGTTCGTCTTATCGACGAGCGACCTCGAGAGCTTCCACCTCGCACCGGCCGAGGCGATGACGTCGGGCACGTATCCGATCATCCGTCACTGGACGGGCAGCGAGACGATTTACCCGGACGACGTGTTGATGGAGAACGTCTTAGACGGCGTCGACATCATCCGCTCGTTCCGCGGCGAGTCCGACAAGCTGCTCGCCTCGACCGAACGGTTCATGGCGTACGCGCATCACCATTTCGCCATCGAGACGCTCGCGCCGAAGCTTGAACAACTCATCTTGACCGAAATGAATCGAAAACAATGAGCAAGCCCGGGCTTCCGGGTTTGCTCGTTTTACCATACTTAGAGGAGATGCATTATGAGCCATTTTATGTATGAAGCGAAGACGCATACGCTCGATTTTGAGCGCCGTGACGGATTGACGCACGTCATCTCCGAGACGCCGCTCGACGTGCGCCTCGGCCATTACGACCCGTCTCGCGAGGAGCCGAACGGGATGAACGTCGCTTTGCGCCTCGATGACGCATTCACGGTCGACGTGCCGTTCAACAACTTGCTGCCGGTCTATTATTCGGAAGCACCGGTCGTCGTCGGTTCATCGCTCGTCGATGTCGCCGATCGGGCCGGCAAGTCGACAGAACGACAGGAGTCGGCGAGCCAGATGCGCCACATCGGTCACATCTTCGGACGCGACACGCGCATCGAGGGCGTCAAACGTCTCGCTGCCGGCGAACGGCTGACTGTACAAGACGGGCACGTCACAATCGAGACGTGGGACGAGCTGCCGCGCGGGGCGTCCAAACTACGGGACGACTTCACCGACACATGGCTCACGGCACTTCGACGCGCCGCTGCCGTCCCGATGGCGTCTGTGAACATTCCGTTCTCAGGCAGTGCACTCGACGTATTGCTCGCGAAACTTTACCTCGAAGCGGGGAAAGACGTGACGCTCCACGTCCCGGACGAGAAAGGGAACGAGGCGACGCTCGCCCGTGACTTGCTCGCTGAAGCGGAACTCGCCGTGACACCGACACCTGACGAGACGATCACGCTCTCGCTCAGCCGCCGGATGGCGTCGTCCTATGAGGCGACGGACGGCAACTTGTCCGCCTACGAGAGTGTGCCGACCGGGCGCGACATCGACCATGGATATGCCGAAGTCGGCAAACACGGCTCGGACTGGTTGTACGGCAAGCACATCTTCTTGAAAGACAACATGGACGAGCACGAGGCGAAGCAACAGCTGTCGCGGAAAGCGATCCGTCCATTTGAAGGATTTGGCGAAGGCGAACGCGAACAAGTCGAGGCGATGCTCGATCGTTTGTTCGACGAAGAGACGGACCGCGATTGGAGCGGACGGCTCGAGGCGGCCTGGTTCCATTTGAAGGTCGAACATTTTCACGCTTACGCCCGGAGCGGGTTCGTGCGCGAGATGACGATCCTTCAGCCGCTCTTTGACCGGGACGTCCTCCGCCACATCATCGAGGCGCCGTACGAGCTCCGCCGTCAAGGGCACCTCGTCAAAGTCGCCCTCGACGCCTTGTTCGGCGAGAAGCCGCTCCATTTCATCAAAGAATCGTTCGCGTGGAGTGACTCACCGCTTTTGCCGACGATTATTCCGGCGCCGCTCAACTGGCGGCTCATGCTCGACCACGTCGTGCCGGGGCAAGTGAAGCAGTTGAACGAGCGGCTCGGGGTCGAAGCGGGCGTGAGTGAACGCTTCAAACCAAGCGAGACGCCGGAACACGGCTACGTCTCGCTTTGGAACGACTGGACGGCCCGTAATTGGACCGTTCAACTGGACGGGTCGGAGATCGACCCGGAACAAGTCGAGCTCGTCGTGCCGGAGTCGCACAAGCCGCGCTCGGTGACGGTCAAGCCGTTCATTTACCATTATTTCGTCCCGTTCAACGCCGACTTGTTCAACTTGCGGGAGGATCAGTTCGTCGCCAACATCGAAGTGCTCCCGCTCGGCGGGGAGAACGGGTATCTCCAACTGTTCAACCAAAGTTTCAGCGCGCCGCCGTCGTCCGAGTTCCAAAAAGACGCGACGCTCGGAAGTGCGCCGTATATCGACCTCGACGGGTCGATCGAGCTGTTGTCTGAAAACGTGACGCCGATCGAGCTGTACGTCATGCAGTATGACGCGAAAAAGAATTTGAAGAAGACGGCGTTCAGCCATGAGCTCCGTCCCGGTGTGAATGAGATCCGCCACCGGATTCCGAAAGAAGTTGAAGCGAAGTTCGTCAAGTTAGCATTCAAATTCCAAAACGACCAACACACCGTCCAATTGAAGATGGGGTCGTGGGTCATAGAAAGCTGAGGAAATCGTCATGGACCGTCAACAAGTTGAGTATGTCGAACGTGAGAATGCATTTTTACGGGAACAGCTGCAAGCATTGACCGACCAAATCGAAGCGGTGAAACAAGACGTGCTCGAAGAGGGCGCGAAACATATCCGCGGTAAAGAAAACACGATCCAGAAGATGAAAGAGCTCGAGCGGGAAGTCCGGCAGGCGAAAGCGAACGCTGACAAGTGGCGAAAAGTTGCCGCGAGCGAGAAAGCGAAGCGGGAGACGGTCGAGACCGAACTCAAACGGATCCAACAGATCGTGGAGCGCGCGAAAGCGATCCCGGTCGCCGGCAAGCTCGTCGCCAAGATCGAACGGGAAGGGAAATCGTCATGAGCGGGTACGAGGAGCAGTTGGCAGCGGTCCAGGCCGAGAAGAAGGCGTGGACACGCAAGGTCGATGAACAGTTTCAACCGTTGCGCCTCCCGACTTTCTTAGAAGGTCCGACCGTGCGCGGCGTCAGCGTCATCGTCGCCTCGCACGACTCGGTGGAACTGCTGAAGGCGTGTCTCGCCTCGCTCGAACGTCAGACGCTTCAGCCGTCGCTCGTCGAATGGGTGCTCGTCTTCAACGGGCCGAACCGACAAGCGCTCCATGATGCGAGCCTGTCTTACGGGAAAGACGTCACCGTCCATCGCCTGCTCGAAGAAGAGGCGAACGTCGGCATCGCCCGCAACCGCGGGCTCGACGCCGCGACCCGTCAATACGTGACGTTTTTGGACGAGGACGACACGCTGAGCGAATCGTACTTGGAAGCGCTGTTCGCACGAGCGCTCCCGGACCGCATCGTCATCGCTGACATTCAAGATCGCGACCCGGAAGGCAAACCGCTCACGTCACCGCTCCATCGCGAGTTTTTACGTCTCGCCGGTCAGGACTGGGCGTATGAGCAGATGTCACAGCTGTTGACGTTGAACGCCTGTAAGCTCGTCCCGACCGTCTACGCGAAACGCACGGCGTACGAGCCGAGCTTAAAGAGCGGGGAAGACGTCGTCTACTTCTCGACGTTGTTCGCCACGTTCACACCGCGCGTCGAGCTACTCGCGCCGGACACCGAGGCGATCTATTATCGGCAAGTGCGGGAACAGTCCGTCTCGAGGCAGGCGCAGAGCCACGACTTCTCGGTCCGCCAACGGATGGCGGTCATCGAGGCGCTGAATGCGTTGCTCGACCAGGCGGACGAGTCGACGCGGCGGTTGATCGAACGGAAAATCGACGCCCAGACGTCGATGATGAGTTTGTACTACCGGGACGCGGCGGACGAGCGGGCGACGATTCGCGACCTCGTCGCCGAAGCCGGACTGTCGTACTTCTCATACAGCGTGTTGAACCAGCACGCCGCATCGAGCGGTGTCGTCATCGGCGACAAGCTCGAACGAGCGGATGCGCTCATCGCGACGTATCCGGACACGGCCGTCATCCGTGTCTACTTATTGAACCCGTACACGCGCGCCAAATTAAAAGAAGTCGTGACCGATGATCAGTTCCGTCGCTTGACGTTCGCAAACGTTTCCGTCTCGAATTGGTCATTATTGCCTGAAGTTTGCTATAGTGTAGGGGATGTGCGTGCGGCAGCGCTCAGTACGGAGTATCGACTCGGTACGAACGTACGAGCGGTTCGCCCGGTATAATCCCGTTTTGTCATGAAAATGTAATTGCTTAATAAATCGTATCAGGAGTATAATGGGTTTGATTTTTGGTAAAATCCTAAACAATATGAAATGTTAAGCAATATTCAGTGACACCTGTCACTAATCTATGGAGGTAATCTCAACTATGAAAGTATGTACGATCGGATTAGGATATATTGGACTCCCAACGTCTGCGGTCTTCGCCCAGTACGGCGTCGACGTCGTCGGTGTGGACATTCACCAGTCAGTTGTCGATAAATTGAACCGTGGCGAAATCCACATCGAAGAGCCAGGCCTCGGAGACGTCGTCAAAGACGTCGTCGCGAAAGGCAAGTTCCACGCCTCGCTCGAGCCGGAGAAAGCGGACGCGTTCATCATCGCCGTCCCGACACCGAACAACGATGACGAGCACAAGTCGTGCGACCTCACGTATGTGCTCGAAGCGACGAAACGTGTGCTTCCATACGTCGAGAAAGGCAACGTCATCATCGTCGAGTCGACGATCGCACCACGTACGATGGACGACCACGTCAAACCGCTCGTCGAAGCAGCAGGCTTCGTCGTCGGTGAGGACATCTTCCTCGTGCATTGCCCGGAGCGCGTCCTCCCAGGTCAGATCTTGCATGAGCTCGTGCACAACAACCGTATCGTCGGCGGCATCACGCCAGCGTGTGCGGATGCCGGTGCGAACGTGTACGGCACGTTCGTAAAAGGTGAAGTCATCAAGACGGACGCGAAGACGGCTGAAATGTCGAAACTCATGGAGAACACGTTCCGTGACGTCAACATCGCCCTCGCGAACGAACTCGCGAAAGTATGTAACGCGCTCGACATCAACGTCCTCGACGTCATCGAGATGGCGAACAAGCACCCGCGCGTCAACCTTCACAGCCCAGGCCCAGGTGTCGGCGGACACTGCTTGGCGGTCGACCCGTACTTCATCGTGGCGAAACAGCCTGAGCTCGCGAAAATTATCAAGCTCTCACGCGACACGAACGTCTCGATGCCGGCTTACGTCGTCGAGAACGTGCAGAAGCTCGTTTCAGACCAGCCAGAAGCAAAAATCGCCGCGTTCGGCGTGACGTACAAAGGGAACGTCGACGACATGCGTGAAAGCCCGGCTGTCGAGATCATCGAATTGATGCTCGAGCAAGGCATGAACGTGGCCGTCCACGACCCACACGTCGAAGTCTCGTCATCAAAACACTTCGACCTCGTGTCGAAAGAAGAAGCAATCAAAGATGCGGACCTCGTGCTCGTCCTCGTTGACCACAACGAGTTCAAAGCGCTCGACTTCAACGAGTTGAACGCAGCGATGCGCCGTCCGATGATCTTTGACACACGTAACATCGTGAAGGCCGATGACAGCGACCTTGCGGTTGTCAACTACGGAAACTTGTACGAATACGTCAACGGGAAAGTGACGTTGGCCTAATCCGTTAGGTGCCCGCTATGATCAAAGCCTCGAAACAAGTATTCATCGAACTATGGGAGAGTCTCTATTTAATATTGAGACTCTCTCTATATGAAACGAAAAGTCGCTATTCGATGCAGTACTTCGGATACTTGTGGGAAATCATAACGCCGATCATTCAGATTGCGATTTATTGGCTCGTCTTCGGGTTCGGTCTTCGTGCGGGTCGAGACGTTGGTGATGTTCCGTTCCTTCCATGGCTCGTTTCAGGAATCGTGCCATGGTTCTTCTTTGGACCGGCCATCGTCAGTGGTTCTCGATCCGTTTTTTCGAAGATCGCACTCGTCTCGAAGATGAGTTTCCCAATCAGCACGATCCCGGCGTACGTCATCTTGTCGGAACTGTATCGACACGTGGCGATGGTCGCGATCGCGTTCATCTTGATGATGGCGTTTGGCATCAGTGAAGGCTGGAACTTGCTGTTCTTGCCGTACCTGCTCCTCAGTGCGCTCGCGTTCTTGTACGCGTTCTCGCTGTTGACGTCGGCACTGGCCACGATTATCCGCGACTTTCAAAATTTGCTGTCACAAATTATTCGGATGATGCTTTATTTACTCCCTATCTTCTGGCAACCGACTGGAAAGCTCGAAACGATTCTCATGATCAACCCGCTCTACTATTTGGTGGAAGGGTACCGGTCGATGTTCCTCGGAACGGATTGGCTCATGCAGAACTTGGGCTACGGCCTCTATTTCTGGGGCTTCACGCTCGTGACGTTCTTAATCGGGTCGGCGATTCACGTCCGTTTCCGTCGCTACTTCATTGACTATATTTAAGGAGCGGTGACGTATGAGCTACCAAGTGAAGTTTGAAAACGTATCAAAACGGTACACGTTGTACCGGAAACAAAGTGATAAACTGAAAGAAGTGTTGTTCAACCGGGCGAACGGGAAGCAGTTCTATGCGCTCCGCAACGTCACGTTCGAAGTTCCGCCGGGCGAGGTCGTCGGGATCCTCGGGATTAACGGTTCCGGCAAGTCGACGATGTCGAACTTGTTATCGGACGTCATCCCGCCGACGCACGGTAAGATCGAGCTGCGCGGGAAACCGTCGCTCATCGCCATCTCGTCTGGCCTGAACGGCAACTTGACGGGGATGGAGAACATCGAGCTGAAATGTCTCATGCTCGGGATGGACAAGCATCAAATCAAGGCGATCACCCCGGAAATTATCGAGTTCGCCGACATCGGTGACTTTATCGACCAACCGGTCAAGACGTACTCGAGCGGGATGAAGTCGCGCCTTGGCTTCGCCATCTCGATTAACATCGACCCGGACATCCTCGTCATCGATGAGGCGCTCTCGGTCGGGGACCAGACGTTCACCGACCGCTGTCTCGTCAAGATGAACGAGTTCAAAGACGAAGGCAAGACGATTTTCTTCATCAGTCACTCGGTGTCACAAGTCCGCCAGTTCTGTACGCAGGCAATCTGGCTCGAATACGGCGAGATCCGTGAGTACGGACCGGTCGACGAAGTGGCTGACGAGTACATGAAGTTCTTAAAATGGTTCCGCACGCTCGATTCGAAGCGCCAATCGGAGTTCAAGCAACAGAAGATGGCGCAACGGACGACGATCGTCGACCAAAACGACGTCGGCGAGACGATTATCTTGCCGCGAAAACCCCTCAAAGGAGAATCTGTATGATTAAAGTTATGACCGTGTTCGGTACACGTCCCGAAGCAATCAAAATGGCTCCGCTCGTCTTGGAGCTCAAACAACGTGAAGGGATCGAACCGATCGTCGTTGTCACAGCCCAACATCGGGAGATGCTCGACCAAGTGCTCCAGCTCTTCAAGATCACTCCAGATTATGACCTTGACGTCATGAAGAAGAACCAGACGCTCTTCGACGTGACGACACGCGTCCTTCACGGTCTCGATGAAGTCATGAAGGAAGCAAAACCGGACATCGTCCTCGTCCATGGGGACACGACGACGACGTTCGCCGCGTCACTCGCTGCGTTCTATAACCAAATTGCAATCGGGCACGTCGAAGCAGGCCTTCGTACGTACAACAAGTACTCGCCGTACCCGGAAGAGATGAACCGTCAATTGACAGGCGTCATGGCGGACCTTCACTTTGCACCGACCGAAACGTCAGCTGACAACTTGCTCCGTGAGAACAAGAAAGAAGCAGATATCTTCGTCACCGGCAACACGGCGATCGACGCGCTTAAGACGACCGTCCAAGACGATTACGACAACGCGTTGCTCAACCAAATCACGGCTGAAAACAAACGTCTCGTCTTGCTCACGGCCCATCGCCGCGAGAACCTCGGCGAGCCGATGCGCAACATGTTCCGTGCCGTGCGCCGCTTGATCGAGAAGTATGACGATATCGAAGTCGTCTATCCGGTCCACATGAACCCGATCGTTCGGGAACTTGCCGGTGAAATTTTGAACGACCTCGACCGCGTCCACTTGATCGAGCCGCTCGACGTGTTCGATTTCCACAACTATGCGTCACGCTCACACCTCATCTTGACGGATTCGGGTGGCGTGCAAGAAGAAGCCCCATCGCTCGGCGTACCGGTCCTTGTCCTTCGTGACACGACGGAACGTCCGGAAGGTGTGGCGGCTGGCACGCTCAAACTCGCCGGTGTCGAGGAAGAAGTCATCTTCGGCCTCGCCGATGAGTTGTTGTCAGACGCTTCGGCGCACCAATCGATGGCGAAAGCGTCTAACCCATACGGGGACGGGGAGGCGTCACGCCGCATCGTCGACGCAATCGTCGAACGCTTCACGCGTTGATGGCTTTAGACTGTCCCTCGGGGCAGTCTTTTTATTTTTCTAAGAGAGGAGGAACGTCATGCTCTTCAGTTCGACGATCTTTTTGTTTTGGTTTTTACCGATTGTCTTAATCCTTTATTATGTCTCGCCGCGCTTCTTGAAGAACACGGTGCTGCTCGTCGCGAGTCTCCTGTTCTACGCATGGGGCGAACCGATTTACACGGCGGTCATGCTCGCCTCGATCGTCATGAACTATGCGTTCGGCTTGCTCGTCGACAATAACCGTGACAATAAGAAGAAAGCGAAGTGGCTCGTCGCCGGCATGGTCGCCGGGAACGTATTGCTCTTGTCCGTCTTCAAGTACACGAGCTTCATCATCGAGAACGTCAACGCCATCACCGGGCTCGAGCTGACTGACCCGAAAATCCCGCTTCCGATCGGGGTGTCGTTCTTCACGTTCCAAGCGATGAGTTACGTCATCGACGTGTACCGGAAAGACGGGAAAGTGCAGCGCAACCCGCTCGACCTCGCGCTCTATATCTCACTCTTCCCGCAGTTGATCGCCGGGCCGATCGTCCGTTATCAAACGGTCGCCGATGAGATCAACGATCGCAAAGAGACGATGGACGACTTCGCGAGCGGGATTCAGCGGTTCGTCATCGGGCTCGCGAAGAAGATGCTCCTCGCGAACAACGCCGGCTACGTCGCCGATCAAATCTTCTCGCAAAACGCGGGCGAGATGTCGATGGGACTCGCCTGGATTGGGATTATCGCGTACTCGCTTCAAATCTACTTTGATTTCTCCGGGTATTCCGACATGGCCATCGGGCTAGGCCGGATGTTTGGTTTCCACTTCCTCGAGAACTTCAACTATCCGTACATCTCGAAATCGGTGTCCGAGTTCTGGCGGCGCTGGCACATCTCGCTCGGTAGCTGGTTCCGTGACTACGTCTATATCCCGCTCGGCGGGAACCGTGGCAGTGCGTGGAAGCTGTACCGAAACCTCGCCATCGTCTGGATTTTGACGGGCGTGTGGCACGGGGCGAGCTGGACGTTCATCGCCTGGGGGGCGTATTACGGGCTCTTCATCATGCTCGAGCGTGCGTTCCTCGGGGCGTGGCTCAAGGCGCTTCCGGCCCCGCTCGCGCATGCGTTCACGCTGTTCGTCGTCATCATCGGTTGGGTGTTCTTCCGGGCAGACGACTTCCCGTACGCCCTCTCCTACTTGTCGGCCATGTTCAACTTGAACGGTGCGCCGGTGTGGGACAACGAGGCGATGTTCTACTTCGTGCAGTACGGGGTCATCCTCGTCATCGCGATGATTGCGGCGACGCCGCTCCCGAAACTGTTCGGTGAGAAGGTGCTCCGCCTCGAGCAAGACAGCAAGAAGCTGTGGGTCAACTATATGGCTGGCTTCATGCGGCTCGGCTTCATGGCGACAATCTTCATCTTCGCCGTGTCGTACATCGTCGCGAGCAGCTTCAACCCGTTCATCTATTTCCGGTTCTAACTAAACGAGAGCACTGCCGCAAAATAGGCGACAGTGCTCTCGTTCTTTTATCTTCGTTGTCTCGGGCGTTCAGGTGCTCATCCTTTTGGCGCCTCCGCTTTACTAGGGCGAGCAGGGAGCCGCATCGCAACTTCGTTGTTGCTGGGTCTCCCTTCACTCGCTAATCCCTTAGGAGTCTCCGGCGCCACCGGATGAGCGACACGACATGTCCCACTGGAAGGGGATCTATGCGTAGACCGTCAGCGCCTCGAAGTCATTAGACAAAAAAAGACGAACCTATTCGCAAACAGCGAATGGATTCGTCGAAATTCAATCATTCAATTTCTCATGGTAGAGCGGCACGAACTCGCCAAGGTTGACGTTATGGATGAACAAGACGACGTCGATGTCGTTTTGTTTCACGTACGTCTCGATTGACGACTCGTCGAAGTGACGGATGTCGATGACCGACAGATGACCGAAATGCTCCGGTAACAACGTCAGCATCGGGTTCGCATATGAGTCTTTCAAAACGAGCGCGCGCGTGTCATTTTTCGGTGACTCCTGATCCATCGTGATGAGCGGCCAATTGCGGTGGAGGAAGAGCGAGTACATCTCGGTGTACGTCTCCTCCGACTTGAGCGGCTTCTTGTTGATCAAGTTGCCACCGCACGTCTCGGAGCGGTTGTAGCAAATGTTGTTCGGCGTGTAGCCGGCTTTTGGCTCCATCCACTCGAACGTATCACCGTCTTTGACGTATTGGAGCGTCGTGCTGCGGGCGTATGATCCGTAATATGGACGCTCGTGTGTCTTCGTCCGCAGTTCGCCAAGTTTGAGCGGCTCACCGACGCCTTGGTGGTCGTCCGCAATCTGCTTCACCGTCTGCGCATAGGCGAGATAGGCACCGTGGATGTTCCAATGGTAGTCCGTCTTATAGAAGACGTCACTCAACGTGTCGGCCGTATTCAACGGTTTGCGGTAGTCCATGACCGTCAGCCCATCGACGGTCGCGAGGCCGTCCCGGACGTCTTTGAAGATCTTGGGCGCATCGTTGCCCATATAGTCCGGCATGTTCGGTCCGACGTCGACCATCGACGCCTTGTTCGGTGCGAGCCCGAAATAGACGTCGACGCCGGACTGTTGCATCGACTGTGTGAACGTCGACAAGTCGTCGAGCAACGTCGCCGTGTCGACTCCTTCTTTCATCGGAGATTCCATCGTCCCGTCGGCCGAGACGTAAATACCGTTCTTCACCGTCTGGAGGAACAAGTCTTTCGATAAGAACGCATGGAGGCTGATCCAGCTGTCGCGGTTGACGACGTGGTCGGTCACGTACGCCTCGACGCTCTTCATGTAAGCACCGGACATGACGTTTTCGACCGAGAGCTCGACCGGCGGACCGGCGAGCTTACGGTTCTCCATGTCGGACACTTCGCGTTTCTCTGACGTGAGCGTCAAGTAGGCCCCGCCGATCAAGAAGGCGAAAAAGCCGAGAATCAACAGGCTATGGAGGACGATCGTCGTCCCTTTATGTCGCGTCTCGCGCCGTTGCCGCATGCGGTCATCGGGCGCTCGGTTTACGTTTTGCATCATCGGTACTCCTTCGATTTAAATTAATCCGATACCCATTCTACCATATATTTGCTTTAGCTACTGTAACAAAGACGTATCAGTCGAATGATATAATCATTCGTAAAGGCAGGTGCAGACGATGAAACGACAACCAGACGGCACGTATCGATACGTCCTCATCCTCGGGGCGAAAGTGAACGGGATCAAGCCATCGAAAGCACTCCGGCATCGGATCGAGGTGGCGGCAGCTTACGCGACGCGTTTCCCGCACGTTGAGCTGATCGCGACAGGCGGACAAGGGCCAGACGAAGGGATGGCCGAGGCGCTCGTCATCAAGCGGGAACTCATCGCCCGCGGTGTCAGCGAGGAGCGGATTCACGTTGAGGCCGCATCGACCTCGACGTATGAGAACTTTCTCCTTAGCCGCGTGATTTGGGACGGGGAACCGGGGCTCACCGTCGTGACGAACGATTTCCACGTCCGCCGGGCCCGGCTCGTCGCACGTCTCTACTTCGGGCTGAAGACGGACGCGCTTTATGCGTTGACACCGGCTTCGGTCAAGCCGAAATACGTTATCCGCGAACAGCTCGCCTACATCAAGCTGTTCCTCAACTACATGCGCTGGAAGTGGCGCCCATGAAAAAATGACCTAGCAGCCGCTAGGTCATTTGTCGTTCATACAGCCGATCTCGTCTTCGAGCATCCGACCGAACGCCTCGGCGCCATCGATCGTCAAATGGACACCGTCGCCTTCGAAATAGTCGCCTTTGCCGGCGGACGCCGCGTGCCAATCGAGCAGCGAGACGTTGTCGCGCTGTTCGCTCGCGCGGGCGAGCTTATCGTTCACTTCCTGCTCCCACGGACGCGGGACGCGCGTATTGATCAAGTAGACGTGGTCGGCGCCCGCGAACTGGTCGAGGAGCGTCTCGAGTTGTTCCGTCTTGAAGGCGCCGTTCGTCCCGAGATGGAGGAAGACGACGTGTCCGGACGTGTTATACGCCCCGTGCTTGGCGGCGACGTCTTGGGCGTCCCGTACTTGGCGGCCGAGCTCGGCGTCGATTTCGAGGTTCGGGAACGCATTTCCGAGGTATTCGTTTAACCCGAGAAGTACCGAATCGCCGATGGCGAGCGCCGGCGGACACGAGTCGATCGGCCGCTCGGCTTCTGTTTCTTCAGGCGGTGGTTCTGGTGCCGGATTCGGTTTGACGACCGGGATCTCTTCAGTCCGCTCGTTCGTCCCGCTGAACGCGAGAATCGTCAAGTTGCCGATGAGGACGAGCGAGAGGGCGGTCGCGACGCTGACGGCAGCGATCCGTCCGGGCGACATGACGGGACGAAACGATTGAAGCACCCCTTTGAAACCGTGACGGCGCACCGGCGTCTCGATCCAGCGATACGACAGCTCGGCGATGACGAGCGTCAATGCGACTTGGGCGAGCGCGCGGAACGGTTCGAACGTGCCGATTTGCTCGATTGGTGTCGTCAAGATGATGACCGGATAGTGCCATAAATAGATACCGTACGTCCGGGTCCCGATCAAGCGCAGCCACTCGCTGCCAAACAGACGGGACCAGACGGTCGACGGGTGAGCCGTCGCGGCAATCAAGACGGCTGATGCCAACGCGACGAGCAAGAACCCGCCGTAGTAGAGGAACGTGCCATACGCGCTCGCACGCGTCATGACGATGAGGAGCGTCGCGAACGCCACTGCGCCCCCGATGTTCAAGATACGCCGGCCGACGTCCGGCATGTCGTGCTTGAACGCGTCCGGCCGCCAGCCGAAGGCGAGGACGGCTCCGATGAGGAGGGCGAACAGACGCGTGTCCGTCCCGTAATACACCCGGCTCGGATCGACGCCTGGTGTGAAGCTGACCGCCATCCAGAGCGCCGAGGCGAACAACGTCACGCCGACGACTTGAAGGAAACGACGCTTCGACTTCAAACCGAAAAGGAGAAGGAGCGGCCAGACGAGGTAGAACTGTTCCTCGATCGACAGCGACCATAAGTTTTGGAGCGGTGACGGCTTGCCGAAGCTCTCAAAGTACGACACGTCGTGGAAGACGTACCACCAGTTGTTCACGTAGACGAGCGCGGCGAGCGTGTCTTGCCGCACCGTATTGAGCAGATCCGGTTCGAACAGCCAAACGACCGTCATGACGACGGCAAGCATGAAGACGAGCGCCGGCAACAGACGGCGGAACCGGGCGACGTAGAACTTCTTCAAGTCGAGCCGTCCTTTGACCGCCCATTCGCGCAACAGGATGCCGGTGATCAAGTAACCGGACAAGACGAAGAAGACGTCGACCCCGAGAAAGCCGGCGGTGATGTATGGTGTGTTCAAATGAAACAAGATGACGGCCAGGACGGCGAACGTGCGCAGTCCGTCGAGGCCGGGCATATATGTGTGTGAGTGGCGCAACGGTTGCATGCTCCCACTTCCTTTCGTACATTTCCCTATTGTGTGAACTACTCGCCACTTATTTGCTTCGCAAATTGAAGTGGGAGCTTCTTGGGAAGACCGCACTTTTACTAGCCACGGTTGTTTACCAAGCTCGTCGGGCAAGTCCCTGCCCTGAAGGCTTTTTTAGTCAGCCAACATCAACAAGTTGATGCTCGCGTTGATATCTCGATCATGATGAACGCCACACGTACACGTCCATTCACGGACGTCCATCGTCTTCTTCTGGCCTTTCTCGCCGCAAGAAGAACATATTTGGGTTGATGCAAACCACTGGTCTGCTTTAATAAGCGTTCGACCATAGAACTTACATTTGTACTCCAATTGGCGGACGAACTCGTACCAACTTACGTCTCCAATAGACTTAGCTACCTTGTGGTTCTTCATCATGTTCTTCGATTTCAATGTCTCCACGACGATGACTTGGTTCTCGTCAACGGTTCGTTTTGACAACTTATGAAGGAAGTCTTTACGTTGGTTTGCGATTTTCTCGTGCTTCTTGGCGAGGATCAGCTTGGCTTTTTCTCGGTTCTTGCTTCCGATCTTCTTACGTGACAGAGCGCGCTGTGCCTTCTTGACCTTTTCTTCCGACTTGCGAAGAAAGCGAGGGTTGTCGATCTTCTCAGAAACCATGTCATCATTTGTCATGATGGCGAAGTGTTCCAAACCGAGGTCGATCCCAATCTTGTTTTTAGCGGGAACCCATTGTTCGTCATCCTGATTGACAAGGATGGAGACGAAGAACTTGCCTGTCTTCGTCATCGAGACCGTCGCGGACTTGATGATCCCCTCGAAAGGACGATGTTGTGTGAACTTCACAAACCCCACCTTAGGAAGTTTCACCTTCCCGTCCTCGATCCGGACGCTCCCGTTCTGATTGTTGGTCGTGTAGGAGGCACGGTCGCTGTGCTTCGATTTGAACTTCGGGAACCCCACAGATTTGTCGCGGAAGAAGTTGGCATACGCCTTGTTCAAGTCCATCTGGGCGTTCGCCAGGGATAGACTGTCGACCTCTTTCAAGAAAGGGAATTCGGGCTTATACTTCGCCGGGGTCGGGAGCTTCTGCTTCGCGTCAGGGTTCAGCTTCGACTCTTCATATAACCGGATACGTTCTTCGAGCATCTTGTTGTAGACAAAACGAACGCAACCGAAGGTCTTCATGAAGTATTCTTGTTGTAGCTTTGTCGGGTATAGTCGAAACTTATATGCCTTCAACAAAGTGATCACTCCTTTCCTTGTTTTTCAATGTATTCCCTGATGACGTCGATCGTCGTACCGCCGGTCGTCACGAGGCAGTAGCTTCGAGACCAGAACATTTCTTTCCACAGTCGTCTCTTGACGTGTGGAAAGTCCCGTTTGATCAGTCGGCTGCTCGCGCTCTTGTAGGCGTTCAGAAACTTCGACATCGCTGTGTTCGGGTGAGCCTTGAACAACACATGGATATGATCACCGTCATGATTCCACTCAGCCGGTGTGATATGGTATGACGCGCCGATCCGTTCGAACGTCTGTCTCGCGAACCCCGAGACGGCGTCATCGATCACCTTGCGTCTATATTTGACCACCAAGACGAGATGGTAGTTCAGGAGAAAGACTGAATGTTTGTTCGTATCCATTTTCATTGATAGTTCAGTCCTTTTGATTGGTTACATCCATTATACCAAGCACATACAATCTTGCTAACACAGGCGATTCATCTCCCACCTACGCTGGGCTTCGCCCCGAGACGCTTAGAGGAGGGAGAATTCTCGCCTACTATTGTTAAAGAAAGATATCTTTTAGTATAGCGAGACGTCACCTAGAAAAAGTTTCAAAGGATTAACATTTTTCTAAAAGAAGTGGAGAAAAACAGGGAATCAAAAAAGGACCTCGAAAGGTCCCATTCGTTATAACATCCCGATAATCGTCCCGCCGATGACACCCGCGATGACGAGCGCCCACGGCGGCAGTTTCCAATAGGCGATCATGACGAACAAGAAAGCGGCGAAGACGAAGTCGACGACCCCGTTCACTGTGCTTGTGAAGATCGGTTGATAGAATGCCGCGATCAAAATCCCGACGACGGCCGCGTTCACCCCGATGAGGGCACCGCCGACTTTCGGATTGCGACGGAGCGCGTTCCAGAACGGAAGTGCTCCGAGGATCAAGAGGAACGCCGGCAAGAAGATGGCGAACGTCGCGAGCAGTCCACCCGGCACCCCGTCGATGACGGTGCCGAGGTACGACGCGAACGTGAACAACGGTCCTGGTACGGCCTGGGCCGCCCCGTAACCGGCAAGGAACGCCTCTTCGCTCAAGAAGCCGGCTGGTACGAGTTCGCGCTCGAGGAGCGGCAAGACGACGTGACCACCGCCGAAGACGAGCGCGCCGGCCCGGTAAAAGCTGTCGAAGAGGGCGATCGATTGGCTCTCGATTGTCTCGCGCAAGATCGGCAAGATGACGAGGAGCGCACCGAACACACTGAGCAGTACCGCACCGAGACGTTTCGACAACGGGAACGTCGCCGATTTGACGTCCAAGTTTTGTGGCTTGAACATTAAGAACCCGGCCACGGCGGCAAGCAAGATGACGAGCACTTGGCTATACGCCGTCTGGACGAGCAGGGCGCCGGAAAGGGCGAAAAAGGCGATCGTCCGTGTCTTCGCGTCCGGTGTCAGTTTGCCGGCCATGCCGAGGATGGCGTGGGCGACGATGGCGACGGCGACGACTTTCAAGCCGTACAACCAGCCGGCATCCGACACGTCAAGCCCTGATAGTAATAGGGCGAACAAGATGAGCGCGATGACCGACGGGGCGGTGAAGCCGATGAACGAGGTGATGCCGCCGAGGATTCCGCCCCGGACGATGCCGATGCCGATCCCGACTTGACTGCTTGCCGGTCCCGGCAAGAACTGGCAAAGGGCGACGAGGTCGGCGTACGCCTTCTCATCGATCCATTTCCGCCGTCTGACGTATTCCTCGTGGAAATAGCCGAGGTGGGCGATCGGTCCGCCGAACGACGTCAAACCGAGCCGGGTCGAGACGAACAAAATCTCAAGTAACGTCTTTAGCGTCACGCGTTGTTTTTCCATGTGTTTCACTCCTTGATTTCTTTAAATAGTTCGTACGCTTTTTGACGGGCTTCCGCCAAGACGACGAGACCTTTGTCGGTCGTCGTGTAGTTTTTGCGGATATGGCCGTCGACGTTCTCGTTTGAACGTACCAATAGCCCGTCCTTCTCCATCCCGTGCAAAATCGGGTAGAGCGTGCCCGCACTGATGGTGTAGCCGTGTTCCCGGAGCTCTTCGACCATCCAAGCCCCATACACCGGGTGTTCCGACGCATGGTGCAAGATGTGGATATGGATGAAGCCGAGGAACAGTTTCCTAAGGATGCGGTCTTCCATCATCATCAACTCCTTGAAATCGAATTCCGATATCGGATATCGATGTCATTCTAACAATTGAACCGGCTCGAGGCAACGGCTGGAGTGCATATTTACATAAACTTAATGTGCGCATATTCGCATGAATCAATTCGGAAAATATAGGGAATTTATCGAAAATGAGGTAAACTGAGTAGTAGATATGACTATGTAGGAGGGAATGACGTGACAGAACGCGACCAGACGCAATACCAATCCTTGTTGCGCCATATGCCCCAAGGCTACGTCGAGTTCAAAGTCGTTTACGACGAGACCGGCGAACCGGTCGACTATGAGTTTTTCGAAGTGAACGCTGCCTTCGAGAAGATCATGAAAGCGAAACGCGAGCAGTTCCTCGGCGGCCGCATCACCGACAAACTGAAAGACTTCGAATACAGCGAGCGGGAATGGATCGTCCAAGTCGCCCGGGCGGTGAGCAGCGGTGAGGCCATCACGTTCGAGCATTTCTCGCGCCGCAACAAAGCGTGGTATGAGCTGTCCGTCTTCAGTGAGCGGCCCGGCTACGTGTCGACGCTCTTCAACGATATCACCCCCCACGTGCAAGAGAACAACGCGCTCAAACAGCTCGTCAACGTCTCGCATCGTTTCGTCGCGACGGGGCGGGACTTGCTCATCAACCAACACTTTCTCGACCAGATCCGTGACTTCACAGGTGCGAAGGCGGTGACGCTCAATTTGATGAACGAGGACGGTGCGTCGTACTCGACGGTCGCCTTGTCCGGTATCGACGAATTGCTCGAGCGGAGCCTCGACGTGCTCGGTTTCCACCCGGTCGGGAAGAAGTGGCCGATGACGGAGAAGCGGCGCGAATTGCTCGAAGCGGAAAGCCCGCTCGTCTTTGACGAGATCGGGCCGCTCATCGACGGGGCGCTCCCGAAGCGGCTCGTCAAAAACATTTTACGCATCTTTGACCTCGGTCAAGTCGTCCTCTTCAAAATCGAGAAGGACGGTGTGTTTTACGGTGACTTGACGATTGTCATGCAAGGACAAAAACGGGCGAGCCGGCTCGGCCTCGTCGAGCTATATATCGTCCACATCCTCGAACAGATGACGAAAGCTGACCGGCAAGTCGGCGAGGCGAAAGACTCGATGTTCGAAGGGTTCGCCACGGTTGACCTCGAGTGCATCATGTCGCTCCATAAACGCGACATCCTTCACTTGAACAAACCGTGGGAGCGCGTGCTCGGCTTCCCCCTCGAAGATCTCGAGAATATGGACTTCATCGGGCTCGTCCACCCCGACGACGTCGAGAAGACGGAACGCGCCTTCGCTGAGCTCGACACGGCGCGCGAACTGTTCCGGTTCGTCAACCGTTACCGGACGGTGGATGGCGATTACCGCTCGATCGAGTGGCATTGCAAAGTACAAGGCAGTTACATCTATGCCGTCGCCAAAGACGTGACCGAGCGGGTCCAGCTCGAGGAAGAGCTGGCCGAGCGGGACCGTCTGTTGACGAAGCTGTCCGATCAAGTGCCGGGTGCGATCTACCAGTTCGAGCGCCGGCCGGACGGGTCGTTCAGCTTCCCGTTCTTTAGCCGCGGGTTCGAGGTGTTGACCGGTGTCACGCCTGAACAGGTCGATCAAGACGCAGGCCTCGTCTTCACGAAAATCCATCCTGACGATTATCCGAACGTCATGGCGACGATCGACGAGTCGTACCGCAACTTGACGATTTGGGACGCCGAGTTCCGCGTCATCATGCCGGACGGGCGAACGACTTGGATTTTAGGCTCGTCCCGCCCGGAAAAACTTGCGGACGGACACGTGCTTTGGCACGGCTATATCGGGGACGTGACCGAGAAGAAGAAGTACGAGATGGAAATCGAATATTTGAGTTATCACGACCAGTTGACCGGTGTGAAAAACCGGCGCTACTTCGATGAGGCGCTCATCACGTACGACGACCCGGCGTATTACCCGCTCGCGCTCATCGTCGTCGACGTCAACGGTTTGAAGCTGACGAACGACGCGTTCGGCCACCTCGTCGGGGACCGGTTGTTGATCGAGGCGACGAACATTTTGAAACGAGAGATCCGCGGCAAAGATACCGTCGCGCGCATCGGTGGCGACGAGTTCGTCCTGATTTTGCCGCAGACGTCACCGCGCGAGGCGAAACAATTGTCGGACCGGTTGAACCGGCTGTTCCATGAGCGGTCGATCGAAGGGTTGCCGATCTCGGCCTCGTTCGGGGAAGCCGTGAAGATCGATGAGACGATGTCGATCGTGGAAGTGTACAATTTGGCGGAAGACCGGATGTATCATCATAAAGTGTCCGAGAAACAGAGCCGCCGTCATCACTCGATCCAGCTCATCATGCGGACGCTTTACGAGAAGATCCCGCGTGAAGAGGCGCACTCCGAGCGGGTCGCCGCACTCGCCGGGAAGCTCGGCGAGGCGATGGGCTTCACGAGCTCGGAAGTGAGCGAGTTGAAGACGGCCGCCGTCTTGCACGACATCGGCAAAGTTGCCATCAGCAACGAGATTCTCGACAAGACGGGACCGCTCTCTGAGGCCGAATGGCGCGAAATCAAGAGGCACCCGGAAGTGAGTTACAATATTTTGAGCACCGTGCCCGAATACGGGGTGCTCTCGGAGATCGTGCTCGCGCATCATGAGCGTTGGGACGGGAAAGGCTACCCGAAAGGGGTGAAGGCGTACGACATCCCGCTCGCCTCGCGCATCATCTCGATCGCCGACACGTTCGACGTCATGGTGACCGGCCGCCCGTACCGTCAGGCGAAGACGATCGACGAGGCGCTCAAAGTCATCCGCGAAGAAGCGGGCAAACAGTTCGACCCGATGCTCGTCGACGTGTTCTTCGAGAAAGTCGTGCCGACGCTGCAACAATGAAAAACGAGACGCCCCGAACTTGGGGGCGTCTCGTTTTGTCATGTCGTGAGCGGCTTTTTTTTCAAGAACAGGACGGTGACCGCAAAGAGGACGCCGGTCATCGCGACGAGGACAGCGAGCGACAAGAGCGGGAACTTGCCGGCGTACATGTCGGCGACGCCCGCATTGAACCAATACGTCGGAAGCAGCCGGCCGACGACTTTGAGGGAATCGGGGAGCCACGCGAGCGCGATGAAGGCTCCCCCGGTGATTGCGGCCGCCATCGTCACGGAGATTTGCCAAATGTTCGCCTTCTCCCGGTTCGACGCGGCGACCGCGATGAGCGCCCCGATCGCGAGACAACTGCCCAAGTAGGCGATGAACAAGAGCGACAGGACAGGCAAATGTTCGATGATGTCGTCCGCATAGAGGACGGCGCTGAAAGCGAGGAGCATGAGCACATAAAACAAACCGACCGCGAAGAACGATAAGGCGAGCGAGCCGACGTACCGGCGCGGCGTGATCGGAGCGGCGAACAGACGTGAATAAATCGACTCGTCCCGGTCGTCGGCGACGAACAACGGGATGAACTGGAGGAACGCCGACATCATGACGAACGACAACAAGCCGAGGAACGCTTGCGTCCGGGCGGTCGTCGTGACGCTCTCTTGAAACGGTTCGCTCGAGACGGTATAGCCGCGTTCCGTTTCTCGGTCGGCGAGCGTTTGAAAACCGGTCTCGTCATACCCGCTCGCGATGAGGAGTTGACGTTCCCGCGACAAGTGCGCGTTCAACGCCTGTTCGATGAGGGCGGCGTCACTCCCTTCTGTCGCGGAGAACGACAGCCGGGGCGTCTCGCCTTGGAACATCGACTCGGTGAAACGTTCCGGGATGACGAGGACGATGTCTTGCCCTTCTAAGAACGTGTCTTCTTCGGCGGTCGTCTCGAGCCATGTCACCGGACCGAACCGTTCGGCTTCAGCGATGATCCGTTCGGCGATGATCCCGCCGTCCCGGTCGAGGATACCGATCGAGGCGCTGAGCGTCGACGTCGAGTTGAAGAATGACAAGACGAGGGCGAAGCCGAACATCGCCACGAACGTGAACACCCACAGCCCTTTCTTCCGGAGCATCCGCTTGGCGACATGTCTAAACAGCACCACGGCGCGTCACCCCTTTCCAGAGCAAGAGACTGAGTGCGATAAGGACGAGGACGTGAAGCGAGAGCCAGCCGAGGCTTTGCCAAAACAAGGACACGTCACCGCCGCGCAGCAAAATCGCCAACAGGCCGTCCCGCATGAAGATCGGCATGAAGACGTAGCGGGCCCACGGCGCGTACGCGAGCGTCACTTGGTCGAAGCCCGGGACGTAACCGCCCGAGAGGATCATGATGATGGCGACGAAACCGTTGACGATCGCGTCTTTCGTCGAGTAGGCGAGCCGCGGCAAGCTCGAGATGAAGAAGCCGAACGCCGTGCCGTACAAGGCGAGCGCGAACCAGCCGACGAGGAGCAACTCGAGTCGCACGTAGTCGAGCGAGAAGCTCCGATAGACGAAGTGGCTGAACGAGAACACGAGCACGAGCTGAAGGAAGATGAGCGTGTACCGGCTCACCGTGCGGGCGAGCCGATAGTCGATCAACCGCACCGGGGCGGCTTGGATGCGGAGATAGCTCCCGCGCATCGGTCGCTCCTCGTTCAACATGCCCGTGATATAGAAAGCCCCGAACAGCGCCGTCATGATGGAAATCGTGACGGTGAAGTATTCGAGCGATGTCGGGGTGCGGCCGGATAAGTCGATACTCGCGCTGTCGAGGAACGCGATGCTCTCGAACGGAGCGGAGACGCCCGCTTCGGCGAGCACGATCTGTTGATTGGCGATGGCCGTGTATTGCGTGAGCACCGCCTCGAGGACGTCGAACTCGACCGTCGTCGGTTCCTCGTATAAGAGCGTGACGTCCGCACCGTCGAGCTGGAGGATGACGTCGGCGTCCCCGTCGTTCACGGCCTGTTCAGCCTCGGCAATCGAGTCGTACCGGTTTAGCGTGAGAAAGGCGCTCAACTCATCCGACGTGAGGAACGATTCGAGCGGAGCCCGATATTCCTCGGTCGACGTCTCGACATAGGCGACGTCCGTGACCGGGAGAGAGAACTCGGTGCTGAAGATGGCCGACAGCATCGTCCCGAGTCCGAAGATGAGGACGATCGGGAAGAGGAGCATCCAAAAGAGCGTCGACCGGTCACGGAGCTGTTGTTTGACATCGTATTTGATGAACGTCCATGTCTTCATGATGATCACTCCCGGAGCGTCTTGCCGGTCAAGGCGAGGAAGACGGTGTTCAACGACGGTCGGTCGACGGTGATGGCGGTGAAGCGAACCCGTTCGTCGTGGAGCACGTCAAGGAGCGGCGCGAGCGGGGTGTCTTTCTCGAGCGAGACGTCAAGGTACGGCTCCTCGTACTCGACGCGGCGCACCCGTTCGAGCGCCCCGAGCCGGTCAAGTAGGCCAGGGGTGAGCGCCTCGACTTTGATCCGTGCCGTCTCGAGCGTCATGACTTGGTCTTTCAACTCGTCTTGCGTCCCTTCGGCGATGATCCTGCCTTCGTCGACGATGGCGACCCGGTCACATAATAGCTCGACTTCCTCCATATAGTGAGACGTGTAGATAATCGTCGCCCCGCGGCGGTTGAGCTCACGGATATTCTCGAGAATCGTGTTCCGCGATTGCGGGTCGATGGCGACGGTCGGCTCGTCCATGAAGATGAGCTCGGGCTCGTGCACGATG
This sequence comes from Exiguobacterium alkaliphilum, assembly GCF_018138125.1. Taxonomy (NCBI): domain Bacteria; kingdom Bacillati; phylum Bacillota; class Bacilli; order Caryophanales; genus Exiguobacterium; species Exiguobacterium alkaliphilum. The sequence continues at coordinate 1,027,133 of NZ_CP073101.1, forward strand.
CCACAGGCGATGTTGAGACGGCGAAGCAGTCCCCCGGACAGTTCCGGCGGACGTTTCTTTTGATGCGCGGTCAGTTCGACGAAGTCGAGGGCGGCGAGCGTCTTCTGCTTCGCCTCGTCGGGCTTGAACCCATACAGCTCGGCGAAGAACTGGATGTTCTCGAACACGGTGAGGTGGTCATAGACGGACACGTGTTGCGGGACGATGCCGACGCGTCGTTTGATGGCGAGCTCGTCTTTTGGCATCGATTGACCGAAAATGCGGATTGTCCCGCTGTCGGCCGGATACAAGTTGAGCATGACAGAGATGGCGGTCGTCTTACCGGCACCGTTCGGTCCGAGCAGACCGAACAACGTGCCAGCTTCGACGTGGAGGGAGAAGTCGTTCAAGGCGACGGTCTCCCCGAAGCGTTTCGTCACATGGTCGAGCGCGATGATGGACACGGGAACGCAGCTCCTTTCTCGTGAAAACCTATACAAAGATTTGTTCCCGTTTGCAGGGATTTTCAACGCCTCGTCGAATGAAAAACAATAGTCGGAGTATTCAGACAACTACCGGGAGATGAAGTGAGGGATTCATATGAAAGGATGGCAATTCAACAAAGGAGAATCGGGAGAGAAGTTCCCCGACGAGATGGCATGGGCGCTGTTTTGCACGGTCGAGCCGAAACGGATGGATGCGACGCTCCCGTTTTATTATGATGAGTCGGTGTTCCGTTTCTCGAACGGGAGCGAGTCGTTTTATTTCAAAGTGTCGCCGAGTTATCACGAGTTCGAGGTGAACGTCAAAGACGAGCGCGGAGAGCTCCTTTATTACCAGCTGCTCCGTACCGTCGGCAAGGTCGAAGTGCTCGAGGACCGGCGCGACCATGGCGAGCTCTTGATCGTCATGAGCGAGGACCGGGACCGGACGGTGACGACAATCGAGCTGACGGTCCGCCCGCGTTTTCGCGTCCTCGTCAAAGAACACTATGTTTGAGTTTTTCTCACAGTGGTACATGAATTAGACACGATACCACAAGGAGGACATCTACAATGAGTAAAGAGGGGTTGAACAAAAAAGTTGATGGATTGATTGATAAGGCGGCCGGCAAGGTGAAAGAAGCGGCCGGTAAGGCGACGGACAACCGTTCGCTCGAGCGTGAAGGCAAGAAAGACCAGGTGAAAGGCACGGCAAAAGAAAAGACCGGCCAGGCGCAACAAGACCTGGACAGTCTGAAAAACGATCGTCGTTAAATGGACGGGCTCACGACGAGCCCGTTTTTCATTTGATTAAAAACACTTGGACGTGAATCGTCTGCCCTTGCGCATTTTTCGCCGCACCTGTCCCGAGGTGGGTGAAGCGGGTGTTCAAGATGTTGGCGCGGTGGCCGCTCGAGTTCATCCATGCTCGGACGGCTGTCGCAGGATCGCTTGACCCCATATAGATGTTCTCGCCCCAACCGCGATAGCTGACGTTATAGGCGTCGAGCGTGTCACCCGGGCTTCCGTTCTCACGAAGCTGGTGCGAGAACTGACCGGTGCGCGCCATCTCATCGGCCCGGACTTGGGCGACGCGGTTCGCTTCCGCCGAGGCACCGAGAACCGACAGGCCAGCCGCCTGACGCTCTTTGTTCGTCTCGCTCAAGACGGACACGTTCGCAGGTGCGGTGAACGTGACGTGTTTCGCCATCAAGTAGCCCGTTTGCGTCCCGACTTTCACTTTGTACCAACGGGTCGGACCGGTGTAGCGGTAGCTGATCGTCTCGAACTTCGTGCCTTGGCGGAGGAAGGCGAGGTTCGACGAGACGGTCGAGGCGCCCGACTTCAAGTAGACGCTCGATGGCGCGACGTAGGCCGTCTGTTTATAAGCGACCTCAGCTGTCGACAGCTTCACGTAGGCGGCAGGGACGTAGGCGAACCCGGCGCCCCATTGAATCTTGTACCACGGCGTGCCGTTGACGTTGAACGACGTCCGCACCGTCATCGTGCCGTTCCGGGGGATCAGACCGAGCCGAGCGGCCGAGAGTGACGGGGTCTTGCGGACCGGCAGTTGGCTGATGCCGGTGACGCTCCCTTTCGTGTTGACGGCGGTTTCCGTATAAGCGGCCTCGACCGTTGTCGGTTCGAGCGGCAACGGGGACGTCGACGGGGTGAACGTGAGCGTCGCCGCGAGGGCGGCGGATGTGAGGAGTGCGATTGGTTTTTTCAAGGGGATGGCTCCTTTTCAAGTAATCTACCTCCATAATATATTGAGAAGGGGAATGATGGGTATTACCATTTCGTTACAAAAAGGTGTAGCTAACTTCGTGTGAACATAACACATGTGTCTCTATTGTTGAACAGTTGGTATACTGGTTGTATCGATGAGTCAGATGAATGAAAGGAGGAGAATCTGATGAATTACGTGTCGTTCGAAAACCGAGTACATAGTATCGCTTCTAGGGTTGAACAGCTTGGTGGAGAAGTAGGGGAAGTTACGATTGCAGAGCCTGCCTCTTCTGATGAAGTGTTACAAATGGAAAAGCGCTTGGGGATCAGTTTACCCAAGAGCTATAAGCGCGTACTGTTAGAATATGCGGGAGAATTCAGCTTTTATTGGTCTTTACCTGATGAGATGGAGCGACCGCATGAATTTCGAGAGATTTTTAGCGGAACCGTCCAGTGGAGTTTGACTTCCTTACCTCGACTTGAAGAAGAACGAAAAGAGTGGATTAACGTCGTTTTTCCAGATGTGAACGATCCATACGACGTCATCTGGCACGATAAGCTCGCCTTTTGCGAAGTTGATAATGGAGATTATTTGGCTTTTGATTTGAGTGATGGTGCCGATGATGCGCCGGTTGTGTATCTGAGCCATGACGATGGGGACGGGCACGGTTATCGATTAGCCAACAACTTTATCGAATTGATTGAACACGCGTCTAGGCTAGGCTTTGTTGGGTGTGAGGATTTTCGATGGCTCCCATTCACGACGAGTTCGACGAGCGGAATTCTAGCAGACGGGGAAGCAGCCATTCGATTCCGGAGATGGCTAGAGCTCGAGGTCTAGCATAAAAAGGGCATCGAATGAACTTCTTCGATGCCCTTTTACTAGTCAGCTAAAATGTAATTCGTGATTATTTATACAACAGATACTCTTTCCGAATCGGCAAGAACGCGTCACGCTCGGCATCGACTTTCGTCATGATCGCCTCGAGCGACTCGCCGTCGAGGATCATGTCCTTGACGTAGGCGTTCCCGGTCAGGCGGGTGATGAAGTCGTTCGCGAGGAACTCGAACTCATCCGGATACAAGTCGTGCGCCGTCTTCACCATGGCGATGCCGGTCTTGACCGCCTCGAACTTCGTCGGCTCGGTGACGTACACCTCGACGCCGTGCGACAGTTTGCCCGCGTTCTTCGAGAACGTCGGTGTGAACGAGGCGGCGCGGAACGTGACGCCAGGGAGTGCGAGGTCATTCAACGTTTGGGCATATTCATGCGCTTTGATGTACGGTGCGCCAATCAACTCGAACGGCTTCGTCGTGCCGCGGCCTTCCGATAGGTTCGTCCCTTCGAATAACCCGGTCGCCGGATAGACGTTGACCGTTTCCGTCGTCGGCATGTTCGGTGACGGCATGACGAACGGGAGCCCCGTGTCCTCATACAGCATCGAACGCTTCCAGCCTTTCATCTTGACGACTTCGAGGTCCGCTTGAATCTGATATTCCGTGTTGAACAAGCCGGCGAGCTCGCCGACGGTCATGCCATGTTTGAGCGGAATCGGGTAGAGACCGATGAAGCTCGAATAGGCTGGGTCGAGCACAGGTCCGTCGACGCGGAGGCCGCCTTGCGGGTTCGGCCGGTCGAGGACGACGAACGGGATGTCGTTCTCGGCCGCTGCTTCCATCGCATACGCCATCGTGTAGATGTACGTGTAGTACCTTGTGCCGACGTCTTGGATGTCAAAGACGAGCACATCGATCTCCGCGAGCATCTCCGGTGTCGGTTTCCGCGTCGCCCCGTACAGGCTGTAGACGGGGAGGCCGGTCACTTCATCGATGTATGAACTGACCGTGGCCCCAGCCTGGGCGTCACCGCGCACGCCGTGCTCTGGACCGTAGAGCGCCGTCAGTTCGAAGCTGTCCGCGTTGTGGAATAAGTCGACGATGCTCGTCATCGACGAGTCGACACCGGTCGGGTTCGTGATTAAGCCGACGCGTTTGCCGTCGAGTAGCGATGTGTCGGACATAAGCCGTTCGACCCCGAGCTCGACTTTTGGCTTCTTCGGCACCGAGTTAGCATCCGTCTCGAGCATGACGAGCGATGAGGTGATGAGCGTCAGGGCAGCGACGCCCCAAATCCATTTCTTCATAACAATTCCTCCTTCATAAAATGTAAGCGCTTCACTTATTTAGTTGAAGTGTAGTATTCTGTATTTTTAATTCAATATATTTTATTAAAAATAGAAAATTTTATTTCTCAAAATGATTCAGAATACCTAAAAAGAGCCAGACGCGTATACGTCTGACTTGTAGGTGTTAGCGGATGGACAACGCCTTCCAGCCGGTCGCCCCCATGACGGCGCTCACTTGTGACTTCGGGATCACCAAGCGGCCGCGATACGGGTCGTTGATATAGAGGTTGTTCTTGTCATAGCCCGTCGCAAGCATGACGTGATAGTTCAAGAAGCCGGTGAACTTTTGGTTCGAGGCCGTGTACCAGTTGAAATAGCCATACGGCGTCTTAAAATCGACGCTCGCCCAGACGATGACCGGGTTCCCCATCGACAGCTCACGCTCAATCGAGGCGAGCCCTTGCCCAGACATGTCTTTCACGGGCCGATATTTGCTCGAGAAACCGATCATGCCTTTCGGATAGATACCATAGTTCCGATACTTGCCGAGCGTGCCTTTCGGGTCGCCGGTGAACATGACGTTCGGGTCGACCCAGCGGTACAATCGATTCTCGTAGCGGGCGTTCCACATGCTTTTCGGCATCTCACGATAGAGCGTCTCGGCGCTGACGACCCGTCCTTTTTTCTCGAGCGCCATCTTGAGCGAGAAGAACTCGCAGCCGGACGGATAGCCCATCTGGAACTGACGATAGAGCGGGACGTTCATCTTGTAGACAGACAAGGCAGGGGCATAGGCGCCGCGGCTGCCGAACGTGGCGTTGCCGACGCGCTTGTTTTTGTACATGACACCGGACGCATCGAAGAAGTACCAGTTGCCGTTAATCAACTGCCAATCCGTTTTCTTCGTGAGGGCGGGCGCGAAGTATTCGTATTGGGTCGTATACTTCCAACCGGTCTCACGGACGCCGGTCGAATGAAAGTGATACGTCACACCGTCGAGCGTTTGCTTGCCACGTAACCGGTAACCGTACGTCGGATGCAGGCCGTACACTTTTCCGCCGATCGTCTGGAGACCGTGACGACGTATGCCGTCCGTCCCGAAGAAATAGACGTTCGTCCCGTGCGTCTGCCAACCTGTTGCCATCTTCCCGTTCGTAAGAAATAGATATTTCTGTCCGCTGACGGTGTACATGCCGGTGCGGATGATGCCGTCAGCGAACAGATAATGGCGGTTTCCGTTAATCGTCTGCCACCCGGTCAAGAGGGCACCGTTCGGGGCGAAGTAATGCCGGTTGTTCGATACGGTCCAGAACCCCGTCAACATGACACCGGTCGAATGGAAGAAGTAGCGTTTGCCGGCGACGGTTTGCCAACCTTTTTGCATCACGCCGTCGACGCCGAACAAGTACGTCTTCCCATCGATCGGTTGAAAACCAGTTGCCATCTTCCCGTCCGGAAAGAGATAGTATCGTTTCCCATCAAGGGAGAGCCAACCGGTGGCGAGGGCACCGTCCGGATTGAAATAGTATGTAGCCTGCTCAATCAATTGCCAGCCTGTCACCATGATCCCGTTCGAATCGAAGTAATACGTCTTCCCGTCAATCGTCTGCCACCCGGTCAAAAGCGTCCCGTCCGTCGCCGTGTACACCGTCCCGGCCGGTGTCGTCTCGAACCCGGCCTCGGCGTGAATCGGCAAGAGCATGGCGAAACTAAGCACCACCATCCACACATATCGCTGCATTCGTGTCCCTCCATCACTAAATAGAATTGGAATTATTTTGTAATCATTCTATACCCGAAATGAAGAGGGATGAATGACTGAAAGGGACCCATTTTTCTAGGACGTCAATCAGGACGATTTGCTCAAAAAGCGCAAGTACTTCGAGGCGAGGAATAGACAGAGACCGACGAGCAACAGTCCGCTCAGCAACGCCCAGAGCGGCTTCACGTTAAGCAGAAGCGCTTCCCCGGACAAACCGCCGAGCCGCCACGGCAGCCAGTCCCACTCGAGCCAACTGATGAGGAGCGACAAGACGAGATGGCCGCCGAGCGTGATGACGAGTGCGACGAGGCCACTTTCGAGCAAGGCCGCGAACAAGAAGAAAATCGAAAGTTGGACGACGAAATGGGCGATCAACAGCCCGGTCGACACGAGGAAGTCTGTCACATTGAACGTGTCGAAGAGGATGAACGTATAATACGCGGCCGTTCCTTGGGCGAGTAAAAGCGAGACGGTCGAAAGGAGCGTGTAGTGTCCCCATTTACTGACGACGATGCGCGTCGCCGGGATGTTCAATGATTTCAGCCAGGCGAGCGTACCGAGTGTCCGTTCTTGGCTGAACGTATGCATCGCCGACAACAGGACGACGAGCAGACCGATTTGCCGTAACTGCTCACCGGCCGACAACAGCACCTCGGCCGGTGAAGGCGCGGGGATCTCGATGACGGCGCCTTCCGGCAAATTGCCGCCGGCTGCCAAAATGTCGGGTAAGAAGTAGAGCGTGAGCGGCTGCATAGCAGCGAGCAACATGAGTGCGACAGGGACCCAAATGAGTCGTTTGTTGCGCCAAGACTCGTTCCACTCTTGTTTAAAGATGGCGGTCTTCATGCGTTCACCTCCAAGAAGAGTGACTCGAGCGACGGATGACCGACGTGGAGAGATTGGACACGCAAGCCACGTTCGAGGATTGTTCGCAAGATTGCTTGTTCCGTCACGTCTTTCGCTGACGTCTCGAGTTCCCACGACGTCCCGGAGCGCGTCACGCGGACGACGCCAGGTAGCGCTCGCCAAACGTCCTCGGTCGTCTCGTCAGCGAACAAGCGGAGTTGGATCGACGACTTCGACCCAAGTAGGTCCGTAACTGTGCCTTCCATAAGAAGCTTGCCTTGACGGAGCAACAACACCCAATCGCTCGCTTCCTCGGCATCCGGCAAGACGTGGGTCGAATACAAAATCATCCGCTCGCGTTTCAAGTCGCTCAACAGATCGAGCACCTCGCGACGGCCGCGTGGGTCGAGCGCCGACACCGGTTCATCGAGCAAGAGCAGTTCCGGATCGTGGACGAGCGCTTGGGCGATGCCGAGCCTTTGCCGCATTCCGCCAGAAAGTTGGGAAGCAGGTCGGTCGACCGGCTCGAGACCGACGCGGGCGAGCAGTTTCACGGGATCCGGTTTTGTTCCGGTCAGTTCGCCCGCGTACCGGATCGTCTCGACAGGGGTGAGCGATGGATAGAGCGCAGGGCGCTGCGGCAAGTAACCGATACGAATGCTGTCATGACCAATCAGTTTACCAGACGTCGGCGTTGTCACCCGAGCCATCATGTTGAGCAATGTCGTCTTACCGGCCCCGTTCTCGCCGAGGAGTGACGTACAGCCGGGACGGAGCGAGAAGCTGACGTCATCGAGCGCGGTGAACGTGCCGAACCGTTTCGTGAGATGGTCCACTTTCATCGTTTCGTCCGTCCCCAGAGGAAGTAGATGATTGGCCCGAGGATATTCATGAACAAGATGACGAGTAGCCACACCCACTTCGGCCCGTTCGTCTCATTTCGCTTAAATAGGTCGATTAACGCGAACGTCAGCAAGACGAGCTGTAAAATGAGTAGCGGCAATAAGATGAGCAATAACATGCCAGAATCGTTTGCGATTTCCATATGAGTCCCTCCTTATTCAAAACATTCTTTAACTCCATTCCACATCTGCCGGTCAGTTCCTGTATCGGACACGAAAAATCCCTTTCTCGCGGCGGAGAAAGGGATTTACTCATTTGACGATGATGACAGGGGCGAGTGCACGTTTGGCAAGCTTGTGGCTGACGCTGCCGAGCACGAACTCTTGGAACGCGTTCAACCCGCGTGACCCGACGACGACGTACTCGTACGGTTCGTGGTTGGCGTACTTGACGAGTTCAACGTCCGGTTCGCCACGAAGCTCGATGTATTCATACTCGATGCCTGCTGACTCAATCAAATCGAAGAGTGGCTGTAGCATCCGCTTTCGTTTCGTCTCGAGGTCGATCTTCCCAGTCGAGTTGAGCGCGGCTTCTTTTGACTCTTTCGCGCTGACGACATGAACGAGATCGATTGTAGCGTCTGATGCCTTGGCGAGTTGAATCGCTTTCTCAAGCGCACGTTTCGAGTGGGCAGATCCGTCTGCCGCGATAAATACCTTTCCCATACAAGTCCTCCTCTTTCACACAGTCTCTTTTTAGTATATGCGATTGACCAACATGACGGACAGCAAATTCATCAATGTCCGGCGTTCGCATCTTGTTGTTTCAAATGGAGTGCGAGCGTGTTGAGCAATTTTTCCGAGTCTTTGTTCAAGTTCAACAGTTCCGGCTCGATTCCGAGGGCACGGTATTTGAAGACGACTTTGTCGATGGCACCGATGGCCGAGTCATCCCATAAATGCGTGTTCGCGAAGTCGATCGTCACGTGTTTGATTCCGGCTTCCGCGTCTTCTTCAAGGTCGAACCGGTTGACGAATTCGGACGTCGAGGCGAAGAACAGTTGGCCGTTCACCGTGTAGTGGACGTTGTCTTGCTTGACGTTCCGGTCGAGCTCGACTTTCGAGATTTTGGCCGCGAAGAGGATGGCTGCCGTCAAAATCCCGGCGAACACACCGAGCGACAAGTCGTGTGTGATGACCGTCACGAGTACCGTGACGAGCATGACGACCGTGTCTGATTTCTGCGCAGTACGGAGTCCTTTGAGCGATCCCCAATCAAACGTCGCGTACGAAACGAAGAACATGACGCCGACGAGGGCACCGATTGGGATGAGCATTAAAATGTCGCTCATCGTCATGATCATGATGAACAAGGCGAGTCCGGCGACGAACGTCGACAGGCGGCCGCGTGCCCCGGATGAGACGTTGATGACCGATTGGCCGATCATCGCGCAACCTGGCATCCCGCCGAAGAAACCGGCGATGATGTTGGCGATGCCTTGACCTTTCGATTCGCGGTTTTTATTCGAATCCGTACCGGTCATGTCATCGACGATTTGTGCCGTCAAGAGCGACTCGATCAATCCGACGAAGGCGAGGGAGATCGAGTAAGGGAGGATGATCATCAACGTCTCAAACGTCAACGGGACGTTCGGGAATAAAAATTCCGGTAGCGTTGCGGAGATCGTCCCCATGTCGCTAATGTTTTTCGTCTCAAGCCCGAGCGTGACCGCCAAAATCGTCATGACGACGATGGCGACGAGCGGCGCCGGGATGACTTTGTTGATGCGCGGGAACAAAAAGATGATGGCGAGCGATCCAGCGACGAGCGCCCAAATGATCCAGCTCTCACCTTCAAAGTTCGTCAATTGCGCCTGGAAGATTAAGATCGCCAAGGCGTTGACGAAGCCGACCATGACGGCACGCGGGATGAATTTCATTAACCGGGCGATGCCGAAGTAACCGAGCGCGATTTGAATGATTCCGGCGAGTATCCCGGCAGCGAGTAAATACTGCGACCCGTAATCGGCGACGAGCGAGACGATGACGAGCGCCATCGCACCGGTCGCGGCCGAAATCATGGCCGGACGCCCCCCGGCGATGGAGATGACCATCGCGATGATGAACGAAGCATAAAGCCCGACCATCGGATCAACACCGGCGATGAGGGAGAACGCGATCGCCTCTGGGATGAGCGCGAGCGCGACGACGAACCCCGCGAGCACGTCGGCCCGGACGTTGCCGAGCCAATCTTGTCTTACTGTATTTAGTTTTTCCAAAAGAACACACCTCTCTATATTTTTGACTTTGACCTCCGAGTCTCACGAAGATCAAAATGCGCATTATATGAAGAAAGTGTTCCTGCCGACACCTAGTTTCACAACGTCGTTTATCATACCCAACTTTTTCAGGAAAGACAATTGCTTCTCGTTAAAAACTATGTTAGTTTCATAACGTGAAGGTTATATAACGCTATTGTTATACAGATAAGGAGAATGAACATGCATACAGCAGAAGAGTTGAGCAAAGTGCTCAAGGTGCTCGGCGACCCGACGCGTTTGACGATGCTCAAGCAGATGCAAGACGGTGAACAGTGCGCCTGCAGTTTCGTCGACTGCTTCGACATCTCGCAGCCTGCCATCAGCCGTCACTTGAAGATGATGCGGCAAGCGGGGCTTCTTTTGGAGCGTCGCGACAAACAGTGGATTCACTATCGATTGAACGAGACGAGCCCGTTTTATCCGATCGTCATCGAGTTATTGAACAACGTCGAGACGGACGTTGCGGACTGTGGCTGTGAGACCGAATGTGCCATTTAAGGGGGAAACGAAAATGAAACTAGAAGTGTTCGAACCGGCCATGTGCTGTCCGACCGGACTGTGCGGTCCGTCGATTGACCCAGAACTGACACGCATCGCGACCGTCCATTACGTGTTGAAACAACGTGGCTTTGACGTCGCGCGTTACAATCTCGCATCTGAGCCGAACCGCTTCGTCGAAAACGCGCATGTACAGGCCGAGATCGCGAAAGGTCTTGATACGCTTCCACTCACGCTCGTCGACGGGGCGATTCTTAAGCGCGGCGCCTATTTGACGAACGACGAGATTGCCGAACTGACCGGACTACCGGTCACGGCGTTCGCGAAACAAGACGGAGAGAAGCCGAAAGTGCGCATCACGCTCAAAAAATAAGGAGGATGCTTATGGACCGCTTTGATTTTCAGACGATTGAGCCGACCCGTTACGTGTTCTTGACCGGAAAAGGCGGCGTCGGCAAGACGTCGACCGCATCAAGTTTCGCCTTGACGCTCGCTGACCGCGGCATGCGCGTCTTGCTTGTCTCGACCGACCCGGCGAGCAATCTGCAGGACGTGTTCGAGATGGAACTTGACGAGACACCGCGGACGGTGCCTGGCACCGCGCTCTCGATTGCGAATTTCGACCCGGAAGAGGCTGCCAAACAGTATATGGAACGCATGGTCGGACCGTATCGCGGCGTGCTCCCGGACGTCGCCATCCAGTCGATGGAAGAACAGCTGTCTGGCGCCTGTACGGTCGAGATTGCGGCGTTCGATCAGTTCACCGAGCTGTTGACGTCAGAACAGGCACGTGTGGCGTACGATCATGTCATCTTTGACACGGCGCCGACCGGTCACACGCTGCGGTTATTGACGTTGCCGAGTGCGTGGGATGAATTTTTAGAGACGAACACGACCGGTGCGTCTTGCCTCGGTCCGCTCGCAGGTCTTGCCGATAAGCAAAACCAATATAAGCAAGCGGTCGAGACGTTGTCGAACGGAGCGGAGACGACGTTGCTCCTCGTTGCCCGACCTGAAGTCTCGACCCTCGTGGAGGCGGCACGGGCCGCGACCGAGCTGCGCGCCATCGGCATCGAACGGATGCAGCTCGTCATCAACGGCGTCGTCGCATTAGAAGAAGGGACAGACCGCTATACGAAACGGTTCATCGAACGGCAACAACAAGCGCTCGGCGAACTTCCAGAAGCCGTCGCAAATCTCGAGACGTTCACGCTCCCGTATGCGTACGAGAACTTGGTCGGCGTGCCTGCTTTGCGGCGTTGGGTGAACGGGAAGACGGTCGCTATGCCGGACAAGACGTATGACGCGGGCCGTTACGGCTCGATCGATACGCTCGTCGATTCGATTGAAAAGGACGGATCGAGCGTCGTCATGACGATGGGGAAAGGTGGGGTCGGCAAGACGACACTCGCCTCGCTCATTGCCGTCGCACTCAGCGAACGGGGCCATGCGGTCCACTTGACGACGACCGACCCGGCGGCGCACGTCGCCTTCACGATCGGCGAAGACGTGCCGTCGACGTTCACGGTCGACGCGATCGACCCGAAAGTCGAGATCGAGAAGTACCGGATGGACGTGTTCCGGGAAGCGGGCGAGATGACGGATGAGCAGCGTTTGATGCTCGAAGAAGATTTACGGTCACCGTGTACCGAGGAGATCGCCGTCTTCCGCGCCTTCGCGAGTCAAGTGGCGAAAGCGAAAGATCGTTTCGTCGTCATCGACACGGCGCCGACCGGCCATACGCTTCTCCTCTTGGACGCGACCGAGAGCTATCACCGGGAGCTCGAACGCTCGACTGGCATCGTCCCAGAAGCGGTGCGTGATTTGCTACCGAAGCTTCGTGACCCGAAACAGACGCACGTCGTCATCACGACGCTCCCAGAGGCGACACCGGTGTATGAGGCGGAACGGCTCGTCGTCGACTTGGAACGGGCCGAGATTCACCCGTTCGCCTGGGTCGTCAACCAATCGTTCACACCGCTCGACGTGACGAGCACACTACTGACGGCAAAAGTCGCGAGCGAGACGCAATGGCTCGACCGTGTGAGTAAGCAACCGCGCCCGACACTCTTGTCGTGGCAAGAACAACTGCCGGTCGGTTATCCGGCACTATCCCAACTACTCAAGGAGGAAGTCAAATGAACGTGACAAATGAAGCAATCGACTTTATGAAAGCGGCGCTCGCCGAGGAAGAAACGAAATCGGTCCGCATCTGTACGGAGGCAGGGTGCTGTGGTCCGACGATTGGTCTCCATATCGCCGCGCCAGAAGCGACGGACGACGTGAAAGATTACGACGGCCTCATGTTCGCCGTTGCGAAAGACGCCGAAGCGATGGCGGAGAACGTCACCCTCGACGTCGAATCGACGGAGGACGGCGTGAGCCTCGTCCTTCGCGGTCTGCAACAAACTTGCTAACTAAACACAAATAGAGATTATTGGAGGAACACATTGTGCAGTGGATTGCTAGTATCATTTTTTTGGTGACGCTTTTCCTCATCATCAAGCAACCGAAAGGCCTCGGCATCGGTTACTCGGCGATGGGGATGGCCGCCGTCGCCCTCATCACCGGCGTCGTCAATTTTGATGACGTCGGGACGGTCTGGGGCATCATTTGGAACGCGACGTTCACGTTTATCGCCATCATCGTCATCTCGCTCATTTTAGATGAAATCGGTTTCTTCGAATGGGCCGCTCTACATATGGCCCGCATCGCAAAAGGCGGCGGCGTGAAGCTGTTCGTCTATATCACGCTTCTCGGCGCGCTCGTCGCAGCGTTGTTCGCGAATGATGGGGCAGCGCTCATCTTGACACCGATCGTGCTGGCGATGGTACGGGCGCTCAAACTGCCAGATGCAGTCGTCTTGGCGTACGTCATGGCTTCAGGTTTTATCGCCGATACGGCGAGTTTGCCGTTCGTCGTCTCGAACCTCGTCAACATCGTCTCGGCTGACTTCTTTGGCATCGGATTCGCCGAATACGCGGCTCGAATGATGTTTGTCAACGTGTTCGCCGTCAGTGGGAGTTTGCTCGTCTTGTACTTGTACTTCAAAAAGGACATTCCGAAACACTATGATGTCTCGAAGCTCGTCGAACCGGCTTCGGTCATTAAAGACCATCGGATGTTCCGTATGTCGTGGGTCGTGCTCGCCCTGCTCGTCATTGGCTATTTCACGAGCGATATCGTCGGGTCCCCCGTCTCCATCGTTGCCGGTATCATCGCTTTGTTCTTCCTGATCATGGCGAACCGTTCACCGGCCGTTCGGACGAAAACGGTCCTCCGCGGCGCGCCGTGGGCAATCGTCTTCTTCTCGCTCGGGATGTACATCGTCGTCTATGGTCTGCAAAACGCTGGCCTCACGCAAGTGCTCGCTAACTTTATTGACTGGTTCGCCGTCAATGCCTTCACAGCGACGTTTGGGATGGGCTTCTTAGCGGCCATCTTGTCATCGGTCATGAACAACATGCCGACTGTCATGATTGACGCACTCGCCATCGATTTGACGAATACGACCGGTCAGATTCGGGAAGCATTGATTTATGCGAACGTCATCGGATCCGACCTCGGTCCGAAGATCACCCCGATCGGCTCGCTCGCGACGCTGCTCTGGCTTCACGTGCTCCGGTCGAAAGGGCTCAAGATTGGGTGGGGGCAGTACTTTAAAGTCGGAATCATCTTGACGATTCCGACGCTCGCCATCACCTTGCTCGGTTTATACATCAGCCTATTACTTTATTAAGGAGAGTTTAATATGAAATTAGTCATCATCGGTTCAGTCGCTGCCGGGACATCGGTTGCGGCAAAGGCACGTCGGAATAACGAAGACGCACAAATCACCATCTACGACCGGGATTACGACATCTCGTACTCGGGTTGTGGCATCCCGTATTACGTCGGCGGAGAAGTCGAGTCGCGTGATGATTTGACACCGCGTGACGCGGCGTTCTTTAAGAAACGCTATCAGCTCGACGTGTTGACGCGCCATAACGTGACGGCGATTGACAAAGATGCGCAGACGATCATGGTCGAAAACCTCGAGACGGGAGAGACGTTCACGGACAGCTATGACGCATTGGTGCTCGCGACCGGTGCTTCGAGCATCATCCCGCCGATCCCGGGCGTCGATTCGGACAACGTGTTCCCGATTCGAAACATCCAGAACGCGGAAACGACACGAAACTTCGTCGATGCGACGAGTCCGAAACATGCGACCATCATCGGGGCCGGGTTCATCGGGCTCGAGATGGCCGAGCAGCTCAAGCTGCGCGGTGTCGACGTCACGGTCATCGAGCGCATCCCACAAGTGATGCCGCCGCTCGACAAGGACATGGCGTGCCGCGTCGAGGACCACCTCGAGAAGAACGGCATCGAGCTCCTGCTCGGCGAGACGGTGACGGAACTCGTCGGGGACGGGCACGTCGAACGTGTCGTCACGGAGAGCGGCAAGACGATTGAAACGGACCTCGTCATCCTTTCGGTCGGCGTGCGGCCGAACACGGAACTCGCCAAGTCGATTGGCGTCGAAATCGGCGAGACGGGTGCAATCGCCATCAACGAGCGGATGGAGACGAACGTCGAGAACGTGTACGCGGCCGGTGACGTCGCGGAGAGTTTCTCGCTCGTCACGGGAAAACCGATTTGGCGTCCGCTCGGTTCGACGGCGAACAAGATGGGCCGTGCCCTCGGCGACTTGTTGACGGGCGGCGACCTCGAGCATCGCGGCATCCTCGGAACGGGTATTTTCAAAGTGTTTGGTCAAGCCGTTGCGCAGACGGGACTTTCGGAACGCGAGGCTCGTGAGCTCGGCTATGATGTCGAAGTGCTCCATAACACAAAACCGGACAAACCGGCCTATATGGGCGGGAAAGATTTGACGATTAAAGCGATTGGCGACCGTGAGACACGTCAATTGCTCGGCGTACAAATCGTAGGTTTCGATGGGGTCGACAAACGAATCGATGTCTTCGTCACGGCGATGACGTTCAAGGCGAAAGTCGATGACTTGTTCCACCTCGACCTCGCCTACGCACCACCGTTCTCGACGACGAAAGACCCGGTCATGTATACGGGGATGGCGCTCGCGAACAGCATGAACAAATCGGCGCGTCTCATCACGCCGGCCGAGCTTCAGAAACGGATCGACGCAGGTGAGGACATGCAAATCATCGATACGCGGAAAGCGGCACAATTCGAGAAGGCATGCGTCGATTGCGCGGTCAACGTCCCGCTCGGCGATTTGCGTGCGGCGGCAAAAGACATGGACAAAGCCAAGCCGACCGTCGTCTACTGCAACGGCGGCGTGACGGGGAACGCAGCGCAAAACGTGCTTCGTAACCTCGGCTTCACCGACGTGTACAACTTGTCAGGCGGCAACAAGAACTATCAGTTGTTCAAGAAGTACGGAAACTAAGTCAGACGGCGTCCGCGTGATTCGGGCGCCGTTTTGTTTATAAAGAAGGATCTGGCGCATCGTCCTTTGGCGCCTTCGCTTTCCTAGGGCAAGCAGGGAGCCGCATCGCTGAACGCTGCTGGGTCTCCCTTTGCTTGCGATTTCCTAAGGAGTCTCCGGCGCCACGGACGATGCGCTCGAACGACCGTCAACTAATCGACGAAAGCGAACTAACCCCAGTGCCGTGCACTGGGGTTAGTTCGCTTTCAATTCTTTCCACTTGCCGAGACGGTTACGACCGCTCCGTTTGGCGACATATAAGCCGACGTCTGCTTTCTTGGTCAGTTGCGCAGACGTGACGACTTTCGCCTCCGACGTGCTCGCAATCCCGATGGAGACGGTGACGTCAATCGAGGATCCGTCCGGTAGAACGAACGGGGTTTCGGCGATTTGACGCAAGTAGCGTTTGCCGATGACGAAGCCTTGGGACAGGTTACAATCAGATAAGAGCACGGTAAATTCTTCCCCGCCGTTCCGGCAGACGACGTCGTCACTGCGCGCCGAGTCGTTCAAGCGTTTAGCAAGTTCGACTAAAATGACGTCCCCCGCGTCATGGCCGTATGTATCGTTGATTGACTTGAAGTGGTCGATGTCGAGTAAGAGCAAGGCAACGTCTTGCGTCCCGGTGAACACTTCTTCGTCGACGCGCTTCATCTCTTCTTCGAAACGACGGCGGTTGCCGATGCCTGTAAGCGCGTCTGTGAACGCCGCTTCCTTGTATTGGGAGATGAGCCGCTCCGACCGTTGCATCTTATGGATGCCGCCGTAAACGATATGAAGGACGAATCCGGCAGCGTACCCGATTGTGAGGAAGGCGAGGAACGTCCAAACGTATGTCTCGGCCTGATCATACGTGTAAAAATTTAGCAGGGAAAAGAGCGTGATGAACCCCAGACTGATGCCGTTGACGATGCGGATATCTCGGGACGGGATGATGCGTTCACGAAAATGCAGGAACGCGACAGAAACAAGGGCCGCGAGCGAATAATTCAAAAATGCGATCAACAAGAGCGTCTCCGATAAGATGAACGGCAAGACGAGAATACTCGCGACATACGTGATCCGCACGCCTGATAGGCCAAAGTAAAGAGCGGCGATCATGATGGGCACGAAGCCGTATTGAAAGTCGGCTTGGGCGTTCCACAACACGCCGTGTAGCGTGATGAGGACGGAAAGGCCGGCTAGTAAAAATGAGATGGTGACTTGACGCCGGAGCGGGAGCTTCGTCGTGAAACCGAGGCGCGTGAGCCGGGAAATGATGTAAAGACCAGCGAGCAATAGGCTCGCATTGGCGACCAAATTATTGATGAGCTGTGTCAGTGACATATGGTGAACCATCCTCCTCTCCTTTCTATATACAGTCCATTCCTCCCAAATTGCAATCGTTTTTCAATTGGTAAATCGAGGTGGTTTGCCAACCGTTGGCGCGAAGTGGCAGAGCTTAGGTGCTTGATTAGAAAAACATTGAATTCAAGGAAGGAAACGTTTACAATTTTTGTGTAAGCGTTTTCTCAAATTTATGCTACAAGGAGGGACCCTCATGGTCTACAAACAATGGAAACCCGTATGGGCAGTTGTGCTAACGTTTGCACTGATTCTGTCAATGTTTCCGATGTCAGCATCGGCCCTTGATAAAGGCAAGTCGACGTTAGTCGTCGTCCACTATCAAGAAGCACCTGGCAACCAGACGGATTGGAACTTATGGCTTTGGGCAAATGGCCCAGATTACTTCCCGAACAAAGGCTTCGCCTTCAACGGTGAAGACGACTTCGGCAAGGTGGCGGCCTACGAATTCCCGGTCGATTCACCGGAACGACTCGGTCTCATCGTCCGCACGGACAATTGGGATAAAGACAAAGGGTCTGAGAACGACCGCTTCATCACGAGCGACATGATTAAAGACGGTGTCGCCGAAGTGTGGATCAAGTCGGGGGACTCGAAGATTTATACGTCGAACCCGGACGGGGACACGGCGAAGACAGAAGTCGACATGAAAGTACACTATTTCCGCTATGACAATACATACACGGACTGGGGCCTTTGGACTTGGCCGGACGGCGGAGACGGCCAGAGCATCGCGTTCGACGAGACGGACGAGTTCGGCGCCGTGGCGAACGTGAAGTTCGCGAATCCGGACGCGAAGAAACTGATCGGCCTCATCACGAAAAAAGGTGAGTGGGCCGAGAAAGACGGCGAAGACCGCTTCGCCCTCAGCACGGCGAAAGAGATTTGGCTCGTCGAAGGCGAGTCAACGATTTACTATTCGGAGCCTGAAATCGATCGCTCCCCGAAAATCGTAGGATTCGAGGCGACGACGTTCCGCACGGCGAAGCTCACGCTCAACCGCGCGATCGATGCATCGTTCGCGAACGAACTGAAGATTAACGGGGCGAACGTGAAATCAGTCGAGGTGACAGGTGACAAATCGGTCACGGTCCACTTCAACGAGGACATCGATTTGACGAAAGTCATCACGGCAACGCACCCGACGTTCGGGGAACGCGTGCTCCAAGCGGGCGACGTGCTCCGTTCACCGGAGTTCGACGCGAAGTATGCGTATGACGGCAAGCTCGGCATCACGTACCAAAAGTCGAAGACGAACTTCGTCTTGTGGGCACCGACGGCCCAAGACGTCAAACTCGAACTTTGGAACATGCCGAAAGACCGACCGGCAAACGATCAAGACATCAAGAAGACGATTCAAATGAAGCGTGGGGAACGCGGCACGTGGATTGCGGAAGTGCGCGGTGACCTCGACGGCATCGGCTACACGTATAACGTCAAGCACGCCTCGGGCAGCATCCGTGCGGTCGACCCGTATGCGACAGCAGTCGGCGTGAACGGCGACCAAGGGGTCATCGTCGACTTGAAAGAGACGAACCCGAAACGCTGGAACAACATGAAACCACAGTTGAAGCAATCGACGGACGCGATCATTTACGAGACGCACGTCCGGGACTTCTCAATCTTCGACGTGACGTCGAACACGTACGACTCAGGCATTCGCCATAAGGGCAAATACCTCGGTGTCGTCCAACCCGGCACTCGCTTGATTGAGAATGGCAAGAAAACGGATACGAAGACAGGGCTCGACCACGTCAAAGATTTAGGCGTGACGCACGTCCAGTTTATCCCGGTGTACGACTATAACACGGCATCGGTCGATGAGACGAACCCGGACGCGAAATACAACTGGGGTTACGATCCGAAAAACTATAACGCGCCGGAAGGGTCGTATTCGACGAACCCGTATGACGCGAAAGTTCGCATCACGCAATTGAAAGAGATGATTCAAGGGCTCCACGACCATAACTTGCGCGCGGTCATGGACGTCGTCTACAACCATATGTTCGATGCCCAGGCGTCGAACCTTCACAAAATCGTTCCTGGCTATTACTATCGTTATACGGCAGGCGGCGATTTCGCGAACGGGACTGGCGTCGGGAACGACACGGCCTCGGAGCGGAAGATGATGCAAAAGCTCATCGTCGACTCGACGGTGTACTGGGCAACCGAGTATAAGTGGGACGGGTTCCGCTTCGACCTCATGGGGATCCATGACGTCGACACGATGAACAAAGTCCGCCAAGCGCTTGACAAGGTCGACAAGTCGATCCTCGTCTTCGGCGAAGGTTGGGACCTCGGCACACCGCTCGACCCGGCATTGAAAGCGAACCAAAAGAACGCCTACAAGATGCCAGGCGTCGCGCACTTTAACGACAACATCCGTGACGGCTTGAAAGGCAGTGTCTTCATCGACACGGACAACGGCTTCATCAACGGCAAAGACGGCCTCGAGAACCGCATCAAGACCGGCATCGTCGGGGAAATCGATTACAACTCGGACATCAAAGGCTTCACGAAGCAACCGACGCAAGCGATCACGTACGTCGAAGCGCACGACAACCACACGCTTTGGGACAAGCTCGAGCTCACGAACCCAGAGACGTCGGAAGCGGACCGGACGAAGATGCACCGTCTCGCCTCGAGCATCCTCTTGACGAGCCAAGGGACGACGTTCATCCACGCCGGCCAAGAGTTCATGCGGACGAAAGAAGGCGACCACAACTCGTACAAGTCGCCGGACCGAATCAACCAGATGGACTGGAAACGCGCCGCCGACCGGAAGGCGGACGTCCAGTACATGAAAGGTTTAATCGAGATGCGTAAAGCCAACCCAGGCCTTCGCATGACGGACGCGAAAGACGTCAAGAAAAACGTCAAGTTCTACCGTTCTGAGCCGAACGTCATCACGTACTTGATTGACGACAAGGCACCAGGCCAGAAGAAAGATTTGTTCATCACACATAACGCCAACGCGAAAACGGTCAAAGTGAAACTCCCGACTGGGCAGTGGAACGTGATCGTCGACGGGAAGCAGGCAGGCACGAAGACGATTAAACGCGTCTCGGGCTATGTCGAGGTGCCGGCATACGCGACGGTCGTTGTGAAACAACCATAACCTCTAGACCACGGTTTTCCGTGGTCTTTAGTCATGGTTCAAAAAATTAACATATCCACCTAAACAATTCAGTTGATGCACATCTCCCAAGTTCTATAAGATGAGAAGGACAGATATGAAGAGGAGATAGACATGATGGAACAGGCAGCACGAGACTTTTTATCACAATTGAAAGGAGATCAGACGGAACGGTTGATGGAAGTGGAAGCGGAAATCGAGCGGACGGGCACGTATACGCTGACGACCGAGGAGTTGACGGAAGGGGCGAAGCTCGCCTGGCGCAACTCGAACCGCTGCATCGGCCGACTGTTCTGGCAGACGCTCCACGTGCGTGACGCCCGGGACGTGACGACGTTTGACGAGGTGTTCGACGCGCTCGTCGCGCATCTCCGTTTCGCCACGAACGGCGGCAAAATCCGCTCGACGATGACCGTTCTCCCAAACGAATTTCGTCTTTTGAACAGCCAGCTCGTCCGCTACGCCGGCTATGAGACGGCGGAAGGGATCATCGGCGACCCGTTGTCGCTCAATATGACGAGACAAGCCGAACGACTCGGATGGCGCGGTGCCGGGACGGCGTTTGACGTGTTGCCACTCCTAATTACGGACGGGCAAGACGTACGGTTGTACGAATTGGCGGACGATGCGGTGCTCGAGGTCGAGATTCGCCATGACGACTACGACTTGTTTGACGGGCGGACCATCAAGTGGCATGCGGTCCCGGCCATCGCCGATATGGAACTAGAAATCGGAGGACTCCGTTTCACGTCGGTGCCGTTCAACGGCTGGTACATGGAAACCGAGATTGGGGCGCGCAACTTGGCCGACGCCGACCGTTATAACTTGTTGCCACTCGTCGGTGCGTCGCTCGGGCTCGACACCACGAAAGAGCGGACGCTTTGGCGCGACCGCGCGCTCGTCGAGCTGAACGTCGCCGTCTTGCAGTCGTTCGAGCGGTCCGGCGTGACGATCGTCGACCATCATACGGCGGCCAAACAGTTCAAGCGGTTTGAGAAGAACGAGACGGACGCGGGACGTGACGTCACGGGGCAGTGGAGCTGGCTCATCCCGCCGCTCTCACCGGCCGCGACGCACGTGTTCCATCAACATTATGAAGACCGGGTCGTGACACCGAACTTGTTCGCCCGTTCCGGCTGCCCGTTTTCCGCGTTTCAAGCGAAGCCAAAAGAGGAATTGAAAGGCTAGAACCGAAACGAAAGGATGATGAACGTGGCAGTCCCAATCTGGAAGCGTGCCGTCGCCAGTCAAATCGACCAACTCATTTTTCAGACACCGGCCAAACTGATTGAAAAATCGATTCGCAAAGCAATTTGGCCTAAAAAAGAAGTGAAGCGTTATTACTTACCGACTCTCGTCACAATCACCGGAGAAGTATACTTCCTCTTGAATCGGAACGGCCAGACGATCGGTGACCAGGTCGTCGGCATCAAAGTCGTCAGCCAAGACGGCCGTCCGCTCTCGCTCGAACAAGTCGTGAAACGGACGCTCTATAAGGACGTCGTCTACCCGGCGACGCTCGGGCTCCCACTCCTCCGGGCGCTCCAACAGATGAAGTCGAACAAGGACGTCGAACTCCCGCACGACGAGTTCGCCCACACGAAACTGATTTCGACAAAATGACTCGGGCAGGGCGATGCGAATCGTCCTGCTTTTTTCATCAGGCAAGTGGCGCCTGAAATCATGTATAATGAGAGAAGACAAATTAGAACGACCACTGGAGGACTTGTACTTATGACAAAAATCGCATGGATCACAGATAGTATGGCCAACTTCTCGAAAGAGGAGGCGGCGACGCTCGGCGTCGAGATCGTCCCGATTCAATTGATCGTCGACGGCAGCGGCTATAGCGAGACGGACTTGTCGCTTGAAGACTTGCACCGCTACATGATTGAACAAAAGAAAGAGGCGAAGACGTCACAACCGATCTTCGGTGACTTCATCGCCCGCTATGAGCGGTTGAAAGAAGACGGCTACGACTGCGCCATCGCCGTCCACTGCTCGAACGGGTTGAGCTCGACGGTGAAAAATTCGAGCGCAGCGGCCGAAGCGGCCGGTTTCAAGGTGTTCACGGTCGACTCGCACGCCGCGCTCGAGGCACAACAAGAGCTCGTCCGTCTCGGACGCGCGGCCGAGGCGGAAGGGAAGTCTCCAGAAGAGATTGTCGCCTTGCTCGAGGCGTGGCGCGACAAGAAGAACTTCTTCATGATTATCGGCAACATGGAGACGATGCGCCGTGGCGGCCGTGTCTCGTCAGGCGAGCTCTTCCTCGCCAACATCTTGAACATCAAGCCGATCATCACGGTCGATGAGACGGGGAAGGTCATCCCGTTCAAAAAGGCACGCTCGCTCAAGAAAGCGTACGCCGAGATGGTGACCGAGCTCGAACGCCGTCACGCCGCGAACGGGGTGAAGGACAACCGTGTCTTCGTCCAGACGGCGCTCGCTCCGTCGATGCAAGACGACCTCGTCGCGCTCATCGAATCGAAACTGCCGATACTTGATGTCGTGCGCACGCGCTTCTGCCCGTCGATCGCGGTCCATGCCGGCTTCGAGACGGTCGGTGTGCTCTGGCTCGACGCGTAACGGAAGGAGGGATGGATATGGAAAGCGTGACGACCCTTGACGCCTTGAACGAACGGATCGCAGAAGCGGACCAGCTCCTCGTCTACGTCTCGCACCCGGGATGTAGCGTCTGCCATGCGCTCAAGCCGCAAGTCGAAGACATGCTGACCGCGTTCCCGCAAATCGCATCCGTCGCGGTCGATTCGGACGAAGTGCCCGACATCGCCGGCGCGTACTCGATTTTCACCGTGCCTGTCGTCTTATACTTCATGAACGGAAAAGAGATGCTCCGCCGGGCCCGGTTCGTGCCAATCGGCGAGTTGACGCACCAACTCGAACGAATTCAAGACATGCGTAAGTAATCCGCAGGCAGACGCCTGTGGATTTTTTTGATTGTCGCACCACCTCATCGGGAATCGGTAAGAGAGTCACGTCGGACGGTGAACTACTCGCCACTTATTTGCTTCGCAAATTGAAGTGGGAGCTTCTTGGGAAGAACGTACTTTTATTAGCTACGTTTATTTACCAAGCTCGTCGGGTGGTTCCCACCCTGAAGAGCCGTTAGTCAGCTAACATCAGAAGATTGATGCTCGCGTTGATGTCACGGTCATGATGCGCGCCACAGGCACACGTCCATTCTCGGATGTCCATGGTCTTCATCTCGCCTTTTTCGCCGCAAGAAGAGCAGATTTGAGTAGAAGCAAACCATTGATCTGCCTTGATGAGCGTCCGTCCGTAGAACTTACACTTGTATTCTAGCTGTCGAACAAACTCGTACCAACTGACGTCGGCGATCGATTTGGCGACCTTGTGGTTCTTCATCATGTTCTTCGATTTTAATGTCTCCACGACGATGACTTGGTTCTCGTCAACGATACGTTTTGACAACTTATGAAGAAAATCTTTGCGTTGATTTGCGATCTTCTCGTGTTTCTTGGCGAGGATTAGCTTGGCCTTCTCTCGATTTTTACTCCCAACCTTCTTGCGAGACAAAGCGCGCTGCGCCTTCTTGACCTTTTCTTCTGACTTGCGAAGAAAGCGAGGGTTGTCGATCTTCTTAGACACCATCTCGTCATTTGTCATGATGACGAAGTGTTCCAACCCGAGATCGATACCCACTTTGTTTTTAGCAGGAATCCATTCTTCTTCCTTTTGGTCTACAAGAATAGAGACGAAGAACTTGCCTGTCTTCGTCATCGAGATTGTCGCGGACTTGATGATTCCCTCGAAAGAACGATGTTGTTTGAACTTCACGAATCCGATCTTAGGAAGTTTCACCTTCCCGTCCTCGATCCGGACGCTCCCGTTCTGATTGTTGGTCGTATAGGAGGCGCGGTCGCCGTGCTTCGATTTGAACTTCGGGAACCCGACAGACTTGTCGCGGAAGAAGTTGGCATACGCCTTGTTCAAGTCCATCTGGGCATTCGCCAGAGACAAGCTATCGACCTCTTTCAAGAAAGGGAATTCGGGCTTATACTTCGCCGGGGTCGGGAGCTTCTGCTTCGCGTCGGGATTCAACTTCGACTCTTCGTACAGTCGGATACGTTCTTCGAGCATCTTATTGTAGACGAAACGTACACACCCGAATGTTTTCATGAAATATTCTTGTTGTGGCTTTGTCGGGGACAATCGAAACTTATATGCCTTCAGCAAAGTGATCACTCCTCTCCTTGTTTTTCGATGTATTGCCTGATGACGTCGATCGTCGCACCGACGGTCGTCACGAGGCAGTAGCTCCGGGACCAGAACATTTCTTTCCACAGTTGCTTCTTGACGTGCGGAAAGTCTCGTTTGATCAGTCGGCTGCTCGCGCTCTTGTAGGCGTTCAGAAACTTCGACATCTCTGTGTTCGGATGGGCTTTGAACAACACATGGATAAGGTCGCCGTCATGATTCCACTCGGTCAGTGTGATATGGTACGACGCGCCGATCCGTTCGAACGTCTGTCTCGCGAACCCCGAGATGGCGTCATCGATCACCTTGCGTCTATATTTGACCACCAGGACGAGGTGGTAGTTCAGGAGGAAGACTGAATGTTTGTTTGTATCCATTTTCATTGATAGTTCAGTCCTTTTGATTGGTTACATCCATTATACCAAGCGCATACAATCTTGCTAACACAGGCGATTCATCTCCCACCTACGCTGGGCTTCGCCCCGAGACGCTTAGAGGAGGGAGAATTCTCGCATAATTTAGTTAAACTCGGACTAGCCCCGCAACAGCCGCAATGGGCCCACGTCACGTTACCGCTCACCGTGAGCGGCTTCTCGACCGGACCGCTCTATGGCGGGGGCAGGTGGTTCGAGATTGAAGTCAATGTCCTGATCTCAGAAATCACCGTGCACGTCGAGGGTAGTCGAGCGGTCATCCTGCTTGCCGACGGGACGTCCATCAAATCGTATTACGACGCCATCGTCTGGGCGCTCGAGTCGTCTGGCGTCACGGTCAGGATCAATCCGAAATCGCAAGAGATGGCCGAGACGTGGTGGCTCGACCGAAACGAGACGCCGCTCGCCTATGACGCCGATGCGGCGCAAAAAGGACTCCAGTTGTTCCGTGATGCGGCAAGGGAACAAGCAATGTTCCTCGCCCCGCTCCGGTGCCGGAAAGTGATGCCGGCCTTGTTCTGGGGCACGTTCGACGTCTCGTCACTCATCGTCTATAACGCACACGAACCGTTCCCGAAAGATTTGGTCATCGAGCAGGCGGCGTTTGACGAGCCGATGATTGAGTTCGGCTTTTGGCTCGGGGATGCGTCCGTCGACGTGCCGACATTTTTCATTTTGCCGTATCCGTTCCAATATAAGGAACTCCCGTCGGAGCGGCTACAACCGGCGGACGCCTACTATGACGCCGCGATGAGCGAATGTTTCTTGTCACTCGAACATACAGCAGACGGGGACGTCCAAGATTTCTTCCGTACGTCGTTCGATTTGTTGAGCGAGCGGAAGGATGCGACCATTATTTTTTACCGCTCAAGATGCCCGCGCAGTCGCAACAAGAGCCCACGGACGAAAGTCCGTGAGCTCTTGTTTAGTTTAATGTGCGATAGCGCGTCGTTCGACCGTTTCCGACGCGGGTCACTTTTCGTTCGGCAATCAACTGTTCGATGAGTTTTCGGACAGTCCCTTTACTTTTATTTAAATAAGCTTCGAGTTCTTTTGTCGTGAATTCAGACCGTTGACTGAGCCAGTGTTCGAGTTCGTTTTCGTCAGCGTCTGGTGTCGTTCGTTTTTGTTTAGGCAACGTCATGACAAAAGCGTTCGGACTCGTAGTCCAGTATGGTCGTTCGAGACTTTCTTTGTAACTTTCTTTGATTCGTTGTAACCCGGTGCCGTAACTTTCAATCCATTTCAGTCGATACAATACATTGGCCAACATTGGATTTCGGCTTTGGGAAATACCTAAATCAATATCTTCGAGCGTTAAGCCTTTTACGAGTCCGCCTACCGAGACGATTTCGATTCGGTTTTGGAATAAATGAATCAACGTACTGCCACTAAAACTATAATCGCGATGTGTGACGGCGTTTACAAGAGCTTCTCGCAAAGCAGGGCTCGGATAACTCTCGGTCTCGATTCGATTTAACCCGACAAAGCGTGCTGACGTTGCATTGTTTAGGCTGAGGTACTCATAGACGGATTCGACTTGTGCAAGAATGGAGCCGCTAAATTCTTTGCGATCTTGAAATTCTAGTTTGTCATTTCCTAGGTAGCGAGCACACTTGATTGAGTGTTCACATTGGTCAGAAAGAAGAAGTCCTAAATTTGTGTAATAATCATCATCGGTCAAGAGACCGAGTGTACGCTGTTGCTCCGCGCCAAACTTGACTTTGGCTTGATTGAAAACGTGAGAAGCTTCCTCAAAAGTCAAATCTTGTTTTAGGCTACGCATCGTTTCAAAGTTCGTTCCATCCGACTCGATAATCATTTGACGAATGTTTTCTTCCGATGCATTAGTCACAGATGTACCGTACCGGATGAAGACACCCGACGATTTCATGCCTTTCTTTTTCAAATGATATGGGCGTCTTGTCCCTCGGGACACAGCTATTTTTATGACCTCTTTTTCGTCTAGTTCTATAACTTCTAGATATAAGTGGACAAGAATATCTGGTTGAATGTTGTCATGCAGTTTGTTTGAAACTGCTTCGAGTGTTTTATGCGCGTCAGGGACACCGGTTACTGTCCCATCATCTTCAATCCCGATATAAAGGACGCCGCCCTGCGTATTGGCAAACGCAATTACTTCATGAACGACAGCGTCAGTAAGTTCTCGTTTGAACTCAACCGTAGGCGATTCTTTCATAGGATTCACCTCTAATCTATTATTTGTATAGATAAATTATAATCGATTATAATCGATTAATCAAAAAAGATTGATTTGGATGGAAGTCCAAATCAATCATCTAAATTAGCCTTCTGTTGTCTGCGGTACGAGGTAAATCAAGCCGAACGGGTTGTGGAGCAAGTTGTCAATCGACGTGCGCTCGTCTTCACCCATCTCGACCGTGAACGTTCTGCCATCATCGAAGGCGAAGCTGTCGCCGTCGCCGAACATCGAGCCACCTGAAATCAAGTGGAAGTTGAACGAATGGATGACGTGAATCGCATCTTCGACGTCAAGCGTCGACGGGACGGCGACGTCGGCTTGACCGAACGCTTTCATGCCCCACGACATGTAGGCTGTCTCTTCTTCGGTGATAGCTGTAAGGAGCGAGTAGTCGAGGGCGAGGTCTTCTTCTTTCGACTCTTGCCACTCCTCTTTCGAGTAGGCGACGCCTGCCGTCTCGACCATGACACCGAGGCCGCCCGCGTTCAAGAGCGCGTTCGCCGCACGACGGGCCGCCGCGATGTCCGACACGTCGTTCACATCGACGATCAAGTAGACGATGTGCGTGTGACGAGCGAGCCCTTTCGCGATTTTTGGCGTGAAGCCGCTCGTGCTCGCGTGAATCATCGCCTCGGCGAGCGCCGGGTCGCGTTCGATGACCTCGACCGTGAACGCTTTACCGGTCTCGTCTTCAAGTAGCAATAGACCTGCCATCGTGTAGCCTTCGCTATGTAAACTGATTTGTTCGTTGACTGCCTCCGCCGATGACCAGTTTCCTGGGATGGCGAGCAACACTTGTGTACGGTTCATATGAATCATCCTTTTCTGCAAATAGTCAGGCCCCTCATGCGAGAGGCCCGGTCTCTTCTCTTATTATGCCCTATTTCGGGACAAATTATTCTTGATACGTCTTCAATACTTCTTGGAGCGGGATATTGTCGATTTTGCGGCGGCTGATGAACGTGCTCGCGAAGAAGAGGAGCGTCACCGCGCCGAGCGTATACACCAGGTACATCCATTCGAACTCGAGCGGCAGGACGAGTCCGTAATCTTGTGCGAACAAGACGATGATGAGCCGAAGGACGAGGAGCGCGATCGGGATACTGAGGAGCGCCGAGACGAGCGCATAGACGAAATAGCTGTTGAGAATCATCGATCGGACCTCACGTCGGTCGTAACCCATCACTTTCAAGAGCGAGATGACGTAATAGTTTTTTTCGACCGTGAGCGCGGTCAGGACGAACAGGATGCTGAACGCGATTAACGCGGAGCCGCCGATCATGACGTTCATCATGAAGTTCATGTATTCGTTAATCGATTTGGACTGGTCGATCAAGCTGTCACGCGACAAAATCGTCGGATAGTCGGTCTCGTCCGGTCGTTCGGTCGCATAAATACCGTTGAACAAGTCGCGTGACGTCCCGTCCGACAACTGTTCGCTGAGCGCTGTGCGGGCCAAGTAGACGATGTCACCCGCGTACTCGTCGGCGATGCCGCGAACCGGATACGACAACGTCTCGTTGTCAAGGGCGACCTCGAGCGTGTCCCCGGCCTCGAGACCGAGCTTCAAGGCGAGCGAAGCGCTCACGATGACCTCGTCTGAGGCGGGCGTCAAGTCGTTCCCGTCTCGGTCCGTCAGTCGATAGAGCGTGGCCGTGTCGTCGAGTCCTTTCAGCGTGACGAGCTTGTCTTCGACGAACGCGAACGGATAGGTGAGGAACGGCTCTTCCCCGTCGCGAAGCGTAGGTTGCGTCGTCGTGTACGCCTCGTACGCGTAGTCGGCCTCGTTCAACTCGCCGACCGTCATCCGATCGACCGCCCCGTTCATCATGAGGGCGAAGACGATGAGGAGCGTCGAGAAGAGAATGCCGAAAAAGAAGATGATGAAGCTGCCCGTGCTCTTGACGGCGTATAAATATTTGAACTTCGTCTTACCACGTGCGTTTCGAAGCAGACGGCTGACGATGCGGCTGAGACGGTTGAGCGACACGTTGTCGCGAGGTGAGAGGAGCGCGAGCGCGCTCTCACCCATCAATTTATAAATGACGGCCCCGGCGACGAGCGTGAAGAAGAGGAGCGGGGCGAAGACGGCCGTGAGAAAGACGAGCGGGCTTTGGGCGATGGTGATGGACGGCAATAGATAAAAATCGAGATATAGGTCTTTGAGCGGGTCGGCGAAATAGAGGCCGAGGAAATAGCCGACGACGAGCATGACGGTCGCGAACAGCAAGATGAGCACCAAATACGGTAGGGCGATTTGGCGTCGACTGTAACCGATCGCTTTCAACAGGCCGATTTGACCGCGCTCGGCCTCGAGCATGTTCGAGATCAAGATGGCGACGATGATGACGGCGATGGAGACGATGAAGAGGCTCAAGCCGAGCGCCATCGCTTTACCGGACGAGATCTCACTATAGATGGCGCCACTACGCATAATGTTTTCCGTCTCCATGACCGAGATGACGAACGGGAGGTCGACGTCCGTTTGGACCGTCTCGTCCGTGACGCCCGCGAGACGGAACGATTCCGTCCCGCTCAGCGTTTCGTAAGCCGAATCCGTCATGAGCAGGAGCGTCTGCGTGCCCGGGTCCAGGTTGAAGAAGTTGTCGTCAAAGAGCGGCAACGTATAGTCCGGGAACAAGACGAACCCGGTCACCGTGAACGGTGACCCGAGGTCGATCGTGTCGCCGATGTCGATCCCGTTCTTTTCGGCTGACTTCGTATTGATGGCGACCTCGTCGTCCGCGCTCGGAGGTCGACCGGCCTCGAGGTAGGACAGGTTGATCGTGTCCGCGTCTTTTAAGACGAGCCCACGATGCTCCTTGTCGTCGAACGTGTAGTTGAACAACTTCGAGGAACGGAGTTCGAGCGTCACGTCGCCCATCTCACGCGCGACGGCATCGATGCGGGAATCGATTAGCGCTTCGAAGGCCGCCTCGTCGTCACGTTTCAAGTCGGCGAGCGTGTACCGGCCAGCGGCGATGAAATCAGCGAGCGCCAGTGTGGCCGCCTCCTCCTCGGTGACGCGGTTGAGCATCTCGACGGCGAAGTCTTCCTGATTCGACGAGGTGAGATATTCCTCGGTCGGAACTTCGATGCCGCTGATGCCATAGAACATCATCGTGTACGTGAGCGAGCTCATGACGATGATGACGGCGATGGCGAGGAGTTGCATCCATTTGCCGGCGAGCGTCTTCCATACGTTTTTATACAGCATCTGTCTCACCCCCAGTGGATGTCACGAGCGGCTTGTTTGACCGGGTTGTGCGTCAGTTCGACGATGCGGCCCGAGTTCATCTTGATGACGTCGTCGGCCATCGCCCCGATGCCGGTGTTGTGCGTGATGACGACGACCGTCTTGCGGTATTTCTCGTTCAAGCGTTCGAGCAGCTCGAGCACTTTCTTCGAATTGTCCTCGTCGAGCGAGCCCGTCGGTTCGTCGCAAAAGACGATGGACGGGTTTTTCGCAAGGCTCCGGGCGACGGAGACGCGCTGTTGCTCCCCGCCGGACAGTTGATACGGATATTTATCGCGAGCGCCTTTCAGTCCCACTTGGTCGAGTAACTCGTCAATCGGGAGCGGGTCGTCCGTCAAGTCGGCGCCGATTTGAATGTTCTCATAGACGGTCAAGTTTTGGAGCAGATTATACTGTTGGAAGATGAAGCCGAGATGGTTACGTCGGAACGCCGTCATCTGTTCCGGGGTGAGGTCGGTCAGGACGATGTCGTCGAACGTGATCGTACCGAATGTGACCGTGTCGAGACCACTGATGACGTTTAAGAGCGTGCTCTTGCCGCTCCCGCTCGGTCCTAAAATGACGACGAACGCCCCGTCCTGAATCGTCACATCGACGTCTTTCAACGCAGTCGTCTCGACGTCGCCTGTCTTATAGATTTTCGATACGTGCTCGAGTCGAATCATCAGAAACCCCCCTTTGTCCGTTACAGGTTATGTACCCGCTTTCAAAGAAGTGGCGTCGAATCCGTTTGAACATTTCACGAAAACGGGTACATTTTTCAAAAAATAGTGAAACCGCTTCAACTGTGATAAAATAATATTACCAGGTACTAATTTTTGTTTGGAGGAGAAACTACTATGAAGATTGCTTACATCACGGACAGCACGGTCGTCTTACCGGATTCGATTAAACACCACCCGGACATCCACATCGTCCCGCTTTATGTCGTCAAAGGGGACACGCCATATAAAGACGGCATCGAGGTCGACGCGGAGACGGTCTATGAATGGATCGACGCGGGCGAGCGCGTCTCGACGAGCCAGCCGGCGATCGGGGATTTCGTCACGATTTATGAAGAGTTGAAACAGACGTACGACATGGGCATTGCCATCCACTTGTCATCCGATTTGAGCGGGACGTACTCGGCATCGGTCCAAGGGGCGGAAATCGCCGAGTTCAAACTGCTCGCGATTGACTCACGCGCCGGCATCTATACGATGGGACTTTTGCTTGCGGAGCTGATCGAGCGCGGCGATGCGCTCGAAGACGTCGAGGCGTATATGAACGAGCGTGTCAAGGACGTGCGCATCGAGTTGACGATTCAAAACTTGACGCAGATGCAAAAGGGCGGACGTATCTCGAAATCGAAAGCGCTCATCGGCAACATGCTCCAATTGAAGCCGGTGCTCCGTTTCGAGGACGGGTTGATCGTGCCGTATCAGACGGTGCGGACGTACAAGAAGGCGCAGGCCCATCTGTTCGAGGTCATCCGCGCCGCCATCGAGTCTGGCGAGTGCACGGACGTCTCCATCTTCCACGGAAACGTGCCAGAGTTGGCCGAATCATGGAAGCAACAACTCGGGGACGACGTGCCGATTCGAATCGATACGCTCGCACCGCTCCTCGGCGCCCATACCGGGTCGGGCTCGATTGGCATCTCGTACTTGAAAGCGAAATAACGAGCGAACCGTGGCCGAGGCCACGGTTTTTTATTGTCACAACTTTCAAACTTCGGTTGGAATCTTCCACCAAAACCCTTCATACTGTAAACGAATGCTAAGTTGAAAGGGAGGAAAGACGATGCGATTTCGCAAATATCTCGTTCGCAGTTGGTTGTCGTGGTCGCTCGTCTTTGCCGGGATCGCTTACGCCACGTGGCAGAACATGGGGGCGTTTGACTGGACGCTCTTCGGTTTCATATACACGCTCGGTGCCTTATTCGTCATGAACCCGCTCAAACGGCGCCATCTTCACTTCACGTTCCACGAGATGTTCGTCTTTATGACGTTTTTCTTGTATGGGCTCGTGCCGGCGCTCGTCATGGGTCAATTGTTGTTACTTACGTTCCAGGCACGCTCGTTCACGAAGAAGGTCGGCCGGCGTCGCTTCCTGCATTTTTATCCGCTCAATACGCTGATTGAGGCGATGATTTTGCTCGTGCCGGGGCTCGTCTACTTGCGACTCGGCGGCGAGATTGGCGCATCGGTCCATCTGCTCGAGCAAGGGGTGGCGCTCCTCGCGTTCTTCGCGACGCTCTATCTCGTCCTCGGTTTCAGTTTCGTCTTGTCCCGTTTCTTGATTGGGGAGCGAATCCCGCTGCCGATCATGTGGCGGCTGCTCCGCTTCGACTGGCTCGTCGTCTCGCTCGAACTACTGTTCACGATGGTCGCCATCGAGGCGTATCAGCTGTTCGGCTATGTCGGCTTGATGGGGACGTTCTTCGTCTTGTCGCTCTTGAAGATGAGTCTTTCGAAGGCGACGGAGACGGAAGAGACGCAGACGAAGATCGATCAAATCGAACGGTTGAAGGAACAGTTGTACCGCGTCGACAGCGAACCGCTCCTCATCGAGAAGTTTTGGAACGGGATTCGCGAGATCATCGAGGTCGAGCGTGGCTGGATTCAAGTGAACCGGGAAGGGGTGCGCACGTTCTACGATATGACCGGGCGCGTCGACCACGGCATCCCGGACGCCTATACGCTCGAACGGCATCGGGACGCCTCCGAACCGTACTTCCTCTACGACTCGCTCCATGAATGGCACCCCGAGCTGTTGGCCCATCAGAGCGAGCTCCATCACTCGGCGCTTGGCATCCAGCCGGTGTATAGCCCGACGAACGCCGTCAGCTTCATGGTCTCGACGACGGCGAACGGGGCGTATGAAGAAGCGCTCGCCGTCGAGCTGCATCGTCTGTTGAAGACGCTGTCGTGGTCGCTCGAACGCATTGACGAGCGCGACCGGCTGCAACATGAGAGCCTGACCGACCCGCTCACCGGTCTTCCGAACCAACGGGCACTAAGGCGCTGGACGAAA
This sequence comes from Exiguobacterium alkaliphilum, assembly GCF_018138125.1. Classification (NCBI taxonomy): domain Bacteria; kingdom Bacillati; phylum Bacillota; class Bacilli; order Caryophanales; genus Exiguobacterium; species Exiguobacterium alkaliphilum. The sequence continues at coordinate 1,060,814 of NZ_CP073101.1, forward strand.
GAACGGATGAACGATGTCGCCTCGTATCCGTTGTCGGTCTTCTTGATCGACCTCGACCATTTCAAATCGGTCAACGACACGTATGGACACGCGTTCGGCGACGAGGTGTTAATCGAAGCGGGGGCGCTGTTCACACGACTCGTCCGTGGCGGCGACCTCGTCACACGATATGGCGGGGAAGAGTTTGTCTTCGTGTTTCCGCGGATGAACGAGATGTCGGCCTTGTTGACGGCAGAAAAGATCCGTCAAGCGCTCAAGGCTCATCCGTTCGGCACGGATGGGGTCCGGCTTCAAGTGACGGCGAGTATCGGCATCGAGACGATTCACGAGTTCGACGAGCTCGACACCGTCCTCCGAAACGCCGACCGGGCGATGTATGTTGGGGCGAAGTTCAACGGACGCGACCGGGTCGCCCATTATCGGGACACGTCGACGGAACGAATTCAATAAGAAAAGGAGAATCCGCGATGGATTCTCCTTTTTGCATGAATGATGGATTATAATTTCGAACTAAATATTTCAGATTCGACCGCGTGGATGGCAGCCGACCAAGAACCGTAACGGTGTAAAATGGCTTTCGTCGAAGGTTTGTTGTTTCGTTTCGCCCATTCGCGATACGCCTCGAAGGAGAGGGAGAAACCCATCTCGTGAATCGCTTCCCGGAGCGCGCCGGACAGTTCCGACTTCGAATAGGTGACACTCGCCTCAAGACCGGCTTCGGCGCAGGCATCGTGCCATGACCCGAACGTCTTGACGATGTGGTAATGGCTCGGAGCCTTCGGATGAAGTTTCCGCCATTCCTGATACTTTTTCAATGTGATGATCGAGCCCATGTCACGCGAATAGAGCGCGAGCGTCTCGATGATGTCATCACGCGTATACTTCGGCATCTTATCCGGAAGATCGACGGTCGTCTCCCCGTGCCATTCGTAACCGGCGATGGCGAGCGCCTCGGCCCATGAGCCGAACTGACGGATAATCGACTCGGGGGACGGCCAGTTTTGTTCCATCGCGAAGCGGCGATAGACGGAGCGGCGCGGACGTTCCTTCAGCAAGTCCCCGAGGAGGCGAATGCAGTGGATCATCCTCTGCTGTTCGGTGGACAGGTGATGGGATTTAGTGGATAGCGATTGACTCAATGATGGTTCCTCCTTCCATGGACTCATATCTGAACCGACAATGATGACGAAAAATGCTTCTACAATCATACTATCGGACAGTTTTTCGAAATCATAAGTGGATTTCGTAATTTCTTTGTAACGTTTTAACAGAAGACTAGGTCTAAAGTCAGGTTCAGAATTCGAAAAAAGGGTAACAGTTCTATTACAAATTTAATAACAAATGGTTTCAATTGTAAACAAAAAGTTTTATATATGGGTAAAATGTAATAATTTGTACAAAAAAGTACCCAACTGGTCAATGGGGTCATCGCCTTTGCACCAGTTGAGTACCTTTCTATAATAAATTTAATTTTCAGACTAATCAATAAAAGTTTTTAAAATATATGATTTTTTTTCAAAGAGTGGTCAGTGTAAGATAGAGTCTGCTAAAATAGCCGCATTGAGTGAAAAAAGAAAAGAGGAACATTTAATATGACAATCTGGTTATTTTACTTATTGCTCGGTGTGATTCAAGGTTTCACCGAACCGATTCCCATCTCGTCGAGTGGGCACTTGGTCATCTTCCAAGAGCTGCTCAACATTCAGTTGCCGGGGCTGTCGTTCGAGATTTTCGTTAACTTCGCCTCGCTCCTCGCCGTGTTGACGATTTATCGGAAAGACGTCGTCCGCCTCGTCGTCAGTCTTTGGACGTTCTTGTTTAAAAAAGATCGTAGCGACGACACGATGGTTGACGTCAAGTTCATCGGGCTGTTGCTCGTGGCGACGGTGCCGGCCGGCGTGCTCGGTGTCGTTTTCGGCGATTGGATTGGCGAGACGCTAAGCGGTGTCGCGACGGTCGGGTATACGTTGATTCTCACAGGTCTCGCGCTCTGGTTCATCCGCAACATGCGTGGGAGCAAAGGCGACGGCGGCATCACGCTCCGTGACGCCATCTTGATCGGGCTCGCCCAGGCGGCCGCGCTCATCCCAGGGATTAGCCGGTCGGGCGCGACGATCGTCATGGCGCTCCTCCTCGGTATCAAACAAGAGACGGCGCTCCGTTTCTCGTTCTTCATGTTCATCCCGGTCAGTCTCGGCACAATCGTGTTGGACGGACCGGAACTGTTCACGAACCCGGAGACGCGCGAGCTGTTCGGGCCGCTCATCGTGGCGTTCATCGCCTCATACATCTTGACGGCCGTGTCGCTGAAATGGTTCCAACACATCATGGCCAAGGGCGAGCTCAAGTACTTCTCGTTCTATTGCTGGGCGGTCGGGATTCTCGTCGTCCTCTTCTTGGCTTGATTTGAAGCGCTGCTCCTCGGAGTGGCGCTTTTTTTGCACTTTCCTCTTTGCTTTCCGTTCTTTTTTGCGCTAAAGTAAGGGCGTACAAACAAATATTCCTTCGGGGTCGGGTGAAAGTCCCAACCGGCGGTGATAGGCGAACGCCTTAAGTCCGTGACCCGGGCGCACGTGTGCGAACGGTGGATCTAGTGAGACTCTAGAGCCGACAGTATAGTCTGGATGGGAGAAGGAAAATCGACAGGTCCGCGCGACCTGTAGTTCGTCGTACGCTTTTCTGTAAAGAAAACGTTTATTTGGCTTGCCCAAATACGGCTGACACCTCCCACCGAGACCTTGAGGACATGTCCTTCAGGTCTTTTTTGTTTGTACGAAACAAGGAGGGAGATTATGAAACAGTACATGCAACATGCCATCCAATTGGCCAAGTGCGCCGACGGACAGACCGGGGTCAACCCGCTCGTCGGCGCCGTCGTCGTCAAAGACGACCGGGTCGTCGGATTCGGCGCCCATTTGAAGGCGGGCGAACCGCATGCCGAGGTGCACGCCATCCGGATGGCCGGCGCGTCCGCGTTCGGTTCGACCGTGTACGTCACGCTCGAGCCGTGCTCGCATCACGGGAAGACACCGCCATGCGCCGATCTCTTGATCGAATCCGGCGTCCGCCGGGTCGTCATCGCGATGGAAGATCCGAATCCGCTCGTCGCGGGACGCGGCATCAAGCGTTTGAAAGCGGCCGGAATCGAGGTCGAGGTCGGTCTACTCGAAAGTGAGGCCCGAGCGCTCAATCCTGCGTTCCTACGCTCGCTCGAGACGAAGCGTCCGTACGTCATCTTGAAGACGGCGACGAGCCTCGACGGGAAAGTCGCACTCGATACCGGCGAGAGTAAATGGGTGACCGGGACGGAAGCCCGGCTCGACGTCCATGCGTTACGGGCGAACGTCGACGCGGTGTTGACCGGAATCGGGACCGTCATCGCGGACGACCCGGCGCTCACGGCGCGACTCGAGCGGCCGACCGAACAACCGCTGCGTGTCGTGTTAGACCGAGAGTTGAACGTGCCGCACGCGAGCCAGCTCGTCCGCACGGCGAACGAACTACCAGTGCTCGTCTATACGACGTCCGATGATGTGTCGAGACGTGAGGCACTCGAGTCGCGTGGTGTCGAACTGGCGGACTATACGACGCTCGAACGGGTGCTCGAGGAACTGTACGCCCGCGGCATCGGCCGTCTCCTCGTCGAGGCCGGTCCGACGCTCGTGACGTCGCTCTTAGACGGGGGATACATCGACGAGTGGGTCATGTATCAGTCCCCACGCGTCTTCGGTGGCAAGGCCGGGTTCTATCGCTCGAATCATGACGGACCGCTCGAGGCAATCGAACAATTTGACGTTCGTTCTGTCGAGACGATCGGCAACGATATCAAACTCGTCATGCGAAAGGGGGAGTCCGATGTTCACAGGAATCGTTGAAGAAATCGGTAGCGTCAAAGCGGTGAAACGGAACGGGCCATCGCTTAGGCTCACGCTCACGGGTGACATCGTCTTGCAGGACGTGAAACTTGGGGACAGCATCTCGGTCAACGGGATCTGTCTCACGGTGACGACGTTCGACGAGCGGACGTTCGCAGTCGACGTCATGCCCGAGACGCTCAAAGCGTCGAGCCTTGACGGCGTCCGCCCGGGGACACGTGTGAACTTAGAGCGGGCGATGCCGGCGAACGGACGATTCGGCGGACACTTCGTCTCCGGTCACGTCGACGGGGTCGGGCGCATCGTCAAGAAACGTCCGCTCGCGAACGCGGTGTACGTCGACATCAGCTGCGAGCCGTCGCTTCTCCGGTATATCGTCCCGAAAGGTTCGATCTCGGTCGATGGGACGAGTTTGACGGTGTTCGATGTGACGGAACGCGGCTTCACGCTCTCGCTCATCCCGCACACGTACAGTGAGACGGTGCTCGGGATGAAACAAGCCGGGGACACGGTCAATTTGGAATGTGACATGTTGGCAAAATATATGGAGAAGTTAGTGAATCAAAAACCGATGACGCTCGAATCGTTGGCGTCACAAGGATACGGAAAGGCGGGATGGTGATGTTTGACACGATTGAAGCAGCGATTGAAGACTTGAAGCAAGGTCGCCCAATTATCGTCGTCGATGATGAGGACCGAGAGAACGAGGGGGACTTCGTCGTCCTTGCCGACAAGATGACGGCCGAGACGATGAACTTCCTCATCACGGAAGGGAAAGGGCTCGTCTGCGCCGCGCTCGCTGAAGAAGTCGCCGTCCGGCTCGACTTAAAGCCGATGGTCGAAAACAGCACCGACCCGCATGGGACCGCCTTCACCGTCAGCGTCGACCACGTCGACTCGACGACGGGCATCTCGGCGAGTGAACGGGCCCATACGGTGCGCGAGCTCGCTAACGTCAACGCCCGGCCCGTTGATTTCCAACGACCGGGACACATCTTCCCGCTCATCGCGAAAAAAGGCGGCGTCTCGGTACGGCGCGGACATACGGAGGCGTCGGTCGACTTGGCCCGCCTCGCCGGTAGTGAACCGGTCGCCGTCATCTGCGAAATCATCCGTGAAGACGGGGAGATGGCCCGGGTGCCGGACCTTGAACTTGTGGCAAAAGCCCATGACTTGAAGTTCATCACGATTGAGGCGCTCGTCCGCTATATGGAGACCGATCTCGTCACGCGCGAGGCGGACGTCACCCTCCCGACGGCCAAGGGCGGGTTTCGCTTGCTCGGGTATCGGAACGTCCTCGACCGAGAAGAACACGTCGCGCTCGTGAAAGACGGACTGAGCGACGTTCCGCTCGTGCGTATCCATTCGGAATGTCTGACCGGTGACGTGTTCGGGTCATACCGCTGCGACTGCGGACCGCAACTCGACACGGCACTCGCGCGAATCGAGGCCGAAGGCGGTGTCGTCTTATACATGCGCCAAGAAGGGCGCGGGATTGGGCTGTTGAATAAGCTAAAGGCGTATGAACTGCAAGAGCAAGGGCTTGATACAGTCGATGCGAACGTCGCGCTCGGCTTACACGCCGATTTACGCGATTACCGGGTGAGCGCGGCGATGCTCCGCGACCTCGGCGTCACGACCGTCCGGCTCATGACGAACAACCCGGAGAAAGTCGACGCGCTCGAAGCGTGTGGCATCACCGTCATGGAACGGGTGCCAATCATCGTTGGGGAACATGCGGCGAACGAGAAGTATCGGCTGACGAAACAACAAAAAATGAACCACTTTGGAGGAGAACAATGATGATGCATACATTTGAAGGAAACTTGGTTGGAAAAGGCTTGAAAGTCGGAATCGTCGTCGGACGGTTCAACGATCTGATCACGATGCGTCTCTTAGACGGGGCGAAAGATGCGCTCAAGCGCCACGGCGTCGAACAAGAGGACGTCGAGCTCGCCTTCGTACCGGGGGCGTTCGAGCTCCCGCTCGTCGCCAAGAAGATGGCGATGAGTAAGAAGTATGACGCGGTCATCACGCTCGGTGCCGTCATCCGTGGGGCGACGCCACACTTCGATTACGTCTGTAACGAGGCGGCGAAAGGAATCGCCCAGGCGAGCTATCAGTCGGAAGTGCCGGTCATCTTCGGCGTCTTGACGACCGAGACGATCGAGCAGGCGATTGAGCGGGCCGGAACGAAAGCCGGAAACAAAGGTTGGGAAGCGGCGACGTCGGCCATCGAGATGGCCAACTTGATGCGCGCCTTCTGAGGAAGGTTTAGGGAGGAAGAAAAAGGGGGGCGTCTCGCTCTCCTTTTTTGGTGGTGACGGGTTACGTTCGATCGAAGCGGTGGAAAAGGACAAGGAGCACACATGACGGAGGATACGGAGGCGGCAGCGATGGTCGAACGGTTCGTGTCTTTGAGCCCGGCGATGCAGGCATTAATCGGCACGTTATTCACATGGGGAATGACCGCGCTCGGGGCGGCGGTTGTCTTCACGACGAAGTCGATCAACCAGCGGCTGATGGACGGCATGCTCGGTTTTGCCGGTGGGGTGATGATTGCGGCTAGTTTCTGGTCGCTCCTGTCGCCTGCGATCGAGATGGCGGGCGAGGGTGCCTGGCCGTCCTGGTTCCCGGCCACAGTCGGTTTCTTGTTAGGAGGACTCTTTTTGTGGGGTGTCGACAAGTTGCTGCCGCACCTACATCCGACGTCCTCGATGGATGAGGCGGAAGGGATCGAGCCAGAAAAACGGAAGCGCAGCACATTGCTCGTCTTGGCGATCACCCTTCACAACATCCCGGAAGGATTAGCGATTGGGGTCGCGTTCGGCGCGGTCGCGGCTGACTTTCCTTCCGCTTCGTTGACCGGGGCCATCGCGCTCGCCATCGGGATTGGTATTCAAAACTTTCCAGAAGGGACAGCCGTCTCGTTGCCGTTACGGCGGGAAGGAATGTCACGGCGGAAAAGCTTCTTTTACGGACAGTTGTCGGGTCGCCGCCTTGATTGGGGTATGGGCCGTCTACATGATGGAGCCGCTCTTGCCGTTCGCCTTGAGTTTTGCCGCTGGGGCGATGATTTTCGTCGTCGTCGAAGAAGTCGTCCCGGGGTCGCAAGAGAACGGGCATAAGGATTTGGCGGCGATGGCGTTGATGCTCGGGTTCGCCATCATGATGATACTAGACGTGGCGTTAGGATGAAAAAAGGCACGACGGTCGACGCCGTCGTGCCTGATCTTCGTTCACCGCCAAAATGAGGTGTGATCCGCCTTATCTTTTATGTTGAAGGCGATGATGTCGTGCAACAGCTCCTGATCGACGGCTTGGTCCCACTTGATGCGGAACAGCTGTTTCGTCTGCGTGTAGCCAGATTCCTTGATCCGGTCGGCGAACTGTTCGAGTGCGACCGCTTCCGGGGCGACCGCGAAATGGGCTTTGGCGACGCTGAACGCGATGATGAACGTCCCGTGGTCGGTGAACATCGGTTGGTTCCAGGCGATGCGCTCCTCGAGATGGGGGAACGTCTGGCGTATCCAGTCGAACACGTCGTCTAGCTTGGCGCGTCGCTCCGGGTCGTCAATCGTTGTTAAAAAGTCATCGAACGTTTCCATGAATAATCCTCCTTATAAAACAAGCCCGGCTCACGTTGAGCCGGACTTGAAGATTAAAACGTCTCAGACGTCGTTTTCGCTTGCATGTGGAGCTGGATGTAATCCGGTCCGCCTGCTTTCGAGTCTGTCCCTGACATGTTGAACCCGCCGAACGGCTGGTAGCCGACGATGGCGCCTGTGCAGCCACGGTTGAAGTACAAGTTCCCGACGTGGAAGTTTTGACGCGCATACTCTTGGTTCGAGCGGTCACGTGTGAGGACGGCACCTGTCAAGCCGTACTCTGTGTTGTTGGCGATGTCGATCGCTTCTTTGAAGTCGCTCGCTTTCGTGAACGCAACGATCGGTCCGAAGATCTCTTCTTGCATGAGACGCGCTTTCGGCGCGACGTCCGCGACGACTGTCGGCTCGATGAAGTAGCCTGTCGAGTCATCGGCTTTCCCACCGGCGACGATGCGTCCTTCTTCTTTCGCGACGTCGAAGTACGACGTGATCTTCTTGAACGCGGCCGCATCGATGACCGGCCCCATGAAGTGTTCGTTCTTCTCTGTGTTTCCGACCGAGAGTTCGTTCGTCAACTCGACGACGCGGTCGAGAACCGTGTCATACACGCTGTCGACGATGACGGCACGTGAACAAGCCGAACATTTTTGTCCTGAGAAGCCGAACGCCGATTTGACGATTGACTGTGCTGCGAGCTCAAGGTCCGCTGACTCGTCGACGACGATCGTGTCTTTCCCGCCCATCTCGGCGATGACACGCTTGAGCCAGATTTGCCCGTCGTTCAATTTCGAGGCGCGCTCGTTGATGCGGAGGCCGACGTCGCGTGAACCTGTGAAGCTGATGAAGCGCGTCTTCGGATGGTCGACGAGATAGTCACCGACTTCAGCGCCCGGCCCTGGGATGAAGTTGAGGACACCTTTCGGCAGACCTGCCTCTTCCATGACCTCGACGAATTTCGCTGCGACGATCGGTGTCGTCGAAGCTGGCTTCAAGAGGATCGTGTTCCCGGCAACGATGGCCGCGACGGCCGTCCCTGCCATGATTGCGAACGGGAAGTTCCAAGGGCTGATGACGATCCCGACCCCGAGTGGGATGTAGTCATAGCGGTTGTATTCGCCCGGACGGCTCTCGACTTTTTTACCTGGTTTGAGTTCGAGCATTTGGCGCGCATAGTACTCCATGAAGTCAATCGCTTCCGCTGTGTCCGCGTCCGCCTCGTTCCATGGCTTGCCCGCTTCTTTCACGAGGTATGCCGAGAATTCATGTTTCCGTTTACGGACGATGTTCGCCGCTTTGAACAAGATGTCGGCACGGACAGCCGGGTCGACGTGGCGCCATGAGTCGAACGCTGTGAGCGCTTCTTGCATCGCACGCTCCGCGAGCTCTTGGTTCGCTTTCGAGACGTGTCCGATGACTTCCTCTTTGTTCGCCGGGTTGTAAGACGTGATTTTGCCTTCTGTCGTCACTTTCTCCCCACCGATGACGAGCGGATAGTCTTTCCCGAGTTCACCGTTCACTTTCTCGATTGCCGCTTGGATGGCCGCGGCGTTCTCTTTGTTTGTAAAGTCTGTGAATGGTTCATGTTTGTATGGAATCATTCTCGTTCCCCCTTAAAAGTGATTGTGCATTTAAGCGCTTACGTCTGTATTGTATCGAAAAATCAAGGGAAATCCTAGTGAAACAATTTTCCAGAAAAGCGTGTCGTTTTCGCTCAAAATCAAGTCATGATAGGATAAGGACAAGAGAGGTAACGGGAAAGGATGATTGGATGAAGAAGTGGATCCTTCCGCTTGTGCTCGTCGTGATGCTCGGCGCGTGCGGCAACGGGGAAGAGCAACCGGCCGAAGAAGTGAAACGACCGCTCCCGGAAGCGGTCGAGACCGTCTATGCGGACTATCAGGAAGCGCTTCGACAAGGTGACGCCGAGGCGCTCGCCGCCCTCGATTATGCGGGCGAACGGACCGATATCCCGGCGACCGGTGCCGTGACGCGTGAGCTTTCCCCTGGGGACATCTATGAGAGTTGGGTGAACGAGGCCGGAGACGTGGCGTATCTCGTTCACGAGATGGAAGACGCGGACGGGAATGAACTGCCGAACCGGTTGGCGAAAGTCGCCATCAAAGACGGAGAGGACTGGAAGCTCGTCGTGACACCGGCCGTGCTCCCGATTGACGTCATCGGCGAGGTCGGCGAGTTGTTGACCGGCATCGAAGCGAACGAGTACGGGGTCAACCCGGAAGCGAACGCCCGTCTCGCTGACGTACCGGAAGACGAGGCCGGCCCGATTTACGACCGTGTCAACGCGCAGACGGACTATGTCGCGCTCGAAGCGGACAACAACGTCTTCCTCCTGTTGTCGGAGACGCTTACCGTCCCGGAGAACCAGCAAGTGATGGTCGACTATTTCGAGGCGTACGTGAACTGGTATGATGAACAGGAAGACGGGTTACGCGCGGCGGCCGCGACGGAAGACCCGGTCGAGTATTTGGAAGTGCTCGAGCCGCTCAAACAAAAACTAGAACAAGCCATCGACGGCTATGACGAACGACTCGTCGATCCGTCGTTCGGTTAAGGAGGAAACGATGATGTTAGCACCGACATTCACATTACCGAACCAAAACGGGGACATGATCTCGCTTGAACAGTATCGCGGCCAAAAGGTCGTCCTCTATTTCTACCCGAAAGATTCGACGCCGGGCTGCACGACCGAGGCGTGTGACTTCCGCGACGCGATGCCGAAACTGTCAGGCGCCGTCGTCATCGGCATCTCGGCCGACAGCCAGAAGAAGCATCAAAACTTCATCAACAAGCACGAGCTCCCGTTCGACCTGCTCGTCGACGCCGACCATGAAGTGTCGGAGCTTTACGGCGTCTGGCAATTGAAGAAGAACTACGGGAAAGAGTACTACGGCATCGTCCGTTCGACGTTCCTCATCAATGAGGACGGCTATATCGAACAGGAGTGGCGGAGCGTCAAAGTGAACGGGCACGTCGACGAAGTCGTAGCGGCCGTCACGTCATAAGTTTGAATCGGTCTCCTAAAAAGGAGGCCGTTTTTTTGTAGATATCGTTTACAATTTGATGTCAATCTCCTGTGATGGATGTCCACGTATACGAACGTCTCAGCCCGTTTGTGACAAGTTGTTTACACGAGAAGGAGGGGATTTTGCGGTGGGATGAACTTGACGGGTATGTGAATCTTCTGAAAAATGGGAAGGGCAACGGTACGACATAGGGGGAACGGACAGATGACACAATTTGAGAACTGGTTAACGGCGTTATCGGACCTTGTCTGGGGTCCACACTTACTTATTTTATTGATTGGGACGGGAATCTTTTTGACCGTCCGACTCGGCTTCATCCAAGTGACGCGACTTGGGTTCGGCTTGAGAGAGGCGTTCATCCCGAAAGCGAAAGCTGAACAGAAGAAGCAACGCGGAGACATCACCCATTTTCAGGCACTCATGACCGCGCTCGCCGCGACGGTCGGGACCGGGAACATGGTCGGGGTCGCGACGGCGGTCGTCCTCGGTGGGCCGGGCGCCATCGTCTGGATGTGGCTATCGGGCTTTATCGGCATGGCGACGAAATACGCGGAGGCCATCCTTGCCGTCAAATATCGTGTCGTCGATGAGCGGGGCGAGATTGCCGGCGGACCAATGTATTACTTGGAGCACGGGTTGAAGAAGCGTTGGCTCGGCATGACGTTCGCCTTGTTCGCGGCCATCGCCGCGTTCGGGATCGGCAACGGCGTCCAGACGAACTCGATTAGCCTCGCGCTCAACACGTCGTTCGGCGTCCCGATGATTGTGACCGGGCTCACGCTCATGGTGTTGACGGCGTTCGTCATCCTCGGTGGCGTGAAGTCGATCGGGAAAGTCGTCGGCGTGTTCGTGCCGGTCATGATTTTCGCCTACGTCGGCGGTGGTCTCACCATTCTCGTCATGAACTTCGAGTTGATTCCGTCGGCGTTCGCGACTATTTTCGCGAGCACGTTCAGTGCCGAAGCAATCGGCGGTGGGGCGCTCGGGGCCGCGATTCGATACGGTGTCGCGCGCGGCGTGTTCTCGAACGAGGCCGGACTCGGTTCGGCACCGATTGCTGCCGCGGCCGCAAAGACTGATTTCCCGGGACGACAGGCGCTCGTCTCGATGACGCAAGTGTTGATCGATACGCTCATCGTCTGTTCGATCACGGGCTTGACGATTGTCATGAGCGGGCAATACGCGAGCGGTCTGCAAGGCATCGAGTTGACGCAAGCGTCGTTCGCGTATTTCCTCGGACCGGTCGGCGAGCTGATCGTCACCATCTCGCTCGTCTTCTTCGCCTTCTCGACAGTGATCGGCTGGTGCTACTACGGGGAACGATCGATTTATTACTTGTTCGGCGAGCGGTCGATCGTGCCGTATCGTGTCCTATACATCGTTGTCGCCGGACTCGGCGCCATGACGACGAATTTGAACCTCATCTGGGCCATCTCGGACGTGTTCAACGGGTTGATGGCAATCCCGAACTTGATCGGGTTATTGTTCTTGTCCGGCGTCGTCGTCGCAGAGACGAAAAGGTTCGAGTTGGAACGACAGAAAGAGTTGCGGAAGTCCATCGCTTAATCAAAATGGAAGCCTCCTTCACAGGAAGCTTCCATTTTTTATACTTTGAATTGGCTAATCAGTTCGTTCAACTCGTCCATCTTTTGTTGCGACATCTCGGTGGCACGGTTCAACTCCCCGAACCGGTCGACCGAGAGCGTCACTTTCTCGGCAATCTCTTGCGTGCCGAGCGCGCCGTTGTTCACTGTGACGGCGACATCTTGGATGACAGAAATCATGTTCGACGTCAACTGTTCGAGCTCGGTCGCGGCATCGGCGAACTCGGAAGCGGTCGTCTCGAACCGTCCCGCGTCCGCGCTGTACTGTTCGGCCGCCTCTTCGAGTTGGTCGTAGTCTTTGACGACGTTCGTGTCGAGGAAGGAGAGCATCTCGCTCGACGTCTCGTTCAGATGGTCTACCGACTGGAGCACGGTCGCCGAGATGGCTTGGATCCGTTCGACGGTCGAGCGGCTCGTCTCGGCGAGCTTTCGAATCTCGTCGGCGACGACGGCGAATCCGCGGCCCGCTTCACCGGCACGCGCGGCTTCGATTGAGGCGTTCAAAGACAACAGGTTCGTCTGGGCGGCGATGTCTAGAATGTCGTTCGTGAGCGTCGCAATCTCGCGGACCGCCTTCGCGTCTTGCATCGCCCGCTCTAATCGTTGTCGGGTCGAATCGAGGACGTGGAGAGCGGACGATTTCGCTTCGACGGCATGGCCACGAAGGGCGACGGCCCGGGCATCGACCCGTTTCGCCTCGTCTTTTCGTTCGGCGGCCATCGAGACGATGTGTTGGAGCGTCCGTTCCATGTCGGAAGCCGAAGCGTTCATTTCCTGGGCGCTCGCGGCCGTCTGTTGCATGCCGGCCGTCAAGTCCTCGGTCGTCGCGGCCGTCGTCGTCATATACGTGTCGAGCGCTTTTAGCTCTTCATACGTGTTGGCCGACTGTGCGGCGACACCGCGAGACACGTCGTTCACTTGCAGGATGAGTTGACGCAAGTTGGCGATGAATTGGTTGAAGTCGCGTGCGAGCCCCGAAAACTCGTCTCGGCGCTTCACCGGAATTGCCGTCGTCAAATCGCCTTCGCTCGTCGCGAGTTCCCGTATCTTTACTTTGAACTCGTTGAGCGGTTCGAAGATGGAGCGGAAGATGAACAGCATCATGAGCACGGTGAAAATGGCAGCGGCGGCTAGGATGACGATGAGCGTGAGCTGTACTTGTTCAAACAGCGCCTCGCCTTGTTCCGTGTCGGAGATGATGGCGTCACGGTTCAAGTTGACGAGAAGGCCGAGCGTGTTCGACAGCGCATCCGCACTCGGCGTCGCCGTGTCGCGGATATAAGCCTCGGCCTCAGCTTGGCCTTCCTCGTTTGAGATGCGCAATAGTTCCGTGATGTTCGTTTGAAACGTCGTCCACTGCGTCTCGGCCTGATCGAACAGTTCTTGGTCAGCTTGTGTGATGATCGTCGATTCATAGCCGCTCATCCGTTGCTTTAAAATCGTGACGCCCGTCTCGACGTCGCGCTCGACGTTCTGTTTCGTCACTTCGTCCTCGACGAGAGCGTGTCGAATCAGATGGCGCCGTATCTCGAGCAACTGTTTGTCGACTTGATGAATCTGGTCCATGCCTGGCACCCACGACACGGTCATATCTTCTTGTGCGGCCTTCGAGGCGTTCAAGGCGTATAACGCATAACCGCTCACGCCGAGCAACAAGACGAGCAAGACGGTGAACGCGGCAATCAGTTTATTCCGGATTGACATAGTGATCCTCCCCATATGTACAGTCTTCTCTTTAAGCATAAGGAGATTGGGCGGTTCATCGAATAGCCGTTTTTGGAAACGAGTCAATGTTCGGGTCAGATTTCCCATGTTTGTAAAAAATGAAGCTGATTTTTACCGGATTGGATTTTCTTTTTTGTCTTATGAAATAGTGGTATGATAAGGAACGATGTATGAAACCATGTTGGAGGTGTGAAGATTGACTCGAATCACAGAAGATGAAGTACGGCACGTCGCCGGACTCGCCCGCCTTGCGATCACAGATGACGAGGTGACGCACTTCACGGAGCAATTGACAAAAATCCTCGAGTTCGCGGAGCAACTCGATGAACTCGATACAACGGGCGTCATCCCGACGACCCATGCCCTAGATTTGAAAAACGTACTACGCAAAGACGAGGTCCGCCCGTCGCTTCCACGCGAGGAAGTCGAACGGATGGCACCTGATTGGGAGAACGGCCAAGTCCGCGTCCCAGCCGTCTTTGAATAAGGAGGCCCCTATGAGTTTATTCGACCACGGTGTAGCGAAGCTACATACCTTATTAAAAGAAGGCGAGGTCACGGTGACGGACCTCGTCAAAGAATCGTTCGACCAAATCGAGCGCACGGATGAGAAAATCGGTGCGTTCTTGACGCTCAACGAGGATGCGTTCGAGCAAGCAAAACGGATGGACGACCTCGCGAAGACAGCGGACAACCCGCTCTTCGGATTGCCGATCGGCGTCAAAGACAACATCGTCACGAAAGGGATGCGGACGACGTGTGCCTCGAAATTCCTCGAGAACTTCGTCCCGGCCCATGACGCGACGGTCGTCGAGCGTCTCCATGACGCCGGTGCCGTCACAATCGGGAAGCTCAACATGGACGAGTTCGCGATGGGCTCGTCAAACGAGAACTCGGCGTTCAAAGTCGTCCGCAACCCATGGGACCCGACCCGCGTACCAGGTGGTTCGTCAGGCGGTTCGGCCGCGACGGTCGCGGCCGGACAAGTCCTCTTTAGCCTTGGCTCGGATACGGGCGGTTCGATTCGTCAACCGGCGGCCTATTGTGGCGTCGTCGGGATGAAACCGACGTATGGTCTCGTCTCACGTTACGGCCTCGTCGCCTTCGCCTCGTCGCTCGACCAAATCGGTCCGCTCACACGTACGGTCGAAGACAACGCCTACTTGTTGAACGCGATTGCCGGGCATTGCGAGATGGACTCGACGTCATCGACGGTCGAGCTTCCGGACTACACGAAGTCGCTTCACGGCGACATCAAAGGCTTGAAACTCGCACTCCCGGAAGAGTTCATGGGGGAAGGCGTATCGGACGGTGTCCGTAAACAAATCGAGGAAGCGATCGAGACGCTCAAGTCGCTCGGTGCGACGGTCGAGACGGTATCGCTCCCGACGGTGAAATACGCGCTCCCGACATATTACTTGCTCGCTTCGTCTGAAGCATCTTCGAACCTCGCCCGCTTCGACGGCATCCGTTACGGACGCCGCGCCGAGGCCGACGCGCTCGAAGAAGTGTTCACGTACTCGCGTGAGCAAGGGTTCGGCGAAGAAGTGAAACGTCGCATCATGCTCGGAACGTACGCCTTGAGCTCTGGTTATTACGATGCCTTCTACAAGAAGTCGCAACAGGTCCGAACGCTCATGAAGCAAGACTTTGAAAAAGTGTTCGCGAAGTACGACGCCATCATCGGGCCGACTGCTCCGACGATTGCGTTCAAACTCGGCGACCAGCTCGAAGACCCGCTCACGATGTACGCTAACGATATTATGACGATCCCCGTCAACTTGGCGGGCGTCCCGGCCATCTCGGTCCCAGCCGGTCTGTCAGAAGGACTCCCGGTCGGTCTTCAAATCATCGGGAACCATTACAGTGAACCAACACTCTACCGCGTGGCCCATGCTTTCGAACAAGCAAACGGCGGTTTCAAAATGCCACAGCTTTAAGGAGGACGTACGATGAACTTTGAAACGATCATCGGGATCGAGGTGCACGCCGAGCTGAGCACGAAGTCGAAGATTTGGTGTGGCTGCTCGCGCACGTACGGTGCCGAAACGAATACACAGACGTGTCCGATTTGTCTCGGACACCCGGGCGTCTTGCCTAAATTGAACGAAGAGGCGGTCAACCTTGCCATCAAGGCCGCGATGGCACTCAACTGTGAAGTCGCGACCGATACGAAATTCGACCGGAAGAACTACTTCTATCCGGACACGCCGAAAGCGTACCAAATCTCGCAATTCGACCAGCCGATTGGCTTCAACGGTCACGTCGACGTCGAAGTCGACGGCGAGATGAAACGGTTCCGCATCGAGCGGGTCCACCTCGAAGAAGATGCCGGGAAGATGAACCACACGGGTGAGAAGCATTCGGTCGTCGACTTCAACCGGACCGGCTCACCGCTCATCGAGATCGTCAGTGAGGCCGACATGCGCTCACCGAAAGACGCCGTCGCGTACCTCGAGCGCTTGAAAGAAGTGCTCTCGTTCGCGGGCGTCTCGGACGTCAAGATGGAAGAAGGGTCGCTTCGTTGCGACTGTAACATCTCGGTCCGTCCGTTCGGTCAAGAACCGTTCGGGACGAAGACGGAACTCAAAAACTTGAACTCGTTCTCGAACGTGTTGAAGGCGCTCGAGTATGAAGAAGACCGTCATCGCAAACTCCTCATCACGGGTGGCGTCATGCGTCAAGAGACGCTCCGTTTCGACGAGGCGGGGAAGAAGACGATTCTCATGCGTGTCAAAGAAGGCGCGGCCGACTATCGCTACTTCCCAGAGCCGGACCTCGTCCGTCTCGAGATTGACGAGGCGTGGAAAGATCGCATCCGGGCGACACTTCCGGAACTGCCGGCGGCCCGTCGCGAACGCTACATGAGCAATTACGGCTTGTCGGCGTATGACGCGAAGGCGCTCACGTCGACGCGTGAGTTCTCGGACTTCTTCGAAGCGACGACGGCGGCCGGTGCCGAGCCAAAAGCCGCGGCGAACTGGCTCATGGGTGAAGTGCTCGGCCACTTGAACAAGTCGGACGAGACGATCGAGACGATGAAACTCACACCGGGCGCGCTCGCAGAGTTGATTCGTTTGATTGGAGACGGTACAATTTCTTCGAAGATCGCCAAGCGTGTGTTCACGGCCATGATGGAAGAAGGCGCCGAACCGAAAGCGTATGTGGAAGCGAACGGCCTCGCTCAAATCTCGGACGAGAACTTGCTTCGCGGCTACATCCTTGAGTTGTTCGAGGCGCATCCGCAAATGATTGAAGACTTTAAGAACGGGAAAGACCGGGCGAAAGGCTTCATCATCGGGCAAATCATGAAACAGACGAAAGGGATGGCGAACCCGGCACTCCTCGATGGCTTGTTCCACGAAGAGATTGCCAAACGCTGACGAAGCGGCGAGGCACTTGTGTCTCGCTTTTCGCTCGATATGAGCAAAGGGAGAGAAAGAGTATGCAACGGAAACGTGCGCGGGTCATCTATAACCCGACATCAGGAAAAGAAGTGATCAAACGGGAGCTCCCGTACATCTTGAACCGCTTAGAGGATGCGGGTTATGAGACGTCGACGTACGCGACGAAAGCGATTGGTGACGCGACGCAGGAAGCCGTCCGGGCCGCTGCGGCCGAGTTCGATTTGATTATCGCGGCCGGCGGGGACGGGACGCTGAACGAAGTCATCTCGGGCCTTGCACCGCTTGAGACACGTCCAACGATCGGGCTCATTCCGGTCGGCACGACGAACGACTTCGCCCGTGCGATGCGTATTCCTTTGAGTGTCGTCGGGGCGCTCGACGTCATCTGCGACGGCTTCGAGATGCCGGTCGACCTCGGTGAGATTGAAGGCGAGAAGGGTGACATCCACTACTTCATCAATATCGCCGGCGGCGGCATCATGACCGAGCTGTCATACGAAGTGCCGTCGAAGTTGAAGACGGCGCTCGGCCAGCTCGCGTATTACGTCAAAGGGATGGAGAAGCTACCGCTCATCAAACCGACGTATATCGAACTCGAGCACGACGAAGGCACGTTCAGCGGCGAGGTGATGATTTTCCTCACGTCGAACTCGAACTCGGTCGGTGGTTTCGAGAAGATTTCACCACACGCGTCGCTGAACGACGGCTTGTTCGACTTGTTCATCTTACGTAAATGTAACTTGTTCGAGTTCATCCATGTCGTCCGTCTGTTGCTCCGTGGCGAGCACTTGACGAGTCCGCTCGTCGAGCACTTCAAGACGAGCCACGTCCGGATGAAGACGACGGAGCCGATGAGTCTCAACATCGACGGCGAGTATGGCGGGGAGTGTACCGGTGAGATGCGGAACTTGTTCCGTCACTTGACGGTGCTCGCGCCGAACGCGCGCATTCGCGAGATGGAAGAGCTGAACGCCCAATATGAGCGCGAACAGATGATTAAACAGCTGTTCAACGTGTCAATCGAGAAAGCAGAATGAGTCGGCTCGGCGTGGCGCACACGTCGAGCTTTTCGTTCGCCTCGAACGGGTAACGGTATATACAGGAATTTTTGAATCGAGAAAGGAGAGGCACATGCTACCAGTTAAAAAGAATGACCGTCTTGACGTCGCCATCCACGACCTGACCCATGAAGGGGCTGGCGTGGCGCGCGTCGACGGCTACACGTTATTCGTCCCGAACGCGCTCCCAGGCGAGACGGTCGAGATCGTCGTGACGAAGACGAACAAACAGTACGGGTTCGCCCGCTTGATCGATGTGAAACAAGCGAGCGCGGATCGCGTCGAGCCGCCGTGCCCAATCTTTTATCAATGCGGGGGCTGTCAGCTCCAACATTTCAGCTATGACGGCCAGCTCCGTCAGAAACGGGACCGCGTCGTCGATGCGCTGAAGCGACTCGGCCAGTTCGACGTGCCGGTCCACGAGACGATTGGCATGCCGGAACCGTGGCGTTACCGCAACAAGGCGCAAGTGCCGTTCAAGCAAGAAGGGGGCCGTTTAGTCGCCGGCTTCTATCGCCCACGTTCGCACGACATCGTCGAGATGAAGGAGTGCCTCATCCAAGACGAGCGCAATGACGAAGCGGTCCAAGTCGTTCGTGACGTATTGGAAGCACACGGCGTCCCGGCCTATGACGAGAAGACCGGACGCGGTGTCATCCGTCACGTCATGGCCCGGTACGGATACCATTCAGGCGAGTTGATGATCGTCCTCATCACGAAGACGTCGAAAATCAAAGGTGTCAACGAGATCGTCGCCGACATCGTGAAGCGTCTCCCGGACGTGACGTCGATCATGCAAAACGTCAACCCGGACAAGACGAACGTCATCTTAGGGTCGACGAATAAGTTGCTCTATGGCCATGAGACGATTGAGGACAAGATCGGTGGCCTGACGTTCACGATTTCTCCGCACTCGTTCTTCCAAGTCAACCCGGTCCAGACGGAGAAGCTGTATGGCAAGGCGCTCGAATACGCGCAACTGACCGGGACGGAACAAGTCGTCGACGCCTATTGCGGCATCGGGACGATCAGTCTGTTCCTCGCCCGGAAAGCGGCGCACGTGTACGGTGTCGAAGTCGTGCCGGAAGCGATCGAGGACGCGAAACAGAACGCGCTCGTCAATGAGATTGATAACGTGACGTACGCGTGCGGCGCGGCAGAAGACGTGTTGCCGAAATGGAAGAAAGACGGGATTAATCCGGACGTCATCGTCGTCGACCCGCCGCGTAAAGGCTGTGCTGAGTCATTCCTCGAGACGATGGTCGAGATGGCACCGAAGCGAATCGTCTACGTGTCGTGTAACGTCGCGACGCAAGCGCGCGATATGCGTTATCTCGCGGATCGCGGTTACAAATTAGTCGAAGTCACACCGGTCGACATGTTCCCGCATACGGCGCATGTGGAGACCGTGGCGTGGATGGAAAAAGTATAATAAAAACCCTTAGCTTTTCCGTTTTCATACGGTTCAGCTAAGGGCTATTTTATTGCCTTAATAATTAAAGCGCCTTTATAATCTTTGGGCTAGAACTCACGATTCATCGTAGTCTGTAGAGAACGGCTTCTCTTCATAGTTAGAAACGTTGTACGATCCAATTGTGCGATATTTTTCGGGAGAGGAATCGTTCTTTGCCAACTTGTTAGAGACATCAGTGGCCAAAGCGTCATTTATAATTCTGTGTAAATAGCTCGGGTCTGGAGCTTCGTTGATGGCAGCCATGACAAGTGCATTTCTAAGGTAACCGGCATTATTGGAAAGCAGTTCTGCATTAAAAGGCAAATTATGATGTTGAGCAAAAAGTTTCATAAAAACAGAAACAGTGCGGGTGTTCCCTTCATGGAAAGGATGGACCCGCCACAAGTCTGTCATTAGCTTAGCGAAATAGACAGGGAGGCGTATATTTTTATGCTCCCATTTGATTTCTTGTTGCCAATCAAAAATAGACTCTAAATTTGTTCGAATATGATTAGAATCACTATAGATCACAGACAAACCGTCCAAAATTCGCTCATGTTTATAAATATTGATTGAACGAAATTCACCGGCCCACTCATACAGTTCATTAAATAGATGTCGATGGAGTTGTTGCAAAGAATGATAACTATCGAAATCCACTTCCGAAATGAATGACTCTACTTCTAATATGTTTGCAATGATGAGCTGTGCTTCAACAGTAATCAGTTGTTGTTCGTCAGTAATCCCAAGCTTATTTATAAGCACACTCGTGTTGGGGTATACGTAAGGATCCATTAGGATTGACGTGCTTTCGTGTACTTCTCCATAATGGCTTGCTTAAACTGGGCTGAAGTGATTTCGCCATCTTCATATCGCTCCAGCAATTTTTGTGTAAAAGGACTTGGTTTTCCCCCATCGATTGCGGCCATACCAACTGCAAATTTTACTTGTTTTTGACGTTCGATATATGAGTTCTGATCCATTTTTTTCACCCTTTTCACTTCGATTAACTTATTAGTAATTATATCATACACGACGAACTATAAAATCGTGTGCAACTTCTCGCGATTAGTATGAACTCGAAGGCAGCGGACGAGGCTTTGTGAAGAAAGTGCTGTGTTTCAATTGACGAATGTCTGAAAAGAATAACAATCATTCAGCGTGAACAAGGGAATAAGATAACGATTGAACGTCATATGGAGAAGGGGGCGGGTTATAAAATTGATCAGCGAAGGAGGGCACTCGGTTTGAAACCATTGACTGAGTTGATTCAAGCATATACGTCGACCGTCAAACAAGGAGACATGCCGCTCGCGTATCGAGGTATCCTTGAATTTCTAGGGCACCTGCGATCTCGTTTCATGAAGAGTGGATACGAGGTGAGCGGTCTGTACCCAGGCTATATGGATATGTCTTACGTATCGGTAAACACATCGTCTTTGAAAGAGAGAGGGCTTAAAACCGCAGTTGTCTATCTCCATGGTACAGAGTGCTTTGAGGTGTGGTTGTCCGCTCGCAATAGGACACTGTCGGAACAGTACGCGACCACGTTTCAAACAGTACAAGGCTTCCATAACGATGAAAATCTAGATGCCATTCTTGAGCGCGCATTGACATCTTCTCCCGATTTTGATGAGCCGGAGCAGTTGGCTGAATTGATTGAGCGGGAAGTCGAACGGTTCATTCAAGATGTGGAAACAATACTCGAGGGAGGGCGCTGATGGATTGGATGGCCGAAGTAGAAATGAGACTGAAGCGAGGCAATCAACTTCTGTGTGCGAAAGACAATACGTTTTTGGAAACATCCGGCAGACGGGTATTTGATTCCTATAGGAGCGACAAATCTCTATAACCTGGTTTTGTCGCACGCTGTCAGTCAACGTAAGGCGCACCAGTAGAAGCAGCAAGGAAGGGTTGGTCAAAAACAGGATATGAGGAGATCGTGTAAATGATGAAACAGACTAAAATGACAACTGTAGATGAATACATTTTACAATTTCCTGTTGAGGTTCAAGCAATCCTCCAGACGCTGAGGAAGTCAGTAAAAGACATCTCCCCTGAGGCAGAAGAAAAGATGAGTTACCAAATGCCCACGTATTATTTAAAAGGTAATTTGGTGCACTTTGCAGCATATAAAAATCATATTGGATTTTATCCAACTCCAGCAGGCATCGACGCTTTCAAAGATGAGTTATCCGACTACAAAAGTGCAAAAGGTTCTGTTCAGTTTCCGATTGATAAACCGATTCCTTTCAAATTAATAAAGAGGATAGTTGAGTTTAGAGTGAGTGAGATGAACGGTGACGCCGTAAAAAATATAGAGTGACCGAGATATCAGCTTTATTTCCTGCCCACGAGATCGAAGTCGGTTGAAGTTACTAGAGAACTACGCGAAAACATGCAAAAAGACGGGCATTGAGGCCCGTCTTTTGTTTACAACACTTTACCGATCGCGGTTTCCCGTTCAGGAACTGCATCTTCACGCATCGCGTTGATTTCTTTATACTCGTTCGTATCTTTCCACAACTCGTCTTTCAACGGATTGAGTTTGTATTTGACGATCCGTGTCACTTGCCAGACGGCGAGGACGACGTTCAGTGCTAGACTAACAAGGGCAAGGGTCCAGTTCGCTGCCGGATTATACGACACGCTGACGTTAAACGTGCTGCCGACGGCGAAGAAGTAAGGGAACGTCATGACCCACATCATCCAAAACGATAGCGTTTGGGCACGGTTTTGCATCCATGTCCCTTTCGCCCAAAGAAGGGCAGGGACCGTCGCGGCGATGTTCAAAGCAAAGCCTGAGTAGAACGCGTTGCCCGGTGCGCTTGAATAGACGTAAGCGATATTCCAAATGCCGTACGCGACAATCCATAGCTTCGTTTGGTCCGGCCAAAGCATGTCTTTCTTCTTACCTGATGTGGCGAAGATGCCGACCCAGCCACAGATGAGGAGCAAGTTCAAGATCCCGGCGACGGCGTTCACATAGTTCCAGCCGCCCGAGATGTATTCCATCCCGTCGACCATTCCTTCAAACCCCATGATGCCGACTTGGAACTCCCGGACGACGGCCTCGGCGATGTTGAGCGCTAAAATTCCAGGCACGAGGATCAGGTACCACGGATGTTTCTTATGATAATCCGTGAAGCGGATGACCATATAAATCAAACTACCGGCTAATGCCGAATACACTTTCACCCAATGGAACCATGAGGTGATCTCAGGGTCGGCGGTGAAGACCCAAATCGGGGTCAAGGCAATCGGTACGACCATAAACATGAAGATACTGGCTTTTTTACTAGACCGGACGATTTCATTCAACCCGATCAACAAGCCGAACACGACGAACCACATCGCGACGTTGTACCAAGGAATCGATTCAAAGAAGAACATACGTAACGCCCCTTTCATTTTAAAGTGTAGTGGAAAAAATGATTTCTAAAACATACCGAACGTTCGTTATGTTTATGTGAAAAGTATAACAAACTTAAGAAAGCGTTGTCAATCGAGTTTGGGACGTCACAGTGACATGTCATAAATCCGTCAAATCATTATGATATAATTAGCCATTATTGTGTGAGGAGCGTCGAGCAGATGATGAACGAAGGAAAGCAAAAAATATTAGAGGCGGCGCGAGCGACGATCGTCGAACACGGGATTCAAGGAACGACGCTTCGGGGGATTGCCAAGCGAGCGGGTCTGAGTACGGGTGCCATCTATCATTATTACAGTTCGAAAGAAGCAATTCTGTACGATGTGATGGATGAAGGGCTAGGAGAGATTCGCCGGATCGCGACCGTGTCTCTTGAAGATCAAAAAGAAGTGAAAGAAATCATTCAAGAAATTTTTGCTGGGATGCAGGACCGATTAAAAAAAGATGCGGAGAATCGATTACAGTTTTACTTGGCCCATGAGGCGATGCTCGGGAACGAGGAACTACAACTCAAGTTCAAGCAAAAGTACGAGGATTGGATCAGTCGGGTGGAAGCCATCTTCGTGCGGGCATACGGCGTCGAGCAAGGTCCCTCAACACGAGCGGTCGCCGCGTGGACGATGGCGGCAATCGATGGGATGGTGTTGCAGACGTTGCTGCAAACGAACGTCGTCGCGGTCGAGCATACGGATCGCGTATTGGAGTACTTGTTGCAAGACGGGTTTGCCCATTTCTTCAAAATCATTGAGACTGGACGGGGCTAAAGGAATTTGGAAGTATTGTCAGTTGATACATTCTCCCGTCCATAATAAGATAGATAAAGTGATTTTGTTGGATTGACTACGAAAGGGAATGATTCTATGAAAGAAAACTTCTGGCGCGATTTGCCGCGTCCATTCTTTATACTTGCCCCGATGGAAGACGTGACCGATGTCGTCTTCCGCCACGTCGTCGCCCATGCGGGACGTCCTGACGTGTTCTTCACCGAGTTCGCGAACTCGGACAGCTACTGCCATCCGGAAGGGAAAGGCAGTCTGCGCGGACGCTTGACGTTCACCGAAGACGAGCAGCCGATGGTCGCCCACATTTGGGGTGATAACCCGGACTACTTCCGCGAGATGAGCATCGGCATGGCCGAGATGGGCTATAAAGGCCTTGACATCAACATGGGTTGCCCGGTCCCGAACGTCGCTAAGCGCGGTAAAGGGAGCGGACTCATCCTTCGTCCCGACGTCGCGGCGGAACTCATCCAAGCGGCGAAAGCCGGCGGCATCCCGGTCAGCGTCAAGACGCGTCTCGGCTTCGCGAAGCTTGACGAGTGGCGCGACTGGTTGACGCATCTCTTAAAGCAAGACATCGCCAACTTGTCGATTCACTTGCGCACGCGCAACGAGATGAGTAAAGTCGATGCGCACTGGGAGATGATTCCGGATATCGTCAAATTGCGTGACGAGATTGCACCGGATACGCTCATCACGATCAACGGTGACATCCTCGACCGTCAGATGGGGTTAGAACTCGTCGAGAAGTATGGCGTCGACGGCGTTATGATTGGTCGCGGGATTTTCAAGAACCCGTTCGCGTTCGAGAAAGAGCCGCGTGAGCATTCGATGGAAGAACATCTTGACTTGCTTCGCCTCCAACTCGACTTGCAGGACAAGTTCCAAGAAGAAGTGCCGCGTTCGATTTCAAACTTGCACCGCTTCTTCAAGATTTACGTGAAAGGGTTCCGCGGGGCGAGTGACCTCCGCGTGAAACTCATGGACACGAAATCAACGAACGAAGTGCGGGCGCACCTCGATGCGTTCGTCGAGAACTATCATAAAGAAGAAGCCGCGCTTGCCGAGGCGGCGTCGACAGTCGAATAAGTTTTACCGGGATTCAGTGTCTACTGAGTCCCTTTTTTTGTAAAATGAGAATAAGGAAAGAGGTGGAGCAATGGACATCCGAGAATTATTGAATGGTGGAGATTTGCGCTCGATTGGCCACGTCGACGCGGTTGTCGCTTTCGTCGGCAACGACCCCGGCCGATTCAACGAATTGATGACCGGCTTGACCGATGACCGTCCCGTCGTCCGGATGCGGAGTGCGGACGCGATTGAGAAACTGACGCGCCGTCATCCGGAGCTGCTTCAAGCGCATCAGGCGTCTTTGTTCGAGCAACTGCATCGCGCCACCCAACAAGAAGTGAGGTGGCACTTGGCGCAACTCATGCCGCGGATGACATGGACAGAAGAAGAGGCGGCCGAGATCGTTTATGTGCTCACCGGTTGGATTGGCACCGAGACGAGCGCCATCGTCATCGTGAACTCCCTGCAAGCACTGTTCGACTTGAGTATGTTCCATCCACGCTTCCGGGACGAAGTCGTTGCCTTGCTCGAAGCAAATCTGGAGTCGGGAAGTCCGGCCGTGAAGAGCCGCTGTAAAAAATGTTTACGTGATATGTGACTGATGTTTCTGTACTCTGGTTTATGAAGGGGTAGAACTCGTTAAAGGAGCGATTGCATTGGACGATTTAGCATATGGTGGCGTTCATGATGGAGCGGACGCGTTGAGACAGAAGCAAGAAAGGGGTAAATATTATGGCAACTAATCAATGGCGTGAATCTGCCGTCGGATTAGGGCTTGCGTTCGGGTCTTCGTTCGGAGTCATCCTCCCGCTCATCTTCGGGTTCGAACTCGTATATGGAATCGTCATTGGTGCAGCTGTGGGCTGGATTGTCGGAACAGTAATTTCGTTTCAAGCCAAATAATAAAACGACCGCTTCTCATAAAAACGGTCGTTCCAGAACATAATTATTTACATGCCCAACCGTCTTTGTTACGGTCCATGCTCGGCCGATAAGCCAGGTGCTACATCTAAAACAGGCCGAGTGGGAATAATAAAATCAGTGTAATGATGATGACGCTCGTTCGTTCAAAAAAATTGCTTGTTCAACGTAGTAGGACGGAAGACATAACGATGTAGCTTCGCCAACAACGAAGGGGGAAATCAGATGGAACGCACAATCACTGTCAAAGGTACGGGGAAAGTATCGGCCAAGCCCGATTTGATTGTCGTAAGGATGGATGTCACCACGCGGGCTACGCGGTACGAAGAGACGATGAATGAGGCGGCGACCGCAATCGCACGACTACAAAAAGCGATCGAGAAGGCAAACTTTGAGAAGGCGGCTTTAAAGACGACCGACTTCTCGATCGACACAGATTACGAGAGCTATCGTGACGAGGACGGCAATTATAAATCACGTTTTCGTGGGTACGTCTGCGTGCAAAAGACGAAGCTCGAGTTTCCGCTCGACACGAAACAGTTGTCCGCGGTCATCGAACACGTCAGCAACTCGATGGCGGAACCGAAGCTGTCCATCAACTTCACAATCAAAGATGTGGATGCGGTTCAAGACGAATTGCTCGCGAATGCGGCGGCGAACGCGCGGCACCGGGCCGAACTGTTGGCGAAAGGGGCCGGGGCGACGCTCGGTGAGCTGCTTCAAATCGATTACACGTGGGGTGAACTGCACGTCTTCTCTCCGACACGCCTGACGTTCAGTGAAGACATCCTCTACTCGCAAGAACGGATGCCAGAACTCGAGCCGGACGACATCGACTTGAGCGACAACGCGACGTTCGTCTGGGCACTCACATGAGGCGCGTCACGTGGCTCGTCGTCATGTTGCTGTCGATCACCGTGTCGGTCCATGCGCTGTCGTGGGCGTATGCGTTCGTCGTCTTGGACGGACGGGTGTACGAAGTGATGGACGTCGCCGTGTTGGAGTCGGACTTAGGTGACGTCGTCGGTGAGGTGAAGACGATGGCGGACGATATGGACGGCAGTTATTACGGGGACGCCTCGAACATGTATCCACTTGGAACGAAATATCGTGCTGTGGACGGGGAGTCGATTGAGGATGTGATTGCGGTCGAGGACGAATCGGGGTGGAAGCGGGCCGAGTATCGCCATGACGCACCGTTCAGCTTGCGTGATTATCTCGATACGGTCGCGTATGTTGCGCTCGGGATTGGATTGTTTGTATTCGGGATGAACCGAGTGAGGAGAAAGAGATGAACTTGCCTGAATTAGGATAGTCGTGCGGCCAAATCGGGAACAGATTGATGTAGCGGGAAATACGTCTTAAGAAGAGAGAAGGGACAGCCATGAAGATTCTCATCATCTATGATTCGATGTACGGTCACACGGAAAAAATCGCCCATGCCATCAAAGACGGATTCGGGGAACTGCATCAAGTCAGGGCCGAACAAGTCGGTCACATCGGGTACGGGGACTTGGCGAACTTGGACTTACTCGTCGTCGGTTCGCCGACGCACGGCGGAAGGGAGACCGAGGACGTCAAGACGTTCTTAGACGGCATGTCTGACCATGCGTTACGCGGGATGCGAGCCGCTGCGTTCGATACGAGCATGGCCGAGGAAGACCAGGGCTTTTTCGTCGGGAAGATTGTGAAGTGGTTCGGGCACGCCTCGACACGAATCGAACGGTCTCTGCTTGAAAAAGGCGCGGAACCGGTGTTGAAAGAATCGTTCCTCGTCCTCGGGAAAGAAGGTCCGCTCAAAGACGGAGAACTTGAACGGGCTCGTAACTGGGCCAATCATTTGTTTGAGAATTGAGTGAACGCATTCCAAACGGAGTGCGTTTTTTCTGTGGAGGGAGAGTCGATTCCTTTTGAAAACGGGTAAATAGAAGTATGGCTTTTTCTCTAGATAGGAGGGAGAACGATGAAAAAATGGGAACGTGATGTCCTCGTCGGTTGGATTGTCGTCTTGCTCATTTTAGTCGCTCACTATGTAATCACCATCTCACTCGGGAATAGCTACTTCGCCGAAGCGACGTTGAACCGGATGCTTTGGTTCTCGAGCTTCCCCGCCTTCTTGATCGCATTCGGTGCGGCGTTCTTCTTGAAGACCGGAACGCTCACGCTCGCCGTTCGCCGAGGCGTCATTTGGACGGCCGAACTGCTCGTCGCCTTCGCCGTCGTCGCCTGGCTCTTCCGCTCGTTCAATGCGTTGTTTGAGAGCCCGGGTGCGTATTGGTTGTTCGGTGCCGTCTTGCTCGCCCCGCTCGTCTACTTGTTCGAGTTCCGACGGCAACACCATAATCGAAAGGCTCGGACACATTAAGCGCCCCCGAAAGGAGGCGTTTTTAGCATGCGACGGAATGGGAATTGGATAACAGAAGACACGAGGAGGGATGCAACATGAGTCATTATTTTTCAAGTTCCTATGAAGAGTCGCGCGAGAAGTTTCTCGGCTTGCTCGACACGGTGAAACACTATTATCCGAGCGCGCGGTCGATGTCGCACACGATTGAAGAAGGCACGATCGACGTCATCATCGGGGAACCGCCGGGCTCGCGCGAGGTGGTGCTCCTCATGACGATTGGGGAGCACGGCATCGAAGGGTATGCGGGAGCGGCCGTGACGCATCAGTTCGTCGAGACACAGCTTCAACACGTCCGGCACGAGTCGACCGGGATCTGTCTCATCCACGCCGTCAATCCGTGGGGGATGAAGCATTTTCGCCGCGTCAACGAGCATAACGTCGATTTGAACCGGAACTACGTCATTGACCGGGAGTCACTCCCGCGAAACGTCAACAAAGAGTATGAAGTGATGCGCCACCTGTTCGTCCCGGACGGTGTGATTGACGACTATCACGAGGCACGGGAACACATCTACTCGTTCCTCGGCTCCGGTATCAAGCTCGAAGGGTTCGAGGCGATGAAGGAAGCGAAAGGCATGGGTCAGTATCAGTTCCCGAAAGGTGTCTATTACGGCGGTGAGGCCGATGAACCGTCGGCCATCTTTATAAAAGAAGTGCAACACGACCTGCTCGAGCGCTACGACCGCGTCGTCCATATGGACTGGCACACCGCACTCGGCCCGACGAACGAAGTGACGATGGTCGTCAGTGAACGGGACGGCCGTGACGTCGACACGTTGAAACAGACATACGGGCTAGCGAACGTTCAAACGTATGACCCGCAGGACGTGCTCGGGGATTCGACGAACCACTTCTATTACGTCCGCGATACCCATTATCCGGACAAACGGCTCGTCTCGGCATTGTTCGAGTTCGGTACGTTCGGGACGTCGACGAAAGCGACGATTCGCGAATTTTTGACGATCATTCTGGAGAATCGCCTCTATTTCGAAGGGACGAAAGACCCGACGGCGCGTAACGAGATTCGTAAAGAATTTATGGCCATGTTTTATCCGGAAGATGCGGCGTGGCGCGAGGCCGTGCTTGTGGAAGGTGCAAAAACGGTCGAGTACGTCTTGCGGGCCGAGGAGCTGTGGCGCGCGCGTTGACAGGTTTTCACTTCAACAAAACGGGAAAAGTCGCTTGTGGGCAACAACGGCTCAACACGAATCATCGGAGGTCATACAATGGGGAACTATATTACCGCTACGTCGGGATTGACTATCGCGGCTACGGCAAATCGGATGCCCCGGCAACGGGCTACGATTACGCGACGATGGCATCTGACGTGCACATGGTCGTCAACGGGCTCGGGGTCAAGGACTTCACGCTCGTCGGCTTCTCGATGGGTGGCGCGATCGCCATCCGCTACGCGGTCGACTACCCGGACGACGGCTTGAAGAAATTAGTGCTCGCCGGAGCCGCCGCGCCGGTGTTCACACAGCGTCCGGACTATCCGTACGGGATGACGAAAGAAGAAGTCGACGCCTTGATTCAAGACACGTTGCAGGATCGTCCGAAGATGCTCGAAGGGTTCGGAGAGATTTTCTTTGCGAAAGAACACTCGAAACCGATGCAAAACTGGTTCCATCATCTCTCGCTCGTCGCATCAAGCCAAGGGACGATCGCTTCGGCGAAGGCGTTGCGCGATGAGGACTTACGCGACGATTTGCAACATGTCGCGGTCGAGACGCTCATTATTCACGGTGTCCATGACAAGATTTGCCCGTTCGAGTTTGCCGAGGAGATGGAAAAAGGTATCCCGAACGCACGCATCGAACGGTTCGAAGAGAGCGGGCATGGGACGGTGCTCGATGAGATGGAGAAGTTCAACGAGACGTTGTTGCGATTCATTTGATGGGACAAGGCGCCTGATTTTGGGCGCTTTTTTTTACGTAACGAGGCGGATAGCACAGTTTTGTTTCGGGTATACATAATGTGGGAGACACGTCGTCGGATTTGGTCATCCGGCAAGCGTTTTCAATCAAAATGAATAAATCGATGAAAGGATGGTGAAACAATTGTGGGGAGCGACCATTTATTGCGGTCGTCCGCACGATTCATGGTACAATGATGGGGTGGATTAACAGATTGAGGAGAGATTTGAGATGAATATCGCTTTCTTTTTATATCCGAAAGAAGACGTCAAATATTTAGACCCGGAGTCGACGGTACGCCAAGCGCTCGAGAAGATGAAACATCACCGTTTCACCTCGGTGCCGCTCGTGTCCGAGAACGGCTTTTACGCCGGAACGATGACAGAAGGGGATTTACTCTGGGCACTCGCCGAACAGCTTCGCGGGGAAGAAGATTACGAAAAAGTGCTCCGGACACGTCTGAAAGACATCAAGCAACGCGTACGCTATAAACCGGTGGCGATCACGGCGCAAATCGAGGAGCTCGTCGATGCGATCACCGATCAAAACTTCGTGCCGGTCGTCGATGATGGCAAGTATTTCATCGGTATTATCCGGCGCCGTGACATCATCGAGTATTACTCGACGAAGTTACAACAGCTCGAGAATAAAGTGAATTGAACTGGAAAGCCAAGTCGTCTCATGACTTGGCTTTTCTATTGTTCGCAATAAGGGGGATTCAAGATGAATGAAAAAGAAACGTTTGTGATTGAGTCGGTCTCACCAAATGAGCGCTACGTCTGTGTGTTTGAGGACGACGGGGAGACAGGGTATGTTTATTTTTGCCTATTGAACGATGCGTTAGAGATGGAAGGGGTTGCGGATGCGCTCTGGATTTACGATCAAATTTCACCACCAATTGAAGCGTGTGAAGAAGTCGGGTTCGCCTGGGACGATCGTTCGTCGAAAGTCGCGTTCATCGTGGACGGAGAATGTTGGGGGATGTTGGATTTGAATACGAAGCGGAAACTCACCGCACCGCGAGAACATAACGTTATCGTCTCGCTCCCGATTGAACTATGGGAGGCAGGCATCCCGGTGTCAGAGGGAGAGCCCCTCCAAATGAAGGTCGAACGCTGACATTCATGAAAAGCTTTTTGATATACGCAGTCACCATCGCTTTGTCCATTTTACTTCTATATGGCTACAATCTGTTTGTTCCGAAGAACCTCCTGACATTCATGATCGGCCTCCCGATTTATGTAAGTATCATTCTTTGGGTCGTACGTCTGTTTGAGCAAAAGCAGGGCACGTTTTAATGCTTTCGGGGATGCAAGTTTGTCCGGAGAATGTTTACAAACATTGGAGACAGGCGGCGAAGTACGCGATAAAACAAAGAGACGACTTTCTCATATAGGAAAGTCGTCTCTTTTTGGCATGTTTCTTTTACGAAAGTGGCACGAAATGTGGAAGCATTCATTTTTTGAGCTCATCGATGACTGCGTCGGTCAATCGTTCTTCATCAAATCAAACAACAAATGGATGATTGATTATGATGTCCCGTTTATTTTGCCTCCAAACGACGTGAGACAGCGGTCAAGATAGCAGCGAGTATGACCATGAGACCACCAATCCATGGCGTATGGACAAGACCAATCGAGTCCGCAACAATTCCCCCGATCGTCGCACCGAGTGCGATGCCGATGTTGAAGGCGGCGATGTTGAGCGCCGACGCGACATCGACCGCGGCCGGTACATATTTTTCAGCGAGTGGTACAATATATAGCTGAAGTCCAGGTACGTTCATGAAGGCGAGCAGTCCCATGAACATGATGGCGATGAGGCCCGCGACTTTGAACGGAATCATGAACGACATGACGATCATGACGGCCGCGTGGACGATGAACATATAGAACAACGCCTTGGCCGGGTCTTCATTGGCGAATTTACCGCCCGCCCAGTTGCCGATGGCGACAGCGATTCCGTAGACGAGCAGGACGATACTGATCAAGCTCGGACTGATGTTCGTCACGTCCTGTAAAATCGGTGTCAAATACGTGAAGGCGACGAACGTGCCGCCGTAACCGAGCGCGGTGATCAAGAAGCCGAGTAGGATACGGCCGTTCGTGAGCAATTTCAACATATCCGAGAACTTCGCCGGCAGTGACTGTTTCAAGTCGTTCGGGATCAAGAAGAAGCTGGCGATGATTGAGACGACCCCGAGTGCGGCGACGGCGAAGAACGTGGCGCGCCATCCGACCGCCTGCCCGATGAATGTGCCGAGCGGGACGCCGGTGACGGTCGCGACCGTCAAGCCGGTGAACATGAGGGCGATGGCACTCGCCTTCTTTTGTGGCGGGACGAGTTGGACGGCGATGGTCGCCCCAATCGAGAAGAAGACCCCGTGAGAAAAGGCGGTGATGAACCGGGCGGCGATCAGCAGTTCAAAACTCGTCGACAGGGCGGAAACCAAGTTTCCGATAATAAAGACGACCATGAGTGTCATGAGTAGCGTCTTGCGATTCATCCGGTTCGTGAGCGCGGTTAAAATTGGTGCACCGAGGGCGACGCCAATCGCGTAACCGGAGATGATGAGACCGGCGAGCGTGATGCCGATATTCAAGTCACTGGCGATGGAGGCGAGCAGTCCGACTGGAACGAACTCGGTCGTCCCGATGCCGAAGGCGCTGATGGCGAGGGCGAGCAAGGCCAGCCCCCCGTTTTTGGGTGCCTGTTCGTCGACAGGCTGTGTGTATGGTTGATTCATGAGTCATTCCTCCTAAAAATGGTTGATGAGACGAGGGCCCTTCGTCTCGAGGCAGCTCGAGCATCTCAATCTCCTCTATTGTCCAGTACGGTCGAAAAAGAACCTTACTGTCTCAAGAAGCAGTTACGGATGAGATGGACTTGTATAACTGAGCTACAGTTGCTATCATAAGTCCAGCGAATTCAGTTGGGAAGTACGCACTTTCAAGTACGATAGGCACCGAAAAGTACCTACCCCGGCCCATAAGGAGGAACCATCATGCCATACAACATCCCGGTCGAGGCGACGCTCGACGTCATCGGCGGCAAATGGAAAGTCGTCATCATGTGTCATCTCATCAAAGGCGAACGCCGGACGAGCGAATTGAAAAAGCTCATGCCGAACATCACGCAAAAAATGCTCACGCAACAATTGCGCGAGCTCGAGGCAGATGGGGTCATCATCCGCACCGTCTATGAACAAGTTCCACCGAAAGTCGTTTACTCGCTTTCGGACTACGGATGGTCGCTCCAACCGATTTTGGATGCGATGTGTGCGTGGGGAGAGGGACATATCGAACAGACAGGCGAAGACGTCATCTCCTAATCAATCGGTCGCACAATAGGGTGCGGCCGTTTTTTGTTGGCTCAACTCGGGTACAGTCACAGAGACAAGGAGGGGACAACATGGAAGTGAAAGCGTATCGATTTGAAGATGACGGTTCAATCCCGAACAACCCGTATTTTCCGGTGTTGTTATATAAAGAAGCGTTCGCCGAGACCGATGCCATCCAATCGACGTTCGAGAACAACGGTTGGGGCAACAGCTGGGTGAACGGGGTGTTCGACTATCACCATTATCACAGCAACACGCATGAAGTGCTCGGCGTGAAGTCAGGACGGGCGACGGTGCAGCTCGGCGGGGCGACGGGGGATCTCGTCTCGCTCCAGGCGGGAGATGTCTTGATTTTGCCGGCAGGGACCGGTCACCGCCGATTGGAGGCGAGTGAAGACTTCGCCATCGTCGGGGCGTATCCGGACGGACGCGACTACGACACGTTGACGGGGAACCCGGAAGAACGGCCGGACAGCGTGAATCGAATCGAAACGATTGCCAAACCGGAGACCGACCCCGTGTTCGGGACGGCCGGTCCGTTGCATACCGAATGGAACAAGGAGGAGACGACATGAACCGCATTCCACATTCATTGATTTTAGCGACCTTGAAGCAACAGGTCGTCACGTTACCGGACGGGCGCGAGGTACGTACGCTCGGACAAGGCACGTGGCGGATGGGTGACGACGACTCAAAACGAAAAGCTGAGATTGAGGCGCTCCAAACGGGGCTCGATTGCGGGTTGCACGTCATCGACACGGCCGAGATGTACGGGGAAGGGAAGGCCGAGTCGCTCGTCGGCGAAGCGATTCGAGACCGGCGCGACGACGTCTTCCTCGTCTCGAAAGTGTATCCACATAACGCCGGCGGCGACAAACTCGTGCAGGCGTGTGACGCCACGCTCGAGCGGCTCGGGACGGACTATCTCGACCTGTACTTGCTCCACTGGCGCGGCGACATCCCGCTCGAGGAGACGGTCGACGGGCTCGAGCGGTTGAAGGCGGACGGGAAGATTCGGGCGTGGGGCGTCTCGAACTTTGACGTCGACGATATGAAGGAGCTGCTCGCCTTGCTGAACGGGAAGCATTGCGCGGTCAACCAAGTGCTGTATCACCTCGGCAGCCGCGGCATCGAGCACGACTTGCTGCCGTTCCACGAAGAACAAGGCATCCCGGTCATGGCGTATTCACCGCTCGCCGAAGGAAGCGATGTGAAGGAGAAAATCTTTAACGACGAGACAGTGAACCGGATCGCCGAGGCGTATAGTGCGACACCAGCTCAAATTCTGCTCGCCTGGACGACGCGGAGCGGCAACGTCATCGCCATCCCGAAAGCAGGGCAGGCGGCGCACGTCGAAGAGAACGGCGCGGCGATGCTCCTCAACTTGAGCGAGGACGATTTAGATGCACTCGACGAAGCGTTCCCACCGCCGAGCGGGAAAGAACCGCTCGATGTGATTTGACGAAAAAGCAGGTGAGACCACAGTCGCGTGGTCTCACCTGCTTTATGTGTTTAGTTCGCGAGCGGATGCTTCAACAAATAGTCTTCAATCTGCTCGAGCGTTTCTTTCAACACGCCGTCCTCAAACGGTGACTTGAGCCCGGCCAATTCGACGAGCTCGAGGAACGAGCGGCTGCCGCCGGCTTGGCAGAGCGTGAGGTAATCGTTCCACGCCGCCTCGCGGTCCTCATGCATGCGTACCCAGAACTGGAACGCACACACTTGGGCGAGCGTGTAGTCGATATAGTAGAACGGGCTTTGGAAGATGTGGCCTTGTTGGTGCCACCATGCCCCTGACTCGAGATACGCGTTCTCCTCATAGTCACGGTGCGGGAGGTACACCTTCTCGAGGTCACGCCATGCCTGGCGACGCTCCGCCGCCGTCATGTCCGGATTCCGGTAGATGACGTGTTGGAACTCGTCGACGAGGACACCGTATGGGAGGAACGTGACGCTACCGGCGAGGTGATTGAACTTATACTTGTCGACTTGGTCGCCGAAGAACAGCTCCATCCATGGCCAACAGAAGAACTCCATCGACATCGAATGGATCTCACACGCCTCGTACGTCGGGAACGCGTATTCCGGCGTCTTCAAATGACGGCTCTCGTACACTTGGAAGGCGTGGCCGACCTCGTGCGTCAAGACGTCGATGTCCCCGGCCGTGCCGTTGAAGTTCGAGAAGATGAACGGGAGTCCTTCAGACGGTAAATATGTGCAGTAGCCGCCGCCTGACTTGCCCGGTTTTGCCGTCAAATCGAGGGCGCCGCGCTCTTGCATGTACTGGAAGAACGCATCTGTCTCATTCGACAGCTCCTTATACATCGTGTTGCCGCCTTCGATGATGAACGCTTCGTCGCCTTGCGGCGTGGCGTTGCCGTCCGGGAAGACGAACGACTCGTCGTAGTACGTGAGCGTGTCGATACCGATCCGTTTCGCTTGTTTCTCCTTTAAACTCGAGGCGAGCGGGACGATGACGTCACGGACTTGTTTCCGGAAGTTTGCGACGTTCGACTCGTCGTAGCCGACGCGTTGCATCCGGGCATAGCCGAGCTCGACGAACGACGGGAAGCCGAGGGTGTGGGCGATGTCGGTACGGACCCGGACGAGTTCGCCGTAGATGCGGTCGAGCTCTTCCCCGTTGTCGCTTAAATATGTATAGCGTGCCTCTGATGCCGCTTTTCGTACTGAACGGTCAGGGGACTGGAGGTATGGGCCGAACTGGGACAAGTTGAGCGTCTTGCCGTCGAACTCGATCTGGGCGGCCGACATGACTTTCTGATAGCTCGTCGAGAGTCGGTTCTCTTCCTGCAGTTTCGGGATGAGCGACTCGTCGAACGTTTTGAGCGCGCGTTCGGCGAGCTCGAACAGTTGGCTGCCCCATTCTTCTTCAAGTTGGCTACGCAGCTCGTGCTCAGTCAAGACGCGGTAATACGCCTGCACTTCTTTCTCGTACACCGGCAACGCATCGTCAAAGAACGTCTGCTCGGCCTCGTAAAATGCGTCGCGCGTGTCGACCGAGTGGCGAATCGCGACGAGTTGACTTTGCGTCTCAAAATCGTTCCGCTCCTTGTTGATTTGGCGAATGAGCTCGTTCGCTTCTTCGAGTGTGCTCGCTTGTTGCAATTCGACTGAATAGTCCGACAATCGGCTGTTTAGAGCGTCCAAGTCGGGCCGTGCATATGACAATTTTGTGAAAGTCGTCATTGTAAGCGCCTCCATGATGTGAAATTTTTATAAAGTGTAAAAAGGGCTTGCAAAAGCGATTGCACACTCGTATCCTTACGATGTGTAAACGAATTCGCACTACCTTAAGACTACTATACCGTTTCTAAGGTAGGGATTGAAGTGCGAGCTTTTCGGGTATAAAAGCTAAGACTTTGATTAACAGAACATGTTGGAGGGATTAAGCTATGGGATTCTTTAAAAAACTTTTTGGTGGTAAAGAAGAACAACTTAACGCGGTTTCACCGCTTACAGGAAAGGTCATCGACATCACGAACGTTCCTGACCAAGTGTTCTCACAAAAAATGATGGGCGACGGCATCGCAGTCGAGCCGACAGACGGCAAAGTCGTCTCACCAGTCAACGGGACAATCGCGACAGTGTTCCCAACGAAACACGCGATCGGTATCAACGCGGATAACGGTGCGGAGTACTTGATCCACATCGGCCTCGACACGGTCAACCTTAAAGGGGAAGGCTTCGAGACGCACGTGACAGAAGGCCAAGCGGTCAAAGCGGGCGACACGCTCGTCACGTTCGACCTTGATT
This sequence comes from Exiguobacterium alkaliphilum, assembly GCF_018138125.1. Classification (NCBI taxonomy): domain Bacteria; kingdom Bacillati; phylum Bacillota; class Bacilli; order Caryophanales; genus Exiguobacterium; species Exiguobacterium alkaliphilum. The sequence continues at coordinate 1,098,229 of NZ_CP073101.1, forward strand.
TCATCAAAGCGAACGCGCCATCGACGATCACACCGGTGATCATCACGAACCACGACAGCTTCGCAGTGAACAAGCTCGTCGTAGAAGGCGACAACGTGACGGCCGGCTCGTCTGAAGTCGTCGAATTGACGAAGAAATAAGATGATTTTCTTGCTCGGAGGCAGTCGCTTCCGAGTATTTTTTTGTCGTTTCGGGAACTATAATGAGAGAGAGGGGGAGAGACACATGGATGGAAAGAACGCACCGTACCGGGGTTACGGGGATCGGATTCGGATTTTACGTGAGCGGGCCGGCATCTCGATTGAGGCGCTCGCCGACAAGCTCGGGGTCGCGCCGTACTTTATTCGCCGGACCGAACTGAGCGAAGTATACCCGACGATGCCTTACATAGAGGCGCTCGCCGAGGCGCTCCAGATTGACGCGAACTACTTGGCCCGCCACATTTGGACGGGAGAGTCGCTGAAAGTGCTCATGAAAGGGAAAGTCCCTGAAATCGAACAGATGCGACTCGCCTATGACGAGGCGATGCACGGCAAGTCGACCGAGGACATGCAGCTCGAGCTCGAGGCGAGGATGCGCATCTTTGATTTGATGCACGAGGAGGAGTTGCGTCGCATCTTCGCCGAAGACGAAGAACCGACGAACCATCACGCGCTCGAGGCACTCGTCGACGCCGTGCTCGACCTCGGCCGGGCCCAGGACACGTCGCACCGGCTCGTCCCGTTCGCCCGTTACGTCGACCGGCTCGTCCCGGAGCAGTTCACCGAGAACTCGTTCCAGTACACGGAGTTCGGGGTCGTCACCAAATCGTATCGATTGCAATGAAAACACGGACTACAAGTTCGTGTTTTTTTATTTAGGAAGGAGGTGTAAATTTCATGAAACAGAATAGTACGGATAATGGTGAAGGACGAGCAATTGAATCGTATCGAGCGGCCGAACGCGAATTTAGAGAATTAATGTTTTACGGTCAAAAGCTAAGTAAACGAGAGAAGACAATGCTGTCATTGAAACTTGACGAGTTACTTGATGCATCGATGATTTATCATCAGCAGATTGGACGAGAGCAAAGTAAAAAATAAATAGAAGAGGAGTCAAGACCACACGTCTTGACTCCTCTTCTTCATTTTAGCGCGACATGCGCGCTTCATAACGGACTTTCGGTTTTGTCCCGGCGAGTAAGAAGCCGAGCACGATGTTCAGAATCGTGAGCACCCATCCGACGTAACCGAACGTGTAGGCGAGGCTCGCGACCATCGTCTGCCAGTCGAGTAAGGAAGCGGCGTCACCTCGTACGGTGAAGCGGATGATCGTGAACCCGACGAGCGTCGTCGCCGTGATCAAAATCCCGATCCAGGCCCCACCGAACCGCGACGTCTGGGCACGCCGGCTGACCGGGTACCAGAACGCAAGCGTTCCGAGGAACGTACTTCCCGCATATGCGAGCAAGATTTGCCACAACGCATCGGCTTCCAAGAAGACGGTGTAACAGATAAACGTCGTGAGCGTCGTCATGAATGTAAAAATCAAAGCTGCGAGTAATCGTGATCGCATAGTTCGTTTCCTCCTCATTTTGCACATTCTTTAGAGTATACGAAAACGAAAATGCTGTAAACGTTATTGGCGATTCTGTAATATTTGTCTCCATTGTTTCAATGCGTTGTTTCCATAGAACAAGACGCCACCGCGATAGAATTTTGAGCCAATCCAAAGGATGACGCCAATCGAGCCGAGCATGATTCCAATCGACAGGGCGACTTCCCATACCGGCACGTCGACGAGCATGACCCGGAGGAACATGAGCATCGGTGTGAAGAACGGGACGAACGACAGAATCGCGACGATCGGCGCGTCCGGATTATTCAAGCCGAACATGGCGGCGAGGAAACCAGCGACGAGGAGCATGATGACTGGCATCGTCATCTGTTGTGCCTCTTCGACACGGCTGACGAGCGAACCGAGAACGGCGAAGAGGGCCGCATACAGCAAATAACCGAGCGCGAAGAACGTCAACAAGTAGAGGACGGCGCGGGCGTTGCCGGCGTTGTCGATGACGGACTGGGCCATCTCGTTGCTCCGGGCACTGAAGTATCCGAAGCCGAGGAAGATACCGATTTGCAGAAGCGCGAGCGTCCCGATGGCCGAGATTTTCGCGAGCATGTGCGTCACCGGGTGCGTCGTCGAGATGATGAGCTCCATGACGCGTGACGATTTCTCCGTCGTGACCTCAGTCGAAATCATCGACCCATACGTGATGATCGAGACGTATAGGAGCATGAGCATCACGTATACGAAGGCAAACGACGAGAACAGCTCGTCCGAGTTCTCCCCGCCGCGACCGATGTACGACTCTTCGACCGGGATCGGCTCGTTGAGGGCGGCGATGACGGACGGGTCGATGTTTGACGCCTCAATCAACTCGGCGTTCCGCACTTCACGGAGCGCCGTCTGAAGGAGTGTCGTGAACTCCGTCTCCGGACGTTCCGACAAGACGCGGGCCGAATAGCCGTCGATGAAGGCGACGACTTCGTAATCACCGTTATCGAGTCCTGCCCGTGCTTCGTCCTCGGTGACGTTTGCCGCCTCGACGCTCTCGTAGCCGAGTGACTGCATGACGGTGACAAGTTCTACGTTCTCCGTGACGAGGAGCGCCTCCCCGCTGTCCGTGTCCGCGAAGTTTGATAGGATGCGATCGATGTTCGTGAAACCGAAGATGAAGAGGATCGTCAACAGCGTCGAGATGAGAAACGCCTTGGAACGAAGTTTCGAACGTAACGTGAACGAGTAGAGCGGTCCGAAGTTATGAAACATGTTGGCCGACCTCCTTGATGAAGATGTCGTTCAGAGAAACAGGCTGGCGCATGAACGTCTTGACGGAAGCCCCCGCTTGGACGAGGGCGCCGAGCACGGCGTCACTGTCATCGAACGAGGCGAGGCGGACAAGGTGACCCGTTTTATGAGGTTCGACCGCGCGGACGACCGGGAGCGCCGTGACGACGTCGATTCGGTCCGTCTCAAGGAAGAGGTCTGGCTCTTCGTATCGGGACTTGATGGACGTCACGTCGCCGCTGACGACGGCGCGCCCACCCTTCAAGATGCCGATATGTTGGCACAGCTCCTCGACGTGCTCCATCCGGTGGCTCGAGAAGACGATTGTCGTCCCGGCGTCACGAAGGGCGAGCACTTCCCGCTTCAGAATTTCGACGTTCACGGGATCGAGCCCACTGAACGGCTCGTCTAAGATGAGGAGCTCCGGTTTGTGAATCAGCGCGGCGACGAGCTGGACTTTCTGCTGGTTTCCTTTTGACAGCTGCTCGACGCGCATCGTTTCATATTGAGGAATCTCGAGTCGTTCGAGCCACGACTTGACGGCTCGTTTCGCCTCGGCCGAGCGCATGCCTTTTAGACTTGCGAGAAAGACGAGCTGGTCGCGCACGGGCGACTTCGGGTAGAGCCCGCGTTCTTCCGGCAAGTAGCCGACGAGGCGATGGTCGACGACACGCCCGTCCCACGAGATGTTGCCGTCGCTCGGTTTCAAGATGTCGAGGATCATTCGGAACGTCGTCGTCTTGCCGGCGCCGTTTGCTCCGAGTAACCCATACATCTCGCCTTTCGGTACGGTGAAGCTCAAGTCGTCGACGGCCGTGAAGTCGCCGAACTGCTTCGAGACGTGATCGATGTGTAATGTCATGTTTATACCCCCTTCAAAAAAGAGTCTACGCTTAGCGTACGCCTTCGTGAGCAAAAAGTTTCACATTTCTTCAAAAATGATTTATCTTGAAATCAAGATAATAAAAGGAGGACATGACATGACACTGCAATCAGCGGGCATCCATCACATCTCGGCGATGGTGAAAGAGCCGCAACGGACCATCGACTTTTACGGTGACGTCCTCGGACTCCGTTTCGTCAAACAGACGGTCAACTTCGACGACCCGGGCACGTATCATCTCTATTTCGGGGACGAGGAAGGCGCGCCGGGGACGGCCATCACGTTCTTCCCAATCCCAGGCTTGAATCAAGGCAGCGTCGGCAGTGGGCAGGTCGGCGTCACGGCGTACCTCGTGCCGGAAGGGAGCCTCTCGTTTTGGGAAGATCGCTTGAACGCGCATGGCATCCAGACGGTCGCGACCGAACGGTTCGGGGAGCCATCGCTCTTGTTCGAGGACCCGGACGGCCTCGTCGTCGAGCTCGTCGCCCGAAAGAGTTCGAAACACACGAAATGGGTCGTCCCCGGCATCACGCAAGCAGAGGCGATCACCGGGTTTGCCGGGGCGACGCTCTTGTCGAAACAGCCAGAAGCGACCGTCACACTCTTGACCGACCTGTTTGATTTTAAAAAGGTAGGGGAAGATTCGGAATGGATCCGACTCGTCGGTACGGCCGACTACGGCAACGTCATCGACGTGAAAAAGACCGTCCTCCCGAACGGGGTGCCGGGAACGGGGACGGTCCATCACATCGCCTGGCGCGTCACGGACGGAAGCGACTATGACAAATGGCAAGACGCCATCTTCGAGCGCGGGCTCCGCCCGACCGAGGTGAAGGAGCGGCACTATTTCCGCTCGGTCTACTTTCACGATGACGGGCGCATCTTGCACGAGCTCGCGACCGACGCGCCGGGCTTCCTCGTCGACGAGACGATGGAGTCGCTCGGTACATCGTTGAAACTGCCGGACTGGTTCGAGTCGAAGCGCGACGCCATCACGAAGACGTTACCCCCAATCACGATTCCAAAAGGAGAGATACTATGATTCATCAATTCATTAAAGGTACGACCGAGACGACGTTCGTCCTCTTACACGGTACAGGCGGGACGGAGCAGGATTTGATTCCGCTCGCGAAAGAATTGAACGCGGACGCCAACATTTTGACGCTCCGGGGCGACGTCCTCGAGAACGGGATGTCACGCTTCTTCCGCCGCCACGCGGAAGGTGTGCTCGACTTGGAAGATTTGAAGAAGCAGACGGAACGCTTCCTCGCCTTCCTCGACGAGGCGGCCACGGAGTATGGGATTGACCGCGACAAGATGATCCCGCTCGGCTATTCGAACGGGGCGAACTTGATTGGCTCGGCGCTCTATCGTCAGAACGCGTTCCACGCGTCGCTGTTGTTCCATCCGATGGTGCCGGACCGTTCGCTCACGCTCCCGAGCCTTTCCGGCGCGAACGTATTCATCTCGGCCGGGGAACGGGATCCGATTTGCCCGAAAACAGAAACAGAAGAGCTCACATCGACGCTCCGGACAGCCGGGGCGGACGTTGAACTCTTCTATCACGGAGGCGGGCATGAACTGCGGATGGAGGAAGTCGAGGCGGCCCGGACATGGGTCGCGTCATTCATCGGCTGACCTTACGCCATCTTCTTCGGCTTCGATGTCGATGGTCGAGAGTAGACGACGAGGACACCGCGGTCAATCAAATAGGCGGCGAACAGACGTTTCGCCTCTTCAGAACGGACAGTTCGGTCGATGTGGATATACAATCGGCCGAGCTTTTTTTGTGACGTGCGGGTGAGGAGCCAAATCGAGTCGAGCGTATATTCCCAGCTCTTCAGCGTATCAGGCCCGATGTAGAGGTAACGGTTCGCGGTGCGTTCGAGCAAGTAGTTGAGCCACCAGACGTCCCGGGCGAGCTTCATGACGACACCGGTCAAGAACGTGATGCCGATGAAAAAGAGTGTAGACAGAAACGGATGCATGGCGGTGAACCGGTCGCGCAACGGTTCGAAGGCGACGAGGAACAGTCCGACGGAAAAGGCGCCGATGAACCACCAGAATCCGAAGTTAGAGAATGATCGTTTCGGGTCGTGGACCATGTGGTGGCGGTTACGGATGACGGAAGACATTCTCTACACCTCCTTTTTAGAATATTCAGACTATTTAGTAAAACTACTATACTATACATTACCCAAACTCGTCTATTTGAATACGCGGCAAACGTGCTTACACGTGAGCATTTTTTGAAGAAATCGCTTGCAACGGATGAAACGTGGGAATGATGACAGTGACGTCATCGTTTTTTTGTGAAATCGTAATTTCCGTACGCAGAAAAATCGGCTATGATGAGTGAGGAAAAATTAGATAGAACTTGAGGAATGTTTATGCGAAACCATTGGTACGACAATATTAAAGGCGTGCTCGTCTTATTCGTCGTCTTCGGTCACTTGCTGACCGATGTGCGCGGCGCCTATGACGACCTGTTGCCGAATTGGATTTATTTGTTCTTATACACGTTTCATATGCCGTTGTTCATCATGCTGAGCGGTTACTTCTTCCGGGAGAACCGTTATTTGCGCGTCATCCAGCTGTTCGTCGTCTACGTCATCTGGCAAGTCATTCTCGGGTCGTGGTTCGCCTTCACCGAGGGTATCCCGCTTTTGTCGATTGACAATCCGGGTCTGAACGTCTTGAAGCCGTATTGGGCGCTCTGGTACTTGATGGCGATCATCATCTGGTACGTCATCACCCCGTACGTCACCCAGTTGAAAGGCTACGTCCTCTATGCGCTCTTGTTCGCGCTCCTTTTCGGCTTCCAAGCTGAGTCGACCGGCTTTTTCGCCTTGCGTAAGGTCATCATGTTTTATCCGTTCTTCTTAATCGGCAACTGGATGAGCGAGCGCAATACGTTGACCTTCTTCGAACTGCCGAAGCGGGCCGAGCAGCGCAACCGTTACCGACTCGGCGGAGCAGCCGTCTTCACGACACTCACGCTCGGGTTGCTCGCCTCGATGAGCTTCCAGCGCACGGACGCGTTCTATCATGTCGGCAACTTGTTCAAGTTCCGCTTCGCCTACGAGACGGCTGTGCCGGAGGCGATTTGGAGCGGGCCGTTCGCGTTCCTCATCGTCTACACGGTGTCGCTCCTCATGGCGATCAGCTTCGCGCTCATCGTGCCGGGACGTGAGCTGCCGCTCTTCACCCGGGCCGGGAAGTATAGCCTGTACGTCTATTTGGTGCACGTCTTCTTGGTCGTCGCCTGGAAGGCGTTCATCCCGGCCGCGTTCATGCCGACGTCGTGGCAACAGCTCCTCGTCTTGTTCGGGGTGTCACTCCTCATCGTCGCGGTCATCATCAGCCCGCCGGTCGTGCGCTTGTTGCGCCCGCTCGTCGAGATTGACGTCCGCCGCGCGCAGGACGAACGGGCGACAAAGGCGTAAACCCTTTTCTAAACGAGCGTTTTCCGCTACACTTTAAAGTAGGGTAACGAAACTAGAGCTAAGGAAGTGACACCATGCCATACGGAAATGGAATGAACAGTACTGAAGGAGACGTCAACGTCTCACGCCACGTCGTGGAAATGATTGCCGCGGTCGCGGTGAAAGAGACGAAGCACGTCTCGTTCACACAGGAAGACACGAAGTTGTCGGAGCGTGCGCTCATGAAGCACGTGAAAGTCGACGAGACCGAGGAAGGCGTCGTCATCCAGCTCGCGCTCTTCGTCGCGTACGGCCAGTCGATCATCAAGACGGTCACGGCCGTCCAAGAACGCATCACGCAAGACATGGACACGATGCTCGCGATGACACCGCTCGCGGTCAACGTGAAAGTCGTCGGCATCCAATTATAAGGATCAAGAGAGGGGCGATGTGCTCCTCTTTTTATTTTTTTCTGCGAAAGCGGTTGCATAGATGAACCGATATCCGATATAATAGAAATCGAACAAGTGCAACCGTTTGCATCGATGACCAACGAGCAGCGGGTACTTGTCAAGTTCCCTAAATGTAGTCTGACGACAGAAACATTTGAAGGAAAGGCGGAAAGCATGTATGTCAACGATTGAAGCAGTCATTTTCGATTTGGACGGTGTCATCACCGACACCGCGGAGTACCATTACCTCGCTTGGAAACAACTCGGAGAAGAGCTCGGCATTCCCTTTGACCGTGAGTTCAATGAGACGCTAAAAGGCGTGAGTCGCACCGACTCGCTCGAACGCATCCTCGCGCTCGGCGGACGGCAGGCTGACTTCACACCGGCTGAAAAAGCGGAACTCGCGGACAAGAAGAACGAGCATTACGTTGAACTCATTCAGCACATCTCTTCTGACGATCTGCTCCCAGGCATCGTTTCATTCCTCGATGAAATCAAAGAGGCGGGACTCAAAATCGGAATGGCATCTGCTTCAAAGAACGCATTCGCGGTCGTTGACGCACTTGGTGTCCGTCATTACTTCGACCACATTGTCGATGCAGCAACTGTCGCCGATTCGAAACCACATCCCGAAGTGTTTTTGAAGGCTGCCTCTGCCCTTGGCGTGAAACCCGAACATGCCATCGGCGTTGAAGACGCAGCCGCAGGCGTGACTGCGATTAAAGCGGCAAACATGTTTGCTGTCGCCGTCGGGGACGAGTCGATGCTCGGTCATGCAGACCTCATCGTCTCTTCAACCGACGAACTCTCGCTCGGACGCATCCTCGAACGCGTCGGAGCGTAAAGACTACAATCATCTTCCGTGAGACGGCGACTGCCCCGAACAGTCGCCGTCTTTATTTAGGTATAAAGTCCCGAATAGACAGAAATACCCAAAAACAGATGACAAGGACGTTACAAATCCGTTACACTTTTATATGGAAACAAGGAATTATTAGAAATTCTTGATTTAAAATAGGTAATCAAGGGTTTTAAATGGAATGTAGAAGGGGATTTGTGCATGGAAACCACGAACATCAACGAGCACATCTATCGGGAACTGATGGAAATCGAGGAGTCGTATCGACAATTGCAGCGCCGCGCTGAGTATTTGATCGCAGAACTGAGCCGGGACAAACGTGAAGACGAGATGATGCTCGATGCGACGAAACGGCTGCGTCCGCGCCGCGTCAACCAACGTTATCCGCTTGAGGTGTACGTCCATCAAGTGACGGACCTCTTAAAAGAACGGAAGACGATGAGCGTACGGGACATCCAAATGGAGCTTGAGCTCCGTTACCGGCACCATATCAGCAACATCTATCAGCTGATGGTGAAAATCGAATCGGTCAATCCAGAGATTAAGAAGATTGGCCGCGGCCTGTATACATATGAAACAGCTGAGAACGTCACGACGGAACCAGCGCACGCATGACGGTAGAGGCTGGGACATAACTCAGTAGATTTATAACAAAGAGGCCACCGGGAGCGACTTGTTCGCTCCCGGTGGCCTCTTGTCATTTTTATGGGTTCGTGCACGCGTTTCGGACTAAACAGATAGGGGCGACCTCTGATAAAGTTAAAGTGACCAAACCATAACTTTGGAGGTGCCCCTATGTACAAAGAGTATACCATGAACCAGTTGGTTTTGCCCCTAGATTTAGAAGTCCGTCTCCAGGAAAACGATATCGCCTTCGCCGTCCATGACCTCGTCGAACAGATCCCCGACGAGGCCTTCGAGCCGTTCTGGCGAACGACGGGCTGCCCGGCCTATCACCCGCGCATGATGATGAAGATCGTCCTCTGCGCCTACACGCAGTCCGCATTCTCGGGCCGAAAGATCGAAGGCCTACTCAAGGACAGTCTTCGGATGATGTGGCTCGCCCAGGGCCACGAGCCGAGTTATCGGACGATCAACCGTTTCCGCGTCCACCCGGCCGTCGCCCCAATCCTGAAGGCCGCGTTCGTCGCCTTCAGATGTCATCTCGTCGAGACCGGCGAGATCGACGAGGAGGCGATCTTCATCGATGGCACGAAAATCGAGGCGAACGCCAATCGTTATACGTTTGTCTGGCGGAGGGCGGTCGAGCGATACAGCGCCACGCTCGTCGAGAAGTCGAACCAACTGTACGACGAACTGATGGCCGGTCAGGTCATCCCCGAGATCGAACGGGAGAGCCCGGACGCGCTCTCGATCCAAGAACTCGAACAGGTCGCCGCGCGACTTGAAGAAAAGATCGAGGCCATCGACGAGGAAATCGCCTCGACCACCGACGTCGCCGAACGGAAACGACTGCGTGCGGAACGGAAAGTGCCCCGTCGTCTCCACAAACAGGCCGCCGACTTCGCCGCCCGGAAACGCCGATACGAGGAGCACATGGCCACCTTCGGTACACGGAACAGTTACTCGAAGACCGACAGGGACGCGACGTTCATGCGGATGAAAGAGGATCACATGAAGAACGGCCAACTCAAGCCGGGCTACAACGTCCAGATCGCAACCGAAGGTCAGTACACGCTCGCCTATGACGTCTATCCGAACCCGACCGACATGAAGACGTTAATCCCGTTCCTCGATGAAATCGAAACGTTCTTCGACCTGCCCGCCCACATCGTTGCCGACGCGGGATACGGGAGCCAGCAGAACTACACGGACATTCTCGAGCGCCGGGGGCGCCTGCCCTTGATCCCGCATACGATGTACCGGAAGGAACAGAAGAAGAAATGGCGCGAGGACCCGTTCAACATCGCGAACTGGGCGTACGATGACGAGACCGACACGTTCACGTGCCCGGACGGGAGGCGGCTCTCGTTCAGCCATGAGTCCCAAAGGACCGATCGGAACGGCTTCACCCGTGATTTCCGTGTGTACGAGTGCGAGAGCTGCGACGGCTGCCCGTTCCGGGAGCTGTGCACGAAGGCCGAACCGGGGAGACACCGCCAGGTCAGCGTGAACGGGGCCTGGGAAGAACAAAAGCATATGACGAGAACGCTGCTTTCGGATGAGAAAACCGGTGCTCTCTACGCCCGACGCAAGACGGACGTGGAACCAGTTTTTGGATATCTGAAGGCTAATTTGGGTTTCACCCGCTTCTCCGTCAGGGGAAAACAGCGCGTGAAACGCGAGCTCGGCTTCGCCCTCATGGCGGTGAACCTACGGAAGTTCATCGCCAATGGCATCGGGGGAAGTGCAAAGAAGGGGTCCGGCCACCGAAAATCGGTGACCGGACCCCTTCTTTTTATTGAAAATCTCCAAAACCGGCTAGTTATGTCCCAGCCTCTTTCTTGCTTGTAACATTTCTGATACGATTTCGGTGACGGGATTTATGCTATAATTCGCCAGAGTCTATTTTTTAACGAGAGAGGAACGGTTGGCCCATGTTATGGATTGCCATGTTGGTCAGTTTTGTGATGGCCATGTTGATCACGCCGCTCGTACGCCGCTTCGCGTACTTGATTGGCGCGGTCGACCACCCGAACGCCCGAAAAGTACATGTGCGGACGATGCCACGCATCGGTGGTCTTGCCATCTTCATCGCGTTTTTGATCGGTTACGCCCTGTTGCTTCCGGCGAGCCGATACAATGACGCCATCTTGATTGGTGCTGTCGTCATCGTCTTGACCGGCCTCATCGACGACCGGTTCCAACTGTCGGCCCGCGTCAAGTTGATGGGGCAGATGATCGCGACCGTCGTCGTCCTCAACTCGGGCATGCGGATTGAGATGATCAACTTGCCGTTCGACCAACAGCTTTACCTCGGCTCATGGAGCATCCCCGTGACCGTGCTCTGGCTGATTGGAATCACGAACGCCATCAACTTGATTGACGGCCTCGACGGCCTCGCAGCCGGTGTCTCGAGCATCGCGCTCGGGACGATTGCCGTGCTCGCCATCATCCAAGGCAACGTCTATTTGACGATGATGGCGCTGCTCCTGCTCGCGAGCACGCTCGGCTTCCTCGTGCATAACTTTTATCCGGCGAAGATTTTCATGGGCGACACCGGGGCGCTGTTCCTCGGTTATATGCTCGCCGTGTTCTCGCTCATTGGCTTCAAGAACGTGACGCTGTTCTCGCTCGTCGTGCCGGTCCTCTTGCTCGGCTTGCCGATCTCGGACACGATTTTCGCCATCGTTCGCCGGCTCGTCCAAGGACGGCCGCCGATGTCGCCGGACAAGTCGCACATGCACCACCAACTGATCGATATGGGGTTCACGACGCGCCAAGCAGTGCTCCTCATGTACGGGATGACGCTCTTCTTCGGCATCGCCTCGATTCTGTTCGCGAAGACGACGATGCTCGGCGCCGTCATCACGTTCGTCATCGTCTTGATCGTCATCGAGCTCATCGTCGAGTCGACCGAATTGATTCATCCGAACTATAAACCGCTCATCCAGACGTCCCGGCGCTTGCTCGGTCGGACGAAGGCGGCGGATTAAACCGGAAACGACCGTGTGAAGCCCCGCGGCAGCTTGTTGACTAACATCAATAAAATCGCTCGTCCTTCCGGCGCAGCATCGCGACTCGCGTCGCTGCTAGGTCTCCGTCAGATTGCGTTCCTGTCGGAGCCGGTGCGCCGTCGGACGAGCAACACAAACGGTCGCCATCGGGCGGCCGTTTGTGTTTTTTGAGGTCTCGATGGCCGAAGTAAAAGACCTCGTTTTCAATCTCGTGCTGGGCAGAGCGTCTCAAGCTTATCGAACATAAAAATGAGACGAACCCATTCGCGAAAAGCGAATGGGTTCGTTAACAGCCTGACCGTCTGAAGCCGCACGGTCGTTTTTTAATAGGTCGTCGTTTCTGACAAGTTATCGTCCGACTCTTCCTGCGTGTCAGTCTCTGCTGTGACCGGCAGTCCAAGTTCGGTCTTGAGGAGCGCTTGCTTGTCTTCGAGGTCCGCCTCGTCAATCTCGTAATAGTAGACGCCGCCAATCGTCAAGTCGTCGCCTTTGAGCGTCTCTTGGTTGAACGAGCGGAGCGATTTCGTGTACGGCTGGAGCTGTGATGCCTCGGCGAGCGTCATGTTCGTCCGAATGTTGTTGCCGACGGCGTTCATGATACGATTCAGCTTCGCAAACGAGTTGATCGTCGTCGCCTCGTTGATGATCGCCTCGAGCACCTGTTGCTGGCGTTTCGCCCGGCCGACGTCACCCTCGGGGTCGTCTTTGCGCATCCGGGCATAGGCGAGCGCCTCCTTGCCGTTCAGCGTCTGAACGCCCGGTTCGAGCTCGACGTTCCCGGCCGCCCGTCCCGAGATGGGGATCAACACGTCGACTTCGACGCCACCGACCGCGTCGACGAGGTCCTCGATGCCGTCGAAATTGATTGTCGCGTAATAGTCGATCGGGATGTCGAACAAGTTCTCGACCGTCGCGATCGTCGTGTCGATGCCACCGTACGCGTAGGCGTGGTTGATTTTGTCCTTGAACTCGCCGTCCGTCGTGACGATGTCGACGTAGGCGTCACGCGGGATGCTGACGAGCGTCACTTGGCGAGATTCCTTGTTGAACGTCGCCACCATGAGCGAATCGGTGCGGCCTTCCTCGAGCAAGGCACCGCCATCGACGCCGGCGAGGAGGACGGAGAAGTGGTCTTTCGTCAAGTCGATGCTGTCGTCCCGGCGCTCGGACTTGTCGCCACGGTCGAGCGCGTCGTTCGTGTTTTCGGCCGTCTCGTTCGCCTTGAACACGAAATAACCGAACGCGGCGCCGCCGAGGACGAGGACGATGCCGAGGGCGATGAGGATCACTTTCCACGGGGTACGTGTCTTACGAGGGGGTTGTTCCATGTCATCTCCTCATTTCAGTCGTTTCTTTTAGTATACGTGACTTATCGCACAAAATCACGTTCGATGACACGTACGTCCTGGGTCTTAAGACCCCCTTGCCCGTTCGTCAAATCGACGAGCCAGGCGAGCGCCGTCTCGGTCTCTTCGACCGGGACCGAGACGTGGAACGTGACGTCCTCGGCATAGACGATATCGTCGAGCAGATAGTCCGATTGCCGCAGTTCATTCTCGACTTTTCCGATCCAGCCGTAGTCGACCGATAGCGTCAACCGTTGCATCGGGACGCGCTCGACGATGCCGATCGCATCGAGCCCCTCGCTCACCGTGCCACCGTAGGCGCGGATGAGTCCGCCGCCACCGAGCTTGATGCCGCCGAAGTAGCGGGTGACGACGACGACCGTGTCTTTCAGTTGCCGCTTGCGGAGCACCTCGAGCATCGGCATGCCGGCCGTGCCGCTCGGCTCGCCGTCATCGTTCGCCTTCTGGTGTTCGTTCCGTTCCCCGATGATGTAGGCCGAACAGTTATGGTTCGCGTTCCAGTGTGCCTTTTTGATCGTTTGGATGAACGTTTGCGCCTCTTCCTCGGTCGCGACCCGTTTGAAGTGGGCGATGAATTTTGACTTTTGGATGACGACCTCGTATTCTCCATCTTGTTTTATAGTATAATTTGGTTCAACAGACATTTCTGAAAATTCTCCTTTCTATTTTTGAATATTTTTTTTAGAATTCAAGTAGGCGTTCATGCCGCACTTGGCGAATTTGGCTAAAGGAGACCACTACGTTTCGCTGTAACATTCGCTTTTTCAGACGATAATAGAAACGAGGACTAACTACCGACGTATTAGGGGATGGCATCGTGAATCATATTACCGATCGTACAGCTTTAGAACATATCATAACAAATATGATTGATACGGTGACGGAAAGTAAAGAGGAGATCGTCCGGATCACCGAGAGTTCGGCCACCGAGTACTCCTTGATTCAAAACGAGTTGAAAGAGCTGACGGAGAAGATCGAGTTTTACATCGCCGAATCGGACCGGCTCGATTTGCTCGTGAAAGCGGCGAAGAACAAGCTCGTCCAAGTGAGCAAGAAGTTTCATATACATAGCGAAAAAGAAATCCGGGACGCCTACGAGCGGGCGAACCAGATGCAGCTCGAGCGCTTCCTCGTCCAAAAGGAAGAGATGAACGCACAGCAGCGTCGCAACGACCTCGAGCGCAGATTGCTCGTCCTCGAGGACACGATCGAACGGGCCGAGAAACTCGTCAGTCGCGTCTCCGTCGTCTTGAACTTCTTACGTGACGACTTGCAACAAGAGTATTCCGACATGATGAAGAAGCAAGAGATGGCGATCAGCGTGTTCGAGGCGGCCGAGCGCGAGCGGCGCCACCTCGCCCGCGAGATGCACGACGGACCGGCGCAATCGCTTGCCCATATTTTGATTCGGGCCGACTTGATCGAGAAGACGTTCGACAAGCGCGGCAAAGACGAGGCGTTCGCCGAGCTGCATGAGTTGAAACGGCTCATCCGCGGTGCCTTGGTCGACGTGCGCCGGCTCATCTATGACCTTCGTCCGATGTCGCTCGACGACCTCGGCTTCTTGCCGACGCTCGAGCGCTACTTGCATCAGACCGAAGAGTACACGGCCATCAAGACGCGGCTCAACTATCGTGGGAATCGGGCCCGCCTGCCGGAGAAGCTCGAGATTAACGTGTTCCGTCTCGTTCAAGAGGCGGTCCAAAACGCCATCAAACATTCGAAGACGGCCGAGATTATCGTCAACGTCGAACAAGCACATGATGCGATTCATATCCACGTGCGCGACCACGGCGTCGGCTTCGTGCCGAGCACGATCGGGGAAGGGTCGTTCGGCATCGTAGGGATGCGCGAACGGATCGAGCTCGTGAACGGAAGCATCACCATCGATTCGGAAGTCGGCAAAGGGACGGTCGTCCGCATGTCGATTCCAATCGCGTAACCGAACCAACCAAGGGGGAATCATCCAATGGAACTGACACAGACACGCATCGCGATCGTCGATGACCATGAGCTGTTTCGTGAAGGCTTGAAACGGATTTTTGATTTAGAGGACGAGTTCTTCGTCGTCGCCGAAGGGCGCACCGGGCTCGACGCGATTCGTATCGCGAGCGAGCACAACCCGGAGATTATGATTCTAGACATCAACATGCCCGACTTGAACGGCATCGAGGCGACGAAGCAGCTGTCGCTCCTCTCACCGGACACACGCGTCCTCATCTTGTCGATTCACGACGATGAGTCGTACATCACGCACGCGCTTGAAGCCGGGGCTTCAGGTTTCTTGCTGAAAGAAGTCGCCTCGACCGAGCTCATCTCGGCCGTCCGTTCGGTCGCCAAGGACGGGGCGTACTTGCACCCGAAAGTGACGACGGGCGTTTTGAAAGAATATCGCCGCTTGCTTCAAATCAAAGACGAGCACGCCGGGCGCAACGTCGAGAGCCGCACGGACGATCCGGTGTACCAGCTGTTGTCGCGCCGTGAAGTCGAAGTGCTCCACTTGCTCGCCGACGGCCGCTCGAACCGCGACATTAGCGACATGCTCTTCATCAGTGAGAAGACGGTCAAAAACCACGTGTCTTCCGTGCTCCGCAAGATGGACGTCAACGACCGGACGCAAGCCGTCGTCGACGCGATTCGCCGCGGATGGGTCGAGATTTGACCGAGACCGATGCTTTACCTCGTTTTTGTGTTACAATATGGAATGGAATCCTAACATAATTGGAAAAATGAAACGACGTAAAGTGAGGATATAGAATGGGAAACATAGCTATTTTGACCGACAGTACCGCCTATTTGCCGGCCGAATTTTGTGAGACGCGCGAGGTGCACGTCGCGCCGCTCAGCGTGATTTTTGACGGGAAATCGTACCGCGAAGCCGTCGACATCACGACCGAGGCGTTCTATGACCGCATCGAGGCGGGGAATTTGCCGACGACGTCACAACCGAGTATCGGGGAGACGGTCGAGTTGCTCGAGCAGCTCCCGAGTGATGTGACCGATGTCATCGCCATCACGCTCTCGAGCGGGATTAGCGGCACGTACCAATCGATGGTCGCGTTGAACGACATGGTCGACGTCAACGTCCACGCGTTCGACTCAGAGATCTCATGCATGCCACAAGCGTTCCTCGTCGAGGAGGCGGTCTACCTCCGTGACGCCGGCGCCTCGGCCCAAGAGATTCTCGACCATCTCGAGAAGATGCGTTCGATGATTCGCGCCTACTTCGTCGTCGATGACCTCGACCACTTGCAGCGGGGCGGCCGTTTGAGCGCGGCGCAGGCACTCGTCGGCTCGTTCCTTCAAATCAAGCCGGTGCTTCATTTCCAAGACAAGCTCATCGTCCCGTTCGAGAAGATTCGGACGTACAAGAAGGCGGTCCGCCGCATCGAAGAGATGATGGAAGAGTCGATCAACGATGACGGGGAAGGCTACTGCATCGGCATTATCCATGCCAACTGCCCGGAACGGCAGGCCGAGGAAATCGCCTCGATGAAAGCGAAGTTCCCGAAAGCGCATATCACGGGGAGCCACTTCGGTCCGGTAATCGGGACGCATCTCGGACCTGGGGCAATCGGCATCACGTGGTATCGCCGCGACTGGTAAAACAAAAGACGGCCGAGCGGTCGTCTTTTTCGATTGAAAGGGGAGGAGACACGTGGCCAAGTATCGCCAAATCTACGAACAGCTCGCCGAGAAGATGCGGAGCGGCGCCTTGCCGGCCGAATCGAAGCTCCCGTCCGAGACCGAGCTGATGCATGCGTTCGAGGCGAGCCGCGGCACAGTCCGCAAGGCGCTCGATCTCTTGCAAGAGCACGGCTACGTCCGGAAGCATCACGGCAAAGGCGTCTTCGTTCTTCGCCGTGACCAAATCGAGTTCCAGTTCAATGGCATCGTCAGCTTCTCCGAGGTATACGCGTCCATGCTCGGCCGCTCGATTCAGACGACGGTCGCCTCGTTCGAGGAGATTGAGGCGCCGCCTTGGCTCGCCGAACGGATGAACCTCGAGCCGGGGACGGAGATGTATCGCATCGAGCGGGTCCGGAACTTCGACGGGGAGAACGTCATCCTAGACGTCAACTATTTCGTCAAAGACCTCGTGCCTGGATTGACCGAGGCGGTCGCCGCGCATTCGATTTATCATTACATCGAGCATGAGCTCGGCCTGCAAATCAGTTACGCCAAGCGGAAAATTGCCGCCGAGGACGTGACGGCGCTCGACCGGGTGCGGCTCGATCTACACGACTACGAATACGTCATCGTCATCACGAACGACACGTTCCTGTACGAGGGACGCCAGTTCGAATATACGGAGTCCCGTCACCGGCTCGACAAGTTCCAGTTCAGTGACGTGGCCCGCCGCTAAGGTCCTTTCTTCGGAAGAGGGCACTGAAAAACTTTGCCCTTGAGCCGCCCTGTCCGGCACGCCGCTTTCCTGGGGGCGGGCGTCGAGCCGCATCGCGACGTCGTCGCTGCTGGGTCTCGCCTTGCCCGCTGATTCCCCGGGAGTCGGCGTGCCCTCGGGGCGACACTGTACGTCGTCCCCCTTCCGGACTAAACTGGCTGTAATCAAACACCCTGGAGGCGATTTCGATGATGCCTGACCTACCAAACATGCCGCCGAGCCCGTATGCGGCGCTCTATGACCTGGAAAAAAGGCGATCGGCCCGACACAAGTCGGCCCAATCGCCTTTTTCACGTTCTCACGCTCGGATAGAGAGGAGGTTTTTCAGTGCCCTCTCTTCGGAAGGGGCCTTTTTTTCGTTTCGAATCGACACGAGAGGGAACAAAATGAATGAACGCCTGTCACACGTTTGTCACGGTAACTTATATAGATAAGTTGTTGACACAACTCGTCTATATAAGTTAAACTTTGTTTGTAATCATATGTAACCGTTCTCAATAAACGCTTTCAAACAAAGGAGGCCTACATTATGAAGGCAGATTATCGTCAAATCGCGGCGGATATCCTCGAAGCCATCGGGGGCAAGGATAACGTCGACAAGGCGGCGCACTGTGTCACGCGGCTCCGTCTCTCATTGAAGGACCAGTCGAAAGTCGACGAGGCGAAAGTAAAAGAAGCCGACCTCGTCAAAGGGGCATTCGAGAACTCGGGTGTGTACCAAGTCGTCATCGGGGCAGGGGACGTCGAGCGCGTCTACGCCGAGTTCATCAAGCTCGCCGGACTTGAAGCGGCGACGGTCGCCGAGGTCAAATCGGCCGGCGGGAAGAAGATGAACCCGCTTCAAAAACTCGTTAAAGTCTTCTCAGACGTCTTCATGCCAATCATCCCGGCGATTATCGTAGCCGGTCTTTTGATGGGGATCAACAACCTACTCGCATCAGAAGGTCTCTTTGTTGATAATGCGACGCTCATCGAAGCGTATCCGAACCTGCAAGGATTATGGGATTTAATTAACATGATGGCAAATACGTCGTTCGTCTTCCTCCCGGCGCTTGTCGGTTGGTCGGCGACGAAACGATTTGGAGGCAGTGAAGTACTCGGGATTGTTATGGGTCTTTTACTCGTTCACCCGGACCTCTTGAACGCTTGGGGTTACGGTACGGCGGCGCTTGAAGGCGACATTCCGACGTTTGATATCCTCGGCTTGTTCGAGATCGAGAAAGTCGGTTACCAAGGTCAAATCTTGCCAGTCCTTGCCGCAGCATTCATCTTGAGCCACATTGAAATCTTCTTGAAGAAACATGTGCCGAACGCAATTCAGCTTCTCGTCGTGCCGATCACGGCGATTGTCGTCACCGGTTTCCTCGCCCTTGCAATCGTTGGACCAGTTACGCGTGGTCTCGGTAACGTCATCGCGATGAGCCTCGTCAACGTGTTCGAAGCGATCCCGGTCATCGGGGCGCTCCTGTTCGGCTTGTTCTATGCACCGCTCGTCGTCACGGGGATGCACCACTTGTTCATCGCCATCGACTTGCAACTCGTCGCTGAGACAGGCGGCACGTTCATCTGGCCGATGATTGCTTTGTCGAACATTGCTCAAGGTTCGGCCGCGCTCGCGATGTTCTTCGTCTACAAGCACAACGCGAAACAAAAGAGCATGGCGTCGACGTCAGCGATCTCGGCTTACTTCGGGATTACCGAGCCGGCCATGTTCGGGGTGAACTTGCCGAACAAGTTCCCGTTCTACTCAGCGATGATCGGTTCGGCGACAGCCGCCATCTTCATCACGCTCAATAACGTCCAAGCGATCGGAATCGGTGTCGGGGGACTCCCTGGCTTCCTCTCGATCTTCACGGACAAAATCCTTCTCTTCATCGTCGGGATGATCATCGCGATCGTCGTCCCATTCGTCTTGACGTTCGTCTTGTCGAAGCGTTACATGAAGAAAGGTGAAATCGAACAAAATAAAGTAGCATGATAACTCGGGAGGGAGGGACGGCAGTTCTTCCCTCTTTTCGATTGGAATGAAAACTCTTACAAAAAAGGAGATTACACACATGACACAGAAAAACTGGCGCAAATCCGTCGTCTATCAAATCTATCCGAAAAGCTTCTACAGCCCGGAAGGTAACGCCACCGGATCCATCAAAGGGGTGACCGCGAAGCTCGACTATTTGGCCGAGCTCGGCATCGAGTACATCTGGATGACGCCGGTGTACAAGTCCCCACAAAACGATAACGGTTATGACGTGAGCGACTATTACGCGATCGACCCATCGTACGGGACGATGGACGACCTCGACGAGCTCGTCCGCGAAGCCGAGGCGCGTGGCATCGGGCTCATGATGGACATCGTCGTCAACCACTCGTCGACCGAGCACGAGTGGTTCCAAAAGTCGCTCGCCGGGGACGAGCGCTACCGCGACTACTACATCTGGCGCGACGAGCCGACGAACTGGGAGTCGAAGTTCGGGGGCAACGCCTGGAAGTATGACGAGAAGAGCGGCCAGTATTATCTTCACTTGTTCGACGTCACGCAAGCCGATTTGAATTGGGAAAATCCGCAGATGCGCGAGGACGTCTATGAGATGATGCGCTTCTGGCGCGAGAAAGGCATCAAAGGGTTCCGTCTCGATGTCATCAACTTGATTTCGAAACAGCAGGACTTCCCGGAAGACGACTCGGACGGGCGCAAGTTCTACACGGACGGCCCGCGCATCCATGAGTTCTTAAAAGAGATGAACCGTGAAGTGTTCGAAGGGCATGACGTCATCACGGTCGGCGAGATGTCGTCGACGACGCTCGACCACTGTGTCCGCTACTCGAACCCGGACGAGAAAGAACTGAGCATGACGTTCAGCTTCCACCACTTGAAGGTCGACTACCCGAACGGCGAGAAGTTCGTCGCCGCCCCGTTCGATTTTCTACAATTGAAAGACATCATGTCGACGTGGCAGGAAGGGATGTACGGCAAGGGTTGGAACGCCATCTTCTGGTGCAACCACGACCAGCCGCGCGTCGTCAGCCGTTTCGGCAACGACACCGACCACCGCGTCGAGAGCGCGAAGATGCTCGCGACGGTGCTGCACGGCCTGCAAGGGACGCCATACATTTATCAAGGCGAGGAGATCGGCATGACGAACCCGGGCTTCGACTCGCTCGATGAGTATCGCGACATCGAGACGCTCAACATCTACAAGCTGAAGCGTGAGCAGGGCGTGTCGCACGAGGACATGATGGCCGCCATCAAACAGAAGTCACGTGACAACTCGCGCACACCGATGCAGTGGGACGCGACGCCGCACGCCGGTTTCACGAGCGGGACGCCGTGGATCAACGTCGCACCGAACTATACAGACGTGAACGTCGAGACGGCGCTCGACGACCCGAACTCGGTGTTCTACCACTACAAGAACTTGATCTCACTCCGAAAAGAGCTCGACGTGTTGACGAACGGGGACTATACGCTCCTGACGCCGGACGCGCTTGACGTCTGGGCGTACACGCGGAAGACGGACGAGGAGGAAGTGCTCGTCGTCGCGAACTTCTACGGACCTGAGACGACGTATGAGATTCCGGAAGGCTTCACGCGGGCCGACGTCGTCAGCCACAACTACGACGTGCCGAAGCTCGACGGGACGACGTTGTCGCTTCGGGCGTATGAGGCGATTATGTTCTACAAGAAGTGAATCGAAAGGGTGATGGGTCCGACTTGAATCGGGCCGGTCGCCTTTTTTCATTAGGGGCGGCGCGAGAGATGAGCAAGACTCGATTGCGTATAAGCGCTAAACTGATAGTAGCCCTAGCCGTCTATTTACGTCTGGGAGTTGAAAGAGAGTCTACGAAAAGAACGGAGGAGTCAATCATAGAATCGATCTGCTATACGACGGAGCCGCCTGCTGACTTTGGAGCATTGTTAACCATCTATGAAGAGTTAGGTTGGAATTCACTTGGGTTATCCGCTGAAGAGTTGGAGCGAATGTGTCGGCAAAGTTGGTATGCGCTGTATGTGTTTGATGATCAACGGTTGGTCGGGATGGGGCGCGTCATCTCAGACGGAGTGATTACCGGCATCATATGCGGCGTGTGCGTTTCACCAAGTCATCAGGGGAAAGGAATCGGCCAAGACATCATGCTTCAACTCATTCAACACTGTGAACGACATCGCGTCATCCCTCAACTCATGTGTGTCGAAGACTTGGGACCGTATTACGAGAAGCTAGGCTTTGAAAAGTTTTCAATCGGCATGACGAGACGACCGACTTCCCGGTAACGAAAGCTCGGCTATCTTTTTCATTGCCGAAAGTCGGCTTCTCGTGGTAGATTATTTCTTAATGGTGTCGTGTTCATACGACCCTATAAAATTTTATACACTATGGAGGTGTCACTCGATTTATTCGAGGAAAATGTGGACAGGATATACTCGACACAGGTAATGGCCGCTGGGGCTGGCGGCGGAGATGTGGATGGCCCGATTTGGTTGTTGTTGTCACTCGTTGCGTTATTGATCGCGCTCACGGCGTTCTTCGTCGGTTCGGAGTTCGCGGTCGTCAAGGTCCGGATGTCTCGGCTCGATCAATTGGTCGCCGAAGGGAACAAGTCGGCCGTGCTCGCGAAGAAGGTCGCCTCAGACCTCGACTACTACTTATCGGCGTGTCAGCTCGGGATCACGGTGACGGCGCTCGGTCTCGGTTTCCTTGGGGAACCGTCGGTCGTCCGGTTACTGACGCCGCTCTTCAATGAGTTCAACATCCCGGCGTCGCTCGCGTCCGTCATCTCGTTCATCACGGCGTTCGCCATCGTCACGTTCCTACACGTCGTCATCGGCGAGCTCGCACCGAAGTCGCTCGCGATTCAATATGCGGAGCGGATGACGCTCATCTTTGCCCGACCGCTGTTTTGGTTCGGACGCATCATGTTCCCGTTCATTTGGTTGTTGAACGGATCGGCGCGTCTTCTCCTCGGTTTGTTCGGGGTGAAGCCGGCTGGGCACGAAGAAGCGCACTCGGAAGAAGAGTTGAAGATCATCATGACGCAAAGCTTTCAAAGCGGGGAGATCAATCAGACGGAGCTCGCGATGATGCAAAACATCTTCTCGTTCGACCAGCACGTCACGAAAGACGTCATGGTGCCGCGGACGAAAGTCGAGGCGATCGACATCGAGGCGACGCGCGCCGAAGTGCTCGCGACGTTCGCCGACAGCCAGTACACCCGTTATCCGATCATGGAAGGCGGGGACAAGGACCATTTAATCGGCTACATCAACGTCAAGGAAGTGCTCATGGGCTTGGCGATGCAGCCTTCTGTCGATTTGAAGGCGTACGTGAAAGAGTTGCCTGTCGTCCACGAGATGACACCGTTAGAAGATACATTGAAACAGATGCGCGAGGTGCGGACGCATATCGCCATCGTCCTCGACGAATATGGCGGCACGTCCGGCCTCATCACGCTCGAAGATTTGCTTGAAGAGATCGTCGGCGAGATTCGTGACGAGTTCGATGAGGACGAGGTCGACCCGATCCATACGGTCGATGCGTCGACGTACGACATCGACACCCGCGTCCGCCTCGACGAGCTCGAAGGACGCTTCGGCCTCACGTTCGAGAACGCCGAGGAGATCGATACGCTTGGCGGTTGGCTCCAAGTCAACCGGGACGAGAATAGCGTCGGGACGACGTTCGAGTTCGACCGCTACATGCTCACCATCCTCGAGATGACAGAGCATCACGTCGAACGGGTCCGTCTCATCGTCCATCCTGACGTCAAAGAGGCATAATAAAAGGTTCATCCGCGTTTGTTGCGGGTGAACCTTTTGTCGTTCCATCAATGCGGGGCGACGATGTTTCTGAAGCGAGGAGGTTTAGTCTACCCGTCGGTCATTCCATTTCCATCCATTCTTTATGATTTCGTTGCAGTCGGTCAGCCAAACCTTCCTGATCGATGTCTTCCGCGTTGACGCGTCCGGAATAGAATGACTTGTTCCCGTCTTGAATCGAGATGAGAAGTGTCCGGAACGGCACGTCGGCCTCGTCGAGCACGCGTTTGACGTCACGCATCCGTTCACTCGCATGTTGCGCCGTCGCATCTTCGCCTTCAATCCAGATGACGAGGGAACCGTGATCGCGTCCGATTTGTTTGATGTCGTACGGGTGGTCGAGGATGAGCGTCGCCGGGTCGAGCGCCTCCTCGGCCGAACCTTCGCCTTCATAGATGGTCAACACTTCTTCATACAACTCATAGTCGAACGGGAGC
This sequence comes from Exiguobacterium alkaliphilum, assembly GCF_018138125.1. Taxonomy (NCBI): domain Bacteria; kingdom Bacillati; phylum Bacillota; class Bacilli; order Caryophanales; genus Exiguobacterium; species Exiguobacterium alkaliphilum. The sequence continues at coordinate 1,122,339 of NZ_CP073101.1, forward strand.
GAGCGGAGGGCTGTTTCCACGAGCGGGTGATATTCCTCATGTAGCCGATTGAACGTCACCGTCCCGGACAGGACGTCATCATAGTAATCGTTGATAATCGCGCCATCCCCGTTTACGACCACATCAAACTGTGTGTCCTCGCTCGTTTGTGATGCAAATGTGACGACGTACGCATCGCTCCCCCAAATCTGTAGCCCAGCGTGTACCGCCGATACCTCGATATGTGGATAGTTCGTCGTGACGTATTGTTCCGCCGTCGCGATTGCTCGCTGTTCATCTCGCGGGTCACCGAACAATGTGTGTGATAGGAGCGTACCGACCCCGTACAGGATGAGCCCGGCTCCGATCAGCGTCCCGAGAAAACGCCGCATACATACCACTTCATCACTAAAAAAGTCTGTTTCTTCCATCATCGTAATCGATTGCGTATTTGAACACATCCGCCTAAAGAACGAAAGGCGTCGACTTACGGACGATAACTCGTGTGTCATGTAACCAGTCAACCTGATAGCGTCAGAGAAAAAGGACTGATTTCATGGGACAACTCGTCATCCATCCAGACGGGCAACGCGCCATCCGTTTCGGCATGTGCCAACGCTGCCTGAGTACCGACGTCCGGGGTTTCACGTGTCTTCACGGTAGCTGCAGCTATTGCCGCAACTGTCTCCACCTCGGTCGGGTATGCCGCTGTGACTTCTTAAAAGAACTCGACGTCACGACGCCGGTCGAGCCGACCGAGCTCGTCATGCCGTTCGACTTGAGCGACGGCCAACAACATGTGAGCGAACAGCTCCTGAAGTGGTGGGAGACGAAGACGTCCGGCCTCGTCCACGCCGTCTGTGGGTCCGGCAAGACGGAGATGGCGTTCCCGGTCATCGAACGCGTCGTAAACGTTGGGAAGCGTGTCCTCATCGTCTCACCGCGTCGCGATGTCGCTATCGAATGGGCCGACCGACTCGAGCGCGCCTTCTCCGTCCCGATCACAAGGCGTTACGGCGGTGGGGAGAAAGACACGGTCGGGATGATCACCGTCGCGACGGCACCGCTCCTATTGAATTTGAAACACGTCTTCGACTACGTGCTCGTCGACGAGTCGGACGCATTCCCGTTCGCCTTTGACTTGTCGCTCTGGTGGACGATTCGACGCGCCGGGAAAGGCGTCTTCTTGTTCGTGACGGCGACCCCGACCGTCTGGCAGCGTCAGTTCCCGACCGTCCACTTGTCCCGGCGCTATCACGGGCATGACTTGCCCGTCCCGACGCTCGTCAGACAGACGGATGAGGCGATCATCGCGTTCTGCCAGAGGGAGACGCCGCGGCTCTTGTTCGTGCCGACGAAGGCCGACCTCGTCCGTTACGGGGCACGCTTGACCGATGCCGGCTTCACGGTCCGCATGGTCTCGGCCGACACGGACGAGCGGACGGACACGCTCGAGTGGCTCGCCTCGACGAACGGCATCGTGCTCGCGACGTCGATTTGGGAGCGGGGCATGACGGTGCGCGGGGTCGATGTCGCCGTGATCGAGAGTGAACATGTGCTCTTCACCTCGCGCGGTCTCATCCAGATGGCCGGGCGGGCCGGACGAAAACCGGACGCGCCGACCGGGGACGTCGTCTTCTTCTACAACGAGCGGACGTGGCGTCAAGACCGGGCCATCGAAGCGCTTGAACGGGCGAATCGCCGATGAACTGCCTCGTCTGTCGGAAACCGCTCAATGTCAAATGGACGCCGTCGACGTTGTTCAAACGTGACTGGGTCTGTTCGGACTGCGAGACGTCACTCACCCCGCTCGTGCCGGGCTGTCCGAGATGCGGGCATCCGACCGAGGACGAGAAGACGTGCCCGGACTGCATCCGCTGGCTCGCCCTCGGTCTCGACTTGACCGTGCGCTCGTTCTACGCCTATGACGAGGCCGGGGCGAACTGGCTCCACCGGTACAAGTTCGGCGGGGACGTGGCGCTCGTCGAACACGTGAAGCCGGTCCTCCGGGCGTGTCATGAGAAAGGCGTGTGGTACGTACCGATTCCGCTCGGCGAGGAGCGATTAAAGCAGCGACGCTTCAATCAGGCGGAACTGCTCGCCCGTGCCATCGGACCGACGCGGCCGCTACTTCAAAAGACAGAGGTTTTGAGTCAACGCGAACTTGGGAAAGGAGAAAGGCGGCACCGTCAAAACCCGTTCGCTATACAAACCGAAGTCCGATGTGAGAAAATTGTTCTCGTCGACGACGTCTATACGACAGGGACGACGCTCCATCAGGCGGCGCTCACGTTGAAACATGCGGGCTACCGAGAAGTTTCTGCCGTTTGCTTGTTCCGGGCGCTAAACAAATCAAAAACGCGTCCGATATAAAAGGCAGAGGTGAAGGACAATGGAAGCCACAACGTGTCAAAAGTGCGGACGCCTGTTCATGAAACAAGGCCGCTCGCCTTACTGCCCGTCCTGCGGGGAAGTCGACTTTCAAAACTTCTTGAAAGTGCGCGACTTCATCCGTGAACCAGACAATAGAGAGACCACGATCGGGGCCCTCGTCGAAGCGACAGGCGTCTCCGAGCTTGATATCACGCGATATATCCATGAAGGACGCCTGATCATCAAGGACAACCCAGGTCTCGCCATCAGCTGTGTCCGGTGCGGGGAACCGACGAACGCCGGAAAAGTTTGTACGAGTTGCCAGACCGACATGCAGCAAGAACTGCACAGTTTACAACAGAGCATCACGAAACCAAGCGCTCGCGCTTATCGTTTGGACTAACATCAAGAGGGGGGATACGCATGCGCATCGATTCTGCCAAGTGGGTACATTTACCACACACGTACGAGAAGAAAACGCAAGCCGAGACGAAGCCCGAGCCAACACGCCAAACGGACCGACTATCGATATCGGCGGAAGCCCGCGCCCGGTTTGAAGAACCGGTGAAACATCCGGAACGCCTTGAGAAGATCAACGCCTTGAAGGCCGAGATTGACGCAGGGACGTATTCACGGGACGCGCGCGACATCGCCAAACGCTTTCTACAAGGATGAATGGAAGCAAGGTCCGCTTGAGGCCTTCGCACGGATAACACGGCACGGAAGCTGACTAGAGGGGACCCCTTTTTAGTCGGCTCTTTTTTTGGAAAAAGGAGAGACTTATGCTCACACTACATAAACGGTTACTCGAACTCGCCTACGAGAAAGAACAGCTCTTGATCAAAGGCGACATGCCCGCCTTCACGGCGCTCGTCAAGGAAGAAGCGAAACTCGTCCGGCAAATCGCACAAAAAGAAGCGGAACGACTTCAAGGTTTGCTCGTTTTGGACGATGAAGAGAAAGAAGCACTCAGACCGGTCTTGTTCGAACTGAAACGGCAGAACGAATTGAACGCCGCGCTACTCGAACAGTCGCTCAACTATATCAACTGGCACCTCGACATGCTCATGCCAGACGCAGACGATTTCACTTACGGCCAACAAGCGTTCGAGACACGCTCGTTCAGCCGCGACGTATAAGGGGGAAGATTGATGGGTTCAACATTTATGGGATTGGAGACGGCACGGCGGAGCCTCTCGACACACCAATGGGCGCTCCAGGCGACCGGCAACAACGTCGCCAACGCCTCTAACCCGGGCTATTCACGCCAACGCCTGACGATCGGCATGACCGAACAGCTGAGCGTCAACTTCGGTGGGACGAAGGCCGGACAGTTCGGCACCGGTGTCCGCGGCGAGACGCTCGCCCGGATTCGCGATTTGATGATTGACCAGCAGTATCGCGATGAGTCGGTGAAGAACGCCTTTTACGCGACGAAACAGGCCGCTTTCGGCCGGATGGAAGATATCATCAACGAGCCGTCGGAGAACGGTCTCGCCAAGTCGCTCGACTTGTTCTGGGCGTCGCTCCAAGACTTGTCGGTCAACCCGGACGACACGGGCGCGCGCAGTGTCGTGCGCCAACGGGCGATGACGCTCACGGAGACGTTCAACTACATGTCGTCGTCACTCTCGAAAGTCCAGGACGACTTGAAGTCAGAAGCCGACGTCGTCGTGAAGAAGATTAACGACCTCATGACGAAGATCGCGAACGTCAACCGTCAAATCGGGGACTCGGAACCGCTCGGCGTCTTGCCGAACGAGCTCTATGACGAGCGCGACCGCTACATGGACGAGCTCGCCCAATACATCGACTTCAAACGCGTCCCGGTCGACTACTTGAACGGCGAGACACGCGGGAACTCGCAACGCGTCGCTGAAGGCCGAATCGACATCCGTGTCACCATCAATGGACAGGATGTAACGCTCGTCGACGGCATCACGGGCGGAATCGGCAAGTTCGACAACTTGACGATGACAGACGCGGCGGGTGTCTCGACAAACTTGACGCACGCCGACATGCCGAACGGGAAGTGGAAAGCGCTCGTTGAAATGTACGGGTCAGCCACTGGTCCGGAAGGAATCGATGGAGCCTTCACGACGATGCTCAAAGATTTGGACGAGATGGCGAAACAATTCGCCACCGCTTTCAACGCGCTACACGGACAACATAAGGACGCCAAAGGCGCGGACGGGACGAGCGACTTCTTCGCGAACGTCGACAGTGCCGCCACGATCAACGTGAGCGACGCCATCATGAAAAACCTCGACTTGATCGCCGCATCCAAAGACGGCAACATCGGGGACGGAAGCGGCGCGCTCGCGCTCGCGAACTTGAAGTCACAAGCGCTCGCCTTCAACGGCTCGGTCACGACCGACACGTCGATCGGCAAGTACTATCAGAACGTGATCGGCAACATGGCCGTCGCGGCCGACCAAAGTGGTCGCCTCGCGGCGAGCACGTTCGCCCTCATGGCGAGCTCGGACCAGCGCCGCATGTCGGTGAGCGCCGTGTCGCTCGATGAAGAGATGACGATGATGATCCAGTACCAGCACGCCTATAACGCGGCGGCCCGGAACATCACGGCCGTCGACGAGATGCTCGATAAAATCATCAACGGCATGGGAATCGTAGGGAGGTAATGACTGATGCGTGTCACACAGACGATGCTCACACAGACGAACTTGAAGCACTTGTCGTCGAGCTATAACACGCTCGCGAAAGTGCAAGAACAATTGATTAGCGGGAAACGGATTCAACGCGCCTCGGAGGACCCGGTCGTCGCGATGCAAGGCATCCGTTACCGGACCGAGGTACGCGAGGTCGACCAGTTCCGCCGTAACGTCAGCGAGGCGACGAGCTGGATGGATTTGACCGATTCGACGCTGAACGAAGTGACCGAGGCCGTCAAACGGATTCGCGAATTGACGACGCAGGCGGCGAACGACACGTACGAGTCGTCGCAGCGCGCCATCATCAAGAGTGAGATCGACCAGCTCGTCGAGCATATCGGCTCGCTCGCGAACGCGAAATCGGGCGAGAAGTACATCTATAACGGCACGAAGACGGACCAGCCGCTCATCGACATGGCCGCGCTGAAGGCGTTCCTCGCCGACCCGGCCGCGGACGTCGATTCGATTTATACGGGCGGTGTGCCGACGGACAGCGGCAAGATTTCCTTCGAGGTGTCAAAAGGCATCACGATGCAAGTGAACATGCAGCCGGAGACGGTGTTCGGCCGGGAGCTGTTCGAAGGGCTCCGTGACCTCAGCCGTCTGCTCGGGGACGAGACGTCAGGCGGGGCCGACTTGTCGGCACAGCTCGCGACGCTCGACACGCTCGGACAGAACTTGATCACGGAACGGGCCGAACTCGGCGCGCGCGCGAACCGACTCGAACTCGTCGACAATCGCCTGCAAGACCACGAGATCATCGCGAAGACGATCATGTCGGACAACGAGGACATCGACATCGAGCGCGTCATCATGGAGCTCAAGTCCCACGAGACGGTGCACCGGGCCGCACTCTCGGCCGGCGCCCGCATCATCCAGCCGACGCTCCTCGACTTCCTTCGGTAACGGCGGATGAATCTCGCGAGGCTTGAGATGCGGCAGACGCATGCCGCCATCCAGATGACGTCGAACCGGCCCGTGCTCGAGATGAGACAAGGGCGGGCGGAGCTCTCGATGACGCAAGGGAAAGTCGAGATGTCGCAACGGACGACACAAGGGACGCTCGAAGTCGACTCGTCGGTCGCCCGGAGCGAGAGCAACTTAAAAGGCGCGCTCGAACTCGGCCGCCATTTCGGCGGGCTCGGCGAACAAGGGGCGCGCGAGGCGACGAGTATGGCCGCCCGCGAAGGCGACCAGCTCATGCGGATCGAGAACGGCAACCCGATCCCACAGATCGCCGCCAGCAAAGTGAACGACCCGTATCCGGTCGTCGACCTCGATTTCATGCCGAAGTCGATTGACCGCGTCAAGTTGACGTACACGCCGGCGGATGTCAAAATCGAGTGGAACGTGACACCGGCCCAGATTGATGTATCGCTCACCCCGGCCGACATCTCGTTCACGCCATGGACGACGGACATCTCGCTCCGTCAACAGGCGTCGCTCGAGATGTGGGCGGTCGGTGGGATGTATGATGAGACGCGTTGAAAGTGAGGAAGATCCATGTTCATTGAGACAGATTATTTTGGCAAGATCGAAGTGAAAGAAGAAGAGACGATCTCGTTCGTCAGTGAGATCCCGGGCTTCCCGGAATCGAAGAAGTTCGCGCTCATCCCGTACGGCGACGACCTGCCGTTTTGGTCGCTCCAGTCGCTCGAGGACAAGGCGTGCGCCTTCGTCGTGACGAACCCGTTCTGGCATAAGCCGGATTACGCGTTCGAGTTGACGGACGGGGCGAAAGACCAGCTCGGCATCGACGAGGCGGAACACGTGTCGGTGTATGCCATCGTCACGCTCCGCGAACCGTTCGAGACGTCGACGCTCAACTTGAAGGCCCCGATCGTCATCGAGACGAACGAGCGCCGCGGCAAACAAGTCATCCTAGACGATGCCTACCCGGCGCGCTTCCCGCTCGGCGGCCAGAAAAGCGAGGTGCGCTGATGCTCGTATTGAAACGAAAACAAGGCGAGGCGATCCATATCGGCGACGACGTGACGCTGACGGTGCTCGCGATCGAGGGCGACCAAGTGAAGCTCGGGATTGACGCGCCGCGCCATATCGACATCCATCGTCATGAAGTGTACGTCCAGATGCAGGCCGAGAACGAGTCGGCCCGGGACAGTGCGAATTTGATGAGACAGATGATGCAAAACAAGTCGGAGGCGTGAGCTTTCGGCTTTTTTCATTGGTGTAGCTTATTAACGGATGACAGTCGCCCTGATCATGCGTTACGATGGATGGGAATTTCGGGGAAAGGGTGCGGTCGTTTGGGTCAAGTTGTCAATATTTTCTTTATCAATATCAGTATCATCTATCTCGTCTTGTCGCTCACGCTTTACTTGATGCGGCACGTGTTGCCAGTGCAAGTGGCGTCGCCGCTCGCTGTCCGGGTATGGTTCGGGCTCGCGATGGGGGTCGCGGCCGTCTTGTTGACAGGGCTACCGAACCGTTATATGACGCTCGAACGGTTGAACGACGTCGAGGCGTCGGGCCTCCCATGGGCGCTCCTCGTCATCGACGTCGACCGGTTCAAATAGTTGAACGATACATATGGCCACCGGGCCGGGGATGCGGTGTTGCGTCGAATCGGGACGACGCTCCGCGAACATTGTCCGGAAGCTGGCTTCGTCGGACGTTACGGCGGGGAAGAGTTCGTCATGGTGACCGAGAACGCGCATGACGCCGAACAACTCGCCGAACGGCTCGTCCGTGCGGTCCGTGAGACGACGTATACGTTCGAAGGCCAACCGATTCCGATGACGATCTCGGTCGGGGTGTCGGTCGCGAACGCCGAACCGGGGACGGTCGTGTTCGAGCGGGCCGACGCGGCGCTCTATGAGGCGAAGGCGGACGGGCGCGACCAAGTGAAAATCGGGTAAACAAAAAATCGGCCGCGGCCGATTTTTTTAGTGGATATTCTTCTTCTTGAACTGGCCGCCCCGGACGTCATGGATGTTGCCGATGGCGAGGAACGCCTTGTCGTCATAGTCGTCGAGGATGTCTTTCAGCTTCGTCTCCTCGAGTCGGCTGATGACCGTAAAGACGACTTTCTTCCCGTCGCCCGTGAATGCCCCTTCCCCGTGCAGATACGTCACGCCGCGGCCGAGCCGGTCCATGATGGCCTGACCGACATCGTCCGGGGACGTCGTGATGATCCACGCCGCCTTCGATTGGTCGAGCCCCTCGAGGACGACGTCAATCGTCTTGAAGGCGATGAAATACGTGAGGAGCGAGTACATCGCCCGGTCCCAGCTGAAGACGAAGCCGGCCGTCCCGAGGATGAAGATGTTGAAGAACATGACGATCTCACCGACCGAGAACGGCAATCGGTTCGTGAAAGCGACGGCCAAAATCTCCGTCCCGTCGAGCGAACCGCCGGCGCGGATGACGAGGCCGATGCCGACGCCGAGCAAGAAGCCGCCGAAGACGGTCGACAAGAGCAGGTCGTCCGTGAACGGCTCGACGTTATGTAGCAGAATCGTGAAACCCGACATGAGGAGGATCGCCGTCAACGTGACGACGGCGAACGTCTTCCCGATCTGACGATAGCCGAAGTAGATGAACGGCAAGTTGAAGAGGACGAGCCAGATGGCGAGTTTCGTGCCGGACAAGTACGAGACGATGATCGACACCCCGACGATGCCGCCGTCGATGATTTGGTTCGGGACGAGGAACGCCTCGAGCCCGATGGCGAAGATGAGGGCGCCGAACAAGAGGAGGAGTCCTTTGGCGACGAGTTCCGTCCGTTTGATCGGGTTATGTTCGCGCTTCAAGCGCGTCACTTCCTCCGGTGACGGGGAAGGCATCGGTGGACGCTGCATAGACATCCGCCCCTTTCCTTTTTTAAACAGTATAACAAATCTCACAGCGTTTTAAGCAGTCGAGGCAGGGAATCTGACACAACGTATGGAACTAGTGGGGATTCAGAAAGGAGGGATGCGATGCGTCCGCTCATCCTCGGCGTGTTCGCCGCGCTCTTTTTCGCGAGCACGTTCGTCTTAAACGAAGCCATGCATATCGGGGGCGGTCACTGGGCGTATAGCGCCTCGCTCCGCTTCTTATTCATGATTCCACTCCTCGTCCTCGTCGTCGCCATGCGCGGCGGATTAGGGCGCGTGCGAAAGGCACTCGCAGACGACCCGATGCCGTGGCTCATCTGGGGGACGGTCGGATTCGGCTTGTTTTACGTCCCAATCTGTATCGCCGCCGTCGAGGCACCGCCTTGGCTCATCGCGGGAACGTGGCAAGTGACGATCCTCGCTGGCGCGCTCTTATCGCCGCTCTTCAAACGAGCGGACGGGACACGTGAACAGATTCCGTGGACGGCGCTCCGGTTCTCCGGAATCATCCTGTTCGGCGTCGTCCTCATGCAAGTCGAGTTTTTACAGGCGTTCGAGCCGCGCTTCCTCTTGATCGGCGTCTTGCCGGTGCTCGTCGCCGCGTTCGCCTATCCGCTCGGCAACCGGAAGATGATGGCCCACACCGACCTCGACGTGTTCGAGCGTATCCTCGGCATGTGTATCGGTTCGCTCCCGGTATGGCTGCTGTTGTTCGGTTACGGGCTGACGACCGGGACGCCATCGGGGGCGCAAGTGTCACAGACGCTCCTCGTCGCGTTACTTTCCGGTGTCATCGCGACGGTGCTCTTCTTCAAGGCGACCGATCTCGTCAAACACGATATGGGCCGGCTCGCGACGGTCGAGGCGACACAGGCGCTCGAGGTGCTGTTCGCGCTCGTCGGCGAGATTTTGATTTTACAGGCGGGACTGCCGTCAGGGCTGTCGCTCGTAGGGATCGGGATCGTCATGCTAGGGGTCACGTTGCATAGCCGAGCCTCACTCAAGGTGATGGAGAAGCCAGTTGCGATTGACCGTTACGGAAAGGAAGGATGATGATGGCGTATGGACTGATTGGCAAATTGACCGCGATGCAAGGAGAGCGGGAGACGTTACTATCGATTTTACTTGAAGCAGCCACGGCGATGGAGCAGGAGGCGGCATGCGAGGCATATCGGGTGAGTGCCTCGCTCGATGACGACGCCATCATCGTTTACGAGGTGTGGGCAAGCGCGGATGCCCATCAGCAGTCACTCGCGCTCCCGGCGACAAAACAATTGATCAATCAGGCGAAGCCGATCTTGGCCGGCGTCGAACGGATCGCGACGTTTGAGCCGAAAGGGAAGCATTAAAAAGAACCCACGTCCGCTGAACTGCTCCCCGTCAAGTAGACAGGGTAAATAATGAAAACCAGCCTAAGCGGCTTGAGACCTGTATTCGACAGGGCTCAAGCCGTTCAGTCGTTTCTGGAGACGATCGTGGTTGTAGAACGATATGTAGTTCTCGATGGCCGTTGTGAGTTCGCTATAGGCCTGGAACTCACGCAAGTAGTACATCTCCACTTTCAAGGTGCCCCAAAAACTCTCGATCGGGGCGTTGTCGATGCAACGTCCGACCCGGGACATGCTGCGGGTCATTCCCGCGTCTTCTACCATTCGTTTGAACCCTCTCGAGGTATATTGGAACCCTCGGTCGCTATGGATCATCGGACGTGCTCCTGTACGGAGCCCCGCGATGGCCGGCATCATCGTCTGGAAGACGAGAGCGTTGTTGTTGGACTTCCCGATGCGATAGGCGACGATCGAGCCGTCATACAGGTCGATGATCGCGCTCAGGTATGCCTTCTTCCCGGCACCATATTTGAACTCGGTGACGTCGGTGCACCATTTCTCGTCCGGTCGGGACGCGCTGAACTCTCGGTTCATCAGGTTCTCGGCCACGTGCTGCGGCGTTGACTTCTTATGCTTCTTCCGCTTCCGGCGGATGACCGATTGGATCCCATGGATATGCATCAAGCGATAGACTCGCTTTTCATTGAACGGGGACAGGCCTTGTTGCCGGCGCAGCCGGTTGATCGTCATCGTGATCCGACGGTACCCGTATGTGCCGTTCGCCTGGTCATAGAGTAGACGGATGTCCTCCAGAAGCTTCTCGTTCTCTTCTTGACGCACCGGTATGGTGCGATTCAACCATTTGTAATAGGCCGCCCGTGAGATGCCGGCGACTCGACAGAGGAGCACGATCGAAAGGGCCTCCTCTTCGTTCAATTCTTTGATGGCGATATATCGTTGCTGTAGCCGTACCTGGCTGATCATGACCTCCTCTCGATCTCCTCTAACTTTTTTAGAAACAAGATGTCCGCACGAAGAAGTTCGTTCTCAAGATCCATTTGCTGGATCCGGCGTTTCAGCTTCTCTTCTTCGCTTAGTTCGTCCTCTGGCTTCGTACGACCACGGCGGTCTAGGAGCGCTTCTGCCCCGTTCGTGTCATACTTTTTGATCCAGCCATACACCTGGGCATAGGACACCTGATATTGTTCCGCGGTCTGCTGGTAGTTGCGTCCATTCTCCAAACAGTATTTCACGATCTCAAGGCGCTCTTCGAATGTAGTTTTTCTTCCTTTTGTCATAGCTCGATCCATCCCTTTTCTCGAATCTGTTAACTCGCTATGACTAGTATACTTCTTAATCCATTTACGAAGAACAGACCAATCACTGATCTGATACTTGGAGAGTACCTCCATTCTAGTGAACCCCTCGAGATAGTCGCGGACGGCCGCGATTTTCAGTTCCTTGGTGTACAGTTTCCATGCCTTCGATTCCTTCAACGCATCGATCCCAACGGTATCGAATTTCACTTTCCACACCTGGAGGGTGTGCCTAGAGACGCCATGAGCCTCCATGATTTCTTTCCAAGTATATGTTTCTTCTTCCATCATGCGCAGCGCACTCAATTTTTGTTCGATCGTATGCCGACTTCTCGCCATAAAAAAACACTCCCCAATCAGATAAACAGATTTGTTATTTCGTCTGTCTACCTATTGGGGAGCATATCACGCGGACGTGGGTTTGTCAGTTACGATTTTGTGAGGCTGCCTTTGACTTTGGCGTAGAAATCGTCCATCATACCCGTACGGCTGCCGAGCTGGCAGACGAGTTCGAGCGTCTCTTTATAGAACTTCTTGACGAGCCCTTTGTTTTTGATGGCTGGCATCGACGCGAGCGTCTTGTCGAGGTTCTGCAAGATCTCTTCGATTTGCGCGTCCGAGTCCGGCTTCACGATCGTCATGTTTTCCGGGATCTTGACGATTTTGTCTTGCTCCTGGTGACGGAACGAGGCGCCGAAGCCGAGGTTCTCGATGAAGAGGTGCGGCATCGCCTTCTGGCCGAAGAACTGTTTATGCCAGTCAGTCGCTTTCATCGTGTCCATGTCCTGCTTGAACGTGGACGCCGTCGAGACGTACTGTTTGAACAGATCGGTCATGAACTTCTCGATGACCGGGATTTGAAGGGCGAAGACGTTTTTTAAGAGCGCGTCGAGCTGCGCCCGTGACAATTGGGATTCGTTAGACATGTCGGTTCCTCTTTTCTATAATGCGATACTTTTATCGTATGGGATTGGGGAACGTGCGTCAACGCATCCCGAAACATTTTTTCAGAATATTTAATGATTTTCCTGCGTTTTGTGCGATAATCGTGTCATGGCAGACTAAAGAGGAGTGCATTTCTATGAACAAAACATTGAAGTGGGCCGTCGCGCTCGGCGTGACCGGGGCCCTTGTCGCAACGGTCGGGGTCGTCTCGTCCCGGGGACGCACCGATGACACGTCGCAGACGATTCGCGACCGTGCCCTCGGTTATGAGATCATTCTCCCGTCGAAGATTGCCGCGGCGATCGAACGCGGGGACGTCTATATCGAGAAGTCGCAAGACGTGACCGATATCGGCGACAAGGCGAGCTACGGCACGTTCGACCTCTACTACAACCTCGAAGGCGGCGACGACCAGTTGTTGTTCCACTTGGACCTCGTCGACCGCGAGTTGTCAGAAGAGGCGTTCGCGGAGGAAGTCGGCTACGGCAACTACCTCGGTGCGAGCGACAAGACGTTCTTCTGGGTCGAACCGACTGAAGCCGTGCCGGGTGCCGAGGCGCATACGGATGAGATCACGGAGCTCCTCGAGACGCTCCCGGAGCTCGAGTTCCGCACGTTATGAGTCCGCCCGCTTCGGCGGGCTTTTTGTTGTGCTACAATAAAGGCGAGGTGATGGTATGAACTATACAGTAGAAGAAGTGAGACAACCAGAAGACGTGCGGGCGCTCGAAGAAGCGGTCAACACGTTTGACGGAATCGACGTCAAAGTCGGCCATGAGGCGGTCGGACAGAACGACTACGCGGTTTACGCGGACGATTTGCTCGTCGGGTATTTGATGTTGTTCCCGTATCTCGAGAACGAATATGAAGTGAACGCGCTCGTCCATCCGGATTACCGGAAGCAAGGTGTGTTCAAGGCGCTCTTGGAGACGGCGAAGCGGGACGCGAAAGCGAACGGCTGCGAGGCGTTCACGTTCGTCATCGATCGGAAATCGAAGTCTGGTAAGGCGGTCGTCGACCACCTTGGTGCGGCGTATCGGTTCTCCGAGTACAACCTCGTCTTGAAGAAGGCGGAACTGTTCTTGAAGCCGAACGAGGTGTCGCTCCGCGAGGCGACGGACGCCGACCGTCCGCTCATCATCGAGACGCTCTCTGAGGCGTTCGGTGACCCGATTGATGTGACGGAGAACATCTATCGCCAAATCGACACGCCGGACCGCGTGACGTACATTGGTGAAGTCGAAGGGCGTCCTGTCGGTGTCATCCGCGCGCTCCTCTCAGGCGACGACGCCGGCAGCATCCACGCGTTCGGTGTCCGGGCGAGCGAGCAAGGCAAAGGCTACGGCTCGAAGATGTTGAAGCAGATGGTCCAGCAGCTGTTCCGCATGGGCCGGACGAAGCTCGAACTCGACGTCGAGACCGAGAATAAGGCCGCGCTCGAGATTTACAAGCGGGCCGGTTTCGCAGAAAATGGCGGATATGAGTTTTACCTATTAGAACTGTGAGGTGACAGCATGGTCAGAAATTTGAAATGGCTCGGGGCGGCGTTTGAGGCGTTCCTCGGGATCCCGATCCTCGGCGGTCTGTTCATCATCAGCATGGGCTACTCGCCGCTCGGCTTCATGCTCGCGTTCCATATCGTCGTGCTCGTCTTGTCGCTCACAAGGCTGAACCGATTGTCGTTCGGTCCGATTGTCGGCATCACGGCGTCGGTGCTCGGCTTTATCCCGATTGTCGGGATGCTGCTCCACTGGGCGGCGGCGATTGCACTCGCAATCGATGCGCTCATGACGACGCGGGAACGGTCGCGTGTGTCGACAAAAGAAGACCCGTTTTAAGCTGACGCTCTCCATGTGGAGGGCGTTTTTTCATTGACCAAACGTTCAACTGAAAACGCTATACAAAAGCTTCCAATGAGACGATATAGAAGGTGATGAATTACACAGAGGAGGAACTTATAGTGAAGATTTTCAAAAACTTTACGACCCAGCTGCTCGCGTGGATTTTGGTCACTTCCATCGTGACGGGCGGTTCGGTCGGGTACATCACGCTTCTATTGCTCACGGAGCTCGAGATGGAAAAAGGTCAAGTCATGCTAGTCGGGACGGCCGTGTCGCTTCTCATTTCAACCATCGGCAGTATCGTCATCTACTTGATCGCGCGCCGTCCGCTCAAGGCCATCGAGTCGGCGTCGGATAAGGCGGTCCAAGTCGGAAGCGGCGACTTGACGGTCGAATTCGCGAACGAGTCGACGAACGACCGCTCGGAGATGGGCCGCTTGCTTCTCTCGATGGACAACATGGTCGGACACTTGCGGGAGCAAGGCACGAACATGCGCTACACGGCGGATCAGTTGACAGGGTCCGCACAAGAGATCGCTGCGGCTGTTCAAGAAGGGAACGTGGCTGGCGAGAACATCCGCCAAGCGATGGACGCATTGAACAAGATGCTTGAAGACAACGTCAGTGCGACATACAGCTCGATGGACTTGCTTGGAGCGGTCGCGCGGACGATGGAGAACATCCGTCAAGAGATGGGTTCGGCTTTGAATGCGGCGAGTGAGATGCAACAAGAAGCCGAGAGCGGGAAAGGACTCGCCTCGTCGTCGGTCGATGCGATGCACGCGATTGCCGGCAAAGTCGAACAGTCATCGACGCTCAACAGCAAGTTGACGGAAATGACAGGTGAGATTTCACGGATTACGGACGTCATCAGTGACATTTCAGCACAGACAAACCTCTTGGCGTTGAACGCGTCGATTGAAGCGGCACGAGCCGGAGAGCACGGACGCGGGTTCGCGGTCGTCGCGGCCGAGGTCAAGAAGCTCGCCGAACAGACGGCCAACTCGACGCAAGAAATCACGGATTTGATTGTCGACGTCAAACGTCTCGTCGGCGATACATCGTCCTCGATGGCGAACGTGAAAGCGGAAGTGGAGACAGGGGTTGGTCTTGTCGAGAAGGCGGGCGGTGCATTCGCGACGATTCACAACTCGGCGAACGAAGTGTACAGCCACGTCCATTCGGTCGATGCGCTCTTAGATGAGTCGCGCGGCCAGATCGACTCGGTCGTCACGAACTCGGCCGGCATCGTCGGCATGGTCGAAGAGGCGTCACGTTACGCCACAGAAGTCACGTCGGCGGCGAGCCAGCAGGCAGCCAGTCTCGGGGAAGTGAACGGCGCGATGACGGAGCTTGTGCGCGTCGCGGAAAGTTTGCAGAATGAGACGGAGCAAGTGAAAGTTGAAGTGTAAGGAGACACGACCCAGCGATGGGTCGTTTTTCTATTCAAAAGTAAGAAACTACGAAAATCGAGTAGAAAGTTGATAAAAACACTAAACAGATTTGAGATGGCTCCGATATAGAGTATGGAAACGCTAAAACGTTCCAACTAATACAAGGTGAGGGGCCGGCCTAAACCTTGTATGCTCGGACAAATGGATTTGGAAGAGCGGAAAAACTTTTAACCTATGGAGGGAAATTAAAATGATTATTAACAACAACTTAAACGCAATGAATGCACACCGTAACATGTCATTCAACACAGCACAAACAGGAAAAGCGATGGAGAAATTGTCTTCAGGTCTTCGCATCAACCGCGCTGGTGATGACGCAGCAGGTCTCGCAATCTCTGAAAAAATGCGTGGACAAATTCGTGGTCTTGAACAAGCTACACGTAACTCGCAAGATGGAATTTCGATGATTCAAACTGCTGAGGGGGCACTAAATGAGAGTCACGACATTCTTCAGCGGATGCGCGAGTTGTCTGTTCAATCAGGAAACGATACAAATACTAACGTCGATCGTAAAAATATTCAGGATGAAATGACTCAGTTGACAAAAGAAATTGACCGAATTTCAACTACGACACAATTTAACTCAAAAAATCTTTTAGATGGATCTATGTCTAAAGCCACTACTGCTCAGGCTAACACTACAAGTAATGATCAACTTCGTGTAACAAATGCTTCTACCAATGTAGCTGCCGGTACAGCACTCACCGCCTTACTTGACAAAGACGGAAACTCGTTAGGGATTGAGATGGGCGACACAATTACTGTTTCATATGTTAAAGATGGAACTACAGTTACTAACACATTTAATGTGAGTGATGGAGGTGAAACTCCTGCTTCACGTACTCTTGCAGCATTAGGAACAACAGATGGTACCACTAATGACACTAATACGGCTACTGTCGCAGTTGCATCTGGTAGCTTAAACATTTCTGCTTCTGGTACTGGTTCTACTGGTGCGATAAATGGTTTCACTGTTACTGTTAAAGATGCTAACAATAACATTCGTCAAGCTGCAACTAATGCTCTCTCAGCTTTTTCTGAAACAGTTCAAGCGCGTGAGACGCGTTCAAATGGAAGTGCCACGTTACAAATCGGAGCAAATACTGATCAGAGTCTTGTTTTAGATATCAACAGCATGAGCGCTTCTGCGTTAGGTGTCAAAGATTTGAAAGTTGAAACTCAATCGCAAGCTAATGTTGCTATTAAGGTTATTGATAATGCTATTCAAAAAGTAACATCTGAAAGATCAAAGTTAGGAGCTACTCAAAACCGTCTCGAGCACACGATCAACAACTTGAACGTTGGAGCTGAAAACCTTCAAGCTGCAGAATCACGCATTCGCGACGTAGACATGGCGAAAGAGATGATGAACTTCACGAAGAACAACATCCTCAACCAAGCTGCGCAAGCAATGTTGGCTCAATCTAAATCTCAACCAGAAGCAGTTCTTCAACTTCTTCGGTAAGATTTACGGGCGTCTTATCTGGTAACGGATAAGAGTACAACTGGGTGAATTGCTGGGACTCCTTAGAGCCCTCCTTACGACAACGTGACTGGAAACGGTGAGCGTGAACGTTTTGAAAAAAGGAAGGGATTGGACAATCAGCAGCCAAGCATCTGTCAGGAAACTGTGATGAAGGTTCAACGACTAGGATGAACGACCTAACGACATAACGTCCATGGTTATGAGATCCGTACCTCGACAACGGCGAGGGAAGTGCCCAGCCCCTATTTTACAATAATGATATATACTATATTTATATTGTAAAAGGGTGAAGATATAGTCTAGACCATATTGAAAAATATGGGCATCTGCAAGCAAATCAGCAGCCTCAGGCTGTACTTCAATTGCTCCGTTAATATAGCAATTGATTATTTAAACGTTATACTAAAAACCGTGGAGCTTATGCTTCACGGTTTTTCACGTCTTGCCATTTATAAACGACCGACCAATACGTACGGTTCAATCGTCGGGCAATCTCTTTATCCGTCACGCCCTGTTGTTTCCAATTGATGAGCAAAGCGATGTCTTCGTCACTATACGGTCTAGCGGGAACAGAGACGCGAATCTTGTAGTCCGGATGTGTTTGTTGATACGTCTCTACTTCGGTCTGTAGACGTGTTTCCCATGACAGTTTATAAGTGAATTCTGGAAGTTCGGTGATATATGGCTCGAATAAACTCAGAATGTCGAATGTGTCAGTCACTTTCGTCGTTTTTAAATAATAGCCGGTACCGCTCGGCGTGCCTGTTGTTCGCACATTGATGTCATAACGTGCTTTCATCCAGATGGCTAACTGTTCCAACTGTTGTCTCGAGAAGGCTTGTAAGTAGAAAGCGATATGAGGGGTAAATTGAATCTCTTTCTTGTTGTGATTGAAACGTTTACTGAGGAGAAGAGAGCCATCGTCCAAATAGAGTGTGAGCAGAAATGAAGGATGATGAATGTCTTCAAGCAACTCGAACGGGATGTGTTTCTTATTGTCCGGATAAAAATGAGGGAAGAGTTTCGTCATTAGAGGAACAGAGCGCGACACAAGGTTGTTTCCTCGTAAGTAAAATAAGTCAGAGAGCTTTTTTTGCTTCCATTGGCGATAACTTAACTGCCCCATCCCGAAATGCTCCCGGTAACTGTTGTTCACACGTCGATCATATGGATAGCACTTCGTGATTTCTCCATCTCCTAAAATACTAGCAACTAGAATCGCTACTTGTTCGTCGGATAATCCTTCCCAATCCATTCTGATTCTCTCCTTTGTAGATTAGTTTCCTCACATGAAGTATTCCCGATTTATTTGCACGACCTGATTCAATAATTCATTAGCTCATATCAAGTTTTTGATTGACACGTCGATACATAGGAAGAGAGAAGGTGTTTATATGGGCAAGGATTTGATAGAAGAGCTGGAGGTCGTCTACACCGAACAAAAGCGATTAGACGAACTAGAAGACTTATTGCGGACGATGCGGTCCATCGCGATTGAAGCGACGACTTGCGGAGATAAAAGACGAGTGCAGTTACAGGAACAATTTCATGATTTACAAGCCCGGGTCACCTATTTAGAAGCAAAGAAACGAGAACCATTTCGTCAAAGCACTACAAATTGACCTGATTTCTACCGATATAGTCCATGAGAACAATGATTAGAGGAGTAGACGCAAATGAACCCGACCATTTCTGAAGTCCGGCTTCACCTACCTTCTTCCGTCTTGCCGTATGAACAAACGAAAAACGTGTTCGTCGAAGCGAATCAAGCGAAACTCGCCGATGAAGGCATCGTCATCTTGCCGACGCCTCAACACGTCACAAAGTTAGAGGCGGCCGTCGAGAAGGCGAACTTGGTACTCGAGCAACAACGTACCGGCTTGAAGTTTATGAAACATGAAAAACTGAACGACTACTATATTCAAATCGTGGATACGCACAACGAAGTCATCCGCGAAATCCCAAGCAAGAAGTCACTCGACTTTTTCGCTGCGTTCATGGAGTTCAACCAACTGTTCGATGAGCGCGTGTAAAGGAGGCCAACCATGACATCACCGATCCGATTCGGCGGACTCGCCAGTGGAATCGATACCGATACAATCATTAAACAATTGATGCAAGTCGAGCGTGTCCCAGTCGACAAGCTCGAACAAAAGAAACAAGTGACAGAGTGGAAGCGTGACGCGTACCGTGAGATTAACCGCTCGCTCATGTCACTCCGTAACAGTGCCGTCGACTTAATGTTCAGCCGGAACTTCTATGCGAAGACGGCAAGTTCGTCGGACGCCTCAAAAATCAGCGTGACGGCCGGGCCGTCTAGCGGCAATAGCGCACTCCGGATCGACTCGGTGACGCAACTCGCGACATCGGCGACAACGATTCTAAGTGCGACCGACAAGAATGGTGCTACCTTGACAGGCGCAACAAAACTTTCGGATATGAGTGGTTTTGTGGCTGGTCAAAAGCGAGTCATCCAAGAGACGGCCGGAACGGAGATGACGTTGCCGAAAGATTTAGACTTCACGAATGTCACACTGAAAAACGCTGCCGGACAAACGCTTAATCCAACCGATTTTAGTTATGACGCGTCGACGGGAAAACTTACTGCAACAAATACGACTGCTTACCCTGACGGTGTCATCCCTCAAGGTGTGTCGGCGGAGTTCATTTCCGGCACCGGCTTTGAGATTCAATATAAGTCATCCACTACTGGCACATACAAGAAAATTGAGCTCGGTGCAAATGCGACTGTGCAAGAACTCGTATCGAAATTAAATGAAAAAGAAACGGGCTTATCCGCCTTCTTCGAGTCATCGACGGGGAAAATCTCACTGTCGACAAAAGATACGGGCGCAACCGCGACGCTCGACTTTGATTTAGGATTCAAATCAGCCTTCGCGATAGGTGAGACGAACCATGTCGGTCAAAACGCTCAATTCAAAGTGAACGGGATTGATGTAGAACGCGCGACAAATACTGTCACGATCGACAACATGACGCTCACGTTGAAGTCGAGGTTCCCGACACCGGATAATCCGACAGCCGGACCTGTCACCCTCTCGGCCGCGACCGACACCCAAAAGATCTTCGACAACATCAAAGGCTTCGTCGACAAGTACAACGAGACGATCGACTTGATGAATAAGAAAGTGCGTGAAGAACGGTTCCGCTCGTTCGCACCGCTCACGAAAGCCCAACGTGACGAACTGTCTGAAGATGAGATCAAGAAGTGGGAAGAGAAAGCGATGAGCGGGATGCTCAAAGGCGACACGATTTTACGTAGCGCGATGGACTCGTTCCGTGGCAAATGGTCGGGCACGAGTTCGGCGACGAACGACGTCGACATGCGACAACTGTTCCAAATCGGTCTTTCGACCGGTGCTGACTTCATGAACGGCGGAAAGATCGAGCTGAACGAAGAGAAGCTCAAAGCCGCCATCGAGAAAGACCCGGAGCAAGTGTATCAGCTGTTCACGAACGCGGAGAGCGGACTGCTCCCACAAATACGTGATGCGGCGGCCGCATCACGGTCAAACATCACCCGGATTGCCGGGGCGGACGGGGCCGGTGCCCCGACGTATTCGATGGGTCGCGAGATGACACAAATCGATACCCGCATCCAACGATTGAACGCACTGCTCGTCGATAAAGAGAACGCCTACTACCGTCGCTTCGCGGCGATGGAGACGGCGATGAACCAGGCGAACTCGCAAGCCGCCTCACTGCAACAGTTTTTAGGCGGCGGAATGTAAGAGGAGGAAATAAACATGGTAGCCAATCCATATGCAGCTTATCAAAACAACGCGGTCACGACCGCGAACCCGCAAGAACTGACGCTCATGTTGTATGACGGGGCGCTCAAGTTCACGCGCCTCGCCAAACTCGCCATCGAGCAAGGGAACCCGGATTTGAAGAACACGAACATCCAAAAAGCACAAGCCATCTTCCAAGAGATGCGCTTGACGCTCAATAAAGACATCGCCATCTCGGCGAATCTTGACTCGCTCTACGAGTACATTTGGCGCCGCCTTTTGGACGCGAACGTGAAGAACGATACGATGATCCTTGACGAGGTGCTCGATTTCACGACCGAACTCCGCGACACGTGGAAGGAAGCGATGAAACTCGCGAAGCAAGCATGAGACCGATCGACGAGATTATCTTAAAGACGCAACGGCTGAAGGACCTGCTCGCGCAAGTACCGGAAGAGCCGACGTACGACACGTGGATGGACCAGATCCATGAACTGCTCGATGACCGTGAGCAACTGCTCGCCGCGCACGGACCGGATCTAAAAGCAGCCGACCAGACCGTCATCCGGCAACTCGTCGATGACAGTCAACAGATTGCCCGCTTGATTGAGGCCGAGCATCAACGGCTCGGCATGACGCTCGGGACGGCCCGGCAAGAACGGAAAGCCGTCAAGACGTACGTCGACCCGTACGAGGACGTCGACTCGAACTTCTCGGGACTATTCGACCAACAAACGTAAAACAGCTCGAAGGCGCGCCTTCGAGCTATTTGCTGTTCATTGGGTTTTCAATTGACGCCGTACTCGAGAGGCGAAGTGCGTCACGCCGAACAAGATGAGCCCGCTCACGTTGAAGTTCACGTATAAGCGACCGAAGTCTTGAACGGAGTTGACGGGGACGAGTCCCGACAGAAAGACGAGCGGTAAAATCGTCACATGCATGACGGCCCAGTGGATGAAAATCTGTTTCGGGAACGACCACGCCCTCACTTCGTAGATGACGCTCGTCACGCCGAGGAAGAACCCGAGGCCGCCGTACGTCAAAGTGAGACGGACGCTTTCCGTGTCACCGGTTAATACGTTGTAAAGGGCGAGCACGCCTGACGCTGCCAATAGAAGCGTCCCGCGCTTTAAGCCCTTCTTGAATAAATCCATCGAACCCATCCTTCCGCTTATGTAGTGGTCTATTCTACGCAAACGACCGCTCAGAAGTTTCATCGATTTTCGAGACAGATGCAAACACGTCTGTTATCGGGTAAAATCGGGTAAATACCACTATACCCGTTGCTTCTTTTCTGGAATGAGGAGGGAAACGAGATGAGTGAGAAAAAAGTGAAGCCCGAGTCAGCCAAGAAACGTCGTTACTTCGTCTACGGTCCAGAAGGAGCGTACGATGAATACGTGGAACGCGACCCGAAGCTCGAGGCGTACGTCGAGGATGACGCGCCGGTCGAGGACGGACCCGACCCGTATGAAGAAGAGGATTTGAAATCAAGAGGATAACGCAGCCGAAGTCAAGGTCAGATTCATGACCTTGACTTTTATTTGTTCAGGGCACGAACCTTGAACTTTTTCTTGCACCGGTCAGACTAGACAATCCCGTATGCTCATCTTATCAACCACCACCCACACGAAAAGGAGAGATTTTTGATGAAGATGAAACGATACGGATTGGTGCTCGCGTTGCCTTTGGCACTACTTGTCGGATGCGGAGAAACCGACGAACTGAAGACGACGGCGACCGACACGGAGGAAGTCGTGGCAGCTGAAACGGAACAACAGACGGCTGAACCAAAAGAAGAGGCGGACGTGCAAGAGAGCGAGCTCGGCTCAAACCAGATCTACATGAAGAATAAGGCGCTCGACGTCAACGAGGCGATCGGTTCGATTCAGTTCGCCATCGATAAAGTCCAGACGTCACGACTAACGGTCGCAGAGGCGTACCGTGAACTATTCGATGGGAAAGAGGCGGTGACGGTCGTCGCGATGAACGTCATCGTCGAGAACACGATTGACGACACGGTCAGCTTCCACCCGAACCAGGCGACGCTCGTGACGAATACGGGTGAACAAGTGACGGCCGACCTCTGGCACTCCGACGACGTCGGCGGCGAATTCCTCGGGAAAGTGAAGAAGGAAGGGAACGTGCTGTTCTTCGTTGAGGCGATGCCCGAGGAGTTGACGGAAGTCCGCTTCATCGTCGACGGGCCGTTCGATGCGAACTATGAGCAGATTGCCGAAGGCCGCTACGAGTATAAAATCGACGTGACAAAATAAAGAGAGTGCATCCACACGGATGCGCTCTCCTTATCGTTGATGCGGCAACGGGATCGTCAACACGTTCCAGTTCTCACCAGCGAATACTTTTGCGAGAAAGACGATTTGCCCGACGTGATAGCTGTAGTGTGACACTTGCTTCTCGATCGCCCAGATGACGCTCTTCTCCTCACCAAGAATGAAGACCGTCTTGCCGAGGTCTTCTGGTGTGAGGCTCGCGAGCACGTCGTCCAACAGCTCCCAGCGCGCGTCCCACGTCGCCATGAGCTCCTCGCGGGACAACTGCTGGTCCTCAAACTCGGCGTCGCGGTTGCGGTCCGGCTTCTCGCCGTCCGTCGACAAGAAGTCGGTCCATCTAGATTTCATATTATTCGAGATGTGCTGCACGATGACGGCGAGCGAGAGGGTGTCTTTTGCAAGCACACGATGCAGGTCCTCGTCGTTCACTTGATTCAAGGCGTCCTCGGCGAGTTGCTTTTGTTCCTGAAAAATCGAACGTACCGTTTCAATATAGCGGGCTTCAAACATACAATGACCTCCTTTGGATTCCTAATAAGCATACCCTAATCTCAATCGCATAAAAAATAATAGTAAAATAGCAAATTCCAACTTATAATAGAAATGAACCGTGCAAGACGCCACCGCGCGATCGGTTCTTGGATGCCTCGTTTAGGTTTTGACGTGAGTCATGTCGCGTCTATCTCCTTTCGGTTTAGGGGTTCACCCGTAAAGAGAACCGACCGCGTTTGTCTGTGAGTGGATGAGCGCGGTTTTTTGTATGCGAAAAGGGAGAGCTGCGGCTCTCCCTTTAGGCGTGTTCCAATCGAAAATCTTCCCAATGGTCCCGGGCTTGGTTCCGAATCCGCTCCGACACTTCCTTGCTGCCGAGAAGGATCCCGTACCAGCGCCGTGCTTCTTCATAAAATCCGAGCGCGGCCGAAAGGTCCGCGATCCGCAGCATGAGCTGGTCGTACGGGAGGCCGGTCCGGACTTGATCGGTGTAGGTTTCTTGTACTTCGTTATATTTGTCGAGCGTCCGCTTCATCCATTCACGTTCCGCCTTCGCATCGCCCGTCAACCGATACATCCAGACGAGGCGCATGCCGAGCATGGCGACGACGGACGGTTTCTGCCCGCTCAATTGGGCCGTCATGACGGCGAACTTGTACAGCGTGATGACGTGCTCCGGCGTCCGGTCACCGGCCAAGACGTCGGCGTTCACGCGCGGGAAGTACTCGGTCTCGAGCGCCTCGCGGTTGTTCTTCCGCACCTTATCAAACGAATCATGGAAGACGAGGTGGCAGTGACTGCAGACGGCGGGTTCGTACAAGTACGGATTCTCGCCGTCATACGTCGTATAGCCGTCCTTCGCGACTTCTTGCGGGCGGATGTGGCGCGACAAGACGCGCGGCGTCGTGCTCTCTTTTAAGCAATACGGGCATTTCACTTTCTTTGAAAACAGATGTTCAGCCATAAGTCACCTCACACGTACACGTTGACGAGCAACCCGCGAATCTCACCGACCTGGTCAAGCAGCGACAGGCGGGACGCCTCGCCCGAGATGACCTGGTCCGTCAACGCGAGCAGCTTCTGGTCGACCTGTTCGACGATCTTATAAATCTTGGCCCGGCCGCGGCGGTTGAAGCCGCGCTTGTCCTCGAGACGGAGTGCCGCGTCAACGGCGTCTTTCATAAAGTCTTTAATCAGTTGTTTATATTCAGCGAGCGACTCGACCGTCTGACTCTCGGCGAGGAGCTCGCCTTGTTCGTGGATGGCCGCGATTTGGCGCTGGAAGCGCTCGTGCTCGCGGTCTTCTCGTTTCTGTCCGATGACGTTCGAGAATGAGACACCGGGTTCGACTTCAGGCTTCTTTGCCTTACCTGCGCCGAGGAGCGACTGCGTCTCCATGATGCGACGAATGTCCATAAGGATCCGTCCTTCCTTAAGTTAGTTCAATAATTGTAACACGCCTTGCGGCAGGGCGTTCGACTGGGCGATCATCGCCATGCCGGACTGGTTCAAGATGTTCAGGCGGGCGAAGTCCATCATCTCACGGGCCATGTCGGCGTCACGGATGCGCGACTCGGACGCCGTCAAGTTCTCTGAACCGATCGTGACGACGCTGACGTTCGCCTCGAGCCGGTTCTGGATGGCGCCGAGCTTCGAGCGCTCGAGCGAGACGGCGTTGATGGCGGCGTCGAACTTGGCGATGGCGTCCCCGGCGTCGTATGCCGTCAACACGCTGAGTCCGTCGATGCCGAGCGCGCTCGCGCGCATGTCGGCGACGTTCAAGATGACGGCTTCACGGCTCCCGGCCCCGACTTGGAAGAACAGCTCCTTTGCGCCTTGCGTGTACTCGCCGTTCATGATCTTCTTCGAGTTGAACTCGGTCGTCTCGGCGATGCGCGTCACTTCTTCAGTGAGGGCAGTGATCTCTTCTTGAATCGCTTTCGCGTCGTCGCCGCTGAGCGTCCCGTTCGACGCCTGTACCGACAACTCGCGCATCCGTTGGAGGAGGGCGTGCGTCTCGTTCATGCCGCCCTCGAGCGTCTGCGTGAGCGAGATGCCGTCGAGCGTGTTGCGCTCGGCCATCGACAACGAGTCGAGGCGCATGCGCATCTTCTCGGAGATGGCGAGCCCGGCCGCGTCATCGGACGCCTTGTTGATGCGGACGCCGCTTGAGAGCCGGTCCATCGTCTTCTTCATCGACGCCTGATTGAGCGAGAGCGACGTGTATGCTTTTAAGGCTTGTACGTTATTGGTAATTTTCATAGCGGTTCCCTCCGATCGGTTGCGGTGCGAGTTTGGCGCGTTGCATCGCCTCGCCCCACGTCTTGTCGAGGTCGGTGGCGAGGGCGCGCAGCTCCTCGATCTTCGATAAGTCTTGTTCGATCAGCGCCTCGAGGCTCGACTTCGCCATATACAAGTAAATCTCATCGAGCTGGGCGGAGATGATGCCGCCGTTGTCGTGGAGGCCTTGGTGTAGTTTCGCGAGCAGCTCGCGCGCCTGCCGGAGGTGGCGGTTGCGCTCGGCGATCGTCGCCGTGAGCGCGAGGTCATAATGGTAGGTGAGGGCGTGGAGCATCGCTTGCGTCAGCTCTTCGGCGCTCATCTCATACAGTCGGTTCGGGTTCATCCTGATTCTCCTTTGAGTGAGTCGAGTTCTTCTATCAACAACAATACTTCGGCCATGACGTCATACAGCTCGGGCGGGATGGCGTCGCCGAGGTCGAGGTCGAGCAGGTGGCCAAGGAGCGAGTGGTCATGCTCGATGGCGACGCCGCGCGCTCTTGCCTCATCTAAAATTTTATCGGCGACGGCACCCGTCCCGCGGGCGACGATGACCGGTGCCCGGTCCGTCGACTCGTCGTAACGGACGACGGCGGCCGTCTTTCGTTTCGTCAAATCCATGCGTTGATACATGTCGGCCTCCTAAATCTTGAAGTCGTAACCGGTCGTCGGGGTTGTCACCGGCTCGGCTTCGACTTTCTCGGTCTTCGTCAATGGGCGGAACTGCGTCGTCACGCTCTTATAGCCGATCGCCTCCAAAGACGTCTCGATCTTCCCGAGGAGCGGGCGGGCGAGCGTCTCGACGCGCTTGTCGTCGTGTTCGAGCGTCAGGCGCAGATTCCGGTCGATCGCCTCGAGCTTGACGGCGATCTCACCGAGCCGTGGCGTCTCGAGCCGGATGTAGAGGACGCTGTTCTCCCAGTCGACGACGTCGCCGGCTTCCCGGTTTTGGATGTGGACGTGGATGCCGGTGTCGATCTCTTGCACTTTCGCCGGCAAGGCGAGGAGGAGCTGATGCAACTGACCGCCATCGAGCCGGTTGAGCGTCTGTTGGACTTGGAAGAACGAGGCGAGACGCACCGCCTCTGGGTTCGTCGCATCCGCTTTGACAGAGAGACCAGACGCTTGGACACGCTGCGCCGTCTCTTGTATGACGCGGCCTGATAGCTGTTGGTCAAGCTTGAACGGCGGTATTTTTGCGATCTCGCCAGCGCGGCTCGCTTGATGCGGGATATATTCGAGCCGGACGTGGTTCGGCACGTACCGGAAGTCATTCAACGCAGCGCGCACTTCTTTGATGAGGGCGGCGCTCTCGGCAGGCTTCGTCGAAAGCAGCCCGAGCGCGACATCGAGTTTCGCCGTCATCGAGACGAGCGCTTTCTCTTGCGTCGCGTCCGTATGTAACAAGGCGTCGGTCTTCTGGATGAGCTGCGTCAGCCGGGTCGACACCGTCTCGAGGGCGGGGCGGGCCGTGTGCGGACTCGTCTCGACGAGCGCGGCGACTTGGCCGAGCTGTTTCGTCACGGTCGCCTGTTCGTTCCGGAACGTGTTCGTCACGGTCGCGAGATGGTTCGTCACTTCCTTGACGACGACTTGTCGTCCGGACGGGAGCGTCACCGTATCAAATTGTTGGCGGTTCACCGGAACGTGAAGCGGCTCGACAGCTTTCTGTGGCGCCGGGACGTCGCGGATGATGCGGTCGACCGTCTCGGGCGTCGGCGTCATGCGTTCGCTCACAGGACGGGACAAGTTGACGAGCTCGACGAAGCGTTCTTTCTGCGGGTACGGCGCGTCAGGGGCGGGCGGCTTGATTCGCTCTCTCGCCTCGGAGAGCGTCGACGCGGCGATCGCGTTCTGGACGTCTCGGGGGACGTCCGGGGTGTCGACCGTCTTCAATAGAAGGATCGCGTCGCGCAGGTCGCCTTTCATCGCCGTCTGGAGCAGGCGGCTGACGGCGCTCCGCACTTCGGGCGGGAGCGCGGCGAGGAGTGTCTGAATTTTTGATTCGAGCTTCGCCGGCTGACTGGCCGGTTCCGCTTCTTCTTTTGCCGGGACGACCGTCGCGAGGAGCGTGCCGTCTTGGTCGGCGAGCGTCACGTGGAACGGGTTCGTCTTCGGCATGCCGTCCTTGAACGTGAGCTCGACTTCTTCGCCGTTGATTTTGACGATGGCCGTATCGGGGCCGGTCTGTTTGACGAGTTCGGCCTTATAGACCCGGTTCGTCTGGATGCCGGCGCTCGCTTGCACGAGGGCGAGCGGTTGGGCTTGGATTTGCATAGTTGTCACCTCGACCAATATATCGACCTCTTTTTAAAAAAGTGAAGCAAATTAGATAAGAAAAAACCTCCCGTCACATGACGGAAGGCAGGTCAAGATTCGAGCACAGGGCTCATGTTCAGTTGTTGGAACCGGGCGACGAGTTCTCCCGTCGCTTTGATTTGATTCTTCAAGACGTACGCGGTCGCGTTCGTCTGAATCCGGCGGCCGTCGGTCGTGACGATGATGCCGTTCGGGTTCCCTTCGACTGTGGCGATTTCACGGACGTGGGACCAGGCGTACCATTCGCAGTCCTCGCGCTTCGGTGATTTCGTCGGGAAGAAGACGAGACCGCTCGTCGGTTCGATGACGACGGGCACTTTCCCTTTGACGCCGGCGACGCGCTTGGCGATGAAGATCCGTTCCTCGATCGAGCTGTTATACTGGCGGCAAGAGAGCTGCAGCAACTGATACGGCCTGAGCGGGGTCGAGATGTCCGTGCCATCCTCGAGAATGATTTGCGACTGCTTCATCATGTCGAAGCAAGGCAAAATCGCCACGGTTCGTTTCGTGATGCGATATTTTTCGTCGGAATAGTAGGGGCGCATACGCTGCACCATCCTCCTCATATTGGATTTTCAGGATCGGCTAAATGTTAGCGGCACAAACCTAAATCATCTCTTCCATGATATATCACAAAAAATGTAAACTCAATATGACAATATGAAAAGTAGGGAAATATAATTCCAATGTAAGCCAAAAAGTAAATCGTTTGCAAAATATTGAGAAAGTGTTTGTCACGCCATCCATAAGGTGGTAAGATTACCGGTAGAGGGAAAGCCTCTGTATTCTTCAATGGTGAAAGGAATGGATTTACACATGGTAGGTAAAGTAAAATGGTTTAACTCAGAAAAAGGTTTTGGATTCATCGAAGTAGAAGGCGGCAAAGACGTGTTCGTACACTTCTCAGCAATCCAAACTGACGGCTACAAATCACTTGACGAAGGTCAAGAGGTAGAGTTTGAAATCGTTGATGGCGAGCGTGGCCCACAAGCGGCTAACGTTGTAAAATTATAATTTCAAACTGAGCCGGCTCTCGCGTAGAGCCGGCTTTTTTGTTTTTCTCACATAACGTCTGACTCGTCAATTTCGCGTTTAAAAATCTGTGGAACGGGTACAAACCTTTATACCAACCGATTCAGCGGCGAGACGGATCATTTGGAACAAAATTGTCATTATTTTCTGATGATAACGTTTTCAATGCAAACGAATTCGGGGTATACTAAATATGAGCCACCTGGTTCCACTTTCTTTTCAGAAATGAAGCAGGAGATTCCGTCACATGCGACGAATCATTGGGTCAAGCGGTTATTTTAAGGAGGAGTTCAGATGATTTATAACATTCGCGGCGAAAACATTGAAGTCACACCAGCCATCCAAGACTATGTCGAGAAGAAGCTGGAGAAGTTGACTCGGTATTTCACAACTCCTACGGATGCACAGACGGCTTACGTCAACTTGAAAGTGTACAATGAAAAGCAAAAAGTAGAAGTCACGATTCCGATGCCGAACTTGTTGCTTCGTGCTGAAGAGACGAACCTCGATATGTACGCGGCGATCGACCTTGTCGTCGACAAGTTGGAGCGTCAAATCCGTAAACACAAAACGAAACTCAACCGTAAAGGACGCGCCAAAGAAGGCGGGATCGGCGAGTACTTCAAAGCGCTCGAAGGCCCGGAGGACGTGGCAGTGTATGACGATGAAGAGTCAGAGCTCGAACTCGTGCGGACGAAGCGTTTCACGCTCAAGCCGATGGACACAGAAGAAGCGATCCTCCAGATGGATATGCTCGGCCACAGTTTCTTCGTCTTCTCAGACGCCGAGACGGGCAACACGAACGTCGTCTACCGTCGGAAAGACGGCAAATACGGCTTGATTGAACCAGAATAATCTTAACTCGACTATCACACGGCCTCCCTCGACGGGGGGCCGTTTCGTTTTGCCTTTCCTTGAAAGCACGGGTCACTTCGGTTAAACTGTACATTAGGGAAAAAACATGCATTTTATAGGAATGCTGAGGAGATATGAGTATGGCGAACTTTTTGAAAGATTTATTTGCTCCACAGAAACGGATATTGAAAAAAGCAGAGAAAGCGGCCGACCTCGTCGAGTCGTTTGCTGAACCGATCAAAGCGTTGTCTGACGAACAGTTGCAGGCGAAGTCTGAAGAGTTCCGCGGCCGTCTCGCGAAGGGCGAGACGCTCGACGACATCCTCCCGGAAGCGTTCGCGGTCTGCCGCGAGGCGTCGGAGCGCGTGCTCGGCATGCGTCACTACCGCGTCCAGCTCATCGGGGGATACGTGCTCCATAACGGCGACATCTCCGAGATGAAGACCGGGGAAGGGAAGACGCTCGTCGCGACGCTCCCGGTTTACTTGAACGCGCTCACGGGCCGCGGCGTCCACGTCGTCACGGTCAACGAATATTTGGCCCGTCGTGACAAAGAGTTGATGGAACCGCTCTACTTCGCGCTCGGCCTCTCGGTCGGCTTGAACGTCTCGAACATGGGACGCGAAGAGAAGCAGGCGGCATACAACTGCGACATCACGTACTCGACGAACAACGAGCTCGGGTTCGACTATTTGCGCGACAACATGGTCCTTTATAAAGAAGACCGCGTCCAGCGCGAACTTTACTTCACGATCGTCGATGAAGTCGACTCGATTCTCGTCGATGAGGCGCGTACTCCGCTCATCATCTCGGGATCGGCCCAGAAGTCGACCGAGCTCTACACGCGCGCCGATGCGTTCGTCCGCACACTGAAAGTCGAGGACGACTACACGGTCGACGTGAAGACGAAATCGGTCCTCCTCACGGACAAAGGGGTCGACCTCGCCGAGAAGTTCTTCGGCATCGACAACTTGTTCGCGATTGACCACGTTTCGGTCAACCACCACGTCGGCCTCGCCCTCCGTGCGAACGCGGTCATGCACCACGATGTCGACTATATGATCCGTGACGGCCAAGTCATGATCATCGACCAGTTCACGGGCCGGGTCATGGACGGACGCCGCTACTCGGAAGGGTTGCACCAGGCGATCGAGGCGAAAGAAGGCGTCGAGATTCAACGCGAATCGATGACGCTCGCGACGATCACGTACCAGAACTACTTCCGCATGTATGAGAAGCTCGCCGGGATGACCGGTACGGCGAAGACGGAGGAAGAAGAGTTCCGGAACATCTACAACATGCAGGTCGTGACGATCCCGACGAACAAACCGATTCTCCGTCAGGATAGCTCCGACCTCATCTTCAAGTCGATGGAAGGCAAGTTCAAGGCGGTCGTCGAAGAAATCACGGCAGCGCACGCGACAGGCCAACCGGTGCTCGTCGGGACGGTCGCGGTCGAGACGTCTGAATACTTGAGCAAGCTCTTGTCGAAGAAAAAGATTAAGCATGAAGTGTTGAACGCGAAGAACCACGCCCGCGAGGCCGAAATCATCGAGAACGCCGGTCAAAAGGGCGCGGTCACGATCGCGACGAACATGGCCGGACGCGGAACCGACATCAAGCTCGGCGAAGGCGTCATCGATCTCGGTGGTTTGTATATCATCGGGACGGAACGTCACGAGTCACGCCGGATCGACAACCAGCTCCGTGGTCGGGCCGGCCGTCAAGGGGACCCGGGTAAATCTCAGTTCTACTTGTCGCTCGAAGACGAACTGATGCGCCGTTTCGGTACCGACAGCCTCCAGAGCATGATGGAGCGTCTCGGGATGGACGACACGCAACCGATCGAGAGCCGCATGGTCTCGAAAGCCGTCGAGTCGGCCCAAAAACGAGTCGAAGGGAACAACTACGACGCGCGGAAACAGCTCCTCGGTTACGATAACGTCATGGCCGACCAACGGAAGGTCATGTATAAGGACCGGGCCAGCATCCTCGAGAACGAGTCGGTGTCTGACATCGTCCGTTCGATGATGCAAGACACGGTCGAGGCCGGCGTGGCGCAGTATACGCCGCTCGAGCTCGTGCCGGAAGAATGGAACATCGACGAGCTCGCGCACTGGGCGAACCAGACGCTCGCGCTCGAGAATTCGGTCGAAGGGAAAGACTTCTTCGGCAAGGAACGCGAAGAGATCACCGAACTTCTTCTCGAGCGCACGAACGCGCAGTACGAGGCGAAACGTCAACTCGCGCCGCCAGAGCGGTTCAACGAGTTCGAGAAGATCATCGTCCTCCGTGCCGTCGACTCGCACTGGATGTCGCACATCGACCATATGGACCAGCTCCGCCAAGGGATTCACTTGCGCGCCTACGGTCAGAACGACCCGCTCCGCGAGTATCAGGCGGAAGGGATCAACATGTTCGACGCGATGAACGCGGCCATCTCGGAAGAAGTGACCGGATTCGTCCTTCGCGCCGAGGTCGGCGACAACCTCCGTCGTGAGAAAGTCGTCGAAGAAGAAGTGGCCGTCTCTGGCAAGGACGACGCCCCGGTGAAGAAGAAGCCGGTCCGTCGCACCGAAGACCAACGTCTTGGCCGCAACGACCCGTGCTGGTGCGGATCGGGCAAGAAGTTCAAGAACTGCCACGGTAAACAACAAGCTTGATTTTTTAAGAGGCGAGCCTGCTCGCCTCTTTCCTACGGAAAGGTGATACACACTATGGAAATTTCAGATATTCGGAACGAACTCGAGGCGATGGCCAAACGCCTCGACAACTATAAGGCTTCCCTCAACTTGACGGAGAAGCAGGCACGTATCGCCGAGCTCGAGAACGAGATGACGTACCCGGACTTCTGGGACAGCCAAGAGAAGGCGCAAAAAGTCATCGACGAATCGAACGGCTTGAAAGCGATGGTCGACAAATATCAGGCGCTCGCCGACGGACATGAGGACGGCGAAGTGACGCTCGAACTCATCAAGGAAGAGCCGGACGCCGAGATGCAACAAGAGCTCGCCGAGATGGTGACGGAGCTGAAAGGTCAATTCGACGAGTTTGAGCTCGAAATCCTCTTGAACGGGCCGTATGACGCGAACAACGCCATCCTCGAGCTTCACCCTGGGGCCGGCGGGACCGAGTCACAAGACTGGGCATCGATGCTCCTTCGCATGTATCAGCGTTTCGCCGACAAGCAGGGTTGGAAAGTCGAGACGGTCGACTACCTTCCGGGCGAGGAGGCCGGCGTCAAGTCGGTCACGCTCCGCATCGTCGGGCACAATGCGTACGGGTATTTGAAAGCGGAGAAAGGGATTCACCGGTTGGTGCGTATCTCGCCGTTCGACTCGTCAGGACGCCGTCACACGTCATTCGTCTCATGTGACATCATGCCGGAGTTCGATGACGACATCGAAGTCGACGTGAAGACCGAAGACCTCCGCATCGACACGTACCGCGCGTCAGGCGCCGGCGGTCAGCACATCAACACGACCGACTCGGCCGTCCGGATTACGCACGTGCCGACGGGTGTCGTCGTCTCGTGTCAGACCGAGCGCTCACAGATCAAGAACCGTGAGTCGGCGATGAAGATGCTCAAGGCGAAACTTTATCAACGCGAGCTCGACGAGCAGCAACGTAAGCTCGACGAGATTCGCGGCGAGAAGACGGACATCGGCTGGGGTAGCCAAATCCGTTCGTACGTCTTCCACCCGTACGCGATGGTCAAAGACCACCGGACGAGCTATGAAGTCGGGAACACGGGCGGCGTCATGGATGGGGACATCATGGGCTTCATCGACGCGTACCTCCGCAAGACAAATATGTGATGCATGTGGCTCAAAGACCGATGTCTTTGGGCCACGTTGTATGTAGAGGAGAAAACCTTTAATGAAGCAAATCGTCAAAGACTATATGTATTTACTGACCGGGTCCGTCTTCGTCGCCTCGGCGTTCAGCTTGTTTCTACTCCCGAACAACCTCGCCTCGGGCGGCGTCAGCGGGATCTCGATCATCACGTACGAGCTGTTCGGCATCTCGCCGGGGGCGTTCCAGCTCGTGGCGAACGTGCTCCTCCTCGTCATCGGCTGGATGATCCTCGGGCTCGGCTTCGGCGTCAAGTCGCTCGTCGGCTCGATCTTCTTGCCGGGCGTGATCTTGTTCTATGAGTTGATTGACGCCGGTGCCGCAGTGAACGATACGTTGCTCGCGGCCGTGTTCGGCGGGGCGGGCGTCGGGATTGGCCTCGGCCTCATCTTCCGGGGGCGCGCCTCGACGGGCGGGATGGACTTGATCGCGCAGATCCTACATAAGTTCACGCACATCCCGCTCTATCTGTGTATCGCCATCCTCGACGGGGCGGTCGTCCTCGTCGCGGCGGTGACGTTCTCGTTCACGACGGGACTGTATGCGCTCATCGCGCTGTTCATCACGATCAAGATGATCGACTTCGTCCAGCTCGGCTTCACGCAAGACAAGATGGCGTACGTCATCTCGGAGAAGCGTGACGTCATCACGCGGGCCGTCTTCGACGAGCTCGACCGCGGGGCGACCGAGATTCAGGCGATTGGGGCCTACTCGCGACTCGACCGACCGATGCTCCTCGTCGTCGTCCGGCAGAATGAGGTGAGCCGGTTGAAGGAAATCATCCGTCGCATCGACCCCGACGCGTTCCTCGTCTTCAGCGAGGCGCACGAGGTAATGGGGCAAGGGTTCACGTCGGACAAACGCTACATCAACGTGCCGTAAGATGTGTAATCTTTGTGTACTTTTCATGAGATTAGGTTAGAAAGCGCTTCAGAACGGCTATAATGGTAATTGTAGGTTATTTCTACAACTTAGGAGGGGAACCCTATATGAAGAAGTGGATGATGGCCATCGGCCTCGGCGCCATGCTCACGCTCGGTGCGTGCGGTGGCGGCGATGAGGAAGACACGTCAGGCAACGATTCGGGGACGACGACAGGCTCGATTGACGCGGAAGCGGTATACGCGCAAAACTGTGCGGCTTGTCACGGCGCGAACTTAGAAGGGATGAGCGGTCCGGCATTGACAGACGTCGGGGCACGCTTGTCGGCTGAAGACATCGAAGGAATCATTCGAAACGGTCAAGGAAATATGCCTGCGAACGTCATCCAAGATGACGACGAGATCGCAGCCGTGTCGGCTTGGCTCGCTGAGAAGAAATAATACGGAGACCACGGGGCGACCCGTGGTTTTTTGTTTCGTCGCGATAAAATGTTGGTAAAAAAGAATAACAACTTCAAGGGGTGGGGTACATTGAAAACGAAATTGATTGATTGGCCCACGTTCATCGGCGCGTTCTGTCTATTGCTCGCGGTAACGCTACCGCTCGTCTTGTTCCCGGAGACGGGCAGGACATGGGTCGGGGCCGCGAACACGTTCATGACGCAAAACTTCGGCATGCTGTACTTGGCGATGGGACTCGGCGCGTTCGGGTTTTTGATTTTTGTCGCCTTCAGCAAGAACGGCCACGTCAAGCTCGGGCGCGAAGACGAGGAGCCGGAGTTCAGCACGTTCTCGTGGGCGGCGATGCTGTTCGCGGCCGGGATCGGCTCGAGTATCCTGTATTGGTCGGTCATCGAGTGGGTGTACTACTATCAAGGGCCTCCGTTCGGCGTCGAACCGGAATCGACCGAGGCCATCCAGTGGGCGACGGCGTACGGGATGTTCCACTGGGGTCCGATCGCCTGGGCGATCTATACGCTCCCGGCGCTCCCGATTGCATACTTCTTTTACGTCCGGCGCAAGTCCGTACTCAAAGTGAGCGAGGCGGTCCGGCCTGTCATCGGCAAATGGGCGGACGGTCCGGTCGGGAAGCTGATTGACATCTTGTTCATCTTCGGCCTGCTCGGCGGGGCGGGGACGACGCTCGCCCTCGGCACGCCGATGATCGCCGAAGGAGTGAACGAAATCACCGGCATCCCGGTGACGCTCGGCATGCAGGCGGTCATCATGCTCGTCTGTACGGTCATCTTCGCCGTCAGCTCGTACGTCGGGTTAAAGCGCGGCATCAAAGTGCTCAGTGACTTGAACATTTGGCTGTCGCTCTCGATTCTCGCCTTCGTCCTCATCCTCGGGCCGACGCGCTTCATCCTCGAGACGACGTTCAACGCCGTCGGCATCCTGCTCGACAACTTCTTCAAGATGGCGACGTGGATGGAACCGTTCGGGAACCTCGGCGGATTCACCGAGACTGGCTTCCCGGAAGCATGGACCGTGTTCTACTGGGCGTGGTGGCTCGTCTATGCGCCGTTCGTCGGACTGTTCGTCGCCCGCATCTCACGCGGTCGGACGATTCGCGGGATGATCATCGGGACGATGGTGTACGGCACGTTCGGTTGTATCCTCTTCTTCGGAATTCTTGGGAATTTCGGGCTTTATCTCCACTTGAGCGGCGCGTTCGATGTCATCGGTTATATGGATACGTACGGACCGGCTGCGACGATTATCGCCATCATCGGACAACTACCGTTCGGCAAGGTCGTCGTCGCCGTGTTCACGTTCCTCGCCATCATCTTCCTCGCGACGACGTTTGATTCATCCTCATATATTTTGGCATCGGTGACACAAAAGTATGTCGAAGGGGAGCCGGCGGCTTGGAATCGTTTGTTCTGGGCGTTCGCGCTCTGTATCATGCCGCTTACCCTCATGTTCCTCGGGGGACTCGACACGCTCCAGACGGCGAGTATCGTCGGTGGGTTCCCGCTCATCTTCATCATGCTACTGCTCGCCTGGTCGTTCATGCGTGTGTCGAGTAAGGACATCCGCGCCTCGGACGAGTACGAATCGCCGACGATCCACATCAAGTACCGAAAGAAAAAGCGGTCGCCGTTCGATGCGTTGAAAGACCAACCCCCTGAGTAAAATCGGAAGGCGTCCTCATTACAGGACGCCTTTTTTGAACCGCGATTTCAGTAAATATGACGAATGCGTGAAGTAAGCATTCGATGTGACAATTTCCCACCGTGCGCCCTCCAACTGAAACACTCCTGTAATGGTGTTTTAAAAAACCGATTGATATAATGGTAGC
Organism: Exiguobacterium alkaliphilum; assembly: GCF_018138125.1. NCBI lineage: Bacteria > Bacillati > Bacillota > Bacilli > Caryophanales > Exiguobacterium > Exiguobacterium alkaliphilum. The sequence goes on from NZ_CP073101.1 coordinate 1,159,637, forward strand.
GCTCCTTGTCCTGTCTTCGGTCTAATTGACTAGGGCGTGGGTACGAGCAACGTGCCTTGACAGCACGTTCTGTTTCCTGTAGAACAGAGGCTAGACGAAAAATATACAGTTACTAAAACAATGAAACTTCGTCATAGATGCATGAAAAATATTTAAAAAGGGTAGGGAATACGTTATGATTTCGATGCAAAAAGTCAGTAAAGTATATCCGAACGGCGTCGTCGCCGTCGATGATCTCGACATAGAAATCCAAGACGGCGAGTTCCTCTACGTCGTCGGACCATCCGGCGCCGGGAAATCGACGTTTATGAAAATGATTTATCGGGAGGAGAAGCCGTCGAGCGGTCAATTGTTGATTGACGGCATCGATGTCGGCAAGCTGAAGAATCGCCACGTGCCGAAACTTCGCCGCCAACTCGGCGTCATCTTCCAAGATTTTAAGTTGTTGCCGTCGCTCACCGTGTACGAGAACGTCGCCTTCGCCCTCGAGGTCGTCCAAGCCGACACGAATACGATGCGCAAGCAAGTGATGGACGTGTTGAACCTCGTCGGGCTCAAAAACAAGGCCCGCAACTATCCGGACGAACTGTCGGGTGGGGAACAGCAGCGCGTCTCGATCGCCCGCGCGATCGTCAACAAGCCGAAGCTCATCATCGCCGATGAGCCGACCGGGAACTTAGACCCGGACACGGCGTGGGGCATCATGGAAGTATTTGAAGAGATTCACCGCCGCGGTGCGACGATCGTCATGGCGACACACAACCGTGACATCGTCGATAAGATTCGCCATCGCGTCATCGCGATTGAGAACGGGAAAGTCGTCCGCGATGAAGAGAAAGGAGCGTATGGCTATGATATTTAAAAGTGGACTCCGCCACTTACGGGAAGGGTTCAAAGGAACACTTCGCAACGGGTGGATGACGTTTGCGGCCATCAGTGCCGTCACCATCACATTGTTACTCGTCGGGATTTTCGCGCTCGTCATGTTCAACGTCAACGAGATCTCACAAAACGTCGAGAACGACGTCGAGATTCAAGTGTTCGTCACACGGACCGCCGAAGAGGCGAACGTCGAACAGCTCGGACAAAACATCGAACAGATTCCCGGTGTCGCCGAAGTCACGTTCAGCTCGAAAGACGATGAGCTCGAGAACTTCCGCAACCAGTTAGGGGAAGACGCGAACGCATACGGTGCGGTCGAGAAGGACAACCCGCTCCACGACCGTTACATCGTCAAGGCGTCAGACCCGCTCGAGACCGAACAAGTCGCCGAGGCGGTGCAGTCGCTTGAGAACGTCGATAGAGTCACATACGGACAGGACTATATCGACAAGATGTTCGCGTTCTTCAACGGGATTCGCATCGGCGGACTCGTATTGATCGTCGGGCTCACGCTCATGGCGATGTTCCTCATCTCGAACACGATCAAGATGACGATCTTCTCGCGTCGCCGCGAGATTGAGATCATGCGTCTCGTCGGGGCGAAAAACAGCTTCATCCGCTGGCCGTTCTTCATCGAAGGACTCCTCCTCGGTGTGCTCGGCGCGCTCATCCCGATCGCCGTCGTCTACTTCGGCTACGATGTCGCATATAGTGCTTTACAACCATCGCTAGATCAATTGAATGGTGATATATTTAAGTTGATTGATCCATCGACGCTCACGACGCAAGTGTCACTCGTCTTGTTGGCACTCGGGGCGTTCATCGGGATCTGGGGATCGACGACATCGCTCGGTCGATTCTTGAAAGTCTAACTTAGATAAGGGGGAGTTGGCGGATGAAACGTTCGCTTGCGCTTGGGTTATGTATGACGTTACTTGCCGCGCCGGTCATGGCGACGGAGAAAGAGACGTTACGGGAACGACAAGATCGTCTATCCAAACAGCTAGAGGCATCCAAGAAAGCGCAAGCCGAGACGGACGCCGAGCTCGACATCACCGAGGCGGAGCGTGACGCGGTCTTGACCGAGGTGAAGGCCGTCAACGAACGGCTCGATAGCCTCAGTGAACAGATTGCCGTCCAGCAGGCTGAAGCCGACGCGGCCCGCACCGAGCTCGAGACGACACGCCGCCAACTCGCTGCCCAAGAGCAGTACCTCCAAGGCCAGAAGGCGCTCCTCAGTGAGCGTCTTCGTGTGCTTCAAGTAAACGAGGACCGGTCCTATCTCCAAGTCATCTTCGAATCCCGCACGTTCGGGGATTTCGTCACGCGTCTCATGACGGCGCAGTCGATCGCGGAGCAGGACCGGGACCTCATACATAGCTTCATGGAAGAAGTCGAGCGGCTCGAGTCGCTCGAGACGACGCAACGGACCCAGCTGTCGTTCGTCAAACAAAAAGAGCGTGAACTCGTCATCACGAAGCAGGCGCTCGACCGTGCAGCCGAGGAGAAGCAGTCGCTCCTTTCCGAACTAAACGAACAAGTCGAGCTACTCGAGCTCGAACAGATGACGCGCGAGGAAGAACAGGCGCTCATGGACGAACAGCGCCGCATCATCGCCGGTCAGCTCGAGGCGATTGCAACCGCCGAACGCGAGGCGGCCGAAGCGGAAGCGAGACGACAAGCGGAAGCGAAAGCAGCAGCCGAGGCACAGGCGAAGGCGGACGCCCAAGCGAAGGCAGATGCAGAGGCGCGAGCACGCCAAGAAGCCGAGGCGAAAGCGAAGACGGAGTCGTCGCCGGGCCCAGCACCTGTCGCGCCACCGGTTCCGCCAGTCGAAGCGGCTGAGAACGTGACGCAACCTGTGTCGACGTTCGTCCGTCCCGTCTCCGGGTACGTCTCGAGCCGGTTCGGCCCGAGGGCGAACCCGCTCACCGGGGCGCCAGAGTCGCATCGCGGCATCGACATCGTCAACGCGACCGGCACGCCCATCGTGGCGGCGGCACCCGGCATCGTCATCAAGGCGGCGCCGGCGACGGGCTACGGCAACGTCGTCTTCGTCTCGCACGTGTTAGGCGGCCAAGTGTGGACGACGGTGTACGGCCATCTCGACTCGATCACGGTCACACCGGGCCAGACGATCGCGGCCGGCCAGACGGTCGGAACGCTCGGCAACACGGGCTGGTCGACGGGGCCGCACTTACATTTCGAACTTCACCGTGGCGAATGGGCCCCGGGGCAACCGAACGCGGTCGACCCAGGTCCTTATATCGGCTATTGACGGAGAGACGCGTCCCAAATGTGTGGAACGCGTCTTTTCTTCTAAACTTTTTGCTATACTGAATGAAAGACTGATCAAGAGAAATGAGGGACTACCCGTGAAAAATTCAACCGCTGGACTACTCGCCGGCGCCACGTTCGTCGCTGGGGCCGGTGCAGGGCTCGCGACGATGGCGTTTACCGATACGACTGCTCTTCCGACCGCCATCCAACCGCGGAGCGAGGGCTGGGACAAAGTCGAACAAGTGCGCAAGCTCATCGAGGCCCACTCACTTAAAGATATATCAGACGAAGCGCTCCTCATCGGGGCGCTCGACGGGATGACCGCCGCCCTCGACGACCCGTATTCGGACTTCCTCGACGCGGAAGAGACGTCGCAATTCACCGATTCGATTGAGTCGAGTTTTGAAGGAATCGGCGCGACTTTGGAGAAGAAAGGAGAAGACATCTTAATCGTCGCTCCAATCAAAGGCGCTCCGGCCGAAGCGGCCGGACTCCGTCCAGGGGATGTCATCACGGCCGTCGACGGCGAGTCGATTGAAGGGATGGCCGTCGAAGAGGCGGTGCGTCTCATCCGCGGGGAGAAAGGGACCGTCGTCACGTTGACGATTCGCCGCGGCGGGCAAGAGGCCGACTATGAGATCACGCGGGACACGATTCCAATCGAGACGGTGACGTCAGAGGTGAAGGAAGAAGCCGGCAAGAAGATCGGCTATCTGCAAGTGACCCAGTTCTCCGAACCGACCGACGACGAATTTTTGGAACAGCTCGAGGAACTCGAGAGCCAAGACATCGATAGCCTCATCATCGACGTGCGCGGAAACCCGGGTGGCCTGTTGCCGTCCGTCATCACGATGGTCGAAGGTTTCGTCCCGACGGACACGCCGGTCGTTCAAATCGAGGACGCGCAAGGGGAGCGTGAGTCGCAGAGCGGTCGCGCCCGTGAGGCGAAACCGTATGGCCTCTTCGTCTTGACGGACGAAGGCTCGGCCTCGGCGTCCGAGATTCTCGCCGGGGCGCTCAAGGAAGGGGCCGGGGCGACCGTGATCGGCAACAAGACGTTCGGCAAGGGCGTCGTCCAGACAGCGTTCGATTTGGCGGACGGCAGCAACTTGAAGCTGACGACGAGCAAGTGGCTCACGCCGGACGGCAATTGGATTAACGAGAAAGGAATCGAACCGGACATCGAAGTCAATCAACCGGACTATTTCAGCGTCAACCGCATCCTCGCCGAGGCGGACACGCTCGAGGTCGGTGATTACGGTGAATCCGTATCGAACTTGCATACCGTCCTCGAAGGGATCGGCTACGAGCCGGGCGGTCAGCCGGGCTATTACGGCGACACGATGGCCCGGGCCGTCGCCGCGTTCCAAGAAGACAACAATTTGACGGCGGACGGGATCGTCAACGAGGAGACGGCATCGGCGCTCGAATCGCGATTGCTTGAAGTCATTCAAGACGAGGCGAACGACGCCCAGTTGAACCGTGCGCTCGAAGAAGCTGCAAAATAAGGATTAGGGAAAGGATTGGACACGTGTGGACGTTCTACGAATGAGTGTACTCGCTTTATTGACTTTGATCGGTAGTCCGCTGCTCTGGGTGACGCTCGTCGCCCTCGCTTACATATCCATGACGCGCATCAAACGGGAACGGGCGATGTTCCGCTCGCGCCGGCGCTCGCCGAAATCAGATTGGATTCATTTCGTCTGGCCGAGCGTTTTGCTCGGGGCGCTCGCCTCGGTCGCGACCGTCTGGCTCGAGACGACGGTCAACGTCGAATGGCTCGTCACGTTCACCGTCCTGTACGCCCTCGTCGTCTTGACGATGCATCCGCGCTTCGTCAGCCCGGCGTTCCCGCTCCTCGTCATGCTCGCGGCCGTGTCGCTTCGTGACGTCATCTCGTTCGGACCGCTCGACGAGACGGTCGCTCGGCTCGCCGAGGTCGGTTGGCCGGTGTATGCGCTCGTCTTCGGCGTCGTCACGCTCGCCGAGGCGGTCTTGCTACGGTGGAACGGGAACGTCGAGACGTCGCCGACGCTCATCTTGTCGAAACGTGGTCAATTCATCGGCGGTCACGTCGTCAAACGACTCTGGTTCTTCCCACTCGTCGTCTTCTTGCCGCCGTCGTTCGGGTTCGACGGGATGGTCCCAGTCATCCTACCGATTCCAATCGGGGTGAGCCTCTTGTCGACCGGGGCGTTGCCACGGACGCTCCTCGGAAAGTTGAGCACGTATCGCGGCATCCTTGCCGTCATCGCGCTCGGTCTGTTCGGAGCGTCTTACGCACTTGACGTGCCGTACGCCGGTTACGTCTTGATCGCGCTCTATGTATTGTATGAGCTCGCGTTACAGCTCATCAAACGTGAGAACCGGGCGACGACGCCGGTGTTCATCAACGGCAACCGTGGGGCGGTCATCGTCGACACGCTCCCGGGTTCGCCAGGGGAAGCGATGCAACTCATCCCGGGCGAGTCGATTTATAAAGTGAACGGGACGGTCATCACGGGCGGGAGCAGCTTCTATGAGGCGCTCCAGCTTCATAAACCGTACATCAAGCTCGAGGTACTCAACTTGAACGGGGATATCCGGTTCGTCCAGCGGGCGATGTATGAAACCGACCCGCATGAGCTCGGCATCTTGTTCGTCGGGGAGCCGATGAGCCCGCGGCTACGTCTGCGCAAGTTATGAATGCTCGAAAAAAGGGAGCCTCCGCGGAGGCTCCCTTTCGTGTGCTTACGATTCAAGTTTCGATGGTTTGAAGCCCATCGTCGCTTCGACGGCGTGTTGCCAGCCTTTGTAAAGATTTTCGCGGTGCGACTCGTCCATGCTCGGTTCGAACTGTTGGTCGAGTTTCCACTGTTGCTTGATTTCCGCTTGGTCTTTCCAGAATCCGACGGCAAGACCGGCGAGGTAGGCGGCCCCGAGTGCCGTCGTCTCGCTCACTTCCGGCCGCTCGACCGGGACGTCCAAGATATCAGCCTGGAACTGCATGAGGAAGTTGTTGTTGACCGCGCCACCATCGACACGGAGCGTTTTCAACTCGATCCCTGAGTCTTGTTCCATCGCCGTCAAGACGTCACGCGTCTGATAGGCGAGCGACTCGAGCGTCGCCCGGACGAAGTGTTCTTTCTCGGTACCGCGCGTCAGGCCGAAGATGGCGCCGCGCACGTCCGAGTTCCAATACGGGGCACCGAGCCCGACGAAGGCAGGGACGACGTAGACGCCGTCTGTCGTCTCGACACGGTTCGCGTATTGCTCCGTGTCTTTCGCTGACTTGAGCATCCGGAGCCCGTCGCGCAGCCATTGGATGGCCGAACCGGCGACGAAGATCGATCCTTCGAGCGCATACTCGACTTTCCCATCGTAGCCCCAGGCGATCGTCGTCAACAGGCCATGGTCCGATTTGACGGCTTCCTCGCCCGTGTTCATGAGCATGAAGCAACCCGTGCCGTACGTGTTTTTCCCTTCGCCTGAATCGAAGCACGCTTGCCCGAACAAGGCGGCCTGTTGGTCACCGGCAGCGCCGGCGATCGGTACTTCGAAGCCGAAGAAGTGGTACGGGATCGTATGGGCGTACACTTCACTCGATGGCTTGACTTCCGGGAGCATCGATTTCGGTACCGTCAAGATGTCGAGGAGCTCGTCGTCCCACTGTTGCTCGTAGATGTTGTACATGAGCGTACGTGACGCGTTCGAGTAGTCGGTGACGTGGGCGTGGCCGCCGGAAAGTTTCCAGATGAGCCACGTGTCGATCGTCCCGAAGAGGAGCTCGCCGTTGTCCGCTTTCTCACGGGCGCCGTCGACGTTGTCGAGGATCCATTTGACTTTTGTTCCTGAGAAGTAGGCGTCGATGAGGAGACCGGTCTTGTCACGGAACAAGTCGCCGTGACCGGCCGCATTCAACTCGTCACAAATACCGGCCGTTTGACGCGATTGCCAGACGACGGCGTTATAGACCGGACGTCCCGTCTCTTTTTCCCACACGACGGCTGTTTCCCGTTGGTTCGTGATTCCGATGGCCGCGATCTCTTTTGGATCGATATCAGCCGACCCGAACGCCTCGGCCATGACGGCGAGGACAGAACCCCAAATCTCGTTGGCGTTATGCTCGACCCAGCCTGGTTTCGGGAAGTATTGCTTGAACTCGCGCTGGGCGGTCGTGACGATTTTACCGTCGTGGTCGAAGATGATGGCGCGTGAGCTTGTCGTGCCTTGGTCAAGTGCTAAAATATAACGTTTTTCTTTATCCATGAAATAGTGCCTCCTTAGAAGTTGTGATTATGGGACGAGAATGCCATAGACGAGGGCGGCGATGACGGCACCGATGATCGGTCCGACGACCGGAATCCAAGAGTAGCCCCAATCTGACGTCCCTTTCCCTTTGATCGGGAGTATCGCATGCGCAATCCGCGGACCGAGGTCACGTGCCGGGTTGATCGCATATCCCGTTGTACCACCAAGTGAGAGACCGATCGAGACAACGAGGAAACCGACGATGAGCGGATTCAAGCCGTCCGTGAACGTGTTGGCCCCGAATGACAAAATTCCGAAGACGAGAACGAACGTACCAATGATTTCCCCGATCAAGTTGAACGGCGTGCTACGAATCCCTGGTGCGGTCGAGAAGGTGGCCAGTTTGGCACCCGGATCGTCGGTCACATCATAGTGCGGTTTGTAGTGCACGAACACGAGGACGGCCCCGATGAACGCCCCGATAAACTGTGCCAAGATGTAGGCTGGCACATCAGCCCAAGGGAATGAGCCTGCTGTCGCGAGCCCGACCGTGACGGCAGGGTTCAAGTGCGCCCCTCCGTAGATTCCGGCTGCGTATACCCCGATCATAACGGCGAAGCCCCAACCGAACGTGATGACGACCCAACCTGCGTTCTCCGCTTTCGAATGACGGAGGACGACGCCGGCGACGACACCGTTACCGAGCAAGATGAGTAGCATTGTACCAATAATTTCGCTGACGAATGCTGACATGTGATACTCCCCTTTCCCATATTGAATTTTGACTTACCACTTCATTATATCCCCCAATTGAAAGCGCTTCAAAACAAAGATATTCAAAAAAACCACTTTTTTATTTTCAAAGTGGCTTTCACTTGGTAAAACGCCCGATGAAATCGGCGGTGATACCGACGATAAAAACGAAAAGGACGCCTAGACTCATATACGTGAACGGCATCCAAAGTTGCGTCATCAAGTCGAGTGTGATCGAGACGATGACCACGCCATACAACAAGGCGAGGCGGCGTGAAATCTCTTTCTCACGATAACGGCTCGTCACCGTCGCGCCGAGCGGGGCCCCGATGAACGCGCCGAGGATGAGCGCGGCCGGGACAAGGAAGTCGAGCGTGAGCGACGGCAAATAGCTGACGAGTCCTCCGAACGCGATGAACAAGACGGCGGCGAGGCTCGTCCCGACAGCCCGGTGCGTCGAGTAGCCGAGCCAGCTGACGAGGAGCGGGACGATGATGAAGCCGCCGCCGATGCCGAGGAGCGCAGACAACAGCCCGGCGATCGCCCCGATGACACCCGCGGCGACGGTCGTGTTTTCTTTCGGTCGGCGTTTCGATGTTTTCTTTAAGAGCGTAACGGCAAAATAAGATAGGATAGCGAGATAGAACACGTTCAGCAGCCAATCACTCGTACCGGAGAAGGCGAGGACGAGCCGGCTCGACAGTTGGGCCGTCACGGCACCAGTCAGTCCGATGAGGAGCCCGGTCGTCCAGGAGACGTTGCCGAGCGACGTATGCCGCTTCGCACCGGCGAGGCTCGTGCCGACGACGAAGAGCAGAGACGTCGCGACCGCCTCGGCCGCCGTATAACCGCTGAACAACAGCACCGGGACGATGATGACCCCGCCGCCGATGCCGAAGAACCCGGACAAGGCGCCGACGACGGCGCCGAGCGGGATGAAGAGGAGAGACCACACGTCAACCAACTCGTTTCTACATAGATTCATCCTTTATCATAACGGAATGGGCGACATTTCAGAAGCGAATATTTGTTCGTGTATGTGCTATAATCAAATCAATTATGTAGGAACAGAAAGTGAGGAATCATCATGGAATCGATCCCGTTCGCATTACAATCGGAATATACGCCGGGAGGTGACCAACCGGAAGCGATTCGACAGCTCGTCGAAGGCGTCAACCGTGGCGACCGCTACCAGACGTTGCTCGGGGCGACCGGCACCGGCAAGACGTTCACCGTCTCGAACGTCATCCAAGAAGTGAAGAAGCCGACGCTCGTCTTAGCCCACAACAAGACGCTCGCCGGCCAGCTCTACTCGGAGTTCAAAGAGTTCTTCCCGAACAACGCCGTCGAATACTTCGTCAGTTATTACGACTATTACCAGCCGGAAGCGTACGTTCCGTCGACGGACACGTTCATCGAGAAAGACGCGTCGATTAATGATGAGATCGACAAACTACGTCACTCGGCGACGTCCGCCTTGTTCGAGCGGGACGACGTCATCATCGTCGCCTCGGTGTCGTGCATCTATGGTCTCGGTAACCCGGAAGAGTACCGCAGTCTCGTCCTCAGTCTCCGTGTCGGAAAAGAGATGGGACGCGATGAGATGCTTCGGAAGTTGATCGACATTCAATATGAACGAAACGACATCGATTTTCAGCGTGGACGTTTCCGCGTACGGGGCGACGTCGTCGAGATTTTCCCGGCGTCTCGTGACGAGCATTGTATGCGCGTCGAATTTTTTGGTGACGAGATTGACCGGATTCGGGAGATGGATCCGCTCACCGGTGAGATTATCGCCGACCGTGAGCACGTCGCCATCTTCCCGGCGTCCCACTTCGTCACGCGTGACGAGAAATTGCAAAAAGCGATCGTCAACATCGAAGCCGAGCTCGAAGAACAGCTCGAGAAGTTCCGTGAAGAAGGGAAACTGCTCGAGGCGCAACGTCTCGAACAGCGGACGCAATACGACTTAGAGATGATGCGGGAGATGGGCTACTGTTCAGGGATTGAGAACTATTCACGACACTTGAACCTGATGCCTGAAGGCGCGACGCCATATACGCTCATCGACTACTTCCCGAAAGACTTCCTGCTCGTCGCCGATGAGTCGCACGTGACGCTCCCGCAAGTGCGTGGGATGTATAACGGCGACCAGGCACGGAAACAAGTGCTCGTCGACCATGGCTTCCGCTTGCCGTCGGCAAAAGACAACCGGCCGCTCAAGTTCGAAGAGTTCGAGAAAAAACTGAGCCAAGCAATCTTCATCTCGGCGACACCAGGTCCGTATGAGCTGGAACATACACCAGAAATGATTGAACAGATCATCCGTCCGACCGGCCTTGTCGACCCGACGATTGAGATTCATCCGATTAAAGGGCAAATCGACTACTTGATGGACCAAATCCGTGACCGCATTAAACGGGACGAACGTGTACTCGTGACGACGCTCACGAAGAAGATGGCCGAAGACTTATCTGACTATCTTCGTGAGGCCGGCATTAAGGTCAACTACATGCATTCGGAGATTAAGACGCTCGAACGGATTGAGATCATTCGTGACCTTCGTCTCGGTAAGTATGACGTGCTCGTCGGCATTAACTTGCTCCGAGAAGGGCTCGACATCCCGGAAGTGAGTCTCGTCACGATCCTTGACGCCGATAAGGAAGGGTTCCTCCGTTCGGACCGCTCGCTCATCCAGACGATTGGCCGCGCGGCGCGTAACGCGAACGGGCACGTCATCTTGTTCGCCGATAAGATGACCGACTCGATGAAACGAGCCATCGAGGAGACCGACCGACGGCGGACGATTCAATTGGCGTATAACAAAGAACATGGCATCACCCCGAAGACGATTAAGAAAGAAGTACGCGGCGTCATCCGGGCGACGGTCGATGCCGAGGAAGAAGTGCTCGAGTCGCTCAGCTCGATGAAACCGGCCGAGCGCGAGGCGGCAATCGCCAAGCTAGAAGAAGAAATGAAACAAGCGGCCCGCGACCTCCAGTTCGAACGGGCGGCTGAATTGCGTGACTTAATCTTGGAGTTGAAGGTAGGGAGTTAAATGGCTGAGAAGAAAAATGCGATCGTCATCAAAGGGGCGCGCGTCAACAACTTGAAAAACATTGATATCGAGATTCCTCGGGACCAACTCGTCGTCTTGACGGGTCTGTCCGGTTCCGGGAAGTCTTCGCTTGCCTTCGATACGATTTACGCCGAAGGGCAGCGCCGCTACGTCGAGAGCTTGTCCGCGTATGCAAGGCAGTTCCTTGGGCAGATGGACAAACCGGACGTCGACACGATCGAGGGTCTCAGTCCGGCCATCTCGATTGACCAGAAGACGACGAGCCGGAACCCGCGCTCGACCGTCGGGACGGTGACGGAGATTTACGACTACTTACGGCTCTTGTTCGCCCGGATCGGGAAACCGGTCTGTCCGAACCACGGCATCGAGATCTCGAGCCAGACGATCTCGCAAATGGTCGACCAAGTGATGGAGCTGCCGGAGAAGACACGCCTGCAAATCCTCGCCCCTATTGTCTCCGGTCGGAAAGGGACGCACGTCAAAGTGTTCGACTCGCTCAAAAAAGAAGGGTTCGTCCGTGTCCGCGTCAACGGGGAAACGATCGAACTGACGGACGAGATCGAGCTCGACAAGAACAAGAAACATTCGATTGAAGTCGTCGTCGACCGTCTCGTCGTCCGACCTGACGTCGAAGGACGGCTCGCCGATTCGCTCGAGACGGCGCTCCGCCTCGCGGACGGTCGGGCCATCATCGACAAAATGGACGGGACGGAGCTCCTCTTCAGCGAGCATCATGCCTGTCCGATCTGCGGCTTCTCGATCGGGGAACTCGAACCGCGCATGTTCTCGTTCAACTCACCGTTCGGCGCATGCCCGACGTGTGACGGACTCGGGACGAAACTCGACGTCGACCCGGAACTCGTCATCCCGGACGCGACGAAGACGTTGAAGGAAGGCGCGGTCGCCGCGTGGCAGCCGACGAGCTCACAATATTATCCGCAACTGCTCGCGGCGATGTGCAACCATTTCGAAATCGACATGGACGTCCCGTTCGAGCGGTTGTCGAAACGCGACCAGGACCTCGTCTTGAATGGGACGGACGAAGAGTCGTTCCTGTTCCGCTACGAGAACGATTTTGGCCAAGTCCGGACGAACACGATTTTCTTCGAAGGGGTGCTCCGAAACATCGAGCGCCGCTACAAAGAGACGACGTCCGACTATATCCGCGAACAGATGGAGATGTATATGGCGACGCACGCCTGTCCGACGTGCAGTGGTTACCGGTTGAAAGAAGAGACGCTCGCCGTGAAAATCACGGGCCACCATATCGGGCAAGTGACCGAGCTGTCGGTCGTCAACGCGATCAACTTGTTCGACGCCATCACGAACGAGCTGAGCGAGAAAGACATCGCCATCGCCCGCCTCATCTTGCAAGAGATTTGTGAGCGGCTCAGCTTCTTGAACAACGTCGGACTCGACTATTTGACGCTGTCGCGGGCAGCCGGGACGCTCTCGGGCGGCGAGGCGCAACGGATTCGACTCGCCACGCAAATCGGGTCGCGCCTCACAGGCGTCTTGTACGTCTTGGACGAGCCGTCCATCGGGCTACACCAGCGTGACAACGACCGCTTGATCGCGACGCTCAAACAGATGCGCGATATCGGCAACACGCTCATCGTCGTCGAACACGACGAAGACACGATGATGGAAGCCGACTATTTGATCGACATCGGGCCTGGGGCCGGAGAACATGGCGGGGAAGTCATCGCCGCCGGGACGCCGAAGCAGCTCATGAAAAATAAGAAATCGCTCACCGGTCAATACTTAGCGGGCAAAAAGTTCATCCCGCTGCCGACCGAACGAAAAGTACCGGACGAGCGCTTCCTCAAGATTTTGAAGGCGGAAGAGAACAACTTGAAAGGGGTCGATGTGTCGATCCCGCTCGGCATGTTTATCGCCGTCACGGGCGTGTCCGGATCCGGGAAGTCGACGCTCATCAACGAGATTCTGTACAAGTCACTCGCCCATCACATCAACCGGGCCAAGGCGAAGCCAGGGAAGCACAAGAAGATTGAAGGGCTCGACCAAATCGACAAAGTCATCGATATCGACCAGTCCCCGATCGGACGGACGCCGCGGTCGAACCCGGCGACGTACACGGGCGTGTTTGACGATATCCGCGACGTGTTCGCCTCGACGAACGAAGCGAAGATGCGTGGCTATAAGAAAGGCCGCTTCAGTTTCAACGTCAAAGGTGGGCGCTGTGAGGCGTGCCGCGGCGACGGGATTATCAAAATCGAGATGCACTTCCTTCCGGACGTGTACGTGCCATGTGAGGTGTGTCACGGGAAACGCTATAACCGTGAGACGCTCGAAGTGAAGTATAAAGGGAAGACGATCGCCGACGTCCTTGACATGACGATTGAGGAAGGGCTTGACTTCTTTGACAAAATTCCGAAAATCAAACGGAAGATTCAGACGATCTTTGACGTCGGTCTCGGCTACATGAAGCTCGGCCAGCCGGCGACGGAACTGTCGGGCGGGGAAGCGCAGCGCGTCAAGCTCGCCTCGGAGCTCCATAAACGCTCGACCGGGAAGACGATTTACATCTTGGATGAACCGACGACGGGACTCCATGTCGATGATATCGCCCGGCTGTTGAAAGTCCTGCAGCGCCTCGTCGAGAACGGGGACACGGTGCTCGTCATCGAGCACAACCTCGACGTCATCAAATCGGCCGACTACTTGATCGACCTCGGTCCGGAAGGCGGTGACGGCGGCGGGACGATCGTCGCGACGGGGACACCAGAAGAGGTCGCCGAAGTGGCGGCATCGTATACCGGCAAGTATTTGAAGCCGGTGTTAGAACGAGATGCGGCCCGGGCGAAACCGAAAGCAGGAAAACGGAAGTAAGGTATAGAAATGATGAGAAACGGGAACATGATTGACGTGTATCCAATTCGAAGGGGGAAATGAACGTGAAACAAGAAATGCGTGAACTGATTCTCCAGCAAGTGAAAGACGGCAAGTTGACAATCGAGGAAGGCATGACCCAACTCGAACGGCTCGAACGGTTAGAGCCCGAGCGTGTCCAAGCGCTCGAGGCGCAACAAGAGACGGAGAAGGTCGACGCCTACTCGGTCGAGTCGCTGACGACGAAATTGACGTCGGCGGTCGAAGGGCTCGTCACGAAACTGCGGGACAGCGATTTCTCGTTCAGCTCGAACTTCGGGCCGGAAGTGACGTACTCGAAGTCGTTCCCGTTCACCGGGACTGACATCGCGCTCGACTTGTTCAACGCCTCGGCGACGATCGTCTCGTCGGACAACGACGAATGTGAACTCATCGTCACCGGCCGTCCGCTCCGCCAGCAAGATGCGGACAAGGCGCTCGAACAGCTCCAATCGGCCGTGAAACACTCGGTCATCGGGGACCGTCTCGTCGTCTCGCTCCGTGACAAACTCGTCCGGGCGCACGTCGAGCTATACGTCCCGCATCATCATTTCGACCACCTGCACGTCCAGACGCTCAACGGGGAAGTCCGTGCCGACGGGCTCGATGTCGAGAGTGTGCGCGTCCAGACGGCGAACGGTCGCGTCGTGCTCGATGAGGTCCACGCCTCGGAACTCCTCCTCAACACAGGGAACGGCACGGTCGAGGTCGACGGTGTCGAGACCGAGCTCGTCCACGTCCGGACCGGCAACGGTGCGGTCATCGTGAGCGGGAAGTATGACAAAGCCTCGCTCAAGACCGGCAACGGCAACATCCGGGCCGAACTGGCGACGGCACGTCCGGCCAAGTTCGAACTCGCCTCGCTCGCGGGGAACATCCGTCTCGTCTTGCCGCACGGCGCCGAGGTCGAAGGGGAGCTCGAGACGAACTTTGGAGGACTCCACTGCAACTTGGACGAACTCGAGATCGTCCGCGACCGGAAAGACGTCGCCCAGCGACGCCTCGAATTCATCTCGGGCCGTGGCCAGACGCCGCGCATCGAGGTCGAGGCCGGAACGCGTACCGGAACGATCGACCTCGAGCACGGCTCGCAGCATACGCCGTCGACGTTCCTCGAAGAAGACAAGCATGAACCGGTGGACCCGGTCGACCCGGTCAATCCGGGTGACTTGAACAATCCGTTCCATCAGAAGTGATACACGACCCGGAGGCGATGCCCCGGGTTCTTTTATAGAGGGGGGATGAGATGCGACGATTTGTTTCAGTGTCCGGATGGATGATGATCGCGGTGCTGTTGCTCGTCGGATGTGACGAGGAGCAGCGCGTCGTCAACGGAAATGAGCCGGCTGACGACGAAGCCATCGCCGTCGCTTGGGCGTATGTAACCGCTCGAAACTGGGAAGAACCTGCAATCAATGCGGGAGGAAGTGCTGAGGTACAGCGTGTCACGGTCGATCACGGCTATGAACTGTTAGATGATACGTATTTTGGGAGCGAGGTGCTCGCAGTGTCGTTCGCGTCTGAACCGGACAGTGTCGTTGGTGTCCCGACAATTTTAGTCGAGCCGGAGTCGGACACCGTGGTCGGCTATATGCCGGGTGAATGACAGAATCATCGAAAACCTCGAGTCCAAGTCGGACATCATCAGGATTGCCCTTTCCATTGAGTCGGTTACGTCCTGTTTAGTCCGTAACGGGAAAGACGTACAGCGCCGCCCGAAAGCCCGCCCCTCAGGAAAGCGGCGTGCGGCCAGGGTGGCTAAAGGACGATCAAACAAAGGAGCATCATCCCGAGTGGGACGACGCTCCTTTGTTTGACGTTTGTGCCGTCTGGTCACAGGTTCATCTCATACTCCATCTGTTCCCAGTCCATCATCGGTGCGTCGTATAACGTGAACGAGCCGATAATCAACAAGATGAACAGAATCGGTCCGGCGATAAGCAGAATAATCCCGAGGTTGCGCATCTTTTTCGACCGGTTCCAGTAGAAGATGATGGCGACGATCATCGAGATGAGCGAGCCGGATAAGAAGAAGCCGACGATGTTCAAAATGAATAATAACAGGACCGTTTCGTTTTTCGTCGCAGCGTACTCACGCCACATGTCGACAAGCGACTTAATGAGATAGACGAGTGCCGCAATCGCGACGATGAAGATAAAGATGACGGCAATCAAAAATAGTGAGTTCATGAATTTCACCTCCTCCTAGTGGTCTATACCCTATTTACGATGCCGAGACGAATTTGTTTCATTTTTTCTGACACGCCACGACTCACTTTCGCTGACGCCAATCGTAGAGAGTTATGATACAATAATGAGCGTGAAAGGGGCAGATACTCATGCAAAATATCGTACGTACGGCTCAACTCGTTGAGCGCTTCAAGTTGAAAGTCGTTGCAGGTGAAGAAGGACTCCACCGTCCTGTCGTCACACCTGACCTCAGTCGTCCGGGGCTCGTCCTCGCCGGCTACTATACGCACTATGCGAAGAACCGCCTGCAAGTGCTCGGCAAGACGGAGCTCACGTTCTACGCGAGCCTGTCTGAAGAGAGCCGGCGCGAGCGGGCGAAGATCTTGTGCACGGAATCGACACCGGGCATTCTCATCACGCGCGGCTTCGATATCCCGAAAGAGATTCAAGAACAGGCCGAGGCGGCGAACGTGCCGCTCATGCAGACGAACGCGGTGACGACGTCCATCGAGTCACAAATCACGAACTTCCTCGAGATGGAGCTCGCACCGATGACGGCGATGCATGGCGTGCTCGTCGACATTTACGGCGTCGGTGTCTTGATTAAAGGCCAGAGCGGTGTCGGGAAATCCGAGACGGCGCTCGAACTCGTCAAGCGCGGCCATCGTCTCGTCGCCGATGACTCGGTCGAGATTCGCCAGACGGGCGACCAACTGCTCGTCGGGTCGGCACCGAAACTCATCCGGCACTTGCTCGAGATTCGCGGAATCGGCATCATCGATGTCATGACGCTCTTCGGAGCCGGGGCCGTTCGCTCGCACAAGAAGATAAGTCTCATCGTCAACCTCGAGAACTGGGATGCGGGGAAAGTATATGACCGTGTCGGGCTCGACCATAACACGATGAAGATTATCGACAGCGAAGTACCGCTCCTCACGATCCCGGTCCGTCCGGGACGTAACTTGGCCGTCATCGTCGAAGTCGCGGCGATGAATTATCGCCTGCAAAACATGGGCATCAATACCGCGGAAGAGTTCGCCGAACGTCTCGCGAACGCGATCCACGATAACGAAGGGGAGATGGAATGATGGTGGAGCCGACGTTTGATCGTGTAGCGTTTGAAATCGGGTCGCTCCCGATTTACTGGTACGGGATGATTATCGCCTTCGGGGCGATGCTCGGACTTGTACTCGCCTTGTTCGAAGCGAAACGGATCAACTATGATTCGGAACGACTCGTCGACGTCGTCATCTGGTCGATCCCAATCAGTATCGTCTTCGCCCGTGTGTATTACGTCGTCTTCCAGTGGGACTACTATAGCCAAAACCTCGGGCAAATCATCGACATCCGGCAAGGCGGGATTGCCATCCACGGTGCGATTTTCGGGGCGCTCCTCGTCGTCGTGATCTACAGCATGCGCAAGTCGACGTCGTTCTGGAAAGTGACCGACATCCTCGCGCCGTCGCTCCTGCTCGGACAAGCGGTCGGGCGTTGGGGCAACTTCATGAACCAAGAAGCGCACGGCGATGAGACGACGCGTAGCTTCCTCGAAGAGACGCTCCGTCTCCCGGACTGGATCGTCAACCAGATGTTCATCGACGGCGTGTATTACTTGCCGACGTTCTTGTTCGAGAGCGTCTGGAACATCCTCGGTGTCATTCTGCTCGTCGTCTGGCGCGTGGTCGGCAATCCGCCGCGTGGCTACATCTTCTTGTCGTACCTCGTCTGGTACTCGGTCGGCCGCTTCTATATCGAAGGGCTCCGGACGGACAGCCTCATGGCAGGCGACTTGCGGACGGCCCAAATCGTCTCGATTTTGATGATCGTCTTCGGTATCGTCATGATGGTCGTGCGCCGCAAAGCGAAACGGTATGATGACCCTTCAGAGAAAGGACTGTTTGATTGATGGATACGTTACTGTTTGATTTGGACGGGACGTTGCTCGACACGAACCCGCTCATCCTCGCGAGCTTCCGGCACACGCTCGGCTACTACTTCCCGGACGAGACGTATCGGGATGAAGACTTGTACCCGTTCATCGGCCCGACGCTCGAGAAGTCGTTCCGTGAGCTGAACGAGCCGGAATGGAAAGAGATGCAGGCGTTTTACCGGAGCTTCAACATCGCGATGCACGATGCCCTCGTCGCCGAGTACCCGGGCGTCATCGAAGGACTCTATCGCCTGCACGCGAAGGGCTATAAGATGGGTGTCGTCACGTCGAAAGGACGTCCGGTCGTCGAGCAAGGCTTGCGCCTGTTCAACATCGACCATTTGTTCGACGTCGTCATCACGGCCGACGACGTCGAAAACGAGAAGCCGCACCCTGAACCGGTCGAACGTGCCCTCCGCGCGCTCGACGCCGCGCCGGAACGCGCCGTCATGGTCGGGGACAACGACACGGACATCTTCAGCGGCAAGAACGCCGGGACGAAGACGGTCGCCGTCGGCTGGGCGCTGAAGGGCCGCGCCTTCCTCGAGTCGCTCGAGCCGGACGTCATCATCGAGTCGATGGAGCATTTCGAGGCGTGGCTCGACGAGGTCACGGTCCATGCGTAAGACGGAACGGTTCCGTCTCGCCGGGCCGAACCCGCTCTGGCAGATGTATCGGACGATTCGGTTCGTCCGCGTGTTCAAGAACACGGCCGTCGTCATGGTCGGCCGCTTCTTCCCGTCGGTGAAGGCGAAGCGTTGGTTATATCGGACGTTTCTCGGCATGCGGATTGGGGAGTATAGCGCCCTCGCCCTCATGGTGACGCCGGACGTCATGTTCCCGGAGCGGATCTCGATTGGACGTAATACCGTCATCGGATTCAACACGACGATTCTCTGTCACGAGTACCTCGTCGATGAGTATCGAATCGGCGACGTCTCGATTGGGGACGAGGTGTTGATTGGGGCGAACGTGACCATCCTTCCAGGTGTCACGATCGGCGACCGGGCCGTCGTCGGTGCCGGTGCCGTCGTCCATCGGGACGTCTTACCGGGCGAGCGCGTCGTCGGGGCGAAGCTCCAAACGGTCGACACGAAATAGACACAATTTAGCACGAAATCAATTTCTTGCGGTGACGAACGTCACGACTTGAAAATACTTGAGCGGTATCACTTTTTCACGAAGCGATACCGTTTTTTTGTGTCTTCAAGCGACTCGGGGCGGCTAACAAGTTTTTGCCGAAAAGCAATTATGAGACCCTATAAAATATATTCATTATAGAAGGAATATAGTCCCGATTTTTTTTAAGTTTTACAGTTGCCCTCGCCGTTTGAGTGCGGTATTCTTAACCCTGCAACTAAAAAACGATTTAGCATTTGATGTGGGGGATTTAGAATATGGAAGCGAACTATGAAGCTCTAATGACGCTACCCGAACCAGAATCTCCGCTCGCTGCGGAGCTCCACTACTATAGAGGTCGTCGCGCGTTACGAGAAGGTCGCCTAGATGAAGCGACTTTTTTCATGGCTGAAGCTACGGCTGCCGCCACGCATCGCGTCGATTACCATAAACAGTACGCTGAACTGTTATTTGAAGTAGGAGAGGTCTACCACGCCAACGACGTGTGGAAACGGGTGCTACAACTCGATGATACGGCGACAGAGGCCCTTTACCACCTCGCGAGCAACTGTGCCTACATCTCACAATATGAAGAAGCGGCCACGTACGCGAGCCGCTACCTCGAACAAGAGGCGAACGGTCCTTACGCGGAATCGGTCCAGTCGCTCCTCGAACTGATTGAGCTCGAGCAAGAGCTTGAAGACGAAGAGGAAGACGAGTTGATCACGTGGCATACGGAGGCACAGCGTCAAATCGACAAAGGCCGCTTGTTTGCCGCCAAGTCGACGCTCGAGCGGTTGATTGACCGCTATCCGACGTTCTGGCCGGGCTATAACAATTTGGCGGTCGTCCATTTCTATCTTGGGAACGACGAGACGGCGTTCGAGACGCTCGGGTACGTGCTCGATGAGAATCCGGGCAACTTGCATGCGATTTTGAACACGATCTTGTTGCTCCATGAAGCCGGACAGTCCGAGGCGGCGCTCCAACTATCAGCCCCGCTGACGCGCGTCCGTCCGCTTCAATTCGAAGTGCGCTATAAACTCGCGACGACGCTCGCGCTCGTCGGGCATTACGATCACGCCTACGAAGAACTCCGGCTCTTGAAAGAGCGGGGCTTCCGTGGGGATTCACTGTTTGGGCATTGGCTCAGCGTCTCCGCCTACAAGACCGGACGTCTTGAAGAGGCGGCGACCTATTTGAACGGTGAGCAAGCGAAGCAAATCGAGGACAAACAGTCGTTCGATATTCGCGACAACCTCGAGTTCCGCTCGGCGCTCGTCCAAGGCTTGCGTCAAGAAGACGATTTGGCGCGGATCGAGATTATCCGCATCATCGCCAAACTTGAAGACGACGAGGCGTTCGAGGCGCTCGCGCTGACGAGCACGGTCACCGATGACGAGACGGTCATCGCTTTCGCGAAGAAGTGCCAAGCTGTCATCTGTGCCGTCCCGTTTAAAGGTGACGCACGTATCGAGCGTGCATACGAAGCGCTCGTCTTGGCTGAACGGCACGTCTCGGAAGCCGAGCAGATGAGCCTCGAAGGCGACTTCTACGAACGATTCGCGCGCCTGTTGCTCGGACAGCACACGTTTGACGACGTCACGGCATCGGCCGCTGCGTTCGTCTGGATGTTTTATGCGAAACGGGACGCGCTCGTCCTCGCGGACTGTGCCGACGTGTTCGGGGTCGACGTCTCGACGCTCACGGACACGATCCGTTCGTTCAAAGCGACACTCGAACGAGCATAAAGATAGACGATACCTCCCGAGGTTTCATATACTGAAGGCAATCAATTTCATGCAGAGGTGGTATCTTTATGACAGAAGAAAAAATCTATGACGTCATCATCATCGGGGCCGGCCCGGCCGGAATGACGGCGGCGCTCTACGCATCGCGCGCCAATTTGTCGACGCTCATGATCGAGCGCGGCATCCCAGGTGGCCAGATGGCAAACACAGAAGATATCGAGAACTATCCAGGGTACGACAGCATCCTCGGTCCGGACTTGTCACAAAAGATGTTCGACCACTCGAAAGCGTTCGGCGCGGAATACGCGTACGGTGACGTACAGCGCATCTCGGACGAAAACGAATACAAAATCGTCCACGCCCATAACCGTGACTATAAAGCACGCGCGATCATTCTCGCTTCAGGCGCGCAATATAAAAAGATTGGCGTCCCGGGCGAAGAAGAGCTCGGCGGTCGCGGCGTCTCGTACTGCGCGGTCTGTGACGGCGCGTTCTTCAAAGGCAAGAACTTGTTCGTCATCGGTGGCGGCGACTCTGCCGTCGAAGAAGGCGTGTTCTTGACTCGTTTCGCCGACAAGGTGACGATCGTTCACCGTCGCGACGAGTTGCGCGCCCAGAAAATTCTTCAGAAGCGGGCGTTCGACAACCCGAAAATCGACTTCATCTGGAACCACACGCTCCAAGAGATTAAAGAAGTCGACGGCAAAGTCGGCGGCGCACGTCTCGTCAGCACGATTGACGGCACGGAGACGGACTATGACATCGACGGCGTCTTCATCTATATCGGAATGAACCCGATCACCGGGTTCGTCCAAGATCTCGGCATCTTGAACGAACAAGGCTATATCGTCACGAACGAGGCGATGGAGACGAAGATTCCTGGAATCTTCGCTGCCGGCGACGTTCGCGACAAGACGCTCCGCCAAGTCGTCACCGCGACGAACGACGGATCGATTGCCGCGCAAAACGCGCAACACTATATCGAGGGTCTCCTCGAGGCGTTGCACGAACAAAACGCGTGATTCAACGGAGAAGGCATTGCGGGCGACCGCAATTCCTTCTCTTTTTTTCGAGCGTTCGCTATACTAAAGAGTGAAGAGCGCTACACACACGGCTCGGTTGTCAAAATTAAGGGGGCGTCATGGAGATGGAAGACTTTAAAGGATTAGAAGAATTGATCATCATCAGCGGGATGAGCGGGGCCGGGAAATCGGTCGCGATGAATAGTTTCGAGGACCTCGGCTATTTTTGCGTCGATAACTTGCCGCCAGTCTTGTTGCCGCAACTGATCGATGTCATCAGCTCGGTCCGTCCGAAAATCGCCGTCGCCATCGACACGCGGACGCGCGACTTCATCGATAGCCTGTTCATCGTCATCGATGACTTAGAAAAGAAGAACGTCCATCCGCACTTACTTTATCTCGAGACGCGGGACGACGTGCTCGTCCGCCGCTATAAAGAGACGCGCCGGTCACATCCGCTCGCACCGGAGGACGCGCCGCTCGTCGGCATCAAGATGGAACGCGAGCTGCTCGAAGGGTTCCGCGACCGGGCGCATACGCTCTACGACACGAGCGATTTGAAGCCACAGATGCTCAAGGACCGGATCTTGCTCCAGTTCAACGAGGAACGCATCCCGTTCACGGTCAACTTCATGTCGTTCGGGTTCAAGCACGGCGTGCCGCTCGACATCGACCTGTTGTTCGACGTCCGCTTCATCACGAACCCGTTCTACATCCCGGAGCTCCGTCCGCTCACGGGCCAGACGAGCGAGGTGCAAGACTACGTCATGTCGCACCCCGAGGCGCGGGCGTTCTATAAGAAGCTGATTGACATGCTCGAATTCCTGTTGCCGCAGTACAAGCGGGAAGGAAAGACGCAAGTCGTCGTCGCGTTCGGCTGTACGGGCGGGAAGCACCGCTCGATCACGTTCGCTGAAAAAGTATCGGAACATTTCGCGGAGCGCTATAACGTCAAGACCGTCCATCGCGACTTGGCGCACGCGACGAAGGAGAAATGAGATGAGACGCGATCGGAAAGTTGTCGCCATCGGCGGCGGTACCGGACTATCGACGCTCGTCCGCGGGTTGAAGCATTATCCGCTCGACATCACGGCCATCGTCACGGTCGGGGATGACGGGGGCAGCTCAGGACGGCTCCGCGACGAGTTCCATATGTTGCCTCCGGGCGACATTCGAAACGTCATTCTCGCCTTGTCGGAAGTCGAGCCGCTCATGGACAAGATTTTACAGTATCGGTTTGACAGCGGGTATGGCCTTGAAGGGCACTCGCTCGGAAACCTGATGCTGACAGCGGCGACGCATATTTGTGAAGGCTCGTTCGTCAAGGCGGTCGACGTCTTGTCGCAACTGTTGAACGCACAAGGTCGCGTGCTCCCGGTCACGGAGACGCTCATGACGCTCGCGGCCGAGTTCGAGGACGGGACGATCGTCAAAGGCGAGTCGAAGATCCCGCTCGTCGAGAAACCGATCAAGCGGCTGTTCTTGCTCGAGGACGGCATCAAGCCGGCACCAGGGGTCGTCGAGGCGATCCATGAGGCGGACGTCATCGTGCTCGGGCCGGGCAGTCTCTATACGAGCATCATCCCGAACTTGTTGATTCAAGAAGTGCGCGACGCCATCGTCGAGGCAGGCGTCCCGGTCGTCTACATTTGTAACGTCATGACGCAACCGGGCGAGACGAAAGGGTATGACGCGATGAAGCACTTAAAGGCAATCGAGGCGTATCTCGGCAAATCGTCGATTGATACGATCGTCGTCAATAACGAGCCGATTGAAGAGACGTACCTCGAGCGTTATCTCGAGGACGGCTCCGAGGAGGTCCGCTTCGACCGCAAGAAGCTCCGGAACTACGGGACGAACGTGCTCGCCGGGGACATCGTCGACTATAACCGTGACTACATCCGTCACGACTCGGACGCGATTGCCGGGCTCGTCATGCAGCGCGTCCTCCGTATCAAGAAACCACGCTTGTTCCAAGAGCTTGAACTGAAATAGAACGATTGATCAAGAAAGGAGGGGAATGAGATGAGCTTTGCTTCAGACGTCAAAAAAGAATTGACCCAACTGACCGTCACCGATGCCGAGGCGAAAGCGGAACTGTCCGCCCTCGTCCGGATGAACGGTGTCATCTCGCTCGCCCTCGGGCGCGGGATGACGCTCGACGTCTCGACGGAGAACGCGGCCATCGCCCGACGGATTTATTCCCTGATGAAACGACTGTACGACCACCACCTCGATTTGTTCGTCCGTAAGAAAATGCGGCTGAAGAAGAACAACGTCTACATCGTCCGCGTCTCCCAGCACGCCGAGACGATGTTGAAGGACCTCGAGATTCTCGGTGAGCATTACGAGATGATTCGGACACTCAACTCGGACATGACACGTGACGAGAATTTGGCCCGTGCCTACTTGCGCGGCGCCTTCCTCGCCGGTGGCTCAATCAACCATCCGAAGACGTCGTCGTATCACCTCGAGGTATACAGCTTGTACGAGAACCATAACCAGGCGCTCCGAGACCTCGCCAACCGGTTCGGCTTAAACGCGAAGACGCTCGAGCGGAAAAAAGGGCATATCCTCTACATCAAGGAGAGCGAGAAAATCTCTGACTTCTTGAAGCTCGTCGGGGCGACGCGCGGGATGCTCGATTTCGAGGACGCCCGTATCATCAAGGACATGCGCAACTCGGTCAACCGGCTCGTCAACTGTGAGACGGCCAACTTGAACAAGACGGTCGGGGCGGCGCTCCGCCAAGTCGAGAACATTAAGTATCTCGAGCGGACGGTCGGCCTCGAGGTGTTGCCGACGAAGCTCCGTGAGATCGCCGAACTTCGGGTCACGCATCAGGACGTCTCGCTCCAAGAACTTGGCGAGATGCTCGAGACAGGACCGATCTCGAAGTCCGGCATCAACCACCGACTCCGGAAGATTGACCAGATTGCCGAGAAAGTCCGAAAGGGCGAAGAAATCGGCTCCTCGTGAGACCGGTTGCGCCAAAACCATTCTTCCTATATAATTAGCAATTGTGTATAGGATTTTGAAAAGCGAACTAAAGGAGCTTTATGATTATGGCGAATGATAAGAAACGACTTTCGCTCACGATTGACGCAGAACTTGACCGCGTCATCACCGAGCGTGCAAAAGAAATCGGGATTCCAAAAAGTGCACTCGTGACGTTTGCGACGAGCCTTTTCCTCAACCAACTCCGGGCGGAAGAGATGCTCTCAGGCAACACGAACGCAATCTATCAAGTCATCCGTAAGGACTATGAGTTGCTCACAAGTGTCCGCAACTTAGATAACTAAGCGAAAGGCTGACTGCGGTCAGCTTTTTTTGGTTGCATCCGCCTGTGAAATTTGGAATAGTGGAGATATTGAATCGATAGGAGGTCGATGGAATGGGTCAAATCTTGCTCATCTTGTTGTTACAACTACTATACGTCCCGGTGCTCACGCTCCGGACGATTATGCTCGTTAAAGGGAAGACGGTCATCGCCGGATTGTTCGGGACGCTCGAGACGCTCATCTACATCTTTGCGCTCGGCATCGTGTTCCAAGACTTGACGACGCTCGGCATGGTCGTCTACGCCGTCGGATTCGGACTCGGGATCCTCGTCGGCGGATTCGTCGAGCGGAAGCTTGCGATTGGCTACAACATGATTCAAGTGCACACGCAAGAGTTCCCGGCCGAGCTCATCCAAAAGATGCGCGACAGCGGCTACGGGGTGACCCATTATCAAGGGCAAGGCCGTGACGGCGTCCGCTATCGCCTCGACGTCTTGGCGGCCCGGACGCGCATGAAAGAGTTGCGTCAGCTCGTCGAGCATTACGAGCCGAAAGCGTTCCTCGTCGCGTTCGACCCGATTGACTTCAAAGGCGGCTATATGATGAAAGGGCTCCGTCGCCCGAAATGACGGACGAGACTCACGGAAAGTGGGTCTTTTTTTGTGGGAACGGGAATAGGGGGTCAAAGGAGTGGGACGAATGAGACGAAAAACGATGTGGTTTTGGGTGATCGTGTTGATCCTTGTCGGAGGGATTGTGTACGGGCTGTCGTTTTGGCAGACGTCTTCCGGCGTCAAACCGCCGCTTCCAACCGTGAAGGTCGGATCGGTGACGGCCGAAGTGAAGCAGTCGACGTATTGTTGGGCGAATGGGGACGAGGCCGTCTGTGAAGATCACGCCTTGCCTGAGCCGGACGACTTGCAAATTGTGACGGTCGAACCCGGTGCAACGATTGACGTCTCGTTCCATGAAGCGCCGGACAATGAGACGTTCCATCAAATCGTGGACGGGGAACTCATCCCGGCCGAGCGAATCGTCCCATCGGAGCCAGGCGTGTATCTGTTCGAGACCGGCGGGGACTGGGCGAATGGGGATAGTCGCTACGTGTTCGGGGTCGAGGTGACGGAATAAAGAAAATCCCTTCTCAGACGAGAAGGGATTGATGTGTTAACGCGTCATGACCTTGTCGATGAGACCGTAGTCTTTCGCTTGGTCAGCAGACATGAAGTAGTCGCGCTCTGTGTCGCGCTCGATGACTTCAAGCGGCTGGCCTGTGTTGTCGGCCATGATTTGGTTCAACTTCTCACGCATCTTGATGATCCGCTCGGCGTGGATTTTTATGTCCGACGCTTGACCTTGCGTGCCGCCGAGTGGTTGGTGAATCATGATCTCCGCGTTCGGCAATGCGAAGCGTTTCCCTTTTTCACCGGCTTGGAGCAAGAAGGCACCCATCGATGCGGCCATTCCGATACAAATCGTCGACACGTTCGGCTTGATGAAGTTCATCGTGTCATAAATCGCCATTCCGGAAGTGATCGAACCACCCGGGCTGTTGATGTAAAGCGAGATGTCCTTATCTGGGTCCTCGGCTGCAAGGAAGAGGAGCTGCGCGACGATCGAGTTGGCGACGTTGTCGTCAATCGCACTTCCGAGCAAGATGATCCGGTCTTTGAGCAAGCGTGAGTAAATGTCATATGCGCGTTCCCCACGACCTGTTTGTTCGATAACTGTTGGAATTAACATTGAATCTGCCTCCTTTATGTAGGTTGTAAACATATCATACCGTTATAGTCAATGTTGGTCAAACGATAGTCATCGTTTTTCACCTATTCCACGATTCGAATGTGCTGAAACGAAAAAAGAGGCCAGGCGTGTGCCTGACCTCTTACATGTGATACACCCGGAGAGATTCGAACTCCCGACACCTGGCACCGGAAACCAGTGCTCTATCCCCTGAGCTACGGGTGCATGTTCTCTGACACGATTTATTATACATTTGTTTTTTTAAAAAAGCAATCCTGTTTCATGACCTTTTTTTGAAGCGGCGTGGAGTCGCTTCCGCTACAATAGGAGGCGAGGGGAGTGACCGAGATGCAACGGCAAGAGCAGCATCAAGTACAACGACAACAATTGACGCAAGACATGCTACGGCGCCTGCCCGTCCTAGAGGCGGACCGGGCCGCCATCGTGTTCCAACTCGGACGGCTCGCGGCTCGTAGCGGACAGGTCGCCAAAGGGAACGGCATGGTCGAGTGGATTGCCGACGCGGGGGCCGGTTTCGAGGCGCGTCTGTTCGAGCAGATCGAGGAAGGGAGCGGGACGGAAGCGGAGAAGGCGCTCCAACGACAGCTCGTCCTCGCGCTCGACCATCGGGGGCTGTTGCCCGAGACGGATGCGATGCTCGCGGACCAATTCGGTGTCGAGGCGAGCGCCATCGAGTCAGCGCGCCGGGCGCTCTTGTTTCTAGAACCGACGGGCGTCGGAGCGAAAAACGAACACGAATGCCAATATCGACACGCCATCGAACACGACGACCCGCTCGTCTTGGACGTGTTCGAGGCGATGGAGGCGGGCGTCGACGATGTCCCGGGCCGCCTCGGGTTGAGTGCGTCCGAATTCGATCGCGTCACGCGCCTCATCGCGACGTTGCCGAAAGTGCCACTATTATATGAAGAAACCGAACAAATTTTCCCAGAGCTCGAAGTGAGACGGGAGGACGGACAGCTCGTCACGACGTGGTTCACGCCGGCACTCGACATCGAGGCGGACGCAGAGCTGACGTGGTGGCACGACACGCTCGCGATGCGGGCGAAGACGTTGCAGTCGATTTGGGACGTCATCGCGGAACGGCAGGCGGACTGGTTGAACGGGGAGCTCGTATTACACCCGTTGACACGAAAAGAAGTCGCCGCGCGTATCGGTAAACATGAGTCGACGGTCGGGCGGGCGATTCAACAGAAGTTTGTCCGCACCGAGGGCGGCACGATGGCATGGCGTGATTTGTTCGTGCGGGCGACCGTGCGGGGACAGTCGCCGTTCATGATCAAACGCATCATCGCCGAGCTGATTTGTTCCGAGACGGCACCGCTTAGTGATCAGGCGTTGACCGAGGCGCTCGCGAACGAAGGGTATCACGTGACGCGACGGACGGTCGCCAACTATCGGGAAGCGCTCGGTTTCGGCAACTCGCGGGAACGGGAGCGGCAACTATGGAAAGGAGAGAGTTGAATGAAGCTGACACTTTATCGGCGTGACAACTGTTCGTTATGCGAGGAGGCGCTCGTCATGCTCGAATGGTTGCGAGAGGACTATCCGTTCGAGCTCGAGCAAATCGACATCACGACGGACGAGGCGCTCGAGGCCAAGTACTTGTTCGAGATTCCGGTCGTCATATATGAAGGGCACGTCATTAGTCAAGGGCGATATGATGACAGCAAAGTTGAAGATTTTGTTAAGTATACGCTTACATCGAAAAAAAACGTTTAGAGGGGTTGCAAGACGGAAAGGTGATTGATAAGATGGACTCGTAGCGGTGGGACGTAAAAATAAAAGTGGGACAAAAAATGTCCACACTTGAGGTCGAGGGGGAATGAGGCATGATCCAGCAACTGATTCACGTTCAGAAGCAAATCGTCCCAGACCTGCTCGACACGCTCCGACATCGTTACGACATCTTACACTATGTCCGTTTGATGCAGCCGATTGGCCGCAGGACATTGGCCACGAGCCTCGGGCTGACGGAACGCATCTTAAGGCGAGAGGTCGACTTCTTGAAAGACCAAGGTCTGCTTGCAGTCGCCACTCAAGGTATTTCCCTTACAGAATCGGGCCGAAACGTTCTTCGGGACTTGCATGAGGTCATGGGAGAGATCCTAGGGATTTCAGAAGTCGCACGAGAACTCGAGCAAAAGCTCGGCGTTCGCCAAGTCGTCATCGTACCGGGAGACTCGGACGAGACGTTCTGGGTACAGCGGGATATCGGACGGGCCGCCGTCACGCAGTTAAAAGCGCGACTGGCACCGGACGACAATATCATCGCGGTCACAGGCGGGACGACGATGGCATCTGTCGCGGCGATGATGTCGCCCGATAAGAAAGAACGGCCGATGCATTTCGTACCAGCGCGCGGCGGACTCGGTGAGACGCTTGAACTTCAGGCGAACACCGTCTGTTCAAGGATGGCGGACCGGGCCAACGCAGACTATCATTTGCTCCACATTCCAGACGAAGTGTCGCAAGAGACGTTCGAGCGGATGGTGGAGGAACCTAGCATAAAAAATGTGCTGGAAATGATTAGAGCGGCGCGAATAGTGGTACATGGAATTGGTGAGGCCGAAACGATGGCGAAGCGCCGTCGCGCCACACCGGAGCATTTGCGGATGATCGAACGGCATGAAGCCGTCGCCGAAGCGTTTGGCTATTATTTCAACGCGGAAGGTGAAATCGTGCATCGGGTCAAGACGGTCGGCATTCAATTAGAAGAGCTCGACAACATGGACACCGTCATCGCGGTCGCTGGAGGGAAATCGAAGGCGCAGGCGATTGCCGCATATGCGAAACATACGCCGAACATCATTCTCGTCACGGACGAAGGTGCGGCAACAGAATTATTAACGTGTTATTAAAGAGTTGACCCCCGTTGGCTCTTCAATAAATAGCTTCTACCCTAAGGAGGAAATTAACATGGCAGTAAAAGTTGGTATTAACGGATTTGGACGTATCGGTCGTTTGGCATTCCGCGAGATCATCAAAAACGAAGGAATCGAAGTTGTTGCAATCAACGACTTGACTGACACGAAGATGCTTGCTCACCTTCTCAAGTACGACACGACGCAAGGTCGTTTCGACGGAGACGTTGAAGTACACGACGATCACTTCCTCGTAAACGGCGAGAAAGTTCTTACACTTGCAAACCGCAACCCAGAAGAACTCCCATGGGGCGAGCTCGGTGTTGACATCGTTCTCGAATGTACTGGATTCTTCACAGACAAAGAGAAAGCGGAGCTTCACTTGAAAGCTGGCGCGAAAAAAGTTGTCATCTCGGCACCAGCTACAGGTGACATGAAGACTGTCGTTTACAACACGAACCACGAAATCCTCGACGGTACAGAGACAGTTATCTCTGGTGCTTCATGTACGACAAACTGCTTGGCGCCAATGGCGAAAGTTCTCCAAGATCAGTTCGGAATCGTTGAAGGTCTCATGACGACGATCCACGCTTACACAGGCGACCAAAACACGCTTGACGCGCCACACCCGAAAGGTGACTTCCGTCGTGCGCGTGCGGCAGCAGCGAACATCGTACCGAACACGACTGGTGCGGCGAAGGCAATCGGCCTCGTTATCCCAGAACTTCAAGGTAAACTTGACGGTGCGGCACAACGTGTACCAGTTGCGACAGGTTCACTCACAGAGCTCGTAACAGTTCTTGAGAAGACTGTATCGGTTGACGAAATCAACGCAGCGATGAAAGCAGCAGCAAACGAGTCTTACGGTTACACGGAAGACGAAATCGTTTCTTCTGACATCGTCGGCATCACGTACGGTTCACTCTTCGACGCGACACAAACGAAAGTCATGACAGTTGGCGACAAGCAACTCGTTAAGACAGTTGCATGGTACGACAACGAAATGTCTTACACTGCACAATTGGTTCGCACACTCAAGCACTTCGCTGAAATCGCGAAGTAAGTTCGTGAACTAAATAGAATCAAATAGGAGCGGAAACAAGAGATTGTTCTCCGCTCTATTTATGAAATTGAAATGCACGACACATGGAGGCGAAGGTTATGAACAAAAAGTCTATTCGTGACATCGATGTAAAAGGGAAACGCGTCTTCTGCCGCGTTGACTTCAACGTTCCACTCAAAGATGGCGTCATCCAAGACGAGACGCGCATCCAAGCGGCTCTTCCGACGATCAAGCACTTGATCGACGGCGGCGCGAAAGTCATCTTGGCGAGCCACCTCGGCCGTCCAAAAGGCGAGAAGAACCCTGAGTTCTCACTCGCACCGGTCGCGGCACGTCTCGGGGAACTCCTCGGCAAAGATGTACCACTCGTCGAAGAAGCATATGGCCCGGTCGCGGAAGAAGCGGTCGCAAAACTTTCTGAAGGCGACGTCGTCGTGCTTGAGAACGTTCGTTTCTACCCAGGTGAAACGAAAAACGACCCGGAACTCGCAAAAGGCTTCGCATCACTTGCTGACGTCTTCGTCAACGACGCGTTCGGTGCGGCTCACCGTGCCCACGCTTCAACAGAAGGTATCGCGCAAAACGTGGACCACGCGGTGGCTGGTCTCTTGATGGAGAAAGAACTTGAAGTCCTCGGGAAGGCACTCTCGAATCCAGATCGTCCGTTCACGGCGATTATCGGCGGATCGAAAGTTGCTGACAAGATTGGGGTCATCGACCACCTTCTTGACATCGTTGACACACTCATCATCGGTGGCGGTCTCTCGTACACGTTCTCGAAAGCACTCGGGCACGAAGTCGGAACGTCACTCCTTGAAGAAGACAAGCTCGACCTCGCACGTCAATTCATGAAAAAAGCAGAAGACAAAGGCGTGAAGTTCTTGATGCCGGTCGACTGTGTCATTGCGAAAGAATTCGGCGAAGAGACATACGTCGGACCAGTCGATATCGACTCGATCCCTGCGGATCACATGGGTCTTGATATCGGACCGAAGACAGTCGAAATTTACGCGGAAGCGATTCGCGAATCGAAACTTGTCGTTTGGAACGGACCGATGGGCGTATTCGAACTCGATAAGTACGCTAACGGAACGAAAGGTGTCGCTCAAGCACTCGCAGACAGCGACGCATACTCAATCATCGGTGGTGGTGACTCAGCCGCGGCAGCAGCCAAGTTTGGCCTTGCTGACCAAATGAGCCACATCTCGACTGGTGGCGGCGCTTCACTCGAATTCATGGAAGGCAAGAAACTTCCAGGCGTCGAGGCGCTTAACGACAAGTAAAATAGAGGAGGGTTATCGATGCGTAAACCGATTATTGCAGGTAACTGGAAAATGAACAAAACACTCTCGGAAGCAGTCGCTTTCGTCGAGGAAGTCAAAAACAACGTCCCGTCAACAGACAAAGTTGACGCGGCAATCGGCGCACCAGCTGTCTTCCTAGCTCCAATGGTAGAAGCAGCGAAAGGGTCAGACTTGAAGCTTGGTGCCCAAAACATGTACGACAAAGACAGCGGGGCGTACACAGGTGAGACGAGCCCAGCGATGATCGCGGACCTCGGTGTGACGTACGTCATCCTTGGACACTCAGAGCGTCGCGAATACTTCGGCGAGTCGGATGCGTTCATCAACAGCAAAACGAAAAAAGCGTTCGAACACGGTCTTACGCCAATCGTTTGTGTCGGTGAAACACTCGAGGAGCGCGAAGGCGGCAAGTTCGAAGAAGTCATCAAGACGCAAGTCGAAGGTGGCCTCGCGGACCTCTCAGCTGACCAAGTGAAACAACTCGTCATCGCCTATGAGCCAGTCTGGGCAATCGGTACTGGTAAATCAGCGGACGAAGCAGACGCGCAAAGCTCATGCAAATATGTTCGTGACGTGGTGAAAGGCCTTTACGGTGAAGACGTGGCGGCTGCAGTACGCATCCAATACGGCGGTTCTGTAAAACCTGAGAACATCAAGGAGTATATGGCGCAAGAAGACATCGACGGCGCACTCGTCGGCGGTGCTTCACTTGAAGCTGCTTCGTTCCTCAAGTTGTTGGAGGCGATTTAAATGGCAAGACCAGTCGCCCTCATCATCTTAGATGGTTTTGGCATGCGGGAAGAGACGTTCGGTAACGCGGTCGCTGCGGCGAACAAACCGAACTTCGACCGTTTCTGGGAGACGTATCCGCATACGCTTCTCAACGCGCAAGGCGAGTACGTCGGCCTTCCGGAAGGACAGATGGGCAACTCGGAAGTCGGTCACTTGAACATCGGTGCCGGCCGGGTCGTCTATCAGTCACTCTCGCGCGTCAACAACGCCATCAAAGACCGTTCGATCTTCGACCGTCAAGCGATGAACCATTTGGCGGGACATGTGAAGAAGTACGATTCGAGCCTCCACATTATGGGCCTCGTCTCGGACGGCGGGATTCACTCGCACATTCAACACATGTTCGCTGTCGTTGAGTTCGCTAAACTTCATGGCATTGAAAAAGTCTACATTCACGCTTTCACGGACGGCCGTGACTGTGATCCGAAATCAGGCGCAAGCTTCCTCGAACAGACGGAAGCGAAGCTCGCTGAACTCGGTGTCGGTCAAGTCGCTAGCGTGTCTGGACGCTATTATGCCATGGACCGCGACAACCGTTGGGAGCGCGTCGAGAAAGTATACGACGTCCTCGTCCACGGCAAAGGCGAAGTCGGCACGAACGCCGTTGACGTCTTGAACCAGTCGTATGAAGCAGGGCTCACGGATGAGTTCGTCAACCCGACGGTCATCGAGAAAGACGGTCAACCGATCGCGACGATCAAAGACAACGACGCGATCATGTTCTTCAACTTCCGTCCGGACCGGGCGATCGAACTTGCGAAAGTGTTTAAAGAGAAGACCGGCTTCAAAGGCTTCGAACTTTCGAACACACATCCACAGAACATCTTGCTCGTCTCGATGACGAAGTTCTCGGATGAAATCGACACAGATATCGTCTTCCCACCGGAAGATTTGAAGAACACGCTCGGCGAAACACTCGCCGCGCAAGGGTACAAACAGCTCCGCGCCGCGGAAACTGAGAAATACCCGCACGTCACGTTCTTCTTGAACGGACAACAAGAAACACCGTTCGAAGGCGAAGATCGCTTCCTCGTGCCGTCGCCGAAAGTCGCGACGTACGATTTGAAACCGGAAATGAGCGCATACGAGCTCACAGAAGGTCTCTTGGAGCGTATCGAGTCGGATACGTACGACGCATACATCATCAACTATGCGAACCCGGACATGGTCGGTCACTCGGGCATGCTCGAACCGACGAAGAAAGCCGTCGAAGTCGTCGACGAATGCCTCGGTAAAGTAGTGGACGCACTCATTGCCAAAGGCGGCGCGGCGATCATCACGGCGGACCACGGGAACGCTGACCTTGTCACGAACCCGGACGGTTCACCGATGACAGCTCACACGACGGAGCCTGTACCATGTATCGTCACACAACCTGGAGTGGAGCTGAAGCCAGCGCTCGAAGGCGCATTGGCTGACCTTGCCCCAACCCTTCTTCACCTTCTTGGTGGTGAACAACCGGCAGAAATGACCGGCACGTCAATCGTTAAGAAGTAAACCCGATTTCCAAACAAAAAGGAGCGAATCAATATGTCAATGATTACAGAAATTTACGCACGCGAGATTTTGGATTCACGCGGTAACCCATCAGTAGAAGTAGAAGTTTTCACAGAAGACGGCGGTTTCGGCCGTGCCCTCGTCCCATCAGGCGCATCGACTGGTGAGCACGAAGCAGTCGAACTTCGCGATGGCGACAAGTCACGTTACCTTGGTAAAGGCGTACTCAAGGCCGTTGCCAACGTAAACGACACAATCGCACCTGAACTCATCGGCTACGATGTTTTCGACCAAAACGCAATCGACGCTAAAATGATCGAACTTGATGGCACACCAAACAAAGCGAAGCTCGGCGCAAACGCAATCCTTGGTGTCTCAATGGCAGCAGCTCACGCAGCAGCTGATGAGCTCGGTCTTCCACTTTACACGTATCTCGGTGGATTCAACGCGAAGACACTTCCAACACCAATGATGAACATCATCAACGGTGGCTCGCACGCGGACAACAACGTTGACTTCCAAGAGTTCATGATCATGCCTGTTGGTGCGCCAACGTTCCGTGAAGCGCTCCGTATGGGTGCTGAAGTATTCCACGCCCTCAAATCAGTTCTTTCTGGTATGGGTCTTAACACAGCAGTCGGTGACGAAGGTGGTTTCGCACCAAACCTTAAGTCAAACGAAGAAGCGATCACGGTTATCCTTGAAGCGATCGAAAAAGCTGGTTACAAACCAGGTGAAGACGTCTACCTCGCAATGGACGTTGCGTCTTCTGAGTTCTATGACAAGTCGACTGGCAAGTACGAACTCGCTGGCGAAGGCAAATCACTTACAACTGCAGAACTCGTAGACTTCTACGCAGAACTCGTTGACAAGTACCCAATCCTCTCAATCGAAGATGGTTGCGATGAAAACGACTGGGATGGCCACAAATTGCTTACTGAGAAAATCGGTAACAAAGTTCAACTCGTTGGGGATGACCTCTTCGTAACGAACACAGCGAAATTGGCTGAAGGAATCGAAAAAGGTATCGCGAACTCGATTCTCATCAAAGTTAACCAAATCGGTACGCTCACAGAAACATTTGACGCGATCGAAATGGCTAAAAAAGCTGGTTACACAGCAGTTGTCTCACACCGTTCTGGTGAAACAGAAGACGCAACAATCGCGGACATCGCGGTTGCGACAAACGCTGGTCAAATCAAGACTGGTTCGCTCTCGCGTACAGACCGTATCGCGAAGTACAACCAACTTCTCCGCATCGAAGACATGCTCGGCGATGTAGCGAAGTACGACGGTATCAAGTCGTTCTACAACCTCAAAAAATAATTGATTATTTTCAGGTCCGCCTTGTGCGGGCCTGTTTTTTTGTGTGAGTGTTTTTCAATCCGTCCCGGCGGCACCGATGCTTTCTGCAGGCAATCCACGGAGCCTCCTCGCACATCGTGCTTGCGGGGTCTCCATTAGATTGCTTTCCTGCAAGAGTCACGGTGCCGCTTGGACGGTTGTGGGCGCTCGCTCACTCTCATATTATTTTTAGATATATCATTTATTCGATGGCGTATGTGTCACATGTAAGGCGGAGCGCGAAACAAGACGGCAGGCTGACTCCTAGGGGAGAGTGATGCAAGGATGACCCGGCAAAGCGCGAAATGCCCTGCGGAGGCATCCGCATCACCCCTGGAAAGCAGTCTGCCGTCTAGTGAAGCAAGAAACATGAGGTATGTTAATCCGTCATTCCGGGAATAGGATCGTGTAGGTGAAAGGAGGCGTTCATGATGATGGTCAGCGGTTTTCTCCTTCTTCTCATTGCGCTCGGTGTCGGTGGTTACTTCCTGTACAAGTATATGGAAGACCGGAAATGGTCGTGACGCATGTCACGGCCGTTTTTTTTGTGCGTGAACGCTAGGAAATTGGGTATAATCAAATACAGTAGCTAAAAAGGAGAGACGTCCATGACACGTGTACGGAAAGCCATCATCCCGGCCGCGGGGCTCGGCACCCGTTTCTTGCCGGCGACGAAGGCGATGCCAAAAGAGATGCTCCCCATCGTCAACAAGCCGACGATCCAATTCATCGTGGAGGAAGCGGTCGCCTCGGGCATCGAGGACATCATCATCGTGACCGGGAAGAACAAGCGCGCCATCGAGGACCATTTCGACCGCGCCATCGAACTCGAACAAAACTTGGAAGCGAAAGGGAAGACGGAGCTCCTCGAGTCGGTCCGTCACTCGTCGAATCTCGCGAACATCCACTACATACGCCAACAAGAGCCGAAGGGACTCGGCCATGCGATTTGGTGTGCCCGGAAGTTCATCGGCGACGAGCCGTTCGCTGTCCTGCTCGGGGACGACATCATCGAATCGGACGTACCGGCGACACAGCAGTTGATTGAGCAATACGAACGCCACGAACGTGCCATCATCGGCGTGCAGCGCGTCCCGTATGAAATGACGAAACGATATGGTATAATTGACCCGCTTGCCGTCGAAGGGAAGCTGATCCCGGTCCGGACGTTCGTTGAGAAACCGCCGGTCGAGGAGGCCCCTTCGAACCTCGCCATCCTCGGTCGCTACATCTTGACGCCGGACGTCTTCGAGACGCTCGCGGCCCAAGAAGTCGGTGCCGGGGGCGAGATTCAACTGACGGACGCCATCGCCCGATTGAACGAGGCGAAGACGGTGTACGCCTATGAATTTGAGGGCCGTCGCTATGACGTCGGGGAACCGATCGGCTTCATCGAGGCGACGATCGCCCACGCCTTGTGCGACCCGGAATTGAAACCTAACGTCCATGCGCTCTTGAAGCGTTTCGTGGACGAACTCGAACAACAGTAAGGTGTGTTACTTTTGAAAACAATGTTAATGGTCTGTCAAAACTATTATCCGGAGATCGGCAGTGCCGGCAACCGGATGCAAAATATTACGCATCTCATGAAAGAACGTGGCTACGACGTCGAGGTCATCACGGCCGCGCCGTCGTATCCGAACTTCAACTTGTATCAAGACGACCGGTTCTGGAACGATCACGCGCTGAACAACCAACCGTTCATCAAGCGGCTCATCACGAAGAAGCGCAAGCACACGTCAAACATGCTCAGCCGGCTCGCCTTGTTCGTCGAACAGATGATGAAAGGCGTCGGCGCCGTACGGACGCTCGACACGAAACCGGATGTCGTCTTCGCGACGACCCCGTCTTTTTTTATGGCGTTCGTCGGGGTGTATGCAAAACGGAAGTATGGCGTCCCGTTCATCTTGGACGTCCGTGACTTGTGGCCGGAGTCGGTGAAAGGCGTCGGCGTGTTCAAGTACGACTGGATGCTCGCCCCGGCGTTCTGGTTCGAGAAGCGGCTGTACAAGTCGGCCGACGCGATCATCATCAACTCGGAAGGGTTCCGCAGCTATCTGCGCCAGCGCGGCGTCGACAACGAGCGCATGCACTACATGCCGAACTCGATTCGACAGAGCGAGCGGGAACTCGAGCGGACCGTCCCAGAAGACGACCGGATGGAGATTCTATACGCCGGAAACATGGGCCTCGCCCAAGACGTGTCGCTCTTGCTCGAGCTCGCGGAGCGGTTCCGCGACGAGCCGCGCGTCCACTTCAAATTGATTGGCTACGGCTACCGGAAGAACGAGTTGAA
The DNA here is from genome assembly GCF_018138125.1 of Exiguobacterium alkaliphilum. NCBI lineage: Bacteria > Bacillati > Bacillota > Bacilli > Caryophanales > Exiguobacterium > Exiguobacterium alkaliphilum. The sequence goes on from NZ_CP073101.1 coordinate 1,197,970, forward strand.
GGAGACGATTAAGGCTCGCGGCTTCAAAAACTTCTTGTTCCTCGAAGCGATGCCACGGACGGAGGCGTTCCAGGCGGTTAAAAATGCGGACGTCGCGTTCGTCAGCTTAATCGACCAGGACGTCTTCGACACGGTCATCCCTGGAAAACTCATCGACTACATGGCGGTCGGCAAACCGATCGTCGCGGCGGTGTCAGGCCATGCGGCGAATGTCATCGAAGCGGCGGAGGTCGGCTACGTGTCACGGAAGCGTGACATCGATGAGATTGAGAGCTCGCTCCGAACGCTTCTCGAACGTCCGGAGTTACGCGAACAGTACGGCCGAAACGGCGTCCGCTATGTGAAAGACAACTTGTGCTGGGAAAACAATATCCACGTCCTCGAAGACGTGGTCGAAAAAGTAACGATGGAGGAAACACGATGAAGGTATGTATGTTTGTATGGAACCATTTTACGAATGACGCCCGCGTCCTTCGCGAATGCTCGGCGCTCGCCGAGGCGGGCTACGAGGTCGATTTGATTGCCCTCCAAGACCCGAAGAATAAAGAGCTCCCGGCTGAAGAGATGCGTCCGGAAGGATTCCGTGTCATCCGCGTGAAGCGCCAACCGTCGATTCTCGTCAACGGGATGAAGGCGCTCAAATCGGCCCGGACGTGGGTCACACAGAAGACGACGCGTAAAATCGGAGCCGGACTCATCGGAGCCGGACTGTTCGTCCTCGCGCCGTTCACGATGCTCGGCCTCGGTGCCGCGGCAGGCGCGATTCTGCTCCCACCGGTCCGGAAAAACATCGTCAACTTGAGCGCGATGCTCGAGATGGTGTTCGCCTCGACGAAGAAGTCGTATGACTTCTATCATGCCAACGACTTGAACACGCTCCCGCAAGCGTTGATCGCCGGGAAGCTCGTCAACAAAGGGAAGATCGTCTACGACTCGCACGAAGTCCAGACGGACCGGACCGGTTACGGCTACATCCAAAGTAACCTCGAAGGCTGGCTCCTGCCGTACGTCGACACGATGATGGTCGAGAACCATACGCGCGCGGCGCATAACGAGACGCTTTACGGTTTCTATCCGTACGTGCTCCACAACTATCCGTTCTATCGTCCGCTCGACTTCTCGCTCCGGAAAGACTTGCACGCGTTGCTCGGCTTGCCAAGCAATGAGAAAATCTTGTTGTACCAAGGCGGTATCCAAGCCGGTCGCGGTCTCGAGCAACTCATCCTCGCGGCGAAAGATTTCAAGGAAGGGACGCTCGTCATGATCGGGGACGGGAAACTGAAGCCGACAATCAAGCAGATGATTGAGGACGAAGGCGTGGCGGACCGCGTCAAGATGATTGACAAAGTACCGGTCGAGGCGTTACCGTATTATACGATGAACGCGTATCTCGGCTTCCAAGTGTTGAACAACGTCTGTTTCAACCACTACTCGGCCTCGTCGAACAAGTTGTTCGAATATTTGATGGCCGAAGTGCCGGTCGTCTCGTGCGATTTCCCTGAAATCGAACGGGTCGTCGCCGGGAACGATGTCGGGGTCGTCGTCGACTCGCACGACCCGCAGTCGATCGCGGACGGTGTCAACCGCCTGCTCGAAGATGAAGCGCTCTACGCACGCGTCAAAGCGAACACGAAGACGGCGCGTGAACAATATAACTGGGATTTGGAAAAAGAGGCACTCTTGGACGTCTACGCAAACGTCGCAGACCGCAAGTTGCCGATTATGAAAGACGGTGCGCCAAAACCAGCATAACGAGAAGACTGCGGTTTTGGCCGCGGTCTTTTTTATGTGGAAAGGGGAACTCATATGAAACGTCAACAACAACATCTGCTCCGCCAACAAGTGTGGAAGAAACTGCAATCGATCTCGTTAAAGGACATCGCCTGGATTATCGCCGGGTCGTTCATCCTCGCCTTCGGGGTCAACTACTTCACCGTCCCGAACGACTTCTCAGAAGGCGGACTGCTCGGGGTGACGATCATCTTGTTCTATCTGTTCGAGTGGGACCTCGGCGTCACGTCGATTATCGGGAACGGGATTCTCTTCATCATCGGGTATAAGCTACTCGACCGCCGGACGATGGTGTACTCCGTCATCTCCGTCGTCGCGACGTCGTTCTTCCTCAGCTTGACGCACAACTGGGGCAGCCCGTCGGAAGACAAGCTGCTCGCGGCCGTCTATGCTGGGATTTTGATTGGAATCGGTATCGGTATGGTGCTCCGTGTCGGCGGGACGACCGGGGGCGGGGTCATCATCGCCCGGCTCATGGAGCGGTATCTTCATTTGAGCGTCGCCGTGTCGATGTTCATCATCGATGCCATCGTCGTCGCCGCCTCGGGTTTCTTCCTCGGGGAACAAGTCGTCCTCTATACGCTCATCGCCATCATCATCGGCTCGTGGGTGATCGACCTCGTCGCCGAGGGACTCAACATCCGCAAGGCCGTCACGATCATCAGCGACAAACAAGAAGAGCTCGCCGTCGTGTTGACGGAGACGCTCGGCCGCTCGGCGACGATTATCCACGGCCACGGCTACTATACGAAGCAGGATAAGAACATGCTCTATATGATCGTCGACAAGCGCCAAGTCGCGCCGCTCAAGAAAATCGTCGAAGTGACGGACCCGCGTGCGTTCGTCGTCATCCACCAAGTGAAAGAGGTCATTGGGGAAGGGTTCAGCTACCCGTCCCGATAATTTGAAAGCTGGTGTTTTCGTCATAACTTCTATATAATAAAAGGCGTGTAAAAAGAAGGAGGAACTGACTACTATGCAAACGATCGCTACAATCAGCCTACTCGTCGTGGCTGTCTTATTGATTGTCGTCGTACTGCTCATGTCAGGTCGGTCGCAAGGTCTTGGGGCGATTGCAGGTGGCGCGGAGCAGTTGTTCGGCCGCCAGAAAGCGCGCGGCTTTGACGCTGTTTTGAACCGAACTGCAGCTGTACTAGGCACGTTGTTTTTCATTTTAGGATTACTAGTCGCATCATTATGATGAAAGGCTGATCGTTCTCGATTTTTACGTGAGGCGGTCAGCTTTTGTTTTTTTAGAATTTTTTTTGGGAATAATGGAATGTACGAGGAGATGACTTGAACGATGAAAGTGACTGCACCGAAACCGTTTTTCTTTGAAGGCGGACCACGTGCCGTGTTGATGTTACATGGCTTTACCGGATCGAGCGCGGACGTCCGCATGCTTGGCCGTTTCCTACAAAAAGAAGGCTATACGTGTATGGGACCCCAGTATCGGGGACATGGCGTCCCACCGGAAGAATTGCTTCAGTTCGGACCAGCCGACTGGTGGCAAGACGTCCAGGACGCGTATCAGGCGTTAAAAGACAAAGGGTATGACGAGATTGCCGTCTGTGGCCTCTCGCTTGGCGGTGTCATGTCGCTTCGCCTCGCCTCAGAAATGAACGTCAAAGGGGTCATCCCGATGTGCGCACCGACCGGCATCGACGCCGAGGACCGGTTATACAAAGGAGTCCAGGCATACGCCCGAGAATATAAATCAAGAGAAGCGAAAACACCTGAGCAAATCGAGCAAGAGATGGACGACTTCAAGCCGATGCCGACGCTCAAGGACCTTCGTGCGTTCGTCCGCGAGACGACGACGAAACTCGAAGACATCTTCGTCCCGGCGCTCGTCGTCCAAGGGGCGAAAGACCGCATGGTTGATCCTCAATCTGCACACGAGATTTACGAGGCGATTAACGCGTTCCAAAAAGAACTGCTCATGTATGAGGAGTCAGGACACGTGATCACCCTCGACAAAGAAAAAGAGAAACTGCACCACGACGTGCTCGATTTTCTCGAAACGTTGGACTGGTCAGTGTGAAAAGGAGGTGTCACGTTGAATTTACGTGACCAACTACTAGAAATCATCCAGTCGAGCGATAAAGCGCTCACTGTCGACCAATTGACCGAGCGATTAGCGCTCGAGTCGACGGATGCGTTCAAAGAACTCATCCGAACATTAAACGCCCTCGAAGAAGAGGGGTTAATCGGCCGGACGCGGACGAACCGTTACGGGACGCTCGCCGCACTCGGCCAAGTCGCCGGGATCATCTCGATTCACCAGCGCGGCTTTGGCTTCTTGTCGGTCGAAGGAGAGGCCGATGACGTCTTCTTGCCGGCCGAGCAATTGAAAGACGTCTACCACGGCGACACGATCCTCGTCAAAAAACGCGAGGACAACCGTGGCAAGACCGAGGGCGTTCTCCTCAAAGTATTGAAGCGCGGCTTGTCGGAGTTCGTCGGGACGTACACGCTCCCGAGCGGACGCCTCGACCAGTTCGCCTTCATCGAGCCGGACGACAAGCGCATCAACTTCTGGCCGGTCGTCAACCCGGACAAATCGCTCGGTGCCGTCGATGGCCATAAAGTCGTCGTCCGCATCACGAAATATCCGGACGGCCGTTTCGCCGGGGCGTGTGACGTCGTCCGCATCATCGGACACAAGAACGACCCGGGCGTCGACATCTTGTCGATCGTCTACAAGCACGGGATTCCAACCGAGTTCCCAGAAGACGTCATCAACCAGGCGAACGCGGTGCCGGACGAGGCCGACGAGAAAGACTTCATCGGCCGTGTCGACCTTCGCAACGAGACGATCTTCACGATCGATGGCGAAGACGCGAAAGACTTGGACGATGCCGTCCACGTCAAGAAGCTCGACAACGGCAACTACGAGCTCGGCGTCCACATCGCCGACGTCTCACACTACGTGACGGAAGGCTCGCCGCTCGACATCGAGGCGTTCGAGCGCGGGACGAGTGTGTATCTCGTCGACCGCGTCATCCCGATGTTGCCGCACCGCCTCTCGAACGGAATCTGTTCGCTCAACCCGCACGTCAACCGGTTGACGCTCAGCTGTGTCATGGAGATCTCCCCGCAAAACGGGAAGGTCGTCAACCATGAGCTGTTCCCGAGTGTCATCAAGACGACGGAGCGGATGACGTACACGAACGTCCGTGAGATTATCGAGCGCGATGACGAAGAGACGCTCGAACGCTACGAGCCGTATATCCCGTTGTTCGACCTCATGGCCGAGCTCGCGGAAGTGCTGCGCAAGCGCCGTAACTCGCGCGGGGCCATCAACTTCGATTTCGCTGAGGCGAAAGTCGTCGTCGACGAAGAAGGCAAACCGGCCGACATCGTCTTACGTCCAAGCTCGGTCGCCGAGAAGTTGATCGAAGAGTTCATGCTCGCCGCCAACGAGACGGTCGCAGAGCACTTCCACAAGATGGACGTCCCGTTCATCTATCGTGTCCACGACAATCCGAAGTCGGACAAGCTCGACTTCTTCTTCGATTTCGTCGCCAACTTTGGCGTTCATATCGAACGGTTCAAAGGCCAGACGGTCGACCCGAAGACGCTTCAAAAGATTTTGAAGGCGATTGCAGGGGAACCGGAAGAAGCGGTCATCAGTACGATCATGCTCCGCTCGATGCAACAGGCGAAGTACGATGACGTCTCCCTTGGCCACTTCGGTCTTGCGACCGACTTCTATACGCACTTCACGTCACCGATTCGTCGTTACCCGGACTTGATCGTCCACCGTCTCATGCGCACGTACGTCTTCAACGGCGACGTGTCCGAGAAGACGATCGCCAAATACGAGGACCGTCTCGACTCGATCGCCGAGCAGGCGTCGAAACGTGAACGTCGTTCGGTCGATGCCGAGCGTGAGACACAAGCCTTGAAGAAAGCCGAGTACATGGAATCGCGTCTCGGGGAAGAGTTCGACGGCGTCGTCAGCGGCGTGACGAACTTCGGGATGTTCATCGAGCTCCCGAACACGATCGAAGGGCTTGTCCGTCTCCAGTCGATGGATGACTATTACCACTTCGACGAGTCGCAGCTCATGTTGCTCGGCGAGCGTACGAACCGTCAGTTCCGCATCGGGGACGCGGTCCGTGTCAAAGTCGACGCCGTCAACCTAGACGAGCGGACGATTGACTTCACGATCGTCGGGATGCCGAAGCGGGAACAGTCGCGCCGTCGTCAACCGACGACGATTAAGGCGAAAGAAGGCCGCCCGAAGAAAGACGACAAACGCGGAGGCCGTGGTCGTGACGACAAACGTCCGAAACGCGGTAAGCCAGGGAAACCGGGTCAAGCCGGAAAACCGTCGAAACCAGGCGAGAAGCCGAAACGAGACGGCGAGAAATCGTCACAAGGCCGTTCGGCGCTCAACTTGAAAAACAAAGACAAGCAAAAACGTAAAGGCGACGCCAAACGCGGAGCGAAGAAGCGTCGTTGACGGGAGGGGGCGACCCCTCCTCCATATTGAAGTAAAGGACTGAATGTGTATGGCCAAGAAGAAAGATTCGAACGTGCTCGCCCAAAACCGAAAAGCGTCCTTCGATTATGCGATTGAAGATACGATTGAAGCCGGTATGGTGTTGACGGGGACCGAGATTAAATCGGTGCGCCAGTCAAAGATCAATATCGCCGACGCGTATGTCCGCTTTGACGGTGGCGAGGCGACACTTCACAACTGTCATATCAGCCCGTTCGAGCAAGGGAACCGGTTCAACCACGAGCCGCTCCGTGTCCGAAAGCTATTGTTGCATAAGAAACAAATCAATCAGCTCATCGGCGCACAAGGGCGTGACGGCTATACGATCATCCCGCTCAAAGTGTACATCAAGAATGGCTTCGCGAAATGTCTCCTCGGCATCGGGCGCGGGAAGAAGAAGTATGACAAGCGCGACGACTTGAAGAAGAAAGATGCGAAGCGCGACGTCGACCGGGCACTCCGGGACCGGCAAAAATACTGACAGCGAGACCTGATTGTGGTATAGTTGTTGTAGTACCAATTACCACCTCGGGGACGTTATGGATTCGACGGGGGTAGGTCGGTCGTATGTGGCGTGTCGAGGGGTCGGCCTCGTTAAAACGCAAACGCCTATAACTGGCAAAACTAACACACAACTCGCAGCAGCCTAAGTGCCCTGCGGATCCTGACATCCATCGCTTGTGTGGATGACTTTCAGGGTCTCAAACTAAGCAAGCTACGCTTCAACCTCGCCGTCTGAGGGCGCGAAGAAGAGATGAACCAGACTGGATGTGACAACGCCTGTTTATCGGCAGTGTCACATTGAGATTCAATAGATAAACTACACACGTAGAAGCATGCGTTACGATGCCTTCGGACGCGGGTTCGACTCCCGCCGTCTCCATTTTTAAACAGTCTACGATGACTGTCATCAATGATTTTTCATGAAGACCTTCTAATTTCATTGAGATTAGAAGGTCTTTTGATTTTTATGGAGCAACTCAATCACAATGAAATGAAAGCAGGTGAATCGAATGGGAAAATATCAATTAGATACGAAAAGTAAGGTGGCTGCTGCCAAGTATCAAGACGGGAAAAAACCAGCTGTATCGAATAAAAAAGATAAAATCAAGCAGATTCGAGAAGCGTATTTAAAGAAGCAACAAGAGAAGAAATGAGCTGGTGAATGATGAGATAGCTTAGCTGACTTCAGGTGTTCTGCCGTAATAGGTTGAAATGAAAGAAGAGGGTCATTCGTGCGTATGTGATGCACGGGTGGCCCTTTATTGATTTTTTCATGAGTTGCCTTATAGAACGTTCTTCAAGATTTCATTATAACGAAGCGTGCCCAAGTCACTCGGTTTATCTTTTTGACAGAATGACAGCTTCGCTAGTTTAGGCACGACCCGCTCGACCACGATTTTTCCATCGACCAGTTTAGACTGCAAGGTGGCCAACGCTTCCAAAAAACGTTCATCATCTTTGGCACGATGATAAAACGATAGGACGTATACATAGAGGAAGAGATTATAATTTTGGAACGGATACGCCACTTGCATGAATAACGTCCCGATTCCAAAGTGACACGGTCCGATCGGCTCACGAATCGTCCAATGTTCGAGCAAAAAATCAACGGCCTGATCGAGTGCCGGTTCGTTATTGATATAATCAGTGAACCGGAACATATGCAGGGCATTCAGCGTGGGTAATGGGTTTGAATACTCGGTTTCAATACCGTGACCATAACTGAACTTGTTGCATCGCCAGCCGCCATCGTTATGTTGGATTGTCAGCAAGTGCCGAAACGTTTGCTGTAACCTGACGTCATCGGCGTATCCCGATTGGCAAAGAACGTTTGCCGCATTGATTGTATGGCATGGATAGATAGCGCCTTTCGGATACAGTTTGAACCGTCCATCCGTATGCCACGTGCTAAAAATCAGCTCGGCGCATTCTTTTAATACGGGATCGCTTGGGTCCATCCCTAATTCTAAAAGATAGAGCACGCAATCGAGTGTTGAAAAGGGAGATCCTTTACTCAATCGTTTATCGGGCGTTGTCCAATAGTCTGCACCTTGGTCATAGCGATGCGATAAAATTTTCTCCACATCCGCTTCGTATGGATTCTCTCTAGACATATCTTCACCTGCTCTCCTCGTGTAAGTGATCAACTTGTTTCACAAACGGTAATTGCTTGGTATGCTAATGAGGTACGAAACAATGCTTTACATAATCTGTACCCGATATGCGTTGTGATTGTAAGGGGAACAGAGCAAAGACTTAACACTTTAGGTGGTATCGCCGTCAAGATACATAAGACTGTTGGAGGGATGGCCATGGGCTGGAAGTTAGAAGTGGCTGAGGCCAAAGGAGATTATTTGACGGAAACGGATTTGTGGCGTCACACACAACAGTTTCTCATGAACGCGACACATACGACGACGTACAAGCATATGCTCATGAAGGCGTTGCTCGAATGCACGACCGAACTGAGTGATTCCGGTATATTGACGTTCCAGCAAATTTCGAGACATGTGACGAAGATGTATTGGAATTTGATTGTGACGAACGGCTTACGGCAAGTGAATCAACTTGGAAAATTGAGTTCGGTCGAGAAAACGATGCTCGCGTTCCAAGCGACACATGAGATTCCGTCCACATGGAACTTTGACCGCCTGCCCGTTTCTCAGCAACAACAACTGATTCGGAACGTGAACCAGTTCTATAAGAAGTATGTGTACGGCTCGTTCTATGCTTCGTTCGAGGGGACCGTCTATTCATTCAACCGGAAAGAAGAGTGGGTCAAACTCGTGCCTGGTTATATCGTCTTTTTTGAAAAGTACAAGCGTGTACTGATGAACGTCACGAACTATCAGCTCGCCGTCTTTCTGGAAAAATACAATACACGTGATGCGATGGAACAAATTTTGAGCAAACTCGAGTTCGTCTCGTCCCGGCAATCGCTCGACGAGTTCAAACAGATTTTACTGAGTCACGGTCATCCCGTCTGTTTTTATTGCATGAAACCGCTCAAACAGACTCACGTCGATCACTTCATTCCGTGGTCGTATATGCAGAACGATGTATTATGGAACTTTGTATTGGCATGCCCGAGTTGCAACACCAGTAAGAATAATCGGATGGCGAAGGTGGATTATCTTTATGCACTCGTGGAACGAAATGATGAATTGCGCGTGGCAGAGCAGATGGGGACATACAAAGAGACGAAATTGATTCACTTATACGACTATGCGGTGCAGAACGGGTTTGAAGCCAATTGGACACCAAAGACATAAAACGAGTCAAACCTGATTAGGAAGGTTCGACTCGTTTATATTTATTTGATTCTCACCACAAGTTAAACAAATCCGCCACAATCGCATCACTTCCGTCTTGGAACATGAACAAGCCGAGTGCGATTGACAGACCTCCGATGACGAGTGTACCGAACCGCATCAGTCCGCTCGTCTTCTTTTTGAATAAACCGCGCATCACGAGCCATCCACCGATCAACAGCATCAAGAAATACCAAAACCCCATAGCCATTCCTCCTCCGCCTGTAGTTGAATCTAGTTTACATATTTTTTCCAATACATACTGTAGGGCGCGGGACTGATTTAATCCTAGTCAAAGACGGGTACATTATCTCTATGTGCAAATGAAGGGGAGAGTGACCACTATGCGGAAAACCATCGTCATCGCGGGCGCGAGCGGCTATATCGGCTCGAACGTGATGGACCATTTAAAAGAAGAATATGACATCATCGCCTTATCCCGCTCGACGAAGAACAAGGAAGACGAGGACCACATCACGTGGCGGTCGTGTGACTTGTTCTCGTATGAACAGACGCGCGAGGCGTGCGAGGGGGCGGACTACGCCATGTTCCTCGTCCACTCGATGATTCCGGACGGCGGATTGACGCAGGCAACGTTCGAAGACATGGACGCGCTCATCGCCGACAACTTCGCCCGGGCGACGAAAGCGAACGACATTGAACAAATCGTCTACTTGAGCGGGATCATTCCGAAAGAGTCGAAGACGTTGTCACGTCACTTGAAGAGCCGGCTCGAGGTCGAACGGATTCTCGGCGGTCAAGGCGTGCCGGTGACGACGATTCGGGCCGGGCTCATCATCGGTCCGGAAGGCTCGTCGTTCCCGATTTTGGCGAAGCTCGTCAAACGGTTACCGGTCATGATCCTCCCGAACTGGACGAAGACGGAGACGCATCCGATCGACTTGCGTGAAGCCGTCCAGGCGCTCATCTCGGTCGTCGGGGCCGAGGCGCTGTATGACCATCATATCGATATCGGCGGTCCGGAAGTGATGACGTATCGGAAGATGATTGAAGATACGGCTGACGTCATGGGCAAACGCCGCGTCATGATTGACTTCCCGTTCCCGACCATCAAGCTGTCGCGTCTTTGGGTCATGGCTGTCACGGGTGAGCCGAAAGACACCGTCTATCCGCTCGTCGAGAGTATGGGCCACGCCATGGTCGCGAAAGACACGACCGGCGTCAAGCAAGGGGAGATCCCGTTCAAGGAAGCGGTCGAGCACGCGCTCGAAGAAGAGGAGAAACAGAAGTCGGGTGGCGGCAAGAAGAAAAAAGCACCGCAACAGTATACCGTCCGCTCGATTCAACGGTTTGGCCTGCCCGAGAACAAATCGGCGCTATGGATGGCCGACACGTATTTCGAGTGGCTCGGCCGGCTCGCGTATCCGCTCATCCAGACGACGAAAGAAGACGATGATTGGGAGATTGCGCTCCTCCGTCCATCACTCGTCGCGCTCCACCTTTCACTCGAAGACGAGGCGACGGATGACATGGCCTCATTCGAGATTGATGGCGGACTGTTCACGAAGCTGACGGAGGACGACAAGACGGGCCGACTCGAGTTCAGACGGCTCCCGGAGTCGGACGAAGGGCTCGTCGCCATCCACGAGTTCGTGCCGGCGCTGCCGTGGTGGTTCTATACGAAGACGCAGGCGAAAGCCCATCTCGTCGTCATGTGGCTGTTCGGCCGTCACGTCCGTCTGCTTGGAGAAGATGCGGACGAGGGCGATCAAGTCGTCGAGGCGCCGACGAATTAACGAAGACGCATCCATCGCGATGCGTCTTTTGGCCGTCGTGACGCCAAGCATTCTAACGAACGGACAAGATGTTCGCGAACGGAATCCGCTGCACCGCCCCATCAAACAGCTCGACTTCACGCTCCGCGTAATAGATGGCATGGACGTACCCGCGCATCGAACGCGTGGCCCCGTCTTCGAAGACGGTCACCTCGACGGCGTCACCTTCCCGAATCGCACGTTCGAGCTCGGTCTGCCATAGATAGAGGAGCTGCTCATCTAAATCGGGTAGCTCGATCTTTTGGATTTGGGCATAGTAGCGCTTCAACAGCGCCACATGTTCGGGCATGAGAAACGGGATCCATTTCAGCTCCCCCCGGTCTTTGTAACGGGTCTTGCTCATCGTGAATCGCCTCCTTGTTTATGTCCGCCAATCAACCGCTGACGAGTGCGGAGCGGACTGTCTTTTAATAAGCTCGACGCCGGCCGAATCGTCCCGCGTCCGAACCGGACGTTCAATTGGTCGACGAGGTCGAGGAAATCGTATCGCCTTGCTTTCGCCCATTCGTCCTCGAAGAACGAGAGCTGGACGTGGTCGCTCCGTGGCTCGAGCTTGCCGAGGGCGACCGAGACGTAGCGGACGGCCTCGGTCTCGTCCCAACTGTCGAGGAAGAGCGTCAACAAGACCGGCAAGAAGTCCTGCTCGTCCGCCGTGAAGCGGTCGAGCTTTTTTTGTTTACTGAAGCCGCGCCGTTCACTCGTCCGCGTATAGCGCACGCCGAGATGGACACTCCCACCGACGAGCCCGGCTTGCCGAGTGCGCATCCCGACCTCGACGGCAATCGCCTGCAAGACGAGCCGAATCGAGGCGTAGGTCGTGTAATCTTTCATGAGCGTGATGCCGTGCCCAATCGTCCGCGGTCGTTGCCGCTGCGCCCCGAACAACGAGCTCGGGGGCAGAATCGTCGGCGATTCGTCGATGCCCCAGGCGTGATGCCACAGCTCGGCGCCGATGACGCCGAATTTCTCGTGCAACACGTCGAGCGGATAGTGAGCGAGGTCCCCGATCGTGAAGATGCCGAGCCGTTGCAAGTGGACGGCCATCTTCGCCCCGACGCCCCACATCTTCTCGATCGGGGCCGGATGGATCATCTTTTCGACATCGTGGAGGAGGCACCGGGCGACACCCGTCTTCTTCCCGTGCAAATCGAGGACGAGCTTGGCGAGGACGTTGTTCGGCCCGATGCCGATCGTGACCGGGATGCCCGTATAGCGGAAGACGGTCGAGCGGATGAGGCGGGCGACGTGCTCGTCATTCCCGAACAGCCGCTCGGTGCCGGTCAAATCGACGAGCGTCTCGTCAATCGAGTAGACGCGAATCGCTTCGGGCGGCGCGAACTGGTGCAGGATGTGGACGATTTGCACGGAAACGTTCAAGTAATGGCTCATCCGCGCCTCGGCGTAGAGGACGTGCTTTCGATCCTGCCAAGGCAAGCGATCGATGTGGAACCGCCTCGATCCGGTCTTGATGCCGAGCCGTTTCATCGGCGGGGTCGCGGCGAGGACGAGCGCGCCGCTGTCCTCGAGGTTCGACAGCACGACGAGCTTTGTCTTGTACGGGTTCAGGTTGCGAGCGGCACACTCGCAGCTCGCGTAGAAGGAGACGCTGTCGATACAAAAAATCCGACGACGCATCGTCATCACTCCTTTTACGAACAAATGTTCTGTTTTTTTCATCGTAACACGGTCTCATCCCGTCTCAAATACTAATTTGAAAATAAATTTGTAAACACTTTTTGAAAATTACCCAATTTTTATATGAATTTCATAAATCAAAAACCATCTTTTAGGAAGATTTCGTAAAAAAGTCTCCGAAATGGTCCAGTTTTCGCTATAATAGACGGGTATGGAATTGACGAATGTGAGATAGATGGAGGCTATAACGTGATCCAATTTGTAAAACAATTGACGAATGATCAAAGCCGGCGCTTGAAAGGGTACGAACGACGCGTCGCACGCATCAACGACTTAGAACAAACAATCCAATCCCTCTCGGACGACGAGATGCGGACCTATACCGATACATTGAAACAACGAATCGCGGACGGGGCGAAAGTCGACGACATCGCCGAAGAAGGGTTCGCCCTCGTCCGTGAGGCGGCCGTGCGCGTCTTAGGCATGCGTCACTATGACGTCCAGCTCATCGGTGGCTTTGCCCTCCTTGAAGGAAACATCTCGGAGATGCCGACCGGGGAAGGGAAGACGCTCGTCGCGGCGCTCCCGAGTTACGTCAAGGCGCTCGAAGGAAAAGGCGTCCACGTCATCACCGTGAACGAATACCTCGCGACGCGTGACGCGAACCAAATCGGACAGATCCATGACTTCCTTGGCCTCACGGTCGGGTTGAACGTGCCGGAAATGGAGCCGGACGCGAAGCGTGAGGCGTATCAGGCCGACATCACGTACGGCGTCGGGACCGAGTTCGGGTTCGACTACTTGCGTGACCACTTGGTCGGTGCACCGGAAGAGCGCGTCCAGCGCCCGTTCCATTTCGCCATCATCGATGAAGTCGACAGCATCTTGATTGACGAGGCGAAGACGCCGCTCATCATCGCCCAAAAAGACCGCTCACACATCCGCTTGAAGGCGCTCGCGCAACGCGTCGTCACCGAGTTCGACGAAGCCGACTACGAGGTCGACCTCGAGTCGAAATCGACGGCGTTCACGGAGTCGGGCATCTTGAAGATTGAAGACATGTTTGCCATCGACAACTTGTTCAGCGCCGAGCATCAAGTGTTGTACCATTACCTCGTGCAGGCGCTCCGGGCGAACGTCTTGTTCGAGCTCGACGTCGACTATATCGTCAAAGAAGACAAGATCGAGCTGATCGACTTGTTCACGGGCCGCATCATGGAAGGCCGAAGCCTTTCAGAAGGGCTCCATCAGGCGCTCGAGGCGAAAGAAGGCGTCACGATCACCGAGGAGAACAAGACGACGGCGGAAATCACGATTCAGCACTACTTCCGGATGTACCCGCTCATCGGCGGCATGACGGGGACGGCGCAGACGTCACGCCAAGAGTTCTTGAAGACGTACAACATGGACGTCGTCCAAGTGCCGACGAACCGGCCACGCCTCCGCGAGGACCATCCGGACCGCATCTTCATGACGATCGAGCAGAAGTACGCGGCCGTGACGGAGAAAGTCGTCGCGCTCCACGAGACGGGACGCCCGGTATTGATCGGCACGACGTCAATCGCCCAATCGGAAGCGATCAGCAAGCACTTGTCGAAGAAGCGCATCAAGCACGAGGTGTTGAACGCGAAGACGGTGACGCAAGAAGCAGACATCATCGCCGAGGCCGGGCAGTACGGCAAAGTGACGATCGCGACGAACATGGCCGGACGTGGGACGGACATCATGCTCGACGCGAAATCGAAAGAGGCGGGCGGTCTGTTTGTCGTCGGGACGGAGCGCCACGAGTCGCAACGTGTCGATAACCAGCTCCGCGGACGATCGGGCCGTCAAGGCGACCCTGGGGCGACCCAGTTCTTCGTCTCGCTCGAAGACGAGATCGTCAAAAGGTACGCGATTCAAAAACTGGAGCGCATCGAGAAGAAGTTGAAGCCGGATGCGCATGGCGAAGTCTCTGCGAAAGAGGCGGCCGACATTATCGAATACGCGCAGACGACGATTGAAGGAATCGGTGTCTCGATTCGCGACTACTTGTTCAAGCTCGATGACGTCTTGAACGAGCAGCGCAACATCGTCTACACCATTCGCGACCAGGCCGTCAACGCCGATGCGGACGCGATCAAGAAGAACGTCCTCGGCATGATGCGCCTCGCCATCGAGAACAGCATCGATATGCATGTGACGGACGAGCTCGTCCCGGAAGAATGGCCGATCGACGAGTTGAAGGCCGACCTCCATTACTTGACGATGCGCGAGCCGGTCTGGTCGGACGCGGTCGCCGATACGTTCGAACTGAAAGCCGAGCTCAAAGGCTTCACGGATGACATCATCGCGACGGCCGAGACACGCCTCGAAGGCGACGAGGTCGTCCACTTCGTCAAAGAGTCGCTCCTCCGTGCCCTCGACATGAAATGGACGGATCACTTGACGATGATGAGCGGATTGAAAGAAGGGATTGGCCTTCGCAGCTACGCGCAGGAAGACCCGGGCCGTCAATTCGGAAAAGAAGGTCTCGAGATCTTCGAACAGACGTATGTGAACATCGCGCGTGACGTGACGATGGAAGTATGCCAGCTCGACCGCTACTTCGCGGCGCCGGTAGAGGAGGAAGCGTGATGTTAGGATTTCGTAAACGTAAGCAGATTGAGACGAACAAAGCCGAAGGGGAGCGCCAGCTGACGCTCGTGTTCGATGACGAGATGGGGATCCCGAAAGAGGACGAGTACGTGTTCCGCTATCATGCGAAGCGTCTGCCGAACCTGCTCGAGAACCAACTGTCGATCGAGCTGTTGAACGCCGAGCTGTTGTCGGAAGGGTTGTCGATCGTCGCCTTGTTCCGCAACACGCTCCCGGGCTCGTTCGAGATTGACGAGTTACCGGTATTGCTCCTCGATGCGAACAACGTGCCACTTGGCCGGAAGGTGCTCAGTCGCGTCGACTTGCCGAACTTCGAGCCATGGACGAGTAAGCCCGTCTACCTCGACTTCTTCGCCGACGAGTTGTTCGGTGACTTCGAATTAAACGACTCGATGCGTCTCGTCTTCCAGATGAACCCAATCGACCCGCTCCAGACGGTGTCGGATGCAGAACGGGCTTCGTTCCCGTCAGCCGCATGGGAGCAGCTCGCTCGAACGAACGTGTCGACACCGCCGGTCGGGGAGAACGAGTTCAACATGATGCTCGTCCACGTCGAGACAGACGCGACGGACGTGACAGCGACGCTGTTGCTCCGTAACGGCTATGCCCAAGACTTAAACGTCGAACAGTTGCCGCTCGAACTGATGAGCGGGGATGAAGCGATCGCTTTGACGGTCGTCCGCCTCACAGAAGCGGTACGTGGGAAACATGCCTACCCGGTGCAGGCAAGGTTCGAAGGAATTGAAGCAACCGGGCCATTCACGGTCAGAATCAAGCAATGAAAAAAGCTCAACTTCTCCGCTTGGAGTGGTTGAGCTTTTTCGTGTACCTATTCAGACGGGCTATAAATACGGTCCGTGTCCGTGTCTAAGACGAAATCGATGCTCATCTCGTCTGAACCTGGAATCCGATCAAAGCGATGGAGCCGACAAAACATGTCCGGAAAGTCTTGTATATCCGTCACCCCGTCTTTCGTTTGTCGATACATTTCCCTCATTCTCTGTTTGGAGCACTTCTTTCCGCTCAAGTAAACGCTCCCCCAATAGCCATCGATTTCAATAATCAACGATCCCACTCCTCGCGAATGATGTACTTTCATCATAGTCAAAATCTCCGTCAATTTTTACAAAAAATAATGGTGACGTTTACAAACGGGTGGTATAGTGAAAGAGGTTAAGTCATTTTTTGTAAAAAGGGGAAATGAAAATGAAAACAGCCTTAAAATGGACGATTGCGACGGCACTCGTATTGCCGGCGACGTTACCGCTGCACGCACCGAACGTACTCGCGTCAGAGGACGTCGTGAAGCTCCGCTTCCTAGAGACGACGGACCTACATACGAACATCACGAACTACGACTATTTCCAAGACAAAGTCGACAACACGATCGGCTTGACGAAAGTCGCGACGCTCATCAAACAGCATCGCGCGGAAGCCGGGGCAGACAACACGTTCCTGTTCGATAACGGGGATACGCTTCAAGGGACGCCGTTCGGGGATTACGTGCGGGAAGTGCACCAAAACAACCCGGGTACGTTCGAGCATCCGATGTACAAGGCGATGGCGGCACTTGATTATGATGCGGTCACGCTCGGGAACCACGAGTTCAACTTCGGACTCGAGTTTTTATACGACGTGATGGAAGGGTCGAAAGGGAAGCTTCGTTTCGTCACCTCGAACGTCAAGGATTTAGAGGGGAATCCAATCGTGTCGAAGTTCAACGTTGACGGACAAGAGGTCCAAATCATCGAGCGGACGGTCACGGATACGGACGGGGAGACCCATACGATCAAAGTCGGGGTGTTCGGCGTCGTACCACCGAAAATCATGTCGTGGGACTCGGGGAACTTGCAAGGCCGCGTGACGGCGGAGAACATCATCCCGTCGGCCCGTGAAGCCGTCAGTAAATTGAAAGCGCAAGGCGCGGACGTCGTCGTCGCCCTCGCGCACTCAGGAATCGGCGAAAGCGCCGCCCTCGCTGACGAGCAACGTGACGACGAAGAGAACGTCGGCTACGCCCTCACGAAAATCGATGGGCTCGACATGGTCATGACCGGTCACCAGCATGGACGCTTCCCGGACGCGAACGGTATGTTCGCATCGTTCCCGAACGTCGACATGGCGAAAGGGACGATTAACGGCAAGCCGGTCGTCATGGCGAACAACCAAGGGAAAGATTTAGGCGTCATCGACTTCGAACTCGAGAAAGTGGACGGGGCATGGCGTGTCCTCGATGCGATGGCCAAGCTCGACACGATCACGGCGAATACGCCGGTCGATGCCGAGATTCAAGCGCTCATCGAAGACGACCACCGGGCCACGATCGAGTACATCAACCGTCCGGTCGGCGAGATTCAAGACGACATCCAAAGCTATTTCGCGCTCGTCCGTGACGATTCATCGGTGCAGTTCGTGACGAACGCGCAGAAATGGTTCGTCGAGAAAGAGCTTGAGACGAACCCGGACCTCGCCCCGTATAAAGGGTTGCCACTTCTCTCAGCCGGTGCGCCGTTCAAGGCGGGCGGCCGTGAGTTGACAGATGCAGGCTATTACACGAACATTCCGAAAGGTCAAATCGCGCTCAAGAACGTGGCGGACTTGTACGTCTATCCGAACACGCTCGAAGTCGTCAAAGTGACCGGGCAAGACGTCATGGACTGGCTCGAGATGTCAGCCGGGGCGTATAAAGAAGTGAAGGCGGACGGGGAACCGCTCTTGAACCTCGCGTTCCGTAGCTACAACTTCGACATCTTGGACGGATTGACGTATGAGATTGACGTGACGGGTCCAGCGAAATTCGATGTCGGCGGGAAACTCGTCAACGCTTCGGCGAACCGCGTGAAGAACGTCGAATATAACGGCAAGCCGATTTCGATGGACCAAGAGTTCTTGGTTGCGACGAACAACTATCGTGCTGGTTCATCTTCGTTCCCAGGTCTCAACGGTGGCAACAGCATCGTCTATCGTTCGGCATACGAGACACGGAATGTCATTTCGGACTACATCATCGCCAGCCGTGGTGCCGTCGATTATAAAGCCGATGACAACTGGAAAGTCGTCGCCGACGCGAAACGCCTCGCGACGTTCGAGACGGCGGACGCTGGCAAGAAGTACGTCGACCTATACGAAGGCATCGAAGCGACGGACGCGACACGCGTTGATGCGGCCGGACGTCTCTTCCGTTCGTACACGATCGCACTCGATCCGGTGACGGAAGCCGAGCAAGTCGAGCTCGTCCTCTCGGTCGACACGATCAAGCCGGGT
This sequence comes from Exiguobacterium alkaliphilum, assembly GCF_018138125.1. Classification (NCBI taxonomy): domain Bacteria; kingdom Bacillati; phylum Bacillota; class Bacilli; order Caryophanales; genus Exiguobacterium; species Exiguobacterium alkaliphilum. The sequence goes on from NZ_CP073101.1 coordinate 1,216,917, forward strand.
GCGAAAGCTGTGACGGGTGTCACGACGGCGAACGCGACCGTCACATTGAAAGACGGAAAGCAGGTTCTCGCGACAACGAAAGCGAAAGCCGATGGCACGTATGCACTGTCTGTGAAACCGCTCAAGCTTCGCCAAACGGTGACGGTCGTCAGTGAACTCGACGGTCAAACGAAAGAAGAAACGAAAGTCGTCGGAGCCGGACATGTCGGTGTCCCGGCTCTTCGATAAGCAATGAATGAGCCCTCAGTTTTGAGGGCTTTATTTTGTGTCAAAAAAGTGAATGAAACCCCTTACATAAATTGTGGAAGTGCTATATAATCAACAATGTAATCGGTTACATAGGATATGTAAACCAATGGGCCAACGGGGCCACATACGTAATAAAGGGGACAGCAATCATGGTTACATTTTTTATCGCCATCGCGATCCTACTAATCGGGTATCGCATTTACGGCCGTTACGTCGAGAAGACGTTCGGCATCAAGGAAGAGCGGACGACGCCCGCTTACGCGTCACAGGACGGCATCGACTACGTGCCGATGGGCAAGAAACGGAACTCGATGATTCAGCTGTTGAACATCGCCGGCGTCGGGCCGATCTTCGGGCCGATCATGGGGGCGCTCTACGGCCCGGTCGCGTTCCTTTGGATCGTCTTCGGGTCAATCTTCGCCGGGGCCGTGCACGACTATTTGACAGGGATGATCTCGCTTCGTAACAACGGGGCGCACTTGCCGCAGCTCGCCGAGAAGTTCCTCGGCCGCTCGCTCCGCCATATCGTCAACGGGTTCGCCTTGCTCTTACTTCTCTTGGTCGGGACGGTGTTCGTCACGTCACCGAGTAACATGATTAACAACTTGTTCGGTGGGGACGCGTCGACGCTCATCTTCGTCATCTTCGCCATCTTCGCTTACTACATTTTGGCGACGCTCCTCCCAGTCGATAAAATCATCGGCCGCATCTACCCGTTCTTCGGTGCGCTCCTGTTGATTAGCGCCGTCGGCATCGGGGTCAGCCTGTTCGCACAAGGGTACAAGGTTCCAGAGATGTCACTGACGAACATGCATCCGGACGGCCTTCCGATTTGGCCGCTCCTCTTCTTCACGATCTCATGTGGGGCGCTCTCTGGCTTCCATGCGACCCAGTCGCCAATCATCTCGCGGACGACGATGAAAGAAAGCAACGGACGCTCGATCTTCTACGGTATGATGATCGTCGAAGCGGTCATCGCGATGGTATGGGCCGGTGCGGCCATGGCCATCTTCGAACCGGGGGAGCTTCTCGGGATGATTCAAGCGGGCACACCAGCGCTCGTCGTGCAAGAAGTGGCGACGCTCATGCTCGGTAGCATCGGCGGCACGCTCGCCATCCTCGGTGTCATCGTCTTGCCGATCACGTCAGGCGACACGGCGTTCCGTAGCGCTCGGATGATCATCGCCGACTACTTGAAAATCGCACAGAAGAAGTTCTCGTCACGCCTTTGGATCGCGCTTCCGCTCTTCGCCATCTCGTACGTGTTGACGAACATGGACTTCCAGATGCTCTGGCAGTACTTCAACTGGGCGAACCAGACGACGGCCGTCATCGCGCTATTCGTCGGGGCGATGTACTTGTACATCAAGGGACGCAATCACTACATCGCGCTCATCCCGGGCACGTTCATGCTGTATGCGGTCTGGTTCTATATCTTGACGGCGCCAATCGGCTTTAAGATGGACGGACCGATTCCGTACGTCATCGCCACGATCGGTACGATCACGTTGCTCGTCCTGTTCTACTTGCGCGCACGGGCGATGCGGGCACAGAATATGGAATGTGACGTTCCGGTGAAAGAAGTCGCATAACGAATCGACATGGGCCCTCGTGGCCCATGTTTTTGTTTGCAACGAAATCGGGAAATGACCATACTAGAGGAATACAGAAAGGTGGGACCCGAATGGAACAAGAGAAGTTAAAAGAGATGCTCCATGCCGATACGCTCGGGGAAGAGATCGCGAGCGCCGTCACGCACGGTCTCGGGGTCATCTTCAGTATCGTCGCCCTCGTCTTACTCGTCATGAGTGCGACCGAGACGGGGAGCACATGGAACGTCATCGCGGTGAGCGTCTTCGGGGCGTCGATGATTTTACTGTACCTCTTCTCGACACTCATGCACGCGATCCCGCACCCGCGGGCGAAGCGTGTGCTTCAAGTGTTCGACCATGCGGGGATTTACTTACTCATCGCCGGGAGCTACACGCCGTTCGCGCTCGTCTCGCTTCAAGGCAGACTCGGTTGGACGCTCTTCGGCATCGTCTGGGGCGTCGCCATTCTCGGCATCGTCTGGAAGCTCTTTTCGACAGGGAAATACATGTGGGTATCGAACGTGACGTATCTTGGCCTCGGTTGGATTTGCATCATCGCGATTCGCCCGCTCTATGAGTCGCTCGGCCATACCGGGTTCATGTTGCTCCTCGCCGGTGGGATCGCCTATTCGGTCGGGATCGTGTTCTACGTATGGCAGAAGCTACCGTTCAACCATGCGATTTGGCACTTGTTCGTCCTTGCCGGAAGTGTGTTCATTTTCCTCAGCATTTTGCTATACGTCGCGCCGACGACACACCTATGAAACGGACGTCCGAAAGGGCGTCTGTTTTTTTGAAAAGTTGGGCAATAAACTGCTGGAAACGGTTACAAAAATACAGACGAATGGACGTTTGTATGTCATAATAATTTCAGACATCGTCATAGAGATAGATGGGTGTAAACGTAAGGGGGAAAAGCAGATGGAAAAAGTGTTGCGCGATGGATTTATTTACATGTCTCAAAACAAAACACTCAACAGTTTGGCTAAAAAATACGGACTTCGGTTCGGTGCTTCACGCTTTGTGGCGGGGGAAGATTTCAAGACGTCGGTTCCGACGATTCGCGAATTGAACGCGAAAGGATTGTCGGTCACGGTCGACCATTTGGGGGAGTTCATCACGACGGTCGAGGAAGCGACCGAAAATCGGGATGAGATTATTCGGGCGATCGAGATCATGGCAGAAGAGAAACTCGACGCATACATGTCGCTCAAGCTGACGTCACTCGGGTTTGATATTTCCGACGAGTTGATTGAAGACAACATGCGTCAAATCTTGACGGCGGCGCAAGCCGTCGGTGTGTTCGTCGCCATCGACATGGAAGACGAGCCGCGCTGCGAGAAGACGCTCGAGTTGTTCAAGAAATTGAAAACAGACTTCGAGGGCCTCGGGACGGTCATCCAGTCGTACTTGTACCGTTCAGAGGATGACATCAACCATCTCGCACCGCTCAAGCCGAACCTTCGCATCGTCAAAGGGGCGTACAAAGAGCCGGCGACGGTCGCCTTCCCAGAGAAAGAAGACGTCGACCACAACTATTTGAAGCTCGTCAAACTCCATCTCGCGAACGGGAACTACGCCTCGATCGCGACTCATGACGACCACATGATCGATGCCATCATCGAGCATGTGAAACTGAACGACATCCCGCTCGACCAGTTCGAGTTCCAAATGCTGTACGGCATCCGCGTCGAGCGTCAACTCGAGCTCGTCCGCCAAGGCTATAAAGTCCGTGTCTACGTGCCATACGGCCGTGACTGGTACGGCTACTTCATGCGCCGCCTCGCGGAACGTCCGGCGAACGTGGCGTTCGTGTTAAAAGGCATGGTGAAAAAATAAAATGAGCACGAACGCCCGCACCGGGCGTTCGTGCTTTTTGATGCTCGGTAAAATGCGTCCTTACGGCACCCATGCTTTCAGCAGGCAATCCCGAAGCCTCCTCGCGCCGATATCGGCACTGCGGGGTCTACGTTGGATTGCTTTCCTGCATGAGTCAGGGTGCCGACGGACGCATGCAATCACAATCCGACGCCAACGTGATGCATATGGCTCGTCCTTGGGCACACATTAATGCTATGAGGTGCGGGCAGGCGCCGAAAGGACGCACTGCACAAAAAGAAGCCTCGGCAAGTGAGCCGAGACTTCTTGAGACTTTATCCGTTCACGACCGTCCCGCCGTTGACGTGGATGACTTGTCCACTAACGTACGTCGAGTCGTCACTTGCGAGATAGACGTAGGCCGGGGCGAGTTCCGCCGGTTGGCCCGGACGCTTCATCTCGGCCGAGTCTCCGAACGAGGCGACTTTGTCCGCCGGGAACGTCGCTGGGATGAGCGGTGTCCAAATCGGACCAGGTGCGACACCGTTCACGCGAATCTTCTTCTCGGCGAGGTTACTCGCGAGTGCGCGTGTGAACGATGTGATCGCCCCTTTTGTCGACGAGTAGTCGATCAATTGGTCGTTCCCTTGATACGCTGTAATCGATGTCGTGTTGATGATGCTCGCGCCTTCGTTCAAGTACGGGAGGGCGGCTTTCGTCAAATAGAACATGCTGAAGATGTTCGTCCGGAACGTCTGCTCGAGCTGCTCGTCCGAGATGTCGAGGAGCGACTCTTGTGGATGTTGCTCGGCGGCGTTATTGACGAGGATGTCCAAATGACCGAACGTCTCGAGCGCCTGTTTGACGACGTCTTGGCAAAACGCCGAGTCGCCGACGTCCCCTTGAAGTAAGAGACACGCTTGACCGAGTTCTTCGATTCGCTCTTTCGTCGCCTCGGCGTCCTCGAGCTCGTTTTGATCTTTATAGACGATGACCGAGTTCGCACCTTCATGGGCGAAGAAGATGGCGACCGATTTCCCGATGCCGGAGTCGCCGCCTGTGATGATGGCGACTTTATCTTTTAACTTCTCGCTTCCTTTATATCCTTCACGCTCATAGATGGGGAACGGCTCCATCTTCGAGTCGATGCCCGGCTGATGGGCTTGCTCTTGGCCGTCCTTCTTGAACGATTCAAAATCTTTTCGACTTCCGACTGTGTTTAAACGATTGTCACGCATGTTTACATTCCCCTTTCTAAAATTAACTCTTTGTGTCTATACCACTCAACTCAAAAATTAATCGTTATTTCGTGAAATGGAATGAATTTGAAAAATGCGGGCTTGCGAATGAATGTTCATTCATTTATGATAGAAGAGTAAACACGATGGTGATTGCGATTTTTTTTACGCTTGAAATGAATCACTATTCATTCTCATTGAGGGGGGAACAATATGACGAGTCACATCGAACAATCAGCCGACCTCCGTTTGACGAGCAACATTCGTTTTGCGGTCGTCATCGGTTCAGGAGTAATGGGGGCGGGGATTGCGGCTCACTTGGCGAACGCGGGGATTCGTTCGCTCATGCTCGACATCGTACCACGGGAATTGACGGCGAAAGAAGAAGCGAAAGGGCTCACGCTCGAGTCACCGGAAGTACGCAACCGCATCGCATCCGAGAACCGTCAGAAGCTGTTGAAGCAAAACCCGGCACCGCTCGCGACACCGGAACACTTGAACTTCATCGATGTCGGCAACTTAGAAGATGATCTCGAGCGCTTGAAGGAAGCCGACTGGGTCATCGAAGTCGTCGTCGAACGGCTCGACGTGAAGCAACAGCTGTTCGAAAAAATCGCACCTTACATCCGTGAAGACGCGGTACTCAGCTCGAACACGTCCGGCATCTCAATCGAGGCGATGGCGAGCGTGTTGCCGGAAGGCTTGAAGACACGTTTCCTCGGGACGCACTTCTTCAACCCGCCACGTTACTTGAAATTGCTCGAGCTCATCCCGACGGAGAAGACGGCGCGCCCGGTCATCGACTTCATGGCCCGCTTCGCCGAGGACCGTCTCGGGAAAGGTGTCGTCGAGGCGAAAGACACGCCAAACTTCATCGGGAACCGCATCGGCACGTACGGTCTCCTCGTCACGTTCGAAGAGATGCTCAAACAGAACGCCTCGATCGGTGAGATGGACTCAATCACCGGACCGCTCATCGGCCGCCCGAAATCAGCGACGTTCCGTACGCTTGACGTCGTCGGCATCGACACGTTCGTCCACGTCGCCGGAAACGTCTTCGAGACGCTCGAATCGGGCGAAGAGAAGGACACGTTCGACGTCCCGACGGAGATGAAGACGCTCGTCGAGAAAGGCTGGATCGGACAGAAGGCCGGCCAAGGGTTCTATAAGAAAGACGGCAAAGTCATCCAAGAACTCAATCTCCAGACGTTCGAGTACGAACATTTGAAAGCGATTACAGGTCCGGAACTCGACCAAATCAAGTCACTCCCGGGCTCGAAAGCGAAGTTGAAAGGTGCCATCTTGAACAAAGGACGCATCGGACAACTGCTCTGGCCGGTGACAGCGAAGACACTCGTCTACTCGGCTCGCCTCACAGGCGAGATCAGCGACACGATCGTCGCCATCGACGACGCCATGAAGTGGGGCTTCGGCTGGAAGTTCGGCCCGTTCGAGACGTGGGACGCGCTCGGCGTCGAGAAGTCGGTCGCCCGCATGAAAGAACAAGGTTACGACGTCCCGGCGTGGATCGACGAGATGCTCGCTGCCGGACACACTTCCTTCTATAAAGGGGACCAGTATTACGACAAAGCGTCTCAGACGTACGTCGAGAAGACCGTCAACCCGAAAGAAGTGAAACTCGCACCGCTCGCCAAGTCGAACGGCGTCGTGCTCGAGAACGGTGGGGCCCGCCTCATCGACATCGGCGACGATGTCGTCGCACTCGAGTTCACGTCACCGAACAATGCGATCGGTGTCGACATCATGCAGATGATCGAGCAGTCCATCGACCTCGTCGAGACCGACTTCAAAGGACTCGTCCTCGCCAACGACGGCAAGAACTTCTGCGTCGGGGCTAACCTCGCGATGATGCTCATGGAAGCGGAAGACGAAAACTGGTACGAGCTCGACTGGATCATCAACAAGTTCCAACAAGTCGTCCAAAAGATTCGCTACGCCGCTCGCCCGGTCGTCGTCGCGCCTTACGGTATGACGCTCGGCGGCGGGACGGAGATCAGCTTGCCAGCCGCACGCATGCAGACGGCGCTCGAGACGTACATGGGTCTCGTCGAAGTCGGCGTCGGCCTCATCCCAGGCGGCGGCGGGAACGTCAACACGTATCGTCGTTTCTTGGAGCAGACACCGAAGGCGATGCAAAACATCGAGAAAGCGGCGCAACAGACGTTCGAGAACGTCGCCATGGCGAAAGTGTCGAAATCGGCGTTTGACGCCAAGACGCTCGGCTATCACCGTGCGGTCGATGGCATCTCGATGAACCGCGACCACTTGACGTTCGATGCGAAACAGACGGTGCTCGGTCTCTACGACGGCTACACGGCACCGGTTCGTGAGAAGTTACCGGTCGTCGGACAGACGGGGAAAGCGACGCTCGAACTCGCGGCGTACGAGATGTTCTATGGCGGCTATATCTCCGAGCATGATTTGAAAATTGCGAAAAAACTCGCCCACGTCATCAGCGGCGGCGATTTGGCATACGGCACGATGGTCGACGAGCAATACTTCCTCGACATCGAGCGCGAGGCGTTCCTAAGCCTCATCGGGGAACCGAAATCGCAGCAACGGATGCAACATATGCTCGTCAAAGGCAAGCCACTTCGGAACTGACAAAAGGGGGATTTCACAGATGAGGGAAGCAGTCATCGTGGCCGGCGCACGAACGCCGGTCGGAAAAGCAAAACGGGGGTCGTTCCGAAACGTCCGCTCGGATGAACTCGCGGGTCACGCGATTAAAGCGACGCTCGAGCGGTCCGGCTACAAAGGGCCCATCGACGACGTCATCATGGGATGCGCCATGCCAGAAGCCGAGCAAGGGATGAACATCGCCCGCTATGCGGCGGTTCGCGGCGGTTTGTCTCACGAAGTGCCGGCCATCACGATCAACCGTTACTGCTCGTCGGGGCTTCAAGCCATCGCCGACGCGGCAGCGAAAATCATGATCGGCCAAGCGACGGCGGTCATCGCCGGCGGCATGGAGTCGATGAGCCTCGTGCCGATGGGTGGACACGTCATCCGTCCGAACCCGAACATCATGGAGACGGCACCAGAATACTACATGAGCATGGGCCATACGGCTGAACGAGTGGCAGCGGAATATAACATCTCGCGTGAGGACCAAGACCGGTTCGCCATCGATAGCCATCAAAAGGCAGCGGCGGCGATCGCCGGCGGCAAGTTCGAAGAAGAGATCGTCCCGGTGACGGTCATCGAGCACGTCCTCGGGGAAGACGGGAAAGTCGCGGAGCGCGAAGTCGTCGTCAAACACGATGAAGGCGTCCGTGCCGACTCGACCGTCGAGGCGCTCGGTAAGTTGCGCCCGGCCTTCAAAATCAAAGGCTCGGTGACGGCGGGGAACGCGTCCCAAGTGTCAGACGGTGCTGCGGCCGTGCTCGTCATGGAGCGCGAAGAAGCGGAGCGACAAGGCTTGAAACCGATGGCGAAGTTCCTCTCGTTCGCGGTCGGCGGGGTCCGTCCGGAAGTGATGGGAATCGGTCCGGTCGTCGCCATCCCGAAAGCGCTCGAGATGGCCGGCGTGAAGCTTGAGGAAGTCGGACTGTTCGAATTGAACGAGGCGTTCGCGAGCCAATCGCTCGGCGTCATCCGTGAACTCGGCATCGACCCGTCGAAAGTGAACGTCAACGGCGGCGCGATTGCCCTTGGACATCCGCTCGGTTGCACGGGTGCGAAACTTTCGGTCTCGATCTTGCATGAGATGAAACGACGCAATGAAAAGTATGGGGTTGTGACGATGTGCATCGGTGGCGGTATGGGCGCTGCTGGCGTCTTCGAATTACTATAAGGGGGAATTGACTATGGAACGGACAGAACACGAATTGATTAAAGGCGGTAGCTTCGTCATCGACGCACTCGACGCGGAGCGTCTCTTCACACCGGAAGACTTCTCAGATGAGCACAAGATGATTGGCGACACGACGGCGAGCTTCGTCGACGACCGTGTCATGCCGGTCCTCGGACGCATCGAGAAGCACGAGTTCGATCTTTCGGTCGAGCTGTTGAAAGAAGCGGGCGAGCTCGGCCTTCTCGGCGCGGACGTGCCGGAAGAGTACGGCGGCTATCAGCTCGATAAAATCTCGTCATCGATTATCACGGAACGCTTCGCCAAAGCGCGTTCGTTCGCCCTCAGCTACGGTGCCCACGTCGGCATCGGGACGCTCCCGATCGTCTTCTTCGGGACGGAAGAGCAAAAGCATAAGTACTTGCCGAAGCTCGCGACCGGTGAATGGATCGCCGCCTACGCCCTCACAGAGCCAGGCTCAGGGTCAGACGCATTAGGTGCCAAGTCGACGGCCGTCTTGAACGAGGCCGGCACGCACTACGTGTTGAACGGGGAGAAGCAATGGATCACGAACGCCGGGTTCGCGAACGTCTTCGTCGTCTACGCGAAAATCGACGGCGACAAGTTCAGCGCCTTCATCGTCGAGCGTGACTTCAACGGGGTGTCGACAGGCGCCGAAGAACAGAAGATGGGGATTAAAGGCTCATCGACACGGACGCTCATCTTAGAAGACGTCGAAGTGCCGGTCGACAACCTCCTCGGGGAGATCGGCAAAGGCCACGTCATCGCGTTCAATATCTTGAACGTCGGACGCTACAAACTCGCCGTCGGTGCGGTCGGTTCGTCGAAACGGGCGTTCGATCTCTCGGTCCAGTACGCGAATGAACGCAAACAGTTCAAGACGCCGATCAGCCAGTTCCCGCTCATCCAAGAAAAACTCGCGATGATGGCGGCGAACATTTACGCGATGGAGAGCTCGGTCTACCGGACGGGCGGCTTGTTCCAAGACAGCCTCGACGCCCTCGGCGACGACAACATGCGTGACGGCTCGAAAGTCGCACAAGCGATTGCCGAGTATGCGATCGAGTGTTCACTCAACAAAGTGTTCGCCTCGGAGACGTTCGACTACGTCGTCGACGAAGCGGTCCAAATCCACGGCGGTTACGGCTTCATGACCGAGTATGAGGTCGAGAACTTGTACCGTGACTCACGGATCAACCGGATCTTCGAAGGGACGAACGAAATCAACCGGTTGATCGTGCCGGGCACGCTCCTCAAGAAAGCGATGAAAGGCGACTTGCCGCTCCTCGCCGAAGCGCAGAAACTCCAAAAAGAGCTCATGAGCTACATGCCGCAAGAACTTGACGGCTCACCGCTCGCGCGTGAGAAGATGTTGCTTTCGAACATGAAGAAAATCAACTTGATGATCGCGGGCACGGCCGTCCAGAAGTACCAGCAAAACCTCCAGAACGAGCAAGAGATTCTCGCGAAGATCGCCGACATCATCAGCGCCATCTACGCGCTCGAGGCGGCCATCGCCCGGACGGACAAAGCGATCGGCCGTACCGGCGCCGAGAAGAACCAGCAGAAAGTCCGTTACACGGAAATCTTCGCCGAGCAAGTGTTCAAGCAAGTCGAACTCATGGCGAAAGAAGTATTGTACGCAGCTTCGTCTGGCGACGAGCAACGCATGCTTCTCTCGGCAATGAAGAAATTCAGCCGCTATCAGCCGATCAACGTCATCGGCACGAAGCGCGAAGTCGCAGCGAGCCTCATCAAAGCGAACAAGTTTATCGTCTAAACGTAAAGCAGGGTCGGCCGGACGCGGTCGACTCTTTCTTTTTGGCCGAGCTAAACCGTACAATGAGGTCAGGAGGGATGTTCATGAGACGAAATGACTTGTTGGAACGGATGGAAGAAATCGGGCGCGCGGTCGCCGAATATGACGGGACGCTCATGCTGCTCGCGCTCGGCTCAATCGGCCTTGAGACGGACCGGCTCGATGAGTACTCGGACCTTGATTTCTTTTTGATCGTCGAGGACGGACAGAAGGGTCGTTTCATCGACAATTTGGATTGGTTAGAAGTCGCACCGTTGGCCTATCAGTTCCAAAACACGAAAGACGGGCACAAAGTCATGTATGCGGACGGGATTTACGCCGAGTTCGCTGTATTCGACTTGCCTGAGATGCCTGCGATCGCCTACACCCCGGGACGCATCGTTTGGCAACGGGATGAGGCGCTCGAGGCGTTCGCGACGCCGAAAATCGTCACACCGGCGACGGATGTCTCACATTGCTATGAAGAGGCGCTGACGAACCTGTATGTTGGCCTGCTTCGCGAGCGGCGAGGGGAACGGCTCGCAGGATTCGAGCTCATTCAAGTGTCGGCCGTGAATAACGTCTTGAAGGCACACGGGGAGATGAGTGACCCGTTCAATCCGACCCGGCGCGTGGAAGTTCAACATCCTGAGATGATCGCGTTCCTCGAGCGAGCGGTGCTCGGATATGGACGTTCCGTCGAGGCGGCCGCCTACATCCTCGCATATATCGAAGAACGTCACCCGGTCAATGCGACGCTGAAGCGGGAAATTGACCGGTTGCTTCGGACGTGAAGTCAAGAAACGAGATATGCTACATTAACAGAAGAGGTGATGAACAATGGTGACACTATACGGCTATCCACCGTGCAGCACATGCAAGAAAGCAGAGAAATGGTTGAAAGAGAACGACGTGGCCTATACATACGTCCATATCGTCGAGGCGACACCGTCGAAAGACGAGTTGGCCGAGCTGTGGAAGCAGTCCGGGCTACCGCTCAAAAAGTTTTTCAATACGAGCGGCCAAGTGTATCGTAACGAAGGCATCAAAGATCAGTTGCCGAACTTATCAGAAGACGAACAACTCGAGCTCCTCGCAAGCAATGGTATGCTTTTGAAGCGTCCGATTGTGACGGACGGGGAAAAAACGACGGTCGGATTTTCGGAAAAGTCGTTTACAGACGTTTGGGGCGAAGTGCTATAATACACGTGTGAGTCTAATTTATTTGAGGGGGAAGTTAGGATGAGCAAAGTACCTGCCAATTTACGTTATTCAAAAGAACACGAATGGGTTGAAGTGAACGGGAGCGTGGCCCGCATCGGGATCACGGACTTCGCACAGAGCGAACTCGGGGATATCGTCTTTGTCGAACTTCCTGAAGTCGGGGGCACGATTCTAATTGATGAGCCGTTCGGTTCGGTCGAATCGGTCAAGACGGTGTCGGAGCTTTACGCACCGGTCTCTGGTAAAATCACAGCGGTCAACGAGTCGCTCGCGGATTCGCCAGAACTCGTGAACGAAGCACCGTTCGAAGGCGCTTGGATGATTGAAGTCGAGTTGAACGACGCGTCAGACGTTGACAAGCTCATGACAGCCGAAGAATACGAAGCGATGATTCAAGGCTAAACAAAACCCGGTTTCTCTTCACGAGAAGCCGGGTTTTTTTCATTCGAAGTCGAGACGATAATGTTCCGGACGGATGAGCGGGGTCCGGTTGAACAGTTTGAAGAAGAAGACACCGAGCGCGATCGGGATGAGACCGAACAAGACGATGACGAGCATGACGTTGAAGAGCGCGAAACCGCCCGGCATCAAATGAAGCGCATTGATCGGTCCGATGAGCCCCGAGACACCGAATCCGGCACTGATCGGCGTGCCTTCGATTCGAAGGATACCGGCGAGCGCACCGAGAATGGCCGCGTTCGCGAGCACGGGGAGCATCATGATCGGACGACGGATGAAGTTCGCCATCTGAATCTTCGGTGAACCGAGGAAGTGGGCGATTGACGTGCCGGTCGCGTTCATCTGCCACCCGGCGATCGCGAGCCCGAAACCGGCGGCGACGACACCGAGATTGGCCGCCCCGGCCGCGACGCCCGATAGGCTGATCGCCGTGGCGATCCCGACCGTCGAAATCGGCGAGACGATGATGAGCGAGAACGCCATCGCGATCAAGATGCCCATGACGACCGGTTGTAGTTCCGTCATCGTCATGATGATCGTCCCGACGTACGTCGTGATCTGTGAGATATACGTGAGCAGGAACGCGCCGATGCCTCCGGCGACGACGATGACCGTCATCGGCAAAACGAGTACCGTGTACGTCTTTAAGCGTGGTGACAGTTGCATGACGAGATACGTCGCGAGGGCCGCCGTCACACCGGCCGTGATGACGTCACCGATGCCGGCCATGAGGAAGGTACCTTCCTCGATGCGGATGGCACCGCTCCCGACGTGTGTCGCGATGCCGATCGTCCCGGCCTCGAGTGCCGTGCGGCCGAACTGCATGGCGACGGCGACCCCGATAATGACCGGGAGGAGGCGCATCGCGATCGTCGTCGCGTCTAAGATGAACTGGAGCGACGGAAAATACGGCAAGATGGCTTTCGTCAATTCACCGAGCAATGCGCTCGGAATGAGGGCGATCAAAATGGCAAGGCTGAGTCCGTTCAATACGTTCATCAAGAACTGTTTTCCGGTAAGTCGTTCTTCCGTCATGTCTTCTTCACCTATCCTTCTCTTTTACTGTTATGTACAAAAGCATTAAAGTTATTGACCATACTATGCCTCTTTCGGACGCACGTCAACCAGAAAAATGGAAGTATTCAGAATTTTTTCAAATCGAGCACAACTTTTGAATGTCGGGACGAAGCTTCTTATAATCAGGAGAGAGGTGAGAAATATGGTGACAGACGGATTGTTATATATATACGCCCCAATGTGTGGTACATGCGCCGTGGCCGAGCGGATGCTCACGGTCGTCGAGGCGGTCGATCCTAATTTAAAGATTGAAAAACGCGATGCGAACTTCATCCCAAACGAGCTGGAAGCGTATCAAGTGATGAGCGTCCCGGCGCTCCTGAAGCTTGAAAATGGCCAAGTGACCGATCGAATCTATGCGTTCCAAAACGTGCAACACGTGCTTTCCTTCGTCAAGTGACGGAGGAACATTAGAATAATCTGAAAATTTTAAATAATCAGTTGACACAGAAAGTTCACGAATGGTATATTCATTACAACATCTTACTTGAACACAAAAATAGGACGCGATTTACTCGCAATCAAGACGTTCAGGCATCGCCGAACCACCCGCTTACGCGATTTTGAAGTGGACCTTCCCTTCGATTGTCCCCCAAAAAAATCAAGCGAAGGAATACAGACCGCGTAGCCGTTCGGTACATGTCAGGATTGGGTGATTGACGAGTAACATCCCCCATATTAAGGATGAATGCTCTGATCGGGCAAAAGGGGTTCATCTATGGGTTGTCCTTCCTGTGACTCAAGGTGCTACGTTCTGTGTCGTCTTCGGACGGCACCTTTTTTTATTTTTTCGCATAAAATAGTTTGACATGAAAATAATATGTCGCTATGATAAGGCTAATCGAATATACAACACTCTTATCAAGAGAGGCTGAGGGACTGGCCCTATGACGCCCAGCAACCGCGGAGCAATCCGAAATGGTGCTAATTCCAGCAAGGTGTATACCTTGGAGGATGAGAGCAATCGTTGTCCGTACCGATAAAGTACGCACGTTTGCTCAAACGTGCGTACTTTTTTTGTTGTCAGGAGGGAAAGGGATTGATTCAACTACGCAATGTGGCCAAATGGTTCGACACGAAAAACGGTCGAGTCCAGGCGGTCGATGATGTGTCGCTTACAATCGAAAGCGGCGAAATTTTTGGAATTATCGGATATTCAGGGGCAGGGAAGTCGACACTCATTCGACTCCTTAACCGGCTCGAGTCACCTTCGAGCGGCACGATCGAGGTGGCCGGGAGTGAATTGACGAAGCTTAGTCCAAAAGAGTTACGAGGGGTTCGCAAAAACGTCTCAATGGTGTTCCAACACTTCAATCTACTCTGGTCGCGCACGGTCGCTGAAAACATCAGCTTCCCGCTCGAACTTATCGGGGTACCGGCAAGCGAGCGGAAACGCCGCGTCACCGAACTCGTCGAACTTGTCGGGCTCGCCGGACGTGAAGACAGTTACCCATCACAACTATCGGGTGGTCAAAAGCAGCGAGTCGGGATTGCCCGTGCGCTCGCTACGAATCCAGAAGTGCTCCTCTGCGATGAAGCGACGAGCGCGCTCGACCCGAAGACGACCGACTCGATTCTCGAGTTACTCGTCGACATCAATAAAAAGCTCGGCTTGACGATTGTGCTCATCACGCACGAGATGCATGTCATCCAAAAGATTTGTCATCGCGTCGCGGTCATGGAAGCAGGGAAAGTCGTCGAGATCGGGCAAGTCGCCGACGTGTTCCAACATCCGGAACAACCGATCACAAAAGAGTTCGTCAAACAGATCGGCGCGGTCGACGACATGTCGCTCACGTTCGAGCATTTGAAGGCGCGCTATCCGAGTGGTCAAATCGTCAAGCTCAAGTTCTTGAACGAGACGGCCGAACAGCCGATTCTCTCAGACGTCTTGAAGACGCATGATATCGGCTTCAACATCATCGGCGGGAACGTGACGCAGTCACAAGTCGGCGCGCTCGGGACGCTATTTATTCAACTGATCGGAGAGCCGGCTGAAGTCGAGCGGGCCATCGCCTCAATCCGATCGCAGGCAGTGGAAGTGGAGGTGGAGAACGATGTTTCCTAACGTAGACTGGGAGATTATGCTCGAAGAGACGTGGCAGACGATTTATATGACGCTCGTCGCCGGTGGCGCGACGTTCGCCTTCGGTCTCGCACTCGGGATGATCCTGTATGTGACAAACGAACCGCTCATGATGAAAAATCGTTCTATTTATACGGTCGTCAGCGCGTTCGTCAACGTGTTCCGTTCGATTCCGTTCATTATTTTAATCATTTTGCTCATTCCGTTCACGAAAATCGTCGTCGGCACGATCCTCGGTTCGACGGCGGCGCTCCCGGCACTCATCATCGGGGCGGCCCCGTTCTATGCACGGATGGTCGAGCTCGCGCTTCGTGAGATTGACCGCGGTGTCATCGAGGCGGCCGAATCGATGGGTGCGACGAAATGGCAAATCATTTATAAAGTATTGTTCCCAGAGGCACTTCCGGCCATCGTGTCCGGGATCACGGTCACACTCGTCGCAATCGTCGGTTATACGGCGATGGCGGGCGTCGTCGGTGGCGGTGGTCTCGGTAACTTGGCGTTTCTTGACGGGTTCCAGCGTTCGCGGAACGACGTGACGTTCGTCGCGACCGTCCTCATCTTAGTCATCGTCTTCGTGATTCAGTTCATCGGAGACCGACTTGTCACAAGAATCGATAAGCGCTCTGCTTAATCAAATAAAAAACATTTGGAGGGTTCACACATGAAATCATGGAAAACAGTACTCGGTTTAACGGCAGCATCAGCACTCACAATTCTCGCGGCTTGCGGCGGCGGGGATTCAGAATCAGGCGCAGGTGGCGATGACAAGACGCTCGTCATCGGCGCATCGAACGTGCCACACGCAGAGATTTTGGAGCATGTGAAAGATGAATACGAAGCAAAAGGCTACAAGCTTGAAATCACGAAGTTCCAAGACTACGTCCTCCCGAACCGTACACTTGCGGACGGAGAGCTTGACGCGAACTACTTCCAACACGAGCCATACCTCGAGTCACAAATGGCTGAAAACAAAGATTATAAATTCGCATCAGCCGGTGGCGTCCACATCGAGCCGATCGGTGTCTACTCACAAGACTACGCCTCACTCGATGAGCTTCCAGATGGCGCTGAAATCATCATGAGCTCGTCGGTCGCAGACCATGGCCGTATCCTCACGATGCTCCAATCAGAAGGCTTGCTCACGCTCGCTGAAGGCAAGACGGTCGACGCGACAGTCGCTGATATCGTCGACAACCCGAAAAACTTGACGTTCAAGACGAACGTTGAAGCGGCTCTTCTTCCGCAAGCGTACAACAACGGGGAAGGCGACGCCGTTCTCATCAACACGAACTACGCAATCGACGCCGGTCTCAACCCGCTCGAAGACGCCATCGCACTCGAAGGCGAAGATTCACCGTACGTCAACTTGATCGTCACACGTGAAGGCGACGAGAATGACGAGCGCGTCAAAGCACTCCTTGAAGTCCTCACGTCAGAAGAGACACAACAGTGGATCTTAGAGGAATACAAAGGTGCCGTCGTACCGGTTAACCAATAATCACGCGAGGCTCGGGATATCCCGGGCCTTTTTTGTTTGGCGTGGTGTTCTTTCACAAAGAGAAGTACACTATTTATATGTAGGAAAAGGGGGGATTCGGATGAACATGAGACAGATTCATCCGCTGACGCTAGGCGTCTTGTTCGGTACGTTCTTTGCCCGGCTGTCGACTTTTTTCGTCATGCCATTTTTTGCGATTTATCTCGCGACGCTCGGTTTCTCGGCGAGCGTCATCGGGACGGTGTTCGCCGTCTCGGCCATCTCCGGGCTGTTCATGAGTTTCTTTGGAGGGACGCTCTCGGACCGTCACGGACGGAAGCAGCTCATGCTGATCGGCATCGGCTTGAATGCGCTCACGTTCACCGGTTTCGCGCTCGCGACGGAACTCGTTTGGTTTTACATATTTTCCGTGCTCATGGGCGTGTCCCGTTCCTTTTTAGAGCCGGCGTCTCGCGCGCTCATCAGCGATACGACGAAGCCCGAGCAACGTGTCATCGTCTATAACGTCCGCTATTTCTTAATCAACATCGCCGCGGCGATCGGTCCGCTGCTTGCGGTCGTCTTGTCGCTCACCGGGGCGAAGAGCGCGTTCTTCATCGTGACCGCTGTGTACGTCCTCTATGGCCTCATCATCACGTCGCTGTTCCGGAAGTATCCGTTTGAAGAGAGTGATGCGACGAAAGCACGACCAAGGCTGACGGAGACGTTCCGGGTGCTACGGGCGGACAAGACGTTCCGTTACGTCATCATCGGGATGATTTTCGCCATCATCGGTTACAGTCAATTCAACTCGACGCTACCGCAGTTCATCGCGTTCCATGACGGGTTCAGCGACGGCTCGCGGCTGTTCGCGTACTTGTTGACGGTGAATGCGATCACGGTGCTCATCGTGCAGTATCCGATTATGCGGTTCGGCATTCGCGTCTCGCCAATCAAATCGCTCTTCTTCGGGGTGGCGACGCTGTCGATCGGTCTCCTTCTCATCGGCTTCGCTTCGGAAGTATGGGTGCTCTTCGTCGCCATGGTCATCTTCACGGTCGGGGAAGTGCTCATGTTCACGATGACGGACGTCTTGACCGACGAACTGGCGCCGGAACATTTACGGGGGACGTATTTTGGGGCGATGGGACTGACAGCGCTCGGGCAATCGGTCGGGCCGATTATCGGCGGACTGTTGCTCGATGGATTTAACAATGCGGCCTTGCCTGTATTTGGGAGTTTGGCCGTTGTCACGGCGTGCGGGGCGTTCTTCTTTATGGGGGCGTTCACGGAGCGGAAAGCAACATTGGCGCTCATCGAGGAAAAAGTTGGATAATATCTTGATTTCTCAATATTCCCATTCTCAATATTTATGTTTTTATTGAGAATGAAGAATAAGGTGAGTCGCTTGAAATAAAAAATTGCCTAGATTAAGATTAGAATATATCTAATCTACGCCACAAATGGCGAGAAAAACGGAAGGGGTATCCGAATGTCTAACGTACCACACATGAAAATTGATGACCTCCGCGTCTCAATCGAAGGAAAAGAGATTGTCAAAGGTCTTAATCTTGAAATTAAAGGTGGCGAGATTCACGCCATCATGGGTCCAAACGGAACGGGTAAATCAACACTCGCATCTGCACTTATGGGCCACCCATTGTATGAAGTAACAGGCGGAAGCGTCGATTTGAACGGCGAAGACGTGCTCGAGATGGAAGTCGACGAGCGTGCACAGGCGGGTATGTTCCTCGCCATGCAGTACCCTGCTGAAATCAGCGGTGTCACAAATGCAGACTTCTTGCGTTCAGCGATCAACTCGCGTCGTGAAGAAGGTCAAGAAATCTCGCTCATGAAGTTCATCCGTGAACTCGACGCGAAGATGGACGTTCTCGAAATCCCTTCAGAAATGGCGCACCGCTATTTGAACGAAGGTTTCTCAGGTGGAGAAAAGAAACGTAACGAAATTCTTCAAATGATGATGATCAAACCGAACATCGCGATTCTTGACGAGATTGACTCAGGTCTTGATATCGATGCACTCAAAGTCGTCGCAACGGGCGTCAACGAGATGCGTTCAGAAGAGTTCGGCTGCTTAATCATCACGCACTATCAGCGTCTCCTCAACTACATCGAGCCAGACTTCGTCCACATCATGATGGATGGGAAAATCGTTATGTCTGGCGGCAAAGAGCTCGCACAGCGACTCGAGGCAGAAGGTTACGACTGGGTTAAACAAGATCTCGGAATGACAGTAGACACAGAAGCGTAAGGAGGCTGTACGATGACCGTACAATTTGAATTGGATGCGCAAGCATTGTCGGCACGTGCAGAGGCGCTCGGAGGACCTGCTTGGATGGTCAACCGTCGTAAAGAAGCAGCAGAACTCGCGCCGACTCTCGCTTTGCCGAAAGTTGAAAAGATTAAAATTGAGAAATGGGATTTCACAAGCGGCGACGTGGAGCTCGCGAAGCTCGACGGCCTCACGCCTGAAATCGAGGCACTGTTAGGAGACCATCGTACGAACGTGCTCGTTGAACGCAACGGTCATGTCGTCTATAACGAACTCCAAGTGCCAGAAGGCGTCTTGTTCATGGGAATCAAAGAGGCGATGGACCAACATCCGGACCTCGTCGAGAAATATTTCATGACCGAAGGCGTCCGTGTCGACGAAGAGCGCTTGTCAGCTTTGAACGCGGCCTTGACGAACGGCGGCGCATTCTTATACGTCCCGAAAAACGTACAAGTGAAAGACCCGCTTCAAGCCATCTTCACGATGGAACAAGCGAACGGTGCCCTCTATCACCACACAATCGTCGTGGCAGATGAAGGCAGTGAAGTGACGTTCATCGAGAGCTTCCTTTCGAACACGAACGAGCCGCACACGGTCAACGCCGTGACGGAAGTGTTCGCTGCGGCGAATGCGAAAGTCGTCTTCGGTGGCGTCGATCAACTCGCTGAGTCAGCGCTAACGTTCATGAACCGTCGCGGTGTCGTGTACGAGAACGCTCGTCTCGAGTGGGCCCTCGGTCACATGAACGATGGGAACTCGGTCGTGGAGACGAAGACACACCTCGTCGGCGACAACACGTTCTCGGATACGAAAGCTGTCACGATCGGTCGTGGCGCACAGAAACAAAACTTCAACATCCGGACGGACCATTTCGGTAAGTCGTCAGAAGGATTCATCTTGATTCACGGCGTCCAAAAAGATTCGGCGACAGCCATCTTCAGCGGAACGTCGATGATTCACCACGGGGCCTCGAAGTCGAACGGTGTCCAAACGGAGCGCGTCTTGATGCTCTCTGAAAAGGCACGCGGCGATGCGAACCCGATCCTTCTCATCGATGAAGATGATGTCATGGCCGGTCACGCCGCGTCAGTCGGTCGTGTCGACGACATTCAACTTTATTACTTGATGAGTCGTGGACTTTCACGTCAAGAAGCGGAACGCTTAATCATTCACGGCTTCTTGAACCCGGTCGTTG
The DNA here is from genome assembly GCF_018138125.1 of Exiguobacterium alkaliphilum. Lineage (NCBI taxonomy): Bacteria > Bacillati > Bacillota > Bacilli > Caryophanales > Exiguobacterium > Exiguobacterium alkaliphilum. The sequence continues at coordinate 1,237,261 of NZ_CP073101.1, forward strand.
AGCAACTCGCAATCGAGTCGGTCAAAGACCGTCTCCGTGAAGTCATCGAAGGGAAAGTGCGCTAACATGATTGATGCCTCGATTCGTAACCAATTCCCGATTTTAAATCAGGAAATCAACGGTCACCCGCTCGTCTATCTCGACAGTGCGGCAAGCTCGCAAAAACCGCTGGCTGTCATCGAGGCGATCGAGGAGTACTACAAGCGCAACCATTCGAACGTGCACCGTGGCGTCCATACGCTCGGGACACAGGCGACGGACGCATATGAAGGGGCACGCGAACGCGTCCGCTCGTTCATCAACGCGAACGTCGTCGAAGAGATTATCTTTACGCGTGGGACGACGACGGCGATTAACCTCGTCGCGTCGAGCTACGGTGACGCGAACGTCGGCGAAGGGGACGAGATCGTCCTCACTCCGATGGAGCATCACGCGAACCTCATTCCGTGGCAACAGCTCGCCAAACGGAAAGGGGCGACGCTCCGTTACGTCGAATTGACGCCGGACGGTCGGGTGACGCTCGACGCGGTTCGTGCCGTTTTATCGGACCGGACGAAGATCGTCGCGATGAGCCACGTCTCGAACGTGCTCGGGACGATTAACCCAATCGCGGACGTCGCGAAGCTCGCCCACGAGAAAGGTGCGGTCATGGTCGTCGATGCGGCACAGAGCGCACCACACCGGAAGCTTGACGTGCAGGCGCTCGACTGTGACTTCCTCGCCTTCTCAGGCCATAAGATGCTCGGTCCGACCGGGATTGGCGTCTTATATGGTAAGAAAGCGCTCCTTAAACAGATGGAGCCGGTCGAGTTCGGCGGCGAGATGATCGATTACGTCGATTTATATGAGTCGACGTGGAAAGACATTCCGTACCGTTTCGAGGCGGGTACACCGATTATCGCCGGTGCCGTCGGGCTCGCCGCTGCCATCGACTTCTTAGAAGACCTCGGTCTCGAGAACATCGAGGCACACGAGCGGGCGCTCGCATCGTACGCGATTGAGCAGATGAAGACGATTGAAGGCATCGAGATTTACGGACCGGAGGAACGGGTCGGGCTCGTCACGTTCAACCTAGGTGACGTGCACGCTCACGACCTCGCGACCGTCCTCGATATGCAAGGGATCGCGGTCCGGGCCGGTCACCACTGTGCCCAGCCGCTCATGCGCCTTTTAAAGCAATCCTCGACGGCCCGGGCGAGCTTCTACTTGTACAACACGAAAGAAGAAGTCGACCGTTTCATTGAAGGACTTCGTCAAACGAAGGAGTATTTCAACTATGAGTTTTAACAATCTTGACATGTTGTACCGACAGGTCATCATGGATCACTATAAAAACCCAAGGAACCGTGGCGTCATCGAAGATGGCGTGACGGTGGACTTGAACAACCCGACATGTGGGGATTCACTCCGGCTCCAGCTTCAAGTCGAAGACGGAATCGTGAAAGACGCCAAGTTCGAAGGGGAAGGCTGCTCAATCAGTCTCGCCTCCGCGTCGATGATGACTCAAATCGTGAAGGGGAAATCTGTAGACGAGGCACTTCAATTGGCAGACATCTTTTCACAGATGGTCCAAGGGAAAGACTATGATACAGAAACGTTCGACCTAGGCGACATTGAAGCGTTGTCTGGCGTCTCAAAGTTTCCGGCTCGCATCAAGTGCGCCACGCTCGCGTGGAAAGCGCTTGAAAAGGGAGTCGACGAGGAAGCGTAAGTAGAAGGAGGAGACCGATATGGCAAAAAACATGCCTGACATTGGCGATTATAAATATGGCTTCCATGACCGAGACATCTCGATTTTCCGTTCAGGCCGCGGCTTGACGAACGAAATCGTAGAGACGATCTCGAACATGAAAGAAGAACCGGCTTGGATGCTCGAGTTCCGTTTGAAATCACTCGAGCAGTTCCGCAAGATGCCGATGCCGACATGGGGCGGCGACTTGTCTGCACTTGATTTCGATGAGATCACGTACTACGTCAAACCGTCTGAGAAGACGGAACGTTCGTGGGACGAGGTACCGGAAGAAATCAAGACGACGTTTGATAAGCTCGGGATTCCAGAAGCAGAGCAAAAATATTTGGCAGGTGTCTCGGCTCAATACGAGTCAGAGGTCGTCTACCACAGCATGCAAGAAGACTTTGAAGCGAAAGGTGTCATCTTTAAAGATACAGACACGGCGCTCAAAGAAGACGAAGCACTTTTCCGTGAGTACTTCGGCAAGTTGATTCCGCCGACGGACAACAAGTTCGCCGCGCTCAACTCGGCCGTCTGGTCTGGTGGCTCGTTCATCTACGTACCAAAAGGCGTGAAACTCGAGCAACCGCTCCAAGCGTATTTCCGCATCAACTCGGAAAACATGGGGCAGTTCGAGCGGACGCTCATCATCGTCGACGAAGGCGCATCGGTTCATTACGTCGAAGGATGTACAGCACCGGTCTACACGACGAACTCACTTCACTCGGCGGTCGTTGAGATCTTCGTCAACAAAGACGCTTACTGCCGCTACACGACAATCCAAAACTGGGCGAACAACGTCTACAACTTGGTCACGAAGCGTGCCATCTGTGAAGCGGGCGCGTCAATGGAATGGATCGATGGCAACATCGGTTCGAAATTGACGATGAAATACCCGGCCGTCATCCTAAAAGGTGAAGGTTCACGCGGGATGACGCTCTCGATCGCCCTCGGCGGTAAAGGGCAACACCAAGATGCCGGCGCGAAGATGATTCACCTCGCACCGAACACGTCATCGTCCATCGTCTCGAAGTCGATCTCGAAACAAGGCGGAAAAGTATCGTATCGCGGTATCGTCCACTTCGGACGTAAAGCGAAAGGTGCCCGCTCGAACATCGAGTGTGACACGCTCATCATGGACAACCAGTCGACGTCAGACACGATCCCGTACAACGAGATCTTGAACGACCAGGTATCACTCGAGCACGAAGCGAAAGTCTCAAAAGTGTCAGAAGAGCAACTCTTCTACCTTATGAGCCGTGGGATCTCAGAAGAAGAAGCGACAGAAATGATCGTCATGGGCTTCATCGAGCCGTTCACGAAAGAATTGCCGATGGAATATGCCGTCGAAATGAACCGTCTCATCAAGTTCGAGATGGAAGGTTCGATTGGATAATCCATTCATGCAACCAGCGAAGGTAACCTTCGCTGGTTTTTTTGTATAATCAAATAAGGAGGGCTGTCATATGAAGCGATTTCAGTTAGAGTCCAAAACGTTAGTGGCATTCATGTATGACATTCGTGTGCGGTGTCCGCAATGTGAGCAGCGTGCAGACATTGTGATGAAGGAATCGTTACGCCTCAGTTGTCTCGCTTGCGGATATGGGCGTGTGTATACGGAAGGAGTTTATCGAACGGGTGGCGGCGCGTTCGACCCTTTCTTTCAGTTACCGCTTTATTTGCAGACAAATTGCTGTGGTCACATTCTTTGGGCGTACAACCGAGACCATCTCGCGTATATGAGAGCGTACGTGGAAGCGGACATTCGGACGAGCGACGGGGAGAACAGCAGTGTCGAGAGTCGTTTTCCCAAGTGGATGAAGCAAAAACATAATCGAGAAGACGTGTTGCGGGCCATCAAGCGATTAGAGATCATATGTGAGAAGGGATGAATCGGGATGGATCGACAAAAACGGCTACATGAAATTGAAAAGCGGCAATTGACTTCAGTGATGAACAAGACAAAGTGGGAGGAACTGAGACGAGCGGTAGCTAATACACTCTTATTCAATGTTCCTTATCAAATCAAATACGTATTAGAGAACACACCTTCTCCTAAGTTTTTATCGAAGACGGCTTATCAATCAAGTGATTGGGATGATGGCTTTCCTTATCCTACCGCTTCAATCGAATGGATGCGGATTCTACCTATCGTCAAAGAAGCTTGTGGGTATATCATTGAACCAGAGATTCATGATGTAACAGATGAATTTCATCATATCTTGAGACAACTAAAGATACCTTTTGTAATGGAAGGTGAGATCATTTGTATATTTGGCTACGTTCGAGATACGGGCATCTTTGAACCGGAGGAAGATGAGACGAGTGTATGAAGACTTAGGTGGTGGAAGAGTCGAAATCACAGAGCAGTTAACAAAGTCGGAAGTACTAGAACTTATAAGAAAATGACGAGCACGTTCGAATTCAAAAATATGGTATATTTAAATAAAATTGAGCGAATAAGTTCGAAGAAAGTCAGGTGACACTGTGCAACTTTCCATTCAAGCCAAAGGCAAACACGTAGACGTATTATCCTATTTACTCGCAAAAAATCCAAATAACTTATATGAACGCAATGAAAACGGTCATCTTGTCCGTATGTTCTTTAATCGCTTTGAGGCTGAGCATGTGGACGTCACATTTTTTGTGACGCCTGACCCGATTGAGCTTTCCCGTAATAATGCTGGGCAATATGACATCACTTCGTACATAAATGACCGAGAGTTCGCCGTGAGTAGTATTTTTTGTTCGTTACTACGAACTGCCCTTGGTACGGCACTAAACGGGAAACCGAAACCGGAATATACAGAATGGGTAGATCATCCATTTTCAATGGATCTTTCTGTCGGTCCGATTGCAAGTGCGTTAAGTGATGAGGCGATTCGTGGGTTGTTCGAACCGCTAGGCTATCAAGTCGATTTCATCTATAGCGAATCAGGCTACGAGTTAGACAAAACAAAAAGGCGGTCCGCCCGGATGCTACGACTTTCTGGGTTGACGACGCTTCAAGCCGCGTTGCGACAACTTTATGTGTTGATTCCTGTCATGGACAACTATAAGCATTATTATATCGACGAAAAAGAAGTTGAAAAACTGAAGCGCTACGGAGAAGGATGGTTGGATGATCATCCACAACGTTCGTTCATTTTAAAACAAGCCTTGCGCTTTAAAGAAGTGTATCGTCTTGTCGAGGAAGAAGCGACAACACAAGCACCAAAAGTCGATCGTCAGCGGTTGAACGATATGCGCTATGAGACAATCATTGAAAAAGTCCGTTCCTTGACCGAGCGGCGCATCGTGGTTGATATGGGCGCTGGGGAAGGAAAACTGGCTAGCCGACTCGGGTTCGTTCCAGGAATCGATACCATTTATGCCGTTGAACCGTCTGAGCGGGAACGTCTCAAAGCTTTAAAACGTTATGAGAAAAATGCCGAAGACCCGAGCTTCAAGCCGCCACTCTCGATGTTTGGTTCGCTCTTTTATGTCGATGATCAGTTACGTGGCGCAGACGTGATGATTCTTTGTGAGGTCATCGAACATATCGATGAAGACCGAATCCCTAAGATGATGACGACACTATTGAATCTTTATCGACCGAAGACTCTTTTCGTGACGACACCAAATCGTGAGTATAACGAGGTGTATGGGCTCGACTCGTCGTATCGTCATCCGGATCATCGCTTCGAATGGACAAGATCTGAGTTTATATCTTTTTTTGAGACGCAGGCCGAACGATTCGGCTACACATGTACATTCAGTGGGATTGGGGACAGCCATCCGACATTCGGAGAGCCAACGCAACTCGCCGAATTTACGAGAAAGCAGGTGTTGTAATGCACATTCAACTCCCTTATGCAGGAATTGTCTTATTGATTGGCCCATCAAATAGTGGAAAGTCGACATGGCTCAATCAATTAATTGAAATTGAAATCATTCGTCCGAGCGAAGTCGTTAGTTCTGATGATTATCGCAAGCTCGTAGGAGATGTCGAACATATCGATTGGAAAGGTCATCCCCCGGACGAAGCCGATTCGCTCTTTGAGACGTACCAAGATATCTCGACAGAGGCGTTCGCTCTTATGACCTTGCTCATCGAAGCGAGAGCGCGGCTTAACAAATTAACAATCATCGATGCGACACATCTGTATGCGTCAGATCGAAAAAAATATATCGAACTGGCCCATCGCCTCCATCAGCCGATCTATGCGCTCGTTTTGGATATCGCGCAACCAATTTTGTTGGAGCGAGATCGATTGCGCGACTTTCCTCGTGGGGGACGACGCGTCAAACAACAAGTTCAAGTGTTCAATCGTGAAAAAAGGACCATCAAGCGGGAAGGATTCAATCAAATTCACGTCATTTCAGACGTGAGTCAAGTGAACGTCGAGCGTGAAAATATGAATCCGCTGCATCTTTCTTCGGAGCGCGGAATCGATGTGATAGGGGACATTCACGGATGTTTCGATGAATTTCTTGAGCTGTTGGAACGATTAGGTTATCGCCTAAACGATGAGGGGTTATACGTGCATCCAGAGGGACGAGTTTTCTTATCTCTCGGTGATATTATGAGCCGTGGACCAAAGTCACTTGAGACGATCGAGTTCTTCATTCGTCATGTCGAAGCTGGCATCGCACACATGATTGATAGCAATCACGGCTGGAAAGTGTTTCGTTGGCTTGAAGGGCGAAACGTGACGATGAAGCATGGAGATGAGCTGTTTGTCGAGGAACTTCAAATGTATGAGAAGCAGAAAGGGTCTGACGCGACGGAAACATTAAAATCTTCAATGAAACGGTTGTTAAAGCATGCTCCCTCGCACTATGTTTTGACAAAACAGGATATTCCGACAGCGGTCTGTGTGCATGCGGGAATCCGGGACGAGTTCATCGGGAAGACTTCACGGGACATTAGTGATTTTTGTCGATATGGCGACAATGAAGGATTTGATGAGGCGGGTAAGCCAATCCGAAAAGATTGGACGGTGCAACACAAATCGAAGATGTTAATCATTTGGGGCCATGACCCACGACCGCGACCGCTACGCCTCAATCACACCATTAACATTGACCAAGGGGTTGTCTTCGGAGGACGGTTAACGGCGTTCCGTTATCCGGAACAAACAATTGTTCAAGTCGAGGCGAAGCAAGACTACGCGCAAGTAGACGACAACCCGCTCGTGACGCTAGAAGCGAAACGATTAGACCCGCCAAATATCGGGAAGCTTATGAATGGTTATACGGTTGACACGGAAGCGTTCGGTGAGATTCGTGTATCGAAAGAAACGGCACTCCCATCGATTGATCTCGTCTCACATCATACGGTCCCCCTTGAAGAGCTCGTCTACATTCCACCAACGATGAGCCCGACACCAAAGCCGTCTGAAGAGGAAGACTATCTCGAGCACCCGAATGAAGCGATTGCCTATTATCGAGAACATGGCATCACACGATTAATCGCCGAAAAGAAACATATGGGGAGTCGCGCCATTCTTCTACTATTTAAAAATGAGGATGCTGCAGAGAAGGCGATTGGTCGTCGAACGAAAGGAATCATTTATACTCGTTCTGGTAGAAAGTTTTTTGAACGTGAACAAGAACACGAGATTGTCTCGCGACTTCATCAATCGTTAACAACACATGACTACTTCACAACGTATCAGACTGACTTTGTTTTACTCGATGCTGAAATTTTGCCTTGGAACTTGAAAGCAAGAGAGTTAATTCGGAATCAGTACGCGCATGTGGCGGAACAGGCGTTACTTGATCGGAAGCAATTGCAACAAACGCTTGAATCCGCTGTCGACCATGTGGAAGGTATTCAGGACTGGTTCACTGAAGTCAATCAAAAACTGGAACAAGCGGAGACGTTCAAGCAGGCGTTCCAAACGTATTGTTGGGATGTTAAAGAAATCGATTCGATTCAAATTGCACCGTTTCATGTCTTAGCCCATAGCGAAGAAACCTTTTTCAATCAGTCACATGAATGGCATATGAGTATGAATCAAAAGTTAGCGGAGATGGATGACTTATTTCTAGCAACCGATTATAAAATAATTGAAGATACAGATAGCGCAAACGATGTAATCGAGTGGTGGAAAACGATGACGGAAGACGGTCATGAAGGAATCGTCATCAAGCCAGAGCGGTTCATGACGAAGGTAGACGGGAAACTGATTCAACCTGCAATTAAAGTACGTGGACGGAAGTATTTATCCATCATCTATGGAATGGATTACTTAGAACCTGATAACTTGAAACGATTGAAGAAACGCAACGTCTCGAAAAAGCAAAAGTTGGCATTGCGAGAGTTTGCACTCGGAATGGAAAGCATTAAGCGCTTTGTGCACCGCGAATCGCTTGAACGGTATCATGAATGTGTGTTGGCCACATTGGCGATGGAAGCTGAACCGGTAGATCCACGCCTGTAACGATAGAGGAGGGTTTATATATGGAAACGATTGATCCAAAAGACATCACCCGCATCGCCGTCGTCGGCGCTGGCTGGGTCGGTATTAGTTTCGCTTACCAACTGTCTACGGCAGCACTCTGTGAGGAACTCGTCTTAATCGACTCCAATCACGCCAAGGCCGAAGGGGAGGCGATGGACCTGAACCACGGCATCTCGTTCGCCCCGAGCCCGGTCCGGATTTGGGCAGGGGACTATTCAGACTGTCGGGATGCAGACATGGTCGTGATCACGGCCGGTGCCGCTCAGAAGCTCGGACAAACGCAAATGGACCTCGCGGAACAAAACGCGACGGTCGTCCGAGACGTCACAAATCAAGTGATGGCGAGCGGATTTGATGGCATTCTCGTCGTCGCGACGAACCCGGTAAACGTCATGGCGCACGTCGCCTGGAAAGCGTCCGGTTTACCGAAACGCCGGGTCATCGGCTCAGGGACCGTCCTCGACACGGCGCGGCTTCGCTACAAGGTCGGCGAGTACTTCGACTTGTCCCCACGCAACTGCCACGTCTATTATATGGGCGAACACGGCGCCGGGGGCTTCGTTGCATGGGACAATGCACGGATTTATGGGAAGTCGATTGCCCAACTCTTAGCAGAGAATGACCAGTATAGCCAAGCGGACTTGGACGACATTTATCAACGCGTCCGCGACGCCGCCAATCAAATTATCGAATATAAGAGTGCGGCCTATTATGCGATAGGGCTTGGTCTCCTTCGTATCGTTCGGGCCGTCATCCGAAATGAGAATTCGGTTGTGACAATCGGAGCGCATCTTGACGGCGAATACGGGGCATCCGGACTCCACATCGGGGTACCGGCCTTAATCGACCGGACTGGGATTCGTCAAATCATTGAGATTGATTTGACGGAGGACGAGCAACAACAATTCAATGCTTCGGTGGGACGGATTCAACGCGCCATCGCGAACGTGGAATAAGAAAGGCCCGATTGCTTGGCAATCGGGCCTTTTGTTACGACGCGTTCTCTTCGGCGACGTCTTTCTTATAGTATTTCTCTGACGTGAAGAACTCGGTCGTCAGTCGCTTCACTTCACCGCTCAAGAGCAAGACGGCAATCATGTTCGGGATGAGGATCATTGCGAGCATTAAATCGAGGAAGTTCCAAATCACTTGGGCTCCACCGATCGCACCGATGACGATGGATGCGATGTAGACGATCTTCATGAAGAAACCTGCCTTCAATCCGAATAAATACTCGGCTTGGCGTGAGCCGTAAAAGATGATGACGATAATCGTCGATAAGACGAAGAAGATGAGTGAGATGGTGACGAGCAGTCCACCTGTATAGCCGAAATATTCACGGAACGCGATCGTCGTCAAGGCGGCCGGGTCACTCATGGCCCCGTCACGTGTCCAGACACCGGACGACAAGACGACGAACGCCGTCGTGCTACAGATGATGAGCGTGTCGATGACGATTCCGATGACGGCCCAGAACCCTTGACGTACCGGATGGTCGGTTTGCGCGGCGGCGTGAGCGATCGGCGCCGTACCGAGCCCGGCTTCGTTCGAGTAGAGACCACGGGCGAAGCCCCAACGAATCGTCTCGGCGACAGCGGCCCCGGCGAAGCCACCGAGTGCGGCCATCGGTTGGAACGCATACGAGAAGATGAGTCCGACCACTTCAGGGATTTGACTGATGTTCATCAAGACGATGATGAGTCCGGCACCGACGTAGACGAGTGCCATGACAGGTACAACGACTTCTGTCACTTTTGCAATTCGTTTCAAACCACCGAAGACGATGACACCGACAAGGGCGGCGACGACGAGGCCGGTGATGAGCGTATTCCCATCAAACGTCTCGCGCACGGCTGAACTGACGGCGTTTCCTTGCACCATGATGCTCGGGATGAGTTCAATCATGAGCGCGAACGCGAACCAAGAGGCGAGCCACTTCATCTTCAACCCTTTCGCCATGTAATAGACGGGTCCGCCGACGAACTCACCGGCTTCGTTCTTCTCACGATACCGGACGGCGAGCACGCTCTCGGAGAATTTGATGGCCATGCCGACGATGGCGATGACCCACATCCAGAAGATGGCACCCGGTCCCCCGAACATGATCGCTGCAGGCACACCGATGATGTTCGCGGCACCGACTGTAGAGGACAATGCGGACGTAAGCGCCTGCCTTGGGCTGATGTCGCCTTCTCCTTTCGGTTTTTTAAAGACACTGCCGAACGTTTGCTTCACTATGTACAACGGGTATCGAAATTGGAAAAAGCCTAGTTTAATCGTTAAGAAGATACCAGATAGGACGAGCAATGAGATGATGGGGACACCCCAAAGCCAATCTGAAAATGTGGTCACGCTGTTAATTAGTACATTCACCGAATCACTCCTGTTCCATTATTTTACTTATATATTGTTTCCTATCTCACTTGCGATTAAACCTGAATGCTTGAATAAAAGGAGGAGAACTTATATGACGATTGCGAAACGTCTCATCGTATCCGGGCGCGTCCAAGGTGTCGGGTTCCGTTACTTTACCCAATCGACGGCGCTTGCCTATAAAGTGAAGGGTTGGGTCCGCAACTTGAGTGACGGGACAGTCGAGATTCATGCGGAGGCGGAGAAAAACCAGTATGAATCGTTCAAACAGGCACTCCGAGATGGAAATCGTTTCGTCGGGGTCGAACGGATCGATGAGACCGAAGTGATGGAAGCAGGTCATCGTAAATTTGATATCCGTTATTGACCAATTGTGCAACAAATTCCAATAAATCGGCTTGACAATTGGGCTCTCTCTATCAAACGAGGGAGCTTTTTGTGATGAAAAATCCACTTTCCCAAAAAATAAACATCTTTTTTACGGATAGGGTGGTCAAAAAAAGTAAAGTGTGTATAATGAAATAGACCAAGCACTTATTTGTCAGAAAATTTAGTCATTTAGCACGAATGTTTACACGGAAGGTATTACAATGTATGTGGAGGTAGTTGTATGAAAAAATCGACATTATTCCCGTTAGCGTTTACGATTTTCGCGTTATTCTTCGGGGCCGGGAACTTACTGTTCCCACCGATGCTAGGTGCGATGGCGGGCGAGAACCTCGTCCCAGCCATGATTGGCTTCGTCATTACTGGCGTCGGCCTCCCGCTTCTGGCACTGTTCGCGGTTGCGCGAGTCGGTGGAGGCTCGGATCAAATCGCTCGGTACATTCCGAAGCGTCTGGCGCTCCTTTTGACGGGACTAATGTACGTGGCAATCGGACCGTTCTTCGGGATTCCACGGACGGCAGCCGTCACGTATGAGATGGGACTTGCGCCGTTCCTTAGTGCACCATCGACGCTCACGCTCGCCCTCAGCTCAACTGTCTTCTTCGGATTGACCTTCTTCTTGACGCTCCGCGCTCAGAAGTTGATTGAAATCATCGGTCGTATCATCACGCCGATCCTCCTGCTCTTGCTTGCGGCCATCGGAATCACGAACCTCGTGGCTCCACTCGGGACACCGTCAGCACCGGCAGCAGGATACGAGACGTGGGTTGGAGCGCTCGGTGAAGGCTTCAAACAAGGCTACTTGACGATGGACGTCTTCGGCGCTCTCGTCTTCGGGGCAATCGTTCTTGTCACGCTTAAAGCGAACGGGATGTCTGACCAAAAAGAGGCGTCATCGCTTCTTAAGACGTCAGGGATTCTTGCCGTCACGTGCTTGATGCTCGTCTATATCTCACTCGGTTCAATCGGTGCGAATATGGCAGGCGTCACAGGGGCGACAGACGGTGCGACATTGCTTCAAACGTTTGCTGGCTCTTCATTCGGTCAAGTTGGGATGCTCGTGCTCGGTGCAGCCGTCTTCCTCGCTTGTTTGACGACGGCCGTCGGACTCATCTCTGAGTTCTCGCGCTTCATCAGCAACACGTTCGAGTCACTCAAGTACTATCAAGTCGTTATCGCGACGACGCTCTTCGGTTACTTGATCTCGCTCGTCGGACTCGGAACATTGATTCAAATCGCAGTACCGCTTCTTACACTCTTGTATCCGGTCATGATCGCGCTCGTCCTCGTATCCATCACAGAGCGCATCCAACGCAATCCTCATGTTGCAATGAAAGCGACCGTATACACGGCGCTCGTGCTCTCGCTTTTCGAGACGGCGCATGGTTTACAGCCGTCAGCTGTGACGGCTTGGATCACGAACTTGCCAATGGCTGAGATCGGGCTCGCCTGGGCAGTTCCGACGTTAATCGTCTACGTAATCACGTTGTTTCTTCCGAAACGACAATCGCGTGAGCGACTCGTCCAATCACGCATCTCATAATTGAGTCGAACCCATCCTCTGGTCAAGGATGGGTTTTTGCTGTCTTATCGTTTGCTCATTCCAATCCTGAACAAGTAAAATGAATAGGTGAAAAGGAAGTGACACACGTTGACTAAAAAACAAAATAAACAATTGGCGATTCTCATGCTCAACATGTTCATCGCCGTCGCAGGTTTCGGAATCATCATTCCGATTATCCCTGACTATTTGAAGATGATCGGCGAAGGCGGGACGGCCGCCGGGCTGATGATTTCCGTCTTTGCCGGTGCGCAGCTGCTCATGTCGCCGGTAGCCGGGAAGTGGGCCGATGTGTACGGCCGGCGTCCGATGATTATCGCCGGATTGATCGGCTTCACGATTTCGATGGGTGTCTTTTACTTATCTGATAACTTGACCGTTTTACTTATTTCTCGGGCAATCGGGGGTGTCGGGGCAGCACTTCTCATCCCGGCCATCTTTGCCTACGTCGCGGATATCACAACGCTCAAGCAACGGGCGAAAGGGAACAGTTATATTTCCGCGGCAATGTCGCTCGGGATTGTCATCGGACCAGGAATCGGCGGCTTCTTTGCCGAGTTCGGATTGAAAGCGCCGCTGCTCTTGTCGGCAATCGTCTCATTCGTCGCCGTCATCTCGTCCATCATTCTATTGAAAGAACCGGACCGAGAAATCGTACCAGTCACGTCCGACACCGAATCGCTGCCGCGCCAGCTGATCTCTTCAACGAGGAAACCTTATTTCTTCGTCCTCGTCATCAACTTGGTCATGGCGTTCGGGCTCATGGCCTATGAATCCGTGCTCGGCTTGTTCGTGAGCGAGACGTTCAGCGCGACACCGCAACAGATTGCGGTCATGATCACGGGGACGGGTATCGTCAGCGTCATCGTGCAACTGTTCGCCGTCGATCGGCTCGTGTCGTTGTTCGGGGAAATCAAAGTCGTGCTCATCTTCATCTTGCTCGCGGCGCTCGGCTTCTTGTTCTCGCTATTCGCGGGATCTTATGCCATCTTTTTCGCTGTTACGCTCATCATCTTCTTGTCGACATCTATCCTCCGTCCGGTGCTCAACACGCTCGTGTCGAAGATGGCCGATAAAGAACAAGGATTTGCGATGGGGATGAACAACGCCTATATGAGTATCGGGAACATCGTCGGCCCGACGCTCGCTGGAATCGCATTCGACATCGATATGCGTTATCCATTCATCATGGGACTCGTCTTGCTACTCATCACGTTCGGCGGGACACTGAATTGGACGAGACGAAAGCAAGTCGCCACGTTCGAACAATAAGAGAAGGAGGGAGACAAGATGATTTATGTCGGTGTGACCGGGTGGGGAGACCACGATCTCCTCTACACGAACCCGGAAGAGCGAAAACATAAACTATCGACATATGCGGGGCACTTTCCGACCGTGGAAGTCGACTCCTCGTTCTATGCGATCCAACCGGTCAAAAACTATGAGAAATGGAACCATGAGACACCGGATACGTTCCAATTCGTCGTCAAAGTTTCCAGGGAAATGAGCGGGCATGACCGAGAACCGAAACTTCCACTGAAGGAAGTCTTCGAGCGATACCGGACCTCGGTCGAGCCTCTGAAGCAGGCAGGGAAGTTACGGGCGGTGCTCGTCCAACTCCCACCTTGGTTCGACGTCTCGAAACCCCATCTCGACTACTTGCGGACGATTCGCGCAGAGCTCGCCGACTATGAGGTCGCCATCGAGTTTCGCAACCCGACCTGGTTCTCTGAGGCGTTCCGGGACCGGACGCTCGCCTTCTTGACCGAGCAACGGTTCATCAACACGATTTGCGACGAGCCGCAGACGAAAGAGAGCAGTATCCCGTTCGTCCCGGTCGTGACCCATCCATCGGTCGCTGTCGTCCGTTTGCATGGACGAAACACTGCGGGTTGGCTCCGAAAACCGGGAATGACGAGCCAGGAATGGCGTCACGTCCGTTGTTTGTATCGCTATAGCGAAGAAGAGCTACAACAGTTGGCGGATGCGCTTAAAAAAGTCGATGAGGCTGCGGACGATGTGTACGTCTATTTCAACAACAACTCGGCCGGCGATGCTGTGCCAAACGCCAAACGTTTGATTGAGATACTCGGTACCGAGTATGAGCTCGCGCCGAGCCAAATCAGTCTGTTTTAAAAAGAGAGGAGCGGCCATGGACACGATTACGATGTTTCATTACAACGATTTACACTCAAAATTTCAGACGTGGCCACAACTCGTCTCGTTTCTAACTGAACGCCGTCAGGCCGAAACGCTCGTCTTTGATCTCGGGGACCACGCCGACCGGACGAACCCGGCGACGGAAGTGACGAAAGGGCGTGCCAACGTCCGACTGCTCAACGAAATCGAACCGACAGCGGTGACGATCGGCAATAACGAAGGCATCACGTTCCCGCACGATTGGCTCGACGCCTTGTATGAGGATGCGACGTTCCCGGTACTTCTTTCGAACGTATACCATCAAGACGGGACACGTCCGGATTGGGTGACGGAAACCCTCGTCTTAGAACGGGCCGGTATGCGAATCGGCCTGTTCGGGGTGACGGCGCCATATGAGGAGCTATATCCCGAACTCGGCTGGCAAGTCGAGTCGCCGCACGAGGCGACCGCCCGCTCGCTCGAGTTGCTCGCGGACTGCGATATCATCGTCGCGTTGAGCCATCTCGGTTTCTATGCCGATGAACGGCTCGCCACGGCGTTCCCGCAACTCGACGTCATTTTAGGGGCGCATACGCACCACGTGCTCGATGACGGTGTCGTGAAGAACGGCGTCTTAATCGCCCAGGCCGGGAAATTTGGCAAGTACGTCGGGGAAGTGACATTGACGGTTGACTCGGGGCGCGTCATAGCGAAGCGGGCTACCCTACACGATCTATCCGACCGCCCGTTCGATGGACCGACAGAGCAGACGCTACGACAGGAATACATAGAAGCGCAACGATTATTGGACGTGACCGTCGCCGTGACGCCAGGTTATGCGTCGGATTGGTTTGGTCCATCTCCAATCGCCGAGCTGTTGGCGGACGGGCTGACGGAATGGTGTGATGCCGAGGCTGGCGTCATCCCGTCCGGTGTATTGCTCGACCGGTTACCGCCGGGCGATGTGACGCTCGATATGCTACATCGGATTTGTCCGCACCCGATCAACCCGTGTGTGCTGACGCTCGACGGGACGACGCTCATCCGCTTTTTAGAGGACGTACATGAAGAGGCGTTCACTTCCATGCACGTCCGTGGTCTCGGATTTCGCGGGACCGTGCTCGGGCTGCCAACGCTCCATAACATCGAGTCGACGGGCGGACGGTGGACGATTTCCGGTAAACTGATTGAAGCGGCGCGCACGTATCGCATCGCAACGGTCGACATGTTCACGTTCGGACCGCTCCTGCCGTATTTGGCCGAGCAACGAAAGCGTTACTTCATGCCGGAACTGTTACGGGACGTGTTGCATGAGACGATTAAGCGTCACCACGTCCTGCGAAAAGGGTGAGGCGGCAATGGAGCGCGCATGATATGATAAGAATGTGGAGGTGTGAGTCATGATTAGAGTGAATCGCCACGGCTATACCGTCATCGAAGAGAAGCGAGACGGATTTGACGAGGAGGCGTTCATCGCGCGTTATAGCGATGTGCTCGATAAATACGATTATATCGTCGGGGATTGGGGACATGGTCAACTTCGATTGAAAGGTTTTTATGAGGCCAAATCGAAGTTTGCCACGTACGATAATCGAATCGACCATATGATGGATTACGTGTATGAGTACTGTAACTTCGGTTGTCCGTTCTTCGTCTTAAAAAAAGAGACGGAGATTGACGAGTCGGAAGACGGTCCTGTCTTTGGAGGGACGAAACAACTGCTCAAATTGAAGCGGAAATTCAAGAAGGCAGAAGAAGATGCTTCTGAAACATGACGCGCTGATGACATCAGCGCTTTTTTTGTTACAATCTTTTCCAAAGTGTTTCGTTTAGGTGAAAAGACGGTGTGACAGGTTTAGACCCTTAAAAATTGTGATACTTTGTTTATAAGATGTTCGTTCAGTGTTTTAAGGGTACGGAAGAGGTGAGTGGATGGAACACGCACATATGGCGACTGTCGGCGATCGTGACGACGTCCATAACCGGATTCACAATTTAGGGTTAGGGCTGTTGACGATGTTGTTTTTCGGACTTGGAAGCATCATGACCTTTTCTTTTACCGCCGCGGTTTTATTATTTGAAGTAACGCACGTCTTGTTCATCCGTCGCTTCGAATATCGACATGCATTTTTAAGAACGCGTTTGTTTAAAGCAACCTCACTTGCTGCGGTTGCAATCGGAGTGCTCTTATTGATTTTATCGATGTCGCAATTTTTCTTAGGCAATGCGATGTACTGAAAGGGAGAAGGGAAAACCTTTTTCCCTTTTTTCGTATTTTCGTGAAACTTTTTCATTTGTTTCACGTACACTAAGGAAAGACTATAATAAAGGATGGATGATATGACAGCTCAATGGAAAAAACACGCACGTGACATGTTGGCAGGGAAATGGTGGCTTCTTGCCGGAATTTTAATTGTGTTTACGGCGCTGAACGCCATTCCACAATTCTTTTCTCCGCCGGTCGACCCGGATACGGTGCCGACGACGAATGAGACGATTCTCACGTTTGTCTCGCTCGTCTTATCGCTATTGATTGCGCCGCTTTCAATCGGCTGGTCGTGGATTGCGCAAGACGTATCACGCGGGAATAAGCCCGTCATCTCAACATTGTTCGCACCGTTTCGTAACAGTTACGTGAAACACGTTCTCGCACCGATCTTGATGGGAATCTTCATTTTCCTTTGGTCCTTGTTACTAGTGGTTCCAGGGATCATCAAATCGTTTTCTTACTCGCTCACGTATTACTTGTTGCGTGATCAGCCGGAACTGTCTGCGCTCGAAGCAATCACAGAGTCGCGCCGTTTGATGGATGGACACAAGATGGAAGCGTTCAAACTCGTCTTGTCGTTCATCGGTTGGTTCTTCGTCGGTATTTTGACGCTCGGAATCGGATTCTTGTTCATCTATCCGTACTTCTCGACGGCGTACGCAACGTTCTACGAGTCGATTCAACAAGAGCAACACCCGGAATCACAATTCATGACGGACCATTCGACGGATGGCCCGACTGGATTCTAAATCGTTTGATGAAAGCGACTGACCCTCGAATCGAGGGACGGTCGCTTTTTGTAATGGTGAATCCTCGTATACCATTCGTATCCGTTAACGTGGCATCAATAGACAACCGATCCTTTTATATTACAGTTCAATATAAAAATGAAGATATGAGATGAATCAACATACTCCTTTGCTATAATATATTTTCATTGTTGTCATATTGATTGCACAAAAAGGAGAAAGAAATAACATGTTTAGATTCGTCACCCTCATGATTTTTGCGCTTCTACTGATTCCGTCTTCTGTCTTCGCAAGCTACACGCCACCACCGATGAACCCAGGCGAAGAGGAAATGATGTATGAGATGCCAGATACCGTCAATACAACTGCCCGCGTCCTTGAAGTCGTTGAAGAGAGGACAGAAATAGAGGAAATAACACAAGAGGAACGAGAGTTTCAGCTATTAAATGTCGAGATCTTATCTGGTGAGTACAAAGGCCAGGAAATCGAGATTGAAGGCTTCAATTATGTCGACACGTATTTTGCGAACAGCAATTTTTGGTTTAAGGAAGGGGACCGCATTACCGTCGGACTTCAAATCGAAAATGGTGAAATCACGCGCGCTTACCCAATCGGTTACACGAGGGATGTGCCGACCTACCTTCTAGGTGGGTTATTCATCGCGCTGTTACTCCTCTTTGGGAAAATGAAAGGTCTTAAGTCGGTCATTACGTTAGGGCTGACCGTCTTTATTCTCTTCAAGTTTATGATTCCATATTTGTTAGAAGGGTATAATCCGGTAATGCTAGTTCTTGTTACCGGCGCCATCGTCACGACGCTAACGTTCGTGATCGTAAGTGGTATTTCCCGGAAAACGCTTGCTGCGATTACCGGAACGGTCGGCGGATTAGGTGCGGCAGCTTTGATTTCTTTTCTATTCATGAGTCTGATGAAACTGTCCGGTTTTCATGGGGAGGAAGAAATCATGCTCGGCATGCTTGATTCAGAAAACGCGATTGATTTATCCGGCCTCTTGCTCGCTGGGATCATCATCGGGGCGCTCGGTGCCGTCATGGATGTCGCGATTTCGATTGCCTCATCGCTTGAGGAAATCAAACGAAACAATCAACACGCGACGTATAAAGACCTGTTCAAGTCCGGAATGAACGTAGGCGGGGACATCATGGGTACGATGGCGAACACGTTGATTCTCGCTTATGTCGGGGCCTCCTTGCCGATTCTCTTACTGATGAATGCGTATGAATATCCTTTCGGTCAATTAATCCATATGGAACTGTATAGTGTGGAAATCCTGAGGACGCTTGCTGGGAGTATCGGTCTCGTGCTCGCCATTCCGATCACGGCGCTCGTCTCGGCGTTCTTGCTTAGTAAAGGAGAAATCCAGACAGCGCAAGATTCAACGACTCGGATTGGTGACCGAGATACAGGCTCATAACGAATATCGTAAACGATTCATCAATCTGATCATATCAGGTGGCCCCGGTCTTGCTTTGGGGCCATCTTTTTTGTGAGGTGATTGCCAGCGAAACGCGTTCGACCAGAAAAAAACCTGTACGGCGTCCCTTTAAAAAGGGAGAGGCCATACAGGTTTCAAAGCAGATTGATCAGACGTTCACTGGTTGCTTCTGCAAATAGGGTTTGAGTGAGAGCGTATGCTCGGCGACGACTTTACGAATCGTCTTCGTCTTCGAGCGCATGACGAGCGACGTCGTCTCGACGATGTCGTCCGTCAAGAACTTGACGCCGTCGAGCAGTTCACCGGTCGTGACACCGGTTGCGGCGAAGATGCAATCATCGCTCTTGACAAGGTCATCGAGTGTGAGCAATTGGAGCGGGTCTTCAATCCCCATCGAGATGACGCGTGCCGTCTCTTCTTCGTTCATCGGGTGCAGGCGAGCTTGCATATCGCCACCGAGCGCTTTGACGGCCGCTGCCGTGATGACGCCTTCCGGTGCGCCGCCCGTCGAGATGAAAATATCGATCGGGTTCGATTTGACGGCTGCAGCGATTCCAGCCGATACGTCACCATCTTCGAACAATTTGACGCGGGCGCCCATCTGAATGGCCGCTTGTCGCAAATGCTCATGACGGTCCCGGTCCTGCATGATGACCGTCACTTCCTCAATTCGTTTTCCGTTATACAAGGCTGCCTTCTCGATGATCGATTCGAGCGGTTCGTCGAGCGAGACTTTCCCTTTCAAGTTCGGTCCGACGACGAGTTTGTCCATATACATATCTGGCGCGTGGAGGAGGGCGCCTTTATCAGCGACGGCGATGACGACCATCGCGTCTCCGAGGCCTTTGGCGACAATCGACGTCCCTTCGAGCGGATCGACAGCGATGTCGACTTCAGGACCGAACGTCGTCCCGAGACGCTCGCCGATGTAGAGCATTGGCGCCTCGTCGAGTTCACCTTCGCCGATGACGACCGTCGCATCCATGTTGACTGTGCCGAGCACTTCTCGCATCGCCGACGTCGCGGCGTCGTCCGCTTCGTTCTTCTGACCGCGACCGATCCATTTTGATGAGGCGAGTGCGGCTGCTTCTGTTGCTCGTACGATTTCTAACGCTAATTCTCGTTCCATAGTGTTGTACCCTCCACGTGATATCTATTTAATGTGACATACTAATTAAAGTGTTTATCCGTGTATTAGTGTATCACAATAAAAGAAATGATGTAAATAGGGGAGTTTCTTTTCTCGTTCTTCAAAAAAGATTATGATAAGGGACAGGGGGGATTCGAATGTATTTTGTGAATAGAGAAAAAATCAATGCGACATTGGCCCATATGGAAGCGATGCTCGACCGAATCGATGGACTCGTCGGGGACGCGTTCACGGTCGAACTGGCAAAGGAACGGCTCGCCGTCCACTTGATGGAAGGCGTCATTGACGTCGGGAACTCGATGATTGACGGGTTCATCATGCGTGATCCGGGGAGTTACGAGGACATCGTCGACATCTTGCTCGACGAGCGAGTGCTCGATGCGACGACCGCGGAGGCGACCAAATCGTTGGTGGCGTTACGCGCCTACTACGTCCGCGAGTTCGTCACGTCCGACAGCGCGAGGTTTGATGACTGGGTCGCATCCTCACTTGAGGACTTCCGAACGTTCCCGGAACAGGTCCGACGCTATCTTGAAGTCGAGCTCGGGCCGGTGTCGGCATTTCTACCAGAAAGCGAGTGATTGGATGGAGACGATTAAAGGCTATTTATTTGATTTAGACGGGACGATGTATGCGGGGACGGCCCCGATTCAAGCAGCCGTCGATTTCGTGAACCGACTTGAGGCGACGGGGTTCCCGTACTTGTTCGTGACGAACAACGCCTCGATGACGCCGGCCCAAGTCGCGGACAAGCTCGTCAAGATGGGCGTCCATGTGACCCCGGAGCACGTGTTGACGAGTGCGATGGCGACGGCACGTTATATCGAGAAGATGACGCCGGGGGCGACGGTTTACATGATTGGCGAAGACGGGCTCCGCATCGCGCTTGAAGAGCGCGGTTTCGTAATAACGGATGAACCGAAAGCGGATTACGTCGTGATCGGGTTAGACCGTCACATCACGTATGAGAAGCTGGCCAAGGGGGCGCTCGCGATTCGAAGCGGGGCGCGCTTCATCTCAACGAACGGAGACATCGCGATCCCGACCGAACGCGGCTTCTTACCGGGGAACGGGGCGCTCACGTCCGTGCTCGCGGTCACGACAGAGAAAGAGCCGTTCTTCATCGGCAAGCCGGAACCGGTCATGGTCGATATCGCCTTGGAGATGATCGGGCTCTCGAAAGAACACGTCGTCATGGTCGGCGACAACTACCATACGGACATCTTGTTCGGCATTAACGGCGGGATTCGGACGCTTCACGTCAACTCAGGCGTCCACGGACCGGCGTTCATCCGGGAACAAGAAAAACTCCCGACCTACATGGTCGAGAGTTTAGATGAGTGGATGCACGAAAAAAAGGGATGACACACGTCTCCCTTTTTGTTTAGAATACTTGTTCGACTTCGACGATGCCAGGCACTTCTTCGATGAGCGCGCGCTCAATGCCGGCTTTCAATGTGATGGTCGAAGACGGGCAGCTGCCGCAAGCACCCATCAAACGGAGTTTGACAATGCCTTCTTCTACATCGACGAGTTCGACGTCACCGCCGTCGCGAAGCAAGAACGGGCGTAATTTATCGAGTACTTCTTGGACTTGATCGAACATTTCCATGGTATCTACCCCTTTCTGGTTCCCTTTCATTCTAGCAAGTTTGAGATTGTTTCTCAATCATTAACGCTGAGCGTTTCCATCCCTGCATCGGGAACGCGTTTTGTATAATAAGAAACAAGAGGGGGAATCGCCATGAAAATCACAGTATATGGGACTGAAGTCCAGTGCGCGAGTTGCGTCGGGGCACCGAGTTCGATTGAAACGTACGAATGGTTGCAAAGCGCACTCGGCCGCAAGTATCCAGAGCACCATTTCGAGTTCGAATATATCGATTTCGAGACGGTCGAGGATGAGTTTTCTGAGGCACTCAAACAAGATGAGTGGTTTTATCCGCTCGTGCTCTTGAATGGGGAAGTCGTGGACGAAGGGGTCGTCCAGTTGCGGAAAGTATATGCCGCCATCGACCAAGTGTAAAAAAAAGTCGGACGTGTCCAAAGGACGCGGCCGACTCTTTTTTTAACTAAAATAGGCGATTCATCTCCCACCTCTAAGCGGCTCAGGGCGAAGCCCAGCGAAGGTGGGAGATGAATCGCCCGTCCCCGACGCCTTCGGCCACCGCTGTGACGGAACGACGAACAAAAGTTCGTGACTCCGTCAGATTTCATCGCCCCCTCCGCGGGTATCGGAATGGGACGAGACTCATCCTGACACCCGGCAAAGGAGGGGAGGACATGCTGAAAGGCTACAAATACCGGCTCCACCCGACCGCGGCACAGGCCGAGTTCCTAATCAAGACGATCGGCTGTGCCCGCTTCATCTACAACAAACTGCTCGAGGACCGCATCACCATCCACGAGGAGGCGAAGGCGGGCGGCGGGCCGAGGCGGAAACCGCCGACGCCGGCCTCCTACAAGCCGCTGTTCCCGTTCCTGTGCGAGGCGGACAGCCTCGCGCTCGCGAACGCGAAGCTGCACCTCGACGCGGCGTTCGCGAGGTTCCTCGCCGGGACGGCCGGCTTCCCGGTGTTCAAGTCGAGACGGAGGTCGCGCGCCTCCTACACGACGAACAACCAGCACGGCACGATCCGCATCGAGGGGGACCGCGTACGGCTCCCGAAGGTCGGGTTCGTCCGCTTCACACAGCACCGCGGCTTCGACGGCGAGATCCGGTCGGCGACCGTGTCGATGACGAGGACGGGCAGGTTCTTCGTGTCGCTCCTCGTCGAGCAGGCCGACGAGCCGTGGGTCCCGGCCGAGCACATCATCGGGGTCGACCTCGGGCTGGAGCACTTCGCCACCATGACGAACGACGACCTCGTCACGGAGAAGGTCCCGAACCCGCGCAACCTGCGAAAGGCCGAGGCGCGGCTCAAACAAGCGCAGCGCGCCCTCGCCCGCAAGAAGCCGGGAAGCAACAACCGCGAGAAGGCCCGGCTCCTCCTCGCGAAGAGACACGAACAGGTCAAGAACCGACGGCACGACTTCCTCCACAAGCTGTCAAGGCGCATCGTCGACGAGAACCAAGTCGTCGTGGTCGAGACACTCCGAGCGAGGGAGATGATGCAAGACCGCCGTCTGGCGAAGTCGATCGGGGACGCCGGATGGGGCGAGTTCGTCCGCCAACTCTCTTACAAATGCAGGTTCTACGGACGGACGCTGATCAAGGCCGACCCATGGTTCGCCTCGACCCAGATCTGTTCGGCCTGTGGCGAGAACGGCGGCAAGAAGGGGTTGGACATCCGCGAGTGGACGTGTGCCGCGTGCGGCGCGCACCACGACCGCGACGTCAACGCGAGCCGCAACCTGTTGTGCCTCGCCGAGGAAATCATGTCTTCAGGGCAGGGACTGCCCGACGAGCTTGGCCCATAACCGTGGCTAGTCAAAGCACGGTCTTCCCAAGAAGCTCCCACTTCAATTTGCGAAGCGAATAAGTGGTGAGTAGTTCACCGGAGCTGGAATGACGTCGTCGCCGAACCGGCCGTGTAGCCTGAGAGCGTCGCGTCTGATTTCACTTGATACGTGCCTTTTTGTGAAGAAGACGTCGTCGAGAGCGTGAACGTGATCGAACCGTTCGCTGCCGTCTTGCCTGTCCCTGTCAACGTCGCGCCGTTCGGTTGTGTGACCGTCACGCGGACGTCCGCGTTGGCGACAGCTTGACCGTTCGCATCACGAACCGTCGATGAGATCGAGACTTGTTCACCGGCAGTGTACGTTGCTTTTGACGTTGTGACCGTCGTCGCGAGCGCTTGAACTGGTTGCGATGTGCCGCCAGAAGCTGGAGCTTGAACGAGCCCGTTACCGAACCACGTGTCGCGACCAGTCGGACCGAGATCGATGACGTCTTGCGACAAGCGTGTGCGGAGTTGCGATGCTGAGAGTGATGGATACGCTTGTTTCATGAGCGCCAAGTTACCCGCGACGTAAGGTGTCGCCATCGATGTACCGCTCAATGGACCGTAGCCGCCATTGTAAAGCGTCGAGTTGATGTTCACACCTGGAGCTGCGACTTCGACCGTGCTACCTGTCGCTGAGAACGAGGCGCGGTTGTTGTTGATATCCGTCGCTGCGACCGCGATGGCTGAGCTGTAACGAGCCGGGTAGTTGACGAGGTCGCCTGTTCCGTCGGCGCGTCCGTTGTTCCCGGCAGCAGCAACGACGAGGATGCCGGCGTTATTGGCGCGGTCGACGACTTGTTGAAGTGTTGACGAGTGACTCGTCGTACCTAAGCTCAAGTTGATGATGTCCATTTGATTCGAGATCGACCAGTCGATTCCGGCGATGATACTCGATAAGCTACCGCTACCGTTTGCTTCAAGTGCTTTGACGGCATAGATGCTCGCTTCGTGGGCGATTCCGACCGTTCCGATGCTGTTGTTGCGAGCGGCGATAATTCCGGCAACGTGAGTCCCGTGACCGTTGTCGTCGGCGTATGAGCTTGTCACGCTACTGAACGAGGCACCGCCCGAGATCGTTAAGTCAGGGTGTGCCGAGATGCCGGTATCGACGACGGAGATTTTGACGCCTTTCCCGGTGAATCCACTTTGCCAAGCGGCCGGCGCTTTTAGCTTTGGAATGCCCCAGTCTTGTGTCTGGTTTTCGATTTGAACCGTTTGGTCGACTTCGACGTGGGCGATGTTCGGGTTGTTCTTCAAGCCATTAAGTGCAGCTTTTGGCACTTCGAGCGCCGCGGCCGGAATGTTCGCGTATTGCTGACGAACTTCGAGTCCAGGAATCGAGAGCGGGTTCTTCTTGGCCGAATCCTTGAATACGACGATGACACGTTCTTTCCCGTTGTCGCTAGACGCATCCGCGACTTGTGGAGCAGATGACAAGACGAGAAGCGAGGCGAGGACGGTACTGCAAAGTTTTTTCTTCTTCAATGTGGTTCCCCCTTTAGGTTATGTAGGCGTTATTGACGCGTCCGCCGGTCCGATGAGGCGACGAGCGACGCATGTTGTTTGCCGTGTCCATAATGTAACAAGGATTTCCATTGGGATGTAGATGTCAATTGTATCAATATTCTGAATATTAAAAATGTGGAAACGGGGACATCGGTTCAGGACTTTTGTCACGCCCATGCGGATTCGCAAAACGTTCCGGACGTGAAAAGACGCGACCTCCATAAAGGAAGTCGCGACTTCAACTGAACCGTTATTTAATGACTTTATGCTTCCAGAGTATGCCGGACTTGAGTAACCGCGCTACTTTCCCAGTGAGCGATTGTTTGCCCATGAAGACGCCGAAGCCGGCTTTCTTTCCGAGCGAACCGAGCGTCCCACGGAGTTTGATCGCTGGCAAGTCGGGATATGCCACGCCTTTCCATTTGCAGAGCAACACTTGGACGATTTGCTCGGCCTGTGCCTCTGCCAATTGACCGGAAGGGGCGTAAGGCAGGCTCGCGTTATCCCCGACGATGAAGACGTCCGGCGCTTCCGGGACGTGATGATGCGATGTCAACTTGACTCGACCACCGCCGTCGAGTTCCCATCCTTGATTCCGGACGACGGCGACCGGTTGAATACCGGCCGTCCAGACAATCAGGTCTGAGGCGAAGAGGTCGTCGTGATTCCATAACCCGTCTGCATCGACGCGGGTGATGTTGGCGTTGTTGATGACGTCGACACCGTGGTCTTCAAACCAGGACTGGACGTACATCGAGACGCGATTCGACAAGAACGATAAGACGGAAGGACCGCGGTCGAAGAGACGGACGGTTAAATCCGGGCGGCTTTCACGAAGCTCGCTGGCGAGCTCGACGCCAGACAGTCCGGCTCCGACGATGGAGACGACAGAACCGGGTGAGAGCCCGTTGATGGCCTGTTGCGTCTTCCGTGATTCTTCGAGCGTCTGGATGCTATACGTGAACTCGGCTGCACCGGGCACGTTATGGTATTTGTCCTCACAGCCAAGCCCGATGACGAGGTCGTCATACGGAACTTTTTCCCCGCTTGCAAGGAGTACCATTTTGTCATTCGTGTCGATGTCCGTCACTTGGCCGTATATGTAGTCGATTCCTTCCGGGAAGTCGACTCGGATGTCACGATCTGACACCGTTCCCGCGGCCAAAGCATAATACTCTGTTTTTAATCCATGATAAGGCAGGCGATCGACGAGTGTGATCGAGATGTCATTCAGCTGATGGCTGAGCACACGTTCGATGACACGCATTCCCCCGTAACCGCCCCCTAAGACGACTAATTTGCGCATAAAAATCCCCCTTTGTTACTCTTTAACTGTATCATGTTATAATCTGCCGTAGAAGAACCATTTTCCTGATTCTATAGGAAAGAAAGACGGTGAAAGCAATGATGAATCCAATCATCGAGTTCTGTGCCTCGAACTTAGCGATGGGCTCTCAAATCGCCCGCGCCAAGCTCGAAAGCGACCCTGACCTCGACGTCGTCGAGTACGGTTGTACCGGCTATTGCGGCGTCTGTGCGCTCGACTTGTTTTGTCTCGTCGATGGAGAGGTCGTGACGGGAGAGACGCCCGAAGAACTCGTGACGAACGTATATGAAAAAATCGAAGAGATGGCATGGTAAAAAGTTTGGAGTTTCTTCAAACTTTTTTTCTTTTTGACCCGTTGCTTTTTTAAAAACGGTCTGTTATATTCAAAGAGGTTCGAATGTAGGTTGTCTGACGTTTAACATCAAAAAAAGAAAGCGTTTCAAACGGTAGGACACATCTCTTTTCGGGTATGACACAAATAATAGCTTTTCTTAATATGAAAGGAGCACAACACCAATGAAAATCATGAGTGTGGTTGGTATTTTGGCACTAATTGGAATCGCTTACATCTTTTCAACCAACCGTAAAGCCATCAAGTGGCGCACAGTCTTAGCGGCGTTCGCGATTCAGTTCTTGTTCGCCTTCCTCGTCCTTTACACTTCAGCAGGGCGGGCCGTCTTACTTTGGATCTCGGAAGGGGTTCAAAACGTGTTGAACACGGCGAACGCAGGAATTAGCTTCGTCTTCGGTACAGCTGTAGGCGGGGACAACTTCGTCTTCGCATTCCAAGTCTTGACGATTATCGTCTTCATGTCTTCGCTTATCGCACTTCTTTATTATATCGGCGTCATGCAGTGGGTCATCCGGATCCTCGGGACGGCGCTCGCGAAAGCGCTCGGCACGTCACGTAAAGAGTCGCTCTCGGCGACGGCGAACATCTTCGTCGGTCAAACAGAAGCACCGCTCGTCATCAAACCGTATCTTCCTTCGATGACACAATCAGAGCTCTTCGCAGTCATGGTCGGTGGTCTCGCCTCGGTTGCCGGTTCGGTACTTGCTGGATACGCCGCACTTGGTGTCCCGCTTTCATACTTGCTCGCAGCGAGCTTCATGGCTGCTCCAGCAGGTCTCATGTTCGCGAAGATCATCGTTCCTGAGACGGATGAGCCGGATGACAACATCGAAATCGCGGAAGATGAAGAGAACAAAGCAGCGAACTTCGTCGATGCGGCCGCACGCGGTGCCTCGGACGGTCTCTTCCTCGCCTTGAACGTCGGTGCGATGCTTCTCGCCTTCGTTTCATTGATTGCACTCGTCAACTTGATTCTCGGTGGAATCGGTGGCTTGTTCGGATTCGGTGACCTTACGGTTCAATTGATTCTTGGTTATGTGTTTGCTCCACTCGCATTCGTCATCGGTGTTCCTTGGGCAGATGCCGTTCAGTTCGGTAGCTTCCTAGGACAAAAACTTGTCTTGAACGAGTTCGTTGCCTTCTCTGAGTTCGCACCAATCATTGGCACAGGTGAGCTTTCGGCTCGTACGGAAGCCATGACGGCGTTCGCACTCTGTGGATTCGCCAACATCTCGTCGCTCGCAATCCTTCTCGGTGGTCTTGGTGGTATGGCGCCAAACCGTCGCGGTGACATCGCACGGATGGGTGTCCTTGCAATCCTCGCAGGTACGCTTGCAAACTTGATGTCAGCGACACTCGCTGGACTCCTTCTCTAATCGAATACGAGAGAATCAGAGCGATCACTTCGGTGGTCGCTCTTTTTTTGTAAGCACGCTGATCGTCCGTGACGAGATGCAGTCACTTCTCATAGCTTCGGCCAATTGGCGTGCCGGTTCTTTTCTTTATAACGGGTCCATAGAAAAAAGCACCTATTTCTAGGTGCTTTCCACTTATGCTTGGAGTTGCATGCGCTGGCGTTCGATCCACGGCTTCAATTTAATGAAGAGCGGGACGAACAATGCTGTAATCAACAACGCTTTAATGAGGTTGAACGGCAAGATTCCATAAAGGACGAGGTTCGTCTTCACAGCCGGATCGGCCATCTCAGCCATCCCGAAGAAGAACGCGTATGCCGGTAAGATGAGTAAATAGTTCAAGATTGCCAAGCTGAGCGCCATCGTGATCGTTCCGGCAAGAAGACCTGAAGCGAGCGCTTTGTTCGTTTTACGTTTATGGTAGAACCAAGCGACCGGATACATGAAGGCGACACCTGCGAAGAAGTTTGCAAGTTCACCGACCGGAACGCCGCCGCCGTTAAAGACATAATAAAGGACGTTTTTTAGAGCGACGACCACGACGCCTGCGAGTGGCGAGAAGACGATACCGGCGACGAGCGCTGGGATGTCACTGAAGTCCACTTTTAGGAACGGTGGTAGGAAAGGCAGCGGGAAGTTAAAGAGCATCAGTACGAATGAGATCGCCCCGAGCATCGATAACGTCACCAGTGTAGTCAATCGTTTGTTGCGCGTTGTTTTCATCAAAATCTCTCCTTTTGTCGCTCCTTGATGAATGGCACCCGTCGCATAGAAAAACCCGATTGCATCATAACAATCGGGAGAGTTTACGCGCATACGAAATAGATGTTTCCCGTCGCGGAAAAGACCACGTCAAAGAAAACATCCGAATATCGGTCGGATGCCGCCATCTTCTCCCATCCAGACTATACTGTCGGCTTTCGAATCTCACGAAATCAGCAAGCAACGCCTTGCTCGCTCACGGGCTGAGAAGAACTTGTCTTCAATACCGCCGGTCGGGAATTTCACCCTGCCCCGAAGATGGAACGATTTAATTTTTTTTGTTACAGTTTAGTTATACAAGATAATCCACAAAATCTCAAGCGAGTTGACTTGAGGTTAAGATAATGAAGGAGGAGTTCAGATGATTCATTTGACAGAATCAGCGGCGCTTCAGGTCATCGATATGATGAAACAGACCGAACGCCCCGATGGACAGTATTTACGGATCAAAGTACAAGGCGGTGGGTGTACCGGTCTGTCATACGGGATGGGATTCGACGAGGAAAAGACGGACAAGGACGTCCAGTTCGACCATCACGGGGTCCGCGTCATCGTCGCCGAGGCCGACCATGGAGTCGTCGACGGGCTCGAGATCGACTATAAGCAGTCGATGCTCGGTGGTGGATTCACGATCAAGAACCCGAACGCCATCGCGACGTGCGGTTGCGGTTCGAGTTTCCGGACGGCGACGAACGCCGGGACACCAGGAGATTGCTAAACGGGGAGGTTGCAGACATACGTCTGTGACCTTTTTTTGTTCGTAGGTTATTCCAAGGAAATGAACGGGAATATTGGAGACAGAAGGATGAAAAGGGGGCAGGGAGGATGAGAAAAGTACTGATTTTCGGTGGATCGCGCTATTTTGGTAAACGGCTGGCGCTTCGATTGGCAGAGGCGGGAGACGACGTGACGATTGTGACGCGAGGGCAACTGCAAGTACCGGAGGCGGAAGGCATCCGATCCATCAAAGGAGACCGTCAATCGGTGGCGACGATGAAAGACTTGTCACGGGAACGTTACGACCTTGTGTACGACAACATCTGTTTCACGCCCTATCAGGCGAAAATCGCAGCCGATGCGTTCATGGACCAAGTCGGGAAGTACGTGCTCACGTCGACGATGTCCGTGTACGCACCCGGCTCCGAGCTGAAGGAGAGTGACTTCAACCCGCTCCATTACGACTATCATCTCGATGCCGAGCACGATTACGGTCAAGGGAAGCGGGAGGCGGAATCGTACTTCTTCAACCGGGCCTCATTCCCGGTCGCGACCGTCCGGCTCCCGATTGTGCTCGGTCCTGACGACTATACGGACCGCCTCAAGTTTTACGTCGATGCGATTCGACGGGAAGAGCCGATCGTCCTCCATCGTCCGGAGGCGAAGATGGGCTTCATCTCAAGTTTTGAAGCGGCCGCTTTCTTGGAATGGGTCGGCCGGGCGAACGTGACCGGGCCGTTCAATGCCGCAAGCGAGGGGATCATCTCGATGGGGGCGCTCATGGAGCGAATCGGTCAACATCTCGACAAGCCGGTCCATATCATCAAAGACGGGGAATCTTCGCCTTACGACACGGACGTCGACTATTACATGTCGATTGCCGAGGCGAAGAAGGCGGGCTTCGTTTTCACGAAACTTGATGATTGGATCGACCGGGTCATCATCCAAACGATTCGCAAATGAAAAAACGGCCTCTCATCAATCGATGAGGGGCCGAATCACTTATTTCCCGGCAAATACCGAGGTCGAATGTTGTGGGTGACGCGCCGTCGGATCGACGAGCTGCTTCACTTGGTTGATGGCAATCGGGGCTTCACCGAAGCCTGTCGCGATCAGTTTGACTTTTCCTTCGTATGTGGCGATGTCTCCGCAGGCGAAGATGCCGGCGACCGTCGTCTCCATACGTGAGTCGACACGAATCGTGTTCTTCTCGAACTCCATACCCCAGTTCTTGATTGGGCCGAGTGACGAGACGAAGCCGTAGTTACAAATCAAGTCGTCGACTTCGATGAACTTCGACGCACCGTCTTTGTCCGTCAATTCGACCGACTCGATGTGCGTCTCTCCTGAGAGTGACTCGATGTTGTACGGCGTCCAAACGTTGATTGTCGAGGCTTTCATCTGCTCGACCGTATGTTCGTGGGCGCGGAAACGGTCACGACGGTGGACGATGTGCACTTCTTTGGCGATGCCTTCAAGCATGAGCGCCCAGTCGACAGCCGAGTCGCCGCCGCCGGCGATCATGACGCGGCGATCGCGGAACTTCTCCATGTTGTCGACGAAGTAATGTAAGTTCGCATAGTCTTCGCATCCATCGAGACCGAGCGGACGTGCGGCGAATGCCCCGTTCCCGGCTGTGATGATAATCGCTTTCGTATGGTACTCATCTTTGTTCGTCGTGATGTGGAACGTGCCGTCTTCAAGGCGTTCGACCGTTTCCACCGTCTCGCCGAGGCGATAGTCCTGTTCGAACTGATCGGCTTGAGCTTTCAGTTGGTCAATCAAATCTTGGGCTTTCACTTTTGGGAAGCCGGCAATGTCGTATATATATTTTTCTGGATAGAGCGTTGATAATTGGCCGCCGAGTTGTGGCAAGCTCTCAATCAACGTCGCATCGAGTTGGCGCATACCTGCATAAAATGCGGTGAACAACCCGACTGGGCCGCCACCGATGATGATCACATCTTTCGTCGATTTCATCGAATTCCTCCTCAAAACGTATACATTTATTATAATGACAATCGTCAATTAAATCCATTCTGTACAAACATGCAACAGATTCAAAAAAAATTCAAGAAGATAAGCTTTTCCATTGAGAAATCGAAACAAAGAGCGTACAATGGCATAGAAGCAATTGTGAACATTGGTTGAACAAGGTTTAGGCTTTATTGTGAACATCTATGTGAAAAAACACACAACATGATTGTTCAAGAAAACAAATCTAAGAAACATAAGGTGGAAATGAACATGAAACGACCTAACATTGTTATTCTCGGCGCAGGTTTTGGTGGATTGATCACAGCGGTCAACCTCCAGAAGACACTTTCAGCTGGAGATGCGAACATTACGCTTATCAACAAACATGATTACCACTATCAAACGACATGGCTCCATGAGCCGGCGGCAGGGACGATGAAACCTGAGCAAGCTCGTATTTACATCAACGACGTCGTCAACCCGTCACGAGTGAAATTTGTCAAAGGGATCGTCGATCGCGTCGATACTACGACTAAGCAAGTGTTGCTCACAGACGGCTCGACAGTCGAATATGATTACGTCGTGTTCGCGCTCGGCGGTGTTCCGGAAACGTTTGGTATCCCGGGCCTCAAAGAGAACGCGATGACGATCAGCTCGCTCAACAGCGTGCGTAAAATCAAAAACCATATCGAGTACTCATTCTCGGAATATAAATCAAACAACTCGGCAGATCGTTCATACGTGACAATCGTCGTCGGTGGTGCAGGCTTCACAGGAATCGAGTTCCTCGGTGAGCTCGTCAACCGAATCCCTGAACTTTGCAAACAGTATGACGTCCCACGCGAAGCGGTCCGCATCGTCAACATCGAGGCAGCTCCGACTGTCCTTCCTGGATTCGATCCAGACCTCACGACATACGCCCAGAAATGGCTCGAGCGCAACGGTGTCGAGATGAAGCTCGGTAACGGAATCAAAGGTGTTGAGCCGGGCGTTGTCACGTTCGGACCACTCCAAGGTGACACGACAGAGACGATTCACGCGAACACGATCATTTGGACAGGTGGCGTCAGCGGTAGCCCGATTATCGAGAAGTCAGGCTTTGAAGCGGTGCGTAACCGTGTCATGGTCGAGGCGGACAACCGTGCCCCTGGCCACGACAACGTCTTCATCATCGGTGACTGCTCGGCCGTCATGGACCCGGTATCGAACCGTCCATACCCGCCGACAGCTCAAATCGCGACACAACAAGCACACAACGTCGCGAAAAACATCGCCGCGCTCATCAACGGGAAATCGACTTCGAAATTCACGTACGAGAGCAAGGGGACTGTGGCGTCACTTGGTCACAACGATGGAATCGGGATCGTCATGGGTAAAAAAATCTTCGGTCGCAACGCTTCATTCATGAAGAAAGTGATTGACAACAAACACTTCCTCGAATTGAAGAAGTATGGACTCGTCCTTAAAAAAGGGAAGTTCTAAGCAATATGCTCCAGCCCGTTCCTCGGAACGGGCTTTTTTATTCACCGTTACCTCAATCTTTTTTGACCTGTTTGAGCGGTTTTCGGTATAATAGACGATGGGAAAAGGGGGCAATCATATGCATATCATCCAGGCTGTTATCGGCGCCATTTTATATTTGGTCATCTTCTTCAGCATCGGCTTCATCTTGAATATGTTACTGAAAAAGACGTGGACGCTCGTCTTCATCTATCCGATTTTCGTCATCTTGATGATTGATAACGTCAAGCTCTCTAGCTATGTCACGGAAACGTCGACCGCGCTCGCAAGCGTCTATGAACGATTGCTCGGGCTGCAGTTTCTTGACATCTTTATGCTCGGTTTCGGGTTGCTCGGTGCGATTTTAGCCGGGGTGACGATTCGATTCTTGCGCAAGAGCGGTTACTCGATGTTTTAAAGACGACAGAAATGTTCGTCTTTTTTGTTTTCCGCCTACTTTTTTAGGGGATGAACCGATATACTAAGTACGAAACGATTTTAGTGAGTAAGGGATGCGATACGAATGACATTACCGATGTATACGATCAAAAAAGTGTTGAATAATAGCGTTGTCATTTGTCAACATGATACGGATCCGGAAGTCATTCTACTCGGGAAGGGGATTGGCTTTGGCAAGAAGGCGGGCGATCTCGTCGACCCGGCCAGTGTCCCGGAGAAAGTGTATCAATTGACCGATAAAGAGGAGCAATCGCAATACCGTGAGCTCGTCAAGCATGTCGATGAAGACTTCATCGCCTTCATGCAAGAGATCGTCGGCTTCATCGAGACGAGTACGGGCAAAAAAGTCGATCAACATATCCATATCGGTTTGACCGACCATTTGTTCTTCACAATGAAACGAATCGAGCAAGGGATGGAAGTTACGAACCCGTTCCTCCTCGAGACCGAATCGCTCTATCCGAACGAGTATTCACTCGCCGAACGCATCGTCGACATGATTCATGAGCGGCTCGATGTGTTGTTGCCCGATGCTGAGATTGGCTTTATTGCGCTCCATATCCACTCGGCGACGACGTTCAAAAACGTCTTGGAAGTGAACCGGCACAACCAAATCATCGGCCAAATCGTCCAGACGATTGAGAGTCGGTTGAACGTCAAAATGGACCGGACTTCACTCGATTATAAGCGCTTACTTCGGCACTTACGGTACGCCGTTGAGCGGGTTGCGACGGGTGAGCTCGTCGAGGCCCCACAAAAAATAGAAAAGGTGTTGCGTGAAGAATATCCGCTATGCTACAGTACTGCTTGGGAGCTGATGGGCATCATGGAACGCGAGTTAAAGCGTCCTGTCCCGCGAGGTGAAGCGACATATTTGACGATGCATCTCCAGCGACTTACAAGTAG
This sequence comes from Exiguobacterium alkaliphilum, assembly GCF_018138125.1. Lineage (NCBI taxonomy): Bacteria > Bacillati > Bacillota > Bacilli > Caryophanales > Exiguobacterium > Exiguobacterium alkaliphilum. Next base: position 1,271,893 of record NZ_CP073101.1, read on the forward strand.
ATAACTGATACCACGTATCTTACGTGTTACTGATTCGATCAGGCATGAGTAAGGAGTGGAACGGCTTACGATTTCTCCAATGGGAGAGGTCTACGTTCTGTCCCTTATTCATGCCTGTTTCTGTTTTTATAAACGTTTATTATGAAAACGTTTAGATACGTCGGTTGTCTGACATCTACGTCGTCCATTCGTATTACAAAAACAAGAAGGAGGATTTATCATGTTTAAGCAGATTTTTGGTGTTCTTCAAAAAGTCGGTAAAGCACTTATGCTTCCTGTTGCGATCTTACCGGCAGCCGGTCTTCTCCTTGCATTCGGTAACGCGATGCAAAACCCGGCCCTTACATCACGCGCTGGTTGGTTAACGAACGAAGGCGTCGTGAAATTCGCTCAGCTCATGGAGCAAGCGGGTGGCATTATCTTCGCGAACTTGGCACTCTTGTTCGCTGTCGGTGTCGCCATCGGGTTAGCAGGGGACGGCGTTGCCGGACTCGCAGCCATCGTCGGATTCCTCATCATGAACCAAGTCATGGGTATCTGGCTCGAGCTCACGCCTGACGTCATCGCACAAGGTGACCCGGCATACGCGACCGTGCTCGGTATCCCGACACTCCAAACTGGGGTATTCGGCGGGATTATCATGGGTCTGATTGCCGCCTGGGCATACAACAAGTATTACAACATCGAATTGCCGCAATTCCTTGGCTTCTTCGCTGGTAAGCGTTTCGTCCCAATCGTCACGGCTGTTGCCGCGGTCGTCGCTGGTTTCGTCATGCTTCTCATCTGGCCACCGGTACAAACTGGATTGAACGCGTTCTCAACTTTCATGTTGACTGAAAACCGCACGTTCGCGGCGTTCGTCTTCGGTTTGATTGAACGCTCATTGATCCCGTTCGGTCTCCACCACATCTTCTACTCACCGTTCTGGTTCGAGTTCGGTCAATACACAGATGCGGCGGGTAACATCGTCCGTGGTGACCAAGCGATCTTCTTCGCACAGATTCGTGATGGCGCTGAGTTGACAGCTGGTACGTTCATGACTGGTAAATACCCGTTCATGATGTTCGGTCTTCCGGCTGCAGCACTCGCGATGTACCATGAAGCACGTCCAGAACGTAAAGCAGTCGTCGGTGGTCTCTTGGCTTCGGCAGCACTCACATCGTTCTTGACTGGTATCACTGAGCCGATCGAGTTCTCATTCTTGTTCGTCGCTCCACTCTTGTTCGCTGTACACGCCGTTTTCGCTGGCCTTTCATTCATGGTCATGCACATCTTGAACGTCAAAATCGGGATGACGTTCTCGGGCGGTTTGATCGACTACCTTCTCTTCGGTGTACTTCCTAACCGTACAGACTGGTGGCTCGTCATTCCGGTCGGTCTCGTGTTCGCAGTCGTTTACTACTTCGGATTCCGTTTCGTCATCCGTAAGTTCAACCTTAAAACACCGGGCCGTGAAGATGAAGTCGTTGAGCAATCAACTGCTACAGGTTCGGAACTTGCACAAGATATCCTCGTTGGGTTCGGTGGTTCACAAAACATCAAACACTTAGACGCTTGTATCACACGTCTTCGCGTCGAAGTGAAAGATAAGAACCAAGTGAACAAAGAAGAGTTGAAACGTCTTGGGGCAGCTGGTGTCCTTGAAGTCGGAAACAACATTCAAGCCATCTTCGGACCACGCTCGGATGCATTGAAATCAGAAATGCAAGCCGTTATCGCGTCAGGTAACGAAAAGAAAGCCAACTAATTCTAGTGGAAAGCCAATCCTTCAGGGGGTGGCTTTTTTGTGTCCGGAAACGGTTTCAGGCATATGTCAGATGGGGAAAAGTAAGTATTCTGACAAAAGGAGGGAACCAAGATGTGGAAGAAAGTGTTTGGTGTCTTGCAACGGATCGGGAAGGCACTCATGCTTCCGGTTGCGATTTTACCGGCAGCCGGTCTTTTACTCGCGTTCGGTACCGCATTCCAAAACCCTGATCTCGTCGCGCTCTTACCTTTCTTGGCAAACGATTCACTCGTCCTCGTCTGGCAGGTCATGACCGATGCCGGGGATATCGTGTTTGCCAATCTCGGCTTGCTGTTCGCCGTCGGTGTCGCCATCGGGCTAGCCAACGGGGACGGGGTTGCCGGGTTAGCAGCTATCGTCGGGTATTTGATTATGAACAAAGTTATTAGCACATGGAACGGGATCACTGCAGAAATCGTCCAAGGGGACCCACAGTATGCGACCGTGCTCGGGATTCCGACGCTCCAGATGGGGGTGTTCGGGGGGATTATCGCCGGTCTCGTCGCCGCATTTGCCTACAACAAATACTTTAACATCAAGTTGCCAGAGTTTTTAGGGTTCTTTGCCGGCAAACGGTTCGTCCCGATCGCCACTGCGGCGTTCAGTTTGATTATCGGGATCGCACTCGCCTATGTCTGGCCGCCAATCGGGGTCGCGATTAACACGTTCTCGCGTACGATCATCGAAGCGAACGTGGCCGTCTCGGCTTTCGTTTTCGGTCTGGTCGAGCGTTCGTTGATTCCGTTCGGGCTTCACCACATCTGGTACTCTCCTTTTTGGTTCCAGTTCGGTGAATATACGAACCAAGCTGGTGACCTCGTCCAAGGGGACCAGCGCATCTTCTTCGCGCAGCTTCGTGACGGGGTCGAGTTCACAGCCGGGACGTATATGACCGGGAAATTCCCGTTCATGATGTTCGGGTTGCCGGCTGCTTGTCTTGCGATGTATCATACCGTACCGAAAGAACGTCGGAAAAACGTCGAAGGCCTCTACTTCTCGGCAGCGCTCACGTCGTTCCTTACAGGGATCACAGAGCCGGTCGAGTTCTCATTCGTCTTCGTTGCGCCACTCTTGTTTGCGATTCACGCCGTCTTCGCCGGTCTCTCCTTCATGACGATGCACTTACTAAACGTCAAGATCGGGATGACGTTCTCCGGTGGATTGATTGACTACTTGTTGTTCGGGGTGTTACCGAACCGGACCGCATGGTGGCTCGTCATCCCGGTCGGTCTCGTATTCGCCGTCATCTATTACTTCGGATTCCGTTTCGCGATTCAAAAATTCGACTTGAAGATTCCGGGTCGTGAAGCCGCGGTCGAAGGGAAAGAAGGGCGTACTTCCGTCGGAGACGATTTACCGCATGAAGTACTTGTCGGTCTCGGCGGTCCAGAAAACATTAAACACCTTGACGCTTGTATCACGCGCCTACGTGTCACGGTCAACGACGTCAAGCAAGTCGATAAAGATTTGCTGAAAGACCTCGGCGCAGCGGGCGTGCTCGAAGTCGGGGATAATATCCAAGCGATCTTCGGACCGAAGTCGGACACGCTCAAGTCACAGATTGCTGCGATCATCGAAGGAGGCGAATATAAGCCGAAAGAAAAAGCGGTCATCACATCGGAAGCTGCCGAACAGGCGGACCATCGCTTCCTCGCACCGATGTCCGGTGTCATCCTCTCGCTCGATGACGTGCCGGACCAAGTGTTCTCGGGCCGCATGATGGGTGAAGGTTTCGCCATCGAGCCGAGCGCGGGCCAAGTCGTGTCACCGGTCACCGGTCAAATCACGACGTTCTTCCCGACGAAACATGCGATCGGGTTGCTCGCGTACGATGGACGCGAGATTCTCATCCACGTCGGTCTCGATACGGTCAATTTGAAAGGGGAAGGTTTCACCTCGAAAGTGAAAGAAGGCGACCGGGTCGAGGCGGGAGACGTGTTGCTTGACGTCGACCTCAACCTCATTCGCGACCGGGTGCCATCGCTCATCACGCCGATTATTTGGACGAACGGGGATGGCAAACGCGTCATCGTACCGTTCGGGGAAACCGTCGTCGCCGGTGAGGCGCTCGATTTCAGAACGGATGACAAAGGAGCAGAATAAATAACAAAAGATGGCTCTCGCACACTCGCGAGAGCCATCTGTTTGATTACGCTTTAATGTCGAACTTTTCGCTTAAGAAGTTCACGACTTCTTCTGCTGTGTCCATGTTGAGTACTTCGTTGACGATCGCTTCTGTTTCTGACTTCGTCAAACGCTTCACGAGGCTACGTGCACGCAAGACGCTCGAAGCCGACATCGAGAACTCGTCAAGTCCAAGTCCGAGAAGGATTGGAATCGCGAGCTCTTCCCCTGCCATCTCGCCACACATGCCGACCCATTTGCCTGCTTTGTGTGCTTCTGTGATGACGTTGTGGAGAAGGTTCAAGATGGCCGGGTTGAACGGCTGATACAAGTACGAGACCTTCTCGTTCATGCGGTCCGCTGCCATCGTGTATTGAATCAAGTCGTTCGTACCGACCGAGAAGAAGTCGACTTCTTTCGCGAACTGCTTCGCCATGACGGCAGTTGACGGAATCTCGACCATCATCCCTGTCTCATAGTTACCGACAGCGATGCCTTCTGCTTTCAATTTCGCTTCTTCTTCGAGAAGGAGGGCTTTCGCCGCACGGAACTCTTCGAGTGTCGCGATCATCGGGAACATGATGGCGAGGTCGCCGTGAGCCGACGCCCGGAGAAGGGCGCGGAGCTGAGTGCGGAACAAGTCCGTCTCTTCGAGGCAAAGGCGAATCGCGCGATAGCCGAGGAACGGGTTCATTTCTTTCGGCAAGTCGAGGTAAGACAATTCTTTGTCGCCGCCGATATCGAGTGTACGGATGACAACTTGTTTGCCTTCCATACCTTCGAGCACTGATTTGTAGGCGTTGTACTGTTCTTCTTCTGTCGGGAACGTCTCAGAGTCCATATAAAGGAACTCGGTACGGTAGAGGCCGATTGCGTCTGCTCCGTTTTTGAGTACGCCTTCAAGGTCGTTCGGTGTCCCAATGTTGGCCGCAAGTTTCACTTTATGACCGTCCGCCGTGACCGACTCTTCGTTGACGAGTTGCTTCAATTCTTCTTTGTATGCTTCGAACGACTCACGTTTTGCAACGTATTCGTTGAGGAGCTCTTCTGAAGGATTGACGAACACGTCGCCTTCTGTTCCATCGATGACGACGACATCGCCATTTTTGATTTCTTCAAGTGCCACTTTCGTTCCGACGACAGCCGGGATTTCGAGTGAGCGTGACATGATTGCCGAGTGAGATGTACGTCCGCCAATGTTCGTTGCGAACCCTTTGACGTACTTACGGTTAAGTTGTGCTGTGTCAGATGGCGTCAAGTCTTCTGCGATGATGATGACTTCTTCAGAGATTGAAGCCGGTGTCATGAATGTCACGCCGAGGATGTGGGCCATGACGCGTTTTGTGACGTCACGTACGTCTGCTGCCCGCTCACGCATGTACTCGTTGTCCATTGATTCAAAGATCATGATCATCGTCTGCGCGACTTCGTCGAGCGCTTTCGCAGCGTTCATGTGTTCGCTTTCAATTTTCTCGTTCACTTGGGAAACGATTTCCGGATCTTCCACGATGAGCAAGTGTGCCGAGAAAATCTCTGCCTTGTCTTCGCCGAGCTCACGGAGTGTGATTTCGCGAATTTCTTCAAGTTCGACTTTCGATTGCGCGATTGCCGCATCGAAGCGAGCCTTTTCAGCTGCTACATCCTCGATTTTGTTCGTTGGGATGTCGAATGAAGGTGTTTCCATGACGAATGCTTTTGCGACTGCGATTCCTGCAGATGCGCCAATACCTTTAATGTGTGACATAAGCGTAGTCCCTCTCTTCAAAGAAATAGTGTGCTTCCGACGTTACCTCGTTAGTTCTTACCCGAAATGAAAAAGGAATTAACGAAAGTGCGGAAGATTAGAGTAGCAACGGTCTGCGACTAGGGGAAGCCTCGACCGAACAAAATGGCCTCACCTCAACTGTGAGGGATGCCGGATTGCGTACTTACCTATCCTATCATAAAATAAATCGTCGTCACAACGAGGAGATAGCGCTTGAATTCGAAGATTTCTTGACTCTTGCGCATACCGTTTCATTATTTCAGAGAAGTTCGTTATGCTAACTATATATAAAGAAGGGAAGTGGCACATATGTATCAAGTGAAAGAGCTAGATTGGAACGGGTCGTACGAGACGATCGTGGTCGGAATCGGGGCGGCCGATACGATTGAGGAAGGACTCGACACGCTTTATAACGGGCGCGTCAAGTCGCTCATCCAAACCGCTGACATCTCGACGAAGACAGGGGAAGTCTCAATCGTCCCGACGTTCGAAGGTTCAGTGAAGCGCGTCGTCTTCGTCGGCCTCGGACAACGAAACGACATCACGACGGAACAGATGCGCAAATGGTTCGGCAAAGTCGCCAAGGAAGTCAAGACACGAGGATTCGCGGACGTCGCCATCGCCCTCGAGACGTTCGGTGCTTCCGGTGAGCTTTTCGCTGAGGCGTATGAGTTGGCCACGTATGAGCATCCTACATACAAATCGGACCCGAAATCGGCCGTGGCTGACGTGACGATCACCCTTTGTGGTGACGTCGACGAGGCCGCGGTCCAAAGAGGCGCGGCAAGAGGCCGTGGTGTGAACATCGCCCGTTCGTTGACGATGATGCCGGCGAACATTTTGACGGCCGAAGCACTCGCTGACTATGCGGTCGAATTGGCGGAGCGGAACGGATTCAAGCATCGTATCCTCGACAAGGAAGAGATGGAGGGGCTCGGGATGGGGGCGCTCCTCGCCGTCAACCAAGGGTCGACGTTGCCGCCGAAGCTGATCGTTCTCGAATATAACGGCGCAGGGGAAGACGCGCCGATTGCGATCGTCGGGAAAGGCGTCACGTTTGATACGGGCGGTTACTCGATTAAACCAAAAGACGGAATCGTCGGCATGAAAGGCGACATGGGCGGTGCGGCGACGGTGCTCGGCTTGTTCGAGACGCTTGCGACGACGAAACCTGCCGTCAACGTGCTCGGTGTCATCCCGGCGACAGACAACATGATTTCAGGTGATGCGTTCAAGCCGGATGATGTCATCACGGCGATGAACGGGAAGACGATTGAAGTGTTGAACACGGACGCGGAAGGACGCCTCGTCCTCGCGGATGCGGTGACGTTCGCGAAGACGTATGAGCCACAAGCAATCATTGACGTGGCGACGCTCACGGGCGGTGTCCTCGTCGCACTTGGTACGGAAGTGACGGGCTGTTTGACGAATGATGATTCGCTCTATGGTGCGCTCGAGACGGCGAGCCGGGAAACGAACGAGCTCGTCTGGCAGATGCCGTACTTTGACGTGTTCATCAACCAAGTGCGGAAGTCGGAAGTGGCCGACTTGAACAACTCGCCAGGCCGTTACGGGCATATGATTTTCGGTGGCGCGTTCGTTGGTGAGTTCGTCGGCGACACGCCGTGGCTTCACCTCGATATCGCCGGCACGAGCGATCGTGCTACGGCGAACGAACTCGGTCCAAAAGGACCGACGGGCGTCATGGTCCGCACACTTTCTACTTTACTCGACGGGTGGAATCGGTGAAACTAGGATTGGGATTGGTTGGCCTTGCCGCTCTGACCGGATTCGGTTACACGGCTTGGCCATCCCAATGGTTGTTAGGGATCACCGTGTTTTGTGCGGTGTTCGGGATATTGGTTTTCATGCAGGAGGTACGCCGTGGTAGGAGTAGGAATTGATGGGGCACGCGGGAGCTGGGTACGCATCACGTACGATAGCATCTCGCTTTGTCTGACCATCTCAGAGCAGTTAGAAGATTTGTTGATCGATGGGGCCGTCCATTTCGTCGACATGCCGAAAACGTTAGGTACGGTCGCACAACCGGATCGAGCGTGCGATGCGTATATGCGATCAGAGTTGACGAAGCGGAAGTCGTCCATCTTCACCCCGCCGATTCAAGAGGTGTTAGGAGAAGCGACGTACGACGCGGCGAACACGATGAGCCGCGAGCTCGTCGGAAAAGGAATCAGCAAGCAGGCGTGGAACCTCACGCCGCGCATCCGTGAGTTCCAAAAGCTCGACCGTGACGACGTGTACGAGTCGCATCCGGAAGTATGCTTTGCCGTGATGACCGGGCAAGAAGCGCAGTTTAGTAAGAAGACGGCGGAAGGCGAAGCGGAGCGGATTGAAATGCTTCGCCGTTACTCGAACAGTTCCCCGTGGAAGTGGAAGATGTCGAACGTGCAGGTCGACGACATTATCGACGCCTGTATCCTCGCCGTCGCTGCTTACGAGGCCGGTACGACAGGTATTACGACGGTGCCAGACCAAACTGAAGGCGCGCCTTACGTGGCGGTCCCGACAAAGAAAGAGCGATGATGCGTCATCGCTCTTTTGGTATGGGCGCGGGGCCGATGATGAAGCGCCAAATGTAGTGAAACACTTGGGCGTTGTACAACGCCTTGAGCAAGACGGCGAACACGGGTCCCAAGATGAAGCCGAGGACGCCGAACAGTTTCAACCCGACGAAAATCGAGACGAGCGCCGCGAGCGGATTCAATCCGATATGCGAACCGACGATTTTCGGTTCGGCCAAGTTGCGCTGCACGATGACGATCAAATAGAGAACGAGCACGCCGATGGCGACGAACCAGTCACCCGTGATGGCGGCATAGGCCGCCCACGGAATCAAGAGCGTGCCGACCCCGAGATACGGCAACAGGTCGAAGAAGGCGGCGAGGAGCGCGAACGAGAGTGGGTTGTCGACACGAAGGATGAACATGCCGATGAGGACGATGACGAACGTGATGGAAATGAGCGTCACTTGGGCCCGGGCGTAGCCGAACAAGGCGGAGCGCAAGTTGAACATGACGGCCTCGAACTCTTTGAACCCTTTGCGTTCATTCAACCGTTCGATTTGGCGCATGTAAGACGGCCAATCTTTCGTGATGAAAAACCAGGCGAGCACGATGACGATGAAAAGCAACAAGACGAGCGGTAACGCGCTCAGTAGTCCTTGGAGCGTGCCGGCGATGCCGCGAGACAAGACCCCGATCGCTGCGCCGAGCTGGACGCCGAGCTCGGTGATTCCACCTTCGATGGAAGTCGTCTGGCTCGGATTTAGCTGTTCGAGGCTGTCGTAAGCATCGTTGACGAACGGCGCGATGCGTTCATTGAATACGCGTTGAGCGAAACTCGTCAGCGTCTCGATTTGATTAGGAAGTCTGTCCGCCGCAATCGTGGCGTACCGAATCAACTGAGAGATCACGATCACAATCATCCCGGACACGATTCCGATGACGATTAATAAGGAAGCGAGCGTCCCGAGCGCACGCGGCAAGTTCGCCTTCCGTTCGAACCAGTTGACGAGCGGCACGGTCAACAAGGACAACAAGAAGGCGAGGACGAAAGGATACGTGTAGGCGAAGATGATTCCGAGCCCCCAAATGACGGCCGCGGTACCGGCGATGACGAGGATAAGCCGAACGAGTTGCCACAGTTTTGCGGATGACATGAGGCACTGCCCCTTTCCGAACGTTTCGATTGAGCATAGTATACCATGAGGCCGGTTAATAGAGCAGAAGGATAGGTGAAGGAAATGAGAGAAATTCAGCAACAAGTCGATCACATGATTATTCATTTAGGTGGCTATTGGCGACCGCTGTCGGGCCTGGCTCGATTGTTAGAAGAAGTGGGGGAAGTCGGTGCGGCCCTCTATGAAGGCGACTCTGCGGCGCTTGACGAGGAACTGTTAGACGTCTTCGTCATCTCGACATGTCTGGCTAACCAATATGCGATTCGTCTCGATGCTCCTAAAACGCCAGATGGTGACGTCCCCGTTCACGTGACGTATTACGCGCTCGTCCGTGAAGCGGGTGAGGTCGCTAGAATTTTAAACGCCTATGAAGGCGACAAGAAATTGAAAGCGACGGCGAAGCCTGGGTCGCTGCAACGTCATCTTGAAGGGGTGCAACAAGCTGTCTTCGAAATCGCGAGAACGATCGGACTCGACGTCTATGCGTCAATCGGGGCGCTCGTCGAAGCGAAGTCGTCCCGTGACTTTGGTCGATTCGATCACACCCCGGACCCAATCACGGAAAATTCGGTCCGAACTTATCCGCTCCGAGCAGAGGGACGATATTGGGGTGGAATTGAGGCTAAAGAAAACGAATCGTTCGACCGATATATTGAACGAGAATATAATTTACGTCGCTTTTTAAAGATTGCTTCTGTCGAGGGACTCGACGGGTTCGTCATTTCTCCGCCTGTATCAGGATGGAACTTGACGGCAGCGAAGCACGAGCTTCCTGGAGTGGATGTGCAGGAAGAAAATTTTGGGAATGGGGATTTCTTAGTCATTCGACACGTTAACTAAAAATTATTCCCCTTTTTATCAAAAATATTCATCTTTTTTTCAAATACTTACTTTTTTTTTAAAAGCATTATGCTAATATGAACTTGTTGTTAGTAGTAAATAGCGCGAGAGGAAAGGAATATTTTGAATGAAAATGAAGCTATTAAAGGTTGCCCTCATTCTTTCGCTTCTCTTGTTCGGCGCCCAACTGCCAACGGTTGAGGCCTCGACTTTAGATGGCGAGACGACTGTCAACTTGAACGTCCGCTCGACAGCGAGCACAACGGGAACGCTCATTACGACGTTGCCGAAAGGTACGAAAGTGAAATATGGTACTCATAACCAATCATGGCATAAAGTGTATCTAAACAATCGTACATACTATGCCTCGGCGCAGTACATCAAACCGTTAGCGCCGGCTCCAATCACGACACAAGCGGCATCATCGACAGGGGTGACGACGGAGAACTTGAACATCCGGATCACGTCCCATCGCGATGCCCAAATCGTGACGACACTTAAAAAAGGGACGGAAGTCCAGTACGCTGCCCATAACACGTCGTGGGTGAAAGTCTTTTTGAGTGGCAAGACATATTATGCGGCAAAAGCGTACATTGCACCGAAAGTCGTCACAGCGACACCGCAAAAACAGACAGGCTACACGAACCGGACAATCGAGTTGTTCAACCGGACGTTGCAGACGTCTCCGGTCGTCAAAACGATTCCGGCTAACCGTACCGTCACGTTCAGTATTCACAACTCAAGTTGGTCGGTCATCTACGAAGGGACGAGCACGTTCTTTACCCCGACACGAGGGATTACGGCCGGAACACTTCAACCTTCGGTGACGAAAGAGAACGGGTATGCGAACCGTGAGATGAAGTTGTTCGAGACGCGCAATCAAGCTTCAAAAGTCATGAAGGTGCTTCCAATCAACTCACCGGTCGTATCGAGTAAATACAACTCGAGCTGGTCGGTCGTCTATGACGGGAACGCCACGTACTACACACCGACGGCATGGATCACACCTGGTCCGGCACCGGTTCAACCACCGACGACGACGACGCCTGAACCGGCAAAAGTGCAAGGTTATGCAAACCGCAATGCCAACTTGTTCGGTCAGACGCATCAGAGCTCACCGGTACAACTCGTCTTGCCGCAATATACGGCTGTGACGTATAGTGCCCACAACTCGAGCTGGTCGGTCGTCTATATCGGGACGAAGACATACTTCACGCCGACGTCTTGGTTGACTGCCGGTAAAGCCCCGGCCGCACCAGCTCCGGCACCGCAAGGAAAAGTGTATACGAACACGCCAGGTGACGCGTTGAACGTACGTTCAGCTGCCACAGTAAACTCGACGGTTCTCGGGAAGTTAGCACATGGAACAGAAGTTGAACATTACGGTTTGACGAGCGGATTCTATAAGATTAAATACAACGGCCGTGACGGGTTCATCTCGGCAGGATTCACGATGGCGACGAAGCCATCTGTCTCAAAAGGACCAGTTATCGTGATTGATCCGGGGCACGGTGGGAAAGACCCAGGTGCGTTGAACGGATCGCTTTACGAAAAGACAGTCGTTCTCGATGTGTCAAAACGTATCGAATCGTACCTCAGTTCAAAATATAACTACCAAGTACGTTTAACCCGTTCGACTGATATTTATTACACGCCACAACAACGTCCGACAATCGCACGAGATCTTCGCGGTGAATTATTCGTTAGCATTCATGCGAATTCATCAACAGATAAGACAGCGAATGGAATTGAAACGTTTTACTCAGGTTCGACATCTCAAAGTGCTCGTAGCCGTGTATTGGCAACGAACATTCAAAACAATCTTGTTTCGAGTATGTCAGGAACCGGCATGCGGAACCGTGGTGTGAAGACGGCTAACTTTGCTGTTATTAACCATAGCTTGATGCCATCAGCACTCGTTGAGCTCGGATTCATCACGTCACCGACGGATGTCGTCCACCTTCGCAGTGAAGCGTCACGCCAACGGATGGCGCAAGGGATTGCGGAAGGCATTGCCCAATACGTAAGAACTTATTATTGATCCGTTTCTGCTCGCGCAGGACAGCGAACCCTCGACGAATCAGTCGAGGGTTTTTCGGTACACCAAAACGAGGCTGGGACATAACTAGCCAGTTCTAAAGTATTTCAATCAAAAGGAGAAGAGGCCACCTGGCGCGAACGAGTCGCGCCAGGTGGCCTCTTTCTTATAAATCTACTGAGTTATGTCCCAGCCTCGTTTGTTAGAGGTCGTCGAAGCCGTTGGCGTCGGTGACTTTCGCGTAAGAGCGTGATTTTTGCTCGAAGAAATCGGATTTTGTCGCGTTGAGCGAGTCATCCGAATAGGCGCGAATCCAAGGCATGACGTCTTCGTTGAACCCTTCATACAAGTCGTTCAATCCGATTACCCGGAGTCGCTTGTTGGCGAGGTACTTCACGTAGTCGCGCATCTCGCTCACGTCGAGTCCGTCGAGGTCGCGGAGCACGTACTCACACCATTCGATCTCTAAGTCGACGGCTTGCTTCATCGTGTCGTAGACGAATTCGCTGAAGCCACCGTCCGCGTCAATCTGTGGATTTTCTGTCAACACGGCACGGAGCAACTGGCTGACGAAGTAAGAATGTTGCATCTCGTCACGCTGGATGTAGCTGATCATCGTCGACGTGCCGACCATCTTCTGATGGCGGGCCAAATTGTAGAAATAGGCGAAGCCTGAGTAGAAGTTGATTCCTTCGAGAATGATTGAAGCGACGAGCGATTTTGCGAACGTCTCGGCCGTCTGTTCTTCCCGGAAGTCTTCGTATAAGTCCAAGATGAATTGATTGCGTTTCATGACCATCTCATCGTCCTTGGCGATATCGAAGATTCGATTCTGTTCGCTGAGCGGGACGAGGCTTGAGAGGACGTAGCTGTAGGATTGATTGTGGACGACTTCTTGCTGGGCGATGACGGCGAGAACGGCGTGCACCGACGAGTCCGACGAGAACATCGACGACTCGAGGATGTAGCGCGTTTGCACCGAATCGAGAATCGACAATAAGCCGATGATGCGTTTGAACGCGTCTTGCTCGCGTTCGCTTAACTGCGGCCATTGCTGCATGTCTTTTGACATCGAAATCTCATCTGGAATCCAGAAGTTTGAGAGCAGTTGCTTATAAATCGTATAAAATTGCGGATAGGCGATGTCATTCCAGTTGACGATAGAACTTGTCTCGCCCCCGATAATCGCTGTCGCCCGGTTAGGATGTTTGGGCGACAGTAGTTTGATCTTTTGAATGGTCATTGGCGTATACTCCTTCTTCGGCGTTTCGTGCCAACCGTTCGGCCCAGTGTCGGACGTTGTATGGTTGGTTGCGCGGCGACTGTTCAATTTTAAGCAGTTCACCGGCGAGGGGAATCCCGTATTTAGACAGGTGGTACGCCATCTCGTCGACGGCCCGGCAGAAGTGGACGAACATTTTGTCCCCGGTACCGAAGACGGCCGCTTGGCGAATCGGCACGTTAAGTTCTTTTAAGATGAGACGGAACGTGTCTTTCATCTCATCTGGCAACACGCCGTCGGCCCACGTGTACGAACCGAAATAGACGAGGTCGTACGATGCGAGGGCAGCCGCCTCGCGATGCCCGATTCGGTCCGACTCGAACAGGGCGACATGGTCGCCTCGTTCGATATGGGCCGTCTCAACGAGTGACGCGACTTCTTCCGTATTTCCGCTCATTGAACTGTAGACGATTGCGATGTTCATGGTCGGTCCCACCTTTCTTTATATTACGAAGCGCATGATTCGCACTCATCGACTTCGACGGTCGTTGAGCGTGTGTAGTAAATCGACTTCATGCCGAGCGACCACGCCTCAAGGTGCATCGTGAGGAGTTCCGTCGCTTTGACATCGTTCTTGACGTACAAGTTGAAGCTGATCGCTTGGTCGATATGACGCTGACGCGCCGCGTTTTGGCGGATGCTCCATAACTGGTCGACTTCGAACGCTGATTTATAGAACCAGTTCGTCTCCGGGTTGAGATCGGGTACTGTGACCGGAATCTTGTAGTTTTTCTTCTCTTCTGAATACACTTTTTTATAGACCGGATCGATCGATGCCGTGCTGCCTGCGATGATGGCAGTCGACGAGTTCGGCGCGACGGCCATCATGTAGGCGTTCCGGACGCCATTTTGATGGACTTTTGCGGCGAGTCCGTCCCAGTCGAGGTCGTCGTGCGAACGATAGTTACGACGTTTGAAGTACTCACCGGTATGCCATTCCGAACCTTCAAACACACCGAACGCACCTTTCTCTTTCGCAAGTTCCATCGAAGCTTGAATCGTGAGGTAAGCGATTTTCTCATACAGTTTTTCTGCGTATTGCACTGCATCGACCGATTCCCACCGAATTCCTTCAAGGGCGAGCAAGTGGTGCCAGCCGAACGTTCCGAGACCGACGGCACGATATTTTTGGTTCGTGATCATCGCTTGCGGCACTTCGATCGTGTTCAAGTCGATGACGTTGTCGAGCATACGCATTTGAATCGGGATGAGTCGCTCGAGCACGTCCGACTTGACGGCACGGGCGAGCGCGATTGAGCTCAAGTTACAGACGACGAAATCGCCTGGCGTCTTCGTGATGACGATTTTCCCGTCTTCCGTATACTCCTCGTCGATGACGGTCGGTGACATGTTTTGCGCGATCTCTGAACAGAGGTTCGAACTGTAAATCATGCCGGCATGTTTGTTCGGGTTGGCACGGTTCACCGCGTCCCGGAAGAACATGTACGGCGTCCCCGTTTCGAGTTGCGAGCGCATGTAACGTTTGACGAGATCGATTGCCGGTACGGTCACGCGGGTGAGTTCTGGCGTGTTGACACATGCCATATATTTCTCCGTGAACGAACCGCCGTTCTCTGTCTCGTCATAGAAGTCTTCGAGACTGAAGCCCATGACCGTACGAATCTCGTGCGGGTCGAACAAATGCCAGTCACCTCGGGCTTCGACCGTGCGCATGAACAAGTCTGGCAGACAGACCCCTGTGAACAAGTCGTGCGTCCGGAGGCGCTCATCGCCGTTATTCAATTTCGCATCGAGGAACTCGAAGATATCTTTGTGCCAAATGTCTAAATAGACCGCAATCGAACCTTGGCGCATGCCGAGTTGGTCGACCGAGACGGCCGTGTTGTTCAATTGTTTCATCCAAGGGAGTGCCCCGCTTGAGACGCCTTTGAACCCTTTAATGTCGCTGCCGCGTGAGCGAATCTTGCCGAGATAGACACCGATTCCACCGCCGCCTTTCGAAAGGGTGGCCACGTCTGTGTTCGAGTCATAAATGCCACGAAGTGAATCGTCGACCGTGTCGATGAAGCATGAGCTGAGCTGACCATATGATTTCCCGGCATTCGAGAGCGTCGGTGTGGCCACGGTCATATACAAGTTCGAAAGGGCCCAATATGCTTCTTCGACGAGTTTCACGCGCTGTGCCGGCGCTTCTTTTTGCATGAGCGTCATCGCGATGACCATGAACCGTTCTTGTGGAAGCTCGAACAAGTTTTTGACGTGATCGCGTCCGAGGTAACGGTCAGACAATGTGCGTAAGCCGATATACGTGAACAGGCGGTCGCGCGACGGGTCGATTAACGTCTCCAAATAGTCGATATCTTCTTTTGAGTACGTGTCGATGAGGGCGGATGTGAAGATGCCCTTGTTCGTCAGCGTCTCAATCATCGGATAGAGCGCACCGTAACGCATCGAGGCATCGTAGCCACGATTCCGTGCAGCTTCTAAGTAGAGGCGGTTCAAGTACATCTCTGTCGCGACGAACGTCCAATCCGGTTCTTCGGCCTGCAACATATCAAGGGCGTGCATCGTCAAGAGTTCATATACTATATCTTGTGTCAGCGTTTTAGACTCGAGCGCCCGAATCGCTCGTTCTTCATATCGTTCCACACTCAGTTGTGGGTAGCGTTGTTTGATGGATTGAATCAGTTTCGAGACGTCTTCAAGCGTTGGCGCGTGGGCCAACATCGTCTCGTGTTGGATAGGGGATGTCAAAACGATCACTCCTTCGTCAGATGTAGATGTTATCAAGATATAGTAGAACGTGTCCGATTTAACGTCAATAGCCATTACGCGTAGTAAAGTACCGTTAACTATATATTGACGTTTTTTTGTCTTTTTAATCATAAATCACCTATATTTAGTTTTGCAATCCTTGACATTCGATGAACTGCAGTGTGATGGATTACTTTCACCCGAAAACGGCGCTGTCATCCGATTTGAGATGAGATTTGAGATAGAAAAAAGTTTGGTATCGAAGCGAGGTCGTATAGCTTGTGTTTTATGTAAGCGGTCAATTCCAAAAAAACGTCGACATCATCCGGTTCAAAGTGACAATTTTCACACGATATCTTAAGTGGCGAGTTATGTGAGTCACCACTATATATGGTAGTGCTCGTTTTTGAAAAATAGGGGAATCCGGGGCCGAGGTAGCGTCGAGGACGAAAGTGCGGTAGATTGAGGAGGTAAGGTTTGAAAATCGTATCAAAAGAAGGGTTTAACAAATGAGAGCAGAAGACTTATTATTAGCATGGGACCCACTCGGTTACGGAGTCGGGTCGTATGGACCTGAGTTCGATGATATCGCCGTGGCGCTGACCGAAGTCGGGACAGAGGAAGAACTGTCTATGCGGATCCGTCATATTTTGACGGATGCGTTCGATGAATGTCCGACCGAGTCCGACACGCGGGCCATGGCGAGACGACTACTCGCGTCTTCACAATCTTGTCAACTATAAGGGGGAACTTACATGTTACGCATCGATCCAACACCGAATCCAAACGCAATGAAAATCACACTTCCGGAAAACGTCTTCGGGGCGAAAAGCCAGAGCGTGAAAGCTGGAGAAGCGACGGACCAGCCGCTCCTCGCGAAACTCGTTCAAATCGAAGGTGTCGAGAGCGTCTTCGCTTACGGCGACTTCGTCACCGTGTCAAAAGAGAACGGCGTCAGCTGGGAAACGATTTTGCCGCACGTCGAGACAGCTTACCGCGGATGAGTCCGCTCGTCACGATCGTCATTCCGGTCCATTCGCGTGAAGCGGAATTGACGGAACTGTTAGACAGCCTCGTTGTCCAGACGTATCAGCAGTTTGAAGTCGTTGTGATCAATAATGACGGGCCGCCAAAACAACATCTTTTGGCGCCTTTTTTGAACCGATTGACGATTCGCTACATTGAGCTCGGTGAGAACCATCACGTCAAGGCACGCAATCGCGGCGTGCGTGAGGCGGCCGGGGAGTATATCTTGCTGCTCGACGATGATGATTTGCTGATGCCGACCCATATCGAGCAAGCGCTCGAGGACATTCGTTCGGCCGACCTCGTCTTCACGGACGCCGAACTGTTTCGCTTCGAGTGGCAAGACGGTCATCGTGTCGTCACGGACTGGGAAGCGTTCGCTTACGACCTCGACTTGGTCCGGTTGCGGCAAGATTCGACGTATATTCCGTCGGGCACGCTCTACCGGAAACGGCTGCACGATGCGATTGGACCGTTTGACGAGGATGTCTATAATTATTGGGACTGGGATTTCATATTACGCGTCAGCGAACAGGGGACGATCACGCATCCGGCACGGGCGACCGTGCTCTATGCCTTCAACGGTACCGACAACTTATCGGCGAAACAAGACGAGACGCGGCGGCGATATTTTGACCGTTTTTGCGAGAAGCACGGTCTCGTCAACATGGAGATGAAAAACTTTCATATCGTCCAAGCCGAACGGCGTGATTATGTGAGACAGACAGAGAGAACGTTCACGGGAGCGTTCCCCGGTAGAACGGAAGGAGAATGACAGAATGTATACAACAAAAGAGTTAGAACTGCTCGAGCTACTCGAGGAAAAAGGATACATGGAAACGAAAGTCCTCGCGGATATGCTTTCGACCGACGAAGCGACTGTCGACGCGATGCTTGAGAAGTTCAAGCAAGACGGGATTTTGCTCGGCTTTCGCGCGATGGTCAACTGGCAAAAAATCAATCGGCATGACGTGACGGCGTTCATCGACGTCAAAGTGACGCCGAAACGCGGTCGTGGGTTCGATGAAGTCGCCGAACGGATTTACCGCTTCCCTGAAGTGACGGCGCTCTACTTGATGTCAGGGGCGTACGACCTTCAAGTCGTCATCCGGGCTAATTCGCTCCAAGACGTGGCGTCGTTCGTATCGGATAAACTGTCGCCGCTCGATTCGGTCGTTTCGACGACGACCCACTTCAAACTGAAGACGTATAAACATGATGGCATCTTGTTCACCCCACAAGTCGAAGACAAGCGGTTGAACATCACGCCATGAAGTCACTCTCGAATCAAGTCGTCTCGATGAAGCCGTCGGGCATCCGCCGTTTCTTTGACTTGGCACAGACGATGGAGAACGTCGTCTCTCTCGGGGTGGGAGAGCCGGACTTCATCACGCCGTGGAACGTGCGCGAAGCGAGCTATGCGGCGCTTGAACAAGGTTATACGGCGTATAGTGCCAATGCCGGACTTCTCGAGTTGCGGCAAGAGATCTCGCATTATATGAAGCAACGGTTCGACGTCGCGTACGACCCGGCGACCGAGCTCATCGTCACGACAGGCGCCTCACAAGCGCTCGATATCGCATTTCGGGCCCTCTTAAACCCGGGCGACGAAGTCATCGTCGTCGAGCCGGCGTTCGTCTCCTACGGCCCGCTCATCGAGATGGCGGGAGGGACGGTCGTGCCGGTGGCGTGTCGTCCTGAATCCGGGTTCCGCTTGAGCCGGGAAGACGTCGAGGCCGCCATCACCGAGCGGACGAAAGCGATGCTCCTCTGTTTCCCATCGAATCCGACAGGGGCGACGATGACAGGGGAAGAGCTCGCGGACATCGCCGAACTCGCGACGAAGCACGACCTCTGGGTCGTCAGTGACGAGATTTATGCCGAGCTGTCGTATGATGAACCGTTCACGAGCTTTGCGACGTTACATGATATGCGTGAGCGCACGATCGTCGTCAACGGGTTCTCGAAAGCGTTCGCGATGACCGGTTGGCGCCTCGGTTTCACGTGTGCCCCGGAGGTCGTGACGCGCGAGATGCTCAAAGTCCATCAGTACGGCATGATGTGTGCACCGACGCTCGTTCAGTTCGGCGGTCTTGAAGCGCTCCGGAGCCGAGAACAACACGTGCCGAAGATGGTGAAGAGCTATCGCCAACGCCGCAACTATTTCATCCAAGCGCTGAACGACGCCGGCCTGCCGACACATATGCCGGGAGGCGCGTTCTATGCGTTCCCATCGATTCGCCATACCGGTCTATCGAGCGAGGAGTTCGCCGAGCGGCTCTTGCTCGAAGAGCGTGTTGCGGTCGTCCCAGGCAACGCCTTCGGTGCGAGCGGAGAAGGGTTCGTCCGCGCGAGTTACGCGACATCGATTGAACAACTGCAAGAAGCGATTCGTCGCATCGATCGGTTCATGAGCCAGTTCGAAGTGACGGTGACGACAGACTCTCAGCAATGAGGGTCTGTTGACGTTTTAGCGGTATAGTGAGCGGGAAAGAATAGGCGAGGTGAAACATATGGAACAAGTAGATTTTGTCGCCATCGGTTGTGGACCGTACAATTTAGGGTTGATGGCGTTAGCGGAGAAGACGACGTTACGAGGCGTTTGTTATGAACAACGACCTGAGATGATGTGGCATGAAGGGATGCTCATCGACGGAATGACGATGCAAACGCATTATTTGCAAGACCTCGTCACGGTCGCCGACCCGACGAACGAAGCAAGCTTTTTAAATTATTTGAGTGAGGCAGGACGACTTCAAACGTTCATCACGCAAGAGCGGAATACGATTCCCCGGACGGAATATAATCGTTACCTCAGGTGGGTGGCCGAAAGCTTGTCGACCGTCAAGTTCGGGCACCGGGTGTCGGATGTGACGGCCGACGGGGAAGGGTATGTCGTGACCGTGGAGTCAGCCGGAGAGACGATTCAGATTCGCGCTACACACGTCGTGCTCGGTACGGGCATGACGCCGCTCGTTCCAGACGGATTCGAACAAGTCATCCATACGAGCGAATATATGACATATCGAGATGTGTTGAAGGACAAGTATCGTGTCGCCGTCGTCGGTAGCGGACAAAGTGCGGCGGAAGTGTTCCTCGACTTGCTCGGCGACGCGACAAATGAGCAACGGGTCGACTGGATTACACGGTCGGACCATTTCGAGTCGCTCGAGGCGGGGAAGTTAGGTGATGAGATTTTTAGTGTGGACTACGTTCGGTACTTCCACGCTCTATCGTACACGTCACGTCAAGCGTTGCTCAAGTCGTTCGAACGGTTCCGTCACGGGGTGAACCCAGAGACGATGACAGCAATTTATGAGACGTTGTATCATCGGACGGCAGAAGGAGAGTCGACCGAGCAACAGGCGGCGTTACTCACGCAAGTTGAAGTCGAAACGATCACGTACGACTGGCTGACGCATCGGTTGACGGGTAAACACGTGTATACTGGGGAAGCGATTGAACGGACGTACGACCTCGTCGTCGTCGCGACAGGATACCGACCGTTGCTTCCGTCTTGGATTGACCGATTGCCGATCGTCTGGGAAGCCGAGAAGGAATGGCGAGTCAATGAGACGTATGAGATTCAGATGGAAGGTCGATTCGGTGGGAAGTTGTTCACGCACACGAACATCGAACACTCACACGGTCCTGCGGCGACCAACCTCGGCATGGCCGTGTATCGAAACGCGATCATCTTGAATGAGATGGCGGGAGAAACCCTGTATGAAGTGAGTGTCCAGAAGCCGTTTACAACGTTTTGAACAAAAAAAGGGCTAGGCCAAAGCCTAGCGGAATCAGGGGGGAATACTTGAAGTCTTGCTTGATTTGTATTTACCCCGCCTTTAGACTTTGAAACGTCGAAATCTTTCCGAATAATCTTTTTTACTAATTTCTACACTTTATCGAAAAAAGTATGTTATAGTAAGTTGATGAATTTAGCATAGGAGTGTTTGTAATGGCAAAATACGAAAAAGATCAAGTTTTAAAAGGTAAAGTAACAGGAATCCAACCTTTCGGTGCGTTCGTCGCACTCGACGACGAGACACAAGGTCTTGTCCACATCTCTGAAATCTCACACGACTACGTGAAAGACGTGAACGAGTACGTTCAAGTCGGTCAAGAAGTTGAAGTGAAAATTCTTGAAGTTGATGAAGCTTCTAAGAAAATCAAGCTTTCGATGAAAGCGACTCAAGAAGCTCCAAAACGCGAAAAGTCGGCTAAACCGGCTCGTCGTGGTGGCCAACGCCGCAACGAAGCTTCTAACTTCAAGCAAGAAGAAGCACCAGGCTTCACAGTCCTCAAGGACAAGCTCGAAGACTGGATCAAAAACACGAACTTCAAGAAGTAAGTGATCGAGGCGACCTAGCGATAGGTCGTCTTTTTTTGTACAGGAAAACAAGTCGCTTGTCCCGAACAGTACAAAAAAGGAGTGAACGCGATGAACATTGGAATAATCGGAACAGGTGGGATTGCCACGACGGCACACATCCCGCAATACATCGCCGCCGGTGCGAACGTCGTCGCCGTCATGAACCGCACGCGCGCGCGAGGAGAGGCGGCGGCACGACAATTCGGAATCGAACGCGTCTATGAGACGGTCGAAGAGATGCTTCAAAATGAATCGCTTGATGCCGTCAGCGTCTGCACGCCGAATGCGCTTCACAAAGACCAAGTTCTCGCGGCGCTCGCAGCGGGATGCCACGTACTTTGTGAAAAGCCGCCGGGCATTTCGGCTAATGAAGCGAGCGAGATGCGGGATGCTGCCGAACGTGCGAAGCGGACGCTACATTATGGCTTCCATTATCGACATCGAGCGGATACGGTACTGTTGAAGCGAATGATTGAAGCCGGTGAACTCGGTCAGATTTATGCGGCGACCGCCGTCGCCCTTCGGCGTCGCGGCATCCCGGGATGGGGTGTGTTCACGGATAAAGAGCTTCAAGGCGGTGGGGCGCTCCTCGACCATGGCGTCCACATGCTTGATTTGGCGCTTTATTTGATGGGGTACCCGAAGCCAATCGACGTGATGGGCCACATCGGGCAATATCTTGGCACGCGCCCGGGCGTCGGATTGATGGGAACGTGGGACGCCGAAACATTTTCTGTCGAAGACACGGCGCGGGCGATGGTGAAATTCGAAAACGGAGCTTCCCTCATGTTCGACGGCAGCTTCATGGCGAACGTCGGACCGCGTGACACGATGCGTGTCGAATTGCGCGGGACGGAAGGAGGTGCGACACTGTTTCCGCTCCATCTCCATACGGAGGCGCACGGTGCGTTGTTCGACCAAACCCCGGCGCATTTGGAGCATGTCGACCCGTATGCGGTGCAAATCCAAGCGTTCCTCGAGGCGTGCCGACACGAGCCGACCTACGAACAGGCCGATCAAGCGGTCATCTTACATTCCATTATCGATCGTATCTACGAACAGGCATGATGCTTTTCATTCAGGAAAAACAGGGTATATAGTGTAGGTGTTACATATTTTCTTGAGGAGGCTGACTTATGCACAACTTTGAATACAAAAACCCGACGAAACTTATCTTCGGGACGCATCAGATTGAAAAACTTGCTGACGAGCTTCGATTGCTCGACGCGAAGAAAGTGATGCTCGTCTATGGAGGCGGGAGCATCAAGAAGAACGGGACGTACGAGGAAGTCGTCGCGGAATTGAACAATGCGTCGATCGACTTCGTCGATTTCGCTGGTGTCGAGCCGAACCCGCGCATCGAGACGGTACGCCGTGCCGTCAAACAGGCGCGTGAAGAAAACATCGACGCGTTGCTCGCCGTCGGTGGCGGGTCGGTCATCGACTGTACGAAACTCATCTCGGCGGCCATCCCGTACGAAGGCGATGCGTGGGATATCGTCCTTCGCGACCACATCCCGACCGAGGCGGTCCCGTTTGGTACCGTGCTCACGCTCGCTGCGACAGGTTCAGAGATGAACTCGGGCTCGGTCATCACGAACTGGGAGACGCAAGAGAAATACGGCTGGGGCCACCCGCTCGTCTATCCGACGTTCTCAATCCTCGACCCGCGCTATACAGTGTCGGTCCCGAAAGACCAGACGATTTACGGCATCGTCGACATGATGAGCCACTGCTTCGAGCAATACTTCCATCCGAATCACGCCCCGGTCCAAGAGCGCATGACGGAAGGCGTATTGAAGGCGGTTGTCGAGTCGGCACCAAAGCTTGTCGACGACTTAGAAAATGTCGAATTACGTGCCATCATCTTGTTCGCCGGGACGATCGCCTTGAACGGCGTCTTGCAGATGGGCGCATCAGGGGACTGGGCATCACACAACATCGAACACGCGGTGTCGGCCGTCCATGACATCCCGCACGCAGGCGGACTCGCCATCTTGTTCCCACGTTGGATGGAGCACGTCCTTGACGCGGACAATGCAGCGCGCTTCGCACGACTCGGCACGGAAGTGTTCGACGTCGAACCGGCAGGAGACGACCTCGAGACGGCGAAACAGACGATTGAGGCAATCCGGGCGTTCTTTGACAAGCTCGGTGCTCCGAGCTCGCTTCGCGATTATGACATCGATGCGTCGTCGTTCGACGCAATCCTTGATTCTGCGATGAAACGTGGGGCGTTCGGTAATTTCCGTACACTAGAACGGGAAGATGTGGCACACATTCTTGAGTTGAGCAAATAAGGCGATTTGATGCCTATTTCGCAATAATGATTGAACGAATCCAACGTTTCCGTTTATGATGGGTCATGTATGGCTCTTAAATGAGCGATTTAAAGGAGGAAATGACATGTCAACTGTACGTTTCGATTATTCAAACGCCCTATCTTTCGTCGGGGAACACGAAATCGATCAAATGCAAGAAACGGTGAAAGCACTCCACTCGGTCATCCACGACCGGAGCGGGGCAGGCAGTGATTTTCTAGGATGGGTCGACCTTCCGACGAACTTCGATACCGATGAGTTCGCCCGCATCAAAGCGGCAGCGGAGCGTATCCGTGACAACTCGGACGTCCTCGTCGTCGTCGGGATCGGCGGTTCGTATCTCGGTGCGCGTGCGGCCATCGAGATGCTCCAGCACTCATTCTTCAACGTCTTGTCGAAGGAAGAGCGTCAAGCGCCACAAGTGTTCTTCGCCGGACATAACATCTCGTCAACTTACATGACAGAATTGCTTCACGTCTTAAAAGACAAAGAAGTGTCGGTCAACGTCATCTCGAAATCGGGGACGACGACAGAACCGGCCATCGCGTTCCGTGTCCTTAAACAGTTCATGGAAGACAAGTATGGACAAGACGGTGCCCGTGAGCGCATTTACGCGACGACGGACCGTGCCCGCGGTGCTTTGAAGACGCTCGCGGATGCGGAAGGGTATGAGACGTTCGTCATCCCGGATGACGTCGGCGGACGTTTCTCGGTCCTCACACCGGTCGGCCTCTTGCCGATCGCTGCGGCCGGCATCGACATCGACGCGTTGATGGAAGGTGCACGTGACGCGCAAGAAGCGTATAGCTCACCTGAACTTTCAGAGAACGAGGCGTACCAATACGCGGTCGTCCGTAACGCCATGTACGCGAAAGGGAAATCGATTGAGCTTCTCGTCAACTACGAGCCGGCACTCCATTACGTCTCGGAATGGTGGAAGCAGCTTTACGGCGAGTCGGAAGGAAAAGACAACAAAGGGATTTTCCCGGCGGCGGTCGACTTCTCGACAGACCTTCACTCGATGGGACAATACATCCAGGAAGGGCGTCGTGATTTGTTCGAGACGGTCATCCGTGTCACAAACGTGCGCCATGCGATGAACGTGCCAGAGGATGCACAAGACCTTGACGGCTTGAACTTCCTCGCCGGTGAGACGATTCAATTCGTCAACGACAAAGCGGCAGAAGGAACGCTTCTCGCCCACACGGACGGCAACGTGCCGAACCTCGTCGTCGAATTGCCGGAGATGACGCCATACCACCTCGGCTTCTTGTTCTACTTCTTCGAGAAGGCGTGCGCGATGAGCGGCTACATCCTCGGGGTGAACCCGTTCAACCAGCCGGGCGTCGAAGCATACAAAGCGAACATGTTCGCGCTTCTCGGAAAACCTGGCTACGAGGAACAAAAGGCAGAGCTCGAAAAGCGTTTGAACCAATGATTTTACGTCGGTCCACTTCGGTGGGCCGATTTTTTTGTTTGAAACTAGGGTGAGACAAGGTAAAGTGAGAGTAGACACGGGAAAGAAAGGGATGGACTATGTTGACATTCACGGACTACTATCATAATCAAGTCGAGTTGAGCTTCACCCATTATCCGTTCTCAGATACACCGCTCCACGTCTGGGTCGTCGCCCGTTACGGGGACAAATGGGTGTTGACGAAACATAAGCAGCGCGGTCTCGAGTTCCCCGGGGGCAAAGTCGAACCGGGCGAACACGAGGATGATGCGGCGATACGCGAAGTATTCGAAGAGACGGGGGGCATCGTCAAATCGCTCCATTACCTCGGCCAATATCGGGTGCTCGGACGAGGTGACACGGTCATAAAGAACATATACTTTGCCGTCATCGACCGTTTCGAGGACCATCCGGCCGTGGAGGAGACAGACGGTGCCGTACTCCTTGACGAACTGCCGAAAAACCTGCTCCGCAACAATCAATACAGTTTCATGATGAAAGATCGCGTCTTGCCTGAGACGATGAAGGTGCTGCATGCAAAAAACATGGTTTGACCGGATTGAGCCCCTCGCTCCCTACGCGGGCTATCGCATTCATCGAGGGTGGTACGAGACGCGTGACGGGGAAGACGTCGTCGCGTATACGATCACGTCGAAACGCCCGAACGGCCATGTTCTGTTTTACTTGAGAGGCGGGACGGGCCGCATCGGGGACGTCCGCTTGCCACGCTTGATGCAATTCGCGGCGCGTGGCTTTCACGTCGTTGCCCCGGTGTATCGGGGCAATCACGGCGGGACCGGCAAAGAAGATTTCGGGGGCGACGATTTAGAGGACGTCTTGTCGCTCTATGACCGGGTGCAGCAGACGAATCCACGGATTCATGCACTCGGCTTCTCACGGGGCGGGATGATGGCGCTATCGCTCGCTTCCGTCCGTCCGCTCGTCTCCGTCACATCATGGGCCGGTGTGACGAATTTGAAATGGACGTATGAGGAGCAACAGACGATGCGCAAAATGCTTCGACGGATGACGGGCGGGGACCCGGAGACGGCGAGTGCGGCGTATATTGAGCGGTCGCCGCTCTATAAAGACTGGGACGCGCCGACGCTGTTGATTCATGGGACGGACGATGAGCAAGTCCGGCTCCGCCATGCGACGGCTGTCGCCGAAAAGCTCGGCGCACAGGCCGAGCTTTGGGTCGTCCCGTTCGCGCACCAATTGCCGTTTTGGGACAAGTGGGAGACGACGGAGCGGGCGATGGATTGGATGCTGAAGCAAACGAAACAGGGCTAGTGCCACATGTGCACTAGCCCTTTCTTTAATTTAGAAGACGATTGGTCCGGCCGCGATGACCGACTCGTTCGCTTTCGTGAACCGTTTGAAGTTATCTTGGAACTTGATCGCGAGCGCGCGCGCCTCGGCGTCGTACTTCGCTGAATCTTTCCATGTGTCACGCGGGTTGAGGACGTCGCGTGGCACACCTTTGATGTCGACTGGGATGTCGACATTGAAGATGTCGTGGCGGATCGTCTCGACGTCACGGAGTTCTCCGTTGACGGCCGCGTTCACCATCGCGCGCGTGTAAGCGAGCTTCATCCGCGACCCTTCGCCGTATACGCCGCCCGTCCAGCCTGTGTTGACGAGATAGACGTCGACGTCGTGCTTCTCGATCAACGTGCCGAGCATATCAGCGTAGCGTTCTGGTGCGAGTGGCAAGAACGGAGACCCGAAGCAAGTCGAGAACGTCGCTTGCGGCTCGGTCACACCGCGCTCCGTACCAGCCAGTTTCGACGTGTAACCAGACAAGAAGTGATACATCGCCTGCTCTTTCGTCAATTTGCTGATTGGCGGTAATACACCGTACGCGTCAGCCGTCAAGAACACGATCGTGTTCGGATGTCCGGCGCGTGATGGGAGCATGGCGTTATCAATGAAATCGATCGGATAGGCGGCTCGCGTGTTTTCCGTCAAGGAAATGTTTTTGTAATCAGGTGAACGGTCATCATTCAAGACGACGTTCTCGATTAAAGATCCGAAACGGATCGCGTCATAGATTTGCGGCTCGTTCTCACGCGACAAGTTGATCGTCTTCGCATAGCAGCCACCTTCAATGTTAAACACGCCGTCTGGAGACCAGCCGTGCTCATCATCACCAATCAAGTGACGTTCTGGGTCGGCCGATAACGTCGTCTTCCCGGTTCCCGATAGCCCGAAGAAGAGTGCGGTCTCGTTGGCGTCGTTGACGTTTGCCGAACAGTGCATCGAGAGGACGTGTTGCTCCGGGAGCAGGAAGTTCATGACAGAGAAGATTGATTTCTTGATTTCACCACCGTACTCTGTTCCCCCGATCAGAATCGTACGTTTGGCGAATGAGACGAGAATGAACGTCTCGGAGTTCGTGCCGTCGACAGCCGGATCTGCCTTATAGCTCGGTGCATAGATGACCGTGAACGGGTCGAACGCACCTTTTGTCGGCCATTCACGAAGGAACAGTTGCTTCGCGAACAAGCTGTGCCATGCATATTCTGTGATGGCGCGAACCGGAAGCGTGTAATGCTCATCCGCACCTGCTGACGCTTCAAGATAGTAGAGCTTTTGTTTTTGCTCAAGATGGGTGAGCACCTTATCGAGCAACGCTGTGAACTTCTCTTCGGCGATCGGTTGGTTGACCGGTCCCCAGTCGACTAAGTGATTGCTGACTTCATCTTGCACGACGAATTTGTCTTTTGGTGACCGGCCTGTGAATTTGCCTGTACTGACAGATAAAGCCCCGTCTTTCGTCAGCACACCTTCCCCGTTTTGAATGGCTTCTTCCACCAATTCTGGAACCGTCAAGTTCCGTTTCACGTCGGCACCGTTAATTAATTCTTCGATTTTCAGGAGCGTTGTCGCCATCCCGAATCCCACCTTTCCCCTAAATAGATGTGGATGAAATCCGCATACTTCCGCAGTTAATTAGTATGACGTTTTTATTATATGTGACACACTAATTAAAAACAAGCGTTTCTTCACTTTAACAAGTAAGCGCTTTCTTACATTGTCATTCTAACATATTCTGTACCAGGTCATAGAACAAAATCGGAAACCGTCATAAAAATGTTTGTTATTTCACAAACATAACTATTTGCCCGTTCGTGAAAAGTTTTACGAATTCGGTCGATACGCTTGACAGAACGGTACGTCATTTATATGATGGTGTTCGTAACGGATACTCTTATTCTGAGCGGTGGAGGGAACAAGGCCCTACGAAGCCCAGCAACCGTCCGACGGAAATGTAGTCGGAAAAGGTGCTATCCTGAAGCGAAGCGTAAGCTTCGAACGATAAGAGGGTAAGGAAGAACGATTCAACCTTTCCCATTGAACGTGGCGAAAGGTTTTTTTCATTACCGTCCCAAAGCAACGCGTAAGGGGAACGAGTACCGTCCACACATCACCCTTATTATAGGAGGTTTTTTGAAATGTCAAACTTGAACCGTCGACTTTTCACTTCGGAGTCCGTCACTGAAGGACACCCGGATAAAATTTGTGACCAAATCTCAGACTCGATTTTGGACGCGATTTTAGCAGAAGATCCAAACGCCCGCGTTGCGGCTGAGACGTCTGTCACGACAGGTCTCGTGCTCGTAGCTGGTGAAATCACGACATCGACATACGTCGATATCCCGAAAGTCGTCCGTGAAACGGTCCGTGAGATCGGTTATACACGCGCGAAATACGGCTTTGATGCCGAGACATGTGCTGTCTTGACGTCAATCGACGAGCAGTCAGTCGATATCGCCCAAGGTGTTGACCAAGCGCTCGAAGCACGTGAAGGTCAAATGACTGAAGAAGAACTCGATGCAATCGGTGCAGGGGACCAAGGTCTCATGTTCGGTTATGCAACGAAAGAAACGCCTGAACTCATGCCGCTTCCAATCTCGCTCGCACACAAATTGTCACGTCGTTTGGCGGAAGTCCGCAAAAACGGCACGCTCCCTTACCTCCGTCCGGATGGTAAGACGCAGGTGACAGTCGAGTACGATGAAGCGAACAACCCGGTTCGCATCGACACAATCGTCATCTCGACGCAACACGCCGAGGAGATCACGCTCGAGCAAATTCAAGCCGACCTTAAGAAACACGTCATCGATGCGGTCATCCCGACTGAACTAATCGATGCGGAGACGAAATACTTCATCAACCCGACTGGCCGTTTCGTCATCGGCGGACCACAAGGGGACGCAGGTCTCACAGGACGTAAGATTATCGTCGACACGTACGGTGGATACGCACGTCACGGTGGCGGCGCGTTTTCTGGTAAAGATCCTACGAAAGTTGACCGTTCTGCAGCATACGCGGCTCGTTACGTGGCGAAGAACATCGTCGCAGCTGGCCTCGCGGACAAAGCAGAAGTTCAACTTGCATACGCAATCGGTGTCGCACACCCGGTATCGATCGCGGTCGATACGTTCGGCACTGGTAAATTGAGCGAGACCGAGCTTGTAGAACTCATCCGTGAGAACTTCGACCTCCGTCCGGCCGGCATCATCAAGATGCTCGACCTTCGCCGCCCGATCTACAAGCAGACAGCAGCATACGGCCACTTCGGTCGCACGGACGTGGAACTCCCATGGGAGCAAACGGACAAAGCAGCAGTACTTGAAGAAGGCGCGAAACGCTTCGCGTAATCAAAGAAAAACGACCTTTCACGCGAAAGGTCGTTTTTGTTATGCCTGTGGCTTATGGTCAGTCGACTCGTGTCCTTGTCCTAACGCGGTATCTTTCGCCTCGACGACTTTCTCGCCGATCGATTGTAAATCCGATTTCGCCTCTTGGGCCGTCTCGACGACTTTATTGACGTCTTGTTTGACCGTGTCGGCTTCGCCGGCCACTTTTTCATAGACGTTTTGGACGTCTGTCGCGACTTCTTGGATGATGCCTGAGGCCGCCTTCACTTGATCGATGACTTGTGAGGCCTTACCGGCCGGATCTTCTTTCACCGTCTCGACGAGTCCGCCGACAGAAGCTTTCGCACTCGAGAATGACTGTTTCGTGTTCTCTCGGTTTGATGAGCTGAGGAGGGCGAGGAGCCCGCCGACGAGGGCACCGAGCACCATGCCGGTGACGACGTTGATTTTTGGACCGTTCGACGACTCATGGTCGAATTGACGGTTCGGGTTGTTCGCTTGTGTAGCATGCGAGTCGTGTTGCAATGGTGGTTGCATAAAAACACTCCTTTTCTGTAAGTTGGCATTGGTACCTTTATACCCGTGTCAAATTGGAACATAACCCGTTCGCTCATTTCGTCATGAAAAAGTAATGAAGGGGCAGGATATTTTTGGCGGGATGGGGAATGATAGTACTAGATTGGCCAAAAGGGGGAGCTGTCATGAAGATGAGGGAAGCCGTGCCGGAAGATGCCGCTCTAATTCGAGAAATCGCGCTCGCGACGACCGACGCGGACAACGCGCGTGCGCGCGTGATGGAACGGGCGTATCAGCTCGAGGAAATCGTGCGCGCCATCAGTTCGAGTGAAGAAGCGAAAGAACAGTTGTTCATCGTCGGTGAGACGGACGGCGACGTCATCGGGTTTTATCATGCGATTGACCGGGGCGATACGTGGGAAGTGCTTCGTCTTTACCTCCATCCGGCCCATCACCGTCAAGGGTTAGGGGCAGAGCTGTTGACACACCTTGCAGGACGAAAACGCCAACCGGTCGAACTGTACGTTGAGAGTTCGAACGAGCAGGCGCTCGCCTTCTTGAACCATCAATCGTTCGTCGAATTGAACCGGATTCAAGAAGAAGTGTACGATGAGCCGATGGAGCTCGTTCACTTGCGATACGACCCACGCTAAGACTCCAGACGGATTTTGATTGAAACATCAGTCTCGGCTGATGTTTTTTGTTAGAATAAAACAGACATACTAATAATGAGGTGACAGCATGACATACGAAGAACCATCACGAAAAGGGGTCATCGTGATTGTATACCCGCTCCAGTTCACGTCTCGTGTCAGCGAGGCGTTCCTCGATCGGTTGCGGACGGACTACGAAGTGCTCGTCGTTGCCGGGCCGACGCTCGGCTTGACGGCTGAAGACCATAAACTGCTTATTAAGAACACGCTCCGTGAAGCCGGACAGTACAAATTGCCGATTCACGTCGTCGCCTTCAGCCTTGGTGCGCTGTTGACGAACCGACTGTTACAGGAGTATGATGTCCCGCTCGGCAGTTTGACGTACATCTCCCCGCTCTTTGACTGGCATTCGTCCCGTCAAATCGGCGGATTGAAACAAGTCGTCGCTTCCGCCGTCGATCGCTTCCGCCCCGATTTGCCGCTCGGTATGATGACGTTCACCGGGGGCGGCGAAGAGTCATCCCGGTTCGGCGAGATCACGTACGCCCAGTACCGGGAGATTGAAGAAGAGATCGTCGAGCATCAGGAAGAGAAAAAACATTTGCCGCGTTTACCGCTCGCCTGTTTTTACGCGCCGGACGACCGTTTCGCCGATGTGAAGCTGACGCTGAACGTCTGCCGAAAAATCGGAGGCGACCAAGTTTACATCCGTCGTCTCGAAGGTTTCCCACACTTCGGCTATGAACGACTGAACACGAAGTTCGCCGAGACGCTGTTGACGTTTTACGAATTGATTCAAGAATAAAGGCGACTCGTCCGAGTCGCCTTTATCATGCCCGTTTTTCGATTGCGATGATGAACGGGGGATGATTTACTTGATTGATGAAGCCGTATCGCAGGACACCGGCTTGTTTTTGGTCGAGCGACTCGACGTAAGCGAGCACCTCGTCCCGTTCGATTTTACCGCTGTCATGCCCATGGTAGATGACGACGACGATGACACCGCCGATCGCCATGACGTCCTGTAACTGGCGCAGCGCGTCAATCGTCGTCTCGCCTATCGTCGTGACCGTCTTGTCGCTACCCGGTAAGTATCCGAGGTTGAACACGGCCGCGGTGATCGGACGGGTCTCGTCTGCGACGACGGTTTGGACGGTGTGGTGGCTGTCGTGGATGACGCTGACCCGTTCGGACATGCCGGCTTCCTCGAGTCGCTGTCGTGTCGCCACGACCGCTTCTTCTTGGACGTCGAACGCATAGACGTGCCCGTCACCGACGAGCTCGGCTAAAAATAATGTATCGTGCCCGTTACCGGCCGTCATATCGATGGCGACCGTGCCGGGGACCACATGTTCACGTAACAGATGTTTCGCGAACGGCAACACTCTCATTAATCCCATATCTCTCATCCTTCTTTTTTCCTTGGAAGGAATCACGGCGTTCCAATTCGGCATGAATGGCGTTCAAGACGGCCATCTTCTGCCGGCTCCACATCGGCCCAATCAATAAGTCGGGCGGACCGTCACCCGTCAACCGGTGGACGATCACGTCTTCCGGTAACAGTTCGAGCTGGTCGCAGACGAGCGAGACGTACGTCGTCTCATCCATCAAATCGAGGAGCCCTAATTCATATTGCCTTGCGAGCGGCGTCCGTTTCAAGACGTGGAGCAAATGGATCTTGATTCCTTGTATGTCCATTTTAGCAACTTCTCGCGCCGTGTCGAGCATCATCTGTGGCGTCTCGCCCGGTAGTCCGTTGATGATATGGACGCACACCCGGATATTGTGGCGGCGAAGTTTCGCCAGTCCGTCACAGAACGTCGCATAATCGTGGCCGCGGTTGATCTTTTTGCCGGTCTTGTCGTGGATTGTCTGCAGACCGAGTTCGACCCAAAGCGACGTCCGCTCGTTCAGTTCGGCGAGGTAGGCGACGACTTCGTCCGGGAGGCAGTCGGGCCGTGTCGCAATCGATAGTCCGACGACACCTTCTTCTTCGAGCGCTGACTCGAACAGTTCACGTAGACGTGTGACCGGGGCGTACGTATTACTGAACGCTTGGAAATAGGCGATATACCGTGCTTCTTTCCATTTACGGTGCAACCGGGCCTTCCCTTCAGCGAACTGGACCGAAATTGGGTCACACGCATTCCCGGCAAAGTCGCCGCTCCCATCATCGGAACAGAACGTACATCCTCCTTTTGAAACGAGGCCGTCCCGGTTCGGACAAGTGAACCCACCGTCGAGCGGGACTTTGAACACCTTTCCGCCATACTCCCGGCGATACGCTTCGTTCAACTCATTGTATCTGGCTTCACCAAATGGGTTAATCATCTTCATCCTCTCCTTCTTTGCTCATGTTATCACATACTGTTTGATGCAAAACTTCAGAATGAGTACTTTTTCTTGACAGTTATGGACCGTTCCGTTAGCTTGGAGAAGGACTAATTTTGGATTCGGCCGTCGTGCCGAATTTTTATCGTTTAGGCGATGGGAAAGGAGGAGTTGGCGTGAACAAGAAAATGCCGATCTCAATATGGATTTTGGTCATCGCGATGGCGCTCAATACGACGGCGGCGTCTTTTTTATGGCCGTTCAACACGTTATATATTAATGGATATTTAGGAGAATCGATGACGCTCGCCGGTATCGCCCTCCTCGTCAACTCCGCCCTCGCCATCGTCGGGAACTATATCGGCGGGACGTTGTTCGACCGACTCGGTGGCAAGACGACGCTCGTGATCGCGGTATCACTGCTCCTTGCCAGTTCGCTCGGATTTCTGTTGTTCCATGCGACGTTCTTCGGATACTTGGTCTGGCTCGGGCTCATCGGCTTCTCGGGCGGGCTCGTCTTCCCGACAGTGTATGCTTTCGCCGGCTTGATTTGGCCGGAAGGGGGGCGCCGTTCGTTCAATGCGATATATGTCGCCCAAAACGTCGGTGTCGCGCTCGGTACGGCGATGAGCGGACAAGTGGCGCGCATCAACATCGAATGGATCTTTTATGCGAACTTCTTTTTGTCGGTCTTGTTCGTCGTCGTGCTTTTGTTCGGCTTCCGTTACTTGAAAGAAACGACTCGTCCGGTCATTCAGTCGCAACTTGAGGCGGCCGCGACGACGTTGTCCGGTGCGACGATGAAATCGATGTGGTATGTTGCCATCGGTTACGCCGCCCTCTGGTTCGTCTACGTCCAGTGGCAAGGGACGATCGCCGTCCACTCGCAAGGGCTTGGCGTGACGATTAGTGAATACTCGCTACTCTGGACGGTGAACGGGGCGATGATCGTGTTCGCCCAACCGCTCCTTAACCGGATGTTGCGTCAATTTGAAGACGACTTGAAGCGCCAGCTCATCATTGGTGGCGTCATCTTCCTTGCGGCCTTCCTCGTTGTGCCGTTCGCCGGAGGTTTTGCGATGTTCATGGTCGCGATGATCGTCATGACGGTTGGCGAGATGTTTATCTGGCCGGCGGTCCCGACGATTGCCGCCAAACTCGCACCGGCAGGGAAAGCCGGTCAATATCAAGGACTTGTTAATATCGCGGCGTCGGTCGGGCGCATGATTGGCCCGACGATGTCCGGGCTATTATATGACGTGTTCGGTATCAATGCGGTCTTCGGACTCATGATTCTTCTCAGTGCAATCGGTCTCTTCTTCTTCATTAAAACGGGTTCACTGAATCGACAAACATCGGAAGAATGAGCATATTTGCTGCATCTTCATATACGTTGCACCATTGAGTTGTGCATTAAAATGAAGTAAAGGATCCTTTCACATCGTAACGCCGGGTCGTCTTTCGTCTTGTCTCATGTGAAGGAGATGGACAATGTGAGTGAAGAAGTGAACTTACTTGTATTGGCGACACAGTATATGTTTTGGGTCGGCTTTGTCGGCATGGCTGCGGCAACGCTATACTTTTTGGTGGAACGAAACAGCTTAGACCCTGAATATCGTTCCGTCGCGACGGTTGCAGCGCTCGTCACGTTCGTCGCAGCGATTCATTATTACTTTATGAAAGATGCGGTCGGCGATTCAGGTCTGCTATCGGAAATCACAGGATTCCCGACGGAGATTCGCTATATCGACTGGCTCGTCACGACGCCGCTCTTGCTTGTGAAGTTCCCGTTGCTGTTGAGTTTGAAAGGGAAGATGAAGACGGGGTTACTGACGAAACTGATCGTGGCCGACGTCATCATGATCGTGGCCGGTTATCTCGGGGAATCGTCAATCAACTTGAACGGTGGCTTCACGCAGCTTGGGCTATGGGGTTATTTAGTCGGTTGTTTCGCTTGGCTCTATATCATCTATTTGTTATTCACGAACGTCACGAAAGCGGCGGAGTCGTCTCCGGCACCGATTCGGAAAGCGCTCCTCAACATGCGTCTCTTCATTTTAGTCGGGTGGGCGATATATCCGATCGGCTATGCGGTGACGCTGTTTGCGAGCGGCGTTGAGGTCCAGCTCGTACGGGAGCTGATTTACAACGTGGCGGATTTAGTGAACAAAGTCGGGTTTGGACTCATCGCGTTCTTTGCGGTCAAAACCATCTCGACGATGAAACAAATTAAGACGTAACGAAAAGTTCACATTGACGCGGTTTTTTATCTTGGGATAGAATGAAAGGGTAGATAAACTATCGCGATGAAAAGGAATAGTATCGTCTTGTCTGTATCGTAGAGAGCCGGTGGTTGGTGCGAACCGGTATATGGACGTCGAGAACTCGCCTTGGAGCAGTTTGCCTGAACGAGAGTAGGGTAAACCGGAGTTACGCCACGTTATCGGCGTCTCAAGTGGCAGAAATGCAACATGGGTGGTACCGCGGAGAGCTTTCAAGCCTTTCGTCCCATTACCGGGGAGGAAGGCTTTTTATTATGCAGAGGAGGATGAATTTTGGACTATTTTAAACATCAAGACATCGAGCCGAAATGGCAAAAGCGTTGGGAAGAGAAGGATGCGTTCCGGACGACAGAAGATCCGGACAAGGAGTGTTTCTACGTCCTTGACATGTTCCCATATCCGTCAGGAGCCGGACTTCACGTCGGTCACCCGGAAGGTTACACGGCGACGGACATCATTGCCCGCATGAAACGGATGCAAGGCTTCAACGTGCTCCATCCGATGGGATGGGACGCGTTCGGTCTTCCGGCCGAGCAGTATGCGTTAGACACAGGGAACGACCCGCGCGAGTTCACAGAGCGCAACATCGGCACGTTCCGACGCCAGTTAAAAGAACTCGGTTTCTCATACGATTGGGACCGTGAAATCAGCACGACGGACCCGAAATACTATAAATGGACGCAATGGATCTTCACACAGCTCCACGACCGCGGACTCGCCTACGTCGACGAAGTCGCCGTCAACTGGTGCCCGGCCCTCGGGACTGTGCTTGCCAACGAAGAAGTCATCGACGGGTTATCGGAGCGCGGAAACCATCCGGTCTATCGTGTGCCGATGAAACAGTGGGTGCTTCGCATCACGGAATACGCCGAGCGCTTGCTCGACGATTTAGAGGGGCTTGACTGGCCAGACAGCGTCAAAGAGATGCAACGCAACTGGATCGGCAAGTCGGTCGGGGCCGAAGTCGATTTCAAAGTCGACGGTCATGATAAAGTCGTGACGGTGTTCACGACACGTCCGGATACACTTTACGGCGCGACATACGTCACGCTCGCACCGGAACACCCATTCGTGAAAGCGATCGCGACACCTGAACAAGTCGTCGCCATCGAAGCGTACGTCGAAGAAGTCTCGAAAAAGACAGACCTCGAGCGGACCGACCTCGCCAAAGAGAAGACGGGTGTATTCACCGGCGCTTACGCGATCAACCCGGTCAATGGCGAGAAACTTCCGATTTGGATTGCCGACTATGTGTTGTCGACATACGGCACGGGCGCGGTCATGGCCGTACCTGGACATGATGACCGCGACTATGAGTTCGCGAAGACGTTCGACCTCCCAATCCGCGAAGTCGTCACAGGCGGCAACTTGGAGGAGGCGGCTTACGTCGAAGACGGCGTTCACGTCAACTCAGGCTCGCTTGACGGGCTCAACAAAGCCGATGCGATTGCCAAAATCATCGAAGAACTCGAATTCGCCGGCACGGGCCGCGCCAAGACGACGTATCGTCTCCGCGATTGGTTGTTCAGTCGCCAACGCTATTGGGGCGAGCCGATTCCAATCATTCATATGGAAGATGGCACACTCAAGACGGTAGCGGTCGAAGAGCTTCCGCTCGAACTCCCGATCATCGATGAAATCAAACCGTCGGGTACGGGCGAATCACCGCTTGCGAACGCGGACGAGTGGTTGACGTACACGGACCCGGTGACAGGAGAGAAGGGTCGTCGCGAGACGAACACGATGCCACAGTGGGCCGGCAGCTGCTGGTACTACATTCGCTTCATCGATCCGCATAACGAGGACATGATCGCCGACCCAGAGAAGTTGAAGCGCTGGCTCCCGGTCGACTTGTATATCGGTGGTACGGAGCATGCGGTCCTTCACTTGCTCTACGCACGTTTCTGGCATAAGGTGCTCTATGACATTGGCATCGTTCCGACGAACGAGCCGTTCCAAAAGCTCTATAACCAAGGGATGATCCTCGGTGAGAACAACGAGAAGATGTCGAAGTCAAAAGGCAATGTCGTCAACCCGGACGACATCATCAAATCGCACGGTGCCGACACGCTCCGTCTATATGAGATGTTCATGGGACCGCTCGACGCGGCCATCGCCTGGTCGACGAACGGACTTGACGGCGCTCGTCGCTTCCTCGACCGCGTCTGGCGCTTGTTCGACCAAACGGAGCTCACAGACGGCGCGCCGACGGCCGACTTCGAGCGGACGTATCATCAGACGGTGAAAAAAGTGACCGAAGACTACGAGGCGCTCCGTTTCAACACGGCCATCTCGCAACTCATGGTCTTCATCAACGAGGCGTACAAACAAGACACGCTTCCAAAACAAGAGATGGTCAACTTCATCAAGATGCTCGCCCCGGTCGCGCCACACTTGGCCGAAGAGTTGTGGGAGCGTCTCGGCATGACGGAAGACTTGACGTACGCGGCCTGGCCGACGTTCGATGAGTCGAAACTCGTCAGCGACACGATTGAAGTCGTCATCCAAGTGAACGGGAAGCTTCGTGCGAAGATGCACGTGGCCCGTGACGCTTCGAAAGAAGTACTCGAGGCTGATGCGCTCGCGAACGAACGCGTTCAAGAGTTCACGGAAGGAAAGACGGTCCGCAAAGTGATTGTCGTACCTGGTAAACTCGTCAATATCGTCGTAGGATGACCGGAGAGAACGTGTGACATTGTCACATGTTCTTTTCTTTTTCCTGACGCCGTTTTCTTTTTCGAGAGGGTTTGTTACACTAAAGGGCGATACTGCAGAAAAAGGGGACAAACCGTCCATGAAACGTTCTTACGTACTATATACGACCTCGTTCGCCTTGTTGGTCGGGATGATTCTCTGCTACGTGCTCGTCTTTTCCGACGAGGAGATTCAACGACAAATCGGCGCGACGTTTGATAAAATCGAGATTCAGACGAGCCATCAAGCGACACCGCTCCCGCCGGTCGAGGCCTCGCCCGACGATGAGGACATCGATACGACCGATGCGCTCGAACAGATTCAAAAGATTGACGAAGTGTACTACAGCGACACGATTGGTGCCTACCTCGTCTTGACGGATAATCGTGAGTTCTTCGAAGTGAGCGGAAACGCCAACCGTGTCATCGCTTCGCTCCAACTCGAAAACGAAGGACAAACGTTGAAGCTGAGCGAGTTCATCGGCATGCGGATGATCACCGAGACGAAAATCTTTGCGGTCACGGACAAGGGCGTCCTCGTGACGATTGAACGGGAAGGCGGTCGCTGGGTCGAGCAAGAACGAAAAGCGATTGCCGGCATCCGACCGAACGACCGCTTGTTCGGTCTCGGCTTTGACCAGACGACCGAACGCTTAATCATCATGAACCGTGAATCGGGAACGACCGACGTCGAGCTCCTCTACATCGAAGAGCGCATCACGGAAGTCGAGACGGAGGAACGGGACGAGCCAGAGGGCGAGTCAAGCGCTGACGACGAAGCAACGGGAGAAGAGACGATTGATGTCGATGCGGTCTCACCAGAAGACGAAGCGTTACAGACTGAGGCCGAACCTGATCCGGAACCGCTCAGCGAGTGGGCGATTGAATCGCGCAAAGCGCTCACGACGACCGGTATGAGCGCCTCGATTCAACAAAAATTCGAGAAGTTCCGCGGCGTCGGGCTCGTCGAACGACAAGGCCGGATTTACGTCCTTGACTCCGAAGAGCTCGTCTTATACACCATCAACCCGAATGAAGGAACGATGAACGGCCAGATGGTGACACCACGCGTGTACGGATCGACCGGGATGTTCCTGCAAGACAACGAGATTTTTGCAATCGTACGACCAGACGTGTTCGACCTGGACGCTTTCGTCTCGGTCGACTGATAGGAGAGGGTACTATGAGTAAACGCTATTTTTTTGAAGAGGTCCGCCAGTTCCATGAGACGTTCGGACACCCGGAAGCGAAGACACCGGAACCACTCGTCCTTGACCGTGCCGTCAAACGCTCGGTCTGGACGGCCGAAGAAGCGGTCGTCGAGTTTTTACACCAATCGTCTCGTAACGAAGCGGAATTTTTAGAGGCCGTCGCCGCATTCAAGCAAGGTCTAGACCAAGCGGTCGAGAAGTCGTTATCGATGCCGTTGCCCGAATCGGACGTCGAGCGTCTCGTCGGACAAGGCGATGCGCTTACGGACGCGCTCTACTTCGTCATGGGCAGCTTCGTCGAGCTCGGGCTTGACCCGGTGCCGTTGTTTGAAATCGTACAACGGGCGAATATGGCGAAACTCGGTCCGGGCGGCAAACCGATTTTGCGCGAATCGGACAATAAAATCATGAAGCCAGAAGGGTGGATGCCGCCTGAGCCAGAGCTCGAGGCTGAAGTGCTCCGACAGATGGCAAAAAAATAAGAGTAGGTGGTCGCGACCACCTACTCTTATTTTGCTTCAACAGAAGCGAACTCGGCTGCATGCGACCCCGCGCAATGCCCGGTCGTGAATGCCGCCGTGATGTTATAGCCGCCCGTATAACCGTGGATATCGAGCACTTCGCCGGCGAAGAATAGGCCAGGTGCCTTTTTCGACATCATCGTCTGCGGGGCGATCTCTTTGACGGAGACACCGCCGCCGGTGACGAACGCCTTGTCGAAGTCGAGCGTGCCGATGGCATGAAGCTCGAACGCCTTCAGCTGAGTCGCGAAATCGAGGACCGATTGCTTCTTCAACTGGCTCGCGTCTTCTTCACCGAACGCGAGTGCCGCGAGCAACAAGTCGAGCATCCGTTCCGGGATGAAACCTTTCCAGACGTTTTTGACGGCTCGTTTCGGTTGCGACTGAACTTGTTTGAGTAGTTCTTGATACAGTTCGTCGCGCGCCATGTCCGGGAACAAGTCGAGCGACAACGTCACGACACGTTCTTTACTACGCTTACGCTCTTTAATCGTATACTGGCTGCAACGAAGGGCAATCGGTCCGGAGATACCGAAGTGCGTGAAAATCATGTCCCCGCGATGCGTCTTGATCGGCTTCCCTTTTTTACCGTGGACGGTGAGGGCGACGTCTCGTAGCGAGAGGCCTTGCAGTTCCTTCGTCCCGATGAAGGCGTCGTTCAATTTGATGGGCACCTCGGTCGGGAACAGTTCGGTGATCGTGTGACCGGCCTTTTCGGCCCAAGGGTAGCCGTCGCCAGTCGATCCGGTATGCGGGACCGACTGTCCGCCGACGGCAATCACGCATGCGTTCGCCTCGATACGTTCCCCGTCTTCGAGTTCGACGGCTGTGAACTCGTTTTCTTCATTAAAATGGAGCGTCTTTACTTTGGCGTTCTTTCGAATCTCGACGCCGAGGTCGTCGATGGCACGGAGCAACGTATTGACGACGTCTTGTGCCTTGTCGGTCACCGGGAACATCCGACCGTTGTCTTCTTCTTTCAACGGGATGCCGAATCCGGTGAACAAATCAATGATGGATTGATTGTCGAACTGGGCGAGGGCGCTGTAAAGGAAACGACCGTTCCCGGGGATGAACTGGACAAGTTCGTCGACCGGTTTCCGATTCGTCACGTTACAACGGCCGCCGCCAGAGATCGCGAGCTTGCGCCCGAGTTTTGAGCCTTTGTCGATGAGGAGCGTGCGCGCGCCGGCTTTCGCCGCGGCATAAGTGGCCATGAGACCGCTCGGCCCGCCTCCGATGATGATGACGTCTTTCATGATGGTATACCTCGTTTCTATCAAATCGATCGGTAAAATTATCGTAACTTTATTATCCGCAACAGTAAGAGTATAATGAGAAACAGTTGTTTTGTAAAACGAAGTCATTTCATGATGAACCGAATAGATGGAGGTAACGCATGTCATCAAGCGTCAAACAAGATTCAGGAAGAGAGTCGTTCGTCAGAGGGACGCTCCTTCTATCCGCCGGGAACTTGATTTCTCGGATGCTCGGGTTGTTATATACGTTCCCGTTCCAAGCGATGGTCGGGATTGCCGGTGTCACGCTCTATCAGGCGGCGTATACGTATTACGCACTCATGATCGCCATCTCGACGGCGGGCATTCCGGTCGCCGTCTCGAAGTTCATCGCCAAGTATAACGCGCTTGGCGAATACGGGACGAGTCAACGCTTGTTCCGACAAGGGATGAAACTTATGCTCGCTACCGGCGTCGTCGCATTTCTCATCTTATTTTTTGCGGCACCTTGGCTCTCGGAGCTGATGGTCCGTAACTCCGACAACAATCAGCAATATGTCGACTCGCTCACGCTCGTCACGCGCAGCGTCAGCTTCGCACTCCTCCTCATCCCGGCGATGAGCATGGTCCGTGGTTATTTCCAAGGTCATCAAGACATGGCACCGACGGCAATCTCACAAGTGATCGAACAGATCGTCCGCATCTTGTTCCTGCTCAGCGGGACGATGCTCGTCTTGTTCGTCTTAGCGGATTCGGAATTGATTCGACCGCTCGCCGATACGCTCGGCGGAACCGGTGCGGTCGAGACGACAGAGTTGAACGGATTAAAAGTGCTCGCCGTCACGATCGCGACGTTCAGCGCGTTCATCGGAGCGATCGGTAGTATCGTCGTGTTGGCCATTTACTGGCGGAAACGAAAGCTGATCCACACGAATACGGAAAATCCGGAAGGAACGCCGGTCCGGTCGATGAAGTCGCTCTTGCTCGAGCTACTCAGCTATTCGATTCCAATCGTCATGGTCGGACTGTCGACACCGCTCTATCAGTTCGTCGACCAGTTGACGATGGTGAACACGCTTCTCAATTCAGGGAAGACGGTGTCCGAGGCGACGTCGGCGTTCGGATTCTTGACTGGGAACGCCCATAAAATCGTCTTGATTCCCGTGTCGATTGCAGCGAGTGTGTCGATGGCGACCATCCCGCTCGTCACGCGTTCGTTTACGCACGGAGACATGACGAAAGTGCGCAACCAAGTGAATCACATCTTCCAAGTGTCGTTCTTCGTGACGATTCCAGCCGTCATCGGTCTCGTCGCATTGGCTGAACCGTTGTTCGGGACGTTGTTCCCGCGTGACCGGGAAGGGTGGGTGTATTTACTTCACTACGCGCCGAGTGCGTTCTTCTTGGCGTACTACTCGGTAGCGGCCGCGATTCTACAAGGAATCAATCGGCAATATTTCACCATCTTTGCCACGGCGATGGGACTCTTCGCTAAAGTCGTCTTGAACGTCCCGTTCGTCTATTTGCTCGGCGGCATCGGGGCCGGTTATGCGACGATTGCCGGCTATATCGTCGCCATCGTCCTCATGGTTTGGAAGATTCAACGGGCGCTCCAGTTCCCGTATAAACAGTTGCTCCGCCGAACGATGCTCATGTTCGCGATGGGGGCTGTCATGTTTATCGTCGTCTATGGGTCGTTGTTCGTTACGTTGAATCAAGAACCGAGCTGGGGGAATGACATTCTCGCGACGTTCGTCGGCTTCGGTCTCGGCCTCATCGTCTACGGCTATCTCGGTTGGAGAAGTCATTTGGCCGGTAAGTTGTTAGGGAAACGATTCGAGTATCGGAGGAAAGCATAATGCGGATTGATAAATTATTGGCCAATATGGGGTATGG
Organism: Exiguobacterium alkaliphilum; assembly: GCF_018138125.1. Taxonomy (NCBI): domain Bacteria; kingdom Bacillati; phylum Bacillota; class Bacilli; order Caryophanales; genus Exiguobacterium; species Exiguobacterium alkaliphilum. Next base: position 1,315,326 of record NZ_CP073101.1, read on the forward strand.
ATCCCGAAAAGACGTCAAGCTGTTATTGAAACAAGGCGCTGTTCAAGTGGATGGTCAACCGGTGAAAGATGCGAAGCGGCATGTGAAACCAGAGACAGAGGTTGTGACCGTGTTCGGTGAAGCGGTCGACTATAAACCGTTCGTCTACCTGATGATGAACAAACCGGAGGGTGTCGTCAGCGCGACCGAGGATCAAGTCGAGACGACGGTTCTCGAATTGATTGATCCGTCCTACGCACATTACGAACTGTTTCCGGTCGGACGGCTCGACAAGGACACGACCGGGCTACTGTTGTTGACGAATGACGGGGCGTTCAATCATGCGCTCATGTCCCCGCGAAAGCACGTCGATAAAGTGTATGTCGCTGAAATCGATGGCGAGATGACCGTCGACGATGTGCGCCGGTTCGCCGAAGGCGTCGAGCTCGAAGACGGATACACGACGAAACCGGCCCGTCTTGAAGTGATTAGCCGGAACGGTCGTCGCTCGATGATTCGCCTGACGTTGTCTGAAGGCAAGTATCATCAGGTCAAACGGATGGTCGCGGCCGTCGGGAAACACGTCGAACGGCTCGAACGGATTCAAATCGGGACGCTCGAACTAGACCCGACGCTCGAGCGGGGTGCTTACCGGGAGTTGACGCAAGAAGAATATGACGCCTTGTTGGCGTGATGAAGCGACCGATGGACGAGTTGTCCATCGGTTTTCTTGCGCAAAAAAAGAAGCCTCAACTTGAGACTTCCACGTAATTTTTATTCAGTTTGCCGTCTTCAGCGACCGTTTCGATGCGGTCCACGTTCCGCGGCTCGGACTCTCAACAAGATTATTGTACTCAAGCACGTTCAAATCACGCTGGACAGTGCGCGATGTGATTCCGAACTCTTCTACTAGTTCTGAAGTGGTGACGCATTCCCTTTCGTTTATGAACAAATAAATGGACTTGATGCGGGTTAGCATACGATCTGTTGAACCTTTCATTGGATGACCTCCCAATGCGTAGAATGGTAAAGACATAACCGACGAACGACAAAATGAAATATGAAATTGTTATTTTCTAAAATTACACCTTTAGTATACCGCTCTCGGATAGAATTGCAAGTGAAAAGCACGAACGTTTCAAATGTAAAGTTGATGTTACGAACGTAAAAATCGAATGAATAATTTGTAAAACAGGTAAAATCAAGCTAAAAGACGAACGAAAAAAACTTTTCGAAATGAATGTTCGTCTTTCTAACATTTGGATATACTAATATAGGAGACAACATTCGCAAAGGGGAGATTGACATGAACTGGAGACAAGAAGTCGATACACGAAAAGAGGCATTTCTAGACGACTTACACGGATTGCTTCGCATCCCGAGCGTGCTCGACGAATCAAAAGCAGGACCGAATGAGCCGTTCGGACCGGACGTGCGCCAGGCCCTCGACTACATGCTCGAGCTCGGTCAGCGGGACGGGTTCACGACAAAAGACGTCGGCGGATACGCCGGACACCTCGAATACGGGGAAGGGGACGAACTCGTCGGCATTCTTTGCCACTTGGACGTTGTGCCGGCCGGGGAAGGTTGGACGTATGGGGCGTTCAACCCGACGGTCGCGGACGGGAAAATTTTCGCGCGCGGCAGCAACGACGATAAAGGGCCGACACTTGCCGCGTATTACGGGTTAAAGATCGTGAAAGAGCTCGGTCTGCCGCTCTCGAAACGGGTTCGGCTCATCGCCGGGTGTGACGAAGAGAGTGAGTGGCGTTGCGTGCGCGAGTATTTCAAACAAGAAGAGATGCCGACGTACGGATTCGCCCCAGACGCGGACTTTCCCATCATCAACGCGGAAAAAGGATTGTATGACGGGGTATTGAAACAAGTCCCAATTCAACGGGTACCGGGAGTGAAACATCAATTGATCTCGTTCATGAGCGGGGAACGTCCGAACATGGTCCCGGATTACGCGACGGCCGTCTTGAAGACGGACGATGTGCTCGAGGAGAAGTTTGAAGCTTACCTTGAAAAATATGAGGCGGACGGGACGTGTGTCTACGATAAAGGGGAGTACACGCTCACGATGCGTGGTGTCGCGGCCCATGCGATGGAGCCGGATAACGGCGTGAACGCGGCCTACGTCCTCGCTGGATTCTTGTTGCCGCTGCCACTTGATATTCAAGGAGAGCGTTACATCGAATTCATCCGCCACGTCTTTGCCGATTCGCGGGGCATCTCCCTCGGAATCGAAGCGAGTGACGAGACGGGCGACTTGACCGTCAACGGCGGCGTGTTCCGTTATAACGAGGATGAGCGCACAGCGACGCTCAACATCCGTTATCCGTACACGGCGAAATTCACGGAACGGTTGCAAAACTTGAAAGAAATCGCCTTGTCGTTCGGCTTCGAACTGTCAACACGTCACCATATGCCACCGCATCACGTCGCGGAGGATCATCCACTCGTCAAGACGCTTCAAGCTGTATATGAACGGCAAACGGGCGAGTCGGCCAACTTGATGGCGATTGGCGGGGGGACTTACGCCCGTTCGCTCGAGGCCGGTGTCGCGTTCGGCGCGCTGTTCCCTGGTGCAAAAGATGTGGCCCATCAAGTCGATGAATACATGGAAATTGAAGATTTGTTACGGGCGGCTGCGATTTATGCGGAAGCCATCTATGAGCTCGCTAAATGAAAAACACTCGGAGAGCTGACTGAATCGGTCAGCTCTCTGTCTATTCGAAAGGAAGTTTATTGTGAATCAGCAAAAACGGTTATACCAATCGATTTATGTCGCCATCTTTTTCGCCCAAGGTGCGTTAATTCCATACATGACGTTATTTTTCTCTCAATCCAGATTTGATTTGTCTCCGAGTGAGGTCGGGACGATCGTCGCGATTCTGCCGATTCTCTCCATCGGGGTGCAGCCGCTATGGGGAATGCTCGCCGATCGGACCGGTCGCGTCCGAGCTTGGCTCGTCCTCGCGATGATTGGCGCTGCCGCCATCTCGATCACGTTTTTGTTCGCGACAGCTTACTTGTGGATCGTTCTGTTGATGGTCGCCTGGTCGATTTTCCAATGTGCCCACATCCCACTCGTTGACATGATGACGCTCGACTATACGGCCCGCGCTAAAATCGATTACGGTGCGATTCGACTCTATGGCTCCGCCGGGTTCGCCATCGCTGTGTTCATGATGGGCCGAATCGCCGACACACCATGGGGGCTTTCGAGCACGTTCCTCCTCAGTGCGATCGTCCTCGTCCTTGGGAGTATCATCTTGCGGCGAATCGACGAACCGGGGTTGGCCCGGACGACGACCGTCGCGCCATTCGCCTGGTCGGCCGTGTGGAACGTCCCGTTCGTCGCTTTTTTAATCGGAGGGATGCTCGTCTTCGGTCCGATTTATGCGAACAACTATTACTTCGGCATTTACGTGACGAGTATCGGTGGGTCGACGACGCTCGTCGGGACATTATTTTTAGTCGCCGTGCTCTGTGAGATCCCATTCATGAAAGTCGCGTATCAAATCGTCGCAAAACTCGGCACGGTGAACGTGCTCGCGGGCGCCGCCTTCATCTCGGCCATCCGAAACGGCTGGCTCGCCCTCGAGCCGCCACTTCTCGTCGTCTGGATCTTGGCAATCGTCCAAGGGCTCGTCGTCGGCTTGCTCATCCCGGTAGCGCTTCAGTTCGTAAGGAGCCTCGTCAGTCTGAACGTGACCTCGACGGCGATTGGCGTCTATATGGCACTCACGTCAGGTTTGGCGACGGCTGCCTTCAACCAATTGAGCGGAATCATCATTGAAGTCGACAGCATCATTGGTGTATTTTGGATGTACACCGCAGTCAGTCTTCTTGGAGCGGCTTTGTTTTTAGGCATGAGACGGTTCCGTGAGAAAGGATGATTCCGATGACGACACATTATTTTATCGCCTTGCCGATAGAAGCAGACGAGTTCGCACGCATTCAACGGGAAGTACTCCCTTATTATTCCTACCGCCGTGTCTATCGACCGGACGAGTTCCATTTGACGCTTCAGTTTCTTGGGGCGCTCGATGACGATCAAGTCGAGGCCGTGAGAGAAATCACGAAACAAGTGGCGAATGAGACGAGACCGTTCACGTTGACGTTCGAACAGATTGATTTCTTCGGTCGACCGGATCGTCCGCGCGTCTTGACGATCATTCCAGAAGCGTCGCCTGCACTCACCGCGTTCGTGAGCACGTTGCGGGGACGATTGCACGATGAAGTACCGGGGCTCGACCGAAAAACGTTCGTCCCGCACGTCACACTCGCAAAAAAATGGGACAGTGGCCATGTCGTGCCGCACATGGCACCGACGTTCCATGTTACCGAAACGATTGACGCGGCCGTCTTGTATCGAATCAACCCGAGTCACACCCCTGCTTATGAAGCGGTGGACGTATTCCCGTTAACACGCTCAGAGGAGGACACATGGCGATCCCGATTAAAATTTTTGACGTGACGTCGAAGTATGAACGAAACGTCTTGGACCAATATAACCGTTACCAAGAATATGTGGAGTCCGATACGGCCCGCATGCGACGCTTGCACGAGCTCAATCGTTTGAATCCGCCCGAAGTCGTCGAGTTCGACAACCCGTGGTGGAAATTTTGGCGCAGAACCGAACGCATCGAACTCGAGCCGACCCCGTTGACCGATTCACAGTTTCAGGCGCTGTTGGCGTCGCGAAAGAAGATGCAAAAGTTGCAGTTCGCGTGCGAGGGTGCGACCGAGGCGGACGCCCCGTTGCTCGCATTTTTACGTGACTTCGGCTACCGGAACATGTTGACGGAATGGAATGAACACCATTTCTTCATGTTCCGTCCGGTCGTCCGTTGGAACGGGGCGACGGTGGAGTTGAGTCATCTCATCATCGGTCCGTCCCATCTCTATATCGTCGAATGGCTCGAAGGGGACCGGAGCATCTATCACATATCAAAAGAGAAGACATGGATTCATCAGCCGCTCAAAGGGGAAAATACCCGTGTAGTCAATCCGCTCATCGCTTTGACGCGAACTGAGGAGATTGTCCGTCTGTTTCTTCCGTCCTATGACGGGGTCTTACAGAAAGTGACGGTGGCCCCGAACGGCTATTTCGATCATGTACCTACATCAAGCACGACCCAGTTCATCTCACGGTCGGACTATGACCAGTGGCTCAAACAAGTGAACGGGCGTGCCCCGATCGTGAAAGCCCAACAAATTCGAGATGTGGCGACACTTCTAGACCAGACAGCTCAGATGCCGTTTCGACAATTTATGGATCAGTAGGTAGGAGAGGATGGAACGCGTATGCATCACACACCTGACCAACAGACGACGACACATGCGACAATCGAGCGAGCGTCTTTATTATCGTTCGAATTGATTCGGCTCGAGGTCGTCCCAGAATATGAAGCCATTCCAGTGCAGATCGAACAAAATGGGCGCCCTGTCGACTATACGATTGTCGACGAACGTTGGACCGAGACGGGGACGATGGAACGGGACGTGAGATTGAGCCGGCCCGTCTCGCTCGAGACCGTCTATACCGTCTTCCACCCGGGCCATAAGACGATCGTCGCAGTCCCAAGAGAGATCGTCCAGACCAAAGAGTTCGAGCGGCGTTATGCGTATGACGGCCCGCTCGGTCTCGTCTTTGGTGCAACCACGATTGAAGCGTTCATTTGGTCACCGGTCGCCTTCTCGATATGGGTGACGGTGCACGATGAGACGACCTCCCGTGAAATTGAACGGTTTCGGATGACGCGACAAAGTCGCGGCGTCTGGCATGCCGACATTCCGCGATTATATGAGGGGCTCCTCTATCGGCTGCACGTGAAGACGCCGGTCGAGACGAACGATGTCGTCGACCCTTACGCGAAAGCCGTCAGTCTCAACGGCGAGTTTGGCGTACTGGTCGATGTCGAGTCCCATCTCGCCTCAAGCGTCGAACGAGTGGAGCGGCCGCCGCTTCGAAAAGCGACAGATGCCGTCATTTACGAGTTACACATCCGTGATTTCACGAGCCATCCGTCATCGACGAGCCGCATGAAAGGGTTGTACGGAAGCGTGGCAGAGACGGGACTCACGACACAAGCCGGACATAGTGCCGGGCTCGACTATATCAAACAGCTCGGCGTGACCCACGTCCAACTGCTTCCGGTCCATGATTTTGGAAGTGTCGATGAGGCGACCCGCATGCCGTACAATTGGGGATATGACCCGATTCATTGGTTCGCGATTGAAGGCAGTTACGCGAGCGAACCGAGGGCGCCGTTGTCCCGCGTGACCGAGTACGCCGAGCTCGTCACCGACTTGCACCGCGCCGGCCTCCGGGTCGTTGTCGACGTCGTCATGAATCACGTTTACGTTCGGGAGCAATCCGCCCTCGAGGCGCTCGTCCCGTATTATTTCTTCCGCTACGAACATGACGGGACTGTGGCGAACGGCACCGGGGTCGGGAACGATACCGCGTCCGAGCGCTACATGATGCGGCGCATGATCGTCGACTGTGTGACCTATTTCGCGTCGGCATATCACGTGGATGGATTCCGGTTCGACTTGATGGGGATCCATGACGTAGAGACGATGAATCAAGTGCGCATCGCGCTCGATAAAATCGATCGCTCCATCCTGATTTATGGGGAAGGGTGGGACTTGGCGACACCGCTCAGTCCGTCAGTGAAAGCGACGTCGCATAACGCTTCCCATATGCCGCGCATCGGTCACTTCAACGACATGATGCGGGATGCGCTCAAAGGCTCGACGTTCAACGACCGCGAGCGTGGGTTCGTCTCCGGTAATGAGTGGCGAGAGTGGGAACTGAGAGAATGTTTGACCGGTGCCGTTCAAATTCCGAACGTGACGGTCGGCCGCTTCCCGAGCCCGCAATATACGATCAATTATGTCGAGGCGCACGACAACTACACGACGTATGACAAGTTGAAGCTCGCATGCGAGGACATCGACGAGGCGACACGGCTACGGATGCAACGATTTGCCACGGCCATCGTCCTCACCTCCCAAGGCGTGCCCTTCTTACACGCAGGACAGGAGTTCGGTCGGACGAAGCATGGGGTCGAGAATAGTTATAACGCACCCGACCGAATCAACCATCTCGACTGGGACCTCCGCGACGAGCGTGCTTGCGAAGTCGAATATGTGAAAACGTTGCTCAAGCTGCGGCGTCGCCATACGTGCTTCCGGTATGACACACGACAAAAAGTCATCGAGCAGTTCAAGTTTTTACCGTCTCCCGCTGGCGTCATCGCCTACGAGGTGACGGCGAGCCATTCGTATGATGCGTGGCAACGTGTCCGCGTTTATTTGAACGGGACGTTTGAAGACGTGACGTTCCATGCGGAAGGGGATTGGAACGTGTTCGTCCAGGGCGAGACGGCGAGCTTGACGCCGATTGACCGGAATCCAGCCGAGATTCGAGTCGAGTCGTTGTCAATGACGATTATCGCGTGTTAATATGGTGATTGTATCTTTTTAACTTCTTATGAGATTTGAGCGTGATGACTATGTATTCAGATATAATCGGTGCGCTCGGCGAGGAATGGACGGTCGCCTCCGCAGGCGGCATCACTGGCGAGGCATACGTGGCGACGACGCGCCAACAAAAAATCTTCGTCAAGCGAAATTCGTCTCCATTCTTGGCGATTTTATCTGCCGAAGGCATCGTTCCAAAATTGTTATGGACAAAACGGATGTACAACGGTGACGTCCTCAGTGCCCAACAGTTTATCGAAGGTCGTGAACTGTCGCCAGCCGATATGCAACGTTCGGACGTGGCGGCACAACTTGGAAAAATCCATCATTCGAAAGAGCTATTATTCATGTTACAGCAATTAAATCATACACCCGTCACGTCGTCGCTTTTGCTCCGGCAATGTGTCGCCTACGGCCAAGATGAGTCGAACCGAATAATCGACGAGGCCATACAGTGGCTCACCCGCCATCAGCCGGCCGATGACGACCGAGAGCTCGTCGTCTGTCATTCGGACTTGAATCATAACAACTGGCTAGAAGATGAATCCGGCCAACTGTACTTGACCGACTGGGACGATGCGATTATCGCTGATCGTGCCTTCGACTTGGCGATGGTGCTCTACAGTTACGTCGATGAGGCGGGCTGGGAGGATTGGTTCCGTCAATACGGCGTCGACTTGACGCAGTCGTTGCATGAACGCATGCATTGGTACGCCGTCGCGCAAACCGTGCTTACGATTTATGGGGAACAAAGTGATCTCGAGCGGCTCGAAGGTCTCGCGGTGTTGAAAGAACTTCTCGAGGAAGCCGATGAATGAACGAAAAAAGGGATGGCCCGGTAATCGGGTCATCCCTTTCCATATGCATCACACATCATCTGGTTTCATAAAGAACGCCCATACGAACGTCGCGATGACGGCGCCGAAAAATGTTAACGGGGCCGCATAAAAAATCAAAAATTGGTCCAACGTGCTCATCAATCTAACCTCCCTATGAAGGATGATATACGTTCATTAAACAATGTTTTCGTGTATAATCGCAAGGGGACTGCTTGCTCGATGGGCCACAGTCGGAATAAACTTGAACATTTCATGAACGAAAGGTAGGATTTTCATGCGATTACGCCATAAGCCTTGGGCGAAAGATTATATGCAAGCTCAAGAACACGTTTTTATCTCCGAACCAGAGACGCTGAAAGGGAAGTGGAACGAGGAGTTCGGTAACGAAAACCCGCTCTATATCGAGGTCGGGTCCGGGAAAGGTCAATTTATTTTTGGGATGGCCACACAATTCCCAGACGTCAACTTCATTGCCATCGAGTTGTTCGAGAGCGTAGCTGTGTCAATCGTTCAAAAGTTGGTCGAGACGCCGATGCCGAACGTGCGCGTCTTGACGGTCGATGCGAAACAGCTCGTTGACTATTTTGATGCCGGTGAAGTCGATCGCATCTACTTGAACTTCTCGGATCCATGGCCGAAAACACGTCACGCCAAACGACGCTTGACATATAAGACGTTTCTCGCCACGTACGAGGCCGTATTGCCGCGTGGGGGCGAGATTCACTTCAAGACGGATAACCGCGGTCTATTCGAATACTCACTCGAAAGCATGAGCCAGTACGGCATGTACTTCACCGATATTTCACTTGATCTTCACGTAAATGAACCGGCCGATAACGTTAGAACCGAGTATGAAGAGCGGTTTAGCGCCATGGGGCAACCGATCTATCGTATGGAAGCCGCGTTCCGATCGAAAATTTGACACGCTTTTTTCTTATTTTAATAGCATTTTCTTCACACTTTTTTCTTTCTTCTTGGTACAATAGGAATGACGCTAAATTGGAATTAAAGAAGGGGGAACATGGGGATGTTGAAAAAAGCATGGGCAAGCCTGCTTGCAGTAATCTTCATTCTGACAATCGCACCACTGAATCCGTCGGCGAACGAGGCGTTCTTGGACGCCCTCGAAGAGGATTTAAAAGCCACGCACTATGATTACAAAGAAGGAACGGCTGAAATTATCAAGCAAGAGACGCTTACGTCTTCGAACGGTAATGAAATCATTGCGGCGGTCGTCGAACTCGATACGATTCGTGACGGGATCTTCATCACACGCAAGACCGAGTTCCATTATTTCGATGCGACAGAAAACAAGATTTTAGAAACGGCGGACCTTGCTGAAGTCGAGGGTGCGACAGAGTTTTCAGATGCGAACATCGATTTGCTCGGACAAAAAGTCGTTTACTGGTTACCAGTTTTAATCATGTTATTGTTGATTGCGATTCCAGCACTCATCTTGTTCTTCGTCGTGCCACGTTTCTACTCGACGACTGAATACATGAACCCGATTTACGAGAAAAACGATAATCCACGCTAAAAAAGAGCCAAAAGGCTCAGCTTGTTGACTTACATCAATTGAATCGCTCGTCCTTCCGGCGCTTACGTTTTCCGCAGGCAATCCCGGAGCCGCATCGCGACTCGCGTCGCTGCCGGGTCTCCGTCGGATTGCTTTTCCTGCCGGAGTCGGGGCGCCGTCGGACGAGCAACACAAACGGTCGCCGTCGGGTGGCCGTTTGTGTTTTTCTAGGGGGGCTCGATCTCTTAGAACACAAAAAAGACGAACCGATCCGCTTTTTGCGAAGGGGTTCGTCAACAGCTTGAGAGCCGAAAGGCTTTTTTTTCATGCTTCTTGTTTCAGTTGATCCATGATTTGATCGAGCTCCATCCCGTTTCCAGACGAGACGGCTGCGACGAACGCACTCTCGACAATCGGACCGTCATAGAACTGGACGGCTTTATCGCCTTCATACATATCGATTGCCAATTCGGCGTTCATCGTCGCCGAACCGATATCGGATAAGAGGAGCGCCTCTTTGTCGACGGCTTCAATCGCCTCGAGGATTCGAGTCACATCGGTCCCGATGCTCCCATCTTCGAGTCCGCCGGCGAGATGGATTGGGACCGTCGGCGCCATTTCTTTCAACAAGTCTTGGATCCCTTCAGCAATTTTTTTACTGTGGGAGACGATGATAAGTTCGACGATGTTAACCGACCTCCTTCATGATGGCTTTCAAGATGATGGCGCTCGACATTGCACCGGGGTCGACCGTGCCCCGAGAGTTCTCTCCGAAGTATGAAGCACGGCCTTTCGTCGCTTTCATATCTTCCGTGTCATGGACGAGACGGTCGAGCTTTTCTGCGTAATCGTCCGAATCGGACAACCCCTTCAAAAACGGTTCCCATACATCGACCATCGTCTTTTGACCGACCTCGGATTTTCCGCGTGCCTTGATGGACGCGGCGCCTTCTTCTAACGCTTGCTTGACGAGCGGGAAGTCGGCCTCGGTCGCATCGCCGAACGCTGTCGCGGCTTTGACGAAAGCGGACCCGTAAAGCGGACCGGCTGCTCCGCCGACTTTTGCCATGAGCGTCATGCCGACTTTTTTACTCAGCGCGCCTAACGATTCATAGTCGTCATCAAGAATGGCGGAGACGGCATCGAACCCACGGGACATGTTGATCCCGTGGTCCCCATCGCCGATAGCGCGATCTAGGTCGGTCAACGTGTCTTTATGTGCTTCGATCTCTGATTGGGCGTTTCGTAGCGCTTTTTTCAATCCATCAATCGTTAACATGCGATCAACACCTCGTTTGTTAAATTTTAAATCCGTGTGCGGCCGAAGGCGCGTCTAAATATCTTGTGATTTCATCGTCGAGCGGCAAGAGCGTGATGGAGAAACCATGCATCTCGAGCGATGTCATATAGTTGCCGACGTATTTCCGTATGAGCGTATAGCCGGCGGCTTCTAATTTTTTGGCGACGAAATGATACGTCACGTATAGTTCGGACAGCGGGGTGCCGCCCATTCCGTTGACCATGACGGCCACTTCGCCGGGTTCGACTTCTTGTTTCAAGTGATCGAGTAAGTCGTCAACGATTGAATCAACGCTCGTCGTCGGTTTGCGCTCGACGCCGCGCTCCCCGTGAATCCCGATGCCAATCTCCATCTCTTCCTCGTTCAAATCGAAGCCTGGTTTACCGCTCACCGGCATATAACAAGGCTCGACGGCCATCCCCATTGAGCGGACGTGGCTCGCGACTTTCTCAGCGACGGCTTTCACTTCTTCGAGCGACTTGCCGCTCGCTGCTGCCGCACCGGCGACTTTATGGACGAATACAGTCCCGGCAACACCACGGCGGTCGTCTTTGTTTGAGATGGCGACATCGTCGGCGACGACGACGTGGTCGACTTTGATCCCTTCGGCGTCAGCGAGTTCGGCCGCGAGTTCGAAGTTCATGACGTCACCGGCATAGTTTTTCACGACGAGGAGGACACCGTTTCCGCCGTCCGCTGCCTTGATGCCCTCGAGCACCATATCCGGTGTCGGTGAAGTGAACACTTCTCCACACACCGCCGCATCGAGCATCCCATCGCCAACATAACCAGCGTGCGCAGGCTCGTGACCGCTTCCGCCGCCTGAGACGAGACCGACTTTTCCAGACTTCGCACCATCGGCCCGACAGATGACGTTTACCCCTTCGACACGACCGTACACGTCGGGATGGGCATGGACCATCCCTTCCACCATTTGCGATACGAGCTCATTTGCTTCACCGATCAGTTTTTTCACGTGGGATCACTCCTTTTCGATTTAAAAAAGTACCAATTACATTTTTCCACTCTTTCTAGACGTTTAAACAAAAAAAGCCGGCGAGTGTTCGCCGACTTGATTACGCATATTCAAGTAGTGCACCAGTCTCTGAATCGACTGTGAACTGGTACGTTTTTTCTTCGTCATTCTCGAGAACCGAGATGCCGCCTTTGAAGACGTCATACTCGCGCCCGTCATACGTGTACACTTCTGGTGATGCCGAGATCCATGCCCCTTGGACATGACCTTTGGCAGAAAATGCGCGTTTCGTGTATTCGAGTGCGTCCTCGGCCGATAAGCTTCGTTCATCCAAAACTTTCTTCGTCATAAGTGCGGCAACGACAGCGACCCCGATTCCAACTAACCAATACCTTTTCTTCATATGACTACCTCCCTTGAACTATGGCTATCATGTATATCGTACCAAAACCTGTACCCCATTGGAATGAAAAGCATTCGCATCTCATGAAAACTTCTGTATATAATGGTGGCACAACGGTTGAAGGGATGAGACAGATGAAACAAAAAACGAGAGACTTATTCAAGACGCTGACCGAGCTGCCGGGGGCACCGGGGTTTGAGTCTGACGTCCGTCAGTTTGTGCGCGACCGCATCACACCGCATGCGGATGAAATCATGACGGACGGCATCGGCTCGATTTTCGGAAAACGGACCGGGGACGAGGCGGGACCACGCATCATGGTCGCAGGCCATTTGGATGAGGTCGCGTTCATGGTGACGCGCATTACGGACAACGGCATGCTATACATACAACCACTCGGCGGCTGGTGGAGCCAAGTGCTCATGGCGCAACGATTCGACATCGTGACAAACGATGGCAAAATCCCTGGCGTCGTCGCTTCGACACCGCCGCACTTGCTCGGACCGGATGCGATGAATAAACCGATGGACATGAAACAAATGTTCATCGATATCGGTGCCGACTCGAAAGAGGAAGCGGAATCGTGGGGCGTCCGACCAGGTCTTCCGGCCGTGCCTACGAGCGACTTCACGCCGCTCAAACATCCGAAAAAAATCATGGCGAAAGCGTGGGATAACCGATACGGTGTCGGGCTCGCCATCGAGTTGCTCGAGGAGACGACGAAAGCCGACCACCCGAACATCCTCTTCTCAGGAGCAACCGTTCAAGAAGAAGTCGGCCTTCGCGGTGCGCAGACGGCTGCCGAAATGATTCAACCGGACGTCGCGCTCGTACTCGATGCGTCACCCGCGAATGACGCGTCAGGCAACAAGACGGAGTTCGGCCAACTCGGGGAAGGGGCGCTTATCCGAATCCTTGACCGCGTCATGGTCATGTCACCGGAAATGCGCGATTTCTTGCTCGATACGGCGTCGGACGAGAACATTAAAACGCAATATTTCGTCTCACCAGGCGGGACGGATGCCGGACGGATTCATTTGAGCGGACAAGGGGTGCCGACGGCGGTCATCGGTGTCGCGGCGCGATACATCCATACGCATGCCTCGATTTTGCATACGGATGATTACGACGCAGCGAAGGCGCTTCTCAAGGCGCTCGTCAAGCGACTCGATCGTTCGACGATGGAGACGCTGCACGGCTCACGTTAAAAGGGGAACGTCACTTCTAAACTGTACCCTGAGTAGTAGACACTAAAAAAAAGTCTACTGCTCAGGGTTTTTGTGTACACTGGACTAAATCATATTGGGAGTGAATTCGAGTGTCGAAGAAGATATTTACGTCAAAAGAAATAGATGCGCTAGCCGCAAATCCTTACGTTAAATCTGTGAGCCCGAAAGGGATCACGTATACCGATGAGTTTAAGGAACTTTTTATAGCACAGACGTTGGAAGGAAAGTTCCCTGTGGAAATCTTCCGGGGATGTGGATTCGATGTGGAGGTACTCGGTGAACGGCGTATGAGTTCTTGTAAAAATCGTTGGACACGAGCTTACCGAAAAGATGGGGTAATGGGGCTGCGCGATACACGATCAAGTAATTCAGGACGTTGGAGAGATAAAGAGCTGTCGACAGAAGAACGGTACGCGAAGCTCGAGGCCGAAAACAAACTGTTGAAAGCAGAGGTCGAACTATTAAAGGAGATCCGCCTGGCGGAAGGGAGAGGAAAGCTGGACTTAACGCATCGCAAAAGTATGAGCTGATTCAAGGTGTCATCATCAAGCACAAAATGAAGGGGATGGTCAGCCATCTCTGCCAGGTGGCCGGGGTGTCACGTCAGGGATACCACGCCTATTTCTCGAAACGGAGGAGACAGATCAGACAGGAGCGCGAATCGAAAGACGTGGCTCTTCGTGACCTCGTTCTGAAGGCGTTCCACTTCAAGAAGCGCAAGAAGGGTGCTAGGCAGATCAAGATGGTGCTGTCTGGTCATTTCGGTGTGACGATGAACCTGAAGTGTATCCGACGTATCATGCGGAAATACAACATCGTGTGTCCAATCCGCAAGGCGAAGCCATACAAACGGCTCATTAAGGCGACGGCCGAGCACCGGGTGGTGCCGAATCGCCTCAAACGCGAATTCAAACAGGGCACTCCCTACAAGGTGCTTCTCACCGATATCACCTACATATTTTACGGGAACGGTAAGCGGGCCTATCTTTCGACCATCGTGGACGGTTCGACCAATGAGGTACTGGCGCATCAACTCTCTGAGAACATCAATCTCGACATTGTATTGGATACGTTGAAGCGTTTACGGAAGAACCGGAGGATTCGCTTGGACAAGGACGCATTCATCCATTCAGATCAAGGAGGGCACTACACGAGCCCGACCTACCAGAAAGAGGTGAAGCGTATGAAGCTAGGTCAATCCATGTCCCGACGGGGCAACTGTTGGGATAACGCTGTCCAGGAATCATTCTTTGGACATTTCAAGGATATCGTCGAGTTAAAGGCCTGTACCACGTTCGATTCACTACAGCGTGAAATCCGAAAAGCCATTAACTATTACAACCATCATCGTTATCAATGGAACATGGAAAAGATGACTCCCGTACAGTACAGGAATCATCTCCTTGAAGCAGCATAAGTTTTTTTATTAATGTCCTTTACAAGGGGTACAGATTATTCTAAAGTGGCGTTTTTTTTTTATTGCTATTTGCCTAGAAACGCTTATACTAAAAAACGTGTGAAGACATAAACTTTACGACTGACAAGACAATGAAAAGAGGAAGGTCCATGTTAAAGAAGAAAGGCATTACGTTAAGCCCGTCGCTGTATTTCGTGACGGCGCTCAGTTATATGGCGCTCGGTCTATTCAGCACGCTCATTATCGGGCTGATCATGAAGACGATTGGGGGACAACTGAGTGAGGCGGGAATCGGTCCGTTCGGTACGACGCTCATCGCCATCGGAGACGTTGCGATCAGCTTGACCGGGCCGGCCATCGGAATCGCCATCGCCTATGCCTTGCAGGCACCGCCGCTCATCTTGTTCGCCGCGCTCGTCGTCGGGACGTTCGGCTATGAGTTCGGACCGGCCGGAAGCTACGTGGCGACGCTTCTCGCCGTCGAAGTCGCAAAACTCGTCTCGAAATCGACGAAACTCGATATTCTCGTGACCCCGTTCACGACGATCGCTGTCGGCTATATGAGCGCGACGTATATCGGAAAGTATGTCGGTCTATTCATGACGCAGCTCGGGACGTGGATTGAATGGGGGACGGAACAACAGCCGCTGTTCATGGGGGTCGTCGTTGCCACACTCATGGGACTCGCATTGACGGCGCCGATTTCGAGTGCGGCCATCGCCCTCATGCTCGGTTTGAGTGGAATCGCCGCTGGGGCCGCCACCGTCGGATGTGCCGCTCAAATGATCGGCTTTGCCGTCACTAGTTATCGGGATAACGGTATCGGCGGGGCCGTTGCCCAAGGGATTGGCACGTCGATGCTCCAAGTCGGAAACATTGTCAAAAATCCATGGATTCTTTTGCCACCGACGCTCGCTGGAGCCGTGCTCGCACCAATCGCCATCTTATTGTTCGAACTTGAAAGCGTCGCGGCGGGCGCAGGGATGGGGACGAGTGGCCTTGTCGGACCAATCGTGATGCTCGAGACGATGGGATTCAGTTGGCATACGGTCATCGTCGTCGCAGGCTTCCTGTTCGTCGGACCGGCGCTTCTCAGCTTTGCGGTTTATCAAGTGCTCACTCGTATGAACCGAATCCGGCCGAACGATATGAAAATCGAATATTGAGCACAAAAAAAGCGTTTCTTGAGCAGAAACGCTTTTTAGATTCCAAAAAATTGCCGAACCGCCTCGACCGTCTCGCGGGGCACACGAAAGCTCGCTAAGAAGAGGGCGAGGAGCAAAACGTAGACGGGGATGAGGAACCGTTTCCGAACGATTGGTAAATAACGGGCCGCCTTTTTGAACGCCTTCTCGACAACGTAAATGACCGCGAAGCCGACGACGAGCCATATTAAAATCTCGGTCCGACTCTTGTCCGTATCGATGAACAAATAGCCGTAACGGAGTATGGCGAGCATACCGACGACGCCGACGAGTTGCTCGAGCGGATGTTTCATTTCCGGGTTCAATTGTTCCCGCGTCCATTTAGTCATATCGTCACCTTTTTCTAATAGTCTTCGCCCTCGATTATAGCAAAACGTGAGAGCGGAATGTAAGAACGGACATATGCTATCATGAATGAGGAAAAAAGAACAGGAGTGGTGAAAAATGAATCAATTGACATCTTTAGAACAGTATACGAATGCGAAACAAGAAAAGAGCGTCTTCATGTTCTCGGCGACATGGTGTGGCGATTGTCGTTTCCTCGACCCGTTCATGCCGGAGATTGAAGCAAAATTCTCCGATTGGACGTTCTATTACGTCGACCGCGACGAATGGATGGAACTCGCACAAGAGCATGACATCTTCGGGATTCCAAGTTTTGTCGCTTTCAACAACGGGCAAGAGGTCGATCGTTACGTCGGCCGTGAACGGAAGACACCGGAACAGGTCGAAGCGTTCTTGAACGGATTAGGGTGATCCCATGGAACGGAATGAACTGAGACGACACATCGAACGTCATTTCGCGGAAGGGTACCGGACGTCTTATGATCGCGAGAACGAAGTGCTCCGCATTGAACGGACGAGCGATCGCGTCGGCGTCAACATCCGACTTGCCCCACTCGTCGCGAAAGCAAAAGTGCGTGGCGTCGTCGCCATCGAGGAAGTCGTCGAATACATTCAAACGGCCCTCGCGGCAGATGAGTCGGTCACGCTGATTGGTAATGAGAAAAACATCTATCCGGTCATCCGGGCCGCCTCGTTCGCGAAAGAGACGAAACAAGGCGAGGCGCTCGTCACAACACCGCATACGGCCGAAACGGCAATCTTTTATGCCCTCGATTTCGGGAACGGATATCGTTTGATTGAAGAGCGCCATTTGACGGAATCGATGACGCGCAAGCGTCTTGAGGACATCGCGCGTGACAACGTCATGACGTTGCCGACCGAGTTGAAACGAGACGAGGTTGCCGGGAATACGTTTTATTTCTTGGCAGCCCGTGACGGGTACGAGGCGTCTCGAATCTTGAACGATGATTTTTTACGGGTCATGGAGCGACGGATGGAGGGGGACATGCTCGTCGGTGTCCCGCACCAAGACGTGTTGATCATCGCTGACATTCAAAATGATGCCGGCTACGATGCGATGCAACAGCTCATGTTCGACTTTTTCACGAACGGACGCATCCCCGTCACGGCGCTCGCGTTCCATTATGAGGCCGGGACACTCGAACCAATTTTCATTGTTGGAAAAAAGAACCCACCAACCGACGCATAATCTGCTAAACTATGTGTGTCTAGTTTGAAAGAAGGGGCGTATTTACGTATGCAAATCAATGCTTTTTATAACCGTCAAGGAATCGGCGATGTGCTCATGGTGTTATTGAGAGAAGGCGATCGTCATCGCCAAATCGTCGAACGGAAAGACGATGTCGCCATCGTCAAGTCGACAAATGGAAAAGTGAACGGATACAACATTTTCAATGCGAGCAATTACTTTAACGTGGCCGACTGGCACGGGCCGGTCGAATTGACGGCAGAACTGATTGAAACGCTCGGTGTCATCTTGCGCAAGCAAAACATCGAGGCCGATCTTTCTGGCGTCGATTTCACGCCGAAGTTTGTCGTCGGGTACGTCGAATCGGCAGAGAAACACCCGGATGCGGATAAATTGTCGATATGCCAAGTCGAGACCGACCAAGGGACCGTCCAAATCGTCTGTGGCGCCCCAAACGTCGCGACCGGACAAAAAGTCGTCGTCGCCAAGCCGGGAGCGGTCATGCCGTCAGGGTTGATCATTCGTCCGTCTAAACTTCGTGGTGAGTCGTCACAGGGAATGATTTGTTCGGCCCGCGAACTCAATTTGCCTGACGCACCGCAAGAAAAAGGGATTTTAGTATTAGATGACGAATATGAAGTAGGGAAAGCATTTGAAATCGGTCGCTAAACTCGACCGATTTTTTGCTAAATAGGATTGAGTGAAAAAGCGAGGAATCGAGTATGGATGCATATGAACGTTCATTAAAACAACAGGCCGAGCGTATTCGCCGGGAATTGTCCCAAGAAGGAAAAAAGGCGGTGCCGGTCCCGAAAGTCGAGACACCAGAAGAGTTCATCCCGTCGGACGTCCCGTCACCGATTTACGGCTACGCGCGTCCGAAACCGAAAATCAATTTGCCATCTGAACATTCGCCGGAGACACGCTCCGATTTGAACGCTGATTCAAAATATGTGGAAGAGGCATCGACAGCAGAACCGTTCGTACCAGAGGCGACCGAGGAAACGGTAAATCGGGCCGAGCTGTTCCACGGGGCGCAATCGCCCCCAGTCGTCTCGGAGACGGTCGAAGAGGAGACAGAGACGGAAGAGTCGGTCGATGAAACGGTAGACGTCGAACGTGACTTGGCAGTCGAGCCAGAAGCTGCGCCGGAGACATTGGTTGAAGTGCCGGCGAACGAGGTCACGATTTCCCCGGAAATTGAAGAACCGACCTTCGATGCTACGCAAGGAGAGCCAGTTGACGAGATTGAGGAGAAGACGGGTCTTGGCGACGTATCCATCCTTGAAGGCGGATTTGCTTCGGTATTTATGGGGTCGACTGAGTTATCACCTTCAAAAGTCGTCATCCGTGACGAGAAAGAGGCCGCGTCATCCGAACCGATCAACGTCGAGGAAACTTCTGTTGAACAAGTCGCACCGATTGTCGAGGATGTTGCAAAGACATTACAGACCGACACCGAGCAGACTGTAGTAGAAGATGGAGCGGAACTGACGCCTGCTGTTAGCGTATCCTACAAAGCAGAAGGCCCGCCGCTGAACGTCATGATGACACCGCAAGACCGAATGGCGATGTATCGCAAGCGGCGTCTCGATCAAAAAAACAATAATCTGTAATAGCATGACACCTAGAGTTTTGCTATAATGACAAAGGTTTGTCGCATTTTTTCGCAAACCGCAATGAATTAGGGGGGCTATTTACAGATGAACCGTTATCACTTCGTCGGAATTAAAGGAACGGGCATGAGTCCTTTAGCGCAAATTTTAAATGATATGAATAATGAAGTCCGAGGCTCGGACGTTGAAAAAGCATTTTTTACTGAAGAAGCATTGAATCGCAAAGGAATCGAGATCCTGCCGTTTGATCCTGAAAATATTACAGAAGGTCAAATCGTCGTGCAAGGGAACGCGTTCACTGACGACCATCCTGAAGTCGTCCGGGCGCGCGAGCTCGGATTGACGATCTATAAATATTACGAGTTCCTCGGTGAACTCGCGGATCATTACACGAGCGTGGCCATCACCGGCTCACACGGGAAGACATCGACGACAGGTCTGTTGGCCCACGTCATGCGCGGCATCGAACCGACGTCGTTCTTGATTGGCGACGGGACGGGCGAAGGGGTCGAAGACTCTAAAAACTTCGTTTTCGAAGCGTGCGAATACAAGCGCCACTTCCTATATTATCGTCCTGACTATGCCATCATGACGAATATCGACTTTGACCATTCGGACTATTTCTCTGGACTCGATGATGTCATTGACGCGTTCCAAGAGATGGCGAAACAAGTCAAAAAAGGAATCATCGCATGTGGAGATGATGAGAATCTCCAACACATTCAAGCAAACGTACCAATTGTGTATTACGGATTCGGTGCGCACAACGATTTCCGGGCTGAAAACGTTGAATCGACCGATCGCGGCACGACGTTTGACGTGTTCCTACGGGACGACTTCTACGGTACGTTCCGCATCCCGGGTTACGGTAACCATAGCGTCTTGAACGCGCTCGCTGTCATCGCGACGTGCGACTACGAGAACTTGCCAAAAGAGCTCGTCAAAGATCGCCTCGAGACGTTCAATGGCGTAAAACGTCGCTTTAGCGAATCGACGCTCGGGAATCAAGTGCTTGTCGATGACTACGCGCATCACCCGCGGGAGATTAGTGCGACCGTCGAAGCAGCTCGCAAGAAGTACGCGGGCCGTGAGGTCGTGGCTGTATTCCAACCGCACACGTACACCCGTCTCAAATCGTTCATGGACGATTTTGCGGCGTCGCTCGCTGAAGCGGACGCGGTCTACTTGTGTGACATTTTCGGTTCGGCTCGCGAGCAAGAAGGGACGGTCACAATCGAAGACCTCCAATCACGGATCGAAGGGGCGAACGTGTTGAAACGTGGCGGCACACAGGTGCTTCGCGCACACGACAACGCCGTGCTCTTGTTCATGGGCGCTGGGGATATCCAGACGTATCAACGAGAGTATGAAGAGATTGTTCGTCAAGAAGCATAAGTTGCGAGCGGCTGCGGCCGCTCGTTTTTTCGTGTTTAATTTTCTTATAAGACGGAAATAATACTATCGACTGATTACGGAAAAGGAGATGTTATGAATGGCAAGTCAAGGCGCATTGAACACGTTAAACAAAGAAGTGGCCAACTATGGCCTCTTGTTCGTGAAACTCCACAACTATCATTGGTATATTAGCGGGCCACACTTCTTCACGTACCACGAGAAGTTAGAGGAACTGTATAACCTCGTCGCGGAACTTTACGACGACGTGGCGGAGCGACTGCTCATGAATGACGGCGAACCGTATGCGACGATGAAAGAGTATTTAGAGCATTCGACGCTTCAAGAAGGAGATCGTCACGCCGAGACGGATCAGATGATCAAAGACATCATCGGCGACTTCAAACAGATTCGCCAAGAGATGCAAGATGCGATGGAGAACTTCGAGGACGGGGACGAAGCGATTGAGGACACGTTCGTCTCTCACATCGAGCGTCTCGAGAAAGAGATTTGGATGATGTCGGCAGCGCTCGGCAAGAAGACGAAGCTGTAAGCAAAAAAGCGTGCCACCGGGGCACGCTTTTTGTTATTTCAAATTTTCTGGATTGAGTGGCAAGAGCGAGTCGACGACGAAGCGACCGTCTTTCCGAATCAACACGTCATCGAACCAAATCTCGCCGCCGCCGTAGTCCGGGCGTTGGATGTTGACGAGGTCCCAGTGGATGGACGAGTCGTTACCGTTATAAGCGTCGTCATACGCCTGACCCGGTGTGAAGTGGAAACTACCATCAATCTTCTCATCAAACAAGATGTCTTTCATCGGGTGTTGGATGTATGGGTTGACGCCGATGGCGAACTCGCCGACGTAACGGGCGCCTTCGTCCGTATTGAACACGTCGTTGATACGGTCCGTATCGTTTGCCGTCGCCTCGACGATCTTTCCGTCTTGGAACGTCAATTTCACGTTCTCGTACGTGAACCCGTGATACGGTGACGGCGTGTTGTACGTGATGACGCCGTTGATTGAGTCTTTCACCGGCGCTGTGAACACTTCACCGTCCGGGATGTTCATTTGGCCCGAGCATTTGATGGCCGGGATGTCTTTGATGGAGAACGTGAGGTCCGTTCCCGGTCCTGTAATCGTCACGCGGTCGGTCTCGTTCATGAGGCTGACGAGGGCGTCCATCGCCCGGTCCATCTTGCCGTAGTCGAGCGTGCAGACGTTGAAGTAAAAGTCTTCGAACGCCTCGGTCGATTTCCCGGCGAGTTGGGCCATCGACGGCGACGGATAGCGGAGTACGACCCAGCGCGTCCCTTTGACGCGGTCTTCTGTGTGCATTTTCCCGATTGTCGCGCCGACAAGTTTTTGCTGTTCGGCCGGCACATCGGATAATTCATTGATGTTGTCCCCGGCACGAAGACCGATATAGGCGTCCATTGCTTGCATCTGTTTCCGTTCGATATCTGCCATCAGCTCGAGCTGTTCTCGGCTCGCTCCCATGTAGAGCTTGCGCAGGATTCGACTCTCTTTCAACAAGACGAATGGATGACCACCTGCTTCGTACGCCTTCTCGACGAGTGCCTCGACGAGCGATTCTTCGACTCCAAAATTCTCGATTAGCACGCGTTCCCCCGGCTTCAATTCAACCGAATAGTTGATTAACCCATCCGCGAGTTGCGTGATTCTTGGATCTCTCATACGTCCACCCCTTAACTTTTTTAATTTTTTTCTATTTTAGTGTAATCGAAAACATAAAAACGGGTAAAGGAATAATCAGACCGGATGGCGAAAACGGTTGAGACAAATCTTTTCAGTCATAATGGTGCTATAATGAAACCACCATATTATTGAACAGGAGGAATGATTGGATGGAAATCACATTGGGAGGCATCGCGGGACTGATTGCCGCACTCGCGTTTGTCGTACTCGTCTTTTTCTTGGCGCGTGTCTTATCGAACGTGAACCGGACACTCGGTAGCGTCGCGAACACGACCGAGAATTTAGAACGACAGTTGGATGGGATTACGATGGAAGTGACGGCGCTCTTACATAAGACGAACCGTCTCGTGGATAACGTAGAAGAGAAAACAGAATTGCTCGCACCAGTGGCTCACGCCCTTGACGAGCTCGGCACGTCACTCAATGAAGTGACCGAGTCAGTCCGGACAGTGTCTTCGTCTGTACACGTGGCAGCCGATGAAAACAAAGAACAAATCGCGCAAGCGGTCCGATGGGGATCGGTCGCTGTGGAATTATTCAAGAAAAACAAAAGCGAGACTGGCAACGAACGTCCATCTCGTCGTCGTGGACGACGTGAACGGAAAGAAGAAACACCGTCTGTCTCACCGGGTGTCGTCGCAACGGATGACACATTAAAATCTTAATCATCTCTAGGAGGAACGTACACATGACATACGACAAAAACAATTCACAACACACACAACAGTCATCAGGCGGAGGCTTTTTAGCCGGAGTCGTACTTGGGGGAGTCATCGGGGCGGCGGTCGCGCTTCTCACGTCGCCGAAGAGTGGACGTGAAGTACGGACGTACCTTGATGAGAAGACGGCCACTTCACGTGAGCGTTTGACGGTCAAATCGAAAGAAGTCCGTGAGAAGGCCGAACCGGTCGTCGGAGAATGGATTAAAGTCGCAAGCGACAAGTCGGCTCCGCTTCTTGAGAAAGCAGCACCGGTCCTTAACCTCGTGAAGGACAAAGCCCGTGAAGCGGCCGAGCTCAAACAGCAGGTCGACGAAGATGAACTGTCGATTGAAGAAGCGATGGAGAAGGCCGACCAACTCGTCGCTGAAGCAGAGGCGGAAGTGAAAGAGCAACTCGATCGAGCGGCAGACGAGACATCGAACGACTCGAAGGAAGCAACGAAAGATGACTCGAAGAAAGCAACGAAAGATGACTCGAAGCAAGCTGACTCATCTTCTGGCCAAGCCAAGAAACAAGAACAGGCCAAACCGGAGAGTAGTCGTGATGAGTCAACGAACCATGAATCGGAGTTTGAAGCACCGATTAAGGATTTGCTCGATGACGAGTCGAAACAAGAACTTAAAGAGTTGAAACAAGATTTGAAGAACGGCAAGAAATAAACGGTGATACCCAGGTCTCCTGGGTATTTTTTTTGTGGAATCTGTGTCGGCGACCATTTGTCTATGACAAAGCGAGAGAAGTTCGATATAATTAGGTTTCTGGAAAGAACGGCTTAGAAATGAGAGGGTAATTATGAGTCCACAAGATCAATTGAACCGATTACGTCGTGAAATGGATGAATTGAACCGAGAAATGCTTGATTTGCTCAGTCGTCGAGGAGAACTCGCGGTCGAGATTGGTAAAGTGAAACGTCTTCAAGGCGTCGAACGATACGATCCCGTACGCGAACGCGAGATGCTCGATTTTATTGCGGCCGAGAATCGAGGTCCTTTTGAGACGCCACGTCTTCAACATCTATTTAAAGAGATGTTCAAAGCGTCTGCCGAGCTGCAAGGGGAGGACCGTGATAAAACGCTCCTCGTCTCGCGGAAACGTCAAGCTGAGGATACGGTCGTCACGCTTGGCGGGGCGACGATTGGCAACGGACGCCCCCAATTGATTGCGGGGCCATGTGCCGTCGAATCATTCGAACAAGTGAACGCCGTCGCTGAGAAACTCGCCTTGTCCGGTGTGAAGATTATGCGCGGTGGCGCGTATAAGCCACGGACGTCGCCATACGATTTCCAAGGGCTCGGCTTTGACGGGCTCAAGCTGTTGAAACAAGCGGCCGACCGTCACGATTTACGAGTCATCTCTGAAATCATGACGCCAGGTGCGATCGACTCAGCGCTTCCATACGTGGACATCATCCAAGTCGGGGCCCGCAACATGCAGAACTTCGATTTGCTAAAAGAAGTCGGGAAGACGGATAAACCCGTGCTCTTGAAACGCGGGCTGTCGGCTACAATCGAAGAGTTCATCTATGCGGCGGAGTACATCATGGCGAGCGGGAACCATCAAATCATCCTTTGTGAGCGCGGCATCCGGACGTATGAACGGGCGACGCGCAACACACTCGATATCACGGCCGTGCCGATTTTGAAGCAAGAGACACATTTGCCGGTTATGGTCGATGTCACCCATTCGACCGGGCGCCGCGATTTGTTGCTTCCGGCTGCGAAGGCGGCACTTGCTGTCGGGGCCGACGGTGTCATGGTCGAAATGCATCCGAATCCGGCCATCGCCTTGTCCGATGCCCAGCAACAGCTCGATTTCGACCAGTTTGATGAATTTGTGAACGGTTTGACGACACAATTCCCTCAACTTGATTTGGTAAAAAAGTAAGCTTTCCAATTGGAAACGTTTTATATGGCGTGAAGACAGGGTAAAATGATGACAGATACCTGTCTTCCTTTTTTGACACGTTTTTTGAAAATCGTTTGAAAATCATTGCTTGTAGGAGGAGTTTTAATGAATAGTAACAATGTAACGATCTATGATGTCGCACGAGAGGCCGGGGTGTCGATGGCGACCGTCTCTCGTGTCGTCAACGGAAACCCGAACGTCAAACCGACGACCCGTAAGAAAGTCCAGGACGCAATTGACCGTCTCGGTTATCGTCCGAACGCTGTCGCACGTGGTCTTGCGAGCAAGAAGACGACGACGGTCGGCGTCATCGTACCGGATATCTCGAACATTTTCTTTGCCGACCTTGCGCGCGGTATCGAAGACGTCGCGACGATGTACAAGTACAACATCATCCTCGGGAACTCGGATGCGAACCGGGATAAAGAGATTCACTTGTTGAACACGCTTCTCGGGAAACAAGTCGACGGCATCATCTTCATGGGCGGCCGTCTTCACGAAGATCTCGTCGAAGAGTTCAAGAAATCACCGGTTCCAATCGTCTTGGCCGCGACGTTGAACCAAGGCTATGACCTGCCGGCGGTCAATATCGACTACGAGCAGGCGGCATATGACGCGACCGAAATGTTAATTGGCCACGGCCACAAACAAGTCGGTTTCATCACAGGCCCGCTCGAGCAACAAATCAACGGCGAGAAGAAGTTCGCCGGTTATCGCCGGGCACTCGAAGATGCCGGTCTTCCGTTCCAGGAGAACGACGTCATTCTCGGTAACTACACGTACGCCTCGGGCCTCGAAGCGATGCAGAAGATGCTTGAGCGTGACGATTGCCCGAAAGCCATCTTCGCTGGAACGGATGAGATGGCGCTCGGCGTCATCCATGCGATTCAAGACGCGGGATTCTCGGTCCCGAACGACTTTGAAGTCGTCGGCCACGATAACACGCGACTCGCGACGATGATTCGTCCGAAATTGACGACGGTCGTTCAACCGATGTACGACATTGGTGCCGTGGCGATGCGTCTCTTGACGAAGATTTTGAACGCGGAAGAAGTCGAAGAGAAAAACGTCGTCTTGCCACACCGCATTGAGCGCCGTGACTCGTTACGGAACGACTAAACGGAAAAACACTTAAGCCGTCGACGGCTTAAGTGTTTTTTTATAAATAGAGTGATTTTCGGTCATTGGAGATGAATGGCCAAAATGCCCGTTTCGTCACTTCCCAATTCTTTTCCTCGATTTGCTGCCGTCGAGGGATGTGGTCGAACGAATAGGTCGTATCGTCCCATCGCGTCGGTAACGGTTGATCGGCCCGATGCTGCCATTGCGCAATCCAATCGGCCGGAATGTCACCATGATAGGGTGCCTCGCGTGTCAGACCGGCCCACACTTGCGCCCAAGCGCGTGGTACGGTTCTGAACCAGTCATAACCACCACCGCCGAGGGCGACGAGCCGTCCCTCTGTATATTCATCGGCGAGCCGGGATGCAATTTGCGGGATTTGCTCGAACGTCCGAATCGTCGAGGCAAGGTGGGTGAGCGGGTCGAACGCATGTGCGTCGGCCCCGTTTTGCGTCAAAATGATGTCCGGCTTGAACCAAGCGCACGCCTCGCGTAACACCGTCTCATAACAATGAAGGAACGAGTCGTCCTGCGTGAAGGCGTCGACCGGGACGTTCCAACTGTAGCCGTATCCGTTCCCGTTCCCACGCTCGGTGACGGCACCTGTGCCAGGGAACAAGTAGCGTCCGGTCTCATGAATCGAGAGCGTCATGACGTCCGGGTCGTCATAAAACAGCCACTGTACGCCGTCCCCGTGATGGGCGTCAGTATCGACATAAAGCACCCGCATACCATACTGCTTACGGACGTGGGCGATGGCGACGGCCGCATCGTTATAGACGCAAAAACCGGACGCCTTCCGCTGCATGCCGTGATGTAGTCCGCCTCCGACGTGAAAGGCGCGTTCGACTTTCCCGCTCGCGACGAGGTCGAGCGCAAGCATCGTCCCACCGACGAGGCGGGCCGCCCCTTCGTGAATCGTCGGGAAAATGGGGGTATCTTCCGTACCGAGCCCGAACTTGTTCGCTTTTAGCCCGGTGAGCGTGCCGGCTGCCGCCGCTTGGACCGCCTCGATATAATCGCAGTCGTGGACGAGCGCCAAGTCTTCAATCGAAGCGAGTGGCGGGGCGATGCATTCATCACGTGACAGTTTTCCCGCTGTCGTCAAGAGCGAAGTCGTCAGCGCTAAACGAATCGGGTTGAACGGGTGGTCCGCATGGAAACGGTACGACGTCTCGTTTTCCCCGAATATGTAAGCCGGTCTCATTGCGACATCTCCGGCCCGAGCACGTCATAGCCTTCTCGTTTCAACCGTTCGATGATGCGGAGCGGGTTCATCGTCTGGACCCGGAACGAGATGATCCGTTTATACGGGTCTTCCGTCGGGTGGACGAAGACGTTGATGATGTTGACGTTCGTCTTGGCGAGAAGGCGCGTCACTTTCTCAAGCGTGCCGGTCGTGTTCTCGACAAGAATCTCGATTTGCGAACTCGGCTCAAGGGCACCGGTCAGCTGAACGAAATAACGAAGTAAATCGGTCTCGGTCAACACACCGACGAGTTTGCCTCGTTCGACGATCGGAAGGCACGTCAACCGGTGTTCATAGAACAGCGCGGCCGCATCTTCGAAAAAGTCGGCCGGGTGTGCCGTCACAAGATCGGTTCGCATGATGCTCGACACCGGGTTTTGAAAGTCGGCGCTCTCACTCTCCGGATGGAACACGCTCGTCGCTCCGCTCATCTCGAACTGTCCAATGATTCCGATGACTTGCCGGGCCGGATTCGTGACGATGAGGTGACGCACTTTATGGTCACGCATGAGCTTTGCCGCGTGGGCAATCGTATTCGTCGGTTGAATCGTCACGACGTGGCGATTCATCATTTGTTCAATCAGCATCGTAGCCCTCCTCAGTCATACATGAACCGGCGGCGGAGCCGGAGCGAGTCGAAATGGTCAATCGATTCTTGGCGGACGTTCTTGCCGATTCGTGCCATGAGACAGTTGGCCGGATGCGAGGCGATCTCTGGGTCGTCGGTCGGGAAGAAGACGAGCCCGCCGTGATTCATCATCTTCTCCATCACGTTCCGGTAGTCCCAAATCGATAGCCCGCTTCCTTTCAAATCCCAGTGCCAATAATATTCTGTCGTCAAAATCAAAAAGTCATCCATATGCGGGTCCATCATCGACACTTCGAGCAACTGTTTGCCAATGCGTTGGCCGCGATAGCGCGGGCTGACCTCAATCGCTCCGAGCTCGAGGATGTATGGGTCGTTCCCTTCGCTCCAGCGCTCATACGGGTCTGGATATAAGTACGTCACATAGCCGATAATCAACTCATCGACCCGGGCGACGATGATCCGGCCTTCTTTCAAGGCAGCGATTTCGACGAGCGCCTTATGTTGGTCTTCCGGCTCCCGGAACGCCGTCAATCCTTCGTCGAGGCGATACGTCGCAAGAACGTCACTCTCAATCGGTCCATCGATGATTACGGCTCCGAGTGAGGTTTCCCACACTTTTGAATGATACTGTTTTTCCATGGAGTCACCACCTTTTCCACTTCTTATTATAGCGCTTTCACGACCCGAGTTTCACACCGTTTTGGAGTTTTTGGAAATTCATTGATTTGTCATAATATTAACACTATACTGAAAGTGGTTATACCATTCATTACAGGGGAGGCGAATCTTTAACGATGGAAAAATTGAAAGCGTTATCAGGGGAACATCAATTGGCGTCGTATGAAGATGCTTGTCAGTCGTTCGAGTGGACGCAAGCAGAAGCGTTATTGTCTTGGAATTTGACCGGGAATGTCAACATGGCGTATGAGGCGATTGATCGTCACGCAGAAGGGGAACTCGCGACGAAATTGGCCTTGCTCTACTTCGATGGGGATCGGGAAGAGCGCTACACGTACGCTGACATGAAACAAGAAAGCAATCGGGCCGGAAATGTTCTGAAATCGGTCGGGGTGGAGAAAGGCGACCGCGTCTTTATCTTCATGCCGCGGAGTCCAGAACTTTATTTTATTTTACTCGGTACACTTAAACTTGGTGCCATCGTCGGCCCGTTGTTTGAGGCGTTCATGGAACAAGCGGTGCACGACCGGCTGCTCGACTCCGAGGCGAAAGTTATCGTGACGACCGAGGCGTTGTTGCCGCGCGTCCCGGTCGACCAGTTGCCGCACCTCGAGACGATTCTGATCGTCGGGGACGACGTCAACGAGTCGGGGAAAGTCATCGATTATCGGAAGTTGGCACAACGCGCCACGACCGAGCTCGATATCACGTGGGTCGATCGTGAAGACGGCATGATCCTGCATTATACGTCCGGCTCGACAGGGAAACCGAAAGGCGTGTTGCACGTCCATAATGCGATGATTCAACATTTGATGACAGGGAAATGGGTGCTCGACTTGCAGCCGGACGATGTGTATTGGTGCACGGCCGACCCAGGTTGGGTGACGGGCACGAGTTACGGCATCTTCGCACCATTCTTGAACGGCGCGACGAACGTGATTGTCGGGGGACGTTTCAATCCGGAGTTTTGGTATTCGGTAATTGAGCGTTTCGGCGTGACGGTCTGGTATAGCGCTCCGACGGCATTCCGGATGCTCATGGGAGCCGGGGATGAGGCGTTCGCGAAGTACGACTTGTCGTCACTCCGTCATATCCTCTCGGTCGGTGAGCCGCTCAACCCGGAAGTCATCCGCTGGGGCAACGAGTCGTTCGGGTTACGTATTCATGATACGTGGTGGATGACCGAGACCGGGGCGATGATGATTTGCAACTATCCGACGATGGACATCAAACCGGGTTCGATGGGGAAAGCCATCCCGGGTTGTGAGGCGGCCATCTTAGATGACCGTGGACAACCGCTCCCGCCGCATCGGATGGGCAATTTGGCACTCAAGACGCCATGGCCGTCGATGATGCGCAAGATATGGAAAAATGATGCGAAGTATGAAAGTTACTTCTGGGGCGATTGGTACGTCTCGGGTGACTCGGCTTATATGGATGAGGACGGGTATTTCTGGTTCCAAGGCCGTGTCGACGACGTCATTATGACGGCAGGCGAGCGTGTCGGACCGTTCGAGGTCGAGAGTCGTCTCGTCGAGCATCCAGCTGTCGCCGAGGCCGGTGTCATCGGGAAACCGGACCCGGTCCGCGGCGAAATTATCAAGGCGTTCATCGCGCTCCGGAAAGGCTATGAGCCGTCCGACGAGTTAAAGGCGGAGATTCAAAAGTTTGTCAAAGAGGGGCTCGCGGCGCATGCGGCACCTCGGGAAATCGAGTTCAAAGACAAGTTGCCGAAGACGCGCAGCGGTAAGATTATGCGTCGTGTCTTGAAGGCATGGGAATTGAACCTCGAGACAGGTGATTTATCGACAATGGAAGATTGATTGAAAAAAAGGTCGACACCGCGGTGTCTACCTTTTTGTCTTGCTTATTCGTCCGCGTCAGCCTCGGCATCCGCTTCTTCTTGGGCTTTCTTTTCAGCCTCGGCTTTCTTCTTGGCTTCTTCTTCCGCCTTTTTCGCGTCTTCTGCCTTCTTCTTCGCTTCCGCCTCGGCTTTTTTCTTCGCCTCAGCTTCTGCTTTTTTCTTTGCTTCTTCGTCTTGCTTTTCAGCAGCTTCGCGTTTCGCGTCTTCCGCCTCTTGCTTGGCCTCTTCCGCTTTTTCTTTCGCTTCTTCTGCTTTCTTCTTCGCTTCCTCTTCCTTCTTCTTCTCTTCGACTTTCTTCTTCTCTGAGAACGTTCCAGAGTCTTGGAAGTCTTTTGACGTCACGCTAGATGGTTGCGTGAAGCGTGCGTTCGTGAACGTCTCCGGCTTATCCGCATACACGCGGTTCACGATTTGTGACCAAATCCGTTGCGTCCGCTGGTAGTATGGGCCGTATGGGTAAGCATCGGTCATCCCGAGTTTTTGGTTATCGTAACCGGACCAGACTGCGAGTGTGACGTCTGGCGTCGAGCCGACGAGATACGAATCTCGTTTCTCTTGTGTCGTTCCAGTTTTGCCCATCCAGTCGCCCGGGGCGTTCAAAAGTGACTTGGCGTACGTCGCCGTACCTGACGTGTACACGTCACGCAACATATCGACGACGAGGTAGGCCGTGCGATCGGAGTAGATCCGTTTCTTCTCAGGCTGGGCCTCGAAGATTGTCTCGCCTTGGAACTCGACTTTATCGACGAAGTACGGGCTGACGTGTTCGCCGTAGTTGGCGAGCATCGCATACGTCGACGCGAGGTTGACCGGGCTGACTTCACCGACACCGAGTGCCATCGAGGAGGCTTTTCGGTTCGTATCCGATACGCCGATGCCCATATCGATGAGTTTCTGTGTGTCAGCCTCCATTTGGTTCCGTTCTTCATAAATTTTGACGGCAGGAACGTTCAATGATAGTTTGAGCGCGTCGCGGACAGTGACTGGGCCGCGGTACGTTTTCCCTTCGTTGTTGACCGGGTCTTTCCGTTCGCTGTAATCATATTGATAGAAGTATTCTTCGTCGATAATCGTCGTCGCAGGTGTGATCATGCCTGCCTCGATCGCATTCGCATAAACGAGAATCGGTTTTGCGGTCGATCCGATTTGACGAGTCATCTGCGTGGCGTGGTTATATTCTTCAGTCTTTCCGTTAATATAGCGTCCACCGACGAAGCCGAGCACACGGCCCGTCTTGTTCTCGAGCATGACCGCGGCGGTCTGTTCCGGATAGCTCGTCCCGTCCGCATTTTGGTTCGGACCGAAGTTATCGGCATTTTTAGCCGGCTGTTGCATCGATTCGTGGATTTGCTTATCGAGCGTCAAGTGAATCTTATAACCGCCTTGACGGAGCGCGTTGTGCGCCCGTTTCCCGTAAGTCGAACGGACTTCGTTCCGTTCGTTTGGTCCGAGTTCGTTCAGGTTGATTCCGTCTTCTTGTAAGAAGTGGTTCGTCACGATAGCGAGCGCCTCACGTTCCGCTACGTCAACGAGATACGGATAACGGTCGCGCGGCTTCGATTGTGTCTTCATGAAGTCTTGCGTGATATCGTAGTTATACGCCGCATCATATTCTTCTTGTGTGATTTTCCCGGCGACGTACATTCGATTCAGTACCGTCTTCATCCGGTTGATACCGGCGGTGACGTCTTCTTTAATGACTCCGCCTTGATAATATGGCGTGTAGAGGAACGGGTTTTTCGGAATCCCGGCAAGGAATGCCGCTTGCGGGAGTGTCAAGTTCTCTGCCGACGTGTTGAATACGCCGCGAGACGCTGCTTCAATCCCGGAGATGTTGCGTCCCATCGAGTTGCGTCCGAACGAGACGACGTTCAAGTAGGCGTTCAAAATCTCATCTTTATCCATCGCTTTTTCGAGGCGGAGCGCGAGCAAAATCTCTTTCGCTTTCCGCTCGAACGACACTTCGTTCGTCAACATCTGGTTCTTGATGAGCTGTTGGGTGAGTGTCGAGCCGCCGGTCCGCTCTTCTGAACCGGTCGCTTCTTGCAAGATGGCACGGAGCGTCGCTTTCGGGACGACCCCGTCATGTTCATAAAACTCGACATCTTCCGTCGCTAAGAGCGCGTCGATGACGAACGGCGATACTTTATCGACTGGAATCGGCGTACGCACTTCATCGGTCGTGTAGTTCCCGATCCGTTCTCCGCTTCCGAAGTAAATGTCAGAGGTCGACGAGTACGTGTTGATTTGGGACGTCATCGTCTTATAGGCAGGGGTTGGCATGTCCTTGACGAGCGATGCGAAATACCCGGCGCCGATTCCGGCGCCTAAAAAACCGATGAGGACAACGGAGATGATCGTGAGCAGGAGTACGTTCCACGACACATCGTAAAATACATTGGCATAACGGCGGGCTTTCAAGGACGTTGGATTGTTCCATAAGTCTCGAATCTTTTGCAGCATGACAGCCTCCTTCATATGGTGTAAATCGATTGCAGACAGTAATATATTCGATTATAGCACAAGTCTTTCCCCACCTTATCGTGAATCGACCTTTCGTTGCAAGTTTCAATCTTGTTATTGACAACGTGGAAACCAAACTTATAAAATGAATGGCATAGTCATTATATCGATGCAATGAAGAAAGCGAAGTAGTCGGTGGACCGCTTGTCCAGAAAGCTAGTGGATGCTGTGAACTAGCCAATGTCAACTGATGAATTACACTTTTGGAGCATGCCGTTCGGCCGGGTCGAGACCGTTATCTCTCATGTAAAGTGGCCACAGCTGTGGCAATTAGGGTGGTACCGCGGAATCTCCGTCCCTTCTCGATATGAGAAGGGGCGTTTTTTTATGTCAATCGAAGGAGTGGGACAAATGGAATTATTGAATGATTTAGCATTTCGAGGACTCGTCAACCAAATGACGGATGAAGCAGGATTGAAAGAACAGTTGAAGAAGCCGACGACGCTTTACACGGGATTTGACCCGACAGCGGATTCGCTCCATATCGGGCACTTGTTGCCGATTTTGACGCTCAGACGTTTTCAAGAGGCGGGACATCAAGTCATCGCCCTCGTCGGTGGAGCGACGGGGATGATCGGCGACCCGTCTGGACGCTCGGACGAACGGTCACTGAACACGCTCGACACGGTCAAAGAATTCTCGGACCGTATTAAAGATCAGTTGAGCCGTTTCCTCCCATTAGAAGGAGAGAACCCGATCAAGATTCGCAACAACTACGAATGGACGGCCGAGCTGTCAATCATCGACTTCCTGCGCGATATCGGAAAGCATTTCCCGATCAGCTACATGCTCGCGAAAGACTCGGTCGACTCGCGTTTAGAGAATGGAATCTCGTACACGGAATTCTCGTACATGTTATTGCAATCGTTCGACTTTTTGAAGTTATACGAAACAGAGAACTGCCGCCTTCAAGTCGGTGGGAGCGACCAGTGGGGGAACATCACAGCTGGACTCGAACTCATCCGCCGTTTCGGTCATCAAGAAAAGGCGTTCGGTCTCACCGTGCCGCTCGTCACGAAGTCGGACGGTCAAAAGTTCGGGAAAACGGCTGGCGGCGCGGTCTGGCTCGATGCTGACAAGACGACACCGTACGAGTTCTACCAGTTTTGGATTAACGTCGATGACGCCGACGTCATCAAGTTCATCAAATACTTCACGTTCATGACGCACGAAGAGATCGATGCGCTCGCGGAAGAAGTTGCAGCTGCTCCGGAGAAACGTGCTGCCCAGCGCCGTCTCGCCGAAGAGATGACGAAGCTCGTCCACGGGGAAGCCGGTCTTGAACAGGCTGAGCGAATCACGAACGCATTCTTCAGCGGAGACCTCGCGTCACTGAAACCGGAAGACATGGACGCGGCGTTCAAAGGGATGCCGCAGTACGAACTCGATGGTGAGCGTAACCTCGTCGACCTTCTCGTCGAGGCGGGGATCGTCCAATCGAAACGTCAGGCACGGGAAGACGTGCAAAACGGTGCCATCTATTTGAACGGCGAGCGTGAACAAGCGCTCGATAAGACGGTGACACGCGCCGATACGCTCGGTGAGTTCACGATCATCCGTCGTGGTAAGAAAAAATACTTCGTCATTCGCCACGTCTGATGCAACCGTCCATTCTCGTCACGTTACGAGAATGGACGGTTTTTTATGTATGGAACGTACGTTTGTTTGGTACGATGGAAAGGGAAAAGAGGAGGAGAGACTATGGAAATCGAAGAGTTTTTCGGCGAGCAGTTTCATCATTGGCGGGAGCGGTTCCGTTATTACGAGATGGCGATCACCGAGCTCGAGAGCGATCTTGGCATCATCGATCTCGACTGGCAGACGCGGCTCGGCTACTCCCCAATCGAGCATGTGAAGACGCGAATGAAGACACTTCCGTCCATCGTCCGGAAGATGAAGCAAAAAGAATTGCCGCTCGAAGTGGACGCGCTTTGGGATCACGTGCATGACGTCGCCGGTGTCCGCATCGTCACGAGTTTCCGGGACGACATCTATGCGATTCTAGACCATTTGAAGAAGCGGGACGACCTTCAAATCGATGAAGTGAAAGACTATATCAAACATCCGAAGCCGAGCGGATACCGGAGCCTCCATCTCATTGTCCGGACGAAAGTATATTTGGCCGAGCGCGTCATCTGGGTGCCGGCCGAGATTCAAATCCGGACATTGGCGATGGACTTTTGGGCGGCGACGGAACATAAACTCCAATACAAGTATCAGCAGCAAATCCCTGAGGCGTCCCGGCATGAGCTGACCGAGGCGGCGAACATGGCGGATGCGCTCGATACCCAGATGGGCCGGATTCGTGAACAGATTTTAAAGAAATGAAAAATCCCCTTTCCTGCCGAGGCGGGAAAGGGGATAAAAGCATTAACGTGAGTAGTACTCGACGATCAATTGCTCTTTGATTTGGTCGTTGAGCTCAGCGCGCTCAGGAAGACGTACGTACGTACCTTCGAGCTTTTCAGCGTCGAACGTGACGAAGTCTTTTGTAGCTGGTGCTACTTCGAGCGCTTCAGCGATCGCTTTGAAGTTTTTAGACTTCTCACGAACTGAGATGACTTGACCTGGTTTTACACGGTAAGACGCGATGTCTACACGTGAACCGTCAACTTGGATGTGACCGTGGTTGACGAGTTGGCGCGCGCCGCGACGTGTGCGAGCGAGGCCCATACGGTAAACGAGGTTGTCAAGGCGTGACTCGAGCAAGAACATGAAGTTCTCACCGTGAATTCCTTGCATTTTCCCTGCATCGTTGAAGATGCGACGGAATTGCTTCTCGTTGATTCCGTACATGTGACGGAGTGCTTGCTTCGCTTGAAGCTGAAGACCGTATTCAGAGATTTTACGACGACCATTGCCGTGTTGGCCTGGTGCGTAAGGACGTTTTGCTAATTCTTTACCCGTTTCGCTAAGCGAGATGCCTAAGCGACGCGAGAGTTTCCAAGCTGGACCTGTGTAACGAGCCATGTTTGGACTCCTCCTTGTTGTTCATGTATTTTGCACAAAAGAACAACGGTGTCAAAGACGGGTGACGCCCCTTTCAAGGTTCAAGCACCTTCACTTGATAGCGAAGCTACGAGATGCTCCTCCGACAAAGTCGAGGCCCGAAAGGTGGATACGTCTGTCGATGACTGCTATCGTCATTTCATGCACAAAAAATAGTATACGATGAATAAAACAGCTTGTCAATCAGATGAAGCGAAGTAATGTCTGGCAAAATTGCTCGAGGCCTTGACGGTCGACTTCTGAGAAGCGATCGAACTCGGGGCTGTCGATATCGAGCACGCCGATCGTCTCGCCGTCGCGAACGAGCGGGACGACAATCTCTGAGTTCGATGCGGCGTCACAGGCGATATGCCCTGGGAACTTGTGGACGTCCGCCACGAGTTGCGTTTCTTGCGTTGAAGCGGCTGTCCCGCATACGCCTTTCCCAAATGCGATATGGACGCAAGCTGGGAGACCTTGGAACGGGCCGAGGATGAGCGCGTCGTCACCGTTCTTCATATAGAAGCCGACCCAGTTGATCCGATCTAGAAATTGGTTAAGGAGCGCGCTCGCGTTGGCGAGGTTCGCGACTTCGTTCGTTTCGCCTTCTAACAGTGCAGCGAGTTGTTTGTTCAGCAGTTCATAGCCGGCGGCCAAGTCGCCAGAGTAAGCAGTCGTTTGAAACATATGATTCCCTCCTATATGAATACAAGCTCAGATATGCATCATCGTACACGCATTTTTTCAATTTGTCTTCCGAAACGTTTTTATGAGCGCGCAACATTCTCACGTCAAACCATTGGAAAACCTATGCAAATCCACAGTTGTATAATATGATTAAGTATATCTATACTTATAAAATACATCATTTTCTTCTTTACGATACATAAGTCCATGAAAGCGGCTTGGAGGTTGTTACAAAGATGGATTACGGATTATATGGGATTTTAATTGGAATCATCGTCATCGCGCTAGGGGCCATGCTCGCTAGTATGCTCATTCGAAGAAAGTATTACCAAAAAATTGATGATTTGGATATTCGCAAACAAAGTATTCTCAGTGCGAGTATCCCGGCCGAGCTTCAAAAGTTCAAGCAGTGGCCGATGGAAGGCGAGACAAAAGAGAAGTTCGATCGCTGGCATCAGTCGTGGGACGAACTCGTCAGCGTCCATACCGGCCAAATCGATGAATCGCTTTATCGGTCGGAAGAAGATCTCGATAAGTACCGCTTCTTGAAAGTGAAATCGGACTTGGACGCGACGGAACAGTTGATTGAAGAGCTCGAGACGATGGTACACGCCATGCTCGACGAGATGGATGAGTTCAATCAACATCATGACTCGCTCCTCGACATCGTCAAGAAAGACGAAAAAGAGCTATACCAGCTACGGAAGACACTCGTTTCGCAAAACAACGCCTTCGGACCGACGTATCCTCTCGTCGAAGCCGAGATTGCAGCCGCTGAGGCGAAGCGAAACGAGATGATGACACTCAAGCAAGAAGGCCAAGTGTCGGATGCGTTCTTAGCCGGACAGGACTTATCGGCGAAAGTCACGCACATCCGTGAACTCGTCGGCGTCATCCCGCAGTTCGTGCGGACCGTCCAAGTCGACTTGCGTCAGCAGCTCAACCAACTTCGTTCGGGTCATAAAGAGATGCAGATGGACGGATACGCCCTTGAACCGCTTGGTTTAATGGAAGAAATCGAACAAGCGGAAGACCGGCGTCAAACGCTCATGGAACGGATTGAACGGCTCGAGTTCGATCATTTCGAGACGGATATGCAACAATTGAGCTCGGATATCGATCAATTGTTCGAAGCGTTCCGCACCGAGGTCGACGCGCGTCAATACGTGAAAAAAGAGTTCGCGACCGTCCGTGAACGTGATGAGAAGACGACAGAACTGATGACGCGTCTGAACGAAGAGATGTCTCGCCTGATCAGCAACTATGAGATTAACGCCCGAGTTGGCGAAGAGTTCGAGCAGCTCGAGCGGGAACGGACGACGCTATCGGCGAACGTCCATGACATCGAGCAAGCGCTCAGCGCCCAAATGCTCCCGTTCAGCCTCGTTAAATCGAAAGTGCAGGAAGCGAAACGATCGCTCGATCAATTTGCGGCCATGCATGAACGGTTCATCGAGAACACGAATTCGCTTCGAAAAGAAGAGCTCGAAGTGCGCAATAAACTTGAAGGATGGAAACGCGAACTATCGGCGCATCGTCGACTCCTCGCGAAAAGTGCGATGCCGGTCGTGCCGAACGATTTGATGAACGACATGCGCCAACTGCAAAAGAGCGTCCAGTCGCTCGATGAGCAGTTCGAGAAAGCACCGTTCAACATGACGTACATCGTCGGCTTGAGCCACGACATCGAAGAGACGATGGATAATTTCCGCGACCGAGTGAAGGCGCTCCTTCGTCAAGTCACGTACGCCGAACAGCTGTTACAGTATGCGAACCGCTATCGCCGTCGTGACAACGAGGTGCACATCGCCTTGACGCTCGCTGAGAACAAGTTCTTGCACGGGGAGTATGGGACGGCCGTCGAAATCGGCGAGCGCGTACTCGGCCGTTTCGATGAAGCGGCGCCGCGTCAGATTCGTCAACGTGTCGAAAAGGGAATCGAGCACCAAGAATTGCTTCGAAAATAATCTATGCATGAAGATTGACGTAAACGGGAATTAACGTAGACGTCAATCTTTTTTGAATCGAGGAGGAGTTATGTGATGGGAACGTTATGGGTGAACGGAAAGATTTATACGTTGAATAAAGAAGGCGAGATGAGTCGGGCGATGTATGTCGAACATGGCCGCATCCTGAAGATGGGGGAAGAAGGGCAGCTGCGCCGTACATATGCGGGGCGTATTCAGGACATCGTCAATCTTGAAGGAAAGAGCGTCTATCCGGCGTTCACAGACTCACATATCCATTTAATCGGATACGGGGAAGCGCTCGATCGGGTCGATGCGACGGAGACGACCGATTTGAACGCGTTGCTTGAGACGATGAAACAAAAGGCGAGCGGGGATGATTGGCTCGTCGCGGAAGGGTTCAACGATCGGCTGCTCGGCGAGATGCCGACGCGCGAGATGATCGATGCGGTCATCCCGGACCGTCCCGTCGTCTTGAAGCGGGTGTGCCGCCACGTGGCCGTCGTCAACTCGAAAGGACTCGAGCGGCTCGGCTTGATTCATCATACGGTTATCGAGGGCGGAAAGCTCGGGCGCGATGCGGAAGGGAAGCTGAACGGGGTGCTCTATGACGCAGCGCTCGACTTGTTGCACCGCGAACTCGGTGGCAACAAAGAGAAGAACGTCGCCTCGATTCGACGGGCCGTCGACGCCTTGTTCAGTCACGGCATCGTCGGTGCCCATACCGAGGACTTATTCTATCACGGTGACCCGCTCGAGACGATTCAGGCGTATGAAGACGTGCTCGGTGACGTCCCATTTCACGCACATCTGCTCGTCCATGAACAAATCGTCGACCGTGTGCTTCAACACGATGCGCTCTACAAGCGACCGCGCTTTGACTTCGGGGCGATGAAACTGTTCGTCGACGGCTCGTTCGGCGGCCGGACGGCGCTGTTGTCCGAACCGTATACGGACGACCCGGTCCAACGTGGCATCGAAGTGCATCGGCCGGACCATCTCGAGGCGCTCGTGAAAAAAGCCCGGTCCTACGGGATGAACGTGGCGGCCCACGTGATCGGTGACGCAGCAGCTGAACAGTTCATCGGCTTGCTTGAGAAATATCCGGCCAAACGGGGGACGCGCGATCGTATCATTCACGCGTCGCTCCTCGATGACGCGCTGTTGAAGCGCATCTCGGCGTTGCCGGTCTTGATTGATGCGCAGCCGGTCTTCCTGTCCGACGACATGGAACTACTCTTCGACCGCCTCGGCAACGAACGCGTCGACAACGCCTATCGCTTCAAATCGATGGTGGCAACGGGGGCGTTGTTCCTCGGTGGGAGCGACGCCCCGATTTCGGACGTCGACGTTCGAAAGGGGCTTTACGCCGCTGTCACCCGCCAGTCATTCGCCGGCTCGAGCACGCTCGCGCCGAACGAGCGTCTGTCGATGTATGAGGCGCTCCGGAGCTTCACGTACTCGCCACGCGTCGCCACGAACACGCACGGACGTGACGGCTTGCTCATCCAAAGCTATAATGCGACGTTCACCGTATGGGAGGAAGACTTCTTTGACCTTCGGGGGATGGACATCTTGAACAACCGTCTCGTCATGACCGTCGTCGAAGGGACGCCGGTATATGAAGCGGACGTCATCACGACGTAACAAGAAAGAGCCTCCGCGCAGGAGGCTCTTTCTTTAGGGATTAGAAGAATGAACGTTGAACTTTATGCCAGAACGAGTTGTTGCGGAGCTTCACTGTCTTGACGACCTTGTCCGACAGTTCGATGTCGATGCGGTCGGTATACTTCAGGCTGAGCGCTTCATTGTCCATGCCGATAATCGGATAGTCGTTGCCGTCCTCGATGATGCGGAGCGACAGTTTGCGTGACTCGTGGACGATGAACGAAGAACCGAGCGTCCGGTAACGGTTGTTGTTGACCGAGGCAATCTCGCTCACTTGCATGCATGGGATGAGCGGGTCGACGACGGCGCCTGTAAGCGATTTGTTGTAAGCCGTCGAACCGGTCGGTGTCGAGACGACCATTCCATCTCCACGGAACGTCTCGAAATGAAGATCGTCGATGTATACCTCGATTGCGAGCGATTTGATGATACTCGATTTGATTGACGCCTCGTTCAGACAGAGAAGCGGTGTCGATTCGTTGATGGAAGCCGAAAGGAGCGGATATTTGCGCACTTCGAGCCCGGCCTCGATGCGGGCCGTGTTGTCCGAGAACAAGCGGTCGACTTCATCGAGTTTATGTATGTCGAAATCACAATAAAACTCGTTCAAGCCGCGGCCGAAGCCGACGTAAATCGCATCTTGGCGGAACCCGGTATAGCGGACGGCCTGGAGAAACGCGCCATCTCCCCCGATGGCGACGATGATGTTGGCATCCTCAGGGCGTTCGACGACGTTAAAGCCGTGCTTTTCCCCGATTTCCCGTAGTTTTTTCACTTCTTTTGTGAAATCGTTGACGTTTCGGTGATACAAATACACGTTGTTTCTCATTTGAGTCATCCCCTTTGTCGTATGTGTCTTCCCTATTATACCGTGTTTTGTTAATTGGATATAGGGAAAAACTGAAAAAGCGTCGAAGCAGGATGCTTGTCATGACGCGTGTGCCATCGATATGATGGGGACGTACAATTCCGCTAAAAGGGGATGGAACAATGCCAACATTTAAAGGGAACAACGTAACGCTTCAAGGGAATCCAGTGAAAGTAGGCGACCAAGCGCCTGACTTCACGGCACTGACGACTTCATTAGACGAAGTGACACTCGCGGCCTATCCGGGGAAAAAGCTGATTAGCGTCATCCCGTCAATCGACACAGGTGTGTGCGATGCGCAGACGCGTGCGTTCAATGAGAAGGCGTCATCGCTTGGCGGAACGGTACTTACCGTCTCGAACGACTTGCCGTTCGCACAGCGTCGCTGGTGCTCGGCAGCGGGAATTGAT
Organism: Exiguobacterium alkaliphilum; assembly: GCF_018138125.1. Classification (NCBI taxonomy): domain Bacteria; kingdom Bacillati; phylum Bacillota; class Bacilli; order Caryophanales; genus Exiguobacterium; species Exiguobacterium alkaliphilum. Next base: position 1,357,213 of record NZ_CP073101.1, read on the forward strand.
AACGTCGTCACGCTTTCGGATCATCGTGATCTCTCCTTTGCAAAATCGTTCGGTGTCTTGATCGAGGAACTTCGTCTTTTGGCCCGTTCTGTCTTTGTCGTCGATTCAAACGGCACGGTCCAATACGTGCAGTATATGGACGAGATGACGGACGAAGTTGACTTCGATTCAGCGCTCGCAGCGTTCGCGGCAGCAAACTGATTCGCTTGGCGAATTCTCCGGAATCGTCTACACTAATAGAAGTGAAACGACCGGCTCTCAGTTAGAGAGCCGGTTTTGTATGGAAAGGATGAACGAAGATGGAACGATTCGAACAACTGTACCGAGATTGGAAACAAGATGTGAAAAAATTGGTGGCTGACCTAGATGTCTTACCGCTCGAAGCGTTGATTGAAGTGCTAGAGCGCGTCGACGTGGCGTCAGAGGACATGGATGATGTACGGAAGGCGGTCAGCCTGCTCGTCCTCGAGGAGACGACGACGCTCCCCCCGAACCATCAGCCGACGCCGGATGCGGTCAGTCTGTTTATCGGGTATTTGGCGACGAAGCTCGTCGAGGACAAGGCGACGCTACTCGAGCTCGGCAGCGGCACGGGCACGCTCGTCCATGCCGTGTTGTCGCAATTGAACGAGGCGACGGCACAGGCCGTCGAAGTCGATGAGACGATGCTCCGCTTGTCTTATGCCATCAGTAACCTGCTCGAGAAGCCGGTTTCCTATTTCCATCAAGACGCGCTCGAGCCGCTGTTCGTTGAACCAGCAAACTTGACGCTCGTCGACTTACCAATCGGCTATTATCCGAATGATGAGGTGGCGAAGACGTACGATCTGCACCGGACCGACGGCCACGCGTACGCTCACTTTCTGATGATGGAACAGGCGATGCGGCATACGGTTCCGGGTGGTCACGGCCTTTTCGTCATCCCGAACAATTTGTTTGAACAAGATGACGAAGGGAAATTAAAACAGTGGATGGACCGAGAGGCCGTCGTCAAAGGCGTGCTTCAGTTGCCTACGACGATGTTTAAAGACGAGCGGTATGCGAAGAGTTTGCTCCTGCTTCAAAAGCTCGGAGAAGGCGTCAAACGACCGAAACAAGCGCTCCTCGTCGAACTGCCATCGTTCACGGACGTCCGCGCTGTCGCCAATATCGTGAAACAGATTGATGATTGGTTTAAAACAACATAATTTTATTAGGCAAAAGACTTGAAAAACATATGTCATATCAAGTATCTTCATTATGATACAGTTATCGGTTTTCAAAAGAACAGATAAAGATACCCGTTTAAATCGAAAGGTAAGAGGTGTATGACATGACAAAAATTATGGCAGTCAACGCAGGTAGTTCGTCATTGAAGTTCCAACTTCTCGAAATGCCGTCTGAACACATGCTCGCGGTCGGTCTCGTCGAGCGCGTCGGGAAAGACGATGCAATCTTCACAATCAAATACGGCGAAGGACAGAAGTTCAACGTCGTGACACCGCTTCACACGCACAAAGAAGCGGTCGAGCTCGCGCTCGAAAAATTGATTGATCTCGGAATCATCGCATCGTTCGATGAAATCGCAGGGGTCGGGCACCGTGTCCTTCACGGAAAAGAGTTGTACGCAGATTCGGTCGTCATCGACGATGAAGTCATGAAGAATATCGAATCGTTCGTTGAACTCGGACCGCTCCATATCCCACCGAACTTGACAGGGATTCGTGCATTCCAGACGATTTTGCCGAACGTCCCGCAAGTCGCGGTGTTCGATACGGCGTTCCACCAATCGATGCCGGAAGAGAACTTCTTGTACAGCCTCCCGTACGAGTATTACACGGAGCACGGTGTCCGGAAATACGGTTTCCACGGGACGAGCCACAAGTACGTGACGCAACGTGCGGCCGAGCTTCTCGGACGTCCGCTCGAAGACTTGCGCCTCATCTCGTGCCACCTCGGCAGCGGTGCGTCAATCGCAGCGGTAGCCGGTGGTCGTTCAATCGATACGACGATGGGCTTCACACCACTCGAAGGAATCACGATGGGAACGCGCTCGGGATCGCTTGACCCGGCCCTCATCCCGTTCCTCATGCAGAAGACGGGCAAGTCAGCTGAAGACGTCTTGAACGTCATGAACAAAGAGTCGGGCGTTTACGGTCTCTCGGGGATCTCGAGTGACTTGCGTGACATCGAGCAGGCGGCAGCTGAAGGCAACCATCGTGCCGAAGTGTCACTCAAAATCTTCTCGAACCGCATCCACGGCTATATCGGACAATACGCGGCAGAGATGAACGGTGTTGACGCCATCATCTTCACAGCCGGCGTCGGGGAAAACTCGGACGTCATCCGTGAGCGTATCCTCCGTGGCCTCGAGTTCATGGGCGTTTACTGGGACCCATCACTCAACAACGGTGCACGCGGCAAAGAGTTGTTTATTAACTATCCGCATTCACCAGTCAAAGTCATCATCATCCCGACGAATGAAGAGTTGGTCATCGCGCGCGACACGGTCCGTATCGCGAACCTCGTCGAGACACACGCCTAATCAATCGTAACGTAAGGCCATCTTGTTCACATAGAACAAGATGGCCTTTTTTTAGTGCTGTGGACCTAATTCACGCAAATTCTCGATAGGAGAATGGTCAGCTTAGTGATCCTCGTTTGTAACAATCAGGACGAAAAAACGAAACTTTGTAACGATCACGTCATAATAAAACCATTAAATGTAAATTAATATTACGAAAGTTCAATCCTTGGTGTAATAACGTCATCATTCTTTAAAAACAAGAACTTTTGTAACATAACCGTAACTTTCATGTCACTCAAATGAAGTTTAGTTGTAAACGCATATCGTCTAGATTCGTCATATAGTTATCTGGACGAAACATACTCGTCTTGACTCATCGGATTACTGTACGCGTATCGAACACCTTAGAACATGACAACATGAACAACGACAAACAAACCGACTAGGAAAGGACGAACCACATGCTAAAAAAAATTGGAACGGTCTTATTACTGACGGTCATGACATTCGCCATGCTATTACCACAACAACAAGTCGAGGCAGCTTCTAAAACGTATGTCCAAAGCCAAGTGAACGGGTTGAACGTTCGGGCGGCGGCGCACGTGGAAGGGAAAGTACTCGGGAAGATCAATAAAGGGCACCAGTTGGAGCGCACCGGTTCGAAGGGCGCTTGGATTCGCGTCAACTATAAAGGGAAGACGGCCTGGATCGCCACGAAATACTTACGCACGGTCAAACCGGTCGCCAAGTCGAGCGTGAAAACGTATACGATGAACGCATCGGCCTACACGCCTTACTGCAAAGGCTGCTCGGGCAAGACGGCACTCGGCTGGAACGTTCGCACGCAAAAACATAACGTCGTCGCGGTCGACCCGCGCGTCATCCCGCTCGGTTCGAAAGTACAAGTGTACGTCGGCGGGAAGTTGATGGGGACTTACACGGCGGCAGACACGGGTGGCGCGATTAAAGGGAACAAAATCGATATCTTGATGTACTCGCAAAGTGCAGCGCTCAAGTTTGGGCGCAAGACGGTCACCGTCAAAGTGTTATAAATGAAAAAGAGACCAGCGCCGGCGCTGGTCTCTTTTTCATTATTGACGGACGATGAGGACGTCGCACTTGGCATAGCGGACGATGCTCTCGGAGACGCTACCGATGAAGAAGCGCTCGACGGCGTTCAAACCAGTCGCGCCACAGATGATGAGGTCGATTTCATTGTTCGGTGCAATCTTCTTGGCGATCGTCACTTTCGGGGAGCCGTACTCGATGACGGTCTCGACTTCTTTGACGCCCCGCTCACGGGCACGGTTGACGTAGTCATCGAGCAACTCTTTCGCATACGTCTCGGCGCGCTCGGTGATTGTCCGGTCATACGCCTCGACCGTGGCGAACGTCCGCGTATCGATGACGTGACCGATATACAGCTTCCCATCGTTACGAAGCGCGACGTCGATAGCTGTTTCGAATGCACGTTCCGCCTCTTTCGAGCCGTCGACGGCAGAGAGGATATGTTTGTAGACAATTGCCATGTAAATCCCAACCTTTCGCTTGAAATGTACGTGCGGCTTACATGTATAGTATACCACTTCTATAAAAATTCACGCCCGCTTCTGGCGAGATTGTGTGAAAATTTCACAACTTTCTTCGCGAGCAGGTTGAAGTTTGGAAATGGGGCGCGGGAACGGGTAAGATGTTACAGAGGAGGGATGACGATGAAACACGTGGTCATCACGGCCGGGGCCAAAGGGATCGGCCGGGTTGTGACAGAACGGTTGTTAGAGGAAGGATGGCACGTCAGCGTGCTACAACGGAGTCCGATTGATTGGACGCACGAACGGCTACATATGATTGAAGCGCCGCTCACGGACCGAGAAGCGGTGCTTGACGGTTTCGAGCAGGCGGTGGCGCGGTTCGGTGAGCCGGATGCGCTCATCTTGAATGCAGGGCCCTACATCTTCGACCGCAAATGTCTCATCGACTTATCGGACGAAGAGTGGGACGAGGTCATCACTGGGAACTTGTCGGCCTCGTTTTGGCTCATGCGGCGGGCCATCCCCGCAATGCGCGCGAAACGGTTCGGGCGCATCATCACGTACGGCTTTCCGGAAAGCGCGACGGCCCCGGGCTGGCTGCATCGCTCCGCCTTCGCCGCAGCGAAGACCGGTCTCGTCAGTTTGACGAAGTCGGTGGCGCTCGAAGAGGCGGCCCATGGAATCACGGCGAATATGATCAACCCGGGGAACATCGTCGGGGCGCAAAAAGAAATGCGGATTGACGCAGCCGAGGCCGACGACCAGACACCGGTCGGTCGGCACGGGACAGGCGAGGACATCGCCCGGATGATCTTGTTCTTGCTCGCCGAAGAGTCGGACATGGTCACGGGAGCAGTCATCGATGTGACCGGGGGCGTGAACGTCGTCCATCAATACCGGAAGTGAGGGGATTCAGATGAAATTGGCCATCTTGACGGATATCCATGGGAACGTCCAGGCGCTCGATGCCGTCTTCAACCAGTTGGACGCGGCAGGCGTCACGGACGTGTGGAGTCTCGGGGATATGATTGCGATGGGGCCGGACTCGAACGAGGTCATGGCCCGTCTGCTCGACCGCGGCGTCCAGATGATCACGGGGAATCACGATGAGGCCGTGCTGTCGCTCCTTGAAGGGAAAGGCCATCCTGCGAGCTATGCGCATACGCGCCCGCACCACGAGTGGGTCGCCCGGACGTTGCGTCCGGAGTACGCCGATGTTTTATTTCAGTTACCGCGAACGATAGACCGAGTCGTAGGCAACGAGCGGGTTTATGGTATCCATTATCATATTCCTTTGGCGAAGCGAGCGGCGCCGATTGTCGAGGACCCGTTCCATGAGATTCTCGAGGCGACGCTTCCGAACATGCAACAACTGTTCGGCGACTATGAGGCGGACATCATCTGCTTCGGACATCATCACCCGATCCATTCGTTCGAGGACGAGTCGAAGCGCTACCTCAACCCAGGTGCGCTCGGCGTCGCGCGGGACGACTTGGCTCGATACGGCATCCTCTCACTCGATGAGTCCGGGGTCTCGATCGCGCTACAGGCCGTACCGTATGATAAGCGTGCGTTTCTCGAACGGATGGAACGGTTTGATGTGCCACAACGGGACGTCATGTATCGTTTGTTTTATTAAGTCCATAAGAAAAACCAGCCGCGCGGGCTGGTTTTTTTATTTGATCTCTTGAAGTGCTTTCGGATAACTCGTCAACAAGATCGGGCCGCTCTCGGTCATGACGACGTCGTCCTCGATACGGACACCGCCGACGCCTGGAAGGTAGATGCCAGGTTCGACTGTGAACGTCATCCCGGCTTGGGCGGTCATGTCGTTGTTGGCTGCCATCGATGGGAACTCGTGGACTTCGATGCCAATCCCATGGCCCACGCGGTGCGTGAAGTATTCACCGTATCCGGCCGTCGTGATCACTTGACGGGCTGCGATGTCAATCGAGCCGAGCGTCGCGCCGAGGTTCGCCGCGTCGATTGCGGCGAGCTCTGCTTGGAGGACCGTCTCGTATATCTCGCGCTGTTTCGTGCTGGCCTCGCCATATACGACGGTCCGCGTAATGTCGGAGCAGTACCCTTGCCAGACGACACCGAGGTCGAACAAGGCGAAGTCACCTTGCTTCAACCGGTTGTTTCCCGGTACACCGTGCGGGTCGGCGCTGTTCTCGCCGAAGAGGACGAGCGTGTCGAAGGACATCTCACGGACGCCTTGTCTCTTCATCGCATACTCGATTTCGGCAATGACCTCGAGCTCGGTCACGCCTTCAAGGAGGGCGCGAATCCCCGCCTCGATGGCCATGTCGGCGAGTTCGGCGGCGCGCTTCATGACACGGACCTCGTCTTGCGACTTGATCATGCGGAGCGCTTGCAACTCCTCGGTCAAATCGATGATTGAAAGTCCGGCGAAACCGGCCCGGAGTTGTTCGACCCGGTTATATGTCAAATGCTCGCCTTCGATGCCGATGCGCTCTGGGACGATTTGTTGGTCGAGGAACAGTTTGACGACTTTGTCCCACGGGTTCTCATGGTCCATATAGGTGACGATGTCGCCCGTCCAGTCGCTCGCCTCGACAATCCCTTTCTCAAGGGCGGGGCAGACGATGGCCGTCGTCCCGTTCTTCAAGACGAGGATGGCAATGAGCCGTTCGTGGGCCTCGGCGTAGACGCCTGAGAAATAAAAGACGGACGCTTTCGAGGTGATGAACGCGGCGTCCAACCCTTTCGTCGCCAAAGATTGTGCGATTTGGTTCGTTCGTTGGTTCAAGTCGATCCCTTCCTTCTCGTTCAATGATGTTCGAACTCATTATATCGTTTTCAAAATCAGAAAGGAAATGTAACCATTTCATTAGTACAGTTTGAACAAGTTGGACTGATACAGTATACTAAAAGTGACAGAAAATGTATTAAGGGAAGGGACTCGTGACATGACAACAAAACATGAACAGATCATTGCACATATCGAGTCGCTCGATGTGGGAGCCAAGATTTCTGTTCGCCAAATCGCAAAAGAGTTGGCGGTCTCAGAAGGAACGGCTTACCGGGCCATCAAAGAAGCCGAGAACTTGGGATTCGTCTCGACAATCGAACGGGTCGGCACGATTCGCATCAAGCGGAAGCATAAAGAGAACATTGAAAAGCTGACGTTCGCCGAAGTCGTCAACATCGTCGACGGGCAAGTGCTCGGCGGTCGCGACGGCCTTCATAAGACACTCTCGAAATTCGTCATCGGTGCGATGAAGCTCGAGGCGATGATGCGTTATATCGACGTCGATTCGCTCGTCATCATCGGGAACCGGGAGAAAGCACACGAGCTCGTCTTGCAGTCTGGCGGAGCCGTCCTCATCACCGGGGGCTTCGATACGACGGACGAAGTGAAGCGAATGGCCGATAAATACAGCATGCCGGTCATCTCGACGTCGTATGACAGCTTTACGGTGGCGACGATGATCAACCGGGCCATCTACGACCGTTTGATTAAAAAGGAGATTTTACTCGTATCCGATATCGTCATCCCGCTGCACGACACGTTCTACTTGAAGGCGGACGATACGGTGAAGCGTTGGCACGAATTGAACGAGCGGACGAAACATAACCGCTATCCCGTCATCGATGACCAAATGAAAGTCGTCGGGGTCATCACGGCGAAGGACATCATCGATCGGTCTCATGACACGGAGATTGAGAAAGTGATGACGAGAAGCCCGATCACCGTTGGCGTCCAGACGAGCGTGACAAACGCCGCCCATCAGATGGTATGGGAAGGCATCGAGATGTTGCCGGTCGTCGACAACTATGGCCGTCTACTCGGCATCATCAGTCGACAGGATGTGTTAAAAGCGCTCCAGCTCGCCAACCGGCAGCCACAAGTCGGCGAGACGTTCGACAACATGATCACGAACCAGTTGAAAGAAGACCCGACCTCGAACGGGACGGCGTTCACCGTCGAAGTGGCACCGCAGATGACGAGCCATATGGGGACGGCATCGTCAGGCGTGTTGACGACGCTCCTCGTCGAGGGGGCGACGCGAAGCTTGCGTCACATGAAAAAAGGGGATCTCGTCGTCGAGAACATCACCGTCTATTTCATGAAGCCGATTCAAATCGAGAGTCAAATCCGCGTCTCGGCCAACGTGTTCGATCTCGGACGGAAGTTCGGGAAAGTTGACGTCGAGATGACGCAAGGGACGCAACTCGTCGCCAAGGCGCTCGTGACGGCACAATTGATTGACCGCTAATAAAAATGAGCTGATGGATTCATCAGCTCATTTTTATATCATCACGATTGGTGAATCGGTTCATCGGCAGCGAGCGGATAGAGTTTCCGGTAGCGGATGAACCCGACGATGGCATTGCCGACACCGAGAACGAGCATGACGATGCTGACAATCCAGCCGACGGTCGAGTCGAGAATGAACCCGCCAATCATTTGGTTGATCGCGAACAAGGCGAGGAACATGCTGAGCCAAATGAGGGCCTGCGTGTTGAACAATGCTTTTCGATACGGCGTTTTCGTAAGATAGGCACGTCGTTTATAGACGAAGTAAGCGCCGAGGGCAAACAGGATGAGCCCGATCAGAACAAGTTGAGCCAAGTGAAGAAACCCCTTTCAGACAAGTAATCTGTTATCATCATACCATAGAATAACGTTCAAGAAAGCGAGGAATGGCTATGGCACATTGGCCAGAAGCAGCAAGCATCAAACAAGCAATCGAAGAGGCGAAGACGATTTTGATTCACCGCCACGTCCGTCCGGACCCGGATGCCCTTGGCAGTCAGTTGGGGCTAAAACGCATCATCGAACGCGCGTATCCAGAGAAGGACGTGTATGTCGTCGGTGGAATCGTGCGCGATTTAGAGTTTTTAGGGAAGATGGAACACGTCGAACCGGAGATGTACGACGAAGCGCTCGTCCTCGTCCTCGATACGGCCAACCACGAGCGAATTGACGGGCCACATGCGCTCAAAGGGAAGAGGGTCGTCAAAATCGACCATCACCCGGATGAAGATCCGTACGCGACACAACAGATCGTCGACACGTCGGTCAGTTCGACGTCTGAGATGATTGCTGAGCTCGCAGAGGCGTGGGGGCTCGCGCTCGACGAAGAATCAGCCTTCCTCTTGTTTGCCGGCATCGTCGGGGACACGGGGCGTTTCCAGTTCCGTAACGCGACGCCACGGACGTTCGAAGTGGCGGCGAAGCTGTTATCGTTCGGCATTGACACGGGCCGGCTATATCGTCAAATGTATAAGACCGATTTGGCGACGTTGCAACTTCAAGGTTATGTCTTACAAAACGTCCACGTGACGGACGCGGGGGTCGGCTATGTGAAAATCGATGCGGATGTGCTCCGGACGTTTCATGCGACGCCCGAGGCGGCGTCACAACTCGTCAACAGCTTCTCGGGGCTCGAAGGCTTAAAGTGTTGGGTCATGTTCGTCGAGAACAAGGATGAGATTCGCGTCCGCATCCGTTCGAAAGGCCCGGTCATCAACGAGGTGGCGAAGCGGTATCGTGGCGGCGGGCATCAAATGGCCGCCGGAGCGACGATTGACAAGTGGGAAGAGATGGAGGACGTCATTGCGGCGCTTGACGAGGTGGCGCATCCGTATACGTTCGAAAATGAAGAGAGCTGACCGCGGTCAGCTCTCTTCATTTTGTCTCGTCTGCTTTTGGGATGAACCACGTGCCGCGATCGGTCACGTCCTCGACGACATCGAGTTGATATTCGGTGATGTACTTGCGGAGCCGTTCGATGATCTCCGGGCTGTCGGCGAACACGGTCTGTCCATTTTGCAAATCTGCCAGTTTATCGCGCGCGATTTGTCCCCGATTAATAATCATACGCTTTTACCCCCTTTTACGATGACTTTTGTCTATAATTATTGTATCAGAGAAGTGGTGATAGGAGTTTGACAATAATCAAAAAAGAGAGGAGGGGTCAGATGCTTCATTTGAATGTCCAATCGGCGTATAGTCTGATGCAGAGCACGGTTCGGTTGGAAGCCTATGTGGCACAGATGGCCGAACGTGGTAGCCGTGCCGTGGCGCTCGCCGACGACGCATATTACGGCGTCCCTCAATTTTTTCGGCTGTGTGCGCGTTATAACGTCAAACCGGTCATCGGTTTGCGTACGGTGCTACGGGTCGGCGGGCTGGACGTGGCGGTGCTCGCGTACGCTGTCGAGGCGAGCCACATCGAACAGTTGTACCGGTACGTTGGGGGAGGGGCAATCACCGAAGCGACGGAACTCGCCATCGTCGTCTTACCTGATAATTGGAAGACGAGCGACCCGATGCATCGTCGTCGCCTCTTCCATCAATTGCTCAATCACGTAAAAGAGGACCGACTATGGCTCGGTCTGCCTGCACCGCAGACGACAGAGCACGTCCTCGTGTTGAAGCAGCTGCGGGCAATGCGTGAGGAACTCGGTGTCCGGCTCATCCCCGCTCCGGAGACGCGGTATATGCGCCAGGACGACTTTGAGGCGTATCGCGCTTTGGTAGCGATCGGGGAAGGGGACGTCATCTCGGAAGAGGACATCCATCACCGAGGGCGCCATGTGCGTCTGCCTAGCGAGATGAACGATTGGTTCGATGCAGACGAGCTCGCCGAATTGGAGCGTTTCGAGGCAGGCGTCGAGCCGATTCAGTTGCCGGAAGCGGCTGCTGCCATCCCTGAATTGTCGGAAGCCTATCCACGATTGAAGCGGCTCGTCGCCGAACGGCTAAAGCAGAAGGGGTTGCTCCGTGAACCGTATCTCGAGCGGGCGCGCTATGAACTCGAGGTCATCGAACGGACCGGCTTCGCCTCGTACTTCCTCATCGTCGAGGACATCGTTCGTTTCGCCAAGGGTGAAGCGATTGAAGTCGGGCCGGGGCGCGGATCTGCGGCCGGTTCGCTCGTTAGTTTCGCCCTCGACATCACCGAGGTCGACCCGGTTCAGTTTGACTTGCTGTTCGAGCGTTTCTTGAACCCGGAACGTGTATCGATGCCTGATATCGATTTGGACTTCGAAGACGAGCGCCGTGAGGAAGTCGTCCGCTACGTGCTCGAGAAGTACGGGGCACATCATGCCGCCCAGATTGGGACGCTTGCCACGTTCGGGGCGAAAGCGGCACTCCGCGACGTCGCCCGTGCCCTCGGCATGACGCTCGAAGAAGGGCAGGCGGCCAGCAAACAAGTGCGCGATGACGGTCTTCAAGGCGTGCGGTCTAATCCGACGAAGATGAAATGGTTCGCCGGCAGTAAGAAGCGGTCCCAGTTATTGAAGATCGCCTCGGAGCTCGAGGGATTGCCCCGCCAAGCCTCCATCCATGCCGCCGGACTCGTCCTCAGCCGGGAGGCGTTAGAGAACGTCACGCCGCTCCAACCGACGGATGGCGAACAAGTGACGCAATATAATATGAAGGATCTCGAGGCGCTCGGTCTTTTGAAAATTGATTTACTCGGCTTGCGGAACTTGACCCGGCTCCGGCAGATGGAGACGCTCATCCGTGAGTCCGACGCGATGTTCTCGTTGAAGACGATCCCGCTCAACGATGCGAAGACGCTTCGTCTGTTGGCCCGTGGTGACACGGATGGCATTTTCCAATTCGAGTCGGATGGGATGAAACAGGCGCTCCGTCAAGTGAAGCCTTCCGCATTCGAAGATATCGTCGTCACGATGTCGCTCTATCGTCCGGGACCGATGCAGTTTATCGAGACGTACGCGAAGCGCAAGCACGGCATGCCCTATCAGCCGGTCCACCCGGTCGTCGGTGAACTGATGACGACGACGCACGGCGTCCTCGTCTATCAGGAGCAAGTGATGCGTCTATTGCGTGAACTGGCCGGTTACTCGTACGCCGAGGCGGATTTGGTACGACGGGCCATCGCCAAAAAAGATGTCGCGACGATCGAAGTCGAGAAGGCGCGTTTTCTCGAGCGGTCTGCCGCTTCTTACGGAGAGGACTCGATGCGTCAAGTGTTCTCGTGGATCGAGAAGTTTGCCGGCTACGGATTCAACCGTTCGCACGCGGTCGCATACAGCCTGATCAGCTACCGGCTCGCCTATGTGAAAGCCCATTTTCAACGGGTGTTTTATGTCACGACGTATGACAAGACGAGTCAACTCGTACGGATGTTGCGAAAAGATAAAATCCCAATCTATCCGCCTGACGTGTTACACGGACAAGCCGGCCCGTTCCTTGAAGGTCCGGGCGTGCGACTCGGGCTCAAGGCGATCCTAGGCTTGACGAAGCGGGACGTCGAGCGTTTAATCGCGCATCATGAAACGTTTAAGGATGTAGGACAGTTGCGAGAGTTGATGGAGTGGGGCGCAAAAGACGAGTTGAAGCTGCGGCGATTGCTCGGTGCCGGTGCGCTCGATCGCCTCTATCACGGTGAGCGTAGACAAGCGTTCCTCGCCGTGACGCGTCTACGCGAACAAGCGGATACCCATCTCTTGCCGGATGAACTGTCCGCGCTCGGTTTGAAACGGACAGAGCCGGTCGAACCGAACTGGTCGGAAGAAGAGCGGGAGGCGCTCGGGACGTGGATCGTCCATTCACCATTAATGACAGTCGCACCGCTCAATGTGACGACCGTGACGCTCGATGAAGTATCAGTGGGGGAAAGGGGATTTGTCGTCGTATACGTCGATGCGATTCGCACGTTCAAAACGAAGAAGCATGAGGACATGGGTGTGATGATGGTCGACGACGGCGTCACCCAAGACGAAGTCGTCATCTTCCCGCGCGTGTTCCAAGCGTTCGGCCGATCGCTCTATAGCGGCAACGTCCTATTGCTCGAAGTCCATTCGAATGAGCGTGACGGCCGCCGCCAATGGATCGTCGAACGCGTGCGGCCATTGCACGGGCAGGCGTTGTTCGTCCGTCTTCGGCGCGAGACGTTCGCGGAGCTCGAAGAGTTGCTACATGCGTCACCGGGCGATGTGCCGGTCGTCTGTCGCTTTTCGGACTCGAAAGAAGTGAAGCAGCTCGCTTCCGCGTATTCGGTCAATCCGACGGAATCGTTGATGCAGGCGTTGAAGAAACGGTTCGGTGAGACGGAAGTCGTCTTGAAACGAGTGGACTCGAAAATGGCTGGTACGAAAACTAGTACCAAGTCATAAAAAGTGGTATAATCTGATTAATTGGTCTGACCACTTTAGAGAGAATGCCATGTTAAATAAGGGAGTTGAACGGTCAGATGCATGGAAAACACGCGTCCTCATTTCACGAAAACATTTCGAAAATACGTTCGTTAATCGTTCAGGCGTCATTGAAACCGGGAGATCGTCTCCCGTCAGAGCGCGAACTCGCCGAGACGTTGTCGATTAGCCGGTCCTCGGTCCGAGAAGCGTTGCGCGCCCTCAGTTTTTTAGGGATCGTCGAGACGCGGCACGGTGGCGGCACGTTCTTGTGTGAGCAAGATCGACATCGCTACATCGAGATTTTGTCTGAGTTTATCGTGACGAAGCAGACGAAAGCGACCGACATTGTCGAGATGCTCCGTTTGCTCGAACGATTGGCGTTCTCAGAAGTCGAACCGACGAGAGAGCGCGTGCAGGCGCTCGAAGCGGTCTTGACCTCGGACCGCTTGTTCCGTCAACAGCTCATCTTCAGTTTGAAGAACGAGTTGTTCATCCGCATTTGGAGCGAGGTCAACCGCTTTTATGATGGGACGGAGACAGGTGACTTATATAGCCTAGACGAACGAACGGAACTGTTTGAAATGTGGCGTAAAGTGGGGATGCCGGAATGAACGAGGGGGAAGCGATGACTGCTTTTTTCAAGAAACCAAAACGATACATGCCGTTGCGCCAACGCGAACCAAAGATTGATGCGCCGCAAGGGTTGATGACAAAATGTCCAGCTTGTAAATATATGCATTACACGAAACAGTTGAACGAACACCATAAAGTATGCGACTGTGGGTATCATTTCCCGCTCAGTGCCGATGAACGCATCGCGATGCTCGTCGACAGCGGCTCGTTTGAACAGTTTGCAGGACCGAATGTGTTGCGAAATCCGCTCGACTTTCCTGAATATGAAGAAAAGTTGGCGAAAGACAAAGAGCGGACCGGAATCGAAGAAGCCATCGTCTGCGGACGGGCAACGATATCTGGTCAACCGTTCGTCGTCTGCGTCATGGACGCACGCTTCCGGATGGGTTCGATGGGCGCCTACGTCGGGGAAGCGATCGCTTCAGCCGTAAGAAGAGCGACCGCCGAACGCTTGCCGGTCGTCTTGTTCACCGCTTCTGGCGGCGCGCGTATGCAAGAAGGGATGGTCAGCCTCATGCAGATGGCGAACACGTCAATCGCATTGAAGAAACATGATGAGGCCGGCCTTCTTTATATCGCTTACTTAACGCATCCGACGACGGGCGGGGTCTCCGCGAGCTTCGCGATGCTCGGCGATTTGAACGTAGCCGAGCCGGGCGCGCTCATCGGGTTCGCCGGTCGCCGGATTATCGAACAGACGATTCGTGAAAAGCTTCCGGAAAACTTCCAAACCGCTGAGTTTTTATTAGAGGCGGGTCAGCTTGACGCCGTCGTTCATCGTGAACAGATGCGTACGTTTTTACACAACATGATCACGTTACATGGTGGAGGTGTGAACCGTGTTTGATCCAATCAAAGAAGTGAACGAACAACTTTATAAACTTCGCGAGACGGCCGAGACGAAAGGGATTGATTTGTCTCGTGAGATTCGCCATCTCGAAGCGAAGTTACACCGATTAGAAAAAGACATTTATGGGAATATGAAACCGTGGGATCGCGTCCAGTTGGCTCGGAACCCGAAACGGCCGACGACGCTCGATTACATCAATCAATTGTTCCCAGATTTCATTGAACTTCACGGTGACCGGCACGGATATGACGATGCGGCCATCGTCGCAGGGATTGCGACGCTCGACGGTGCACCGGTCACGATTATCGGACACCAACGCGGGCGGAACACGAAAGAGAACATGGCGCGGAATTTCGGGATGCCCCATCCGGAAGGGTATCGAAAAGCATTGCGCTTCATGAAACAAGCGGAGAAGTTTAATCGCCCGGTCATCACGTTCATCGATACGAAAGGGGCGTATCCGGGTAGAGCCGCCGAAGAACGCGGACAAAGTGAAGCGATTGCGCGCAACTTGTTCGAGATGGCGACGCTCAAGACGCCAATCGTCTCGGTCGTCATCGGGGAGGGCGGATCTGGCGGTGCGCTCGGCATCGGTGTTTGCGACCGTCTGCTCATGCTCGAGAACAGCACGTACTCCGTCATTTCGCCGGAAGGGGCGGCCGCATTGCTCTGGAAGGATGCGAAACTTGCGGAACGTGCTGCTGAGACGATGAAGATTACAGCACAAGACTTGTATGGATTGGGGATCGTCGATGAAGTCGTCACGGAAGTGTTCGGAGGCGCGCATATGGATGTGTCATTACAGTCTTCACTTCTGAAGCCTGTATTAACACAACACATCAAAGACTTAGGACAACAGAGCCGAGACGAGCTGTTAAGCGGTCGTGCCGCCAAATATCATCAAATTGGCACAATTGGCTCGTGAAAACGGTAACAACCGCATAGCCAAACCGTTCAATCGTTCACCGGTTGACCGTTTCCGAACGTACCCCATGTTTTTTTTTCACATACTTGTGTTGTAAAACAAAGGTCAGACATGGTATTTTATTTTCAGATTTCGTTAAAACACATAAGAGGTGAGTGACGTGAATTTAAAACGTATTGCGGTATTGACAAGTGGGGGAGACGCCCCTGGAATGAACGCTGCAGTCCGTGCCGTGACCCGAAAAGCAATTTTCGAAGGTCTAGAAGTGTACGGTGTGTATAACGGCTATCAAGGTCTAATCGAAGGAGATCTCGTCGAATTGAACCTCGGTTCGGTCGGCGATATCATTCAACGCGGAGGAACATTCTTACGTTCGGCCCGTTGCCCTGAGTTTAGAACGGAAGAGGGTCGTGCGAAAGCGGTCGAGCAGTTGAAGAAATTCGACATCGATGCGCTCGTAGTAATTGGTGGAGACGGTTCATACCGTGGCGCCCAAAAGTTGACGGAACTCGGTTTCCCGACGATTGGACTTCCAGGTACGATCGACAATGACATCCCAGGAACGGACGCGACAATCGGTTTCGATACGGCGCTCAACACGGCGCTCGACGCAATCGACAAGATTCGCGACACGGCATCATCCCATGAACGGACGTATGTCATTGAAGTGATGGGCCGTGACGCAGGTGATATCGCACTTTATGCCGGTCTTGCCGGTGGTGCCGAGTCAATCCTCGTCCCAGAACGTCCAGAAGACTTGAGTGCGATCGTGGAACGCATCAACCATGGTGTGGCTCGCGGTAAGAAACACTCGATCGTCGTCGTCGCTGAAGGCGCCGGCAGTGCGGAAGAGATCGGAAAAATGATCGCTGAGAAGACAAACTCAGAGACACGCGTGACGATTCTTGGACACATTCAACGTGGCGGTTCCCCAACTGCTGCGGACCGCGTGCTTGCGAGCCGCATGGGTGCTTACGCTGTCGAGATTTTACTCGAAGGCAAGGCAGGACGTGTCGTCGGCATTCGTGCCGGTAAGTTGATGGATCTCGATATCGACGAAGCGCTCGATCACAACAAGCACACGCTCGATATGCAGTTGATCGATCTTTCGAACCAACTTTCGATTTAACGAGTACCAGTGAACTCCACAGAGACGGGATCAGGTCGGTTGACCCCCCGTTTTCTGTGTGTAAATGTAATACATCCCCTAGGAGGTTTTTATTTATGCGTAGAACGAAAATTGTATGTACGATTGGACCAGCTTCAGAGAAACGTCTTCCGGAAATGATTGAAGCCGGTATGAACGTCGCCCGTCTCAACTTCTCACACGGTGACTATGAAGAGCACGGCGCACGTATCCGCGACATCCGCGAAGCAGCAAAAGCTGCCGGCAAAGTCGTGACGGTTCTTCTTGACACGAAAGGTCCTGAAATCCGTACACATACGTTTGAAGACGGAAAAGCACTCCTCGAAAAAGGAAAAGAAGTCATCATCGTCTCGACAGAAGAAATCGTCGGAACGAAAGATCGTTTCTCGGTCACGTACGAAGGTCTCTACGAAGACGTTGAAGTCGGGTCACGCATCATGCTCGATGACGGACTCATCGGTCTCCTTGTCGTTGAGAAGCTCCCGAACCGTGATCTTCGCTGCGTCATCGAAAACGAAGGCGTTATCAAGACGAAGAAAGGTGTCAACTTGCCTAACGTCAAGGTAAACCTTCCTGCCCTTACAGACAAAGACATCGCCGACATCGAGTTCGGGATTTCACAAGACATCGATGTCATCGCGGCATCGTTCGTCCGCCGTGCGTCTGACGTCGTTGAGATTCGTCAACTTCTTGAACGCAACAACGCGTCACACATCAAAATCTATCCGAAAATCGAGAACCAAGAAGGTGTCGACAATATCGACGAAATCTTGGCGATTTCTGACGGTTTGATGGTCGCTCGTGGTGACCTCGGAATCGAGATCCCAACGGAAGAAGTCACACCAGTTCAAAAAGAATTGATCAAGAAGTGTAACGACCTCGGGAAACCGGTCATCACGGCTACACAAATGCTTGATTCAATGCAACGCAACCCGCGTCCAACACGTGCGGAAGCATCTGACGTTGCCAACGCCATCCTCGATGGTACGGATGCGGTCATGCTTTCAGGTGAGACGGCAGCAGGGGACTACCCAATCGAGTCAGTTCAAATGCAAGCAGCAATTGCTGTTCGTACTGAGCAAATGCTCGACTACAAAAACTTGCTCAAAGATCGTCAGAAGCGCAGTGAGCACACGGTCACGGATGCAATCTCACAAGCGGTTGCCCACACGGCAATCAACTTGAACGCAAAAGCGATCTTGACACCGACACAATCAGGTTACACGGCTGCTCGTACAGCGAAGTATCGTCCAGAGGCGAACATCATCGCGGTCACAGAGTCAGAGCGTGTGGCACGTCAATTGAACCTCGTTTGGGGCGTGTACCCAATCGTGGCTGACACGATGCCGAACAACACGGATGAGATGTTGGTACAAGCTTCAGAAGCGGCTCGTCACGCTGGATTCGTCACAGATGGTGACCTCGTCGTCATCTCGGCAGGTATCCCGGCTGCGACTGCTGGAACGACGAACATGATGAAAGTTCACATCGTCGGTCACGCCCTCGCGAACGGACGCGGCATTGGTGAGCGCGGTCTCGTCGGCGAAGTCGTGGTTGCGAACAATGCGGAAGAAGCGAACGCGAAAGCGAAAGAGGGTATGATCCTCGTCGCACCGTTCACAGATAAAGAAATGATGCCAGCGATCGAGAAAGCGGCTGGAATCATCACTGAAGACGGCGGATTGACGAGCCATGCCGGCATCGTCGGGCCATCACTCCGTAAACCGGTCATCGTCGGTGTCGAGTCTGCGACATCAACGCTCCGTGACGGTCAGATGATTTCAATCGACCCACTCACTGGTAAAATCTACAACGCGTAATCGAATGCCAATCGAACCGACCTTAGCGATGAGGTCGGTTCTTTTTCCATTCAGAAAGAAGGAGTCATATGAGTGCGTATTTATTCTTATTGTTGCTCGTCTTGATCGGGGTTATCTCCCATAACCAATCGGTCATCATCGCCAGCAGCGTCCTATTGATTATTAAAGCCGTTGGGTTCGGTGATCAACTGTTCCCGACACTTGCCTCGAAAGGGATCCATTGGGGCGTGACGATTATCACGATTGCCGTTCTCGTCCCGATTGCGACCGGTGACATCGGGTTTAGGGAATTGTGGAATAGTATTAAAGGGCCGGTCGGCATCATCGCTTTCGGCTCAGGAATCTTCGTCGCGCTCGCCGCGGCCCAGGGCGTTCAACTGATGCGAATCGAACCAGTCGTGACGACAGCACTCCTCGCCGGTACCATCCTAGCCGTCGGTTTCATGAAAGGCGTGCCGGTTGGACCGCTGATTGGAGCCGGGATCGCCGCTTTGATTTTAGGTGGATTTAGCCTGTTAGAAAAATGGTTCTGACATTTTTTGACGGTTGGATACGCTTACATTTCTTTTTTTCAGTAAATTGTTTATACTAGATAAAGGACAGGGTGGAGCGAGCTCGAAACGGATTGGGGAAAGTGTTCGACTTCCCGCCCTTATTCCCTACACAACAGACTGTATGATGCGGTCGATCACTTTTAAAGACTGAGGGGGAGTTATTGATGTCAACGACAAAAGGATTAGAAGGAATTGTGGCAGCGGCCTCAAAAGTCAGTTCGATCATCGACGGACAATTGACTTACGGAGGATACACAATCGACGATTTGGCGGACCACGCCACTTTTGAAGAGGTTGTTTTCCTATTATGGAACGACCGTCTTCCAAAAGCAGATGAATTAACTGAGCTCTCTGAAGCGCTCGTGAAAGAAGCCAAATTACCAGAAGAAGTCATCGGGACGCTCGAACGGGCGCCGAAATCGGCGAACGCGATGGCGACGATTCGCACAGCGCTCTCGCAACTCGCTCTTTATGACGACGAGTCAGAAGATATGAGTGACGAGGCGAACATGCGTAAAGCGATTCGGCTTCAAGCGCAAATCGCGACGATCGTGACGGCGTTCGCACGACTTCGTAAAGGGGAGCAACCCGTCGCGCCGAAGCAAGGCTTGTCGTATGCGGCCAACTTCCTCTACATGTTGAACGGAGAAGAGCCGAGTGAAGTCGCTGAGAAGACGATCGACAAAGCGCTCATCTTGCACGCC
This sequence comes from Exiguobacterium alkaliphilum, assembly GCF_018138125.1. Classification (NCBI taxonomy): domain Bacteria; kingdom Bacillati; phylum Bacillota; class Bacilli; order Caryophanales; genus Exiguobacterium; species Exiguobacterium alkaliphilum. The sequence continues at coordinate 1,377,028 of NZ_CP073101.1, forward strand.
GACCACGAATTGAACGCATCGACGTTCACGGCCCGCGTCTGTGTCGCGACACTCTCGGATATGTATTCGGGCGTGACGGCGGCGATGGGTGCATTGAAAGGCCCGCTCCACGGCGGTGCCAACGAGGCGGTCATGAAGATGTTGCATGAAATCGGATCGGTCGATAAAGTCGAGGATTACGTTCGCGGCAAGTTCGAGCGTCGTGAGAAAATCATGGGCTTCGGTCACCGCGTCTACAAGGACGGCGACCCACGGGCGAAACACTTGAAAGAGATGAGCCGTCAATTGACAGCCCAAATCGGTGAGCCGGAATGGTACGAGATGTCGGAGAAAATCGACCACCTCGTCGAGACGGAAAAAGGCTTGAAGCCGAACGTCGATTTCTATTCGGCATCCACATACTATGCGCTCGGTCTTGACGAAGAGTTGTTCACGCCGATTTTCGCCGTGTCACGGATGTCTGGGTGGATCGCCCACATCCTCGAGCAATACGCAGACAACCGTCTCATCCGTCCACGTGCGGAATATGTCGGCGAAGCGCATCGTTCTTACGTGCCGGTCAACGAGCGCTAAGGCGAACGAAAAAGATCGAGTCACAATTTAGACATAAACTTTGGTAAACTAACAAGTGACGTAGGTCGGCGCGAGCGTCGGCCTACAGTAATGTACTTAGGGGGATTCATATGTTGACACAAGGTCAGAAAATTACTGTAGAAAACGGTGCGCTCAACGTACCAAACGTACCAACGATTCCATTCATCATCGGGGACGGCACAGGTCCTGATATTTGGAACGCAGCAGTTCGCGTCTTTGATGCAGCTGTCGAGAAGGCATATGGCGGCGAGAAGAAAATCGAATGGATGGAAGTGTACGCTGGGGAGAAGGCGTTCAACCAAAAAGGTGAATGGCTCCCGAACGAGACGCTTGATGAAATCCGTGAATATTTGATTGCCATCAAAGGTCCATTGACGACGCCGGTCGGCGGCGGGATTCGCTCACTCAACGTCGCACTCCGTCAAGAACTCGACTTGTACACATGCTTGCGCCCGGTCCGTTACTTTACAGGCGTTCCTTCACCGGTCAAACGCCCAGAGGATACAGACATGGTCATCTTCCGCGAGAACACAGAAGACATCTACGCAGGGATCGAGTACGCATCAGGCAGCGACGAAGTGAAGAAGTTGATTACTTTCTTGAAAGAAGAGATGAACGTCAACAAGATCCGTTTCCCAGAAACATCTGGTATCGGCATCAAGCCGGTCTCGTCTGAAGGAACGAAACGCCTTGTTCGTGCCGCGCTCGAGTACGCGATCGCGAACAACCGTAAATCGCTCACGCTCGTCCATAAAGGCAACATCATGAAGTTCACAGAAGGCGCCTTCAAAAACTGGGGCTACGAGCTCGCTGAGGAAGAATACGGCGACAAAGTCTTCACATGGGCACAGTATGACCGCATCAAAGAAGAGTCAGGCGAAGCGGCTGCAAACGATGCACAAGCTAAAGCCGAGGCAGAAGGTAAAATCATCGTAAAAGATTCGATTGCCGACATCTTCTTGCAACAGATTTTGACACGTCCGCGTGAGTTCGATGTCGTCGCGACGATGAACTTGAACGGTGACTACATCTCGGACGCACTCGCTGCCCAAGTCGGCGGAATCGGGATCGCACCTGGAGCGAACATCAACTACGTGACAGGCCACGCCATTTTCGAAGCGACACACGGGACGGCACCGAAGTATGCCGGCCTCGACAAGGTCAACCCGTCATCGGTCATCTTGTCTGGAGAAATGATGCTCCGTCATATGAACTGGAACGAAGCGGCTGACCTCATCATCAACTCGATGGAGAAAACGATCGCTTCAAAAGTCGTCACGTACGATTTTGCCCGTCTCATGGACGGCGCGACAGAAGTGAAGTGTTCAGAGTTTGCGGATGAATTGATCAAAAACATGTAAGACATCAGCCAAACCAAGGGGGAGAGCACAATGATTCGTCGCAATAAGATCTCGGTGATCGGTAGCGGATTCACAGGCGCCACGACGGCACTGTATTTGGCTCAAAAAGAACTCGGTAACGTCGTCCTGCTCGATATGAAAGACAACGAAAACCCGACGAAAGGAAAGGCGCTCGATATGCAAGAGACGGCGCCGATTCAAGGGTTTGACTCGTGGATCACCGGGACGTCAGACTATGCGGACACGGCCGGGTCAGATATCGTCGTCATCACGGCAGGCATCGCGCGCAAGCCAGGCATGAGTCGGGACGACCTCGTCTCGACGAACGCCAACGTGATGCGAGCGGTCACGAAAGAAGTGGCACGATATTCACCAGATGCGATTTTGATCGTCTTGACGAACCCGGTCGACGCGATGACGTATGCCGCGTTCAAAGAGTCGGGCTTCCCGAAAGAACGTGTCATCGGACAATCGGGTGTCCTCGATACGGCAAGATTCCGGACGTTCGTCGCCGAGGCGTTGAACGTCTCGGTGAAAGACGTCTCCGGCTTCGTGCTCGGTGGGCACGGGGATGACATGGTCCCGCTCATCCGCTATTCGTATGCAGGGGGCATCCCGCTCGAGAAACTGTTGTCGCATGACCAAATCGAAGCGATTGTGAATCGGACTCGAAAAGGTGGCGGAGAAATTGTCCAGCTCCTTGGGAACGGGTCGGCCTACTATGCGCCGGCTGCCGCCATCGTCGAGATGGTCGAAGCGATTTTAAAAGACCAGCGTCGAATCTTGCCGGCCATCGCGTATCTCGACGGCGAATACGGTTTCCACGACCTCTACCTTGGTGTCCCGACGATTCTTGGCGCGAACGGGATTGAGCGTGTGCTCGAACTTGAGTTGACGGAAGACGAGACGGCTGCGCTTCAGCGTTCAGCCGACTCCGTCCGGTCTGTCTTGAACGTCCTTACATGACGAGGAAGTCCTGTCCACAATCGTGGGCAGGACTTTTTTGTGGAGATGAAACGGATTGGACCGTGCTACACTTGGGATAGAACGTGGATTTGTTTTGTTTTTGTAAAGATTTGCTTTGAAGTTGGTGTCGGGCGCGATTGCTTTGTAAAATGGAACATGAAGAAGACATTAGAGGAGGAACACGTGTGGCCGATAAAGTGATTGTTGTCGATGATGAAGTGTCGATTGCGACGTTGTTGAAATTTAACTTGGAGCAAGCAGGATTTGAAGTGGAGACTGCCCATGACGGGAAGACCGGTCTTGAGCTTGCGGAGAGACAAGACGCGGTACTCATCGTGCTCGATTTGATGTTGCCGGAGATGGACGGGCTCGAGGTATGCAAGCGACTGCGTCAACAAAAAGTAAATACTCCAATCTTGATGCTGACAGCAAAGGATGATGAGTTTGATAAAGTGCTCGGTCTCGAGCTCGGGGCGGACGATTATTTGACGAAACCGTTCAGCCCACGAGAAGTCGTCGCCCGCGTGAAAGCGATTCTTCGACGTTCGGCCCCGGCCGAGGTCGCCGCGGTCGATGAGGATGTCATCGAGATTGGTGACGTGAAGATCGTCACATCGAATTACGAGGTGTTCAAAAAAGGGGAACGTCTCGAACTGACCCCGAAAGAGTTCGAACTCCTCGCTTATTTGGCGAAGAACAAAGGGCGTGTCTTGACGCGAGATCAACTCTTGTCTGCGATTTGGAATTACGACTTTGTCGGGGACACGCGAATCGTCGATGTGCACATCAGCCACTTGCGCGAAAAGATTGAGCCGGTGACGAAGAAACCGTCATATATTAAGACGATTCGTGGACTCGGCTATAAGATGGAAGAGCCGATGTCCGAATGAAGACGTATCGCTCGCGCTTTTTAACGACGCTCATCCTGCTTGTCACGGGTGTGTTGCTCACGCTCGGGATCGTGCTCGGTCAGCTGTTCAAAGATTTCTACTTGGACTCGGAGCGCGACCGTTTGAAAGAAGATACGAAACTCGCCGCCCTATATCTCGATGGCGGGGAGTTGAACGAGATTCAAGATTATGTGGGCCAAATCGATGACGAGAGCAGTTTCGATATCTTACTGCTCAATCGAAACATGCAAGTCATCGCGGGTACCCCGTTCCGTGTCGGGTCGTTCGAATATCGCGTTGACCCGGAGACGATCTCGAGTGACGGGGAGTTCGGGAACGCCACACGTGACGACTTGATTCAGTTCACGAAACCGATCACGTTGTCGTCGGAGGAAACGGTGTACCTCAGCTTCATCCGTTACGTCTCGGATTTAGAGAGTGTATACAACCGCATTTGGATGACGATCGCTTTTGCCTTGTTCTTTTCATTCTTCATCATCTTGTTCGTGCTCCACAATTTGACGAACCAATTCATTCGGCCAATCGATGAGGCGACGATCGTCTTGCGCGAACTCGCCGATGGGAACTATCGGGCCCGCGTCTATGAGTTGCGAAACGATGCCGAGACGGGGAGTCTGGCCGGATCGATTAACGTCCTCGCGCGGAACCTCGAAACGATTTCACTCGGAGAGGCGGTCCAGCGGGCACGGCTCGAATCGCTCATCGAATATATGGGGGCCGGTCTTTTACTCGTCGACGAACGCGGCATCGTCACGCTCGTGAATCGGTCGTATCGGGACATGTTCCAATACGATGAGTTGATGATTGGCCAGTTTTATCACGGGATTTTACCGAGTCCGGACGTCGAGACGTTAATCGAAGACGTCTATTTGACCGAAGAACCGCATCGGCGTCAATTGTCGATTCGGACCGGATTCAATCAACGGACGTATATGGTATCGGCGGCGCCGATCTTCAGCGATACGGGGATGCTCCGTGGCACGACTCTCTTGTTCAACGATATTAGTGAACTGAAGCGGCTCGAGAAGATGCGCAAAGACTTCGTCGCCAACGTCAGTCACGAGTTGAAGACGCCGCTCACGTCGATTCGTGGCTTCAGTGAGACGCTCCTCGACGGGGCGAAAGAAGTGCCGGAGCTGCGAGACCAGTTCCTCGATATCATTCAAAAAGAAGCGACTCGGATGCAGATGCTCGTCGAAGATTTACTCGAATTGTCGCGGCTCGAACGGGAAGATTTTCATTTGGAGTTCACGCCAGTGCAGTTGAATCAACTTGTAGAAGAAGTAAGTCTCGTCTTGAGCCAGAAGGCTGAGCGGAAATCGATTCAACTCGAGACGCGGCACGACGGGGAAGTGATGCTCCAAGCCGACATGAACCGAATCAAGCAGGTGATTTTAAACCTCGTCGCGAACGCGATCAACTATTCACCGGAAGGCAGCCGGGTCGAAATCGCTGTCGAACGAAATGACGCGATAGGAAGGTTGATTGTCAAAGACAATGGCATTGGTATCGCCGAGAAAGAGATAAGCCGCATCTTTGAGCGGTTCTATCGCGTCGATAAGGCGCGGAGTCGGAACTCCGGTGGGACGGGACTCGGACTCGCTATCGTCAAGCACATCGTCGACCTCCATCATGCGACGATTCAAGTCGATAGCGTGGAAGGGGAAGGGACGACGTTCACGATTGAATTCCCCTTGCCTTAACAAGGAGTTCACGTTCTGTTCATACCGTCTTAACAAAGACTTGCTATTCTATAGACGAGACCTCTTCATCATCTCGTGTCGTGTCCGGTGCTCATCTCCACACGGGCGCGAAGGAGACCCTTTTCTAGTCACTAGAAAAGGGTCTTTTTTTTCGAACGCATGTGCCCGTATGATATGATGGAGTCAGAAGCGAATGGAGGTTACTAGAATGAATAAATTGCTGCTCCTTGATGGGAATTCTCTGACGTACCGTGCATTTTTCGCGCTGCCTCCGATGACGGATGCATCGGGCCGGAACACGAATGCGGTGTACGGGTTCACGATGATGCTATTGAAATTGATGGAAGATGAGCGACCGACGCATTTCGCTGTCGCGTTCGATGCCTCGAAGAAGACGTTCCGCCACGATACATATGCGGACTATAAAGGGGGACGCGAGAAGACGCCGGGTGAGCTACGTGAACAGTTCCCGATCGTCCGCGAGATTTGTGAGGCGTTTGGCATCCAAGTGCTCGAGCTCGACAACTATGAGGCTGACGATATTATCGGGACGCTCTCGAAGCGAGACGAGTTCGACAACGTGACGATTGTGACAGGGGATAAAGACTTGTTACAACTGATTGATGACCGCGTCACCGTCTACTTGACGAAGCGGGGCATCACCGATGTCGAGACGATGGATGAAACGGCCTTTAAAGAGCGCTATGACGGTCTGAACCCGCGCCAGATGATCGATTTAAAAGGACTCATGGGCGACAAGTCGGATAACATTCCTGGTATCCCGGGTGTCGGAGAGAAGACGGCGCTGAAGCTATTGAACGCCTACGGATCGGTCGAAGGGTTGTATGCCCACACGGCTGAACTAAAAGGGAAACAAAAAGAGAAGGTAGAGGCGAACGAGCATGAAGCGAAGCTGTCGAAACAGCTCGCCACGATCCATACGGACGTACCGATTGAGGTCGACGTCGACCAGCTGGCGTTCCACCCGTATGACGTCTCGAAAGTGAAATCACTTTTCATGAGCCTGCAATTCAAATCGCTAATCGGCAAGCTTCAAACGGATGAAGATGCAGTCGAACCTGCCCCAAGGCAGGAGGTGACGCACATCGAGCTCGACGCCCAGGACTTGTCGCGTGCCGTGTTGTTCCTCGAGCAACTGCGTGAAGATTATTTCGAAGAACCGATGATCGGTGTCGCCATCGCCTCGAGTGCGGGCGTGACGGTCGGTGACGCCTCGCTCCTTAAGACCGATATCGTTAAAGAATGGCTGGCGGATGAAGCGCGCAGGACGATCTGTCTCGATGCGAAACAGACGATCATCCAGCTGAAACGAAACGGGCTCAAGCTTGTCGGGTACGAGGACTTGCTCGTGGCCGGTTATTTGCTCAACTTGTCAGGCGGGACGACGCTCGATTCGATTGCGGCCCACTTTGAACACACGTTACCGGAAGACGATGCCGTCTACGGCAAAGGGGCGAAGCGCCACATCCCGGAACGTGACGTGCTCGAGCAACATCTCGCCGAGAAAGCGATGGCGATCTTGTCGCTCTTCGACCATGTCGCCGCGGCGCTCGTCGAGAACGAACAGACGTCGCTCTATGAAGACTTAGAACGTCCGCTCGTCTCGGTCCTCGCCGAAATGGAATGGGCCGGTATTCACGTCGATGTGGCGACGTTGCAGGCGATGGAGCAAGATTTAGGTGGTCGGATCGAACAACTTGAGTCAGAGATTCACCATCTTGCCGGTGAAGCGTTCAATATTAACTCGCCGAAACAACTCGGCGTCATCTTATTTGAGAAGTTGGCGCTCCCGCCGGTCAAGAAGACGAAGACCGGCTATTCGACGGCGGCGGACGTGCTCGAGAAGCTGGCACCGCTCCATCCGATTATTGAACACATCATGCATTACCGAGAGCTCGGAAAACTCCAATCGACCTATGTCGAAGGGTTGCAAAAAGTCGTGAAGGAAGACGGGAAGATTCATACCCGTTACACGCAGACGCTGACGCAAACCGGGCGTCTCTCTTCGGTCAACCCGAACTTACAGAACATCCCGATTCGACTCGAGGAGGGACGCCGGATTCGTAAGGCGTTCACAGCAAGCGAACCGGGCTGGGTACTGTACGCGGTCGACTATTCACAAATCGAGTTACGGATCATGTCGCACATGTCCCAAGACGAGAAGATGCTCGATGCGTTCTTGCATGACGAAGACATCCATACCTCGACGGCAGCGAACGTTTTCAAAGTCGCCAAAGAGGATGTGACGTCACTCATGCGCCGCCAAGCGAAGGCGGTCAACTTCGGCATCATCTATGGCATCAGTGATTATGGATTGTCACAAAACCTTGGGATTAGTCGAAAAGAAGCGCAAACGTTCATCGACACGTATTTCGAACAGTTCCCGGGCGTGAAACGATTCATGGACGAGGCGATTGAACGGGCACGTAAACACGGATACGTCGAGACGATGCTGAAGCGTCGTCGCAACATCCCAGACATCCATTCACGCAATTTCAATCTGCGTGGGTTCGCGGAGCGGACAGCCATCAACACCCCGATTCAAGGGACGGCGGCTGATATCATCAAGAAAGCGATGATTGACGTCGATCAGGCGCTTCGAACCTCGACACTCCAGTCGAAGTTATTGTTACAAGTGCACGATGAACTCATCTTTGAAGGACCGAAAGAAGAGACCGAGGCGCTCGAGAAGCTCGTCAAACAGGCGATGGAGCACACGATTCAACTCGATGTACCGCTTCGCGCCGACGGCTCGTTCGGCGAGACGTGGTTTGATACAAAATAAAGACTAGAAAGGAACTTGTTATGCCTGAACTACCTGAAGTGGAGACGGTCTGTCGTCGATTACGGCCGTTCGTCTCCGGAAAAACGATTGAAGCCGTAGACGTGTTTGACGCAAAAATCATCCGTGGGCACGAGCCGGATCAGTTCGTCGAGCACTTGCTCGGTGAGACGATTCTAGACGTCGAGCGGCGTGGAAAGTTCATCTTATTCAAATTGACGAACGGATATCTCGTTTCGCACTTACGGATGGAAGGGAAATTCTTCCCGCATGACGAAAGAGTCAGTCCGGTCAAACATTCGCATGTCGTCTTCACGTTCACGGACGGGACGACGCTCCATTACAATGACGTCCGAAAGTTCGGGACGATGGAGTTGAAGACGAATGAGGAACTATTCGTCACACCCCCGCTGTCGCTTCTCGCGCTCGAGCCGTTCGATCCGGATGTCACGGCCGAAGCGTTACACAGACGGCTGAGCCGGATGAACGTCCGCGCCATCAAGACGGCGCTACTTGACCAATCCATTTTTGTCGGACTCGGTAACATCTATGTCGATGAGACGCTGTTTCGGGCCGGTGTCCATCCGACCCGACCGGCAGCGAGCTTGTCATATGCTGAAGTTGAGACGGTCCGGCAAGAGGCGATTGCCGTCTTGACCGAGGCGATTGAGCGAGGGGGGAGCACGATTCGGAGCTACACGAATCCAGACGGGGCGACCGGCACGTTCCAAGAGACACTTTACGTCTACGGACAGACCGGCAACCCGTGCCAGAAGTGCGGCCGGTCGATTGAGAAGATGAAACTAGGCGGACGGGGTACGCATTACTGTCCGCACTGCCAACAGTAAGAGGTGGAGAAGATGTTGAAGATTGGTTTGACAGGCGGAATCGCGACCGGGAAGTCGACCGTCTCACGCCTGTTTCGACAACGTGGCATCCCAATTATCGATGCCGATCAAATTGCCCGTAAGGTCATCGAGCCAAATGGAAAAGCGTTCGCCGCAGTCCGTGAAGCGTTCCCGGCGTGTTTCGACGGGGATCGATTGAATCGACCGGCGCTCGGGCGCGAGATTTTTCATGACGATGCGAAACGTCAACTCCTCAATCAACTCATGCACCCCGCCATCCGGGAAGAGATGGTCGAAGAGATGAAAGGGTACGCAGAGTCGGGCGAGACGGTCGTCATCTTCGACATCCCGCTCTTGTTCGAAGGGACGATGCGCGATCTTGTCGACTACACGGTCGTCGTCTATTGCCGGGAAGAGATTCAATTGATGCGGCTCATGGAACGGAACGGCTTGACGAAAGAGGAAGCACTCGCCCGGATTCATGCCCAAATCCCGATTGAAGAGAAAAAACATCAAGCAGACTACTTGATTAACAATAACGGGGCGCTCGGTGAACTGCCGCCTCAAGTCGATCGGCTCGTCAATCAGTTTCGGGACACGAAAAAAGAAGGCGTCTGACGCCTTCTTTCGTGAAGACGCATCCTCATTCAAGGGGTGCGTCTTTTAATTGAGCGGGTCGGATTCGGGTCTACCTTTTCGCCACGTGTCATAGATGGCGCGACCGTCGCTCGGGTGACCGTTGGAATAGTAAATCGGGTAAAGCGAGAAGAAGATATAGTAGAACGAGAAGTAGGCGAACTGATACGTATAAATGGTCGGTTCGATTTCCCGTGCCAAGATGAATCCGTTCACGATTAAGATGCTCGCCAAGTTGAAAAGCGATCCGCCGGCATAGACGAGGCTCCTCGTCAGACGATTGCTCACTTTTAAATCGGTGAATTGACACCACGCATCATAAAAGTAGACGCGATTGAACTGCAATCGGCCGACTTTGAATAATTTTTTCCCCGTACCAATCTCCATGTCGAGTGATCCACCGAACAGTTTCGCGAAAAAGAAATGACCGAATTGATGAATCAATGTCACGATCGGCAAGATGATGAAAAATGAAATGACGAATTTATCGATGTCGCCCCAACCAAACATAAAACATTGCTCCTTTCCAAGCTCTAGAACGAATTTCCCTCTTTTATAAAACTCAAACTGTAAAAAAGTGAAAGAAATGTGACGATTGATAGTGAAAACGCTTCCAATTATCCGTTATAATGGTGTCGTAACGCAGAAAAAAGGGGGAACTAGAATGGGGACGAAAGTGGCGATCAATGGATTTGGACGAATCGGGAGAATGGTGTTCCGGAAATTGATGCTTGAGGGCCGGCATGAGGTCGTGGCCATCAATGCGAGTTATCCAGCCGATACGCTGGCGCATTTGATTAAACATGACACGGTCCACGGACCGTTCGGGTTGACGGTTCGAGCGCATGGGGATGCGCTTATCGTCGACGGGAAGCGAATCGAACTCGTGGCCGAGCGAGACCCGGAGAAGTTGCCGTGGCGCGAGCTCGACATTGAAATCGTCGTTGAAGCGACTGGGAAGTTCAATTCAGACATCGGTGCGTCGAAACATTTGACGGCCGGAGCGAAGAAAGTGATTTTGACGGCGCCTGGTAAAGGCGACGTGCGGACGATCGTGATGGGGGTCAATGATCGGGAGTACACACCGGAGCACGACCACATCATCTCGAACGCCTCGTGTACGACGAACTGTCTCGGACCGGTCGTCAAAGTGCTCGACTCGACGTTCGGGATCGAGACCGGTCTCGTGACGACGGTGCATGCGTACACGAACGACCAAAACAACATCGACAACCCGCATAAAGACTTACGTCGGGCCCGTGCTTGTGGTACCTCGATTATACCGACTTCGACAGGGGCCGCGAAAGCGATAGGCCTCGTACTGCCAGAGCTTCAAGGTAAGTTGAACGGGATGGCGCTCCGGGTGCCGACCCCGAACGTCTCACTCGTCGACCTCGTCGTCGAATTGCGCCGGGACGTGACGGTCGATGAAGTGAACGAAGCGTTCGAACGTGCGGCCCATGGGGAGATGACGGGCATTCTCGGTGTATCGACCGAACCGCTCGTCTCAATCGATTTCAATGGCGATGAGCGCTCGTCCATCATCGATGCGGATTCGACGATGGTGATTGGAGGGAACCATGTCAAAGTACTCGCGTGGTATGACAACGAATGGGGCTATTCATGCCGTGTCGTCGACTTGTTGGACATGGTCGCGAGCTACCTTCAAATCGGGCAACAAGAAACCCACGCCTAAAAAAATATATTTAACGAAAAATATTTTTAAAGAAATGAAACAAATGTCTTGTAACGACGTCCCAAACACGATACACTCTAACTCGTGAACTTCAATTGGTCTGACAAACGCAACTTAAAGGGTTAGGACCTCTCTGGACTAACTTGCCCCCGTGGTTGTGGGCGATTCAGGCACAAAGTGAGTGATCATCAACTACTTTGAGACCATTGATGTAAAGGGGGATCCACTAATATGGATACTATGGGACGTCACATTATTACAGAACTTTGGGAGTGCAATCCCGACAAATTGAACGATATCGACTACATCGAGCGCTTGTTCGTCGATGCAGCACTTCGCTCGGGCGCTGAAGTCCGTGAAGTTGCTTTCCACAAATTCGCGCCGCACGGTGTGAGTGGAGTCGTGATCATCTCAGAATCGCACTTGACGATTCACAGCTTCCCGGAGCATGGCTACGCATCAGTCGATGTGTTCACATGTGGGGACCGCATCGATCCGGCTACAGCGTCGCAGTATATCGCTGAAGGTTTGGACGCGAAAGTGCGTGAAGACGTCAAACTTGATCGTGGAATGGGACCAATCCGTGTTCCTGAAGCGCAAGTGGCAATCAGCAAATAATCAGATTGACCTTTTGAGGCTGGCCGATTTTCGGTCAGCCCTTTTAATTGTTTTGTTAACGCCTTAATTTTGATATGCTTAACGTATATAAATGAGTTGTTGAGGTGGAAAATGGGAGTATTCGATAAGTTTCAAACACATATCCAGACAGATGATTCGCATAAACAGGAAGCGTTGCGCACCCGTTACTATGCCGCGTCTCCGAACGCCGTCATGAAGTGGCTCGAGGAAACAATCAAGAAAGAAGGGCAGACGGTTCGCCGTGTCGATGCAGACCGAGGCGAACTCGCGTTTCAAGGTGACGGATGGGACGCACTCGCGACTGTCATTCAAGTCGACGGGGGACGGACAGCGGTCGACTTCACGTTGAACCGGGATAGCCGCTTCGGTCCAGACCTTCGTCAAATCGTGGTGACGTATTATGAGGCGTTACAACAAAAATTCCCGCTCCGAGCCATCGGAAACAAAACTGTTGAATGATAAGGAGGCTTGAGCATGCGTTGTCCTAAATGTGATCATAACGGAACGAGGGTGCTCGACTCCCGTCCAGTTCAGGATTTTTATTCGATTCGCCGTCGCCGCGAGTGTGAGCAGTGCGGCTATCGGTTCACAACGTTCGAGACGGTTGAACAGACGCCGCTCATCATCGTCAAGAAAGATGGGAATCGAGAAGAGTTCAGTCGCGAGAAAGTGCTTCGCGGGATCATTCGCGCCTGTGAGAAACGTCCGGTCACGCTCGAACAGCTTGAAGGTGTCGTCACGAAAGTCGAACAACAGTTACGTGCGCTCGGCCAGTCCGAGATTCCGAGTGAACAAGTCGGCGAACTCGTCATGAACGAACTCGCCCGCGTCGACGAAGTGGCGTACGTCCGCTTCGCCTCGGTGTATCGCCAATTCAAAGATATTTCCGTGTTCTTTAAAGAACTAGAAGATTTAATGAAGCAAGAAAAATCGACCAACTAAGGGCGGCCTTCTGGTCGCCTTTTTTCAGGGGAGAATCACTATGGAAAAAGAACGGACCATCTTTGGGACCGATGAACTGCTCATCATGAGCACGGGGCTCGTCGATCGCGAGTCCTATCAATCGCTCTATCATCTGTATCAACCGGTCATCGGGGTAAAAGCGCTCGCGCTCTATCAGACGCTTTGGAGTGAACTGAAACCTGGGAAAATGAAATCGAATTATATGTCACACAGCGCCTTATGTGAAATGCTCGAGTATTCGATTAACGAGCTGACGGACAGCCTGTTCCGGCTCGAAGCGATTGGACTCGTGCGAACGTATAAGACGAAAGACGCGCGCGTCACGCAGTACGTGTATCAGTTGCGGGTCCCGCTCGCGCCGCACACGTTCTTGAACGACGGCCTGTTGTCGAGTTTTCTCTTCTATAAGGTAGGTGAGGTCCGCTTCAAACAGTTGCAAGGTCGATTCACGATCGACCCGCTTCCGGCCGGCATCGTCGAAGTGACGAAAGATTTTAACGAGGTGTTCGACGTCAAAGGCGTCAACCATATGGCGTTCACGCAAAAAAACTATGAGAAACCGGATCGTGCGAAAATCGAGATCAACTATACGTTCGATATGGACATCGTCAAAAAGTTGACGAACTTCCCGGTCGGCTTTTTCACGAAAAAGTTGGATGAGACCATCACGAAACTCGCCTACGTCTCTCAAATCGATGAAGAGTTGATGGCCGAAATGTTGAAAGAGTATTTCGTCCATGAAGCGTACCTGCCGCTCAGCGAACAAGAGAAGCGAGACGGCTGTCGCCAGATGGTGCTCCAGCTGAAGAAGAAGCAGACAAGGCATCGAAAAGCGAAGGCGAACGAGTTGACGAAGACCGAACTCGGGGACTTGGACGATCCGAACGTGATGGAGACGGCGCATCCGCATCAATACGTCTCGACGCTTCGGAAGACGCCGCAATTATCGAAGAGCGACGAACAACTCATCATCGAGATGGTCGATACGCTCGGACTCGCCCCAGGCGTCATCAACGCACTGTTCTATTACTGCATCGAAGTGAAGAAGCAGACGCGGCTTAGTGAGAATTACGTGATGCGCATCGCCACGAGCTGGAAGACGGCCGGATATGTGCATGCGAAAGATGCGCTCGACCAAGAAGCGACACAAGACGCGTTGATTGAGAAGAAACAACAGAAGCGCGAGAACGTGCAACGGACGACGGTCGGCTCACGCCGCAAGACGCCGCAGACGGAACTGCCGAAGTGGCTTGAAGAGGACGCGAAAGAGCAACGCTCGTACGACCAGAAACGAAAACAAGAGCTCGAGGCGTCGGTGCCAGATGACGCTGAACTCGTCAAGTTGCTCAATGAGTTGAAAGAGAAAGGATGAGGGACATGGAACGTATCAATCAGACGCTCGCCCAGATGATGAATCGGAAAGAAGTTCGGGAAGCGTACGAGTCGATTCGTCGGCGTACCCTCGACCATCCTGGCGTGATCGCCTTCTTAAAGGCACATCCGGAGCTAGATGAGGCGGCAATCGAGCTCGGCTTCACGAAACTGAGCGAGTATGCCGAACAGATGGACGGAAAGGTGCTCATCGAGGCGAACGCCGTCATTCCGGGCCATCAGCCCGTCCTCTATGTCGACCTCGGACAAGTCGCCATCCGTTACGAGGAAACGGTCAAACATCGTCAAGCGCGTCGGCAAAAAGAGATGGACCGAAAGTTCAAGAGTCTGTTCTTGCCGGAAGAAGTGCGTGAAGCGAGCTTTGAATCGTTCGATTGGTCGGATGACGCCCGTAAAATCGCACTCCGTGAGGCGATGCGGTTCGTCTCCGGGATGAAGACGAGACAGAAAGTGAACGGTCTGTATCTGCACGGCAGCTTCGGCGTCGGGAAGACGTATCTGCTCGCAGCCATCGCCAACGAGTTGAAAGTGGCCGACATCGAGACGATTCTCGTCCACGCCCCTGGCTTCGTTTCGGAAGCGAAACGGAAAATCCGGACCGACTCGTTCGATTCGTTTTTGACGTCGTTCCAACACGTGCCCGTGCTGTTGATTGATGACATCGGGGCCGAGGCGATTAGCCCGTGGGTGCGCGACGAGCTGTTCGGCATCATCTTGCAGTACCGGATGATGCACCGGTTACCGACGCTATACAGTTCGAACTTCAGTGGCGAAGAGCTCGAGACCCATTTCTCGATTGACGGATCCCCGCAAAATAAGATGAAAGCGCAACGGCTCATGCAGCGCATCTCGACGACGACGACACAAATCGAGTTGAAAGGTGAAAATCGTCGCCGGTAAGGATTGTATTTCTCGAACGGGTTGACTATACTAATAGCATATAATGGATGCAATGACAGAGGACATGAGACGTCGTCACGGGTTTCAAAGCGAGGGAAGGTTGGTGAGAGCTTCCTAGACACGCCGAACGTTTTACTCCCTCCGAGCACCGCACGGGTCAATCGTGCGGCGAGTCACACTCGTTATCGTGTGTTCGAGCCAAGCGTCTGCTTGGGAACGAGGGTGGTACCACGAGAATCAAAGCTCGTCCCTTTCATAGGGATGGGCTTTTTTTATTTTTTTTGAAAAGAGAGGGGAAGTTACATGATTCATTTGACATTTCCAGACGGTGCCGTCAAGGAGTTCGAAGCCGGCATCACAGCAGAAGAAGTAGCAGGTTCGATTAGCCCGGGCCTCCGTAAAAAAGCGCTCGCCGCAAAAATTGACGGGGAATTGATCGATTATCGTCGCCCGATCGAACAAGACGGTCGCATCGAACTCGTCATGCCGGACTCCGAGGACGGCCTCGACTTGATGCGCCACTCGACGGCTCACTTGATGGCGCAAGCAATCAAGCGCCTTTACGGTGATGAAGGCTCGATTTACCTCGGGATTGGACCGACAATCGAGAACGGCTTCTATTACGACATCGAGATGGACCGTCGTATCAACGAAGAGGATTTGCCTGAAATCGAGAAGATGATGAAACGCATCGTCGATGAGAACCTCGACATCACACGTGAAGTCGTTTCGCGTGACGAGGCGCTCGCCCGCTATCAGGCACTCGGTGACCCACTCAAAATCGAATTGCTCGAAGACATCCCGGCCGACCAGACGCTCACGATGTATCATCAAGGCGAATTTTTCGACTTGTGCCGTGGACCGCACGTCGCATCGACATCGAAATTGAAAGTGTTCAAATTGATGAGCGTCGCCGGGGCCTACTGGCGTGGCGATTCCGACAACAAAATGTTGCAACGCATCTACGGGACAGCATGGGCGACGAAAGAACAGCTCGCAGAACACTTGCGTCTCCTTGAAGAGGCGAAAGAGCGTGACCATCGTAAACTCGGGAAAGAGCTCGATCTCTTCTTCGTCTCGCAAGAGGTCGGTCAAGGTCTGCCGATGTGGCTCCCGAAAGGCGCCTCGATTCGTCGCACGGTCGAGCGCTATATCGTCGACAAAGAACTCGAACTCGGTTATCAGCACGTCTATACGCCGGTGCTCGGTTCGGTCGATTTGTATAAGACGTCTGGACACTGGGACCACTATCAAGACGACATGTTCCCGAAAATGGAGATGGACAACGAAGAACTCGTCCTGCGTCCGATGAACTGTCCGCACCATATGACAATCTACAAACACGAGCCACGTTCGTACCGTGAACTCCCACTTCGGATCGCCGAACTCGGCGGCATGCACCGTTATGAGATGTCTGGGGCGCTCACAGGCTTGCAGCGCGTCCGTTACATGGTGCTCAATGACGGGCACACGTTCGTCACACCGGAACAGATGAAGCAAGAGTTCAAAGACATCGTCCACTTGATTCAAGAAGTGTACGCTGACTTCGGGATTAAAGATTATCGTTTCCGCTTGTCGTACCGTGACCCGGCGGACAAGGAGAAGTACTTCGACAACGATGCGATTTGGGAGACGGCCCAGCGTCAATTGAAAGAGACGATGGACGAGCTCGGCCTCCCGTATTTCGAGGCCGAAGGCGAAGCGGCGTTCTACGGACCGAAGCTTGACGTCCAAGTCCGGACGGCGCTCGGCAAAGAAGAGACGCTCTCGACGGTGCAACTCGACTTCTTGCTCCCAGAGCGGTTCGACTTGACGTACACAGGACCGGACGGGAAAGACCATCGCCCGATCGTCCTTCACCGTGGGGTCGTCTCGACGATGGAGCGTTTCGTCGCTTACTTGATTGAGGAGTATAAAGGCGCATTCCCGACATGGCTCGCACCGGTTCAAGTGAAATTGATTCCGGTCTCGCATGTCCACGATGACTATGTCGCGGAAGTGAAAGCGGAGCTCGTCAAGCGCGGCGTCCGCGTCGAGACGGATCTCCGTGACGAGAAGCTCGGCTATAAGATTCGCGAAGCACAGATGAAGAAAATCCCGATGACGCTCGTGCTCGGCGATAAAGAGCGCGATGAGCGGGCGGTCAACATTCGCCGTTACGGCCAACAAGAACAAGTTTCGGCTTCACTTGACGAATTTATCGCGTCATTGACTGCGGAAATCGCCAACCGTTCACGTTAACTGAGGAGACCGTCCTTCGACGAAGGATGGTCTCCTTTTCGGTCTAAAGACGGATGCGGAATAGGTGTGAGAACACTTAAGGTAGAAGAAAGGAGTGATCATTTTGAATTTTATGAAACCATTCGTAGCGCTGACGGTCGGTTCGGTCGTCGCGACGAGCATGATACCAAAAGTAAACGCAGAAGCCATCGTGGACGATACAATCGTCACGCTCGGGGAGTCGCTTTCCTCGAACCAGCAGCAGTGGGTGCTCGAACGTGTCGAGGCACCGGCCGGAATCGACCCGATTATCACGACAGTGGCCGATGAAGAGAAGTATTTAGGTGACGCGGTTCCACAAGCCCAGCGCGGGGGTGGCATGTACTCGTCAGCCCGCATCAAATTGATGGAGGAAGGCAGCGGATTGAACATTAAGACAGAGAACGTCACATGGGTGACAGAAGACATGTATGCGAACGCACTCGTCACGGCCGGCGTGACCGATGCGGACATTTACATCACGTCACCGATTCGCGTGACCGGTACGTCCGCTCTCACAGGCATCATGAAGGCGTATGACGTCACCGCCAGTGAGACGGGCATCGAGCTGACAGAAGAACGTAAGGCGCTCGCCCAAGAAGAGCTCGCCGTCACGTCGGAGATCGGCAAAGCGGTCGGACAAGAGGATGTCGCCGGGCTCATGAACGACATCAAGGCGGCGATCGCCAACCAGAAACCAGAGACGAACATCGAGATTCGTGACATCGTCATTCAAGTGCTCAATCAAAACAACGTCCAACTGTCAGACACGCAGTTGAACCAATTGACGGGGCTATTTGAAAACATGCAACAAGCGAACCTTGACTGGGCATCGATCAGTGACGGGTTGAAAGGGGCCGGACAAAACGTTCAAGCGTTCCTCGAGCAAGAAGAAGTGAAAGGCTTCTTCGCCCGGTTGTTCGCCGCACTGAGTAACTTCTTCAAATCGTTGACGAACTAACTATACAAAAAAAGGGCGCGATAGACTGACCTAGCTATATGAGACACTAATAAAAACACCTTATTAGGCTGCCACCACACCATATTTTATCGGTGTGAGGTAGCCTAATTTTTCTTGGATACGCTCTTCGTTATAGTAAGTTAAGTAATGGTCCACCCGCTCACGCACTTCATGGTCACTTAACGAGTTGAACTTGACGTACTGGAACTCCTCAGACTTCAAATTCGAATGAAACGATTCAATCACCGCATTATCCCAACAGTTGCCTCTTCGGGACATGCTGCTCGTCAGATGGTTCCTCTTGACCAAATCTTGAAAGGCATATGATGTATAGACACTTCCTTGATCCGAATGGATGATGATCCCTTCGGGATTGTTCCGACTCTCCAACGCCATCTTTAACGTATCGATGACGAGGGGCGTCTGTTGATGCTCGTATAGCTTATAGGCAACGATTTCATTGTTGAATAGGTCGATGATTGTGGAGAGGTACTTCGTCGTGCTCCCGTATTGGATATAGGTGATGTCCGTCACCCACTTCTTATTTGGTTCACTGGCCGTGAAGTCTCGCTTGAGAAGGTCAGGTGCGATGATGATGCTCTCGCCCTGAGACTTCCATTTCCGTTTAGGCTTGATCCGACACTGGAGATGGTGCTTCTGCATGATTCTTTGTACGGTGTTCCGGTTAGCCGCCAATTCATAGGTTTGCTCTAACAGGGCTTTTATCTTTCGATGTCCATATCGATACTTCGTAAGCTTACACACTTCGATGACTGTTTGCTCCAGCACCGAAGGTTGCTTCACCGGTTCTTTGACCCAACGGTAATAGGTTGCCCGTGGCACGTCTAGGACACGTAGGATGGTCGTGACCGTATATTTGCTCTTCAGGCGCTCTACAGTCTTTAACGCTATTTCTTTTTCAACTCTCTTTCGATCTCCATGAATTTTTTTAAGATGTCGTTCTCCGTCTTCAGGTGGGATAGTTGACGCTCTCTCTTGTCATCCTCACTGGCGGAATCAGGACCGAGTCCGTAGGTGTATTGCTTCCCGATGGGCTGGTCAAATCGATAGATTTCACTGGACCGATACCATCTCATCCATGTGTGGATCTGTGATTCGTTTTTGATCCCGTGTTTCTCCATGATCTCTCTAGTCGTCAACTCACCGCTCAGTTTGTCTTTCACCACTGCCCATTTCACTTCACTTGAATATACGTTTTTGCCCACGCAAAAACACCTCCGATGCTAGCACTTTTTTTAAGTGTACCACTGCGAAGGTGTTTTTATATTGTCTCAAAAATTTAGGTTAGCCCACGAGCCCTTTTTTAATACCAGCGTTTATAAATGTAGTCGCGGGCGCTCTTGTTGTCATCGACGATCTTAAGGGTGATGCGGTTCATCTCTTCTAATAAATCGGTCAGTACGGCTTTTAACTTTTCATCTTCTAACCCATGGTGTCGCATCGTCTCGGTGACGATGCGTTCGACTTGGTCATGATAATCGTGATCGCTGCCTACATCTTTACGCCAATTCATGGCCATCCCTCCCTTTTTTATTTTTATTCCCTCGCAAAAGGTATTGCGAAACGATGGAATGACTGTTATCATCATAAAAGTGTGAGCTACCAATTATTCATGCGCGAATTCTTGACATCTTTTCCTGCTAGTGTTAAGATGACATAGTGATTAAATACAACAAAGCAGAAGCGCCCGCTTCTCACCTCGTCCGAACAGATTCGGTCAGGTCCATCATGTACGTGAAGCAGCCGAGCATTCGTCTCTGTTGACTCCGAAATGATGTGTGGGCGGGAAACTGCCGACGCTTTTTTTATTGCCATGTTGTCTTATCAATCTAAAACTCGTGCATTCGCACGATGGAGGTGCTAACCATTAGCAAAGAGCTCTTTATCAACGAAAACATTCGTGCCCGTGAAGTTCGCCTAATTGGAGCGGACGGTGCACAACTCGGTGTGCAATCGCGCAATGAGGCATTGCGTTTAGCGGAAGAGGCTGAACTTGACCTTGTCTTGGTCGCCGACAAAGCTAACCCACCGGTCGCCAAAATCATGGACTATGGGAAATACCGTTTCGAACTTCAAAAGAAGGAAAAAGAAGCGCGTAAAAACCAAAAAGTCATCCAGATGAAAGAAGTGCGTCTCAGCCCAACGATCGAGGAAAACGATTTCCAGACGAAGTTGCGTAACGCGCGTAAGTTCCTCGAGAACGGAAACAAAGTGAAGGCGTCAATCCGCTTCCGCGGACGTGCCATCACGCACTCTGAAATCGGGAAACGCGTCATGGAGAAATTGGCGGCGGAATGTGCCGATTTGGCAACTGTTGAGCAAAAGCCGAAGATGGAAGGACGCAGCATGTTCTTAGTGCTGGCTCCGAAGAAAGAAGATTAATCATCGAGTCATAGTGGGGAGGAAATACTCATGCCGAAAATGAAATCGCACCGTGGTGCTTCAAAACGTTTCAAACGTACTGCATCAGGTAAACTCAAGCGTTCGCACGCTTACACAAGTCACTTGTTCGCTAACAAATCGACAAAAGCAAAACGTAAGCTCCGTAAAGGCGCTATCGTATCAGCTGGAGACTTCAAACGCATTCGCAACATGATCGCGAAGTAATACAGAAAGAATTTAGGAGGGAAACCATATGCCACGCGTAAAAGGCGGATATACGACTCGTCAACGTCGTAAAAAGCAAATCAAATTGGCCAAAGGTTACTTTGGCTCGAAACACATTCTCTTTAAAGTAGCAAAACAACAAGTCATGAAGTCACTCATGTACGCATACCGTGACCGTCGTCAGAAGAAACGTGATTTCCGTCGTCTTTGGATCACACGTATCAATGCGGCAGCACGTACAAACGGCCTCTCATACAGCCGTATGATGCACGGCCTCAAGCTTGCAGGGATCGACATCAACCGTAAGATGCTTGCTGAGCTTGCTGTGACGGATGCACAAGCGTTCGCGTCACTCGCTGACACAGCTAAATCAAAATTGAACGCTTAAGTTCAAACGAAAGCGCCGAGACCTTATCTCGGCGCTTTCTTTTTTCTCGTGAATTTCTTAAGATGAAGAGAAGGAGGGGAACGCATGGATCAATCGGTTCTGGCCATCGTCGCGTTAGCGCTCATCGTCTTGAACGTCTTCACGTACGTCCAAGCGAAAAACTATACGCACGGCAACGGTGAATTCAACATACTATACGCCTATGCGGGCGGCGCGATTGGTGCGCTGTTCGGGCTTCATTTGACACGGAAAAAGTCCGTTCATGCCCCAAAAAGCGTCCAATTACAAGTATTGATTTTAGCAGTGGGCTGGTCTTTAATGATTTTAGTACTGCTTTAAGTGGAGAATAGGAGGAGCAACCGGTGAACTGGACAACATTATTTGATCAGCAACGTCGTTTGGACGAACGGATCAAAGAAGAACATCAATTATCCGGGAACCAATTTGATGAGCGGTTACTCGCTTTGCTCGTCGAACTGGGGGAACTCGCCAATGAGACCCGTAGTTTTAAATTTTGGTCGACGAAAGGCCCGTCGCCTCAAGACGTGATCTTAGAGGAGTATGTCGACGGCATTCACTTCTTACTGTCGCTCGGCCTCGCCCTCGGATACGAACGGGAGTCGTTCCCGGCCGGTAGCTCGTATCTTGATGCGACTGATGCTTTTTTAGACGTATTCCGAAAAGTGACGAACTTTGGTTTGTCGAAAACGGAAGCGATGTACGAGACGCTGATGGCGGCATATCTCGAACTCGGATATACGTTAGGCTTCAATGAAGAATTGATTATGTTGGCGTATGTCTCGAAAAATAAACAAAACCATGAGCGACAAGATCAAGGCTATTAATCGGACAAGGGAGCGATCTAGAGATGAATGAATCCTTACATATGTTGAAACGATTGACTGATGCGACAGGCGTACCAGGGAACGAAGGGGAAGTGCGAAGTCTCATGCGCGAATACCTCGAACCGCACGTCGAGTCGTTCGAACAAGACGGCCTCGGTAGCTTGTTCGGTCGTGTGACCGGAGACGCCGATGGCCCACGTGTCATGATTGCCGGCCACATGGATGAAGTCGGTTTCATGGTCACACGGATTGAAGAAGGCGGGTTCCTTCGCTTCCAAGCGCTCGGGGGCTGGTGGAATCAAGTGCTCCTCGCCCAGCGGATGGACGTCGTGACGCGCTCTGGGGAAAAGATTCCTGGCGTCATTGGGGCGAAACCACCGCACGTCTTGCCGATGGAAGCCCGGAAGAAACCGGTCGAGATCAAAGACATGTTCTTAGATATCGGGGCGACGTCAAAAGAGCAAGTCGCGGAATGGGGCATTCGTCCGGGTGATACGGTCGTGCCGCATTGCGAGTTCACGGTCATGAAGAATGAAGACTTCTTGATGGCCAAGGCGTGGGATAACCGAATCGGCTGTGCCATCGCCATTGAGGCGGCGAAGCGATTAAAAGAAGATCAGGCCCCAGGTGTCGTCTTCACCGGCGCGACCGTTCAAGAAGAAGTCGGATTGCGTGGTGCCGTCACGGCAGCCAACATGCTCAAGCCGGACGTCGCCATCGCGGTCGACACGGGTATCCCGGGTGACACGCCAGGCATGACGGCTGCCGAAGGATTGTCGAAGCTAGGCGAAGGGGTTCAAGTGATTTTCTTTGATGCGACGACCATCACGAACCCACGACTCATCGACTTGATTGTAGATGTCGCGAAGGAAAACGACATCAAGTATCAACTCGACTTGACGCCAGGCGGCGGAACGGACGCAGGCCGTTTCCACTTATCTGGAATCGGGATGCCTGCGGTCGCGCTCACGGTACCGGTCCGTTACTTGCATACGAACGTCTCGATTATCCATAAAGCGGATTATGAGGCGGCCGTCGAACTCGTCGTCGCACTCACAAAACGGTTGGACGACAAGACGGTCCAATGGCTGAAAGAGGGATAATATGACGAAAATCACGTCAACGAAGAGCGAGACGATTAAACGATTGAAACGCTTGATGACGAAAAAAGGCAGACAAGAGTCCGGCCAGTTCCTTGTCGAAGGCGAGCATTTGGTTGACGAGGCGATTCGTGCAGGTCGGCTCGTGCAGCTCATTGTCGGCGAATCATACACGCCGAAGCGTTCGTGGCGTCTTGATCAGATGCCCGTCCTCGAGCTCTCTGATCACGTGGCGGACATCTTGTCTGAGACGGAGAAGACGCAAGGCGTGTTCGCGGTCGTCAACATGTCTCCGGTCGAACGGAAGATGAAACACGTGCTCGTCCTCGATCGGATTCAAGACCCCGGTAACCTCGGGACGATGATTCGGACGGCAGACGCCGCCGGGTTCGATACGGTATTGCTCGGCAAAGGGACGGTCGACCCCTACAACGCCAAGGCGGTCCGGGCGACGCAAGGTTCACTGTTCCACGTGAACGTGCGCACGGTCGATTTACTTGAGACGTTACCGGAATTGAAAAGTGACGGGTTCCACGTATACGGGACGGCGCTCGAAAAAGCCAAGTCGTACGACCAAATCGATTTTGGGGACCGCGTCGCGCTTGTCATCGGGAACGAAGCTCAAGGCGTTCATGCGGACGTCCTTGCCCTCTGTGACACCCGGGTGCACATTCCGATGCTCGGCGACGCCGAGTCGCTGAACGCGGCGGTCGCGGCTGGGATTCTCATGTACCGGATCGCCTTACGTTAATCTTGTCAGCAATTCTGTTTCATGATAGGTTAATTATATTGAACGATATACGATAGACGTTGAAAGAGCATAGTACGCGAACTACCGAACGAGTACAGGGAGCATCGGCCGTGATTGGAAGCCGACGCCTCGGGCGGCGCCGAATTCACTCTGGAGTCGTGTTGGAGACAACACCGGATTGGCATCTCGATACCGATGCTCTCAAGTGGGCCTTCGGGCCAAGTAGGGTGGTACCGCGATGATTCGTCCCTTCAGTCAATGACTGAAGGGACTTTTTTTGTAGAGGAGGAATTATTAATGAAAGAACAATTACAAGCGTTACAACAGGAAGCCCTTCAAGAGATTGAGGTCGCCTCGACACAAAAGGCGTTGAACGAAGTCCGCATCAAGTACTTAGGAAAGAAAGGACCAATGACCGAGGTGTTACGCGGCATGGGCAAGCTCTCACCGGAAGAACGCCCGGTCGTCGGCGACCTTGCGAACACGGTACGCGCCGCAATCCAAGAAGCGCTCGAGACACGCATCGAGTCGGTGAAGGCGACAGAGCTTGAAGCAAAACTCGCCGCTGAGGCCATCGATGTGACGTTACCAGGACGTACATCGCTCCCGGGGCATACGCATCTACTCCAGCAAATCGTCGACGAGATGGAAGACTTGTTCGTCGGGCTCGGCTATACGATTGCCGAAGGACCAGAAGTCGAGACGGACTTGTATAACTTCGAGATGCTCAATCTTCCAAAAGACCATCCGGCCCGCGACATGCAAGACTCGTTCTACATCACGGACGAGACGTTACTCCGGACGCATACGTCTCCGGTTCAGGCACGGACGATGTTACTCGCAAACGGTGAACCGATTCGCATCATCTGCCCGGGGAAAGTGTATCGTCGGGATGAGGACGACGCGACCCATTCGCACCAATTCTTGCAAATCGAAGGGCTCGTCGTCGATGAACACATCTCGATGGCCGACTTGAAAGGGACGCTCGAGGCGTTCGTCAAACAACTGTTCGGTGAGACGCGTGAGATTCGTCTCCGTCCAAGCTTCTTCCCGTTCACAGAGCCGTCGGTCGAAGTCGATATTTCGTGTTTCAAGTGTGGCGGAAAAGGCTGTAACGTCTGCAAAGGGACTGGCTGGATTGAAATCTTGGGCGCCGGCATGGTACATCCACGCGTGCTCGAAATGGCGGGCTACGATTCGACGAAAATGTCAGGTTTCGCGTTCGGCATCGGTGTCGAGCGGATGGCGATGCTCAAACACGGCGTCGACGACATTCGTCACTTCTATACAAACGACTTACGCTTCATCGAGCAATTCTAAGGGGGACCACACATGTTACTATCAAAAAAATGGTTGAATCAATATATCGACGTCTCGGATTTGAGCGGGCAACAGCTCGCCGATTTGATTACAAAGAATGGGATTGAAGTGGAAGGCGTGACGAATCGGGCCGAGGGATTGAGCGGTCTCGTCGTCGGACGCGTCTTGACGTGCGAAAAGCATCCGGAAGCGGATAAGTTGAACGTGACGACAGTCGACATCGGTGGTGACACGGCTCAAATCGTCTGTGGCGCCCCGAACGTCGCGGCCGGTCAACACGTCATCGTCGCAACGGTCGGCGCGACGCTACCTGGCTTGAAAATCAAGAAGGCCAAACTGCGCGGCGTCGAGTCACACGGAATGATTTGTTCGCTCGAGGAACTCGGATTCGAGAAGAAGCAAATCCGCGAAGACGAACAAGACGGAATCCATACGTTCCGTGAAGCGGTCGAAGTCGGTGCGGACGTCGTCAGTCTCCTTGACCTCGATGATGAGGTGCTCGAACTCGGCTTGACGCCGAACCGTTCGGACTGTCTCAGCCTCTATGGCATCATTCACGAAGTCGCAGCGATTTTGGAGCGTCCGTACACGTTACCGGACACGGACGTCGCGGCAACTGGTCAAAATGACGTCACGGTCTCACTTGAGACAGACAACTGCCCGTATTACGCGACGCGACGCGTGGATGGGGTCAAAATCGAGGACTCGCCGCAATGGTTGAAGAACGTCTTGATCGCAGAGGGCGTGCGCCCGATCAACAACGTCGTCGACGTGACGAACTATGTCATGCTCGAACTCGGTCAGCCGCTCCACGCGTTCGATGCGTCGAAGCTCGGCCGAGCCATCGACGTCCGTCAAGCACACGACGGCGAGACGATTGTGACGCTTGACGATGTGACACGGACGCTCGATGAATCGATGATGGTCATCACGGACGGGAATGCGCCGGTCGCCATCGCCGGTGTCATGGGTGGTGCGAGCACCGAAGTCGACGCGACGACGACGAGTGTCGTGCTCGAATCCGCTTATTTCGTTCCAGCCTCGGTGCGGAAGACGAGTCGTGTGCTCGGGCTTCGTTCCGATTCGAGCGCTCGTTTCGAGAAAGGCGTCGACCCTGAGCGTGTCATGCGTGCGCTCGACCGGGCTGCGCAATTGATTCAGTCGATCAGCGGTGGGACCGTCAGTGACGCCGTGACGTCCGGGGATATCCTGTCGGCCGAACGGACGATTGACGTATCGGTTGCCTACATCAATGAACGTCTCGGTATGGAGCTCGACCGGGAGACGATCGTCTCGATTTTGAACCGCCTCGGCCTCGACGTCGAAGGCGACGAACTGTTGACGGTACGCGTCCCGTCCCGTCGTCCCGACCTCGAGCTACCGGCGGACGTGACAGAAGAAGTTGCTCGTCTGTTCGGTTACGACAGCCTACCGTCGAAACTGCCGGCCTCGACGACGAAAGGTTACTTGCCGCATGTCAACGTCTTGCGCCGTCGTGTGCGCCGCATCCTCCAAGGTGCAGGGCTATCGCAAGCGATTACGTACTCGTTGACGAGTGAGGCACACGCATCACGCTTCGGCGGCGAATCGGCGACAAAAGTACAATTGGCGATGCCGATGAGTGAAGAACGTACCGTGCTTCGGACATCACTCGTCCCAGGACTCCTTGAAGCGGTGCGACATAACACGGCCCGTCAACAAGCGAACGTTGGCTTGTACGAAACGGGACGCGTATATGTGAACGTCGGGGAGACGTTACCGCTCGAGACAGAACGTGTGGCCGCTGTCGTGACAGGCCTTTGGTACGACCATCGTTCGCAAGGCACACGCGTCCCGGTCGACTATTTCGTCGCGAAAGGGATTGTCGACACGTTGGCACAGACGCTTCGCACCGAAGTCACGTATGAAGCCGCTTCGATTCCGGACATGCATCCGGGCCGCACGGCGAACGTCCTCGTCGACGGAGAGGTCGTCGGCTATGTCGGTCAAGTGCATCCAGGTGTATCGAAAGACATCTACGGTTTAAAAGAAGTCTATGTCTTCGAACTCGATGTCCAAGCGTTCGATACGGAAGCGACAGCGATTTATGAAGACGTGCCACGTTACCCGTCCATCACGCGAGACTTGGCACTCGTCTTAAACCGAGACATCCCAGCCGGTCACGTTGAGGCGACGATGAAACAAGCGGCCGGTCCGCTCTTGATTGACCTCGCCTTGTTCGATGTCTATACAGGTGAAAACGTCGGGGAAGACGAGAAATCGCTCGCCTTTTCACTTAAATATCAAGATCCGACGCGCACGCTTCAAGATGAAGAAGTGACAGCGTCGTATGAGGCGATCATCGCCGCCGTCAAAGCGACACACGGCGCCGACGTTCGCGCTTAACGCAAAAACTGCGATTCCTAAGCTTAGGAATCGCAGTTTTTTATTGCACTTCGAGCGCCAAGTCACCGAACTTCGTCCAACCGACGAGGCAAGTCACTTTATAAAGAAGGAACGTGATGACAGCAGGGAGCACGACGCCTGTGCCGACGAAGATGGCGAATGCCTCGGCGCCTTGAGCCGCCAAGATATTGAGTGGGGCGATCATCGAGTTCAAACCGAGACCGGCAATCTCGTACGGGACTTCGAGCGAGAACCAGAGCGTCGCAATCGGGGCGCTGATCATCGCCGCGATAAAGGGTGGCATGACGACGCGCGGATTTTTGACGACGTTCGGGAACTGGACTTTC
Organism: Exiguobacterium alkaliphilum; assembly: GCF_018138125.1. Taxonomy (NCBI): domain Bacteria; kingdom Bacillati; phylum Bacillota; class Bacilli; order Caryophanales; genus Exiguobacterium; species Exiguobacterium alkaliphilum. Next base: position 1,405,424 of record NZ_CP073101.1, read on the forward strand.
GGTGTGACGAAGAATGATGCGACCAAACCGCCTGGGTCGGTTTGACGATAAGCCATGAGCGTGAACCCGACGAACTGGGCGGTACATCCAATCAAGGCGGCCGCACTCGCGACAGGGTCGAGTTGAAGCGCGATGGCGAGCGCAGCAGATGATGCCGGCGACATGAGCATGACACTAAAGACGAGCGCGATGACGAGTGATGTGGCAATCGGCGACGTGTTGACCGATGCGGTGATGCTCGCACTGATGGAGTTGATGAGCGGTGTCGTAACGGCAGCTGCACCGACTCCGACGATTCCACCACCGAGAACGGCGGAAACCGGGACGACCATCATGTCAAACTTCGTCTTGCCGAGAACGCGTTTTCCAATCCAGACAGCCGCAGCCGCTGCAATCAAAGCGCTGATCGGTTGACCCGGGACGAGCACGAGTCCACTTTCGGTCGGTTGGAGCGCGGCCCCGCCGACGGTTGCCGCAATCATCGAACTGAATAAAATGAGCGTGTTGCCGCCGAGTTGATAGGCCACACCTGCGCCGAGGGCCGGGGCGAGAAGTGACTTGGCGACTTGCCCGATCGTGACGAGCATGTCGAGCCCTGCCATTTTCCCAATCGTCTCAATCAAGAGTCCGACCCCGAGCGTGACGAGGACGGCGCTTGCCATCCCGGCTGAAATTTTAATCATTCGATCCATTGCGTACTGTTTCACTTCCATCATCTCCTCTGTCTGTTTTCCAATAAAAAAACCTATCCGAATGGGATAGGCGCAAATGGTTCACGGTGAGCGCCTCGTCCGAATCCATCGAAACAAGGGCCCAAAAATTCGTCTCGGTTACGAGTCGATTTTCAGTCCCTTCGTCGAATAATAATCAGCAGGCCGTGTTGTGTCTGTGTATGCATGGCGTTTCGCTCCTCCGTTTTGCTAAGATTTGTCTTAGAGTAACATGACAATTTTCAATAATCAATATTTTCTGAAAATTTATTTAAAAAAATTGGAACGATAAAATAAAAAGAGGTAGCAGCTCCCAAATTGAGAGCGCTACCATTCGCCATACATAGCGTTATGAGGTGCTAGCCGTGAGCAAGCCAACTTGTTCATCAATAAAATTCATCGAGACGGTGTTAAAGATATCCGGCTGATCGACGTTGACGACGTGACCAGAATCCTCGACGACATGAACGTTCGCCGTCGGTTGGTGTTTCGCCGTCCGTTCGACCGCTTCGAGAAACATGTAATCCTCATCACCCATCACATAAAGAATCGGGACGGCCGTTTGAATCGATGAGAAATGTCGAAGCAACGGATTCATGTTCTCGGTCATCTTGAACCAACGAATGAACTCGCGTTGGCATAGGTTAGCCGCATCGCGGACAAACATCATCCGTGACTTCTTATGGCGTTTTTTCGGCAATAAAATCCATGCGAACAGTTGATAGAGCCACATGTACGGCACGAAGCTTTGCACGAGACTACCGAGACGAATCAACAACGTCGATCGAACGTTGAATTTGACGATCGCGCCCCCGAGCACGACCGATGCGATACGTTCCGGGTGATGTTCGAACATCGCTTGAATGACGATCGTTCCAAGCGATAGGCCGACCATATGGCCTTTTTCGATGTTCAAGTGGTCCATCACTTCGACCACGTCTTCGACGACGACGTCGAGCGTATACGCGTTGAGCGGTTGCGTCAACGACTGCTCGGCATCATAAGATCCGCCGTGGCCACGCAAGTCGAGCAACAGGACATTATATTTCTTTTTAAACGGTCGGATTTGACGATACCAGTGAGACAGGCTCCCCCCGGCGCCATGAATGAAGATGACCCAAGGATGATCGTCGCTTAATGTGTACGTTTTATAATGCAACATGAACGCTATCCTCCAAAAATTTTAAGTTCATTAAACCATAAAAATAATATACCATATGTCGCTTGGAAGCACTATCGTTTCAACTCACTCAAGCGTATGGCTTTCTTCGTATTGGCGAAGTGGACTTTGGCGATGCCGTTCAATCGATCGACGCCATCGCGACGGATTAACGTGGCGGCCGCTTGATCGACTTTGGTGCCCGCACCTTTTGGCAAGGTGAGGCCGACAGTTTGACTCAATTTGTCCATTTCCTTCAAAAAGAACGCACGTGCCAAAATCGAGGCGGCTGCCACGGCGACGTGCAGCCCTTCCGCTTTCGTCGAGAAATAGACGTCGTCTTTGACGATGTGACGCTCTTGACTCAGGTGCTTATAATAGACGGCCTTTTCTGCGAACTGATCAATCAAAATCGCATCCGGTTTCTCCTCGAGTTTGTCGAGAAGGGCCGATAAGGCGGCGTTATGGGCGATGGCGGTCATCTTTCCTTGCGTCATCGTCTTTTGCATCTTATTGTACATCGGGTTATGAAGCGTCGCTTTCTGATACGGGATCGTCACGTGCAAATCACGGGCGATGCGTTTAATCTCAGGGTCAGACAACAACTTCGAATCTTTGACGCCTAATTCTTTGACGAGTTCGATTTTTTCTTTTGGGACGTAGGCGGCGACGATGACGAGCGGACCGAAGTAATCGCCTTTACCGACTTCATCACTGCCGACGACCGACCAATCCGAAAATCCTTCCGGTAGCATCGAAGTGGCGGCCACTTTTTTTGCTACTGGCGTTCCCCATTTCGCCGCCTCCGTCTCAGCCGCTTGACCTTGGAACATGACTTTACCCGAATTGTAAACGGTAATCACACAGGAAGGTGTTTTCGCGCTAAATTTCGCATAAGGTGGCGGTTTGACCGCGTGAGGTGCGTAGCGCTCGATCAAGGCGTTCTGCGCCTCGGTCGATAATTGAATGACTTGATTGCCCAACAGGAGCACTTCCTTTCTATCTCGCAAATTAATTTTACATTTTTTTTGTATATTTTGAAACCAGCACACTGGCTTTTCCGTATGAAACAGTGAGACGAGTAAAAGTGAAATGAGGTGAGGCAAAAATGTGGTGGCGCGAGGACACGGAGCAAGGCGAGGCGGAATTCCTCTATAAACAAATTCTCGAGCTCGAATCGAGAATCGCTAAGCTAGTTGCCCATCAAGTACGGGTGCGTCGCCTACTCATGCAAGAGTCGTCAGAAGCGACGACAGAGCAAATCATCACGCTGCAAGCAGAAGTCGATCATTATTTGACGTTGTTGCGGCAAGAGAGAGTAGAAGCTGTCGATCGTTATGATCGATTGACATTCGAGAAGACGTTAGGGCGCGTCCGGCAATCCATGGAACAACCGACCCGTCCGCTCACAGAATGGGATACGATTGAACGGGCGCTCGCGCTTGAAGTCGAGCATCTGCGTCGCGTGCTCGCCTACGAACATGAACGCCGAAGCGAGGAGGGGTGGTAATGGAGTCACTCGATCAATTATATTGGTGGGTCCTCATCATTGCGGGACTCGGAACGTTCGTGTATATGCTATTTTCAGACGCGTTCGACATGTTTGAAGGCTGGTTCAACCCAGCCGTCATCCTTTCGTTCTTGGCACTCGGGGCGGGAATTGGTCTCATTTTAAATGCGCTCGCGCACGTCTCGCCGATGATTGGGCTCGCCGTCGCCCTTGTCGGTTCGTTCGCCTTGACGACGCTTCTTTACTTATTCGTCTTATTGCCGCTCTCGAATGCGGAGGAATCTATCGGGATGACCGATGAGTCACTCATCGGCCTCGTCGGCCGGTTGACCGTCCCTGTGCCCGAAGGTGGATATGGAGAAGTGCTCGTCGAATCGGTGACCGGCTCCGTATTAAAGACGGCGCAAAGCATTGACGGGAAAGCCATCTCGGCAGACCGTCGCGTTGTCATCATTGAAGTAGAACGAAACATTGCGGTCGTCATGGAATACGACGAACCGACAATCCGGAAGGAGAATGGATAGATGGATACAGTCATCCTTGCAAGTATTATCGTCGGGGTTATCATTCTTTCCCTGATTTTTGTATTCGTATTAAAGTACCGTACGGTCGGACCGGATGAGGCGCTAATCGTCACCGGAAGTTACTTAGGAAAGAAAAATGTCCATAGCGACGCCTCGGGCAACCGGGTCAAAATCATCCGTGGTGGCGGTACGTTCGTGTTACCTGTCTTCCAACAGGCAGAACCGCTCAGCCTTCTCTCGAGCAAGCTTGAAGTCACAACACCGGAAGTTTATACGGAACAAGGTGTCCCGGTCATGGCGGACGGAACGGCCATCATTAAAATCGGTGGCTCAATCAGTGAAATCGCCACGGCGGCCGAGCAATTCCTCGGCAAACCAAAAATCGAGCGTGAGAACGAGGCGAAAGAAGTACTCGAAGGTCACCTCCGCTCCATCCTTGGTTCGATGACGGTCGAAGAGATTTACAAGAACCGGGACAAGTTCTCACAAGAAGTCCAACGTGTCGCTTCACAAGACTTAGCGAAGATGGGTCTCGTCATCGTCTCGTTCACGATTAAAGACGTTCGTGACAAGAACGGCTATCTCGAGTCACTCGGAAAACCGCGAATCGCCCAAGTTAAACGGGATGCAGACATCGCGACAGCCGAGGCAGATAAAGAGACGCGCATCAAGCAAGCCGAAGCGATGAAAGACGCGAAGAAAGCCGAGCTCGAGCGGGCCTCAGAAATCGCAGAAGCCGAGAAAGAGAACCAGCTTCGCATCGCGGCGTACCGTCGTGAGCAAGACGTCGCCAAAGCCCGTGCCGACCAAGCGTATGAGCTTGAAGAAGCGCGAGCGAAACAAGAAGTCACCGAGCAACAAATGCAAGTTCAAATCATCGAGCGTCAGAAGCAAATCGAACTCGAAGAAAAAGAAATTATGCGTCGTGAGAAACAATATGACTCGGAAGTGAAGAAAAAAGCCGACGCCGATCGCTATGCGATCGAGCAGTCAGCGGAAGCGGATAAAGCCCGTCAAATTGCCTCAGCCGATGCCGAGAAGTACCGCATCGAGGCCGAAGCGAAAGCCGACGCAGAACGCGTTCGACTCGCCGGTGTCGCCGAAGCCGACTCGGAGCGGGCGAAAGGGGAAGCGGAAGCCGAAATCATCCGCTTGACAGGTCTCGCCGAAGCGGAAGCGAAACAAAAAATCGCCGAAGCATTCGAACAATATGGCCAAGCAGCCATTCTCGATATGGTCGTCAAGATGCTCCCGGATTACGCGAAGCAGATTGCAGCGCCGCTTGGGAACATCGATCACATCACCGTTGTTGATACTGGAAGTGGAAAAGACGGAGGCGCCGGCAAAGTGACCGGTTATGCGACCGACTTGATGGCGTCGCTCCAACAGACGCTTAAAGCCTCGTCAGGAATCGACATGAAAGATCTGCTCGACAACTTCGTCGGAAAGGGCAACGTGCCGACCGGAGAGGTGCCGGAGCGCAAACTCACTGAGACCATTGGCGCGACAGAAGAATAAGACAAAAGGTTGCAGACGAAATCGTCTGCAACCTTTTTTCATGGTTTGTAAGATTTCCCTAACTTTCAAACAGATTAACTTCAAGCCGAGTCGAATTGTGTCGATAAGGGAGATGTCAGACCAATAGAGAGAGGAAGAGTCATATGAAAAAAGGAGTCATACTCGGTTTGATGACCGCAAGCGTCTTGTGGTTGTCGGCCTGTCAATCTGTCATCGACAAACCAGAGGCCGCCATTGAGGAGCGACAGTCAATGGGTGTCGTCTTATCAGACGTCGGTCTCGGGGACCAATCGTTTAGCGACGCCGCCATGCGAGGCATGGGCCAATTGCGAGAAACAGGGGAATGGTACGTCGATTACCGTGAGCTTGAAGAAACAAAAACATATGAAGCTGGTTTTGAACAGCTTGTCGCTGCAGGGCACGATGTCATCATCGGGCTCGGCTTCGCATGCCAAGAAGATTTAGAGAAAGTGGCTGCCAATCATCCAGACCAACAGTTCGCCTTGATTGACGCCGTTTCGACGTTACCGAACGTGATGTCCGTAACGTTTGAAGAAGTAGAAGGGAGCGCGTTGGCCGGTGCGGTGGCAGGTCTTGAGACAGAGACAGGAAAAATCGGATTTGTCGGCGGCGTGGACAACGAGTTGATTCAAAAGTTCTCGACCGGCTTCCTACTCGGAGCGAAAGCGGTAAACGCCGACGTCGAACTCATTGTCGATTATGCGAATGACTTTGCCTCGCCTGAAATCGGAGAGCAGTTGGCCGAGAAACAGATCGAGGCAGGAGCCGACGTCTTATATGCGGCGGCAGGATTGACCGGTGTCGGTGTCTTACAGACCGCGCAAGCGAACGGCGTGAAGGCCATCGGGGTCGATAGCGATCAATCGATGATTGCCCCGGATGCGGTCATCACGTCGATGTTAAAACAAGTGGACTTAGCCATCGTCGCCATCGCGGATAACGTTCAAGAGGAAGCCTTCAGCGAACATCTCACGCTTGGTCTCGAGGAGGGCGGGGTCGGTCTTGCCGCACTTCGTCGTGTCCAGTGGAGCGACGAGGAACGGGAACGCTTTGACGCATTCGAGAAACGGCTACTGGAGGGCAAACAACAATGAGTTTACGAAAACGATTTATTGTGTCAACGGTGTTTACGGTCGTTTTGATCGTCTTGATGATGAGTTACGTCTTGGCGACGTTAAATCGATTGCAAACGTATAACGAACAGTACGGCTCACAAATGATTGAGTTGTCTCAACTCGAGACGTCCCTCCTTCAAGAACAGTCACTTTGGACATCACTTGGCGAGCAGATGAGCCCGGCGACGTTGAATCAGTTAACACGCATCCGCGAAAACAACGTGGCCACGTTTGAGACGCTAGAACGTACGTACTTGATTCCGACCTTCAATGAACATTTGGAGCGGGCGACGGAGAAGTATACACGCATCGGTGAAAACGTCGAGGCCGAGTCGGGTGGGATTGCGGCCCGAATTCAAGCCGCCAAGCTTGAAGGATTGCTGAACGACGTGAATACGCTACTCGTAAAGAATGGTTCGTTCTACGAAGCACTCCAACAGGAGGCGGCAGGGGAGACGAAACGGTTGTTTGTCATTTCCATCGTGCTCACGGCGTTCGTGATTGGCGCGCTCGCGGTGTACAACTTCTTCTTTGCCCGTTCCATCACGCGTCCGCTCGAGCAGACCGTCGAGGCAGCCGAAGCCATCGCTTCTGGTCGACTGATTTCATTGCCCGAGTCGACGAGACGAGACGAGATCGGGCGTCTTGAACGAGCGATGCAACATATGACGGTCTCCCTTCAAACGATGATCGGGTCAATCCGGGTCACCTCGATGCAAGTCAACGCGATGACCGAGACGGCCGCGACCGAGAACGAGGCGGTCGTCAGCACGACGTCAAACATCACGAACGCGGTCGATGAGATGGCGAACGGTGCCCAATCGATTGCGACCGAACTACAGGAGACGCTCGAGTCGGTCGGTATCATGGCGGCCTCGTTCGAGACGAGCCTCCAACAGACGCGCCAGACGACAGAAGAGACGAGCGCGATGACGCGCGAAGTCCAAGACGGGATTGAGACGTTGACCGACCAGGAACGGATCTTGCAACGCTCGAGCGAACGAAATACGACCCTCGTCAAGCGAATGGATGCGTTCGCGCGAAATACGGACGAGATTGAACGGATGGCGAAGCTCGTCGAAGACGTGGCAGCCCAAACGAACTTACTCGCGTTGAACGCGGCGATTGAAGCGGCCCGTGCCGGCGAAGCAGGACGCGGTTTCGCCGTCGTCGCGAGCGAAGTGAAGAAGTTAGCTGAAGAGAGTAACGTGGCGACACGCTCGATCTTTAGTGTCGTCCAATCGATTCATGAAGAAGTGGAGCGATTGAAACAGACGGTCGAAGAAGCGAGTCAAGAACAGACGGCCCAACTCCAAGCGTTCGGCTTGACGAAACAAGCGTTCACGCGGATTCATGATCGGACAGACCATGTCGCCGCATTCGTCCATACGATCGAGCGAGAAATGCTGGCCTCGAGTAGCGAAGTGACGAACGTGTTGAAGCGGGTCGAAGAAGTGAGCGGGGTGACTGAAGAGCTTGCCGCCGGAAATGAAGAAGTGGCCGCCTCGATGAAAGAACAACAGGCGAGCTTTGACCAAATTTTCGCTTTGATGCAAGAACTCGAAGGACAGGCAGCGGCACTTGCCGATCAAGTCCAACATTTTCAAAACGATTGAGACAAGTTTCGGCTTGTCTCTTTTTTTTATGGGAAAACAGGACGAGTCGGACGGTACAACGGACAAGCAAGCGACTGAATCGAGGAGATAGCCCTAGATGAGCGGTAGATGATTCGGGCGCATACTATAGACCAGAAGGTGTCGATAGGAGGAAGCGAGATGGAAAAATGGAAACGTTACGTCATCGGGCTGGTTGTGGCTTTATTCATGGCGGTCGGCTACATGTTCGCGTCGAAACAGCCGGAGACACCGATGGTCGAACAATTCGAACTGAAAGCGGAAGAGTCGGTTCAAGCAGAGCCGGCAACAGGAAGAGTCGTCGTCTATGTGACAGGTGCCGTCGTCTCACCGGATGTATATGAGATGCCGCCTGGGGCAAGGGTCGGTGACGTCCTGACGCTTGCCGTGTTGACTGCTGACGCCGAGCCCGAACAGTTGAACTTGGCCCAACTGCTCGTCGATGGGTCAAAGATCACGGTGCCGAAAAAAGGCGAGCTTCTCGAGGTCGCACCGGAGACGACCGAGACTGAAACGAACGGGGTCCACGTCAACAGTGCGACGAAAGAGGAATTGATGACGGTCCCGGGGATCGGACCGGCTAAAGCCGAGGCGATATTAAATTATTTGAAAGAACATGGTCCGTTCAAGTCCTATGAAGAACTTCGGAACGTGAAAGGTTTCGGTGAGAAGACGTTAGAAAACATGAAGGGCTACCTGCTGGTCCCTTAAGATGCCGATTTTTCCGCTACTTCCAATCAGTGTCCTCATCGCTTGTACCCAAGGCTTCGTCCTCGTCGGCTTCGTGCTGTTCCTCTTTTTGCTTGCGACATGTCGAGGCCAGTCAGTTGGCACGTATATCGGCGCAGGTTGTCTCGCCTTGATCATTTTTTGGCATGACGAGCCACCGGTCATCTCAGGAGGAGAAGACGTGTTGTTCTCAATCGAGAGCCGGCGTGACAATGGTCGTTCCGTCCGATTGTATGGCGAGACGTCAGGGGCGAACGGGGTTTTAGTCGGACGTGATGTGGCGCTCGGCCGTCCGGGAGAGACGTGTCTCGTCACGTTCGAGCCGGATGCGTTCGCACCGCTCCGAAACGTCGGCGGGTTCGATGAAATGGCGTGGGCGACAGGTGCCGGCCTCTCGTTCAAGGGAAGACAAGTCACCGTTCACGCCTGTCGTCCGACGGCAGGCGTGGACGGGGCGATGCTTCGGTTCAAAGAGAGACAATTGGCACGCATCGAGGCGACGTATCGGGCCGATGTTGCGTTGTATATGGAGGCGCTTTTGTTTGGAGAAGGACGATTGTTGGATGAAGAAACCTCGTTTTCGTATCGGGTCACGGGGCTGTTGCATCTGCTCGTCATTTCGGGGTCACACATCGCCATGCTAGTCCTCGCGTTCAAATGGCTCCTTGTGCCATTCCCCTTTCATCGTGAAACAAAAATGATCCTCATTGTATTGATTGTGACCGCATTCGGGTGGCTGACCGGATTCTCTCCGCCTGTCGCGCGCGCCGTCCTCGTCGCCGACATGGTGCTGATTCTTTCCTTGTTCGGCTATTCGGTCCGTGACCCGATGCGTCTCCTCAGCTGGTGTGGGGCGGGACTGCTCGCACTTCAACCTTACTTGTTGTTCAATCTTGGCTTCCAGCTTACCGTTGGGATGACGCTCTTTTTGATTGTGACGCGTGCGCTATGGACGAACGTCCTCAGTCTGGCGATTTACGCGCAATGGGTCGGATTGATTTTGTTATGGCACGTTCAACCGGTCATCTCGATCGCGGCTCCGTTCTATAACGTAATTGTGGCCATTCTCTTCTCGTGGGTGATGATTCCTCTCGGTTTTTTGGCGTATCTCGTACCGTTATATGAACCGTTACTTCATCCGGTACTCGACGGGCTACATGGAACGTTCACGCTACACAATCAGGTCAAACCGTGGCTCCCGCTCCATGAGCTGACCGTTTGGGGCTCGTTCCTTCTCGCCATCGGATTATGGATTGGACTTCTCTTTCTCGAGCGGCGCCAATTGATTGGTTGGGGTGTCGCCTTGCTCACACTCAGTGCTGTCGCCTTGGCGTCCGAATTGAAAGAAGAAGGGCGCGTCACGTTTTTAGACGTCGGGCAAGGAGATGCGATCGTCGTCGAGACGCACGGCCTCACCGGTTTGATTGATGTCGGTGGGGTGTATCATGACCCTTCGGAGAAAAAACGCTCGACGTTTGACCCAGGCGCAGATGTCGTCGCGCCGTACTTATGGAAGCGTGGCGAACGAGAAATCGACTTTTTATTGCTCACCCATGCCGATCACGATCACATTGGCGGGTTGGACGGGTTACTTGATTTGATTCAAGTAAAAGAAGTGTGGTTAGCGGCCGAAGCGGCCGATATGGAGAAACGAGGCGAATTGTTATCTAAACTTGCGCGTAAAAATGTCCCGGTCCGTTTCGTCCGGGCCGGGGACCGTCCCTATCCATGGTTTTGGATCGTCAGTCCTTCGGAGCGTAAGGCAGATGAGAATGCCAATTCTGTCTCGGCCTATTTAACGGTCGGTGGGATGACGTACTTGTTGACGGGTGACTTACCGGAAGCGGGGGAAGCCGCTCTCCCGACTGTCGACGTTGATGTGTTCAAACTCGGCCATCATGGCTCGGACACGTCGTCGAGCGAGGCACTAGTAAACCGGATCGATCCGGAATGGGTCGTGGCGAGCGTCGGCAGGAACAACCGTTACGGGCATCCGCATCCAGACGTCTTGGCGCGACTTGTCGGCAGGCGCGTGCTACGGACGGATGAGGACGGGATGATCGTATGTGAACGTGACGCTTGCCGAGGGATCATGGAAACGAAGGTCAGTCGATGAAATGTATGATAAACTAAAAAACGATTGCTCCCCCGGGGCAATCGTTTCGTAGCTTATAAGCTTAAGAACTTGATGAGGACGCCAATCGCGAATAGCGTGAAGAAAAAGCCGAACGGTACGATGAAGCCGATCGCTGAATCGATGGCATCGTTTCGTTTGCATTGGACATCGTTCTCAAACGGGTTTTCGCTTGGTGGGCGAACAGAGTTAATATGCATAGTGAGTCCCTCCTTGAAATGGTTCCGTCCTAAGTATAGCGAATCGTTGAAGGATAATCTATGTTTTAGATAAGAATAAATTGTGAAAGTGGTGTGTGTTTTGAATGAACCCTGGCTCCATAACGGCAAAGTAGCCAACGTGTACGTCTTGTTCGGGACGGAGAAGTATCTGCTCGATTCGTGGGAGAAAGAAATCGTCAAGGCGGCCAACCCGTCCGGCGACCAGTTCGACGTGATGCGACTCGACTTACAAGAGACGGCGCTCGATACGGCACTCGACGAGGCGGAGACGGTCCCGTTCTTCAGCGATTATCGGACGGTCGTCGTGAAAAACGCCCAGTTTTTGACCGGCGCGAAAGAGAAACAAAAGCAAAATGTCGAACGGTTGACGGAATATTTGTTGCAGCCGGCACCGTACGCCGTGCTCGTCTTCATCATCGAGACAGAAAAACTCGATGAGCGTAAAAAAGTCGTCAAGCGCTTAAAAGAACGGGCCATCGTCCTCGAGGCGAAAAAGCCGAGCCAGACGGAGTTGATGCGTTACGTCGGTGACGAACTGAATCGACGTGGGCAAAAGATGGACCGCTCGACCGTCGAGCGACTTTTGTTCTTATGCCATGATGATTGGGGGAAACTCGTACGCGAGCTCGAGAAGTTGCAACTGTATGCGAGTGATGGTAGCGAGATCCCGCTCGAAATCGTCAACGATCTCGTCCCTCGAACGCTTGAAGACAATGTGTTCCAACTGTCCGAATTTTTAGTCGCCCGGCGTGCCGACGCGGCGCTACGGCTCGTCCGTGATTTAGAGAAACAAGGTCAGGAGTTGATTGGGCTCTTGTCGCTTCTCGCCCGTCAGTACCGGAACATGTATTTGACGAAGCAGCTGACGGAAAAAGGATATGGGGAAAAACAAATCGCGTCAAAGATTGGGGCGCATCCGTACACAGTGAAGCTGGCCGGGCAAGCGAGCCGGAACTTCACGGAGGCGCAGCTCGCCGCGGCGCTGACGATGATTGCCGATGCAGATGAGTCGATGAAGACCGGTCGTGGCGATAAACAAATCGTCTTCGATACGCTCGTCTGTCAGTTGACGCTCGTGTGAGGTGAGAAAATGAGTTTACGACAAGTGGAACTTGAAGATGTGATTCCGCTCAGGCATGAAGTGCTCAGACCGGGTCAGATGCGGGAGACGTGTTATTTTGAAGGGGATGACAACGAGACGACACGCCATTTCGCTTGGGTCGAGGACGGTCAGGTGTTGTCGATCGCGACCGTGATGGAAGCAGGGCGTGACGTCGACGGGAAGACAGTGCCGTACCAACTGCGGGGGATGGCGACCGACCCGGCCTCCGCCGGGCAAGGGATCGGCTCGTCGTTTTTACAGGCGCTGCACGAAACGGTCAACGACTCGTGGTGGTGCAACGCCCGCGAAGTCGCCGTGCGCTTCTATGAACGGAACGGCCTCGTCGTCGTCGGTGAGCCGTTCGAAATTCCCGGGATTGGGACGCATTACGTCATGGTATACGAAAAAACAGCCGGCTCCTGATGGAGGCGGCTGTTCCGGTTTGATCTCTAATTAGAGAGCTGCGATGCGAGCTGCGAGACGTGATTTGTCACGGCCAGCTTTGTTTTGGTGGATAAGACCTTTTGCTGCAGCTTTGTCGATTTTCTTCGTAGCGAGGACGAAAGCTTCTTGAGCAGCTTCTTTGTTTCCTTCGAGTACGAGAGCGTCAACACGTTTTACTGCTGTACGCATTGCTGCTTTCTCTTGCGAGTTTGCGACGCGACGCTTTTCAGAAGTTTTTGCACGTTTGATTGCTGATTTGATGTTTGCCATTGTTTGTCACCTCCTGAAACAAGAAAGTGTATGTTCTCATTACTTCAAGTAATCATTCAACAGAACAAGCACAATTGTAGCAAACGCTTATTTGAAAAGCAACCACTTGATGATTATTCTGAAAACTATATGTGGTATTGTTGTAGTAGGTCGTACACATACACTTAAGATTTTGATATAATGACACGGTATGCATGAGAAGGATAGGTGAACCCATATATGAACAACAAAGAATTAGAGAATCGTCAGAAGAAGATTCGCAACTTTTCCATCATCGCTCACATCGATCATGGAAAGTCGACGCTCGCTGACCGGATTCTTGAGAAGACGGGTGCGCTCACGGCGCGCGAGATGAAAGAACAGACGCTTGATGCGATGGACCTTGAACGTGAGCGCGGTATCACGATCAAGTTAAACGCCGTCAAGTTGAACTATACGGCTAAAGACGGGGAAGAGTATATCCTTCATTTGATCGATACACCGGGCCACGTCGATTTCACGTATGAGGTATCACGCTCGCTCGCGGCGTGTGAAGGGGCCGTCCTCGTCGTGGACGCGGCCCAAGGAATCGAAGCACAGACGCTCGCGAACGTCTACCTCGCATTAGATAACGACCTTGAAATCATCCCGGTCATCAACAAAATTGATTTGCCGTCAGCCGACGTCGAGCGCGTGCGCCAAGAGATTGAGGATGTGATTGGTCTTGACGCGAGTGATGCCGTACCGGCTTCAGCGAAAGCCGGGATCGGGATTGAAGAGATTCTCGAGCAAATTGTCGAGCTCGTCCCTGCACCGACGGGCGATCCGTCCGCGCCGCTTCAAGCCCTCATCTTCGACTCGTACTATGACGCCTATCGCGGTGTCGTCGCCTCGATTCGAATCGTCAACGGTTCGGTCAAAGTCGGAGACAAGGTGCAAATGATGTCGACCGGTAAATCGTTCGAAGTCACAGACCTCGGCGTCTCGACCCCAAAACCGGTGTCGGTGAAAGAGTTGAACGTCGGAGACGTTGGGACATTGTCAGCGTCGATCAAGACGGTCGGCGACGTTCGCGTCGGTGACACGATCACACTCGCGAAAAACCCAGCGACGGATCAACTCCCAGGTTATCGGAAGATGAACCCGATGGTGTACTGCGGTCTTTATCCGATCGATGCGGCGAAGTATAACGATTTACGTGAAGCGCTCGAGCGCCTCCAATTGTCGGATGCGGCACTCGAATTTGAGCCCGAGACGTCACAGGCACTCGGTTTCGGTTTCCGTAGCGGTTTCCTTGGCATGCTCCACATGGAAATCATCCAAGAGCGGATTGAGCGAGAGTTCGGGATTGACTTGATTACGACGGCACCGTCGGTTATTTATCACGTCACGACGACGTCAGGCGACGTCATCCACGTCGATAACCCATCGAAGATGCCAGAACAACAAAAGATCGAGACGATTGAAGAGCCGTACGTCAAAGCGGCCATCATGACGCCGAACGACTATGTCGGCGCCATCATGGAGCTCTGCCAGAAGAAACGTGGGACGTTCATCGATATGCAGTATATCGACACGACACGCGTCAAAATCACGTACGAGATTCCATTGAGTGAAATTGTCTACGACTTCTTCGATCAGTTGAAGTCGAGCACGAAAGGCTATGCCTCGCTCGATTACGAGTTGATCGGCTATCGTCCGTCACGCCTCGTCAAGATGGACATCCTTTTGAACAACGAAGTCGTCGATGCACTCAGCTTTATCGTTCACCGCGATTTCGCGTACGAGCGTGGGAAAGTCATCGTCGAGAAGTTGAAGGCGCTCATCCCGCGGATGCAGTTCGAGGTACCGGTCCAAGCAGCGGTCGGGACGAAGATTGTCGCCCGTTCGACAATCAAGGCGCTCCGCAAGAACGTCCTCGCGAAATGTTACGGCGGGGACATCTCGCGGAAGCGGAAGCTTCTTGAGAAGCAAAAAGAAGGTAAAAAGCGCATGAAGATGGTTGGATCTGTCGAAGTGCCGCAAGAAGCGTTCATGTCTGTCTTGTCGATGGACGAAGAATAACCGTTCGCCCTTATCAAACGATAAGGGCGATTTTTTTGATTTGGCAGGATATGGGGAAGGCGATACGGAATAGTACCCACTTACAGAAAAATAGAGGAGGAGAAGCAGTGCCGACTTATAATTTTTCAGCCGGTCCGGGGATGTTGCCCGCACCGGTGTTGGAAGAAGTACAATCACAACTTCTTTCCTATAAAGAAAGCGGCGTCTCGATCGTCGAGATGAGCCATCGTTCTTCGGCATTCATCGAAGTGGCAAGGGAACTCGAGCACCGGCTTCGCCGTTTGATGCACATTCCAGACACGTACGCCGTCCTGTTCCTTCAAGGTGGGGCGACGCTCCAGTTCTCGATGGTCCCGATGAATCTGGGCAAATCGGGCCGCTTCGCCTATCTCGACAGCGGGACGTGGTCGAAGAAGGCGATTCAAGACGCAAGCCGGTTCGGTGATGTCGTCCTTGCGGGTAGTTCGGCGGCAACAACGTATGGGACGATTCCAGTTTGGCCGGAATCGATTCAAGACGTCGACTATCTTCATTTAACGTTGAACAACACGATTGAAGGTACCCGCTACACCGCGCTTCCTGAGACGAACGTCCCGCTTGTCGCCGACGTCTCGTCCAATATTCTGGCGGAAGCGATTGACGTCGAGCGCTTCGGCCTCATCTACGCCGGTGCCCAGAAGAACATCGGGCCGGCCGGGTTGACGCTCGTCGTCATCCGTCGCGATTTGATTGTCGAACGTGACCTGCCGTCATATCTCGCTTACAGCAAACACGTCGATACGCTCTTGAACACCCCGGCGACGTTCAGTCTCTATGTCGCCGAACGGGTCCTCGCTTGGATTGAAGCGGAGGGGGGCGTTTCGGAGATGGAGCGCCGCAACCGCGAGAAGAGCGAGCGATTGTATCACGCGCTCGATACGTCATCGTTGTTCCGTCCGATTGTGACCGATACGACGTGCCGCTCGTTGACGAACATCCCGTTCACGACGGGGGATGACGTCACGGACGAGGCGTTCCGGAAGTTTGCAGAAATGCGCGGGTTGATTGAACTCGGCGGCCACCGGTCGGTCGGCGGGTTGCGGGCGAGCCTATACAATGCGATGCCGCTCGAAGGCGTCAATCGCTTGATTGAAACGATGCAAGAGTTTGAACAGGGGGGACACGATGTTTCACATTAAAACGTATAATCAAATCGCACAGGAAGGACTCAATCGCTTCGAACCGAGCGAATATGCCCTCAATGCGTCGGAGCAGGCGGACGCCTGGGTCATCCGGAGCCATGACGTGCACGAGGCGGAGATTCCGCCTTACCTGCTCGCTATCGCCCGCGCTGGAGCCGGGGTGAACAACTTGCCGCTCGAACGGCTGGCCCGTCAAGGCGTCGTCGTGTTTCACACCCCGGGAGCGAATGCGAACGCGGTGAAAGAACTCGTGCTCGCGAGCATGCTTTTGTCGGTCCGGCCAATTTTACAAGGCGTGCGTTGGGTCAACGAGCATACGTTCAACAGCCAGACGCTCCTAGAGCGGGCGATGGAAGACGAAAAACGTAAGTTCGTCGGGGCGGAGCTTCGAGGTAAGAAAGTCGGCATCGTCGGCCTCGGGGCAATCGGCTCGGCGCTCGCGAGCGACTTGATTCAGCTCGGTGTCGACGTCGTCGGATACGACCCGCATCTATCGGTCGATGGGGCGTGGAACGTCTCGAAGCAAGTGAAACGGGCGCGGCACGTGAGCGAACTGCTCGCCGATATCGACCTGTTGTCCATCCATATGCCGCTCACGGCAGATACACGTGGCATCATCGACGCCTCATGGTTCAATCAAATGAAGCCGAGAACGACCGTGTTGAACTTTGCGCGCGGTGAGCTCGTGAACGATTCCGACTTGTTGGACGCGCTCGATGGGAACGTCGAGACGTACATCACCGACTTCCCGAAACAACAGCTTCTCGGACATCCGCGGATTGTCGCATTCCCACATCTCGGGGCGTCGACGAAAGAGTCGGAAGTGAACTGTGCCGTCCAGGCGGTCGACACGTTGAAATCGTATTTGGAGACCGGCAACATCCGCCACTCGGCGAACTTTCCGGACACCGAACTGCCGTACATCGGCAAGCGCCGTCTGGCCGTCCTCCATCTAAACGTCCCGAACATGGTCGGCCAAATCGCGAGCCGACTCGCTGAGAACGGAATCAACATCGACAACATGGTGAACCGGAGTCGAGGGGACGTGGCATATACGTTAATTGATATCGATAATCACCAGAACGAGAAACTGTCGGTCCACACGCTTTATGAGATCGAGGACGTCATGCGCGTCCGTGAATTTTGAGGAGGAATGACCATGGTCGTATTCAAACCGTTTGCCCCATACATGCCGAAACATCCCGAGGACGTCGCCGCCGACCCGTACGATATCGTCAGCGTCGAACAGGCGCGTCTTGACGTCGAACAGCGTCCCAATTCGTTCCTCGCGGTCGATAAGCCAGAAGTATTCATGGCGGACATGCCGCTCGAGGCGTGGGGACAACGAGCCCGTCATGAGCTCGAGCGGCTTTACGAGAGCGAGTTGACCGAACGGACGAACGGATTTTACGTGTATCGGCTCACCGATCAAGGGCGTGTCCAGACAGGGCTCGTCGCCACGTTCTCAGTGGCAGATTATGAGGCAGGTCGCATCAAGATTCATGAGCACACGCGTGCCGTGAAAGAACGCGAACGCGTCGAACACGTCTCGGCGACGAAAGCGCACACCGGACCGATTTTGATGAGCCACGCGCCGGATGAAGGGTTGCGTCGCATCCTAGACGACGCGACGACAGGGGAGCCGTTGTTTGCCTTCACGGACAGTCAAGGTGTCGTCCATGAAGGCTACGCCGTGCCATCGAAGCATCAAGCACGCGTCATCATGCTCGGGGCCAACATTCCGGCCATCTATATCGCCGATGGGCATCACCGTGCCAAGGCTGCAGCCGTCGTCGCCCGGAGCCCGCTTCATGAAGGAGAGTCCAAACAAGAACGGGACCACTTCCTCGGCGTCTTGTTCCCGAGCGATGAGCTGACGATTTTGCCGTACCATCGCGTTTTGCAAGATGTGGCACCTGAAGAAGTCGCGGCGCTACTAGACGGCCTCTCCTTTAGTTACGAGATTGAAGCCGCAGAAAATGTATTCGTCCCGACCGAGAGGGCGATGTTCGGTTTGGCTTTTCGAGACAAGCATTACAAGCTGACGAAGCGACAAGACGTCGAGGCGTTAGCCGTCGCGACGCTTCAACGAGACATCCTCGAGCCGTACTTCCGAGTCGAGGATGTCCGGACGGATGAACGCATCGATTTTGTCGGTGGAAAAGACGCGATTGAGCGCCTCGAAGCGTTAGCTAGGCGACAGGACGTCGTCATCCTGACGTGCCACGCCACGGCGATGGAAGAACTGATGCGCGTCGCGGACGAAGCGGGCCAAATGCCGCCGAAATCGACGTGGTTCGAGCCGAAACTGAAGAGCGGGCTATTCATCCATCGCTTTGACTGAACACGCATAGTGGCATCGCGGCGCAAAAAACGTTATAAATGGAAAGAGAAGAAAGGGGTGGCCGCTCATGGCTAAAGCCGTATATCTTCACATTCCATTTTGTGAACATATTTGTTATTACTGCGATTTCAACAAGGTGTTCTTAAAGAACCAACCGGTTGATGACTATTTAGATGCACTTGAACGAGAGATCGAACTATCGCTCGAACAATATCCGACCGATACGATCGAGACGATTTTTATCGGCGGCGGGACACCGACCGCGCTCAATGAGGCGCAGATGAAACGACTCATGGACATGGTCGCACGTCATCTGCTCCCGCTCGCGTCTCCGAATCTTGAATACTCGGTCGAGGCGAACCCGAACTTCGTCAGTACCGAGAAACTCGATACGATGAAGCGAGGCGGCGTCAATCGCCTCAGTTTCGGCGTCCAGACGTTCGATGACGGCGGGTTGGAACGGATCGGCCGGACGCATCGGGCCGATGACGTGTTCCACACCGTCAACGAAGCGGCGAAACGGTTCGATAACATATCCATCGACCTCATGTTCGGGCTCCCGGAACAGACGCTCGAACAAATCGAGCGCGACCTCGACTTGACGTTCCAGCTGCCGATTCAACACGTCTCTTCCTACTCGCTCATTTTAGAGCCACATACCGTGTTCGCGATTCAAGAGCGAAAAGGGAAGCTGCGCCTTCCGGGTGAGGATATCGAAGTCGCGATGTATTTGAAAGTGATGGAGACGCTCGAACGACGCGGGTTGAAACAATATGAGATTTCAAACTATAGCCTCGAAGGACGGGAGAGCCGGCACAACCAAGTGTATTGGCGCAATGAAGAGTATTATGGCTTCGGTGCCGGGGCGCACAGTTATTTGAACGGGGAACGGCGGGCGAACATCGCACCCATCCCGCACTATATTAAAGCGGAAGGGTTACCGGTCCGCAGTACGACGCCGCTCGAGACGGTCGAGAAGATGGAAGAGGAGCTTTTCCTCGGTCTTCGCATGCGTTCCGGTGTAGCGTTCGAGACGTTTGAAGCGAAGTACGGCCAATCGATGGAAGCCGTGTTCGGTCACGTCTTGGCCGACCTCGAGGCGAAGCGGTTAATCGAACGGACGGACACGCACGTCCGGCTGACCGAGTCCGGTCTGCCGCTCGCGAACGAGGCGTTCGCCGCCTTTATCGGCGAGGCCCGTGTCGACTCTGATGCGGTTCAGTAAATTGCGCATACAAAAAGGGAATCCACGATGGATTCCCTTTTACGTTATAAGACGAGGTCGCGATAAATCGGCGTGAGCCGGCTGAACGTGTCCTCGACGAGCGCGAGGAAGGCCGCCTCGTTTTGGAGGATCGACGCATCGGCCGGAAGTTGGCGACCGATTAAAAAGTCGGCTTTTTTCACGTCTTTGAACCGGTGTAAAATTGTGTCGATTGCTTCTTCGGACATGTCGTCGAGCAAGAACGCCTCTTTCTTCATATGGTCGCCGGCGATATGGAAGTCCGGGAACGCCGATTTGACGTCAACCTGCATGAGACGCTCGGCAATCGCCGCCTTGTTTGGCATTTCATAGATGAAAGCGAGCCAGATGAAGACGCGGTCGTCGAACAGGCCGACCTGGAAGTGCGGGTGTTTCTTATAGCCACGTTTGTCGTGACAGATGGCCATCCACGTATCTTTCGGCGGATTGACCGTACGACGCGCATGTTTGGCGACGTGCAAGTAGAGCGGGATTCCGACGTCCGCTTCGAGTTGTGGACCGACTTCCTCATAGATTTGATGGAAGAGCGGTTGGATGGTCGAACGAATCCCTTCCATCCGTACATCGAGACCGTCTTGTGTGAATACGTCAAATTGTTGTGTTGTAAACATTTAATCACCTCACCTCGTATGATACCGAAATGAGTCGTAAGATGCATCGGCGGCGACTTCGGAACAACTGGAAAAAATGAAGCGAATGAATTGACAAATATGGAGAACGTGATAATATTTGAAGTGTGATTAGCACTCAGTAAATATGAGTGCTAATAAAGCGAGGCCAATCATTCAGAGAGGAGTGAAAACGTGCTGACGGAGAGACAATTGCTCATTTTACGAGCCATCATTGATGACTATATTCAGACGGCACAACCGGTCGGATCGCGTACGTTATCGAAACGAGATGATCTTTCGTTCAGTTCGGCGACGATTCGAAACGATATGGCTGATTTGGAAGATTTGGGTCTCATCGAGAAACCGCATACTTCAGCCGGGCGCATTCCTTCTGAGGTCGGCTATCGCTATTATGTCGATCACCTCGTCGAGAAACGAGTGATTGACGAACGGGAGACGCACCATCTCGGTGAACGGTTGCGGGCGTCGGCGCAAGAGTCGGATCTGCTCATTCGTCAAGCCGCTGACCTCCTCTCTGACTTGACCAACTATACGACGGTGGCACTCGGCCCCAATAGCCAAATGAATCGTCTGGCCCGCATCGATTTGATGCCACTCGATGAACGGCGCGGTGTCGTGTTGATTTTGACGGACCAGGGCCACGTCGAACATCGGACGCTTGTCTTCGAATCTCCGATGGCGCCGGACATGGTCGAGGAGACGATTCGGTTTTTAAACGATCGGTTGAAAGGGACACCGATCGGGCAGTTGAAGCAGCGCCTTGGCGAAGAAGTGTCAAAGCTTCAACTCGCGAATCGAGAACAGTATGAGAATATGTTGCAACTGATTCAATCGACTGCCGGACTGCAACATCCGACCTCGCTCTATTTAGGCGGGAAGAAGAACATCTTCAATCAACCGGAGTTTCAATCGCTCGATACGCTCCGCCCGTTCCTCGAATGGATCGATGAACAGGAGCGCTTGACCGATTGGCTCGAATCGTTGCCAAACCGCGAGATTTATGTGAGCATTGGGAGCGAGAACGGGATCCTCGCGCTTCAAAACTGTAGCGTCATCACGTCGGATTATACGCTCGACGGAAAAACGTTCGGAACGATTGCGATGATCGGTCCGACGCGGATGGACTATCGGCACGGCGTCCAAATGATGGGACAGTTGATTGAAGCGCTCAGGCGAACGAAATTAGAAGAGTGACGGAAAGGAGCCTCAACATGACAGTTGACAACCAGAACGGTCCAGACAAGGACGAAGTGCTCGAAGAGAAAGATTTTGAGCCGAAACAAGAAGCGACAGAAGTCGAAGCGGACGAGGTTTCAAATGCTCAGATTGTGGAAGAAACTTCTGAGGGGACGGATTATGAAAAAGAAATCGAAGCACTGCGAGCGAGCGAGCTTCGCATTCGCGCCGATTTTGACAACTTCCGTCGTCGGACGAATGAAGAGAACGCGAAACGCATTAAGTTCGCGTCCCAGTCAGTCATCGAGAAATTGATTCCGCTCATCGATAACTTCGAGCGGGCACTTCAAGTCGAAGCGACGTCTGACGATGCGAAACAGATTCAGGCGGGCGTCGACATGATTCACCGTCAGCTTCTCGATGTGTTGAACGGGGAACAAGTCGAAGCGATCGACGCGGTCGGTCAGCCGTTTGACCCGAATTTTCATCAAGCGGTCATGCAAGAGCCGAGCGACGAGTTCGATTCAGGCGTCGTGACGATGGAGCTTCAAAAAGGGTACACGATGCATGGGCGTGTCATTCGTCCGAGCATGGTAAAAGTCGCAGAATAACATTACTTAACTAGATGGAGGAATCGACAATGGGTAAAATTATCGGAATTGACTTAGGTACAACGAACTCATGTGTAGCAGTGATGGAAGGTGGCGAAGCAGTCGTCATCTCGAACGCGGAAGGGAACCGGACGACACCTTCTGTCGTCGCCTTCAAAGGGGAAGAACGTCAAGTCGGTGAAGTCGCTAAACGTCAAGCGATCACGAACCCGAACACGATCCAATCAATCAAGCGTCACATGGGTACGTCACATACAGTAGAAGTCGATGGCAAGAAGTTCACGCCACAAGAAATCTCGGCCATCATCTTGCAAAAACTCAAAAAAGACGCAGAAGACTACCTCGGTGAGTCTGTCACAGAAGCGGTCATCACGGTGCCTGCCTACTTCAACGACGCCGAACGTCAAGCGACGAAAGACGCTGGGAAAATCGCCGGACTCGAAGTCAAACGAATCATCAACGAGCCGACAGCAGCGGCACTCGCTTACGGCCTCGACAAAGGTGAAGACCATACGATTTTGATTTATGACCTCGGTGGCGGTACGTTCGACGTCTCGATTCTTGAGCTCGGCGACGGCGTCTTCGAAGTTGTGGCGACAGCCGGTGACAACCGTCTCGGTGGCGACGACTTCGACCAAAAAGTCATCGACTACCTCGTCCAAGAGTTCAAAAAAGAGAACGGCATCGACCTCGCCCAAGACAAGATGGCGCTCCAACGCTTGAAAGATGCGGCCGAGAAAGCGAAAAAAGACCTCTCGGGCGTGACAAGCGCGCACATCAGCCTCCCGTTCATCACGGCCGGAGCGGCTGGCCCACTTCACTTGGAGACGACGCTTACGCGTGCGAAATTTGACGAATTGACAGCCGACCTCGTCGAGCGCACGATGGAACCGACGCGTCGCGCCTTGAAAGACTCAGGTCTCACACCGTCTGACCTCGACAAGATTATCCTCGTCGGTGGTTCGACGCGTATTCCTGCAGTCCAAAAAGCGATTCATGATTTCACGAAGAAAGAGCCGTTCAAAGGCGTGAACCCGGATGAAGTCGTTGCCCTCGGAGCTGCGATTCAAGGCGGCGTCCTTGCCGGTGACGTGAAAGATGTTGTCCTTCTCGACGTCACACCACTTTCGCTCGGAATTGAGACGATGGGCGGCGTCATGACGAAGTTGATCGATCGCAACACGACAATCCCGACATCGAAGTCACAAGTGTTCTCGACAGCGGCGGACAACCAGCCAGCCGTCGATATCCACGTTCTTCAAGGGGAGCGTCCGATGGCGCCGGATAACAAGACGCTCGGTCGTTTCCAATTGACGGACATCCCGCCGGCACCACGTGGCGTCCCGCAAATCGAAGTCAAATTCGATATCGACGCGAACGGGATTGTACACGTTTCGGCGAAAGACCTCGGCACGAACAAAGAACAATCGATCACAATTCAATCGTCTTCAGGAATCGATGAGGCTGAAATCGAGCGGATGGTAAAAGAAGCCGAAGCGAACGCCGAAGCGGACAAACAGCGCAAAGAAGAAGCAGAACTCCGTAACGAGACAGACCAGCTCGTCTTCGCGACAGACAAGGCGATTAAAGACCTTGGCGACAAAGTGGATGCGGCCGACAAAGAGCGCGCGGAAGCAGCGAAAGAGAAAGCGAAGTCTGCGCTCGAAGGCACAGACCTTGAAGCAATTCGTACGGCGAAAGACGAATTGTCGAACGTCGTTCAAGAGTTGACGCAAAAAGTATATGCGAGCATGGCTGAAGAGCAAGGTGCTGAAGGCGCCGAGACACAGACGGAAGCGAAAGACGACAACGTCGTCGACGCCGAGTTTGAAGATCTCGACGACCGTAAATAATAAAACGGATGGGAGGGCGCCAAAGCAGGTTTCTGCTTTGGCTCTTTCTATGTTAAGGTAGAATCGGTAAATTCGAACTTTAAAGACGAGATAGGAGAGACTGACGTGGCGAAACGAGATTATTATGAAGTGCTTGGCCTAGATAAATCGGCCTCGGTGCAAGACATTAAACGAGCGTATCGGAAGCTCGCGCGAGAATATCATCCAGACATTAACCAAGAGCCGGATGCAGCAGATAAATTCAAAGAGATCGGCGAGGCGTATGAAGTATTGTCCGATGAGCAGAAACGGGCCCAATACGACCGATTTGGTTTTGAAGGGGCGAGCCAGTTCGGTGGCGGCGACTTCCAAGGTGGATTTGGTGACATTTTCGACATGTTCTTCGGTGGCGGCGGACGCCGTCAAGATCCGAACGCGCCGCGTCGAGGGGAAGACTATCAATATGTCGTCGACCTCGACTTCATGGAAAGCGTGACGGGTAAGACGGAGACGATCGAACTCGAGATTGAAGTCGAATGTGACACGTGTATGGGCAGTGGTGCCAAACCGGGGACGAAACCAGAGACGTGCGGCCGTTGTGGTGGTAGTGGGGTCGAGACAGTTGAACAGAATACGATTCTCGGCCGGATGGTCAACCAACGGCCATGTAGTCAATGTCACGGGACAGGGAAGACGATTAAAGAAAAGTGTCCGACGTGTCACGGTTCAGGCCACGTCAAGAAGACGCAGCGCGTCGAAGTGAAAATTCCAGCGGGGATTGACAACGGCCAACAGATTCGGATGTCTGGAAAAGGCGGTCCTGGTTTTAATGGGGGACCGGCTGGAGATTTATACGTCGTCGTCCGTGTCCGCGGTCATGAGATTTTTGAGCGCGTCGACCAACATATCGCAATGGAGATGCCGGTCACGTTCGCTCAGGCAGCACTTGGCGCTGAAATCGAAGTGCCGACCGTCCACGGAAAAGTCAGCTTGAAAGTCCCGGCCGGCACACAGACCGGATCGAAATTTCGTCTTCGCGGAAAAGGGATGCCGAGCGTTCGTGGCGGTGGTCACGGGGACCAATACGTCACCATCGTCGTCATGACACCGACGAACATGACGGACCGTCAAAAAGAGTTGCTCCGCGAGTTCGAAGAGATTGGCGGCGAAGCGGGCGTCGAAGAACAACACGGGTTGTTCCAAAAAATGAAAAAGTTTTTTAGTCACTAAAAGGAGCGTGTTCAAACGATGAAATGGTCTGAAATTTGTGTCCACACGACACAGCAGGCGGTCGAGGCCGTATCGAATTTATTACATGAAGTGGGGGCACAAGGGGTCGTCATCGAGGACGTCGAAGACTATGACCAGATGATGGCTGAAGACCATTTCGGAGAGATTTGGGACGTCTCGGGACGTGAATCGTATCCGACCTCAGGCGTTTACGTCAAAGCGTACGTGCCGGCGTCGAGCGACTTTCAGGACACGCTCGCCGCGTTCCGAAAGGAAGTCGACCGGCTACGGGACATCTTGGACATCGGTAGCGGAGACGTAACCGTCGCCGAGCTCGACGAAGAGGACTGGGCCCACTCGTGGAAACAATACTATAAGCCCGTCAAAATCTCACAACAGCTCACGATCGTCCCGCTCTGGGAGGACTATGAGCCGCAACCGGAAGAGAACGTCATTCTCCTCGATCCGGGCATGGCCTTCGGGACGGGCACGCATCCGACGACGATGTTATGCATTCAAGCGATCGAGAATTACATTCAGCCGGGTGACCGCTTGATTGACGTCGGGACCGGTTCAGGCGTACTTGCCATCGCGGCGGCGAAACTCGGGGCGTCACACGTCGAGGCGCTCGATTTGGATACCGTCGCCGTCGAATCGGCGCGACAAAACGTCGAGACGAACGGGGTCGAAGCGCTCGTCGCCGTCAACACGGGTGACCTGTTGAAAGGAATGGACGGCACGTATGACCTCGTCGTCGCGAACATCCTCGCGGACGTCATCTTGCTCTTTATCGACGATGCGTACGACCGCGTCGAACAAGGCGGTTACTTCATCACATCCGGCATCATCGGTCAGAAGCGGGCGGAAGTTGCCGAAGCGCTCCAAACGGCCGGCTTTGTCATTGAAGAGACGCGTGTCATGGAAGATTGGGTTGCCATCATCGCGAAGAAGGGGTGAGCGCATGCAACGATACTTTCTGAACAGAGACGCGCTCGCGAATGACCACGTCGTACTACCGGCGGATATCGCCCATCATATCGGGACCGTGCTCCGCGGACAGCCCGGCTATCGGCTCGTCCTTCTCGACGGGGAAGGATACGAGTACGAGGCCGAGGTCGTGACACTCGAGAAGAAGTCAGGGACGGTACGTGTGATCGAGAAACGCCCGGCGACAACGGAACTGCCGATTGAGGTGACGCTCGCCTATGCGCTCCCGAAAGGTGACAAAGTCGAACTCGTCGCCCAAAAGGCGACCGAGCTCGGCGTGCACCAGTTGCTTCTCTTCGAGTCGAAACGGTCGGTCGCGAAGTGGGACGCGAAAAAAGCGCCGAAAAAAGTCGAGCGTCTTCAAAAGATCATGCAGGAGGCGGCCGAACAGTCGTATCGTGCCATCGTCCCGACGTGTTCGTACATCAGTTCACGAGAGTTGTCACGACAGCTCGAGACGTACGATGCCGTCGTGGTCGCCTATGAGGAAGAAGCGAAGCAAGGAGAGAAAGCGGCCTTTGCGACCGTGCTCCAGACACTTCGACCTGGGGCCAAGCTACTGCTCATCGTCGGGCCGGAAGGTGGCTTTGATGAGGGGGAAGTGATCGAGTGGACGGAACGTGGGGCACAGGCCTGTGCGTTCGGACCACGCATCTTGCGTTCTGAGACGGCGCCGCTCTACGCGCTCGCTGCCATCTCTTATGCGCTCGAATTGACGTAAAAAAAGCTCTCGCCGCGTGATATGCTCCCCAATAGGTAGACAGATGAAATAACAAATCTGTTTATTCTTATCGGGGAGTGTTTTTTATGGCGAGAAGTCGGCATTCGATTGAACAAAAACTGAGTGCGCTACGTATGATGGAAGAAGGGACATACACCTGGAAGGAAATCGAGGAGGCCCATCACGTCTCTGAGAATACCCTCCGGGTGTGGAAAGTGAAATTCGATACCGGTGGGATCGATGCGTTGAAGGAGTCGAAGACATGGAAACATTACACCAAGGAACAGAAGATCGCGGCCGTACGTGACTATCTCGATGGGTTCACTAAAATGGAGGTTCTCTCCAAATATCATATTAGTAGTTGGTCGGTTCTATATCGGTGGATCAAGAAGTATACTGGTCATAGCGAGTTAACAGATTCGAGAAAAGGGATGGATCGAGCTATGGCCAAAGGGAGAAAGACAACATTCGAGGAACGCATGGAGATCGTCAGGTATTGCCTGGACAACGGACGGAACTATCAAAGGACGGCCGAGATATTCGCCGTGTCGTACCAGCAGGTCTACGGCTGGACGAAAAAATATGACACCGACGGCGTGCACGGGCTCGAGGACCGGCGCGGACGGACAAAGCAAGAAGAGGAACTGACCAACGAGGAGAAGCTCGAACGTCGCATCCAACAGATTGAACGGGAGAATGAGCGCCTTCGGGCCGAGAATCTGTTCCTAAAAAAGTTAGAGGAGATCGAGAGGAGAGGTTGATCAGCCAGATCCGGCTACAATTGCGGTACATGGCCATCAAGGAAATGTCGACAAGCGACACGTTCCCGGTCGTGCTCCTATGCGAGATCGCGCAGGTCTCACGGGCCGCCTATTATAAATGGTTAAAACGTACCGTCTCGGTACGCGAGGAAGAAAACTCGAGTCTACTGGAGGACATCCGTCTCCTCTACGACCAGGTGAATGGGACCTACGGGTATCGACGGATCACCATGACGGTCAATCGCAGACGACGCCAGCATGGCCTGCCGGCATACAACGAGAAGCGCATCTATCGTCTCATGCGCATCCATGAGATCCGTTCGGTCATCCGCCAGAAACGAAAGCGGTACAAAAAGTCGTCACCGCAGCATGTGGCCGAGAACCTGATGAACCGGGAATTCAGCGCGTCACGACCGGACGAGAAATGGTGCACCGACGTCACCGAGTTCAAATATGGCGCCGGGAGGAAGGCGTATCTGAGCGCGATCATCGACCTGTATGACGGCTCAATCGTCGCCTATCGCATCGGGAAATCCAACAACAACGCGCTCGTCTTCCAGACGATGATGCCAGCGATCGCGGGGCTCCGTACAGGAGCGAGTCCGATGATCCATAGTGACCGAGGATATCAATACACATCGAGAGGGTTCAAACGCATGGTGGAAGACGCGGGGCTGACCCACAGCATGTCCCGGGTCGGACGTTGCATCGACAACGCCCCGATCGAGGGCTTTTGGGGCACCCTGAAAGTCGAGATGTACTACCTGCGTGAGTTCCAGGCCTATAACGAACTCACATCGGCCATCGAGGCCTACATATCGTTCTACAACCATGACCGTTTCCAGAAACGGCTAAACGGCTTGAGCCCTGTCGAATACAGGACTCAAGCCGCCTAGTTTGGTTTTCATTATTTGCCCTGTCTACTTGACGGGGAGCAGTTCAGCGTGCGGCAAGAGCTTTTTTCATTTCTTCGTCAATGTGATTGTCTCTTTTGTGACGTTCCCCGCGAGGTCGACCGCCTCGAACGTGAACGTGTTCTCACCAGAGACGACAGGTAGCGTGAGCGTCTCGGTCCGAGAGAACGGGCGCATCTCATATGGCGCCTTGAGCGTTTGGCTGAACTTCAAGTCTCCGTTGACGAGTAACTTCACTTCGTCAAAGTTGTCTTTCACCGTCACATCCAAGCGGACGGACTGCTGGTTTTTATTAATCGTTCTTGGAAGCTTCCCGAACGAGATCGTCGCTGGTGTCGCATCAACAAAGATCGTTCGTTGGAAGTTCGCGACGTTACCGGCCGCATCTTCAGCGACAAAACGTAACTTGTGCACGCCGTCGGCGAACGTCCGCGTCGTGTTGAAGTCATAGCGCTTCGTCGTCTCGTTCCACGTGAGTGGGACGTCCGTGCCATCGACTTGGAACGATTGAATCGAAGAGGCGTCTTGAATCGAACCGGCGATCGGGATGACCGAAGTTGCGTACGGTGCGAGCGCGAGCGGGGCCGTCAAGAAGACGCCTGGCTTGTCGGCGTCGTTCGAATACGCCACTGCTTTCGTCGTCGCGTTACCGGCATGGTCCGTGACGCGGACGCTGATAGAGTCGCTCTCGGCGAGCGAGGCGAACGTATGCGTCGCTGTCGTGTCAGCAGATGTCGCAACGGCTTTTCCGTTGACGAGGTACTCGACCGAACGGACGCCGGCGAAGTCGTCTTTCGCTTGGACCGTCAAGCTGTCACCTTGCCATTTCGCTGTGAACGTCGGATCCGTGTAGTCGACTTTGACCGGGAAACGAAGCGTCTGTGCTTCTTTTTTCATGTAATCGATGCTCGCTTCAATCTCGTAGAAGTACTTGCCGGCAGGTGCCGGTTTCCCGTTCAACTGGCCGTCCCACTTGTAGGCTGCCGAGTAGTAGTACGGTGTGTTGCGTCCGCCATCAAAGTAATTCTTCCGCAACTCATCGTCTTGGCGGAGGGTACGGACGACGTTTCCGGCTTCATCGACGATGCGGTACTTCACATCTTTCGCGTTTCGGAGCAACGAGAAGACTGGTGTCGCGGCGTCTTTCACGCCGTCACCGTCTGGCGAGAAGGCGATGGCATCAAAGTTTAACGACTTGTCTAACTTAGCGCCTAGGTAGTTCCCGGCCTGGTCGACCATGCCGGCAGTCTCATAGAATGAGCCCGACTCATAAACCGAAGCGTCGAAGATTGGTGCCTTGCCCCAGTCCCCTTCGAAACCGACGAACGGTACGACGAGATCTGGGTTTCCTTCAGACCCGTTCGAATCAGACAGGCGGATGAAGCCGTCGACGAAGTACCCGTTCTCGAACACGTCTTTCGCTGCCACGAGGCCGCTCAACGTTTTCGGATTCAATACTTGTGCTTTCGAGACATCGACAGCGACTTTAACTTCTGTCTTTTGATTCGGTTTCAACTTCACCGAGTTGACTGCCTTCCCGTTGACGGTCACCGTCGCGTTTTGAAGCGGTTGGGCTTCCATCGCGTTTTGGACGAGGCCTGGTGTGCGCTCGATGGCGAGGTCTGTCTGGAGCGATGATGAGACGTCATACGAGACGGCTTCGTTCGACAAGTTCTCGACGACGAGCGTGAACGTCGCTTTGCTGCGGTTCAATTCCTTCAAGGCAACTTTTGCCTCTTTTGACGTCTTTTCATAGACGACGGCTGGGGTCGAGACGGCAGCGTGCAACTGCATCAAGCCGGCTCCACCACGACGTGGCGTGTACGGGATGTTTTGTTTCAACTGTTGATTGTATGGGCCGATATCGGTCACAGCTTTCGACGTGTTGATCAACAAGTTTTTCGCCATCGTGACGCGATCGACGCCGTCGAGGTCGAACTGCTCATCGACACGTTGCAAGACGAGCGCTGCGCCCCCAGCGACGTGTGGGGCCGCCATCGACGTACCGCTCATGAGGCCGTATTGGTTATCGTTGAGCGTCGAGAAGATTTGACCGCCCGGTGCCGCGATTTCTGGTTTGAAATCGAGGTTCGGTGTCACGCCCCACGATGTGAAGTTTGACAACGCGCCAGCCGCGCGGTTGGCGACGCTGATTCGATCACCGTTGAAGCCGATGCGCATCTGTTCGCCAGCGATCAGACGGTCGCGCAAGTCGTTCCCGTCCTTGATGCTGAGTGAAGCCATCGGGATTTTCGGGTTCGACAAGGCCATGCTCACATAGTCGCCGTGACCGACCGTACCGCGGACGATGACACCGGCCGCGCCGTTCGCTTCGGCTGTCTGTTGGATGTTCGAGTAAAAGTAACTACCGTCTCGGACGGCGAGCACGATTTTCCCTTTGACATCTTTGCCGACGTAGTTTGCCGGTTGACCGTCGCCGACGTAGACGATATCGTATTCGCCTTGTGTGAAGGCTGGTCCGTCTTGCTTTTTCCAACCGATTTTATCAGTCTTGTCACCTGAGCGGACCGAGAACGCGTCGAGCTGGATTTGGTCGTTCTCAAGCGAGGCGACCGATGTCGAAGCCGAACTAACGCTCGGTGAACCGACGACGCCCGTGTCCGGGTTGTTGGCGTATGGCAAATCGAATCCGTTCCCAAAGTAAGCCGAGTTCCCTGCCGAGATGGACATGAACACACCGTTATCGACAGCGCGTTGAACGGCTTGTTGTTCCGGGGAATCGGCGCTGACGAATCCAGCGGTCGATCCGAGGCTCATGTTGATGACGTCTGCACCGAGCTTGATGGCGTCATCGATCGCTTTGATGTAAATGTCTCCGTAGGTCGAGGCGTAGTTCGGGTCATTACTGAATACTTTCAATCCAAGAACTTGGGCCTCAGGCGCGACACCTTTCAATCCGCCGGTCTCTTCGTTTCCGTTCGCGGCAACCGTTCCGGAGACGTGCATCCCGTGCATCGATGCACCTGGTGAATCGTCACGGATGTCATCATTCTCGTCATAATAGTTGTATGCATACGGCACCTTATCGTTTATGTACGCGCCGGCCATCCCGAATTCGCTCACGGCCGATGTGACCTCGGATTCAGAGAGCTCGGCTTTTGACTGATCGCTCAATCTGAAGTCGCGATGGTCCGCATCGACACCGGTATCGATGACGGCGACGACCGTCCCTTCTCCTGTATAGCCGTAGTCGCCCCATGTCTGTTGGGACTGGACCATGCCGTTGCTCGTCACCATGTCTGGCTTCACTTCCGGACGTTCGTACTCGTTGACGAGATGGACGGCCGCGACTTCTGGCAACGCCTCGATTTTTTCGATATCGGCTGTCGTCGCGAACGTACTGAATCCGTTGAAGACGGTCGTGAACTCTTCGAGTGGTTCGACTTTGACGCCTTTTTTCGCAATCGCGTCTTTCGCTTTCTTTTGCTCGGCCTTCACGAGACCGTGTGCCCGATCTTTCTCGGCTTTTGAAAGCGCATTAAACTTTTTACCTTTTTGTTTCGCTTGTTCAATGGCCGGGGCGCCGACGAGTTCGACGACGACACGAAGTTTTTCTTGTTTGTCACTGACGGCGACGTTCGCCGTGACCGACGGTTTGGCAAGGACTGGTTCGGCACCGAGACCGAGAAGGCCAGGCGTCAATGCGAGGCAAGTGGCGAGGGATACGTTAACGTAAAATTTAGGTTGTGGCAAAATAAATCCTCCATTCGTTTTCTAAAGATTTAATCCATTTGTGGAAAATCATAGCGGAACAACGATTTAATTTCCTTTTATTTTTTAAAAATCAGGGTAATGAATTTGAACAAATTAAAAAATTCTGACAATTACTTTTGTCCTAACGACTCATAATTGGATGGGTCTTTTTTCGTTTTGAGACATCGATTTATAAATAATGCGGCTGATTGAGACGAGAGCGATACAATTCACTTGAGATTTTTCAAAAAAGTTGATAAAGTCTGGGTATAGAATTCATATAAAACATATCAACATAGTCGGAATAAAGAAGAATGAGGTGGACCAATGGGACTTCAGTTCATGGATATTTTTAAAGAGTGGGCGTCACAATACGATGAGACGGTGAACGGGCACGACGAACAATACAAAGAAGTGTTCGCCGGGTATGACACGATGCTTGACGAGGTCGTTGAGCAGTTAGACGGACGCGTGATGGAGTTTGGTGTCGGGACGGGAAACTTGAGTGCCCGTATTCTTAAACAGCACGAGTTGATTGCGATCGAGCCTTCTGATGAGATGCGTGAGGTAGCGATTCAAAAGCTCGGGATTGAAGTAAAGACGGGTGACTTCTTGAACTATCCGGCCGAGCAACGCGTCGATTCGATTGTATCGTCTTACGCGTTTCACCATTTGACAGACGTCGAGAAACGTCAAGCGATCGAGAGCTATGTCGAGCATCTTGATTCACCAAGGTTCGTCTTGCTCGATACGATGTTTGAGTCAGCTGAAGCACGGGCACAGATTATTAATTGGGCAACGGAACATGGTTACGCTGACTTGGTCGAAGATTTGAACCGCGAGTATTATCCATACACAGACACGATCCGGTCGATTTTAGAAGACAACGGATACGCTGTGCAGATGGAACAAAAAAACAAATTTGTATGGCTCGTCGTGGCCACGAAACAAACAGGAGGAACACAATCATGAAAAGTTATAAAGTCGAAAGCTTTAATTTAGATCATACAAAAGTACAAGCGCCTTACGTCCGTCTAGCCGGAGTGAAGAAAGGCACGGCCGATACGATTTATAAATATGATATCCGTTTCATTCAACCGAACGAGGGGCTCATGCCGATGCGGGCCGTGCACTCGCTCGAGCATTTGATTGCTGAAAACAGCCGTAGCCATTCGAACCAAATTATCGATGTATCGCCAATGGGTTGCCAGACAGGCTTCTACTGGACGATGCTCAACGACGGCGATTACGAAGCGATGCTCGACCTCGTCGAAGCGACATTGCGCGACGCGGCGAATGCGACCGAATTACCGGCGCAAAACCCGATTCAATGCGGAAGCGCGAACCATCATGATTTCGAGGGCGCCAAAAAACTTGCGGCTGATATGCTCGCGAAGCGTGACGAGTGGCACATCATCTTCAAGGACGAGGCGTAAATGATCGTCCGGGATGTGTATGAGCTCATCGGACATACCCCGCTCATCGAGTTGACGACGTTACCTGTCCCGGAAGGCGTCAAAGTGTACGGGAAGATGGAGATGCGAAACCCGGGCGGAAGCGTTAAAGATCGGCTCGGTCTGCAATTGATTGAGCGTGCCATCGAGCGCGGACAACTCAAACGCGGCGGGACTGTCGTCGAACCGACCGCCGGGAATACCGGCATCGGACTCGCGCTCGCTTGTCAAAAGTTCGGGATTAATCTGATGACGGTCACCCCTGAGAAGTTCAGTCAAGAAAAACAGGCGCTCATGCGTCTGCTCGGGGCGACGGTCGTCAACACGCCGACATCACTCGGGATGAAAGGGGCGATTGAACGGGCGAAAGAGCTGGCGGTCGAACACGACGCGTATTTGCCAGAGCAATTCTCGAACCTGGACAATCCGGACGCCTATGTCGAGACGCTCGCTTTGGAATTACTGAACGACATGCCGCAAATTGACGTTTTCATCGCGGGTGCGGGTTCTGGGGGCACGTTCACGGGTGTCGCGAAAACGCTCAGACCGCACGGGACGAAAACGATCGTCGTCGAGCCGGAAGGGTCGATCTTGAACGGTGGGGCTCCTGGCCCGCACAAGACCGAAGGAATCGGTGTCGAATCGTGGCCTGTCTTTCTAGACGAGGCTTACGTCGATGGCATCTATACGATTACAGATGAAGACGCATTCTACTACGTGGCACACATGGCCAAGCGCGAAGGGCTTCTTATCGGAAGTTCGTCCGGGGCGGCCATCGCGGCTTGTGTCCAGGAAGCCAACCAGATGACAGAAGGCGTGATTGTCACGATTTTGCCGGACAGTGTGGAACGATATTTAAGTCAAGGGATAGTCGAGGAGGCAGAACATGCGTACAAAAACAGCGCTCATTCACGGCGGTAAAACGACGGACCCGTTAACAGGGGCCGTCACACCGGCGATTTATCAAACGAGCACATATAAACAAGACGGGATCGGAAATCTGCGGGAGGGATATGAGTACTCGCGTACGGCCAACCCGACGCGCACGGCGCTCGAGACGTTGATTGCCGACATCGAAAAGGGCGCGCGCGGATTCGCGTTCGCATCCGGGATGGCGGCCGTGTCGACGATTTTAATGCTTTTAAAATCTGGGGACCACGTCATCGTCGGTTCTGACGTATATGGAGGAACGTACCGTGTATTCAATCGAGTATTTCAATCACTTGGCCTGGAGGCATCTTTTGTCGATACGGCCGATGAAACGGCAGTCCGCGCCGCGCTTCAGCCGAACACAAAAATGATTTACGTCGAGACGCCAACGAACCCGCTCCTAAATGTCACGGATTTGAAGCAGATGCGTCAAATCGCAGACGAGGCCGGGACGTTGTTCGTCGTCGACAACACGTTCATGACGCCATATTTCCAAAACCCAATCGAGTTTGGAGCGGACTATGTGCTCCATAGTGCGACGAAGTATTTAGGTGGCCATAGCGACGTCGTTGCCGGTCTCGTCGTCTCTCGGACCGAAGAACTCGGTGAGGACTTGGCTTTCTTGCAAAACTCAGTCGGGGCCGTGCTTGGACCGCAAGATAGCTTCCTTGTCGTCCGCGGCATCAAGACACTCGCGGTTCGGATGGAGGAAATCGAATCGAACGCGCTCGCGCTCGTCGACTTCTTGACGAATCACGAAGCGGTTGGACGCGTCTTGCACCCGAGTATCGCAAGTGATGAGGCGAAGCGGGTGCATACGTCACAAGCCCGTGGATTCGGCGGTATGATTGCGTTTGATGTCGGATCGGCCGAAGCGGCAGAACTCATCGTCGCCAAGACACACTACTTTACACTCGCGGAAAGTCTCGGAGCGGTCGAGAGTTTGATTAGTGTCCCGGCTCGGATGACGCATGCGTCAATCCCAGCCGAGCGACGACTAGAGCTCGGCATCACAGACGGCCTCGTGCGCATCTCGGTTGGCCTCGAGGACGTGGCCGATTTGATTGAAGATTTAGAACAAGCGCTCGCATCCGTTGCGACGATTTCGAATTAAAGGAACAGCAAAAAGAGGCGGTGCTTTCGGCACGCCTCTTTTTGTCATCAATATATGAAAGAAATGTGTTGAATGTCGCTAACGCATCGACTACACTGACGTTAATTGTAGAAGAGGGCAGGTGAATATGTTGAATAAAGGAGTCGTGACCACGGTCGGCGCTTACGTCATGTGGGGAGTCCTCCCGATCTATTGGAAGTTTCTACAGGAAATTCCGAGCAGTCAAATTCTTGCTCATCGCATCGTGTGGTCGTTTTTATTCATCTTGCTCGTCTTGAAGTGGACGAAACAGTGGACAGAGTTCAACTATGCGCTCCGCCATCGGGCGACGCGAAACGCCTTCATGTTAAACGGATTTATCGTCAGTGCGAACTGGTTTGTCTACATATGGGCCGTCAATAACGGTTATATCATCGAGGCCTCGCTCGGGTATTACATCAATCCGCTCGTGAGTATGGTGTTAGGGGTGCTAGTTTTTCGGGAATCATTGAACCGGGTCCAGTGGCTCGCCGTCGGGGTGGCCACGGTCGGTGTGCTCGTCTTGACGTTCGGATATGGCTCATTCCCTTGGATTGCCTTTATACTGGCCAGCACGTTCGGGTTTTATGG
The DNA here is from genome assembly GCF_018138125.1 of Exiguobacterium alkaliphilum. Classification (NCBI taxonomy): domain Bacteria; kingdom Bacillati; phylum Bacillota; class Bacilli; order Caryophanales; genus Exiguobacterium; species Exiguobacterium alkaliphilum. Next base: position 1,442,032 of record NZ_CP073101.1, read on the forward strand.
GATGGTGAAGAAACGACGCCCGCTCGCCTCGACGGTCAGCCTCGGTATCGAGACGCTCGCTGTCGTGCCGGTCGCAGTCCTGTTCCTCGCTTTCGAGACGTCGCGTGAGACGCTCACCTTGACGGCGTCCCCGATCATTTGGGTCGCTCTGCTCGGCACGGGCGTGATGACGGCGTTACCGCTGTTGTTGTTCGGCTACGGGGCGCAACATATCCCGTTCACGCTCGTCGGATTTTTGCAGTTCATCGCACCGACATTGAGCCTTGCGATTGGTGTCTTGTTATATCATGAGCCGTTCACGGCATACCATGTGTTCGCCTTCACGTGCATTTGGCTCGCCATCTTTTTCTTCAGCTGGAACAGTTGGGTCCAAACGAGAAAACGACGTCAACTCGTCTAAATGAAAGCTGTTACAAGCGTACAAAACATGATAATATGTTAGAGGTCAGACCTATATGTCAGACTTAACGATCAAAGGAGGAACTATACGATGGAATTAGCACGTTATATCGACCACACGGCTTTAAAGGCTGAAACGACGAAAGATCAAATTACAAAGCTTTGCGAAGAGGCGCTTGAGTACAAATTTGCGAGCGTCTGTGTCAACCCGACATGGGTAAAGTATGCAGCAGAACAACTCAAGTCAGATGACGACGTGAAAGTATGCACGGTCATCGGCTTCCCACTCGGAGCCAACACGCCAGAAGTGAAGGCGTTTGAGACGAAAGATGCAATCGCGAACGGTGCAGATGAAGTCGATATGGTCATCAACATCGCAGCGTTGAAAGACGGCGACTTGGAGCTTGTCGAGCGCGACATCCGCGCGGTCGTGGAAGCAGCGAACGGTACGCTCGTTAAAGTCATCTTCGAAACGTGCATGCTCACGAAAGAAGAAATCAAGACTGCGGCCGAGTTGTCAGTCAAGGCTGGTGCAGACTTTGTGAAGACGTCGACTGGTTTCTCGACGGGCGGCGCGACGGTTGAAGATATTCGCCTCATGCGCGAAACGGTCGGCCCGGATGTTGGCGTGAAGGCATCGGGTGGCGTACGTGACTTTGAAGGCGCGAAAGCGATGATTGATGCGGGTGCGACGCGCATCGGCGCATCGGCTGGAATCGCCATCGTCACAGGCGGTCGTTCAGATAGCGACTATTAACAACTAGTGGTTGACCGCACGACTTAATTTCACTATAATATGATATGACGTGTGAAACACGTTTCCTTAGTCGTGTAATTCGGAGGGAGGGAAAACTAGTGGAAACTCGTGTCCGTAAAAACGAATCGCTTGAAGACGCTCTTCGTCGTTTCAAACGCGGTGTTTCGAAAGATGGCACTCTTGCCGAAGTTCGCAAACGTCGTCACTACGAAAAGCCAAGCGTAAAACGTAAATTGAAATCAGAAGCTGCGCGTAAGCGTAAGAAATTCTAATTTCAGTTTCATTTGTAGAGAGGGTGTTAGCTCATGAGTCTTCAAGAACGCTTGACGGACGACATGAAGCAAGCCATGCGCGCCAAACAGAAAGATCGTCTCACGACGATCCGGATGGTCAAAGCGTCGCTCCAAAATGAGGCTATCAAATTTGGCCGACAAGATCTTACTGAGGAAGAGGAACTCACGGTGCTCAACCGAGAGATGAAACAGCGCAGAGACTCCCTCCGAGAATTCGAAAGCGCTGGTCGTGAGGACCTTGCTTCTAAAGTTGCTAACGAGATTGTCGTGCTAGAGGCCTATATGCCTGAACAACTCTCTGAAGAAGAGGTCACTGCAATCGTCAAAGCAGCTATCGCCCAGACGAATGCGTCGGCCCCATCTGATATGGGTAAGGTGATGGGCGTCGTCATGCCTCAAGTTAAAGGCAAGGCAGACGGTGGTCTTGTGAACCGAATCGTCAAACAACAATTGACGAATTGAACGAATTGGCAGGGTCTTTTGGAAATTCCAAAAGATTCTGCCTTTTTTTGCGTATTCTGAAACCACATTCAATCTCGTTTCGTATACACTAGAGATAAGAGGTAGCTTTTTATTTGGAAGGGGGTAGCAATACGATGACATTTGGTCTCGGAGTGATTCTGACAGTGTTTTTCGTCGGAGTCGTCCTTCTTGGAATTGAAGTGTTCGTTGCCGGTTTTGGGTTGTTTGGAGTGCTCGGTATAGGTGCGGTCGTCGCCAGTCTGATTATGGCAGGCGCCACGATCGGTCAGTTGTGGCTATCGCTCGGTTTGGCCACGGCCATCGTTGCCGGACTTGGATTTTGGGCGTATCGACGTTTGCAGTCGAATCGGTCGCTCATGTACAAGGGCCTTATTTTGACGGACTCGACGTCGTCAGAAAAAGGTTACTTGTCTCACGCCGACAAACAAAGTTTGCTCGGTAAGGTCGGCGTCACATTGACACCACTTCGTCCAGCGGGTACCGCTGAGATTGAAGGAGAACGAATCGATGTCGTGACAGAGGGTAGCTATCTCGATCAACAAACTAAAATTCAGGTGTATAAAGTGGATTCAGGACGCGTCGTCGTCCGAAGCTTTGTAGAGCCGAAGGAGGATGTAACAGAATGACACCAGAACTATTGACCACGTTACTCATCTCAGGTGGAGGTTTGATTGCCCTAGCGGTATTCTTCACGTTCGTACCGGTAGGATTATGGATTAGCTCGTTCGCAGCAGGCGTTCACGTTTCAATCTTTACGCTCGTCGGGATGCGTCTCCGTCGCGTCGTCCCATCGAAAATCGTCAACCCGCTCATTAAAGCGGTGAAAGCCGGACTCGGTTTGAACACGAACCAACTCGAGAGTCACTTCCTTGCCGGCGGTAACGTCGACCGTGTCGTCAACGCATTGATTGCGGCACACCGCGCCAACATCGAGCTGTCGTTCGAACGAGCGGCAGCGATTGATCTCGCTGGTCGGAACGTGCTTGAAGCGGTCCAAATGTCGGTTAACCCGAAAGTGATTGAAACACCGTTTATCGCTGGTGTGGCGATGGATGGGATCGAAGTAAAGGCGAAAGCCCGCATCACGGTTCGCGCCAACATCGACCGTCTCGTCGGTGGTGCCGGTGAAGAGACGATCATTGCCCGTGTCGGGGAAGGGGTCGTTTCAACGATCGGTTCGCAAAACAATCATAAGCACGTACTTGAAAACCCGGATTTGATTTCACGTACAGTATTGACGAAAGGTCTTGATTCAGGGACGGCGTTCGAGATTCTCTCGATTGATATTGCCGACATTGATATCGGTAAGAACATCGGTGCGGTACTTCAAACAGACCAAGCCGAAGCCGACAAAAAGATTGCCCAAGCGAAGGCGGAAGAGCGCCGTGCGATGGCGATTGCTCGCGAACAAGAGATGAAATCTTCTGTTGAAGAGATGCGCGCGAAAGTTGTCGCAGCTGAAGCCGAAGTCCCACTCGCGATGGCCGAGGCACTCCGCCACGGTAAACTCGGTGTCATGGACTACGTCAACTACTTGAACGTCCAAGCCGATACAGACATGCGTAAAGCGATCGGTCACCCAGTCGAATCTGACAATAGAGAGTAATCGATATGGATGGACTGTGGGTACTCCTACTCGCCGCGTTCGGGATCGCCTCGGCGGTCATGAAGCGGTTAGAGAAATCCTCGTCGACGACGGGAGAGCGTCCCCCAAGTTCGGACTTGAAACGCTATCTCGATACGGTCGGCGATATGATGAAAGAAGTCGAAGGTTCGCTTGAGGAACCGAAGCAAGGACAAGGCCAGGGACAAAAACTGCGACGCCGCGTCGCGGCTCCCGCGGCCCCGGAACAAACGTTAGGTCGTCCGTACGACCCAGACCGTCACGCGCCGAAGTCGCGAGAGCGACAACCGGCCGTCAGTCGGGAGTTTGAACAGACGGTGAAGATTCCGCCAATCACGGAGGCGGAATCGACACGTCCACAACCACAACCACGCATGTCGATGAAGCAAGTGAGACAAGCGGTCGTGTGGAGTGAAATCATTCAGCCACCCGTTTCAAAACGTAAGCGCTGAATGAAGCAGTGACGGGAACCGCCTTGATGTGTTGGTTTAATCCAACAATCAAGTGCGGTTCTTCTCGTTGCTGCTTTTTTGCTCGTGGAAGGGGCGGTCTTTCTTTCACGAACGGCTTGATAGTGCTAAAGTAAAGAGGGAACAATCTATTCAAGAGGGGGAGTATCATCCATTGATTATGACTGATAAAATTCCGTTCGTCATGGAGCATGCGAACGAAGCACAAGCACTCCTTGGACCGAAAGACGAAGTGTTCGAAGCTATCGAATCTGAGCTTTCCGTCGCATTGACACCTCGAGGAGAAGAACTCATCATTCAAGCAGACTCAGCCGATACGTTAGAGCTGACGAAACAAGTCGTCAAGACATTGCAACAGCTCGTAAAGAAAGGCGCACGTTTGAACGAGAGCGATGCGATCAGCGTGATTCAACATATTCAAGTCGGGAAAGGTGACGAGTTGCTCGAACATTACGAACGCGTCGTCTTCACGACGAGCAAAGGGAAGCCGATTCGTGCGAAGACGGTCGGGCAGAGCCGTTACGTTCGCGCCATCGAGCGCCGTGACCTCGTCTTCGGAATCGGTCCGGCCGGTACGGGGAAAACGTATTTGGCGGTCGTCTTAGCCGTCCGTGCTTTGAAGGAAGGTCAAGTGAAACGCATCATCTTGACACGACCTGCCGTTGAAGCCGGAGAGAGCCTAGGCTTTTTACCGGGCGACTTGAAAGAGAAAGTCGATCCGTATTTGCGTCCGCTTTATGACGCCTTATTCGACGTCTATGGCGTCGAACAGACGAATCGCCTGCTCGAGCGCGGGACGATTGAAGTCGCCCCGCTCGCCTATATGCGAGGACGGACGCTCGAGGACGCGTTCGTCATCCTAGACGAGGCACAGAACACGACGAAAGAACAGATGAAGATGTTCCTGACTCGACTCGGTTTCGGGTCGAAGATGGTCGTCACGGGTGACTTGACGCAAGTCGACTTACCGAAAGGGAAAGCGTCCGGCTTACAAGAGGCGCTCCGCCTGTTAGAAGGGGTAGACGGGATTCATTTCGAGCACTTTACCGCTTCGGACGTCGTGCGCCATCCACTCGTCAAGAAAATCATCAACGCCTATAGCACGGATCTTACATGACGAAAGGGGGGGCACTGATGCAACGAGCACGTCATTGGACGGTGGCGGCGATTTCAATCGTCTTCTTCCTCATCCTTGGGGCAATCCTTTACTTTACAGTGCGCCCGACCATCATAAGCGTCGAACCACTCGGGATTGCCGAACAGGATATCCGCTCACCGATCACAATCGAGGACCGCGTGGCGACGGAACGGTTGAGGCAAGAAGCGACGAACGCCGTCGGCAGCCAGTTCTCGCTTCGCCGTGAGTTCGCCGATCAACAGATTGCGAAAGTCGAGCAGCTGTTCGCGGCGTTCGAGAACACGGATGACGAGACAGAATTAGCCGACATTAAAAGTCGTCTCAACTCGACTGATGCGAACGGATTTCTTGGGGACGATGAGTTGAACGCGTTGCTCCAGGCGAGTGAAAACACGCGAAGAACGGTCGAAGATGTCACCGTGACGGCGCTTCAGGAAGTTATGGGGAATCGCATCGAGACGAGTTCCGACTCAATCGCCGATGCACGAGACCGCGCCGGGACGCTCATCGATCAATCACCGCTCTCGCTCGAGTTTCGGACGATTGCCAAAAGCTTGAGCGACCAGCTCATCGTGCCGAACTACGTCTTCGACTCAGAAGCGACGCGGCAAAAGGAACAAGAAGCGGTCGATGCTGTCGACCCGGTCATCATTCAAGAGGGTCAACTGCTCGTCAATCAAGGAGAAGTCGTCACGCGCGAAATTTATCGTAAGCTCGAACTGAGTGGTGCCATTGACCCGAACCGATCATTCGCACCGCTTTTCGGATCATACTTATTGAGCGGCCTGCTGACAGCTGGATTTTTGTTTATGTTGATTCGCTCAAAGATCAATGAGCTATTGCTCCGACCGAAAATCTTGATTACGGTATATGGTCTCTTGTTATTCCAACTTGGACTCTTTTTCGGAGTCGGCTATATCGGCATCGAATTCACAACGTACGCCTATGTGCTCGCGCCGACGGCCTTCGTCGTATTACTGCTCCGGATTTTGGTCGATGAACGCGTCGCCCTCGCATCGGCGTTGATCACGATGATTGCCGGGGCGATTGTCGTCAGTTATGGACAGAATACGAGCTTCATGACGCTCGTTTATTTCGCGACGGGAAGCTTCCTCGCGGTGTTCTTGGTCGAACCGAAGATTCAGCGGAAGCGACTGTTCTTGTCCGGCATCTTGCTCGGGATCATCAATATCATCATGGTGCTCGCCTTGTTGTTCTTACGAAACACGCAAGTGACATGGGAGATGGCGGCTTACTTGTCCGGCTTCGCCGTCGTCGGAGCGCTCTTGTCCATCGTTCTCACGTTCGGCGTCTTGCCGTTCCTCGAACCGTGGTTCGGCGTCTTGTCATCCGGACGCCTCGTCGAACTGATGAGCCCGACTCACCCGCTCTTGCGGAAGTTGTTGATGGAGGCGCCAGGCACGTATCATCACAGCATGATGGTCGCCAATTTGGCCGAGTCGGCGTGTGAGGCGATCGGGGCCGACGGATTGCTCGCCCGCGTGGCGAGTTATTACCACGACCTCGGAAAGACCGAACGACCGCTCCATTTCATCGAGAATCAACAGAACAGCGTCAATCCGCATGACCGACTCACTCCTGAAGAGTCGGCCGATATCATCATGGCCCATCCGTATGACGGGGCCGATCTTCTGCGGCGCTACAAGTTGCCACAAGAGATTATCGACATCGCCGAACAACATCACGGTACCTCGCTGTTGAAGTTCTTTTACGTGAAGGCGAAAGAGACGCGTGACGTATCCGAATCGCGCTTCCGTTATCCGGGTCCGAAACCGCAGACGCGTGAGGCGGCCGTCGTCATGATCGTCGATTCAATCGAGGCCGCGGTCCGGTCTCAAAAACAACCGACGCCCGACCGCATCCGTCAGCTCGTTAATGGCATCATTCGCGATAAGCTGCAAGACGGTCAGTTTGAAGATTGTGATTTGACGACGAAAGAAGTATGGCGTGTCGGCGAGAGTGCCTGTGAGACGTTGACTGGCCTCTTCCATGAACGCATCGAATATCCAGAACTAAAGAAAGAAGGCGACATGCATGCAAATCATCTCGAACGATGAACATGGATTACTGACGAGCGCACAACGTGAACTCGTCGAAGCGATTTTAGTCCACGCCGCAACAGAAGAAGACGTCGAGGAACCGAGTGAACTCTCGGTCACGTTCTTGACGAACGAGTTGATTCAAGAAATCAATCGGGATTGGCGCGGCAAAGATGCCCCGACGGATGTGATCAGTTTCGCGTTCGATGAGATGGGGGAAGAAGAGATGGATTTCATGCTCGACGAAGACGAGCCGCGCCTCCTCGGCGACCTCGTCATCTCGGTCGAGCGTTGTCGGGAACAAGCGGCGGACTACGGCCACTCATTCGAACGAGAACTCGGTTTCTTGGCAATCCACGGCTTCTTACATCTCCTCGGGTACGACCATATGACGCCGGAAGACGAGGCGGAAATGACGGCTCGGCAAGAAGAAGTGCTCGCCCATTTTGAGTTGAAGCGAGGCGAGGTGTGAGACCGTTTTGGTTCGCCGTGCAAGGGATTGTGCACGCGGCGCGGACCGAGCGGAATATGCGGATTCACCTCATCGCGAGCCTCCTCGTCGTTGTGTTCGCGATATGGCTCGACACGACGACGATGGAGAACTTGTTGTTATTTGGTTGGATCATTCTCGTCATTTCGTTAGAATTACTCAATACGGCCGTCGAACGGACGGTCGATCTTGTGACGCGCGACGTGAGGCCACTCGCCAAACAAGCGAAAGATGTGGCCGCTGGTGCCGTGCTCGTCGCCTCAGTCGGTGCGGCCGTAACGGCCCTCGTCATCTATTTACCGTATCTTCTCGCGCTCGTGTGAACGGGCGCGTCCTTATTCAAGACAATATGAAAGCAGGTGCACTATGTATCAAGAAGATTTTAAATCAGGATTCGTCTCGATTATCGGTCGCCCGAACGTCGGGAAATCTACATTTTTAAACCGCGTGATTGGCCAAAAGATTGCCATCATGTCGGATAAGCCACAGACGACGCGCAACAAAGTCCAAGGGGTGTACACGACCGACGACGCTCAAATCATTTTCATCGACACGCCAGGGATTCATAAACCGAAACACCGCCTCGGTGATTTCATGATGAAAGTCGCGACGAACGCCTTGCGTGAAGTCGATGCGATTCTTTTCATGGTCAACGTGACGGAACCGCGTGGCGCGGGCGATGATTTCATTATCGAAAAGTTGAAAGGGCTCGACACGCCGATCATCCTCGTCATGAACAAAATCGATATGATTCATCCGGATGAGATTCCAGCCGTGATTGAACAATATAAAAACCAGCTCGATTTTGCGGCATATGTCCCAATCTCGGCACTTCAAGGGAACAACGTCGAACCACTTCTTAAAGAGATTAAAAAGTTACTTCCGGAAGGCCCGATGTATTACCCGGCCGACCAAGTGACCGATCACCCGGAACGGTTCATCATCTCTGAACTGATTCGTGAGAAAGTGCTCCATAAGACGCGTGACGAAGTGCCGCACTCGATTGCCGTCGCCATCGAGTCGATTAAAAAACGCGAGAACTCGGAGATGGTCGATGTCGAGGCGGTGATCATGGTCGAGCGCGATTCGCAAAAAGGAATCGTCATCGGCAAAAAAGGTGCGATGCTCCGTGAAATCGGGACCGAAGCCCGTCAGGATATCGAGATGCTCCTCGGGACGAAAGTGTATTTGAACCTTTGGGTGAAAGTACAGAAGGACTGGCGCAACAAGATGGGCCAACTGCGCGACCTCGGTTTCCGCGACGACGAGTATTAAGCGATGTTACAAAAAGTCACGGGGATCGTCATCCGCACGGTCAATTACGGTGAGTCGAACAAAGTCGTGACGTTGTTCACCGAAGAGCTCGGTAAGGTCGCCGTCATGGCACGGGGGGCGAAGAAGCCAGGCAGTCGCCTTCATTCGTCGAGTCAACCGTTCGTCGAAGCCGTCTATATCTTTCCGGCGAGTCGTGGCCTTGGCCAATTGAAATCGTCGGATGTAATCACGTCGTACCCAGAAATTCGAAAAGACGTCGAGCGGATGGCGTATGCGATGTATTGGCTCGAACTCGTCGACCGGACCGTCGAGGACCGCGTGCCGAACCGTCCGCTCTACCGCATCTTGAACGAGGCGCTTCAGGCGCTCAATGCCGGGATGGACGCGGAGGTGATCACGCACCACTTTGAGCTGCGTATTCTTCACTTGCTCGGTGTCGCCCCGGTATTGACCGGATGCATCCGCTGTAACGACGTGACCGACCCGATGTACTTTTCGGTGACGGCGGGTGGCTTCCTGTGCGCACGTCATAACGAGGAAGGCTCGATTCGTTTGAGCGAACGGTTGGCGAAACTGCTGTATTGGATGAGCCGTCATGAGCTTTCCGAGTTCAGCAACGTTCCGCTCACGAAAGAGACGCGGCTACTTCTCAGGCAACTGTTCGACGCCTATATGGATTCATACAGCGGACTCCGTCTCAAGACGAAGCGCGTGCTCGATCAAATGCAACGACTTCATTTGAACGATGATTGACTTTTTCGACAAGATTCGATACCATAATCTACGATTAGACAAATGAATGTAGCGTGCGCAATGAAGGAAATGAGTAGCTTTTTAACGATGGGGACAGCGAGTTCGGGCAGGTGGGAGCCGAGCGCCATGTGAAAAGTGAATGGCGGTTCTGGAGCGCCCACAATCCAAAGAGTGGCCTCGTTTCGAGGCAAGTAGGGTGGAACCGCGGGTAATCCCGTCCCTATGTGCATGGCACATAGGGGCGTTTTTTGTCGTTTCAATACTTTTGGAGGTGTCACAACATGAAACATAAGACAGTACAAGAAATCATTTTGACGTTGCAAAACTTCTGGGCGTCAAAAGGTTGCCTGACGATGCAGGCATATGACGTGGAAAAAGGAGCCGGGACGATGAACCCGATGACGTTCCTCCGGAGTCTCGGACCGGAGCCGTGGAACGTCTGCTATACGGAGCCGTCGCGCCGCCCGGCAGATGGCCGATACGGAGAGAACCCGAACCGTCTCTATCAACACCATCAGTTCCAAGTCATCATGAAGCCGTCTCCGGACAACATTCAAGAACTGTACTTGGAGAGCCTTGAACTCATCGGAATCAACCCGCTCGAGCACGATATCCGTTTCGTCGAAGATAACTGGGAGAACCCGACGTTCGGTGCGGCCGGACTCGGTTGGGAAGTGTGGCTCAACGGGATGGAAATCACGCAGTTCACGTACTTCCAACAAGTCGGAGGCATCGAGTGTGATCCGATCGCTGTCGAAATCACGTATGGTCTCGAGCGTCTCGCCTCGTACATCCAGGAAGTCGAGAGCGTGTTCGACCTCGTCTGGACAGATGGATTCAAATACGGGGACATCTTCTACCAGCCGGAGTTCGAGCATTCGAAATATACGTTCGAGCTTTCAGATGTCGACATGCTGTTCACGTTGTTCGACACGTATGAAAAAGAAGCGAAACGTGCCCTTGACGAGAACCTCGTCTTCCCGGCTTACGACTACATCCTCAAATGTTCGCACACGTTCAACTTACTCGATGCGAAAGGCGCCATCTCGGTGACCGAACGTACCGGATTCATTCAACGTGTACGCAACATGTCGCGCGCGTGCGCGGCGAAGTTTATCGAAGAACGGGAACGTCTCGGTTTCCCGCTTCTTAATCAAGAGAAAGCAGGTGCCCTTGATGCGTGACCTTTTATTAGAAATCGGACTTGAAGAATTGCCAGCCCAATACGTTCTCCGCTCGGAGCAACAGCTAGCGGAGCGCGTCACCACGTTCTTGAACGACGCCCGCGTCAACTTTGGGACGGTCGACGTCTATTCGACGCCACGCCGTCTCGCCGTCCTCGTCAAAGACGTCGAAGAGACACAACAAGATTTGACGGAGACGTTACGTGGACCAGCGAAGAAAATCGCCCAAGATGCTGAAGGGAACTGGTCGAAAGCCGCGGCCGGATTCGCGCGCGGTCGAGGCCTCTCGGTCGAGGACCTCTATTTCGCGGAAGAGAAAGGCGTCGAGTACGTCTTTGCGGATCGTCACGAGGCGGGCCAAGCGACGATGTCACTCCTGTCTGGCCTTGAACACGTCGTGCGCGGCATGACGTTCCCAAAAAACATGAAATGGGGGACGAGCAGTCTCCGTTATATGCGCCCGATTCGCTGGATGATCGCCTTGTTCGGAACAGAGCGCATCGATTTCGAGATTGAAGGGGTCAAAACAGGCAATGTGACGCGCGGTCACCGCTTCTTAAGCACGGGTGACGTCACGATCGCTTCGCCCGACGCGTACGTGTCGACGCTCGAACAAGCGTACGTCATCGCTTCATATGAGGCGCGTAAAGACCAAATCACGGCTCAAATCGAGGCGCTCGCCTCTGAACAAGGCTGGACGGTACCGCTCGACGCATCATTGCTTGAAGAAGTGACGAACCTCGTCGAGTGGCCGACAGCGCTATTCGGTGAGTATGATGCGAGTTATCTTGAACTCCCAGAAGAAGTATTGATCACGACGATGAAAGAACATCAACGCTACTTCCCAGTCTACGTCGGGGACACGCTCAAGCATTATTTCGTCACTGTCCGGAACGGGAACGCCGAGCACCTCGAGAACGTCTCCCGCGGAAACGAGAAAGTCATCCGTGCTCGTCTCGCCGATGCCGTCTTCTTCTACGAGGAAGACAAGAAGACGAAGCTTGACGATCAACTGCCGCGTCTCGACCGGATCGTGTTCCATGAGAAACTCGGCACGACCGGTGACAAAGTTCGTCGCGTGGAACGGCTAGCCGAGACGCTCGCGCCGCTCTTTAAAGCGGACGAAACGAAAGTCGCGCGTGCGGCACACATCCATAAGTTCGACCTCGTCAGTCAAATGGTGTACGAGTTCACGGAACTGCAAGGCATCATGGGCGAGAAATATGCCCTCATGCAAGGCGAAGACCGCGAAGTCGCTGCGGCCATCCGTGAACATTACATGCCACGGTTTGCCGGCGATGCGTCACCAACGACTGCGACCGGGGCAACGCTCGCGCTCGCAGACAAGCTCGATTCGATTGCCGCCTTCTTTGGAATCGGCATGATCCCGAGCGGTTCACAAGACCCGTTCGCTCTTCGCCGACAAGCGCAAGGTGTCGTTCAAATCCTTGGGGATTGGGACGTCGACATGACGATTGATGAGATTTTGTCACAAGTTGTCGATTCTCAGCTAGAAGCAGGACTTTACGATGCCGATAAAGAACAAGTCAAAGCGCAATTGAAAGACTTCTTCATGCTTCGCTTGAAATATCGTCTGCAAGAGCGCCAAGTCCGTTACGATGTCATCGATGCGATTCTTACGACAGGACTTTCGGTCACACGTCTCGATGCCCGTGCCGAAGCGGTGCAACAGTTCGTGTCGCGTGACGAGGCGAAACCGTTGATTGAACAATTGACACGGGTCGGCAACATCGCGAAGAAAGGTGAACACGGACCGATTGACGTCTCCTTGTTCGAGAACGACGAAGAACGTATGCTCCATGACGCTGCCGAGACGACGGTGCATCAGTTGAATGATGCGGTCGAGGCAGGGGACTACGAACGCGCGCTCACGGCACTTCGCATCTTGGAGCAACCGATTAGCGCTTACTTTGAAAATACGATGGTCATGAGTGACGTGGAGGCAGTCCGCTTGAACCGTCTTCACGAGATGAAACGTCTGGCGTCGGCAATCGAGCGCGTCGCCGACTTCAATGCACTCGTGCTTTGACCAAAATAGAGGGGGTTGGCCATGCAACTGAATGAACGCCAACAGAAGATTGTCGAAATCGTGAAAGGGAACGGACCGATCACGGGTGAACAGATTGCACAAGAACTATCGCTCACCCGGGCGACGCTCCGTCCCGACCTTGCGATTTTGACGATGACGGGCATATTAGAGGCGAGACCGCGCGTCGGGTACACGTTCGTCGGCAAACGCAACTCATCGATGCTGCGTGAGAAGCTCGATTCGTTGACCGTCGGCGACTTTATGTCGTCAGCAAAAGTCGTCAGTGACGAGATGACCGTATACGATGCGGTCGTGACCCTATTTTTAGAAGACGTCGGTTCTTTGTTCGTCGTCGGAAAAGATAGTGAACTCGTCGGCGTCTTGTCCCGGAAAGACTTGCTCCGGGCCGCGATTGGGAATCAAGACCTAGACCAATTGCCTGTCAATGTCATCATGACACGGATGCCGAACATTACCGTCTGCGAGAAAAGTGAGACGTTGATTCGGGCCGGGATGAAGTTGATTGAAAAACAAATCGACGCGATGCCGGTCGTCGAAGAAAAAGACGGCAAACTGATCGTGCTCGGACGGATGACGAAGACGAATATGACAAAAGTGTTGATCGCACTCGCCAACGATGAGTCGTTCTGAGGAGGAAGCTAATTTGACAAAGAAACAACTCGTGTTTGTCGTAAGTGACTCGGTCGGTGAGACGTGTGAACTCGTCGTTCGGGCTGCGAGCATCCAGTTCCATGAAAATGCGATTGAGGCGCTTCGTATCCCGTTCGTCGAGGATGAACAGACGATTCATGACGTCGTCACGCAAGCCCGGGCGCAAACGGCGGTCATCGCGTTTACGCTCGTCAACGAAGAACATCGCGCCTTGCTCGTCTCACTCGGGGAGCGGTACGGCGTGAAGACGGTCGACTTGCTCGGTGACTTGCTCGACGTCTTGTCGGGTGAACTTCAAGAGAGCCCTCGTGAAAAGCCAGGACTCATCTATCGCCTTGACGACGATTATTTCCGTAAAATCGAGGCGATGGAGTTCGCGGTGAAGTATGATGACGGTCGGGACCCGCGTGGACTGAAGAAAGCCGACATCGTGCTCGTCGGGGTCTCGCGGACATCGAAAACGCCGCTGTCCCAGTACTTGGCTTTGAAACGGTTTAAAGTGGCGAACGTCCCGCTCGTCCCGGAATCGCGGCCGCCAGAAGAATTGTTCGATTTGCCGCCGGAACGCTGCGTCGGGCTGATCATTTCGCCGGACAAGCTGATCTCGATTCGAATGGAACGCTTGAAATCACTCGGTTTGAAGCCGGAGGCGGACTATGCGCAACTCGAGCGCATCAATCGTGAGCTCGAGTACGCGAGAGGGATTTATGAACGGATCGGTTGTGAGGTGATCGACGTGACGAATAAGGCCGTCGAAGAGACGGCCGGTATCATTTTGCGTCATCTCGGTCATTCGTGACGCATTACGAGCACTCGTGTTAGTAATCGGAGTTGCGAACGGGTATAATAGAGTACTGACATTACAGTGAAACGGAACGTGAAGCGCGTTCCGTTTCGTTGCGAGTTTGGATGTAGGGAGTGGTGGAGTTGCCACGGATACCGGATGAAGTCATTGCGGAAGTGAAACAGGCAACAGATATCGTCGATTTGATAAGCGAACGGGTCGAATTGAAGAAACAAGGACATCGCCTCGTCGGGCTCTGTCCGTTTCATTCCGAGAATAGTCCCTCTTTTTCGGTGTCCCCGGAAAAAGGGATGTATCATTGTTTCGGTTGCGGTGCAGGCGGTAACGTCTTCACGTTCGTCATGGAGACGGAAGGTCTATCGTTCCCGGAAACGGTTGAACGGTTGGCCACACGGGCCAACATCACCGTCGAAGGTGGTGTTCCCGGAGACGAGGAACTATCGCACGACCAACAGATTCGTAAACAGATGCGTGACGCCCATCGTGTCGTCGCAGAACTGTATCATGAAGTGCTCATGAAGACAGAAGCAGGAGACGTCGGTTTGACTTATTTGACGAATCGCGGGCTCCATGAGGAGACCATCGCCGCATATAAGATTGGCTATGCGCCGGACCAGCGGCGATTTACTGTTGATTCACTTGAACGGCGAGGCTTCGACCTCGAAGTGATGGTCGAGGCCGGCTTGATTTCAAAGTCTAGAGCCGGTGAATACTTTGATCGGTTTGAAGGTCGGGTCGTCTTTCCGATTGCGGATCGAGACGGCACCATCGTCGGCTTCAGCGGCCGATCGATTGACGAACGAAAGCCAAAGTACGTGAACACGTCCGACACCCCGTTGTTCAATAAGAGTGAACTGTTATTCGGCTTTCCCCAAGCGCGTGCGACGATGCGAAAACAGAAGCGTGTCTTCTTAGTCGAAGGCAACGTGGATGTGCTCCAAGTCGCCCAAGCGGGAACGAAAGAAGTGGTCGCGTCGCTCGGAACGGCGTTCTCGTCCGGACACGCCCGTGCGCTAGCACGGATGGTGGACGAGGTCATCGTCTGTTACGACGGTGACCATGCCGGGCAAGAGGCGACGCTCAAAGTCGTCCGCTTGCTCGAGACGTATCCGCTCGACGTCCAAGTGCTCCTCTTACCGGAAAAAACGGACCCGGACGACTACATTCGAACGAACGGGACCGAACAATGGCAACGGTTCGTCGACTCGGAACGTCTGTCTGTCCTCGATTTCATGAACCGCACACTCCGTCGCGGGAAAAACTTGAATCGAGAAGGAGAACGGATTCGGTTTATTGAATCTATGCTTGAGGAAATCAGTAAAAGTGACAACTCGATTCGGCGCGATTTATACGTGAAAAAATTGGCCGATGAGTTCGAGATTCCCGTTAACACGCTATTGTCACGGATGCCGGCGACGGGGAAAAAAGAGCAAGTGCCGGAGCGCGTGGCAGAACCTGAACCGGTGCGGCGACGTGCCTCGAAGGCGGCTGAGCCACGCTACTTGAAGGCGGAAAAGTTGCTGTTGCGCGCGTTGCTCAGCGGGCCGGATCGCGTGCGTTACGTACGAGACCGACTCGGGTTGGCGTATCAGGACGAGGTTCACCGGATGTTGGCGACAGCGCTTTATGAGGTCGTTTCGGAGGAGATGACGCTCGAGGAGTTCGAACAAGTCGTCCCAGCCTTCATGGAGCGACGTTGCAACGAGCGTCCGGATTACGCGACACGATACGCGGAAGTTCGACTCATGGCTGCGCCTGATGAGCTTAGCGAAGAGGTTTTAGATGAATACATTAAGGTCATAAACAGTTATGAGGAACAGCGTCAAATCGAACGGGCGAAAAGGGATATCGCGCAAGATGCCGAAAGTATTGTAGACCAGGCATCGAAATTGCAAGAGCTCATTAACCGCAGTCGCCGTCTACGCGAACGATGAACGCGAAGGAAGTTTGGAAGGAGTTGAACTGCTAGATGGCAGAGAAGAAAAAAGAGGACTTATTTAACGCCATAGAGGAACTCGAGAAGTTAGGGAAGAAAAAAGGCGTCGTCTCGATGCAGGAGATTCAAGATCGTCTCAGCCACTTTGAAGTGGACTCGGACTTCGTCGACAACTTCATCGAAGACTTAGAAGGCAAAGATATCCGTGTCACAGAAGATGCGGCCGATGCGGAAGAGACACCCGCGAAAAAAGAAGATGACGAAGTCGATTTGAACGACTTGTCGGTCCCGCCCGGCATTAAAATCAATGACCCGGTCCGCATGTACTTGAAAGAGATTGGCCGCGTGGACCTTCTCAGCGCGAAAGATGAGACGGAGCTTGCGAAGCGGATCGAGCAAGGGGATGAAGAAGCGAAGAAGCGGCTTGCTGAAGCCAACCTTCGTCTCGTCGTCTCGATCGCGAAACGTTACGTCGGTCGCGGGATGCTCTTCCTCGATTTGATTCAAGAAGGGAACATGGGTCTGATTAAAGCCGTCGAGAAATTCGACTACATGAAAGGGTTCAAGTTCTCGACGTACGCGACGTGGTGGATTCGTCAAGCGATTACACGCGCCATCGCCGACCAAGCCCGGACGATTCGGATTCCGGTCCATATGGTCGAGACGATCAACAAATTGATTCGCGTTCAACGTCAGTTGTTGCAAGACCTCGGCCGTGAGCCTTCTCCTGAGGAGATTGCCAAGGAGATGGAACTGACGCCGGAGAAAGTTCGTGAAATCTTGAAGATTGCCCAAGAGCCGGTATCGCTTGAGACGCCGATTGGGGAAGAAGACGATTCACATCTCGGCGACTTCATCGAAGACCAAGACGCGATGGCACCTCAAGACGCGGCGGCTTATGAGTTGCTCAAAGAACAGCTCGAAGACGTGCTCGATACGCTCACGGACCGGGAAGAGAACGTCCTTCGTCTTCGTTTCGGACTCGATGATGGTCGGACCCGTACGCTCGAAGAAGTCGGGAAAGTATTCGGCGTCACACGCGAGCGGATTCGTCAAATCGAGGCGAAAGCGTTACGTAAGCTGCGTCACCCGAGTCGTTCGAAACGTTTGAAAGATTTCCTTGATTGATTAGACATTTGAATAAAGTGTGAAGTTTTAGAAGAAAGGGAGGAAAATGAGTGATTTTCCTTCCTTCTTTATTGTTTTTTGAGTAAAATAGTGATGGGTAGAAATTTGGAATGAACATGAGGGGGAAATACAATGCGTAATCCATTGTTGCCATTTGCCGCGATCGCAATCGTTGCCATCATCGCCATGGTCTCATTATCTTATTTTGGCGTGAATCAAGCGCAACAAGCAGCGGAAGGTCCGGCTATGACTGAAATGAATCCGGAAGAGTTGTATGCTGCGAAAGGGTGTACCGGTTGCCACGGTGGTAACTTAGAAGGTGGCGTCGGCCCGGCCCTTACAGGTGTAGGGGAGCGCTTGTCGGCTGAAGAGATTGCCAACATTATCGTAAACGGTCAAGGTTCAATGCCAGGTGGCCTCGCGTCGGCAGAAGAGGCGGAAGTCCTCGCGACGTGGTTGCTCGAGCAATAAGACGGACGTACTCTCACGCATGAGGGTACGTTTTTTTGTTGTCCGCATCACGAAATTTCGTTAACCTAAGATAGAAGTAGTCAAAAAGGAGTTGTCTTCATGCAAGAACAAGTAACGTTAGACCGTCGACTCAAACAAGTCGTCGATTTCATTCCGCACGGTAGCGTGCTCGCCGATATCGGTTCCGACCATGCCTATGTCCCGTGTTATCTCGTTCAAAATGGGATCGTCGACCGTGCGATCGCCGGTGAAGTGAATCGCGGACCGATGGAAGCGGCAGAGGCTCAAGTCGCTTTGATTGGGGCGACGGACAAAATCGACGTCCGACTCGGAGACGGGCTTGCCGTCCTAAATGAGGATGAGGCGACATGTATCTCGATTTGTGGGATGGGTGGCAGTTTGATTCGCTCGATTCTAGAAGCTGGGAAAAATAAGCTCGGAGCGGTCGAGCGACTCGTCTTGCAACCGAACGTTGACGGGGAGCATGTACGGGAATGGTTGCTTGCCTCAGGATATGTATTGATTGATGAGCAAATCGTTGAGGAGAACGATAAAGTGTATGAAATTCTTGTCGGCGAGCGTGGGAGCGAAACCCGGTACAGCCAAAACGAAGACGTACGAAAATGGCAACTGCTTTTCGGTCCTTATCTCTTAGAGCGTCGCCCCGACGCGTTTAAACTCAAATGGCGTCGTGAGGCCGACAAGTTGGACTACGTGCTCGGACAGATGCGTTCTGGCGAACAGACGGAGGCGCTCCTTGAAAAGCAACGGACGTTTACGCTACTACGTGACAAGATGAGAGAGGTGAGTGGATAATGGCAAACGGCAATCATATCATCCAACTGTTCGAATCGTTCGCCCCGAAGCACTTGGCCGTCGAAGGGGATAAGATTGGTCTTCAAATCGGTTCGCTTGATAAAGAAGTCCGAAAAGTGATGGTCACGCTCGATGTGCTCGAACCGGTCGTCGATGAGGCGATTGAGCACGAGATCGACTTGATTATCGCTCACCATCCGCCAATCTTTAGCCCGCTCGGCCAAGTGAATGACCGAAGCGCCGCCGGCCGGATCGTCATGAAATGTGTGAAGCATGACATCGCCGTGTATGTGGCCCATACGAACCTCGACGTGTGCGCCGGCGGGGTCAACGACTGGATGAGCGACGCGCTCGGCCTAATCGAGACGAGCGTCCTCATTCCAATATATGAAGAGCCCGTGTATAAGCTCGCCGTCTTCGTCCCGAAGACGCACGAAGCGGTCGTGTCTGAGGCGTTGGCAAGGGCAGGGGCCGGTCACATCGGTGACTATCGTGACTGTCAGTTCAAAGTGGACGGCATCGGCCAGTTCAAACCGCTCGACCACGCGGACCCGTATCTCGGTCAAGTCGGCAAGACGGAAACGGTCGAAGAAGTGAAGATTGAGACCATCATGACAGAAAGTCAAAAGAAACACGTCTTGCGTGCGATGAAACAAGCGCATCCGTACGAAGAAGTGGCCCACGATGTGATTCGTGACGAAATCGCTGGGCCGGTCCATGGCCTCGGCCGCATCGGACGCTTGGCGAGTCCGCTCACGCTCGAACAGTTCGCCCTCCACGTCAAATCGAGCTTCGGAGTTGAAGGTGTCCGAGTCGTCGGTGAGCCGGGCCGGATGATTGAAAAGGTCGCCGTCCTCGGCGGGGACGGAAACAAATACGTGTCGGCCGCGCACTTTAAAGGTGCGGACGCCTACGTGACCGGTGACCTTTATTTCCACGTGGCCCACGATGCGATGGCGTTCGGGCTCGCCGTCGTCGACCCAGGGCATCACGTCGAGAGCGTCATGAAACAAGGTGTCGTCGACGTGTTGCGTCAACGGTTCAATCAAGCGAAACTCGACGTTGAGTTGATCGTATCGACGACGAATACGAACCCGTTTCGTTTCCAATAATAAACAATCCCCGGCCTGTTCTAGGCCGGGGATTGTCGTCACTTGCGGAGCGCCTTCACTTTAGGAAGGATGCTTCGTAGTTCAAGGAATGGCGTTTTATCATGCGTGCTCAAGTCAGCAGGATCATATTGCGTCAAGAAGTCGATGACTTTTTTCGTGATCGGTGTCGGTGTCGAGGCACCGGAAGTGACAGCGACCGTCTCGACTCCTTCGAGCCAGGCGAGGTCGAGTTCGCTCAAGTCACCGATTCGATACGCGTTCGTCCCGGCAATCTCTTTTGAGACTTGGGCGAGCCGGTTCGAGTTGTTCGATTTCGGATCACCGACGACGATTAACAAATCGCAGTCCCCGGCCTGTTCGGCGACGGCTTCTTGACGAACTTGCGTCGCGTTGCAAATTTCGTTATGCACTTCGACGTGCGGGTAACGTTCTTGGATTTGTTCAATCAACGCCGAGACGTCCCATTGGCTCATCGTCGTCTGGTTCGTGACGAGAATGTTCGACTCGAACAAGCGGGCCGGCAACGCCTCGAGGTCATGCTCGTACTGGACGAGGTGGACTTTATCCGGGGCGACACCCATCGCGCCTTCCGGTTCCGGGTGACCGTGTTTCCCGATATAGATGACTTCATAGCCGACAGCCGTCTTCTCGCGAATCAAATCGTGTGTGACGAGCACGTCCGGACAAGAAGCGTCGACAATCGTCAACCCTTTTTCGATGGCCCGCTTGCGTACGAGCGGTGAGATTCCGTGGGCGGTGAAGACGACCGTTCCTTCATCAATCGTCTCGAGTGCTTGCATGCGGTCGTCACCATCGACTGTTTTGACGCCGAGGTCTTCGAACGCTTGTGTGACGTGGCGGTTGTGAACGATCATACCGAGTATATGGATTGGCCGTGGTAAATCTGGGTTGGCCACAGCCTCGTTGGCGAGTTTCATGGCGTCGACGACACCGTAACAGTATCCGCGCGGGCTGATCTTTTTAATTTTCATTATGCGATGAACGCTCCTTTCGCGATGCTTTCATACGTCTTAGTCTAACATTGTTTCGAAAATACGAAAAGAATTGCGTGTATTCATGCTATAATTTGAAGGTTAGAAAGGAGGGACACCGTGGAACGTTTGAAATCATTGTTAGAAGTACGTAAGTCATACTTCTTTCAAATCACGTTTATCATCTTCATCATCTTAGGGCTCGTCATCTCCTCTTTAGCGTTTTCGGCCGATCGTGTGACGGTGTCCCGTGCCGAAGAGCTGGCGAAAGATCAGTTCGATTATGCGATTGACGGCAGTATCGAAAATATGGAGACGCGGCTCGGGAAACTATACGAGGACCTCGTCTACCTTGGTGCGTATCTCGGCAACGAGCCGTGGATCGAGGAACGGATTCGCACCGGCTATTTGAATCAGCGAACGGGCTTCACCTCGATCTTCTATTATGACTTGCGAGAAGACGCGTTCACGTGGTACTCACAACGCCAAGTGCCGGCGATGACGCTGAAGTCAGACCCGAAATTCACGAACGTCATCACGTCAGGCGGTAACGAAATTTATATGAGTGACCCGATTTCCATCTCTGGAGATGTCGGGACGTATTTGTATGTCCCGGTTTTGGAAGACAATCGCCCGGTCGGTCTGTTCGGGGGCAGCATCAGCGTCCTCAACTCGGACTTGTATCGGCGCGTCCTGGAGTCGGCGAATGACAATATGATTTTGTATCTATTGAACGAGCGCGGGGAAGTCTTGTCGACGTCGTTCAACCTCGTCACCGATGCCGAGCGGCGCTTGTCGCGGTCGGTCATCGAATCGGCGAAAGACAAGGACGTACGCTCCATCATGAGCACGGACACGGACGTCTATATGTATGAACCGGACGCCCGGGTCAACGGTTGGAGCGTGCTCGCCAAACATAGCACCGATTCCGTCTATGAAGCGGTCTATGCGACGCGTTGGCAATATTTATTGATCACGCTTGTCACGTTCTTTTTAAGTATCCTCGTCGGATTGCTTCTATCTAAGACATTGACGAGCCCGCTCACAGAGCTCGTGCAGAACATTAAACGGCAACAGTCCCTCGAGCCGATTCAACTCGAACGGACCGGTTCCAAAGAAGTCCAGACGCTACTCGACACGTATAACGATTATTCGAGACGGATGGAAACGTCCCGGCGCGAGCAGTTGAGTCAGCAACAACTGTTGCTCCAACAAGAGAAGCTCGCCTCGCTCGGCCAGCTCGCCGCCGGGATTGCCCACGAGATTCGAAACCCGCTCACGCCTGTCCAAATCACGCTTCAAATGGTGAAAGAAGGGCACAGCAGTCAAGAGATGCTCGACTTGGCCTTATCGGAGCTCAACCGGGCCAATCACTTGATTACGACGATGCTCACGCTCGCGAAGCCGGACCAGTCAAAACGAGATGAAGAGTGGATTGACATGGCTGAATTTGCAGCGCGACTCGAGTTTTTACTCGATGCCGAGTGTTATAAACGGGTGACGAAATGGGAACTGATCGTCCCGAACGAGATGCCACCGTTTTATTGCTCGAACGATATGCTCGTTCAAATCATCTACAACTTGTTCAAAAACGCGGTCGAGGCCGTCGATTCAAAAGGTGCGGACGGTAGCGTCACCGTGACGATTCTTTTCACGGAACGTGACTATCGCTTTTTAATTGAGGATAACGGCGTCGGTATGACGAAAGCACAAGTCCAGGCCGTCGGTTCGCCGTTTTATACGACGAAAGATAACGGGAACGGGCTCGGCTTGTATATGATTCGGGAATACTTGAAAGCCGTGAATGGACGAATGGAAATTGAAAGTGTCGAAGGAGAAGGTACGGCCATGATGATTAAAATCCCAAGGCGGTCCGACGTATGAAGGGATTCCGACACTATTGGCTATGGCTCCCGGTCGTATGGGCGATGACGATTTTACTCATCACATCGATTCAACTACCGGAACAAAAAACGAAAGATAATGAAGTCGGTTTCGTCTTTGTGAGCGACAAGCACGAACATGCGAACAAGTTGCTCGCCGCTTTCGTCAGGACGGCCAATCAAAAAGGGTTCATTCCCGTCCCGACGACGAGTGAAGATTCCCGTGTGCTAGAAAAAGAGAAACTCGATTCTTTGATTGATCGAGGCGTCGAGGCCATCTTTGTGACGACGCTCGATGAGACGTTCATCCGACCCTCTTTGGAGCGAGCGGAACGCGAAGGAATCCCGATTATCGCCATCGACCGGATGATTGACCATGATAGCGTACTCACATCGGTCGTCTCGGACAACGTTGAAATCGGTCGGATGGCGGCGAACCATATCGTCGCGAAACATGCCGACCTGAATCGTCCGATTCGGGTCGTTGAGGTGAGGGGGACGGCCAAGGTGCGCTCAACGATTGACCGAAGCCTCGGTTTGACGGAGTACGACCGGGCTCATGACGAGCTCGAAGTCGTTGCCTCGCTCACGGGCAACTTCGACACGTTCCAAGCCGAGATTGAAATGTCACGCTGGTTAAAAGAAGACATCCCGTTCGATGCCGTCTTCTCGCACAATGATGACAATACGTTCGGCGTCGTCCGTGCCCTTGAGAGCAGAGGGTTGCTCGAGAAGACGATCGTCTCGGTCGACGGTGTGACAGAGATTTATCCGCTCATCCATAGCGGCAAGGTGGATGCGACCGTCGTCCAGTCCCCGAACGAGATGATTGAAGTCGGATTCAAAGCACTCGAACAGCATTTGAGCGGGAAAAAGATTTCCCGGCATTACTACTCATCGAGCTATTTATATGAAGGTCTCATAAAAGATTAATTGACAAATGATTAGATTCCGCTATGCTAGGAAAAGTGGAAAGAAACAGGAGGTGTATCGATTGAACAGCTTCCAACAGTTCAAATTGTTACCGTTTATCGTCGATGCCTTGACAGAAAAGCGCATCACCAAACCGACCGACATCCAAGCCCGGATCATTCCGGCTGCTATGAACGGTCGCGACATCATCGGAAAATCACAGACCGGTACAGGGAAGACGCTCGCGTTTCTCTTGCCGATTTTAGAAGCCATCAACCCGGAAGAGCAGTCGGTCCAAGCGATCGTCGTCGCGCCGACACGTGAACTTGCATGGCAAATTCATGAGGAGTTGAAATCGCTCCTCGTCAAACAACCGGAATTTATCAAAACAAGTTTGATTGTCGGTGGGACCGACCGTGAACGTCAAATCGATCGCATGAAAAACCCACCACAACTCATCATCGGGACACCAGGTCGTATCCTCGACTTGATGAAAGTCCAGGCGCTCTTCCCGCACAAAGTCACACACTTTGTCGTCGATGAGGCCGATCAAATGCTCGACATGGGCTTCTTGCCTGAGGTCGACCGCATCGCGCAGGCGTTGCCGGAAAAACTTCAGACGATGGTCTTCTCGGCCACGATTCCAGAGAAGCTCGAGCCGTTCTTGAAGAAATATTTGCATGACCCGCGTTACGCGGAAGCGAGTGCGGAGCACCGTGTCGTGCCGAAAATCAAGCACCACACGATTCCAGTGCGTCACCGTGACCGTAAAGAATTGACGGTCGAAGTCGCCAAAGCGATCAATCCGTTCGTCTGTCTCGTGTTCACGAACACGAAACAAGAAGCGGACGAGCTCGAGACGACGTTCCGCGAGGCGGGACTCAACGTCGGGACGCTCCACGGAGACATGCAAGCCCGTCGCCGGAAGCAAGCGATTAAAGATATTAACGACGCGAAGTATCAATACGTCATCGCGACCGACTTGGCTGCGCGTGGTATCGATATTAAAGGTGTGTCGCACGTCATCAACTTCGGGATCCCGAAAGATCTCGACTTCTACACGCACCGTGTCGGCCGGACGGGCCGTGCCGGGGCGACGGGTGAGGCGTACACGCTGTACGAAGACCACGAGAACGGTCCAATCAACCGTCTTGAAGAGCGTGGATTCACGTTCACGCACGTCGACGTGCGCAACGGGTCACTCCAACCAATCAAGACGCGCAAACGTCGTACGACCGACCGGAAGATGAAAGTTTCGCAGACGGCCCACAGCCGCATGGCCGGGGAAATTAAAAAGGCGAAGAAGAAAGTCAAACCGGGCTACAAGAAAAAGTTCAAGTACAAGTTGAAAGAGACGGCCTCACGCGAGCATATGCAGAGTCAACGCAAAGAGCGTCGTGAAATCCGTAAGAAAAACAAACGTTAATCCGTTAGCAGAATCGACTTCTTGGAGTCGGTTCTGCTTTTTGTGTACACTGAAGAGAGAAGATAGGAAGGGAAGATGATGACATTGAAAATTGGTTCACACGTTTCGGTTTCAGGAAAGAAGATGCTTCTTGCAGGGAGTGAGGAGGCGGTCTCTTACGGGGCGACGACGATGATGGTCTACACCGGCGCGCCTCAGAATACACGTCGGAAGCCGATTGAAGATTTGAATATTGAAGCGGCACTCGCCCACATGGCCGCGCATAACATCGAGGAGATTGTCGTCCATGCACCGTACATTATCAACTTGGGCAATACGACGAAACCGGAGACGTTCGAACTCGCCGTGTCGTTTCTTGCCGCCGAGATTAAGCGGGCGGAGGCGCTCCAAGTCGCACGCCACGTCGTCCTTCACCCGGGTGCTCACGTCGGGGCAGGGGAAGACATCGGGCTCGCTCGCATCATCGAAGGGTTAAACGAGGTGCTCACGGGTGATGAGACCGTCAAAATCGCGCTTGAGACGATGGCCGGAAAAGGGAGCGAACTCGGGAAAACGTTCGAAGAGCTCGCGACAATCATTGACGGCGTGACACATAACGACCGTCTCTCGGTCTGTCTCGATACGTGCCACGTCCATGATGCCGGATACGACTTAGTAAACGACCTCGATGGCGTCATCGATCAATTCGATCGGATTGTCGGTCTCGAGTGTCTCGGCGTCATTCATGTGAATGATTCGAAGAACGTGCGCGGGGCGAAGAAAGACCGACACGAAAACATCGGTTACGGGGAAATCGGATTTGATACGTTGAACCGCATCATCCATCATGAAGCGTTCGCGCACCTTCCGAAAATATTGGAGACGCCTTATATCCCGATTAATGACAAGACGAAAGTCGCGCCATACAAGCAAGAGATTGCGATGTTCCACGCATCTGAATTCGATGCGGAGTGGCGGGAGCGGTTCACGCTCGCGCATCAATAACCGATGAATCGGCTTCGAATCGACCCAGGCGCGTTTGACGCCTGGTCCGCGCTGCCGGTCTATTTTCAAGAGCAGAGTCCATTCTATGTCGAAGGCGATGTCGCGACCCCGACCGCGTTTATCGAACTTATCGGTCACGGCATCGTTGCCGAGGCGGAGGTGCTGCTCGTCGAGACGACGCAGCGGCCCGACGACCGCTATTGGCTCGAACCGTCCGTTGCGACTGGGGTGTACAGCCTTGTCGACTTGCTCGCCCTCGATTTTCATCATCCATTACTTCGGCTCGGCACATATGACGAGGCGACGGATTATGACACGTTGAAGCGCCTTTGGGACGAGGGGTATCGTGTCCCGTCGAGACGGTGGAGCCGTTCTGCGTATGAGGCACATCTCGCCCGCGAACGACAATTTGAGCATCGGGTGTCACCGACGACCGTATGCGCCTATTGTGCCTTGGATTTATCAGACTTTTACGGGCCGCTCGCCAATCGATTGATGGAATACCACATCGATGCCGACGAGGAGATGTGGGTCTGCCCGACATGCCATAAAGCGTTACACTACAAATGAAAAGGAACGATGTCCACACGGACATCGTTCCTTTTTGTTAAAATGGCCAGTTGGCGACCGCGAACTGATACACTTTCATGCCGAGAAACACGCCGAAGATCCCGATGACCCCTGGGAGAACCGGTGGAGCTGGGAGCGGTAATTTCAAGGCCGTGAAAATCATGCCACAAATAAGGCCGGCGAGTAACGATAATAGGATTTCTTGCATCGTGATTCCTCCGTATAATGAAATGAAAACGTTTTATTGATATTAACCGAGTTCATTATACACCGTTCTTTTCGCTTTGAGAAGTCTAACATCAGTCATCTGTCATTTTTTCGTTCTCCGCTTTCAAACGAAGGACTTCACGTTCGGCCCAATTCGACGGCTCCCGTTCGAACACGCTCGGGATGTTGTTCCATCGCCCCCCCGTGTACTGGTGGATGATGATTTGGGACTGGATGCGTTCTTGACCTGGCTCCTGTTTGATATAGACATAACTGCCGTCGGCGCGTTGGCTCCGGGCTTTGACGTTATCGACGAGTTGGAGCGCCAGCATATCTTTGATGTACGATTTATGGCCTGAGTCAAGAATCGGGAATAAAATCTCGATGCGCTTCTTCATGTTGCGCGTCATCCAATCTGCCGATGAGCAGTAGAGATCTTCTTTCCCGTTCTGATAAAAATAGAAGATGCGAGAATGTTCAAGGTAGCGGTCGATGATGGAGATGACCCGGATGTTCTCGGAGATGCCTTTGATACCGGGACGAAGGCAGCAAATCCCGCGGATGATCAAGTCAATCTTCACACCGGCTTGCGAGGCATCATAAAGCTTCATGATGATCGCCTTGTCTGTGATTGAGTTCATCTTAGCGACGATACGTCCGTTCCCATACTTCTCATGTAGTTTGATCTCATCCTCGATTTTCTGTAAAAAGAAATCGAGCATATCATCTGGGGACGTCTCGAACTTGTGCCATGATGGGCGTTCTCCGTATCCAGATAGCCAGTTGAAGAAGTTCGTCGCGTCCTCGGCGAGCTCTTCGTTCGTCGTCAATAAGCCGATGTCGGTGTAGAGTTTCGCCGTCGAATCGTTATAGTTGCCGGTACCGAGGTGGACGAACCGTTGCAAGACCCCACCTTCAAGAATGCGGACGACGAGCGTGATCTTCGAGTGTGTCTTCAACTCTTTATAGCCATAGATGACGTGGGCCCCCGCTTTCTCGAGCTGTTTTGCCCATTGGATGTTCTTCTCCTCATCGAACCGGGCCTTGAGTTCGACGAGGACGGTCACCTGCTTCCCGCTCTCGGCCGCATCGGTCAACGCCTTGATGATGGGCGAGTCGCCGGAGACGCGATAGAGCGTCTGTTTGATGGCCAAGACGTTCGGGTCTTTCGCGGCCTGGGCGATGAAACGGACGACCGGGTCGAACGAATGATACGGATGATGCAGCAAATAGTCTTGTTTCAACAGGCTTTGGAACAAGTCTTTGCCGGACTCAAGCCCTTCTGGGATGAACGGAATCAACGTCTCGTTAATCATGTCGTCATATTCGGTCCCGATTTTATTGTAGACGCCGAACAAGAACGTCATATCGATTGGACCGTCTACGATGAAGATATCGCGGTCGTGTAAATCGAGCACATCCTGAAGCATGAACAACAGCTCTTTACTGAGCGAGCGCTGTTGTACTTCAAGTCGGATCGCGACCCCATACCGGCGCTTCTTTAGCTCTTTCTCGATTTGTTTAAGTACGTCACGACTGCCTTCTTCGTGGAACGGCATATCGGCGTTCCGCGTGATTCGAAACGGCATCGTCGATTCGACCTCATAGCCTTTAAACAGCGAATCGACAAATTGGATGATGATATCCTCGAGCAAGATGAGGTCGGCATGGTCTTCGTCTTCGGTCGGTAGTTCGAGATAGCGTGGCAAGACGGCCGGCACTTGGACGAGGGCGAGCCGTTTCTTGCCCTCCTCTTTAGACGCGATCTCGACGGCAATGTTGAGTGATTTCGACAACAGCATCGGGAACGGACGATACGCATCGACGGCAATCGGGGTGAGGACCGGGAAGACGTGGGTCCGGAAATATTGCTTGATGAAATCGAGTTGTGTCTTATTCAAATGTTTTGGACGCAAGAAACGGACGTCCTCGCTCGCGAGTTGTTTCGTCACTTTCTTGTACGTCGCATATTGTAGTTCGACGAGTTCCTGCGCTTTAATCGAAATCGCCTTAATCTGTTGCTTCGGTGTCAGTCCAGCCTTGTCTTCCGGTCGGTTGAAACCGGCGAGCACTTCGTCCTTCAAACCGCCGAATCGCACCATATAAAACTCATCGAGGTTCGACGAGAAGATGCCGAGAAACTTGAGCCGCTCCATGAGCGGGTTGCGGTCATCAATCGCTTCTTGGAGCACGCGTTCGTTAAAACTGAGCCAACTCAGCTCACGGTTGTTGAAATGTTCAGTTGTATAGATGGTCATGATGTCCCTCTCTCTTCTACACGTAGTTCGATGGCCTGGTCGATGGCGCGTTCGAGGTGTTTCTTATGTCGAACCCCGCGTTGCAGTTCAAAGCGGGCGGTGTCAGTCGTTTGTAAGTGGAAGACGAGCCCGTCCTCATTTGTCGCGACATCGAGATGATCGATGATTTGCCGCTCCGTCAAGTCGAGGGCGTCGACAAGTTTGACGATTGAGCCGAGCAGTTCAAGGCTTTTCAACATCTTCGAATCAAACCATTCGGGAAAGCCTTCGATATGTTGGTCGAGCAGTCGTCGCGATTTGTACGACGAGACGAGGGCGAGGGCGAGACGGTCCTCGTTATTGAGCCCTTTGAAGTCGTTCGTTGTAATCAAGTGGAACGTATGGTCGCTCTTGTTGTTGTGGTCGATGTATTCACCGACGTACGCAAGGCGGCAAGCGCCTTCTAACAGTCCGGGCTCATACGGTTTCGGTTTGATCGCTTTCGTCTCAATCAATCCGGTATAGATTTGGCGGGCCAGATGGATGAGGTGGCGGTGACGCTCCGGATTGACGTCATACTGTTGCTCGAAATGCCGGAAGCTTTCCTCTTTCACATCGGCAAACCGGACCTCATCGTTCGCCTTCAAATAATATTCGTAGAACAGGCCTTCGCGGAGACCGTTATTGCTCATCGTGAACTCGGGTACTTTCAAATAGCGGGCGAGTTCGCCGATCGCCGTCACGGCAGGGGCGATGATATCGACCCGGTCTTTCGATAGGCCATCGAGCCGCCCGAGTTGCTTACTCGATTGGCCGACGAGTTCATCGACGACTTCCTCGAGCCGATCGGCATCGATCGTGTACTGATGAATCCCTTCAAGCGGAAAGTGAGACAGCGATTGTTCGACCCGGACCAAGTTTCGCGCCGTCCCGCCGACACCGACGAGCGGGACGCCGTGCGGTTCGAGCCAGTCGAGGTCTTTGAATGATTTTTTCAAGAAAGAGATGAGTTGCTTCCGCTCCTCTTTCGTCATCACTTCACCTTTCATGAAGTCGTTCGTGAGCGTAACGGCACCGAACGGGAAACTGTGATAGAAGACGAGCTCTCGGTCTTTGAAGTATGTCACTTCCATCGAACCGCCCCCGATGTCGACCGAGTACCCGTCCTCGATATACGTCGAGTTGACGATGGCCGAATAGCCGTAGAACGCCTCCTCATAATCGCTCAACAACCGAATCTCCATTCCGGTCGCTTGACGGACTTCGGCTAAAATCGCATCGGAGTTACTTGCGTTTCGAATCGCGGCAGTTGCCACAGGTAGCGTCTCCAAAACATCGTGGTGGTCATTCAAGCTGATAAAATGTTGTAACGTCTCAATCAACGAGCTAATTCCTTCAGCGGAAAGTTCATTGTCTTCGGTGATGTGGCTCGAGAGGCGAGCGACTTCCTTCACGTTCAGACGTTCAAAATACTGACCGTGACCGTTCACCTCAAAGATGACGTTTCGAATCGAGTTCGACCCGATGTCAATGACTGCTAATTTTTTTTCCACGGTGCATCCCCCTCTTTGCGTTACTTTCAGTTTACACCGAATTGATTGTAAACTCATCTTGATTTCAATAGGACGGACCCGTATCGTTCTACGTTATTTTTCTCAAACTTGAAGCAATCCGAAATGTTCTGTATAATACAGACGCCAAGAAGTAGAAATGATTACGATTTAATTAATGAGAGAAGGTTAACGATTATGACGACATCTGTCGTGAAACTAAATCACGTGTCCTATTACTATGATGGCACGGCCGCGCTCCGAGACGTTTCCATCGAGATTGAGCAAGGGGACTTCGTTGCCATCGTCGGCGAGAATGGGTCGGGTAAATCGACGCTCATCCGGTCGATCTTAGGATTGTTGACGCCCCAAAGCGGTTCGGTCGAACTGTTCGGCCGGCCCCAATCCCAGTTTAAAGATAAGTCCCGTATCAGTTACGTTTCCCAAAAAGCAGCCTCTTTTAACTCGGGCTTTCCGGTGACGGTCGAAGAAGTTGTCGCCATGGGGCGGTATGGGAGAATCGGCCTGTTTAAACGATTGAATATGGAAGATCAGGCCGCGATTCAAAACGCTCTCGAGACCGTCAATATGTGGCAATATCGAGACCGTAAAATCGGGAGTCTGTCGGGTGGTCAACAACAGCGTGTGTTCATCGCCCGTGCTATTGTCAATCAACCGGATTTGTTGATTCTCGATGAGCCGACGGTCGGTGTCGACCAAAAACATTTGCGCGATTTTTACGAGGTGCTTCACTTGTTGCGTGAGCATACGTCGTGCACGTTCATCCTCGTCACCCATGATTTGAACGTCGTGACCGATCTCGTCACGAAAGTCGTCCATCTCGATCGGGGCCGGCTGGCGTGTAACTGCGGTTTGAAAGAATATAGCGAACTGAGTGAGTTGACGGCCATCAAGCCGTATCCCGTCAAATTGCTCGTTCATGAAGGTTCCTCATGATCTCGGATTTACTCACGTATGGGTTTTTACGTTATGCGTTCATCGCGGCAGTCGTCATCGGGTTTACGGCCCCGCTCATCGGCTCGTTTGTCGTCGTTCGGCGGATGAGCTTGATTGCTGATGCTTTGTCGCACGTGACGCTCGCTGGGATTTCCTTCAGTCTGTTCCTCGGGCAATACGTGTTATTATTCTCGGACTTGAATCCGCTCTATCTTGGGACGCTCGTCTCGGTGCTAGCGGCACTCGGGCTCGATTGGCTCCGCAACAAATACGTCCACTTCCAGGAGCTGTCCATCCCGATCATGATGTCGGCTGGGATGGGGTTGAGCGCGATTTTCATCTCGCTCTCTCGCGGCTTTTCGGTCGATTTGTCGACGCTGTTGTTCGGCTCGATTTCGGCGGTCAGTCCGTCTGACATCGTCTTGATTGTCGGTGTGGCGGTCATCACGGTCGTCGTCATCACCGTGTTTTATAAACAACTGTTGTTCTTATCGTTCGATGAGGAGCAGGCGAAAGTGTCGGGATTGCCGAGCACGCTGTTGCATCTCGTGTTCATGTTCGTCGTCGCCCTCGTCATCGCGGTCAGTATGCGAATCGTCGGGACGTTGCTCGTCTCGAGCTTGATCACACTTCCGGTTGCGGCTGCGCTCCGGTTCACGAAGAGTTTCAAACAGACGATTGTATGGGCCATCATCTTCGGTGAAGTGGCCACAATCGGAGGGCTCGTCCTCGCCTATGAACTTGATGTGGCACCCGGTGGCGTGATTGTCCTTTTGGCCGTGGGTATTTTAGCTGTCGTCATGGGACTTGAAAAGATTGGGTCGTTGCGGAAGAAGGAGGCTACGTATGAATGAGACAGAACAACTGAATCGATTGCAATCCTCATCGTTGAAAGTGACGCCGAAGCGGGTTGAGATGTATGCGTACTTGGCTCAGGAGGAACGTTACGTCAGCGCCAAAGACGTGTTGGACTATATGCGCGCGAAGCACCCGACGATGAGTTTTGACACGGTATATCGCAACTTGAAGTCGTTCGCCGAAGAAGGGCTTCTTGAGGCGACTGAATTAAGCGGAGAGAAGGCGTTTCGAGTCACATGTAGCGCCGGGCATCACCATCACCATTTGATTTGCCGTGGGTGCGGCAAGACGAAACTGCTCGACCTCTGTCCGATGCGTTACGTCGAGGCGCTCGACCCGGACTTCGAAGTGATTGATCATAAATTCGAGATTTATGGGTATTGTAAACAGTGTAAGGCCTTAAAGGATTGACGACGTCAATCCTTTTTTTGCTACATCGTGAAGGGGGAGCGAGAGATGATTTATACGGCAAACGAGATTAAACGAGCGGATGCGACCGCCAAGCAGCAAGGTATGCCTGAGACT
This sequence comes from Exiguobacterium alkaliphilum, assembly GCF_018138125.1. Classification (NCBI taxonomy): domain Bacteria; kingdom Bacillati; phylum Bacillota; class Bacilli; order Caryophanales; genus Exiguobacterium; species Exiguobacterium alkaliphilum. The sequence continues at coordinate 1,475,049 of NZ_CP073101.1, forward strand.
GTGTTGATGGAGCGCGCGGCTTCAGCCGTGGCGCATCGACTTCAGCTTCCGGATGAGGCGTCTGTGCTCGTCGTATGCGGGACTGGAAACAACGGCGGCGACGGTTGGGTGGTGGCGCGTGAACTGGCACAGCGCGGACATGACGTCTTCGTCTGGTCGCCTCTTGGTGCGCCGAAAACAGACGCTACCTCGATGCATGCGGCATACGCCGAGCAGTACGTCACAATCGTTGACACGCCGCCATCGACCGACTGGATTGTGGACGCTTTATATGGGATTGGGTTGAGCGGCGCTGTTACTGGAAAGGGTCGCGACGTCATTTCGTGGCTGATGAGCCAACCTGCAAACATCGTCTCGATCGATGTGCCGTCCGGCGTCCCAAGTGACACCGCACACGATTTCGATGGCCACGCCGTAACCGCGACGATGACGTACACGTTGCATGGGTTCAAGCGTTCGGCTTTCTTGCCGAAGACGGCACCGTATTACGGGGAAGTGGAGCGGGTCGATATCGGTTTGCCGCATACGTCAAGTTGGCGCGTCTTGACCGAAGCCGACTTTGATGACAGTCTGTTGACGCGGGAACGGTTCAGCCATAAGACGACGTATGGGCGCGGACTATTGATTGGCGGAAGCGAGCATTTGATTGGCGCGCCGTTTTTAGCGGGAAGGGCGGCACTGCGAACCGGAATCGGTTTGCTCGAGATGATTGTGCCAGAGCAGGCATCACCGCTTAAGGCCGGTCTTCCGGAAGCGATGTATTCGAGCGCAGACGCCATCGCAAATAAAGACGTGGACGCGATTGCGATTGGTCCTGGCATGGTCGAGGGCGAAACGCTCGTTCGTATATGGGAATCCGTTCGTAAAAAAACGATGCCTTTAGTCGTGGACGCCGGCGCGCTATCACACGCACATCTCGACGCAGCCGGAACTTTGATTCTGACCCCGCACCCTGGAGAGCTCGCGCGGATGACGGGGCAGACGGTCGAGGAGATTGAGGCGGACCGTTTCGGAGTGGCACGTGCGTTCGCGATGCGACACGGTATCCACTTGATTTTAAAAGGGACGCACACCCTCATCGTCACACCTGAAGGGACGGGCGCCGTCAATACGGTCGAAGCGTCGGCCCTCGCCAAAGGTGGGAGCGGGGACGTCCTGACAGGGATGCTCCTTGCCATGTGGGCCAGGTGCCGACGCATCGAGACTCCACACAATCCGAATGAGCAAGCGGTGCTCTGGCATGCCCTCGCAGCGAAAAAAATGAGTGAATCGATGCATCCGGCGAGCGTGCTCGCGAGCGATGTCGTCGAGGCGATTGGGCGCATACAAAAAGAGGAATCCTGAGATTCCTCTTTTTTAGCGGGTGGAGATGGAACGGTTCGCCTCGAAACGGTTCACATAGTGGAGCGCTTCTTTCCAAGAGGCAATCCGTTTCACGCCATGCGGCAACGGTTTTCGATTATACGGCGCATCGAACAACAGCACCGGAATCTCGGTCTGCTCATGAATCGAGATGGCGTTCTCGTACCGGTCTTCCATGAAGAGGTCGAGCGACAGATCTTGGACGACCCCGACCTTGTCGTGACTTCCTGTCATGATCAGTGAATCGAGCGGCAGCGCCTGCTGTTTAATCCAGTCCTCGGTCACAGAGCGGACGGCCTCGCTTCGCGCCGTCACGTAGTGGAGGCGATGCGTCTTTCGCATATGCCATAAAACGTCACTCACTTCCGTATGCGGCAGCGAGCGGCGATAAATTTCTTCTTCGTGCCCGTGTTCAATCATGAACTTCCAAAAATCATGTTGCGTCATCGTCGTATACGTGTGCAACTCATATTCGGTCGCGCGTTGATAATCAATCGTGTAACCGAGCGCGTCGTTCATGTAGTGAAAACAACTTTGCGGGTCCGTGACGGTCCCGTCGAGGTCGATTCCGATATGCATGTTGATCCCTCCTTGTTCACAGAGTCTATTTTAACAAAAACCCGCTCGGTTGCAACCGAGCGGGAGACAGGTTATTTCGATTGATTGGCGAGTTCTTGTTCTTCGAGTTCACGTGCGGCGAGTTTTTCGGCGACGATGGCATCGATTTCTTTTTTCAACTCTTCGACCATGGTCGCTTCCGGCACTTTCCGGATGATCTTCCCGTGACGGAAGAGGAGTCCTTCGTTGCGGGCACCGGCGATACCGATATCGGCTTCACGAGCTTCCCCTGGGCCGTTGACCGCGCAACCGAGTACGGCGACTTTGATGTTGACGTTAATGTTTTGAATGTATTCTTCGACCTCTTTGGCGATTGAAATCAAGTCGATCTCAATCCGGCCGCACGTCGGGCACGAGATGAGTGTCGCGGCGTTCGCAGCGAGTCCGAACGACTTGAGCACTTCTTTCGCGACTTTCACTTCTTCGACCGGGTCGTCTGAAAGTGAGACGCGCACCGTCGAACCGATTCCGAGTGAGAGAATCGCACCTAAACCGGCGGCTGACTTGAGTGAGCCGGAGAAGAGCGGGCCCGACTCGGTAATGCCGACGTGGAGCGGATAGTCAAACGTCTTCGCCGCGAGCGTGTACGCCTCGAGCGCGAGGTTCACGTCTGACGCTTTGAGCGAGATAATCGTGTTATAGAAACCGAGGTCTTCGAGGATCTTCACGTGGTGCATCGCACTCTCGACCATCCCTTGGGCCGTCGGATAACCATATTTCTCGAGGAACTGCTTCTCGAGCGAGCCGGCGTTGACACCGATTCGAATCGGGATGCCTTTCGCTTTCGCCGCGTTGACGACGGCCTCGACTTTTTCACGTCGCCCGATGTTACCCGGGTTGATGCGGATCTTGTCGACACCACTTTCAATCGCTTTCAGTGCCAACTTGTAGTCGAAGTGGATATCGACGACGAGCGGGATGTTGATGCGGCTCTTGATTTCGGCCAACGCATCTGCGGCCCGTTCATCCGGACATGCGACGCGGACGACTTGGCATCCGGCCTCTTCGAGACGTAAAATCTCGGCTACGGTCGCCTCGACGTCATGTGTTTTCGTCGTCGTCATCGATTGAATGATGACTTCATCTGATCCCCCGATGATGAGGTTGCCGACACGAATCGGACGAGTTAGTGAACGGTGTAGTATTTCTGACATATACATGATCTCCTTCTTTTGGAAAGGTTCCAATCGATATAAGATGATAGGTTTCCTATTTATCATAACGAAATGTTTATGAAAAAGCACCCAGCAAGCGTTCATGAGATGTGCTCTTTACAAAAGCTAACGTTATCTTAACAGATACTTCATAATTTTCCACCGTCTTAAGACCGATATAGTAACCGAACCAGCAAGATGGAAAGGTGTGAATCGGATTGCAGTGGATAAGAAGTTGGAGAAAGCCGATATGGAAAATCGAGCGCAAGTTGCAGTGGATGCTCATGCCGAGCGTCATCCTATTATTTCTTATAACGTTCGCATGGTTTGCGTTCGAGGCAGAGAAACAGCTCTCGCTAGAAATCGAGAAACGGTTGAACCGAGAGGCGACGGTCGTCCGGGAATCCGTGAAAGTGACGTATGGAGCCTATGTGGCGAATAAGCAAGCGCTTGAGCGTTCGCTAAAATCGACTTATATGCAACAAGCCTCTCTCTTATCCGCGGACGGACTCGAGGCGAGTCAATATCTCGTTCGGGAAGGAGACCTGGCTCTATTGACAGGAAAGCCACTTCGAACGCTTGACACTGAAACGGTGCCAGACGGTGACACGAACCCTCGCTTCATCGAGAGTGCGGACACATTTATTTCGGTCATTGCCATCCCAGAACTACGAGCGGATTATCTCCTCGTTGTTTCGAAAGAATCCGTGCTCGGTGCGATGTGGGCGCTCCGAAAACAGATCATCGTAATGATTGGTGGATCTGTCATCGTCATCATGTTGTTGTTCAGCCACCTGATTCGTCGCGAATTACGGCCGGTCACCCTTTTTTCTGAACGACTACGCGATGCGGTGAATACGAGAACGTTCGACCCTGTAAACTTGTATGCTAAGTCATCTGAAATGTTGCACCTCGAGCGAGAATACAATACGTTGATTGAGTTATGGAACACTTCGATTCACATTTTGACGAAGACATCGATGGCACTTGAGTCGAGTTTACCTACGTTCACGAAACAGCTTGAACGAAACGCCGAACAGTTAATCGGGTTTCGAGAAGTGGCCACTTCATTAGAAGAGACGAGTGCGTCCTATCAGTTTTACACGAACGAGACGACGCATCGTTTTACCGACGTCACACGTCAGATTGACGAGTTAAATCAAGACATTCAACACGTTGACGAACAAGCGGAGGTACTGGTGAAGTTGTTGATGAACGAACGTTCGTCCTTCCATTCCTTGCACGGTGAGAGTCAGCAGTTCAAACAGAAAGCAGATGCAATTCAAAAGCGGTTGCTCGAAAGCGAAATCGTGTCAAAACAGGCCGAACACGCGTTGCGGACGATTGTATCGATGGCGGCGGCGACGAAAATGTTGGCGCTCAATGCATCGATTGAAGCGGCTCGCGCGGGCGAGCACGGGAAAGGGTTCGCTGTCGTCGCGAGCGAAGTGGGGCAACTGGCGAAAGTGACGAACGATGCCTCGATTTCAGCGGTTTCGGCAATCGAAGCAATGCGATTCGAGCGAGATGAGACACTAGGGGACTTAGAGCGATTCAATGCAGACATCGGGGATTTAGGGGATCAATTGACAAGACTGGAGTCAGGGATTGAGATGATTGACGCTAGTGTCCGGCGTCAGGTCGAATCGTATCAAGCGATTGGCGAGATGACGAGAGCGACGGGAGAGGAGCTGTCACAGATGGCGCGGGCGGTTGAGCCGCTCGAAGAAGTCGGGCAGGCACTTGAAGAGAAATTACAAAGTTTTTATAACGGAGTCGACGTGTTTTCCGACGCACAGACGACGTTACACGTCGCAGGTGTAGAACTTCGTGCGCAGAGTCAACACGTCCATGACGTCCTCCATACGCTGCAACCGATACAAAAAGACAACCGAGACCGTTAACGGGATCTCGGTTGTCTTTTGTTTGGGACAGGTGCACGAAGTAGCGGCCATGTGACATAGACGACGAGAATGAGCAGTCCGCCAGTGAACCAATCAGGTACGGCATGATAGAGCAGAATCACGATGAACATCGGGACGATCGTCATGGCGACTGTATACGGCCAAGCTTGTCGATACGGCCAAGCCTTCTGTTGGCGCATTCTCGTGACGAGCTGGACGTAAAGCGAGACGAACGCGACCGTCATCATATAGAAGAAAAAGATGGCGAAGCCGTGTAAGAACAGCCACATCGGCGCGAAGAAATCAGGCTGTAATATGATGTAATCGACGAGCGTGACGAGAACGGTGAAGCCGATACTCGCGAGCATGTAAGCGTGGAGCGGGGCGAGACGTAGTCTGAGCGCTCGTTTCGTCGGAACGAGACTATGGCGTAAAAAAGCGGCAGTCGAGGTAAGCATAAGTTGAAACTCCTATCTGTTATAATACAATTTTAAAAAATAGATAAAAACAAGTACAGTGGTTTAATAAAACCTTAACATTAAACGTGTTTACATTCGGCGGGTGAAGAAGGCATAATGAGTAGGGCATTAATAACCAAGCAAACACAACCAATTCACAATCAAAAGGAGTACAAAAATCGTGGAATACAATTTGCAAGAAATGTTATTCATGTTTTTTGGAGGTTTAGGGATCTTCCTCTTCGGAATCAAATCGATGGGAGACGGCCTTCAAAAGTCAGCAGGAAATCGTCTGCGCGACATCCTTGATAAGTATACAACGAATCCATTTCTCGGGGTACTCGCCGGGATTATCGTAACGGTCTTGATTCAATCGTCGTCAGGTACGACCGTCATCACGGTCGGACTCGTCAGCGCCGGCTTCATGACGCTCCGTCAAGCGATCGGGGTCATCATGGGGGCGAACATCGGGACGACCGTCACGGCGTTCATCATCGGTTTCGATGTCGGTGCATACGCACTTCCGATGATTGCAGTCGGTGCCGTCTTCTTATTCTTCTTTAAGAAAGAAAAGTTCCAACATCTTGGACAAGTCGTGTTCGGACTCGGTGCACTTTTCTACGGTCTTGAACTCATGGGTGACGGGATGCGTCCACTCCGTTCAAGCGAATACTTTATCGATTTGACACAATCGATGAGTGAAAACCCGTTCCTCGGCGTCATCGTCGGTACGGTATTCACGGTTCTCGTTCAGTCGTCTTCTGCGACGATCGGGATTTTGCAAGAGCTTTACGCGGGTGGATCAATCGAACTCGATGCAGCCCTCCCGGTATTGTTCGGTGACAACATCGGAACGACGATTACGGCTATCCTTGCCTCAATCGGTGCTTCAGTGGCGGCACGCCGCACAGCAGCGGCACACGTTATCTTTAACTTGATTGGTACAGTGATCTTCTTGGTCATCTTGCCACTCTTCACACAATATATTTTCTGGATCACAGACCTTCTCGCCATCGAGTCGAAAATGCAAATCGCATTCGCTCACGGTACGTTCAACGTAGCGAACACGTTCATCCAGTTCTGGTTCATCGGAGCGATTGCTTGGATGGTGACGAAACTCGTACCGGGCGAAGATTCAATCGTCGATACGAAGGCACAGCATTTAGACCCAATCTTCATCCAACAATCACCTTCTATCGCTGTCGAACAAGCGAAATACGAAGTGATTCGCATGGGTGACTTCGCGAAGCTTGGCTTGGACGAGGCACGCAATTACATGGCGACTGGCGACAAGAAACACTCTGAAAAGTCAGCGCACATTGAAGAAGCGCTCAACTCGCTCAACGCGAAAATCACAGATTATCTCGTCAAACTCGCTGCGGTCGATTTGACAGAGCAAGAATCAAAAGAACACAAAACGTTGATGCACGCGATCAATGACATCGAGCGAATCGGTGACCATGTCGAAAACATCATCGAATTGATTGACTACAAGACGGCGACTCGCGTGACACTCTCGGAAGACGCGCAAAAAGAGTTGACGGAAATGTACGACTTGACGCGCGCAACACTTGAAAAGTCGCTTCAAACACTCGCTAGCGGGGATATGAACGAAGCCCGACAAGTAATCGAGATGGAAGCGAAACTCGATATGCTCGAGCGTCAGTTCCGTAAAAATCACGTCGTCCGTCTCAATACGGGTGAATGTGACGGCCAAGCCGGCATGTTCTTCGTCGATATGCTCTCGAACTTGGAGCGCATCGGTGACCATGCGATGAACATCACAGAAATCACGCTTGAAGATGCCAACAACGAAATGACTGTCTAACGCCGAACCTTCGTCCACGCACTCGTGGACGAAGGTTTTTTTTCGAGTTCTCTTGATTTCATTGACAGTGGGTCTATCATTCAGTATATTATTACTGTATAACAACATGGCGGTGTAGCTCAGCTGGCTAGAGCGTACGGTTCATACCCGTGAGGTCGTGGGTTCGACTCCCTCCGCCGCTATTCATAAGGACCCTTAGCTCAGCTGGTTAGAGCAGACGGCTCATAGTGCGATACGTTGACGTACAAGATAGGCAGAAATGCATATCGAAAATCGTCGAGTTGATCCTTTTATTAAAATCGACTTAACTTGCATCACGATAAGATAACGAACTTAGTTATCCACTGACGATTACAGTGAAAATACCCTAATACTCCGACTTGCGTGGAGATCTGATACGATCGAAATGTAAGAAGCTCGGTGAAGACGCCAAAAATGACAGTCCTGGTTCCTTAATTAAAATGTTGTTATACAGGACGGGTAAGAAGTAGGCGGGGGGCTATAAACACTATACGGTGAGAATTGGTTTAAAAACCTAGACGAACTTGCGAAATGAAAACGTTGGGCTGACTTTCTGGTAACAGATTGGACATAGAATCGGCGGATACTTTTTATGAGTGAAGATATCTGCATTTATCGAATTAATAACGATAATTTATGGGAGTAAAACTTTAATCGAGTTCCCTTCGGTTCGTAACGTATAGCAAGCACCTAAGTAGTGATATGCATAGCTAGTGATGTAGGAACGTATGATATCCTCAGTTGATATTTCAAACCCGTATCAGGGGTCAATAAGCGGTAGGAAATGACCGTTGAATGAGGAAGTCGGAATCCCCATAGTAGTGATGAAGGCTTCGAAAGTTGCTGGAACGAAGGGGGAAAGTCAAATTGTACTTTGATAATTTAATGTGTGTAAACGCTAAGAAACGGTTGTAAACCACAAAATGTTTGATGAACAGTAGGGAGGACGTGATATACCCTTGTCTACTACAATCAATGAACTTAGCGAGGCTGATCTTAGGAGCATGAAAGATGATCTCTACGAGGCTAGTAAGAATGGAAAAAGAAATTTCTCCAATCTATACGAGCTTATCACTTGCAGAGAGAACATCATTCATGCGATCAGAAAAGTCAAAAGCAACAGTGGCTTTAAGACCAAAGGTGTAGACGACGTAACAGGACAGGAATTTCTGAATGGGGACGCAGACGAGATGTTTAAACTTATTAAACAAAATCTCGAAACCTACAAACCTCAGGACGTAAGAAGAGTCCTAATACCAAAAGCAAACGGCAAAACCCGTCCATTAGGGATATCTACTATCATGGATCGCGTTATCCAAACAGCTGTTGCCAACATCATAGAACCGATATGTGAGGCACAATTTTTCGAACACAGCTACGGGTTCCGACCTCAACGAGGTATTGAACACGTAATGGCGAGATTCTCTTATCTTACAACTAGGGATCAACGCCATTGGGTCGTGGAAGGTGACATCAAAGGTTACTTTGACAACATCGACCACAAAATTCTTATCAATAAACTCTATAAAATGGGGATTAGAGATAAGCGAGTCCTAGCTATAATTAAGAAGATGTTAAAAGCTGGTATTAGAGGAATAACAGCAGAAAATGTAATAGGTACTCCCCAGGGAAGTACAATATCTACGCTACTAGCAAATGTATATCTGAATGACTTCGATCACTGGGTGTCCAAACAGTGGGATAACTTCGAAACTAAATATAAATTTAGCCGAAAAGACCACAAGATGAACTCCTTAAAACAACGATCGAATCTAAAGCAGGGTTACCTGATTAGATACGCTGACGACTGGGTTATCCTAACCAGCTCGGAAGACGAGGCAATCAGATGGAAAAAGTCGTGCACGAAGTACCTCAAGGACAAACTCAAAATTGAATTGAGCGAAGAAAAGACAAAGATAACCGATCTTAGAAAAGATCGAGCCACTTTCGTCGGCATAGACTTCATAAAACAACCCGGAAAGAATGGGAACTTCACACTACGGTCATATCCTAACCCTGAAAGGTTAAGAGAAAAACGTAAAAAGCTTTTTGAAGCTCTCAAAGAAATCCGAAAAGCTAGTAGACGCAATGAAACTGACATGGGTGTAGCTATACTAAAGTATAACGCCGTCGCAAGGGGATTAAACAACTTTTACCGTTACTGTACTATGTACAGCATCGCTCTATCCAGAATGGAGTGGTCAATGAAAGACGCTCGACTTAAAACTAAGAAAAAGCGCAACGGTAATTGGTCTCCAGTAAAACACTGCTCCAACCTAATCTTCGAAAGCAAGAAATACGGAGATACGAAAACAATAGCTTGGAAACTTCAAGATACTACTATTGGATTAGTTAAGTTAGGTGTCGGAAACTATAAAATCCCTAAGGCGAAAGCACAATGGGAAAATAAATATAGTGCCAAAGGCAGGGAGAAAATGGCTCAGGCCACTGGTGAGAAACAAACTTCCAAAGTTCGTAACCCATTTTTAACATTAGCGAACCTACCGGATTTGATTGCAAGGAATACCGGAACGAAATATACTCTCGAATACTTTATCAATCGTCCTATGGTGTTTAACATTGATAAATATAAATGTAGACACTGTAAGAAGACGTTAACAGGAGACGGAGATGTTGAGATACATCACTTAAATCCTAACCTACCTGATGACGAGATAAATAAAGTACGCAACCTTGTAACGCTATGCAAGACATGTCACATAGAAGAACATAGGATACAGAGAGAGTCGAAGAAGGTGAAGAAAAGAAATCCGAAATCAAGGGGCTCGACATTGAAATCCCGAAGGGTCAGTAAATGCCCTGAAAAAGATATCTTACTACAACTAATTCGTACTGAACCTTATACCAAAATTGGAAAAAGGTTCGATGTTTCGGGGAACGCCGTTAAGAAATGGGCTATAAGCTACGGGATACACGAAGAAAGAATGTTTCAACACAAAGCTAAAGGTAACTAACACACATTAAATATCAACTTAAACAATTGATGGGTCGCTGTATGCGGTGAAAGTCGCACGTACAGTGATAAGCGGGGGAAAACAAGTAGCCTTACGGGTAATGCCGAAGGTAAACGTTACCTATCGCAACACCGTCCGGTCGTAGGTTCAAGTCCTACAGGGTCCATTGTTGACAGCTTTCTTATATGAAAGCTGTTTTTTTTGTTTTCAAAGTCGAAGACGTGGGTAAATATTCGTTAGCATTTTGTTTTTTGAAAAATATGAAATGAGGCGAATGAGATGGAACGAAATCATACGATGATGCAATTCTTTGAGTGGCATGTCCCGGCTGACCAGAAGCATTGGAAACGGTTGAAAGAACGGGCCGAGGAATTGAAAGAAGCTGGCATTACAGCGTTCTGGTTGCCCCCGGTCACGAAAGGTCAGAGTAATGAGGACACAGGGTATGGCATTTATGATTTGTATGATTTGGGCGAGTTTGATCAAAAAGGAACGGTCGCCACGAAATATGGAACAAAACAAGAGCTGCTCGAAGCGACGGAACACGTCCAGTCGCTCGGGATGCAAGTGTATATGGATGTCGTCTTGAACCATAAGGCTGGGGCGGATGCGACAGAGAAGTTTGACGTGCTCGAAGTCGACCCGGAAGACCGGACGAAAGTCTTGTCTGAAGAGCCGTTCGAGATCGAGGGGTGGACGAAATTCGACTACGAGGCACGCAACAACAAATACTCTTCATTCAAGTGGAACTTCCATCATTTCAACGGGACGGACTACGACGCGGCGACGGAACATAGTGGCATCTTCTTCATTCTCGGGGAAAACAAGAAGTGGAACGATAACGTCGATGACGAGTTCGGGGTATACGATTACTTGATGTTTGCCAATATCGACTATCACCATCCGGAAGTGCGAGAAGAAGTGCTCCATTGGGGCAAATGGTTCATCGAAGAGACGAAATGTGACGGCTTCCGGCTCGATGCGATCAAACATATCAACTATGATTTCGTTAAAGAGTTCAGCCAGACGATGAAAGATGAGAAAGGGGAAAACTTCTACCTCGTCGGTGAGTTCTGGAAGTCCGAGCTCGAAGATTGCCGTGCTTTCCTCGACAACATCGATTATCAGGTCGACTTGTTCGATGTGCCGCTTCATTACAACTTACAGCGCGCGTCCGTCGAAGGGGAATCGTTCGACATGCGGACAATTTTTGACGATACGCTCGTCCAGTCACACCCACTCCACTCGGTCACGTTTGTTGATAACCACGATTCCCAGCCGGCCGAAGCGCTCGAATCATGGGTCGAGGATTGGTTCAAACAAATCGCATACGGTCTAATCTTGCTTCGTCAAGACGGTTACCCGTGCGTGTTTTATGGCGATTACTACGGCATCAACGGACCACATCCGTCCGATGGGAAGAAAGAAGCGATCGACCCGCTCCTTTACGCCCGTCGTGAGAAAGCGTATGGCCAACAAGACGACTATTTCGATAACGAGCATGTCATCGGCTGGGTCCGACATGGTGTGGAAGAAATCGAGCGCTCCGGCTGCGCCGTCATCATCTCGAACTCGGAAGAGGCTGAGAAGCAGATGTTCGTCGGGGAACATCGCGCCGGAGAGAAATGGGTCGACTTGACGAATACGGTCGACGCGGTTGTCGAGATTGATGAAGACGGAAATGGGGTATTTAAAGTGGCGGCAGGGTCAATCTCGGTATGGGCGTTGCCGGAAGCGGACGTCGAGTAAAGCATTACAATTGAGAATGCCGTCACAAATCTGTTACATTTAGAACGAACGTTGTTCACACCAAATTTAAGGGGGATTTTAGTTATGGCTAAATTTGAATTACCACAACTTGATTACGCATACGATGCACTCGAACCACACATTGACGCACGCACGATGGAAATCCACCACTCGAAGCACCACAACACGTATGTCACGAACGTAAACAATGCACTCGAAGGAAAAGACGTGGAGTATTCTTCACTCGAAGAATTGCTTCAAAACCTCGATTCACTTCCTGCTGACATTCAAACGGCCGTCCGCAACAACGGTGGCGGACATTGGAACCACTCGTTCTTCTGGAAATTGCTCAAGAAAAATGAGAACGGGGCGCCATCTGGCGAACTCGCGTCAGCAATCGACGAAGCGTTCGGCAGCTTCGACGCGTTTAAAGATGAGTTCGCGAAAGCGGCAGCTGGTCGCTTCGGGTCAGGCTGGGCTTGGCTCGTCGTGAAAAACGGCAAGCTCGAAGTCACATCGACACCGAACCAAGATTCACCGATCATGGAAGGCGTTCAGCCGATTCTCGGACTCGACGTTTGGGAGCACGCGTACTACTTAAACTACCAAAACCGTCGTCCAGATTACATCCAAGCATTCTTCCACGTCATCGACTGGGATTATGTGGCGAAGCTCTACGCAGACGCGAAATAACCAGATTTCCCGAGATTCTGTCGAATCTCGGGATTTTTTATACATTTAATTATTTTGTAAACAAATTATGATATAGTGAAAAACGAGTCGAAAATAGAAGTTAACACAGCACCTATACTTATAGAAGAAATTGATTGAGGAAGGAGACAACGGAATTGGCCAGAAACCGCGTGAACGTACCGAAAAAACGGCGCAACCACCTTCCGTTACGCTTGAATTTACTATTCTTTATCGTATTCATCTTGTTCGCGACACTCATCTTCCGATTAGGCGTCGTCCAAATCGTCAACGGGGAATTGATTGCCCGTGAAGTCCAGAAGACGGAATCGAGTAAAATCAAATACGAGGTGCCGCGCGGAAAGATTTATGATCGAAACGGGCAAGTGCTCGCGGATACGATTTCGAACTACTCCGTCATGTATCGTCGCTCGCAAGTGACGAAAGCGGATGAACGGCTCGATGTCGCCCTCAAACTTGCAGAGATTTTGGACGTACCCGAAAAAGATCGCAAAGTGACAGAGCGTGACCGCAAGGATTATTGGATCGCCATCGATCCAGAGCGGTCCCAGGAACGAGTCCAAACGCTACTCGCCGACTTGTCCGAGGAAGAGCGGGCGGCGTTATCGAATCAGGACGTCGACCAATTATTGCTCGATTCAATCACGGATGAAGAGATTACGTTTGATGATGCGACAGAAGAGATTATCGCCATCAAACATAACATGGAGTCGGGCTACGCTCTCGACCCGCAGCTGATTAAAGTCGGGGCCTCACCGAAAGAGATGGCCTTGATTGAAGAGAACTTGGAACTGTTGCCTGGTGTCAGCGTCGAACCGTATTACGAGCGGGAATATCCGTTCGGACAGACGTTCCAAAGTTTCCTTGGGAGTTATCGTCAAATCCCTGCTGAGCAGCGGGCCTCGTATCAAGCGAGAGGGTATGGCTTGAACGATCGGGTTGGGACGTCTTATCTCGAGCAACAGTACGAAGACGTGTTGCGCGGGACGCCGGCCTATGACGTCTTCACGACGTATAAAGGGCAACCTGTCGGAGAGCCGACGCGCGTGAGCGGGAATCCCGGAAAAGACATCGTCTTGTCGACTGACATCGAGTTCCAAAAGGAAGTCGATGAGATTTTGAAGAAAGCGATTCGGGCAGGCCGTTCAGGAAGTCCGAACTTCGATCGTGCCTTTGTCGTCGTAATGAATCCGCAGACGGGTGAACTGCTTGCCTTGTCCGGACAAGAACTCGACTTAGAGACGAATGAATTCAAAGATGTCTCGACAGGTACCGTGCTCCGCGCGAGCCAAATCGGTTCAACGATTAAAGGCGCGACCGTCGCGTTCGGTCTCGAAGAAGGGGTCATTCGCCCAGGCGAATACATTTATGACACCCCGATTCGGATTGGGTCGTCGTTAAAATCTTCATATCGTAACATGGGGAACATTAACGACCTCGACGCGCTCGCCTTGTCGTCGAACATCTACATGTTCCAAATCGCTCTTCGTCTCGCGGACTACTATTCGACGGGACAAATCGTCGGAGACAACGTCACGCAGGCGTTTAACACGATGGAACACTATTATAAACAGTTCGGTCTCGGTATCGAGACTGGAATTGACTTGCCGTTCGAGTCGACTGGTTTCAGAAGTGTGCCGGACCGTGTCACGCTCCTGATGGATATGTCGATCGGGCAGTACATCTCGTACACACCGATTCAGTTGGCCCAGTACACGTCAGCGCTTGCAAATGGCGGCTATCGGGTTCAACCGCACTTGTTGAAAGAAATTATCGAGCCGGGATCGCTCGATGAAGCGAACAAGCAAGTCGTCAGCACGTTCCAACCGAACGCGCTCAACAAAGTCAACGTTCGAGACGAATATATCGAACGTGTGCGTCAAGGGTATCGCCAAGGTGTCGAGAGCGGTACGTCGCGTATCCTGCAGCAGACGGGGATGACGGCGGCCGGAAAGACCGGGACGGCGCAAGCCATCGCCGAAGGACCGGATGGACAGGCGAAACGGAATGCGAACGGAGAACCGATTAAGACGTTCAACTCGAACCATGTCGGGTGGGCCCCGTACGATAATCCTGAAATCGCTTGGGCCATCATCATGCCAGGTCTTGAAGGGGAAGGCGTCAACACGCGCGTCGCCCACGATATCATGAAGGCCTATTTCAATCTTGAAGATGTACAAGCGCAACTCCAGTAAAGGAGCCACTTCGGTGGCTTCTTTTTTTGTCTTTACAATTCTTTTACGTTCCGTTCATTTCTCGTTAATAGTAGTTTATTAGGATGTTAATTGTAGGACAGAACAACAGAGCTACAACCAAATTCAAAGGAAACTCAAGGAGGACGTCAGAAATGTCTTGGATGAAAAAATCGGCACTACTCGCTTCAATCACTTCGGTGGCACTTGTAGGTGCAGCATGTGGGAACAATGAAGAAGGAAATGGCGCAGCCGAAGGTGACGCACTTTCAGGAAAAGTCGTCATGGACGGATCGTCAACCGTATTCCCGATCATGGAAGCTGTCGCTGAAGAATTCTCGGCAGAGCAACCAGACGTTGAAGTGACGGTCGGTGTGTCTGGGACGGGTGGCGGATTCAAACGCTTCGTAACAGGCGAGACAGACTTCTCGAACGCATCACGTGAAATCAAAGAAGAAGAAGCGGCGGAAGCGGAAGCGAACGGCGTGGAGTTTACACAACTATCGGTCGCACTTGATGGACTTTCACTCGTCGTCAACCCTGAGAACGACTGGGCACAAGACATCACAATCGATGAGTTAAACAAAATGTGGACAGACACGAATGTGAAGACGTGGCAAGACGTTCGTTCGGACTGGCCGGATGAAGAAATCACATTCTTCGCACCAGGTAAAGATTCTGGAACGTTCGACTTCTTTAACGAAGCGGTGCTTGACGACACAGACATCCGTCAAGACGCACAGTTGTCAGAAGATGATAACGTCCTCGTCACTGGGGTAGCTGGAACGAAAGGTGCAATCGGGTTCTTCGGTTACGCGTACTACATCGAGAACGAAGGCACGCTTCGCGCGTTGGCGGTCGAAGGGGTAGAGCCGAACCAAGAGACAATCAACGACTTGTCTTACCCGCTCTCACGTGAGATTTACACGTACGTTAACAACGCGTCATTGAACGAAAAACCACAAGTTGCAGCGTTCGCACGATTCTTGAACGAGAACGCGGCCGAGTTGTCGGAAGAAGTTGGCTACGTCGGAATGGAACAGGCACGTTACGACGAGAACGCCGGTATCATCGACGAGCTCGCCGGAGAATAAGTAGGCAATCGGTGGAAGGCGAGAGTCGATCTCGCCTTCTCGCCGTGCTTTCTAGTATGAAGAGGTAGGGAGCGATACACGAGATGAATCAACCAAACAAAGATTTTTCGATTCGAGAGATGATCGAATCCAATAAACAAAAAAAATACAGTACGACGAACGTTTTTGATAAAGTCATGCCGTTCTTACTATTCTTGAGCGCATTCGTGTCGGTCATTACGACCATCGGCATCGCCTTGACGCTCGGATTTGAACTGTTCAAGTTTTTCGAACGTGTCCCGGTCAGCGAGTTCCTCGGGTCGACCGAATGGTATCCGCTAAGTGCCGATCCACGCTTTGGCGTCTGGGCGCTCGTCGCCGGTACGTTGAAGATCACCGTCATTGCGATGATCGTCGCGGTACCGCTCGGCCTTGCTTCTGCGGTTTATTTAAGCGAATATGCTTCCGAGCGAGCCCGTACGATTTTAAAGCCAATCCTTGAAGTACTCGCAGGGGTTCCGACCATCGTCTTTGGATTTTTCGCCTTGTCATTCGTCACGCCAATCTTGCAGGCGCTCATCCCGGGCTTAAAGATTTATAACGCCCTCAGCCCAGGGATTGTCGTCGGAATCATGATTATCCCGATGATTGCCTCGATTTCGGAAGACGCGATGAGCGCCGTACCGAAAAAGATTCGTGACGGTGCGCTCGGACTCGGTGCGACGCGACTTGAAGTGGCCGTAAAAATCGTCATGCCAGCCGCCCTCTCAGGTATCATCGCCTCGATCGTGCTCGGTATGAGCCGTGCCATCGGAGAAACGATGATCGTAACAATCGCCGGTGGATCGCAGCCGAACTTCGAGTTCAACCCGCTCAACGCGATTCAAACGATGACCGCCTATATCGTTCAAATCGCCAAAGGTGACGCCGGATATGGCACGATTGAATATTACAGTATCTATGCGGTCGGTGCGTTATTGTTCGTCTTCACGCTCGTGATGAACTTGTTCGCCAACTGGGTGACGCGCCGCTTCAGAGAGGAGTACTAATATGGCATTGCCGAACAGTGAGTTCAAGAATGGAAAGAACTATATCGACCATGAGACGGTTTCCCGTCGCATCAAGAGTCGGTTACGATTAAATGAGATTTTTAAATATGTATTTTTGGCGGGTCTCGTGTTCGCCTTACTCGTCTTGTCGACGCTCATCTATGACGTCGTGACAAAAGGTGGCGGTTGGGTCAACCTCGACTTCCTACGGAACTTCCCGTCACGCCGTGCGGCCCAGGCCGGCCTCTACCCGGCGTTGATTGGTACGCTTTGGCTCATGATGCTCATCGTACCGATGGTGTTCATCGTCGGGGTCGGTGCAGCGATTTATCTAGAAGAATACGCCCCTAAAAATCGGGTCACGTCGTTCATCGAAGTGAACATCTCGAACTTGGCCGGTGTCCCGTCAATCGTCTTCGGTTTGCTCGGTCTCACGTTCTTTGTCCGGACGGCGGGCTTTGGGAACTCGGTCTTGACCGGGGCGTTGACGCTCGGGCTGATGAGTTTACCGATCGTCATCGTCGCGTCGCAAGAAGCGCTACGTTCCGTCAAGATGGAACTACGTCACGCCTCGCTCGCGCTCGGTGCCTCGAAGTGGCAAACGACGTTCAACGTCGTGTTGCCGTCGGCACTCCCGGGGATCATCACCGGTATCATTTTGGCCGTGTCCCGTGCAATCGGTGAGACGGCACCGCTGATCATGATTGGGGCGGCGACGTTCATTTCAACGACACCGAACAATATTTTCTCTGACTTCACGGCACTGCCGATTCAAATCTATAACTGGACGAGCCGTCCGCAAGCTGAATTCCAAAACTTGGCCGCAGCCGGAATCATCGTCTTGATGACCGTGCTCATCACGATGAACTCGGCCGCAATCTATATCCGGAACAAGTATACGAACCGACATTGATGTCGAAGCAGTAACGAGGAGGACTCTCGAGATGATGAAACAAAAAGAACAAAAAGGAGCTCACAACGTGAACACTACGACGATTCAACCGACTGAGACGGTGATGCAAAAGGACAGCGCCTACGTCGTGAATAACCTCAACTTATGGTATGGGGACGACCAAGCGTTAATCGACGTCAACCTAGACATTAAAAAGAATGAAGTGACGGCCATCATCGGCCCGTCCGGTTGCGGGAAATCGACGTTCATTAAAACGTTGAACCGGATGGTCGAGCTCATCCCGTCTGTTCGGACGAACGGGGAGATTCTATATCATGGCCGCAACATCTTCGATCGCGACTATCGGGTCGAAGACCTCCGTACATCGGTCGGAATGGTGTTCCAACAGCCGAACCCGTTCCCGAAGTCGGTCTATGACAACGTCGCTTACGGGCCACGGACACACGGCATCAAAAACAAGAAAGTACTCGATGAGATTGTCGAACGTTCGCTCCGAGGAGCAGCGATTTGGGACGAAGTGAAGGATCGCTTGAACGAGAACGCCTACGGTCTCTCAGGCGGTCAGCAACAGCGTCTCTGTATTGCCCGGACACTCGCGATTGAACCGGACGTCATCCTCATGGACGAACCAACGTCGGCACTCGACCCGATTTCGACACTCAAAGTCGAAGAGCTCGTCCAAGAGTTGAAAGAAAAGTATTCAATCATCATCGTTACGCACAACATGCAACAAGCGGCGCGCGTGTCAGACAAGACGGCATTCTTCTTGAACGGGGAAGTCGTCGAATTTGATGCGACCGACAAAATCTTCTCGAATCCAACGGACAAGCGGACTGAAGATTACATCTCAGGCCGGTTCGGTTAAAAAGGGGAGACAATCATGGCACAAAATCGCACATTTTTTGATACGAAGTTGATTGATTTAGAAGACAAAGTAGTGAAGCTCGCCAATCTGACGATGCGTCAGACGGCGACAGCCATCGAAGTACTCGAAAAACATGATCTCACGCTCGCCCAGACCGTCATCGACAACGACAATGAGCTCGATGACCTCGAACTTGAAATCAATGATGAGGCCATCCTGCTGATTGCGAAGCAACAACCGGTCGCGACCGATCTTCGTCGCTTGATCGTCACGATGAAGTCGGCGACCGACCTTGAGCGCATCGCGGATTACGCGACGAACATCGCGAAAGCCGTCACACGCATTGAGCACGTCCCGTACGTCCTCGATATCCGACCGCTCAAACAGATGGCCGAACAATTGATCGATATGCTTGAACTCGCGACACGCGCTTATCGCAAAGGGGAAGTGAGCCGGGTCCGTGAATTGAACGAGATGGATAAGGTGATTGATGACTTGAATTTGCAAGTCATCAAGCAATACATCGGTAATCTTCCGAACATGACGGTCGGCACGAACGATGTTTATGAGTTTTCGAACATTGCTCGCTACCTTGAACGGATGGGTGACCACGTCACCAATTTCGGAGAACATTTGATATTCCTTGAAAAAGGGAAACATTATGATTTAAATCAGTGACAAAAGTGGTAAAGGACAACAGACATGTTGTTCTTTACTTTTTTTGTGCAGGAAATCACGGAACAAAGACGAATAGTAAACTACATGCATTTTTTTTAGGAAGGGAGCCACATATAGATGGAAGAGAAAATCGTGTCCTTGAAGGAAAAAGGGCTTACGTTAAAACAGATTGCAGAACAATTAGACATGCCAATCGGAAAAGTCCAATATGCTTGGCGAAAATGGCGTGCCCAACATGGGGACGTCACAGCAGCTACGGCCGCACCGACACGAAAGGCCGAAGGGAAGAAACAGATGAAATCTAGCAAGAAGGCAACTAAATCAAAATCAACGAAGCAAGTTTCTACAACGCTTCAGTCTGACACGTCACACCAATCACCGCTCCTCGAACAGGCGCCTGACGGCTTTTGGAAACTTCCAGACCGTTACGATGTCGACTTAATGCATGCCGTCGTTCAATCGCCGAACTCGGTTTACGTCTATTGGGAAGTGTCGGATACTGTGAAAGAGACGCTAGCGATGCAGTTCATGCGCCCGTGGGAGGACTTGCCGAAAGCGTTCCGAATCTTAGACGTCACGCTCCTCGACTATACGAGCGGGCACGCGAACCGTTCATACACGTTCGAGTTGCCGGAAATGACGAATAGCTGGTTCGTGCGTCCGCTCGACCCGAACACGACATACGTGTTCGAATTTGGCATCCGGACGATGGAAGGCGAATTCTTACCGCTCGTGGCCTCGACTCCGCTCGACACACCTCGGGCAGAACCGGCTGGAGTCGGGCGATTCGCCGAACCGGTCCGCCGTTGGCAATACGGTGAAGTCGAATCACCGGAACTACTCGACACGTTACCTAAATACGCTGCATACCGATTCGTGCGCTAAGGAGGACTTTTTAGATGAAACCAGGTTATTTTTCACTCGTCCTTCATGCCCACCTTCCGTACGTCCGGCATGAAGAAGAACACCGTTTAGAAGAGAGATGGGTGTACGAAGCCATCTCCGAGACATATATCCCGATTTTATGGCAAGTCGATCGCTTAAAGCGGCCGCTCAATTGGACGGTCAGTATCTCACCGCCAGTCGTGGAGATGCTCGCCGACCCGCTCGTCCAAGACCGATACGTCGCCCATTTAGATGAGATGCTCGAACTGATTGCGCTTGAACTGTCCGGGGAACGAAGCGAGGCGGAAGTCGGCACGCTCCATTTCTACGAGCGTCGCTACCAAGATTTGAAGAACACGTTCCTGCATTGGGATAAAAACTTGAACCAGGCGTTCCGTACATATCGTGAGCACGGATACATCGACATGGTGACGTGTACGGCGACACATGGTTTCAACCCGCATCTGTTCACCGACCAAGCCGCCCGAACCGAGATTCGCAGTGGTCTGAACTGCTTCGAGCGTCATTACGGATTCCGTCCGACCGGCATTTGGTTGCCAGAATGTGCCTACACGCCTGGAGTCGATCGCATCTTGTACGAGGAAGGGGTACGCTATACGTTCGTCGATGAACACGCCCTCCTTGATGCCGACCCGACACCGAGCAAAGGCATCGGGGCACCGGTCTATTCACCGCATGGGGTGGCGCTCTTCCCACGCGACCAAATCATCTCCGGTAAAATTTGGAGTTCGATGATCGGATACCCGGGTCACCCGGACTATCGTGAATTTTATCGCGACCTCGCCTATGACCGCGATTGGGATTACATCCAGTCGTTCATGCATCCGGAAGGGATCCGGTTCGATACCGGCTTGAAGATGCATCGCATCACCGGCGATACAGACGAGAAGGATTATTACGTCCGTGATTGGGCGGAACATCAAATCGCAAACCATGCGACCGACTTCGCCGAGACGCTCGAAGCGCATCTCGAGGCGCACGGTGCTCAAACGTTCCCACCGTTTCTCGTCACGGCACCATTTGACGCGGAGCTGTTCGGGCACTGGTGGTTCGAAGGACCTGAGTTTTTAGGGCAAGTCGCAGAGCGGCTTGAACAGTTCGGGATTGAGACGATCACGCCGGCGTTGTTCCTCGAACGTCATTTCCAAGACCTTGAGACGGTCCACGTATCGATGAACACGTGGGGACGTAAAGGCTATGGGGACGTCTGGATCAACGAGCGCAACGAATGGATGTTACGGCACCTTCACATGATGGAAACGCAACTCGTCAAAGACGTGGCCGATTATCGAGGTACGTCACCGCTCGCCGACCGCGCGCTGAAACAATTGATTCGGCATTATGTGCTTGCCGTCTCGAGCGACTGGGCGTTCATCTTGGACGGACAGACGACGGCACAGTATGCAGCGGATCGTTTCCGTGAACATACCCGCCTCTTCGCTGAACTTGAGACTGCCCTCTATGAGAATAAGCTGACAGACGAGGTGCTCGACGCACACTTCCGTGCGTATCCGTTCTTGCAGGACGAAGACCTTGAAGTCGACACGTTCCTCTCGCCACACGACTACTATGTGACGAAAGAACGTGAGGCGGAAGCTGACGCGATTCTCGTCTTGACTCCAGAATATACGGGCAACGTCGTCGGTGGCCTCGGACAACGCGTCGTCGAAGAAGTGGAGGCGCGAGCGAAACAAGGTGAAACGATGTATGTCCTTACCCCTTATAAAGAAGGGTTGCTCGAGTACGAACGTCATGACAACGTCCACGTCTATCGCGTCCGCTTGACGAGCCCGTTTTTAGAGCATGTGATGAATCAAGTCGCCGCACAAAACGTCGGTTACGTGAAGCTCGTCCATGAACTCGTTAACGCGGTCCGTTTCAAAGCCGTTCATCATTTTGATTGGATGACGATTCCAGCGGCACGTTCACTTGCGAAATCGCTGGCTGTTCCGTTATACTCAACTATGTTGTCATTTGAAACGACGCGCAATCCCCATGGTCATGGTGGCTTGTTCGATGCGATTCATCGAATTGAGAACAGTGTCCTTGCCGAGGCGGACACCGTCTATGTCGGTGCCGACGTCTCAATCGATGAGCTCGCTTCGCGCTATGCGGTCAAAGATAACGTCACAAACTGCTTGTCGCTCGATGCCTCGCCGTACAAGCAGAACGTTTGAAAAAGTACGTGAAAACACCTTGCTTTTTCAATAAAAAATTGGTAGGATAATTGAGTATGCTTAGACTGTAAAGCAAAAGCACTTGATACAACATCAGTAAGATGGGAGTGAACGAAATGCGCGTTAAAATCACACTAGCTTGCACAGAAACAGGCGATCGCACGTACATCACGAAGAAAAACAAACGTAACAACCCTGAGCGCCTCGAATTGCGCAAATACAACCCACGTCTCCGCCGTCACACGCTTTATCGCGAAGTGAAATAATGAGACTGGCCGTCACTCATGTGGCGGCCTTTTTTTTCGAAAGGAGCGAGTGATATGGATGCGAAACAAGCACTCAGACGAGCGGTACATGCTCGGATTGCTGAATTAGCTAATCGCGATGAGGCCGATGCCGCCATCGTACATAACGTGATGAGACTACCGGAGTGGATCGAGGCGAAGGCGGTTGCCCTCACCCTCTCGTTCGGACTTGAGGTCGACACACGGCCATTGATTGAAGCAGCTTGGCAGGCAGGAAAAACGGTACTCGTGCCGAAAGTAACGACAGAGGGGCTCACGTTCCATCGAATCGAGTCTTATGATGACCTCGAACCTGGGGTCATGGGGATATTAGAGCCGACGACCCAACAAGTCGACGGTGACGTCGACTTATGCGTCGTCCCGGGGCGTGTGTTCAACCGCTCTGGCTACCGAATCGGATGGGGCGGGGGATATTACGACCGCTTTCTGGCGTCGTATGCCGGCCAAACGCTATCCCTTGCCTACAGCGTCCAAGTGTTAGACGACATACCAATTGAAGCGCATGACATTCCGGTCGGAGTGATCGTGTCGGAAAGGGAATTGATTCGATGTTAGCCATATTTCTCGTAACCTGCTTGGTCGCCTATGCCGGATACCGGCTGAAGTCGCTCACGTTATCCGGTGCCGTATTGACAGTCGTAACGGGGACGGTGATTGGCTATGGTTTCGGCTGGTTCGGTCTCTATTTACTAGGCGTGTTCTTCTCGACATCTTCGCTCGCCTCGAAGTATCGTGCCGTCGACAAGGCGCCGGTCGATGAAATCGTTGAAAAATCCGGTCCCCGTGACTACGTCCAAGTGCTCGCAAACGGCGGAATTGGCATGTTAACCGCGCTCGCGATGGCATACACGTCGAATGAGGCATGGCTCTATGCCTACATTGTTTCGATTGCCGCAGCGACGAGTGACACGTGGGGCTCTGAGTTCGGTGTGCTCGCAAAGCGAAAGCCGCGCTCCATCCTCACGTTTCGACCGGTCGAACCGGGGACGAGCGGCGGTGTGTCACTATATGGGACGGTCATGTCAATTGTTGGAGCCGCCACAATCGTGTTGGCGACCTATCCGTTTATGACGATCGATTTCGAAGTGACGCTCGCGTTAATCGCACTCGGGTTGATTGGTAGCGTCGTGGATACGTTGCTCGGCGCGACCGTCCAACGGAAGTACCAATGCCGAGTATGTGGAAAGCAGACCGAGAAGCAGATGCACCACGGCGAAGCGACCGAATACATCAAAGGTTGGCAATGGCTCGGGAACGATGCGGTCAACTTCGCTTCGATTACGGCCGCCGCCTTGATTTGTTTTTTCGTCTTCGGATAAGGGTAGTACAGTGAATGAAGATGTTTCAAACGAATGTGAATTTCGTCACAATATCGCCAAAGTGAAAACGGTTTCTATTGTAGTGAGGTTTTGTGAATGATGTTACAATCTTTGTGTAACAGATATTACTAAAACATGAAACAGACTGTTCGAAGGGTGGAGAATCAACATGGAAACATTAAATCATGCAAAAGTAACACGCGTCGCGCTCGTCGGTGCCGGTGCAGTCGGTGCGAGCTTCGCATACCAATTGACGACAGCGAGCCTTTGTGAAGAACTCGTAATCATCGATATTAACAAAGCCAAAGCAGAAGGGGAAGCCATGGATTTGAATCACGGCGTCTCGTTCGCTTCTTCACCGATGCGTGTATGGGCCGGGGATTATGCGGACTGTGGGGCGGCAGATATCGTCGTAATCACGGCAGGGGCACCGCAAAAGCCGGGTGAAACGCGTCTTGACCTCGTCGAGAAGAACGCGAAAATCATGAAGTCGATGATTGGGGAAATCATGGCATCAGGATTTGACGGGATGATCATCATCGCATCGAACCCGGTCGACATCATGACCCACTTGGCATGGAAATATTCTGGACTTCCGAAACATCGCGTCTTCGGATCAGGCACGGTGCTCGACACGTCACGTCTCCGTTACATGCTCGGCGATTACTTCAACGTCGACCCGCGCAACTGTCACGCGTACATCATGGGTGAGCACGGGGACACGGAGTTCGCGGCATGGAGTAACGCCCGAATCTACGGCAAGTCGGTCGAGCAGTTGCTTGAAGAGAACGACGAATACACATGGGAAGACCTTGAAGATATTTATGTCAACGTCCGTGATGCGGCTTATCATATCATCGAGCGTAAAGGCGCGACGTATTATGCGATTGGTCTCGGACTGCTTCGCCTCGTCAAAGCGGTGCTCCGGAACGAGAACACGCTTCTCACGGTCGGGGCCTACTTGGACGGTGAGTACGGTCTACATGACATTCATATCGGCGTCCCGGCCATCATCAACCGCCAAGGGGTGCGCCAAGTCGTCGAAATCGAATTGTCTGAAGAAGAGAAACAAAAGATGCACCATTCAGCAGACGTCTTGATGAAGACGATGCAGCCCGTGCTATAAGTGAACGAGAGAGTGCAGCCGGCTTCGTGCCGGCTGTTTTTTTGACGGGCATATAAGGGAGGTCTCCTTTTTGTCGCCGCTTCAGAATTGGATTACAATTATAGGGAAGGGAGGGGATTTCAGATGACGAGCTCATTTTGGGAAGACATCTATCAGAACGTGTTGGCGGGGGGACGCGTCGAAGGGATCCTCGAGCCGTCTCGGGCGCTACTCTTGTTTGACACGAAAGCGGGAGACGTCTATCACCTGTACATAAGGACCGATAAGGCGTGGGCTAACCACGTCGGGATGGACATCGAGGCGATTATGAATTCGTTCCGCCTTGCCCGTCTAGGGAAGAGTAAGTTACGCATCCATCTGTATGGGGAGCCGCTCGTCGACGAAGAGCGAGTCGCGTCGCTCACGTTCAAGATTCCGGCGAAAGTGACGATTGAGCGGCATATCACGTCAGAAGACAGCGGGGAGGCCGACTATCGTCCGCTCGCGCTCGCGCTTGATCAGGAGCGCAAAGCGGAATTGAAACGACGGTTCGCGTTTGGGAAGCCGCAGGCGGTGTATGTATTTATGTTTGTGACGTTTTTCATCATGTGGCTTGCCGAGTCGGTCGGGTCGACGCTCGACCCGAACACGCTCATTCGATTCGGGGCGAAAGTGAATCCGTTGATTGACGAAGGGGAGTGGTGGCGTCTTCTGACGCCAATGTTCCTCCACATCGGTTGGTTCCATTTCGGCATCAACATGTTCGCGCTCTGGTCGCTCGGGCCGCTCGTGGAACGGATGTACGGGTCGCCGCGCTTCGTCATCATTTATCTGTTGGCAGGCATCATCGCGTCGACGGCGTCGTATGCGTTCAGTGATGCCATCTCGGCAGGTGCGTCGGGTGCGCTGTTTGGACTCGTCGGCGCCTTGCTCTACTTTGGGATTCGGGATCGATCACTTTTTATGAAGACACTCGGTCCGCCGTTATTCATTATGTTAGGATTGAATGTAGGACTTGCGTTCGTACTCGGGGCAAGCCTCGACCATTCCGCCCACGCCGGCGGTCTCGTCGGCGGCTTCTTGATGGCGGGTGTCGTCGGTCTCCCGGACGAGACGCGATACATGCGACGCGTCGTGTTCCTCGTTAGCGCAGTCGCGCTTACTGTCGCCAGTTTCCTGTATGGCTATTATCGATGACAAAGGGGTAATCAAATGATTGATACGTTGAAACAACTTGTAGAAATACCGAGTCCGTCGGGGATGACCGATGAAGCGATTGAGTTTGTCGAGCAACAGCTCGCGAAGCTCGACGTAAAGACGAAACGTCTGAATAAAGGGGCGCTCCTTGCCACGTTCGACGGAAAGGTGGGCCCGGCCCGCTTGCTGACGGCACACGTCGACACACTCGGGGCGATGGTGAAAGAGATTTTACCGAGCGGCCGCCTTCGCCTCACGCAAGTCGGCGGTTATGCGTGGACGGCGATTGAAGGGGAGAACTGTCTTGTGCACCGCGAGTCGAATGAAGCGGTCGAAGGGACGATTTTGGTCCATCAATCGAGTGTCCACGTCTATCGAGATACGAATAGCGCCGAACGCTCTGCCTCGAACATCGAGGTCCGGCTCGATGCTGACGTTCATTCTGAGCAAGATGTGCGAGCGCTCGGCATTGAAGTCGGAGATTTCGTCTCGTTCGATCCCCGTTTCAAGCAAACGGACACAGGATACATCAAGTCACGTCATCTCGACGATAAGGCATCGGTGGCGATTTTGCTCGATTTGGCCCGTGACCTCGTTGCCGCCGAGTTGCCGCATCCGGTCCACTACTTGATCTCGAACTATGAGGAAGTCGGCTTTGGCGGCAACGCCGGGATTCCGGACGATGTCGTCGAATATATCGCCGTCGATATGGGGGCGCTTGGAGACGGTCAACACTCGGACGAGTATACGGTCTCGATTTGTGCCAAAGACTCGTCTGGTCCGTACGATTTAAAGTTACGTCGCCAATTCACTTCGATTTGCAGAGACGAAGGCATCGCATTCAAAATCGACGTCTATCCTTTTTATGGTTCGGATGCATCAGCGGCAGTCAGTGCCGGCCATGACGTTCGGCACGCCCTCGTCGGCCCGGGAATCGAGTCGAGCCATAGTTACGAACGGACACACGTTTCTTCGCTCGAGGCGACACGTAAGCTGTTGCATCGATACGTACTCTCGCGAATGGAGGGGCATGTATGAAAAACTTCTATGACGTGCAACAGTTTTTGAAAGGATTTGGGACCATCATTTACATTGGTGAGCGGGATGCTGAAATCAGCTTGATGATGATGGAACTAGATGAACTTCATGCGGGTGGCATCATCGAGCAGCGCGATTATGACACGGCAAAGATCATTTTGACACATGAATTAAAAAATTCGATAGATTGACAGAAAAACCCCTTGTGCAAATGTTTGCACAAGGGGTTCGATAGTGTAAACTATTGAATGAAAGCGATTTATTTGACATGAGGAGTGATGGATATGAAATGGTTATTAGGAATCGACATCGGTGGTACGACGGTGAAAATGGCCGTCCTTGATATGAATGGCATCATTTCGGACAAGTGGGAGATTACGACAGATATTCGTGAGAACGGGGTACATATTCCAAAAGATATCGCGACTTCTTTCAATGCTTATCTTGTAGAATCAGGAAAGTCTAAAGAGGACTTTGCCGGGGCCGGCATCGGGGCACCAGGATTCATCAACTTCTCGGAGGGGATTGTCGAGTATTCACCGAACATCGGATGGAAAAACTTTGCGCTCGTCAGCGAGTTCGAGAAAGCGGTCGGATTGCCGGCTGTTCTCGAGAACGATGCGAACGCGGCCGCGCTCGGCGAGATGTGGAAAGGTGCCGGAGAAGGGGCGTCGGAGCTCCTTGCCGTCACGCTCGGTACAGGCGTCGGAGGCGGTGTCATCACGAATGGAAACATTGTCCACGGGGCAGCGGGAATGGCCGGGGAAATTGGACATATCACCGTCGAGCGTGATACGGCGAAAGCGGTCAAGTGTGGATGTGGCCGCACCGGATGCATCGAGACGATCGCCTCGGCGACGGGCGTCTCGCGTTTGGCGCTACAAAAACGTAAAAATCGGACAACGTCGTTGAATGAATTGAAAGAAGTGACCGCTCGCGATGTGTTCGAAGCGTACAAAGCGAACGATGAAGTGGCAACCGAAGTCGTCGAAGAGATGACGGAATACCTCGGTCTGACGATTTCGAATATCGCCAACACGCTCAACCCGAAGATCATCGTCATCGGTGGCGGCGTCTCGAAAGCGCGTGAAGCACTCCTTGAACCGCTCGATGCCCAGTTCAAACGATTCGCGCTCGAACGCGTGTATGAGTCGACGACGTTCAAAATTGCGGAACTCGAAAACGATGCCGGTGTCATCGGTTGCGCCTGGCTCGCCCGGAAACACTTCTTGCCGACACGCGTCTAACTCGATGTCAGACTGTCACGCCTATGCGACTCGCATAGGCGTGTTTTTTACGTGGAACGGGTATTGAGTAATGTAAATTTTGTAATCGTGGAGTTGATTTTTTGTTAAAAAAGGGGTAAGATTTGAACTTGATACTGGACTGATACCGTTCGTGAAAAAGAGAACAAACTATACACGAACCTCATACGACTGCGGTCGTTAAAAACTGAAAAGAGGAGGAGACCGTCAGATGAAGTCATCTCAACGCTTCTCGAAGCTAACTATGCGACTGAATGAAACGGTCCGCGCTTCGTTTCAAGAATATCATTTATTCTGGATTTTTACTTTATTGCTTTGGACGAAGACGTACATCGTATACCAATTTTTCTTCAACATTCCGATTGAAAACACGGCGCAAGCCTTCATTTTACTAATCAGCCCGATTAGTTCGACGCTGTTCCTGTTCGCGTTCAGCTTCTTCTTCAAAGGCAGTAAACAAAAATGGGTGATTTTCACGCTCTATGCGTTCGCCTCGTTCATCTTGTTTGCGGATGCTGTCTATTATCGGGAGTTCACAGACTACTTGACGATGCCGGTCATCTTGCAACCGTCGAACATGGAGACGTTGTCGACATCGTTCACGTCATTGCTTGAATGGAAGGACTTGATCATCCTTGGCGATGTGCTCGTGTTGCCGTTCATCCTTTGGAAAGTGAACACGCGTCAGAACGCGGCATCCCATCGACGTGCGCTCGTCACATTCGTGGCGGCCGTCGCGGTGTTCCTCTTCAACTTGTCGCTCGCGGAGACGGAACGCCCAGAGCTCTTGACACGCTCGTTCGACCGCGAACTGCTCGTCAAAAACATCGGGACGTTCAACTTCCACGTGTACGACGCGATGCTCCAGACGAAGACGTCGGCGCAAAAAGCGATGGCAGATGGGTCGGAGCTTGCTGAAATCGAACAGTTCACCCGTCAAAACTATGCGGCGCCGGACCCGGAGCTGTTCGGGAAGTATAAGGGCAAGAACGTCATCGTCGTCTCATTCGAGTCGGCTCAAAACTTCACCCACAACATGAAGGCTTCAAACGGCGAGTACATCACGCCGAACTTGAACAAACTGATTGAAGAGTCACACTTCTGGCCGAACTATTATCACACGGTCGGACAAGGCAAGACGTCCGATGCCGAGTTCGCCCTCGACAATTCGCTCTACGGACTTCCGCGCGGAGCCGTCTACTTCACGAACGCCGATAACGAATATCAGGCCCTTCCTGAAGTGATCAAAGAAGATAATTATTATTCGGCCGTGTTCCATGCGAACAACAAATCGTTCTGGAACCGCGACCATATGTATAAGAACGTCGGGGTCGACGAATTCTTTGACGAGAAGAGCTATGACCTTGGGAACCCAGAAGACATGACCGAGTGGGGACTGCTCGATGATAGTTTCTTCGAACAGTCGATTCCGATCCTTGAAGAGCTTCCGCAACCGTTCTATGCAAAGTTCATCACGCTCACGAACCATTTCCCATACACGATGCCGAGCGAAGACTATGAGCTCGTGCCGAAGTTCGAGACGAACTCGACGACGCTCAACAACTTCCCGCAGGCGCTCGCCTATCAGGACTATGCGCTCGGGCTGTTCATCGACGAGTTGAAGGCGAACGGCATGTGGGACGACACGATCTTCATCGTCTACGGGGACCATTATGGCATTTCGACGAACCACAACGCCGCGATGGCTGACTTGCTCGGGAAAGAAGAATTGACGCCGTATGACGTGGCGAAACTTCAACAAGTACCGTTCGTCGTCCACCTACCTGACCAAACAAAAGGTGAAGTGCATGAAACGATCGGCAGTCATGTCGATATGAAACCGACAATTCTCCACTTGTTAGGGATGGATACGTCCGACTTGATCGGATTCGGAAACGACCTGTTCTCGAAAGAACGGAACAGTCGCGCCATCTTCCGGGACGGCACCGTGTTGACCGATGAGTACGTTTGGACGCAATCGACATGTTATGATGCGCAGACAGGCGAAGTCGTCGAGGACGCTTCGCTCTGTGGACCAGTCAACGAAGAGGCAGAGTCGATTCTACAGATGAACGATGATTTGATTTACTCCGATTTGTTGCGTTTCAAAGAACAGTCGAATAACTGATTGAGAAAAGCGTCGTCCGTTCGGACGACGCTTTTACTGTACAAAAAAAACGACCGAAGTCGTTTTTTAGTACTTCATTAGCTTGGAATTCCACCGTAAATCAATGTCGCGATACCGAAAAATCCGAAGACGAGCACGGTGACGGCTGCAAAGGCGAGTGGAAAGAATTGACGCTTCTTGAATGAACGGGCCATTCCCCAAATCGCAACGAGTGCCACGATGAGTGAGATCCATCCAAATGGCTCATACAAATGCATGACGAGTTCCCCCTTTATTATACGTCATGAAATTCATAAAAATTTCACTGAAATATCACTATTATTTTATCCGAAATATGTGACGCTGTCGAGCAAAGAAAGGCGCTGCTACAATTTTGCCACAATATCGATTAGAATGGATACGGAGGTGTTCATAATGAACGTTGTAAAAATCACATCCGGCTTGGCACAAGAGAACGGTTATGTCGTCGAACAGGACGGAACGGTCGTCATCATCGACCCGGGGACGGATGATAGTCGGTTCTTTGAGGCGGTCGAACGGTTCGGCGGATTACACGCCATCTTGTTGACCCACGCCCATTTCGACCATATCGGCGGCATTGATGCGTTACGCGATCGCTTTAACGTGCCCGTGTACGTCCACGAAGCAGAGCGGACGTGGTTAACCGATGACGAAAAGAACGGGGCGGCCAAATTTCATTTGCCATCCGCTTCGATGCGACCTGCGGAACGAACGTATCAAGGAAAAACACTTGAGATTGGGGCGCTCGCGTTTGAGCTGCATCACACGCCGGGACATTCACCTGGGAGTGTGACACTCTATCTTCCAAGTGACAAAATCGCGTTTTGCGGCGACTTGATCTTTAAGCAATCGGTCGGGCGCACCGATTTGTATGGCGGCGACCAGGCCACGTTGCTCGGATCGATTGACCGGCTTCGCCAACTGTTACCAAAAGAGACGGTACTCTATTCAGGTCACGGCCCGAAAACGACACTCGGGGCCGAAATCACGTCCAATCCTTTCTTTAGCCGATGAACGAAAAAAGATTGTCTCGTCATGAGACAATCTTTTTTTACATTTGGAAGTTACTCCAATACGTGAAGACGATGAAGAAGACCGTCAAATAAGCGCCAAACACGTAGACATACGTTTTTTCAGTCAGTTTCAAATAGCCGAGTGCGACGAAGAAAATAGTTTGAGCCAAAAAGACAAGACCCATAACGATAAAATCATTCGTGTAATGACTGTCGCTTTGATCTCCACCGAGCGCGCCCACGAACGCAAGCGCTGCGATCAACCCAGTCCAAAATCCAAGGACACGGTACATTCTCGCCATGTTAATCCCCCCATACGTACATTATTCCATTCTCATTCACTATTTTACCAACACATTAAAAAAAATGCTACGGAAACGTGTGAATTGAGCAAAATAATCGTGAAAAATATGTGAAGTCTTAACGTTGAACAATCTTGTACAAAAAATAAAAAAAGTTGTACAAACACTGTACATTATTGTCTAACCATTGTATAATCATCTTACACACAACATGTACGAGCGGAAACCGAACTTATAAGGAGGCAATTATAATGGCAAATGAATTGATGTTTTATACGTATCCAAGTTGTACGTCATGTCGAAAAACGAAGGCGTTTTTGCAAGAACAGCAACTCAACGTGAGTGAACGTCATATTTTCCGTGACACTCCTTCGGTAGATGAATTGAAGACGTTGCTCACATTGTGTGAAAACGGCGTCGAATCACTGCTAGCGACAAGAAGCCAGGCGTTCAAGCAATTGAACGTTGACGTCGATGATTTGAAATTGAGCGAGTTGCTTCACTTGATGAGTGAAAATCCAAAGTTGCTGAAACGTCCGATTTTGACGGACGGTAAAGAAGTCATTGTCGGATATGACAAAGTGTCAATCGAGACGTACGCACGTCGCCATGATTTAACTTCAGCTAACGTTTCATAACACAAGTCCACTTTCCTACAGGTGGGCTTTTTTTTTATGCTTATCGCGAGGTGGGGACAATGCGTACAGTTACGAGGCGATTGATTGAATTGGCGCGGGAGCATCGGGCAAGTGATGTGCATTTCATGCCGAATGAGTATGATGTGGCGGTCCACTTTCGGTCTGGGACGCGGTTGGACGTGGTCGAGACGTTAGGCAGGACGGAGTATGAACGATTGACGCTACATATGAAATACTGGTGTTCATTGACGGAAACCGATCAACGGGTCCCGCAATCTGGAATGTACAATGCGGAGACGGCGATGATTCGAGTCACGTTCTTGCCGTCGTTCGAGCATACGTTAATGTCATGGCGTATGCCGAACGTGTCGTTCGATTTACATGAACTAGTGGGAAAGGAAGATCAAATGCTGTTTGAGCGATTCGCGATGATGCGACACGGACTCTTTTTAATTGGCGGAGCGACCGGGGCAGGGAAGACGACGGTGTTATACGCCTTGCTCGAGCGGATGAATCACCGACGGATTGTCACGATTGAGAACCCGCCGGAACAACCGATTACCGGTGTTATCCAATTAGAGGTGAACGCGAAGGCGGGCCTCGATCATCGTAGTCTTCTGAAAGAGACGCTGCGAGCCGACCCTGATGTCATCGTCATCGGCGAGGTTCGGACGAGCGAAGAATTGAAAGTCGCGCATGATGCAGCGCTTAGCGGGCATCTGACGATTGCGACGTTTCACACATCCACGATTGAAGACGGGGAACGCCGTCTCAGAGAGTTAGCGGGCGACATGGAAATCAATCGATACTGGTGTGTGCTTCACCGAGGAGAGGAGATGACATGTTCATGGTCACTACCCGAGTCATGTGTGAACTGAACACGATCCGTCGATTTTTAAGGTTACAGTCACGAGGTGTCGGATTGAAAAAGGCGTTTGAGACGCTCGAGATGCATGAACGTGGAAAGCGTCGCCAAAGCGTGACGAACATGCGTGTCGCGCTCGAAGAAGGGGCGTCACTCGCCGAAGTGTTTGCGACACTCGTCTCGAACGAGCGGATGCGAGAGTTGCTCGAGACGGCGGAACGCGGACACCATTTTATTGAAGGGCTCGAGCAAGTGCTCGCCTTGTCGGAAATGCGGTCCTCCCTTGAACAGGAGTTGAAGCAGCTAGCCCGATACCCGCTCGTCATTATGACGATGTTGTTTGGTCTAGGCACGATTTACGCCCTGTATATTTTTCCTAAGCTGTTGACGATGGTCGAGCTCGAACGGTTGGGCGGCATGAACGCGATTTTGTTATCGAAGTGGTTCTTCCCGGGCTTGTTCGTCTGTTTCCTTGTTGCGGCGGCCGGTCTCTATCGTCTTGGAAAAGCCGGGGTCATCCGCATTCCGCTCATAGAGCGGGGGCAGCGACTATACGTCACGTACTTGTTCGTCAGTGAACTTTCGCTACTTCAGGACGGAGAGGCGTCAGTGCGCCACATCGTTGAGCGGTTGGCTGTAGGGGACGGCGAAGTGGCGATGATTGCGAGACGAATACATGACCGGATGTCGGCCGGCTATGAGCTTGAAGCGGCCGCGAGGGACGAACCGTTTTTAGACCACGAAGTTGTGAGTCTGTTTGGCGTCGGTTCCGTCAGCGGGGAGCTGGGTACGATGATGGCCGTCCATCGGGAACTCGTCTTTGAAGAGATGGAAAGTTATTGGAAAGAACTGATTGCCAAGGCGGAACCGGCGTTATATGGTGTGTTAACGGTCATGGTGACGATGATGTTTTATACGATTTATTTACCGGTACAACTGATTATGGGTCAACTATGAGGAGGAATTAAGATGATCAATCGGGATACGGAACGCGGTTTCACACTTGTCGAGATGGCAGCGGTCTTGTTGATTATTTCTGTTTTGTTGTTACTGCTCGTCCCGTCGATGACGGACGGGAAGAGCCGAGCCGACAGCGTCAGTTGCGAAGGGAGTGTCCGCATCGTCGAGTCAGAGATTAACCTCTATTATGCGGAGCATAAAACATATCCTGAGACTCTCGCGGTCATCAAACGCGGCGGCGCGACGGATCCACTCACGTACAGTTGTCAGTCGACGGCGTATACGTACGCGCCGGCAACAGGCACGCTCACAAAAAAATGAGGCAAGACGGCTATACGTTCATTGAGATGGCGGCGGTGCTGCTCGTCTTGTCATCGATGCTACTACTGGCAATGCCGGCGGTACGTTCGATTGACCGCCTCGCTTTAATCGACTTCACTGAAGGGCTCTTGTCCGACATCGCGGAGGTGGGCCAGTATCCTTATGTCGCCGCTGACGAGAAATGCGTGCCGCGCTTGCGCTGGTACGTGAAAGAACGGCGCTATCATATCACATGCGGATTGACGTCGATTAAGACGGTCCCAGTTCCAGATGGGATTGTGCTCAGTCTGCCGACGTCAAGCGAGATTGTGTTCTCGAAGACGGCGGCTTCGTATGCCGGGCAATGGAAATTTTCTTCAGGCACCCAATCGATCACACTAAAGTTTCGGATGGGAACGTACGAACCGGAGGTGATTCGAAGTGAGGGGTTTTGAACGAGGTGTCACGCTATGGGAGATTTGTCTGAGCCTGGCATTGCTACTTGGATGGATCGGAGTACTCGTCCCGTTTATCGTGAACGGCAATGAACGAATCGAACGATTGGAAGCGACGGTCCGGCAGTATGAAGCGTTGCAACGGGAGGTGTTGATCGATGCAGCTAACCCGAGCGGGCGAGGACGTGTCTGTGTTGAAGAGTTATGTCTGCCGACCCTTTGAGCGCGGGTACACGATGTTAGAACTGACGTTTGTACTCATGCTCGTCCCGTTGTTCGTCGGACTTCTCGTCCATCTGCTCTCGCTCGGTGAGACGTTGTATGAGCAGCCGAGAGGAAATGTGACGACGACTTCTCAGCTGTTCGTCCGTAAAGTCATCGACAGTCGGGATTGTGCCGTCAAGGACGGCCGTCTCATCGGTGTATACGTGCGTCCGGACGAGACGACGTGGTCGTGGACGTTGAAACAGATTAACGGCAACTTGGTCATGGTCGGGGACGGGGGAGGGAATCTATTATTCGTCAGAGGAATCGAACAGTATCGTGTCGAATCGGTAGGGCAGGGGTATCAAATCCGGTTCGACGATCGGCATGGGAAGCGGGAAAAATACGTGATGTGCATGAGAGCGGCTTCTTCCTCCTCTCTTCCTTGATTGTCGTGACATGGATACTTGGCGCATCGTTGTTTTGGTATACTGATATTGAACGAAGTACGGAACGGCTGTCCCGTGATATTCTCGCCATCCGGTTCGAAGCGCACTTGCTCGTGGCGAAAGCGAACTGCAAGGCGAAAGCTGCCGTCATAACGAGACCGACCGGGACAGTCTCGTGCCGACCGCTCGGGAGCGGGACGACGGAAGTCGAAATCCGGCTCGTGACGGGCGAGCGACATAAAGAGGTGATTTATTTCGATGATTAAGCCGTTTTATATCATCGGGTTTATGGGTACAGGTAAAACAAGCGTAAAACGATATCTTGAAACAACAAATCATGTCGTCGACTTAGACGAACAGCTAGAACGACATGCCGGTATGGACATTCCGTCCTTCTTTGATCAACACGGGGAAGTTGTCTTTCGTGAACTCGAGAGTGAGCTTTTGCGATCGACGAAGGCGGAGTATATTATGACCGGCGGGGGCATCGTGGAGCGTCCGAGAAACATTGAATGGATGAAGGCGCACGGTACGGTCATTGCGCTAGATTTGCCGTTCGAATTGTGTTGGGAACGGATTCGTCATTCAAGCCGCCCGCTCGTCAAAGGCGGCAAAGAGAACGTACGCGCCTTATATGACCGTCGTCTACCGCTTTACCGGGAGGCGGATATCGTCCTCGATGCCTCACGTGGTACAGAAGACGTCGTTCGACAATTAAATCGATTGAAGGAGGAGAACGAATGATTTGGATTAATTTGGGCATCGTCGGGCTCGCGCTCGTCGGGCTCGGCTTACATGGCTTTCTTCTATACAAAAAGAAGATGGCAGGGGACATCCGGCGCGTCAAACGCCTGACCGAACGTTTTCAGATTCGGATTGGCGTGATTCAACAGTTGATTGATGAGATTAAACGTCACGTCGACACGGTGAACGCGTCCGTCGCCGAAATGAAACGGTTATCGGTCAAAGTGAAGACGGAGTCGGTCGAGCTGAAAGATGCATCGATCGGTTTGACACAAGAAATCAAACGGACCGCAGGAATTGAAAGCTCGCCCGTTTCCACTGAGAGCAAAATATGAAATAATGAGGATGAAAACGTTTTCGTTTTCCATCCTCTTTCTTTTTGGTCGTTTTAGGCTAGGCAGCAGCTGTGAAAATTGATAGAGTGATAGTGGAAACGAAATATTTCATTTGTTTTTATTTTTATGTTCGGGATTGGGGGATAATATGGAGAAAGTTACGCTTAAACGTACGCCTTTGTATGACTTGATCGCACCGAAGGCGAAAATGGTGGAGTTTGCGGGGTTTGATATGCCGATCATGTTTTCAACGATTAAAGAAGAGCATATGGCCGTCCGCGAAAATGTCGGGATGTTCGACGTCTCGCACATGGGGGAAATTCGGATCGAAGGGCCTGACGCGTTACAAAACGTCCAACGGCTCGTGACGAATGACGTGTCAAAACTTCAAATCGGCCAAGCCCAGTACAACTTGTTTTGTTTACCTGACGGCGGTGTCGTCGACGATCTGCTCGTCTATCGATTAGACGAAGACGCGTTCTGGCTCGTCGTCAACGCCTCGAATATCGAAAAAGATGTCGCGCACGTCAACGCTCACGTCGAAGGGGACGTCACTGTGACGGATGAGTCGGATGCATACGGTCAAATCGCAGTCCAAGGGCCAAAAGCAGAGGAAATCCTATCCAAATTGACGGATTTACCGCTCGCAGAGATTAAATTCTTCCGTTTCCTCACAGGAGACGTGGCTGGTGTGTCGACGATCGTCTCTAGAAGTGGTTACACCGGCGAGGATGGTTTTGAGTTATATGCGCGGGCAGAACACATCGGTCGGATTTGGTCAGCGCTCGAGAACGAGCAAGTGACACCGTGTGGGCTCGGTTCGCGTGACACGTTGCGATTTGAGGCATGTTTACCGTTATATGGCCATGAACTCGACGAGACGGTCACGCCGTTCGAGGCGAACGTGAACTTTGCGGTGAAGCTCGATACAGACTTCATCGGGAAAGACGCACTCGTGAAACAAAAAGAGGATATTCCGCGCCGGATGATTGGCTTGAAGCTGCTTGGGCGAGGCATCGCCCGTCAAGGCGCGACTGTCGAGTTTGACGGAGAGACGATTGGCGTCGTCACGACGGGTACGATGCCACCGACCGTGAACGAATCAATCGCCTGGGCTCGGATCGATCGCCGCTTCGTGGAAGAGACGCACTTCATCGTCGACGTCCGGGGGAAAAAAATAGAAGCCGAACGCGTACCGACACCGTTTTATAACCGTAAATAAACAGGGGGATTCAGAATGAACAGAATGGAATTTCGCTATTTGCCGATGACAGAACAAGATGAGCGTGACATGTTGTACACGATCGGCGTCGAGTCGATTGATAACTTGCTTGAAGACATCCCGGCCTCATTACGAGAGTCGGCATCGCTGTCAGCGATCGGGGCACCGCTCCCTGAAGTGGATCTCGTCCGTCATATGACGAAACTCGCCGAGAAAAACATGCATACGAAATCGCATCCGAGCTTCCTTGGCGCGGGCATGTACGATCATTTGTCGCCGAGCGTCATGAACCATATGTTGCTTCGCTCTGAGTTTTACACGGCATACACGCCGTACCAACCTGAAATTTCACAAGGAGAACTTCAAGCGATGTTTGAGTTTCAGACGATGATTTGTGAATTGACAGGGATGGATGTCGCCAACTCATCGATGTACGATGGCATCACGTCGCTCGCTGAGGCAACATATCTCGCGAGCGCCCACACGAAGAAAAAACGTATCGTCGTCTCGGGGGCGGTCCATCCTGAAGCGAAAGACGTGATTCGGACGTATGCTGGCGGCCCAGGGCTTGACGTAGAAGTCACACCGGTCGTCGACGGCTTGACGTCGGGCGATCTCGATTTGACAGATGCCTCGTGTCTCGTCGTCCAGTACCCGAACTTCTACGGTCGAATCGAAGATTTGGCGTCGCTTGCGAAAGCGGCACACGATGCGGGGGCGCTCTTCGTCGTCTCGAGTAACCCGCTCGCGTTGGGCGTACTCGAATCACCAGGTGCGCTCGGGGCCGACATCACGGTCGGTGATGCGCAACCGTTCGGGATTCCTCAAAGTTTCGGTGGGCCATCGTGTGGTTACTTTGCCGTCAAAAAGGCACTCATGCGTAAACTGCCAGGCCGACTCGTCGGTCAGACGGTCGATGAGGACGGCAAACGTGGGTTCGTGTTGACGCTTCAGGCGCGGGAGCAACATATCCGCCGTGATAAAGCGACGTCTAACATCTGTTCGAACCAAGCGCTCAACGCCCTCGCTGCATCCATCACGATGTCGGCGCTCGGGAAGTATGGGATTCGCGACATGGCGGTCCGCAACATGCAGACGGCGCACTACATGAAAGAGTCATTGAAGGCAGCCGGTTATGCCGTGATTGATGAAGGTCCGATGTTCAACGAGTTCGTCGTCGATTTCGGTGTCGACGCCGACGACGTGTCACGCCACTTGCTCGACCATGGCATCATCGGCGGATTACCGCTCGGGACGTATGAGGCGGAGCGCCGCACACAGATGCTCGTCTGTGCGACCGAGCTCCGGACGAAAGAGGAAATTGATCAATTTGTTGAAGTGGTTGGGGGGATGAACTGATGCAACAAGAACAAACGCTCATTTTTGAAGTGTCACGTGCCGGCCGGACCGGCTATAACTTGCCGACACCGACAGTACCGGAAGTGGACCTCGAGTCGCTACTACCGGCATCGATGATTCGAAAACAAACGGCTGAGCTACCGGAAGTATCTGAACTCGACGTCGTGCGCCACTATACGTCGCTCTCGACGCGGAACCATGGCGTTGACTCTGGTTTCTATCCGCTCGGGTCGTGTACGATGAAGTACAACCCGAAAGTGAATGAAGACATGGCACGTCTTCCTGGCTTCGCCCACATCCACCCGCTCCAACCGGTCGAATCGGTTCAAGGGGCGCTCGAGATGATGGTCGATCTTCAAGACAAGCTCGCTGAAATCACGGGAATGGACGAAGTGACGCTTCAACCGGCCGCAGGTGCCCACGGGGAATGGACGGGCCTCATGCTCATTAAAGCGTTCCATCATCATAACGGGGACATGCAGCGGACGAAAGTACTCGTACCGGACTCTGCTCACGGTACGAACCCCGCTTCCGCTGTCGTGGCAGGATTCGAGACGGTGACGGTCAAATCGGATGCGCGTGGTCTCGTCGACTTGGACGATTTGAAAGCGAAAGTCGGGGATGACACGGCAGCGCTCATGTTGACGAACCCGAACACACTCGGCTTGTTCGAAGCGAACATTCTCGAAATTAGTAAAGTCGTCCATGAGGCGGGCGGGAAGCTGTATTACGACGGTGCCAACTCGAATGCGATTCTCGGAATCGCCCGTCCGGGGGATATGGGCTTTGACGTCGTGCACTTGAACTTGCACAAGACGTTTACAGGACCGCACGGCGGTGGTGGACCGGGATCGGGTCCGGTCGGTGTCAAGCGGGACTTGATACCATACTTGCCGACGCCGATCGTCCGAAAAGCGGAATCGGGCTACACGCTCGACTATGACCGTCCGCAGTCGATTGGCCGAATCAAACCGTTCTACGGAAACTTTGGCATCAACGTCCGGGCGTATAGTTACATCAAGACGATGGGCGCGGAAGGATTGACGCGCGTGTCGAGTGAAGCCGTCTTGAACGCTAATTACATGTTCGCCCGATTGAAGGACGCGTTCGACGTGCCGTACGACACGTATTGCAAACACGAGTTCGTCTTGTCCGGCAAACGTCAAAAAGCGCTCGGCGTCCGTACGCTCGATATCGCCAAACGCTTGCTCGACTTCGGCTATCACCCGCCGACGATTTACTTCCCGCTCAACGTCGAGGAGTGCATCATGGTCGAGCCGACGGAGACCGAGTCGAAAGAGACGCTCGACGCATTCTGTGACGCGATGCTCCAAATTGTGAAGGAAGCAGAAGAGAATCCTGAAATCGTCCAGACGGCGCCGCATACGACCGTCATCAAGCGACTCGACGAGACGCTCGCTGCCCGGAAGCCAGTGCTCAAATATGAGCACCGACAGCCTTCATCAATCAATTGACCAATGAAACGAGGCCCGCTCCCGTCAAGAGAGTGGACCTCGTCCTAAAAAAACGGCCGATCCTCTGCGATGAGAATCGGCCGTTTTGGCTTAATCTTTTTTGATTTTGCCTTTCCAGTTCTTGAATCCGCCTTCGAGCATATAGACGTCCGTGAATCCGTTCTTCAATAGCAGCTTGGCCGCCTGGTTCGTCCGGGACTTCCCTTGGCAGTACATGAGGATCGGTTGGTCCTTACGAAGTTCTTTCATGCGTAATTTCATCTGACCGACGGGGATGTTCCGCGCGCCGATGATGTGACCACCTTTGTATTCGTTCGGTTCGCGGACATCAATCAATTGTCCTTTTCGGAGCGAGGCCCGGAATTCTTCTTGCTTCATCTTTTTCAAACCACGTGCTGGCATGAAGCGCCATACGATGTATGCGATGAGTGCACCCCATAGGATGATGACGAGGA
Organism: Exiguobacterium alkaliphilum; assembly: GCF_018138125.1. Taxonomy (NCBI): domain Bacteria; kingdom Bacillati; phylum Bacillota; class Bacilli; order Caryophanales; genus Exiguobacterium; species Exiguobacterium alkaliphilum. The sequence goes on from NZ_CP073101.1 coordinate 1,516,836, forward strand.
TTGTTTCGATTCCCATTACTGTTCTTCCTTTCTCTACTTGAGTTACCACCATTCATTATAAAGAAGATAAGGTCATGAGACAATGATTGACTCACGGATTTCCGCCTCGCGCTTTCGGTTTATGGGTCGTTACGCTAAAATAAAGATTGGAGAATGGAACTGAAGGGGAGGCCACGCCCATGCCGACACCGAGTATGGAAGATTATTTAGAACGAATTTATTTATTGATGGAGGAAAAAGGGTACGCCCGAGTATCCGATATCGCGGAACATTTAGGGGTGCACCCTTCTTCAGTCACGAAGATGGTCCAAAAGCTCGACCGAGAAGACTATTTGGTTTACGAAAAATATCGCGGCCTCATGTTGACGCATAAAGGTCAAAAGATTGGAAAGCGGCTTGTCGAGCGCCATACGATGTTGGAATCGTTTCTCCGGCTCATTGGAGCAGACGAAGCGCACGTCTATGAAGACGTTGAGGGAATCGAGCATCACTTGAGTTCGGATACCCTCGACTGTATGACGAGATTCGTGGAGTTTTTCGAGGATAAGCCGGAATTGATGGAGCAGTTTCATGAGTTCCAGCAACATCGTCGCACCCAAGATGAATCATGAAAGTGAGGTATCGGTCGTCGGACCGGTGCCTTTTTTGATAGATACCCTTCTAAAACCGAACATTAAAAATAAATTTAAGAATAACATCTGGTTTTTTGCTAGTGTTGTGATAGAATGGGGGCTGGATAGATTGAAGAGGGGGTGACGGCGCGCGATGCGCCGACATGATGGATATTCAGATTAAAGGAAAATTATTTGATGAGGATCAGATTAAACACCGTGTGCGCGAACTTGCAGAGCAGATTGAACGGGATGCGGCGGGGACGCCAATCGTTCTTGTTGCCGTCCTTAAAGGGTCGATGGTGTTTGCGGCTGACTTGATGCGACAGATGAACGGGAGCGTCCAACTCGATACGGTCGCGGCGTCTTCATACGGCAAAAAGTCAGTCTCGAGCGGAAACGTCCAATTACGAAAAGATCTCGACTTGGATGTCGAAGGCAAGTACGTCGTCATCATCGAAGACATCATCGACACGGGTCAAACACTGAAATTCTTATGTCAGCACATGTCGCTCCATCAACCGGGCGAGTTGAAAATCTGTACGCTCCTCGACAAGCCGGCCCGTCGTCTCGTCACACTCGAAGCGGATTATGTCGGTTTTGAGATTCCGGATGAGTTCGTCATCGGCTATGGGATTGATTACGCCGAGCAGTATCGCAACTTGCCTTACATCGGTTTCGTGGAGACGGACTAAAAAACAGGAGGGACACATGATTGTGTCGCCTCCTGTTTACATATTCGCTTTTTTCTTCTTCTTGCCCTTTTTGCCTTCGATGACGGTGAGTTGCGGTCTGTCCGTCCGATTCAAGGACGGGCGTTTTGACAGTTTCGTCACGTTCGATCCAGGCTTTTGCTTCACTTTTTTCTTCGCGGCCGCCGAAGGTTTCACTTGAGGGCTGTTCGGACGCTGCATCCGCTTTTTCGAGGCTTGGGCCGTCTTGCGGTAACGCATGTCTTCAGCCGAGATTTTAGGCGCCATGAACACTTTGTAAATCACATAAAAGATTAACCCGAAAATACCGATGAAAAGCAACTGTCTGAACAAACGACCGGGGTCGGTCGCGAGCATGTGCCCGACACCGATGAAGCCTAAGATGAACACGATGGTCGCTGCGGTCGAGCCGATTCTTTGTCTGATCATGGCGTTTCCTCCTCTTTAACCCTCTCTTTTAACGGCCGGTTGAACGGTTTCGGCGCGCTCCCACGTCTCGAACGCCTCGATGGCGACTTGGATTTGTTCATCGTTTGGCTCACGTGTTGTCAACAACTGAAGTGAGAGGCCGGGTTTGCCGAGAACCGACAAATAACGATGATCGCGGAAACGGTTCGTGAATTGAAGTACTTCGAATGAGATGCCGATGACGACCGGCAACAGTGCGATGCGGCTGACGAGTCGGACCCAGAGCGGGTCAATCGGCACAATCATATAGACGCCGATGCCGACGAACACGGTGAACAAGATGAAGCTCGAACCGCAACGATAGTGCAGTCGTGAGCTCGCGCGAACGTTCTCGACCGTAATCGGTCGACCGGACTCGTAACAATTGATGACTTTATGCTCGGCACCGTGATACTGAAACACGCGCTTGATGAGCGGAGTCAAGGAAATCAAGTAGAGATAACTGAGCAGTAATACTAATTTTATTCCCCCTTCGAGGAGGTTTTGAATCACGTGTCCGGACAATGCCGGCACGCTTTGAAACATGGCGGCCAATAATGCCGGGGTGACGTTGAAGATAAGCTTCCCGAAAACGTAGGAGATGACCCCGACGATGGCAATCATGAGCACCATAAAAATGTTTTGTTTTTTCTCGGGTTTCTCGACTGCATCTTCGCTCGGGTCGACATCGTAGCGGTCACTCGCGAACGTCATGTGGGCCGAGCCGTTCTTCAACGACTCATATAACGCGACGACGCCGCGCAGAAATGGGACTTTCTTTAAAGACTGTACCCAAGGCACGAGGATGCGAGGTTGACTGAACGTCTCGATTGACCCGTCTTTACGCCGGATCGCCGAAGCGCTCTCGCTCCGTCCTTGGAACATCACACCTTCAACGAGCGCCTGCCCGCCGACGGGGATGGATGGTTTAGTTGTCATACGATTTCCTCGATTCTAGCCGTAGTATAGTTGAATTATACCGTGATTCGTTCGAAAAACGAAACCTTAGGTGACTCGATTCACGCACTGTGTCTAAATTTGTTACAATAGAAGCGACTTGACGAAGGGGGAATGTAGATTGCGTATTCTTGTGTTGAACGGACCGAATTTGAATCTGCTGGGCAGACGGGAACCTGACGTGTACGGAAACGTATCATTGAAGGGGTTAGCCAGTGAGTTGATGCTCGTTGCGCCTGATGACGTCGAGCTCACGTTCGTCCAATCGAATCATGAAGGCGCGTTACTCGATGCGTTGCACGAGGCGTTCGATTACGAAGGGGTCATCTTCAATGCCGGTGCCTACACGCATACGTCGATCGCGCTTCGAGATGCCATCGCGGCCATCTCCGCCCCTGTCGTCGAAGTACATATCTCGAACGTGCATGCCCGTGAGTCGTTTCGGCATGAATCGAAGCTTGCCGCCGTCTGTCTCGGCGTCATCAGTGGCTTCGGCTTGACGAGTTATACGCTCGCGTTGCACGCATTAATCGAACATTGGAGGAATCGCCATGATTGAACGTGTCAGTAAGTTACAACGTGAACTCGCCGCTAACGGGATTGACGGACTACTCGTGACGAAACGAGAGAACATCCGTTATTTGTCTGGCTTCACCGGGTCGAGCGGTGTCGTCTTGATCACACCGGAATCGGCAAGCTTTATTACCGATTTCCGTTATACAGAGCAAGCTGCGAGCCAAGTGAAAGGCTATTCGATCGTCGAACTCAAGACGTCGCTCGTCAAGTCGGTCGCTGAAATCGCTGCGCATGAGTCGGTGAAGCGCCTCGGAATCGAGCAAGACGATATGACGGTCGGATCGTACCGGACATATGAGAAGGAAGTGACGGCAGAGCTCGTCGAGACGTCAGGAATTGTGGAAAAGCTACGCTTGATTAAGGATGAGGCAGAGCTTAAGATAATGAAGGAAGCTGCGGCGATTGCCGATGCGGCTTTCGAACATATCCAAACGTTCATTCGTCCAGGTCGGACCGAGAAAGAAGTCGCGAACGAACTCGAGATGTTCATGCGTGGCCAAGGAGCGGACTCATCATCGTTTGATATGATCGTCGCCTCAGGATGGCGCTCAGCGCTCCCGCACGGCGTAGCGAGTGATAAGGTGATTGAAGCGGGCGAACTCGTCACGCTTGATTTCGGCGCATATTACAAAGGCTACTGTTCGGATATCACCCGGACACTCGCGGTCGGCGATATCTCGGACGAACTGCGTAACATTTACGACACGGTGCTCAAAGCGCAGCTCGCGGGCGTAGCCGGGACGAAAGCCGGCATCTCAGGAATCGAGGCGGACGCGTTGACGCGTGACGTCATCAAAGATGCCGGTTACGGGGAGTACTTCGGTCACTCGACCGGGCATGGACTCGGTATGGAAGTGCATGAGGCGCCGGGGCTGTCATTCCGCTCCGAGACGATTCTCGAGCCGGGCATGGTCGTCACGATTGAGCCGGGCATTTATATCGCGGGTGTCGGCGGTTGCCGCATCGAGGACGATGTCGTGATCACGGAGGACGGATGTGTTCGTCTCACGCAATCGCCAAAAGAGTTAATCACGATTGAGGCGTAAGCCTCGTCTGAATTTAGGAGGAAATCAACATGGTATCAGTAAACGATTTAAAAACAGGCCTCACGGTCAAAACGTCAGACGGTTCAATTTGGCAAGTCATCGAATTCCAACACGTCAAACCAGGTAAAGGCGCTGCCTTCGTTCGGACGAAGATGCGTAACTTGCGCACAGGTGCGATCCAAGAAACGACGTTCCGTGGTGGGGAACGCATCGAACGGGCTCACATCGAGCGCAAACGCATGCAGTATCTTTATCCGATGGGTGATACGTACGTGTTCATGGACAACGAATCGTACGAGCAACTCGAATTGACGAGCGAACAAGTAAAAGCGGCCCTTCCATACATGCTTGAAAACATGGAAGTGAGCATCGCGGACTACAACGGCGAGATTCTCGGTATCGAGCTCCCGACGACGGTCGTCTTGACGATCGTTGAAGCCGACCCAGGCGTCAAAGGGGATACGGCATCGAACGTCAAGAAAAACGCGACGGTCGAGACGGGCCACATCATCCAAGTGCCACTCTTCATCGAGCCAGGTGAAAAAGTCACGGTCGATACACGAACAGGCGAGTTCACAGGCCGTTATAACGGGTAAAATGAAGTGGGTCTATTCTTCGGAATGGACCCGCTTTTTTGTCGTTGCATTCACTGGTCTGACCAGTTATAGTAGAGTAGAGTTTAGTACCAGGTATAAACAGGGGGTATATTCATGCAAATCGATCATATTAAAGAGCTGATGGAATTGCTCGATCAAACGTCAATCCATGAAATGGAACTTGAGACGTCTGATTTTAAATTGTCATTGAAAAAAGAGGCGGTCCCACAAGTCGTCACACAAGCCGCGCACGCAGTCCCGGTCACGCCGGTTGCAGCACCTGTCGTCACGAACGACGTGGAAGAAGTGGCTGCACCTGTTGCCACGCCAGCCTATAAAACGATTACCTCGCCGATGGTCGGGACGTTCTATTCACGCCCGGCACCGGACAAAGAAGCGTTCGTGAACGTCGGAGACCGAGTCGAGACAGGTCAAGTCGTCTGTATTCTCGAAGCGATGAAGTTGTTTAATGACGTCGAAGCGGAAATCAGTGGCGAAATCGTCGAAGTACTCGTGGCCGACGGTGATTTGGTCGAATACGGTCAAGCGCTTTTCAGCGTGAAGTGAGGTCGCTATGAAACTACTCATTGCAAACCGTGGTGAAATCGCTGTCCGAATCATTCGAGCCGCGAAAGAATTGAATATTCCGACCGTCGCCGTCTTCTCGGAGGCAGATCGGGAGGCGCTTCATGTCAAGCTCGCGGACGAGGCGTATTGCATCGGACCGAACCCGTCGAAAGACTCGTATTTGAATATCCCGAACATTTTATCGGTCGCTTGTGCGGTCGATGCGACGATGATTCACCCGGGATATGGCTTTTTGGCGGAAAATGCGGAATTCGCCGAGATGAGCGAAGCGTGCGGCATTCAGTTCGTCGGTCCGAGCAGTTATGCGATTCGAAAGATGGGCATCAAGGACGAAGCAAAACGGACGATGATCGACTCGGGCGTCCCGGTCGTACCGGGTTCGAGCGGCGTCGTGACGGACGGGGAGGCCATCGAGCTCGCCCGTGAGATCGGCTACCCGGTCATCATCAAAGCGACAGCCGGCGGTGGCGGACGCGGGATTCGTGTCGCGTTCGATGAAGCGGAACTGATTAAAGGGCTCAGCGCGACGCGTAAAGAAGCGAAGCAGGCGTTCGGGAACGGCGATGTCTATTTAGAGAAATATATCGAATCGTTCCGTCACGTCGAAGTACAAGTGCTCGCCGATCAATATGGAAATGTCATCCACTTAGGCGAACGGGATTGTACGATTCAGCGCCGCATGCAAAAACTCGTCGAAGAAGCGCCGTCTCCGGCCATCGACGAAGCGACAAGACGGGCGATGGGCGAAGCGGCCGTCAAAGCGGCGAAGGCGATCCGGTATTCAGGTGCCGGAACGATCGAGTTCATCTACGTCCCGGAAGTGAACGAATTCTACTTCATGGAGATGAACACCCGGATTCAAGTTGAACATCCGGTGACCGAGATGATCACTGGGTTTGACCTCGTCCAAGCGCAGCTTGAGGTCGCGCTCGGTCACCCGCTCGCCATCTCGCAAGAAGACATCACTTTTTCCGGTCACTCGATTGAATGTCGCATCAACGCCGAAGACCCGTTCTCGGACTTCCGGCCGATGGCTGGGAAGATCGATCAATACATCATCCCAGGCGGTATGGGGGTCCGCGTCGACAGTGGGCTCTATGCCGGTGCCGTCATCCCACCGTTCTATGATTCGATGGTCGCGAAGTTGATCGTCCATGCCCCGACTCGGGAAGAGGCGATTGCGAAAATGCTCCGGACCCTCGATGAATTCACGGTATCGGGCATCCATACGACGATTCCGTTCCACCAGCAAGTGATGGCGCACGAGCGTTTCAAAACCGGTTCGTTCGACACGAAATTTGTCGAAAAAGAAATGACGCTCTCGAAATAACGACTTTCAGGAAGCCCGAACATTATTTCGGGCTTCCTTGTTTTTTGTACTGAATTTATGAGTGCTTTATGCTAAACTATCACAATGAAAGCAAGCAAAAGGAGAGTATCTGAATGAAACGTCATGAAGCACGCGAAAAAGCGATTCAAACGCTTTTTCAAATCGAAGTATCAAATCTTGAGGTCGAGGACGCGATTGAGTTCGCGCTCGACGGGACAGAGTCTGACCCGTTCTATGAGCAACTCGTCACGGAGACGCTCGAGCATAAAGAAGAGATTGACGCCCTGCTCGTCGAGAACTTGAAGAACTGGCGCCTCGATCGACTCGGAAACGTCGAGCGGACGATTCTCCGTATGGCGACGTACGAGTTGCTCTACGTCGAGACGATCCCTGAAAGTGTCACGATCAACGAGGCGGTTGAACTCGCCAAATCGTTCGCAGACGAAGAAGCGGCGAAGCTCGTCAACGGCGTACTCGGCAATATCATCAAAGCGTAAATCAACTAAAAGAGAAGACACCACACCAACTACAGAGAAACCTAACATAACGGGGGATGAGAGAGATGGCAGTAGTGATCGACGGGAAACAAATCGCAACATCGTATCGGGAGACGTTGAAAGAGCGCGTTTCGGCGCTCCGCGCACGAGGCATCGTGCCGAAGCTGAAGGTCGTCCTTATCGGGGATGACCCGGCGAGCCACAGCTATGTACGCGGGAAAGAGCGGGCGGCAGCAGAGATTGGAATTGATTCACAAGTGCTTCGATTTGATGCATCGATTTCGGAACGAGAATTGCTTGAACTGATTGATTCGATGAATGACGATTCGGAATTGCATGGGATTCTTGTCCAGTTGCCGTTACCGAAACATATCGACGAGAATCGCGTCATCATGCGCATCTCGCCTGAAAAAGATGTCGACGGCTTCCATCCGGAAAACGTGGGCAAGATGATGCTCGGGCTCGAGACGTTGCTTCCATGCACGCCGCACGGGATTCTTCATCTCGCGAAAATGCAGACGGACCTCGTCGGTAAGCACGTCGTCGTCGTCGGCCGCAGTCAAATCGTTGGCAAGCCGGTCGGGATGTTGTTCTTGAATGAGTCGGCGACTGTGACATACTGTCATTCTAAGACGAAAGACCTTGGAGCGATGACGCGTCAGGCCGACATTCTCATCGTCGCTGTCGGTCGGGCCGGTCTCGTCACGAAAGACATGGTCAAACCAGGCGCCGTCGTCATCGATGTCGGGGTCAACCGTGTCGAGAACCGTCTCGTCGGTGACGTCGACTATGAGCCTGTCAAGGAAGTCGCAAGTGCCATCACCCCTGTTCCTGGTGGTGTCGGCCCGATGACGATCACGATGCTCATGCACAACACCGTCGAGGTCGCGTCTCGTGGCTAATCCGCTTCCCGTCTCCGAAGTCGTCCGTTATGTGAAACGTCAACTCGACGGGGACCCGGTGTTGCAACAAGTCGCCGTTATCGGTGAAATCTCGAACTTCAAGCGCTACGCCTCCGGTCATTGTTACTTCACGTTAAAGGACGAATCGTCGCGCATGAAAGCCGTCATGTTCGCACGTGATGCGAAGACGCTCACGTTCGACCCGACGGACGGGATGAACGTCATCGTCGTCGCCCGTGTGACGATGTATGAGTCGACCGGCGATGTGCAGTTGTACGTCGAATTGATGCGTCAAGACGGCGTTGGGCAACTGTACGAACGTTTTGAGGCGAGGAAACGCGAACTCGAGGCCAAAGGCTGGTTCGACGACGAGCGAAAACGCCCCTTGCCAGCCTTCCCGGAACGAATCGGGATCGTGACGTCGCCAAAAGGCGCCGCGCTTCATGATATCGCCACGACGCTCAGACGTCGGGCTCCACACGTCGCCATCACGTTCGCTCCGGTCGCCGTCCAAGGTGCGACGTCGGCCCCGCAAGTAGCGAACGCGATTCGCTGGATGAATGAGCGGACCGACTGTGACGTCTTGATCGTCGGCCGAGGCGGTGGCTCGATTGAAGAGCTATGGGCGTTCAATGAAGACGCGGTCGTCGAGGCGATCTTTGAATCGGACATCCCCGTCATCTCCGCCGTCGGTCATGAGACGGACTTCACGCTAGCCGATTTCGTAGCGGACGTCCGAGCGGCGACGCCGACGGCAGCAGCGGAACTTGCCACGGCGACGATTGAGGCGCAGCGGAAAGATGTGGAGCGGCTCGGACTTCAACTCCATCGTGTCGTCACGACGCAAGTGGCATCGTTACGTGAACGCGTGGAACGCATGCAACAAAGCTATGGGCTGAAGTCTCCGCGATATACGATTCTTCAAAAGCGGGAACGTTTTTCGCAAGCGGAGATTCGGCTCGAGCAAGGCGTGTTGAAACAAGTGGCGACGGCCCGGCATCAACTCGTCCATTCGAGCCAACGTTTAGATGTCCGCAACTTGCAACACGTGTTCCGGGCCCAACAGGACCGTTTCGGCCAGTTTGAAGAACGGCTCGCCCGACTCCGGCCTCTCGAGCGCCCGACAGACCAATTCGCTCGTCTAACGGGGCGGCTCGCATCCGTCAGCCCGCTCGCCGTGTTGGCGCGCGGCTACACCCTCGTCGAACAAGACGGTTCTTACGTGAAAGATGTCAAACAACTACATGACGGCCTCGTGACGATCCGCTTTCGAGATGGTCACGCCGTCGCGGAAGTGAAGGAGAGACACGATGGCGAAGAAACAAGAAGAACAGACGTTTGAGGCGGCACTCGCCCGCCTTGAAGACATTGTAGCTAAGCTTGAGGCTGGTGACGTCGCGCTGGAAGAAGCGATGACACTTTATGAGGAAGGTGTGCGTTTATCCGCCTTCTGTCAGGCGAAGCTCGCGGCAGCCGAGAAGAAGATGGACGAGATTCTCGAACTTGACGGGACGCTCCGTGAGAAAGGAGGTCCGGCATGAAGACGTTACAATCGTGGAAGCACGAAGTCGAACGCTCGCTTGACGTATTCAATGAACGCGAATCGATGCCGGATCGACTTCACGATGCGATGATGTACTCTCTCGAGGCGGGAGGGAAACGAATTCGCCCGGCACTCGTCTACGCCGTCCTAGAGACGTATGACCGTCCGCTCTCGCTCGGTGCCGAAGTGGCCGCCGCACTCGAGATGGTGCATACGTACTCGCTCATCCATGACGACTTGCCGGCGATGGACGATGACGATGTCCGCCGCGGACGTCCGACGAACCATCGTCAATTCGACGAGGCGACGGCGATATTAGCCGGTGATGCCTTGTTGACCGATTCGTTCCGCATCCTCGCCGAAACGAAACTCGAGGCACACAAAGTGGTCGAATTGATCGGTTTGTTCAGTCAGGCTGCCGGGAGTCGCGGCATGGTCGGTGGACAGCTCGACGATATGCTCGCAGAAAAACGAGCCGACGTATCGCTTGAGACGCTTCAGTCGATTCATGAGCGGAAGACCGGTGCGCTTCTCGTCTACGCGCTTGAAGCGGGTGCCGTTTTAGCCGACGTCCTCCCGTCCGATCGCGCAGCGTTAAAGGCGTTCGGTCGACACCTCGGAATTGCGTTCCAAATCCAAGACGATATTTTGGACGTCGAAGGTGACGAGGCCGTCATCGGGAAGCGAGTCGGATCGGACGAACACAACGATAAGACGACGTATCCGAAACTTCTAGGCCTTGACGGCGCGAAACTTGCGCTCGCACGAGAGGTCGAGTTGGCAGAGGCGGAACTGACGTCTTTATCGGTTAAGGCGCCGCTCTTACAGGCGATGCTTGACTTCATCGTCAAACGAAACCATTGACAAAGGTGACACGATTGCACATCGTGTCACCTTTGTTTTTGTGAATGTATGGCATCCTTGGACACATTCTTGTAAAATGTAAGGTACGAATCAGTAATAAGATAGGAGAAAGGATGGTCATCATGGACTTGACATCCATTCAAGACCCGTCATTCCTGAAGCGAATGTCGGTACCCGAGATGGAAGCGCTTGGCGCTGACATTCGACGGTTCTTGATTGAAAAATTGGCAGAAACGGGAGGGCATTTGGCGCCGAACTTAGGCGTCGTCGAATTGACGCTCGCCCTGCACCGTGTATTCGACAGTCCGAAAGACCAGCTCGTATGGGACGTAGGTCACCAAGCCTACGTGCATAAAATCTTGACGGGACGGACGAAACAGTTCGACACACTCCGTCAGTACAACGGTTTATGCGGGTTCCCGAAACGTTGTGAGAGCGACCATGACGTCTGGGAGACCGGTCACAGCTCGACTTCGCTTTCGGCGGCCATGGGGATTGCCATCGCCAACGAATTGAAGGGGCGATCGGAAGACCGTGCCATCGCCATCATCGGGGACGGGGCACTCACCGGCGGAATGGCGCTTGAGGCGCTCAACCACATCGGTGCCGAGAAACAAAACGTGATCGTCATCTTGAACGACAACGAGATGTCAATCGCCCCGAACGTCGGGGCGATGCATAACATGCTCGGTCGGATGCGCGCTTCGCGTAAACTTAAGCATGCGCGGGAAGAAATCGAGTCGCTCATCAAGCACATCCCGATTGTCGGGGGACCGCTTGAACGGAGTGGTGAACGGGTCAAAGATATGTTGAAATCAGCGCTCATTCCAGGGACGTTCTTTGAAGAGCTCGGGTTCACCTACTTTGGACCGGCTGACGGACACGACTTGAAAGACTTGCTCGAGACGCTCGAGTATGCGAAAAAAATCGACGGTCCTGTCATCGTCCACGTCATCACGAAAAAAGGGAAGGGCTACCGTCCGGCAGAGCTTGACGGCGTCGGTACGTGGCACGGGCTCGGGCCGTATAAAATCGAGTCCGGCGAAGTGATTAAAGGCAAAGTGAAAGGACCGAGCTATTCGAAAGTCGTCGCGGAAACGGTGACGAAAGTCGCGGAGACGGACGAACGCGTGACGTTAATCACGCCGGCGATGAGTGTCGGGTCGAAGCTCGATTGCTTCTCGAAGAAGTTTCCTGAGCGTATGTTTGACGTCGGAATCGCCGAACAGCATGCGGTCACGCTCGCGGGTGGTCAGGCGACGCAAGGGTTGAAACCGGTCGTCTCGATTTATTCGACGTTCTTCCAACGTGCGTATGACCAACTCGTGCACGACATCTGTCGTCAAAACTTGAACGTCGTCTTCACGATCGACCGTTCAGGACTTGTCGGGGCCGATGGGGAGACGCATCAAGGCGTGTTTGACATCGCGTTCATGCGCCACGTGCCGAATATTCGCATCCTGATGGCGAAAGATGAAGAAGAATTGCAACAGCTCATCTACTCGGCCTTGCGCTATGACGATGGCCCAATCGCGATTCGCTTCCCGCGCGGGGAAGGGATCGGCGTGCCGATGAGCGGCGCGCTGAACGAAATTCCACTCGACGTCTGGGAAGTCGAAGCGGAAGGGACGGACGTCGCCATCTTGACGTTCGGTCCGCAAGTGCAAGACGCCCTTGAAGTCCGTGAGCAGCTCGCTGGCACGCTCAGCGTCCGCGTCATCAACTGTCGGACGATCAAACCGCTCGATGATGTGATGCTCACCTCACTTTACGAGGAAGGCATCCCGCTCGTCACACTTGAAGAAGCGGCGCTCGCCGGAGGATTTGGTAGTAGCGTGCTTGAGCATGCGAGTGACGCGAGACAGTTCCCGCGTGTATTACGGCTTGGCATCCCGGACCGTTACATCGAGCATGGCGGCGTCAATCAACTTCTTGAAGAGATTGGCCTCAGGCCGTCACAAATCGCTGAATCGGTTCAGCAATTCGTCCAAGCGACAAATCGACAGAATGTGTGAGGAACTATGGAAAAAAGAAAGAAAACAAGATTAGATGTACTGCTCGTCGACCGTGGTTTAGCGGAGACGCGCGAGAAGGCGAAGCGAGCCGTCATGGCTGGCCTCGTCTATAGTGGCACGGAACGGCTCGACAAGGCGGGCGATAAAGTATTCGATGACATCCCGCTCGACGTGAAGGGGCAAGTTCTCCCATACGTCGGCCGCGGCGGGTTGAAGCTCGAGAAAGCGCTCGACGTCTTCCCGCTCGACGTGTCTGGTAAAATCGGGCTCGATATCGGGTCGTCGACGGGCGGCTTTACCGACTGTGCCCTACAGAACGGGGCGCAGCAGATGTATGCCGTCGACGTCGGGTACAATCAATTGGCGTGGAAGCTCCGGAGCGATGACCGCGTCGTCGTCATGGAACGGATGAACTTCCGCCACGCGACGGCTGACCAGTTTAAAGACGCACCGGACTTTGCGACGATCGATGTCTCATTCATCTCGCTTCGATTGATGTTACCGCCGCTCAAACAGATTTTGAAACCGGACGGTGTTGTCATGGCGCTCGTCAAACCTCAGTTTGAAGCCGGAAAAGCGGACGTCGGTAAAAAAGGGATTGTCCGCGACCGCGCTGTCCACGAGCGTGTCGTCGACGACATGGTCCGGTATTTCGCGTCGGAAGGATTCCACGTCGAAGGGCTCGACTACTCACCAATCACCGGGGGGGACGGCAATATTGAATTTTTATTGTTTGCCCGCCTCACAGATGTCGGAGGAATCGACCCGACGATTGACGTGCCGGCCGTCATCGACGCCGCGCACGCACAACTGAAGAAAAACGTGTAACCTGCAGCTTGTCTGCAGGTTTTTCTAATGCGTGCCGAGCCGTTTGAAATCGTTCGCCGAAAGCTAGACCTTTTTTCGACAATACTTTAGAATGAACATGAGTATGTGAAACGAAAAATGAGGTGTCAGCGAGTATGAACAAAGGACAGCGCTTGATTAAAATTCGAGAGATCGTCACGAATCGTGAAGTCGAGACGCAAGACGAACTGGTTGACGAATTACACCGTGCCGGCTATCCGGTGACGCAGGCGACGGTATCACGAGACATCAAAGAGCTCCATCTCGTCAAAGTGCCGCTCAACGATGGACGGTATAAATATAGCCTCCCGGCCGACCAACGCTTCAATCCGTACGGGAAGATGAAACGGATCCTCGGGGACAGTTTCGTCTCGGTCGATTCGGCTCAAAACTTGGTCGTCATGAAAGTGTTACCGGGGAACGCAGATGCGATTGGCGTTTTGATTGACCACTTGTCATGGGATGAATTGATTGGGACGGTTTGCGGGGACGACACGATTTTGATGATTGCCCGCGATGAACGACAAGCGAAACAAATCATCGAGCGACTACTCGGAATGTTATGAGGTGAATGGACGTATGTTAGCAGAACTATCGATCAAACAATTTGCGATCATCGACGAGTTGAACATCGACTTCAATCGAGGGATGACGGTCCTTACCGGTGAGACCGGGGCGGGTAAATCGATCTTGCTCGACGCGATAGGACTGCTTGTTGGGGGGCGTGGCTCGAGCGAGTTCGTCCGATACGGTCAAGACAAGGCGGAAATCGAAGGGTTGTTCATCGTGGAAGCCGGACATCCGATTTTCGAGGCGGCATCGCAATACGGAATTGAGATTGAGGACGGGACGGTCATCTTGCGTCGTGATTTACATAGTAGCGGCAAAAGTGTTTGTCGCGTCAACGGTAAGATGATGCCACTCTCGACGCTTCGTGAGTTCGGACGACAACTCGTCGACATTCACGGGCAGCATGAACATCAACATTTAATGGACGCTGAGTATCATCTCGGCATTTTAGATAGCTTTGCGGAAGGAGACGTCGCGCCGCTTCTCGAACAGTATCGGGAAGCGTATAAGGCTTGGAACGATGTCGCGAGCGAACTGAAACGGCTCAGTCAAAGCGAGCAGGAGCTGGCGCAACGGATGGATTTGCTCGCCTTCCAGACGAATGAAATCGAGGCCGCCGCTCTGCAAGTCGGGGAAGAACAGGCGCTCACGGAAGAGCGGGACGAGCTCGCCAACTTCGAACGGATCCATCAGCACGTTCGGTTGTCATATGAGGCGGTCGCGGATGAGTCGCGCGGCCTTGATCAAATTGGCGTCGCGATGCGGGAGATGGAAGAGGCGTCGACGCTCTCGACGTCACTTTCACCGATGGCCGAGACGATCTCAAACGCTTATTTCTTACTCGAGGATGCAAAGTTCCAACTTCGGGACCAGCTTGACTCGCTCGAGTTCGATCCAATCCGTCTCGATGAGATTGAGACACGGCTCGCCTTGTTCCAACAATTGAAACGAAAATATGGCGCCACAATCGATGAAGTCATCGCATACGGAGAAAAAGTGGCCGAAGAGTTAAAATCGATGACGAATCGGGAAGAACATTTGCAAGAACTGACCGAAAAGCTCGAGCGACTCGAGGTCGATGTGCGTGAGAGCGGGCTTGCCTTGTCGGCAGCCCGGAAACGAGCTGCGACCGAGCTCGAGCAAGCGATTCATCGCGAACTGCAAGAGTTATACATGGAGAAGACCCGATTCGAAGTCCGGTTCAAAGAAGGTGCGTTTAGACAAGACGGCCTCGACCAAGTCGAGTTTTACATGATGACAAACGTCGGAGAACCGTTCAAACCGCTCGCGAAGGTCGCTTCTGGTGGAGAACTGTCACGGGTCATGCTCGCGCTGAAATCGATTTTCTCTCGGACGGTCGGCGTCGCCTCGATCATCTTCGACGAAGTCGATACAGGTGTGTCGGGTCGCGTCGCGCAAGCGATGGGGGAGAAGATTTTCCGCCTCTCGGTCGGCTCGCAAGTGCTCTGCATCACGCATTTAGCACAAGTCGCTGCCATGGCAGACCAACACCTCTACATTACGAAGTCGGAGACGGACGAACGGACGAAAACGAACGTGAGCGTACTCGACCGTCAACAACGGATTGACGAGCTCGGACGCATGATTGCCGGACCGCAGATGACAGAGTTGACGAAACAACATGTAGAGGAACTGCTCGACATGTCGTTGCAATTAAAACGGAAGTTCATTGAAGGGGTGTCTTAATTGATTACATTATGCATCGCGGACGACAATCGAGAAATCGTCGATTTGTTGACCCGCCAACTTGAGACCGAGACCGATTTGAAGGTCGTCGGGACCGCCTTTGACGGCGAGGCGTGCTTAGACGTCGTCAAGACACACCAACCGGACGTGTTACTACTCGACATCATCATGCCGCACTTGGACGGGATTGGCGTATTAGAACGCCTGCAAGATGAATTGGCAGACGCAAAGCCTGAGGTGATCATGCTCAGTGCGTTCGGGAAAGACGAAGTGACAAAACAAGCCGTTCAACTCGGTGCTTCATACTTTTTAGTCAAACCGTTCAATATTCAGCAATTGATTGCTAAGATTCGAGAATTGGCCGCCGGGTCGAATCGTGAGTTCGAGGCGATGTCGCCGGAAGAACTCGATATCTCACTCTTACTGCAACAGCTCGGGATCTCACCGCGCATCAAAGGATTCAAATATATTCGTCAAGCTGTCATCTACGTGCGCGAGCGACAAGAGTTGCTCGGCCTCATCACGAAGGAACTTTATCCGATGGTGGCCAAAAAGCATGAGACGACGTCGTCACGCGTCGAGCGGGCGATGCGTCATGCCATCAAGACGGCATGGGAGAACGGGATGCGCGACCATGAGATGTTCAACGGGCGACCGGAACGGGAACGGAGTCCTAAAAACTCCGAGTTCATCTCTTATTTTGTGACGTACCAGTCATTGAAGCAACAATGAAAGGTCAGGGGCTCCTCTGACTTTTCTTTTAGTTTGTTAAAGAAAGCGCTTGCAATTCAGCGCGAGCTTGTTATAATAAAGGTGTACCAAGTTACTTGGACGAGCGTCAGATGAACGCTTTCTAATCTGTTCCGGAACAGGTTAGAGCAAGAAATCATCTCGGACCGCTATCCGTTAATAGCTCAGAGGTGGGAACGACATCTCAAATCGCCTATACGTCCCGACGAGAGGTCGCGACGTTCGCTCATTCGCGAGGTGGTTCTGAATTCGATTCGAAGCTAGGGATCGTTTCAGGGAAAACAAATCGTTCAGTTGACCAAAAGGAGTGTTGTCAACCGTTGAACAGTTTATGGCAAGCGTTCGACTTCACGATGGATGGTTGGACATGACCCGATGAAAAACCGTTAGTAACTCGAATGGGTACGTTTCCGTTCACGCAAGACGGCAGTTACTAGTTTCTTTCAAACTTCTTCATTAAGAAGACCATTGGTGAATCATGTCACATGAAGTGCAGTAAGTTATGAGAGGAGATCATCCGTAGTGATCACAATTCAATATGAATAAAAAGGTTCCGCACTTGAAATGAAGTCAAGTTAGGGAACCTTTTTTTGTGCGTCCGGATGATTAAGAATCTATAGGGACTTTTCCAGTTTTTTTATCACGGTTGAAGATATAGCCTGCGACGAACCCGATTCCGCCCATGGCGATCAACAATCCGAACGTCCCTTGTAGCATCGAAGCGGCCGCGACCGATTCAATCCATGAGAACGGGGCGCTCGTTTTCAAGAAGAAACTGTCACGTAACAGCTTGATTCCATATACACCGAGCAGGCCAGGGACGATTAGGATTAGAAGCGCGATGACTCGCATAGTATCTCCTCCTTTTCCACTCATTATTTTAACAGAAAAGGGGCGGCCCGACACGGTCTTTTTACGGCAGTTGCGAAACGTGACGGGTTTCAGTAGCATGAATGCAGATAGAGAAATGGGGGAATGGTTCAATGAAGAAACGACTGCTCATTGTCGGGGCCGGAAAAGGCGGCACGGAAGTATTGAAGATGTTGCTCGATTCGCCGCTCGTGCGGATCGTCGCGGTCGTCGATTCGGCCGAATCGGCCGAGGGGCTGAAGCTTGCACGAAGTCGGGGAATTCGAGTCGAACGTGACTGGCGCGATTGTGCGGGAAAACAAGTGGACTTCGTCATCGAGACGACGGGGAAAAATGAGACGTTCCATGAATTGAAGGCACACTTCACGGAGGCGGTCGTCTTACCGGGTGAGTTCATCCGCGTCGTGGTCGAGCGGTTGCAACAGAATCAACAGATGCTCGAGGCGATCATCGATTGCACGAGCGAAGCGATCTCGGTGGCGGACCATCACGGCAATACGATTTTAATCAACCCGTCCTATACGCGTCTTACAGGATTTAAGAAAGAGGACGTCGTCGATAAGCCGGCGACGGCCGATATCGGGATGCAAGAGAGCGTGCATTTAAAAGTGTTGTCGACCGGTAAAGGCGTCCGCGACATTCGGATGCAAATCGGCGCGACGCGGCGTGACATCCTCGTCAACGCCGAACCGATTATCGTGGAAGGGAAGCTACGGGGTTCTGTCGGGGTCATCCGAGACGTCTCGCAACTTCGGGCGCTCCGTGACGAACTGCAAGAAGCGAAGACACGGATTCGAAACCTGGAAGCGAAGTATCAGTTTTCAGACATCATCGCCACGAGCGATGCGATGCGCTTCGTCATCGAACAGGCCCGTCTCGCAGCGCTCACACCGGTGACCGTGCTGATTCGGGGTGAGTCCGGTACGGGCAAAGAACTGTTCGCCCATGCCATCCACGGTGAGTCGCCGCGAAAGTATAAAAAATTCGTTCGCGTCAACTGTGCCGCCATCTCACCGACGTTGCTCGAGAGTGAGCTATTCGGTTATGAGGACGGGGCGTTCAGCGGGGCGAAGCGTGGCGGGAAGGTCGGATACTTCGAGGAATCGGACGGAGGGTCGCTTTTCTTAGACGAGATCGGGGAGTTGCCGCTCGACGTGCAAGTCAAACTGCTCCGTGTCCTCCAAGAGCATGAAGTCGTCCGTGTCGGTGGGACGAATGCGATTCCGGTCGACGTCCGAATTATCGCGGCGACGAACGCGGACCTTGAACAAAAAGTGGCCGACGGCTCGTTCCGTGAAGACTTGTATTATCGGATCAATCGCATGCCAATCTATATTCCGCCGCTTCGGGACCGATTGGAGGAGATTCGACCACTCGCAGAACGAATCATCCGTAAATTGAATCAAGAATATGGACGGAGCGTGCACGGAATCGAGGCGGAGGCGATCGAGTTGCTAAAAAGTCAGTACTGGAAAGGGAACGTCAGGGAGCTCGAAAACGTGCTCGGTCGGGCGATGATCTACATGTCGAATAACGATCAAGAAATCGCGCCGCATCATCTTCAACTCGCCCCGCGCCGAACGGTGACAAAACAAACGGACACGGCGACACTCCAAGAATCGGTCGCCCGCTATGAGCGTGATTTGATTGAGCGGGCAATCGAAGAGGCCGACGGGAACAAGTCCGAAGCGGCACGACGTTTACACATTTCGATTCGGACATTGTATAATAAGCTTGACCGTATGCAATAAATTACCTGCAATAAAATGCATGGTATGAAATAAAATGCATGATGAACGACAGTTTAAAGCGCTTTCAATATTGGAACGTAAATTGCATAGATATAGATGAAGCATTGTTAGGGGGGACACGTATGAATTTTGAACAGATGCTCGCAAAGGCGAAGCAGTTGGACGGATGTACCGTCTCGATAGCCGGAGCTGCTGACGTGGAAGTGATTCGGGCGGTCAAGCTCGCAACCGATCACGGTCTATCGCGGTTCATCTTGATTGGGGATGCCCGTGAGATTAAGCGTTTATGTGATGACGAAGGCATCAACGAGGCGGCCATCGACATTTTGCATGTGAAAGGTGAGGCGGACGTTGCGAAGCGCGCGACGCTCGCCGTCAAAAATGGTGAGGCCGACGTGCTCATGAAAGGGATGGTCGCGACGTCAACGTTCATGAAGGCGGTGCTCAGTCGGGAGACGGGTCTTCGGACGAGCAGAACGCTCAGTCATGTCGCCTTGTTCCAAATCCCTAACCGTGAGCAGTTGATCGGGGTGACCGATGCGGCCATCCATATCGCCCCCACGCTTGAGGAGAAAGTGGACATCATCCATAACGCCGTCGGGGCGATGCGAGACATCGGTTACGAGTCGCCAAAAGTCGCAGCTATCGGCGCTGTTGAAGTCGTCAACCCACAGATGACGGCGACGGTCGATGCGGCCTTGCTCACACAAATGAACAGGCGCGGCCAAATCAAAGGCTGTGTCGTCGACGGACCACTCGCCCTCGACAATGCCGTCGACATGGTCGCGGCCAAACAAAAAGGGATTGACAGCGATGTTGCCGGCCAAGCCGATTTATTGCTCGTACCCTACATAGAGGTCGGCAACGTCCTTTATAAGTCAATCATGTACTTCGCGGGGGCAAGCGTGGCAGCCATCGTCGTCGGCGCCACTGCCCCTGTTGTCTTGACGAGCCGGGCCGATACGGCCGAGGCCAAGCTATACTCGCTCGCTTTCGCATTGTTGCACGCAAAAAACTAACCACTTCCTAGGAGGAATCATCCATGATGGAAACTAATATCGAACCACGTTTTCGGATCTTTGACGTCTTGCAAGCGGAGGACTACGAACAAATCGTCTTTTGCCAAGATCAAGCGTCAGGCTTGAAGGCGATTATCGCGATTCACGATACGACACTCGGACCTGCTCTCGGTGGGCTGCGCATGTGGAACTATGACTCGGAAGAGGCGGCGCTAACAGACGTGCTCCGACTCGCTAAAGGGATGACGTATAAGAACGCGGCTGCCGGTTTGAACCTCGGCGGCGGTAAAGCGGTCATCATCGGCGATGCGAAGACGGACAAGTCCGAGGCGCTGTTCCGGGCGTTCGGGCGTTACGTCCAGTCGCTTAGTGGCCGTTACATCACGGCCGAGGACGTCAATACGTCCGTGGCCGACATGGACTTCATCCATATGGAGACGGATTATGTGACCGGCGTCAGCCCGGCGTTCGGCTCAAGCGGCAACCCGTCGCCGGTGACGGCGTATGGCGTATATCGTGGCATGAAAGCGGCAGCGAAGTGGAAGTTCGGTTCGGACTCACTCGCAGGTAAGACGATTGCCGTTCAAGGAGTCGGCAATGTCGCGTATAACTTATGCCGCCACCTTCATGAAGAAGGCGCTCACTTGGTCGTCACGGATATCAACGAAGAGGCGCTCAAACGGGCCGAGACAGACTTCGGGGCAACGGTCGTCAAACCAGATGAGATTTACGCGGTCGAGTGCGACATCTTCGCACCTTGCGCGCTCGGGGCGGTCATCAACGACAAGACGATTCCACAGCTGAAAGCCAAGATTGTCGCCGGCGCGGCGAACAACCAGCTCGCTGAGGACCGTCATGGGGACGTATTAGAAGAGCAAGGGATCCTCTACGCACCGGACTTCGTCATCAATGCGGGCGGGGTCATCAACGTCGCGGACGAACTCGAAGGGTACAACCGAGAACGGGCGATGAAGAAAGTCGAGCTCATCTACGACAACATGATGCGCGTCTTCGAAATCGCAGAGCGCGACGGTGTGCCGACCCACGTGGCGGCAGAGAAGATGGCGGAGGAGCGGATCGCGATGATGTCTCGTTCACGCAGTCAGTTCTTGAAAGTCGAGAAAAGCTTGCTTGGGGGACGCTGATATGGCACGTCAACTCATCCTCGCCATCAACCCTGGGTCGACGTCGACGAAAGTCGGCTTGTTCGACGGTTCAGACGAGATATTGACGAAAACGGTCCGACACGGAGAGGACGTCACCAGATTGTCACTTCCAGACCAACTGCCCTACCGGGAACGAGAAGTTCAGGCCGTCTTGACCGAGGCCGGCATCGCAGGCGAACAGTTGTCTGCGATCGTCGGCCGCGGCGGCTTGCTCGCGCCGATGCCGTCTGGTACGTACGAAGTCAACACCCTTATGCGGGAGGACTTGACGAGCGGGCGCTTCGGCATGCACGCCTCGAACCTAGGCGGCTTGATCGCCTATAAGCTTGGCAGCGCCTCGAACGTACCGAGCTTTATCGTCGACCCGGTCGTCGTCGATGAGCTCCAGCCCGTGGCACGTCCGACCGGGATTCCGGAAATCGAACGTCGCAGCATCTTTCACGCCTTGAACCAAAAAGCGGTCGGGAAACGATTCGCCGCAGAAAATGGAAGCGATTACAAATCGTTGAACTTGATTATCGCCCATCTCGGGGGAGGGATCACAGTCGGGGCCCACGCACGGGGACAGGTCATCGATGTGAATAACGGTCTCGACGGAGACGGACCGCTCGCGCCAGAGCGAGCCGGCTCGATTCCTGTTGGACAGGTGATAGAACTATGTTATAGTACCAGGTATAAAGAAACGGAGATGAAACAGAAAATCGTCGGTCGCGGTGGACTCTATGCGCACCTTGGCACGTATGACGCGATTGAAATCGAGGAACGCGTGGCGACGGGAGACGAACAGGCATCCCGGCTTTACGAGACGATGGCATATCGGGTCGCCCAAGAGATTGCCAAGCATGGGGCGACGCTCTTCGGGGAAGTCGATGCGATCATCCTCACGGGAGGAATCGCTTATTCCGAGTGGTTGACCGACTATATTAAACAGCGGGTCAGTTACCTCGCACCCGTTCACGTCTATCCGGGCGAAGATGAGCTGAAAGCGCTCGCTGAAGGCGCGCTTCGAGCCATCCGCCAAGAAGAAGCAGTTCGACAATATGAGGGGGATACACATGGCACGAGAATTTGAAGTCGTCGTCATCGGCGGCGGGCCGGGCGGATATGTGGCTGCCATCAAGGCGGCCCAGGCCGGGAAAAAAGTGGCAATCGTGGAAGCGTCAAAACTCGGGGGGACATGCCTACATAGAGGATGCATCCCGACGAAAGCGTTGTTGAAAGCCGCCCACGTCTATCAGACCGCGAAACACGGGGCGGCGTATGGCGTCGAGACCGGGACGGTCACGTTCAACCTCGAGCGGGCTCAGGCGTTCAAGCATGACTTGGTCGCAGGACTTGAAAAAGGAATTGAACACTTGATGAAGCAAGGGAAGATTGAAGTGTTCCGCGGGAAGGCGTCCATCCTTGGACCGAGCATCTTTTCGCCGCAACCGGGGACGGTCGCGGTCGAGGACGAGACGGGTGAGTCTGAACTCATCTTACCGAATCAACTGATTATCGCGACGGGATCGATTCCACGTGAACTTCCAGGTCTGCCGTTTGACCACGAACGCATTTTGAACTCGGACGACTTGCTTCGTTTTGAACAGCTCCCGAGCTCAATCGCAATCGTCGGTGGTGGCGTCATCGGGGTCGAATGGGCATCGATGCTTGTCGACCTCGATGTTGACGTGACGTTGATCGAAGTCGGAGAGCGTCTGCTCCCACTCGAAGATAAAGCCGTTTCGCGTGAAGTCGAACGGTTGCTCAAAAAACGCGGTGTCCGCGTGAAGAAGAACGTGACGGTCGACCCGGAACAGACGACGGTCAAAACGGACGGTGTCAAGTTGGTCGTCGGAGAAGAGACGCTCGCTGTCGACCGTGTGCTCGTCTCTGTCGGGCGCGTCGCGAACACGGAACACCTCGGATTACAGAACACGTCAATCGTCGTCGAGAACGGCGTCATCCAAGTCGATGCGCAATATCGGACGAAAGAACGACATATCTTTGCCATCGGTGACTGTATCGGTAAATTACAGCTCGCTCACGTCGCCTCGGCTGAAGGTGTCAAAGCCGTCGAGACCATCCTCGGTCACGAGCCGACGCCGCTCGACTATGACTTGATTCCACGTTGCGTCTACGGCGTTCCTGAAGTCGCATCGGTCGGTTTGACCGAAGAGGCGGCGAAAGCGTCAGGTCGCAACGTCAAGACGGGCACATATCGCTTCAACGGACTCGGTAAGGCGCGAATCGAAGGGCAGGCGGACGGCTTCGTAAAGCTCGTCTCGGATGAAGAGACGGATGATTTGCTCGGAGTCCATATCGTCGGACCGAAAGCGACCGAATTGATCACGGAAGGCGGTCTTGCCCTTGTCTTGAACGCGACGGCATGGGAGATGGGCCAGCTCGTCCATCCACACCCGGCATTGAGCGAGGCTTTCCAGGAAGCGGCACTTGCCGTAGACGGCTTACCGATTCACGCCTAAGGAGGAAACGAAAATGGAACAAATGACAGTGAATTCATATGAAGAACTCGGCCTCTCGAAACAAGATTTGGTTGCGATGTTCGAGACGATGGTCCGAGCACGTAAAATCGATGAGCGGATGTGGAAGTTGAATCGTGCCGGGAAAATCCCGTTCGTCGTCTCATGTCAAGGGCAAGAGGCGGCCCAAGTCGGTGCGGCGTTCGCACTCGAGAAAGGGACTGACTATATTTTGCCGTATTACCGCGATGTCGCGGTCGTCCTGCATTTTGGGCAAACGGCACAAGACCTGATGCTGTCGGCGTTCGCGAAAGCGGAAGACCCAAACTCGGGCGGGCGTCAAATGCCGGGTCACTTCGGCTCGAAACAACATCGGATCGTGACGGGATCGTCACCGGTCACGACGCAAGTCCCCCACGCGGTCGGCGTCGCGCTTGCAGCGAAACTGAAAAAAGAAGAACTCGTGACGTTCGTCTCGTTCGGGGAAGGCTCGTCGAACCAAGGCGACTTCCATGAAGGTGCGAACTTCGCCGGCGTCCATAAATTGCCGGTCATTCTGTTCTGTGAGAACAACAAGTATGCCATTTCGGTACCTTTGTCGAAACAGCTCGCCTGTGAGCGTGTCTCGGACCGGGCGAAAGGTTACGGGATGCCGGGCGTGACGGTTGACGGGACCGACCCGATCGCGGTGTACGCGGCGGTGAAGGAAGCACGTGCACGTGCCCTGCGCGGTGAAGGACCGACGCTCATCGAAGCCGAAGTCGAACGTCTCGTCCCGCACTCGTCCGATGACGATGACAAGGCGTATCGTTCGGTCGAAGAGTTGGCCGACCTGAAGCATCGGGACGGAAACCAGCTGTTCCGCGCCCGTTTGATTGAAGATGGTATCGCGACTGAAGAAGAGCTCGCGTCCATCGAATCGAACGTCGATACGGAAGTGAACGAGGCGACGGCGTATGCGGACAAAGCACCGTATGCATCACCGGAATCGACGATGGATCACGTGTACGAGGGGGATAACTGATGAAAACGTTTATTGAAGCAATCAATGAAGCGATTCATGAAGAGATGGAGCGTGATGAGAACGTCTTCGTCCTCGGCGAAGACGTCGGGGTCCGCGGCGGTGTGTTCCGGGCGACGCAAGGATTGATTGAAAAGTACGGTGAAGACCGCGTCATCGATGCTCCGCTTGCCGAGAGTGCGATTGCGGGCGTCGGCATCGGGGCGGCCATGTATGGGATGCGTCCGATCGCCGAGATGCAGTTCGCGGACTTCATCATGCCGGCGGTGAACCAAATCGTCTCGGAAGCGGCGAAAATCCGATACCGTTCAAACAACGATTGGACTTGCCCGATGGTCATCCGAGCTCCGTTCGGCGGCGGCATTCACGGTGCCCTCTATCACTCGCAGTCCGTCGAAGGCATGTTCAACTCGACGCCAGGACTCAAAGTCGTCATCCCGTCTGACCCGGTTGATGCGAAAGGGTTGCTAAAAGCGGCGATTCGTTCGAATGACCCGGTCCTCTTCTTCGAGCACAAACGGGCGTACCGACTTTTAAAAGCTGATTTGCCGTCTGAAGACTATACGGTCGAAATCGGTAAAGCGGCCGTCAAACGTGAAGGTGACGACATCACCATCATCACGTATGGCCTCTGTGTCCACATGGCACAAGAAGCGGCGAAGGCGCTCGAGTCTGAAGGGATTAGCGCACATATCCTCGACCTTCGGACCGTCTATCCGCTCGATCAGGCCGGGATTATCGAAGCCGTCAAGAAGACGGGGAAAGTGCTCCTCGTCACGGAAGACAACAAAGAAGGAAGCATCATCGGCGAAGTCGCAGCCATCATTGCCGAGAAGGCGCTGTTCGAGCTCGACGCACCGATTGAGCGGTTGGCTGGTCCGGACGTTCCGGCGATGCCATACGCCCCGCCGATGGAGAAATTCTTCATCGTCTCGCCTGAAAAAATTGCGGAGCGGGCCCGTCAGCTCGCTGCGTTTTAAGGAGGGCTATTATGGAACAGACGATTAAAATGCCACAGCTCGGTGAAAGTGTGACCGAAGGAACGATTACGACGTTTCTCGTCAAACCAGGGGACCGTGTCGATGAATATGAACCACTAGCGGAAGTCATGACGGATAAAGTAACGGCCGAGATTCCAGCGACGAGTGCCGGTGTCATCAAAGAAATCCTCATCGGCGAAGGGGATACTGTCGCAGTCGGCACGCCCGTCCTCGTCATGGAAGTCGAAGCTGCCGTGCAAGAAGAACCGGTTCAAGAAGCATCAACAAAAGAAGCGGTCGTGGAAACTTCGGTTACAGAGGGACGTGCCGAAGCCGTGACGGCCTCGTCGGCGCGCAAACCGAGCGGGAACGGCCGCTTCTCTCCGGCCGTCATCCGCTTGGCGAACGAGAACGACATCGATTTGAATGAGCTCGATGGATCAGGACTCGGAGGACGGATCACACGGAAAGACGTGCTCCGTTACTTATCGGAAGGACGTCCTGCGAAGTCAGGGGCCACCCAAGCGCCGCTACAAGAGACGATGGTTCAACAAAAGCTTGATGTGCCGACTGAAGCCGAAGCGGTCAAAGAAGCGCCGCCTGCGCCAGCACCTGCACCGGAAACGTCATCTGATCGGGTCGAGATGATTCCGACAGCGGGCGTTCGCCAAGCGATCGCCACCAACATGGTCCGCTCGAAACACGAGGCCCCGCATGCGTGGCTCATGATTGAAGTCGATGTGACAAATCTCGTGGAAGCGCGCGCCAAATTGAAAGATGAATTCTTTAAACAAGAGGGCGTCAAGTTGACGTTCATGCCGTTCTTCATGAAGGCGGCCGTCGAAGCGCTCAAGAAGTATCCGATGATGAACTCGGAATGGGCAGGCGATCACATCAAAGTGCATAAAGACATCCATTTATCGGTCGCCGTGGCGGCAAATGATGCGTTATACGTCCCGGTGATCAAACACGCGGACGAAAAGAACATCAAAGGGCTCGCCGTCGCCTTACAAGACGTCGCGTCGCGTGCTCGCGCGAACCGCCTGAGTGCGAACGAGATGCGAGGCGGCACGTTCACGATCAACAACACGGGGGCGTTCGGTTCCATTCAATCGGCACCGATTTTGAACTACCCGCAAGCGGCCATCCTCTCGGTCGAGTCGATCGTGAAACGTCCGGTCTGGGTGAACGGTATGTTCGCGGCCCGCGACATCGTCAACTTATGTATGTCGGTCGACCACCGCGTGCTCGATGGCCTCGTCGCTGGTCAGTTCTTACAGGCGATGAAACAGTCACTCGAGTCGATTGACCCGAACACGTCTAGCGTTTATTAATGAAAAAAGAGATGGTCCTTTGTCAGCGTGACATCGGACACATCTCTTTTTTTTACAGCGAACGTTCAATCAACCGTTCCACATCTTGTTGAATCCGTCCACTTGTCAGGTCGCTGACGTCGTAGCTGAGGCGATGCGTCGACTCGTCCGTTCCTGTCAAGTCGGCGAACAGGCTTCCTAAATTGTGTACGCTCTTGTCGACTTGAATCAATACGTCGAGTGACGTCTCGTCTTGCAACAGGACGACTTCAAGTTCATCGAGCTTACGTCCAAAACGAGTCCCGTTCGGGGAATATTCGAGCTCTTGGGCGATCGGCAGGCGGCCGGAACGGTGACGGGCCGGCAACATCTCCGTGTCGGCCTTCTTCAAGCGGAAGCCGATGGCGTCGATGGCGTCGAGGACGGTTTGTTGCGCACGGTTCGGTTTGACGACGATGGCGTCCTCGTCTTTCGGGTCGACGGCTTGCGCGATGTCGAGTCCGGTCTCGATCCATGATTTGGATTGGCTGACGGATAACGGCGTATTATACGGGACGTGTATCGTGAACGGAATCTCTTTCACTTCGTTCGGGCCGATTAAAAACGGCGCCTCGTTCAACGACACCTTCTCAATCGTGAACGTCGAGTACGTCGGTTTATCGTTCACCTCGTGCTTATACAGCGTATTGAAGAAGATATAGATGCGGTCGACCAACTGTTCGACGTTCCCGCCTTTCACATGGACGACTCCGTTAAGCTGACCGCCTGGCTGACAGTTGCTGTCGGCGAGGCGCGTGTCGACGGTCGCGGCGCCGACCCCGATTGATGAAAGCAGTTTTTTGAACATGGTACTTCCTCCTTTGACGTTTGCACGGCTTCGTGTAATAGTATGTACGGATGAACGAATTGAAAAGTTCCGAAACTAATCAAAAAGGAATGATTGAAGTGGAATACGCACAATTAGTGGACCGCCTGAAGACGGCAATCGATCGCGAAGAGCTGGTCACGGCGACGATCAGTCAGCCTCGGTCGAAATCGAGCGACTTGCGACGCGTCAAACTGAAGCCGGTCTTGTTGAAAGAGACATATCATATACAGTTTGAGTACCAATATGAGCGGGTGATGAAACATAAAAATTTACAGCGGGATGAAGCGATGCAAGAACTCGTTGCGCTGCTCGATTCGTTCCGCCAAGGACAGTTCCAATTGAAGTCCTCTGATGTTCAATTCCAATTGTCTAAGAAGTTCAAAGTGACGTTCAAAGAGCGTCAGACGACGGCAAAACAAGTCCAGTTGACCCATAACCGCGAAAAACAGTACGTGTTGCCGTTACATGAGCCGGTACCTTTCCTCATCCGCCTCGGCGTGCAGTCAGAAGACGGGAACGTGAAACGACAAAAGTATGATAAGTTCAAGCAAATCAATCGTTTCCTCGAATTCATTGAGGACTCGATTAAACATTTGCCGACGGACCGGACGATTCGCATTCTCGATTTCGGCTCAGGCAAATCGTATTTGACGTTCGCCCTTTACCATTTCCTTCATGAAATGAAAGGGTATGACGTTCACATCACGGGCCTCGACTTGAAGAAAGAAGTCATCGAGGAGTGTGCCGGGATTGCCCGTGATTTAGGATACGAGCGGCTCGAGTTCCTTGTCGGGGACATCAACGAGTATGAGGGCGAATCCGCGGTCGACATGGTCGTGACGCTCCATGCTTGCGACGTCGCGACGGACATGGCGCTCGCACGGGCCGTCCGGTGGGGGGCGAAAGTCATCTTGAGCGTCCCGTGCTGCCAGAAAGAGTTGAACCGTCAGCTCGATGCAAAGCCGTTAGACGTGATGCTTCAGCACGGGCTGATCAAAGAACGGTTCGCCTCACTCGCGACCGACTCGATTCGCGCCGAGTTGCTCGGCTTTGTCGGGTATGAGGCACAGCTGCTCGAATTCATCGATATGGAACATACACCGAAGAATATCCTGATTCGGGCATTTTTGACAAACCGGGAGGCGTCGGCAGAAGAGCGGGCCCGTTATATGGCGTTCAAATCGCTGCTCGGGGCTGACCCGTTCCTCGAACGAGAATTGAGCGATAGACTTGTTTTCCCGGCCGAAGAAGACGTAAAATGAGAAAGAACAGATGCCAGAAAGGGGAAACGATATGGATTTTCAATTATACTTCCAAGATGTAGTCGAACAGGCACGAAATGAGGTTCGCACCGCAGGATATACAGAATTAACGACAACAGAGGAAGTCGATGCCGCCCTCAAAAAAGAAGGGAAGACGCTCGTCCTCGTCAACTCGGTATGTGGTTGTGCCGGTGGGATTGCCCGTCCGGCGGCGGCTTATGTCAACAAGATGGAAGGGACGAAACCGGATCACTTCGTGACCGTCTTTGCTGGTCAAGACCGTGAAGCGACGGATCGGGCTCGCGAGTATTTTGAAGGATATGCTCCGTCATCACCTTCAATCGCGTTGCTTGAGGACGGCAACATCGTCACGATGGTCGAACGCAGCACGATCGAGTCGTCGACAGCGGAAGAACTCGTCGACCAACTTCAAACGTTGTTCGATATTTATTACGCATAACGGACAAGCGCAGAGGCACCGCCTTTGCGCTTTTCGCTAAGAAAGGAACCGATTCGATGGAACCAGTCGTTAAGATTATGAGCGAAGCCGAGTATACGATTGCGTTATCACGCGGTGAAATCAATGAACCGATGCTTCAATCGGAAGGATACGTCCGCTGTTGTACCCCGCAGCAGATCGGGCAATATGTGCGCCGTTATTACCCGAATGAGCGGGTCGTCCTCGTCTCGTTCCATGTCGGGCGTTTGGGGAGCTTGTTGCATTACGAGATGGATGAAGACGGCGAACGCTATCCGCACGTCTACAGTGCGATTCCAATCACCTCGGTCAAACGCGTCCAACCGTATGGCTCGCGAGACAACGGTACGGTCACTTATTTTGCTTACGAGCGAATGTGACCGTATTTTTTTGTCGTTTATGCATGAATATGCTTTACAAGTTATAATTATGTGTATATAGTGGTTGAAGGACAAGTCAGACATATGAAGAGTCAAAGAACGATTGAGGCATATTCACATATATGTCATAATTTTGTTAATGTTCTGATTATTTCATTTCAATGGAGAAGGGAACGATGATCATGAAAAAAGGTTTTCTAGCATTATGTATCGCAAGCCTCGCGGCTTTCTCGGTCGCCTGTGGCGCCGACGTCAACGAGGGAGGCTCTTCTTCTGGAGGCGACGAGGATAAAGTGCTCGTCATGGGTACGAGCGCAGACTACTTCCCGTACGAGTTCGTCGACACGGCGAACGGGGACGAGATTGTCGGATTCGATATCGACATCGCCAAACAAGTCGCTGAAAACATGGGGTATGAACTAAAGATTGAAGATATGGACTTCGGCAGCCTCCTCGGAGCGCTCAACGCCGGTCGTGTCGACTTTGTCATGGCGGGGATGACACCGACGGAAGAACGGAAAGAGAACGCGGACTTCTCAGACATTTACTTCACAGCGAAGAACTTGATCTTGTCAAAAGGAGATGCCATTCAGTCGCTTGAAGACTTAGACGGCAAACAAGTCGGCGTCCAGCTCGGGTCGATTCAAGAAGGCATCGCCAAAGACCAAATCCCGGGGGCGGAAATCGTCTCGTTGAACAAGATTCCGGAAATCATTCAAGAAATCAAGACGGGCCGCATCGATGCGATGGTCATCGAGGACACGGTCGCGAAGAAATACTTAGATCAAGACAGCGAACTGTCGACGTTTGAAATCGTTGACGAAGAAGAAGCGGGATCGGCCGCGGCATTCCGCAAAGACGATGAACTGCGCAATCAGTTCAATGAAGAGTTGAATAAGTTGATTGAGAGCGGAGAAATCGAGAAGTTGGCTCAAAAATGGTTTGAAGAAGAAGCCGCACCAGCGGAATAATTCATGTACGAGGCTGACTGGAATATCGGTCAGCCTTTTTTAGGAGGAACTCACAATGGATTTTAGTCGGATTTATGATTCAATCCCTTACATTTTAGAAGGGATTCCGGTCATGTTCCAAGTCGTGCTCGTCTCTGCACTGTTCGGAATCACACTCGGGATCGTGATCGCTACGTTTAAGATTATCCCGAACCGGTTCGTCAATTTCATCGGACATGCGTATACGGCCGTGTTCCGTGGGACGCCACTCATTTTACAACTGGCGATCATCCACTTCGGTCTCCCGCAGTTGACAGGCTTCATCACGACACCGTATCAATCGGCCGTCATCGCCTTCTCGCTCAACTCGGCGGCCTATATCTCGGAGATTATCCGAGCCGGGATTCAAGCCGTCGATAAAGGGCAATGGGAAGCGTCTGACGCACTCGGCGTACCTTATGTCAAACAGCTTCGGTCAATCATTTTGCCGCAGGCGTTCAAGAATATCCTACCGGCGCTCGTCAATGAGATGATTACACTCACAAAAGAATCGGCGCTCGTCTCGACAGTCGGAGTGCTCGACATCATGCGTCGCGCCCAAATCGTCGGTGGGCAAAAGGCGATCTACTTCGAACCGCTTCTGTTCGCTGGTGTGATATACTTTACGATAGTGATGGTGTTGACGTATCTCGGTCAGCGCCTTGAAAAACGGCTTAGAAAGAGTGATGGCAGATGATTCAAGTTAACGATTTATACAAACAGTTTGGTGAGTTAGAAGTATTGAAAGGCATCACGACGACGATTGAGCGTGGCGAGGTCGTCGCCGTCATCGGCCCTTCCGGTTCAGGGAAGTCGACGTTCCTTCGTTGCCTCAACATGTTAGAGGTCCCGACGTCCGGGACGGTCGTTGTCGATGGGTTCGAATTGACGAAAAAAGGGGCCAACGTCGCTAAGGCACGTCAAAACATCGGCATGGTGTTTCAACAGTTCAACTTGTTCCCACACATGAGCGTGCTCGACAACTTGACGTATGCGCCAATCAACGTCTTGAAGGTGAGCAAGGCCGAGGCGGTCGAACGGGCGAAGAAGTTGCTCGAGCGGGTCGGTTTATCTGAAAAAATAAACGCTTATCCGAGCCAACTGTCCGGTGGTCAAAAACAACGGGTCGCCATCGCCCGTGCACTCGCGATGGAACCGAACGTCATGTTGTTCGATGAGCCGACGTCTGCTCTTGACCCAGAGATGGTCAACGAAGTACTCGACGTCATGAAAGGACTCGCCGAGACGGGAATGACGATGGTCGTCGTCACACACGAGATGGGCTTCGCACGTGAAGTCGCGGACCGTGTCCTCTTTCTCGATGAAGGGATTTTGATGGAGGAAGGTAAACCCGCGGACCTGCTCCTCAACCCGCAGACCGACCGGGCGAAGCGTTTCTTAGAGAAAGTCTTGTAAGTGAACCGTTCTAGCTGACACCAGTTAAGGGAGGAATCATGATGAAGATCACGTATTATGGCCATGCGACCGTGTTATTGAATATCGATGGGGTGAATGTCCTCATCGACCCGTTCTTGACGAGCAACCCGCACACGGACGTCGATCCAGCGACCGTACCGGCTGACTATATCTTGCTCACCCACGCCCATTTCGATCACATCGAGGACGTGGAATTGATTGCAAACAAGACCGGGGCGACAATCGTCGCGACCCACGAGCTCGCCACGTATTATGAGAAGAAAGGCTTCTCGGTCCACGGGATGAACATCGGCGGTGGCAACGCCTTTCCGTTCGGCCGTGTGACGATGACGCAAGCGTTTCACAGCTCCAGCCTCGACATGGGCGACACCCCGGTTTACATGGGCATGCCAGGGGGCTTCATCATCGAGACGAACAGCTTGACCGTCTATCATGCAGGTGACACGGCCCTGTTCTCCGACATGAAGCTGTACGGGGAGCGGTTTGAAATCGATGTCGCCTTCCTCCCGATCGGGGACAACTTCACGATGGGACCGACGGACGCGCTCGACGCGGCGCATTGGCTACAAGCCAAACGGGTCGTCCCGATTCATTTCGACACGTTCCCGCCAATCAAACAAGATGCCCGGGCATTCTGTGACCAGTTGCATCAACGCGGTCTCTTGATTGAACTGAACGCGACGATTGAGATTTGATGCAATCGAACGAGGTGATTGACGCGACGGAACGCTTCGTCGCGGAACTTCACGGAAACGATCATACCGGACACGACGTCGCCCACCTCGAACGGGTGAGGCGACTGGCCGAAGTGCTCTCTGACGGACTAGCGGTCAACCGACTCGTCGTGACGCTTGCGGCTCTCTTGCATGACGTCGAAGACCGTAAGCTCGGTCGGGAAGCGGGACTCGTGAAGCGTCATCTGGATTCACTCGACGTGTCAGACGCGTTGCGCCAACACGTCTTGGATGTCATTTCGGAGACGTCATACTCAAAAGGTTCGGCGCCGTCCTCGCTGGAAGCGGCAATCATCCAAGACGCCGATCGGCTCGATGCGATGGGGGCGATCGGCATCGCCCGGACGTTTCAATACGCCGGTGCGAGCGGCACCGCGTTATATGGAGAATCGAGCGCAATCTCACATTTCCATGAGAAATTGCTTCGGCTTCTTGACGGCATGCATACGGAGGAAGCGAAACGAATCGCGCGTGCACGCCATACGTTCCTCCTGACATTTTTGGAACGGTTCGAGGCGGAATGGAACAGAAGCGACATATGAAATGGCCGAGGAGCTCCTCGGCCATTTATTGTTAGAATGGATGTTTATTGAGCCAGTGACCGCCATCGAGCGAGATGCATTCCCCGTTCAAATAACGCATCTCATCCGACGTCATCCAAAACGCCAAGTCGGCAATCTCTTCAGGTGTGCCGAAGCGGCCGAGCGGGACGTTCCGTCGGATGCGTTCTACTTCCTTTACGTGGACCGCGAGTTTATCGGCGCCGCCCGTCCGTTCAATCGGTCCCGGGCTAATCGCGTTAATGCGCGCGCCGAACTGATAGCCCCATTCCACCGCGAGCGTCCGCGTCAAATTGAGGACACCGGCTTTCGCGGCGGCGCTCGGTGCGACACCGGCCCCGGCCTGCCAGGCGTAGGAGGCGACCATGTTGATGATTGAGCCGTCGCGTATCTGTTCAGCTTCCCAATGTTTTCCGAGCGCATGCGTGCAGTTGAACGTGCCGTTTAAGACGATGTCGATGACGCTCGTCCAACCGTTCGGCGTCAAGTCGAGCGTCGGACAAACGAAGTTACCGGCGGCGTTGTTCACGAGCGCATGCACCGGTCCGTAGGAGTCGATGATGCGTTCAAGTGCCTGCTTGCATCCATCATAGTCGCGGACGTCGTGCTGGACGGCCAACGCCTGTCCAGTGTCGATCGCGTTCAGCTCGGCCATCGCCTCATCGAGCCGTTCTGCGTTTCGGCCGCTGATGGCCACGTTCCAGCCTTCTTGTTTGAACTTGAGCGCCATCGCTTTCCCCATACCGGACGACCCACCTGTAATCCAAATCGTTTTCATACATATTCCCCCTTTAAAAATGAATGGTCGTTCATTTCTTTATTCTTGATGTGACGGGGAAATTCCTGCAATGAAAAAAGTGATGGTGTGCACCATCACTTGATTCGTTCATAATATGCAGAGCCTAGGGCACGGTCGATCCGATACATCGTGCCGGCAACTTTCTCACCCCAGTACGGGTCTGAAGCGTAATAGATGTTGATGCCTGTTTGTTTGTTCCCTGGGTACGGGCCACGCGCATACGCCCCGGTCACATACTTCTCGGCGAACAATCGTGACGCCGCATCGATGCTCGCCTCGACCGTCTCGAACGCCGCCGCGTTCCCGCTCGGGTCGTCATCGGTCGCCTTGAAGCCGAACAAGTTGTTCTTATCGCGGGCGATGGCGGACGTGCCATAACTCGACTCGTGCCCGGCAACGGCGAGGAGGAACACGGCGTTGATGCCATGTTTCGCTTCTGCGTCCTTGAAGGCGGCACCTTTTCCTTTGAGCGGAGAGTCAGCGAGCGTCTCGAGAAAACGGTCTAGTTCAGCCGCTCCGTATGGGGCAGGTGTCTCGATTGAGGCGAATTGATACGGCGAGGCAAACACGTCGCGAACGTTCTCCGTATAATAGCGATCCGGCGCCGCCCCGCCGGCCGGTCCGACGAGAAACGTGCCGGCCAAAAAGTCGTTCGCCTCGACGGTGTGATACACGTCGCCGTCACGGACTTCATAGAATCCGCGTCGCTCGACGAGTGCGTCCGGATAGAGCGTCATGTTCGCGAGCGGCACATAGACGTCCGCGCCTGAGATGCGCACCTTCAAATGGTCGTTCCCACGCTCAAGCAATCGCAATCGAGTACCTCCGGCCACGTACGACTGCCGCTCGGACAAGGCGGCGTCTTTAAAGAGGTAAGTGACTTCGTCCGTCGGCGTCACGGCGATACCGGAGCCGGTGAAGTCGATGACGTCACCATCGGGTCCGACGAGGGCGCGCTGTTCGCCTTGTTCCATATAGGCTCTTGCCTCATCGAGCGACTCGAACTGACGCGTCTCGGTCGTGCCGTCGACGTACGTCTTGACCGTATACGTGCCGACGGAGCGTCCCTCGAGCCAAAGAAACCCAATGACGGCGATACCGAGGATGACGAGGGAAGGGAGGATTTTTTTCTGTTTTGTCTTCATGTTCCATCACTTCCAAACATAAGGATTGCCAAACACGCGAAACTAGTGAACAATTTTGTATGAGAAAGGGGGGGGTTCGATGAAAATCGGGTCACGTACGCTGAAGACGGCCGTCGCCGCCGGGATCGCGATGCTCATCGCTGAGACGATTCATTTGGATTACTATGTGTTCGCAGCCATCATCGCCATTCTCAGTATTCAAGAGACGAGGAAGAAATCCTTCCGTGCCTCGTATGAACGGGTCATGGCGAGTTTGATCGCCATCGGCATGGGTGCGCTCATGTTCACGCTCCTCGGCTACTCACCGGCCACGCTTACGTTATATTTTGTCATGTTTATCCCGCTCGTACAACAGCTCAAACTGCAGGACGGGATGATCACGAGTGTCGTCATCTTGACGCATCTGTACACAGAAGGTCGATTCACGATCGAGTTGTTCATGAACGAATTACTGTTGATTGCGATCGGTGTCGGTGTCGGGCTCATCGTCAACATGTACATGCCGGCACTCGACCGGGAGATTGAACGCGTTAAAGACAATATCGACCGGGCGCTCGCCGTGTATTTTTATGACATCGCGGCTTGTGTCGAGACAGGTATCTATAACGACCACGCCATGATGCTCTTGAAGACGCGCGATTATTTGAAGCAAGGAAAAGACCTCGCGCTTCGCCGGATGGGGAATTCGATCGGGAAACGGAACGAGGATATGGATTACCTCTACTTCCGGATGCGCGAGCGCCAGTATGACATCTTGAAACGAATCGTCGACAACGCCCGTGAAATCACGCTCGTCGTCGATGAGGCAAAACCGGTCGCGACGTTCCTCCGCCTTGTCGGGGACAATGTGAATGAGCGGGCCGACGCGTCGGCGTTCCTCCGTGAGCTCGATGCGACGATCGACCACTACCGAAAAAACGTACCCCTCCCCACGTCACGTGAGGAATTCGAGGTACGTTCGTCGTTGCTCAATATCTTGTCGGATGTGAAGAGCTACTTGATTTTAAAAGAGCGCTACATTCTGCTGTTAAAAGAACATGGCCATGCTCGAGAGCACCGTGCTGAGCAAAAAGATTGATACGATGACGACAACGCCGATTTGAATGATGCGCTGTCGTTTCTTTTGTTTATTTTTCATGTCGTTCCTCCATTACACGTTTGACCCCATTGTACAGAATGGAAAACGTTCGTGCAATCGTCATGAGTTTGGTATAATGACCAAGAAATGTTTGGATGGAGGGATGGTTTTTATGGTAAACGAGACACGCGTGCTCGACACGTTCTTAGGACTTGTCGGCATCGATTCAGAAACGAAAGAAGAAGCGGTCATCTGTGAGCACTTGAAAGCGGTGTTCACTGAACTCGGCTGTGACGTCTATGAGGATGACGCATCGACGAAGACGGATCATGCGGGGAACAACTTGATCATAACCGTTCCGGCTACGAAAGCAGGCGTCGACCCGATTTATTTCACGGCGCATATGGATACGGTCACGCCTGGTAAAGGCATCAAGACGAGTATCAAAGACGGCTACGTCATCACGGACGGGACGACGATCCTCGGGGCGGACGATAAGACCGGCCTCACGGCGATGATTGAGCTCGTGCGCGTGTTGAAAGAGGAAGCGATTCCGCACGGTCAAATCCAGTTCGTCATCACGGTCGGCGAAGAGTCGGGCCTTGTCGGGGCGAAAGTGCTCGATTTGTCTAAAATCGAAGCCAAGTTCGGTTTCGCGCTCGACTCGGACGGCCCGGTCGGGGACATCATCGTCGCCGCGCCGACGCAGGCGAAAGTGAACGCACGGATTTACGGGAAGACGGCTCATGCCGGCGTCGCACCTGAGAAAGGGGTGTCGGCCATCCAAATCGCAGCGAAGGCGATTGCGAAGATGCCGCTCGGGCGGATTGATGAAGAGACGACGGCAAACATCGGACGGTTCGAAGGCGGTCGAGCGACGAACATCGTCTGTGATTACGTCGAGGTGTTCGCGGAGGCGCGTTCGCTCATCCAGGAGAAGATGGAAGCACAAGCGGACGCGATGAAGCAAGCGTATCTTGAGACAGCGGCCACTCTAGGTGGACGTGCGGAAGTCGACATCGACATCATGTACCCTGGCTTCAAGTTCGAAGAAGGTGACGAGGTCGTCGAAATCGCGAAAGCGGCGGCTGCTTCAATCGGCCGTCCGACGCGCATCCTTCACTCGGGCGGTGGGTCCGATGCGAACGTCATCGCGGGAGGCGGCATTCCGACGGTCAACCTTGGCGTCGGCTATGAAGAGATTCATACGACGAACGAGCGGATGCCGCTCACAGAACTGTATAAAATCGTCGAGTACGTCGTCGAAATCGTCAAGCACGTCGCCACACCGAACAAGTAACCAAAAAAGAGCCGACATGACGTCGGCTCTTCGTATGTGTTCGTGCAATTATGCGGCGAACTCCAGCGACTCGAGAATAAGTTCATCGGTACAGTGAAGTTCTAGTGCTATGTCGTGAATGCGGATTGAGGTGCCTTCTTCTTGTTGGTGTTTGCGATTCAACAAAGTCGCTCGTTCCCGAATCACTTGATAGACAGTGTCGGAATGGTCAACTGTTTTCATCACGGATCACATCCTTTTCAACGATTACGTTAAGTATAGCATGGAACGGTGTACAAGAAAGGACAAAATTATTTATGAAGTTACATTTTTTAGGAACTGGGTCAGGGATGCCTTCGAAACAACGGAACGTGTCCGGGCTCGGTTTGACATTACCGAAACAGACGTGGTTGTTCGATTGCGGCGAAGCGACACAGCATCAAATCCTCCATACGTCATTGAAGCCAAGGAAAGTGTCTGCTGTCTTTATCACCCATCTCCATGGCGACCACGTCTTCGGCTTGCCGGGTTTTTTATCGACGCGCTCGGCGCTCGCGGGGACGGACCCGCTCACGCTTTATGGGCCGAAAGGGATTAAGAAATGGCTCGAGATGACGCTGAACGTGACGGGGTCATATCTAGGGTATCCGTTGACCATCGTCGAGTATAGGGATGGAGACGAATTTCTCCAGGACGGTCATCGCGTCACGGTGAAAAAGCTCGAACACCGTTTTCCGTCGTACGGGTTCCGGATTGAGGCGCCGATTCGCCCAGGGACGCTCCTCGTCGACAAAGTGAAGGCGCTCGGCATCCCGAACGGGCCGATTTACGGTCAAATCAAGCAGGTTGAGACGTTCGAGTTTGAAGGAAAAACGTACGAGTCTAAAGAATACGTCACAGAGCCAGTCACCGGGCCCGTCATCGCGATTCTTGGGGACACGGTGCCTTGTGAGAATGCGGAGCGGCTCGCCCGGGACGCAGATGTGCTCGTCCATGAGGCGACGTTCATGGAGGCCGAGGCAAAACTCGCCCGACAATACGGTCATTCGACGACGGTCGAGGCGGCAGCGCTCGCGAAGACGTGTCGTGTCGGTCAATTGATCGTGACACATATCTCGGCACGCTATCAAGGACGGGAGTCGGAGTTTAAGGCGGAAGTCGTCACGGCGTTCGGCAATAGCCACGTCGCGTCCGACTTTGATGAAATCATAGTGGGGGATTGATGTGACTATTCAACTTTACGTGTGGCTAGGGTTTCTCGTCATCAGCGTGTTGCTCGGCTTGCGCTTGA
This sequence comes from Exiguobacterium alkaliphilum, assembly GCF_018138125.1. Taxonomy (NCBI): domain Bacteria; kingdom Bacillati; phylum Bacillota; class Bacilli; order Caryophanales; genus Exiguobacterium; species Exiguobacterium alkaliphilum. The sequence goes on from NZ_CP073101.1 coordinate 1,556,276, forward strand.
ACCAGCTGAAAGAACCGGAACCGCGCTTCTTCTTAAAGTTCTTGTTCTACTCATTGCTCGGAATCGTCTCGTTCCCAATCGGCGGATTCCATATTCCAATCGGTTTTTTGTTATCTTTCTTGTTTTTCCCGAAACGGAACAGCCGTTACAAATGGTACGGGGCACTCGTCGGCTTCTTTTTCTTTATCGTGCTGTTGTTCGTCCCGCTGTTCGACCAATCCGAGTTTCGGGCCGAGTCGCAACAAATCGGGGCCGTCTCGATTCAAGATGATTCGTTTGACCAGATGACGAACCACATCTTGCGTCGGGTCAACGCGGAAGGGATTAAGCTCGACCGCAGCAAAATGGTGTTCACCCGGGACGGCGACTTGCAGTCACTCGAGTACTTGCTCCTCGTCGAACGTAGCAATTCGTTCCAACAGATTCGCATCACTTACGACGAATCGGGCGAATTGTCTTACCGGCAAGTCGATGAGTTGAACAAAGATTCAGGGCGTGCTTTTTTCGAAAAACTCGTCGACTTTGATCGCGTGTTAAATGCGATCGGGGATACGGAGTGGCAAGACTTCGTGGACCAAGTGAACGCGCCGCTCGTCCAGCTCGCTTTCGACGGGCTGTACGACATGTATACGTATGAGAACGAGGCGATGTTCATGATTAACCGGGAAGGCCGCGTCGTCAAGTTTTGGCTCCAACGTGACCCGGTGCTTGCCAACAGCATCCAACTGTCGGGGCTCACCCGAGAAGGAAGGAGCACCGGAGAGCGTTATATTATTTTATACAACTATTCCATTCACCAACGAGAGGATTTGACGGACCAATGAAACGATTACTCCTGTTAGGCTTACTCGTCCCAATGCTCACGGCTTGTGCCGGGACTGGGACTGAAGAGGCAAGCGACGGATGCGCCGTCGAACCGACCATCTCTGTATACAACGCGGCGACGGAAGAGACGCTCTTCCATGAAAAGAGCGTCTGTCTCGATGAAGGGGCGACGGTCATGGATGCGCTCAAAGCGACGGAACTAGAGATTGAATCGGTAGGCGACGGAGAGATGACATACGTCACCGGAATCGATGGCATCGAGGAAAAGTCAGAAGGGCAATCATCAGGTTGGGTGTATGCATTCAACGGTAGCCCGGGTGACGAAGGTGCCGGAGCGAAAGAAGTCGAGTCGACCGATATCATTCAATGGCGTTTTGAAGAAGATGCGATTTCTTTCTTCGAATGAGGCGGATTGGGAGCGAAGACATCCGGTCACGCTCCTTTTCTTTCTTTTGGCGCATCTGTACGTCATCGTCCATTTGAACGGATCGCTTTGGCTCTTATTCGGCTTGGTCGGTCTGCTCCTCATCGAGCGCCGGTTTCCGCTGGCGATGACCGGTGTGCTCATCGCGTTCACGCTCATCTCGTTTTCCCCCGTCTTGATTGGATGGGACGTTTCGACGGCGCGGGTTACGCGTCAACTCGTCCAATTGGCGACGTTCTTGTTCGGGATGGTCTGGGTCAGTCGTTTCCTAAAGCTTGATCGGCTGTTGCCTTTACTCGAGCGTTGGCCGCGGTCGACGAAACTTCTTTACGGCGGATGGGCGCTCATTCCTTCGATGGAACGGGCCGTGCGTCTGTCCTTGAAGAGTCATGCGCGTCAAGACTGGCAGGAGGCGGTGGTCGTAGGGATTGAGAGCCAACGCGATGAACCCGTATACGCGAAGGCGCGGCTGCGACGCCTCGGCTTGCATGACGTCACCCATCTGATTGTCATGGGGATTTGTTTCATAGCGATTTATTTAGGGTGGCCAGTCATTTGGTTACTGTATCCGTATTTAACGAAAGGAGGGCTACGCGATGGAATGGTTATCTTCCGGACAGGGACGAGTCGATGAGTGGGTGACCACCAATGGCGCGACGCCCGTTAAACTCGATTCACCGCTCGCTGGCAGGGTCGCCTCCTTGCTCATCGAGGAGGACCCGTTATATGGGTCCGAGGTCGTCGCCATCTTGCAAATCGATCACTTGCTCTATAAGCGGTTCGATGAATGCTCGAGCGGCGAACGCCAACTCGTCCGAATCGCCCATGCGCTCATGAGACGGCCACAGGCGCTCGTGTTGTATGAGCCGTTCCGCCATCTTGACCGATATCGTCGCGAGCACTTGACGATGTTATTGGAACGTCTCACCCATCTCGGCGTCAAAGTGGCGTATACGGAGCGCGCGCGTGAGGCCGGTGCCGCATCCGCCTTTTCAGTCGCGCCTTCAATTGGGGAAGTCGAGATTTCGGCTCGTGACGTGTCTTACCGTCATCCGCTGCAACCTGCATATGCCGTCGAACATGCGACGTTCACGGCGGACAAGCCCGGCTTGACCGTTTTGATTGGCACGAACGGGAGCGGAAAGTCGACACTACTCGAGCTGCTAGCGAAAAGCATTCGGCCGCTTCAAGGGAAAATCAAGCGAGTGAGACGCCCGCTTTATTTACCGGCCGAGGAAGAATACGGTCCGTTCCCGGAGGCGTCGAACCGTCGGGTCGCCCAGCTGGCGGCCGTTCTCGTCGCGGATGTCCCGGTCGTCTTGCTCGACGAACCGACTGTCGGTCTGACAGATGAAGAGCGGCGGCATTTTTGTCGGGCGCTCCTTGAAAAGCGACAGACCGCTCAGCTTATTTGCGCGTCTCATGATCCCGTCCTTCTCGAGCATGCCGATCGAGTCGTGTCGCTATCGAATGGCACCATCGTCTTCGATGGAACAAAAGAAGCATTCATGGAACGGAGTCTCGTATGGTCACATTCCTCGTCGGCGCTGTGATGGCGTACGGGTTAATGTCCCGATTCGAACGGACGACAACCCCATTGGCCGTGTTGACCCAGCTGCTCGCCGTGGCCGTCATCGGTCGTTGGCTGTTCGTCGCCATTCCGAACGTCCAACCGACGACGGCAATCATCATGTTGACCGCACTGTATTTTGGGTGGACGAGTGCCGCGATGCTCGCCTTGTTCGTCCCGGTTTTATCCGGACTGTTGCTCGGACTCGGTCCGTTCGTCTTGTATCAGTTTCTAGGGTGGCTCGTCGTCGTGACGACGGTGGTCGCGCTTCGGCGAATACTTATGAAGTCGAGACTCTTGCTCGGTCTCACCGGTCTAGCGGCGGGCTTTCTGTTCGGATGGACGACGAACGTCGCTTACGCCGAGGTGATTGGCAGTGAATTCGTGAATTTGCTCATCTTGAGCGTACCGTTCGACTTGGCCCATGGCGTCGGTAACGTTTTCTTCTTGCTCGTCTTGCGAGATCTGTTTGTTCGCATATTTGTCCGGGACGAAGGGTAAATGTTATGGAAAGAGTGAGGTGATGCATCGTGAGTGATTATATCAACGTCTATGAATTTGGCATGTTCCTCTTCATCGGATTGTTCTTCATCGGACTTCATATCTTTTTCATTCTTCGCCGCTTCGTCCGGACGCGTTATGCGATGGTCGGGGTGCTCGCCGCGAGTGTCTGGCCGGCACTCATGATCGTCTTGTCCATCCAGTCCATCGACTTGGTTCAAGGGATCATGTCACGGGAAGCATCGACCGCTTCCATCCTCGCTGTCACGAGCGTGGCTGTGACCGGGCTGATGCTCCTCATTCCTGCAGTCGTCCTCATCAAGCGCCTGTTCCACGTCGTCGATTGGCCGACACGTAAAAAACCGTAAAGCGCCGCAGCGCTTTACGGTTTTTCTATGCGTTCGGAACTTGTTCCACTGCCGCGTCGGTCGGTTTTTGGAAACGTCGTAAAATTTCGAGGCTGACGGCGCGTGGCATTAGTTTCGCCGCGCCGACGAGCAATTGGTTCGATAGCCCTGGCACGATGACACGTTTATTGTTCATGACCCCTTTGTATCCGAAGAAAGCGACAAGGTGCGATGGCATTTTCGATACCATCATCTCGCTGCCGGCTCGATTGAAGAAGCCTGTGTCGGTCGGACCCGGACAGAGGACGCTGACGTGAACACCGGTGCCTTTCACTTCGGCATGAAGCGCTTCGGTGAGGGAGAGGACATACGCTTTCGTCGCATAATAGACCGCCATGTATGGACCAGGCTGGAACGCTGCGACGGAGGCGACATTTAACACATGACCGTGATTGCGACGGACCATGTCTGGCAAATAGGCCTTCGTCAATTCCGTCAAGGCGTTGACGTTCAGGCGGACTTCTTCGGCTTCGGTCTCTGCATCCAAGTCGATGAACTCCCCGGCCGTGCCGAACCCGGCATTGTTGATGAGAAAGTCGACCGTCAACCCGGCTTCTTCGATGGCGTGGGTCAGTCGCTTCGCAGCCTGATGTTCCGACAAATCGAGGGCGAAGACGTGGACGTTCACCCGGTATCGCTTTTCGAGCACTTTCTTCAATTCATGTAGGCGGGGCTCGTTTCGTGACACGAGGATGCAATCATACCCATCGCGGGCAGCCAATACGGCGAGGTCGAGACCGATGCCGGTCGAGGCTCCAGTGATTAAAGCTGTTTTGGACAAAGTGGTTCACTCCTTTAGAAAAGTCATACATTGTTACTCATTTCTTCACGAGATGTTAAATTCCTGCCTCGCTCGCATATCGAAACGTATGCTAGAGTATAGCAAGAATATGTGATTAGACTCACAAAGTCAGGAGAAGAGAATGAGATGATGATTCAGTTAATCGCGACGGCGCAAAGCGTCGCGCAAGCAGAAGCACTTATGTTAGCGGGGGCAGACCGTCTCACCGTCGGAGAATCGACGTATGGATTGCGTCACAAAGGTGACTGGTCGCTCTCGGCTGTGAGAGAAGTCACAGCGCTTGCACATCGCTATGGAAAAGAAGTCACGGTCGCCGTGAACAACTTGATGCACAACGATCAAATCGCGTCATTACCGGACTATTTGAGCGCGTTAAAAACGATTGGGGTCGACAGTGTGACGGCCGGCGACCCTGGTGCGATTTCATTAATCCGTAAAGCCAATATCCCCTATTGGTACGACGCTCAAACGCTCGTCACGTCGGCCCGGCAGATTCAATTTTGGGCGAAGCGGGAAGCGATTGGTGCCGTCGTCGCCCGTGAAGTGACGTTGACCGAACTTAATCAGATTCAGCGTCAACTTGGTCTGCCGATTGAGGTACAAGTATACGGTCCGACATGTATCCACCATTCTAAACGTCCACTCGTAACGAACTACTTCAACGAGTTAGGACGAAACGAGTCGGGGGAGATGCGTGAATATTATATAAGCGAACCGAATGATGAAACGAGCCGTTATCCGATTTACGAAGATGCGAACGGCACCCACGTCTTTTCAGAGGATTTGACGTTAATGGGCCAACTGCCCGAACTGTTCCGAAACGGGCTCCATACGTGGAAGCTTGACGGATGGCATGCCGGGGAGCAGTTCGTTGAAATTGTCGCCTTGTTTAGTCAGGCCCGCTCGCACCTGTTGAACGCCAAGTTTGACCGATTCGAGATGGAGCGGCGTTTGGCCGCACTCCAGCCTGAACCGTTCCGGCTCGGAACCGGACTACTGTTACGAAATCCAGAAGAGATCAAGTGAGGGAACGATGATGAGAAGACGACCAGAATTATTGGCACCGGCAGGGAACTTGGAAAAATTGAAGATGGCGATTCGATACGGGGCGGACGCGGTCTATATCGGCGGGCAACAGTTCGGTTTACGCTCGCGCGCCGGAAACTTCAGTTATGACGAAATGCAAGAAGGGATTGCGTTCGCCCATGCGAATGCAGCGAAAGTGTATGTGGCCGCCAACATGGTTACGCACGAAGGCGATATCGAAGGGGCGGGCAAGTTCTTCACGACGCTACGCGACATTGGAATCGATGCCGTCATCGTCTCAGACCCTGCGATGATCGAAGTGTGTCTGAGCGAGGCGCCCGGTCTCCCGGTCCATCTTTCGACACAGGCCTCGGCCACGAACTACGAGACGCTTCGATTCTGGAAAGCGGAAGGGTTGGAGCGGGTCGTACTCGCACGTGAAGTCTCGATGGAAGAAATCAAAGAGATGAAACGGCAAGTCGACGTCGAGATTGAGACGTTCGTCCATGGGGCGATGTGCATCTCGTACTCCGGTCGATGCACGCTCTCGAACCATATGGCGCTCCGTGACGCGAACCGAGGCGGCTGTGCGCAGTCTTGTCGGTGGAAATATGGTTTTTTTGAAGCCGATGAACTCTTGACCCCGGCTATGGAAGCCCGAGACGAGGAACCGTTCTCGATGAGCTCGGTCGATTTATCGATGGTTCGTCACATTCCAGACTTGGTCGAGGCGGGTGTCGACAGTTTAAAAGTGGAAGGACGGATGAAGTCGATTCATTATGTGGCGACGGTCTGTAACGTGTATCGAAAAGTAATCGATGCCTATTGTGACGATCCCGAAGCGTTCGAATTCGACCCGGCGTGGGAAGAGGAGATTTGGAAAGCGGCCCAGCGTGAACTATCGACCGGCTTTTATTACGGGACGCCGACCGAGAGAGAGCAACTGTTCGGACAGCGTCGGGCCATCCCGCAGTATGCGTTCGCGGCGCGCGTCATCGCGTACGACGAAGCATCAAAGACGGCCACGCTCGAACAACGGAATCACTTCCGATGTGGCGAAGAGGTCGAGTTCTTCGGACCTGGTTTTACGCGCTTCACGCAGCGGATTGAAGACATGTGGGACGTAGAAGGTAACCGAATCGAGACGGCACATCAAGCGATGATGACCGTCCGTATCGTCGTCGATCATCCGGTCGATGTTGACTTTATCATGCGGAAGCGAAAAGTCATGGCGAAGGAAGCCGTCCCTCTCAAAACGTGACACATCGCACAAGACAACATAGTCGACCGTTCCATTCAATCTTGCTACCCTATTACCATAAGAGATGGAGGGGATGGAAGGATGAATCAAAATACGGAGCAACTCCGGACCGAGCCGATTGCGCGACTGCTGTTTAAACTGTCGCTCCCGGCGATGATCGGGATGCTCGTGACGGCGCTCTATAACATCATCGATACGATCTTTGTTGCACGTGGCATCGGGGCGTCAGCAGTTGCGGCGATTGGGATTGCGTTTCCGATTCAAATGATTCTCATGGCTGTCTCGAGCGCGGTCGGGTTAGGGGGCGCTTCCATCAGTTCCCGGAAGCTCGGAAAAGGAGATGACGCCGGCGCGGCCGTGACGTTTTTAAACGTGCTCGTCCTCGTCGGCGTGTTCGCCGCCTTTGCCGTCAGTTCGGCCTTCTTTATGCTTGATTCGATTTTGACCGTCTTCGGGGCGACGGCCGCCATCATGGAGTTGAGTCAACAATACTTATCTGTCGTACTGATCAGTTCTCCGTTCTTCATGTTTACGCTCGCGGCCAGTGCGATGGTACGGGCCGAAGGACAAGCGCCGTATCAGATGAAAGTCATGCTCACGACAGTCGTCGTCAACTTGGTGACAACACCGCTCTTCATCTTCACGTTTGGCTGGGGCATTTACGGTGCAGCTTGGTCGACCGCGCTCGCTCAAGTCATTGGTTCGGTTCTTATGCTGCGCTTTTTCTTCTCAAAAAATCGCCGAACGGCGCTCGACTTTCAATGGCGGAAGTTTCGGCTTCGTTTCGGCGAGTTGAAAGAGATTATGGCGATCGGGTCTTCGTCGTTCATCATGATGGTGTCGCAATCGATATTATTCGTTTGTGTCAACGTCATGCTCGGGACGTACGGTGGAACGGAGGAGTTGGCTATTTTCGCCATCATCAACAAGTTCATGGCACTCGTTGGCATGCCGATCATGGGCATCGTGCAAGGGATGCAACCGATTGTCGGCTATAATTTTGGCGCGCGCCAGTTCGAACGAATGCGCGAGACGATTTGGACGGCGCTTCGGGCCGGCCTCGCGATCGCCGTGTTGATTTGGCTGACACTTCAGCTGTTCCCGAACCCGCTCATGCGCATGTTCACGAACGATACCGCACTCATCGCCGGAGGGGTCACGGCGATTCATGTCCTGTTCGCCGCGTCGTTTTTACCGAGCGTCCAAATGCTCATCAACGGCATCTATCAATCGCTCGGCAAGGCACGGGTGGCGATGTTTTTATCGCTCTCGCGTCAGACGCTTTACACAATCCCGCTCGTGTTTATCTTGCCGTCTTACCTTGGCGTATTCGGCGTTTGGCTCGCGTTTCCGATTGCCGACGCGTTGACATTTTTGACAGCGGTCGGCATGGCCGTCTGGGATCGGAAACTGTTATTCCGCCCGGCAGAAGAGGAAGTCAAACAAGCGACCAACTTATGAAACGACGTCCGCTCTTACAGAGCGGGCGTCTTCTTTTAAGAACAAGTATATCCCGCCGAGTAAGACGGCTGCCCCAATCAGCTGGAACGGGCCGAGCCGTTCCTCGAAAAAGAAGAAGCCGAACAACATGCCCCAGAGCGCTTCTCCGAGAATGGTGATGCTGACGACAGTGGCGCTCACACGGGCAAGCGCATAATTGAATAAGTTATGCCCGAGTAGCGTCGGGAAGAAGGCGAGGGCGATGAAATACCACCAGTTGACCGTCTCAAAGGCGACGAACGTCGTATCGCGAACGAGCAGCATGAAGCCGAGCACGATTGTCGCGACGATATAGACGCTAAACGAATAGTCGTTCGTCTTCATCTCCGTCCGGACGTGTTGTCCGACGAGCCAATAGCCGGCAATCAAGATAGCGGCAGCTAAAGCGAGCGCGTCCCCGATGAGTGCGTCCCGACCGAGCTGGAAATCACCGGCCGCGACGAGCATGCCGCCGAGAACGGCGACGAGGGCGAACGTGAGTCCTTTCGGTGTCGGTCGTTTTTTGAAGAACACGGCGTTCCCGATTAACACAAAAATCGGACTCGACGTGACGAATAGTGTCGAGCTCGCGACGGTCGTATAGTCGAGCGATAAGAACCATAACCAGAAATGGAAGGCGAGCAAGACGCCGCTCAGCCCAATCGCATAGCGGGTGTTCGTCCGCAAGGAGACGAGCGATCGATAATCGAGAAACGGCAACAGCATCAGGCTCGAGAACAACATGCGATAAAATGCGGCCGTCTCGGCTGGTGCGGACGTCCATTTGACGAAGAGGACGCTCGTTGATAAGAAAAAGACGGCAGCAAAAAGAATCAGATAAGACAATCGATGGCCCTCCTTTTGTATGTATGTAATCCTCCTAATGATATAGTAAAATGACAGAGCGACCAACATAAACTCGAATCGTGACGCAAACAATTGTAGTCGCGTCACAGAGGAAAGGAACGATATGAGACTAATCATTGCCGAGAAACCATCGCAAGCACAAAAGCTTGCGGCCCCATATCCGTCAAAAAAACGGAAAGAAGAGATTGAAATCTCGCCGTGTGCCCGTTTCCCGGAAGGGGCGATCGTCGTTTGGGCGGTCGGGCACCTGTGCGAGTTGCAAGAGCCGGCCTATTACCGACCGGAATGGAAGTCATGGAAGTACGAGGCGCTCCCGATCGTGCCGGACCGGTTCGACTATCGCATTTCGAAAGGGAAGTCAAAGCCGTTCCAGACGATCAAACGATGGCTCCATGATAAGTCGATCACGGACATCATCATCGCCTCGGATGCCGAACGCGAAGGTGAGGCGATCGTCCGGCTCATCTTGCGGTTGGCCGGGAATAAGAAGCCGCTCACGCGCCTTTGGATTTCCAGTTTGACGGAACAGGCGGTCGACCGTGGCTTCGCGAACTTGCTACCAGGAGAAGAGACGGTCCCGTACTATCACGAGGCGATGAGCCGGGCCTGTGCCGATTGGCTTGTCGGGATGAACGCTTCGCGTGCATATACGACGTTACTGAAGACGATCGGGATTGAAGACGTCTTTTCGCTCGGCCGCGTGCAGACGCCAACCCTCGCACTCATCGTCGAGCGGGAACGTGAAATAAAACAGTTCGTCCCAGAACCGTATTTTGAGGTCGAGGCGACGCTTCAAAAATCACGGGCGACCTTCAAAGCAAAATATACGGTCGGGAAGTCAACGAAATTGAAGACCCGGCAAGAAGCGGACGACGTCGTCAAACGCGCTTCCGGTCAAGCGGTCGTCCAATCGATTGATACGGAAGAGAAAATCGAACAACCGCCGTTTTGGTTCAGTTTGTCCGGCTTGCAAGCCGAGGCTGGGAAACGATTCGGGTTCGGTGCAAAAAAGACGCTCGATGTGGCCCAAAAGTTGTACACAAAAGGTTGGATCAGCTATCCGCGGACGGACTCCGGATTCGTGACGCCAGACGAGGCGACGCTCTTTCCGGTGACGAAGGCCCGTCTGTTGAAGTCTTCGGCTTATGCCGAGCTCGCGCCTTTCTTGACCGAGAATCCGGCGTCCAATAAACGTTACGTCAACGCGAAAAAAGTGAGTGACCACTATGCGATCATTCCGACGGAGGCGTGCGGGGACGTGATGCGGTTGAGCGGGGACGAGGCGAAGCTTTACGATTTAATCAACCGACGATTCCTCGCCGCGTTCGCTAAACCGGCAAAGCTCGAGAAGACGACGGTCGATTTAGTGGACGGGAACGATTTGTACCGGGCAAAAGGGACGGTCGTCGTCAGCCCCGGGTATCGTCAAGTCGTCGAGATGAAATCAAAAGACGTCGAACTGCCTGCCCTTGAAAAAGGAGAGGTGCTCGCTGAACGAAAAGTCGAAGTACTGTCAAAGCAGACCGAACCACCGAAACGGTACACGGAAGGGGCACTCATCTTGGCGATGAAAGTCGCCGGCCGCCAGCTAGACGATGATGAGTTGATTCATATCATGAAAGAGGTCGAAGGGCTCGGGACGGAAGCGACTCGAGCGAACATCATCGACGGGTTGAAAAAGCGCGGGTACGTCATGCTTCAAAAGAAAGAGCTCGTCCCGACGGACAAAGGCCGACTGCTCATCGATGTCCTCGGAGACAGCATCCTTGCTTCCCCGGCGATGACAGCGAAATGGGAGAAGCGACTTCATGAAATCGGTCAAGGCGCGGCTTCTGCCGCCGAGTTCATCGATCAAGCGAAGAAGATGTCTATCCATCTCGTCGATGAGGCGAAAAATCGAGTCGGGTCAGCCAACCCGGAAGGCTATACGATTGAACCGAGACGCGGTTCGCGTAAAGGCCCGGGCTCGAGTCGTCCAAAACCGTCGTTCGGCGTATGCCCGAGCTGCGGGAAAGCACTCGTCGAGCATCCGAAATTCATCGGGTGTAGCGGTTTTCGAGACGGCTGCAAATTCACGATGTCGAAGCAAGTGCTCGGAGTCGGCATCTCGAAAGACGAGTTAAAGCAGATGATCGGTGGGGGCCAGTCGAACGTTCATACGTTTACGAAAGGGGAAAAGACGTTCAATGCCGCCCTTTATCTCGAGGAGGGGGCGCTTCGATTCGAGTTCAAATGAAAACAAGACCGTCCTCATGGGCGGTCTTGTTTCTCTTCTTGCTCTTTTTCTAAAATGCGGCGATTGATCTCGTCATAATCGAGGACGATGTCATCCTTGTTGTCTTTATAAGCGTACCCTTTTTGGATGACAACGACAGAGGCGATTAAGACGAGCAAGATAATCAAGCCGCTCACGGCGAATATCCATCCCATCCGGCATCCCTCGCTTTCATAATTCTAGTATGCCAAACTCTGCATCATTTCTCCACGCTTGAACCCGACGAACTGTCACAAGTTTGAAATGGGCGGACCGCCGAATAAATATGATACAATAACTCTTAAATGAACATTGACTGAGAAGGTAGGGATGAAGATGGCGATTATGATTGTGGATGATGAACCGGTCAACACGATGGTTCTCGAACAATTATTGCATCAACACAATTACGAGACAATCGCTGTCTCAAGCGGTGAAGCTGCGCTTGAGCTCCTCATGGATCCGCAGGCACCGTCACTGTATGATCTAGTCTTACTCGATGTCGAGATGCCCGGTATTTCAGGTATCGAGACGTGTAAGCGAATTCGTCAGATGGCCGGGTACGAAGAACTGCCGGTGATCATGGTGTCGGGGCGAACAGAAGAAAAACAAATTGCCGAAGGACTCGACGCCGAAGCGTCGGACTATACGACGAAGCCGATTAAAATTACGGAATTGCTTGCCCGGATTCGTTCGGCTTTGCGCTACAAGGCAGCCGTCGATGAACGAAAAAAATATGAGGCGCGACTGCAGTACGACCTCGACTTGGCGCAAAAGATTCAACAAAGCGCGTTGACGCCGCCAATCAGCAATGGTGAGATTGATGTGCGCGCGCTCTATTTACCGTCTAAAAAATTGGCGGGCGATATGTACGCTTGGTTCCAAGTCGCCCCGGACCGCTATGGCGTTATCATCTTCGACGTCATGGGGCATGGCGTCTCCTCGGCGCTCATCACGATGGGCATCCGTTCGATTTTGCCAGGGCTCGTCGGGAACGTCCAGTACCCGGTTGACGTCATGAGCGAATTGAACCGACAGATGACTTTCTTGTTCTCTGGGGACGACATGCAAAGTTACTTCACAGCCGTCTACTGTTACATCGATACGACGAACCGCCGAATCGAATACGTCAACGCGGGCCATCCGCCGGTCATCGTCACGTCAGATGAAGGCGTCTGTCACTTGGAGACGACCGGGGTGCCGGTCGGCATGTTCGAAGAGCCGAACTATGAGGCGAAAGAGATTGAGATGCAGTCGGGGATGGTCTTGCATATGTACACAGACGGATTGATGGAGTGCTACAGTAAAGACATCGACGATGGCATCCGTTGGCTCGAGAAAGACATCGCTACATACGGTGTCGGCTATGCCGACCACGTCGCCGAACGTCTCGTTCCGAAAATCGAGATTGAAGATGACCTTTGTCTCGTCACGGTCAAACTGATGTAAGGTGATCGAAAAGGAGCGTCATTCCGGAAGGGATGACGCTCCTTTGTTTTCCTTGCTTCAGCCGCCCTGTCCGGCACGCCGCTTTCGTGTCGGCGGGCGTCGAGCCGTATCGCGAAGCGCTGCTCGGTCTTGCTGATTCCCTTGTCGGTGTGCCCTAGGGTGGCGCGTCATTCCGGACGATGCTGGCTGTAACCAGCCAACATGGAGACGATCTCGCTGCTGTCCAACCTACCGAACATGAAGCTGAGCCTGTATGTGGCCCTCTATGACCTGTTGATTCCGGCCGATGTCATGTAGCAAGTCGGGCCAGTCACCTTTATCACATTCTCAGACTCGAATAGATCGAGGCTTTATCTTCGGCCTTCGAAGCCGAAGATAAAGACAAGCGGCCACCGAATGGCAACCGTTTGCGTCGCTCGTCCGAGGCGCCCCGAATCCTGCAGGAAAGCAATCTAACGGAGACCCAGCAGCGACGCGAGTCGCGATGCGGCTCCGGGATTGCCTGCGGAAAGCGTGGGCGCTGGAAGGACGAGCGATGTCAGTCATGTTAGTCAACAAATTAAGCAACCACACGTAGTGATTGCTTTCTGTCTAAAAATACCGTTTCCGCCATAAGATGTAGAAGGCGAGGCTCGAGAATCCGAGCATGAGCGTGATGGCGATGACGAAGCCGATCTCTTGTCCTTCGAACGGCACTTCGACGTTCATCCCAAAAATCCCAGAGATCATCGTCGGGATGCTCAAGACGATTGTGATGGACGCCAAGAACTTCATGACGAAGTTGACGTTGTTCGAAATGATTGAGCCGAACGCTTCCATCTTGATGCTGATGATGTCGTTATAAATCGACGCCATCTCCATCGCCTGGCGGTGCTCGACGAACACATCGTCGAGTAGCTCCTCGTCCTCTTCATGCTTCTCGAGACTCGGCGTCTTGACGATTCGGTCGAGGACACTGTCATTCGCCTTCAAGGACGTCATGAAGTAGACGAGAGATTTCTGTAAGTTCATCAATTGAAAAATTTCTTGGTTTCGCATCGATCGTTGCAACTCTTGCTCGAGCTCATCCATCCGCCGGTCGATTTGACGCAAAAAGCGCAAATACGTCATGCTGACGCGGTGCAGAATTTGAAAGACGAATCGGCTGCGATAGTTCGTCCGGAACAAGCGGGCTTTTCCGGTCGAAAACAAGTTCAATACGTCAAGTTCTCGTGAACAGACGGTAATGAAATGTCTCCCGGTCACGATGATACCGAGCGGGATCGTGTTGTAGGCTCTTCCCGTATCGTCTTCTTCAACGTACGGTACGTCGATGATCATGAGGAGGCCTTCATCATCTTTTTCAAACCGTGGTTTTTCTTCAATATCGAGCGGGTCATAGACGAAGTCTTCCGGGATGCCGGAGGCGGCGATGACTTGATCGGCCTCGTCTTTCGTCGGATTGACGAGCTGAATCCAACTGCCTTTTTCAAAGTCTGCAATCTCGTCGACATGTCCTGACGCGTCGGTCCGGTAAATCGTTAGCATAGTTCTCCTCCTACCTTAGCTCAACTTCATTATAGGTAGGCGTTTAGGGGAGCGCAATCGGAAAGAAGGAGATTTTTTCTTTTCTGGCGAAAACGTGCTACAGTGAGGAAGAATGGATTGACATTCAGACAAAGGAGGGATGGAGTTGTCACAAACGCCCAAGCATGCTCTGTTTAACGAAGAAAAGTTGGCGGAGCTCCATCAAATTGCCGGCGGGAATAAAGATTTTCTAACGAAAATCGCTCAAACGTACTTGAAACAGTTTGAGGACAAGTTTCCTGAATTGAAGCAAGCGGTCCAACGTGAGGACCACGAACAAGTCGAACAACTCGCCCACCTGTTAAAAGGTGCATCGTATTCGGTCGGTCTCGAACAGACGGCCGAACAGTTCCACACGCTCGAACGAGCGGGGGAAGAGGAGGTTTCGGACGATTTAGATCCGGTGCTCGATACGATCGAACAACAAATGGAACGATTTTTGGTGGAATGGGATGACCATTTCGACCGATTCAATTAAATCATAAGGGTCCCGCCATTCCTGGCGGGACCCTTTGTCTTAAGCGAGAAACTCGTCGAGCGTCGCAATCAAAATCCCGATTTCGGGTTTCGTGATTTGGGCGTTCGCACCGACAGCCTCTCCTTTATGTTTCAAATCGTCCGAGATGAGCGAGGAGAAGATGATGATCGGAAGGTCGCTGTACTGCTCCATCTCCCGGAGACGTTTCGTCAAATGCAAGCCGTCCATCTGTGGCATCTCGATGTCCGTGATGAGCAGGTCACAACTTGCCCCGTCCACCTCGAACGCCTCGAGTGCTTCCTTCCCGTTATTAAAGATCGTCGTGTTGAAATAGCCTGCATCGTCGAGCGTATCGATGATGAGCGTACGGAGCATCTCCGAGTCTTCGGCGAGCCAAATCTGTTTATGCGATCGTTCACGGGCACCGAGGCGTTTCACCGACTCCCGAGCCATGATGTCTTTTCGTGACAATTCGAGGGCGATTCGTTCGTAGTCAAGTAAGATGATCATTTGGTCGCCCGTCTTGACGACGCCGTTCGTGATGCCTTGCATGCCGCGCGCCAAGTCAGACGGCGTATCGATTTGTTCCCAAGAGATTCGTTTAATCTCGGTCACTTGATCGACCCGAAGCACCGACTTCTCACCGTTGAACTCACAGACGATTAAACGGTCGCCTTCGCCGACTTCACGCGGATGACCGATGACCATCGGCAAATCGATGACAGTCATCACTTCTCCACGTAGTTCGATGAGCCCCATGATGGCCTCCGGCGTCCCCGGCAGCGGGGTGAGCGGAAGCATTGTGATGATTTCTCTGACTTTCATGACGTTGATCCCTAAAATGAACGGGCCCGATTGGAAAATGACGATCTCGAGCTCATTCGTGCCTGCTTCAAGTAAAATGTTATGGTCCATGCTCATTCGTAGTCCCTCCTAGTTCACGTACTCTCTTCTTCTCTATCGGTCGAACGGGCCGGACTCTTCAGTTGAAAAGTGTCAATCTGGAGACGGATTTCACAAAAAGTTGCCACGTAACCGTTTACATTACATAAACTGAATCTTTATAGTTGTTCATCCGAATTAATTTTGCATACAATGGGGATGGCAACGAGATATCAAAGCTTACTCAGGAGGCAGATAGAGATTATGAGTATGAACACGTATCCATATTTAATCAATGGACAATGGCAGGAATCAACAACCAACGAGACGATTGAACTCGTTTCCCCTTATACAGAAGAAGTTGTCGGCAGCGTACAGGCAATGTCACGTGATGAAGTCGACGAAGCCATTCATGGCGCCAAACGTGCACAACAAGAGTGGGCAGCGCTTCCGGTCAACAAGCGTGCTGAACTCCTTTACGCATGGGCAGATAAGTTAGAAGAGCGTGTCGATGAGATTGGTCAAATCATCATGCGCGAAGTCGGGAAAAACTTGAGCGACGCGAAGAAAGAAGTCGTCCGGACAGCGGAAATCATCCGTTACACGGCTGAAGAAGGTCTTCGCTTCACGGGCGGGTTCATGCAAGGCGATTCGTTCCCGGGTGGTTCGAAAAACAAGATGGCAATCATTAAAAAAGAGGCGCTCGGTGTCGTCCTCGCCATCTCGCCGTTCAACTATCCGGTCAACTTGGCGGCAGCCAAGATTGCACCGGCACTCATCACAGGAAACGCCGTCGTCTTCAAACCGGCGACACAAGGCGCGATCAGTGGGGTGAAAATGGTCGAGGCGCTTCAAGACGCGGGTCTTCCGAGCGGTCTTTTGAACCTCGTCACAGGACGGGGCTCGGTCATCGGTGACTATTTGACGTCGCATCCGGGCATCGACATGATCACGTTCACGGGCGGCACGGGGACAGGGCAACACTTGTCGCAACAAGCTTCGATGGTACCGGTCGTCTTAGAGCTCGGAGGGAAAGATCCGGCGCTCGTCTTAGAAGACGCCGACCTCACGCTTGCTGCCGATCAAATCGTCAGCGGTGCGTTCTCGTACTCTGGACAGCGCTGTACGGCGATCAAGCGTGTTTTTGTGCTCGAACACCAAGCGGACGAGCTCGTCGGTATGTTGAAAGAGCGCGTCGAGAAGCTCTCGGTCGGTTCGCCGGTCGACAATAGCTTCATCGTGCCGCTCATCGACAAGAAGTCGGCGGATTACGTGCAAGGCTTGATTGACGATGCCGTCAACAAGCAGGCGACGGTCGTACACGGCAACGAACGCGACGGCAACTTGCTTCACCCGACGCTCCTTGACCACGTCACACGTGAGATGCGTGTCGCATGGGAAGAGCCGTTCGGACCGGTCTTGCCGATCATCCGTGTCTCGTCACTTGACGAGATGATTGAGCTTACGAACGAATCAGAGTTCGGCCTTCAAGCGAGTGTGTTCACGCAAAACGTGAACAACGCCTTCACTGTGGCCGACAAGCTCGACGTCGGGACGGTTCAAGTGAACGGACGCACAGAGCGCGGCCCTGACCACTTCCCGTTCATCGGCGTGAAGCAGTCAGGTCTCGGCGTTCAAGGGATTGGACGCAGTCTCGAGACGATGACGCGCGATAAAGTGACGGTCATCAACTTATAATTTGTCAGGAGAGGAGACATCCTCTCCTTTTTTTGTGTCATTGAAATCCAATCTTTCAGACGGGTATAATGGGTGGAGATAGGTGGAAGGGGTTGGGGGCACGTGGCGAACTGGATTTCGAGCCAATTGGCTAGATTGGACATACCGACGCCGTTTGAAGTCGGGAACGTGAACGTATACATCGTCGAACATATGAACCGGTTCTTTATGGTCGATTGCGGACCGGATACGGAAGAGGCGTGGACGTCGTTGAATGCACAGCTCGCAGAGTTGGAGCTGTCGCTCGAGTCGATCGACTTCTTGTTTTTGACGCACCACCATGCCGATCATGCCGGACAAGCGTGGCGCCTTCGAGACGCCGCGATTCCGGTGTATGGTCATGAAAAACTCGTCCGTTACTTGGAGCAGACACCGAACTTCATCAAGCGGGGTAATCAATTTCTGCACGATTTGGCCCATTCGTTCGGCACCCCCGAGTCGATTGTCGCCAAACTGCCCGACTACCGGGAAGCGCTACGTTGGATCGGCCCGACGACCGTGACGATGACGTTCGAGGACGGTCAGGCCGTCACACCGGACGGGGCGTGGCGGACGATTCACTTGCCGGGTCATGCGAGCGACCAGCTTGGACTCATCGGACCTGGCGGCGTCTTGATTGCCGGTGACCATCTGATTGACGCGGTCGAACCGAACCCGCTCATCGAACAACCGTATGAAGGGGAAGGGTTTGCGTCGCCGGTGCTCTTGTATCTCGATTCGCTCCGTAAGCTGCAGACGTATGAGTTGAAGCTCGTCGTGAGCGGGCACGGCGACCCGATTCTGCACCCGATGCCGTTGATCGAGAATCGAATTTCACAGCGATACGACCGGAGCGAGCAACTATTAGGCGATTGGGTCGACGGATTGAGCGTCTTCGATTGGTCGATGCGCCTTTATGGGCGTAAGATGCGCCGGGCGATGCCGCTCGTCTTCAGCGAAGTGTTCGCCCGTCTGACGTTGCTCGAAGAACGTGGCCACGTCGAACGAATTCTCGTCGACCGGAAATGGACATATGAACGGACAAAGGAAGTGGAATGATGAAACATATCGTGATCACAGGTGCGTCAAGCGGCTTTGGTGCCGCAATGGCGCACTGTTTTTATGAACGAGGTTACAAGTTGACGTTAGTGGCGCGAAGCGAGGAGCGGCTGAAAGGCTTGGCCAAACAACTTAACGCAAATTGGCACGTCGCCGACGTCATTACGAGCTATGACACGCTCGTGTCGGAAATCGAACAGGCTTACGGACCGATTGACGGTTGGGTGAACAATGCCGGAATCGGCGAGTTCGATGCGGTCATCGATCAAACAAAAGCCGTCATCGAAGAGACGATGATGTTGAACGCGACGGCGCCGATGGTCCTGTCACGCGACTGTGCGAAGCTGATGCGTGCCGGCGGGACGATCGTCAACGTCTGCTCCCAGGCAGCGAAAGTGCCAACGCCGAAGTCGGCGGTCTATGCCGGTTCGAAAGCGGCTTTGCTCCAATTTTCAAATGCACTCCGGCTCGAGCTCAGACCGCGAGATATTCACGTGCTGACCGTCAACCCGGGACCGATCGCGACTCCGTTCTTTGAACGGGCCGACAAGAGTGGACGCTACGAACAGAGCGTCAAACGAATCATGCTATCTCCTGACCGCCTGGCCCGGCGCGTCGTCAAGGCGTTTGAACGGGCCGAACGGGAAGTGAACGCCCCGTGGTGGATGAATGCAGGCGCAAAAGCGTATGCGATGTGCCCGGTCTGGTTCGAACGGCTCGCAAAACGGGGATTTGATAAAAAATAAAGAATTAGGGGGAACATGAATGAACCGATTACGTATAGCCGGGCTCTTGCTCGTTTTGTTTTTAAGTGCGTGTGGCGAGGAACGTGCGGAGGTCGCGGGGACATACGATGAGGCGACCGAAACCGCGAAAGGGACGACCGTCAACTTTTACTTATGGGGCGGTGACGAAGGCATCAACCGCTACTTGGATGAATACGTCGCACCTCGACTCGCGTCGTCCCACGACATCGAGTTGAAACGTGTGCCGATGGATACGGCCGAGTTCGTGCGACAGCTGTCGCTCGACAAACAGCCTGACCGTGAACGCGGGACCATCGATTTGATGTGGATCAACGGGGACAACTTCCGGAACGCCGCCGAAGCGGACTTGCTAACAGGCGGCCTGTTAGAGCGGATTCCGAACGCGTCACTGTTGAACGAGACGGCGCAAGCGACCGATGCGGGTACGCCGACCGATGGCCTCGAAGTCGCCTGGGGCAACGTACAATTCGTCCTTCATTACGATGCGGATAACGTCAAAAATCCGCCCGAAACGTTCGAACAACTCATTCGATGGACCGAGGAAAATCCTGGCCGTTTCACGTATCCTGAAGTGACGGACTTCACAGGTAACGCCTTTATCCGTCATCTGCTATATGCGGAATATGGAGAGTCTTTACGTGACATGGAGACGATTCCTGAAGCGTTTTGGGACGAACTCGCCGCCTGGTCACCGAACTTGTGGAAACAAGGCGAGACGTATCCGAAGTCGCTCGCCCAGCTGGACCAACTGTACGCAAACGGTGATGTGTGGATGACGATGGGCTTCAATGAACGTCGAGCTGAGGCGGAAGTGAACGCCGGCGTCTTCCCGGACAGAACACGCGCGCTCGTGCTTGATCATTCCATCGCCTCCACGCACTTCCTTGCCGTACCGTTCAACGCACCGAACCCGAACGGCGCCATCGTCGTCATCAACGAATTGCTCGCCCCGGAAGTCCAGCTCATGAAACAACAGGACACATACTGGGGCGACGGGACGTCACTCGACCTCGAGAAGCTCGACGAGGGTGACCGGGAAGCCTTTTTGGCGCTAGATGCAGGCCGCACGTATCCGGACCCGGAACGGTTGAGCGAGCGTCAAGTCCCGGACTATGGACCGAACGTGATCGACCTCGTCCGAGAGGGTTGGACACGTGTCGCGCGTTAACGTCTTCGTCAGCCTTATCGTCGCATCGTTGCCGATCACGGCGATTTTGTTCTTATTCCGTGGGGCAGTCGGTACCGACATCGTGGCACTCGCACAAGATGAGGCGTGGTGCGCGAGTCTAGGCGTCACGTTATATGTGACGCTCGTCTCGACGTTCTTCTCGCTCGTGCTCGGGACGTTAGCGGCCCGAGCCGTCTACGTGACGGGGCAGACGTGGCTCTTGACTTGGTTGAAGTGGCCGTTGTTCGTCCCGCACATCGCGGGGGCGTATTTGTTTTATTTATTGTTTGCCGGGGGCTTCCCGTTTTACGGACTGATTGAATCGAATGAGCGGCATCATCTCGTCGTCATCTTGACGTATATATGGAAAGAAGTCCCGTTCGTCTTTCTCATGGTGCTCGGCACGTATGCCCAGCTGAACGCCGGCTATCGCGACATGGCGAAGACGCTCCAACTGAGTCGTTGGCGCCAGTTCGCCGTCGCGGAATGGCCATTTCTGATGAAGCCGCTCCTCGACTCGTTTTGGATTTTGGTGGCGTTCGTCTCGTTCGCGTACGAAGTGCCGGCGCTCCTCGGTGTCACGTTTCCGAAACTCTTCGGCGTGCTTGCCTATGACCGGTTGACGACCGGCTTGTTCTTGGACGAGAGCGAGGCGTATGCCGTCGCCCTCATCTGGACGCTCTTCCTCTTCGTCGGCGTATTGATTTCATACGCATTGACGGCGAGGCACCGGCGTCGAATTGAGAGAGGGGTGAGACGATGAGACGTTTCTTTGTGCTCGTGCTCATCTTGTCGCCGTTCCTTGGATTGCTCACGACCGTGCCGACCTTGGTCTGGGACGATGCGATCGTCAACACGGTCGTCCACGTCGTCGTCATCGCGAGTTTGAACGTATGGCTCGCCCTCGGGACGGCGTGGTGGATCCTGTTCACACAATCTAAGTGGCGCACGTTCGTCGAATGGTTCGTCTTTTTACCTTTGTTCATCCCGGCGCTCGCGGGTACGTTCGGCATGTATATCGCGCTCGCACGGTTCGGACTCATCGGTACAGACATCGGCGTGCTCATCGTGCTGCTCGTCGTGACGTTGCCGTACTCGATTCGGCTCGCCTATAACGCGATGTATGTGATCGGGCGACCGATGTTCGAACAGGCGCTATTTTTACCGCCGCTCAGACGGTATCGTGTCGTCTTGTTCCCGCTTTTAAGCGGGACGATACAGACGATTGTCCTCATGTCGACGGTGATCGTGCTCGGTCAGTTCGTCCTCGTCCAACTGATCGGGGCAGGACTCGTGCCGACCGTGACGACGAGGCTGTATCAAGTTTATGCGGGGAATGATATCGCGCTCGCGTTACAACATACGTGGCTCTTGATTCTCATTCCGGCGGCTTTATATATCGCTATCGGCTTTGGGGTGCGCATGGGGGTGAAGTTCGTGAAAGGAAGGTTATGATGGGCTTACAATTGACGAACATACAAAAGCGATTTAAACGACGTGACGTGTTGGCAGGCGTCGACTTTTTTGTGCGGCAAGGGGAGATACACGCCCTTGTCGGCACGAGCGGGTCCGGGAAATCCACACTGTTGCGCATCATCGCCGGTCTCGAGACGCCGGATGTAGGGAACGTCACATGGAACGGGGCGGCTCTGCTCGGTGTCCCGGCCCACGAGCGGAAAATCACGTTGCTGTCGCAGACCCCGCTCTTGTTCCCGCATTTGACGGTCGGCGAGAACGTGTTGCTCGCAATCCCTGACCGCTCACGCGAGCAGGCAGAGCGCTGGCTCGCACGCGTCCGACTCGCCGGCCGTTACGACGATGAAGTGCACACGTTGTCAGGTGGGGAGGGACAACGGGCCAGCTTTGCCCGGGCGCTCGCCGCCGACCCGCGTCTGATTTTACTCGATGAACCGTTCACGAACCTCGATCCCGATTTGAAGTATGAGCTGCAACAGTTGATTCGTGAGGTGGTAGGCGAGCTTGGTCTGACGGCGCTACTCGTGACGCATGACCGGGAAGAGGCGATGCTCGTCGCGGACCGGGTCACGTTACTCGACGGCGGAACGGTTCACGCGACCGGGACACCACGAGAATTGAGTGAGACAGAACCGACGTTCGGTGATTTCATCGAATTTGAAGGCGAGATGTATCCACTGACGCAATTCGGCGTGTTTGACGACGAAGACGGGGAACGGGTCGAATTGACCCGTCACCTCGTCAAGTTCGGTGTCCGGCTCGGTGAATATCGACGTTCGAACGGGGAGTATGTGATCTTGCCGTCGGACGAGTCGTACACGACTGGCCGAGCGTATTCGTTACGGAAAAAATAAGGAGTGGTTTTATGTTAGATACGTATGGAAGCCGAATCGTCCGTCCCGTCGTCGAACGCGGGGCCGATCGGCTGTTGAAATGGAAGTTTACGCCGAACGAGGTCACCTTACTCGGCGGCATCGTCGGGGTGTCGGTCGGCTTCTTCATCTATAACGATATGCACTGGACGGCCGTCATCTTGTTATGGCTGTCAGGACTGTTCGACGTATTGGATGGGACGATGGCCCGGCGTTCCTCGAAGACAGGATTCGGGACGGTGTTAGACCTTGTCGTGGACCGTCTCGTCGAAATCGCGGTCGTCATCGCGCTCGCTTTGCGGTACCCGGAGCATATGACCGTGTTTCTGTTGCTCCTTGCCTCGTTCATCGTGGCAATGACGGTGTTTTTGGCCGTCGGCGCGAGCAGTTCTCGTCGGTCGGAAAAGACGTTTTATTATCAGCCGGGGATACTCGAACGGACCGAATGCTTTATCTTGTTCAGTCTCATGATTTTGTTCCCGAGGTTTGTCGGGGTCATCGCCACGATTTTCTTGATTCTCGAAGTGGTGACGATCTCTCAACGGATGCTCGAAGTCCGGCGGATTTTACCATGAAGCCGCGTCTCGTTCTCGTCGGTCTCGGGCACGGCCAACTTGAGATTCTGGACCGATTCGACGAGTTGCAAAAGTCGTATGACGTCAAATATATCGGCGGGGAAGAAGCGATCTATACCGGTGCCTTCCCCCAAGTCATCGCCGGAGAACTGACGGACGCGACCGTTCACTTGAGACAAGACGTCAAACCGATCGCTTCGCGACTCGTGTCACTTGACCCGATCAACCGCATCGTGAAAACAGAAACGGGCGAGGTCCCGTATGACGTGCTCGTCCTTGCGACGGGAGCGGTCAGCCGTGGTGTCGGGCTGGACATTAAGCCGATGACGAAGGAAGGATTGGCAAAGATCGCTTCGAGCGATGCTGTCACGATTGTCGGGGGCGGCAAGGCGGGCGTCGAACTCGCTTTCGCATGCATCCGGACGAAACGTCACGTCACGCTATACGCCTCTGACGTCTTGTCGGATTTGCCGGCCCGTGTGCAACGGACGATAAAGCGACACCTCGTGAGGAGCGGTGTCACCCTCGTATTGCGTAAATACGAGAGGAATGTACTCCAAGACGGTCTCGTCCTTGATGCGTCAGGCGTCGTACCCGATGGTTGGTGGCGAGAAGCTCGACTCGCAAAGGCGGGTGCGTTCATAGAGACGGACCATTATTTGAGACACGCTGACTATAAACAAATTTTCATCACCGGCGACATGGCCTCAAGGTTGAACGGCGGCGTCGATGCGGTCCGTTCCGGGCGACACGTCGCCGCCTATTTGCTCGGAGACCGCCGACCGTTCCGGGAGCAGACGTCACTCAATATTTTATTGACGCTACCCGGACAGGCGTTGTTGACGTACGGGAAGTGGACGTGGCACGGACGTCTCCCAAATCATGTGAAACGGCTGATTGATTCACGCTACTTGAAACGGTTCCATTCATGAAAAAAGACGGCCGTAGCCGTCTTGTCGTTTATACGTTCAACGTGTCGAGGAACGATCGGATTTGCATCTCCGTCTTGGCGTGCGCCGAGTGAAGATGTTCTTGTTTCGTGCCGTCTTGATAGAAGAGTAGTGACGGGATGCCACGTACTTCTTGTTCGTCGGAAAGCTCGGGTAACTCGTCGCGGTCGACGACGTACCAATTGAACTGTGGATAGTCTTTGACGAGTTCGTCGACATACATATCGAGACGACGGCAATCCGGGCACCAAGATGTCGTGAAGATGACCATGCCGTTCTCTTTCGTCGCTTCTTGGAATTGTGCTGCTGTTTGAATCGGTTTCATCGTTGAATCTCCCCTTTCCATCTTATTGTCTGTGTCTTTCGAGCGTCCGTCAACCGATTGGCGTTCTCGGTCTGTTCCCTAGATGTGATACACTGAAAAAAATAGAACCGCAAGGGATAGGTGATGGTTATGGCGTTACGTCATGCACTACTCGGGTTGTTGACCCATCAGCCTGCGACCGGCTACGCCTTGAACGCGACGTTCAAAGCACAAATGATTCATTTTTGGCACGCTCATCATACACAGATTTATCGTGAGTTACTGAAGATGGAAGACGAGGCGCTCGTCTCATCTGAACACGTCGCCCAACACGATTTGCCGGATAAGAAAATCTATTCGATCACCGATCGTGGACGGGAGGAATTGATCGATTGGCTCCGGCAGCCGACGTCGTTCCAACCGAAGATGAAAGATGAGAACTTGCTTCGGATGAGCCTGCTCCAACTCCTTCCGCTCGATGAGGCGATTCGATACGTCGAGGAGACGAAAGCCCATCACGAGCAGGTCGCCCAGCAAATCCGGACTTTCCAAGCCGCCCATCAATCCGAAGACGACACGCTCGGTTATTTATTGACGAGCGAATATGCGATTCGGATGATGGAAAACTATGCAGGTTGGGCCGATTGGGCCATTGAAGAAATGAAACGACGCGCTCCGAATGCGACCTGACGATCAGGTCGCATGTTTTGTGTACGGATGAATCGGGAGACGGGACAAGACGTCGTCGAGCTTGTCCTCGTCGACTGATTGCTGAAACGCGTCAATCGTCTCTTGAAGCTGCTCGACCGACGAAGCACCCGGCAAGACGACGGCGCACGTTCGTCTCGCCGCGGCAAGCGCGTACGCTTGGATCGGTTTTGGCAACGTCGGCAACAGGTCGCGCAACTCGTCCTCGTTCCAAGACTCAAATCCTTTCTCACCCAGACGTTCGGACCATTCGTCGGTCAACAGCCCTTTTGCGAGCGGACCACGGCCAACGATTGGGACGTCGAGCTCGAGCGTCTCAATGCGTCGGTCGAGCAAAGAATATGGCGTCATCAACACGTCGAGCTCGCCGTGCTCGAGCCAATAACGGATGACGTTCGGACGGATGGACGACAAACCGATTTGACGGATGACGCCTCGCTGTTTCTGTTCACGCATGAACGCGATCGTCTCGTCGAGATCATCTTCAATCGTACCGCCGTGGACGTAGTATAAATCTAAATAGTCGGTCTGCAATCGCTCGAGCGAGCCGGCGAGCGCCGTCTCTAAATAGCTCGCCCGCGGATTCCACCGCATCCCGTCTGCCGTCAGTTCATTGCCGCCTTTACTTGTCAAAAACAGTTCTTCGCGACGAGAGGCGAACGTCGAACCGACGATCTCCTCGACTTTGTACCGGTCATAGACGTCAGCGGTGTCGAAGTGCCGAATCCCCGCACGATAGGCGGCTTCTAAAATCGCTTTCGCTTCCGTTTCACCATGCTTCAAGATGGACATCGTGCCAAGACCTAGTTCTGCCATTCATAATTCCTCCTTGTTCCGTCTACTTGTTTCACTCATAATCAAAGTATAAAGCAAAAAGTGAGGCGGATATACATATGGTCGAGAAAACGATTGAACGTGAAGTCATCTATGAAGGAAAAATCTTTGACGTCGAGAGGCACGTCGTCGAACTGCCAAACGGTGGAACGTCGGTCCGTGAGCTCGTCTACCATAACGGTGCCGTCGCCGTACTCGTCATCGATGAAGACGATCGCATTGTGCTTGTGGAGCAGTATCGGAAGGCGTTCGAGTCGATGTCACTCGAAATTCCGGCCGGGAAACTTGAAAAAGGAGAAGAAGTGCTCGCGAGCGCACGACGGGAACTCGAGGAAGAGACCGGTTATCGGGCTGAGTCGCTTGAAAAGATCTTCTCGTTCTATGGGGCTCCGGGCTTTTGCAGCGAGCGGGTGGATGTGTTCGTCGCACACGGGCTGACGGCAGGGGCGATGAATTTAGACGAAGACGAATTTTTGAACGTGGAACGTTTCACGTTCGACGAGGCGAGTGGGCTGTTAGCGAGCGGGCGCATCACTGACGCCAAGACGATTATGGCGATTCAATGGTGGCAATTGTCCAAATTAAAATAATTCTAATCTGAAGTGTCGTGTGCTACACTTACTTAGTAATGATTTTAATTTGAAAATGATGCCGATTTTCGGTATGCTTTGAATAGCGAACTATTGTAAAGAGGGGGCGCCTTATGGAAACGCGAATTGACCGAATCAAACAGCAGTTGAGCGCCAAAGGATATAAATTGACTCCGCAGCGAGAATCAACCGTCCGCATTCTACTTGAGAATGAGGCCGACCATCTTAGCGCCGAGAACGTCTTCATGCTCGTCAAGGCGATCGCACCTGAGATCGGTCTCGCGACGGTTTACCGTACGCTCGAGTTATTGACCGAACTCGGTGTCGTCGATAAAGTGAACTTTGGAGACGGCGTAGCCCGATTCGACTTGAGACCGGAAGGGGCGAACCACTCGCACCATCATCTCGTCTGTGTCGAGTGCGGGTCGGTCGAAGAGATCATGGAAGATTTGCTCGTCGACGTCGAGAAAAAAGTGGAACGTAAATACGAATTCTTAATCAAAGACCACCGCCTGACGTTTCACGGTATCTGTAAAGTATGCCAAGCGAAAGGTGTCACGCTTGAAGGCCATAAGGCCGTCATCAACGGATGAATCGAAAAGCCGCACGCTCCGACTTGGAGCGTGCGGCTTTGTTGTTAAGGCAAATATCGGGCTAGATGATGCGCGATGCCCTCTTCATTGTTCGAGCGGGTCACGTCGGTCGCGATCGCTTTAATCGCGTCGACCGCATTATCCATCGCCACACTGATCCCTGCATATTCGAGCATGGAACGGTCGTTATGGCCGTCTCCGAAAGCGATCGTCTGGTCACGTGCGATGCCGACCTGTTGAAAGACATGGTCGAGGGCACGTGCTTTGTCGATCCCGTAATCCGTGAACTCGTAATACATATTTGCGGTGAACATCCCGGTCACTTGTTGATTGAACGGTTGCGACATGGCGTCCGCGTTCGCCTGCAAGTAGTCCGGTTGGCCGGCGACGAGGATTTTATATACGGGGAAGGCGATCGCATCTGCGAGGCGCGGTTCTTCCCTCAGTTGAAACCGTCCGCCACGCGATTCATATTCGATGATGTTGAACGGTTCCCCGTTTAGTTCAAGCATGCCAGAAAACACGTCGTTCACGTACAAGTACGTCTCATCGTTAAGCATCGGGATGACATCAAAGCCGGTCAAATGGTCGAGTATTGCGCGCGCAACGTCTCGGTCGATTGCTTGTTCAAACAACGTCTCGCCGGTCGTCGCATCCGTCACACATGCCCCGTTCGACGAGACAATCAACCCCCCGTATTGTTCGAGCTTCAATTCCGTCGCGAACGGTTCGATGCCCCGCTTCGGCCGACCCGAGGCGAGCACGACTCTTATACCGTTCGCTTGGAGCGAGAGGAGCGTCTCTTTCGTCTTCGGTGAAATCATCTTCTGGTCGTTCAATAATGTGCCGTCAAGGTCTAACAAAACCGCTTGAATCATTTGTCCATCTCCTTTTAAACGGTGAGTTCGATGCGGTTGGATTCAGGATCGAGGATGACGCTTTCGTAATAGCCGTCCCCAGTCGTACGCGGACCGTCAAGTCGCTCATAACCGTCGTCGACGAGACGTCTCGTCATCACATCGACTGCTTCTTTGCTGCCAAGACGGATGGCGAGGTGGGCATAACCGAGCGTCTCTTGTCCCGGGTCTTGAATATCCGCCCGGCGCATAAGTTCAAGTCGACAGTCCGACTTCGGAAACGTCAAGAAATAAGAAGCAAACTGTTTTTGTTCATTCTTATAAAGGTCATTCGCCTTCGCCTCAAAATATGTTTCATAAAAACGACGCATGACGTCTAGGTCGTTCACCCAGATGGCGAGATGGTCAATTTTCATACGGTTTCCTCCTTATGTTTAGCTAAGATCCGGTTCAGTCGTTCCGTGTTCAGCAGCATGAAGAGCATGATGAACAAGAGGACGATTGGGAAGATGCCGAGTGACAACTTCGTGGCGATCAAGCCGAATAGTGGAGGCAAGAACGTGCTCCCGATATAGGCGAACGCCATTTGGTAACCCATCAAGTGTTTCGCCCGCTGTCTACCGAATCGAACGGGCGTCTCATGCAACATACTCGGATAGATCGGGGCAAGGCCGAGACCGACTAGAATGAGACCGACAATCATCGCACCGTTGAGCGGAAGGAAGAATACGAGACTTCCTATTAAGGCGAGGCATTGACCGAGACGAATCATCTGACGATTCGTAAAACGGAACGACAAAAACCCGCTCAACAATCGTCCGACTGTGATGCTGCCGTAGTAAATCGACACCCACGTCGCGGCCGTTGCAATCGAGAACTGCTTCATTTGGACGAGATAGCTGCTCGCCCACAAACCGACGAGCGCCTCGACGCCGCAGTATAAGAGAAACGTGACGAGCGCATAAGACAAGCCGCGCGGAAGCGTGTGGTCCAGTTCGGTCACGGCCGCCTCATCCTGATGATTGGATTTGTCGCGTTTTACTTCCTGACGCCACAAAGGAAAGGATAGTAACAGTAAGAATGCCAGACCGAATTGAATCAAAGCGACGACGAGATAGCCGTCGCGCCATCCGTTCTCATCCAACAAGGAAGCCATGATGAGCGGGCCACCGGTCGCCCCGACTCCCCAAAAACAGTGGAGCCAGTTCATATGATGTGCCGCGTAATGCTCGGCCACATAATGATTCAACGCGGCATCGACGGCACCGGCGCCAAGGCCGAGCGGAATCGACAGGGCGAATAACCACGGGAGCGACGGGGCGGTAGAGAAACCGAATAGACAAAGGGCCGTCAAGACGCCTGAACCAAACGTCACTTGTTTCGTGTCGAACCGCTCGAGCAGTTTCCCGCTGAACAAACTCGATATAATCGTTCCTGCTGCGATGGTCATGAAAATCCAGCCCGCCATCGCCAGAGGCGCATCCAATTCTACACGCATCGATGGCCAACCAACTCCGAGTAACGCATCGGGGAGGCCTAAGCTAATAAAGGCGATATAAATCACCGTCAATAATAAAAAGCCGCTCATGTGTCACCTCATTCAAATCGTTTCAAGTAGTGTCTCGACACAAAAGGTGATGAGACCTTGGAAGTAATGCTCTTCCCATAGACCGCGTGTTAAATCGGGCAAATGCGTCGCCGCGATGTAGCGTTCACTTCGTTTACGAACCCGGCGGATATCTTCCTCAGTCACATCGATATCCGAAAAGACGATCGTATGCGGATTGAGCGTCGCAGTGAACGTCGTGACGAGCCGGGCAAGCGCATCGCATGCTTGATCCGTCAGCGGCGTTCCGCGTTGGTGATTGCGAATGCGATCGTAAAACGTGTGATGCGCATAAAACGGTAGAAACGAAATCTCCCCCGTGAAATTCGTCTTTCCACGAATTAAACGACCGTTAAGGAGAATGCCCGACCCCGGCCCGTTCTTGCCTAAATAGACGTAAACGATTGTTTCATCTGCATACGTCGGTACAGACCGACCGTAGCCGTATACAGCTGCGTTCATGTCGTTCTCGACTACGACGGGCACATCGAACGTCGACTCAAGTAACGTGGTCAGCGCAACGTTAGAAAGGGTCGGGTAATCCGGTGCATAGATAATCTCACCGTCTGCGACGGCGGCAGCGACGCCGATCGTGATGGCTTGTATCGAATGTGACGCCAGTTGGCTAGCCAACAAGTCGAACAGCGTCTGTAGATGATTTCCGTGTCGGATCGCCATCCGGCCCTTGTCGAGCGTCGTCCCGATCGCGTCAATGCGGCGGTAGGCGATGACATCTTGCTCGATGTAGGCACATAGTCCGTTCGCCGCAGACGGATTGAATACATAGCGTGTGGCCGGTCTTCCTCCTGTCGAAGGGGTGAGGCCTTGTTCGTTGACTTCGCCAGCCGCACGCATCAATTCCAAATGCTTTTTGACCGTCGGAAAACTATGACCGATCGCTTCGCTAATTTCAGCGACGGTGTGATGGTCATGAAAGACGAGTTGACGTCGAATCGCAACCGACAACGGAGTCGCGTTTCCTTTCATCTCAATCCTCCCTTCCTACTTTTTAAATAATTTTAATAAGTCGTCGATAGTGTAGCAAACTATTCATTTCCGAGCAACTCAATTGTCAAAACGTTGGCGGGATTCATCACGAAAAATTGTCACAAAAAAGCTTTAAAAAAATTGAGGTCAGACGTCTTCACAACGGTTTACATAAGTGATATGATGTAAGCGTATTCAGGTGTGAACGAGAAAGGAGGGGGATATCATGCGTTCGCAAGTCGAGTCTTTTTTACAATATATGACCGTTGAGAAACGAATGTCCTCGAACACGAGACAAGCCTATGCGAGCGATTTGACGCAGTACTTATCGACATTGACGCAACTCGATGTCACGGACTGGAACGATGTCTCACGGTCCCATATCGTCAAACATATGGAAGAGTTGTCTCAAGCAGGACGAGCCGCATCATCACTTCGACGCGCCGTCAGTTCGATTCGGACGTTCCATCATTATCTAAAGATGACGAATGAAACGTCGACCGACCCGTCACTGTATCTAGAGTCGCCGAAAGCGGAGCGGCAACTGCCGGACACGTGGTCGCAAGAGGAAGTCGAGCGGTTGCTCGACAGCGTCCCGACGTCAGACCCGCTCGCGCTTCGTGACCGGGCCATGCTCGAACTGTTGTATGGTACCGGGATGCGGGTCAGTGAACTTCTTGGCCTTGATTTGGATGATTTACAGTTCGAATTGGGGTATTTACAGTGTGAAGGCAAAGGGGAGAGTGCTCGAATCATCCCGGTCTCCTCTGTCGCCCAAGGATTTGTCGAACGGTATATCCAGCAAGCCCGTAACGGGATTGGTGGTCGGGAGACGGAAGCACTGTTTCTGAATGGACGGGGTGGACGCCTCAGCCGTCAAGGATTTTGGAAGATGATCAAGCGACGCGCGAAAGAGGCCGGCATCCAAAAAGAAATTACGCCGCACGTGCTCCGTCATTCGTTCGCCACGCACCTTCTCGAGAACGGTGCCGATTTGCGTGCGATTCAACAGATGCTCGGTCATGCAGACCTCTCTACGACTCAAGTTTACACCCATGTCAATAAGTCCCGGCTTCACGATGTATATCGGAAACATCATCCCCGGGCGTAACACCTTTAAAGGAGGAACTTTTTGTGAAGAAATTTAAACGTATTTTCCTAGTCGTCATGGACTCGGTCGGGATTGGCGAAGCGCCAGATGCCGAACAGTTCGGGGACGCAGGCTCAGACACGCTCGGTCATATCGCTCGCGAGCACGGCGGGTTGGCGATGCCGCACATGGGCCGTCTCGGTCTAGCGAACATCAAACCAATCGAAGGCATCGAGGCATCGGACGCACCGAGCGCTTACGGACGGATGCAAGAAATCTCGGCTGGGAAAGATACGATGACAGGACACTGGGAAATCATGGGGCTTCACATCGATACGCCGTTCCGTGTATTCGAGGAGTTCCCTGACGATTTGATCAATCGATTGAAAGAGTTCAGCGGGCGTGACATTATCGGCAACAAACCGGCTTCAGGGACAGAGATTTTAGATGAGCTCGGAGAAGAGCACGTCAACACGGGCGCCCTCATCGTCTACACGTCGGCCGATTCGGTGCTCCAAATCGCAGCGCACGAAGAAGTCGTGCCGCTCGACGAGTTATACCGCATCTGTGAGTATGCGCGTGAAATCACACGAGAAGATCCGTACATGCTCGGTCGCATCATCGCGCGCCCGTTCATCGGTACGCCTGGGGCTTGGGTCCGGACCTCGAACCGTCACGATTATGCCCTCAAACCGTTCGGGAAAACGGTCATGAACACGCTTCAAGATGCCGGGAAAGATGTGATCGCACTCGGGAAGATTAGCGATATTTACGACGGTGAAGGCGTGACGAAGGCCGTTCGCACAAAGTCGAACATGGACGGCATGGACAAACTTGTCGAATCGCTCGATGAAACGTTCGAAGGACTTTGCTTCTTGAACCTCGTCGACTTTGATGCACTCTTCGGTCATCGCCGTGACCCGGCTGGTTATGCGCAGGCACTCGAAGAATATGACGCGCGGTTACCAGAAGTGTTTGCCAAGTTGCGCGAGGACGACCTCTTAATCATCACGGCAGACCACGGGAACGACCCGACGCATCCAGGTACGGACCATACGCGTGAATACGTCCCGCTCATCGTTCATCACCACGGAGCGACAGCGATCGACCTCGGCATTCGAGGCACGTTCGCAGATATCGGCGCGACGGTCGCGGATAACTTTGACGTCGACGCACCAGCAATCGGAAAAAGTTTCTTAAACGAAATTTGAGGAGGCCATTCACATGGTAAATTGGAATGAAACGAAAGCATTTTTACAGGAACGCATGAACGGCACACCGGAGATCGGTTTGATTTTAGGGTCAGGGCTCGGTGTACTTGCCGACGAGATTGAAAACCCTGTCGCCATCCCTTATGAAGACATCCCACATTTCCCGGTGTCGACGGTCGAAGGCCATGCCGGCCAACTTGTCTTCGGAGACCTTGAAGGAAAACGCGTCGTCGCGATGCAAGGTCGTTTCCACTTCTACGAAGGCTATTCGATGGAGCAAGTGACGTTCCCGGTACGTGTCCTCAAATTGATTGGTGTCGAGACGCTCATCGTCACAAACGCTGCCGGCGCATGTAATGAGAACTTCAACCCGGGAGATTTGATGATCATCACGGATCACATCAACTTCTTCGGGACGAGCCCGCTCATCGGAAAAAACGCGAACGAATTCGGAACGCGTTTCCCGGATATGTCGGAAGCTTATGACAAACAGCTCGTGAAATTGACGGAACAAGTCGCTTCAGACCTCGGTCTCAACGTCCAAAAAGGGGTGTACTTCGGGAACACCGGCCCGACGTATGAGACGCCTGCCGAAGTGAGAATGGCTCGCCTGCTCGGAGGCGACGTCGTCGGGATGTCGACGGTCCCAGAAGTCATCGTCGCACGTCACTCGGATATGCGCGTTCTTGGCATTTCTTGCGTCTCGAACATGGCGGCCGGTATTTTGGATCAGCCGCTCAATCACGAGGAAGTCATCGAGACGACAGAACGCGTCCGTCAAGACTTCTTGTCACTCGTGCGCGGCACAATTAAAAGCATCTAATTCAATCCCACTTACATCCAACTAGGAGGACGAAACTTATGCGTATGGTCGACTTGATTTTGAAGAAACGTAACGGTGGCGAATTGAACGAGGAAGAGATTCGCTTCGTCGTCGAAGGGTTCACGAACGAATCGATTCCAGATTATCAAATGTCTGCCCTCTCGATGGCGATTTACTTCAACGGGATGACAGAGAAAGAGACAGCTGCCCTCACGATGGAGATGGTGAAGTCTGGGGACGTCATCGACCTCTCGAACATCGAAGGCAAAAAAGTCGATAAACACTCGACAGGAGGCGTCGGCGACAAGATCAGTCTCATCGTCGCGCCACTCGTCGCGTCAATCGGGATTCCGGTCGCGAAGATGAGTGGCCGTGGCCTCGGCCACACGGGCGGAACGATTGACAAGTTGGAGTCGTTCCCTGGTTTTAACGTCGAATTGACGGAAGAACAGTTCACGAAACAAGTGAACGACATCAAGATGTCGATTATCGGCCAGACGGGGAACTTGACGCCGGCTGATAAGCGCCTGTATGCGCTACGTGATGTCACGGCGACAGTTGATTCAATCCCGCTCATCGCGAGCTCGATTATGTCGAAGAAGATTGCGGCCGGTGCCGACAGCATCGTCCTCGACGTGAAGACGGGGTCTGGCGCGTTCATGAAATCGTTCGATGATGCGAAAGCGCTCGCCGAGGAGATGGTCGCGATTGGGAAGAACGTTGGCCGCCAAACGGTCGCTGTCATTACCGACATGGACCAACCGCTCGGTTTTGAGGTCGGGAACGCGAACGAAGTGAAGGAAGCGATTGAGGTATTGTCTGGAAAAGACGTCGAGGACTTGAAGACGATCGCGTTGACGATTGCTGGCCACATGGCCGTTCTCGGCGGGTTCTATCCGACGTTCGATGAAGCGTACGCTGACCTCGAGAAACGGATTGCCGATGGGCACGCCCTCGAGGTGTTCCGTCAGTTCGTAGCGGCACAAGGTGGCGACGCGTCGCTCGTCGATGACTTGTCGAAACTTCCGCAAGCAAAATATGAGACGACGTTCGTCGCGAAGCAGGCGGGCTACGTCGAGTCAATCATCGCCGATGAAGTCGGTGTCGCCGCGATGCTCCTCGGGGCAGGTCGGGCAACAAAAGATGATCAGCTCGACTTCGCGGCCGGCATCACGCTCGAGAAGAAAGTCGGCGACCGGGTCGAAGAAGGCGACGTCATCGCCGTCTTGCGCGCGAACATTGAAGATATGTCTTCGGCGCTCGAACGGATGGATCACGCCTACACAATCGGTGAGGCGAAGCCTGAGGCGCGTCCGCTCATTCACGCGGTCATTCAGTAAGTCAGAACGCCTGTTTCCACAAAACAGTGGAGACAGGCGTCTTTTTTTGATAGAATGGGCAATGTGAGTGATGATAACTATATGAACATAAAGGGGTTTTTGTACATGAAAAAAGGATCGATGAAACTTGAGAACGGTGAAATGATCGAATTCGACTTGTTCCATGACGCAGCACCAATCACGGTAGAAAACTTCGAAAAACTTGCGAACAGCGGCTTCTACAACGGCTTGACGTTCCACCGTGTCATCCCTGGCTTCGTGAGCCAAGGCGGATGCCCACAAGGAACGGGTATGGGCGGCGCAGGCTATACGATTCCTTGCGAGACGTCGACATCGTTCCCATATAAACATGAGGCAGGCTCGCTCTCGATGGCACACGCTGGACGCAACACAGGTTCGTCACAGTTCTTCATCGTCCACGAGCCACAGCCGCACTTGGACGGTGTGCACACCGTATTCGGGAAAGTGACGTCTGGTCTCGAGCATGCAGTCAAGCTCCGTCAAGGCACGAAGATGGCCGAAGTCAAGGTGTGGGACGAGAATTGATTTTTGTATGACCGTTATGGCACAATGAGCCATGTCTCTCACGTGTTCACTTCGTGAAACTTGAATGACTAAAGGTGGTGAAACCAGCAATGCTGGTGAAATATAAACAATCGTACGAAAAGACAGCGATGGGCCTCTTGGCGTTCTCGTGTAGCGACAAGTCCCCGCTCGCGCTGTTAGAGCTCGTCCGCTCTTACGAGGAAGACCCTGCCCGTTTCCTTTATCTATGGAAAGTCGGGGAAGACTTCGTCGGAATCATCGGGATGGAACAACAAGATACGACGATGCATATTTTGCATATCGCCTTGTCGCCATCGTTCCGGGGCGAGAAACGCTCTTATGAACTGCTCGATGAGACTCGAAATTTGTTGCCGCTTGACTTGACGCTAACGGGTCAAGGCAAGACAGGTGAACTGCTTGATAAATGGAATCAAGTGGCCATATAAAAAGCTAGGCAGCGTGCCTAGCTACTTGACTGCAGACAACGATGTCTGCAGTTTTTTATGTCATTTTTTGGCCTTGTTTCGAGCTTCAAGTGCCCGCAGTCGTTCCTTGACGACTGGACTTCGGTCGCGATACAGGTGCTTGTGCACGAGCTCTTCAAAAGAGAGGTCGGTCGGTGCGAACGCGTGTTTCAATCGTTCGATGCGGGCCCTCGTCGTCGGCTCGAGCGGGAGTACGGTCGACAAAGGCCATATAGTCAGGTCGCGTTTGAATTGTGGGATGTCGACGCCGAGCGACTGGAGTTCGTCTGCGGCGAAATCGAGTTTACGGTGCAACGCGGCGATACTCTTTCGTGCACCGATCTCATTGCCGCGTCGGGCGTGATAGTGGGCGACCGCATATTGGATGAGCACCGCATAGCCGAGTGATGCCCGGTTTCCGGCTTGCCATGCCTCTTCGAGCACTTCGTGGCATTCAAAATAATCGGCATGGCACTCGAACAAGAGCGTATACTGGGTAAAAGGGGTAGTCAAATCAAATTTCTCCTTTCGTGGTCGCAGTCCTATAAAACATGTTATACTAAAGCGCAAAAATGTAAAATGGCAGGTGTCTCTATGGAAGCGTATAACGTCAAAATTGATACGTTCGAAGGGCCGCTCGATTTGTTGCTCCATTTGATTGGGAAGATGGAGCTCGACATCGTCGATATTTCTGTTGCGGAAGTCACGGACCAGTATGTCGCCTTCATCCGTACAATGCAAAAGTTTGAGCTCGACGTCGCGAGCGAATATTTGGTCATGGCAGCGACGCTCCTCCAATTGAAGAGTAAGCAGCTATTGCCCCCTGTACCCGTCGAGGAAGACGACATCCCTGACTTTTCGGATGAACCGACACGCGAAGGGTTGATTCGTCAATTGATTGAATATAAAGCGTACAAAGAAGCGGTCGTCTTCATGCGTGAACAAGAGGAGCAACGGCTCGAAATGTATAGCCGTCCCGGTGACGATTTATCGCGTTATACGTCTGAACATGAGCCGTATGACGGGCCGCTGAACTTTTCTGATTTACTTCACGCCTACTCGAAGATGGTCGAGCGAAAGCGTTGGAAAGAACGGCGTAAGAAAACGATCAAACGTGAAACGCGCACGCTTGAAGAGCAGATGACGCGGCTGCATGAACACGTCGCATCGAAACGGAAGACGTCGTTCTTCGCTTTCTTCGAGGAACGGCCGGACGTGTCCGACCTCGTCGTGACGTTCATGGCGCTCCTCGAGTTGATCAAGTTGCGCGTCGTGACGACTTCGCAAGTCGAGCGTGATATCGAGATCTCGTTCATCGAGACGTCAAAGGAAAGGGATGAAGCCGTTGTTGTCCTATGAAACTATCATTGAAAGTTTACTGTTCGTCGTCGGGGAGGAAGGGATGGAAGTCCGAGCACTCGCCGAGACGCTCGACATCTCGGAAGCCGCCGCCCGTGAACAGTTAACGAAACTCGAGATCTCGTTCAAAGACTCGGGTCGTCCGTTTCAACTGATTGAATCGGCCGGTGTCTATAAGCTCGTGACAATCCCGGACGTGTCGCCTTACATTCAGCGATACGTCGGGACGATGGCGGAACAGGCGCTCTCGCGTGCGGCGATGGAGACGCTCGTCATCATCGCGTATAAGCAACCGGTGACGCGGGCAGACATCGAGGAAGTGCGCGGTGTGAAAGTGGAACGTGTCATTCACACGCTACTCTCAAAAGGCCTCATCGAATCGGCCGGTCGCGCGAAGACGCTCGGTCGCGCAAAGCTTTACCGGACGACCGAGCATTTCCTTGATCATTTCGGGTTTAACTCGCTCGACGAGTTACCACCATTAACATTTGAAGACGAGCTCTCGGACGAAGGCGATTTGTTCTTCGCAGAGCCGGCACGTCATTCGCAAGACAGATTGGAGAAGGATTAATTCATGGAACGTTTACAAAAAGTAATTGCCCAAGCAGGTGTCGCTTCACGGCGAAAAGCAGAAGAAATGATTTTAGACGGCCGCGTCCGTGTCAACGGGAAAGTCGTCCGTGAACTCGGTACGAAAGTTGGACCGAAATCAGAAGTTGAAGTCGATGGTGTCAAAATCGAACAAGAAGAGCACGTCTATTACGTCGTCTACAAACCGAGCGGCTACGTCTCGACGGTCGATGACGATAAAGGACGAAAAGTCGTCACGGACCTCGTCCCACCAGGCTCGCGCGTTTTCCCGGTCGGTCGTCTCGACTACAATACGACAGGGTTGATTCTACTCACGAACGACGGCGAGTTCTCGAACTTGATGACGCACCCGAAGTTCAAGATTCCGAAGCGCTATGTCGCGAAAGTGAAAAATGTCCCGTCGTACATCGCCATCAAAGAACTCGAGTCGGGCGTCAAGCTTGACGACGGCTTCAAGACGGGTGGTGCGAAAGTCCGGATGAAATCGGTCGACCATAAGAAAAACACGGCGATCGTCGAGCTCGTCATCTCCGAAGGTCATAATCGCCAAGTCCGTCGCATGTTCGAAGCGGTCGGCTCGGAAGTGATTAAACTGAAACGTGAACAGTTCGGTTTCTTGACGCTTGACGGGTTGACGACAGGAGAATGGCGTGAACTTTCACGCAAAGAAGTGTCGAAACTTCGCGAACTCGCGAACCCGACCGTCCCGCTCGAAAAACGAGGCAAGAAAAAGAAGAAATGACAATAAAAAAATCGTCCTTTGTAGGATGATTTTTTTGATTGTGGAGATTGTGTGACAAAACAATGAAAAAAGTCTGTTAATGTGCGTTTTTATTGTTTTTTCAGTACAATAGCAACTGAAAGGAAGGTGTGATCAATCATGAAGAAAGAGAAGACGGGTGACCGCATGGAGCAAGCGATGGCCCATAAGAAGAAACGTTCGTTTTGGCGGCTCATGGTCATGACGATGGTGCTGTTCGCAGGTGCGGTCGTCGTCATGCAACTGATTGAACAAGCAGGAAACGACGGCCGGGTCGAAGCCGGAGATACGGCACCGAATTTCAAGCTTGTCAGCCTCGATGGGGCGACGATGCTCGAACGTGAGAACTACGAGGGCAAGGGACTGCTTTTAAACTTCTGGGGTACGTTCTGTGAGCCGTGCAAGAAAGAGATGCCGGTCGTCCAAGAAAACTATGCGACGCTACAAGACATGGGGGTCGACTTCTGGGCGGTCAACGTCGGGGAGACGCCACTTCGCGTCGACAATTTTGTAAACGGTCTCGGCGTCAAGCTCGACTATCCGATTTTGATGGATACGCGTAGCGAGGTCGAGAAGGCATACGGCATTTATAACTTGCCGGTCACGTTCGTCATCGATGAGGACGGGAACGTGATTGAGAAATATGAAGGTGAACTCACAAAAGAGAAATTGATGGAGTTGGCCGAGAAGTCATTGTAAGGGAACGGGGGGCGCACACATGCTAGATATGAAATATGACGGCGCTGATTTGCGGTCGAAACGACGTCCGAGATCATGGATTGATCGCGTCTGGAGCTTCTTTGCATCGGTAAAGGTCGGGCTCTGGTTGATTGCTGTGATTATCGTCGGTTCCGCTGTCGGTACGATTTTCCCGCAGGAAATGTACATCCCGCAACAATTGCCGGCGAGCCAGTATTACACGCAAGAGTACGGTTCGGCCGGAACGCTCTACTACACGCTTGGATTCCATAATCTTTATACGTCATGGTGGTATATCGGGCTCATCGTCATGTTGACACTGTCGCTCATCGTCGTGTCAATCGATCGGTTCTTCCCGTTGTACAAAGCGTTGAAAAACCAGCCGGTGCGACGTACCGACCGTTTCATGCGTGGGCAACGTCTAACTGGAGAAGGAAAAGGCTCGGACGCACAAATCGATGCGTTCGGTGACGCTTTAAAAGCGAAACGCTATCAAGTGAAGCGTGACGGTGACGCACTGCTCGCCGAGAAACATCGCTTCGGGCGCTGGGGCCCATACGTCAACCACGTCGGTCTCGTCATCTTCTTCATCGGGGCGATGCTCCGCGTCTTCCCTGCCTTCTATACAGACACGCTCGAATGGGTGCGGGAAGGGGACACGGTCGCGCTCGAGGCGACCGAAGACGAGTATTATTTGCGCAACGACCAATTCATTCTCGAGATGTACGACCCAGAGAACAATGAGGAAGATGCGAAGTTCGCCGATGCAATCGAGAAGGCGGGTGCCGTCCCGAAAAACTATGAGACGGAATTGACGCTCTTCAAGAAGACCGGGACGAACGATGACGGATCGCCTGTTCTCGAAGAAGTCGAGGTCGGTTCGACGAAAGTGAACCATCCGTTCAAGTTTGATAAGTATGAAGTCTATCAAGAGCAGTACTCGAGCCGTCCCGAGTTCTTATCGATGTCGTTTAGCGTCGGT
This sequence comes from Exiguobacterium alkaliphilum, assembly GCF_018138125.1. NCBI lineage: Bacteria > Bacillati > Bacillota > Bacilli > Caryophanales > Exiguobacterium > Exiguobacterium alkaliphilum. The sequence goes on from NZ_CP073101.1 coordinate 1,596,994, forward strand.
GATAAAGAGACGGGCGAACTGTACGGCCCGTTCACGGTCGACTTGGACAACCCGGAGACGACGTATGCGCTCGGGGACGTGACGGTCTCGTTGAAAGACTTATATCCTGACTTTGAAGTGCGAAACGGGGTGCCGGATACGAAATCGCCGCGCGCATTGAACCCGGCGTTCTTCTTCACAATCGATACGCCGGAAGGGACGAGCGAGACGAACTTGATTGGAATCCGGATGAACGTGGCCGACGAAGAGAATCGGTATGCCGTTCAATTCGCAGGGACCGAGATGGCGAGTACGAGTGGTCTCCGGGTGAAGAGCGACTCGACGTACCCGATTTTAATCGTCGGTGGGACGATCTTTATGATTGGGATCGTGATGGGCATGTATTGGCCACACCGTCGCGTCTGGATACGTCGTCACGGTGAGACGGACGTCCTCGTCGCGGGCTTCACGAATAAAAACCCGTCGTCGCTTCGTCGTGAAGTGTCGCCGCTTCTCGAGAAGGCAGGGCTGCCGATTTGGGAAGATCAGGCGATGTTCGAAAAAGAGACAAACGCCAACTCAACAACTGAAAGAGGGGAATCTTAATGGAATGGATTCAATGGAGCAGTCGTCTGCTCCTCATCGCGTTCATTTTATACGCCGTCGCGACCGTGTTGTTCACGATCGCGGTCAGCGGGATGCGTAAAGACCGAAACGTCAACCGTGTCCCATACGGCAAAATCGCGTTCATCTTGGCTGTGATCGGCTTTATCGCCCAGACAGGCTACTTTATTTTACGCTGGGCCGGTGTCGGTTATGCGCCTGTGTCGAACTTGTACGAATATACGACGTTCTTTGGAATGATGATAGTGCTCGGTTTCCTCGTCGTCTATGGGATTTATAAAAATGATGTGCTCGGCTTGTTCGCGATGCCGGTGGCGCTACTCGTCATCGCCTTCGCTTCGATGTTCTCAAGCGACGTGGCACCACTTATCCCGGCACTCAACAGTGTCTGGTTGAAGATTCACGTCACGACGGCCGCCCTCGGGCAAGGCATTCTCGCAATCAGTTTCGCGTCAGGACTCATCTTCTTGTTAAATGAGACATCGATGCGCGAACAATCGAAGTCGCGCACGTGGCTCGAAGTGACGATGTTCGTCCTCGTCTGTACGCTCGGCTTCATCCTCATCTCGATGCTCTTCAAAGGGATTGGTGCCGGTGGTGTCGTCGAGTTCACGAACGACCGAGGCGGCCAAGAGACGTACGAGTACTTCATGCCGATCTTGTTCGCACCAGAAGGCGCACAACTCCTATCTGGGTCGAGCGGCTTGTCACTTGAGCTTCCGAACTTCATCAACACGTTGAAGTTGAATACGCTCGTCTGGTCGGTCATCGCGGGACTCGTGCTCTACGTCTTGCTCCGCTTCGTCATTCTCCGTAAGCGGATCGCCGAGTCGTTGCAGCCGCTCGCGAAGAAGGTCAGCCTCGACCTCGCCGATGAGATCAGTTATCGCTCGGTCGCCATCGGGCTACCGGTCTTCATCCTCGGCGGCCTCATCTTCGCCATGATTTGGGCACAAATCGCCTGGAACCGATTCTGGGGCTGGGATCCGAAAGAAGTGTGGGCGCTCATCACGATGCTCATCTATATCTATTATCTCCACATGCGAATTCAGCGCGGGTGGACGGGAACGAAAGCGGCCTGGCTATGTGTCGGCGGTTTCGCTGTCATCATGTTCAACCTCGTCTTCGTCAACCTCGTCATCGCCGGGTTGCATTCGTACGCGTAATGAAAGAAGTCACTTCGGTGGCTTCTTTTTTCGTAAGGGCATAGAACTCACCGTTGTGAAGCCAAATAATAGAGTGGTATAGTTATGAAAGAGAGCGGAATGTTCACAATTGTGCAACAATCGCTACATCTTGCAATGGATCTCTAGGAGGTTTTAGTGGATGGCTGATAAAACGAAAATTCTAGTGGTCGACGATGAGGAAAGAATTCGTCGACTGTTGAAAATGTATCTCGAACGCGAACAGTACGTCATCGAAGAAGCGACGAACGGGGAAGAGGCGCTGCAGCTCGCACTTGAGCGTGATTATGACGTCATCTTGCTCGATTTGATGATGCCTAAGATGGACGGGGTCGAGGTGTGTACGGAACTCCGTAAGTCGAAAGCGACGCCGGTCATCATGTTGACGGCGAAAGGCGAAGAGATTGACCGGGTCCAAGGGTTCGAGGTCGGGGCGGACGATTATATCGTCAAACCGTTCAGCCCACGTGAAGTCGTCCTGCGCGTCAAGGCGCTTCTTCGCCGCTCGGGAGCGACGAAGTTCCTCCGGACGTCAGAGAAGTCGAAAGACTTGATCGTTTATCCGCATCTGACGATTGACAATGACGCCCACCGCGTCACCGTCGATGGCGAAGAGATCGCCCTCACGCCGAAAGAGTATGAGCTCTTGTTCTTCTTGGCGAAACAAGTCGATAAGGTGTTCTCGCGCGAACAGTTGTTAAAAGAGGTATGGAACTATGAATTCTTTGGAGACCTTCGAACGGTCGACACGCACGTCAAACGGCTTCGTGAGAAGCTGAACCGGATCTCCCCTGACGCCGCCCAAATGATTACGACGGTATGGGGTGTCGGCTACAAGTTCGAAGCCGTCAGTGAGTGATGGTTCGCCGTAACAGTATCGTCACGAAGCTCTGGCTGACGATTCTCGTCCTCGTCAGTCTCGTCTTGTTCATCGTCTCGGTCCTCATGCTCGAGTTCTTCAACTCGTTTCATATCGACCAGGAGCGAGGACACTTGGCCAAGCTCGGTGGACAAGTCCAGTCGGTGTTGCTTCAAGAAGGCGACACGTCGCGCACCGTCGACCAAATCATCGAGGTGTACGGGGCCAACTATATTCTAGAGAATGGTTCTGTCCGTTCGAACTTCGGGACGGAAGTGGACGGACTGATGACCGAGCTCGGACGTCAGGCATGGGAGCCGTATCAACAAGTCGGCGAGACGGCGATTGGTAATTTTTCTTCCTTCGACGATCAAGCCGCCTTGGCGTACCGGACGACGTTCCCGCTCGAGACGGGTGACTACACGCTCTACTTGCTCGAGCCGCTCGATGCGATTTCAAGCGCCAATGAAGGGGCGCGCACGATCATCTTTTGGACCGTCGCCTCCGCGATTATCGCGACGACCGTGTTCGCGTTCTTCCTGTCGACGCGAATCACGGCGCCGCTTCGGGAGATGCGTGACGCCGTCAATAAGACGGCCGAAGGTCAATTCGATTTACGTCTTGAACAACGGACACATGATGAAATCGGACAGCTCGCCGGATCGTTCAACGCGATGAGCAGCCAGCTCGCGACGTACGTCAACGCGCTCGACCGGGAGCGGCTACAACTCGCCTCGATTTTACGCTCGATGGCCGACGGTGTCATCACGCTCGACCGCCACGCGAACGTCATCGTGACCAACCCGCAAGCCGACCCGTTGTTCATCGACGGGCAGCCGCATGACGTCGTCTTGTCACTCTATGAGGAAGTCGTCGACGGCGCCCCGGAGAAGACGATTGAAGTGAAACAGAACGAGCATTATTATACGCTCACGGTCACGCCGCTCATCGGGGAAGAGGATTTCGAAGGCGCCGTCGTCGTCATCCGCGACACGACCGAGAGCCATCGCCTCGACAAGATGCGGACCGATTTCGTGGCGAACGTCAGCCATGAGCTCAGGACCCCGCTCGTCACGCTACAAGGCTATTCGGAAGCGATTATCGACGGGATGACGGAAAGCGATGACGCGACGAAAGAATTCGCCTCCATCATCTACGATGAGTCGCTCCGTCTTGCGAGGCTTGTCAACGATTTGCTCGACCTCGCGAGAATCGAGTCGGGCAAAGAGACGATGCAGTTCATGCCGCTCGACCTCGGTGAGTTCTTGCCGCGCGTCATGCGCAAGTTTAAGCAGATGGCGAAAGAGAAAGGGATTGAACTCGATGCGAGCGCACCGAGCCGGATGCTTGAAGCAGACGGCGACCGTCTTGAGCAAGTGTTCACGAACTTGATCGGCAACGCCATCGCCCATACGGACAGCGGATCGATTCGCCTTGACGCGGTCGAGGAGGAAGACGGGGTAGTGATTCGCCTCATCGACACCGGTACGGGTATCCCGAAAGAAGACTTGCCGTTCGTGTTCGAACGGTTCTATAAAGCCGACAAGGCGCGGACGAGCGGTGGCAAGACCGGCACCGGAATCGGCCTCGCCATCGTCAAAAACGTCATCGATGCCCATCACGGATCGGTCGACGTCTCAAGTGTGCTCGGTGAGGGGACGACGTTCACGATTCGTCTCCCGTACACCCAGCCCGATGCATAATGACAATGGTGACTCCTATGGGTCACCATTTGTGGCATAAAGGAGGAAATGACATGAAACTGTACACTCGAGGCGGTGACAAAGGCGAGACGTCTCTTATCGGGGGACGCGTCTTAAAAGTTCATCCGCACATTCAGGCGATGGGGTTGTTAGATGAACTGAACAGTCATATCGGGCTCGCGCTCGCCCATCAAACCGATGATGTGCTTCGTGCCCAGCTGACGAAGATTCAACACGACTTGTTCGACCTCGGTTCAGAGCTCATGTACACTGAGACCCCACCGAAACTCGTCGATCTGGTCATCGTCACCGAGCTCGAGACATGGATTGACGAGCTCGAACCGAAATGCCCGGAACTGAAACGGTTCATCTTACCGGGTGGGAGCGTCGCTGCGGCGAGCCTGCACGTGGCGCGCACCGTCTGTCGACGTGTCGAGCGAGAGCTCGTCAATGTCGATGCGGCCTCACGCCAACTCCCATTTTATAACCGGCTGAGCGATTACTTGTTCACTGCGGCCCGTTACGCGAACGTCGTGGCCGGTGTGCCCGACCAAGAATATGCCCGTGGCGCCGACGTGTTCAAAACGAAAAAGAAAAAGGAGTAGGTCTACTTATGAAAGGAATCGAACAATTCCAACAGCGTTTGCACTATTCGGTCTATCCGACCGATAAGTTTAAGACGACGACGTGCCTCGTCTCGTTCTCGGCACCGCTTTCGAAAGAGACGATTGCCGACCGTGCGTTGTTGCCGTATATCATGGAGAAGTCGACAGCGAACTATCCATCGATTGAAGCGTTCCATACGCCGTTAGAAGAACTGTACGACGCCGCGCTCTACGCCGGCGCCTCGAAAGTCGGGGCCGAACATGTCATCCAGTTCCAACTCGAGGTCGTGAACGACAGTCTCGTCGGGGAAGCCGTACTCGCGAAGGCGATCAAACTACTAGAAGAAGTGCTGCTTCGCCCGAACGCGTTCGATGGCGCATTCCAACCGTTGATTGTGGAACAGGAACTGCGTCTTCAACGACAGCGCATCGAATCCGTCTACGATGACAAGATGCGTTTCGCCCAACAACGCCTGCAGGAGATGCTCGGCGGCGAGCTCGCCATCCCGTCGCTCGGTACGCTCGAGCAGTTGGCGGAAGTGACGCCGCGCTCGTTATTCGAGGCGTACGAGGCGATGATTCAACACGACCGAATCGACGTCTACGTCGTCGGCGATGTCGACCGGGCTCAAGTGACGGAAGCGTTCGCGCCGATTGAAACGCTCGGCGCCGCGCTACCGCGCCGCTACCCAGAATCCGTCGTACGCGAGTTCCAACGTCTCGAGGAAGCCCAGTCCATCAACCAGAGCAAACTTCACCTCGCCTATGCCGTCGATGTCGACCCGACGAGCGAGGATGCGGTCCGGATGCAAGTCGTCAACGGGTTGTTCGGTGGGTTCCCACATTCGAAGCTGTTCATGAACGTGCGCGAGAAGGAGAGCTTGGCGTACTACGCGGCCTCGCAATATAGCTCGCTTAGCCGCATGTTGTTCGTCTACGCCGGCATCGACATGACGAATCAAGCAAAGACCGAACAGATTATCACCGACCAGCTCGTTGACTTGCAGGCGGGTACGTTCGAAGAGGAGACGCTCGAGCAGACGAAAGAGATGCTCTACCACCAGCGCCGTCAGCTCGGAGACAACCCGCGTCAATTGATCGCCTGGATGAGCGGGTCGGATATCCGCCCGTTCACACTCGAGGAAGAGATGGCGATTATCGGACGGACATCGCGAGACGATGTCGCGAAGCTTGCACAACGAATCGATTTGAAGGCAGTGTATTGTTTAAAGGGGGAGACGACATGAGAGTAGAGTTTCCGCACGTCGGTGAGACGCTGCATCATACCGTGCTCGACAACGGATTGACCGTCTATTTATTGAAAAAAGTCGGCTATGAGAAGACGTACGCCACATTCACGACGAAATACGGGTCGATTGACCGCCGCTTTAAGACGGAAGAATGGGTGGACGTGCCGGACGGGATTGCCCATTTCCTCGAGCATAAGATGTTTGAAAAAGAAGACGGGGACGTCTTCCAGAAGTTCGGGCGATTCGGGGCGTCGGCGAACGCATTCACCTCGTTCACCCGGACGGCGTATTTGTTCGGAGCGACCTCGAACGTCGAAGCGAACTTGACGACGTTGATCGACTTTGTCCAAGCACCTTATTTCACCGAGGCGTCGGTCGAGAAAGAGAAAGGGATTATCGGTCAAGAGATTCAAATGTATCAAGACAATCCCGGGTGGCGTCTATACTTTGGATTGATTGGGGCGATGTACGCCGAGCATCCAGTGAACATCGATATCGCCGGAACGATCGAATCGATTGGCAAAATCACGGCGGACGACTTGTACACCTGCCACCACGCCTTCTACCACCCGAGCAACATGGTGTTGTTCGTCGTCGGGAACATCGATCCTGAAGGCGTGCTCGAGCAGATCAAAGCAAATCAAGCCGCGAAGACGTTCGAAGCACCCGTCTTGACGGCACGGGAACAAATCGAGGAACCAGAAGCAGTCCATCAGTCCGAACGAATCATCGAGATGGACGTCTCGGTGCCGAAAGTGATGATTGGTTACAAAGACACGCCACGTGCCGGTGCGGCGGGCATGAAGCAGGAGCTCATCGTCGAGTTGCTCCTCCACAGCCTGTTCGACACGACGGCGCCCCTTTACGCGGAACTTTATGCGGAAGGATTGATTGACGATGCGTTCTCGTTCGATTATACGTCGGAAGACACGTTCGCGTTCGCCGCGCTATCGATGGAGACGCCTCACGTCGACACGTTCGTCTCGCGCATCACGGCCGCGCTTGAACGTCCGCTCAACTTAGACGAGGCGACGCTCGACCGCAAGAAACGGATGATGAAAGGGCAATTTTTAAAAGCGCTCAACTCACCGGAGTTTATCGCCAACCAGTTTTCACGGTACGCCCTTAGCGGTGGCAACATGTTCGAGATGCCGGACGTGATCGATGAAATCACGCTCGATGACCTATACGAGGCGTACGGCCGACTGTTCCAGTCTGACAAACGAGCCGTCTCGATCGTCAAAAAGCCGTGAGAACGCTCATTACCGGTGCGAGCGGGGCGATCGGCCAAGCGGTCGCGAGAGCGTTTCGCGGTGACGCACTCATCTTGCAGGCGAATCGAAACGGCGCCACGCTCGAGGCGTTCGTGAAAGCGGAACGACTCGATGCCCGAGTCGACACGTGCGACCTCGAAGACGAAGACGCGCTCGAAGCGTGGATGACGTCAATCGAGCAAATCGACCGTCTCGTCTACGTCGCAGGGAACCACGTCCACGGCCTCGTCGTCGACCAACCGATTCACGACCTCGATCGTTTATACCGTGTCCACGTCCGTGCGCTCACACGTCTCGTTCAACGGGCCGTCGCAGCGAAACCGTATGACGCCCCGCTCGACATCGTCGTCGTCTCGAGCGTCTGGGGCGAGGTCGGGGCAGCCGGTGAAGTGTTTTACTCGACCGTGAAAGCGGCGCAGCTCGGTTTCGTCAAAGCGTTCGCCCGCGAGGCCGGACCGTTCCATGTACGCATCAACGCCGTCACGCCGGGCTGGATAGATACGCCGATGAATGATACGGTAGAAGAGACGAAAGACGAGGCGATTCAGGCGATTCCGCTCGGGCGTCTCGGCCATGTCGACGAAGTGGCCCGGACGATTCGCTTCCTCTGTTCTGAGGAGGCAGGATATATGACCGGCGCCATCCTGCGAATCGATGGAGGTTGGCAGTGACGACTTCGTGAAATGGAAAAACGAGTTCTTTTCAATTCTTCTAAAATAATTTAGAATGAACAAGGTAGTGAACGTGTAGCGGAAAGGGTGGACCGGATGGATCATAAGTTCGAAGAATGGTATCTCGAGTATGAACTTTGCCAAAATCGACCTGGTATTCTCGGTGACATCGCATCACTCATGGGAATGCTCCAAATCTCAATCGTGACGATTAACGGGGTCGACCTGCAACGCCGTGGGATGCTGTTAAAAGCGCCGGCAGCCGATCACGTCCACCGGCTCGAACATATCCTCCGCAAGATGGAAGCGATCGCCGTCATCAAGCTGCGTCGGCCGAAACTTCGCGACCGTATCGCGATTCGGCACGGGCGCTATATCGAACATGATAACGATGACAAAAAGACGTTCCGGTTCGTCCGCGAGGACTTAGGTGTCCTCGTCGACTTTGTCGCCGAACTGATGAAAGAAGAGCGTCACCTGTTGATTGGTGTCCGCGGCAATCCGCGTGTCGGGAAGACCGAGTCGATTGTTGCGGCCAGCGTATGTGCCAACAAGCGCTGGCTCTTCCTCTCGTCGACGCTCATGAAGCAGACGGTTCGGACATCGTTGTTTGAAGAAGAACGGGAAGGCGATCACGTCTACATAATCGACGGCGCCGTCTCGACAAGGACGATGGACGAGCGGCACCGTCAACTGATTCGAGAAGTCATGCGGCTCCCGGCCGTCAAAGTGATTGAACATCCTGACCTATACGTCCGGAACACGGACTGCGTGTTCGAGGACTTTGACTATATTATCGAGTTGCGCAACAATCAAGATGAAGTCATCATCATCCCGCAAGAAACGCATCGTGAAGCAGAATGGTTTGAATAATTACTTGAATGGAAGGTGTGGACCCCTGTGACAGAACTAGGGACTTTTTTGAAAGAAAGGCGTGAGGCGAGCGGCTTGACGCTCGACCAAATCCAGCAGACGACGAAGATTCAAAAGCGCTATATCATCGCGATCGAGGAAGGTGATTATAAAAATCTCCCTGGTTCGTTCTATGCACGGGCGTTCATCAAGACGTATGCCGAGTCGCTCGGTCTAGACGTCGACGAGTTGTACGAAACGTATGCGAAAGACTTGCCGAAAATCGAACCGCAACCGACGGCGCAGTTGTCTCGCAAACAGACGTACTCGAAAGCATCGGAGACGTCGAGCCGCGTCTCACGTTGGGTGCCGAAAGTGATGCTCGTTCTCGTCGCCTTCTTGCTCATGACGGCCGTGTGGTACGTGGTCCGAAGCCTTGATTTTGGCGGGCAAGACGCTTCACCGAACGAGGCGCCGAGCTCTGGCGTGTCAATCAACCAAAATGAAGAAGTGCCAGAAGAAGAGCCGGCTGAAGAAGCGCCGGTCGAGGAAGAGCCAGTCGAGGAAGAGCCGGTCGAAGAGACAGGCCCCATCGCCGTCACCGAGACGAACGGAGCCGACTTGACGTATGAGATTGCGACCGCTGAGCGATTGACGACCGAGATTCATGTGAAGGAGTCACCGGCGACGTATGTCGGGGTCCGCGATACGTCGCTTGAAGGACCGTTCCTCGCACCTGAGTATCCGAACCAATCGAAACAAAATCCAATCGTCATCGAAGACGCCGAGACGGACACGCTACGCATCCGAATCGGTTTGATCGGTGGCGTCGAGAAAATCGTCGTCAACGGTCGAGAGCTCGAACTAGCCGATTCACCGGTCACACAAAATATTTTTGTGAAGAGAGTCGATGCTGAATAAGCCGACGCTCTTCTAGAGGAGGAGTTCTCGATGAACCTACCTAACCGCTTGACGATGTTACGGGTCGTATTGATTCCCGTCTTCGTCGTCTTGCTCGCAGTAGACTTTGAGTGGGGAGACATCGCTTTCCTCGGAGCGGAAGTCCCGCTCCATCAATTTTTAGCCGCCGTCGTCTTCACGGTCGCGGCCATCACCGATTGGCTGGATGGCCATTTGGCGAGAAAGCACAATTTGGTGACGAACTTTGGGAAGTTCATGGATCCGCTCGCAGACAAATTACTCGTCACCGCGGCGCTCGTCTTGCTCGTCGAGATGAATCTCGTCGCGGCGTGGGTCGTCGTCGTCATCTTGTCGCGTGAGTTTGCCGTGACCGGGCTGCGACTCGTCGCAGCCGATGAAGGCATCGTCGTCGCGGCCGGTAAGTCAGGCAAGGCGAAGACGTGGGTCCAGCTGTTTGCCATCATCTTCTTATTGTTCGGGAACCCGATTTTCAGTTACGTCGGCATCCCGTTCGGAGAGTGGGCGATGTGGCTCGCTCTCGCCTTGACGATTTATTCGGGAGCCGAATATTTCGCCCAAAACTATAAAATCATTGTAAAGTCGATGTGAATCGAGGAGACGAGTTGTGGTTGCAACTCGTCTTTTTTGAATCGTGAGGAGGAGAATCCATGCAACGGACCGAAATCATTGCGGTAGGTTCTGAACTACTGCTAGGCGAAATCACAAACACGAACGCGCGTTACATCTCACTTCAATTGTCGAAGCATGGCATCCCCGTCCTGTATCATGTAGTCGTCGGGGATAACGCCGCGCGCCTTAAAGAGACGTTCGCCAAGGCGCGGGAGCGCAGCGACTTCGTCATCGTCACCGGCGGGCTCGGCCCGACGAATGACGACATCACGAAGACGGTTCTCGCCGACTTACTCGGCCGTCGAATCACCCGGGACGAAGCCTCGCTCGACACGATTGCGCGATTCGTCCGCTCGCGAGGACGTGAATTGAACGAAGGGGACCGACGGCAAGCCGACGTGTTAGAAGGTTGTGAGGTGCTCGCCAACCCGGTCGGTCTCGCTCCCGGGATGTGGCTAGACGATGGGGGGACGACGTGGCTCCTCTTGCCGGGCGTCCCTCGGGAGATGAAGGCGCTCGTCGAAGCGACGTTTCCGCAAAAGTTTTCGGGGGCGACACTCGTATCCGAGTCGCTCCGTTTCTATGAGATAGGCGAATCGGCACTCGATGACGCCGTGTCGCACTTGATGACCGGATCGAATCCGACCGTCGCCCCGTATGCGGAGTCCGGGGAGGCGCGGCTACGGATCAGTGCGAAGGCGACAACGGAAAGCGAGGCAAACGAGATGATTGCCGCCGTGAAGCAAGATATTTTGAACCGTGTCGGCGCCTATTATTTTGGGTCGGATGAGGATACGTTGGCGACCGCGTTGCTTCGCGAACTCGAACGTCGACAGTCCACGTTGTCCGTCGCCGAGTCGTTGACGGGCGGACGCGTCCAAGCGATGCTCACCGCCGTCCCGGGTGCGTCGAACGTGTTTCGAGGTGGCGTCGTCACGTACTCCGACGAGCTAAAAAATAGGTGTTTAGGGGTGTCTCTTGCTACAATAAAGTCTCACTCGGTCGTCTCAAAAGAAGTGGCTTCTGAGATGATCCACGGCTTGATTCAACTGACGTCGACCGATTATGGGTTGGCTTATACAGGAGAGGCCGGTCCCGTCTCAAGTTCCGGACGGCCTGTCGGGACGGTATATATCGGCGTGAAGACGAGACGTGGCATTGATGTGATTGAACGCCACTATCCGCATCAAGAACGACACGTGATTCAAGAACGGGCCGCAAAAGATGGATTATGGGCATTATTGAAACGAGTAAAAAAAGGCGAATAAACGTTCGCAAAAAACTTGTGTATGTGATGTCGTTAGCTTATAATAGGAGTATCAATCAAAGGAGGCTCATTTATCTATGAGTGATCGTAAACAAGCGTTAGACATGGCGTTACGCCAAATCGAGAAACAGTTCGGTAAAGGCTCAATCATGCGCCTTGGTGAAAATACAGATCAACAAGTATCGGTCACACCGTCAGGGTCGATCGCCCTCGACATCGCCCTCGGCGCCGGCGGCTATCCGCGGGGACGCGTCATCGAAGTGTACGGACCAGAATCTTCAGGTAAGACGACAGTAGCCCTCCACGCGATCGCCGAAGTACAAAAACGCGGAGGTCAGGCAGCGTTCGTCGATGCCGAGCACGCCCTCGACCCGAAATACGCGAAGAACCTCGGTGTCAACATCGACGAGCTTCTCTTGTCACAGCCTGATACAGGGGAGCAAGCGCTTGAAATCGCTGAGGCGCTCGTCCGTTCAGGTGCGGTCGACATCCTCGTCGTCGACTCGGTTGCGGCACTCGTCCCGAAAGCCGAGATTGAAGGGGAAATGGGGGACTCGCACGTCGGTCTCCAAGCCCGTCTCATGAGCCAAGCGCTCCGTAAGTTGTCTGGGGCGACGAACAAGTCGAAGACGATCGTCATCTTCATCAACCAAATCCGTGAGAAGATTGGGATCATGTTCGGGAACCCGGAAACGACTCCAGGTGGACGTGCCCTCAAGTTCTACTCGTCTGTCCGTCTTGAAGTGCGTCGTGCTGAGACGCTCAAGCAAGGACAAGACATGGTCGGGAACCGGACGAAGATTAAAGTCGTCAAAAACAAGATCGCACCACCGTTCAAAACGGCGGAAGTTGACATCATGTACGGAGAAGGAATCTCACGTGAAGGGGAGCTCATCGACATCGGGGCCGACCTCGATATCGTTCAAAAGAGCGGTGCGTGGTACTCATACAATGAAGAACGTCTCGGTCAAGGCCGTGAGAATGCCAAACAGTTCATGAAAGAGAATCCGCACGTCGCGGCAGCTGTCGAAGAACAGATTCGCGATCATTACGGGTTGAACGGCGAAAAAACGGTCACCGTCGCTGCGGAAGACGATGACGTGCTCTCGCTTTTAGATGAGGAATAAGTGACACGTCTCACTCAGAGGATTCTGAGTGAGATTTTTTTAGTATAATTTTTTTATGAATTGGTAGTTCTATCCTGTCCGCGCATTGCATTCTCCTATGTAAATAAGTACAATAAAGCTAGACGCGGGCTCGCTCGCGTATTCATTCATGAAAAATAAAATAACCTTGCGAAAGGGAGGTGAACATGATGGAATGGCTATTAGAGCTTATTCTGATCCTCCTTTTGCCGATAGCTTTTGTTGCAGGTTTTTTTGTGCGTAAATCGATCGCCGAAGCGAAGATTCAAGGTGCTGAGACGGAAGCGACCAAGATTGTAGAGCAAGCGCGACAACAATCGGAAGCGATGCAAAAAGAAGCACGGCTTGAAGTAAAAGAAGAGATGATTCAACTTCGCAACGAGACGGAGCAAGAACTGCGCGAACGTCGCGAAGAGCAAAAGGTGAAAGAGAACCGCCTCGTTCAAAAAGAAGAGGTCCTCGACCGGAAAGCAGACATGCTCGAACGGAAAGAAGACTCACTCGACGAACGGGAAGCGACACTCGCGAAACGCAAACGCGAAGCCGAGACGCTTGAGAGCAAAGTGGAGGAACTGTACGAGGAAGCGCGCCAAGAACTCGTTCGCGTCGCAGCCTTGTCGAAAGAAGAAGCACGGACCATCATCATGGACGAAGCGAAGCAGGAAGCGCTTCACGATGCTGCTCTCCTTCAAAAAGAAATCGAGCAAAAAGCAAAATTTGAAGCTGATAAAAAAGCGAAGCACCTCTTGTCGCTCACGATGCAACGTTACGCCGCCGAGCATGTGGCGGAGACGACGGTTTCGGTCGTCAACTTGCCGAGCGATGAGATGAAAGGCCGCATCATCGGACGCGAAGGACGTAACATCCGGACGCTCGAGACGCTCACAGGTATTGACCTCATCATCGATGACACACCGGAAGCGGTCATCCTATCCGGATTCGACCCGGTCCGTCGTGAAATTGCCAAGATGACGCTCGAGAAACTCGTCCAAGACGGTCGGATTCACCCGGCCCGAATCGAAGAGATGGTCGAGAAGTCACGCCGTGAAGTCGATGAGCGCATCCGTGAATACGGGGAAGAAGCGACGTTTGAGGCCGGCATCCACGGTGTCCATCCAGACCTCGTCAAGACGCTCGGTCGCATGCGCTACCGGACGAGCTACGGTCAAAACGTACTCGCCCACTCGGTCGAAGTGGCACATCTCGCCGGCATGATGGCCGCCGAGCTCGGAGAAGACGTGACGCTCGCGAAACGAGCGGGTCTCCTCCACGACATCGGGAAAGCGATTGACCATGAGGTCGAAGGCAGCCACGTCGAGATTGGCGTCGAGCTGGCCACGAAGTACAAAGAGCATCCGGTCGTCATCAATTCGATCGCCTCGCACCACGGAGACGTCGAAGCGACATCGACGATTGCAGTGCTCGTCGCTGCGGCCGACGCGTTGTCAGCGGCACGGCCTGGTGCCCGCCAAGAGACGCTCGAAAGCTACATTCGTCGCTTAGAGCGCCTCGAATCGATTTGTGAATCGTTCGATGGCGTCGAGAAATCATACGCGATTCAAGCAGGTCGAGAAGTGCGCATCATCGTACGTCCGGACGTCGTCGACGACGTCGTGGCAAGCAAGATGGCACGCGATATCTGTAAGCGGATTGAAGATGAACTCGATTATCCAGGACAAATTAAAGTGACGGTCATCCGCGAAACGCGGTCCGTCGATTATGCGAAGTAAAAAAGCGGAGACCTTCTCCGCTTTTTCTATTGATGGAGGAGGAACAGCATGAAGATTTTATTTATCGGTGACGTCGTCGGGAAACCGGGACGGGACATTTTGGCCGCGCAAATCGGTCGTTTGAAAGATAAGTACAACCCGACGTTCATGCTCGTCAACGGCGAGAACGCGGCGAACGGGCGCGGCATCACGAAGAAGATTTACCAACAGTTTTTAGAGCTCGGTTTCCATGGTGTGACGATGGGGAACCATACGTGGGACAACCGCGACATCTTCGATTGGATTGATGATGCCGATCGCATCGTCCGCCCGGCCAACTATCCGGACGGGACACCAGGCGTCGGGGTGATGGTGTTGAAGCAGCGCGGGAAGAAGCTCGCCGTCATCAATGCGATGGGGACGGTCTTCCTCCCGTCGCTCAACTGTCCGTTTCGAACGGTCGACGCATTGATTGAAGAGGTGAAAGATGACGTCGACGCCATCTTCGTCGATATGCACGCCGAGGCGACGAGCGAGAAGATTGCGATGGGCTACCACTTAGACGGTCGTGTCCAAGCGGTCGTCGGCACACACACGCACGTCCAGACGGCCGATGAGCGCGTGCTCGCGGGTGGGACGGCCTATATCACAGACGTCGGCATGACGGGACCGCTCGACGGTGTGCTCGGTATGGACGCGGACGTCGTGTTGAAAAAATTCCTGACACAACTGCCGGTCCGGTTTGAAGTTGCCGAGGGACGGGAACAACTTAATGGAGTTTTAATCACAATCGATGACCAATCGAAGCGAGCCACAAAAATCGAACGCATACACCTAGACGATCAGACCGTTTGGTTTGACTGAACAACCTACCCGAGGGGGAAACAAGAATGGACGTACTCAAAGTTTCGGCAAAATCGAATCCCAACTCCGTTGCGGGTGCACTCGCTGGCGTACTTCGTGAAAAGGGAACGTGTGAAATTCAAGCAATCGGCGCCGGAGCGCTCAATCAATCGATTAAGGCGGTCGCCATCGCGCGCGGTTTCGTCGCGCCGAGCGGTCTCGACTTGATTTGTATTCCGGCGTTCACGGATATTTTGATTGACGGGGAAGAACGAACTGCGATTAAGCTCATCATCGAACCGAGATGAGCTTGCGGTCGGGACATAGGTCCTATTCTTGTAAAGAGGAGCCATCGGCGCGGATGGCTCCTCTTTTTTTGATTGAAATCCGACGTTCTGTCTTCTCAGTTTCGTCATTTTATGACAAGATGAAAGAGAACGTGAAGTTCGATTAAGAGATAAGAGGGGGACGTTTTCAATGGCACAGCTCGTGTCAACGACAGAGAAGGAAGCAACGACACCTGTTATGAAAGCGATTCAAAAACATGCGGCCGGGTTCGGGGCAAGATTGGTCGAAGTACCGATTCCGACACCGGGTCCGGGTGAAGTATTAATCAAAGTGACGGCGACATCGATTTGTGGGACCGATGTCCATATTTACGAGTGGGATGATTGGGCGAAGAGCCGCGTCAAGCCGCCGTACGTGTTCGGTCACGAGTTCTCGGGGGAAGTCGTGGCGCTCGGGGAAGGGGCGAAGCGCATCAAAATCGGTCAAGCCGTTTCGGCCGAGACGCACATCGTCTGTCACCAGTGCAAACAGTGTCTGCGCGGACAATATCACATCTGTAAAAACACGAAGATCATCGGCGTCGACACGCAAGGGTGCTTCGCCGAGTACGTCGTCATGCCGGAAGAAAATTTATGGGTCAACCCAGACTCGATGCCGGCGAAGCTCGCCTCGATTCAGGAGCCGCTCGGCAACGCCGTCCATACGGTGCTCGCGAGCGACGTGTCGGCCAAATCGGTCGCCATCGTCGGCTGCGGACCGATCGGGCTCATGGCCGTCGGGGTCGCCAAGGCGGCCGGGGCGAGCCGTGTGTATGCGATTGACGTCAACCCGTATCGGTTGAAGCTCGCCGAAGAGATGGGGGCGGACGTCGTCATCAATAGCTTAGAAGAGAATCCGCTCGAGTTGATTATGAACGAGACGGACGGAGACGGCATCGATGTCGTCTGTGAGATGAGCGGGCATCCCGTCGCGATTGATCAAGCGTTCAAGATGGTCACGGCAGGGGGCGACGTCAACGTGTTGTCCCTTCCGGCGAAACCGGTCGCCATCGACTTGACGCGCGACGTCGTCTTTAAAGGGGTCCGAGTTCAAGGAATCACCGGGCGCAAGATGTATGAGACGTGGGGCCAAGTGTCGACGATGCTTGCGACCGGGCAATTGAACGTCGAACCGATTATCACCCACGTGTTCAAGCTCGAGGAGTTCGAGCAAGGTTTCGAGCTCATGCGGGCCGGGAAATGTGGAAAGGTCGTCTTATTACCATAAATAGGGGGAATCGATATGGCATTTGAACATATTACAGAAGCAGTCAATGAGATGAAGCAAGCGGGCACGTTCCGCTCGCTCGTGCCGCTCGAGTCGGCGCAAGGGAACGAGGTCACGATCAATGGGAAGTCGCTCGTGCAATTGTCATCGAACAACTATCTCGGCCTCGCCAACCATCCACGTCTGAAGCAAGCGGCGATTGAAGCGGTCGAACAGTTCGGCGCCGGTACGGGCTCGGTCCGGACGATTGCCGGGACGTTCAAGATGCATGAGGCGTTCGAACGTGAGCTCGCCGAGTTCAAACATACGGAAGCGGCACTCGTGTTCCAGTCGGGCTTCGCGACGAACCTCGGCGTCTTGTCGGCGCTCCTCGGTCCGGAAGACGTCGTCATCAGTGACGCGCTCAACCACGCCTCGATTATCGACGGCATCCGCTTGACGAAGGCGGCCCGTCGCATCTATAAACACGTCGACCTCGCCGATTTAGAGGTGGCGTTGAAAGAGACGCAAGACTATCGGACGCGCCTCATCGTCACGGACGGCGTCTTCTCGATGGACGGAAACATCGCCCCGCTCCCAGAGATCGTCGAGCTCGCCGAGAAGTATGACGCGGCGGTCATGGTCGACGATGCGCACGCCTCGGGCGTCCTCGGTCAGAACGGGCGCGGGACGGTCAATCACTTCGGACTCGATGGACGGGTCGCGCTCCAAGTCGGGACGCTCTCAAAAGCAATCGGTGTCCTCGGCGGTTACGTCGCCTGTTCGAACGACGTCCGCGACTTCTTGATTCAAAAGGGACGTCCATTTTTGTTCTCGACGTCACACCCGCCAGCGGTCGTCGCGGCGAACCGCGAGGCGATTCGTGTTATGAAAGAGGAAGAAGAGCTGTTCGATAAGCTTTGGGCGAACACGGAGTTCTTCAAGACGGGTCTTCGTGACCTCGGCTTCGACATCGGTCACGCGACGACGCCGATCACACCGGTCATGCTCGGCGAAGAGACGCTCGCGCACACGTTCTCGGACAAGTTGAAAGACCACGGCGTGTTCGCACAGAGCATCGCTTTCCCGACGGTCGAGAAAGGCAAGGCGCGGATCCGGACGATCGTGACGGCGGAACATACACGTGACGACCTCGAACGCGCGCTCGCTTCCTTCAAGGCGGTCGCAGAAGAATTGAACGTGACGCTCCACGCGTAAACTTGAGACTGCAGACGAACTGTCTGCAGTTTTTTTGTGTCTTGGTAAGTGCAGGATTGTTCTCGATTTTTCAATCAATCGTGCAGCCCGACCGATCGAGGAGTGGGCGATTAGTGTTTTAAACAAGGTAATGCGTTTCATCTTGAAAATTTTGGTAGACATTTCAAAGGGGAGACTATAAAATTTGAAGAGGAATATTTAAAAAAGTGTTTTTATTTCAAATACCGATTTAAAATTAAAAGTTTGGAGAAATATTGGGATGATTGATTTTATTTTAATTGCGAGCCTAAGTATGCTTGTTTCGACAGTAGGCATTTATTTATTAGTGAAACCTAAACAAGCAATCACGGATGGCTCTAGTACGGTAGACAGCATCATCGCAACGATTGTGATTCATGTACTGCTTCTCTTCATGACGACGAAACATCTCGGTGCAATCTTGTTACTTATCGGCATCGGGCTAGGCATTATGCTGTACGTCGAATTATATGACACATTGCTCCCACCCGTAAAAGCGATGAGGATCCGATGATGGGTCAACTTTCAAATGTAGTAGCCGGATCATTCATGACAGCTGAAGAATTTTCGATTCTGACGATTTCTCCGCTGTTTATTATTAACGTTGTGATTGGGATTGGAATTTTAATCGCCATTTGTATCATCGACGTGGAATCGTGGAAAGAATTTTTCATATTTTTATGGATGACGATTTGGGCATCGCTGTTCGTATCAGTTTATGCGATGGCGTGGTACGTACGCATTAAATATGATACGTCGTCGGATTTCACGGCATCGTTTGGGATCGATTCATTCCCTGGATGGGGAGCTTACTTTAGTCAAATGCTGCATGGGTCAAACGTCACACAGAATGCACTGCTTCACGCCCTCTTTTTGTTCTGGATGCGTAAAAACAACGCCTGGTATGTGTGGGTGCTGAAAGTACCCTCGCTTTTTTTTCGTAAGCCTCTTCTTTATCAAATACATTCCGGTCGTCTTTCAGTGGCTATTCACGTAAAAAGAGCAAGGCACTTGGCCTTGCTCAAATCTTGAACATCCCACGAAATCCACGGGCCGCGTAATACGAATCGGCACCGTTGTGATAAACAAAGGTGTGGTCATAGCGGCGGTCGCAGAACAAGGCGCCGCCTTTTTGACGAATCGTCTCTGGCGTTACAATCCAACTCGACGTCTTTAAGTCGAACGTACCGAGCGTCTGCAAATAGCGATACGTCGCTTCGTCAAGTAGCTCAAGCCCCATCTGTTCAGCTAAGGCGACGACACTCCCGTCCGGCTTGTTCTTCTTCCGGGCCGCTAGCGCCTGCTCATCGTAACAAAGACTACGCCGTCCGCTCGGACTTTCCGGGGAGCAGTCACAAAAGGCGAGCTCACCGTTTGGAAGTCGAATTACGTCCGGTTCGCCGCCGGTCCGTTCCATTTCAAAGAGTGTGAGGAGCTTGTCCGGATTCGTCTCAAGCTTCATTACCACATCTGACCAGACGACATCCGGATGTCGCTCCATGTGGCTATCAAAGCGCGATTCGATCATCGCAAATAACTCGTTTTTGTCTTCAGTTGAGAGGTCGGTCACGATGCTTCACTCCGTTTCAGTAGTTTCTATCAGTATAAGATATTTTTTCGCCATCCATTCATAATTCATTGAGCGAAAGGGGAATGTACGTTGAACTTTGATGAAGTGAATGTCCAGAAGCTACACGAGCAGACGTTCCAGACGATTGATTTGTTTCAAATCAAAACGATTTGGTCTGATTGTCTGCTGAATGATTCTTATCGTGTGACAGATTATTCAGAGCTGAACTTACATATGACGAAGCAAGAATTACTTCAGCTTCGGTGGATTGATTTGACGTTACCGATTGGCATCTATTCGAATGAAAAACTAGTCTTTTTGTATAATTCGTATCATCGCAAATTATATACAGAAAATGTTGTGTCCATCGCGCTAGCCGGACACGATGCTTCCTTCCTCGATTTTTTATTAGCACACAGTCAGACATTTCATTATCCAGATTCATTCTCTGCACAAATGGAATCTCTCTATGATTTTTCGTGGGACAATTTGTGGGACAGCCAATGGAGGGAGTTTTATTTACCGAAGTTGAAAGAACCTACATCATTTATAACTTATTTGTTGGTCACGCTTGGTGCTCAATCATTTCATATCGTTTCATCAAAGAATGAATTTTTGTCCGGTTTTGAAATCTGGGCGAAGCGGACGGGATGCGATCATTCGATGGAACGCATCGGGAAATGGATGTGGTCGAAGACATATAAGGTGAGAGGTGAGATATCACAACTTTCAGAACATTCCTTGCATCAGCTTGTCTCATTAGTAAACCAATCTGAAGAGTGGAAAGGCATTCGATTCCTCATCCCGACCGCGACAGAAACCGTCTCATTGTTCATCGGAGGCGATTTGACACAAGGGGATGGGTACGGTGCGTTTCAGTATAAACTTGCGGGAGAAGTGATTTCCAATGAGATTTGAAGATTTATTCTTGTATGACGGGATGATGCACGTGTTTGCTTTCAATTATGAGATCGGTCCGAAACGCCTGACGTTCCAGCTGCAACTTTTCGACCACCGCAAGAAACAGAACACCTCTTTCCGTGAGCGCCTCGAGACGAATGGGGTTCATCCGCAAAGCGAGATGGTGAACGTGAAGCTCCGCTTTGAAGACATCATCTACATGGAAGTCATCGATGAATCGTATGCCGATGGGGTGGTGGTCACGTCTCACGACCACTTTGAAGGGAATCAAGTCGTTCGCTATACAAAGTCAGGTTATCTCGACCAGCTACAAAAGACGCGATTTCAGTTATGGGAGTTCATCAAACCGGACGATGCCATGTTGTATCACTATCGGATTTACGGTTTGGACACGGTCCTTGAGATCATCACGCTGTCGGACCCGACTGTCGAGGCGGCGATTGGGTTAACCTGTATCCGTCGCGGAAGCCCGAGCTTTTACTTTGATTGGTAAACTAAAGTACGCATGACAGTAAACAGGCGCCCTCTCAGAAGCGAGAAGGCGCCTATTTGTTAAGTTGATTGAACTACATCTTCCGTCAAATCGATTTGTCGACCGAGCCAGACGAGTGGGACGGTCAACGCTGCACCAATCAAATAGACGACAGCGATCGGCAATCCGTCCGCGAGTAGCCCGAACGTCAGACTGCCGATGCTGAAGGCGAGGGTGTAGGCCGTCTGTTGGACGCTATAGACGTATGGCAGTTGCGCGGCCGGCATTGTCTCTTGGAGCACCGTGTTCGTCTGGACGATCCGGAGTTGGGTGGCGTATCCTTGAACCGCGAGCGCGATGAGTGCGAACACGATATGAGACGTCACGCCGAACAACAAGGCCGCCCCGACCGACAGCATGGAGCTGATTCCAAGCGAACTGCTTCGGTGCTCGCGATACAGATACGCACTGGCCAGAATCATGCTGATCAAGAAGCTCGCGTTCATCGTTCCCCACCAGCCTGTATCGATGTGGAGGTGGCGTTCCAGATAGACGAGCAGGAGCGCCGAAATCCAGAGCGTGCTGACGAACGATTCGAACGTGACGAACACCGTGATTAAGCGAGCGTTAGGTGCTGTTCGCACGATGGCAAGGCTGTCTCTGAGGGAAATGTCTGATTCACCATTCTCTATCGTCACGTCGCGCTCAAGGGAACGGACGAATTGATACGTGACGAGCGTCGAGAGTATGAACATCATCAACGCGATCATCAGAGCAAGTGCGCTAGAAAACGAGGTGACAACAATCGTACCGAGCGGCCACATCGCCAGCTGGATGAACTGGTTCGACCCTTGAACGAGACTGTTCGCTTGTTGGCGATTCGTCGTCAGCCGTGGGATGAAAGACGCCTGGACCGGACGGGCGAACCCGTCCAAGAAGGCGATGAGCACGACGAGTCCGAGGACGAGAATCGAGTCAGACCAGATGACGGTCCCGAGCAAGACCGTCTTCAACAGTTGTGTGACGAGCAACGTCTGACCGAGGGTGAACCGAGACAAGACGCGGGCAAAGAACAGACCGCTCACGGTCATGCCGATTGTGACGGCAATCGGGAAACTAGCGGCGGCCAGAGCGGAACCGGTCTGTTGATATAACAAAGCGATCAAGGCGACGATATAAAGCACGTCACCGATATTCGCCAGCCATTGACTGACCAGCAGCAGGTAAAACGACTTCATCATGATTCTCCTCCAGAACTATTCAATTTTGGGTGGATGACATGATGTCGATTTACATACTTTCACCGCTTTCAAATTATTTACAAATAGTTTACGATAAAATGATTAAGAACACAATAAATGGAAAGTGACAGGGGGAAACGACATGTTACACTATGACATCAATGACCAGCTTCAACTACGAATGTTTACCATCGATGATGCGGAGGCGTTGTTCCAATTGACGATGGCCTCGAAGCCATACCTTCGCGAATGGCTCGGTTGGCTCGATTATATCGAGACGGTCGACGATTCGCGACAAAATATCGAAGGCAGAATTAAAGGATTGATGGAGACGGGCGGGTATCCGAAATCGTTCGCGATTGTGTATCAGGGCGAGCTCGCCGGGACGATCGGCTTCAACGATATCAACCGGGGCATTAAGTGCGGCACGGTCGGCTATTGGCTCGGCCAAGACTTTCAAGGGAAGGGCATTATGAGTCAAGCGCTCGAGACGCTCATCGAGTATGGGTTCCGCGACCTCGGGCTCAATAAAATCGAGATTCGTGTCGCGACGGGGAACGTGAAAAGCCGGGCGCTCCCGGAACGACTCGGATTCAAACAAGAAGGCGTGCTCCGCGACGCCGAATGGCTATACGACCGCTACGTCGACCATGTCGTCTATGGGCTGTTGCGAGCGGAATGGACCGGTTGATTATGAGGTTTTGAAATAATGACCGAGCAGCTGATCGATGATGAAAAAGACGGCTGCGCTCAATACACCGAGTAAGGATGCGAAGTTGAACACTCCCGTCTCGAAAATCGATAGGTCGAACAACAGGCCGTATGGAAGCACGAACAACCAGCCAGCGATAAGGTGGAACATCAAAGACGTCATCCGTTTCGAGCGGAATGGCGTCTTTTCGCTGAGGTATTCCGACAATAGCGACATCGTCGTCCCGTACAGAAACACGACGGGGAGGGCGAACAAGGCATAGACGAGGACGCTCTGCCAATACGGTAATTCGAATGCGTCCGGGAGTACGAGCGGTAAGACGAACGGGATGATGAACAGACTGAACAATGCGGCTTGAATCTTTTGGAACAGCATGGCCTCTCCTCCTTGAAATCATCAGTCGAAAAGCCGACATGCGTTCATGCCGGCTCGTTACAGAATCGTTTTTGATGCATAGAGCGTCTCACCGAACTCGGCATACGCCTGCTCATAACGGCGAAGCGACGACTCCTTATGCATGCACGTGACGTTCATGCGCTCGATTGGGGTCATGTCTTCCGCATACGTCTTCAAAACATGGGCGTTCCGGAGCATCGACGGTGTGACCGAGCGGGCGAGACCGCTCCGTTCGTTCAACTGGCGCATCATTTTCGTGATCATGACGATCGTCAGCTGCTTCGGCTGGTTCTTCGCATACACCCAGCGGAACGTCATCCGGGCGAAATCGAACGAGACGAAGACGGGGTCGTCCGAGTACCAGCGCGGGCGCACCGGTGTCGGGATGTCGGCGAGATAGTTCATGAGGAGCGACTGGTCCGCTTGGCTGAGTTTCAACGTGAATTTGTTGCCGAGCCGGTCGTAGACGTCGAACGCATGGCTCGCGAGATGCAAATCATTCATTCGCAGCCGGATGATATGGTGGACGCGGAGCCCGTATTTATAGAAGAGCGTCACAATCAGCTCATTCCGGTTGACAAGATACGGATGCGCTTGCAGTTGGTTCTCGCTCAATCCTTTCGTCGAACGAATCGTCTTGACGAGCCGGTCGAACTCCGTCTCGAGTGCGATTTGGTCAATCGTCAGCGTATGCGCCGGTTGCGCGTAGTGGAGCATCTTTTTACGGAGCGGGTTCAAAAATGTCGTCAAGCTGTTGATGACCGTGACGATGCGGGCGACCGTCGCCTGTTGGTACAGTTTCTCTTCGATGAGGAAGTCGTTGACGAACGTCTTCCACGATTCGAGCGGGACGGCAAGCCAGTCGTTCGGTGTGTCGAGTTCGACGTTATGGTCACGGAAGTATTTATGGACGTCGATCAAGTCGTAGCGGTAGCGTTTCAGCGTCGACGGTTGCCGTCCGCTCGCCCCGAGGTGATACAAATACGTCTCGATGTATTCCGGGAGTGGATAATCTTTCGTTCGTTTCGTCATCGTCGTTCCTCCTTCTCTTCTTATCGTACCACAAACGGACGTTCTCCATTCCTCGATTCGTGGTAAGATGGGAGGTGAGATTCAAAAAGGAATGAGGAATGGATATGCAACGAGAGAAAGTAATCATCGTCGGCTGTCAGCTACCGACGGTCGATGATTGGACATATGAACAGTCGATGGGCGAGCTCGTCGAACTCGTCGACACCGCGAAGGGTGAAGTCGTCGCGAGACTCGATCAAAAGCGGCAACAAGTCGACCGCCGCACGTTCATCGGCAAAGGGAAAATCGAAGAGCTCGCCATGCTCGTCGAACAGTTCGAGCCGGACATCGTCATCTTCAACGCCGAGCTGTCACCGGCGCAATCGAAGAACATCCGCATCTCGCTGAACGATCCCGAAGAGATGAAATTGATTGACCGGACCCAGCTCATCCTCGACATTTTCGCAGGACGCGCCCAATCGAAAGAAGGGAAGCTCCAAGTCGAGCTCGCACAGATGAACTATCTGTTGCCACGCCTAATCGGACAGGGCACGCAGTTGTCACGTCTTGGAGGCGGCATCGGGACACGCGGACCGGGTGAGACGAAACTCGAATCGGACCGTCGTCACATCAAGCGTCGAATCGATGAGATCTCGAAGCAACTCGAAGGGACCGTCGCGCACCGTGACCGTTACCGAGAACGCCGGAAAGAGAACCGCGTCTTCCAAATCGCCCTCGTCGGATATACGAACGCCGGGAAGTCGACAATCTTTAACCGTTTGACCGAGGCGGACACGTATGAGCAAGACGAACTGTTCGCGACGCTCGATCCGCTCACACGTGAGCTCGAACTGCCGCGGGGCGGAAAAGTGCTCATTACCGACACGGTCGGATTCATCCGCGACTTGCCGACGAAACTCGTCGCGGCGTTCCGGTCGACACTCGAAGAAGTCGTCGGGGCTGACTTGGTGCTACACGTCATCGACGCGTCGAACCCGCACTACTTGAACCAAATCGACACGACGAACTCCGTTCTTTCAGAGCTCGGGGCGAGCGAGGTGCCTCAACTCGAGGTGTACAACAAGAAAGACCGGTTGACCGAGGACTTCCTCGGTGGGCGGCTCCTCATCTCGGCGATTGACCCGAGCGACATCGAGACGCTCATCGGCGCGGTCGAAGATAAGATTTGTGACGTGTTGACGCGCGTCCACGTCGTCTTGCCGGTCAGTTCGTTCGAGCACTATCATCCGGCGAAAGAGGCGATGTATCGGCTTGAAGAGAAGTTTTTAGATGACGGTTCGGTCGAACTCGTCGGATATATGAGAGAAGACACGCGTCTATATGCGACGCTGAAACAATTTGAGGTGTGACGTATGTGGCAGGAAAAGATTGAACATTATGAAGAGATTGCGCCGTTCGTGAAAGCGGCGGAAGCGCGAATCAAACCATTCGTGGAACGAATCGAGGAGACGGCGGAATACAACCAGTTCCGCGTCCTCGAATCGTTCAAAAAACATAAAGTGTCGGATTTCCATTTCAATCCGACGACGGGCTACGGCTATGACGACATCGGTCGGGATACGCTCGAAGCCATCTATGCCGACGTGTTCGGTGCCGAGCTCGCGCTCTGCCGGCCACAAATCATCTCAGGGACGCACGCCATCGGGATTGCCTTGTTCGGTGTGCTCTTGCCTGGAGACGAGTTGCTCTATATCACCGGGAAGCCATACGACACGCTCGAGGAAATCGTCGGGATTCGCGGCGATGGTCGCGGTTCATTGAAAGAGCTCGGCGTGACGTATGACAAAGTCGAACTGAAAGACGACCGGATTGACATCGACGCGGTCATCGCGCGGATTCGTCCCGAGACGAAGCTCGTCGGCATCCAGCGCTCAAAAGGCTACGCCAACCGGCGCAGCATCCCGGTGCAGGAGATTGGGGAGGCGATTACAAAAATCAAGGCGGCCCATCCGCACGTGTTCGTCTTCGTCGACAACTGTTACGGCGAGTTCGTCGAGACGTTGGAGCCGACACATGTCGGAGCCGACCTCATGGCCGGTTCCCTCATTAAGAACCCGGGAGGTGGGCTCGCGAAGACGGGCGGCTATATCGCCGGGACACGTGAACTCGTGGAACGTTGTTCGTTCCGAATGACGACCCCTGGTATCGGCAGCGAGGCAGGCCCGTCGCTCTATTCGCTCCAAGAGATGTACCAAGGCTTCTATATGGCCCCGCACACGGTCGCCCAGGCGTTGAAAGGGGCGCATCTGTCAGCAAGCCTGCTCGCGTTGCTCGGTTTCGAGACGACGCCGCACCACGCCGAGCGTCGGACCGATTTGATTCAATCGGTGACGTTCCGAGACCGCGACAAGATGATCGCTTTCTGCCAAAGCATCCAGATGGCCTCGCCCGTGAACGCGCATGCGCTCCCGGTGCCGGCGTATATGCCAGGCTATGAGGATGACGTCATCATGGCGGCCGGGACGTTCATCCAAGGGTCGTCGATCGAGCTATCAGCCGATGGACCGCTCCGCGCACCGTATACGGCTTACGTTCAAGGCGGCTTGACGTATGCGCATGTCAAGGTCGCATTGATGCTCGCCTTGAGCCAGTTACGCACGAAAGGACTCGTCTCGTTTGACCAGACTAAACTCACAACTGAATTGTAACCGAAATGTCATGTTAACTTTCTTAACATCTCTTGACAGGAAAAGTGTCATGTATTATTCTCACAGTGTAAGACAGCAAAGGAGGGGTAAGGGATGGCCGATCAATTTCGTCGCTCCAACCCGTTGTTTCCGATTGGAATCGTCCAAGATTTAACGCAACTGACAGGTAGGCAGATTCGGTATTATGAAGAACAGGGTCTGATTTCGCCTAGTCGGACGGAATCGAAACGACGACTTTATTCCTTCAATGATGTCGAACGTCTACTCGCGATCAAGGACTTCATCGACCAAGGGTTCAACTTGGCGGCGATTCGCCACATGTTGGACAATGAAGAGCCGAAAGAGGCGGAAGCTTCCGCCGCACCGGCACCGGTCAGTGATGCGCCGAAAATCTCGGAAAAAGAATTGCATCAACTGTTAAAGACACAACTGCAAGAAGCCGGACGCTTCAATAAGACATCGCTCATCCAAGGTGAGCTTTCGCGCTTTTATCGCTGACGGCAACACATCAACCATTACACAATGTGAGAGGGGACATTTCACCATGGCCAGAAAAACGTTCACAAAAGAAGACATTAAACGGATCGCACAAGAAGAGGACGTACGCTTTATTCGTCTTCAATTCACAGACATCCTCGGAACAATCAAAAACGTCGAGGTGCCAATCAGCCAATTGGACAAAGCACTCGACAACAAGATGATGTTCGACGGTTCTTCAATCGAAGGTTTCGTCCGCATCGAGGAGTCAGACATGTACCTTTATCCAGACCTTAACACGTGGGTTGTCTTCCCGTGGACAGATGGCAGCGGAAAAGTCGCCCGCTTGATTTGTGATATTTATAACCCAGACGGCACACCGTTCAGCGGTGACCCGCGCGGTACGCTCAAACGCAACCTTGAGCACATGCAAAAGCTTGGCTTCACAGCGTTCAACGTCGGTCCTGAGCCAGAGTTCTTCCTCTTCAAAAAGGATTTGAACGGTCAACCGACGCTCGAATTGAACGACCAAGGCGGCTACTTCGACTTGGCGCCGGTCGACCTCGGTGAGAACTGCCGTAAAGAGATCGTCATCGAGCTTGAGAATATGGGCTTTGAAATCGAAGCGTCACACCACGAAGTCGCACCAGGGCAACACGAGATCGACTTCAAATATGCGGATGCCGTGACGACAGCCGATAACATCCAAACGTTCAAGCTCGTCGTCAAGACGATTGCGGCGAAGTACGGTCTTCACGCGACGTTCATGCCGAAGCCGCTCTTCGGCGTCAACGGTTCAGGGATGCACGCGAACATGTCGCTCTTCAAAGGCGACACGAACGTCTTCTACGATCCGAACGGCGAAATGGAGCTTTCAGACACGGCCCGCGCCTTCACGGCGGGAATCCTCGAGCACGCTCGTGCGTTCACGGCCATCTGTAACCCGACGGTCAACTCGTATAAGCGTCTCGTCCCAGGTTACGAAGCACCTTGCTACGTAGCGTGGAGCGCCCGCAACCGTTCACCACTCGTTCGTGTCCCGGCGGCCCGTGGCCTCTCGACGCGTATCGAAGTACGTTCGGTCGACCCGGCGGCGAACCCGTACCTCGCGCTCTCGTCACTCTTGGCTTCTGGCCTCGACGGAATCGAGAAAGATTTGGTTGCTCCAAAACCAATCGACAGCAACATCTACGTGATGGACAAGCCTGAGCGTGTCGCGAACGGAATCGATGATCTTCCAGCGACGCTCTTCGACGCACTCGAAGTACTTCGTGGCGACAAAGTCGTCATGGACTCACTCGGCGAGCATATCGGCGAACACTTCCTCGAATTGAAAGAGATCGAGTGGGACATGTTCCGTATGCAAGTGACAGAGTGGGAACGCGATCAGTATATGACGCTCTACTAATCCAAGCAAAAAAGCGCTCGTGCCTTCTTCGGAAAGCACGGGCGCTTTTTTTTGCGCGTTTAAAAGGACGTCCCCGAGTGGAGACGTCCTGATTAGAACGCACGTTTGAAAAACGTGGACGTATAGTCGAGCGTCGTATGTAACGTCGTCGCGAACGTGAGCCCGAGGAAGAACGACAAGCCGAACTCGTCGAGCCAAGCGATCGCCGCCGTCTCGTACGGCGTGAACGTGAGCAGAATGACAAGCGGGAAACCGAGATAGATGACGCGAATCAAGTCGCTCAGTACCGGTAAGTGCGAAAACAACGACCGGTGCGGCATGAGTTTCACGTAAGGCAACCAAAATCCACGGAGCGGCCCCCAACGGAAATAGGCGTCCGATTTCAAATCGAGGTCCGGGGAGAGCCAGAGCGTCCCGACGATCGCGCCGAGAAGGAGGGCGAGCGGGACATCGAGTTCAATAAAAGGCGTGGCAATCGCTAAAGCTCCGATTGCCACGAAATTCGTACGCGTATGCGTCTTACCACTCGCCATTAATGAATCGTCCGGTATACACCGATGACCTTCCCTAAAATCGACACGTTATCAAAATACATCGCCTCGAGCTCGTCGTTCTCTGGTTGCAGTCTGATTTTCGAAGCTTCTTTATAGATGCGTTTGACGGTCGCCTCGCCTTCGTCGGTCATCGCGACGACAATCTCTCCATTGTCGGCTGTGCTTTGTTGACGCACGAGCACCCGGTCTCCATCTAAGATTCCGGCGTTAACCATCGAATCTCCTGAGACAGAAAGCATATAGACGTTATCGGCGCCGACCATGTGTGTCGGGAGCGGGAAATGTTCTTCCACGTTCTCGATTGCAGTGATCGGTGTACCGGCCGTGACTTTCCCGATGACCGGGACGTACGTGACGGCGTCGTGGTCTTCGATGACGACCGTGTCATCGCTCAAAATCTCGATTGCCCGCGGTTTCGTCTTGTCACGGCGGATAAGGCCGCGCTTTTCAAGACGGTCCAAATGACCGTGGACGGTCGAGCTTGAGGCCAAACCGACGGCTTCACCGATTTCACGGACCGAAGGCGGATAACCTTTGGTGCGGACCTCGTCTTTTATAAAATCAAGTATCTGCTGTTGTCTTGCTGACATTTTTTTCAATGGAAGTCACCTCGATTATGTCGAATATCCTGCGAACGCATCCTATTCTTTATGGTCTAAGTTTAACATAGAACACATGAGCGCACAAACATTCGTTCGTTTTTTTAGCTTGACCGAACAGAAGTTCCTGTTTTATGATGAGAACAGATAAACGAACAAACGTTCTTGGGAACGTGTATTCCTATGATACGGAGGCGAAATTTAATGAAAGATACAGTGAATGGAATCATTTTAGTCGGATTGTTGGTAGTAGGGATGTTCGCATTTTTTATGGTCGGAGAAATGAGACAAGTGGACGTGGCGGCGCCGGTCGTCGAAGACACGCGTAGCATCGAGGCGGAAGTTGCCAAGACGGAAGCGGAGACGCTCGAAGCGCGCATCATCGCTGAGCGGGCTGAAAAGCAAGAGCGCAAGACGACTTGGTTCGCCTCGGAATAATCGTTTCTGTTTGCGAAACGCCCCCGTTCCTGTGTATCGTAGATAGGGAATGGAAAGAAAGGAAGTGACGAGATGCGAGTCGTCATTTATTGTCGCGTATCGACGAACAAGGCGGCGCAAGAGACGTCTCTTGATCGCCAAGTCGACGAATTGACGCGGATGGCGCGTCGGCTCGAGGCCGACGTCGTCGATGTCATCACCGAACAAGAGAGCGGATACGAAGTGAACCGTGGCGGGCTC
Organism: Exiguobacterium alkaliphilum; assembly: GCF_018138125.1. Classification (NCBI taxonomy): domain Bacteria; kingdom Bacillati; phylum Bacillota; class Bacilli; order Caryophanales; genus Exiguobacterium; species Exiguobacterium alkaliphilum. Next base: position 1,627,987 of record NZ_CP073101.1, read on the forward strand.
CTCGACTTACTCGAACACGTATCCGCCTCGAACCTCGACGCCGTCCTCGTGACCGACGATAGCCGTCTCGGGCGAGGGAACGCTAAAATCGCGATTTTGCACACGCTCATGAAGCATGACGTTCGGCTCTTGACGATGCAATCACCAGACGAATATATCGTATCCGATGCCGAGAAGATGGTGCTCGAGATTGTGAGCGTCGTCGAGGAGTATCAGCGGAAAATCCATAACGCCAAAATCTCACGCGGGATGCGCCGGGCCGTCGCGAACGGGTTCAACCCACAGCGAAACATTCAGCACCATGACCAAGGCGGTCGGAGCCGCATCGAAGTGCCGATTGAGGAGATCGTCCAGCTACGCGAACGAGGCCTGACGTTCGCCGAAATCGCGGCCACGTTGCGCGGGTTCGGTTACGAAGTGTCGAAAGCGACCGTGAACCGGCGTTACCTCGAGCACGTCTCAGGATTGAAAACTTGATTCCTCGCCGCTGATTTTGTACAGTAGAAGAACAAATTCAGTAGAGAGGGGGCGAGCCTGATGCTAGCACCTGAACAGTTAGAACGAATCAATTTCCTCGCCAACAAAGCGAAGACAGACGGTCTGTCACAACAAGAGATGGACGAGCAACATGCGCTTCGTCAGCAATATTTGAAAGCGTTCCGACAATCGTTCAAGTCCCAGATGATGGGCATGAAGGTGGTCGATCCGGAAGGAAACGACGTGACGCCACAAAAACTAAAAGAAGAGCAAGATCGACAACGCTCCGAGTGACTTCGAATGCACATCCTATTTCATATAGGATGTGCATGTTTGTTATACACGAACATGGATAAGGTTCGACGATTGACGGGTAAACAAAGCGAAGGAAGTAAACGATTTCAATCAATGTGTTATACTAATTAATTAGTTGTGACACACGAATGAGTGTGCTAAAATATGACGGGTAGAAACTTTGTAACAACAGAGAGGATGAAATTAGTGGAAACAACTACTAAAGAATTATTAGCGATTAACTCGATTCGGACGCTCTCGATTGATGCGGTCCAAAAAGCGAACTCTGGTCACCCGGGTATGCCGATGGGTGCGGCTCCGATGGCGTTCACGCTTTGGACAGATAAGATGCGTCACAACCCGAAAAACCCGAACTGGTTCAACCGCGACCGGTTCGTGCTTTCAGCGGGACACGGTTCGATGCTCTTGTACTCGCTCCTTCACTTATCTGGTTACGACCTTTCACTCGACGATCTCAAATCGTTCCGTCAAATGGATTCGAAGACGCCTGGACACCCAGAGTACCGTCACACGGCCGGTGTCGACGCGACGACTGGACCGCTCGGCCAAGGGATTGCCATGGCAGTCGGGATGGCGATGGCAGAGAAACATTTGGAAGCGACATACAACCGTGATGAGTTCAAAGTGGTTGACCACTTCACATACGGGATTTGCGGAGACGGTGACTTGATGGAAGGCGTGTCGGCAGAAGCTGCCTCACTCGCTGGTCACTTGAAGCTCGGCAAGCTCGTCGTCCTTTATGATTCAAACGACATCTCACTCGACGGTGACCTTCACAAGTCGTTCTCGGAGAGCGTCGAAGACCGTTTCAACGCATACGGCTGGCAAGTCATCCGTGTCGAGGACGGAACGGACATCGACACGATCGCGAAGGCGATCGATGAAGCGAAAGCGGAGACGTCGAAACCGACGCTCATCGAAGTGAAGACGGTCATCGGCTTCGGTTCACCGAACAAGTCAGGGAAATCGGCGTCGCACGGCGCACCACTCGGCGAAGCCGAAATCGAGCTCACGAAACAGTTCTACAAGTGGGAAGGCGAGAACTTCTACGTGCCGACTGAAGTGTATGACTTGTTCAACGAGAAAGTCATCGAGCCGGGCGCGAAGTATGAGTCGGACTGGAACGAACTCGTCGAAGCTTACAAATCGGCTCATCCAGAGCTCGGTGCCCAATTCGAGCGTGCGATGAACAACGAACTCCCAGAAGGTTGGGACAGCGAGTTGCCGACGTTTGAAATCGGCTCGAAGAAAGCGACACGTCAGACGAGCGGAGAAGTATTGAACGCGATCGCGAAAGCCGTTCCGACGCTCTTCGGTGGGTCGGCTGACCTTGCCGGTTCGAACAACTCGATGATTAAAGGTGCGGCGGACTTCGACGAAGATCCGGCTGGTCGCAACATCTGGTTCGGTGTCCGTGAGTTCGCGATGGCAGCTGCCGTCAACGGCATGGCCCTCCACGGTGGCGTCCTTCCTTACGGCGCGACGTTCTTCGTCTTCTCAGACTACCTCCGTCCAGCGGTCCGCTTGGCTGCCCTCATGGGTCTCCCGTCGACGTTCATCTTGACGCACGATTCGATTGCGGTCGGTGAAGATGGTCCGACACACGAACCGGTCGAGCACTTGATGAGCTTCCGCGCGATGCCAAACGTTTCAGTTCTCCGCCCAGCGGATGGGAAAGAGACGATCGCGGCTTGGAAACAGGCGGTGACGACGACATCGACACCATCACTTCTCGTCTTGACGCGTCAAGCGCTTCCTGAGCTTGAAGGGACGTCAGTCGAGCAGGCGGCGAAAGGTGCATACGTCGTCGCGGGCGACTCGAACGGGGCGGACGTGCTTCTCCTCGGTACGGGTTCTGAAGTCCACGTCCTCGTCGAAGCGCGCGAACAACTCGCTTCAGAAGGCGTGAACGCGGCTGTCGTGTCGATGCCTTCTTGGGAATTGTTCGAAGCACAATCGGCTGAATACAAAGAGTCTGTCCTTCCGTCATCTGTGACGAAGCGCGTCTCGCTCGAAGCGGGATCGACGCTCGGATGGTACAAATACGTCGGCTTCGGCGGTAAAGTACTCGGAATCGACAAGTTCGGGGCCTCGGCTCCTGGCGACCTCCTCATGAAGGAGTATGGCATGTCGGTCGAGAACGTCGTCGACGCTGTCAAATCGCTTTAAATCAAGAACCGTCGTGATGTCATCCGTTTCTGGAGGGCATCACGATTTTTTTTCTGACGACTAGCGAATTAGCGTAATATAGTGTATAGTAAAAAACGATGTTTCATATGGTAGAGGAGGTAAAAACCTTGAGTACATTGTTCTGGATTCTTATCGTCGTAGCAGCACTCATCGGAGGTATCGCGATCGGTTTCTTCATCGCTCGTAAATACATGATGAACTACCTCGAACAAAACCCGCCAATCAATGAAGACATGATTCGCACGTTGATGATGCAGATGGGTCAAAAACCGTCACAGAAGAAAGTCAACCAAGTGATGCGTGCCATGAACGTTCAAATGAAGAACGAAAAGAAATCATAATGTTTGTGTTTGAGACACTCCGCCATCGCGGAGTGTTTTTTCGTACCCATATTTTGTTAGACAATCGAACAAACTTTCGCTACCATAAATGAATAGTCTTATTTCAAGATAAGGGGGCGATTCACATTCGTGTATTTAAACAATTATCATGGTTTTTCAAGCTTGAATGGCGAACGTATGCGCTCGGGATCGTGCTGCTCATGTTCGTCGCCGCACTCGAGCTCGTACCGCCACGCATCATCGGCCGCATCGTCGACGAGATGAACGAAGGGTCGCTTGAGCGAAACCTATTATGGCTCCTCCTCGGTGGACTCGCAGCCGTCGGGATTGGCAACTATGTCGCGCGCTTCTTCTGGCGCTACTTCATCTTCGGTGCCTCGATTCGGCTCGGGCGATTGCTCCGGAGCCAGCTCTATCGACATTTCACCGATTTGGATCAACGGTTTTATAAGAAGTCCCGTGTCGGCGATTTGATGGCCCACGCGACGAACGACGTGCAAGCCGTCTCGATGACGGCCGGTGCCGGGATTTTGACGCTCGTCGACAGTGTGACGATGGGGACGTTCGTCATCATCACGATGGTGACGACGATCAGTTGGAAGTTGACGGTCGTCGCGCTCTTACCGCTACCAATCATGGTCGCCTTGACGACACGTTACGGAAAGTTACTACATAGCCGCTTCGGCGTCGCGCAGGCGGCGTTCTCGGAGCTAAACGACAAAGTCCAAGAGAGCGTCAGTGGCGTCCGTGTCTTAAAGTCGACCGGGGAAGTCGGGCGTGACATCGATTCGTTCGAGACGCTCTCGGACGAGGTCATGGCAAAGAACGTCCGCGTCGCCAAAATCGACGCCCTGTATGACCCGACCATCTTCGGTATCGTGGGGTTATCGTATATCCTCTCGATCGGTTACGGCGCATACTTGATTGAACAAGGCGAACTGACAATCGGACAAATCGTCAGCTTCACCGCTTACCTCAGTTTACTCACGTGGCCGATGCTCGCCTTCGGCTGGCTATTCAACATCGTCGAACGTGGTCGCGCTTCATACGACCGAATCGAGCGTATGCTCGCCGTCAAACCTGAGATTCAAGACGATCCGGTCGCGGCGACGAAGCTCGCGCACTCGGAGGTTGAGGCGGACATCCGTTCGTTCGCCTATGACGAACATGCCGTCCTTACAGACGTCTCGTTCCGGCTCGAACGTGGGAAGACGCTCGGCGTGGTCGGTCGGACCGGTTCCGGGAAGACGACGCTCGTCCGTCTGTTGACGCGTGAGTACGATGTGAGCGAAGGGAAAGTCAAAATCGGGGGCATCAACATCCGACAAGTGCAGAAACAGGTCCTGCTCGAGCGGGTCGCGCTCGTCCCGCAAGACCATTTCTTATTCTCAGACTCGATCGCAAGCAACATCGCGTTCGGTCGCCCGGACGCAAAAATGGATGAAATCATGGAGGCGGCGAAAATCGCAGAGGTCCATGACGACATCATGCGCCTCCCGGACGGATATGCAACGCTTGTCGGGGAACGCGGCGTCACGCTGTCTGGCGGACAGAAGCAGCGTATCTCAATCGCGCGGGCGCTCATGGTCGAGGCGGACGTGCTCATCCTCGATGATGCGTTATCTGCCGTCGATGCGAAGACAGAGGAAGCGATTATCGACCATTTTCGAACCGGCAATCCGGATCAATCGCGTCTCATTGTGGCGCATCGACTGTCGGCCGTCGAACATGCGGACGAGATTCTCGTCCTCGAAGCAGGACGCGTCATCCAACGGGGGAGTCACGCCGACTTGATTCGACAAGACGGTTGGTATAAAGACACGTATGATCGTCAACAGCTCGAGGCGATTGTAGAAGGAGGTGGCCATCATGAAGCATGATATTCAGGAATGGGCGGTCATCAAGCGGCTACTTGGCTATACGAAACGGTATGGTCGACCGCTCGGCCTCGCGTTCGTCTTCCTGTTGCTCGCGACAGGCGCGAAGCTCGCCGGACCGTTTTTAATCAAGGTGTTCATCGATGAGTTCGTCACGCCGGGCGTCTATCCGACGAACTGGGTCGTCACACTTTTCGTCGTCTATATGGTGCTCCACGTGTCGGCGATCGTATTCGATTATTTGCAGTCCATCTCGTTTCAAAAGATTGCGCTCAAAATCGTCCAAAACATCCGAATCGACATTTTCAAACATGTGATGGGAATGCGTCTCGCCTACTTCGACCGGACCCCGGCCGGCGTGCTCGTCTCCCGGATCACGAATGACACGGAAGCCGTCAAAGAGTTGTACGTCGGTGTCATGAGTACGTTCGTCCAGTCAGGGGTGCAGTTGCTCGGGACGTACATTTTCCTTTACATCCTCGAGCCGACGCTCGCGACGATGGGGCTCGTGCTCGTCCCGTTGTTTTGGCTCATCATCTGGGCGTACCGCCGATACTCGACGAAGTATTTCGCGCAAGTGCGCGATTTGTTGTCCCAATTGAACGCCCAATTGAACGAGTCGATTAACGGCATGGGCATCGTGCAACAGTTCCGTCAAGAAGAGCGGTTGATTCGCCAGTTTGAAGAGACGAACGAAGCGCATCAAGAGGCGCGTTACCGCAACTTGAAGCTCGATAGCATGTTGCTGCGCCCAATCATCGAACTGCTGCTCGCCTTCTCGATTATCGGTCTGCTCGGTTACTACGGTGTCTTGTCGACGACCGAACAAGTCCAAGTCGGGGTCGTCTATGCGTTCATCAGCTATATCGAGCGCATTTTCCGCCCGGTGCTCGATATTATGCAACGGTTGAGCGAGTTCCAACAGGCCGTCGTCTCGGCCGACCGCGTCTTCAAGATTCTCGACACGGACGAGCCGGCCCCTGGAAAGAGGCTTCCGGGAGAAGCGGAAGTCGCCTCGGGAGAGGTCCGCTTCGACAACGTCACGTTCAGTTATGACGGCGAAGTCGACGTGCTGAAGAACATCTCGTTTGTCGCAAAGCCAGGGGAAACGGTCGCGCTCGTCGGCCACACCGGCAGCGGAAAGAGCTCGATCATCAACTTGCTGACGCGGTTCTATCCGTATCAATCCGGTCAAATCACGATTGATGGGCAACCGATTGAACAGTTTGAAGAGGCGGAACTACGGGACAAGGTCGGCCTCGTCCTTCAAGACCCGTTCTTGTTCACGGGGACGATTGAAGACAACTTGAAGCTGTTCAATCCTTCGATTGATTCGGACCGGGTGCGCGAGGCGGCCGAATTCGTCCAAGCCCACACGTTCATCGAAAAACTAGATGCCGGCTACGGTCATCAAGTCGGAGAACGCGGGGCGACGTTCTCGAGCGGGGAGCGGCAGTTACTCGCTTTCGCCCGCACTGTCGCGCGGGACCCGAAAATCCTCATCCTGGATGAGGCGACGAGTTCGATCGATACGGAAACGGAAGAACGCGTCCAACTCGCGCTCGACCGGATGCGTCGCGGACGCACGACAATCGCGATCGCCCACCGACTCTCGACAATTCAAGATGCGGATTTGATTCTCGTCTTACATCGAGGGGAAATCGTCGAGCGAGGCAACCATCAGGCGCTGCTCCGCCAGGACGGACTCTACAAGAAGATGTACGAGTTACAGTCCGGTCAACGTCTGATGTCATAAAATTGAAAAGATACCGTTTGCGTATCGAGTTTCCAAAAAAAGCTCGTCCCTCATGTCGAGGGACGAGCTGTTGTGTTCAACGAATCAATTGTTCTTCCGGGTGTTTCAATAGGACGTGCCGTGTAATCAACGTATCTAATTCCTGGCTGATATGAATCACTTCAGGAGACGTCCAACTTTGTTGCGACGCGATTTCGTATAGTTCATCGCGTTTTTGTTCAATGGCATGGTGTAAGTTTTCAGCTGTGATGACCGCCACTTTGTTTCCCCCATCGTTATAAAATAGAAACTGGCATACTTGAATATCCAAATGTTAGCATCTAACTCAACGTATGACAAGTTTCATTTCCATGTCAAACATTACAAAAAAAAGTGACACTTACCATAAACAAAAGATACGAGCATTTTGAAAAGGTTTTCGCTATAATGGGGCTGAAAGGTGGAAGATCGCATGGAAGTCACTCTATGGCTCGCTTTTGGGGCGGGCGTCTTATCATTTTTATCTCCGTGTACACTCCCGCTTTATCCCGTCTTCTTGTCCTATATTACCGGAGTATCGGTCTCTGACTTGAAGAATGAAGGATTGCGGCAACGGAAAGCTTGGTTTCATACATTCGCGTTTTTGTTCGGGTTCTCGATCGTCTTCCTCGTCCTCGGACTATCAACCTCACTGATCGCCGACGTCTTTATCCAGTATAAGGACAGCTTGCGCATGTTCGGCGCCATCCTCATCTTCGTATTCGGTGTCTTTTTGGCGGGGATTTGGCAACCGAGCTTCATGATGCGGGAGAAAAAGCTGTCGTTCGGGGAACGGAAGAGCGGTTATTTCGGTACGGTCTTGATTGGAATCGGTTTTGCGGCAGGGTGGACACCGTGCACAGGACCGATCCTCGCCGGGGTCATCGCGCTCGCGGCATCGAATCCGAGTCAAGGGATGGGCTATATGCTCGCTTACGTCATCGGCTTCGCGATTCCGTTCCTCATCATGGCCGGTTTTGTAGGGAAGATTAAATATTTGGCAAGAAACAGTGCGACCGTCGCCAAATTCGGCGGCTATCTCATGATGGCGTTCGGCGTCTTGTTATATTTTGATGGTATGAACCGATTCGCTGCGTGGATGAGCGAACTCGTCGGCTTCACCGGATTTTAAAGGGGTTGACCATATGTCGATATTTTGGGGATCGACCATCGTCGCGTTGCTCATGGGGCTCGTAGCAAGTTTCGTTCGGGTCAAAGCCTCGGCCTATCCGACGAACGCGAAGAAGATCTTAATCCCGCCACTCGCGATGTCGACCGGGATGCTCCAATTTCTCGTTCCCGCTTTTCGGCTCACGTGGCTCGAGGTCGGAGAGGCGCTTCTCGTCGGTTTGATTTTTAGTGTGTTCCTCATCAAGACGTCAAACTTCGAGAAACGGGACGGGGAAGTCTATCTGTCCCGTTCGAAAGCCTTCTTCATCGTCGTTTTCGTCCTGCTCGCCATCCGGACCGCGATGAAGGCGTTCATCGGGGCGGAAGTGAACATCTTCGCGACGGGCGGACTATTTTACTTGATCGCCTGGGGCATGATCGTGCCGTGGCGAATCGCGATGTATCAAAAGTACAAACAGATCATGGCCACATGAAAAGCGTACCTGATGATGAAATCAGGTACGCTTTTTTTAGTCTGCTTTCGATGCGGCAGCTTCCGTCTCGGCATCGATGCCGGTGTTCGCCTTTACGAGAATCCGTTCATAGTTCCCAATCGCTTCGTCAGACTTGGTCAAATACGTCCCGACGATCGCAGCGAGGAAGCCGAGCGGAATCGAGACGATCCCCGGGTTCGTGAGCGGGAAGAGGGCTTCGCCGATAAAGATAGCGGAGCCGTCTGGCGCCCAAATGTTCGGACTGATGGCGACGAGGAACAAGGAAGAGAACAAGCCGACGACCATCCCGAAGATGGCACCACCCGTGTTGAACCGTCGCCAGAAAATCGTGAAGAGGATGACCGGCAAGTTCGCACTCGCCGCGACAGCGAACGCGAGCGAGACGAGGAACGCCACGTTCATCGACTGGGCGAAGAAAGCGAGGCCCATCGACACGACGGCGACGGCGACCGAAGCGATGCGAGCCGCAGCCACTTGTTCTTTCTCCGTCGCTTCGCCTTTACGGATAATGTGACCGTAAAAATCGTGGGCAAACGCGGAGGCGGCCGACAAGACGAGACCGGCGACGACAGCGAGGATCGTCGCGAAGGCGATCGCGGCGACGAAGGCGAACAATAAGTCTCCGCCGAGCACTTGTGCGAGGAGCGGAGCGGCCATGTTTCCGGCCGGGTTGGCAGCGATGATGGCGTCAGACCCGACGAAGGCGGCGGCACCAAAACCAAGGAAGATGGTCAATATGTAAAACGCGCCGATGACCCACGTCGCATAGACGACCGATTGACGCGCGGTCGGTGCATCTTTGACCGTAAAGAAACGGATCAAAATATGCGGGAGACCGGCCGTCCCGAGGACGAGCGCCAAGTTAAGCGAAATCGTATCGAGCGGTAGTTTGAACTTGTTGCCCGGATTCAAGAAGCTCTCACCGAGCGGGGTCGCCTTGCTCACTTCCGAGAACATCTTGAAGACGGAGAAGTCGAACTTGGCGAAAACGAGGAACGAGATGATGGCCGTCCCGATCATCAAGAGGACTGCCTTCGTAATTTGAACCCACGACGTGGCCGTCATCCCACCGAAGACAACGTACACCGTCATCAAAATTCCGACGACGACGACGCTCGTCGTGTAAGGGATGCCGAGCAATAGCTCGATGAGCGCACCGGCGCCGACAAGTTGGGCAATCATGTAAAAGATAGAGATGACGATAGCGTTCATCGCGGCGACGCCGCGGACGCGCGGCTTGTTGAAGCGAGCGGCAATCATGTCGGCCATCGTGTATTTCCCTAGGTTTCGAAGCGGCTCGGCGACGAGATATAAGACGACGAGGTACGCGACGAGAAACCCGATTGAATAGAAGAATCCGTCGAAGCCGGCGAGGGCAATCATTCCGGCAATCCCGAGGAACGAGGCGGCCGACATATAGTCCCCGGCGATGGCGAGACCGTTTTGAAAACCGGTCAGTCCGCCGTCGGCCGTATAAAAATCGCTGGCCGTCTTCGTTTTTCGGGCGGCAAAAAATGTGATGACGAGCGTCAATCCGACAATGGCGAGAAACAAGAGTACGGCAGTCAAGTTCATCGTGTTTCCTCCTGCTTAATTTGTTCGACGAGCTCATCGAAGCGACGGGCGCGTCGGCTGTAGAGGACGCAGAACGTCCATGTCATGAAGAACTGAGCGAAGGCGAGTACCCACGCCCATGTGATGTACCCGGCGACTTGATTGTTTAAAAATGTAAAATAACTCGTCGAAACCGGTAACGTAAAATAAAAGATAAGTGAGAAAATAATCGATGGGAGAATGAAGCGGTTCTTCTCCCGCATGAGTTGAATGAACGTCGGACTCTCGACGATCGCCTCAGCAGAACGGCTACTCTCGGTCTGGGTTGCTTGCGTGACGTCATGCATAAGTGTACCTCCTTCATATTCGAGATACGTACATTATAGAAACGACAATAAAGGAAAAGCTATCCATTTTTTCACTACTGAAATCCAAACGTTATACTAATATTGGTCATACCAATTTATTGTAAGCGTTTTCAATATTGTCTAAATGTTGAACGTTATTCTATAATAATTAATACCGGAAAAAATAGTTCTTTAGACTTACTAGTCGTATGGCACAATTTACAAACGATGCCATACAAAAAGTCCTCGAAATCGAGGACTACTGTTGGAAATAGTGTTTGTATCTCGTCCAGTCGATCTGTTCTTGCTCGAGCGCTTTCTTTAAAAACTTGTGGTCGCGTTTTGGCGTTGCTGCGATATACCCTTTCACGACGAGTTCGGTCGTCATCTCGTTCGCCCGCGATTCGAGCGCGAACTGTCCGATTTTACCGGCGATTTTCCGAATCGCGACGTCACGGAACAGTTCCGGCACCGGCGTGACGAGCCGGTCCAACAGTGTGCGCGTCTCTGGCGTCCACATGTGCCGGGTGCGGTCGATATAATCGTCTTCGATATCGAGCAGGGACAGCCCGTCCTCTTTTGGCATCCGCTTTAAAAATTTGCGGAACATGAAAAATCCGCCGATGGACATTAAGCCGATCATTACGAAACCCCAAAAGACAATGAAATACATGACCAGACTTTCTGGCATCGTCTTTCCCCCGTTCTATTTACAGTCATTCAAACTTAGTATACAAAAAACTGTTCGATTGCAAAAGTATCCGCTTTGACTCAGGATGGACGAACCGGGCACATTTCGTTAGAATAGATAGCGTTGCAAAATGAACGAATCAGGAACGTCTTGAATCAGAAAGGATCACATATATGAGCCAATTGAAACACGAAGTAGAAAAACGTCGCATCTTCGGTATCATCTCCCACCCGGATGCCGGTAAGACGACTTTAACAGAAAAACTGCTCCTACACGGAGGGGCCATCCGTGAAGCGGGGACGGTCAAGGCCCGCAAGAACTCAAAACACGCCAAATCCGACTGGATGGAAATCGAGAAGCAGCGTGGAATCTCGGTCACATCTTCGGTCATGCAATTTGTCTATCAGGACAAAGTTGTCTCGATCATGGATACGCCGGGGCATAACGATTTCGGTGAGGACACGTATCGCGTTTTGACGTCGGTCGACAGCGCCGTCATGGTCATCGATGCCGCGAAGGGGATTGAGACGCAGACGAAGAAACTGTTCCAAGTTTGCCGCATGCGTGGAATCCCAATCTTTACGTTCATGAACAAACTCGACCGTCAGGCGAAAGATCCGCTCGAGTTGATGGAAGAACTAGAAGAAGTACTCGGTATGCCTTCAGTCGCCGTCACTTGGCCGATCGGTAGCGGGATGCAGTTCGAAGGGGTGTATGACCGCATCAAGAACGAAGTGCATTTGTTCCGAGGCGACAAGTCGACGCTCACGCTAAACGAAGACGGTGTGAAAGACCCGGTGCTCGCCGACTATTTGACGGAAGAGAACTTGACGAACTTACGTGATGAGATTGACCTGTTAGACGGTGCCGGCAACGAGATTGACGTCGAGGCGATTCAACACGGAAAATTGACGCCGGTCTTCTTCGGGACGGCCCTCGTCGATTTCGGTGTCACGTCGTTCCTTAACCACTACCTCGACATGTCACCGGCGCCAGAAGCACGCAAATCGAACGTCGGTCCAATCGACCCGACGTCAGAAGAGTTCAGTGGCTTCGTCTTCAAAATCCAGGCGAACATGAATCCGGCCCACCGTGACCGCATCGCGTTCGTGCGCATCTGTTCGGGTGTGTTCGAGCGGGGCATGGATGTGACGCTTACGCGGACGGGCAAGAAAATCAAGCTCAGTCAATCGACACAGCTCATGGCGAACGACCGGGAAACGGTCGACAAAGCGTTCGCCGGCGACGTCATCGGGATTTACGATTCGGGCACGTATCAAATCGGGGACACGATCACGACGGCGAAGCAAAAGATTGCGTTCGAGGCGTTGCCGACGTTCCCGCCAGAACTGTTCATGCGTGTCTCGCCAATCAACTCCCTCAAGTCGAAGCACTTCCACAAAGGGGTCGAGCAGCTCGCGCAAGAAGGTGCGATTCAAGTGTATCGCAACGAATATAACGAGATTTACCTCGGTGCGGTCGGCCAACTCCAATTCGAAGTGTTCGAGTACCGCTTGAATAACGAGTATGGTGTCGACATCCGCATGGAGCCGGTCTCTTACAGTGTCGCACGTTGGGTGAAGGACAAGGAATTGAAGGCGCTCAAGCCGTTTCAAGACTCACGTAACATGCTCGTGACGGACCGCTGGGAACGCCCGGTGTTCTTGTTTGCCAATGAATTCACGTTCGACCGCTTCAAAGAGCGTTACGAAGACGAACTCACGCTCGTCGATGCGCTCGACGTGAATGCGGAAATCGGTGTAGAGTAAGTTCGGCTGTCAAAGCGATTCCGTTATGGAGTTGCTTTTTTCATGTTCAACCGAAAATGGAATCTTGATAAGTTTTACTTATGACTAATTTGTGACGGAATGTATTTTACGTCACGCTATAGTTGTATTATGATAAACATGTGATAAGTAAGCGATTACGGCAACTGCCGACGTCGCCGCTTTCAAAAAGGGGGAAATCGTATGGAACAAACGAACGTGTTAGACGCTTTTTCATCGCGGACGAAGTTCGAGGTGAACGGGCAAGCGTATGACTATTACCGACTTAGAAAACTTGAAGAAGATGGAGTGACTGAACTCAGTCGTCTTCCATATTCGATTCGTGTCTTGCTCGAATCGGTGCTACGTCAACAAGATGGCCGCGGCATCACGAAAGAGCACGTCGAGAACTTGGCTAAATGGGGTACAGCCGAGGTGTCGAAAGATATCGACGTCCCGTTCAAACCGGCCCGCGTCGTCCTTCAGGACTTCACAGGCGTCCCGACCGTCGTCGACCTCGCCTCACTCCGTAAAGCGATGGCTGACCTTGGGGGAGACCCGAACAAGATTAACCCGGAAATCCCGGTCGACCTCGTCGTCGACCACTCGGTCCAAGTCGATGCGTATGGTTTCGCCGGCGCACTCATGAAAAACATGGACATCGAGTTCGAGCGGAACGAAGAGCGCTACAAGTTCTTACGTTGGGCTCAAACGGCGTTCGACAACTATCGTGCCGTCCCACCAGCGACCGGAATCGTCCACCAAGTCAACTTGGAGTACTTGGCGTCGGTCGTCCTCGAGAAGAATGACGGAACGGGCAACGTCGCCTATCCGGATTCACTCGTCGGAACGGATTCGCATACGACGATGATCAACGGTCTCGGTGTCCTCGGTTGGGGTGTCGGTGGGATTGAAGCCGAAGCGAGCATGCTCGGTCAACCGTCATACTTCCCGGTACCGGACGTCGTCGGCGTCAAAATCATCGGAGAAGTCAACCCGGGTGTCACGGCGACCGACGTCGCGCTCGTCGTCACAGAAATGCTCCGGAACGAGAAAGTCGTCGGCAAGTTCGTCGAGTTCTTCGGTCCATCGCTTCACACGATGCCGCTCTCAGACCGGGCGACGATCGCCAACATGGCGCCTGAATATGGTGCGACGTGTGGCTTCTTCCCAGTCGACACCGAGACGCTCAACTACATGCGCACAACGGGTCGCCCAGAAGAATTGATCGACCTCGTCGAAGCGTACTCAAAAGCGAACGACTTATTCTATACACCGGACCAAGCCGATCCGTCGTTCACGAAGACGCTCACGCTCGACTTGTCGAAAGTTGAGCCGTCGCTTGCTGGACCGAAACGTCCACAAGACCGCATCAACTTATCAGACCTTCAGACGGCATTCGTCGACAGTGTGACGGCACCAGCCGGACACAGTGGCTTCGGTCTTGAAAAAGCTGAGCTTGAGAAGACGGCGGCGGTCAACTACACAGACGGCGCTGTCGACATGCGTACGGGTGACGTCGCGATCGCAGCCATCACGAGCTGTACGAACACGTCAAACCCATACGTCATGGTCGGAGCAGGACTTGTCGCGAAGAAAGCCGTCGAACGCGGTCTCACGGTTCCAAAGTTCGTGAAGACGTCGCTCGCACCGGGCTCGAAAGTCGTTACCGACTACCTCGACAAAGCCGGCCTCACGCCGTACCTCGACCAACTCGGTTTCAACACCGTCGGTTACGGATGTACGACATGTATCGGAAACTCGGGTCCACTCGACCGCGAAGTCGAAGACGCGATCACATCGAATGATTTGCTCGTCTCATCGGTCCTATCGGGGAACCGTAACTTTGAAGGCCGCGTCCACCCGCTCGTCAAAGCGAACTTCTTGGCGTCACCGCCACTCGTCGTCGCGTACGCGCTCGCTGGATCGGTCAACTTCGACATCATGAACGAGTCGTTCGGAACAGACAAAGATGGCAACGAGGTCTTCTTCAAAGACATCTGGCCATCAAACGATGAAATCAAGATGGTCGTTCAAGACGTCGTCTCACCGGAAGCGTTCCGCAAAGAGTACGATACGGTCTTCACGGGCAATGAGCGTTGGAACGCGCTTGACGTGCCAGAAGGCAACTTGTATGACTTCTCGGACGACTCGACGTATATCCAAAACCCGCCGTTCTTTGAGAACCTCGAGCCGGAAGCGGGAGAAGTCCATGCGTTGAACGGCCTCCGCGTCATCGGGAAGTTTGGCGATTCGGTCACGACCGACCACATTTCACCAGCCGGTGCGTTCTCGAAGACGACTCCAGCTGGACAGTACCTTCAGTCGAAGGGCGTCGCACCGCTCGACTTCAACTCGTACGGCTCACGCCGTGGGAACCACGAAGTCATGATGCGCGGCACGTTCGCGAACATCCGCATCCGTAACCAAGTCGCACCAGGCACTGAAGGCGGCTTCACGACGTACTGGCCGACTGGCGAAATCATGCCGATGTACGATGCGGCCATGAAGTACAAAGAGCAAGGCACAGGCCTCGTCGTCTTCGCTGGAAACGACTACGGTATGGGCTCGTCGCGTGACTGGGCAGCCAAAGGAACGAATCTTCTCGGCATCCGTGCCGTCATCGCGCAAAGCTTCGAACGGATTCACCGCTCGAACCTCGTCATGATGGGCGTCTTGCCACTCCAGTTCATGGACGGGGAGTCAGCCGACTCCCTCGGACTCACAGGCGAAGAAGCGATCGACATCCAAGTCGACGAGTCGGTCCGCCCACGTGATATCTTGAACGTCAAAGCAACGCATGAGAACGGCACGGTGACCGAATTCAAAGTCATCGCTCGGTTCGACTCTGAGATTGAAATCGACTACTACCGTCACGGCGGCATCCTACAGATGGTCCTTCGTGACAAATTGAAGTAAACATGTTGACCTTCCTTTGAAAAAAGGAAGGTTTTTTTTGTGAATGTGCGGAATTAAGGTGAGAGGCCCATCGATATCGGGAACAGGATGAGGAGAGGGGGGAGTGTATGGAGCGACAGACGAAATCAGGGAAAAGCTGGTGGCAACGTTTGATGCAAAAGGAAGAGGTCGTAGAGCATGACGTCGACATCACGCTACCGGAACTCAGACAGGCGATTCATGAGTACGAACAGACGCTACCGAAAGGGGTCAACCGGACCGTCTTACTCGATGATACACAAGAAATCGACTTGACGCGGTTGAAGCGGCATCTGCCCGGCAAACCGAGACAGCGGTTTTTCATGTCGAAAGAGACGTTTTATATCGTTCCAGAAGAGGAGCGGGACATCATTTATGAGATGGACCAAGTCCAACGGGCACTCGACCTGTACATGGAACAAGAACAGAAATTACCGCTCCGCAAGTTTCAACAGACGATGCAACTCGATTTGGCACGTCTACGAGAAGGCGGTTATTTGAAAACGCTACCGAAGCGCCCGTATTATGTCGTTGATGAGACGTTGATTGTCTCGCTCGAGCCGAAACCACCTGAGTGACGTTCACGTTCCGTCACTCTTTTTGGTTTCATTCAATACAGGTCGAGCAGTTGTGGAGGGTTTACAAAGTATGTTACGGTGGAAAACGTATATGAAAATAAGAAAATTGAATAGGAGTGACTACTAATGAAAAGGAAAAGCCAAGTGACGACCGTTTTCATCGTTTCAGCTATCATCACGGTCTTGTTCACGATTTGGGGCATCTTTCCGGAACGCCTCCTTGGCAACGCCAGCCTATTGAACGTGACGACGACCGTTCAAGGATGGCTCTCGAACGGCATGGGCTGGTTTTACTTGCTCAGCGCGACCGGGATTTTGCTCGTCGCCGTCTTTTTAATCTTCTCGCGATTCGGCTCGATTCGGCTCGGAAAAGATACGGATCGTCCCGACTTCGGTTATTTGACGTGGTTCGCCATGCTGTTCAGTGCCGGGATGGGAATCGGACTCATCTTCTGGGGGGCGGCCGAACCGCTCCTCCACTTCCACAGCCCGCCATTCGAATCACCGACTCCTGAAGGCGACGCTCGTACCGCGATGCGCTACGCGTTCTTCCATTGGGGCTTCCATCCATGGGCGATTTACGCGATGATCGCACTCGCCATCGCCTACTCGACGTTCAGAAAAGGACGTCCGGCGACAATCGGAGAGACAATCGGGTCGCTCGTGAACGATCGTTATGAACGTCCCGTTAAACAGACAGTCGACATCCTCGCGGTCATCGCGACGGCATTCGGTGTCGCGACGTCGCTCGGGTTCGGGGCGCAGCAAATCGCAGGGGGTCTTCACTATTTGATTCCAAGCGTACCGAACGCGTTCTCGACGCAACTGATTATCATCGCTGTCGTGACGGTGCTCTACATGATTAGCGCCTCGACCGGCCTCGAGAAAGGGATTCGGATTTTAAGTAATACGAACATCTTTCTTGCCGTTGTCTTGCTCGTCGCGACACTTATTGCGGGTCCGAGCGCATTCATTCTCGATTTGTTCACCCAGACGATTGGAACGTATCTTCAACAGTTACCGTCGATGAGTTTCCGGACGGCCGCGCTTGAACCGGTCGAACGAGAGTGGATTAACGGATGGACGATTTTTTATTGGGCATGGTGGATTTCATGGTCACCGTTCGTCGGAACGTTCATCGCCCGTGTCTCAAAAGGACGGACGATTCGCGAGTTCATTATCGGGATTTTACTCGTACCGACGTCATTCGGGTTGCTTTGGTTCTCTGTGTTCGGCGGGTCAGCCATCTGGGCAGACTTATTCGGTGGACAGAACTTGATTACGGCCGTCAATGAGATTGGAACGGAAGTCGGATTGTTCGCCTTGTTTGAAACGTTCGGCGGATTCGGTACGGTGCTCAGCATCATCGCCATCTTCCTCATCTCGACGTTCTTCATCACCTCTGCCGACTCGGCGACGTACGTGCTCGGGATGCTCACGACGAACGGAAAGTTGATTCCTCCGATGCGTATCAAATTGACGTGGGGCTTCATTCAGTCCTCGATCGCCGCCGTGCTCCTATATGCCGGTGGACTAAGCGCCTTACAAGCAGTCGCGATTCTCGTCGCGTTCCCGTTCATTTTCGTACTGATCTTCATGATCATCGCATTGTTCAAAGATTTGTCAGATGAACCGGATGAACGTGACAAATGGATCGATGCATATAAAAAAGAAGAAGATAAACTGAGTTGATGCAACAGGGGTCTCGAATGAGGCCCTTTTTTGGTCGTAAATATTTTGCATGACCTCCACGCTAGTGTAGGATAGTAAGTGAAGCATAATGGGAGGGCATGAGATGAAACAACAAATGAAAAAACGTCTGAGCTGGGTGATTGGAGCCGGGATTCTCATCATCGGTGCCTTGCTCATCTACAACCTTTATTCATTATTCAACTTTACGGATGACGAAGGCAGAGAGAACCGCACGGAGCCATTCTACACGTCAGTCATCATCGGCTATGAAGAGAAAAAGCTACCGACTGAAGGCGAGACACTAGAGGTACGCGACTACCTCGTCACATATGATGAAAACGGACACTTCGTTTCGGAAGTCGTCTCAGGTCCGAACGTCGGAGCGAAGGCGGAATGGGACGGCTCGATTTACCGCGAGTTGAACCCTGAAGGGGAAGAGACGATTCGTCAAGAGACGACGTCAGGCGCGGTCGCGCCACATCCGTTCCTGTCACGGGCGACGAACGAACAGATCCGGCGATGGCTCGATGACGGCTCACTCGGTTCGAGTGAAGGCGATGTCGAGATAATCGGGCGTACCGCGCAAGCGTTCGTGAAGACGCAAACGGCGGAATCCGTGCCGACTGAGTGGATCGAGAACTACCCTTCCATCTTCAGCGAAGAAGAGAACGAGGAAGCGGTCACGTATTACATCGATGCGAACGAACGAATCTTACTCGCCGCAGAATCTCGAAATAACGGTAACTTGTTCCACTCGATTCGCATGACGTCTTTTGAATCACGATAAATCGGCTAGGAGCAGACTCATACGTCCGCTCCTTTGTCGTCTGAAAGGAAGAATGGAATGAAACAAATCAACTTGGACCAGGTACAAGCGGACTTATCGCGTTGGGAGACTGGCGAAACCGTCGACGAGGCCGCTTTATTATCTTACGCCCATTGGTCGCGGGCCACTGGACAACGTGACGAGTTGGTTCGTACGTTGACGCTCCTCGCGACGAGACGATTTCGGGAGACGGAGACGATGGACCCGCTCCTTAACCGTTGGATGAAAGAACTAGAATCGATGCACGCGTTGCCTGCAGAGCTCCGTGTCAGTCAATTGAATGAAAAGTTACGTCGTTTCCGGCAAACGCTCCAAATCGAGTGGCCGACACTTCGTGAGGCGGATTACGCCTCCATGAAAGTGCAAATCTTGACGGACTATGAAGCGAAAACAACGAGTCTACTTGAACAGCTAGATCAACTCCACGAAGAAATCGAACGGGCAAAGTCGGACTTGCGCGATTCAGAGTTCAAGCATCAGCTCGAGCAATTGTCCGACGCTGTCGTCGACGCGACACAGGAAGTCGCAGCGCTCGAGGACGATACGGCATCGCTTCTCGCTTCGATGCAAGGCAACTATTTCAGTCGCGAGGCGTTCCGTCGCTTCAATGAGCGCGTCACGACCGTAAAGTCGAGAATCGGGACGATTGTCGGGCTATTGCCGGAACAAAAGCGTGAAACGAAGTCGAGCGGGATTAAGAAGTTAGAGACGATGATCGGCTTGACCGACATTAAAGCCCGGGTCAAATCGTGGTATCGCTTTTTACTGTTTCAACAGGAGCGAGAAAAAGCCGGCTTCTCATCGGTTCATCAACCGTCGCTCCATCTCGTCTTCACCGGGAATCCAGGGACGGGCAAGACGACGCTCGCTCGGTTGATGGCTGAGATTTACTTTGAACTCGGACTTCTCAGCCGTCCTGACGTGATTGAAGCCGATCGCTCGAGCCTTGTCGGTGCGTTCGTCGGCCAGACGGAAGAACAAGTCATGAATAAAGTGAAAGAAGCCGAAGGGGGCGTCTTATTCATCGATGAGGCGTACGCGCTGAAGCGACAAGATGCGAGCGGGAGCGACTATGGACAAGCCGCGATCGATACACTTGTCGCCGCGATGACGAGCGGCGAATATGCCGGGAAATTCGTCGTTATCCTCGCCGGGTATCCGGAAGAGATGCGTCACTTCCTCCTCGCCAACCCTGGCCTCCGGTCCCGGTTTCCAGAGTCGAACCATTACGAGCTACCGAACTATTCGGACGAAGAGCTTATCGCGATCGGTGAAAAAGTGGCTGATGAGAACAATTACGTCCTTACGGCTGAAGCGAAACGGGCGCTCCTCGCCCGACTCGACCGCGAACGTGTCGATGCGACGTTCGGAAACGCGCGCACGGTCCATAACATCTTGCTCGATGCGATGTTCCAAAAAGGGTCACGATTCGGCGCGGAGGCTCCGCTTGACGAGATGGCGATTTTGACCGAACTCGATTTTGTTGAGACTGAGTCCGAGGAAGACCGTGCGTTGTCTGTTGACGACCTCGTCGGCATGGATGAGGCGAAACGACAACTCCGGGAAATCGAGGCGCTCATTACCGTCCAAAAACGGCGGCGTGAACTCGGTCTGAAGACGGCGCCGGTCGAGCTCCATGCCACGCTCGTCGGAAACAGCGGGACCGGCAAGACGACGTTCGCCCATCTGTACGCCCAGCTGCTTAAAAAGACGGGCTACCTGAAGCGGGGCCATTTGAAAGTTGTCAGCCGTGCCGACCTCGTCAGCGGATACGTCGGTCAGACGGCACAGAAGACAAAAGCCGCGATCCGGGATGCGCTCGGCGGGGTGTTGCTCATCGATGAGGCGTATAGTTTGAGCGGGGGCCCGAACGATTATGGCAAAGAAGCGATTGACACGCTCGTCGACGAGATGCCGAAACACGGGGAGAACTTGGTCGTCGTGCTCGCGGGCTACGATGCCCCGATGCGTCGATTGATTGAATCGAATCCAGGGCTCAGCAGTCGAATTAAACGAAGCATTCACTTCGAGGACTATTCGACGAATGAGCTCGTCGAAATCGCCATCCGCTACGCCGAGAAATTCGGCTACGTGATGGACGAGGACGTCCGCAGCGAAATCGAGAATCGAATCAGGCAGATGGAACGGCCGAACGCCCGCATGGCCCTGTCACTCATCGACGAGGCGATTGCAAGGCAGTCGTATCGACTTGTCGGCCAAGACGTGTCAGAAAGTGATTTCAACCAACTGTTAGTAGTAGATATTAGTATCAAGTTATAATATAATGATGTGGAAAGTGAGGACGATTTAATGCATACGATTCAAATTCCGGTTCGTTATCAAGAGACTGATATGATGGGGATCGTCTACCATGCGAACTATCTCGTCTATCTGGAGATTGCCAGAACCGAACTCTTGCGTGAACTCGGCGTCGAGTATAAAGACATGGAACAGGCGGGCTTCGTCTCGCCGGTCACGAACGTATCGGTCGACTACAAGAAAAGCGTGACGTTTGGTGACACGGTCAACGTCCGGGTCTGGGTCGACAGTTATTCTAAAATTCGTACCGTTTACGGCTATGAATTGACCGACCAGGATGGTCATTTGGTCGGCACCGCGAAAACGACACACGTCGTCGTCAAACAAGGCGATTTTAAACCGGTCCGCCTTGACCGAGAGTTTCCAGAATGGCATGAGATGTATATGCGTGTCATGAGTCCCGTCTCATAACAGTGGTTCTTTTGTACCGTCAGTATGGTATCATATCTTGACGGTACTTTTTGTATATAGAAAGGGGAAGATCGCATGCGAAACCCATCGCAATGGATGGTGTGCTGCGCCTTGACGCTCACGTTAGTGGGCTGTACCACCAGCGAACAACCCGCAACGAATGAACCGGTGGAAGAGCCGGTCGTGATGGAAGAACCGACCGCGCCAGAAGAGGCACCGGAATCAACTGACGATGCCTCCGATACACCAGAACCGGAAGTGGCAGAAGAGCCGCCTACCGAAGAGGAACCGCCAGCGGAAACACCAGAAACGACGCCTGAAGAAGAGGCACCTCGGGTTGAACTCGTACCGAAAGAGCCGCTGCAAACGAACGGTCAAGCAAATTTGGCCCTCGATACCCTCATTCTCGTGAATAAACAAATCGCGCTTCCGAGCAACTATAAACCGCAAGACCTCGTGACCCCGAACATCGCTTTCGTCGACTCGGCGACGGGTGACCGTCGCATGCTTCGTCAAGAGGCGGCGACCGGAATCGAGGGACTCATGGCTGCCGCTAAATCGGCAGGGATTGACTTGAAAGGGACGAGCGCTTTCCGCTCTTATGACTATCAAGTTCAGCTCTTCAACGCGTACGTCGCCCGCGATGGCAAAGAACAAGCGATGAAATATTCAGCGCCACCGGGTCATTCTGAACATCAGACCGGACTCGCGATTGATGTCTCGAGCGCCTCGGTCGGGTATCAGTTGACGCAAGGGCTCGAGCAGACGAAAGAAGGCAAGTGGCTTGCCGACAACGCCCATAAGTACGGATTTATCGTCCGTTACCAGCGGGCTTTTGAAGATGAGACGGGTTATATGTATGAACCGTGGCATCTACGTTACATCGGGGTAGAACACGCAACGAACGTCAAGCAGATGAACGTCCCGTTCGAACAATACCTCCAGCAATTAATGGACTAAGGGGAATTGCGATGCCTTATTTAACAGAGATTTTCATTGTATTAATCAGTTATGTGCTCGGGTCGATCCCGTTCGCGCTCATCATCGGCAAGCTCGGCTATCGGGTCGACGTCCGTGAACATGGGAGCGGGAACCTTGGGACGACGAACACGTTCCGTGTGCTCGGCAAACGGGCCGGAACGCTCGTCTTGCTCGGGGACATGGGGAAAGGGCTCCTCGCCGCATTGCTCCCTCTTCTGTTCGGAAGTGACATGAGCTTGCTTTTAGCCGGAATCCCGGCCATCATCGGCCATTCGTACCCGATCTTTGCGAAATTCAAAGGTGGCAAGTCGGTTGCGACGAGCGCTGGCGTCTTGTTAGCGGCGTTCCCATTGTTTTTCCTCGTTGTCGTCGCGACGTTCCTATTGACGCTTATGATTTCAAAGATGGTCTCACTCTCGTCGATGGCGGCGTCCGTCGTCGGACTCGTGACCGTGATCGCGTACGGCATCATTGCGCGAGATTGGTTGCCGCTCATTGTCATCGTGCCGCTCGCCTTGTTCATCATCATCAAGCACCGCTCGAACTGGCAACGCATTCGTTCTGGGACCGAGCCGAAAGTGCCATTGTTTCAAAAGCGAAAATAAGGCGAATACGGAGATGGATCGTTCAATGACCTCCATCTCTCGTGTCCTCGATTCTTAGAGCCAAGCTTAACAAGCTTGGCTTTTTTGTGGATTTCTGTTGATTTTAACGAAAATTCACGAAAAACATGTTGGATTTGCCCGTTCTTTACCTTCCGTTTACGTTAAATTTACATCCGTTCGCTACACTAAGAAAGGAAACGAATATTGCGGAGGAGGCAGGCTTGTGTCTTTAATAGGAGAAGAACGTAAACAAAAGATTGTCGAGTGGATTGAACGGGAAGGAAAAGTGAAGACGAGTGAATTGATTGAACGATTGAACGTCTCGGGGGAGTCGATTCGTCGTTATTTAGAGGAGCTCGAGAAAGAACATCGGATTAAACGCGTTTACGGCGGCGCCGTCTTGCATCAAAGCGTCTCGTTCCAACCGATGATGATTTCCAATATGGACGGGATTCGTCGCATCGCCTATACGGCGTTCCAACTTGTCGAAGATGACGCGCTCCTCTATATCGGTCACGGTGTCGCGCCCGAGCAAGTCGCGGCCCGGATGCGTGGACGGAATTTGACGATCGTCACGCCGTCGCTCATGGTCGCGAAAGCCCTGTTCGAACAGCGGGCGAAAGGTGTCTTCACGGGTGACGTCCAGCTCCTCGGCGGCACCATCGACCCGAAACATCTCGTCACGGTCGGTGAGCAAGTGTTACAACAGCTGAAGGCATACGTGTTCGATGCCGCCTTCCTGTCCGTCGAAGGGGTCGACCCTACGCTCGGGCTGACGTGCGACGCGTACGGGCTCGCTACGGTGTCACAAGCGGTCATGCAGCAGAGCCGTACGTGTTATTTGCTCGTTGACCATACCCAGTTCAATCAACAAAAGCGGTATCGGGTCTCGGACTTTTCAATGGTGACGACGATCATCTCCGACTTCCCGGAACCGACGGATTGGAAGCGCGACCTTGCAATCCACGAGGTCGATTGGCGCTTTGCCCCATAACAAAGGAGGAGTTTGAATGATTGAAGTCATCGTGACTACGTTAGAAGAAGCGAAACAAGCAGAACGTTTTGGAGCGGACCGGCTCGAGTTAATTGCCGATTTCCCTTCAGGCGGGACGACACCGAGCTTCGGGACGATTCGAAACGTGGTCGAGCATGTTTCGATCCCGGTCCATGTCATGATTCGTCCGCACGCGAACTCGTTCGTTTACAGCGAGGACGATGAGGAGACGTTGCTCGCGGACGTCGGGCTCTGTCGCGAACTCGGAGCTGCAGGAATCGTCTTCGGCGCATTGACGGCTGACGGTAGCCTCGATGAACGGATCCTTGGTGAAGTGATCAAGCATAAAGGGGACATGGCGCTCACGTTCCATCGCGCCATCGATGAGGTGAGAGATATACTCGCCGCCGTCGAGGTATTAAACGATTTTCCTGAAGTCGATCACGTCCTGACGTCCGGTGGAGCCGCGACGGCACGAGAAGGAATCGATTCGCTCAAGGCGATGCGTGAGACGGCCGAGATGAACATCTTACCCGGAGCCGGTATCGATGCGAATAATGTACGCGAACTGATGGAGACACTTGACGTCTCATTCGTCCACGTCGGGTCCGGGGTCCGGACTGACGGCGCGCTCGATGAGTCGAAGTTCCGACAGTTGCGCGAACAAATGAGGCAATGAAGCAGTCGTTAGACTGTTTTTTTGCTATAATGAAAAAAACGATATAATGTAGGTGACGTTATGCAGGCTTCCGTATATAAACAATTTGCTTTACGTATGCTCTCTGGAAATTGGGGCATCGCAATCTTTGCGGCCATCGCGACGATGCTCGTGCAAACGGTCGTCACGTCGCAACTCGACCTCTCGGCTGATGCGACGCCGGACGTTCTGTTCACATCGATTCTATTGTTGTACAGCTCGCTCGTCCTGCTCGCCCCGCTCGAATTGGGCCGGAACTGGATTTATCTCGACATCGCGAAAGAAGACAAACCGACGCTCGGCTTGCTATTCGATTCGTTCGGATCGCTCAGACAGTATGTGAAGGCCGTTGGTTATTACGCGGTGTTCTATCTTGGGTTGAATCTCCTCATGTTGCTCTTGATCGTACCGGGTGTGTGGTTTTATTTAACGTTTCGCATGGTGCCGTTCATTTTACGCGACCAGCCCGACCTATCCGTTCTCGCCGCCATGAAAGCGAGCAAGCGACTCATGGACGGTAAAAAGCTCGTCATGCTCAAGCTGCTCGCAAGTTTTATCGGCTGGTACGTGCTCGTCTTAGTGACAGGCGGGCTTGCCTTAATTTTCGTCCAACCTTATCTTGAGACAGCACTTGCAGGACTCTATTTAGAAATCAAGGCAGAAAAAGAGGCGGAGCACGTAAAAACAGTCAGCTGAGCATACTCAGCTGACTGTTTTTCATGTGTCATGACGATCTGATTTTTGTGGGTCAGGTGCCTCATCGAACGCTTTCCGCTCTTCGCTCGATGCTTCCGCGTGCCATTTTTTTGCTTGTTCGGTGGCAATCGGGATGGCTTTTTTAGGAGAATATCCTTGGGCGAGCAAGGCGTTGGCGATATCGATGGCTTTCTTTTTGACGAGCGGGTCAAAGTTCTTCAACGATTGCGGATAGTCCTTCATGTTCCATGGCATGGACATTCGCCTCCTTCACTCACTTAATTCCACGCATCCCTCATTTCAAACGTCTTGATGTAGATAGTACTCAATCAGCGCCTGTGTCCCGTTATCCCCATAGCCGTTCTCTTGAAGAATCGTATATAGCTTCGCGGCGAGCTCGAGGCTTGGCAGTTTCACGTTCAGCTGCTCGGCACTCGCTAAGGCGAGCCCCATGTCTTTGATGAAGTGTTTGATAAAGAACCCTGGCGAGTAATCCTCTTGAATCATCCGGGGGACGAGGTTCTCGAGCGTCCAGCTCCCGGCCGCGCCGCCACGGATCGTCTGACGCAACTGCTCGGCGTCGAGCCCGGCTTTTTTCGCGAACGCGAGCATCTCGGCGTTGCCCATCATGATGCCGGCGATGGCGATTTGGTTCGCGAGCTTGGCATATTGGCCGCTCCCGGCATAGCCCATCCGCTCGATCGCCTGACCCATCGCTTCAAACAAGGGACGCGCCTTCGTGAACGCGAACTCCCCACCGCCGACGAGGATGGACAGCGTCCCGTTTTTCGCACCGACGTCACCGCCCGTGACCGGGGCATCGAGCGGGAGCAAGCTCCGGTCGATGGCCGCCTCGGCGATGCGTTCGGCGAGGATTGGGGAAGACGTCGTCATGTCGATGACGAGCGTACCCGGTTCAGCCGATTGAAGAATCATCCCTTCGCCGAAATAAACTTCCTCGACGTCGGACGGATAGCCGACAATCGTGATGACGGCATCGGCCCCGGCGCAGACGTCAGCGACGGTGTCGCACCACGTGACGCCCGTCTCGAGTAAAGCGATTGCTTTCTCTTTTGTCCGTGTATGGGCCTGGACGTGGAATCCCGCTTTCATCAAGTTCCTGACCATCGCTTGTCCCATGACCCCGAGTCCGATAAATCCGATTGTCTTCATACTGATTGACCTCCTAATTGTTGTTGCGTGACAAGTTTTTCATAAAGTGCGTTATCTCGTAACAGTTGTTGATGCGTGCCACGACCACTAATCGCACCGTTCTCGAGAACGATAATCTGTTCGGCGTGTTGTACCGTCGACAGACGGTGGGCGATGACGAGCGTCGTCCGGCCGCGCATGAGCCGGTCGAGCGCCTCTTGGACGAGCCGTTCCGACTCGGAATCAAGGCTTGACGTGGCTTCGTCGAGAAGCAAGATTTGCGGATCGCGTAGAAGCGCTCGGGCGATGGCAAGTCGCTGACGCTGCCCACCGGACAACCGGACCCCACGCTCCCCAATCTCGGTATCGAGCCCGTCTGTCATCGCCTCGATGAAGAGACGGGCGTTCGCCATCTCACACGCCTGTAAAATCTCTTCCTCGGAGGCGTCTCGTTTCAATCCGTACAAGATATTGTCACGGACCGTGCCCGATAGGACAGGCGAGTCTTGCGCGACGTAGCCGATGATTTGGCGCCAATCGTTCCGGCCATATGTTTGAATGTCTCGACTGCCGTAAGTGATTCGCCCTGACGTCGGCAGATAGAATTGTTCGACGAGCGCGAAGAGCGTCGTCTTGCCGGCTCCGCTCGGTCCAACGATCGCTGTCGTCGCCCCGAACGGAACGGTCATCGACAGCTGTTTGATGATGGGTGTCTCACCATATTGGAACGTCACATCCTCAAAGGCGAGTGACGCCTGTTGAATCGATTCCGCCCTGTCCGTATAAGGTTCTGCTTCCACGAGAAGCAGTTCTGAAATCCGTTCGGTCGCACCGCGCGCCTTTTGGAGACGCGTCAAAAACTCCGACATCGTGATAAGCGGCGTGATGATTTGGAACAAGTAGAGCATGAACGCGAGGAGTGACCCCGTCGACAGGGCACCGGTCGAGACACGGTACGCCCCGAAGCCGAGGATGGCGATGAGCATCGCCGTCAGCGTCACGTTAAGTAGCGGGATTAACAGCGCTTGAATGCGTCCTTCTTTTACCCCGTAATTGAACAGGAGCTCAATCCGGCGTTTTCCTTCTGTCACTTCTTCCGGCTCCGTCGCTTGCGACTTCACGAGGCGAATCTCGCCGAGCAGTTCGGCGAAGAACCCGGACAAAGCACCGAGCTCGTGTTGTGTCTTTTTGGCGATGACGCGCAACTTTCGGCCGAGCGGGATGACGATGAGCAGTGTCGTCGGCACAGAGAACAGGATGACGAGCGTCATCTGCCAATCGAGCGTGAACAAGATGCCGACCGCCCCGATGATCGAGACGAGTGAGGTCAGCAGACGGACGCTCTGCTCGGACAACAGTTGTTGGAGCGTCGTCGTATCGTTATTGAGCCGCGAGACGAGCTCGCCCGACTTGATGCCGTCGTAAAACGGGATCGGCAACGCGACGAGCCGTTCCCATAACGTCGTCCGTAAGTTCGCGACGACGCGCTGACCGACAATATGTAACCAATAGATTGAAATCGCGCTCGAGATGACTTGGACCAAAAACGCCCCGATGAAGATGGTGACGAGCCGTGCATCGAGCAAGGCGACGCTCCAGTTGTCGACGACACGTTGCAAGATGAGCGGGATGGCAAGTGAGGCCATCGCTTGAACGAGCGAGATGAGGATTGCCCCGATGAATAACGCTTTCGGAGGCTTGGCGATTCGAAACAGTCGAACGAATGACCGCCATGTGGTCGTAGATTCCATCACACGACCCCCTTTCCATTTAACTTTCGCTGTTTCGAAATGAAGTGTCAAGACGTCGAACTGGATTACCGAATAATGATAGAATAGATACGAGGTGAAGTGACATGAAATGGATACATACGGCCGATTGGCATCTGGGCAAGATCGTCCACGGCCACCATATGACAGAAGACCAACGGATCGTCTTGTTCGATTCGTTTTTAACCATCGTCGATGAGGAGAAACCGGACGCGATCGTCGTCGCGGGAGATTTATACGACCGCGCCGTGCCGCCGGTCGAGGCCGTCGATTTGCTCGACGAGATGTGGAAAGCGCTCGTCTTAGAACGGAACATTCCCGTCCTCGCCATCGCCGGCAATCACGATTCGGCAGAGCGCTTGCAGTACAGCTCGAAACTGTTGACGAAAGTCGGGCTCCATATCGTCGGGAAGCTTGAGCCGGACGCAGGACCGCTTGAAATCGGCGGTGTCCCGTTTTATTTGATGCCGTTCCTCGAGCCGGCGCGGATTCGTTACGCTTTTCATGACGACTCCATTCGGACGCATCACGATGCGCTCGCCGCGGTCGTCGACGCTTACGGCGACATCGATAAACGAGCGGTCGCCGTCGGCCATAGCTTTGTCGCGGGCGGGCTCGAGACCGATTCTGAGCGTCAACTGTCCGTCGGGACGGCCGGACAAGTCGCGAAAGGCTTGTACGCCCCGTTCGGCTATACGGCACTCGGTCATTTGCATAACCGGGACGCGATTCAAGATGACCGGATCGCGTACAGCGGTTCGCTCATGAAATACTCGTTCTCCGAGGCGAACCATGTCAAATCGGTCGATATCATCGAGTGGGACGGGACGTGGACGCGCCGGCGTCGCCCGCTCGAGGCGCGACGGGATCTTCGCATCTTGACCGGGACGTTAGACGAGCTGCTCGCCCCGTCATTTTATCAAGACGAGGCTGTGGAGGATTATTTGAAGATTGTGTTGACGGATGAGCGCGCCTTGTTCGACCCGATGGCGAAGCTGCGCACGGTTTATCCGAACATTCTCCATCTCGAGCTCGAACTGTTGCGCCGTCAGGACGAGACGTCACGCGTCGAACGGGAGAAGCTCGACCGTCGTTCGATTGAGGACGTCTATCTCGACTTTTTCAAAGCTGTACATGGGAAAGACGCTGACGCACATGTCCGTGAACTGATCGAAGGGGGTGGTCTGAAATGAGACCTGTCAGCCTGACCATCACCGCATTCGGCCCTTACGCCGAGACGGAGACGATTGATTTCACGAAACTTGAAGGGCGTTCGATGTTCGTCATCAGCGGACGCACAGGTGCCGGCAAGACGACCATCTTTGACGCGATGACGTTCGCCCTATACGGCCGGGCGAGCGGGTCGCTTCGAAACGCGAGCGACTTTAGAAGTCAGTATGCGGAACCGGAGCGGAAGACCGAGATCGACTTCTCGTTCACGATTCGAGACGAGCGGTACCGCATCGTCCGTCAGCCGCAGCAACCGCATCCGAAGAACAAGACGCCGATTCCGCACGAGGCGGTGCTCTATGAATGGAACGACGCGTGGAAACCTGTCGCGACGAAAGTGAACGACGTCGAACAGACGATTGAGTCGCTCCTGCAGCTCAGTTATGAACAGTTCAGCCAAATCTTACTGCTTCCGCAAAATCAGTTCCGGCAACTGCTCGACTCGGATTCCGTCAAGAAACAACAGATTTTACAGTCGATCTTCAAGACGGAAGCGTATCGCGCGTTCCAAGAGGAATGGGTCGAACGACATGGGAAGTATCGAAAACAGGTCGAGTGGGCGATTGAGACGACGCGGTTAAAACTGTTAGAACTTGAAGACGAAGAGATCGAAACAGTTGCGATGCGGAACGTACCGGATATTGTCACGTGGCTTGAGGATAGGGAAGAACGTCTGTTACAAACGAAAGACACGGTGCAGCTAGAGAAGCGGGCGGCTGAGATCCGACTCGAGGAAGCACGGACGCATTTGAATGAGGCAACGGTACTACTCACGTTAATGGAAGAGCGGGATACGTACCGTAACGCGCTCAACACGTTCCGTGACGCAGAAAAGGATCGCGTGAGACGACGTGCCTTGATTGAGCGGCTCGAGAAAGTCGTGAACGTCCAACCGCACTATGAACGGTTCGAGACGCTTCGGCGCGATGCCGAGCGCATCAAAAAAGACCGCATCGAATCACAAAAGCGTGACGAGACGTATGCGGCACAGCTTGAGACGTTACATGAACAATCCGACAAGATGACGGAGCTCCGCCAAGAAGCCGAACGGGCGAACAACCGATTGACTGACATCGCTGAATTGCTACCATATGTCGAGGAATGGCAACGCGCGACAGAAAAGCGGACAGCGTTGAAGCGACAGGTCGAGCAACTCGGTGTGTTCACGGACGAGGCTCGCTTAGTTGAGCTACGTAACCTGGAACAGAAGCTCGCGAAACAGCTTGAAGACAAGCCTGCGACTGAACAACTCGTCGAAGCGGAGCGGCGCTACAGTCAGCTCGAGTATCACAGCCACCTCGTTGAAAAATGCGAGCGTGTCGCCAGCGAGCTCGCCGCTTGTGAGCGGAACGGGAAAGACGTGCAGCGTCAACATACAGCCCAAACCACGCTTGTCGAGCGTTTCGTCGAAGCCGAGCATGCGCTCATGGCGGACACGCTCCGGGACCGGCTCAAGGCGGGCGATCCGTGCCCGGTTTGCGGTTCACGTAGCCATGAACCTGTCGAACGTTCTGGTGGAGGGGCGAACGTGACCGAGCATCAATTAGCGATCGAAACGCTCCGGCGGCTCGACACCGCGCTCCATGAGGCACGCGCCGACTATCGGGCGCTCAAGCTCCAACTCGATGAACTCGTCAATGAGCGCGACACCGCTTCCGAAGCGTTACAATTCCACGGTCCGGCGAGCGAGGCGCTCAAACATCAAGCGTCTCTCGTCCAAACACTCCGGGGCGATGTCGAAGAGCGTAAGCGCCTCGAGGCGACGTATCGGACGACCACGCAGGCGGTCAGGAAACTTGAGACCGCCAAGCGAGAGCAGGCGGAGAAGCGGCAATCCTTATTCGAAGCGTTGCAATCGATTCAAGAAACGTTACAGACGATGCGACAAGTGGACGGCATGACACGCACCACGTTGACGACTGAACGCGACCAGCTGACGTTACGACTCCAAGCCGTTACGCGTGAGGTCGCGGAGTATGAGCGTCGACTTGAAGAGGTCAATCGTCTGAAGTGGGGGGAAGCCGAACGATTCCGATTGCTCACGGAACAGCTCGAATTCGAGGAACGCCGGTTAAACGAAGCGCGGGCGCAACTCGACGAGGCACTTCAGAAAATCGAGTTGACAGAAGAAGCATTCTTACAGGACCGGACGCTCGTCGACACGTTGCCGACGTTAAAAGAACGTCTCGCCAAAGAGCTCGAAGAGGCGGGGCGAATCGAACACGCCCTGCAAGCAGTGGAAGTGAAGATCGGGGCGCGGCCACGTCCTGAGGTCGAAGCGCTTAAAGAACGCGTCCGAGTGGCACAGGAGGAGAACGAGTCGCTCTCCGAACGTCTCGTCACCGCTGACGTCCACTTGAAACGTCACCGCCAGACGGTCCGCGAGTGGAATGCGCTTCGTGAACAAACGGATGCCGACGTCAGACGGCTTGAAACAATCAAGCTGATCGCCGATACGGGGCGCGGCGTGAACCCGCAGAAGCTGACGTTCGAGACGTACGTCCAGACGGCGTTCTTCGACCAAATCTTACATGCGGCCAATATCCATCTCGATCAAATGACGAGCGGACAGTTCCAACTTGAACGAAAAATCGAGACGGCAAAAGGAAATGCGAAGTCCGGCCTCGAATTATTAGTCTTTGACGCCTATACGGGCCAGTCGCGGCGTGTGCAAAACTTATCCGGCGGTGAAGGCTTTAAAGCTTCCTTGTCACTCGCCCTCGGCCTAGCTGAAGTCGTGCAGCAATTGAGCGGTGGCGTCAGCCTCGAGACGATGCTGATCGATGAAGGTTTCGGGACACTTGACGCCGAATCGCTCGACCAGGCGATCGAGTTGCTCATGTCGCTCCAATCGAGCGGTCGGCTCGTCGGGGTGATCAGCCACGTTCAAGAGTTGAAAGACCGCGTCGATGCCCGGATTGAAGTGAAGAAAACAAGGAGCGGGTCGACGATCCAGCTCGTCGTGGAGTGAGAGATGATGATGATGAGACATATGGAAACGAAATCGAGTTTAATCAGTCAGTTGCAAGCAGCCGGAATTCGACGAGGAGACGCGCTGTTCGTCCACACGTCCCTATCGAAGCTCGGTTGGGTATCGGGCGGAGCTCAGACAGTCATCGAAGCGTTGCAAGAGACCGTCGGACCGGAAGGGTTACTCATGATGGCGACCCAGACCGGGGACAACTCGGACCCTGCAGGCTGGGAGGCGCCGCCTGTGCCGGTCGAATGGTGGGAGACGATACGTGAGACGATGCCGCCCTACGACCCGGAAAAGACGGCGACGCGCGGAATGGGTCGTGTCCCCGAACTGTTCAGGTCGTACCCGAATGTGTATCGCAGCCAACACCCGATGTGGTCCGTCGCCGCTTGGGGAGACGACGCCGAGCAGGTCGTCTCCGGTCATACGCTCGAAGCGGGCTTTGGACCGGGCTCCCCGATTGAGAAGATGATTGAACGGAACGCAAAAATCCTTCATCTCGGTTCACCGCTCGATGCGACGACGCTCTGGCATTATGCCGAGTACGGGATTGACGGTCCGATGAAGCCGTTCGGTTGCGCGATGGTCGAGTCAGGGGAGCGGGTATGGAAGACGTTCGAGCATGTCGACGTCAACAGTGACCCGTTCGGTCCGATCGGTGAGAATATCGTCAAACGAAAAGACGTCAAGACGTTCACGATTCACGAGGCGACGTGCTACGTCATCCCGTCGGACACGTGGGAGCCCGTCCAACACGCGCTCGTCGCGTTGCGTAGCTGGCTATCTGACTAACAATGGAGAGGGGAAATCGGATGAACCGTTTTGTGAAGTATACAGGAATCGCGCTGGCCGTCATCGTGCTCGTCGCGTTCCTTGCTGTCGTGGGCATCTCGGCCCATATCGGCGACCAATTGACGTCACCCGTCCGCGAGACGTTGACGTTCACACCGAAAGCGCTCGACATCAAGTATGAGAACGTGACGATTCAAGCAGAGGATGGCAGCGACTTATACGGCTGGTGGATCCCGCACCCGACGCCACGGGCGACGATCGTGTTCGCCCACGGGTACGGGAAAAACCGGGAACAGTCGGATTTGCCATTGAAAGAACTGATCCCAGAGTTCCATAAACAAGGCTATCAGTTCTTGACGTTTGATTTTCGGGCGTCAGGCATCTCGGAAGGTGACCGCGTCACGGTCGGGGCGAAAGAACAGTCCGACTTACAAGCGGCCATCGCCTTCGCGAGGGAGCGGACTGATGGACCGATCGTCTTGTACGGCGTCTCGATGGGAGCGGCGACGGCGCTTGCGACGGCCGATGAGACAGCGGTCGCAGCCGTCATCGCCGACAGTCCGTTCAGTGACTTGCGTGCGTATCTCGAGACGAATTTGCCGGTGTGGAGCGATTTGCCGAACTTCCCGTTCACTCCGGTCATCATGACGGTGACGCCGTGGTTCACCGGACTTGATGCGGATCTTGTCAAACCGATTGACGACGTCGAAAACATCGATGCGCCGATTCTCTTGATTCATGGAAGAGGGGACGACGCCATCCCAGTGTCAGAGAGCGAACGGTTGGCCGAACGAAACGACCAAATCGAGTTATGGGTGACCGATAATGACGGTCATGTCGCCTCGCATAAAACGTTCCAAGCTGAATATCGGGAGCAACTGTTCGATTTTTTAGAGCGGGTGCTCTGAACGTGGAGTCTAGGGTAGCCTAGACTCTTTTCGTTCAGTCTGAAGTACCGTATAGGAATGGAAATCGATTGGAGTGATCAGATGGCGAAGATTCATCAAGCGGACGTGACGATTGAACTGTTCCCAAGAAAGTATTCAGAGAAAGGGGAAGACGTGTTCATCGCCTCCATGTTCACGATCGAGGTAGAACAGAGATTCATCTTCAATTTTTATGGATCATTGCTCCTCGAGTCAGAGTTTCAAGATTTATTGTCTGGTATGAGAGAATTGTTAGATGGCACGTCGGAGAAGTTTTTGCTCGATCCAATCGAACCATATTTCGTCTTAAGGATTGAACGGAAGGCGGACGATTTGTATAAATGGACGGTTTGGGCGAGGACCGGACCGAAGCGGGTGGATGCATTCTTCTTCCCGAGAGAGGCGGTGGAACGGTTTTATGGGCAGTTGGAGCAAGAGATGACGGAAATCTTGCCGCCACCGTTCTTGCCGTAATTCACATCAGAGACGCAGATAGCGTCTCTTTTTGTTATGATTAGTAACGAGAAGGAAAGAAAGAAGGGACCAAAATGGACATCATGGCAATACTCTCGTTTCTACTGCTTGGAGCGCTCATCGGGATTTTGAGCGGATTCTTCGGCATCGGGGGCGGGATTTTACTCACGCCGCTCCTGCTCGTCTTCGGCTACGAGGCGAGTGCAGCCATCGCGCTCAGTCTCATGCTCACGCTTGGGTCGACGACGGCGGGGACGATCTCCCATATCAAATTAAAAAACGTCAATCCGAAACACGCCCTCTTGATCGGTGCGTTCGGGGTCGTCGGGACGTGGGTGGCGACACCGCTCGTGTTTTATCTCGAGACGCTCGACGGGGCGAAACCCGTCATCTCGCTCGCCTATATCGCACTGTTGACGTATTTCGCGATCTCGTTTTTCCGTTCCAAACAACACGTCGAAGGGAGTGTCGGCTCCGAATCGGTTCCGCGGATCGGATTCATCGGACTGTTCGGCGGATTCATCTCGTCACTTATGGGTGTCAGCGGTGGCTTCGTGTTGACGCCACTTCAAGTCAAGTTACTCAACACCGAGATGAAACGGGCCGTCGGGACGAGTATCACGGCAGCGCTATT
Source organism: Exiguobacterium alkaliphilum (assembly GCF_018138125.1). Lineage (NCBI taxonomy): Bacteria > Bacillati > Bacillota > Bacilli > Caryophanales > Exiguobacterium > Exiguobacterium alkaliphilum. The sequence continues at coordinate 1,663,634 of NZ_CP073101.1, forward strand.
GATCGTCTTGTCCGGTGTCGTCAGTTATGCGATTGCCGGGGCTGATACGAACTATTGGCACGGCATTGCGCTCATCGCTGGCGCGATGATCGGCTCTCCGATTGGGGCGAAGCAATTGCAACGGTTCAGTTCGCAACTCGTGAAAAAAGCGCTCGGTGGCTTTTATGTCGCCGTCGCGCTCAGTGTGGCGTTGAACTTGCTCGGATTCAATGACATCTCGCTCGGGCTACTCGTCGTCCTCGCACTGACGTTCATCGTGGCGTTGTTCGTTCGTCCGACAACAGCAGCTAAGTAGAAGAAAAACCCCGTCAACCGACGGGGTTTTATCGTCTAGAAATATGGTCGATGTTTTCTTGAATCTCGCCGACCTTACTCTTCGCTTCGCGCAATCGTCGTTCGAACGCCTCGGTGTCACGTTTTGGTCGCCGCTCTTCTTTACCTCGACGTTGTCCTTCACTCGAGCGATGGAGATGGGTCGCTTTCATCAACCGCTTTTTAAACGATGAATCGCTCATAAGGACACCCCCTTCCATACTTATATGTTCCACCGTCGAAAGCGCGTGAAACGCGTCGATGTACTCAAGACGCAAGCGAACGTTGTACCTGCTTGTTGGCCGTCACCTTGACTGCAAGGAATGCGGCGAGCAGCGCTTTTAACGTATCCCCGATGATGAACGGGATATTCACGGTCAAGGCGTCTAGGAACGACAACCCGAGCATCACTTGCAACCCGAGGCTACCGAGTAGGTAGACGAGCCCGAGGCCGAAGACGAGGTTGTACGTCACGAGCGCCGGGAAGGACCGGTGTTGCTCAGAGAAGTAACCGATTAAATAGGCCGCAATCGGGAACGATAGTAAATAGCCGACCGTCGGACCGACGAACGGGGCGAGGCCGCCTGAGCCGCTCAACACCGGAAGGCCAATCATGCCGAGCAACAAATAGACGATGACGGCGAGGGATCCCTTCTTCGCACCGAGGATCGAGGCGACGGTCATGATGCCGAGCATTTGGAGCGTGATGGGCACTGGACCGATCGGGATGGCAATGGAACCGATGCTCGCGAGCAGCGCCGCCCCGATGGCGATTTGCGTGATATCTTTGATTTTCATATGTAAACCCCTTTTCTGTTAACGTTGACCAAAACTAGGTTAACATTATTTGAGGAAGTGAACAAGCAAAAAATGAAGACCAGGTCATAAATGACGTGGTCTTCATCGATTAGGCGTGCGTCGGTAATTTTTGTTTCGCCTCGTCTAGCTGCGTTCGAACCGCATCGAAGCCGGTTCCGCCGTAGCTGTTTCGGCGTGCGACGGCCGTCACAGGGGACAACGCGTCATATAAGTCCTCGGTGATCAACGCGCTATGGGCTTGATACGTCTCGAGCGGAAGCTCTGACAAGTAGAGCCGCTCTTCAATGCAGTGACGGACGAGCGTGCCTGTCACTTCGTGCGCTTCCCGGAACGGCATCCCTTTCGCCGACAAATAATCAGCGAGCTCGGTCGCGTTCGAGAAGTCGCGCTCGGTCGCTCGTTTCATCGTGTCCGCGTGGAACGTCATGTCTTGAATCATCCCGGCCATGATGCTGAGGCTGCCTTGGACCGTCTTGACGGTATCGAACATGCCTTCTTTGTCTTCTTGCAAGTCTTTGTTGTAGGCGAGAGGAAGACCTTTCATAATCGTCAACAGCCCGATTAAATTCCCAACGACCCGACCAGATTTACCACGAACGAGTTCGGCCATGTCCGGGTTCTTCTTCTGCGGCATCATGCTCGAACCGGTCGAGAACACGTCTGAGATCGTGATGAATTTAAACTCTTCACTGCTCCATAAAATCAACTCTTCGCAAAAGCGTGACAAGTGCATCATGAGGAACGAGGCGTTCGACAAATATTCCAAGATGAAATCACGGTCGCTCACGGCGTCGAGGCTGTTCGGATAGACACGGCTAAAGCCGAGCAGTTCGGCTGAACGATGGCGATCGATGGGGAACGTCGTCCCGGCGAGCGCACCGGCCCCGAGCGGACTCATGTCGATTCGTTTCAAACTGTCAAGGAAGCGCTCCTTGTCGCGCTCGAGCATCCAAAAATATGCGAGCAAGTGGTGCGCGAGGGAGACCGGTTGGGCCCGTTGTAAATGTGTATAGCCTGGCATGACCGTCTCGATGTTTTGTGAGGCGTGTGAGACGAGTGCTGACTGCACCGACTCGATGCCCGCAATCGTCTCGATGACGCGGTTCTTCAAATAAAGATGCATGTCGGTCGCGACCTGGTCGTTTCGACTCCGGGCCGTATGCATCTTACCGGCGACGGGACCGATCTCTTCATGAAGCAGTGCCTCAAGGTTCATATGGATGTCTTCATGGAAGACGTTGAACGTCAACGCGTCCTGTTTCGCCTTTTTTGCGAGCGTATGGAGACCACCGACGATTTGATCGACTTCAGCCGAAGTCAAAATCCCTTGCTCCCCGAGCATCGTCACGTGGGCGATGCTCCCTTCGATGTCTTCGAGCACGAGCGCTTGGTCGAAGTGAATCGATGCCCCGAACTCGTCGACCCATTCGCTAGCCGTCTGTTCGAACCGACCGCCCCATAGTTTACTCATGCACCATCGTTCCTTTCTCAGCGAGCACTTCCGCTTGTACTTTCGTCGGCAGTCCCCATAACTTGATGAAGCCGACGGCAGCCTGTTGGTCGAACGTGTCGGCCGACGTGTAGGTCGCGAGTTCTTCGTCGTAAAGCGAGATTGGTGACTTCCGTCCATCGACGATCGCTTGCCCTTTGAAGAGCTTCATCCGTACCGTTCCGGTCACCGTCTGTTGCGTCTCGTCGATGAAGGCGAGGAGCGCCTTCGTGAGCGGCGAGAACCAAAGGCCGTTGTAAATCGTCTCGGTCAATTTCTGCTCGACAATCGGTTTGAAATGGGCAACTTCACGGACGAGCGTCAACGCCTCGAGTGCTTGGTGGGCGGTGATGAGCGTCATCGCACCAGGTGCCTCATATACTTCCCGTGACTTGATCCCGACGACACGGTTCTCGATGTGGTCAATCTTCCCGATACCGTGGGCACCGGCGACGATGTTTAACTCTTCTAGAATCGATGTGAACGAGGCCGCTTTGCCGTCGATGGCGACCGGGACCCCTTGCTTGAATTCGATTTCGACGAATGTCGGTTCGTTCGGCGTGTCTTCAAGTTGAGCCGTCAGTTCGTATGCGCTCGCCGGAGGAGCCGCCCAAGGGTCTTCGAGGATGCCGCACTCGACGGCACGTCCCCAAATGTTTTGGTCAATCGAGAACGGTTCTTCTTGCACGATCGGAATCGGGATACCATGCTCTGCCGCATAGGCAATCTCTTCTTCACGTGACCATTTCCACTCCCGGACCGGAGCCATGATTTCAAGTGATGGGTCGAGCGCATGAATCGACACTTCGAACCGGACTTGGTCGTTCCCTTTCCCTGTGCAGCCGTGAGCGACGGCGACCGCACCTTCCGCTTGTGCCACCTCGACCAATTTTTTCGAGATGAGCGGGCGCGATAGGGCGGAGACGAGCGGGTAGACGCCCTCATACATCGTGTGGGCTTGCATCGAGTACCGAGCGAAGTCGTTCACGAATTCATCGACCGCGTCGATGACGACTGATTTGACCGCACCGACCTTTAGTGCTTTCTGTTGAATTTGATCCAAGTTTTTTCCTTCGCCGACGTTCAAGCAACAGGCGATGACATCATAACCTTGTTCATCTAACCATTTGATTGCGACTGATGTATCCAAACCACCAGAGTATGCGAGCACGAGTTTTTGTTTCATCATCTATACACCCCTTATACATAATTATTCATCTGTATTTATAAATATACGACTTACTTTAACGGATTCTCTCATGGAAAGCAACCCTTTTTCAACAAAAAAAGAATCACTTTGAAAAGTGACTCTTCTTTCATTGCATAATTTCAAGTTCAGGCATCCATTGCGAGACATGTTCACTCGTCGGTGTGAACAGTTCCGGCTTCGCCTGCTGTAGCGGCACGACTTCAAAATAGCCCGCGCTCGAGCGACGGGTGAACGTCGGATAAAACACCGGGTTGGCGAGTTCGAACGTCGTCTCGTCTTCGAGCGTCGTCTTGACGACTTCGATCCCGACGATGCCACCGGTATTCCGCTCATCGCCTTGTTGACCCGATAAGAAGTTACCGAGCGAGTAGGCGACGAACGTCCGATTGCCGTTCGCCCCGTCCACCCAGGCGACCGGTTGCAAAACGTGCGGGTGGTGACCGATGATGATGTCGACGCCGAGGTCGGCCAACTCTTGGACGAGCGTTTCTTGCGACGCGTTCGGGAGCGGCTCGTATTCGTTACCGAAATGGAGTGAGACGACGGTCAGGTCGGCCGCGTCTTCCGCTTTCTCGACGTCTCTGCGAATCAAGTCCAGATCGATGTAGTTGACATGATACGGCTGTTTCGGCACGACGCCGTTCGTCCCGTACGTATAGGCGAGGAAGGCGAACGAGATATCGTTCTCCGTCAGCGTCCGAATGTTCGCTTTGTCTTCTTCTGAGATGAATGAACCGGTATACGGCATCCCGATTGCGTTCCAATGGTCAATCGAGTTCTCGATCGCCCTCACGCCGCGGTCAAGCGTATGATTATTCGCCGTCGTGACGAGGTCGATCCCGGCTTGTTGTAACGCGTCTCCAATCTCGTACGGGCTGTTGAACGCCGGATAGCTCGACAGGCCGATCTCACTGCCCCCAATCATACTCTCTTGGTTGGCGATAGCGATATCCGCGCCTTGTAGAATCGGGGCGATGGCCTGAAGACCAGGGTTGAAGTCGAACCCATCATCGGTCGCGGCGGCGTTATACACCGAGTCATGTAACAAAATATCGCCAATCGCGTAGACGGAGGCGGTCGTAATGACCGGCTCCGGTTCGACCGGTGCAACGGGTTCTGGCGGTTGTTCGGTCTCGACCGGCGGCGTCTCGGCCTGGTCCCCGACGCTTGGTTCGACCTCGGCGGTGGCACAGCCGGCTAATAGAAGGATCGATAATGGAACGACGAGCCTCAAAGAAATAGGGGTCCGTTTCAACTGACAAGTCACGTCCTTTCGATAGGTTACACGAAGTGCAATCATTTATTTCTTCTTTTCGACGAGACTGTCATGAATTCCTCGTCACGACGTAAAAAAATGTACCAGGTGAAAAGCGCCTGGTACATCGCGTCATACTCGTTCTCGTTTTAAAATATGTTCCATTTCCTCGAATTCGTTCTTGATCGTCTGACTCGGCGGTGGCGTCATCAGGCTGACGACGTAAATCGCGAGCGCCGACAAGAAGAACGCCGGAATCATTTCGTATAGCTCACCGATGGTCCCGAACCAACCGGCGGCGAAATTCTTCCAGACGATGACGATGATGGCGCCGGTCAACATACCGGCGAGAGCACCTTGACGCGTCGTCCGTTTCCAGAACAAACTGAACAAGATGAGCGGACCGAACGAGGAGCCGAAGCCGGCCCACGCGTATCCGACGAGGTTGAGAATCGTATCGTCTGCACCGAGGGCGAGCCAAATCGAGACGGCCGAGACGAGGATGACCGTGATGCGTCCGACCATGACGAGCTCGCGATCACCGGCATCTTTACGGAAAAACTTTTGATAGAAGTCCGTCGTCGCTGCACTCGATGACACGAGGAGCTGTGACGAGATGGTCGACATGATGGCCGCAAGGAGGGCCGCTAAGAGCACGCCGGTAATCAAGTCGACGAACAATAAGTCAGACAAGTTAATGAAGATGTTCTCCGGGTTGTCGATGTCTAACCCTTGTTGCGTGTAGTAGGCGAGTCCGAACAATCCGGTCGCCATCGCCCCGACGACGGTGAACACCATCCAAGAGATACCGATGCGGCGTGCCGTTTTAATATCTTTCAACTTTTCAATCGCCATAAAGCGGACGATGATGTGCGGCTGCCCGAAGTAGCCGAGACCCCATGCGAACAATGAGACGATTCCAATCAACGATTGCCCTGTCCATGGATCGAGGAGTGCCGGATCGATGTCGCCGATCGTCTGGAACGCGTTCGAGACGCCGTCCGTTGCCGTGATGGCGATCGCCGGGACGAAGATGAGGGCGAACAACATGATGAGTCCTTGGACAAAGTCGGTCCAACTGACGGCCAAAAAGCCGCCGATGAACGTATAAATGATAATGATGGAAGCCAAAATCAAGACGCCCGTGACGAACTCGATGCCAAACACGGCGTTGAACAACCGTCCGCCGGCGACGAACCCGCTCGTCGCATACAGCGTGAAGAAGATTAGGGTGACCGCGGCCGAGAACGTACGGAGCGTTCCTCGTGTATCTTTGAACCGTTTTTCAAAGTAGTCTGGAATCGTAATCGCATCTTCAGACAAATACGAATACGTCCGCAGACGCGGGGCGACGAGCAGCCAGTTCAAGTATGCACCAATCGTCAACCCGATGACGATCCATCCACTTGAAAGTCCTGTCGCGAACATTGCACCAGGCAGCCCCATTAAGAGCCAGCCGCTCATATCCGAGGCGCCGGCCGATAAAGCTGCCACACCCGGACCGAGCGCCCGCCCGCCGAGCATGTAATCACCGATACTGCTCGTCCGGCGATAGGCGACGATGCCGAGAAGCACCATGAGCGCCATGTAAATCGTGATTGAAATCAAAATACCGTTCATTCTCTTTCCCCCTACCGTTCATGAATTGAAAACGCTTACAAACTATATATATCATGTCTTGACAAAATTTTGTCACAAAAATGAATAGGTTGCACGTCTTACTTTCATGATTGACCAAAAAATAAAAAACTATTTGGCCGGGCATGTCGAGAGATGGTCGTTGACGAGACCGGTCGCCTGCAGATGGGCATAGACGGTCGTCGGACCGAGAAACTTGAATCCCCGACGCTTCAAGTCTTTACTGAGACGCTCGGACAGTTCGGTCACGGCGGGAATCTCCTCGACAGAACGCCATTCATTGCGGACCACTTGATGATCGACGAACGACCAAATATACGCATCGAACGAACCGAACTCGGATTGGACTTCGAGGAAACGTTTGGCGTTATTGATGGACGCCTCGATTTTACGCCGGTTTTTGACGATGCCCGTGTCTCGCATCAAGCGTTCGACATCGTCTGCCGTGAAGGCGGCGACACGGTTAACGTCGAAATCGGAATAGGCCGAGCGGTACTGCTCACGTTTTCGTAAAATCGTCAGCCAGCTCAAGCCGGCCTGCGCGCTCTCGAGCGTCAAGCATTCGAAATGCTTCTGGTCATCGTGCACCGGTTTCCCCCATTCTTCATCATGATAGCGGACGTAGAGCGGGTCGGTCCCGCACCACGGACAACGCATGGCTTCATTCATTCGTCTCAGTCCTTCCAACGTTTACCTATAGTGTAACACGTTGAACCGGTTTTCGAATGCGACGGCGGGGTATAATAGCGAAGAGTGGAGGGTGATCAAATGCGTGATTGGATGATTGGGATCATCGAACAGTTCGGATATGTCGGCATCGCGTTCATGATCTTTATCGAGAACGTGTTCCCGCCGATCCCGTCAGAAGTCGTGCTCTTGTTCGGCGGTTTCTTCGCCGTAAAGACCGACTTGATGATTTGGCTCGTGATCGTCGCGGCCACGGTCGGGGCGATCGCCGGGGCCGTCTTGTTATATGGCATCGGTTTATATTTGGATGTCGAACAGATTGAGAAGTGGACGAAAAAGTATGGGAAGTGGATTCGGCTCGATCTCGACGACGTGCATAAGGCGGATGCCTGGTTCGACCGGTATGGGGGATGGATGGTCTTTTTCGGTCGGCTCATGCCTGTCGTCCGTAGCTTGATCTCGCTCCCGGCCGGCATGTCGAACATGCCGTTCGTCAAGTTTTTACTGCTCAGCACGGCCGGGACGCTCATCTGGAACTCGATTTTAATCTTTATCGGGATTCGGGTCGGGGAGAACTGGGAATCGATACTCCGTTACCTTGACGTTTACTCATACGCCATCTATGCGTTGCTCGCTGTCGGCCTGATTCTGTACTTCATCTGGCGGAAGCGCCGAAAACAAAAGAAATCGAAACAAGCCTCTTCGTTTTGAAAACAAAAAAACGGCTAGACCGGGTGCTCCGAAGAGCGTACGGTCTAGTCGTCTTTCTTTTGATTCGGTCTCATCTTTTCAATCGTCTGTTCGGTCTTCTCCGCTAACCGTTCCGAGAAACGGAACAAGACGATTCCGATGATGGCCGAGACAAAGATATAGAGACCGACGAACAGGTTGATGGCACCGTTCGATAGTGCCGTGAACAAAATCGAGAACTCCCCGCGCGGAGCGAGCGAGAAGCCAGCCTCGTTCGCTTGGACGCGGCTCAGTCCGTACATCCGCCCACCGATCCGTCCGACGATCCACTTCGACAACACGCCCCAGACGATCAACACGAAAAACAGCGCGTTGATGATGACCCCTTGTTCGAGGTTGATGGAAATCCCGAACGAGATGAAGAAGATCGGTAGGAACAAATCGCGAACCGGCACCGTCAAACGCTTCAACGGACGGATATCGTGGATGCCGGCGAGCATGATGCCGGCGATGAATGCCCCGAGAATCTCGGATAGGCCGAACACCATCCCGATCCCTGCGAAAAAGAGAATCAATCCGATTAATCCGATGCTCGCGTCGTCTTGACGGAGCAGATGTTTGACCGTCCGTGGATGGCGCGTCACGAACTTGATGCCGAGGAACAAAAGAACACCGAAAACGAGGAAACCGACGAACACTTTTCCGACGTCGCTGAACGCAATCGGCTCATCTTGAATGATGAACGGTGCAATCGTCAAGAGGAGCGGGGCAAAGATATCCTCAAAGATGAGTAGCGCAAGCACGAACTCTTTAATATTTTCATGCTTATGCTGATGGCGCTCGAGTAGCCGTGCGGATATCGACGAACTCGTCGCATACAACACCGCGCCAATCAAGAACGCTTGTGGGACGTCAAGACCGAACACAAGCGCAATCAACATCGAGACACCGAAGGCGAGACCGATATCGAGGACACCGGCCTTCCATACTTGCCGCATCCGCTTTGTCAGCTCGTTAATGGGAAACTTGAGGCCGAGCAAGAAAAACAACAAGACGATGCCGATCTCACCCGCAATTTTGAACACTTCGTTACCGTCCCAAAAGAAACCGACGATGACGCCGATTCCGATGAACGCAAGAATGCTTGGAAAGAATAAACGCTCAATCAAAAGGCTGACGATGGAAATGAGGGCGAGTGCCGCGCCAAGGAAGATAATGATGTTGATGTCAAGATTCATGCGCCACCTCCTTCACGGGTGAACAGTGGAATCCGGTTCACTCTTTCGGCCATTGATACTCCATCCCGACGGATTCAGGACGCGAGTAATCAAAACCGAAATGCCGATACAGCCCATCGGCTGGGATGTCCGCAATCAGGCTGATGATTGCCGTCTCGTCCGCTTCTCGCAAAATCCATTCCATCAGATGTTCCATGATGAGCTTACCGAGCCCGAGCCCTTGGCAGTCCGGGTCGACGACGATATCGACGAGGTGGAACACCATCCCCCCATCACCGACGACACGCCCCATGCCGACCATCTCATCGTTCAAATATAGGCAGACGCCGAACAGCGTATGGGCGAGCCCTTTCTCGGTCGCCTTGTCCGACCGTTTCGGCATGCCGGCTTTGACGCGTAAGCGCTGATGTTCTTTCGGAGACGGCGTCTCATGCTTCACGTTGACTTCATTGACCATGTTTAAATCCCCTTCCACACTAGATGAAATTATTTTCCCGATATATTGACTCGATAAACCTTGATTTGTGAAGGACAACTTCTCCATAATGAGACCGTATGAAAGCAAAGGAGGGGGACTATGCTAGAGAAACAATCTATTCTACCGGCGATCCGTGACATGCGGGATTTAGAAGTGTTTTTGGCGAGCGATTTCGTCGTCGGGGTGTTGCTTGAAATCCATATCGCGAGACTCGATGCCGTCTTTCGACTCTTGTCCGAGCATGGGAAGAACGTGTTCATCCATTTGGATTTGATTCAAGGGATGAAAGCGGATGAGTATGCGACCGAGTTCGTCTGCCAGACATATCGTCCGTACGGGATCATCTCGACGAAAGGGAGCGTCATTTTGAAGGCGAAACAAAAGCAAGTGAAGACGGTGCAGCGACTGTTTCTCATCGATTCGAGCTCGCTCGAGCGAAGCTATCGGATGATTGAACGCACTCGGCCGGATTATATCGAAGTGCTGCCAGGGCTCGTCCCGAAATATATTCGTGAGGTGAAGGCGCGTACCGGCATCCCGGTGTTCGCCGGAGGCTTGATATCGACCGTAGATGAAGTCGAGGCGGCGCTTTTGGCGGGCGCATCGGTCATCACGACGTCGAATCGCACGCTTTGGGATGGACGCTACGTCTCAAAATGAGCATGGCGGGTATAGACAGAGGAAGGAGGGGACCAATATGCAAGAAACGATGATCATTACGGGAATCAGCCAAGGGATTGGAAACGTCTTGGCGCGTTCGTTTTCAAAGGCGTATCGCGTCATCGGTCTCGATGTGGGGGATGACCCGCAACTGAGTGGTGTGACGTTCATGCAAGTGGATTTGGGGGATCACGAGGCGGTGGCCGAGACGTTCGCGGCGATTGGCGAACAGTTCGGACCGGCCCATGTCCTCATCAACAACGGTGGGGTGTCCTCGCTTGAGACTCCGATGACCGAGCTCGACGTCAAGACGTTCAAACACGTGATCGATGTCAACCTCGTCGGGACGTTCGCCTGCGCCAAAGCCTTTTTGACGCTGAACGAGAACGCGGCATACGGCCGTATCGTAAACGTCGCCTCGACACGGGCACTCCAGAACGAACCGGATTGGGAAGCGTATGGCGCATCGAAAGGGGGCATCGTCGCGCTAACGCATTCAATGGCCGTCTCGCTCGCGGGACGGCCCGTCACGGTGAATGCGATTAGTCCCGGGTGGATTCACACGTCGGACGAGGCGCTACGTGATATCGACCATCGCCAGCATCCGTCTGGGCGGGTCGGGACACCGACCGATATCGTCCGAGCCGTCACCTATTTGATTGACCGTGACAACGATTTCGTGAACGGGCACAACTTGATCGTCGACGGGGGCATGACGAAAAAGATGATTTATGAACCTTGATGTATTAGGACTATTACCCTAACTTTTAAAGCGCTGCATGCGTGAATATACCTAACGACGGGTATGTTACGGATGAAGCGCTTTTTCTAATACGAGGAGGGGTCCCGATGCATCGATTGGTTGAGGAGGCACTCAAATTCGCGGCCGCGCGACATGACGGTCAATTTCGTAAAGGATCACGTATCCCATATGTGACACATCCGGTCGCGGTGGCGATGATCTTGACCGAAGACCACCAACCGGTACCGGTCGTCGCGGCAGCGTTACTGCATGATGTGCTCGAAGACACGTTCACGACGAAAGATGAGCTCCATGAACAGTTTGGACCGGAAGTCGCACGGCTTGTCGAAGCCGTCTCTGAGCCGGATAAGAGCCTGCCTTGGGAGCAGCGGAAGCAGGCGATGCTCGAACGTATCCCTTCGCTCGAGTACGATGAGATCGCCTTACTCGTGGCGGACAAGTTACATAACCTCCGCTCGATTCGGCTCGATATCGATGTAGTCGGAAAAGGGGTTTGGTCGCGGTTTCGCCGGCCGCTACGTGACCAGTCATGGTACTATCATGAACTGTTAGAGGCGCTCCGACCGTTCCAATCGACGTCAGGACTCATCGAAGTGTACGAACAAGAGTTGAATCGTTTGTTTTACGGGACAGAAACGGAGCGCGTGCTTAAACTTCAAAAATTGTCTACCGTCGTCACGAACGGCTTCCAAGAAGAGGATTGGGTGCAAGAGGCTCCGACGCTCTATCAGACCGCTTTCGAGTTGGACGAGACGATGAGCGTTACTGAACGAAGTGACAGAAGTGGCGGTGATGACTCCATTTTGAAAGGGTTGACCGAGCTCTCGTATCGGACGGCATTGACGAGCGAAGACATCGTGAGATTGACGAAGTGAAACGATTGTCATCCGGGACGAAAAGTGCTATAGTCGGGTTGAACATAAGAAGGGGAGTAGCGACCACGTTCGTGGTCGGTGGGTCGTCATTACAGTGCAACGCACTCGGTCCATCGAGCTTCTTTTAGTCCGCAAGACCTTTTTATGGATGCTTTTTTGGCGTCCGTAAAAAGGTCTTTTTTGACGTTTAAAATCGAGGGGAGAAAACGCAATGGTATTTGTTTATTTTTTACTCGCGGCCGCCATCACGGTGTATGCAGCGATCAAACTGTCGACGTATGCAGACGTCATCAGTGAGAAGTCATCGATGGGAGGCGTCCTCGTCGGAACGCTTTTACTCGCAGGCGCGACGTCGCTACCTGAAGTGACGACGAGTATCTCGGCGGTCATGATCAACAACCCGGATATCGCCGTCGGGAATATGCTCGGCTCAAACTTGTTCAACATCTTCATCTTGGCGATGTTCGACCTGTATTTCCGTCAAAAACGCCTGTTCAACGAGGCGAGCCGCGACCACTTGTATACGGCTGGGCTCGGTCTCTTATTGACGGTGCTGACGATGATCGCCCTCGTCGTCCGTATCGATTTGACGTTTATCGGCATCGGGGTCGACGCCTTGTTGATCGCCGCCTTGTACGGGATTGGGATTTATTATATCGGCAAGCGGCCAAAAGCGCCGACGGCGACACCTGAAGTCGAACAAGAAGTCGTCGTCAGCACGACCGAGTCGATTACCGTGAAACGGGCCGTTATCGGTTTTGCCGTCGCCGCCCTCGTCATCATGGCGGCAGGAACGGCGCTTTCCATCTCCGGTGACCGAATCGCAGTCGTGACCGGCCTCGGCTCGAGCTTTGTCGGCAGCTTCTTGATCGCCGCCTCGACTTCGCTACCGGAAGCGGTCGCCGTGTTCGTCGCTTTGAAACTTCGAAACGTGAACTTGGCGTTCGGGTCAATTTTAGGGAGCAACATTTTCAACATGGTCATCATCGCCATGTCGGACGTGTTCTATCAGAATGGATCGATTTTGGCGGATGTCTCGGCGTCGCACTTGGTCACAGCCGTCGGCATCACGATTTTGTCAATCTTGGTCATGTATAGCGTGCTTCGCAAAGACGTCACGTCGAAAGTTCGTTATATCGTCCCGTCTGTGCTCGTCGTTCTCGTCTACTTCGTCTCGTCTTACCTGATTTTCATTGGTTGATGGCACGGTCGCTCTTGCGGCCGTGTTTTTTTTCATTGAGGCGTGACCGGGCATTTACGTGGGTATAGTAGGAGGGAAGGAGGGGTGACGATGCAAATGCATTCCGTTGAGCGGTTGAGTGAATACGTCCTCTTGATTCCCGCTTATAATCCCGATCAGGCACTAGTTGAATTGGTGCATGCGTTGAAACAGGAAGGTTTCCTCCACATCGTCGTCGTCAATGACGGGAGTGCGGAAACGTGCCTACCTGTGTTTGAGGCCATTGAGCCGCACGTATCTCGGCTTCTTGAGCATGAAAAGAACGCAGGAAAAGGTGCGGCCTTGAAGACCGGCATACGGTACATCGTCGACCGCTACCCAGAGACGTTAGGCGCCATCACGGTCGATGCCGACGGCCAGCATTTACCGTCCGACGTCCACCACGTCTACAGCGAAGGCGTCCTCTGGCCGCATCATCTGATTATGGGGTGTCGCGATTTTTCAGGGGAAGCGATTCCGTTTCGAAGCCGGTTCGGTAATCAAGTGACACGCCTCGTCATGACGATTGGGAGCGGACTTCGTTTGAAAGACACCCAGACCGGCCTTCGGGCCATCCCGGTCCGCTATGCGAGACAGTTGCTCGACGTCCCTGGCAACCGTTACGAGTTCGAGATGAACATGTTGACGTTCACGAAGCGGATGCACGTCCCGATTCATCAGACACCGATTCAGACCGTCTATGTGGACGAGAACGCCTCGTCGCATTTTCGTCCGGTCATCGACTCAATCTTGATTTATCGTATGTTTCTCGCTTATTCGTTATCATCTGTTGCATCGTTTTTAATGGACATCGGCGTGTACGCGCTATTGATTTTCCTATTGAATCCTTGGTTCGATACGGCGCACGTCATCGTCGCGACCGTCGTCGGTCGAGTCGTCTCGTCCTTATTCAACTATTTCGTCAACCGGAAAGTCGTCTTCAAATCGAAAGCGAGACGGGCGATGGTCAAGTATTTTGGCCTCGTCGGGGCACAGATGGCGGTCTCCGCTGCCCTCGTCTATGCGCTCTTCTTCGTCATTCGAGACGGCGAGGTCATCTTGAAAGTCGTCGTCGACAGCTTCTTGTTTATCGCCAGTTACTATGTACAAAAACGCTGGATTTTCAAACGATAAAGGCCCGACAGTTGTCGGGCCTTTATCAGTAGGCGAGCTTTCCGATTTTAACGGACGTATAGCGATGAAGCTCGCGCGGGTCGGCGATGCCGGTCTTCATCATCATGTCGCGCATGAGGAGCGCACAAACCCGTGCGTCCTCGGCAGCGTTATGATGCAGGAACGGCTCGTTCAAATACTCGGCCATCGTGTTCAGCTTATGGTTCGGGAGCTGGGGGTACAACTTACGGGACAACTTGACCGTACAGCCATACTCGATGCTCGGGAATGTATATAGGTCATATTTGGCGATCGCTTTTTTCAAAGCGCCCATATCGAACGAGGCGTTGTGGGCCATGACGAGATCGACCTTTTGGAGCGTCGGATAGAGCAGTTCGAGCACCTCGGGCAGTGTCGGGGCATCCCAGACATCGCTCGGCCGAATGCCATGGACACGGATATTCCCTTGGTCGAAGTCTTCTTCCGGGTTGACGAGAAGCTGGTTCGTCTCGACGACCTCGCCGGCGTAAAGCAAGCTCCAGCCGACCGAACAGATGCTTCGGCTGTCACGGTTGGCGGTCTCGACGTCGATGGCTAAAATAGAATGTGACATAATCGTTCCTTTCTTCTTACGAATTGAATCCACAAAAAAAGTCTAACATAACGTTAGACTGAAAAGTGATTAAGCGGCTGCTAAATTGCGGCATGCTTCGGCACAGCGGAGGCATGCCTCGGCGCATTGTTGGCAGTGGTCCATCTGATGGCGACCACATTCGACGGCGCACGTGTCACACACTTGCGCACAGAGGGCACCGATTGGTTTCGCGAACGCCGAATCGGTCTCGAGTGCGTTCAAGGCGAGGGCGCAGACGTCGGCGCATTCGCGCGTCAAGCGAATGCATTCTTTCACCATCAATACGTCTTCTTCTTGTAAACTTTTTGAAAAACAATGATTGCTCGTCCGCATGCAGTCGATAATCGCTGAAATCGTCTCTTCAATTGATTCCCGGTCCATGATAAGTCCCCCTTAGCAGAATAATGTATCTTTAAATCATTACCCGATACCGTATCGCTTAAACCGCGCCGGGACGACAAAAAAAGTCACTTCACGAAAGTGAAGTGACCTAGTAATGGAGCATAGCGGGCTCGAACCGCTGACCTCCACGCTGCCAGCGTGGCGCTCTCCCAGCTGAGCTAATGCCCCGTTCGAAAATTATTATATCATCCTAGTAAAACGTTTGGCAATGCCCTTTTTCAAAAAAGATTCAAAAGTTTAAACCGTTGACGCAATGGGAAAATCAACGATGATGTTATATTACGAAAGCAGGTGAATCATATGGGCATGATTTTATTGGCATTGCTTCCGGCACTCATGTGGGGGAGTATCCCGCTCATCGTATCGAAAGTCGGCGGGAAGCCGATTCAGCAGTTAATCGGGACGACGATGGGTGCGATGGTCATGGCGTTCGTCATCTTTCTCGTCTTCAATCCGGAGTTCACGACCCTTGCCGTCGTCACCGGATTCATCTCCGGAATCTTTTGGGCGCTCGGACAGTATCTTCAGTTCCAATCGTTCCAAATCTTGAGCGTCTCGAAAGCGATGCCGATCAGTACCGGGATGCAGCTCGTCGGAACGTCGCTCTTCGGGGTCATTGTGCTCGGGGACTGGGAGACGTCGACCGAGCTCTGGCTCGGATTTTCAGCGCTCGTCTTGATTATCATCGGGGCGACGATGACGTCGTATCAACAGAAGAAAGACTCGGATAGCGCCGGGGCGTTGAAGAAAGGTCTCCTCGTCCTCCTCGTCTCGAGTCTCGGGTATGTGACGTACGCCGTATTGACGAACTACTTTGAAGTCGACGGCATCACGGCGATCGTCCCGCAATCGGTCGGGATGTTCATCGCGGCGCTTCTCTTCAGTCTTCGTGAGAAGGACGTGAAACGGTTCGATCCGAAGACGTTCAAGAACATCTTGGCCGGGATCGCCTGGGGGATCGGGAACTTCGGTCTCTTCGTCTCGAGTGGAGAGGTCGGGGTCGCCACGTCGTTCGCCTTGTCGCAACTGAACGTCGTCGTCGCGACGCTCGGCGGGATTTATCTATTGAAAGAAGAGAAGACGTCGAAAGAGCGCGTCTTCGTCTTTATGGGCATCGGGCTCATCGTCGTCGCCGGCTTCATGCTCGGGATTGCGAAAAGTTAAAAGACGGGCGATTGCCCGTCTTTTATGATTGCCAAGCCACGTCGATGAACGCGTCTCGTCCAGATTTCTTCCGGTCTGCTTTATAGTGGTCCGGATTTTTTTTGTGGAAATCCTGATGATACTCTTCGGCCGGATAGAACGTGTCGGCCGGTAAAATCTTTGTGACGATCGGATCCTTAAATCGTCCGCTCGCGGCGAGTTCGTCGCGACTCTGCTCTGCTTTCACGCGTTGTTCCTCCGAATGATAGAAAATGGCCGGCGCGTATTGGCTGCCGCGGTCTTGGAACTGGCCGCCGTCATCAGTCGGGTCGGTCTGAATCCAATAGAGTTCGAGCAAACGTTCATAAGCGAACAGCGACGGGTCGAACGTGATCTCGACGACCTCGTAATGCCCGGTCGTGCCGGTCTTCACTTGTTCATACGTCGGATCGTCGACGTGTCCGCCCGTATAGCCGGATACGATTGATTCGATTCCGGGCTGTTCCTCGAACGGGGTGACCATGCACCAAAAACAGCCGCCCGCGAATGTTGCTTTTTCCATAAAAAACTCCCCCTGTACACGTATTGTCCAAATAAAAACGCCCATGTCATCGACATGAGCGTTCTGTCATATCGTCCAAGGCAAACGCCTTGCTGGAAGTAGCACCTTGCCGAAGCAGGTTGCTGTGAAGTCATAGAGCCAGGTCTCTCGTTCACTCAAGATATCGATATGTAGTTGGTGAAAGCATCATACCATCTGTCCGAAAGTGTCGTCAACGATTAGGTTTTCGCCGAAGTTGCAGCAACGTGGCCCCGACAATCAAGACGACGAGGACGATGGAGAGCGGTAGCGTATACGGGGCCTCCCCGGCATAGAGCTGTAAGAAGAACAAGACAAAGACGGACAACAAGACGAGTACGTACGAACGGTTCATAGTAACCTCCCTTTTCTTTCAGTTTACCAAGTTACACATTCGTTGGCGAACGAAAACAGGAAATCAAGTGGAAATAGCGAATACGAACGAGTGAGCAAAGGAGGAATCAACATGACTGAACCAAACCCATTTTTCGAACTCGATATCGAGACCGCCCATCTCGGATATAAGGAAGGAACGTTCACCGCGCGTAACGTGACGGCCTATTATTTGACCCGAATCGCCGCATTGAACGACAAGCTGAGAGCGGTCATTCAAGTGAACCCGGACGCTCTGTTCGAGGCCGAGGCGGCCGACCGGGCGTTCCGACGTGGTGATCGCTTGCCGCTGCTCGGCATTCCGGTACTGATTAAAGACAACGTCGAGACGGCCGGTCAGATGAAGACGACGGCTGGGGCCGTCGCCCTCGCGCATCACTTCGCCGGCCGAGACGCCCACCTCGTTCAAAGTTTACGCGCGAGCGGGGCCATCATCCTCGGGAAAGCGAACTTGTCCGAGTGGGCCAACTTTTTGACCGAGGGGATGCCGAACGGTTGGAGCGGGGTCGGGGGCCAGACGCTCAATCCATATGGGGACAAGCTCGATGTCGGCGGGTCGAGTTCAGGTTCGGCGTCCGCGGTCGCGGCGAACATGACGCTTCTCGCCGTCGGCAGCGAGACGAGCGGCTCGATTATCCATCCGAGCGTCCATAACGGCATCGTCGGCATCAAGCCGACCGTCGGTTTGATTAGCCGGAGCGGCATCATTCCGATCTCTCGGTCGCAGGACACGGCCGGCCCGATGGCACGAACGCTCCGGGATGCGGTGCTTGCCCTTGAGGCGATGGTCGGGGAAGACCCGGCTGACCCGGCGACGACGCACCTTCCGGCCGGTCCGCCGTATCGGACGTGTCTCGATGAACGCCAAGCGGTCGGGATGCGCGTCGGGATCGTCAAGATTGATCTGTCGGAAGAAGAACAGGCGCTCTATGATGAGGCGATCGCCTTGCTGAAACAGAGCGGCATCGAGGTCGTCACTGTCGAACTGCCGTCGACAACATCGCTCGACCAAGGCGATATCCTGTATCATGAGTTTAAGCTCGGAATCGAGGCGTATCTAGCCTCGACGACGCTCTCGTATAAGACGCTTTCGGATTTGATTAACTGGAACAGCAGTCATCCGGAGACGATTCCGCACGGACAGAAGACGTTCGAGAAAGCGGACGAACAATCGGGCCGCTTGATTGAGGCCACCTATCTGACACGTCGCCTCGACGACGTCCGTCACGCCAAGACGGACGGCATCGACCGACTGTTGGCCGAGCGGGCGCTCCATGCGCTCGTCTTACCGCATGACCACAATTATGACATGGCCGCGAAAGCCGGGCATCCGACGATTACGATTCCGTATGCCGTCAAACAGAGCGGCGCTCCGTTCGGGTTGTCGTTCACGGGGACGAGTTACGCGGAGCGCGATTTGATTCGCATCGCCTACGCGTTCGAACGTCATGTCACGCGGCCGCTTCCGCCGTTGTAAGAACGTTGCACCCTTCGACGCGGTCCGCTACAATGGGAATTATGCGGATTGAAGAAAGGACAGATTGCAATGAAACCATCTATATACGGGCTGACGTTTGATCAGCTGACGGACGTCTGTGTCGATTTTGGATACAGCGCCTACCATGCGAGACAGATTTGGGACTCGCTCTACATCGACCGGGTCAAGTCGATGGATGCCATCAACGTGCGTGAGGAAGTGAAAACAGCGCTCGCGGAGCGTTACGTCATCTCGACACAAGAGTTGTTCGTCAAACAAGAGGCGGGCGACGGGACGGTCAAATTCTTACTTAAACTCCACGACGGCCACTATATCGAGACGGTGCTCATGCGTCACAAATATGGTCGTTCGGTCTGTGTCACGACACAAGTCGGGTGCAATATCGGGTGCAGCTTCTGTGCGAGCGGTCTGTTGAAGAAGACACGTGATTTGACGGCAGGCGAAGTCGTCGAGCAGATCATGACCGTGCAACATTACTTGGACGAAGTCGGGGAAGGAGGCCGCGTCAGTCATATCGTCGTCATGGGAATCGGGGAGCCGTTCGACAACTTCGATCACTTAGTCGATTTCCTTCGTGTCGTCAAAGACGAGCGCGGTCTCGCCATCGCGCCGCGGAAAATCAACGTCTCGACGAGTGGGCTCGCCGATAAGATTTACAAGTTCGCCGACCTCGATTTGCGCATCAACTTGGCGCTATCGCTTCACGCGCCGAACGACGCGCTCCGGACACAGATCATGAAGATCAACCGGGCGTTCCCGCTCGACAAGCTCATGCCGGCCATCCGCTATTATGTCGAGAAGACGAACAAGCGAATCACGTTCGAGTACATTCTTCTCTCGAAAGTGAACGACTTGCCGGAACATGCCGAAGAGCTCGCCGACTTGATCGCGGACATCAAAGACAAGTCGTACGTCAACTTGATTCCATACAACCCGGTCAACGAGCATATCCAATATGAGCGCAGTACGTCGGAGGACATCATGGCGTTTTACGACATTTTGAAGAAACGTGGCGTCAACACGGGTGTCCGTCTCGAACATGGGACCGACATCGATGCGGCCTGCGGACAGCTCCGCAGCAAGCATATGAACGTGGAAGGTGCCAAATAAGTCGATTCTCCCGCTAACCTCAGCGGGAGTTTTTTTGTTGACGTCCGGACGCAGGACAGGATAAACAATTTTCAGAAATAGGACTAGAGACGTCCGGTCTAGGGAATAGTCTTTTGACATCACAGGAGAGAGTGGAGGCTATTTTATGGAGAACGTGAACGCGACATGTTGGATTCGAGTCAGAAATACGCTTGGGGAAGGGCCGTGTTGGGACGCTGAGTTGAAGCGATTCTACTGGGTCGACATAGAAGGGCACACGCTCTGGTGGTACGATGAGAAAGAAGATGAGCTCTCTTCAGCCGATATGGGCCAACAGATCGGCTTCGCCGTTCCGAAAGTGACGGACGGTGTCATCGTCGGATTGAAGGACGGTATCTATGAATGGGACGAGTCCTCAAAACAACTCGACAAGCTCGTCGAACTCGATGATGCGGACGGCGTGCTTCGATTCAACGACGGCAAGGCCGACCCGTATGGACGAATCTTTGCGGGAACGCTCCATTTGGAAGACGAGGAGAATGAGGCCACACTCTATCGGTTGGACCGCGACGGCACGACCGAAGAGATGCTCACAGGTCTGACCTTATCAAACGGTTTGACGTGGTCACCGGACCACAAATGGTTTTATCACATCGACACGCCGACCGAGACGGTTCGACGTTATCCATACGACTTGTCGTCCGGTACGTTTGGGGAAGGGGAGGTCGTCGTCGAATTTAAGGATGAGGACGGCTTCCCTGACGGCATGACCTCGGACGAAGAGGGTCATTTATGGATCGCCCACTTCGCCGGCGGTCGCGTCTCGCGCTGGAACCCCGAGACGGGCGAGAAAGTGCTCGAAGTCATGGTGCCGGCGCCGAACGTGACGTCATGCTGTTTCATCGGGGACGACTTGAAGCAACTCGCCATCACGACCGCGCGTGAAGGGATGGATGACGAGGCGCTCGAAACGTATCCGGATGCCGGGTCGGTGTTTAAAATCGATACGGAAGTGAAAGGGATGCCACTTTATCGTTTCGGACGTTAAGGAGGGAGAATCATGGTGAAACGCATGCTCGTTCGCGTAGGAATCGGTCTCGCGCTCGCGGCGGTGGCGCGAGTCGGGGTGAAGAAGTACCTCGACGACCGCGAGACGAACGATCATTCTTACCTCGAACCGAAATGGGACGAGACGCCGAGCGTCGACGCGGACAAAGATGAGGATGAGGTCGGCTTGACGCAGCTCGATTCGATTTATCGGGCCGAGTGGCAGGCGAACGCTTATCCACGCTCAGAGGCGGAACGGAAAGCACTCGAAGAATAGCCATGCCTGAAACACGCTCCTTGCGAGCGTGTTTTTTTGTTGACAAGATGGTCAATCCCGTTCATTATCTAAAAAGTAATGATTACTATTTGGGGGCTGTTAATGATGAAACGAATTCCAATCACCGTGTTGTCAGGCTATCTTGGGAGCGGCAAGACGACGTTAATGAACCATATTTTAAACAATCGCACCGGCAAGAAGTATGCCGTCATCGTCAATGATATGAGCGAATTGAATATCGATGAGCGTTTAATCGAACAAAGTGGATTTTCGCGGACCGATGAGAAGCTAGTCGAGCTGTCGAACGGTTGCATCTGTTGCACGCTCCGTGAAGACCTCCTCGAGGCGGTCCAAGAGCTCACGAACGACCGTGAGCTCGATGGGATCATCATCGAGTCGTCCGGCATCTCGGAACCGATTCCCGTCGCGCAGACGTTCACGTACGCCGATGATGCGCTCGGTATCGATTTGACGAGCCGTGTCTACATCGATGCGATGGTGACCGTCGTCGACGCTTACCGGTTCTTGAAAGATTTCAATTCCGGCGAGTCGCTCCATGAGCGGAAACAGGCGATCGATGAGACGGACGTCCGCGAAGTCGTCGACCTGCTCGTCGACCAGGTCGAGTTCGCCGATATCATCGTCCTGAACAAGGCAGACCGGGTATCCGAGACCGAGCTGAACGAGATGGCAGGTTTATTGAAGACGCTCAACCCGTCAGCAAAACTGTTGACGTCGGTCCATTCGAACGTCGATTTGACGGAACTGCTAGACGTCAACCTGTTCGATTTCGAGCAGGCGATGCATTCGGCCGGCTGGATCCAAGAGCTTGAGGCGGAAGAACACACGCCGGAGACCGAGAAATACGGCATCAGCTCGTTCGTCTATCGTCGGCGTCGCCCGTTCCACCCGGAGCGGCTCCACGCGTGGATTGAGCAGTTCCCAGAGGAAGTCGTCCGGGCGAAAGGGTTCCTTTGGATCGCCTCGCGCAACGACATCGCCTGCTTGTTCTCCCAGGCCGGATACGCCTCGACGCTCGAGCATGCCGGACGCTGGCTCGCGACGCTCCCGGAAGAGGAGCGGCGCTTGATGTTCGCGGCAGAACCGGAGCTCGCCGACGACTACATCGAACCGTACGGCGACCGCCAGACCGAGCTCGTCTTGATCGGGCAACGGATGGACCGCGCGACCGTCGAATCAGCGCTCGACGCCTGCTTGTTGACAGATGCCGAGATGGCGCTCGACTGGGCGACGCTCAAAGACACGCTCCCAGGGAACGGTGTCGTCACTTTCTCATAAACCGTTTACAAATCGAGAACGGTCGTCTATACTGTTCCTTGCATGACCAAACCGCATACATTGGACTACACTAGGGGTGCTTCGGCTGAGATGTGAGCATGGCTCCAATCCCTTATGACTCGATCCGGGTAATACCGGCGTGAGGAAGTGTGGCACTTTTTCTGATGGATTTTATTGGACGAGTGGCCGCATTCTCATGGATGCGGCTTTTTTGTGCATATAGAAAAAGGGGGAATACAACATGAACAACCAATGTGGAACGAGCCCGATCGTCGGGTTCCGCTTTACACTGAGCCCGATGACGTCCGATTTCGTCAGCGTCATCAAAGGGGCATTGAACGAGACGGACTTACAGAACGTCTGGCGTCACACCGACGACGTCTCGACGGTCATCCGGGGACGCAGTGAGCATGTGTTCGATGTGGCCAAAGCCGTCTTGTCGCATGCGACGAAGACAGGGACGCACGTCTCGATGAGCGGGACGTTCTCGGTCGGTTGCCCGGGTGACACGATGGGGGACAACTTGCTCGACGTGACGAGCGAGCCGGCGAACGGTAAGGTCGCGACCCAATACGTCTCCTCCCAGTTCGCACTTTATCCGCTCGGGGACCTGAATTATATGGACATCATCTATGAAGAGATCGATTTCGCGAAAGCGCGGGGCGTGTTCAACGAGTCGATGCATTACGCCTCCGGCATCCACGGCGACATCGAGCCGGTGTTCTCGTTTTATGAGGCGACGTTCGACCGGGTACGGGCGAAGATGAGCCACGTCGTCATGACGGTGACGTTCAGTGTGAACAGTCCGTCACATGAGGGACGACACGATGCTTAAATCGTGGAAGTTAAAAGAGATCGTCTTATTGTCAATTTTATCGGTCGTCTTCGCCGTCGTCTATTTGGCATTCGTCCACATCGGCAACTTGTGGGCCGGCCTGATTGGACCGATCGCCTATGAATGGATTTTCGGGATTTGGTTCATCGTCTCGATTATCGCGGCGTATATCATCCGAAAGCCCGGTGCGGCCTTTTTGTCTGAAGTGCTCGCGGCGACGATTGAGATGATGATCGGGAACGCCATCGGGCCACGCATCATTCTCGTCGGGATCATTCAAGGGCTCGGGGCCGAGGCGGCATTCGCCGTGACCGGCTACAAACGATACGACCTGTGGGTGCTCATGCTCGCCGGGTTCGGTGCGGCCGTGACGAGTTTCGCATATACATACGTCATGGGAGGCCTCGCAGCGCTCAGCCCGACGTACGTGGCGACGATGTTCGCCCTGCGCGCGACGAGCGGCATGCTCATCGCAGGTCTCGGTGGCAAAATCTTGAGTGACTTGTTGCTCAGGACGGGGGCGCTCGAAGGTTATGCACTCGCAAGGCAAGGACGCGTCCATGGTTGAGGCGGAGCAGTTGACGTTTCGTTATCCTGGCAAGTCGAAAGACGTGTTGGCAGACGTCACGCTCACGCTCCGGGATGGACGGACGCTCATCAGCGGGGCGAGCGGGTCGGGGAAATCGACACTGTTCGCCATGATGAACCGGCTCTATCCGGACAACTGTGACGGCATCGTGACCGGAAGGCTCGACTTGTTCGACCGGCCGTATGACACGTACGCGGCCGGCGAGGTGAATCGTCGGGTCGGCACCGTGTTCCAAGACCCCGACAGTCAGTTCGTCATGCAGACGGTCGAGGAAGAGCTGATCTTTACGCTCGAAAACTTTCACGTCCCCCGCGAGGAGATGATGGGGCGCGTCGAGATGATGTTACGGACGTTGCGGCTCGACAATTATCGACATCGCCACATCCATGACTTGTCTGGTGGCGAGAAGCAGCAAATCGCCGTCGCCTGTGCACTGATTGGCCGTCCGGAATGGCTCCTCCTTGATGAACCGCTCGCCCATCTCGACCCGGAGACCGCGGCTCGGTTCGTCCGTTGGCTCGACGGCGTCGCCCGTAGCGTCAACGTCGTCGTCATCGAACATCGCCCGTACGTGTGGGGCGATTTCTTCGACCGGCAAGTCGAACTTATGGAGGGGCGAATCGTCTACGATGGACCGTTCGAGATGCGCCCCGACTATACGTTCGCACCGATTACGAGCGAAAAAGGGGAACACAACTTATTTCACATACCGAATTTAAAACGAAAAGAATTCGAACTCGCAGCGAGTGACTTGACCGTCGCCGAGGGAGAGGTCGTCGCCATCCTCGGTCGTAACGGGAGCGGCAAATCGACATGGCTCAGGAGTCTCGCCCGGAACCATCGCGACGTCGGGCTCGTCCCGCAATCGCCGGCACACCTGTTCGTCACGAGCGAGGTGGCGCACGAGCTCGCGTACGGACACGATCACCCGATTGAAGACGTGTTGACGCGGCTCGGTCTCGAGCGATTACATGACGCCCATCCGCTCTCGCTCAGTCACGGACAAAAGCGCCGACTCGCGATTGGCGTGATGTTGCTCTCTGGGAAACGACTCATCGCGTTCGATGAACCGACCGCCGGACAAGACGAGGCGTCGCTCGGTGCGCTTTATGACTTGATGGAAGAACGGGCACGTGACGGTCAGGCCGTGCTGTTCGTGACGCACGACCTCAACTTCGCCCGGGCTGCGAATACGTATTATTTGATGCACGACGGGAAGTTGAACGGTCCGTATGACGCATCGCTTTGGGAGCAGCCGGAACTCCTTCAGGCTCATGGGTTATGGATGGAGGGGATGGGATGACGTTTCATGAGATGAACCCGACGCTCAAGTTTTTGACCGTGACGTGCCTCATGTTCGGTCTCGCCTTCATGTACAACCCATGGACCCCGCTGCTCGTCTTTACCGGCACGCTCCTCCTGCAAACACTGTTCGCCGACGTGAGCTGGCGGCGGTGGGGACTGTTCATGATCCCGTTTCTATTGACCGCGATCGGGACACTCTGGACGACGCTCGTCTTCGGAAGAGAGGCGGGTGGGGCGGTCGTGTTCACGCTGTTCGGCAACGACGTGACGGAAGAGAACGTGCGCCTTGCCGTGACGCTCGCCTTGCGCGTCTTGGCGTTCACGGCACTCTCACTGTTGTTTACGCTGACGACGGACCCGAAGCGTTTCGTCTACAGCTTGATGCAACAAGGCAAGCTATCACCGAAGATCGCCTATAGCGTCTTCGTCGGATTTCGGTTCTTTCCGATTTTAAAGAGCGAACTGATCCAGCTCTATGAGACGCACGCGCTCCGGGGCGTCCGGCTCGAGACGCGACTCGACCACGTCCGACATGTCCCGAAGCTATTGATTCCGCTCCTGGCCGGTTCGATCCGCCAAGCCGAACGGATCGCCTTCTCGATGGAGGCGCGCGGGTTCACGGGGGAACGCCGCAGCACGTACGAGGTCGTCCCCGTCACGCGGAACGATTTCGTCTTGGCCGCATGTTTAGTCCTCTTGTTCGTTGTGAGTATGTGGGTGGGGATCCGTTAAAAAAACAGGACGACTCACTCGGAGTCGTCCTGTTTCGTTTCTTTGACGATACGGAACTTCGGTTTGATTGATTCGTTGTTGAACGGCTCGAGCACGGTGTTCTCGTTAGCCATTCGAATCTGTTGCGGTTCACCTTTGGCGGTCGTCCCGATACAGAACATGTTCGCCTCGTGGTCGGCGAAGAGCGTCTTATACGCGGTCGCGTGATGCATGAGCCGACCGGGCGATCCCCAGCCGACGATGACCATGCCCATGCTCTGTTCGACCTCGTCGAGCGTCTCCTCGACGTAATGGAAGTTCGTCTCGTCGAGTTGAGACTCGACGTAAGGCAGATTGTCGTTTATGGCGAGCGTCGGGACGAGACTGATGACGCGCACTTCCCGAATCGGTTTGTCGAGATGGTTGCGCATGAGCATGTAAGCCCGTTGCGTCGTCGTCCCAGACAAGAACGCGTCACTCATTCGAGGGGAATAGATGATGACGGCGCAAATCACGCCATCGACGACATCGGTGAACTCATAGGAGCGCATATAGCGTTTCGTCTTGTCGTCATTGAAGACCGACTTGACTCGAATCGTCACTTCCTCGATTTGTGTATTCATATCGTTTCCTCACTTCAACTAAAGATCAACGGTCACGTCAGACTCGCGAACCATTCCAAGTAACGAATTGCGTAGCGTGCGACTTGCTGCTTCGTCGACTTCGCGTCACCGGGAAGGAGTGTGACTTCGTCTTGATACTGTTCATAGTAGGACATGACGTTGTCTACGTACTGTTCGCTGCGATTATACTCGAAGATGGCCGAACGGATCGATTCGGTCGAATCGGTCGATCGGCCGCCGTGTTCACTCAAGTAATACGCGGCCGCATGGGCCGAATCGATTAAGCTGTGTGGGTCGGCTTGTCCGTCATTGTTTCCGTCACGGCCGAGCCCGCCGTATTGCTCAATCAACGTCAAATCCGTCAAGTCGACCTCGTCCTCAGGGACGTCGCCTTTTTGATCGTCCGTGTCATATTGCCAACCGAGCCAAGTCCGGGGCATGAACTGGAACGGACCGATCGCACCGACCGATGACCGCATCGAGGCACTGTGTGAAAAAATCGTCTCGACGCGATGGACGGCGGCGAGTAGGCGCCAATCGACGTCATACGTGTCCGCGGCGTCTTCATAGACCGAGACATGATCCGACGGGACACCGTGATCTCCATAGTAGGCGCGGTAAAGGGCGTTGTTCACTTTGTCATCTTGACCGAACCAGCCGATTGCGACGAGGAACAACACTGTCACAAGCATGATACTGGTCAGTCGCAGCATCAATCGTTTCAAGATACCGCCTCCTAGCTTTCTAGACAATACCCGAATAGTGTAGCATATAGCTAACAGGAAGGACAGGAGTGGATATCGATGCTCGAACGAATCGTCTTTACCGTCATTCTCGCCTACTTATTGATCATTCAGCTGTTCAACGCCCGATTGATGAAATCGATGATCACGTCGCTCGGTCGGGGACGCGTCTACGAGGAGGCGATCAAGTCCGCATGGGGCTTGACGCTGTTGCTCGTCGCACTCGTGTTCTTGTTCAACGTGCCGGGTGATGCGGTTGGCCTTGCCTTCATGCCCGACGTGACCGATGCACGGGCGTGGAACTATTTCGTCTTTAGCTGTGTCCTCATGGGCGGCCTCTTCGTCTTCTATTTGTCCGTCTTGACGTCGGCGCGGCTTCGGGCACGGCTTCGTCCGCACTATGAGCTTGAGATTGAAAAAGTGTTGTTGCCACGGACAAAGGAAGAGGCACAGGCTTGGAAAGCCGTCTCGGTCACGGCCGGGATCACGGAAGAGTTTATCTTCCGCGGCGTCTTGATTTATACGCTCGCGCTCTATGTCGACCTCTCGGACGGATCGCTCGCCTTAGCGAGCGGCGCCTTGTTCGGTCTCGCCCATGCGTATCAAGGCGTCCGTGGTGTCATCGTGACCGGCGCCGTCGGCTTCGTGTTCGGCTACTTGTTCCTCGCGACAGGTTTACTTTGGCCGGTCATGGTCTTGCATGTGTTACTGGATCTGATTGCTGGCCCGATTCACGTCGCCGAGCCAAAAAATTCGTGACGGCGGCCTCGTAGGCGTCTCGGTCTTTTAAGATGCAGTTCGTATGCTCGGCATCGTGGATAAGCGCGAGCTCGTTGCGCCGGTTGAGGGCGTTCATTTCGATGGACATCCACGTCGGGACGAAATCGTCGCGCGTCCCGTGGACGAACAACACCGGGGCGCTCGTCTCGGCGAGCGAACGCTTCGGACTGACTTGGTGCATCAAAAACCCGGCTCGGCTCCAAAGGAAATAGTTGATTCCGGGGAGCAATAAGTCGCCTGGCAGCCGATGTAGGTTGTTCAATTGATGACGCATCAGTTGGCGCATGTCATCGAACGGACACTCGGCAATCAAGAAATCGACATCCGTGAGCGGTCCCGCCTGTAAGATGGTCGCCGCACCCATCGATACGCCGTGAAGGCCGACCTCATCGACCGTCTCATGGGTCCGGAGCCAATCGACCCAGTCGACGATATCGTGTTTCTCGTGATACCCGTACGAGGCGTAGACGCCCTCGGACTCCCCGTGTGATCGCAAGTCGACGGCGAGCAGGTTATACCCGAGCCGGTGGAACATGGCCAAGTGCGGTGCCATGAAACTGTGCGAAGCCGTGTAGCCGTGGACGAAGACGATCCATTTTTTTGCCTCGCCATTCCGGTAAACCCGGCCGTAAAGGCGATAGCCGTCCCGAGATTGGAGCGAGACGTGTTCGAACGGCACGTCGTGATAGAACGATTGATCTTCGGTCGTGTACGGGGCGAGCAGCATCTCCGGTGTCTTCCGTTTCCCTCGCGTCATCCGTTTGAAGGCGTAATAACTGATGGCATAGTAGCCGGTGAACAGTGTCGCGAGCCCGTATTTCCATTTAGCTTGCATGAACATCGCTCCTTTCTCCATCATTGTACCCGAAACGTGACGTTTCGTTCACGTACGAGTTGCGTCTCCGGGCACAAACGTGACGATTCCGCGACCGTTCCGGTAAAAGACGTTCATTGCACGCTGCACGGATGGGGATTATGCTTAGCCGGTAGAAGAAAAGGAGGGCTCAGTGTGACGCGTGAGGGGATGTATCGGCTGATTCAAGCGTGTGTGGAAGGGGACATCGACTATGTGACGGAGGAGGGCATCTCGATCATCCAGCGCGGCGAACATGGGACGAATCAGCTGTCACCCGTACTCGATGCCTTGATGGACCGATATTTGGACGGGGCAGGGCGCGACATGCAACTATCGGTCCGGTCGCTCGTCACCGCTTCGGGCGTGGGACCGGACGAGACGGTGCGTGCGCTTCTCGCCCTCACGGACGTGTATCTCGTTTCGAACCACATCGAAGAACGGCTGCTCACGGTTCGTCACATCGAGCTCGACTCGTCGAAAGGGATGACTGTGCACGTGACGCTCTGTGCCTGGTTGGCGTTTCATCTGGAGATGGTTCGAGAAGCGGCCCAGCTCCGGGTCGGTACATGACGAAAGGGAGTGGCGATGTTGCCACTCCCTTTTTAAACTGGATTCAACTGTCCGTCACGCAAGCGGAGGACGCGGTCGCACACGTCGAGCATCCGTTCGTCGTGCGTGATGACGATGACCCGTTTGTTGCGTTCATGAGCTGCGTCGGCCAGGCGTTCCATGACGAGACGGCCGTTCGGGTAGTCGAGGCTCGCCGTCGGTTCGTCGGCCAAGATGAGTTTCGGGTCGTTGATGAGGGCACGGGCGACGGCGACCCGTTGCCGCTCCCCTCCGGATAGCCGGTTCGGTAACTCGTTTGAGCGATGGCCTAACCCGAGGTCCATCAGGAGGGCCATCGCGTCGCCTTCGGTCTCGCTTTCGGCTTGGACGAGTTCAAGCTGCTCTCGTACCGTCAAATACGGGACGAGTTGCGCGTCCTGAAACACGAATCCGATCTCGTTCAACCGCAACTTCCGCCGGGTTTCCTCGTCGAGCGAGAAGACGTCGACCGTGTCGAACGACAGACTGCCCGCATCTGGACGCTTCAACAAGCCGAGGATTTGCAGCAACGTACTCTTGCCGCTGCCGCTCGGCCCGATAATCCCGATGCACTCACCCGGTGAGACGGTCAAGTCGACACCGGTTAAAATCGGTTGCACATAGGCGTGATGAATGTTGGTTAACTTCATTTGATGCGACCTCCTAACGCGTCGGCAGCATCGAGCCGACGAAGTGTCTGTAACGGTAACACCGTACCGAGTAACGAGATGATGAGGAAGAGGGTGCTATAAAATGCCACGTTCGACCATTCGAACTGGAACGGGACCGCTTCGGGTACGACACGCGTCATAAGCAAGGTCACAAACATCGCGATGGTACTCGCTGCTACGACCGTGACGAGCACTTGCCAGACAAGCGCCGCACCGATCGTCCGTGACCGAATCCCGATCGCTTTCAAGATGCCAAGTTGCGGTAGTTTCTGTAACGTCACCATATAAAAGAATGCGGTCAGGATGAACGCCCCGATGATGAGGAGGAACGCACGCATCATATCGAACGTCCCTTGCTCGGCGGAATAACCGGGCACAGATTCGATGATATCTTGTTTCGAATGACGAGTGAGCGATGTGACCTCGTCTCCGAGCCAAGCCGAGACGTAAGTCGGCCCGCCCGCGGTCTGTTGATACGCGTCCCACGTCTCCATCGTCGTCCAGACGACGGGGCCGTGGCTGAATCGTCCGTCTGTCACACCGATAATCGTGAAACGGTACCCACTGACGAAGTCCTCGACCGTATCGCCGACCGCATACGTCTGTAAAAAGCTAGGGTCGACGAGCACTTCTCCGACAGAAAGATCGAGTGTCGGCCCGATGGTCGAGTCTGTCGGCAAGGCGAACAACGTCGCATCTTGCTTCGTTCCGTTCACGAACGTGAGCGGTTTCACGGCGAGCGGGGTCACCGCGTCGATTGGCGTCTCTTCGATGAATGAACGCGTCAACTGTCCGTCCGCGTCGTCTGTCAGTTGGAACGTGTCAATGTCGAGTTCGCGCACGCTTGCCCCGTTGTCATAGGCGAGCCCGTCCGCGAGCCCGGTGATTAGTGTCGTCAACAAGACGATTGCGAGTGTGATCAGGAGGATGAGTCCGTACTGACCACGTTTTCGCCACATTTCTTTTAGTCCGAGTGTCATTATAAAAAGCCTCCTTCATGTCGATGAAGGAAGCATACCGAACGAATATGAACGGAACATGAACACGTCACAGTTGAATCGTGAACGTCGTCCCCGATCCGGGCGTGGACTCGACTTGAATCGTGCCGCCGTGCAAGCTGACGATGTCGTGGACGATCGAGAGTCCGAGCCCGGTCCCGGCCGTCCCACGTGACGCGTCACCTTGGAAGAAACGTTCGAACAGGTGTGCCCGCGTCACATCATCCATCCCGTGCCCATCGTCTGAGACGATGATTGTGACACGTTCGTCTCGTTTCAACTTGATTCGGATGGTCCCGCCTTCGCGCGAGGCGTGAATCGCGTTTTGAAGCAAGTTCATCCACACTTGCGCCAGCAAGATGGGGTCACCTTTCACCGTCATGTCGTCGAGGTCGGTGACGACGGCGATCCCTTTTTGGTCGAGTTGGAACGAGAGCCCGCGAATCACGTCTTCGATTGACGTGGTGAGCAGAACATCTTGCTCGAGCGAGATGTCGGCCTCGTCGAGCCTGGCGAGCAGGAGCAGTTGTCTTGTCAACGACGACAGCCGCGTCGTTTCGTCACGGATGATTTCAGCGTACGGTCGGGCCTTCTCGTCGGTCAACTCGACGAGCGTCGAGGCGTAGCCGGTTAACGACGTGAGCGGGGACTGGAACTCGTGCGAGACGTTGGAGACGAAACGTCGTCTTGCTTGTTCGGACGTCTCAATCGTCCGGGCCATCTCGTCAAACCGGCGAGCGAGGACGCCAATCTCGTCGGAACGCTCGAGCGGCAAGTCGCGCGGTGTCTTTCTAGAGGCGACCGATGCCGTCGCGTCGGTCAACGATTTGACGGGCTTGACGATCGAACGTGTCGCGACGGCGATCAAGAGAAATGCGAGTCCGGTCAAGAGGGCGAAGAACAACCCGACGA
Source organism: Exiguobacterium alkaliphilum (assembly GCF_018138125.1). NCBI lineage: Bacteria > Bacillati > Bacillota > Bacilli > Caryophanales > Exiguobacterium > Exiguobacterium alkaliphilum. The sequence goes on from NZ_CP073101.1 coordinate 1,696,053, forward strand.
ATAGATGCAACTCTCGGATTTGAGCCGATAGGTCCGGCCGTATAAAGACGGCGTCGACACCGTCCGGGCCCTCTAGTGGAAACCCGTACGTATTGACGACTTCATTGTCGAACAGTCCGAGCAAAAACAAATGGAACGGGTAGTCGCGCATCCCTTCATAGACGGTTCCTTCCCGTACCGAGGTGACGGTCCGCTCATCGATTGACTCGTCGCGGAACGAGCCACCGTACCGCATGACCCGACCGTCGGCTTTGACGACGTGGAGCTGATACCCGGTGCGGGCAAGGAACGTATAGAGGGCGGACTCGTCCTGGTCTGTATGATTCGAGAAGTAGCCGACGGCGGTGCTCGCCGCCTCGCTCGTCTTCTCACTATAGGTCGGTTGCCACCATGTATAGTACGCGACGTTACTGATGAGCAGGGCGATCGCGCCGGAGAGAAGTAAAATCATAAACACGGTCAAGACGATACGCGTATAAAGGGTCCTCATTCGATCACCTCGAACGTATAACCGACCCCGCGCACGGTCCGAATCGAGACGACGTCACTTCGTAAACGGGTCCGCAGCCGTTTGATGTGGACGTCCACGGTCCGGTCGTCGCCGTCGAAATCGAGCCCCCAGACGTGTTCGATCAGCTCTTCCCGGCTGAACACGCGGCTCGGGAAGGCGGCGAGCTGATAGAGCAGCTCGAACTCACGTTTCGGCAGATGGATCGTCTCGCCGGACAGCTCGACCCGATAGTGGCGTAAGTCGAGCGAGAGCGGGCCGGCGTGAATCGAGCTCGCGGCCGTCCGTTCGTATCGTTTCGAGATCGCCTGTAGACGGAACAACAGTTCATCCGGAATGAACGGTTTCGTCATATAGTCGTCGGCGCCGTGTTCGAACCCAATCCGTTTGTCGTCCCATTCACCGAGCGCGGTCAATAAGATGACAGGGATGTCGAGCGTCGCCTTCATCCGGCGGCACAGTTCCCGTCCATCCATACCCGGTAACAGGATATCGATGACGGCCGCGTCCGGCGGGTCGGCCATGAACGCTGCTTCGGCCATAAACGGGTCCGTGACGAGCATCGTCCCGTGCCCGGCGCGGCGAAGGGTCTCGTCGACTAGACGGAGGATATGTTCATCGTCTTCAACAATCATAATCTGCATTGGTCTCGTCCTTTCTATCCGTACAAAAAACGGCAGCGGCCAACGCCGTTACCGTCTCATTCGTTGTCAAGTCGTGCCCAAGTTACCGTGAAGTGCGCGCATCGCTCGCAAGAAGGCGTCCTTGAAGTATTTGTCTTCTTGCGTCTCAAGTGTCTCAATCGCGGTCTTGTCCCCGGTGCTCGCCTTGACGAGCAAATTGATGAAAGCGCCCCAACGCTTCACGTGCTCTGGCTTCGGATGGTTCATCGCGGTCGTCAACGTGAACCAGTACGGCTTGTCCCGGCGCTGCAACGTGGCAATCAGTTGTTTCGCCGCTTTCGCCTCGTCCTCGGTCGGCAGTGTCGCCGTGGCGAACCAACCGATGAGCGAAGCGCTCATCGATTCAAGCGATTCGCGCAACGCCGGATCGATCGCTTGGCGGCCGAAATCGGTCAAGTTGACGAAGACGAGCCGGTCTTTCAAGTCCATATGGGTGATCCACCCGCTCGCCGCTTTTAGTTTTTCTTTGTCTTTCGACTGGGCCTTGAACGTGAACCCGTTCTGTTTGCCGATATAAATCCGGAACTGCCCGCGGTCGACGTGCTTGTCGACTTTGAACTCGACGTCTTGCCCGACTTGATACGGCTGATTCTTCTTGTTCAGCGTCTGCCCTTTTTTCAGCTCGGGCCGGCGGACGATATAACGGAGTGCCTCCTGTTCGGTCCGGTCGTCGAGCGTCCATAGGTTGTGGGGCGTCACGTTCTTGAACCGGTGGCGCCGGACGTAAATGTATTGGTCGAGTGCGTCAATCGCATCGGCGACCGTACGCTTCCCTGATAAATAGTCGTCCGCGATGTCGCGTAACGTGAGCGATTCGAGACGGTCGATGTGACCGTTGTACGGGACGGTCCCGATCACGAACAAGGCCGTCGCGATCAGCTCGCTTTCTCGTGGGGTCAAAGGACGTTTAGCCATGGTGCACTTCCTCTCTACGGTCGTATACGTCTAGTATAGCAAAAACCGTTTTCTTCATGTAGATTGAATGAACCGAATGGAAAATTTGTACAGGCTGACAGGATTTCGGCGCATTTCTCCGAATATTTGTTAAGATAGAGTTAACAATGGGATGTGGAGACGAGGTGATGAGATGAAGCTGTCGATTGAGTCTGGCGACTATATCGTCTTAATCGAGATCAATAAAGAAGTGTTGAAGTGTACGTCACTTGAAGAGGCGACGTTCGCAGAGCGGGACCGCTATGAACTCGTCGGCCGGATGAGCGAGCGGTTGCCTGCCGAAGTGATCGTCCCGTCCGTCATCGACTATATCCGGTTCGGAAGCGGGTATATCGGGGACACGATCATCTGGAACAAAGAGACGGAATCGTTCTTCTGCCAACAGTTCGAGACGATTGACGGGTCGCCTCTCGGAGAGGACTTGGAAGGGTTCACCCCGGACCCGTATCGCACGGAGCTGGCGCGGTATTATACGTATTTGACGATCGGAAAAATCGTCGACTTCGAGATGGAGCATCCCGACAAACTTGACTATTGGTGAACTGTCGGAAAAATGTCATACTCTTTTTTTATGAAAAAAGGGAAATCGTATCGTAAATTTGAGATAATGGTCCCATCTTATGAAGTGTGAATGGAGCGTAAGGCGATGAAGAAAATGATTTTACTGACGGCGTTGGCATTACTCGTCCCGACGACAGCCTGGGCCGCCAAACCTGTCATCTTGGAGAAACACGGCTACGTCGTCGCGGAGCCGCGCGTCGGAAACCAATATTACATCAAACAGACCGGGACCGACTTGACGTGGAACACGACGAGAGGGTCGGGCGATATCGTCGTCGCGCTCATCGACTCATCGGCCGACCGTAGCCATCGGGAGCTGTTGAACGTGCCGCGTGTCGTCAACTCGATGAAAGGGCCGTATAGTGTCGACTATCACGGTACGCACACGGCCGGCATCATGTCAGGCCTTCACAACAAGTACGGTATCGCCGGTCTCGCCCCGAACGTCCGCTATCACTTCTATAACGTCTTTTATGGGAGAAACTCAGAGTTCACGGATTCCTGGACCGTCGCCAAAGCCGTCGATACGGCGGTCGCGAAAGGGGCGACGATCATCAACTTGTCGCTCGGCGGCCAAGACTACGACCGGGTGCTGGCCGATTCGATTAAACGGGCCCGGGCGAAAGGTGTCGTCATCGTCGCCTCGTCTGGCAATGACGGCGCGACGAAAGTCTCGTTCCCGGCCAATATGAAAGAAGTCATCGCCGTCGGTGCCGTCGATTCGAGACATCGGCTCGCCGCGTTCTCGAACATGGACAGCCAAGTGAAGGTCGTCGCACCGGGTGTGAACGTCCTATCGCTCGGCTTGAAGAACAGTTTTATCTTTATGGATGGGACGTCGATGGCCGCGCCGATGGTGACGTCGGGAATCGCGCTCGTCAAATCGGTCAACCCGTTTCTGACACCGACCGACATCGACGGGTTGATTCAAAAGATGCCGCGCGTGAGCGGGAAGTCGTATACGGAACTGAACACGAAACGGTTGCTTGATGCGACCCCGCGCCCGGTGAGCGTGTCTGCTCCGGCGACATTGACGAATCGATACGTCCAAGAAGCCAAACTCTCCGTCATGAACCGCCCGAACTTGAAGACGACGTACACGCTCTATCAAGGCACGCGCAAAGTGAAGACGCTCCCGGCGAACGGGGGAGCGTTCACGATGTACGCCGGCGGCGACTGGTTGCCGAATGGTCAATATCGGCTAACGGCCGTCGTGACGGATGGAAAGTATAAGCGCACGTCGAGCCGAAACGTCACGTATGTCAATCCAGTTAAAACGAATGTGACGGTGAAGGCGACCGACGAGGCGACGTTCTCGGTGACGACGACACGTAAAGGCACGGTCACCATTCTCGACGCAAGCGGCAAGACCGTGTACGAAGCGCTCCATGTTCCGGGCACGTTCCCGGTCCGCGGCGATACGACCAATAAATTGACGGTCATCCTGAAACCGACCGACCTCACCGAACGCATCGTCTCGACGACGTTCACACCGCCACCGCCACCACCAGAAGAGGCGACGGAAACGATTGAAGCAACATAAAAAACCACCACCTGGTCCGACACGTCGCACTTGGTGGTGGTTTCATATATTAGTCGATGGTAATGGGCTCACCAATCCAACGAATGCTCGCTTCTAGCACGTTCCCGTTATCATCGATATGTTCAAAACTTAACTTCCCGTCGGCGATGATGTCGCACAAGCCGGCGCGGACGAGATCGCTCCAAGCACGACGCGTCTGAATCGATGCATCATACATCGGAATCGATTCAGGGAAACGTTCATGGAGATGGGCCAAGTTGTGATGATCGAAATGATACGGCCGCTTAGACATCTCATTCGGTGCTTTAATGTCGAACGGCTCGAACCCTTGGACGAGTCGATTTTTACGATAGAAGGCGAAGACGCCGTTGTTCAGGTGGAGCGCTTTAATGTCATCGATTTCAATCACATAGGTCAGCCGTTGAATCCAACCGTTCTTTGCATCTTGACGCATCAAAATCCCTCCTTGTTCAATGGAACACGCCTTATTTTAGCGCTGACGGCCATGAAAATCAAGTTCAGGTTGTCGGTTGTCAACGAGACGTTTATCGGCTACAATGATTGAGGTGACTATGAGGTCTGGACAATCGCGGGGCGCAAGCTTTGAGGAAAGTCCATGCTCGCACAGCCTGTGATGGCTGTAGTGATCGTGCTACACGAAACGATAAGTGTAGGCAACGCAAGTTGACGGCAGAAGAAGCACCTAAGTCCTCGGATATGGTGCAAGCTTCTTGAAAGTGCCACAGTGACGGAGTCTGTCCGGAAACGGTCAGAGTGGAACGAGGTAAACCCCACGAGCGAGAAACCCAAACTATGGTAGGGGAACTTCCCGACTGGAACCGAACGGGACGGAAGGCGCCAAACGGCGCAGATAGATGATTGTCACTCCATCGTGCCAGGGAGACCGCTACGAGCACCGGAGTACAGAACATGGCTTACAGGGCAGCATAGTCTCTCATTAAACATCGACCAGGAGTTCAAGCAATCCTACTTGAGCTCCTTTTTACTTGACCATTTTAGGACGAACACATAGAAAGTAGGGATACGATGGCAAAACGTAAATTAATCGCCACCGCAGCGATGGGAATTGAGGCGCTCGTCGCCAAAGAAGTGCGCGACCTCGGCTACACGTGCGAAGTCGAGAACGGACGCGTCTATATCGACGCGGAGATGGAAGACATTCCACGCTTGAACTTGTGGCTCCGGACGGCCGACCGCGTCAAGCTCGTCGTCGCTGAGTTCAGAGCGACGACGTTCACGGAGCTGTTCGACGGTGTCGTCGAATTGCCGTGGACCGACCTCATGCCGTGGGACGCTCGCTTCATCGTCGACGGCCGCTCGGTCAAATCGAAGCTGTTCTCGATCCGTGACTGTCAAAAGATCACAGAGAAGGCGATCGTCGACGCGATGCAACGCGGCTATAACAAACCGGGCGAGTGGCTCCCGAAGACGGGCGCCTATTACCCGATCGAAGTCGCCTTGTTGAAAGATGTGGCGACGATCACGATTGACACGTCAGGGGATGCGCTCCACCGTCGGGGCTACCGTGAGCTCCACTCACAGGCACCGCTCAAGGAAACGATGGCCGCGGCAATGATTCAGCTGACGAACTGGAAGCCGGACATGCCGTTCTATGACGTCTTCACCGGTTCGGGGACGCTCGCGATCGAAGCGGCGCTCATCGGCCGCAACATCGCACCGGGCCTCAACCGTGAGTTCTGCTCACAAGACTGGCCGTGCGTGCCGAAGAAGGCCTGGTACGAGGCGATTAACGAGGCGAACGAAAAAGCCGAGTGGGACAAACCGCTCAAAATCTACGGCATCGACCTCGACCCGCGTATGGTCAAGCTCGCCAAAGACAACGCGGAGCTCGCCGACGTCCGTGACGCCATCACGTTCGTCCACAGTGACGCGGCCGCGTTGAAGCCGAAAGAAGAGTACGGTGTCATCATCGGGAACCCGCCTTACGGTGAGCGTCTGCAAACCGAGGACGAGATTATCGACCTGTACGAGCGGATCGGCCGTCAGTTTGATAAGTATCCGGGCTATAGCGTCTACATGTTGACGAGCTATGAGGACTTCGAGAAGGCGTACGGCCGCCCGGCGACGAAACGCCGCAAGCTGTATAACGGGAATATCGAGACGCAGTACTATCAATATTATGGTTTACGTCCGAAAAGACGCTCAACAGAGCCGTTTTTAGGGGGTAAGTAATCATCCATTGCACACTTATTGCACACTATTTATTTTTTTCTGCCGCAGACACAAAAAAACCGCTCCCTAGAGCGGTTTTTTTACGTCCTCGATCATAGTAGAGAAGAGCTCGGCCGTATCTCCTTGAGTAGTGTGCAATACGTGAGCGTAGATATCCATCGTCGTTTTGGCGTCGGCATGACCCAATCGTTCCTGGATAACCTTCGCATGGACACCGGCCTTGATGAGCAGCGTCGCATGGGTATGTCGTAACTCACGCATCGTGATCTCAGGAATCTCGGCCGTTTTGACGGTCAGGGTATGGCGTCTCCGTAACCCGGAGTACCAGACATAGGCGCCCTTGATGCCGAGGCAGACAAGGTCCTCGTCGTTGCGCCATCCGAACTTGACCATATCATACTTCTGCCTGAGCCGAGACTTCTCGAGGAAGCGGATCAACTGGTCGGGGATGGTGACGACCCGGACCTTCTTCCCTTTGGTCTGCTCGAACGAATAGCCGCCTTTCGTCTCGATGGCGGTACGCGCTATCGTGATCTGTTTGCGTTCGAAATCGATGTCCGACCAACGGAGCGCCGTCGCCTCTCGGGCACGCATGCCGGTATAGGCGATCAGGTGGACCGCTGTACGATAACCGTTCGCCATCGTCTCATCCGCCGTCTCGAGGTAACGTCTCAGCTCGTCTGGCGTGAGCGTCTTGTATTCCTTCAATCCCTCCGACAGTTTCTCGACGGCAGCCATCGGGTTGTCGCCTTTGTAATAGTCCAGACGGCGCGCCCAGGAGAAGAAACCGACGTAGACACTCCGGCGAATGTTGACGGTGTTCGGCTGTAGGCCGGCGTCGAGATATTCACGGAGCAGACGTAGACAGTGTTGCGGTTTCACGTTGTCCATGTTCAGACGTTTGAACCAGCCCGGCACGTTTTCGACGAAGCTGGTGTACGAGTGGTACGTCGTCTTGGCCATCGTCGTCTTGATGTAAAACTCGAGCCAGTCATCGAGTACCTCGCCGACACGTCCCTTGGGCCGCACCTTGAGGAATTCTCCTTCTTTCTGCGCCCGGATTTGATCGGCGACCCAGTATTCGACGATTTTTTTACGTTCGTCGGAAAAATAGCGCTGCACGCGCTTCCCTTCCTCGTTGAACCCGAGGGAGAGTCGCACCTCCCATTTACCGGTCTTTTCGTTTTTTTTGATATTTGCCATGATATTCACTCCTTAATGTTTATATGTGGGATTATATAGTTAAAAAAATGCTACAATTAGAAAAATATCCAATTAAAAGGAGTAGAAATAATGGATGAAATAAACTATTTACTCAGAAAGCTTGATGAACATCATCAAGTCGTTTCTGAGAAAGTAAAAAATTACGATTTCGAAAACAAAGTGTTTGATTATGAGTTAGAGCATACTTTATCTTACCTATTCGGCGATATGATGAGAATTTTAGATTACATAGCCTTTGATATTTTTGAAAATAAATACGCCATTTTACAAGATGATTCAATGTCAGAAAAAGTAGACAAGGAACGAAAACGAGTTTATTTTCCGATTAGTGATTCTGAAAAAAACTTTGAAGAAAAATTACTTGTAAAGAAGGTAAAGGCATTAGATAAGAATATCTATCAATGGTTAAAGCAAAAGCAATCTTTTAGTGATAAGTCAAATAACGTTATTGGGTACGTAGGGAAATTAAATAACGATCAGAAGCATAGAAAGTTGCAGGTAAGTGATGCGCATAAAAGTGTTCATGTATCAAAATTAAAAATAGAAACTGGCAATGCTAGCGTTCAATTTGAAAATGTTACTTTCAGTGGTCCTACCGACATGAATATAATCGGGAGTGATAATGGCCCTATTCCTATTGAACACCTATCTACTGTCAGTGTAGATTACTACTTGGTTTTTAGTGGTACGAATCATATTTCTGCAATTGAACTAATTAATCGAAGCTATGGAAAAATTAAAACAATCGCTTTAGAATATTTGGATTTAAATCAGAAGTGAAAATAAATCCATTTAGTGAAGTCTGAACTGAACCCTGAATGATAGACACTTGATAAAAAGTGCTCATTCAGGGTTTTTTGCGTGCGGTCGAATCGATATAATGAACCTATTCATTCAGACGGGGGAACGCATCCATGAGTAAAATCATCTTCAACGAACATCAGATCAGACAGCTCGAGTTAAATCCGAACGTGGAGTCGGTCTCGGACCGATCGATCCAGTACACGGGCGACTTCAAGCTACGGGCCGTCCTTGAGAATCAGGAAGGGAAAGGCCCTTCCCAAATCTTTGAGGAGGCCGGTTTCGACCTGACGGTGATTGGGCGTGTGAAGGCGAAGTCCGCCCTAGGACGCTGGCGCAAGACCTATCATACCTATGGCACGGAGGGACTGTTGACCGACCGTCGCGGGAAATCGAACGCGGGCGGGCGTCCGAAGCAGGATGACTCGCTCGAGCGACGACTCGCCAAGGCCGAGGCGCGCATCAAATACCTGACGGCGGAGAACGAGCTGTTAAAAAAGCTAGAGGAGCTCGAGGGGCAGGTGAAGCGAACCGACTGACACCGACGGAGCGATATCAGGTCATCAACACCGTCCTCCGGACGTTCCGTCTGAAGAACCTCGTCCGTCCACTTTGCGAAATCGCGGGTGTGAGCCGCAGCCGCTACTATGCCTGGCTCAAGCGTGCGGAAGAAGACTCCCTCCGGGAAGAGCGCGACTACGCGGACTATCTTCTCCTGAAACAGCTCCATGATCGCAGGCACGGGAGGATCGGGTATCGCGGGCTCTATATGGAGGTGCTCGACCTCATCGGGTCACCGATGAACCATAAACGCATCCTTCGGCTGATGCGGAAATACGGGATCGTCACGAAAATCCGCACGAAAAACGCATATCGGAAGCTCGCCAAGGCGACACAGGAGCACAGGACGGTACCGAATCGTCTGAACCGTCAGTTCGACCAAGACGAGCCGGGCAAGGTTTTCGTGACGGACATCACCTATCTCCCGACACGAAAGGGCCAGAACGTCTATCTCTCGTGTGTGAAGGACGTGGCGACACGTGAGATCGTGGCGCACCATCTGTCGACGAGCCTTCACATGGACCTCGTCTTTCAGACGACGAGGAAGCTCGAAGAGCACCTCAACGGGAACTTACATCCCGAGGCGATGATCCATTCGGACCAAGGGTTCCACTATACCCATCCCGCCTATCAGTCACGGATTCGCGGGCTGGGATTGGTCCAGTCCATGTCACGTCGGGGGAACTGTCTCGACAACGCACCGATCGAGTCCTTCTTCGGACATCTGAAAGATCATGTCGACCATCGATCGGCACTGGACCTCAGCGAGGTTCGTTCGATGGTCGACTCCTACATCGACTATTACAACAGCGAACGCAAGCAATGGAACCTAAAAAAGATGACCCCGGAGCAATACCGGGGCCATCTGATCGCCGCATAGAATTCGAGGCACTTTTTATTAAACTGTCCGTAAAACAGGGCTCAGTTCACGAGTGGAGGGATTTTTTTTGCCACTAAGATTTGGTTGGCAAGAAAAATAGGGTAAGTGTAGCACTTGATTCTTTGTATCCGAAAGTTGCTTTTCCATGAGAATAATAAATGTCAAATTTTGTTTTGGTTTCGTCATGCGTACCTAATTGAGCTTCCGTTTTATAAGTTATATACAAGGAGAATCTGTAATTATTTGATTGTTTGTCATCTAAGAAGCAATGTAATAGTAATGCTTGGATATATGCAAATACAGGAAAATCATAATACTGATTTTCATTCAAAGCTACCCATGGTGTGGTTATATGGACTATGTCGAAATTTCTAATACTAGACCGGATTTGTTTCACCCCATCTATTAAGTTTTCGTCCACCTGAAGCCTTTGAGTACCACTTTGATCTTCAGGTAGAAAATCCATTTTATAAGAATATGTATCAAACCCTAAGTGCGAATAATTTATTGATTTTTTTTTGGCAATCAATTTATCGACATCGTCTAATTCAATCCAAGCTCGAATGTAATAGGCATTGCCTTTTCCTACGTTCTTTACTTTTAGTTTCACGTCTCCATAAAGAGGAGATTCTCCAAATCTAGTAACTGTAATGGGATCTTGGTGAATAGTCAAAGTATCAGGAAGTAATTTTGGAGTTAGACTATATTCATACTGTTCTTTCAAAAGTTTAGTTTGCTCTTCAGTGTGCTTAGTAGCTTCTTTAGCAGCTTGTGAAGATTGTTCTGCACTCTTCGCCGCCTTGCTGCTAATAAAAACTGCACAAAGTGTCAATCCTGCCGCTACTATACCAACCAAGTCTGTAATTCCAAAAGAAGGGTTCCAATCAATTAGACCGAGCAATACATCTATTCCCATCATAGTGCCCCCAGTTTACTATATTTCATATTTAACATAGTAACACACTAGAAAACCTGATTTAGACATTTGCAGTTAGCTCGGCTTCGAGTTCATCACTTTCTAAAATTACAGATTCAATAAAGTCCTCCCTATATATCACTTTTTGATTTTCAAACCTTCCGCTAAACCTCAAAAAAATCGAGAACAATTCCCCACGACTTTTAACGTGTAGGTGAACTTTGTAGGACAGGATTTTTTCGATGCTAAATATGACGTCTCTGGTTCCAAGCATATACATTAACTTATTGGCCACCCAATTCAATTCTTCAGGAATGGCTCTTCTGATATGTTTCTTTGGCCTTGGAATAATGATCACCTCACTCTGAGCATAGTCTCCAGATTGAAAATAGTCATGTGTCCATATAAATAAATCAGGGTATGATAAATGACATAAGAAAAAGCCCTCATTTTATAGAGAGCTCGCTTTCTCATTTGTGTGATTCGGAATATCAAATTGGAGTTGAGTCCGTTCTTCTATTCGGGATGTGAATTCAGTTCGGATCACGCGTTCCCCCCTAGACGTTACTCGCATACCTTCAACAAATTTCAAAATTTCAGAGATCTCTTCTTTGGTGCCGATGATAGCTAGTTGCATGTTCCGATTCCTCCCCATGCCGCAAACAGGTGATGTGTTAATGCTAAATTACCCTCGTAAACAATCAATAAAACGAAGTATTAACCATGTGAACCTTTGATATGAGAAGGATTTATGGATAGCCAAATGTTTTCTGGAAATTTTGAAATTTCATTAATCTAAGAAATCAAAATCAATATTGAAGTTAATGGAATAATGACCATTAATTTTAATAACGTGTACATTTGATAGTTTAATTTTGTATTTTCTATAGTTGAAAGTGTTGGTATCTATTTCAACGCTAGTTTTATATTTAATCACTAATTGCATATCGGTTGTCTGATTAAATCTTGATTCATATAACATTCTATATATATGATCAGACAAGATGGCTAAAACGTGTGGTGGAATTTCAATGTTCATGTCTTCATTGCTTTTTAAGACCGGGGTGGTGAACTTTGGTTCGTTATCTATAAAGACCATATGCGACTGTTTATACAATCTGGGATCATCTAAAGATAAAGATGGTTTTTTGGATATAAATAGCATTTTTTGAATCCTGTTCTCAGGACTAGGCAATTTAATCGTAAAGTAATAATTGTGTTTAAAAAAACCGTGATAGGATTTGGGAGTTTTTAAATTATCATAATTAGCTATTTTATTGAGAGGAATTTCGATCCACGCTTCAATATCGTAAGCATTTCCATTAAAAACGTTAGTTAAGGTAAGTTCAATTACTGAACTCCATTCTTTAAATGAATCACCTGTTTCAGTCGGGATTTTTAAAAAAGGAATTTGAAAGTTACGTCTATTTGGAATCAGTTTTGGCTTATGGGTATTTTCATATTCGAGCACGAGTAATTTTGTTTGCTCTTCAGAATGAAGAATTGTTTGTCTGGTGAGATCGGTTGACTCTTTTGCGCTTTCAGCAGCGATTTTTGAATATCGAACTGCAGTAAAAGTGACAATAGCAAGAAAAACATTTACTAAATCTGCAATTCCAATCTCTTGTTTCCAATCTAAATATGAGCTTATCCACAACAAAACCTTTGAAGTTGGAAAAACTAAGATAATAAATATAAAGCTAAAAAATAGAGTTTGCTTTTTAATGTGAGTTAACTTTTTATACAAATTATATGTCTCCTCTAGAAATAATTAGCTATCTTAGCAATAATTTAATATGTATTAAGTCATCATTTTAACTATAGTTGTAATAGTAACAAATAAAATAACAACTTTCCTCAATAGATTAAATAATATTGCACAGTAGAATGAAATCATACTATTGCACACCTCATTGCACACTAAGTGGATAATTTATGATGTTATCCCAATCATTTTATTTCATACGTATAGCGAGAGATGGTGATGGATAACTGATGGAACGATACAAACAGTATTATCAATACTTCGGGAAGCGTCCGCCGAGACGTCCGGTCGAAGCGGCCACAGAAGAGTAATAAAAAAACCGCCACATGGGCGGTTCGAGACCGTCGACACGTCGACGGTCTTTTTTGTATGTGAGACAGGACGGACGTCAACCCTGTAAATAGAGCGCTAACATCGATTCGACCCAGTCGAGCTCGTCACCGTCGTACACAAGGTTCCCGTTCGCGATCAATTGCGCCATGCCATGGACCGTACTCCACATGAGGACGATCTTGTCCGGATAGTCAGACGTGTCGGTCGGTGTCGTAGCCAAATAGTTGAGCGCACACCTCCGGAACACGTTGAACGCTTCGACCGAAGAATCAATGGCCGGGGGTCCGATTTTGATGGGGACGGCTTGGTCAGAGGAGAAGATGAAGTACCGGTATGCCGGATGCTCGACTTGTCGTTGCCAGGAAGTGCGGCCACGCTCTATGCACAGACGTCGTCGAGCGGACGACATGTCGATGTGTTGGTCAACAATGCCGGTTTCGGTGACTATGGTGATTTTACAGAGACGGACGTGCAAAAGAATCACGATATGTTGCAAGTGAACATCGTCACGTTGACGGCACTCACCCGTCTGTATACGCCGGCGATGCTCGAGCGTCGGCATGGAGGCGTCATCAATTTGGCCTCGATTGTCGCCTTTCAGCCTGGCCCGTTGATGGCGGTCTATTATGCGTCGAAGGCGTACGTGCTCTCCTTCACCGAGGCGTTGGCCTCTGAGCTCGCCGTGACCGCGCTCTGTCCTGGGCCGACGGAGACCGGGTTCGCCGACGTCACCGGTCTCGAGAAATCGGTCCTGTTCGAGCGGTTCCAGCCTGTCCCGGCAAAAGACGTGGCCGAGTTCGGCTACAGGGCATGGGAAAAAGGGAAAGTCGTCGCGATCTATGGGTTACCGAACAAGTCGCTCGTCTTCGGGGAGCGGTTCTTGCCGCGGGGTGTCACCTCGAACTTGATGAAATGGATGCAAAAGAAAGCGGTCTGACGAGACGAAAACGACGCCCCAGTTAGGAGGGGCGTCGTTTCATGAACGGTTCGTCACTCGCCGACCATGCCGTCGTTGTCGTTGTCACGCATGTACGGATAAAGCCAATGGTCACGCGTGATCGGCATCGTGAAGCCGGCGTCTTTCGCCTCTTTTATCGTCACGTGTCCGTTGCCGTTCGTGTCGACGGTCGAGACGTCGCCTTCGTCTGCGGGCCGAGCGGTCTGTGGCGACTTCTCGGTCAATCCGAGTGCCGCGTTCACGTCGTCCGGGTTGACGTTGTCGAATCTGTCGACGATGATGTTCCCGTTCAGCGTGTATGTATACTGATAGTGAGACGGGATATGGGTCGAAGGGGTTGAATAAGTGATGAGCGCCTCGAAGTCGGTGACGCCGCCCGCGTTGCGAATCATCGTCTCCATATAGGCTTGGTCCCCGTGCCGGTTGAGCGTGCTGTTTTGGGGAGTGATGTTATAGGCGTTCGAGACGCCTCCGAGCGAGTCGGCGATGACGTGGCCTTCATCGAGCTCGGGAAGCTCCGTGCCCGGTACTTTCGCCTCGTCCGCATAGTAGCGTCCCGAAGCGTTGACGTCCTCCGAGGTATCGTCTTGCAAGACGATCTCATCGGCGATGACGCGTACGAGCTGACCGAATTCATTCGTGAACGCCCAATACGTCCGGTCGCCATAGCCGACATCGACGACGACGTTCGCTCTCCGCTCGCCGGATAAATCACCACCGTCGACTTCGATCAGCTCGAACCCATCGAAGTGTTCAGGCGAATCGGTTTGTTCGGGCGTCGTCGTTTCGATTGCTTGAGACTCGGTCTCGATCGGTGTCGATGTGACGGAGTCGGTCTCGGCGGCACAGCCGACGAGGAGCAGGAAGCCGAGGGGGAATGCGAGAATCGTTTGATAAGATGTCATATGTTGCCTCCTACGATAAATGATGTATCCGTCTAGTGTAGAAAGGATTGTGACGTTTGACAAGCGATTGCACCTTACCCGACGTCGACGTCGGATGTTGGAGGCTGCCGCATGGTACAATCGAAAACGAGGCGTCGAGAAGCGGCATGGCCCGGACGTGTCGGGGAGGCGTTTCAATCATTTCGATACAGGCTATACATACGTATACATCGTGAGAGGAGACGAGTCATGCAGACATATACCGTTGAATACGCGTTTCAAGACAAAGAGCAGACGACACGGACGTGTGAGGTCCAGCTCGACCGCACGCCCGATTTGAACGACAACGAGCAATTGGCCCAGATGTATCAGATCGTATCGGATGCGATCCGTAAACCGATCACAAGCTTTGAAATTTTAGCGGTTCGCTGACACATCACCCCTGGGCATGAGCCCGGGGGATTTGTTTGGTCGACCGAAAAGGAGAGGTATCACGATGAAATTGATTGTCGTAGGAATAGGGGCCGTCGCAAAGAAGGCGTACCTCCCGGTTTATGCTGGACTCGACGGGGTGGAGGTGCATCTCGTCTCACGGGATGCAGCCAAAGCCGAGCAACTTGTTGCAAAGTATCGGTTCAACGGTCATTCTCGCTCGCTCGAGGAGGCGCCGCTCCAAGACGCGGACGCCGTATTGATCCATTCGGCCACGGCCGCCCACGTCAGCCAAGTGACGTACGTGCTCGAACAGGGGCGACACGTGTTCATCGACAAGCCGGTGACGTTCACGTTCGAAGAGACCGAGCGCCTCGCCCGTCTCGCGGCGTCACAAGGCGTCGAACTCGTCACCGGGTTCAATCGTCGCTTCGCCACGGCGACGTCTGCATTAAAAGAAGTCGAAGACCCGAACATGGTGCTGATTCAGAAAAATCGGACGTACAATCCGTCGACGCTTCGAGAGTTCATCGTAGAGGATTTCGTCCATGTCGTCGATACGCTCCGTTACTTGACGGGGCGCCAACCGATCGAGGCGCTCACCGTCCGACCGCGGTTCGAAGGTGACACGTTAAAGCAGCTGCAGATCCAGTTCACAGCGGGCGGCATCGAGGCGATCGGCATCATGAACCGAGACAACGGCTGTACAGAGGAAGTGATGGAAGTGATGTCTTCGCGGCTGAAACGAGTATCTCGCGACGTCGAGCGCGTATACGACCATACCGCGACTGGTGTCCTCGAACACGCCTTAAACCCGTGGGAGTCGAATCTGGACCGCCGCGGGTTCACGTCGATGATTGAGTCGTTCTTGGCTCTCGTCGCCGGAAAACCGAACGAGTCGGTCCGGGCCGAGGACAGCCTCGAGACACATTTGATTTGTGAACGGATCGTCGAGGCGGTCAAGCGCCGCTGATTCGTTTTCCGCTGTCAGAGAGCGGGTAAGAACTCCTTAAAGAGGAGGGATGTAACGTGGACTTTCAAGATGTCGTCTCACAGGCGAACGATTTGCTATGGACGTATGTCCTCATTTTTGTGTTGATTGCCGGTGGGATTTTCTTCACGATTCGGATGGGCTTCGTCCAATTCCGGATGCTGCCGGAGATGTTCAAGTTGTTGTTCGTCAAAGGATTGAAGCATGAGAAAGGGCAGGTATCCTCGTTCCAGGCGTTCGCCATCGGGACGGCCGCCCGCGTCGGTACAGGGAACATCGCCGGTGTCTCGACGGCGATCGCGCTCGGAGGGCCGGGTGCCGTGTTTTGGATGTGGCTCATCGCTTTGATCGGTTCGGCTTCGGCGTTCGTCGAGAGCACGCTCGCCCAGGTGTACAAAGTGCATGACGGGAAGGCGTGGCGCGGGGGACCGGCGTATTATATCGAACGCGCGCTCGGCCAGCGGTGGCTCGGCATCGTCTTCGCAATCTTAATTACATTTTCATTCGGATTCGCGTTCAACTCCGTTCAAGCGAATACCATCGCCTTGTCCGTCAACAACGTCTTTGACATTGACACTGTATGGGTAGGTCTCATCCTTGCAGTCGTGACAGGCATTGTCATCTTCGGCGGGATTCGCTCGATTTCGACACTGTCGGGGATCATCGTTCCAATCATGGCCGGCGGCTACATCCTGTTGGCGCTTTGGGTCGTCTTGACGAACCTTGATGTCGTCCCGGCCGTCTTTTCGGCCATCTTCTCTGAAGGTGTGCTCGGGTTCCAACAGTTGTTCGGCGGCGCGGTCGGTGCGGCCGTGCTTCAAGGGATTAGACGCGGTCTGTTCTCGAACGAGGCCGGCATGGGATCCGCTCCGAACGCGGCCGCGACGGCCGAGGTCAGTCATCCCGTGAAGCAGGGGCTCATCCAATCGCTCAGCGTCTTCGTCGACACGCTCTTTATCTGTACGGCGACGGCGATGATCGTCTTGATTTCAGGTGTGCCGGGCTCAGAGGAGCTTCAAGGGATCGAGCTCGCCCAAGAGGCGCTCTTGACGGAGATCGGCCCGGTCGCGACCTCGCTCATGACGATCGCGATTCTCTTGTTCGCCTTCAGCTCGATTTTGGCAAATTACTATTACGGGGAGACGAACATCGAGTTCATCTCGGAACGCAAAGTCTACCTCGTCATCTATCGGATCGCCGTCGTCGGGATGGTCATGTTCGGTGCCGTCCGCTCGGCCGTGCTCGTCTGGTCGATCGCCGATATCTTCATGGGCATGATGGCGCTCGTCAACATGTACGCCATCTTCCGATTGAGCAAGATCGCCCGGGTGCTGCTCGACGACTACGTCGCCCAGAAGCGGGCCGGGAAAGATCCGCATTTCAACCGGGATAACGTCGACTTGCCGGGCAAGGAGCACGTCGAGGCGTGGGAGCCGAAGCGTGAACATATCAGTTGAGCCGAAGCAAGGGCCATCATCCGGTCCTTGCTTTCAATCGATTATAAAATATTTATTTCAATTACCGAATTTATTTTTAAAAAACACTAAAGAAAAGAATTAGGGTCATGCTACACACATTCAAAATTGTATTCAAGCGTTTTTTCGTGGAACGGTTCTTCGACCAGGCGGCGATGCTCGCGTATTATTTCATCTTGTCGACGTTCCCGTTCCTGTTGTTCGTGCTAGGGATCGTCGGGCTTTTGCCGTTCTCGAGTGGGGATGTGATTGAGGCGCTCGCCCTCGTCATGCCAGAGACGAGCTTCGAGCTGTTAGAAGGCAACATCGAATCCATCTTTGACGACTCAAGGCTTGGTCTCGCCTCGATTAGCATCTTGCCGGCGCTATGGATTTCATCGATGGCGGTTCAGTCGCTCGTCCGTTCGTTGAACGATGCCTATCGATTGATTCGAAACAAATCGTTCTTGCGAGGTGCGCTCCAAGATATCGCCGTGACGCTCGCGCTCATGTTCGTACTTCCGTTCTCGCTCGTCATCCCGGTCGTCGAGGCGGCGCTCCGTGAAGTGTCGACGCACATCATCTTCATCGAAGATATCGTAGCCACCTACGCCCAGATTTGGTTTTATTTCCGCTGGATTGTCGGGTCGCTCGTCTTGTTCAGTGTGTTCTTGCTCGTCTATAAATGGTTGCCGAGTCACCGCGGGACGATTCGCGACAGCTGGGGTGGGGCGGCGTTCGCTACCATCGGTATCTTGACAGTCTCGAACGTGTTCAGCTACTATTCACAGTATGCAAACTATGAGCGGTTCTATGGCCAACTCGGGGCGTTCATCGTCTTGCTCATTTGGTTCTACTTGGCTGCTTCCGTCATCTTGATCGGCGGGCTGCTCAACGCGACGCGCATCGAGCGAAAAGAAAAATCCGATTAACGTGTAATTCCAAGTTAGCATTCTTCGATACGGGGAATGGTATTCGTAAGATCGCATCTTTTAATCGGAGGTGGGAAACATGGATATGCAACGGCTCGTACACAATCGTCGTTTCATCGATCAATCATTGTTTTACCTCGCCTTACAATTATGGAAGTGGATCATGTTGCTACCGGTCTTGTTCTATTTAGACGTCTCGATGCGTGTCGCCCCGTTTTCCCAATATGTGATGGTCAGTCTTTTGCTCTACGTGGCATTTCGGGTCGTCCAGTATGTGATCGCGAGCCGAGCCTCTTTAATGGAGCTGCTCGAATTCGGGTATGGCGTCTTATCTCTCGTGCTCGTCACGTCACTGCTCATTGAAGTAGCCGCTTCCCCGACGGCCATCGCGTTTCTCGTCGCCGTCTTTCTTGTCCACCCGACACTCGCCTTGCATCATTACCGTGATTTCACAGAACGCAAATGGCTCAACAAGCAGTTTCGTCTATTCAGTCCGATGCTCAAGCAAGGTGAGATCCCGGTCCATGTGCTCGTCTTGACGGAAGATGAGATCGTGATCACGGCCGAGAGTGGGAAAGAGTTTACGTATCGTCATATTTATTGGGGCGGCTTCTATATCGAAAATGTCTCTTAAGGTGGTTGTTTGATTGGAAAATGTAATCGTCATCAGTTTTTGGATCGTCGCGTTCATCGCGTTCTTCAAAGGGGCGTATGACATGTTTCGAGAGTACCGGACGACGAAACAACGTTCGGTCCTTTACTTTTTAATCGTCTTGGTCTTGACTTGGTTCTGGTTCAATCCGTATGAACTGACCGCGCTACACCCGTTCGTCCTCATGGCTTATTATTGGAACCGGAACCGGACGCTGCGGAACGTCATGCTCGTCCTTGTAATCGTCCCGTTCCTCATCCGCGTCTGGTTACTCGCTACAAACATGTAACCGACATAATAAAAAAGCTCGTCCCGATAGTAAAACCGGGACGAGCTTTTTGATGCTTATTCTTCTTTAGCGGCAGCAAGTTCTGCCTCCATCGCTGAAAATTCACGATTGATTCGTTTTTGTTCACGTTGGTTCGTGAACGTGCTGACGAGGACGATGGCAAGCATACTGAAGAAGAAGCCTGGTACCATCTCGTAGATGACGCTCGACAATCCAGTGACGATCCACAAGATGACCGTGATGGCACCGACGAGGATTCCGGCGAGCGCACCTTGGCGTGTCATCTTCGTCCAATAAAGCGACAAGAGAATCGCTGGACCGAAGGCTGAACCGAAACCGGCCCATGCATAACCAACGAGCGTCAAAATCGTGTTCGACGGGCTAAGCGACATGATCGTCGCGACGATCCCGACGAGCAAGACACCAATTCGTCCAGCGAGGACCATTGTCTTCTCGCTCGCATCTTTATTGAAGAACTTACGATAGAAGTCTTCTGTCAACGCAGATGACGTGACGAGCAGTTGTGACGACACCGTCGACATGACCGCCGCGAGAATCGCAGCGAGCAAGAAGCCTGTGATGAACGGGTGGAACAAGACGTCCGAGAATTGGATGAACACCGTTTCCGGGTCGGCGAGGGCATTGCCTTGACCGCGGAAATACGCGATTCCGACGAGTCCCGTCATAACGGCACCGATAATCGATACGGTCATCCAACCCATCCCGATGCGACGAGCCGTCTTGAGCGATGGCACGTCCTTGATGGCCATAAAGCGGACGATGATGTGCGGCTGACCGAAGTAACCGAGTCCCCAAGCGAGGAGACCGATGATGCCGAGCGTCGTCGTCCCTTTGAATAAGTCGAACAGGTCCGTGTTGATGGCCGTCGCCGTGTTGACGGCGTTCGTCATCCCACCGACGTCAGTCAATGCGACGATTGGGACGAGGACGAGCGCGAGGAACATGATGACACCTTGCGCGAAGTCCGTCCAGCTGACGGCCGTGAATCCACCGAACAGCGTGTACAAAATGACGACGCTAATCGTGACGATGACACCTGTCTGATAGTCGATGCCGAACGAGCTTTCGAACAACTTACCGCCCGATACGAGTCCGGCCGACGTGTAGAACGTGAAGAAGATGATGATGACGGACGCAGACAAGATCCGTAGCCAGTTCGAGTGATCTCGGAACCGATTCTCAAGGAAATCTGGAATCGTGATCGAGTCGTTCGCCATCTCAGTGAAGACGCGAAGACGCGGAGCAACCAACAAGTAGTTCAAATAAGCTCCGATGACCAATCCAACGGCTAACCAAATTGCTGATAATCCCGTGGCATACATTGCCCCCGGTAGTCCCATTAACATCCACCCACTCATATCTGACGCTCCGGCCGACATGGCGGTGACACCTGGCCCCATCTTGCGGCCACCTAACATATAATCCGATGAGTCGGTCGTGCGTTTATACGCGACATAACCGATTGCGAGCATCATCACGAGGTAAAGCGCGATGGATACCCATTCTTGCCATAACATTGTATTACCTCCTGTACGCGATTCAAATATGGTTCAATCGTCCGTTCGGACAATGTGGTTTCATTCCCACAATGTGACGAAAGCGGACGGTAAAGACGAACTTATGACTAACCTTAACGGACCTCGGAAGTCATTGCAAACTGCAACCTTTTCATAAAAACGGCTCTAAATCGCATAATACCAAGGCATGAGCCTTGCTTTTTTCACGTATAAAGTTTAAATTTTCTGAATTTTCGTCACCTTGTCGAGACGTCGTTGTCATCTCGTTGTAACAAAAGTGGTGGATATCCGATGAAAAAATAAAATGGGACGGCTCATTCGAGCAGTCCCTTCATTAACTATGTATGTTCTATTCGAGCGTCCGACCGAAGGCGATTCGTTCGACCGTCCGCATCGTCGGGAACGTTTGACCCGACTTTGCTTGCATCGTCACGAGCGCATACTGTTTGCCCGCTTGTTCCATCAAAAAGACCATCGTGTAGCCTGACTCGTCCGTATATCCCGTCTTCGTCGCCGTCACTAAATCAGAGTAATGGATGCTGCGCTCGTTCACGGCCGAACCGAGGTGATACCACCAACGACGTTTGCCGTTCCCGTCCTTGTCCGTGAACTTTGCCTCGTACTCATATGTGCCGGCAATCTCGACGAGCTCTGGATAACGAGCGAACACATAAGCAATCTTCGCCATGTCATGAGCTGTCGTGTAGTGGTCCGGGTCAGAGTAGCCGTGGGCATTCATGAAATGCGTTCCCGTCAAACCGAGGACTTCCGCCCGAGCGTTCATCCGTTCGACGAAAGCGGTCGTCGTCCCGCTCACATACTCGGCAAGGCTGTTGGCCGCATCATTGCCCGACTCGAGCAACGTCGCATAGAGCGCTTGGCGGACGGACAACGTGTCACCGACCGCGAGGTGTGCGATATGACTGTCCCATGGGATGTCGAGTGTCGACGGTTTGATCTCGACGAGTGGAAGGTCGAGTTCGCCGGCGAGACTTGCTTGCTCATAGGCGAGGAGTGCCGTCATCAATTTCGTCGTGCTCGCCGGATAAACACGGGCCTCCCCTTGTTTATCGAGTAAAATGACGCCGTCTGTCAAATCGACGAACGTCATCGCGCCGACGAGGATCTCTTCATCGTCTACTTGTTCCATGACGTCTAGTCGCCAGTCGCTCATCGGGATATTGGGAAACGTCGGACCTTGACTGACCGGTTCGACGACAGGAGCCTCGATTGAAGGTTGGACGGGCGTCTCCCGTTTGAACCCGACAAGGGCCGGGATTAATGCGACGATTGCGAGCAAAATCAAGCCAAAAATGATTCGTCGCATCATATATGTTTGTTGTTTATGTCTCCGTGTTCGATTCACTCTACATTCGCCCCTTTATTGTTTACTTTTCTACCATAATGGATATCAAACAAATAAATCGTCAGAAAAATCAAGAAACAGGTCAA
This sequence comes from Exiguobacterium alkaliphilum, assembly GCF_018138125.1. NCBI lineage: Bacteria > Bacillati > Bacillota > Bacilli > Caryophanales > Exiguobacterium > Exiguobacterium alkaliphilum. Next base: position 1,718,578 of record NZ_CP073101.1, read on the forward strand.
TATTTTTTTACAGATTATACGAGCAGGAAAGCCCATACCGGGCATAGCCCGCCTTTAGGCATGGGATGAACGTGAGTTCGGATGTGAAAAACATCCGACATTCGGGTATATATATCCCATAGACAAGTACAAGTCTCTAAAACGCCCGTGTCCATCGCTCCTTGAGAATCGTATCCGGTTCGGTCACGAAACCATGTGACCGGTAAAACGATGCCTGTCGTCATGCAAAAGACGCTAAAACATCAGGTGGACACACCTGTAACGACCTGTGGTTGATGGTAACAGTCAATCAGCCTGAGAACCTATATGGTCTGTCTCAGGAGGGGTGATGGCACACCCTCATCTGAAGGCTTGAGCAAAACAGAAATGGACTGCGCTCGCACAAGCACTTCAGAATCCCACTGCTTTAGCTGTGGGAGTGTCAAAAGGCTCAGGATTCCGTTCCATAAATGTAAACCGTGTCGAAATCCATATGCGGAGATAGGCAACGGCTGACGAATATAATAAAGTAGTGATGTAAGGATAAATGAACAGGGGTGGTCATGACATGGAATTGACAAAGCAGTGGCGCGAGCATTTTAAACAGTTGCGCGCCTTCGACGAGGCGATCTCGTTACTTTATTGGGATATGCGGACCCAAATGCCGGAACAGTCGGCACCGTTACGGGCGGAGACGATCGGGTATCTTTCGACCGAGGCGTTCAAGCGTCAGACGAGCGAATCGTTCAAACGACTGCTCGACGAGATGGAAGGGGCAGATGGATTGACGCCAATCGAGTCCCGCTCGCTGTCTGTCGCCAAGACGCAATATGAACGCAATGCGAAGATTCCGCCTGAAGAGTACCAGGCGTACGTCACGCTCGTGTCAGAAGCGGAGACCGCTTGGGAGAAAGCGAAAGAACGGGATGACTGGGGGATGTTCGCACCATATTTAGAAAAGATTGTCGCGTATCAACGGAAGTTCGCCGATTATTTCGGGTATGCGTCACATCCGTACGACGCGTTGCTCTATGACTTCGAGCCAGGGATGACGGTCGCGCAACTCGACCGATTGTTCGAAGGACTGCGCGATGAGCTCGTCCCGCTCATCCGTCAACTGAAACAGGCGGGGGCGCCCCTCGACTGGTCGATGGACCAGAAGGCGCAAGAACGAATCTGTCACGACTGGATGCGGGTCGTCGACTACGATTTGAGCCGCGGTCGTTTGGATGCGACCGTCCATCCGTTTGAGATTACGATCAACCGTCGGGACGTCCGCATCACGACGAAATATGATGAGGCCGACTATCGGAACGCCTTGTTCGGTACGATGCACGAGGCGGGGCACGCGACGTATGAGCAACAAATCGATGCCGCACTCGACGAACTCGGACTCGGCGGTGGTGCCTCGATGGGCATCCACGAGTCGCAGTCGTTGTTCTTCGAGAACTTCGTCGGCCGAAGCGTCGCTTTCTTGAAGAGCGTCTACCCGAGCCTACAAGCCGAGCATCCGCCGCTTTCGTCCATCGATTTCGAGACGTTCTATGCCGGGGTGAACGAGGCGAAACCGTCACTCATCCGAATCGAGGCCGACGAGTTGACGTACAGCCTTCATATCATCATCCGGTATGAGCTCGAGAAGGCGCTCATCCAAGGCACGTTGTCCGTTGCCGAGCTGCCGGCGGCGTGGAACCGCCTCTATAAAGAGTACCTCGGTGTCGACGTCCCGAGCGACGCGAAAGGCGTGCTTCAAGACGTGCACTGGGCGGGCGGTTCGTTCGGTTACTTCCCGAGCTATGCCCTCGGTCTCGTCTATGCGGCCCAATTGACGGAGACGCTACGGGCCCAACACCCAGAGCTCGACACGTGGATTGCGAGCGGGGAGTTCGGTCCGATCAAGCAGTGGCTCGAGACGAACGTGCATCGCCACGGCAAATCGCTCACACCGAACGAGTTGATTCGGGAAGTGACGGGGGAAGACATCTCGGTCCGTCCGCTCGTGCGCTATTTGACGGCCAAATATGGCACAGTGTGAGCCGATGAAGCTATACGCCCACCGTGGGGTAATGGCGCACTACCCAGAGAACACGATGTCGGCGTTCAAGGCCGCTATCAAGGTCGGTGCGGACGGCATCGAGACGGACGTGCACATGACGCGGGACGGGGAACTCGTGCTCATCCATGACGAATCGCTCGAGCGTACGACGGACGGACGTGGCCGTGTCGTCGACAAGACGTTCGCCGAGCTCCGGACAGCTAACGCGGCGTTCCGGTTCGGGGGAGAGGAACCGATTCCGACACTCGAAGCGTTCCTCAAGTTGGTCAAGCCGACACCGCTCCTCGTCAACCTTGAGCTGAAGACGGATGTCGAGCACTATCGGGGCATCGAGCATCGTCTCATCGAAATCGTTGAACGGACCGGTTTTCCAGCCGAGCGTCTTATTGTCTCTTCCTTTAATCACGAGACATTACGACGTTTACGCGAGTTGACGACCGAATATGAACTTGCCGCCCTGTCCTCAAAACGGATAACGGACCCGGTCTCCTATTTGAAACAGCTCGGGGCGAATGCGCTTCATCCGAGCGTCCGCGCGTTAACCGACGCCGAGATCGAAGCATTGGTCGAAGCAGGAATCCGTGTCCGGCCGTACACGGTCAAGACGGAAGAACAATTGCATCGCTTCAGCAGGCTCGGCGTCGACGCGTTATTCGTCAACGACGTCGAATGGGCCCGAGCACATTTGACCCCGTGACAATGTATGTCACGGGGTTTTTATTTAATCGAGACAGGGAAGTAACAATATTGTAAAGAAAGCGGTAACACCCGAAGAAAGCGTCACAGCACATTCGAGACACACTGTCGCCTTTACGCCATCGTCCCGTTGTCTTAAGTTTAAGATGTCACCAGCTACATAGCAATCAGATGTAGCACGCTATGCAGCACTACACCAAATCTGTTGTACGTAGTCCATCGGTCACACTTAAGGGGAAAAGGGAGGAAATTTCACATGAAGAAAATGATGTCTCTACTCGGAACGCTCGCTCTCGCGTTTGCACTCGTCTTACCAGTCAGCGCGGACGGTCACGACGGCGATGCGATGGTCCGGGTGCTTCACGCTTCACCTGATGCTCCGGCGGTCGATGTGTATGTCAACGGCGAAGTCGCGGTCGAAGGCGCAGAGTTCAAAGCGCTCACTGACTATTTGACACTACCAGCCGGCGACTATAACGTCGAAATCAAACCAGCCGGTGACGCTGAGACGGTCGTCGTCGCAGCGGATCTCTCACTTGAAGCTGGCAAATTCTATACCGCTGCAGCGATTGGACAACTCGAGAACATCGAAATCGCAGCGATGGAAGATGACGCCAACTTCGAAGATGGCAAGTCGAAAGTCCGTGTCGCTCACTTCGCACCAGACGCGCCAGCAGTCGATGTGGCACCGAAAGGCGGAGACCCGCTCTTCTCGAACCTCGAGTTCAAAGCGGTATCTGACTACGGTACACTTGACGCCGGAACGTATGACCTCGAAGTTCGCCCAGCCGGCGCAACGGACGTCGTGAAGGCGCTCGACGGTGTCGCCCTTGAAGGTGGTAAGAACTACACGGCATTCGCGATCGGACTCCTCGAAGGTGAACCAGCGTTTGAAGTATTGCTCGCAGCAGACGGCGGGGAAATGGCTGGAGCTCCTGAGACTGGACAAGGCGGACTCGCCCAGACTGCTTCGATGAACTGGTTGCTCGCAGCAGCAGTCCTCGGTGCGGCAGCGGCTGGCTTCTACGTCTTTCGTCGTAAGCAGCAAGACGCCTAAGCTTTTACTGATTGGATCGTTCGCGTTTCTCTCGATGGCCGCTGAGGTCGATGCGCCGGACAAAGAGTTCCGACTCCCAACCGTCGGATTCGCCGAACCGCTCGTCCTCGCCTCGACCGAGGTCAGTCGGCAGTCGTTTCACCGGGAAACGTTCATCCCAAAACGACTCATCATCCCATCCATTGATGTCGATGCGACAATCGAACCGGTCGGGAAAGACCGACTCGACCGGATGGACACGCCGGATGACGTCAATGCAGTCGGATGGTATCAATACGGCGCACGTGCCGGCGCAATCGGCAACGTCGTCTTATCCGGACATTTGGACGATCTCCAAGGTCCGGCCATCTTCAGCGAACTCGCCACGTTACAACTCGGAGAGACGGTGACGCTCCAACGTGACGAGCGAGTCGCACAGTACGAGGTCGTCTCCGTGAATCGATATCGGCTCGAGGACGTGCCGCTCGCTTCCATCTTTGCGGCCACACAATCCGAACGGTTGCAACTGATCACCTGTGCAGGGCCTTATGACCCTGAACGTGGGTATCGCGATCGAATCATCGTGACGGCGAAGCTCATACGAAATTAAATCGATGGCCCGGAGTGATTGCCACTCCGGGCTGTTTATTGTTAAATGCGGTGTCGTCACTTTTATTCAGGACGCGGAACGGGGAAGATAACGATCAAATCATTTAGAAAGTATGTCGCATCGGTCGGTCTTTGGCTTATGATGTACCTTCTCGTCTATATCGCCACAGAACAGGCCGCTTGGAGCTTGTTCCTTGCGAGTGCGATCTATGGAATCTGGTTCAACGTAACCAAGAGATCAGTCAGAAGGCAGGCACGCGCGATAAATCGAGAGCTAAGAGGAATGCGCCTTCGCAACGAGGACGATTTGCATAAAGAGGCTAAACGTAGGTGGGAAGAAAAGAAACGGGATCGAGCGACGCATGAAAACTAAATAATAGATTTGACACTCCCACGATTGAAACCGTGGGATTCTGAAGTGCTTGTGCGAGCGCAGTCCATTTCTGTTTTGCTCAAGCCTTCAGATGAGGGTGTGCCATCACCCCTCCTGAGACAGACCATATAGGTTCTCAGGCTGATGGACTGTTACCATCCACCACAGGTCGTTGCAGGTGTGTCCACCTGATGTTTTAGCGTCTTTTACGTGACGACAGGCATCGTTTTACCGGTCACATGTTTTCGTGACCGAACCGGATACGATTCTCAAGGTGCGATGGACACGGGCGTTTTAGAGACTTGTACTTGTCTATGGAATATATATACCCGAATGTCGGATGTTCTTCACATCCGAACTCACTTTCATCCCATGCTTAAAGGCGGGCTATGCCCGGTATGGGCTTTCCCGTTCGTAAAATCTGTAAAAAAATAAGCCATAAATCCATCATTGGGATGGGTCCATGGCTTATTTTGATGTCGTCGTAAACCGTTACGCGTCCATACGGTCGAGCAACTTCGACAAGACGATGAGCTCTTCGTCAGAGAAGTCCTCGAACACGTCCATCAAGTACTCGATTTTCATGTCTTCTAACGTCTCGAACAAGGCGCGGCCTTCTTCAGTCGCTTGGAGTTCGACGACGCGGCGGTCGCGCTCGCTCCGTTCACGCGAGATGAGTCCTTTCTTCGTCAACTCATCTGCGAGTGCCGTGATCATCGAGGCCGAGAACTGGAACTCGTTCGAGAGTGCCGAAGCGATTTGGGGACTCGTTTGGCAGAGTGACCGAAGGATGAAAAATTCGTTACGCGTCAAATACTGTGAGAACATCGCCCGGAGGTTTTTTTTCACTCCACGATAGTTCATGCGGATCCCGCGTTCGGCGTCAGCGACGAGCTGACGGCGGGATGCTGTCTGTACAGGGGTTGTCATCCTCGGAAGTACCTCCTACTTAAAATCATTATTTGCATATATTTCAGTACATAAAAACATTCTACAATAAAAACATGAAGTCTGTAAAGTTATGTCGGCTCTTCCCGGATCCGTAATTGTTGGATGATTTCGTCATAATGTTTCAAGTCTGGATAGAAGCGACGGAAGAAAAACTCAATCTGTTGGTCGTCCCCTTCCACGAGCAGTTTGGCGAGAACCGCATAGACGACACCCATCCCTTGACGGGGAAGGAGCGAAGACGGGAGAAGCGCCGAACAGTTCACGGCCCGGTTGAAATACAAATCGAGCGTCTCGCTCAAGTCGTGGAACGTGCGAATCTGGGCGTAATGGAACATGCGCGTCAGCTCGATGATTGTCGACAAGTCCGTCTCGAGCAACCAGTCGCTCTGGAAGATGGCGTTGTCGAGCTTCTCGACCGTCGGATCGTTCGCGATATAATAGTTCAAGTTGTCACGGGTGATCGTCACTTCTTCAGGGGAAGCGATGATTCGTTCGACCGTCTCCTGTTCGAACGTCCGGAGCTGTTTCCGGATATTGACGAACTCTGAATCAGCGATCTCGAGGAGCCCGGCTACGCGGCTGAAGCTACGCTTGATTTCTGGGGGGACGGCGTTCGGGTTCTTATAGCCGAGGTCGTGCTCAATCTCGGCCCAGGCGTGTTGCAAGATTGAGCGGACCTGAATCTCCGCTTCTTTCTCCTGATAGCGCTCATATTCACCGAGCGCGAGCCGCTTGTCGCTCAACCCGACGACATAATGGACGGATAAGTAACCGAACTCGTTCGCATCGAGCAGCGTCGATTTGTCAATCGACTGTTCCCGGTCGATCCGAAACTCTTCTTCGAGGATTTGCGCGACGGCCTGGACATCGTCATGAAAATACGTGACGATCCGTAGCCCGGCCAAGTCCTGTACGTCCCGAAGTGACCGATATTGATACGGTTTCCTGGATAGTTTTGCATAGAGGCTCTCGGCCTCTTTCGCCCGAGCGACGATGGAATGGAATTGGATCCCGGCATTGTCGAGCAACTCACTGAGTAATTGCTTCAGTTTGGCCGCGAACGCCTCGTAGTCCTCTTTTTCATTCAAGTAGTCGAGCATGATCGCATTCATGTCTTGTTTTGGCATCCATATCACTCCTTGTCTCATTGACATAAGTATAGCATCATTGATTTGAGCGTACATACTGAGGAGTCAGCGAGGAGGAGAGACATGAAAGCGCATCATACGTTTCGCTCAATCGAGCGTGAGAAGCTCGAGATCATCGCTTCGCTATTGCAGCAGGCCGGCTATCGGATCACACGAATCACCCCGAGACAGGGAGAGCTGGCGTTCAAGGCGACACGGGACGGCGTTCATTCGGGAGAAGACGAGCAGGCACGGGTCGGTCAACTCGTCGAACATTTCAACATCGAATCTTGGTCCGTCACGTTCACATGAACCATCCTTCAAACAATCCGTCAGAAATCGGGTTTTAGCGCTCATTTTTTGGGAATAGTATATTATTAGATTTTGACTGTGAACGTTTAGGAGGATGAAGGATGTTAGAAACGAGAATCGTACGAGATATGACGTCGGTCGACCATGAAGTGAACGGGATGGTGTCGGGCGGCTGTGTGAACGAGCACATTTACTTATTTGCCAAAGATGAAGAATTGACGCTCCGTCTCGCCGCCGAGGCCGGTGTCCAGCCGTATCGGATCACCGAGAAAGGACTTTGGGAGTCGCTCATGTCCAAGTTCACGAAAAACTCGGACGACCGCATCGAGCAGCTCGAGAGCCTCGGCTTGACGAAACAGATGGTCGAATCGCTCGAAGGCGAGATTCAAGACGGAAAAATCGTCCTCGTCTGTGACAAAACGTAAAACAGGATGGAACTGACTTGTGTCAGCTCCATCCTGTTTTATTTCGTGTCGTAATAGGCGTCAACGATACGCTTCAGCGACCGGACGTTCAAATCGAGCGGCTGAAAACCGGCCGCGGCGAGCAACTGTTTCGTGTTCGCGTCGGTGAACCGGATGTCTCGGTCTAGGTAGGGGTTGAACACTTTCACCATCTCGTTGAACGTCTCCTCGACCGTGCTGAGCGACGACGTCGGTGCCTCTGTGATTTTCAAGTGGGGGAAAGCGAGCGCCTCTTTCATAAATTCGAGCATGTCCGCATTTCGTGGTGGCGTGTCGTTCGTCACGTTATAAATCGTGTTCGGACGCGCATGTTCGATTGCGGCAAGCAGGACGTCCGCGACGTAGTCGACCGGGACGAGATTCGACGTCCCGCTCTCCGACCCGACGAGCCGAATCGGGCCAGCCGGAGCCCCACGACGTTCGAGCCGACGTTTGAACACCTCGAGGGCGCGCATGTAGCCGTACATCGTGAACTTCGAATCGGCTTCTCCTGTCTTCGAGTCGCCGACGATGATGGCAGGTCGGAAGATCGAGACCTCGAGTTCGTGGCGCATCGCCCAGACGGCCTGTTCGGCGTGGGCCTTGCTCTCTTCGTATGGATTATGGAACGTCTGGTCCGTATAGAGCGTCTCGTGGCCGATTTCTTTTGCTCCGAGCGTGTAGGCCGTGCTCACATGGAAAAAGCGGCGACACCCGAGTGCTTTCGTCAAACCGAGCACTTGTTTCGTGCCGGTCAAGTTCGTCTCGAACAGCTCATCGCGAAGTTCTTCGTCGAATTTTACGAGTGCGGCCATATGCAGCACGAGGTCCACCTTCCCATGATTTCGCTCGATAAACGTCTCGTCCGCACCGAGGAGCGGCGCCGTCAAGTCACCGGCGAGCACTTCGATGGCCTCACGTTCTTTTGACGTAAAAACATGGGTGACTTTTTCGGGGGAGCGGGCGAGGACATAGAGGTGATGGCCTCGCGCAATCAACTCTTTCGCGAGCCGTCCCCCTAAAAATCCAGTCGCACCTGTCATAAAAATGTTCACAGCGTTCTTCCTCTCTCGTTCAGTCTTTCTCCATCATACCAACAAGGAAGGTTTCAAGCTACTTTGATTCGTGTTTTCAAATTTGGGGTTTAACAATTTTTAAAGTGGGTTATGGACTAAAGAGAAGCGTACGAAACGGTACGTCATGACAGTGATGACCTGTCAAATAACTTAAGTGAGGTTTTTTAGAATCATGGCAAATCTATTCGGAACTGATAAGGATAGCTACAGGAAGCAACAAGCAGAGATTGAGAAAACGGTCGAAGAGAAAGGGATCACGCAAATCCATCTCTACTTCTCGGACGTCCTCGGCGATTTAAAGCTATTGACGCTGTCTGCAAAATTGTTGCCCGAAGTCTTTGAAGGGAAAACGATGTTCGACGGTTCATCCATCGACGGGTTCTCTTCCATCAAAAACTCAGACTTATTCTTACGCCCGGATTTAGATCGTCCACGGTACGAAAAAGACGGTGAAGAGAGCATCCTCGCCTTCTTCTGTGACGTTTGTACACCTGATGGGGAGCGGTATGAATTCGATCCCCGGAACGTCTTGAAAGATGCGCTCGAGCGTGCTGCCCGGGATGGCTACTCGATTTTTGTCGGGGCTGAGCCGGAATTCTTCATCTTTGACGAGAACGGTGAATTCTATGACGAGGCTGGATACTTCTCGACCCGCTCAGAAGACAAAGGTTATGAGGTACGACAACATATCGCCAATCGCCTAAGCGAGGTCGGTTTCAATATCGAGGCGGTCCACCACGAAGTGGCACCCGCCCAGCACGAGATTGGCATCAAATATGACGATGCGCTCCATACAGCGGACAACATTCAATTCTTCAAAGAAATCGTCCAGCTCGCCGCACAAGAGAAAGGCGCGAAAGTGTCGTTCTTACCGAAACCGCTCCGCGATGTAAACGGGTCGGGGATGCACTTGAACATCTCGGTCTGGAAGAACGACAAAGATGGAAAACCGACCGAGAACGCGTTCGAGGAGCCGGATGCAGATTATGGATTGTCGACGACGGCCCGTCACTTCATCGAAGGGATTTTGAAGCATGCCCGGGCGACGGCCATCTTCACGAACCCGCTCCCAGAGTCGTATGAACGACTCGTCCCAGGTTTTGAGGCGCCGGTCAATATTTGCTGGAGCCCGTCGAACCGAAGCTCGATGATTCGAATCCCAGCATCGCGCGGCAGTGCGACACGCGTCGAAGTGCGAAACCCGGACCCAAGCGCGAACCCGTATTTGGCACTCGCGGCCCTTATTTATGCAGGTCTCGAAGGAATCGAGCAACAAATCGAACCGTCAGCACCGAACGAAGACGACTTGTTCGAATACTCGGCGAAGCAAATCGAGAGCCAAGGCATCGCCTCGCTCCCGGCGACGTTCCATGAGTCGATCCAATCGCTCAAGTCGGACAGCTTCCACAACTATTTCAACGAAGATTTGATCGATCGTTACTTGTCGCTCATCCAAGTGCGCAAGTAACAAGTAAAGACGCCATTCCTCTTAGTTGAGGAATGGCGTCTTTTTAGTGGATCCCGCGCATATAGCGTTTGATGACCGGTGCAAGGGCGAACAAGATGAGACTGAGGACGATAGCGGCGCCACCGATGACCCCAAAGTAAATCATCTCGTTTTCTGGTGAGTAGAAGCGGACGAGCTGGGCGTTGATCCCTTGGGCCGCCGCGTTCGACAAGAACCAGAGCGACATCGTCTGGGCCGAGAAGGCCGCCGGCGCGAGTTTCGTCGTCGCCGACAGTCCGACCGGCGACAGGCTGAGCTCGCCGAGGACGACGATGAAGTAACTAAGGACGAGCCAGAGCGGATTGACGAGCGTATTCGGCCCACCGAAGTAAGCCGGTAGCAAGATGACCAAGAAGCTGAGTCCGGCGAATAGAATCCCGAACGCGAACTTGACCGGGATGCTCGGCTCACGGTCGCCGAGCCGCACCCAAACCCAAGCGAACACCGGCGCAAGTAGGATGATGAAGAGCGGGTTGAGCGACTGGAACCACGCCGCCTTCAGTTCGAGGCCGAGGAAGTTCAAGTTTGTGCGTTGATCGGCGTAGTTCGCGAGGATCGTCGCCCCTTGCTCCTGGATCGCCCAGAACATGACCGAGGCGATGAAGAGCGGGATATAGGCAAGGATACGTGACCGTTCGATTTCGGTCGTTTTCGGGCTCCGATACATGACGATGAAATAAATCGTCGGGATCGTAATCCCGAACACACCGACGAGTCCGATGAACGTATTGATTGTGAACAGACCGCGCGGAATCAAGACGGCGAGCAGCCCCCCAATCACAAAGACGGCGATGGCCGAGTATGTGATTGCGTTCTTCCGTTCTGATGGGGTCAGTGGGTTCGGCACATACGACCCGGCGAGGCCGAGGTTGCCTTTCTTCGTGACGATGAAGACGACGAGCCCGATGAACATCCCGACGGCGGCGAGGGCGAAGCCCCAATGGAAACCGTAATCGGCCTGCAAGTGTCCGACGAGGAGCGGGGAAATGAACGCCCCGAGGTTGATGCCCATATAGAAGATGCTGAACCCCGCGTCGCGGCGACGGTCGGTCTCATGATACAAGTCACCGACGATGCTCGATACGTTCGGCTTTAAGAGACCGGTGCCGATGACGATCAACCCCATCGAGATGAACAAGAACGTCAGGCTGCCAGGAATAGACAAGACGATATGGCCGAGCATGATGAACACGCCGCCGTAGAAGACGGCACGCGACGTACCGAAGACGCGGTCGGCGAGCCAGCCACCGATGACGCCGGACATATAGACGAGCGCCCCATAGACTGACATGATGGACAAGGCGAGGTTGCGGTCAAGGCCGAGGCCGCCCTCATACACCTCGTAATACATGTAGAAGACGAGGATGGCCCGCATCCCGTAATACGAGAAACGTTCCCAAAACTCGGTGAAGAACAAGGTGAACAACCCTTTTGGCTGTCCGAAAAATCCTTTTTGTGGCACACTGTCCACGATATTCTGTTTATTGATTCTTTCCATGAAAGATTCCTCCCAACTTTCATATCATAAAAAGAACCGTTATGTTTGTAAAGTAAAAATGAATCTCTGTTTCAAAATTTAATCCGTTTGAAATGAAACTAAAAAACACACTAACCAACAAGGTTTAGTGTGTTTTTTCGGTCATGCCGTCTTCTGTTTCGCTTCTGCCGCCCGGACGCGGCGCCCGAGTTGCCAGTAGATGAGTCCGGAGACACAGCTGGCGGCGCCGACGAGGAGCAGCGCCACGTGCCCGGCGCCCCGGTTGAAGAACAAACTCGCGAACAGCGGCGCCGTCACACCGCCAATCAACCACTGGATGCTGGCGGCACCGTTGTAGGCCCCGCGCATATTCTCGGGCGCGATCATGGCGATGAACGTTTGCTGGACAGGCGACATGATCATCTCGCCGAGCGTGTAAAACGCATAGACGGCGAGGAGGACGGAGACGAGCATGAGATATGGCGTGCCGAGTGAATAGAGGAGACGCGGGACGACGGCGAGAAGCATCATGCCGACACCGAACACGGTCGCCCCGGCGAGCATGACGTTCCCGAACGGCTTCTGGCCGAGCTTCGAGGCGATCGGGAACTGGAACAAGACGACCATGATGCCGTTCAAGGCGAGCAAGTAAGCGAACGGATTTTGCCGGTCCGTGAACGTCGGCAGCGACTCACGCAAGAAGAGCGGCAACATGCTCTCGACAATGGCGAAGCCCATCGAGATGAAAACGCCGGCAAAGATGAACACGAGAAAGACGCGATCTTGTGAGAAGACGCGGAGCACGTCCTGGTTGGATAACGTCTCATGCTCGGTCGTCTCGGGCAACGTCTCACGGATGAACTTGGCTAGGACGAGCGCGTAGAGCCCGAACACGACCGCCGCCGCGATAAAGATATACTGCCGGTCGAGGAAGAGGACGGCACTGCCGAGGAGCGGACCGAACGCGGCCCCGATGTTGTGCCCCATTCGGAGTAGGCCGAACGCCTCGTTCAACTGTTCCGGCTCGGTCACGTCCGCGACCATGGCGCTCGCTGCCGGATGGAAGAGCGAGTTCGTCAAGCCGAGCATCGCGTTCAAGAGCAGGAGCGGCCAGAACGTATCGGCGAAGGCGAAGCCGACGAGTGCGAGCGCATCCCCGACGATGGCCGTCATCATGACGGGCTTACGTCCGTAAAGGTCGGCGAGACGCCCGCCGACGACCGAGCCGATGAGCGCCATGATCGGTCCGGTCGCGAGGATGACCCCGACCTGGACGTAACTGTCGAGCTTGTCACTATAATAGAGGACGAGGAACGGGGCAATCATGAACATCATGACGCCGGTGATCGTCTCACCGAGGAAACGGATCCAAATGTTGCGGTCGAGCCGCTTGAGTGATTGATACATACGGGTTCACCTGTTTCTGAGAAAGTAAAAAGGGACGAAGCGTGCGCGGAGGCATACTCGTCCCTTTGTCTACGCATGCCTCGAAAGACAGGCGGAACCGTTCGATTGTCACGAAAGTCAAGGAGCCTGTCTGTCAGTATGAAGTTTCGTCTGTAGTCCGTTCATGACTGACATGGGGCAGCCTCCTTTCTAATAGTTGTCTACAGCTAAACTGTATGACAGATTGTTTGAATGTGTCAACTTATTTTAGAGCAGTTCGTTCAAATTCTTTCGTGACAATCGATAGTCGATGAGACGTGACAGGATGACTTGAATCATCGCCGTGACAGGAACGCTGATGAACATGCCGACGAGGCCGAAGAGGCTGCCGCCGATGATGATCGACGTGATGACCCAAAACGGCGTGATCCCGACGCTGTCGCCGAGAATTTTAGGTCCGAGCCACAATCCATCGAACTGTTGCAATAAGAAGATGAACACGAGGACGAGGACGGCCGTGAACGGGTCGTAGAAGTATGTGATGATGAACGCCGGAATCATCCCGAGGAGCGGCCCGACATACGGGATGAAGTTTAAGATCCCGATGATGACCCCGAGCAAGAGGGCGTACGGTGCCCCGATGATGAGTAGACCGATGACGGCCATCACACCGATGATGAGACAGTCGAGCGATTTGCCGATGATGTAACGTTTGAAGATGTAATCCATCTCCTGGAAGATGTCAATCGTCGTCTTCGCCGTGGCGACAGGGAACAGCGCATACAACAGACGTTTGAACATCCGGGCGAACACTTCTTTGTCTTTCAATAGATAGATGGAGATGACAATCCCAATCAAGAAGTTGATGAGCGTCATCGTGAAGCTCGAGACGTAACTGACCGACGACAACACGGCCGTCTCGACCCAGCCCGAGTAACGCTCCTCGAACCGCTTGAAGTCGAGCGTCTGGGCGATCGTCTCATTGTAATCTTGCAAAAACGCATTCAACTGACCGACGAAGCCGTCAAGTTGCCGGATATAAAACGGCAACTCCTCGATGAGCGAGGCGACGCTCGAATAGATGCGTGGGAACAGCGTCACGGCCGAGATGACGAGCAGCCCGATGAACGTCACGTAGACGATCAAGAGGCCTTGGTATCGTTTCAACGAGAATCGCTCCTCCATATACGACAGCACCGTGTTCAACAAGAGGGCGATCGCGATCCCCATGATGACGGGGGTCAATAGTTGAAACGTATACTGCAACACGCGTGAAATCGTGTCCGGTTCGCTGATGACCCGCCATAAGACGAGTAAAATCAGGCCGATCACTGTTAGTTTCCAAATCAATTGCCGGTTTAGCTCCACGAGTCCAACCCCTCACCCTACATTTTTTTCAGAATAACGTTCTTCTTTTACTATGGCCGTTTTTTTTCAGGGTTTCAAGAGCACTTCGTCATTTTTCAAAATAAGGATTGACAGCAATGGGAACGTTTGGTTTACTTAAGGACATATTACACATAAATCGCATATAAACACTTTCTATCAAGAGAAGCGGAGGGACTGGCCCGATGAAGCTTCAGCAACAGATTGTTTCAATACTGTGCTAATTCCAGCAAGGTAACCTTGAGAGATGGGAAGGTGGTTGTTTGAATACGTCTGTATCTCGACACCCCTTTCCTCGGAAAGGGGTGTTTTTTGCATAGGAGGACCATCCATGGCAGACAGACGTTCAAACTTACTTAAGACTTTACCCCCACAGCACTTCGTCGGGCTCGCGAAAGAAGTGGCCGCGCTCGAACAGGCCGGGGCCGATATCATCCGGCTCGGGCAAGGCACGCCGGACTTGCCGACGCCGAAACCGATCTGCGAGGCGCTCGAGACGGCGCTCGCGAACCCGGAGACCCATCAGTACGGCCCGTTCCGTGGGCAAAGCCGATTGAAACAGGCGGTGTCGACGTTCTACTTGAACGAGTATGGAGTCGACGTCGATGCCGAGACGGAAGTCGCGATTTTAATCGGGTCGAAATCGGGGCTGATCACGCTCCCACAATGTGTCCTTGAACCGGGGGAAGGCATCTTGCTCCCGAATCCGGGCTATCCGGATTATATATCGGGCGCACGGCTGGCCGGTTCGGTCGTGCATGACCTCGTCCTGACAGAAGCCAACGATTTTCTACCGGATTACAACACGCTCGATACGCACGGGGCGCGGCTCATGTATTTGAACTATCCGAGCAATCCGACTGGCGCCGTCGCGACGCCACAATTCTTCGAGGACACGGTCCGTTTCGCCCGAGAGCAGGAACTGATGGTCGTCCACGACTTCGCCTATGGCAGCATCGGCTTTGACGGGAACGTGCCGCCGAGCTTCCTTCAAGCCGACGGGGCGAAAGAGGTCGGCATCGAAGTGTACACGATGTCGAAGGCGTTCAACATGTCCGGCTGGCGCGTCGCCTTCGCCGTCGGCAACAAAGACATCATCGAGGCGATCAACACGTATCAAGACCACGTCCATGTCAGCGTCTTCTCCGCGATTCAAGAAGCGGCCGTCGCCGCACTCGAGTCACCGAAGTCGGTTCGAGATGACTTGTCCCGTCTGTATGAGACGCGGCGCGACCGATTGGTGGACGGCCTGCGCCAAGCCGGCTGGGACGTGACGGCCCCGAAAGGCTCGTTCTTCGTCTGGGCGAGAGTGCCGGAAGGCGATTCCGCCTCGTTCGCCAAAAAGCTGCTTCATGAGGCAGGCGTGGCCGTGACACCGGGCTATTTCTTCGGCACCGAAGGGGAGCGCTACGTGCGTTTCGGACTCGTCTCCCCGGAGCCGAAGATTGACGAGGCCGTCGAGCGAATCGAGCGGCTGTTCGCCGCCTATGAAGAGGTGCGGGCGTGATCCGTCAAGCCGTGCTCGAGTATGATCACGCCGCTGACGCGCTCGATCGTCTCGAAGAACTGATCGGCGCTCGTTCGGTCCATGTGTTGCGCGGGCAAAACGGCTACCCGACCGTCGAACGGTTACTCCCTTCGATTCAAACCTATCCGGCAACGACGTTCCGAGGAGAGTGCACGGATCGTGAGGCGGACCGCGTCGACCTCGACGGGGCGGACGTCCTCATCGCCGTCGGTGGCGGCAAGCTCGTCGACACGGCCAAACTCGTCGCCGTACGGAACGGCGTCCCGCTCATCGTCATCCCGACGCTCGCCTCCAACTGTGCGGCGTTCACCCCGCTCAGCGTCGTCTATCGCGACGACGGGAGCTACGACCGCTATGACGTCTTCCGGGTCGTCATCGAACGTGTCATCGTCGACGCCCGGGTCATCGCATCATCGCCGTATGATTATTATCGAGCCGGCGTCATCGACACGGTCGCGAAGTTTTATGAGGCCCGCTATTTGAGCGGGGACGCCTCGACCGATGCCGGCGTCGATGCCGGACTCGCGCTCTCCAAGCAATGTCATCGCCTGCTCGAGCTCGAATTGACCGAGACCGCCTTCCGCTCGTATGGGGAAGGGACGCGTTATGCGGTCGACCACGTTCTCGCCATCGGTGGGGCGGTCGGTGGGTTCGGCGACGCCGGGACACGGGTCGCCGTCGCGCACGCCGTCCATAACGCGCTCAGTCAGTTCGAGACGACGCATCCGTTCCTGCACGGGGACAAGGTCGGCTTCGGGTTGCTCGTCCAAGAATCGCTACGCGGCTCGGAAGACGTGGCTCGGCTTCGGGCATGGCTCGAAACGGTTGAGGCCCCGACGACGCTCGAGGCTCTCGGTCTTTCGACGGACGAGATCCCGTTCCTCGTGGCAGCAGTGATGAGGGAGACGACGCTCCAACAGTTGCCTGAACCGATTGATTATGACTATTTGAAAATAATTCTTGAAAATTTGTAGAAAACTATTTACAAATAAAAGAATAATGAGTAAGATTAAGACAATTAAATTGAACGTTTGCTTATCAAGAGCGGTGGAGGGACTGGCCCTATGAAACCCGGCAACCAGATCGAAAGATCATGGTGCTAATTCCAACAGACGGAAGCGTCTGGGAGATGAGCGTGTCCGACCTTGCTATGTCGTGCCCGCCTCTCTTGATGAGTGGCGGGCTTTTCATATTAAAGGAGGAATCATTCAATGAACATCAAATCGAAATCAATCCTTGCCGGAACATCGTTACTCGCCGCAATCGCGCTATCAGCTTGCGGACAGTCGGACGCGAGCGAGGCGCTCAGCAATGAGTCGATCACAATCGGTGTCACCGGGGGACCACACCAACAAATCGCCGAGGAAGTGAAGAAACTCGCTGCCGAGGACGGGCTCGAACTCGATATCAAAGTCTTCAACGACTACAACACGCCGAACGCCGCGCTCGCTGAAGGTAGCCTTGACGTGAACAGCTATCAGACCCTATCGTTCCTCGAGCTCCAAAAAGCGGATAAAGGGTATAAGATTGACGAGGTATTCAAGACGGTCGCCTTCCCGATGGGGCTCTATTCGGACAAGCTGACCGATATCGACGAATTGAAAGAAGGCGACAAGGTCGCCGTGCCGAACGATCCGGCGAACGAACTCCGTGCGCTTCGCCTCTATGAGACGGCTGGTCTCATCACGCTCAAGGAGGGCTTGACGGACAAGGCGACGAAACGAGACATCGCCGAGAACCCGCTCAACCTCGAGTTCATCGAGCTCGAGGCGTCACAGCTCCCGACGCAACTTCCTGAGGTCGCGCTTGCCGCCATCAACACGAACTTCGCGATGGGTGCGGGGCTCTCGATCAACGAGGACGCCCTCTTCCATGAAGACACGGTCGACAACCCGTACCCGAACTACGTCGTTGTCCGGACCGACAACAAAGAAGACGAGGTCGTCGAGACGCTCAAGTCATACTACCACTCTGACGAGATTCGGACGTTCATCGAAGAGACGTTCAACGGCTCGATCGTCCCGGCATTTTAAGGAGGCATCATGATCGAACTCAAACAGATCAAGAAGACGTTCACCGTCAACAAAGGAACGGTCACGGCGCTCGATGACGTGTCGCTCACGATTGAAAAAGGTGAGATCTTCGGCATCATCGGCCGCAGCGGTGCGGGCAAGAGCACGCTCATCCGAATGATCAACCTGCTCGAGCGGCCGACGTCGGGCCAAGTCGAGATTGAAGGACAGGACATCACGAAACTCGGCAAAAAGGAGCTCTCGAAGCTCCGCCACCGCATCGGGATGATTTTCCAACATTACAACTTGCTGAAGACGGCGACGGTCGAAGAAAACGTCGCCATCCCGCTCCGCCTCGAGGGGCTCGATAAGCAGACGATTCGACAGCGGGTCGACAAGTACCTCGACATCGTCGGACTGACCGACCATCGCAAACATTACCCGGAACAGCTCTCGGGTGGACAGAAGCAACGCGTCGCCATCGCCCGTGCCCTCGCGCACGAGCCGGATATTCTCCTCAGCGACGAGGCGACGAGCGCACTCGACCCGGAGACGACCGAATCGATTCTCGACCTCTTGCTCGAGATTAACCGTGAGCTCGGGTTGACGATCTTCTTAATCACTCACGAGATGGAAGTCATCGAACGGATCTGTGACCGTGTCGCCGTCATCGATGGCGGCAAGATCGTCGAGGAAGGGGATGTGCTTGATGTGTTCGCCGACCCGGTCCACGCGACGACGCAGAAGTTCTTGAAGACGAATCTCGACGTGCCGGAAGAAGTCGTGAAAGAATTGAGCACGCACGGGACGCTCGTCCACTTGTCATTCATCGGCAGCCAGACCGAACAGGCCGTCCTCGCCCAGCTGACGAAACGGTTCGGGCTCCTCCCGAACATCATCGGTGGCGGCATCAAGAAGTTGAAACGTGGGCTCGTCGGCAACCTGCTCATCCATCTCGACGGGGATCCCGACCAGACCGACCAAGCCGTCCGTTATCTCGAAGCGAGCGGCGTGAAAGTGAAGGAGGTGACGAGCCATGCTACAGTTCTGGGCCGACTGGGGTGACTTGATTTGGACCGGTACGATTCAAACGCTGACGATGACAGGCATCGCCCTCGTGATCTCGACGTTCATCGGACTGCCGCTCGGGACGTTGCTCGTGTTGACGCGTCCGAGCGGGCGCCTGGCGAACCGTTACGTCTACGGCGCGCTCTCGAGCGTCATCAACGTGGTCCGTTCGATCCCGTTCATCATCCTATTGTTCTTCATCTTGCCGTTCACGCGGTTCATCATGGGGACGACGATCGGGGTACAAGGGGTGCTCCTCCCGCTCATCGTCTTCACGGCACCGTACATCGCACGTCTCATGGAGTCGGCGCTTCTCGAAGTCGACCGCGGCGTCGTCGAGGCGTACGAGGCGATGGGGATCTCGACACGGAAGATCATCTGGTACGTCCTCATCCGTGAGGCCCGCTCGTCGATCGTGCTCGGACTGACGATCGCGACGATCGGGTTGATCGGGGCGACCGCGATGGCGGGGCTCGTCGGGGCAGGTGGCCTCGGAGACATCGCCTATCAGTACGGCCATCTCCGCTTCGAGCCGGAAGTCATGTACGTGACGATCTTCGTCTTGATTTTGCTCGTCCAATCGATTCAATCGTTCGGAAACCGCTTGGCGGCCCGACTCAAGAAGTCATAATAAAAAGAGCGCTGCTGCGGCAGGGCTCTTACTTGTTGTCGAGCAGACGTTTCAGCTCGGCGATTCGGTCATGGCGCGGGATGAACGTACGGATCTCTTTCTCGCTAAACCCGATTTGAATCCGATTGTCGTCGACGACGATCGGGCTCTTCAAAATCTGAGGGTGCGAGGCGACGAAACTGTACAGTTCTCGGAGCGACATCTCATCGAGCTGGTCGGCGGCCTGTTTGTACACGCTTTTTTGGACGGACAACAGGTCGGTCGTCCCGTTCTCGGTAAGGCGGAGCATGTCTTTGAACTCGTTGAACGACATCCCTTGGTCAGTCAATTTCTTCTCGATGAACGGGATGTTCTGTTCACGTAACCAATCAATCGTCTTGCGGGAAGAACTGCAGCTAGTATGTGTGAATACGGTGACCGTCACCACAACCACTTCTCCTTTGCGTCAAGTTGGATAGTTCTATTTTCTATCATTCATACGTCATGTAGCGGAATATGTTTCAAATCACATAGACTTTTTTCTCGTCTACTAAGGAATGATGTCCCTATCGGAAGGGTACATGACGAAAGAGACTATATTTTAAGGAGGAGTTCATATGTTCGATTATACGGTTACGACGGATCGATCAGTCGCAAACGTCGTCGAGAAGCTGAAAGGGACGCTCAAAGAAGAAGAGTTCGGCGTCCTTTGGGACTTTGACCTCGGGGCGACGCTTGAAGAGAAGGGGCAGGCGATCGACGGGGACTATCGCATCCTCGAGGTGTGCAACCCGAAGGAAGCGAAGAAAGTGTTGACGGCGCATCGAGAGGGCGGCTATTTCCTTCCATGTAAACTAGCCGTCTTCACGAAAGACGGGGCGACGCATGTCGGCATGCCGAAGCCGACGAGATTGATCGAGCTGATTGAGGACGATTCACTCCAAGTCTGTAAATTATGGTTTTATTTCGCACTAACTTCAAGCGCTATGTTGCACTAATAGAACAAAAAAAGACTATTTCGCTAAATGAAATAGTCCTTTTTATTACTTATTTTACTCCAATGACTAAACTATCTCGTGCAGCTTCCACTACTTCTGTCGTGATAGTTTCAAGGTTATTGATTTCTAATATTCTTTCGATTTGGGTGAAAAGTCTTTGGATAAGTCGAAAGTTTCCACTGGTAATTTTAATAATACTAGTGACAGCTTCATAATTAGCAAAATCTTCCAGTTGGACAGATAATCCTAACTCTTCCCATTTGTATTCCAGAATATGGTGGATCTCGTCTTTACTCAATCTGTCAAATTCATGGGCAAAACCTATTCTCGAGTAGAGTTGAGGATAACGAGCCAATCGCTTTTCTATACCCGGCATTCCAATAAAGATCATAGCCACATCTTTTTGGTCATAAATATCTCTTAATTGTTCTAAATGCTGTACTTTTAATCGATCTATTTCATCAATAATAATGAGATCAATTTCTTCATACACATTCGTTGAGTATTTTTCTTCTGCTCCTAACTGAAGAACTCTATACATACTTTTAACCATACCCATTTTACCACCGATCATATCGATTTCATTCGTCATTTTAGTCGCCCGTATGGCTGGAGCGGTGTAAAATATTGTTTTCGCTTCAAGGATTTTTTCATCTGCATTCATTCCGATTTCTTCCGATTTTTTGTAATCAATTTGTTTTTCGACCCAATTCCAATTTGAATATTGCTTAGCGGATAAAGTTTTCCCAACTCCGGGTAATCCATAACAAATTCCGATATATTTGTATTTGATACATGCCTGACAAAATTCTACAAAGCGTTTATATTCTTTTGTTTCAATAAAATAGGGTGTTTTATTCATTGTAATACCTCTTAATTTTTGACTTCTTAGAATCTTTTTTGTTTACAGGATTATCTAACTCTTTCTGCTTAGATGAAATAAGTTCTTCCGCAATATTATTTCCAGAATGGAGCTGATTTTCAAGGTTTTTCCGTGCTTTATTACGTGCCGCAACAATCTCTTTTAAATCGACTTCGTAATCAGAAATTTCAGGAGAAATTGCCGTACATAAATATTGGTCTTTGTAAAATACACGAATCTCAGCAATATCTCTTGGATCATATCGAATGATAACAGTTTCACCTACATAAGCTGCTAAATTGGTGTCAATATATCTTAAACCTTGGAAGTGAATTCCATCAGAATGAACTTTTCTTGGCTTTCCAACATTTAATAACAATAAATCTAAACTTTCTAGACTATCTGGTTGATGAGGAAGAAATCCTGAATTATTCCACATCTTTATAGGTTCCTGTTTTGTAGTGCCATGCACTCTATGGTGATAGTCATATATAATAAAATGCGCTAATTTCTAATCAAGCTCTTTTATCGTAAGAAGATTTAAAGTATTTTGATTCCCAATGTAACCTGGTAAATCTTGCAAAAATAATTGATTAATTGTTAAAAAGAAACGTTCTATTTTCCCCCGTCCTCTTGGCATACCTACCGTAGAAAAAATAAGATTGATTTTTAAATCAATTGCGACTTGCTCCAAATGATTTGAAGTGAAATCACTTCCGTGATCGGTATAGAAAGTTTCAGGTATACCACATATTTGCCAATCAGAGTTGCTTTTTTTCCATATTGCTTGGTGTAAAACTAAAGAAGTTTGAATAGCAGAAGGAGCTTGAAAACTAAGGAAATACCCTGCAACTGCTCGGCTATAATCATCTAAAATAATTGTTAACCATGGCCTCTCAGGCTTTCCTTTTTCGTTTAAAACAAGGATATCCAAGGGAGTGTGGTCAGCCTGCCATATTTCATTGGGATAATAAGACTCACGACGATAAACCAAATCATAATTATTTTGATATTCTTTTTTTCCTTTATGAGCAAGTTCCTTTAATTGTGGCGACAGATTTTTAGCAATCGCATATACTTGATTGTAACTAGGCGGGGCCCAATTTTTCTTTTTACAAATTTTACAGACTTTCCGATGAATAGAAGTTAAGGTGTTTTTTTTGTTTTCAAATATAAGCTTTTTAATTTCTTCTTGTACATTTTCTTCTACTTTAAAGCTTCCTGAATCCGAGCGCTTTCTTCGGATCAATCCTTTCAACCCTGATTGTTGATATTGATTTACCCAATGGTATAAAGTTCTTTTTGGAACCCCTGATTCTTCAGCAATATTACTCAAACTTTCTTCATGCTTAAGATAAGGGGCAATCACTTGATATTTATCCATCGCATTTTGTCGTAGTTCTTCTGAATATGAAGTTAATGGAGGAAGTTCTTGGTTCATGAGAACACCTCTTTCCCACGATTAAATAAAATTAATCGTCAATTTTTATTTATCCAAGTAACGATAAAGCGTTGACTTGCTGATTCCTGTCATCTCAACAATTTCTTTCACACTATATTCCTCACTTTCGTACAATTTTATTGCTCGTTCAATATCTCGTTGGTTCACAGGAGGACGCCCGCCTTTTCGCCCTCTAGCTCGAGCACTTTTTAAACCTTCTTTTGTGCGTTCAACAATCAAATCTCGTTCAAATTGACTAAATGCTTGAAACACAGTCATCATAAGTCGCCCTTGGGGAGTGACCGTATCAAAATTCTCTTTTAAGCTGATCAACTTTACATTATGTTCTTCAAAGTAATTTACAAGATCAATTAAATCTTTTGTGCTGCGCCCCAAACGAGAGAAGCTTTCCACGATAACTGTATCATCTGGACGCAATTTATCTTTCAGCCGATTTAATTGCGGACGGTTAGCTTTGGTTCCCGTCATTTTTTCGGTCAGTATTTCGTTGCAGTTATGTTCATTGAGCAAATCCAACTGACGAGACAATTCTTGTGATCGTGTACTTACCCTTGCATACCCATATATATACCCACTCATAATCCTCTTCCTTCTCTATTTTGATTTTCTCAATTGTATCATAAAGGGTGGGTAAAGATACGTAGATAAAGAGCAAAGTTTTGGCACTAAAAAACCCTTCTTCTAGTCTATAAAAGTTGTTATTTAAAATCGTCCCATAATCGATTGTTTTTGAGACAAAGTAATTTATAAAAAATATGCCTCTAACGTTTTTAGAACGTTAAAGGCATATTAACTTCAGACAGTTATTACTATACCCTAGATTTATGGGTTTTGATAGAATTAATTAGATTTTAATAAACGAAGTCCATTCAGAATAACGACCAACGTACTTCCTTCATGAATAGTGACACTGATTGCTATATCTGTTAGACCTAATAAACTCACTACAACTAAAAAGGCTACGACTGCCATTGAAAAAAGGATGTTTTGCCATATGACACGATTCATTTTAGAAGAAATTCCATGAGCTTTAACCAATTTAGATAAGTCATTCTGCATTAAAACTAAATCAGACACCTCTACTGCTACATCGGTTCCGTCTCCCATGGCAATCCCTACATTTGCATTCACAAGGGCTGGGGCATCATTTACACCATCACCCACCATTGCTGTTACGCCGTATTTCTCTTTTTGCTCGTCTATAATTCGAGATTTATCTTCTGGCATGACATTCGCGATTACTTCATCTATTCCTAATTGTTCAGCAACTGCTTTTCCTGTCATTTCTGAGTCGCCAGTGATTAGAGTGGTGTGTATGCCTTGTTCTTTAAAGTATTTAATAGTTTCTTTTGCATGTTCACTTGGAACGTCCATGAGAGCTATAAGTCCAATGACATACTCATCTTCTGCTACATATACGACTGTCTTACCTTCTGATGCCCACTCATTATTTAAACGAATATATTCATTTGCAACCTCGTCAAATGAAGTTGGTTTTCCGATCCGATAATTTTTGCCGTTGTAATCTCCTGTCAACCCTTTACCAATCTGATTTTCTACTTCAATAGTCAGTTGATTTTTTTGTTCAAACTTTCTTAGAATGGCATCTGCTAAGGGGTGATTGGATTCTTTTTCAAGAGCTACCACGATATCAATCATATTTTCTTCGTTCACGGAATCAGCAAAATAATAATTGGTTACTTCAGGTTTTCCTTTGGTCAAAGTTCCGGTCTTATCAAATGCAATGGCTTGAGTATCGGCTAATTGAGACAGGTAAGAACTACCTTTTGAAAGGACGCCTTTTTTGGCCAAGTTAGAAGTCGTCGATAAAGTTACCGATACAGTAGCTGCTGCTAAAGCACAGGGGGAAGCTGCCACTAAAAGGATCAATCCTCTATAGATACTTTGTGACCATGTCCAGTCTAGGAGAAAAGGAGCCAATAACATGAATAACGGAATGGCAATTAAAACAACTGTAACGTATTTCGGTTCAAATTTTTGGATTATACTCGCAGATTTTGTTTGGTTGTCTTGGTTCTGGTTTACTAACTGTAAAATTTTTGAAAATACTGTATCTTTATTTTCTTTAGTGACTTCCATTGTGAAAGTACCTGTTCCATTGATTGTACTTCCGAAAACGTAGTCTCCTTTGGACTTCTCTTTTGGGATACTTTCTCCATTAATAGACGACTCATCAATGGACGTAGAGCCTGACAAAATGACGCCATCAATGGGGACTTGATCGCCATTCAATACTTGAAGTTGATCTCCCACTTTTAATTCACTGACATCAACAATCTTTGTATTCCCATCAGGCAAAATTAACCGAGCAGTCGTTGGATTCATTTCGAGTAATTTCGTGATTTCTCGTTTACTTCTTCCTTCAGCGTAATCTTCCAGGAAATGTGCGCCTGAAAAAATGAGAATCAACAACGTTCCTTCCCAAAAATTCCCTATTGCTGAAGCTCCTATAGCCGCTAATCCCATTAAAATATGAGAATTAGGCGTGAACTTATTATTTGCTTTTGTGTTCTCAATTGTTTCCCCAAGGCCTTCAAGAATAATGACATGATACCCCGCACTGATGGTAGCGATTGAAAATAAAATGTTTTGTAGCAACTGATAATCTTCATTCAAAAATAGAGCGATCACTGCTAATACTAAACCAATAAAGTATAAAACGATTGGCATTTTCCCGTGATCATGGTCATGGTCGTGGTTGTGATTATGTTTTTCTTGAGATTGTTGTTCTTCGATAGTTTCCATTTTTATCACCTTCCTATATAATTCCTTTGATTTCCATTCATTTACTTATTAAATCACACAAATTCCCACTAAAAGAAGAGAAGTATTCATGTAATTTCCATTGTCTCTGACTCCTTTCAGTTGTCCTATATGTAAATCGCAATCTTTACGTTTTACATATGAATAACAAATCATATGTTTACAAAATCATATTAACTCACTGTATGAGCTTTGTCAAGACAAGATGCTTCTTGTTCAAATGGACTACTATTATGAATACAAAAGTCTTAATTTAGTCTATAAACTAAAAACTTGCATCGTTTTTGATTACGGCCATTAGAATGTACCAGTCTTGCAATCTTATTTACCAAAGAGTGACAAACAATTTACCAAGTGATGCCAAAGCCCCGACCAACCTTCATATTGCCTCCTTATGATTAATGTGCACACCTAATGGTGTGACATCGTTACATGGGAGGTTTTTTATGCTTCGGTATTTAGCTATTCTAAGACTTAGGGAGCAAGGGCTGAGCCTGAGAAGTATCGCGGCTAGCACTGGCAACTCGCGTCAGAAAGTGACGGAGGTGATTGATCGGGCGACAGACAAGGGCTTGATGGGACCTTTCGATGATGACATGACCGACAAGTGGATTGAAGAGTTCTTATTCCCTGAGAAGACGCTTGAATCTTCCGGTAGACATCCGATCGATTTTGACTATGTACACAAGGAATTGGCAAAGCCGAACGTCACCCTGTCGCTCCTGCATCACGAGTACGAGATGGAGTGCCGCACGAACAAGCGCATTCCTTACTCCTATCGGAGTTTCGTCCGACATTACAGCGCCTATGCGAACAAGCATAGGGCTACGCTCCGGATTCGTCGCAAACCAGGGGAAGTGATGGAAGTCGACTGGGCCGGTTCAACCACGTTCATCATCGATCGGGACACAGGAGAAAAAGTAAAAGTATACATATTCGTAGCGACATTGCCCTGTAGCCAATTGTCTTATGCCGAGGCGAGTCTCTCGATGGACTTGTCTGCATGGATTACGTGCCATAACCATGCCTACAGCTATTTCGGTGGGAGCACCCAGATTCTCATCCCTGACAATCTGAAGACCGGTGTCACGAGAAACACGTCACGTGAACTCATCCTCAACCCGACATACCGAGAGATGGCTGAACATTATGGGACGGTCGTCATGCCCGCGCGTGTGAGCGCACCTAAGGACAAACCGAGTGTCGAGGGTTCCGTCGGTGTCATCTCCACTTGGATCATCGCCGCCTTGAGGAACTCCCACTGTTTCAGCCTAGAGGAGTTGAACCGTGAGGTTCATGAAAAGCTGGAAGAATTCAACCGTCGTCCGTTCACCCGGAAACCCGGTAGCCGTCTCTCCGCATTCGAGGAAGAGGAAAAGTTCGCGTTAGCACCACTGCCGAAGCATTCGTACAAACAATCGAGTTGGCGGGACGCGAAGGTCCGCCCGGACTACCACATATCCGTCGAGAGCATGTTTTATTCGGTGCCCTATGAATATATCAACTGTCAGGTCGAGGTGCGACTGACCGAGCAATTGGTCGAGGTGTATTTCAACGAAATGCGGATTACCTCCCACAAACGGCTGATTGGACGCTTCGGACAATTATCGACCAACCGCGATCACATGCCCGACAACCATAAGCTCTACATCGACCAG
This sequence comes from Exiguobacterium alkaliphilum, assembly GCF_018138125.1. Taxonomy (NCBI): domain Bacteria; kingdom Bacillati; phylum Bacillota; class Bacilli; order Caryophanales; genus Exiguobacterium; species Exiguobacterium alkaliphilum. Next base: position 1,745,974 of record NZ_CP073101.1, read on the forward strand.
ACCCCGGAGAACGCAAAAGACTGGGCAGACGAGATCGGTCCGAACACATTGAAAGTGATCGATTTCCTTCTTGGCACTGCTCAGACCGAGCGATTGGCACTCCAATCCATCTTCACGCTGAAGAAACTGGAGCGACGTTATTCCAAGTATGAGATCGAGCGCGCCTGTAAGATGGTCGTCTCCATAACCAACAGACCGACGGTCAAGGGCATCCAGAGCATCCTGTCGAACAACAAGAAGAGCGACGCCGAGCAGGAGTTGAAACGCAAGACGGAAACTGCCAACAATCACTATGGCTTCATGCGTGGTGCGGCATACTATGGGGGAGCTGATAAAGATGAATGAACAGACGATTGCCAAACTGATCGAGATGAAGATGAACGGGATGGCCGAAGCCTATGAGGAACAGTCATCCAATCGCGATTTTCAACGCATGGACTTTGATGAACGACTGGCACTACTCGTCGATTTTGAGCATTCCAGACGAAAGAACGGCAAGCTGCACCGGCTGATCCAGGCTGCCTCGTTCATCAACTCGAATGCTTGCATCGAGGACATCGAGTACCATGCCGACCGTCGATTGAACAAAGAGCAGATCCTCAGGTTGGCAAGCGGAACTTACATCTTGGACGGCCACAATTTGATTCTGAAGGGACCGACAGGGTCCGGGAAGACCTATCTCGCGACCGCGTTCGGGGTCTCGGCCTGTCGCCAGTCGTTCAAGGTGAGATACATTCGTCTGCCTGAATTGTTGGATGAACTGACACTGGCGAAGCTCGCAGCCGATGGGAGCTACCGACGACTCCTCAAAAAGTATACAAAAGTCGACCTACTCATCCTCGATGAATGGCTATTGACCGACTTGACGACTGACGAGGCGACGATCCTCCTCGAGATTTCCGAGTCGCGCCATAAGACCGTCTCCACCATCTACTGTTCTCAGATCGACCCGAGCGGATGGCATCTTCGATTAGGAAACGAGACCATCGCAGAGGCTATCCTCGACCGGATCATCCATGACTCTTATCAAATCATGATCGACGGTGAAATATCGATGAGGGAACGCCATGGCATATCAGCACGCTGACCGTCCGAGCCATCCAAGTGATGGCTCTTTTCTTCGCACTAGGTGGCTCAGTCGTCCGCAATCGATGGCTCACAATGCCGCAATCCCTTGTCCAACGGACTTTGAGTCACATGATGGTCGACATATGTCACTGAGTGGTACCGAACATGGCATTTGATGGTAAATAAAATGGCAGAGGCGGTAAAAACTCGTGGCCGTAATCAGTTTTACCCATGTGGTATTATATATATGAACGGAAAATCATATGAGAGGAATAAGAGCATATGGATACATCAACATCTTCGCCAATCAATAAAGAGAAGATTCAATCAATAAGCAAATTATTCAAAGTGATTAGTGACCCTACACGCTTGTCGATTCTCTTTCTCTTACAGAAAAAAGAACTCAGTGTTGGAAACATTGTGCTTGCATTGGATATGGAACAGTCCGCGATTTCACACCAACTAAAAATATTGAAAGATTCACGTTTAGTGAAGGCAAGAAGAGAAGGGAAAAGCATGGTTTACAGTCTTGATGATCTTCATGTTTTCAGTATTCTCGAACAAGTCTTAACTCATATCAATGAACAAGAACAATAAAAGCTAATAAGGTATAAAACTAAATGGAGGTTTTTAAAATTTCAAAGTCAGAGAAACAAGAAAATCACTCGCACCAAAATCAACCGAATAAGAATATTAAAATTGCTTTTTTCACCAACTTTATTTTTTCCATGATTGAATTTTTCTTTGGGTCTCTTTTCAATAGTGTGTCAATTATGTCCGACGCCGTTCATGATTTAGGAGATTCCATTTCTATTGGATTCGCTTGGTTTTTCCAGGGGTACTCAGAAAAGCAGCAAGATGAACAGTTCACTTTTGGTTATAACCGCTTTTCATTATTAGGGGCGTTGATAACTGGAGTAGTACTGATCGGCGGCTCATTTTTTATGATTTACCGAAGTATCCCACGTTTGATTGATCCGCAACCGGTTAATTACAGTGGCATGTTTTGGCTTTCACTCGTGGCTATTGGATTGAATGGATATGCGGCTTGGATTCTAAGCAAAGGGTCATCTAAAAACGAAGGCATGTTGAACCTGCATATGCTAGAAGATGTATTAGGGTGGATTGGGGTCTTGGTTGTGAGTATCGTAATGAACTTTACCGAGGCTTATCGATTGGATCCAATCTTATCGATTTTGATAGCACTCTATATCCTCTATAAAACTGTACCTGAATTTTTCAGTACAATGAAAATTTTATTGAACGGTTCGCCGGAAAATGTAAACGTAGAGAACCTGGCGAACTCCATTAACAATATTCCTGCTGTAAAGGACCTCTCTCATTTTCACATTTGGTCACTGGACGGAGAAGAAAATGCCCTTATCGTTACGGTTCTTATAGACTCTTCCGATATAAACAAGACTAGGGAAATCAAAGAAGAAATTGCAGAGCTTGCCCATACATCGGGTGTAAAGGATCATATCACAATAGAAATAACTACAAGTAAAGACGAACTGGAAAAAGGGTATGCTTATGGCAGTTAAAGTATTTATATATTGAAAAAAGGACTATTTTAAATCGAGTAGGAGACTAGTCAATTAATGGCTAGTCTCCTACTCGATTTATTAGTGCAAAGCACCCCTTAAATTTAATGCAAAATAAAATTACAATTTACACCAAGTCATCGCACGAGACGTCGAGACTCGACTGACACGCGCCATCGATAACAGCATCTGAACAGATCACCCGCTACTATGGCGGGTTTTCTTATGTCATTGAAAGTAAGTAAATGGTAAAATTGGATTATCAAACAAAAAGGGGCGGTACGATTGAAGCCGAAGTTGATTGTAATCGCGTTGAGCATGCTCGTCCTCTCGGGGTGTGGGGACGAGCGCGACAGCGCACTGAAATTAGATTATATCGATGAACATTGGATCGTCGGACATTATTCGCTAAATCAGAAGGCAACGGCGGACGTCGGTACGGTACTCGAGGCGTGTACGGGGGACTTGACGACGACACTCGAGGGCGAACTGACCGTGCACGACACGATCGTGGTGAGTCGTCCGCCGTTCACGAACGCAGGTGATGACTTTATGTACAAGGCGGTCACGTATGTGGAAGGGGACCAACTGTACGCAGTCTGCCGGGACATGGTCTCGCCGAATCTCCAGGCCGAAGTCGTTCCATCGTTCCCTGAACAAGTCGTCACTTCCCAACCGGTCGACCGGGCGCCGGTCGTGTTACCGGTCTCAGAATCGGCCAAGAAAGCGTTCCTCGAAGCGGATGTGTTGCAGGACCATCCGTTCAAGCTCGAGCCGTTCGGTGATGCCGTGTTCGCGTTCTCGCAGGCGCTCTACGGTGAAATCGAGATTGCGATCGACGGCTGGCCGCCGTTGTTCCCCCTTCATATGTTTGAACCGGCGTCCGCTGGAATCGGGGACATTCAGATGATGCTCGCGTCGAGCGAGACCGAGTCGTTACCTTATATCTTAATGCGATACGGCGACGGATCCGTCTCTTCCCAACCACTCGAAGTGACGTTCGATGCGGAGATGGCGGCCCCTCGCTTCGAGTCGCTCGAGATTGAACGGCTACCGATCGATACGGGCGCCCTCATGCCGGACGTTTCCTACCCGGTTTTCGCCTTGCATTATGAGAAGGATGGAAAGTCCGAGACGTCTGAAATGACGTTCACGTATCGGGAAGGGACGTTCAGTACGGAAGAAGACCGCGACTTGAGGCAGCAGTTCGCAGACGAGCAGTTGGGGAATCAAAGCGCGTCACCCTCTGTCTACGTCCATAAAAGACCGTTCAACTTTGACGAGACGCTCGGCTATCCGGATGTCCTCAAGGCGGCAGGCACCGATTTTAACGAGCTGATCGAGGCGATCGAACTGGCCGAGCCCGTCAAACGGGGCGGCGATACGGGTGAGTACCCACTGTTGACGATTGTGGACGGATTGAAAGGACAGCAGTTCGCCATTTCGTTCAAACAACGGTCGAAGAAGCGTGACGTGTACGTGACGGACCAGTTGACGGACCGGACGTATAAATTGACGAGCGCAGGGGCCGAGACATTCTTCTCGTACTTCCCGGATCTGAAAAAGAAATGAGTGGGGTGAACATGAAGAAGCGGACGTTAGCGGCACTCTCGCTATTGTTGGTCGCTGCGGGTTGTTCGGAAGATGTGGACGTCGTCCGCTATGGCCATATCGAGGAGCACTGGCAAGCCGAACAGTTTAAACTAAACGCACGAGATCAACATGTCGACGCGGAAGCGTTATTACACCTATGCGAAGACGATGAACGCTTGTCGGAACTAGACGGTGAGACGTTTTCAGTGCTCGGGATGGCGTATGCGACGCGTGCCCCGTTTGTAACCGACGACTATGATGGATACGCCTTTACCGAAGTGACGTACGTCGAAGGAGACGCGGTCTATGCGCTCTGTCGGTCGAACGAAATGGAAGGATACCGCGCCGCCAAGCTCGAGGACCGGCCTCCTTATTTTAAAGACGAAGTCGGAATGGAGATTTCACTTCTTCCGACCGTCAATCTCGCGACCGAGAGAGAGCGAGACGCGTTAGATGAACCGGATGCCTTCTATCAGGAAGGACACGATATTCGCGTATATCCTGACACGCTCATGACCATCTCACCCGGATTAAGCGGCACAATCGAGTTTAAGATCGGGGACAAGATTGTCGACTTCCCATCCCTTGACTTCAATCCACAGTTCGGCGAGCAACGGAAGTTCGTGGCATTAGGCTACGATGCCTTGACGAATCTTCCTCATTTTTTGTTATCCCATGACGGTGTTCACTACAGTACGAGCGTCATGAAAGATAGCGACATCCTCCTCAACGGTGCAGATCATCTTTCTGTCCGTCCCCTATTCAAAGAAAGGGATATGGAATCAATGGCATTGATTCCGCTGTACGACCTTACGATCGACACGGGTGGACACAAGAGCTCGAAGACCGTGTCGATACGTTATCGTCCGAGTCTGCCGGGTACCGGTGCGGACGATCCAAATGAGAGATCGGTCGCTTATCTTCACAAATACCCTTACCACTCGGATGTGCCGCTCCCGTTTCCGGACGCCGTCAGCGTGAGCGGAGAAGCTTATGAACGATTAGTCCGAGCGCTCGAGACCGCAACCCCTTCGACAAAAAGCGGTGAAACGAAAGACTATGAGCATTTGACGCTGCTACATGGGAATCTCGGGCAACAGTTCGAGGTGAGTTACCAACAGCGGTCGAAAAAAGTCGACGTCTTTGTGAAAGACATGAAGACCGGTGCGGGGTTCAAACTGTCGAGCGTCGGGGCGGAGACGTTCGAGGAGTTGTTCCCGCAGGCGTTCGAATGACCGGGGACAACAATCGGCACTCCAGATTTATGGATTGAATAGCATGCCTCAGGAACGCCTAAACTTCGGGCGTTCTTTTGTTGTGATGAGCAGTAAACAACTGGTAAATACTTCGAGTTTAAGATATTGACCATCTGTATAAATCCTCACTAGCCGGGACTATTCGCACACGGTAAACTAAAATTTCCAGCACGTTAAAGGAATAAAGTCCTAATATAATTCGAGATAATAAGGTGGGAATAATCGGAATGACACAACATTCGAATCGCACGCTCACAGCTCCTGACGTCCTCACGACCATCGCCTCGAATATGGCGATGATCCGATTTGACCGACAACGTCTCGTCGTCGATGTGAACGACTTGTTCGCCAAGACGATGAAATATCGTCGAGACGAGATGATCGGCATGCATCACCATTTGTTCTGCACGCCCGAATTTGTCGGCAGTCCTGACTTCAAGCGTTTTGGAACAAGTTGTTCAGCGGTTTCAGCGCAAGTGACAAAATCGAACAGATTGATGCACACGGTGAATCGATTTGGCTCGAGGCGACCTATATGCCAATCTTTGAAGGCGATGAAGTCGTTAGGGTCGTTAAAATCGCTTCGGATATCACCGAGCGCCAATTGACGATTGAACGCTATGCACGCACGTTCCAAGACATGGCCGGAGACTTGGACGCTCGTGCCCGGAGCGGGATGGAAGAGAGCCATCATTTGAAACAGACGATTGAACGACTCGAACGGGACGCGTCGGTCAATTTGGTTACGCTTGGCAAACTCCAAGACCAAGCCAGTGAAATCACAAAAATCGCCAGCACGATAAAAGAGATCGCCGCCCAGACGAACCTGTTGTCGCTGAACGCTGCCATCGAGGCGGCACGGGCCGGGGAACACGGCCTCGGGTTCAACGTCGTCGCGACCGAGGTCCGGAACTTGTCACGCCTCGTAGAACGGGCCGTCATCGAGGTCCGGGCGAACACGAACGGGATGAACCGAGAATTGACCTCCATCGTCGACGGCGTCTCACGCTCGAACGAAGACATCCATGCGAGCGTCACCATCATGGAAGACACGTTGCGGCGCTTCGCGAGCATCGAGCAATCGGCGGATTCATTGAACGGCACGACGGTGGCGTTCACGGGTGCAATTTAAAAAAACCAATCGACAAGGGTGAAAACCCCCGTCAATTGGTTTTTTTGATTTGGAGCGTATGTCCGTTCGCCTTGAGCCAGGATGTGGCCGATTTGAAGTCTGGATAAATCGAGGCGACCGTCGACCAGAACGCTTTTGAATGGTCGAAGTGGACGAGGTGGGCCCATTCATGGGCGATGACGTAGTCGAGTACTTTGGTCGGCGCGAGCATGAGCCGGACGTTGATCGAGATCGTCCCGGTCGAGCTACAGGAGCCCCAACGTGCCTTCTGATGCCCGATGCGAATCTTCTTTGCCCGGACGCCGAGTGTCCGTTCATATAGGAGTGAACGCGCGGTGACGTAACGGAGCGCCTCGACACGAAGGAACCGTTCATAGGCGGCACGGACGTGCGTCTCGTCCCACGTGTCGGGACAGATGAACGTGTCCTCTTCGAAGGCGAACGTATCGATGTTTTTCCGTCGGACGAGCGGCACCGTCTTCCCTTGGAATAACAACGTATCGGACGGCAATGCCGGCACGTGTGGAAGCGCCGCGAGCCGATCGTTGATCCAGTCCTTATGGTCATGCAAGATGGCCTCGACCGTCCGATTCGGGAGCCGGGCCGGGATGCGCAACTCGATTCCTTCAGGCGTCACGAAAAAGGCGGCGTATTTTCTGCGTTTATGGCGGATGACTTTCACGGTCATCGGTCTCACCCCCTCATCTTCTCGCTCGATTATAGAACACGTCTCGGAAAACCGCCACGCTTTTGCCGACAAGCCGATTGATATTTTTGATACAGTAAGGACAGGAGGGATGACTATGAAATCAATCTTACATCAAACGCTCGACCGGACCGGGACTGACTCGGTCAAATGGGACGGCCTCGAGCGCTGGTTCCGTTTGAAGTCTGACGTATTACCGTTATGGGTCGCCGATATCGATATCCGGACCGCACCAGCGATCAGCGAGGCGCTCGCAGCACGCGCGGCGACCGGGGAGTTCGGCTATACGCTGTTCTCACGTGAAGCGCAACGGGCGGTCAGTTCCTGGTATGGACGCCGTCACGAGACCGAGGTCGACCCGAACCACGTCTTGTTCTCGAACGGGGTCGTACCGGGGCTCACCCAGATCGTCGAGGCGCTCACCGAGACGGGGGACGGCGTCGTCATCCAGTCGCCGGTGTATCCGCCGTTCCATGAGCTCGTGACGGGGCTCGGGCGCGAACTGTTCGATGCGCCGCTCGAGCAAGTGGACGGTCGGTTCGAGATGGACTTCGTCGCGCTCGAGGAGTCGATGCGCCAGGCGAAACTGTTCCTGCTGTGCTCCCCCCACAACCCGGTCGGCCGGGTATGGACCGAGGAGGAGTTGCAGCGCGTCATCGAACTGGCCAAGCGGCATGACGTCATCGTCGTGGCCGATGAGATCCATGCGGACTTGACGTTCCCGACACAACGACACGTCGCCCTCAACCGCCTCGATTCGAACGTCATCACGGTCAGTGCGCCGTCGAAGGCGTTCAATATCGCCGGGCTGTTCGCTTCCTATATCATCTGTCCGGACGATGTCTGGCGAAAACGGATCATCCAAGTCCAGAACAAGCATCACGTCTTGCCGACGCCGTTCGCGAACACGGCCATCGTCGCGGCCTATACCGACCCGCGTGCCGAACGATGGCTCGACCAGCTGCGCGCCGAGCTCGAGGAACAGGCCGACTATCTCGTCGGACGAATCCAAGAATCGTTGCCCCGGCTGACCTGTTTCATGCCGGAGGCGAGCTATCTGTTGTGGGTCGACTTCGCGGCGCTCGGGCTCACCCCTGATGAGCGGAAGAAATGGTTGCAGCAGGACGTGCGTCTCTTCCTCTCCCCTGGGCTACCGTTCGGTATATCGGGACAAACGTTCGAGCGGATCAACTTCGGGACACGCCGCGCCATCCTCGACGAGGCGATTGAGCGCCTCGTCCGTCAAATCGGTGAGACGACACAACCCGAAGGAAACGCGTTTGTATGAAACGAGAAACGGGAAAAATTTCACAACGAGCCGACAGACGAGGCGGGAGAAAGCAGGTGAGATGATGGAGATCAATTGGAAGAAAAAGATGGAGGAGCAGTTAAGACGGAGCGGCTTCACGCTTCAAGTCGAGAATATGGCTAACATCGGGATGACCGAGATTCATGCGACATCCTCTCCGCTCATCTTTTACCCGCTCCGGATTCGGCTTTATGAACGGATGGGGTGGCTCATGTGCACGGTGGACGCGACGACCGTGAACCGCAGTGACGACCATCCATTGTTCGAGCGCATGGTCGCCGCGGTGTTCGAGCGGATCGTCCGTCATCTCTATCAAGCCTATGGCTTTCACTTATTGACGTATATCGGAAACACCGGGAATTACATCGCCCCGAAAGAGTCGGAGACGGGGGAGATCGTCCGCTTGCTCGCCCAACTGTGGAACGACCGGTCTTATTTACATCTAGAGACGTATGAGGAGTTTCCCGCCCTTTACGTGACCCCGCCTTGGGCCCATCAGGCGTACGCGCTCGAGAGCACGGACGATGAGTGGATCGTGTATGCGGGGCGGAGTGGTCGGCCGGCGACCGATTATCGTGCCGACGGGACCGAGCTTCGTCCGCACCGGCTGAGTGAAGGGGATCTCTTCTTCCCCGTCGACCGCATCCCGAAAGAGCGGGGGGCACTCGCCCTCGCCGAGTGGCTGCGGCTCGAGCGTCGGGAAGTCGAGGACTTCATGCTCGCCTTCATGCGGACGATTCGAAAATTCGATCCGTCGTTCGGTATCGCCTGGGGCGGGACGGAGACGTTCTTTCACGGCGTGCCCGTCGAACCGTACGCCCAAGTGCTCCGACTCGAGAACGGCAAACGCCGCTATCGCGTCATGAACAACTCGGCGAAACGGCTGTTCGCCGTCGCTGATGACCCATTGGAATGCCTGAACGAGGTCGAGCAGACGCTACGGACGGTGCGACTACCGGACGACCGCGTCTCATCGCTCGGTCAGCTCGTGATGGGGATTTGGCAACAGTTCGAGTCCGATGAGTCGACCTACATCCAAGAAGTCGCCTACCGTGGCATCTCCCAGTTCCAAATCGAGGAGAAAATCGGGCACGCCCTTGCCAATCAGCAACGTATCCGCTGGATCGAGAAGACCGATCCGCACCAGTCCGTCATCGAGTATGCCTATTTGCGGATCACGTTCCCGAAACGACCGCCTGGACTTGTCACCGTCGAACCGATCGAATCCCCATACGAAAGAGGTGCCTTATGAAAATTGTCGATGCACGCGCGATGCCGATTAGCACGAAGACTTGATTGCCGTGACCGAATCGTCTGTCTATTACCGACAGAAGCGAGGCGAGACCGCCTTCTCGATTTATCGTTACGACGAGGAGGACGGGGCCGTCACCGAGATCAATCAACGTACGTATGAAGATTACGGCATGGCCAAGCTGTTCATGAGTGATGGGCGTGTCTACTTTCTGAACGAGGCGCCAGACCGTACGGGTGTCGTCCGGACAGAACTTGTCGCGCTCGAATATCGGACTGGACGAGAGGACGTGCTCGCGACGTTCGAAAAGCGAGGGAACAGTACACTCTATTGGGTGCTCGGCGACCGCTACTTCCTCTTCTTGACGAGCTATGGGACGACGGACGAGGCGTGGCTGTTCGACGTAGAGACGAATCAACAGGAACGGATCCGAGACGAACGTCTCATCGGTCAGGCCGGCCGGTTCCGCGAGCTGTATTTGTTTACGGCTTCGTTCGAAGGCGTCCCTTACATCATTTGCAACGCCCGACTCGACGAGTTTGACTATTATGAGGCGCTCGAGTCCGGTCTCGTCTCCCCGGACGATCCAATCGATCACTCCGAGGCGATTCTCGTTTGTTCGCTCGACGAGGCGGTCGATGCGATTTGGTCGAAGGCGGAGTGCATCCCGTTCGATGACCTGATTCGCCTGCACGGGGAAGGGGACACCGTGCAATATTTGGGTGAACGGGACGGGAAGCTCCGCTTCGCGGCCTTCATCGACGAGGCGAACGAGGAGACGATTTATGAACTGACGGCACCGGACGTACTGCGTGAAGTCGCCGTCATCGACTGGGGCGCCTACGAGCCGCTCGATTTCACGTATGACGATGTCAGTTCGACGATTTTCATCAAAGTGGAGGAGTCGGACGAGCACACAGAACTGATCGATGCGACGTCCGGCGCCCGTTTCCTCGACACGGCTCCGTTCGAGCGTGTGCTCGGTGGGACATACTTCATCCATGAGTCGGCTGAAGGTGACCAAGGCGTGAGTATCTTCCACCTCGAGGCGAACGAACGCCAACGGTTCGAGAACGCATATTATACTGTGCTCGACGAGACGATTATCATCTTGTCGACACGTCAATTATGAAAAGCACCCCCGTCCTCATCGAGAGAGCGGGGGTGCTTCACGTCTTTTGTTTACATAATATATTATAGTAAACCTGTTATTGCCTGTATTTTTTTCTCATCACCGATATGGGCATATACTTGCGTCGTCGCGACCGATTCATGGCCGAGCAACTGTTGAATCGTCAAGACATCGACCCCGGCCATCGCCAGACGCGAGGCAAACGTGTGACGCAGTTTGTGCGGCGTCACTTGCTTGTGTACCAAGAACGATAGATACGGTTTCAAGCGATCGATGTGACGCTTAAGTATATGTTGAACCGTGCGGACGGAGAGTCGCTCTCCCTTGTCATTTTTGAAGACGGGGCCGCGTTCTGAACTCCATTCGGTCAGGAGTGCCACGAGCGGGGCGGCGAGGGGGACGATTCGTTCCTTGTCGCCTTTTCCGATGACGCGCATCGACCTCGTCGTCAAGTCGATGTCGCTCCAATCGAGTCCCGTCAGTTCCGATACGCGGATGCCCGACAGGCCGAGCAATTGGATGATGAGGAAATCGCGCTCGCGATTCCGCTCGTACCAGGCGGCCTCGCGGTCGCTCATACCGACGTTGCTGCGCACGAGCGTCGAGAAATCGAGCCATTCGGACTCCGTTAAATAGACGGGGTTACGTTTCGCTCGTTTCGGGCGCTCCACAGTTTGGAACGGGTTCGTCCCCGTAACGCCGGTCTCGATTAGGAAATGGAACAGTGACTGCATCGAGGACAGTTTGCGGTTGATGACGCTCGCGGCGTTGTCGAGCTCGAGGGCGAGATACGTCGCATACGCCTCGGCCCCGGCGTGGTCGAATTCGGCGAAAGAGGCGGCCTCGACCGTCCTCGGGTCGACCTTGACGAGGCTTACGGCCTCGACCCAGCGGAAAAAGTCGTCAAAATCGTACAAATAGCGCTGAGCTGTCTGTTTCGAATAGTGTTTCGCCGCGAGATGGTTCAAGAACCGTTGGATGAAGTCGGGCATTCGGTCGTAGCCGTTCAAGTCGAATCGACGTGCGGTTGCTTGGGCAGGGGTTTGACCGAGTTGGCGAAATAGATTCACGGAATCACTCCTTTAAGAACTGATCGATGAGATGACGCGGTCCTTGCCGGCCTGTTTGCCGGCGCGCAGGAAATCGTCCGCCTCCTTGACGAGGCGTTCGACCGCTTCTAGTGTTTTGCCATCGCGATGGGCGACGCCGATCGTCATCGTGACGTGAAGGCGAGCCCCCTCATAAATCGTTTCGGTCGATTTGATACGGCTACGCAGCTCGTCGAGCCGTTCGTCAATGTCGGCCTCTGTCTCCCCGACGAGGAAGAGTAAGAACTCTTCTCCGCCCCAACGGACACAGACGGCGTCCGTCCATGTCAGCGTCGTGGCGACGCGGCGCAAGACGAGGTCGCCGCAATCATGACCGTGCCGCTCGTTGAACGCCTTGAAGTGATCGATGTCGGCCAGAGCGACGGCGTACGGTCGGCCTTCCTGCACCGCACGCGCGACGCCCTCCTCGATGCGTGACGTCCCGGTCAGTCGATTGTAGAGACCGGTCAGGCCGTCGCGCGAGGCGAGGGTATGCAGCCGTTCGTTCGTCCCCTCGAGCTCGTTCGTCACTTCGACGACCGATCCTTCGAAGATGAACGACAGTCCTGCAATGAGCCCGATCGTCGACAAGAGGCAGAACAAGCCGAGCGCTTGCTCGAAGGCGGGCGCAAGCGCTTCTGTGCCATCCGACACGAACAAGTAAAGCGTGCCGTAAATCGCCATGGCGATGCCGGTCGTCGCGACGCGCGCACCTCGATTCACGTTCGGCATGAAGAACACGCCATAGGCGACCATGATGATGAAGTAATGAACGTTCGCATCCCAACCGAGGACGATCGTTGAGATGACGGCATTGTAGACGACCTCGACGAACAGGCCGACGAAGAATGTCCGATAGTAGCGTTTATGTACGAAGTAAAACGAAATCGTGTAATACAGCACGCTGGCGACGTTCGACCAGGCGAGCAACATGACGTCGAGCCGTAAAAAGGTGACGAAGAACACGACATGAATCAACCATGCGAGCGCGTTCCCGTATAATGTGATGCGATAGTTATATAACGTACCGCGACGTTCCTCATAGGTTGTCCCCACGCGAACACCTCCTTTACTCAGTATATCGAAACCGGCTCCATTTGCACATATTTGTCTCGAAATTCGAGTCAATCGCTCGCCATCGACCCGCTTGGAACGGTCGTTAACCTTGCGTGAAATAGATATTTCACGCAAGGTTTGATTGCGTACAGGTTCGCGCCAGTTTGCACGGTTCTCATACACCCGTTCGTGAAACTGAAAAAGACGCCAATGAACATGGTTTACATAATAATTTATAGTGAACCAATTGATTTGTTTTAAAAAAAGAAAAGAGTTACAGTTGTATGGAATCTGAAAATAAACCTTGAAACAGGGAATGAGGTAACGGTACACTGAGAACGTAAACAAAAGGGGGCAAACTAGAATGGATGACCAGCATTTGAAACGATTGCTCGAAGAAGCGAAGACAATCGCCGTCGTCGGGATCTCCTCGAACCCGAACAAGACCGCGAATCAAATTGCCGACTATTTGTTGTTGCAAGGCTACACCGTCATCCCGGTCAACCCGACGCTCGAGACGTGGAACGGACGGAAAGTGTATCCGACCGTCGAGAGCATCCCTGGCCATATCGATATCGTCGACGTCTTCCGTCGCAGCGAGTATTTGGCCGAGGTCGCCGAGGATGCCGTCCGACACGGGGATGTCGGGCTCATCTTTAACCAGCTCGGTCTCTCGAGCGCTGACGCGGAACGGATCGCCCGCGAAGCCGGGATCGATTACGTCGAGAACCGATGCATCTATGTCGAGCACGCCCGCTTGATCGGTTAAGACCTGCCTCCTTGGCAGGTCTCCTTTTTTTCACGTGCCTCGCGCGTCGGGGGCGGGCTTGCCAGAATCGAAAAACAGCTATACAATAGGAAAGAAAAACGAACGTGTGTTCGAAATTGAGGTGACGAAAATGTCAACAGATTTATTCAATTACAATGAAGACGCCATTCAGGTGCTCGAAGGACTCACGGCCGTCCGTAAACGACCAGGGATGTACATCGGTTCGACCGACCATCGCGGTCTCCACCATCTCGTCTACGAGATCGTCGATAACGCGATCGACGAGGCGCTCGCCGGGTTCGGCGGGCAAATCGATGTGACGATTCATAAAGACGATGCCATCACGGTCCGCGACCATGGCCGCGGCATGCCGACGGGGATGCACGCTTCCGGCAAACCGACGCCAGAGGTCATCTTCACGGTGCTCCATGCCGGCGGAAAGTTCGGCCAAGGCGGCTATAAGACGTCCGGGGGCCTCCACGGGGTCGGCGCCTCGGTCGTGAACGCACTGTCGAGCAAGGTCGTCGTGACGATTCACCGTGACGGCAAGCTGTTCGAGCAGACGTTTGCCGACGGCGGAATCCCGCAGACGACGCTCCTCGAGACCGGGAAGACGCGCCAGACCGGCACGAGCGTCTATTTTAAACCGGACGCCTCGATCTTCTCGACGACGACCTACAACTACGACACGCTCGCCGAACGGTTGCGCGAGTCGGCGTTCCTCTTGAAAGGACTCACGATCACGCTGAAAGACGAACGAACTGACAAGGAAGAGACGTTCCATTACGAGGAAGGGATCGCCGAGTTCGTCCAATATTTAAACGACGACAAGGCGACCCTCCACCCGATCGTCTATTTCGAAGGGACAGAGAACGACATCGAGCTCGAGCTCGCCTTCCAGTTCACGGACGCCTACTCCGAGAACGTCCTCTCGTTCGTCAATAACGTCCGGACACGCGACGGCGGCACGCACGAGGTCGGCGCCAAGACGGCGATGACCCGCGTCGTGAACGAATACGCACGTAAGAACGGCTTGTTGAAAGAGAAAGACAAGAACCTCGACGGTGGCGACGTCCGCGAAGGGCTCACGCTCATCGTCTCGGTCCGAATCCCCGAGGAGTTCCTCCAGTTCGAGGGACAGACGAAGTCGAAACTCGGCTCGCCGGAAGCGCGGACGAGTTCGGACTGCGTCATGGCGAAGCAGTTGACGATCTTCCTCGAGGAGAACCCACAGATGGCGACGATGCTCATCAAGAAGGCGATCCGTGCCGCCCAGGCCCGCGAAGCCGCCCGCAAGGCGCGTGAAGAGGCTCGTAACGGCAAGAAGAAGAAACGTTCGAGCATCTTGAACGGGAAACTGACGCCGGCGACGTCGAAGAACGCCGCCAAGAACGAACTGTTCCTCGTCGAGGGTGACTCGGCCGGCGGTTCGGCCAAACAGGGCCGTGATCGGACGTTCCAAGCCATCCTGCCGCTCCGCGGGAAGGTCATCAACTCGGAGAAGTCGAAGCTTCAGGACATCATGAAGAACGAGGAAATCAACACGATCATCCATGCGATCGGGGCCGGCGTCGGCCACGACTTCGACCTCGAGGACTGCAATTTCGATAAGATCATCATCATGACCGACGCCGATACGGACGGGGCGCACATCCAAGTGCTCCTGCTGACGTTCTTCTTCCGCTATATGCGGCCGCTCGTCGAGGCGGGCAAAGTGTTCGTCGCTTTGCCGCCGCTCTATCGTATCTCGAAAGGCAAAGGCAAGTCGGAACAGTTCGAGTACGCCTGGGACGAAGAGGCGCTCGAGAAGCTCGTCAAAGTGTATAAGAAGGGGTATATCCTCCAGCGCTACAAAGGTCTCGGGGAGATGAACGCCGACCAGTTATGGGAGACGACGATGAACCCGGACACACGGACGCTCATCCGTGTCACGGTAGACGACGCCGCCATCGCCGACAAGCGCGTCTCGGTGCTCATGGGAGACAACGTCGCCCATCGCCGTGAGTGGATCGAGGAGAACGTCGCCTTCGGCCTCCAGGAAGATGATTCGATCATCGCCAATGAACACGTGACTAAAGCGATTGAGGAAGTGATGTAACGATGTCGACGATTCAACACATTTTAAACTTGTCGCTCGAACAGGTCGTCGGTGACCGTTTCGGGCGTTACTCGAAATATATCATTCAGGACCGGGCGCTTCCGGACGCGCGTGACGGGCTCAAACCCGTTCAGCGCCGTATCCTGTATGCGATGCACCATGAGGGCAACACGAACGAGAAACCGTACCGCAAATCGGCCAAGACGGTCGGGAACGTCATCGGGAACTATCACCCGCACGGTGACAGCTCCGTCTATGAGGCGATGGTACGCCTGTCACAGGACTGGAAGTTACGTTATCCGCTCATCGACATGCACGGGAACAACGGCTCGATGGACGGCGACTCGGCTGCCGCGATGCGGTATACCGAGGCCCGGCTATCGAAGATCGCCGGCGTCATGCTGACGTCGATCTCGAAGAACACGGTCGACTACACGCCGAACTTCGACGATTCGACCGAAGAGCCGCTCGTCTTGCCGTCACTTCTCCCGAACCTGCTTATGAACGGGACGACGGGCATCTCGGCCGGTTACGCCACCGAGATCCCGCCGCACAACTTGACCGAGGTGCTCAATCTCGCCATCGCCCGCCTGAAAGGTCAGGTCCAAACGGCGACGGAAGCGCTCGAGTACATGCAAGGACCGGATTTCCCGTCCGGCGGGATCGTCATGGGTCGCGACGGCATCTTGAAGGCGTTCGAGACCGGAAAAGGCAAGGTCATCATCCGTGCCAAATCGGTCATCGAACCGCTCAAGGGTGGCCGTGAACAAATTACGATCACGGAGCTCCCATATGAGGTGAACAAGGCGAACCTCGTCAAGAAGATGGAAGAACTCCGTCTCGACAAGAAGGTCGAAGGCGTCGCCGAGGTCCGCGATGAGACCGACCGGACCGGCGTCCGTGTCGTCATCGAGTTGAAGAAAGAGGCCGACGCGGAAGGTGTGCTCCACTTCTTCTTGAAGCATACCGACCTGCAGCTCGCCTACAACTACAACATGGTCTCGATCGTCAACCGGACACCGAAACAGATGGGACTGCTGCCGATCATCGATGCCTATTTGAAACACGTCGAAGAGGTCGTGACGCGGCGGACGACGTTCGAGCTCGAGCAGGCGAAGAAACGCGCCGAAATCGTCGACGCGCTTGAACAGGCCATCTCGGTCTTAGATGAGACGCTCGAACTCATCCGTTCGGCGAAAGATAAAGCCGAGGCGAAACAGAAGCTCATGGCGCGCTTCTCGTTCTCGGACCGCCAAGCCGAAGCGGTCGTCATGCTTCAATTGTATCGCTTGACGAACACGGATATCGTCGAGCTTCAAAAAGAGGCGAAGGCGCTCCAAAAAGAGATCACGCGTCTCGCGAACATCTTGAACGTCGACGCGACGAAACGGAAGCTCATCTCGAAAGAACTCACGGCGCTCCGTGACGAGTTCGGTGATGCGCGACGTTCGGTCATCGAGTCTGAGGTCGAGGAGTTGAAGCTGAAGACCGAGGTCATGATCGCCGTCGAAGAGACGATGGTCTTCGTCAGCCGTGACGGTTACGTCAAACGCTCGTCGATGCGCTCATACGGCGCCTCGAGCGACGAGATGCCGGACATGAAAGACAAGGACCGTCCTGTCCTCGTCACCCAGGCAATGACGACGGACCACTTGCTCGTCTGGACGAACAAAGGCAGCTACTTGCTCATCCCGGTCCATCAAATCCCAGAGTCGAAATGGAAGGATGCCGGACAGCACGTGGCTAACCTCGTGCCGATTGAAGGCGAGCAAGTCGTCTCGGCCGATGTCGTCTCGACGTTCGATACCGACGCACACTGCCTGTTCGTGACGCGTGACGGCATGGTCAAACGGACGCCGCTCCGTGACTATGACGCCCAGCGTAAGTCGAAAGCGCTCATGGCGCTCAAGTTAAAAGGCGATGATACGGTCGTCTTCGCAGGGATCAGCGACGGGCCGGGCCAATTGTTCCTCGTCTCGGAGCGAGGCTATGGGCTCTGGTTCAAGGAAGATGACGTACCGGTCGTCGGGCAACGTGCCGCCGGCGTCAAGGCGATGAACTTGAAGGATGGTGACACGGTCGCCGATGCGTTTGCCTTCTTCACGCCGCCTCTCTTCGTCCTCGTGACGCAGCGTGGCGCAGTCAAGAAGATGAAGCTCGAGGATCAGTTCGATTGCACGAACCGTAACTTGCGTGGGACGATGCTCATCCGTGAAGTCAAATCGAAACCGCATCAGATTCGTCGTGTGCTCCCGGTGCATGACGATGAGACGCTCCACATTATCGGGAAAGAGAAAGCGAAGACGGTCAAGACGAAGCAGTTGACGCTTCTAGACCGCTACGCCAACGGCTCGTTCGTGTTTGACGAGGAGACGTTCGGTGAGATTGAAGACGTGTACCTCGATTGAGGAGGGCCCTGTACAACAGACGTTGTGCAGGGTTTTTTCGTTCCGGTATAAATGTATTTAAGGAGACAGAAGCTTGAAAAGTAGCTGGATTCGCGACATCGATCTTGAAATGAAATGGTTGCTTGACGAGCGGTACGGACTAAATGATTCGTTTACAGAAAGCTTTTACGATGAGAAATGAACAAAAGACGCGCGAGGCGTCTTTTTGAATACGTCTTAGATGTCAGCCTCCATAAGATACCGTTCCAAATCGGCCTGTTGGCGCAAGTGATGGCGGGTATGCATCTCGATCAGGGCGTACCACTCTTGTGCGTTCAACCAGCCAAAACCGCCATGCTGGGCTTTAACGTAAGGATTTGCCGACCGGACGAACGGTTCGAGGCGCTCAAGACGGGAAAGCAATGCATCGATCCGGCGTTCGAGCAGTTCCCGTTTGTCCGTATTGTTCGGAGGTTGGTTCATTTCGTCAGGTAAACGGATTTTCATCGGAGGGAACCCACCGGCCTGAAACAACCGTTCACCGAACTCGGTCTTCCCGAGCGGTTGCTCTTCAGTGGAAGCGAGACACCGTTTAATCTCATCCGCATATTCCTCAGCCACCACGATGATATGGTCGTACATTTGTCCGATTGACCAGATATCGTCTGCTGCCTGATATCGCAACTGTCGCTCGGTATAACCGTCCAAATCGTCTTTGAATTGGGACAATATAAGCATCGTCATACGTTTCCTCCTTGATGAATCATATTGTATGAAGTATATCATGTGCACGATACGTACTTTCTGCTAGAAGCGGGTATTCTTGAAGAGGAACAACTCACCCCTGCGGCGAAATGAGTAGCAGGACAAACGATGGAGGGATGACTATGTCAGAATGGCTCGATTGGGCCAAACGGCTACAGGCATTGGCTCAGGCCGGCTTGACGTTCACGAAAGACGAGTTTGACCGCGAGCGGTACCTTGAGCTGCAACAGATTGCGACCGAGATGTTTAAACGACAATCCAATCTCGCATTGGACGAGATCACTGAGTTGACGCACATTGATGGCTATCCGACACCAAAGCTTGACGTACGGGGTGTCGTCTTCCAAGAAGACCGGTTGTTGCTCGTCAAAGAACGTTCAGAAGGACGTTGGACGCTTCCGGGTGGCTTTTGCGAGGTCGGGCTCTCGCCTACGGAGAATATCGTCAAAGAGATTGAGGAGGAAGCGGGATTTGATGTCGCACCGATCCGTCTCGTCGCCTTGTTTGATATGCATCATCACCCACATCCGCCCATGTCGCAGCATTACTATAAACTGTTTATCGAATGCGAGCTGATTGGCGGGGAGGCGCAGGTGAGCTATGAGACGAGTGACGTCGGCTTTTTCACACGGGACGCGTTGCCGCCGCTCTCGCTCGCTCGGAACACGCTCGAGCAACTCCATATGTGTTTTGACGCCCGATGGCAAGAAGACTGGGTGACATTGTTTGATTGAGGGGAGGGGATTGTGTGGTCATTACACGCTTGGAACATGTTCATCAACTGACCTTTTACGCGCCGGTACTGCCGATTAACGTCCAATTGATTGAAAGAGAGCTCGGGCTCGTCTTGATTGATACGTCACTTGAACGGAACGCCGCGGACATTTTGGCCTATATCGAGTCGCTTGAACGGCCGCTTCTTGCCATTTTATTGACGCATGCCCACGGCGACCACGTCGGAGGTGTCGATCGCATCTTGAAAGTCCATCCTCATGCCGAGTTGTACATCTCGCGCCGCGATGCCCGATTGCTTGAAGGGGATCGGACGACCGACCCGGATGAGCGGGAGCTTAAAATTAAAGGCTCGCTCCCGACAATTCATTCGTTGCCGGACAAGCGGTTAGACCCAGGTGAGCGGTTGTTCGGGTTCCGCGTCTATCATGCTGCCGGTCACACACCGGGCTCCGTCGCTTATTTTGATGAAGCGAGTCGAATTCTGTTTGCAGGCGACGCGTTTCAATCGCATGGGGGAGTCGCTGTGGCAGGGGACGTCAGACCGCTTTTCCCGCTTCCTGGACTGGCGACATGGGATAAGTCGGCCGCTGTCGAGAACGCCGAGAAGTTGATCGATCTCGCGCCACGTCATACGTTCGTAGGCCATGGAAAATCGATTGAAGGGACTCATCGGCTCTATCGGGCGCTAAAACGCGCGAAGCGTAAACGGGCACGGCTGTTTTCACGGTAAAGGAGGAGGTGTGAGATGATGGAGCTACGTGAGATTCAGACGACGCAATATCGTTCGGCTGAGCAAATGCTCGAGATTCAACGAAACGCCTACGCGGTCGAGGCTGAGTTGATCGGTTTCGATGAGATTCCAGCTCGATATGAGACGGTTGAAGTGATTCAAAATTTATCCGGTGAGAGTTACGGATTGTATAACGACGAGCGGTTGATTGGATTTATCACGATCGAGACGGCCGAGACAACGGTCGAAGTCACAAAGCTGTGTATTGATCCGACGTATTTTCGGGCGAGACTGGCGACGACCTTGCTCGAACACGTCCTAAGCCTTCATGAAGACAAGCTAGTTTATGTCCATACCGGAAAACATAACGGTCCAGCAAAGCGTCTGTATACGAAGTTAGGGTTTGAAGCGAGCTCCGAATTCGAACCGGAACCCGGTGTCACATTGATTCGATTTACACGTGCATAACATCTCGTCTCATTTCTCTCATTCTGTCTCACTTCTTTAAGTATACTAAAGGATTGAGACAGATTTTTATTTTTACTGATAATATATGTTATGTTAACTAGAAAGAAAAAGAGAAGCGTAATGTCAGATTTGACGTCTCGCCTCTCAGCTGCAACTCAGAAAATTTTGTACCAATCCAACGTCAGTTCGATGTCCGAATTTCAGGTCTGTTTGAGCGTATCCACGTTCCTGAGCGCGAACCCTTCTTTCGCATAAAATCGACACGCGATCACGTTATCGGTCTGCGCTTCGAGTGACAATCCGAGCAACGATTGCTCATTTGCCCACGTCTCCGCAGCTTCCATCAGCAAATGCCCGAGTCGCTGTTTCGATACGTCTCGATATATACAAAACGGTTCCAGTCTCTTACTACACGGATTTGTCCGATACAAGTCGTCTCGTCGAACTCCAAGAATGCTTCCTCATATAATTGTTCAAACCCCTATTACATACCCATCGAGAATAAGGCCATCAAATTTCAAAGTGACAATCCTAGTGGAATGAGCGACAGGATGGTCACCCATCTTTTCTTTGTAAAGAGTCCAATCATAAGCGTGATTAAGCCGATTGCTAAAACGATGATTATCGTCATAACTGTCATGGTTGGTCCATCTCCCGTAGCTGGATTATTGTAACTGGTTTAAAGCTAGTTGCTCGTCGTTCATCAAGCACCTGTTACATTATTTGCTAGATTGATATGAAACCCCTCTTTCTGCTTGATACATCATAGCCAACATCAACAATTCCTTGATTCAACTTTATTCATTGTTGGACAAAGTTTCTTCACCATCTGCACAACTAGCTCAATTCAATTCTACACCTGTTTCGTCGGAAATAATAAACTGTATTACTCAACTGAATCGTTCATTCAAGGACGTGATAGCGCTTTATGGATTTATGTTTCAAAAATAACTTTAACGCTGTTCATCAATTCTTAGGAGTTGCCTGTAATCGATTGTCATGCTATTTTTAGACAGATGATAACTTAAGGAGGAACATAAATGAAACGTTTGACAAAAGGCTTCGCGGCCTCCCTTTTACTTGCTGTCCCGCTCGCGGCGTGTGGTGATTCGAGCACCGATCAGGCCGAGACTTCGGGCTGGGATGAGATTCAAGAGAGCGGTACGCTCACGGTCGGGACGGCCGGCACACTCTACCCTGCCTCGTTCCGTGCCGAAGAAAGTGACGAGTTGACAGGATTCGATGTCGAATTGATGAAAGAGATTGGTCAGCGGCTTGACCTTGAAGTTCAGTTCAAAGAGATGGCGTTTGACAACATGTTGACGAGCGTCCAGAACGGGCAGATCGACGTCGCCGCGAACGACATCTCGGTCACAGAGGACCGCAAAGAGAAGTTCGCCTTCTCGACACCGTATAAGTACACGTACGGAACGGCCATCGTCCGGAAGAGTGACCTTTCAGGCATCGACTCGCTCGAGGACTTGAAAGGCAAGAAAGCCGCTGGAGAAGCGACGACCGTCTTCATGGAAGTGGCGCGTCAATACGGGGCTGAAGAAGTCATCTATGACAACGCGACGAACGACCAGTACCTTCGTGACGTATCGACTGGGCGCACGGACGTCATCTTGAACGACTACTACTTGCAGACGCTCGCCCTCGCCTTCTTCCCGGAGTTCGATATCGCCATCCACCCGGATATCGCTTATAACCCGCAAGAAGTCGCATTCCTCATGTCGAATGAGAACGACGAGTTGCAACAAAACATCGACCGTGTCCTCGCGGAGATGCTTGAAGACGGTACGGTGAAATCTTTATCGGAGCAGTTCTATAACGGCGCAGATGTCTCGGTCGAACCGGATGTCGATGCAACGATCGTCGAATTGGACTAATTATGTTGGAAGGAGTGAAATGGGAGGCAATCTTTGATGCCGATTTGGCCATCCGCTCGTTCCCGTACCTTCTCGGGGGGCTGCCGAACACACTATGGATCTCGTTCGTCAGCATGTTCTTCGGGCTTGTGCTCGGTTTAATCCTTGCCCTTGGTAAGCTGTCACCGTCACGGCTACTCCGCTTCCCGTCGACGTTTTATATTTCGTTCATGCGGGGTGTGCCGATTTTAATCATTCTGTTCATTCTCTATTCCGGGTTCCCGTTCATCGGGATTCAGTTCGCGGCGTTGACGGCGGCGATTATCGGTTTTAGTTTGAACTCGGCCGCTTATATCGCCGAGATTATCCGGGCCTCAATTCGTGCGGTGGATGATGGACAGGTCGAGGCCGCCCGCTCGCTCGGGATGAACAAGTGGCTGACGCTCAAAGGGGTCATCTTGCCCCAGGCGACACGGATCGCCCTCCCCCCGCTCTCGAACGTGTTTCTCGATTTGATTAAGGCGAGCTCGCTCGCCGCGATGATCACCGTCCCCGAAATCTTCAACAAGGCGAAGATCGTCGGAGGACGAGAGTTCGATTACATGACGGTCTATTTGGTCGTCGCCTTGATCTATTGGGGCATCTGTACGTTCATGTCGTTCTTCCAAGACTGGCTCGAACGGCATTTTGAACGCTACTTGGATTCACCGAAACGATGACGGAAGCGTCATCGTTTTTTCTTTTCGTTCCATGCGGGCGTTTGAATGTGCTATGATTTTCTTAAATATTCAGAAAAAAGACGGGGGAACTACTCATGATACAACCATGGACCACATATTTGAACGACCAAGTGATTGGACAGTCGAAAGCGATCAAACTGTCGACGATCGCCCTGCTCTCCGGGGGACACGTCTTGCTTGAGGACCGGCCGGGGACCGGGAAGACGACGCTCGCGAGAAGTCTCGCTTCCTCTGTATCGGCGGCATTCCAGCGGGTACAGTGTACGCCGGACACGCTTCCGAGTGACATTTTAGGGATGGAACTGTTCAATCCGACGACCGGTTCGTTCGAGCGTCGGACCGGACCGATCTTCACGTCGATTTTGCTCGTCGATGAGATTAACCGGACGACGCCGCGGACGCAGTCCGCACTGCTTGAAGCGATGCAGGAACGCCAAGTGACGCTCGGCGAGGTGTCGATGCGCCTACCTGATCCGTTTTTCGTCATCGCGACGCAAAACCCGTTCGATGGGCAAGGTACGTTCCCACTCCCGCAAGCACAGCTCGATCGTTTCTTGTTCAAGCTGTCGCTCGCCCCGTTGTCACGGGAGTCCGAGCGCCGGTTGCTCCGGAACGAACACTTGAGTGCGGCGCCGTTCACGTTGAAGCAAGACGAGCTCGCTGAGATGCAACAAGCGGTCCGTGACGTGACGTTCCATGAGGCGATGGAGGATTATCTCCTCGATTTCGTCGAGGCGCTTCGGCACCACCGGGACATCGAGGTCGGGCCGAGCCCGCGGGCGACTCTCGCCTATACGATGGCGGCCCGGGCCCACGCCTATATGGATGGACGCGACTATGTCGCACCGGAAGACATCAGGGAGCTCGCCTTACCGATTCTCGGCCACCGTGTCGTGTTGACGGTCGAGGCATCCTTGAAGACGAAACCATCAAAATTGATCAAGTCTGTCCTTGAGACCATCGCGGTCCCATCCGAGGTGTGACATGCAACTCGTCAGCCCTCGCTACCTCGAGCCCGGGTATATGTGGCTCTTGTTCGTCGTCGGGGTATTCATCGCCCTGTACGGCAACGTCTTCCTCGCGAGTGTGGTCATCGGGTTCAGCCTCTATGCGCTCATCATGCCGGAGCTGTTGTTTCGGCTCGCGGATTACGTCCACGTCTCAGTGACGGATGAGTTGAAGCTGTTCCCGGGGGACGAGGAGACGTATACGATCAATCTATTGTCGACGGCACCTGTCCCGCTCGGTGTCGTCCGTTTGTCCGGTTACTTGCATCCGACCGTCGACTCGGAGGACCATGCGTTCTGGCGCCAAGAGAACTATGTAGGCCGCGAGGCGGAAGTCGCCTATACGCTTCCGTTGAAAGCGATCAAGCGCGGTCCGATCCGGATTGAGGCGATCGGCATGGAAATCCGTGACCCGCTCCGGATGTTCTCGCTCTATAAAGAAGAGCCGCTCGATCGGATCGGCTACGTCTTCCCGGACTTCATGCCGTACCCGATCCCGAAACGGCCGCCGACGTTGCCTGGGGAAGAGATGGTGCGCCATAGCGCTTACCGGGACCCGGAGACGTTCCAATCGGTGGCGCCGTACCACGGCCAGCCGATGCGTCAACTGTATTGGTCGGCCTATGCGAAGACGGGCGAACTGCTCGCCCGGACCGAGCAACCGGTTCAGGCGAACGAGTATGTCGTCGTCCTCGACTTGTTGACGAAAGACGGACGTGCCCTCACCCACCAGATGGAACGGTTGATCTCACAGGCGGCGGCGCTATGCCGCGACTTTGAGAAAGAGAACGCGAGCTATGGGCTCATCGTCCCGACGCTTACGAAAGACGGCATCACGTATGACCTCGCCCCGGGGAGCGGTGAGACGCATTTTCGTAAGGTCATGACGACACTCGCTTGTCTGTCGGAACGTGACTTCCCGCTCGCACGGTCATTGTTCGAACGGAAGGTCGCCAAATACGGGGGCAGCCAGTCTATCCTCCGGCTCGGGGGTGACGGACGATGAAACTATTATGGTGGGTCTTTGCCGCGTTTTATGTCGGTCACGTCTTTCCACTCGTCTATCTTCTCACGCTGCGATTCCCCCGCAATTGGCAGCTCGGTGCCCAGACGGCGCTCAGCGTCATGGCGCTATACTTCTCTTTTGAGATGAGTGTCTCCTTGTTGTTGTTCACGTACGTGCATGCCTTCATCCGCACGCTCGACTGGACGGACCGGTACGCCATCGCAAGCGTCTTGTTCTTGATCGTCGACTGGTTGTTCCCGCCGGCATCCCAACCGCTCGCGATGATCGCATTCCCGTTCCTGTTCTTGTTTTGGCAACGAAGTCTCTATTACCGCCGTGATTATAAACGGATGTTGGCGATGCTCGCCGTCGGCCTCTCAATCGGGTTGACGCTTGCCGTCGTGCTCCGGACGATTAAAGAGCTGTTGTTCGGCGATCTCGTGACGTGGGTCCGTCCGTTTCTCATGTGGATTGCTGGCTGGTTCGATGGGTTCACGCTTGACCCGTCCGACAGGGTAAACCGGTTCATGGTGCCTGAAAATCCGAACTTGGATGCGGAGACGCTTTCGAACGAGACGTTCTTTGAGACGGCCTCGAATCAGACAGTCGTATGGATCGCCCTCTTCATCTTCTTGCTCGTCATCGGGGTGTTCCTGTTCATCTACTTGCAGAAACGAAAAGATGTCCAAGAAGAGGCGGTCGTGCCGAGACGGGCGCATGTCACCCATGAACGGACGCTACGTGCCGTGCGCACGCCGAAACACGTCCGGCTACTCGATGCGGGACGTCGTCTCGAGAAAGCCCATCCACGGTTCCGTGAAGAGACGGTCCACGATTGGTTGACACGCATCCGCTTCACCGACGCTTCGCTCTTCGCCACTTGGCTCGAAGCGGCCGAGTACGGGGAGAAAGACGCGCCCGCTCCGATCATCGAGTCGTTCGAACAACATGTCAAACAATTGCTCAAACAATAAGACCAGCGTGACCCCTAGGGGTTGCGTTGGTCTTTTGTTATAAAATCGGGCTGAGTAGACGGGAGACGCTCTCTTTGAATCGAATCCATTTCGTCCGTGTCTCATAACGCTCAATCGTTAACTTGTCAGCACATGCGAGGTCTCGATCGAACGCATCGATGACGGACTGGGCCACAACTTCATCATAGACGAGCGCCGAGATTTCGAAATTGAGACGGAAACTGCGGGCGTCGATGTTCGTCGTGCCGATCGAGGCGACCTCGCCATCGATGACGAGCGTCTTCGCATGAAGGAAACCGCCTTCATACGTATATACTTCGGCACCGTAGCGGACGAGCTCGGCCGCATTCGTATACGTCGCCCAATAGACAAACATGTGGTCCGGCTTATTCGGGATCATCAGGCGAATCTTCGTCCCAGACATGAGCGTGTTGCGGCAGGCGTCGAGGAAGCTGGCGTCAGGGATGAAATAAGGGGTCTGGATGTAAATCGTCTCTTTCGCCTCGGTGATCATCTTGACGAGCATGTTTTTCAAGTGCTCGGTCGATGAGTTCGGGCCCGATGTGACGATTTGCACCGGTGATTGGGCCGTCTTAATGAGGACGGATGGCCATACAAAATCCTCTTTCTCAGCCCAATGCTTCGTCGGCACGGCACGGTTCCAATCGAGGAGGAAACGTTCGAGCAGTTCACGCACCGCCTCCCCTCTCATCCGCAGATGCACGTCGCGCCAATAACCGAACTGACGATTCGTGCCCAAGTACTCGTTCCCAACGTTAAAGCCACCGATATAGCCGATGTCTCCGTCGATGATACATAGCTTGCGGTGATTGCGGTTGTTGACCCGGAAGTTGATGCCGAAGCGTGACGGGAAGAACGACTTCACCTCGCCGCCGTGCGCGAGGAGCTGTTTGAAATGGGAGCGTCGCAACCCCCTCGAGCCGACGGCGTCATAAAGCAGACGTACTTTGACACCTTCCTTGGCCCGGCGTGTAAGCGCCTCGATGAGCGCTTGACCGAGCGAATCGTTTTGAATGATGTAGTACTGGATGTTGATTTCCTGTGTCGCCATCTCGATGTCATGGAACAACGCCTCGAACTTCTGCTCGCCGTCATGAATGACCTGAATCGCATTATGATACGTCACGAGCGCGTTCGTGGAAGATAAGTTCAAGCGGGCGAGCCTTCGATATTTGGATAAGAGCGGGTCATGAGCGAACAGGCCATCATGCGCATCGAGCTCAGTCAATTGATCGTCGACGTGTTTGGCGTACTCGTGGCGACGTTCCTCGTCGACTTGATAAAAGTTGTTCGATTTGATTAACCGACCGAAGAAGATGTAGATGAAGAAACCGAGCAGTGGGATAAAGAATAGGACGAGCAACCAAGCCCACGTCGAACCGATGTCACGCCGCTCGAAAAAGATGATGGTGACGGCGAACGTGACGTTCAAGAGTAGCAACACGATCCCAAGCACGCTGATGATGATTTCCATTGAGACCATCCAATTCCCCTCCCTTTCTCTCTACATACCCGTTTAAAGGAGATTTGGCGTGAGTGAATATGGCCAGACGATAATTCGTTTCGGTTTCCGCCTGTTTGTCCGCAAACATTCACGGATTGACACGTATCGACACAAAAAAAACACCGCGCCAGCGGTGTTTTTGGGGTCGTACGAATTAGTTTAAGATTGTGATTTGGACAGATTGACGACCAAATTGAATCGCTTGTTCTTGTGTCGGCATCAAGAGGTCGATTTTGTTCCCTTTGATTGCGCCGCCAGTGTCTCCAGCGATGGCTTCGCCGTAACCTTCAACGTAAACTTTAGAGCCGAGTGGGATGACTGATGGGTCAACCGCGATGACTTTTTGGTTCGGGTTTGAACGTACGTCGATTCCAGTAGCTGTGATTCCTGAACATCCTGCACAGTATGGTGTATAAGCTGTCGCTTCAACAGTCATCGTCCGCCCTGAAGCCGGAGCTTGAGTTTGCGTTGTCGAAGTAGACTTTTTCGTCACTTGTGTAGATGTTGATGCTTTTGGCTTCGCTGCAGGAGCGTCGTTCGCTACTGATGCAGCGGCTGCGCCTTTCACTGCGAATTGTTGACCTGGGAAGATCAAATCTGATTTAAGACCGTTCCATGTCATCAATTGATTGACAGTAACACCGTTGTTTTTCGCGATTCGATACAACGTGTCGCCTGCTTTAACTGTATACGTTTTAGATGAGTTCGAAGCTTTTGCTTCTGCCTTTCCAAGTTTCAATACTTGGTTCGGGAAAATCATATTAGAGTTTAAGCCGTTCGCTTGTTTAATGTCGTTTACAGAGACGTTGTTGTTCACGGCGATACGATACAATGTATCTCCAGACTGAACTGTGTGTGTTGATGCTGCCGAAGCTGGAGCAGCGACTCCTAAACTAAGGCCAGCGAGTGCCGTTAGTGTCAATAGTGGTTTTTTCATAAGAATATTCCTCCCTTTTCTAACGCCCCCTTACTGTAACACCTCTATATTTCACTGCCGTTACAGCCTGATATGAGAGTGATATCAGTTCAGTTACAGAACTTTATGGGCTAGAAGTCAAGGGTGAATTTCTTACAAAACGGATACAAACGGCTTTGTTAAGCCATTTCAAGTTATAATCAATGAAGAAGAAAGGAGCGGATAGGCTTTGGAACTATTACTGCTATATTACATTGTGACTAATTTACTAGCTTTTGTTACGTTCTTTCTCGATAAACGACGTGCGAAAGCGAACGCGTGGCGGATTTCGGAAAAGACGCTGTTGACGCTCGTCTGGATCGGCGGGGCGTTCGGGGCGTATATCGCGATGCGGCTGTTCCGTCACAAGACGCTGAAGCCAGCTTTCCGTCTCGGTGTCCCAATCGCCATCTTAGTCCATGCCGGGATCACGGCATATTTCATCTTTTGACACCATTATATAGAAGAGACACGGTCACACCGGTTGAGGATGTCTCACTCGAAATGTCGAAATTGACGCTTACAAAAGAGGGATGGGAGTCTTTGGTCGGTGTGTGATTCTACAAAATGTTCGATTGTTGAGGTGGGAGGATGCATCCTGAAGGAAAGATGATTACTGTTGAAACATGGACAGAGCAGATGGTGGAGACGAGCTTTACAACGAGTTCAAGCTTTCAGATTTGGCTCGTCACGAAAGGACGTCTTACGGTACGCATCAACGGAACGCGTGTCCGGCTCGATCCGAGCATGGCATTGATGCTTGATTGCGGCCAACTCACAAGAGTCGAACGAGCGGAAGATTCATTTCACATGGACGTCATAAGTGTCGACCCGTTCGACTTGTTTTCACCGTTACTTGCGGAGCAATATGTCACCCCGTATATCGAGAGGATTGGCTACTACGTGGCGCACTCGACTGTACCGACCGACAAGGCGATGCTCGACACAATCGATAAAGCGGTCAGGCGTCTCAAGAGCGACTCGGCTTTCGCATTGCTTGATGCGACGTTACAGCTCGCTGTCGTCTGGCGCTATTGGATTCAGCGGACACCTGTGATGAGGCAACACGGATATGACCGAATGGATCACATGATTTCCTATATACACGACCATGACACGATGAAGCTGTCGCTCGAAGACATCGCCGCTGCCGGTGGACTGAGCCGAGCCGAGTGTTGCCGTTACTTTTCAAAATGGGGCGACACCTCACCGCTCGCTTATGTTCAAGACGTCCGGATGCAACGGGCCGCGCGTCTATTATGTGAAAC
Source organism: Exiguobacterium alkaliphilum (assembly GCF_018138125.1). Lineage (NCBI taxonomy): Bacteria > Bacillati > Bacillota > Bacilli > Caryophanales > Exiguobacterium > Exiguobacterium alkaliphilum. Next base: position 1,776,405 of record NZ_CP073101.1, read on the forward strand.
GGATCTTGCGGTCGCTGAAGTAGCGAACCAGCTTGGTTTTACGAGCGTGAGCCATTTCGTCCAGACATTCAAAAAAATACATAACCGAACACCTCTCGCGTACCGTAAACAGAAGACATAAGAAAAACCGACACGCGCGTGTCGGTTTTTCTCGTTAGCGGGCGGTCCAACCCCCGTCCGCTTTCAATACGTCGCCATTGACGAAACTCGAATCATCCGACGCGAGGAAGAGTGCGACTTTGGCGATTTGCTCCGGTTCACCAATCGGCGCCTCTCCTGCCCCTTGGATGGCCCGCATCCCGAGCTCGCTCGGCGCGGTGATGGTGGCACCGATATTCGTATTGACCCCACCCGGTGCGATGGCGTTCGCCCGAATCTTATTGAACGTGCCATAGGTCGCGGCAATGTTCTTCGTCAGGCCGAATAACGAGAACGCGTGCGGGCCCGCAATCTCCTCAATCACCCTTTTTTGAAACAGTCTTACACCCCGTTCGTACCCTTCGATCCAAAACGACGCACCGGTCACCGAGACGATCAATTTGAAAAGCACAATCCGATTGCGTTTTTTGTTCGATTTCGGCGTCTTATTCAACAAGACGACCAACTTATAGTCGTTCATTTCAATCTGCTTCAGGCAATGCTCGATCATGTCAGAAATCGACCGTTCCGAGCTAATCATCTGAACTTCTAACAGCGGCACGAGCACGTCCCGAATGACCATCGCGAACTGGTGAAACTTCTCTTTCTCATCTAGTATCATCATATACGTCTCATAATCGAACGTCTCACGCGTGAACTCGTGTGTCACGAGTTGATGATGTGTGTCATCATACGTATGCGTATTGTATGTATGATTTGTCTCAGCATAGATAAGGTTTATCCCTACAAGATTAGGGTCTTTGAAACGAATGTCCCCGCTCTCCACGAAGCGTGACAACGCACGTGATAACAATTCTTCAAAGACGTACGATGAGTGAATCGCTGTAATGTGTTTCTTTGCCCAGTTCCGATCGCGCTGCGCGTTTACGCTCGAATATAAACGAATGGTAATGTGCCCCATCTTTCCCCCTCATTTCTCTCACTTCTTCATTATACAAAAAACTCCCTTTGACGATCATCGAGATCATCAAAAGGAGTCCGAGATTACTTGACCGGTTCGTACGCGAGCGCTTCCCCGTTCGTCTCGATCACGTGCTTGTACCAATCGAACGAGTCTTTCTTCATCCGCTCCATCGAGCCGTTGCCCTCATTGTCACGGTCGACATAAATCATGCCGTACCGTTTCTTCATCTCGCCCGTCGTGAACGAGACGATGTCGATGATGCCCCATGGCGTGTAACCGATCAAGTCGACACCATCATAGACGACCGCCTCTTTCAGCTGCTCGATATGTGCCTTCAAGTAGTCGATACGGGCCACATCATGAATCTTCCCGTCGACGATCTCATCGACGGCACCGAATCCGTTCTCGACGATGAAGAGCGGGATTTGATAGCGGTCATACAATCGGTTGAGCACGTAACGGAGACCGACCGGATCGATCGCCCATCCCCAGTCGCTCGACTTGATATACGGGTTCTCGACGCCGTTCGGCAAACCGCCGTTGACGATGTCGCCGCTGTTGTCGGCGACGACGTCACTCTTCACGGTCGTCGACATGTAGTAACTGAACCCGAGATAGTCGACGGTCCCGTTTTTCAAAATCTCCTCGTCTCCTTCAAGGAACGGAATCGTATAGCCTTCACGTTCGAATTCGTTCAAGGCGTAGCTCGGATAAACACCGCGCACTTGCACGTCGGGGAAGAAGTAACGCTGACGCATCATCTCTTCAGCGAGCATGACGTCGTCCGGGTTCGACGAGTACGGATAGATCGGAACGTGTGACACCATCGCCCCGATTTCGAAGTCCGGGTTGATTGCCTTCCCTTTCGCGACGGCGAGGGCGCTCGCAATCAACTCGTGGTGGCCCGTCTGATACATGACTTCACGCGCGTTCTCCCCTTCTTCGACGATGACGCCTGAGTTCGTCCATAAGAAGAGCGGGTTGTTGACGTCCATCTTGTTGTTGATCTCGTTGAACGTCATCCAGTATTTGACCTTGTCTTTGTAGCGGTCGAAACAGACCTCAGCGAAGCGGACGAAGTGGTCGACGACGGCACGGTTACGGAACCCGCCGTATTCGCGTGCGAGGAGGAGCGGCATCTCGAAGTGCGACAACGTGATGATCGGCTCGATATCGTGCTTCAACAGCTCGTCGAACAAGTCGTCATAAAACTTGAGACCGGCCTCATTCGGTTCTGCGTCGTCCCCGTTCGGGAAGATCCGGCTCCAGCCGATCGACGTACGGAGACACTTCAAGCCCATCTCGGCGAACAAGGCGACATCCTCTTTATAGCGGTGGTAGAAACCGATCGCCTCATGGTTCGGATAAAACTCGTTCGGCTCGACTTTGTCCGTGATGCGACGCGCGACGCCGTGGGCACCGGCCGTCAAGACGTCGACGACGCTCGGTCCTTTGCCGTCTGCGTCCCAACCACCTTCAAATTGGTGAGCAGCCAGTGCGCCGCCCCATAAAAAGTCATTTGGTAATGTTTTCATTGTAGTTCCTCCTTATCAACTTTAAATCTCCAATACTGAATCATACATGTAAATTATAATTGTAACGGTACAATTAAACAAGTGCGATACATTTTGTATTTTCGACGAACTGGTGACGTGATATAATTAAAGCAGATATAACGAGGTGAGGATGCCACATGTTAAAATACCAACAGATTGCAGCAGCGATTGAGCAGTACATTAATGATCAGGATTTAAAACAAGGGGATAAGTTGCCCGTGCTCGAGCAGTTGATGAGCCAATATGGTGTCAGCAAGAGCACCGTCACGAAGGCGCTCGAGTTGCTTGAACGTCGCGGTGTCATCTTCCAGTTGCGGGGAAGCGGGATCTTCGTCCGGCGTCACAACCGCCCGGGCTATATGAGCCTGTTCTCGACGCAAGGGTTCAAAAGCAACCTCGGCGACCGAGTCTTGACGTCGGACGTGCTCGACGTGTCAATCACGAAGCCGAGTGAAGACGTCGCTAGAAACTTAGGGATTGACGTGTCGAATGACGTGTATCGCGTCGAACGAGTCCGTTACGTCGACGGGGAAGTGTTTTGTTACGAGGAATCGTATTATGTGAAGGCGATCGTACCCTATCTGAATCGAGAGATTGTCGCCGACTCGATTTTCGACTACGTCCAAAGTGCGCTCGGCGTCACGATTGGGTTTTCCGATATGTATATGCAGGTCGGGCGACTGAACGAGACGGAGGCCGGATATCTTGGTCTGAAAATGGACGACCCGACGCTCCGCATCGAGACGATTTTCCATCTTACGAACGGGAAGCCGTTCGACTATTCACGAATCACCTACCATTATGAGCACTCACAGTTTGTCGTCCAGGCGAACGGGCCGTACATGTGAAAACACCGCTCGACGCGATTTGCGTGGAGCGTGTTTTGGTGTGGTTCAGACGAGCGGTTTGCGTTTCAAATCGAGTAACGCATCATCTGTTTTATAAAGTACTTCGTTGAACCGTTCTACCCCGTTCGCTTCGATGAACGCTTCTTCAGACGGGAAGATGGGAATGAACCAGACGGGGACTACGGTCTGTTCGTCGCCTTCGTACACATGAAACGACTCATCAAAATAAAACGGGGTCGCCACATAGATCGCTGAGAAGTTCAATCGTTTGAAAACGTTCGGGGGGAGTTCAAAATACTCACCGAACTTGAAGGCGTGATGTGTCTCGAGCGCATGCGTCGTTAATTGCCATAACAACTCGAGCACGTCTTCATACGAACGTTTTTGCTTGAAGCTCAATAGGAGTTCTTGATGTGTCTGTATGCCGTCCTCGTTTTGCAACGTATGCCAATGAAGGCCTAGCGTCGAGATGGTATACGAATCGGTCGTAGGACTGTCATTGAACTGCAAGAACTGCACGGCCTGCTCTAACAAATCGTCCGTCTCGAATTGATTCGTGAATTCTCCACAGTGGGATTCTAAATGCTCTAAATAATTCATTATGTTTCCAACTTTCTTGATGGATTCTTACTTTACTATAGGCGCTTGTTCTTGATTCACCCAATCCATAATAAACCTCTCTTGGTGGCTGTTTAATGTTGGAAGTTCATCGCGTGAGAAAAAACGATGCTCGTGACTCTCTTGTCCTTCCTGCGCAAGTTCTCCTGAAAATCCCGTCGCATGAAAGATGACTTGTACACTAAAGACTTGATCTCCATTTTCATAAGAAGCATATCCTTCTTTTCCTGAATATAGCCCAAACAAGCTTAGTTGACTGACTGTAAGACCTGTTTCTTCAAACGTTTCGCGTTGTGCTGCGCTCTCGAATGTTTCACCAGGTTCCATGACACCACCCGGGATTCCCCAAACGTCATGATCTTTACGATGTTGAAGCAAAATTTCATTATTGTGTTCGATTATGACGCTGCAACCGACCGTCATTAATAAGTTAGTTCCAATGAGGTTCCGCATGTCCTGTATGTAGTTCAATCCATTTCCTCTTTTCATTTAAATTTCAAAACCGCTTGATTGAACCGTTCACATGATCAAGAAAGTGATACACATCGTCCGCATCGTGCGCCAGTACGAAGTTTCCGAAGAGGTTAGGATGAAATTCTCCAATGAACGTCTCGACTGTCTGTACAGGTGTAGTTGAGAAAAAAGACTGCCAAAACTTTTTTGCTTTCGGAATCTTTAATTGAGTCAACAACCTGTCTTCAATCAACTTCTCCCATGCTGCGTCATGTAGCATCAATCGATACACTTTCTCACTCGGGCCGAACGTTCCTCCGAAACAGAACGTCAATTCAATCGGATACGCACCACGTGTCACGTGACGAAAAAACGTCTCGTAATCCGCTGTATCGATCGATTCAACGGATTCAATATTCGTCCCTTGGAGTGTCAGCCCCTCACGGTAATAGCTTACCAACCAATCCGTCTCATTTGAGAACGTGACAACGTCTTGGCAATGTTCGTCACGGGAAAGTGTCAGCCATGGGGCAATCGACTCATGATTATGAACGATTCCGGATGTGACAGACTCCTCTTCTAAGCGTTCAAACGAGAAACGATGTCTCTTTGGAAACCGTACCGAAGTCTTCCGTTCCACGCGTAACGGGAAAGCTTCTCCGGTGAGATGTCGGTAGATCAGGCGATTTGCTTCTCCCTCTTTTAATGCCTGGCTCGGTAAAATCAGCATCTCTGTCTGATGATAGATGATTCGACACGGTTTCAAGTCCGGCTCGTTCGTGTAGTCCGTAAAACTGGTCGCGAGCATGTCTGCCGCCTCAGGCAATCGCCGCTCAAAATCCGTCCAACCGTGTAGCTCCACAATGTCCGGCAATCCGTTCTCATCGGTGATGACGTCCCAAAATGCGTCCCAGTTCATACCATAGTGCGAAGGGAATTGTAACTGTTCGTTCAATAGTTCATGCAGCTCGGTTTCCGTCGCGATGTTTGAGACGTCTAGCGTCACACGAGTGACTCGGTCATTCTGTTTACACACCTCGCTCGGATGCATCCAGACATACACCGTCTCGACGACCCCAGATCCAGTGACATCGACGTAGACATCACGGGTGAACGGATGCAAGACGAGGTAACGTAGCATCGTTGCATCCGTGAAACCCTCAACGATTTGTATATCACCTGGATGAAACGAGAAGATGTCAGCAACTTGTCGACGAACCGTGCGATACACGTCATCAAGCGCTTGATCGTAGACGCGGTCGAATTCATAACGGTCGACTTTCCATAACGTCCCATCGCTCGAATTTGATAAGCTTACCGTGTTTTGTTCAAACTCATCCGTGTGCACTGCATGTCGACGCACAAATAAAGCCGTGGCCGCATCGACTTCATGCAACCACGGACGTTTTACATTCATCTTTTCCAACGCCTCCGATACAAGAGATAACCAATCGGGAGACCCGCCAACAATGCGAGGCCAAGCATACGATACGATGTTGGCTCTGTCGTCTGAACGTCACTTGAACCACCCACGAGACCATCCTCCACGGAACCTTGATCGTTTGAACGTGTCTCGACCAAGAGTTTCTGATACATCTCGAGCGTGATCGTGTCTCCGGCGATGACCCGTTTCGCATCGGTCGTCAAGCCGGTCAGCGTCTCCCCATCATAGTCAAACCAGGCGTTCTCTCGCGCGGAATGGACCAATGTACCGGACACATCGGCTAAGGCGACGGCCAACTCGTCACCATACCCGAACGTGGAGAAGGCAAAGACGCCTGGCTCTTGCTCGTACGTACCGATGACGTTTCTCGCTTCTCCGTCTTGTAGGACGGCCGAGACGTATTCTTTACTTGAGACGAACGTACACGCGTCATCTGGCGAATAACAGGATTGTGCGGCCATCATCACTTCGTGCAGTGGACCGAACGAGATGGTGCGACTTTCCGTCAAGTGATAGTTACTCGGATTGTCTCCTTCGATATGATCAAGGACGATCGACTCGAAATGTGTTTCTGCAAACTGCTCTGCTGACCGTTCTGTCGGCGCGGCCATGGCTGACGTAGTACCGAGCGTGAAGAGTCCGGCTAAAGCGAATGATGTGATCAGGCGAAACATGTCATAACTCCTTTCAACCGACAGCGATCCGGTTCAGCAGTGACGCGTCAATCCGAATCACTTCCGCATGCGGATGCTTCTGTCGCTCGATGATTTGATTGAACCGTTTCGAAGCGACGAATCGATCGGATTCGTGGACCCACGCCAAACGTACGAGGGCGAGGCGCAATTGTTTGCGACCGTCACTCATCCGCAGGTGGTCAATCTGATTATCGGCGTCTAACCGATTGATGAACAGCTCGACTTTACAATCTTCCTTCACCAAATAGGATACCAGATAAGCGGCTTGTTGAATCAACTCTTCGTAACGCCCGTGGAGGCCATTCCCGAGCGGACCGCTCAAGTCGAGTGCGAGTGTGAACGTATCGAGGTTTTGGCGTTGAAACACTTTCGCCTGCAGCTTCCCTGTCTTCGCTGTCGCGACCCAGTCGATTTGTTTGACCGGCTCTTGCTCGTACCGTTTTGTGCTTTGGATCATCAACGGGTCGTTGAGCGGTGAATGTTTGACGAGTCGGTCTCCCATCCGAACAAGGCGCGAGTTGAATCGGTTCTGTCTCGTGATGGACGGAAGGATGATCCAGGACGGAAGCGTAAAACCGGTGAGGAAGATGGTGCCGAGCCAAAACGGTAGCTTAAACTGAAGAGTGCATTCTTCGATTTGGACGGGACCTCGTCGCTTCGCGTGGATCGAAAGCAAATAGCTCGATTCATGACGAAGCTGTAAGGTGTGCACGGACTGATCTTCGTCAAATGTCAAGCCGTGCCCCGTGACCAGACGGATTGATGTCGGGATCCCGAGCGTCTCAAGTTGCTCGATGCCTGTCACGTCCATCTTGAGTGAGACGCAATCATTCACGAACAACAACTGCTCCTTTTGATGGAACGACAAGCCTGTCACCCCGACGATTTGCTTCGTCAGCCATTTTCGTACGAGCATCAGCCCGAGAATCACGCCAGCCAGGTAAGCGAACGGCCAGACGTAGGGGAACCAGACGAAGAAGACGAGTATCCCTGTGTAGGCTGGCCAAAGCTTTTCATCTAAAAGGGACGGTGTACTGACTTCGACCTGTCGCATCCTCACACCTTCTCGACCGGGACGTCGACGCGCTCCAAGATGTCGGCGAGGACGGCCCGTTTCGTTGATTTCACGTCTCCTTCGAGCGTGAGCGTCAACCGATGCGCGAGGACATGCGTCGCGACGGCTTGGACATCTTCTGGCGTCACGAAGCGACGATTCTCGATGTAGGCATACGCCTGAGACGCCTTGACGAGGGCGAGTGTCGCACGAGGGCTGGCCCCGACTTCGACGAGCGGATGGTTCCGCGTCTCTTGGATGAGGGCGAGTAGATAGGTCACGACGTCCTCATGGATGCGAACCTCCTCGACTTCTTGCTGTGCCGCTAAAAACGTCTCGGACGACATGAGGGCATGGACGGCGTGGCGTGTCTTCGAGATCGTCTGTAAAATCAGTTGCCGTTCTTCCGCCGCTTCGGGATAGCCGACTTGGAGCGACATCAAGAAGCGGTCGAGTTGTGCGTCCGGCAAGGCGAACGTCCCAGCCGACTCGATCGGATTCTGTGTCGCGATGACGAAGAACGGTTCCGGCAGTTGATACGTGACCCCGCCAATCGACACTTGCCGCTCTTCCATCGCCTCGAGTAACGCCGACTGTGTCCGAGGGACGGCCCGGTTGACCTCGTCAATCAAGAGGATATTCGTGAAGATTGGGCCCGTCCGATTTTCGAACGTCTGCGTCTGCACGTTGAAGTAGTCAGCACCGATGATATCACTTGGAAGCAGGTCGGCCGTGAACTGGATCCGTGTGAACTCCGCCTCGAAGCTCTTCGCGATGCTTTTGGCGAGGAGCGTCTTCCCCGTGCCTGGGACGTCCTCTAGCAAGATGTGTCCGTTCGCGAGTAGCGCCGTGCAACAGAGGCGCGTGATGTCAGGTTTTCCAAGATAGATTTGGTCGAGTTGTTCGAGCACGCGTGTGATGGTCATAAGGGTGGCTCCTTTTCTAGGCGAAGTAAGTGGGCATCGAGTTGCTGTTTGAACGCTTCTTCCCGTTGTGGCGTGATTTCGACTTGGTCATACCGGGTCTCTAAATAGCTCAAAAGTGAGGCGTCGAGCTGGATACGATTCGCCCAAGCAGATAACGTCTCGAACGGCCGTCGTCGTTGTTGTGGCGGCAGCGCTTGCTCAAATTGAATTAGATGTTGCCGCAACGGGGAATCCGGCAACGGATGGATTGAGCGTGGGGACTGCTCGAACCTTTCTTCTGGTTCTTGACTTGAGTGGTTCACTTCGTCTGTCGATACGGAGCCACTCAGTTTTTTGTTGAGACGTCGCCTACGCCACAACCATGCGCCAATTAACAGAAGGCTAGCGCTAAGAATGTATGGTAACAACGATAGGCGATCGGCTTCGTCATTGGATGGTTCCCCATATGACGGAGACAAGTCATCCGAATTTCCTCTCGGTGTGCCACCGTCCTCATCCGATGGTCCAACAATGCGCCCACTTCCAGAAGACTTAGACGCAGAATCTTCGTCAGCGCCACCGCCGCACCAACGATTGGTGTCAACCACTTCGATAATCCCAAACAACTTTCGCTTGTCGTGACAGTCCGTCACCCAGCTCGTGATAGGGCTCCCGGAAATATCCACTCCTTTAAAGTATGTATATGCGGCTTGACCTGAGAATGAAATGAGTGCGACAACCAGTAACGAAATCAAAACCGTGGATATAAACAGGGCTTTGGCCTTTCTCATATAACGATCCGTCTGTGAAACTGTTGATTCGACCGCATCCGATGTCACGGCTCCCTTCATTCATCGATTCCATTTAATCCTTTTTATGGAAAATGGATTTGAAAGGATTATAGCATATGGATTGATAGAATATTCAGTTTTTTTATAAAAAAGTCGCCCGCTTATTGAACGAGCAACCATACTTCCCCGCTATATGTATAATCATCGTCTTGAATCCGCTCATGGAACCGATGTACCTCGACGTCCGCTGAAAGGTTGACCTGCTGTAGGCACATCGAGTCGACAGGCAAGCGCGTCCACGTCTGCTCGGACGTATCGCGTTCCATGAACACCTTTAGTCGTGCGTCGCTTTCGAATACGAGAAGTTCGGACTGCCAGAGCGTCGGCAGGTCAATCAAGACGACGACCCGGTACTGTTTATCTTCTCGGAGATGCACAAGCCGAGCTCCCCCTTCTAGCATCGCCTCGATGACAGCTTGCTGGATTCGGCTGTTCTCCTCGATTGATAGTAAGAACGATTGATCGATTGGAATTTTGCTATGCCAATACCCGTCATGGAACGTCGTCGGAAACGAATGGGTCTGTTCTGCGATATCCAAACGCAACCGTTTCAACCTTCGTCTGACGTCTCGTACTTTCGTTTTTCTCTTCACGGTTTCATCCCTAAAACTCGGTCGACTTGCTGCTGATGGTGGCGGTCATGTTCGATGAACTCGGTGACGATATAGGCAAGTGTGTACGGAACACCTTGGTGCGGGCAATGGGTCGCCCCGTTTGCCGTCATGTGCATTGTCATCGTCTCGTGACGAAGTGACGTCAGCCCTTCTATAAGTGAACTCCGACTCGTTTTGGCGAACGTGAGCACCTTTTCTCCAGAGAGACGTTTCGCTTTTTGGGTCGCGCGCGCGTTAAACGAGTCGAACTCGGGGAAGATCATCCCTTCCCCGTTTTTGACGGCTGGGATGATGACGTTCAACAGATGGTTGTCCCAATGGGCGATGTGCAGGACGATTGCTTTGATTGACCATTTGTCGGTCGCAATCGGTTTCTCCCACGTCGATTCATCCAATTCCGTTAGCGTGTTAAGCCATGTGGTATAGGATGCAAACTCGTCGATGACGTCTGAAGTGTTCCTCATGAAAATGTCCTCCTTGATTTATTAAGTTAAGAATCCGCTCATATTCAATCTCATCTATTCCGATTCAAATAACCCTTCCGTACGATTATATTCCTCTAAACTTCGCCAACCGGGGAAGGTTTGACGGAATCGCTCGCTTACGTCCTCAACTTGGCTGAGCATTAAAACAAATGTTGAGTCCCAAAAGATCAATTCACACATAGCGTCTGGATGCTGAATACGGGGTGACTCGATCCATAGATCGCTATTCCCGTCTGCGAACGGATGGACGATTAAATCGTTTAACGTGATGGACGTCTTTCGTTCAAACGCCGTGAATACTCCCCAAATGACGTATAGGTTTGTGTGCTGGACAAGTTCGAGTAGACGTTCACCTTTTATCCAGTAGGCCGTTCCCTCCTCAAGTTCTTGAATCTCTTCGAAATACTTTAACGAGTCATTTGAGATTACGGCATCGAGGTCCGTCACCAACCAATTATAGTTGGTGACTTGTAAACAAAGAGCATCCATGACTTCTTGAATGGAAACGAATCGCTCGATAATCGTATTCATGTCAATACAGCCTCATCTTTTAACAACCATCTGAACCATCTGCCGTGCCCGTCCGTCTCCGCAATCGTCTGCTCTCGTTTGACACCGTTCACGTATTCGTCCAGATGCAAGTCTTTGTCTTGGATATTGTTGTAGAGATGGAAAACGTCTCTCGTCTGGCCGATTTCTTCGACCACGTTCAATAAGTGTTTTTTCATGTCGATCGTCATCTGATTGGCTACGTGCGTGTGGAAGATGCATAAGGTGCTTCCTTCTGGAATACTCCCGACAAGGCCGCTCAATCGACTGATCCCGTCGCCTTCGATGAAGTCGATCGGCTGCTCGCCGATATAACTCGACGCGCGTTCGAACATCTGTAAACGTTCCTCATGCTCTGGCCAAATCAACGACTTGAGCCATAACCGCTCTGCTTCATTATTTAAATCGACGATGTTCAAATCAAGTCCGATACGTGTTGCGACCGGAGCGGGTGCTGACGAGAGCGGCGGTGTCAGCTCCCCGACGAATTCTGAACGAATATGTAGCCGGGACTGCACCTCTCCGAACACTTCCTCTGTCCCATATGAATATGCATACTGGTCCCACAACAGTTGTAAGCCGGCACTTGTTCCAATCTCAATCAATGCCAGTGGTTTTCTTGTTTTATGATGAATGTAACCAAAAGCGGGATATAAGTATGCACACCTTCGGACTTCGTTCGTCTGAACGCGTTTCGAACTTAAGATAGACTCGATTTCATTTCGATACGTGAGACAAAACGATTTGAACGACTCGAACGATTCGGTTACGGGCTTAGCGTCGCGCACTATACTCGGGTAGTAGTCTGTTAGCGGGTGGTCGTTCCCTTGCATCAGCAAGTAATGGACCGCACCGAACAATAAGTTCGGGACCGGTTGACCGTCCCTCGCCACGTTACAGAGTTCAAGCAGTTCGTCGTCCTGCGAGATGTGAAGCGATAACGATTCATAGAGCGGGCTCGAGTCCCGGCATTCTCTCTCAGCAAACGTCGCAAACTTTTGAGACAATTTAGATGTCGTCAAATCAAATCCTCTCCTCACACGTGTTTTATGCATACTACTTCCCGTGTAAGTCATGAGACTCCTTTTTATCCATACAAAAAAACGGCACCGTATTCACGGTACCGCCCGATCTTACAGCCAGACTGGTAAAGAAAAGAAAACGAGGAACAAGACGGTCAAGACACCGACGACCGGACTGAGCGACCGATAGCCCTTCTTGAACAAGACAATCATCGTATAGGCGATGAAGCCGAGCCCGATCCCATCGACGATGGAATACGTGAACGGGATCATGATGATGACGAGAATCGCCGGGAAAGCATGCTCCCAATTGTCGAGCGGGAGATGCTTCACGTTCTGGAACATCATCATGCCGATGATGATCAAAACTGGCGCGATCGCCGTCACCGGGATGATCGCGAACAGCGGCAACAACAAGAGCGAGACGACATAAAGGCCTGACGTCACGAACGAGGCGATTCCGCCCCGTGCCCCGACCGAGATGCCGGCTGCGACCTCGACCGTCGAGACGGTCGGGCTCGAGCCGAATAGGGCACCGGCCATCGTCGATAGTCCTTGCGCGACGAGCCCTTTCGGTGCGTCCGCATCTTTGCCGATCGCCCGTGTCTGATTCTGGATCAAGCTGATGTTTTCAATCAGCAAGACGAGCGTCAACACGCCGACGGCGACGAGGAAGAGCGGCGACATCGATTCGGTGAACGAGACGCTCCCGAATACGGTGCCGAACGACTCGAAGAACGGGGTGAGCGCGAACTCACCGGTCCAGTCGAGCGTGCCCATGACGGCGCTCAAGCCGACACCGAACGCGATGGTCCAAAGGAAACTGCTCGGTCCCATCTTTAAGAAGAGAAGGATGGCGACGAAAAGCGTCAGGAACGCGACCTGCACCGGCCGTTCCCCGAGATCTCCGATGTGAAGCAACGCCCCGCCACCGCCCGAGACGATCCCCGCCGCCTCGAGCCCGATCAAAATGAGGAAGAGGCCGAGACCGACCGTCAATCCGTCATGAATGATCGGCGGGAACGCGTTCGCCAGCTTCCTCGCCACCTTCGTCACCGTCAATAGGACGACGAGCGCCCCCGAGACGAACGAGACGGCGAGCGCACCTTGCCAGCTTAGACCCATCTGCAGGACGAGCGTGTACGTGAACAACGCGTTAATGCCCATCCCCGGTAACAGGAGCAGTGGCAAGTTGAAGAGCCCTGCGATGAACGTTCCGATGATGCTTGTCAAAATCGCTCCGATGAGCGCTCCCTCGAACGGGAGTCCGGCTTGTGTCAAGATTGCCGCGTGCACGGCCGGGATGTATGCTGTCGCCAGAAAATTCAGCACGCCCCCGTATGTTTCTGTTTTCCATTCTGTTTGTTTTGCCATAGGAATCAATCCTTTATTGGCACCCTCACCCACCCATGTGGTTATACACACGAGGTTGATTATATCCTGTCTGACTTCTGACATGCAAGCGAATGTTGACTCAATTCCATCTTTCGACCCAATCGTGAGACCTGCTCCGCCTAAAGCTTCATTTCCTAAAACAAGAACAAACGTTCTTGTTTTTAGCATCTTTTTTGAAGAGAATCTGCTATAATGAAGGAGCAGGTTAACGCAGCAATAGTGGGGTCAGCCGCCAAGTCCACAATGGAGGAAGGCGGTGGTGCGGATGGAACAGCTTTGGACCTGGATCGGCGATTACGTAATCCTCCCGATCCTCGCTCCGATTATCGTTCACTTGGTAATCCACCAATCATCCGATCGTGCAACGTCTGAACGCACAAAAAAATGACCCCCTCGGCGCAATGAGATGGGTCACTTTCTGATTCACTAACCATTGTGGCGGCTGGGCCACTCTTGAAGTGGTAGCCTGTACGCCAGAGGCCGGTGTATCGAGCACCGGTCTCTTTCTACTTGCATCATACCATATCTGTTCCCGGTTTTCAGTAACGGAAACGCGAAAATTGTGAATCGAATCGCACAAATGGGACACACCGGGCCATCTTCAGCCCGGTGTTTTCATGTTTTCTACGTTGTAGCGCGAGAACCAGTCAAGCATGGCGTCCGCTTCTCGTTTCGGGATGTCCTCAATCGACTCGATGGACAACAGACCACCGCGCGTCGACAAGACGACGTTACAAAGCCCGAAGCGTCGTTGCAACCAAGACTGCGTCACGTGAATCTGTTCGATGCGCGGTTTGTCCGTCACGAACGAGCGCACGTTGAAGGCGCCGGTCCGCAGTTGGATGAACGCCCCGTTCCGCGCATAGCGGGTCGTATAGTAACTGAGCACGCGCCCGCCGACGATGAGCGTCCATAACAAGAGGAGCCACCACGCGTATTCGCGGAAGAAATAAATGACGATGCTGGTGACGATGACGCCGAACCAACTGATGCGCATCAACTTGATTCCAAGCGATCGTTTCGGCAGACGGTGGAGCGTGTCGGCCCAGGCGAACTGGCTGAAGTGTTCGTTCAGCACCGCCATCGCCTTGTCCCGTCTTACGAACGGGAGTATCGTCGACGACTCGTCTTTCAATTCGTCCATTGTCCCGGCCGCGACGAGTTCGACACCGATGATGTTGAACCAGCGCCGGATGAACGTCTCTTTGATGCGAATCGCTTGAATCTTCTCGTACGGGATCTCTTTGGCCGACCGGTTCAGTAAGCCTTTCTCGACCCGGATGCGGTCGCCCCTTCGTTCGAGGACGAAGTTCCCATACTTCAGGAAGTTGATCACCGTCCCGATGACGACCGACAAGAGCAAGATGGAGAGGATGAGCACACCGATGGCGATCACCGAGGCACTGATGACCCAGTCCCCGATTTGGTCGAACGTGCCGTCGAGGTTGATGAAGTCGTCGATGTACGTGATGATCGTCGAGGCAACCGGGAAGATGGCGAACACGGACAGCGACGTGAGCGAGGCAATCAAAATCTCGCGGGTCGATAGTGTATATAGCCGAACGCCCGGCGGTTTCTCGATCGTCACCGACTTCTCCGTGCTTCCTTCCTCCGTTTCGCTCGATTCGGCCGAGGCCTCGAGCCGTCGACGTCTGGATTGGTCGAGCACGTCCTCGAGCCGTTTCGCCTCACTCGGGAAGACGCCTGCGAGTTTGAACGAGGCGTCATCACTGTTCGCATTCGTATCGAATGTCAATTCGACGACACCGAGCAACCGGTAAAAGAACGGGCTGTTCGAATGGACGCTCTGAATCTTATAGAGCGGCAGCGACTTCTCTTGCTTCATCCAGTTCCCTTCGATGACGTACATCGTCTTCTCGTCCAAGGCGTACCGGAAGTTGCGCCAACCGAAAAACTTTTGCAGCAAATCGAACCCGATGAAGAGGAGCACGGCGACTCGGAGGATGATGCCAAACGTCGTTTCCCAGTCGTTGTTCAAGACGAACAAGATGACGATCGGGATGGCGAACGACTTCAGCATGTCGACGATGCGTAGGACGAGCACCCGTGTCGGAAGCCGATGCCACGTGAGCGACGCTTCGGTCATACGACATCCTCCTCTTCGATGCGGGCGTAGACGGCGATCTGTTCGCGGAGCGTCTTCGCGAATGATTCTTCGATCGCATAAATCTCATGCGATCCGGCAGCCGTACCGATCGTGATCGTCTGAAGGCCGAACTTTCGAAGGAGCGGTCCTTGCTTCGCATGCACGTATTGCACTTTCGTCATCGGGATCAAGACGTCATGTGTCGTGATGATGCCGTGATGAAGTCGAATCTCGAGCGGTTGGACGAGATACGTGAAGCGCTCCTGTCTCCATTTCTGGAAGACGATGATGTCGACTAGGCTATAGATGACCGCGATCGCCAGTAACCCGTAAGCTGTGGCTTGGAGCCAACCTGGCCAGTCGAACCAGACGGCCGCGAATACGAGCGCACCCGTGATGATCAAACCGATCACATAGAAGATGGCACTCGATAAGCGGAACACGGTTCTCGCCTCGACCGGCAATGTACCGCTGATGGGTGATGCTGTTTCAATCTCTGACATTGGTGTTTCCCCCTATCCGTTCGGACGTTCGTCCGTCTCTCTCTTTAGTATACGCCGTTTTGTTGAAAGAAGTTTCAACTCGATGCTGGAAAAGCGGCCAATTGTTTGTTGATTAACTGGAAACGGTGCACATCCTCAGGCATGACTTCGTCGACGATGGTCGTTAACGCTTCGTGAGCGGAACGTTTTAACGCATCCGTGATTCGCCCAGTCAGCTTGATTGAAGCGAACGCACTTGCGAGGATGACGACGTCACATGCGAAGCGGTCCCCGTTTTGCATCCAGTCTTCGGGCGTCGAGATGTCTTCTTCAAGCCAGTCCGATAGAATCGCATACGCCCCTTCCAAAAAATCGAGGTCTCGGTCTTTTCGAAGCGCTTCTCCAAACATATCGAGGACATCGGCCCCTTCATCGCTCCCGAACGGCGCGAATTCGTCCGTGCAGTCCAAATAGAAGTCTTCTTGGAAATGTAGCATGAACGCCGGGTGGGCCGTCAGCGGATGCGGCCCAATCTCCGGGTCGTCGACGTAAAGATGAGTGTCCCAGTCGTATTCGACCTCGACGTACCCTTTCTTCAGTTTTTGACGGACGAGCTTATCCGCTTCTTTCTTGCACGCTTCTTCCGTATCGAACGACTTCAGTTGGACTTTCCCGACCGTGCCGCGTTTTCCGTATTGGACGACGAACTCGTCCGTGCCGACACGGATGTTCCAAAATTTTGTAGTGTGTAGTAAATAGATCTGCATCTTGTTCTCCTTATGTGATGACGTAGCTTAAGTATACAAAAAACCGCTCGAGAGCGGTTTAGTCTTCAAAGAACCACTTCTTACGCGGTTCCACTTTCAAGTTGTCCCCATGTTTCTTCATCTCGGTGATGAGGTAGCGTTCGAGTTCGTTCATCGCCTTGACCCAATCCGTCATCGTCGCGACGAGCGGGACGACGGTCAGGATGAGGTCTTCCTCTTCATCCCGCATCTTCTCGATCATCAACTTTGCGAAGTCGAAGTTCTCGTGAATGAGATCCTCTTCCCGGTCGATGATGTGCTCGTTCTCGAGTTCATAAGCCGAGAACAGGCGCTCATGCCGGCGTAACAAATGCCGCATATGGCGCAAGAGTTCATCTTCGAGCTGAGGCGGTAGATGTTCGAGCGTCAGAAAATCGTCATGCAGCTTATCGAGCACGTGGATGGCGGCACTGTTCGTATCGATCATCTTCGACTTCAAGACGGCCCGGCGATAAATCGGTGTCTTCTTCTCGAGCCAGCGGTTGGCTTTAATCTCTTCTTCAAAGAAATCGTAGGTCGTCTTCGAGCCGCGATGTTTCTTTTTCGTCTCTTCAAGTGACTCGAACGACGAGCGTCCCCCTTCTGTTTCTGAGAACAAACGGGCGATGCGGACGGCCATTTGGAACACGGTCGTGATCTCGTCCTCGAGTTTCCGCTCATAGCGCGGAGGGAACAAGAGTGCGTTGACGAGAAGCGCCACCGTGATTCCCATCATGATGAGCAAGTACCGTTCCCCGGCGAACATCCAGACGGGCATGTCCGACTGGCTCGCCCCTTCCATAATCAGAATCGTCGTCAAGATGACGGTCCGGGTCGTCGACTCGAGGTTCAAGAAGAGAAGGATCGAGATGGCGATGATGATGACGACGCCGATGGCGATCGGTGTCGGGTTCGGCGTCAACATTAACGAGAAGACGGCAAGCAAAGCACCGATCAAGTTCCCTTTTAGTTCTTCTAATAGCCGGACACCCGTCTGATAAACGGACGGCAATAATGCGAGCGAGGCCGCGAGTGCCGGTACGACAATCTGTTGAAATTGAAATGCCTCGGCGATGAGCAATACCAAGGCGACGGATATCCCGGTCTTGATGGTTCTAGCTCCAAATCTCATGCGGTGTCGACAACGAAGTGTCTTCCTCCCTTATACACGTCTTAACTTTTTGTATCCCACTTACCCTGCCCTGAAACCTCACAACTTCAAGCCGTTGTCTCCTGTTTCGATAGCGCTCCGTGGTATGATGGCGTTGGATATTTTCTTTAATCTTGATTGGGAGGGGTTTACTTGTCAACCATTGCTTTATTTGGAGGGAGCGGCCGCACGGGGATGCGGTTGCTTGAACGTTTGTTAAAAGACGGCCACGACGTCCGACTCTTGTCACGTCGCGAGGTCGAACCGAGGGATCGTCTCACGGTCATCATTGGTGATGCGACCGATGCGGACGCCATCGCAGAAACGGTGAAATCGGCCGACGTCGTCATGTCGGCGCTCGGTACGGATAAGCAGGACGTCTTGTCC
Organism: Exiguobacterium alkaliphilum; assembly: GCF_018138125.1. Classification (NCBI taxonomy): domain Bacteria; kingdom Bacillati; phylum Bacillota; class Bacilli; order Caryophanales; genus Exiguobacterium; species Exiguobacterium alkaliphilum. Next base: position 1,794,868 of record NZ_CP073101.1, read on the forward strand.
CGCTTCACGCCGTTCATCATCTCAGCGATGCAAGCAGCCGGGGTCACGCGCATCTTGACGGTCGGGACGGCCGGCATCTTGCAGGCACACGATTCTGACAACTATCGTTTCGAGACCCGTGAGTCGAAACGTTCGATGACGACCGCGGCCGAGGATCACGCCCGGGCATATGAACTGCTCGACGCATCAACGCTCGATTATACAATCGTCTGCCCGACCCAATTGATTGAAGACGCGTCCGTCGGGAACATCGTCATCACAGCTGACGTGCTCGGGACACAAAACTCGGGACCAATCTCGCGTGACGATGTAGCAGATCTCGTCATTCAAGCCTGGGAAAACAAATCATATCGTAGACATCGCGTCGGCATCACGACGGAATCATAAGTAGGGGATGGGGATTTATGAACGAACAACGCATGCGCCTCGCGCAATTGACCGACGTATTTGACACACAAACTGAGACCGAGTCGGCTCGTCTCGCCAAGACCGCACTCCGAAAAGTGACACAAAACGAGATTTGGATCGCGGTCTGTGGTCATTTCTCGGCCGGTAAGTCGACACTTCTCAACAATTGGCTCGGGGACGGTGTGTTACCGACGAGTCCGATTCCGACGAGTGCGAATATCGTGACGCTTCGACATGGGGAAATCGGGGCATCCGTCGCCGTCAACGATAAAGATTGGATTCGACTCGCGCCGGATGAGCTCGACCGTTTGAGCGACTACTGCAAAATCGAAGAGATTAAAGAAGTCGAGTACGCCCTGCCCCGCTTCCCGTTTGGAAGCGACGTCGTCCTCATGGACACGCCCGGAATCGACTCGACCGATGAACGGCACCGTCAAGCGACGGAACGCTCGCTCTTCCTCGCCGACCATCTGTTCTTCATGATGGACTACAATCACGTCCAATCCGAACAAAACATCAAACTGATGAAACAGTTTAGTGCTGAAGGGCGTCCCTACTCGATCATCATCAACCAAATCGATAAGCACGATGAAGGAGAGCTTCCATTCAGCACGTTCAAACGCTCGCTCGAGACCGCCTTCACCCGTCATGCGATCAATCCGGACGATATGTTCTACATCTCGCTCCGTGAGCTCGATCACCCGGAAAATGAGGTCGAACGCCTCCGGACGTACGTCCAAACCGTCATCGACGCCGCGCGGGAACATGCGGAAGCGCGCGCCGACTTGCTCGTTGACACGTTGCTCGCCCGGTCCACTGGTGCGCACGACGCGCTCCTGAACGAGTTGCCGGTCATCGAGAAGCAGCCGACGGAGATTCAAGCCCGCCTGCAACGTCTCGACAAAAAATCGATATGGCTCACCGCGTTCCGCCGCGAGTTCTTCAAACACCAGACACCGATTGTCGCGAGCGCGCCGATCATGAACTACGAGTTCCGCGAACTGTTGCGGGACTATCTCGAGAGTTGTGCGCCGGAGTTCAAGGTCGGCCTGTTCTTCTCAAAAGACAAGACGCGCCAGGAACGGCTGCGTCGCGAAGACATCGCCGTCAAGGAATTCAACCGGTTGATTGATACGAACCTTCGCCCCCACTTGATCAAGTACGCGGAAGACATCGTCCGCGATTTGAAACTGCCCGAGGCGATTTTGTCCCGTCCGGATACGTTACCGACTGCACCGAGCACGCTCATCAGTGACCAAGTGAAGTCCGGCGCATCGCTCAGCGGTGACACGGTGCTTCAATTCAGCCGCGACATCGAGTCGGCTCTCGCCTCTTGGGTGACGAAAGTGTCCGAACCGTGGGTCACGTCCGTCGAAACGTATCTTGAGGCCGAAGGTAAAGACCGAATCCATGCCATCGAGACCGAGCAAGACGAATTGTATGACATGCTCGACACGTTGGCGCTACAACGTCAGCTGGCCGAACAGAGAGACGAGCTCACCCATTACACGACACGTGACCTCTCGGATTCGCGTTTGACGGACCTTGAGACCCGTCACTACGTCACGGCCGACCAATTACCGCAGAAACAAGTCGAACATCAGCAACAAGAAGTTGCCTCGACCTCGATTCTGGTGGATGATATCACCGTTTTGTCGTTTGATTTTTCTTATGAATATGCGGTATGTGAAATATTAGAGAACCATTCGTTATTCAAGTCACGCGTCAAATCGCTCCGTCATAAATTGGCCCGGGCCGAATCCGAGACGTACACGCTCGCCATCTTCGGGGCGTTCTCGTCCGGCAAATCGTCGACGTTGAACGCGTTGCTCGGTGAGACGGTGCTCCCGACGTCACCGAATCCACTGACGGCGTCGATCACGAAAATCGTGCCGCCGAACGGCCGTGCCAACAAGAGCGCGTTGATCACTTTCAAGACACGTGCCGAACTCGAGGCCGAGCTGAACGGTTACGGGGCGTCACTCGACGCACTCCATCTCGACCACCCGTTCGTAAACGCCGTCAAGAACGCTCCCCTGTCCTATCTCGGTAGCCAGGAGACGGTCGACTATGACACGTTCTGCTCGTTCGTCACGGAGGAAGAGAAGAGCTGTATCGTCAAAGAGATCGAGCTCGCCATCGACTCCCCTTGGGCCGAGCGTGGCATCATCTTCGTCGACACGCCGGGTGCCGACTCGCAGTTCAACCGTCATAGCGAGGTGCAGTTCGGCTATATGCGTGACGCCGATGCTGTTTTATTTGTGACGTACTACAATCACGCTTTCACCGAGGCCGACCGTGAACTCGTCATCCAGCTCGGACGGGTCCAAGGGACAGGTGACCATCACATGTTCTTCCTCGTCAACGCATCAGATTTGGCGGCCGATGAGACGGAACGGCTTGCCGTCACTGATTATGTGTCGAACCAGTTGACGAAGCTCGGTGTCCGTCATCCGACGGTGCTACCGATTTCGAGCCGGAACGCCATCCAAGGCACGGACGCAGGATTCGAACGATTCTCGGCCAAGCTTGAGCAATTCGTCGACCACGATTTGCGTCAGGCGAACGCGGTCCGCATCAAAGATGAGGCACATGCCCTCGTCACCGCGTTCGAGGACGTCGTCCGCGAGGCCGAAGCGGATGCGAGCGTCAAGGCGGCCCGCCGTGACAAGCTCGAACAAGTGCGCACGTCTGACAATCGTCTCAACGTCACTACGCTCGAAGACCCGTTCAAGCGCGAGTCGGACGAGTTGCTCGCCCACCTCGAGACCCGCTCGCTCCTCCGGCTGTCGGACTTCGTCAAAGCGACGTTCCATCCGGTCGAGGTCGATGGGTCGAAGGCGAGCCTCGAGCGCGCCCTCAGCCGGACACTCGACAAGTATGCGTATGACATCCATCAAGAGCTGCAAGTGTTCCAATATCGGCTCGAGCGCTTCTTGAAACGGGAGACGGAACGCTTGATCGAGCGCGAGACGCTCAAACTGCGTCCGCTCTTGCCGACGTTGTCGTTCGAAGACGACATCGACATCGATTGGCTCCGCGACGCCGTCGACCCAATCACGTTCGAGGCGGCCCCTTTCCGTCCCGTCTTAAAGCACTATAAGAATGCGAACCAGTTCTTCGAAGGCGATGGCCGGACGAAGTTGCGCGACGACTTGAGCGCCCTCTTGAAGACGGCGGTGCGTGAACAGCTTGCGCGCGTCGGAAGTCATCAAGTCGAACGGACGGCGACGCACCTTGTCGCGCTCGAGACGACGCTCAGCCAGGACTGGGACCGTGAAGTGAACGACCTCGTCGCCGGTGAATTGAGCGTGCTCTCGGACGGACAATCGTTCCAAGACATGACACAGCGCCTCGCTGCGCTCAGAAAGGACTGAACGCATGGGTTCTTTGTTGCTCGTCGACCTGATTCCGGCCGTCATCATGACGGTCGCACTCGGCTTGTTTATTCGCCACCTGTATCTGAATAGAGAGTAGACTTTCAAGGATGGGACCGAGACCGGCCCCATCCTTTTTTCATGTCGTCATGAACGGATTTCAAACCACTCCTTGACGGTCCCATAGCTTTTCGACGTTCACGAGTTCATGTTGATCGAACGTCACTTTATATATGTCCGGCATATCGAGTTCTTTCCAGAACGTATAGACGTATTTGTCATCGAAGTAGTTCAACATCAATACCATGATATTCCCGTGCGTACCGATTGCGATTCGCTTTCCTTCGTATTGGTCGAGTAGTGCCTGAATCGCACGGACTCCCCGCTTTTGAGCGACAACGTTCGATTCGCCGCCTTCCCATGTAAAAGTAGGATCTTCCCACACTTTCGTCATCGCCAACGTGAAATCTTCCGCCGGTTTTGTCGTCAACATCCGTTCCCGCAAATCGTCCATGAGTAGCACTTCTGTTCCAAGCTGGTTAGCAATCCCTTGTACCGTTTGAATGGCTCGTTTATATGGGCTCGAGACGACGAGATCAATCTTTTCTTCACTCAAGGTGTTCGTGATATTACGGACGTCTCTCTCTCCCTTTTCAGATAAAGGTCTCGTCCACTCATCGGCTGTATATGTAGAGTGTGCATGTCTTACGAAATATAAGGTCGTCATGTCATCGTCTCCCGTTCTATGGATGTCATCATTCACTATCATTCCACTGAAACTTATTGTAAAATTATCCAGCGTGACTTCATTATAATCCTCAAAAAGAGGATAACGCCTTCACATTTTCTCGACGAAGACGAACATCGAAGTTGGAACAGTGAGAATATACCGTGCGAGTTCACGATGTTAGCCATAAAAATATAGGTTGATGGGAGAGGCAAACATGAGAAGCAGAATTCACATACTGGGCGCTTCGGGCTCTGGAACCTCAACACTTGGCGACGCGTTGGCGAACGTCCTGGCGCATACTCATCTGGATACGGACGATTATTTCTGGATCAACAAGTTCACCGAAACGAGACCCGTACCTGAACGACGCGAGATGCTCAAAGAAGAGTTGTTCCAATCTGAACGGTGGATTCTGTCAGGGTCACTTGTCGGCTGGGGCGACTGCTTCATGCCCTATTTTGATTTGGTTATCTTTTTATGGATTCCGCCCGACGTTCGTTTGGCCAGATTACAACAACGGGAGCTCGAGCGCTATGGAGCAGCGGCACTCGCTGGCGGCAACCTATACGAGCAATCACAAGCGTTTTTGAGATGGGCCGCCCTGTATGACCATGCCGGGACGGAAGTGAGAAGCAAGACGTTGCATGACCAATGGCTTGCTGAACTGTCTTGTCCCATCCTAAGAATCGAGGGCGACTACTCGACCGAGGAACGAATTGCGATGGTGCTGAATTTTCTAAAAGAGGATTATAGTCATCAAAAATGAACCCCGAGCACATGCTCGAGGCTCTTTGTTATGCGTCAGCCGGGTACCGCACGTCGATGCGCTGTCGGATATCGGTCATGACGTCCGCAAGTGTGTGCATATCGGCAAATGAATGAATCTCGGTCTCCCGCTCCCCTGCCTCAATCATGTTCACGAACGTCTGAATCTCATACGTCATGTGGCTCGCCTGTTCTAAGCCAAGTTCGACGGTCGTCCCGTCGCGGCCAACGAATGTCAAGCGATCGAGCGAACCGATATCGTCAATCACGATGCGCCCCGCTTCCCCGATAATCTCGGACGGGGCGTCCGTGCCATGGATCTTCGAGTGGAGCACGATGATGTCCATACCGTCATACGACAAGATGGCCGAACCACTGCCGTCGACACCTGACTCGAGCTTGACGGCGTTGGCATGTAAGCCTCTCGGTCGTCCAAACAGTTTCAAAGCCGGACCGAGGCAATAGACGCCAAGGTCCATCAGTGAACCGTTCGAGAATGCAGGATTAAACGTATTCGGGTTGTCCCCACGCTTATACAAGTCGTAGCGTGACGAGTATTGCGACTTGTTCAAGATGACACGCCGGACCGGTCCGACGCGATGGAGTTCTTGACGCAACACATCGAAGTTCGGCATGAATAGATTGCGGAGCGCTTCGAGCAAAACGACGTCATGTTCGTGCGCCGTCTCAAGCATCTGTCTGACTTCCTCGACGTTCGAGGCGAACGGTTTCTCACAGAGAACGTGTTTACCGTGACGCATAAAGAGCAGGCTCTGCTCGGCGTGGAGCGAGTTCGGGCTCGCGATATATACCGCATCAATCAACTCACTGGACGCCATCTCCTCGAGTGAGGTGAACGTATGTGAAATATCAAATTCTTCAGCGAACGTTTTCGCGCGCTCGTCTGTCCGGGAATAGACGGCGGACACGGATGCGCCTTCGACTTCATGGGTCGCTTCAATGAAAGAACGGGTGATAAAGTTCGTGCCGATAATACCGAATCGAATCATAGGAAAATCCCTCTTTTCTTTAAGTTGTGATGATTTTGCTAAGGACGATTTCGTCATGGAGCGGGATGCCGTGCTCACCGATAACGGGAATCGACGGTTTATGTAGCCTGGCCGCATCGACCGCACCCGGGATGATCCGTGCGAGGCGCCAGCCTCGGCGTTGGTAAAAGGAGAGCGCACGCAGGTTGTCGTTCGTCGTGATGAGCGACAGCCGTTCGAGCTGATGTTGCTTGGCCACTCTCTCCACTTCATCGAGGAGCGCCGAGCCGATGCCACGCTTCTCCTGGAGGCTGTCGAGCGAGATGATCTCAATCTCGTCTTCCCGAATGACATACGTGACGAGGCCGATGATGACGTTCGTTTCCGACCAGACAAACCCGTCAAGCGTGGCGCAGTCATACGTCCCGGTCGAGATCACCATCTCAGGTGTGCCCCAGGCATCGATAAAGAATGCACGGACCGCGTCAAAGAGGTAATCGGTTCAATCATCGCAAATCACTCCGCATCCCGGGCAAGTGACGGTTTTGATGCACTCGCCTCGGTGTAGATGCGGAACTGTTTGAACTGTTCATCGTAAATCAGGCGAATCGCCCATTTGAACGCCTTCACATATAGGGCATATAGCCAGGATGAAGGGATGAGTGAAATCCGAATCGTCACATCCGTCCCGTCCGTTGTCTCGCTCAACGTATACGTCGCAATCGACACCCCTTGATTCGTCACCGCCTGCACCTCGCATTCGTGAGGACGATTGACATGGGTCAACTCGGATTCGACCCGAATCTCTTTTTTCTCGAACTGTTGGACCGAGATGAACCGTTTTCCCGTCACGAGTGAGGCGTCACCGTCCTCATAAATATTTTCGATCAAATGGTCGTTCCATTTGATGATATGTTCGTCTTCTGCGAGACAAGCGAACGTGTGGTCAATCGGTGCGTCGATTGTCATCGTATACGTAGCCACTTCGAGTTGTTTCACATCAAATCCCCCTTAAGAAATCCCTTTCGGATAACGGATATACTGTCGTTGTCCCTCGATAATTGCTTTATTTTTATTGATCAAGTGGTCATAATTCAACTTAACCATTTGGTCAAAATCATTGGCCTCGAGCACGTCTAAGGCCTCCATGTTTTTTTGCATATTTTCTTTTCCGACAGCAATCCTTTTTATGAATTTCTTTTCTTGTCGAGACAGGCTGGACCATTCTTTCGTATTTTCGAGAAACGCCGCGAACGCTTGAATGTCTTCACCTTGACTCGTTAAAATCTTCAACGTTTGATATTGATAGATGTCTGCTAGCACGGCGAATTCTTTCATCTTAGACAAATCTGTGTCCGTAATGTGCTTTCGGATTAATACGTCATCGTTATAATACGCGGTATAGTCCTGAAGCATCTGATTAAACGTTTGTTGAATCTCCCAAAAGTGAGCAAACGCTTCTCTCCCCTGTTGAACCTGCGGGCTCGCGTTCATAATCGGAATGTCTAACGGTTTCGTGTAATAAGAGATCGGAATGTTTGCGCGGTCCGTCGCCATACGTGATAGGTTGCCGCTTAAATCGGCAAAATAAGACAGGTTCGGCTACGCAATTAACACTTCGTCCACGTTCTCTTCTCCGATTGTGAAGTAGGCGGTTGCCACCGATTGATTGTTTCGCGTAAAGCCTGCCATGTAGTATGGCGTTCCGTTAACCATTCAATAGACTGGATTGACAAACACGCCTTCGGTCCATTTCCTTTGTTTCTTCGCCTTTTTCATAAGTAATTTCGTTGTTTGATCCCACATCTTTGAATTTCCTCTTTTATGTCATGTTGATGATCTGTTCGTCGTTCCTTAGACTAACGAATGTGTAGTTGATTCGTGAATCGAACGGAAACGGATATGTAGCCACTTTGAGCTATTCGGACTCAGCGCTCCTACATCGGTATAGTAGCCCATTTTCTTTTCATAGAAACATTCTTAGGACCTCGCCCAAGACTAACCGTGGCGGCAGACTGTTAGCTGATTTAGAGAAGCTCTTTTTCAAAACAGACATACCGTTCATGCCCTTTCGGTTTCGAATCAAAATGGACGCTTCCACGTTCCACGTAGCCGTGTCCTTTGTAAAAGTTGCAGGCTTCCTCATTTCCTGAGAAGCTGTCGAGCCGGATGCTGGTGTAACCTTCCGCTTTTGCCAACTGTTCAGAGGCATGTAACAGGGCTTTTCCGCTACCTTGACCTTGCCGCTCCGGATGCACCATTAAGGAATGGATGACGAGCGGATGGTCGTGACGCCAGTGAATCGCCTCCCATTCGTGCGACTGCCATTGATCGAGTACAACGACTCCGAGCAACTCCTCACCGTGTTTCATGATATAGACAGAATCGTCTTTGATACATTCCTCAAAATAGGCGCGGTTCGGATACGTGTCGTCCCATTGAAAAATCTGTCGGGTGAGCAAATCGTATTTACAAGCGAGATACAGTTGTTCAATTGCAGTTAAATCTGATGGTTTGGCTAATGCGATTGTGTTCATTCCAATGCTCCGTTCTTTAGGGTGACTATCTTTTATTGATGATCCGCTCGTATTTTTTATACTCGTCGTGGTCCATGCTTAGACCGAGCAGCTCAGCGATTGTGTCTTGTCGCCACGTGGTGGGATTAAAATACTGCGAGCCCGTGTTGAACCAGCGCCCCTTTTGATCGAATCCCCACGTATACTTCACCCGGTCAAGCCCTTGCTGTAGAAGCATCTTTCCTTCTGCTGGATGGGCTCGCAAGCGATGTTCGCCGAGACGCATATATGGTTCGACGGCCCACGGGCATCGTTCAATCGCTCGTTGAACATATGTATAATCGAAACGATCGATGTCTCTCCTCGCCAACGCAATACATAGCAGGCCGCTCACTTCTTCCGGTCCTTGTTCGATGAGCGACTCTGCCAAAGCGACATCCTCGTCTGTGATGACAAAGTCATTCCAACCCGCCCAATATAAGGCGAGCGCGAAATAGAACGGGTCATTCGGATGAAACGTATAGGCAGTGAGACCGAAGCTATTCACCCGGGCAAAATCTTCGATGGTATCAATCAACTCATACCCGATGAGCATGTCCCATCGGCTGTTATCAGTCGGGTCCATCATCACATGATCAATCAACATCTGCTCGATGCCTCGGGTTTGTTGAAGGTAATGTTCAAGCTGTTTGAACTGGTTTGCCTCAACGTAGGCGTCGATGGGATCCATCATCGCCTGTTGCTCCACCGAGAGGGTCTCGTTGCCTGAATACAGCTCAAAGATATTCCCTATGTTATAATCATTCAAAGATGTGTTCTCCTCTCCCACGTCGCTTTCCACGATGAGCGCTAGTAATTCTGTCGATATGATTGCGTTTTTAGAAAAAGAATTTATCATATTCGTTGCTATATTTTCTTTAAAAAAGATATCACATTCGGTATTTGAAATAAAATTATTCAAAATACTCTAGAATGGTTTCTGGGTCATATTCCAACCCTACCAGCTCGCTCGACCAATCGAGGCCGCACAGCAGCTCATCATCCGACATGTTCGGCAACCAGCGTTCAAGGAATAGCTCGACCGGCAACTCGATCACATGATAGTCGGCCCATTCTTTAACCCGGCACGCGAGCGCAAGCTCTCGTGACGAAAAGAATAACAAGACGTCTGTGTCTTCGACGTGCGATGGTGCGTACGCCCACCCCTCGTCTTGCTCCGCAGATAATCCGAAGACGAGTCCATTCTCCTCGACTCGTTCGCAAAACGTCTCGAGCACGTCGCTTTCCGCCTGCGTCACTTCGACGAACGCCTCAAACGAAAGCGCCGCCACCTGGAGTTCGTCTAACTCGTGCCACCAGACGTAAATCGTCTCCCGGTCGTCTTTTAGAAAACCGAGCTCATCACCGGATCCGTTCGTCGCAAGCGTCACGAACCCATGCGGTAACTCCTCTTGTTTCAATTCGTTGGCTCGAATGACGTCATCCCATGTCTTATTGAAAAACCGCTCGTCCTTGGTCGGATAAAAGAACCAATCCCCAAGTTCGAACTTGTTCTCATGACCCCATGCGTCACGTAAGCCGTCCGGGAAGCGTGACCCCACTTGTTACTCTACCTGTTCAATCGTTTCGACCGAAATTCCTGAAAGATTCGTATCAAGCCTCATCTCATCGCCTTCTTTCTAACATCAATAACATGAGTATACTGAATTTACAAAAAAGAGGGAATTGATTCCGACAAGTTGATTCAATAATGATCACGATTCTGTTGCGCCAAACGTTTGTAAAACGTAAAAAAGGACCTATAGACAAGGTCCATCGTCACGAGAAATCATTCGGTTGTAAGTTGTAACTTCTTAGTCGATTCAACGACTACCTATATGCGTCATCACTCGTTAACGAGCTGAACGCCGCTCACTTCATAATCACCGATTTGAATGAAGTGGAACCGTTCACCCTCCCCTAACCCTCTAGCAGTTCCCGAAAACTCAGCTACAACGTCAGGGCGTTTGCGTGCACCGAACGGCCACTTGTACAACAACCCGTCTTTTACGAAGTAGCCGACCTGTCCTTGAATCGTCAGCGCCGAACTGTCGTGAAGTCGCTTCGGCGTCTTATACTTGTTGAGTCGACCGGTTAAATCAACATGAATCAAGTCATACCAAATCGACGGACAGAACCATACCTCGGTTTGATTTGCTTGCAACAATTCGCAGTCGACAATGGTCGGCGGACGTACAAAATCTGACTGATAGCGTTGTAACACTTCCCCTGTCCTCGAGAAACAGACGAGTGCCTCGGTGGATATCCCTTCCCCGAACACCCCTTCATCGGCATAGCCGATCCAAATCCCCGTGTCGTTGACGGCGACCGCTCCGATGGCGTTGCCCGCATGGAACGAATGAAGTATCGACCCTCGCCCATCGATAACCCAGGCGTTGCCGGGTGTACCTTCGTGCGTCACATCGACGACGAGAAACGTTTCTGAATCAAGTAGACGGATGAATGGCGAACTCAAATGAAACGGCAGTCGTATCATTCGCTCATTCCAATAGACGACCTGGCCATCCTGATTCACCAGAACAATCACTTCACCACCTGATAAATCGGCATCAAATACTCTTGATTCATCGGTTATAAATATCCTCTCAATCTGCAGTTTCATCCAGTTTCACCTCCCATATTCACCGCTATCTTGTTGTTCAATCGAACACGATGAATCGTTTATACGTTTACTCAACGAGCTAGACGGTCTTGATACTGCTCGAGCCTTCTGCGGAAGCGGTCAACTTCTTTCGGTGTCACCGAATCTGTCATTCCATAGCGCTCTTCCAAATATGGCTTGAAATCGATGTCCGTCAATTCGATGCGCCGTGCCCACTCTAAAACCGTTTCTGTCGGCAACCATTTCTTCGCCGGCGGTAACGCCTGATTGAACGTGATGAGCGCGTCTCGAATCGTCACACCGGTCCAAGCCGGTTCTTCGACACTCGTCATCGAGCTCGGGACTGAATGACGCGAGAACGTCCGCGTCGTGAACGAAGCTGTTTCGTCAGCTTGCTTGCGGTGCTGAAAACGAATGTTAGCGGCAAAAATCAGTACGCTAAGCAATACACAGGCTAGTATCAACACCCAATAGAAGAGGCCATCGCCTCGTTCGATGACGGTAGTCACAGAATCAATCGTATAATCCAAATAGTCCAGTTTCAGACGAGACTGTTCTTCTTCTTTCGGTATCCTCATCTTTCCTTCGGACGACTCCATCAAATACTCAGATTCTGCCGGTGTCGGTCGCAACTTTAACCCCGAGGTCGGAGGCTCATACCACCATTCCATCAACAAGCTGATGAGACGAAGTCCAATAAAGACCGCTCCTACTGTCAGCACTGCGGTCAAACCAAGCCGAATCATCCAACGCATGTTGTCGCCTCCTCTAGGGATGACTTACATCACATTGTATCATTGGACGTTTCCACTTGGAATAATCATTCAGCACGACTCTAGTCATCGTTTTACAGAAGATGCATCTTAGCGACCTGACTTGTTGGCCGCAGCTTTAGAATCTCGGTCGCTAATTCGTTCGCTTCATCATCCGTCATTAATTTGTCGGGAATCGCATTGAAAAAGAGCAAGTATTCCTTTAGATCTATGCGACTAGAATCAAGCACGACAGCACGTTTCGCATGTTCGTAGGCCCGTTCATAGGCATGAGGATGGTGACAGAACGGTTGGCTCATGAGAAGCGACGCAGCCTCTTCCCAATCCGCAGTCTGCTCAACTTGAATCTGATCGCATACGATTTCGTAGACCGCTAAATCATCCGTATCAAACGCAACTTCAAGAAATGTATCTAACACCACTTCGTGAGCGAGCGGCTTCACTAGACGTTGAACGGTCGCTCGGTCATTTGAGAGGATCGCCTTGTGTAGTTGTTTTTTCAGGCTCATTTGAACGCTTGCCCCTTCCTTGATGATTCATCAACGCTCTTTTTTTCATTCATTTCCGTTTAAAACCTAGCGCGATGGAACGAAGAATCCTCGATTTGTTTCCGCAACTATCACACGCTATAATCATTGGCTCATCACCATAACACGTGGTTGCTATTTTAACGACCAAGCTCGAAGCGTAATCTCAAAAAGAAACGTTCGAGGTTTCGGTAGCCATAACCACGGCGTTTGATAAGCTTGATTTTGTTGTTCGTTCCTTCCATCTTTCCGTTCGATAGACTGGACACGATTGTTCGACGTATCGCTTCCTCTCGGTTCTGGATCGATTTCGCGATCTTCGCCAGAGGCCCGCAAGGATGGGACTGATAACGATCCAACCAATCGGTCAGTCGACGTTTCGCCTGTCCATGGCACGTGGCCTTCAGCACATATCGAATATGTTGAAGTCCTTGATAGAGGTCCCGGGTGAACGGATCTTCCCGAAGGCAAGAATCGGCGACCTCCCGGTCTTCGGGGGACTGGATTGTCAACACTTAACTAGACATTTTTTAAGAGGTCTCTTTTTTTGTATTCTTTCGGTGTCAGGTAACCTAATGTCCCATGGATTCTGATGTGATTGAACCAATGTATGTAATCACGTAATTCACGGTCGAGAACCGTCAGATTCGGGAAAGTCTGCTTCTTGACGAACTCGATTTTGAGAACCTTGTACGTCGCCTCTGACACTGCGTTGTCGTAAGGACACCCCTTGTCACTGAGCGAACGACGGATCCCGAAGCTACGCAACGTGTCGCTCACGAGTTTGTTGTTGAACTCGCTCCAACGGTCGGTGTGAAACATGCCCACCCGACGGAGGTCAGCTGGAATTGTTGCGATCGCCCGGGCCACCAGGTCCGCATCCTTGCGTTCGCCGACGCTATGTCCGATGATTTCCCGATTGAATAGGTCGACAAATACACAGACATAGTTCCATTTGTTTTGGACCCTGACGTATGTCAAATCGCTCACGATGACCGACAGTTCCTTTTCCTGACGGAACTCACGATTCAGCTCGTTTTTCACCGTGGACTCGTTAGGATTGCTTCGTTTCGGTTTGAATTGTGCGACGGTGTAGGAGGACACGAGCCCCTGCTCATTCATGATGCGTCCGATGCGTCGGCGTGACACACGCTTCCCTATACGCTGTAGCTCGACCTTGATCTTGCGCGTCCCATAATTGTCACGACTGCGGCGGAAAATCTCGATGACATCACCGGTCACCTCTTGGATTCGTAGTAGAAGGTGCTTCTTGATAGTTTCAGGACTTTACACATTGCTGATACCGAGTATTTGTGCATATTGTTCTTGATGACAGTTACTTTCGTCCTATGATCAGCGTGGCTTGCTTTAAAATGTCGTTCTCCATCTCGAGCTGCCTCACTTGCTTGCGCAGGTCACGGAGTTCACGGGCCTCGTCGCTCAGGTTGTCCTCTGCCTTGAACGAACCGGTCGTATGGCTCTGGTTGATCCAACGTCCCAGTGCCGATGGTGTCAAATCGTACTCGCGAACGATATCGATCCTCGGCTTCCCGTTGAGATAGAGCTGGACGACCTGTTCTTTAAATTCATCTGTGTAAACGCGGTGCGCTCTCTTTGTCATGTCTAATGTTCTCCTCGTGTTCATAATTTGTTTCAGTCTAATCGACCTCTTCATTTATGTCCAATTGAGTGTAGCCCATCCATCGCTTCCGACACGGTCACGCATGGAACGTCGGTATACTCTGGATTGAGCTGGATGTCCCACGTCAAAGATGCTTCTCTTGTGATTTGACGTTCGTGTATGACTACGGTCTCGGGCTCGTCCGCACCTCCACCGAGGTGTTCCGGAAAGGCATCGCAGAACGTTGCCACGGTAGGACGATCTCAGATGTAGCGCGTGAATACGGATTACCTTACACGACGGTGGAACGATGGTTTTATCGGTACGCCTCAGTAGAGACAGAGAAGCATACGACAGACGTCCTCATCGACGAGTTCGCCACACGAAAAGGACATCACTATGCGACAATCGCCCTCGATGCGGAGAGTGGTCGGCTCCTGTCCATTGTCCCGGGAAGGGACGTCACGGCCATCACGGCTGCACTCCAAGGCATAGCCGGAGACATCCGTTCTGTCGTCAGTGACTTTGCACCGGCAATGGCGAAGGCCGTCGCACATGTCTTCCCGGATGCGAAACATGTGCTGGATCGTTTCCATCTCATCTAGTTCTTCACGGACGCCCTTCGCCGTCGGCGTCGTTTTTTGAACGAGGTGAAACGTCACCATCATGTCCGTGTGATTGACCGTGCTCTCGCCTGTCGTCCGGAGACGCTGTCCCCCGAAGACCGGGAGGTCGCCGATTCTTGCCTTCGGGAAGATCCGTTCACCCGGGACCTCTATCAAGGACTTCAACATATTCGATATGTGCTGAAGGCCACGTGCCATGGACAGGCGAAACGTCGACTGACCGATTGGTTGGATCGTTATCAGTCCCATCCTTGCGGGCCTCTGGCGAAGATCGCGAAATCGATCCAGAACCGAGAGGAAGCGATACGTCGAACAATCGTGTCCAGTCTATCGAACGGAAAGATGGAAGGAACGAACAACAAAATCAAGCTTATCAAACGCCGTGGTTATGGCTACCGAAACCTCGAACGTTTCTTTTTGAGATTACGCTTCGAGCTTGGTCGTTAAAATAGCAACCACGTGTTATGGTGATGAGCCTGAATTATAAAATTAAGTGCAACACTTGAACGTGAACGCAAAAAAAGCCCACAGCGATGGCCTCGTTTAGAATGAAGTTACGACACAAACATTCAGACGGAGGAATCGCTATGAGCTACACCCATCTTACCACAACGGAGCACGTGAAAATAGAGACCTATCTGGAGCTCGGGATGTCCATCCGGTCCATCGCGAGACGGCTCGGGCGACAGCCCTCGACCGTCTCGCGGGAGATCAGACGGAACCCCGGCTACGAGTCAGGACGTGCGCAGAAACGCTACGAGAAGGCGAAAACCCATTGCGGCGCCAAGACGAAGCTCGACGACACGATGCGCCGGACGATCGTCGAGAAGCTGCGTGCGACCTGGTCCCCGGAACAGATCGTCGGCCGCCTCTACGCAGGAAAAATTGCCTTCTCCACCATCTACCGTTGGATCTACGCGGGACGGATCGACGTGCCCCTGACCGTGCTCCGCCAGAAAGGAAAACGTCAAAAGCCGACCGAGACGCGCGGGCGCATCAACATCGGACTCCCCATCTCGCAACGACCGCCAGAGGTCAAGGGGCGCCGGACGTTCGGGCACTGGGAGCTCGACACCGTCGTCTCCGGACGAGGGAAGTCGAAGGCGTGCGTCGCGACGGTCATCGAGCGGAAGAGCCGGTTCTATCTCGCCCTGCCGATCGCGGACCGCACCGCGGCCTCGATGGAGGGGGCGATCCATGCGGTGCACGGCGCCTTCCCGGACGGCACGTTCGAGACGGCGACGACGGACCGTGGCAAGGAGTTCAGCGGTCACGAGCGCATCCAGGCGTCACTCGGTGTGCCGATGTATTTCGCCGACCCGTACGCATCGTGGCAACGGGGGAGCAACGAGAACGCCAACGGGCTCCTCCGCGAGTTCTTCCCGAAAGGAACGGACTTCGCGCAGGTGGCGCATGACGAACTCGCGGACGCACTGGCCAAAATCAACGGGCGACCAAGGAAGTGCCTGAACTGGAAAACCGCACACGAGGCCTTCACCGAGGAAGTGTTGCGCTTAATTTGACAAACCATCTTATCATAAAATCCGTTTGTGAAAAAACTATGCATTTTTTGATTAAATCTCTTGTCAATTTTTGAAATGAATTTGATATACTTTTTTGTAATATAGTGATGCTATACTCCTTTTAACAAATCGTTCGTCACTGTATCTTTATCTTTAAAGGAGTACAACTAATGAAAAACAAGGTAATACTTATCGCTTCTAGTGTCTTACTCACAACAACTTTTTCGATGCATAGTCCAAAAGTCGAAGCAAGTAGTGCATATAACGTAAAAGTGAAGACAGACGATCTTCGTGTTCGGACTGGTCCTTCTCTCAATCACAAAATTGTCGGCATCACTAACACTGGGCAGACCTTTTCTTATTTGGGAAAAAAAGGAGCTTGGACAAAAGTACTTTACAAAGGAAACACACGGTATATCTATAGTTCTTACCTAAAAAAATATAAGAGCCACGTTGCCAAAAAAACATCATATAATAACTCTCTTTTTGCTTCTCCTACAGAAGGTCGGCTGACCCAAGGATACGGAAACTCTAATGGTGCTTACGGTTATACATTCCATAATGGCGTTGATCTAGCTGCAGCAAAAGGCACACCCGTCTACGCTTCTGCCAGTGGAAAAGTCATTACATCTAAAAACAGCGGTGCATACGGTAAACACGTTATGATTTCACATAGTCTACAGAATCAAAAATACGTAACCGTTTATGCTCATATGAACAGCCTTTCGGTAAAAAGTGGTCAGACAGTCTCTAAAGGTATGAAGATTGGAACAGTTGGGAATACAGGAAACTCGTTCGGAAATCATTTGCACTTTGAGATTCATAAAAACAGTTATAAATACAGCAGTTATTCTGCAGCGAATAGTGTCAACCCAATGAACTATTTGTAACCTAAAAAAAAAGAAAAGATTAGACTGACCTAGCTATATGAGACACTAATAAAAATACCTTGATTAGGCTACCGCCACACCATATTTTATCGGTGTGAGGTAGCCTAATTTTTCTTGGCTACGTTCTTCGTTGTAGTAAGTTAAGTAATTATTCACCCGCTCACGCACTTCATAGTCGCTTAACGAGTTGAACTTGACGTACTGGAACACCTCAGACTTCAAGTTCGAATGAAACGATTCGATCACCGCATTATCCCAACAGTTGCCTCTTCGAGACATGCTGCTCGTCAGATACTTCCTCTTTACGAAATCTTGAAAGGCATATGATGTATAGACACTTCCTTGATCTGAATGGATGATAACCCCTTCGGGATTGTTCCGACTCTCCAACGCCATCCTTAACGTATCGATGACGAGGGGCGTCTGTTGATGATCGTATAGCTTATAGGCAACAATCTCATTGTTGAATAGGTCGATGATCGTGGAGAGGTACTTCGTCGTGCCCCCGTATTGGATGTAGGTGATGTCCGTCACCCACTTCTTATTCGGTCTACTGGCAGTGAAGTCTCGCTTGAGAAGGTCAGGGGCGATGACGATGCTCTCACCCTGAGACTTCCATTTTCGTTTGGGTTTGATCCGACACTGGAGATGGTGTTTCTTCATGATTCTCTATACGGTGTTCCGGTTTGCTGTTAACTCATAGTTTTGCTCTAACAGAGCCTTTATCTTTCGATGTCCATATCGATATTTCGTATGCTTACATACTTCGACGATTGCTTGCTCTAGCACCGAAGGGTGCTTCACCGGTTCTCTGACCCAACGGTAATAGGTTGCCCGTGGCACGTCTAGGACACGTAGGATCGCCGTAATCGTATATTTCCTCTTCAGGAGCTCTACAGTCTTTAGGGCTACTTCTTTCTCAACTCTCTTTCGATCTCCATGAATTTTTTTAAGATTTCGTTCTCCGTCTTCAGGTGGGATAGTTGACGCTCTTTCTTGTCATCCTCGCTGGCGGAATCAGGACCAAGTCCGTAGGTGTACTGCTTACCGATCGGCTGGTCAAATCGATAGATTTCATTGGACCGATACCATCTCATCCATGTGTGGATTTGGGACTCGCTTTTGATTCCGTGTTTCTCCATGATCTCTCTATTCGTCAACTCACCGCTCAGTTTGTCTTTCACCACTGCCCATTTCACTTCACCTGAATATACGTTTTTGCCCACGCAAAAACACCTCCGATGCTAGCACTTTTTTTAAGTGTACCACTGCGAAGGTGTTTTTATATTGTCTCAAAAATTTAGGTTAGCCCAATAGGCCGCATGACATATGTGTGTTTTTCACCACTGATTCGATTTCTTTAGGTCGGCGTGACGGGCTCCTTTAATAACTTTTTCAGAAAAGATAAATGGAAAGAACAACTTTGCTCTTTCCTACAATTTCAGCCAAGTGTTAATAATTATTTATACATCGCACGTCTTCATGCTTAGTTTTGGGATGACAGGGCTTCTGCGGTTCGGATTCCACTACAATCCAACGCCCTCGGCTGAATTGAATCCAAAGGACGATCGCCTTAAAGACGATGTCTAGACCGATGGCGATCCACACTCCTGCAATGCCCATCTGCATCTGAATCGCCAATACATATACTGCCCCAGTCCGGATCACCCACATACCGATCGTGGTCAGATACATTGGAAACTTCGTATTGTTCGCTCCTTGGAATCCACCGGTCAATACAAGGACAACTGCTAGGAAAGGCTGGAAGACCGCTGCTATTTTTAACGCGACATCGATGTCTTTGATGACTTGGGGATCGTCGGTGAAAAGTGAACCTGCCCATCCTCCGAAGAAGAATAAGACGACCCCGAATAAGGACATGAAGCCCATCGCCATGAACGTGCTCAATCTGGCATATTCTTTGGCGGTCTCGTGGTCTCCCGCTCCGATGTTGCGACCGACGAGAATGGTTGCTGCTGTCGCGAAACCATATGCCAACATATAAGAGAAAACCTCTAGATTCCCTGCAATTTGATGCGCGGCGAAGGTGTTCGTCCCGAGTACCACGATGAATCCGAAATACACGATCTGTCCGGCTCTCATGACCAATCGCTCGATAGCCGCCGGGCTTCCAAGGTTCACGAGCTCCAACTGGTGTTCGAGATCCGGTCTCCAGAAATCTTTCCTGAAGGCGATCACTTCCGTCTTACGAATATAGTTCATCAATAAGAGCGTCCCGACGAGCCGGGCGATGACGGTCGCGAGTGCCGCTCCGACGAGACCAAGTTCGGGGATGATCCAAAAACCGAAAATCAACATATAGTCGAGCACAATATTGACGACATTGATGACGATGCTCACCTTCATCGGTGATTTTGTATCTCCCGCACCTCGTAAGATACTACTGAGCACAAACATCAATGCCATCACGATCGATGGGATCCCGACAATTTTGAAGTAGGTGCTACCAGCTTCTAAAACGTCATTCTCCACCCCCATCAACCGCAGGAGAGGCTCAGCGAAAAATAGCGTCACGACCCCAAAGGTCACCCCGACCACGACAGATAGGACGATGGCCTGCTGCGCGATATGTCTCGCGCGCTCGATTCGTTCTGAGCCTAAGTTATTGGCGACATAAACGTTTACTGCCACACCGATTGCCATAAAGACAGCAAAGTAGATGGCGAGGATGGCATTCGTCACTCCTACCGCTGACACTTCTGCTAGGCCGATTCTTGAGACGAACAGCGTATCGACAAATCCGAGCAACGTTTGGAAAAAATTCTCGGCAATCGCTGGTAACGCGAGTAGAAGGATGAATTTCATCTTGGTTTTTCGATCACCATGAGTGTCCAGCCGCTCACTTTCTATCATCTGAGTCCTCTCCTTCGAAAATTATGCTTACAACGATTACAGGAAAGCGACCCAACGAGGTACCATGGGTCGCTCATGGTCAATCTGAGACACGAATGACGAAAGGATAGGTGTGCACAGTCCCATGGAACTGGAATTCGGCCCAGACCTTGTATAGGCCAGGTTTATGGAAGACCGTCTCAAATTCCGTCGTATCATGAGAAGAAGGATGCACATGGATAAACTGTTCTCCGGCTTCATCCAAGATGACGACATGACCAAGTGCTCCAAGGTATGGCTCCGGGTTACTTTCTTTGGTGTCATAGCTGAAGACAGTCGGGACATGCGCTTTTAAAGAGTCAATCGACAGCTCGACGGTATGACCTTCGATCGTCTTCGTCAGACGCTCATCCACTTTAAGTGACGATTTGATAGAGGAAGAGGACTGATGATCAATCTGTAAGTGAACCGGCTTCACTTGATATGCCAGTCCCTTAGGCTGAATATCCACGAAGAGTTTATACGCCCCTGCCTCAAGTTGGACGGGGTGCTCGAATCGACCCTCACCCTTTTTAAACGGATGGAGGTGTCGGTACTCAGTTAGGTCTTCGTTCACGAGAATCAAATGGAATTCCTTTTCATGGCTGACTTCGAGTTCCGGGGCTTGCTGATGTTGATCCTTTAACTCGATACTGATTTTCCCGAATTCATATTTGGCTTCTACAGACACTTCATTTCCCGTCAAGTTCTTCATATGATGATGTCCATGGTCTTTCACGTTTAACACTCCTTTGTGTAGTCCTTGATCGCACCGTCACTCGACCTCCATTACTTGCAGCAAGAACAGCCGATTTTAACGGTCGCCTCCGTTACCTCGTAGCCAGTCTCTTGAATTGCGGTTTCAATCTCAGAAAGTGTGAGTTGGCTTTCATCGAACGTCACGTCCACCTCTCCCGCCGAAATCCCGCCGAAAGATTGACCTTCACTGATTCAATACCCGCTAACTTTCCAACGTATCCTTCAATCTTATTGATACAAGATCCACAAGACATACCCGCTACCTGAAATGTTGATTTTTTCATTATATGTTCCTCCTGATTATTTAATTACCTTACATGGGTAGGGTGTAAAAGTATCGATTTTTTTACACCCTCGCCACCTTATGTTCGTGTCCCTCATTGCGCGACACGCTTTCAACAGGTTCTGAGAGTGAGCTATCGTTGCTTATCGTAGCAATGTTAGAATCTCCTCTTTGTTGTTCTCGAAGCCAACAAAGTACTTCACTACTTTTCTCTTTCTGAGCATCCCTTTTTTGTAGAAGACAAACAGTGGTACGATTCGATTTCCTGATATCGCTACCATTTCTTGTTCAAGGTCAAGGTTCACACCCACATCTTTGTTCACATAAGAGACTGAGATTGTTTTTAAGTATTTTTTGGCATCCTGACAATCTGAACACGTCGGACGCGTGTAAAGTTCGAGCTGTAGATCTCTATCCATCCCAATTCCTCCTTTTATTTGATCATCGAAGGCTTGAATCGTTTCAAACGGAGTGCGTTCACCAGGACCGAGACTGAGCTTAAACTCATGGCCGCTCCAGCAAGTATCGGGTTCAATAAGGGCCCACCAAGTAGATAAACAATCCCCATCGCAAACGGGATACCCATGACATTATAGGCAAATGCCCAAAACAGGTTCTGTTTGATATTGCGGATGGTTGACTTGCTCAATTCGACAGCTGTAGGTACATCCATCAAATCGCTTCGCATCAAGACGATGTCTGCAGATTCGATCGCAAAGTCAGTACCCGAACCGATCGCGATTCCGATGTCTGCTTGGGCCAAGGCTGGTGCGTCATTGATTCCATCACCGACCATTGCGACCTTCTTCCCTTCGGCCTGTAACTTCTTCACTTCGTTCGCTTTGTCTTCAGGTAACACTTCACTCAGTACCCGATCGATCCCGACCTGTCTCGCAATCGCCATGGCCGTACCTTTGTTGTCTCCGGTGATCATGGCTACTTCGATACCCATTCGTTGAAGTTTCTGAATGGCTTTACGACTGTTTTCTTTGACGGTGTCTGCGACAGCGATGATCCCTGCGATTTGTTGGTCAATCGCGATATACATCGGCGTCTTGCCTTGGTGTGCGAGTTTGTCTGAAGCGCCTTCAAGGACATCAAGTGAGATGCCGCGGTCTTTCATCAATTTTCTGTTTCCGGCAAGCAAGACTTTTCCGTCGATCAGGACTTCGATCCCGTGCCCTGGGATGGCTTCAAAACGATCGATATCCATGACACGCATCATTCTGTCCTCTGCCGCTCTTACGATTGCTTCGCCCAATGGATGTTCAGACCCTTTTTCAGCGGAAGCGGTCAAGCGTAACAACTCATCTTCTTGATGTCCATTCACTGTCACGATATCTGTCACTTTCGGTTTTCCTTCAGTGATCGTCCCTGTCTTGTCGAACACGATCGTCTGGACTTTATGGGTCGTCTCCAAGGCGCCGCCACTCTTGATCAACACACCATTCTCAGCACCTTTGCCCGTACCCACCATGATTGCTGTTGGTGTGGCCAAACCTAGTGCACAAGGGCAGGCGATGACCAGTACTGAAATCGTGATCGTCAAGGCGAAGAGGCCGGTCTGACCGCCTAAATACCATGCAATTCCTGAAAGGATCGCGACGACGATGACAATCGGTACAAAGTATCCGGAGATGATATCGGCCAGTTTTGCGATAGGAGCTCGAGAGCCCTGTGCATCCTCGACCAATTTGATGATTTGAGATAGCGCCGTATCCTTACCGACTTTCGTGGCTCGGTATTGGATGATCCCGTTCTTGTTGATGCTGGCACCGATGACTTGAGCACCCACATTTTTTTCAACAGGGATACTTTCACCGGTCAGCATGGATTCGTCTACAGACGTATTACCTGATAGAACCACGCCATCCACCGGAATCTTCTCACCAGGCTTTACGATAATCGTGTCGCCGACGATGACTTCGTCGATTGATACTTCTAACTCTTGTCCGTTGCGGACGACCTTTGCCGTCTTAGGTGCCAGTCCCATCAATTTTTCAATCGCTTCGGATGTTTTACCCATCGACCGGACTTCAAGATATTTACCTAATGTGATCAGCGTGAGAATGACTGCGGCTGTCTCATAGTAGAGGCTATTCACGTATCCCTCATAACCTGAGAGGATAGCCATGGTGGCACCGACGCTATAGAAGAAGGCTGCGCTCGTCCCTAGGGCGACAAGTGAATACATATTCGGATGCCCTCGGAACAATGTCTTAAATCCGACGGAGAAGAATTTCCATCCGAATAACATCACTGGGATGGTCATCATGAGCTGCAAGACAGCGAACAATTCTGGGTTCATCGTTGGATGCAATGCCATCGGTAGGGGTAGGCCGATCATATGCCCCATCGCCACATAGAGTAATGGAATCGTGAAAATCGCCGACCCTACAAATCGGTTCCACATCGATTGAATTTTTTTCAGTTTCTTTTCTTTCTCGGTATCTTGACTATCCGCTGATTCTTGATCTTCTCTTGCCTCATATCCGGCGTTTGCCACCACTCGGATGACATCTGATACAGTCACCAGCTGAGGATCATATCGAATGACTAATTTTTCTGTCGCCAAGTTCACATTCGACTCAGTCACACCCACCATTTTCCTCGTGGCCTTCTCAATCGTCTGCACACATGAGGCACAAGTCATCCCTGTGATGACAAATGATCTTTGCTCGGTCTCGGTTGAGGCCTTGTAGCCAGCCTTCTCGACGGTCGTCTGAATATCCAGCGGCGAGATTTTCGTCTCATCGTAATGAATGCTCAATTTCCCAGTCGCTAGGTTGACGTTGGAGGTCACTACGCCAGGCAATTTTTTGTTGCTTTTTCAACTGTCTGAACGCAGGACGCACAGGTCATCCCTTCCACGGCAAATGTCTTACTCTCCATATCGTCTTACCTCCATTATTATTGGGCTGATTCGACTTCGTAACCGACCTCGCCCACAACTTCTTTAAATTCATTCACATCTAGTCGTGTTTCATCGTACTTCACTTTTGCGATGCCTTTCTTTAAGTTGACTTTCGCACTTTCAACCCCATTCAGACCTTCAAGTGCTGACTCGACTTTGTTGACACAATGAGCGCATGACATACCTTTAATCGTTAAAATCGTTTTTTTCATCTTGAATCTCCTCCTATTCACTACATTCATGACATCATTTCAAACTCAATGTCTGGATCCACAAGAATGGTCCTGACATCTGCATTGACCCGGGGTACAGGTGCATGGAATGTCCTCCACCGCTTCACTTTCCTTCATCTCAAGGATTTTTTTGAGATTCTCGATATCCTGTACACTCAGTGTCGCCTGTGTGATCATCGTTCCGATTGTGTTCCCGACATCCCTGTCACAGATATGATCGAGTAGATCGTGTAACGTCTCTCTGATGACGTCACCTTCAACGACGTTCGCGGAGTAGATGAATTTCTTCCCCTCGGCCTCGGTTGAGAGCATCCCTTTTTTCACGAGCCTTCCAATGAATGTCTTCGTCGTCGCAGGCTTCCAGCTCATCTTCTTTTCCAATACCTCGATGATTTCTTTACTGGTCACGTGCTTTTGGGCCCAAACGACACGCATGACTTCCCATTCTGAATCCGTGATTTGTTTTTCGACATGTTCAGCCATTTGTCTAACCTCCAATTTTAAGTTTACAATCGTAAACGTTTTATTTGTTTTCAGTTTACATTCGTAAACGTCGACTGTCAACCATTATGTTTTTGGGTTCGCTATTCAGTCTTCATTGGCTATATTCTTGTCTAGAAAACGCATCTGGATATCCTTCAGCAACGCTTTCAAATAGTAGTGCGAGCTGACGGCATCCCGGGCACCAATCGGTGGTGAACTTTAAGACTACAGGCTGCGTAGAGTGATTAACCATTTGCAAATCAGATAATTGAAATTTCGAAAGCATTTTTTCTCCTCTCTTTCCGTTTACATTTGTAATCTATTTGAGTTTACGAATGTAACCGTTATTTGTCAATCTATATATTCGTGTTCATTTTGTATGTTTTTTATTTTGATCTCATACAGCTTTAAATTGTTAACTACTGTCATCTCTTATATGATGTAATAAAACAAAGTAGGAATTGTCTTAAGCGTTTTGTTGCTTAGTCGCTAGGATTAAATAGATGATTCGACTACTAGCTTACTATTGAGACATTCTCATAAGTAAAAAGTGTAGGAAGGTATACATTTCGACGTCGAAATGTATACCTTCCTACACCACAAAGTGCCAGTTTATGAGTGACTCTTTTTTATAACAACTTGTATTTATATGATTTAAATATAGGAACTACATATGCTGTATACAAAATAATAACCAAATGAGGGATTAGAATTGGAATCAAACGAGACCAAGGTGACGTCATTCCGCGTGTCACAAGAAGTGAAAGAACATATTCAGCGTTTAATGGAGCAACGTCAAATATCAACCAACCAATTATTCGAGCAATTAATATCATTGGCCGATAAACAGTCACCGGACCCCTTAGTCGTCAAGGAGAACGAATCACTCGAAGCAGCACTGAATCAAGTGCTTGCCCTGTTCAATGAACGAGCCACTCGACTAGAAACGCAACAAAAAGAACATGAGCGAATCAACGCGCGATATAAAAATACCATTCATGACCTTGAACAAAGCGTAATTGCAGAAGCTGAACGACTTCAAGAGGAGTATGAGCGAAAGGTGTCGTCACATGAAATTGCACTCACTCAATTACAAGATCAAATCAACCAACTAATCGCTGAAAAGAGAATCGTTGAAGACGCATTGGAAACAGAACGTGTGTCTAACAAAGAAGAACTAAAAGAGCAGAAAAAAACAGTTTTTCATCTAGAAGGAGACATGAAAAAGCTAGAAGATGAACGTAGCCAGCTCTATCGGCAAAATCAAAGTCTTATGGACGCTGTCGACGACTTAAAAGCTCGTACACGCCGTCTTGACCAGCTTGAAGAAGAGAACCAGAAACTGCACTTAGAAGTCCAGCTCCTCCGTCGAGAGAAAGAGACATTCGAGAACCGGTTACAGGAACAGGTCGAGCTCGCGGTCCTGCGTGAGCGGAGCACCCAACAAAATAAACAATGATACGAAAAGGGTACTAGATTGAGTCAACCAGTGACTGAATCTAGTACCCTTATGTTTATTACAAACAAAGTATTTAACGGTTTGAAGAAATCGTCTGATACATGTTCAATGACTTGACCAAAGATGCTTCATTCACACGTAGAATCATAACCTCATGAGAGTATAAAGAATGACTCCGCTTGGTCCAATTAAGATTTCACCTGCAATCCACGCACCTTGAATCGATTACGCTTTTCTTCTAATTTCACTTTCATATCTACCGAGAACGTATTTTCAGGAGTGTTGTAGGCACGCCGTGCTGCCATACTAAGCATTTTTGCCACATCCTCTGCCCGGTCGTCCTGTAAATCATGCAGTGAAGATCGAACATACTGGCGAGCCATTTCTCGGTTACGTAGCGATTCAGGGACCGATACATGACGACTTAATGCCAGGGCCAATTGAGCCGTCTCTAAGCGATAGCTTGTCCCGCCTGCCTGCATACGATTCAGTTCATCCGCTAGCTCGCTTTGCAGAAGTACATGATTACTGTCTGACATCGGTCACCCTCCTCTACTCTTCTTTTGATTTATTGTATACCCTTTTTCTGAAAAATTCGACTCAAGTCATGCACGTTACAAAATGGATCGTCCCACGTCATGTTTGCTTTGTATTCCTCTACAAGGTCGAGAAGTTTATCTTTATCGCAAAGTGCCAATAGATTCGTTTTTTCGAGATCCTCTAGATCCTTTTGGCGAGAGGAGAAAATCTTGGTACATGCTAAAAGTTCAATGTCGGGGATATACACATCAATCGCCTCGAACAGCCCTTCAATCTTATGCCGGAATTCATTTTCCCTAAAGTCTTCACGGGGTGGGAACTGAATCACCCCTTCGACAATTTCAATTTCATATTCATGAAGCGCCTCTTTCAATTCAGGTGTCACGACGCCCTCCGTCACGCGAATATCAATATCTCGCGTCGGACGATACTGAACTGCCCCCCCGTCAAGTAGACAGGGCAAATAATGAAAACCGAACTAGGCGGCTTGAGACCTGTATTCGACAGGGCTCAAGCCGTTTAGCCGTTTCTGGAAACGGTCATGGTTGTAGAACGATATGTAGGTCTCGATGGCCGATGTGAGTTCGCTATAGGCCTGAAACTCACGCAGGTAGTACATCTCGACTTTCAGGGTACCCCAAAAGCTCTCGATCGGGGCGTTGTCGATGCAACGTCCGACCCGGGACATGCTGTGGGTCAGCCCCGCATCTTCTACTATGCGTTTGAACCCTCTCGATGTGTATTGATATCCTCGGTCGCTATGGATCATCGGACGCGCTCCTGTGCGGAGCACTGCGATCGCTGGCATCATCGTCTGGAAGACGAGCGCGTTGTTGTTAGATTTCCCGATGCGATAGGCGACGATCGAGCCGTCATACAGGTCGATGATCCCGCTCAGGTAAGCCTTCTTCCCGGCGCCATATTTGAACTTGGTGACGTCGGTGCACCATTTCTCGTCCGGTCGGGACGCGCTGAACTCTCGGTTCATCAGATTCTCGGCCACGTGCTGCGGCGTTGACTTCTTATGCTTCTTCCGCTTCCGGCGGATGACCGATTGGATCCCATGGATATGCATCAAGCGATAGACTCGCTTTTCATTGAACGGGGACAGTCCTGGTTGTCGGCGCAACCGGTTGATCGTCATCGTGATCCGACGGTACCCGTATGTGCCGTTCGCCTGGTCATAGAGTAGACGGATGTCCTCCAGAAGCTTCTCGTTCTCTTCTTGACGCACCGGTATGGTGCGATTCAACCATTTGTAATAGGCCGCCCGTGAGATGCCGGCGACTCGACAGAGGAGCACGATCGAAAGGGCCTCCTTTTCGTTCAATTCTTTGATGGCGATATATCGTTGCTGTAGCCGTACCTGGCTGATTATGACCTCCTCTCGATCTCCTCTAACTTTTTTAGAAATAAGATGTCCGCACGAAGAAGTTCATTCTCAAGCTCCATTTGCTGGATACGGCGCTTAAGCTTCTCTTCTTCGCTTAGTTCGTCCTCTGGCTTCGTACGCCCACGGCGGTCCACGAGCGCCTCTGCCCCGCCCGTGTCATACTTTTTTTGATCCAGCCACAGACCTGGGCATAGGACACCTGAAATTGTTCCGCGGTCTGCTGGTAGTTGCGTCCATTCTCCAAACAATATTTCACGATCTCAAGGCGCTCTTCGAATGTAGTTTTTCTTCCTTTTGTCATAGCTCGATCCATCCCTTTTCTCGAATCTGTTAACTCGCTATGACTAGTATACTTCTTAATCCATTTACGAAGAACAGACCAATCACTGATCTGATACTTGGAGAGTACCTCCATTCTAGTGAACCCATCGAGATAGTCGCGGACGGCCGCGATTTTCAGTTCCTTGGTGTAAGATTTCCATGCCTTCGATTCCTTCAACGCATCGATCCCACAGGTATCGAATTTCACTTTCCACACCTGGATGGTGTGCCTAGAGACGCCATGAGCCTCCATGATTTTCTTCCAAGTATATGTTTCTTCTTCCATCATGCGCAGCGCACTCAATTTTTGTTCGATTGTATGCCGAGTGGGCAGCGGGGCTTGGCGTTATTCTGTTATGCTGATACCATTTGGAACACCTTTCACTTCGATCGTTTCGATTAACTTGTTTTGCCCTTTGTCGATGATTGACACTGTATCTTCAAACATATTGGTTACATATACTTTCTTATTGTCCGGACTGGTTACGACTCCGTGCGCCCCTTTTCCGGTTATAATTTCAGCAGTTGCTTTCCTTAAGGCAAGTTCAATCACTGTGACGGAGTTAGATGGAGCGTCTTTTGTACCCTGGTTTGCCACATAGGCAAATTCATCATTTACATCAACATAAACCTGTGCCGGACCCACGCCAACTTCGATTTTTTCAACCTTTTCAGTCTCAAGGTCCACTACAGCCAACGCATTTTCAGCATTTAAAGTGACCACAAGGGTTTTTCCATCCGATGTGACACCTGCAGTAACGGGAACTGCACCGACTTTGATCCGTTTTTCTTCCTTCATCGTTTCTAGGTTCACCACACTGACTGTGTCTTCTCCCATGTTCGCAATATAAGCCTTCTGGCTATCGGCTGAAATCCTGAATCCATGAGGGCCTATTCCTGTCTCTACCGTATTGACAACCTCGTAGCTTGCCATATCTATGACAGAAATATTGTTATCCTCATTATTCGTCACGACCGCAAAGTTCCCGTTCTCAGTAAATACGATGTGCGCAGGGTGATTTCCTACTTCAACTTCCTTGATTAGTTCATCACTTTCCACATCAAAGAAAAGCGCTTTTCCACTATTCCCCTCTCCGTGGCCGCCCTCTTCTTCATGGCTTTCATCCTCTTCGTCATGGCCGCCTGTTTCCGGTACAAGGGTTGCACCAATGATTTTTCCATCTGGAGATACTTGGACATTATGAACAGAACCTTCCAACTTAATCGTATTTATAATTGTGTTGGTTGCGGCGTCAATTTTGGAAATGCTTCCACCTTCATTTGCAGTATAATAATATTGGGCAGCTGTTTTCCCAGCCATTTCTTCAGTATTCTCCCCTTCTTGCTTCTCATTTTCTCCCACTGCTGCAACAAGCTCCTTTTTGTTGGGGCCTTCATCAACTGCATTGTTGCCTGAACTACACCCTGCTAGTACAACTCCCAGAACTCCCAGAACTCCCAGCATTAATAGAAAAATAAATATACTCATTTTCACTTTATTCATGTAAAGCTCCTCCTTTATCAATGTAAGGCAATCATAACAGCTGATTTTTGTACCAACTGTGATATATTTCACTTGGCAAATAAAAGGTTTTTAAAATCGTACAATTTGTTGAAATCCATTAAAACTGCATATTCTGTCTATAAGATAGAAGGTTTTCAAGTCATAAAAAAAGAACATGGCCTGCATTAAGGGCCTGTTCTCTAGGGGATATTTGTAGTTGCTCATTTAAAGTAAAGACCAGCCAGTCCGGCGGCCGCAACTACTAGTGACCAGAAAATAAGGAAAGCGAACGGCGAGAGTTTTTTTCTTCCTTGCTTTTCCTTTTGATTCGAACAGCATGCCATAGAGCACCTCCATTCACTTTTTCCGCTTTTCCCTCACCATAGGGCTGAGAATGGCAATACAAACATTTTTATCCTCGATAAAGGATTCAAAAACATCCAACGACCTTGGTGGAGGCCCTCCTACATTGATTCCCTGCTCATCATACTTGCCTCCATGACATGGACAATAAAACTCGACTCCTTCATTTTCCTTCATGGACACTTCTGCGTTTCCTGCTGCACAGCCCAGATGTGTGCAGATAGGTGACATAATTAACAGGGAATTATCCTCCTTGTTTTTATTGATATGTTGAATTATAAAATTAAGTGCAACACCTAAAAGTGAACGCACAAAAAGCCCACAGCGACGTCCTCGTGTAGAATGAAGTTACGACACAAACATTCAGACGGAGGAATCGCTATGAGCTACACCCATCTTACCACAACGGAGCACGTGAAAATAGAGACCTATCTGGAGCTCGGGATGTCCATCCGGTCCATCGCGAGACGGCTCGGGCGACAGCCCTCGACCGTCTCGCGGGAGATCAGACGGAACCCCGGCTACGAGTCAGGACGTGCGCAGAAACGCTACGAGAAGGCGAAAACCCATTGCGGCGCCAAGACGAAGCTCGACGACACGATGCGCCGGACGATCGTCGAGAAGCTGCGTGCGACCTGGTCGCCGGAACAGATCGTGGGGCGGCTCTTCAACGGAAAGCTCGCCTTCTCCACCATCTACCGCTGGATCTATTCGGGACGGATCGACGTGCCCGTGACCGTGCTCCGCCAGAAGGGGAAACGTCAAAAGCCGGCCGAGACGCGCGGTCGCATCAACGTCGGCCTCCCCATCTCGCAACGACCGCCAGAGGTCAGGGGGCGCCGGACGTTCGGGCACTGGGAGCTCGACACCGTCGTCTCCGGACGAGGGAAGTCGAAGGCGTGCGTCGCGACGGTCATCGAGCGGAAGAGCCGGTTCTATCTCGCCCTGCCGATCGCGGACCGCACCGCGGCCTCGATGGAGGGGGCGATCCATACGGTGCACGGCGCCTTCCCGGACGGCACGTTCGAGACGGCGACGACGGACCGTGGAAAGGAGTTCAGCGGTCACGAGCGCATCCAGGCGTCACTCGGCGTGCCGATGTATTTCGCCGACCCGTACTCATCGTGGCAACGGGGGAGCAACGAGAACGCCAACGGGCTCCTCCGCGAGTTCTTCCCGAAAGGAACGGACTTCGCGCAGGTGGCGCATGACGAACTCGCGGACGCGCTGACCAAGATCAACGGGCGACCGAGGAAGTGCCTGGACTGGAAAACCGCACACGAGGCCTTCACCGAGGAAGTGTTGCGCTTAATTTGACAAACCGTCTTTTCTATAAGATGGACAACTTGGTGAAGTATAAAGCGTAACCATGTTATATCACTCCTAGTGATTTAGCATATATGAAATGTAAATGATTTTCTAAGCATAGGAATCAAATAAAGTTGTCATCTATGAAACTATGTGGTTCCTCTAATTTTAGTTTAATGTTCTTTGAGCATGTGTATATCGTAATTTCTTATAAAAGGAGAATGGCAGTTGCCATTCTCCTTTCTAGAATCACTACTTGATTAGGAAAGTAACTTTCTGCATTCATCTGCACATTTGAAGCAAGTATCTGCACATTTTTTGCAACTTTCCATGTGGCTTGCATGTTTCATGCATTCATTTCCACATGCTTCACATATTTTAATGCATAACTCAGCATATTCAGAGGCAAACGCTGTCCCTCTTGCTAATGCTTGAGCAACAAAGGCACTAAATTCAGCACACTCTCTTTCTAATCTAATACAATCAACCATCATGGTAACATTTTCTTCTGTTAAGCATTCATCATAGCACTCATTACAAGTAATAGCGCAATTATTTAACGCCTCGATCACTGATTTATATTGTTCTTTCACCATAATTATATTCTCTCCCTTATTAGCAATATAACCTTACCATGGTATAGTATTTAAAAGAATAAATTGATTGATTCTGGTATCTTAGCTGTCACAAAAGTGAATTCATCTATCTTCAATTTCTACAACATTATATTTTACATCTGCTAATGATTCGTGAATCGCTTCGTCACTTACCTCATTTTCGCCACTTATGACTGCACTATTTGTTTCCCGGCTTACAGTAACACCAGTAACTCCTTCTATCGACTGTAAGTTTTTTAGGACCTTAGTTGCACATCCATCGCATGTCATTCCTTCAATAATTAATTTCTTTTCCATTTAAAATTTCCCCTCTCTATAATTTAAGTGTTTTTTATAATAATCCTTCTAATTAGTAGAAGGTTTAAAACGTTTTAGTCGTAAAGCATTTAACAACACGGATATAGAGCTGAAACTCATAGCCGCTGCGGCAATGATTGGGCTTAATAATGGTCCTCCAAGGAGGAAGACGATACCCATTGCAAAAGGAATACCTGCCGTATTATAAGCAAATGCCCAGAATAAGTTTTGTTTAATATTTCGAATCGTAGACTTGCTCAATTCTACAGCTGTTGGTACATCCATCAAATCGCTTCTCATTAAGACGATATCTGCTGATTCCATTGCAACATCCGTACCTGAGCCAATGGCTATCCCTACATCTGCTTGGGCAAGCGCTGGTGCATCATTGATTCCATCTCCAACCATTGCTACTTTTCTTCCTTCATCTTGAAGTTTTTTCACTTCGGCTGCCTTATCTTCTGGTAAGACTTCACTTAATACTCGGTCAATACCAACTTGCTTAGCAATTGCTTCAGCAGTACGTTTGTTATCACCAGTAATCATGGCAACTTCAATTCCCATTTTGTGAAGTTTTTCAATCGCCTTTAAACTATTTTCTTTGACTGTATCTGCCACAGCGATAATACCTGCAATTTTATCATTTATGGTAATATACATAGGCGTTTTTCCTTGGTTAGCCAATTCATCTGATTTAGCGGCTAAATCGCCTAATGAGATATGACGATCATCCATTAATTTCCGATTCCCTAGTAACAGGTTATCACCATTAATCGTTACTTCAATACCATGACCTGGTATCGCATTAAAGCTACTCGTTTTCATCAATGCTAATCCTCTATCCTCGGCACCTTTAACTATTGCTTCGCCTAAAGGATGTTCAGAACCTTTTTCAGCTGATGCTGACAGTGATAGTAATTCTTCTTCGGAAATACCATTTGCAACAACAATGTCTGTTACCTTTGGTTTTCCTTCAGTGATTGTACCTGTTTTGTCGAACACAATCGTTTGTAGTTTGTGTGTTGTTTCAAGAGCTGTACCACTTTTAATTAATACACCGTTCTCTGCCCCTTTACCTGTTCCAATCATAATTCCTGTTGGAGTTGCTAAACCAAGGGCACATGGGCAAGCAATAACTAATACTGAGATAACGATGGTTAGTGCGAAAATTCCTGTTTGACCACCGAAGTACCATGCTAATCCCGATAGAATTGCGATTCCAATAACGATTGGAACAAAGTAACCAGAAATAATGTCGGCTAATTTGGCAATGGGAGCTTTAGATCCTTGTGCATCTTCAACAAGTTTAACAATTTGCGACAATGCAGTATCTTTCCCAACTTTGGTTGCTTCATATTGAATTGTACCGTTTTTATTGATACTTGCTCCGATAATAGTGTCACCCTTGTTTTTTTCAACTGGGATACTTTCACCTGTTAGCATTGATTCATCAACTGAAGTTGTTCCTTCAATAACAACTCCATCAACTGGCATTTTTTCACCAGGTTTAACAATGACAATATCTCCGACAATAACTTCATCAATAGAAATTTCAACTTCCTGATTATTTCTTATAACCATCGCAGTTTTAGGCGCTAGGCCCATTAATTTTTTAATTGCTTCTGACGTTTTACCTTTCGTTAATGTTTCTAAATATTTCCCAAGTACAGTCAGTGTTAGAATAACTGCTGCCGTTTCATAATATAGTTCACTTGCATAACCTGTATCTCCTAAATAGATCATAACCGTTGCAAAAATACCATATAAAAATGCAGCACTTGTACCTAAAGCAATTAATGAATCCATATTTGGGTGTCCACTAAAGAGAGTTTTAAAGCCTACTTTGTAGATTTTCCTATTTACAAATACTACTGGTGATGTTAATAGTAGCTGTGTAGTAGCAAAGGCTTCTGGATTCATCATTGGATCGATAAAACCTGGTAATGGTGCACCTACTAGGTGACCCATCGCTATATAAAATAATGGCACAGTGAATACTGCTGAAATCCAAAATCTGTTCCAAAGGCCTTTCGTTTCTCTTTGTTTTTTCTCTCTGTCTACATCAACTGAGTCCGCAGACGTAATGTCTTCATGGGCTTCATAACCTGCATTAGAAACGGCTTGTGAAATGTCTGAAATAGTAACAACGGTTGGGTCAAATGTAATATTCATTTTTTCTGTTGCCAGATTAACATTAGACGCTAATACACCATCTAGCTTACGTGTTGCTTTTTCAATTGTTTGGACACAAGATGCACAGGTCATTCCAGTAATAGCAAACGTTTTCTGTTCCGTTTCTATAACAGCTTTATACCCAGATTTATCAACAGCTTCCTGTATATCTTGCAATGAAACTAAACTTTCGTCATAACTGATATTCAATTTTTCTGTTGCTAGATTTACGTTTGATTCTTGTACTCCTGGCAACTTTTTAGTAGCTTTTTCTACCGTTTGGACACAAGATGCACAGGTCATTCCTTCAATATTTAACGTTTTCGTAGCCATAGTCTTTCACCCCTGACATTAATTTTTATTTGATAATTTCCGATTGATAACCTACTTCGCTTACCGTTGAAATTAATTTTTCTAATGTTTGAATGGAGTCATCATACTTTACCTTTGCCATTCCTTTTTTTAAATTCACTGTTGCTTTTTCAACACCATTTAGTTGTTGTAATGCAGTTTCTATCTTGTTTACGCAATGTCCACAACTCATTCCTGTTACTTTTAAAGTTACTTTTTCCATTGATATACTCTCCTTTATATTAATGATGTTTCATATGATTATGATCTTGACAGTGACATTGACCGGGAACACATTTACACTCAACCTCTTCAACAGCATCTTTTTTCTTCATTTTTATAACTTCTTCTAGCATCGCAATATCGTTGTGACTCAAGGTAGCCTTTGAAATCAATTCTGTGATTGTCTTTCCTACCTCTTTATTACAAATAAGTTCAAATAGTTCAGTGGTAACACCTTTTATGCTTTCATCTTCGTTTACCGATGCGGTATAAAGGTAACGATTACCTTGCGTTTCTGTATTAAGCATCCCTTTTTTCACTAATCGTCCGATGAGTGTTTTCGTAGTTGCCGATTTCCAAACTTTCTTCTTCTCTAGGACTTGACTAATTTCTTTACTTGTAGCTTTGTTATTTGTCCATACAACACGCATCACTTCCCATTCAGCATCCGTAATTTTAGAATTTTGTTCTGTCAACAATTGCAACACCCCATTTCCGTTTACATTTGTAATCAATCTATATTTAGAGTTTACAATTGTAATCGTTAATTGTCAACTAATTTTTTTTTTAAATCATCCCAAATAATATTGCAGCAACTCCCAGCGTAATCGAAGTCCAATTTAAGGGTTTCTTTGGAGATGCTAACCCAATCAATCCTAGAAGTACCGCAGCACCACCAAACCAAAATGGTTCAAATAAAAACCCAATGATTGCAGCTATAATCCCGATCCACCCTAACCAATTACCTGTTCTTTTATTCATGTTTAATCGCTCCTCTTTTTTAAAAATTAATTTAGGTTGTTTGAAAATGCTACGATCCACCTTTCCACTTTTCGTTTACATTTGTAATCAATTTATGTTTTTTAGTTTACAATTGTAATCAATATTTGTCAACAGTTTATTCTTTTATTTTTTCATTAAACCCATATTCACCTTACATATGAATTTTTTGTATAATCCCTGGTCAAAAGGCATGATGTTAATAGAGTCCGGTTACTCATAACTATTTTCTTCCCATACAATAGTGACAACCTCAATAAAACTCACATTACGGTTTTATTCAAAGTATTTTCCCCATATCATGTTTAGACATTTATATTGCTTTTAGTATAAGCATAAGTAAATGATAGAACTCTTCATATAATTGTCACATTTAGGTAGTTAATAATTGGGTTTTCAATGTGTAAAAAAAATATAAGGGGAATATTAAAGATCGTATGACAAAATTTTCAGGAGGAATTAATATGCATCAACAATTTAAAGAATGTATTGAAGAATGTCTTGTTTGTATGACTGAGTGTAATCATTGTTTTGACGCATGTTTGAAAGAAGAAGATGTCAAAATGGTCGCAGAATGCATCAGACTGACCCGTGAATGTGCTGATATTTGTAGTTTTGCTGCAAAAGCCATGGCATCTGGAAGTCCATTTGCTACTCAGATTTGTCAATTATGTGCAACGATTTGTGATGCATGTGCTACTGAATGTGAGAAACATGCCCACCACCATGAACATTGTAAAAAGTGTGCAGAATCGTGCGAAAAATGTGCGGATGCCTGCAGAAAAATGGCTAACTAACAGCCATTCATAATTAAACGATCACCTGTTTTATCAGGTGGTCGTTTTAACCCAAAACCTCTTTTATTTTGACTTTGAACTCTCTAACTGATTCTAGCAAACTATCTGACTTTCTTTCGAGGGCACTGAAAAACCTCCGCTCTATCCGAGCGTGAAAAGAAAAAAGGGGGATTGAACCGACTCACGTCGGGACAATCCCTCTTTTTTCCTTGCCCTCATCCTGTATTTTCTTTTCGAAGGGCGATGATTCGCTTCAGGTTGACCGCAATGATTGCCATCACGCCCTGTAACGTCATGCCTTTCAGGTCTGACGTCTTGTTGCGCGCCAGACCTTGCGGGTTCTTCAATTGACTATTTTTCGCCTCGATGGCGAAGCGCTTGCGGCGATAGTGCTTGAACTCATCCGTCTGCTCGTACTCGTACTGTTCGCTATGCTCCCTCGATTTCAAGGACACGCTGTACGTTTTCGATTTTGCACCATTCTTGTAACAGCCATTGCGCAACGGGCATTGCTTACAGAGCTCAATATCGAAATAATGCGTTTCTTTCTGATTTTTACCGATGTCCTTTGTCCCTGTCCGGGCCTTCCGGATGGCCATGTGCCCGGCGGGGCAGACGTAGCGTTCGGCATCCTTGTTGTAGGTGAACCCCTCACCGCGGTTATCAGCCGGCGAATAGACACGCGGATTCAACGGGGCGACAAGCTTACATCCTTGTGAGGCAGCGTAAATCAGGTTGTCACGGCCAGAATAGGCGGCGTCACCCACGATGTGGTCGAACTCGGCACCGGCTAGATGGCTCTTCTCAACAAGACTCGCCAATCGTGGCCCGTCTGCCACCTCGCCAGATGTGACGACGACAGCCGTGATGATGCCCTCCTCCGTCATCGCGAGATGGTGCTTGTAGCCGAAGAACGACGAGTCGGCACTCTTGTGCCCCGTCCGGGCATCACTGTCTTTGGACACCTGCAGCTCGACATGCGCATCCTCCGCTAGCTCACGCACCCGGTTCACCTGGTCTCGGATGTGCTCGCGAAACATCAGCTCGGGCATCCCGGTCTCGACGGTCTCTGCGACGGCAAGCGCATAGGCGAGGAGTTGGTCGATATCCTCCTCGTCGACATTTTCCGGGAAACGACCTTTCGCATCGACCGATGATTGGTAGCACGCTTGTCTCAGGCGTTTCGTCTCGTCGATGATTGCCTGTCTGATCGGTTTCTGCCCGTACCGGGCCCGTGAATGGGTCGCGTCGACGATCAATGTCCGTCCCTTGAGCAGCCCCATCCCTTTCGCGACCTCGACCGTGTGCCCGATCAACTTGTCGAGCAGCTCGTCGTCGTCCATGCGCTGACGACGGAACTTCGTGAGCGAGGAGGGGTCGATGACGTCATCTTCCGGTGCCAGGTCCAGAAAATATTTGTAGGTGAGGTCGGTCTTCGCCCGTCTGACGAGGTCGACGTCGGACAGGTTCGAATGCGCCTTCAGGAACAGATATTTGAACATCCGGACAGGATGGACGGCCATCCGACCGTTGTCGTGGCAATACGTATCCTCGAGTAGGTCCGTGATAAATCGAACGAGACGAGGTCATGGATGAGCCGCAGTTCGTCATCGGCCGGGATCAACAGGTCATAGAGGGCCGCATACGGGCTCGGCGGCATGTTGGGCAGGTCAGGCATCATCGGGATCGCCTCCAGATTGGTTGGTTACAGCCAGTATAGTCCGGAATGTCAGGCGCGTACAGCGCCGCCCGAGGGCACGCCGACTCCCGGGGAATCAGCGGGCAAGGCGAGACCCAGCAGCGACGACGTCGCGATGCGGCTCGGCGCCCGCCCCCAGGAAAGCGGCATGCCGGACAGGGCGGCTGAAGGGCAATGAAAACAGAGGAGCGCCATCCCTTCCGGGACGACGCTCCTCTGTTCGAAAACATTTGAAGTTTTTCAGTGCCCTCGAGTGTACCACGAATGGCTTTTTCAATTGTCTAGCTTAATTTTACAATCGGCGATTAATGAATGAATGATCAATTTTTGAAAACTTTTTTGTGTTAATTGAATTTAAGTAGAAAAGAGAAGAAGCTTTTGGGCTTCCTCTCTTCCGATAATATCTCATATGTTAACTATAAAAATATATTTAATTATCCAAAGTCTTCAAACCTCCGTTTGACTTTAACCTAATACAAAACTGTGCCCCCAAGGTTAAAGAAAATTCAACTTTTGGGAGGCAGCACTTTTCGTGTACGACAATTAAACACGGTGTTAAACAGCTCCATTTCTTAGTTTCAATGTCATCGCATTGATAGCCACGATAACCGTGGACACGGACATCAGAACTGCTCCTGCGGCAGGAGCCAACGTAATCCCAATGGAGGCTAGAACACCCGCCGCTATGGGAATGGCAATAAAGTTATAACCGGCTCCCCACACGAGGTTCTGTTTCATTTTGCTGGTTGTTTTATTGGCCAATTCGATAAAGGATTCAATATCGCCTGGATCCGACTGAGTCAAAATCACATCAGCGGAATCGATGGCGACTTGAGTTCCGGCACCGACTGCTATCCCAACGTCTGCTATTGCAAGGGATGGTGCATCGTTGACGCCATCGCCGACCATGATAACCGTTTGTCCATTATTTTTCAGTGATTCCACTAAATGATATTTATCTTGCGGTGATTGATTGGCTCTGTATTCAATGCCCAGTTCCTCTGCTACTCCTTGGGCAGCCGTTTCATTGTCACCTGTAGCCATAATCGGTTTTATATTGTAATGCTTCAATGCCTGTATCAGCGTTCTGCTCGTTTCTTTCAATTCATCGCCTAATGCGACCGTACCGATCGGATTCCCGTCCTCAACTAGTATACTTAATGTTGCCCCTTTGGGAACATCCACCGCTACATCTCTTCCAAGTGCCTTTTGGCTGATCAATTCGTATTTGCGGCCATTGGCGTTTCCTTCTATACCCGCACCCGACACAACATCAATCGAATCAAAGTGGACAGGCTGAATCCCTTGTTTCTCAGCGTATTGGACGATTGACTGGGCGATTGGGTGGCTGGACCCGCCTTCAATCCCTGCCATTAACGCCGCGATTTCGGCTTCGGTATGTTGACCATCCAGTGTTTCCATGTTCAAAACTTTAAATTCGCCAGTAGTCAATGTACCCGTTTTATCCAGTATCATTACATCAGCCTTAGTTGCCAGCTCCAATGCTTCGCGGTCTTTCACCAACAGCCCGCGGCTTGCACCTAAACTGGTGCTTCGTGCAATAACCAGCGGAATGGCAAGGCCGAGAGCGTGTGGACATGCAATGACTAATGTCGTAACCGTAAAAAGAACAGCGGTTTGAATGTCAGCAATGTACAGCCAAACGACAAAAGCGATGAAAGCCACCGCAATGGCGATATAAAACAGCCAGCCGGCTACTTTTTGAGCAAGATTTTCAGCTCTTGAAGGTTGATCCTGCGCTTGGCTTATCAGGGTTTGAACTTGAGAAATGAACGATTGGTCGCCGGTTTCCTGTACTTCAAGATATAAGATGCCTGCACCGTTCGTGGAACCGCCGATCACTTTGTCTCCGGCTCCTTTTTCAATGGGTTTAGATTCCCCCGTCAGCAAAGCTTCATTGATCCGCGAGGTGCCTCTTTTGATGATGCCATCGGCAGGGACGTTTTCTCCGGCCTGAACCCGTACAAGGTCTCCGACTTCCAGCTCATTTACGGGACGCGTCTCGATCGAATCATCTTCCAATACCACATGTGCATCTTTTGGCACCAATTCGGCGAGCGATTTTTGCGCGTCTCCTGCTTCTCCGATAGCCTTCATTTCGATCCAGTGTCCAAGGAGCATGATCAACAGCAAGGACGCGAATTCAAAGAAGAAATCCATGATGTGATCGCCGGTTACGTAGCGTGCCAGCACGGCGTAAATGCTGTACAAATAGGAAACGGATATCCCTAATGAAATAAGGGCCATCATGCCCGGTGCTTTTTCCTTAAATTCAGCGATTGCACCTTGATAGAAGGGTTTTCCGCCATAAACCAATAAGATAGTTGCTAATACAGCGACCACAATATCCGAGTATGGAAAAGTAAATTGGAAAGGAAGCCGAACGTCCATCATCGGCGACAATAATAGAATGACAATGCCCAAGGGCAGCGACTTCAGGAAAATTTCTTTGAAATTCCCATGATGGTGATGTCCATGGTCACTATGATCGTGGCCACCATGATTGTGATGGGCATGATCATTATGAATTTTGGCAGGATTGCTGTCGTCTTGAATGCCTTCTTTCACTTGGTCTTCATGGTACGAATGCCCAACATGTTTGGAATGATCCATTTTACTGTGATCTACCTGTTCGTCTTGATGGTGGTGATGGTCTTTATCATTTTTAGCCATTCAGTGCGCCTCCTCCAAACTAGTGGTTCTTATCCTATTTAACCCTATTTACATTCTTAACATTCACAAAGTTCTTGCCGAATATACCACGCGAGGGTATATTTCATTTAAAAGTAAAGTGTGCTGTGAAAGCACCCTTATACGACGTCATACCCTTTTTCTTCAATCGCTTTCTGAATTTCGTTTAATGATGTCTTGGCAGTATCATAGTCTACTGCCACTTCGCCTTTTTTAAGATCAACTGTCACAGATGAAATCCCTTCGAGTTCACCGACGCCCGTTTCAACCGAGTTTGCACAGTGGCCGCAGGACATACCTTGTACTTTTAATGTTTCAATCATTATTATTCCTCCTAAAGTAATATTTCCTTAAACTTAACATACCCCGATAGGGTATGTTAAGTGTTTAGTATCATTTTACTTTATCGCTATTTCCATGACTCTAATTTAGAAGTTCACAATGCCTCCCCAAAAAAACCGCACCATTGATTTTAATATTTGATTACTTGTCTATAAAATGTGCAGTTTCTATGGAGTTTCGGTATTTCTGTTTAGTTTGGAAAGGAGAGGGAAATCCAGTAAATGAATCAAAAATAA
Source organism: Exiguobacterium alkaliphilum (assembly GCF_018138125.1). Taxonomy (NCBI): domain Bacteria; kingdom Bacillati; phylum Bacillota; class Bacilli; order Caryophanales; genus Exiguobacterium; species Exiguobacterium alkaliphilum. The sequence continues at coordinate 1,836,952 of NZ_CP073101.1, forward strand.
GAAATGGAGGTTTTAACATGGCTCATGAACAACATCAGGAATTGATTCGGGCATTACATGATTGTGCAGCGGAATGTAACCATTGTTTTGACGCTTGTCTGCAGGAAGACGATTTGAAGATGCTAGCACAGTGCATTCGATTAGACCGGGAATGCGCGGACATGTGTGCATTTTTGGAACATGCCATTACTCACAATTCACCGTTCGTTTCCGAACTGGCAGCCGTTTGCGCAACCATTTGCGAAGCTTGCGCAGAGGAATGTGAGAAGCACGCCGATCATCATGAACATTGCAGACGCTGTGCGGAAGCTTGCCGTAGATGTGCAGAAGCTTGCCGTAACGCCGCATAACCTTACTCAAAAAGGCCCGTCGGAAATATGATATGCTCCCCAATAGGTAGACAGATGAAATAACAAATCTGTTTATTCTTATCGGGGAGTGTTTTTTATGGCGAGAAGTCGGCATTCGATTGAACAAAAACTGAGTGCGCTACGTATGATGGAAGAAGGGACATACACCTGGAAGGAAATCGAGGAGGCCCATCACGTCTCTGAGAATACCCTCCGGGTGTGGAAAGTGAAATTCGATACCGGTGGGATCGATGCGTTGAAGGAGTCGAAGACATGGAAACATTACACCAAGGAACAGAAGATCGCGGCCGTACGTGACTATCTCGATGGGTTCACTAAAATGGAGGTTCTCTCCAAATATCATATTAGTAGTTGGTCGGTTCTATATCGGTGGATCAAGAAGTATACTGGTCATAGCGAGTTAACAGATTCGAGAAAAGGGATGGATCGAGCTATGGCCAAAGGGAGAAAGACAACATTCGAGGAACGCATGGAGATCGTCAGGTATTGCCTGGACAACGGACGGAACTATCAAAGGACGGCCGAGATATTCGCCGTGTCGTACCAGCAGGTCTACGGCTGGACGAAAAAATATGACACCGACGGCGTGCACGGGCTCGAGGACCGGCGCGGACGGACAAAGCAAGAAGAGGAACTGACCAACGAGGAGAAGCTCGAACGTCGCATCCAACAGATTGAACGGGAGAATGAGCGCCTTCGGGCCGAGAATCTGTTCCTAAAAAAGTTAGAGGAGATCGAGAGGAGAGGTTGATCAGCCAGATCCGGCTACAATTGCGGTACATGGCCATCAAGGAAATGTCGACAAGCGACACGTTCCCGGTCGTGCTCCTATGCGAGATCGCGCAGGTCTCACGGGCCGCCTATTATAAATGGTTAAAACGTACCGTCTCGGTACGCGAGGAAGAAAACTCGAGTCTACTGGAGGACATCCGTCTCCTCTACGACCAGGTGAATGGGACCTACGGGTATCGACGGATCACCATGACGGTCAATCGCAGACGACGCCAGCATGGCCTGCCGGCATACAACGAGAAGCGCATCTATCGTCTCATGCGCATCCATGAGATCCGTTCGGTCATCCGCCAGAAACGAAAGCGGTACAAAAAGTCGTCACCGCAGCATGTGGCCGAGAACCTGATGAACCGGGAATTCAGCGCGTCACGACCGGACGAGAAATGGTGCACCGACGTCACCGAGTTCAAATATGGCGCCGGGAGGAAGGCGTATCTGAGCGCGATCATCGACCTGTATGACGGCTCAATCGTCGCCTATCGCATCGGGAAATCCAACAACAACGCGCTCGTCTTCCAGACGATGATGCCAGCGATCGCGGGGCTCCGTACAGGAGCGAGTCCGATGATCCATAGTGACCGAGGATATCAATACACATCGAGAGGGTTCAAACGCATGGTGGAAGACGCGGGGCTGACCCACAGCATGTCCCGGGTCGGACGTTGCATCGACAACGCCCCGATCGAGGGCTTTTGGGGCACCCTGAAAGTCGAGATGTACTACCTGCGTGAGTTCCAGGCCTATAACGAACTCACATCGGCCATCGAGGCCTACATATCGTTCTACAACCATGACCGTTTCCAGAAACGGCTAAACGGCTTGAGCCCTGTCGAATACAGGACTCAAGCCGCCTAGTTTGGTTTTCATTATTTGCCCTGTCTACTTGACGGGGAGCAGTTCAATATTTTCCGACGGACCTTTTCTTTTATCAAGCATCATTCTGCTTCATGGATCCATTTGTAGCCGATTCCCCAAACCGTGAGAAAATGATCATCGACCGGAAAACCGGACTGGCGGATTTTTTCCCGAACATTTCGCACATGCGAATCGATGGTCCGCCCTTCCGTCTCTGAGTCGAATCCCCAAATTAAGTGGATCAGCTGCTCCCTCGTAAACACTTTGTCGGCATTCTTCATCAGGTGGCCCACCATCAGAAATTCTTTTGGCGTCAATTTGATGATATGTTTGCCGTACGTAAGTTCAATCCGGTCTTCGTCCCACACCAAACCGTCCACTTCAATGGTATTTTTCGGAGTTCTCCTGCGAAGCAGCGCCCCCATCCGGGCCAGCAACTCATCTTCATTAAACGGCTTTGTGATGTAATCATCCGCCCCGATATTCAATCCCTTAACAATATCCTCCTGTTGTTCCCGCGCCGTCAGCATAATGATTGGCACATCCGAAAATTTCCGGATTTCGCGGCACAGTTCCCAGCCATCCATTTCCGGCATCATGATATCCAGTAAGACGAGATCGAAAGGTTCCGATTCCAAATAGTCGAGGGCTTCATGAGCTCCCAGTGCTTTTTTACAGAGGTACTGATGCGGCTTCAAATATAAAGCCACTAAATCCAGCATTCGTTGTTCATCATCAATCAACAGCACTTTCTGCAAGCGAATCCCCCCTTTTCAATTCTATCAGGACGGTTGTCCCTTGTCCGTACTCACTTTGAAGCGTCATGAGACCACCGTGCGATTCGACGATTTCTTTTGCAATCGCCAGGCCAAGACCGCTTCCTCCGTACTGTCTGGATCTGGATTTATCGACCCGATACAATCGTTCAAAAACAAAAGGAAGATTTTTTTCCGGTATGCCCTCTCCTTCATCACGGATGCTTATGGTGATGGTACCTTTATCTTGGACTCCCTGTAATACCACTTGTGTTCCTTCAGGAGAATGCTTGCGGGCGTTGTCCAAGACATTCAGCAATACCTGCTGAAAACGTTCGGGATCAATGAAGGCGACAATCTCATGTTCACAATGGACAGCCAATGAAATCTGTTTCTCGTCAAAAGCTGGCCGAACCAAGGCAACGACGGATGCAAAAAGCATCTCCAGTGAAAATTCCTCTTTTTGAATGGCGAACTGGTTATGATCCATCTGAGCCAGCTCAAACAGCTGCCGGATCAATTCCGTCAAATGGGCCGTCTCTTCCCGGATGATGCCAATGTATTCCTTTTTCTCTTCCTCGGATGCATCCGGCCGGCTCGCGATATCGGTATATCCTTTGATATAGGTCAACGGCGTCCGCAACTCGTGCGAAATACTCGCCAAAAATTCATTCCGCTCATTTTTTAAATGTTCCAAGTCACTGGATAGAGCAGTGATGGCTTTCGCCAGCTCTCCCAACTCATCGTTTCGGCCAATATTCAGGCTGACCTCGTGGTGCCCTTCGCTTAACTGTTCCGTCGCTTCTTTCATCCGAATCAACGGCAACGTAATCAATCGGGATAGCAGAAAAATTGTGATGACGGTCAACCCGACAGCAATCAGGCCAACAATCAGGAATTGGTTTCGCAAATGACTGACCATCCCTTTGATATGATTGGTTTCCGCAAACATGAACACGTGGCCTCTATGTTCTCCTTCAATGGTGATTGGGCTGTCCGTCGCAATAAACTCTTTTTTGTCCCATCGCTCTTCCACGACCTTCCCTCCCTGCAGAACCTCATCAAAATCGGTGTGTTCCAACACTTCCCTCATTTCAGGTTCAATCAGATCGGAATGGGTCAATTCGTTGCCATCTGCATCCGTGATGATGACGATGAAATCGGAGGCCGATTCCATCAACGCCACATGGTTCAATGTCGCCGGTTCAAAACTGTCTTCCAATACTTCGCTGTGGGTGTTCCCTCTTGCAAGCAGGTTGGTCATGACTTCATCCACCCGTTCATTGACAAAAGTAACGTACAGGGTTAGAAACAAAACCGATTCAATGATGATAATAAACACAAAAAACAGCAAACCTATTTTCAATGCAAGCCTGTTTAACATGGCATCCCTCTTTAAGTCGATTGGTTAGCAGCAATCAAGACAAAGACTGCTGCCGAAAGCTGTTGGATTCGGTTCGTCTTTCAAACGGCTAGCTGGTTTCTACTTGGTTTTTCCCTCTTCCAGCAGCGTTTTCCAGGTCTGTGATCCGTCTTCCGACAAGTAAGCATTGCCCTGGAGTGAGTAGATCGCCAGTTCCCTTTCATCAGTCGGATTTTGTGCAATAAAAGCGATGGCATCTTGCGGAAGATCCGGTATGTTCACCGTCTTCAGTTCTTCATTTTCCATAGTATACTTCACCAAAGCCGCCGCTGTCCCGTAGCTTCCGAAATACAACTGGTCTTCGGTGAAATGCACCGCTGTGCCTGTTTCATTTTCCGATGTAATCGCCTCAAAATTTTCGCCGCCATCACGTGAGAAATACACACCTGTAGAAGTAGCTGCAGCAACGAAGTTCGAATCTGTCGGATGAAGGGCGAGCGCCATCACTTCTCCTTCTAATCCTGAAGCTTTGACCGGCTCCCACGATTCTCCTATATCGTTACTTTTGTAGAACCCTGCTTCGAGCAAGGAGTTTTTTGCTGGATTGAGCAGGAAAATATCATGGCTGGTGTACCCTACAGCCATCGCATGAAAGTCCGTTTCTCCTTGAAATGCAATCTCTTCCAAGGTTTCTCCGCCATCTGTACTCCGCTGAATCCCAAGCGGATTGGGCAAATCCGAATCTGCGCTCGGGTGTCCCGAAGAATAAAAGCCTTCATCTACAGCGTTAAAGCCCATATAATCGAAAAAATTATCCGCTGTTTCAAACCATTCGCCATCGCGATAAATTTTTGGACCGCTGTGTGATGCAAAATACAAATCGTTCCCACCTCCTGCATAGCCCATACCGTGGACGTGTCTCAGTTCTCCTTCAAATGGAACTTCAAATGAATCCGCTGTATCGTTGCTGCATCCTGCCAGCAAAAGCAAAGCCGACAGTACCGCTATGCCCATTCTCTTTTTTTTCATGTAGATGCCCTCCGAATATGTCAATTTTCTATACTTTCCATAAGTATCAACCTCTTATAGCTTAACGAAAAAGTTTCGACTTTTTGTGCAGATATCTTGATTTCAAAACAGGTAATCCATTCCCTCTACAATTGACCCAAAAGGAATAATCCTTCCAATCGGTCCGGTGGAGGATCTTTGCCTGATTTTTATTTATAAATTTTCTACACCTGACATTTCTTTTCTTTCGGTTAGTCCACTTTAAAGAAATGTTTTTTTCTCGTTTTTTCTTTGCAGCATTTTTCAAAATAACGTGGCCCGCATTATGCTTGGGAAATTCAGAGGTATCAGCACGGTTTGATCTGTTCCATATAACTCGCGATATCCTCTTCGGACATTTCACCCGTAATAATTTTCTCGATTTTGCCCTCTTGATTGACTAACAGAGTAGTCGGCAATGGACGGATATTATAAGCTTCCATAACACTTTTGTCCTTATCGATAACAATCGGGAACGTTAAATTTCGCTGTTCAGCAAATTGTCTCACTTCATAATCGGATTGCGCAATATTGACAGCGAGTATCTCCACACCTTGATCCTTGTATACCTGGTACTGCTTTTCCATCAGCGGGAACTCTTTTTCGCACGGTTTGCACCAAGTACCCCAAAAGTTCACGAACACCCCCTGCCCTTTGTACTCAGACAGCTGATGCCGTTCCCCATTCAAATCCGTCAAAGCAAAATCGGGTGCCCAATCTCCAACTTGCAGCAATTCGTTTTTCTCTTTTGTTAATCCGTTGTAGATGGTAAAGATTATAGCCCCTGCCAGGACAAGCAAAATGCTTGTCCTCATTATCAAACGGTTCTTCTTTTTATTCTTTTTCGCAGTCATATAGCGTCACGCCTTTCTAAATATTATAAGTCCGGTCTATTAAAATCCAGTGAACCCACCCGTGAACTGCGACAGGTAAGCGATGACGTCCGTCATCATATCGAAATACAACATGAGACCCATGATGACCATCAAGCCTCCGCCGATCGACATGAACTGCGCACTCCGTTTCTTTAGGAAGGTCATCTTCTCGATGAAGAACGACATCAAGAGGAACGGAATGGCAAAGCCGAGGACGTAAAACAGCATATACAAGAGCCCGCGGCTCGGATCGGCGATCCCCATCGCTATCACCGCGGCCAGGATGGGGCCGGTACACGGCGTCAATCCGGCGGCGAAGCCCAGCCCAATTACCACGGAGCCGGTATAGCCCGATGGCCGTTTTTGAAAATGGACTTTCTTATCCGAAAGCAGGAAGTCGAATTTCAGGACACCGGTCAGCACCAAGCCGAAAAACACCATCAAGATGGCACCCAGCTGGCGCAGCAGGTCGGCGTTCTCAAAAAAGAAAGAGCCGATGAACGAAGTGGACAACCCGAGCGCCAGAAAGATGATGGAAAACCCGACCAAAAAAAGCACCGTATGGATCAACGCGCTCTTTTTCATCGCCCCTTTTCTGGTTTTCAGCTCATTGACCGAGACACCAGTGATGTAGGACAAAAAAGCCGGGTACAGTGGAAGCGCGCAAGGCGAGAGGAACGATAACAATCCGGCGCCGAACGCCAGCAATAAACTTACTTCAGCCATAGAACAGTCTCCTTTTAGATGATTGACGTGTATAGTTCCTTAACTGCCCTATCGTCGCTTTCTGTAAAAATGACAGTCCGTGATAGATTGTTAGGGGCGATCCGTCAGTTCGCTCTATTCTTCATTACTAGAATTACCATCGCCACACTGATTAAGAGGAAAGCGATAAATGCGAGGAAGGGGATGGTGATGAACCCAAACCAATTGATATACTCTGCGCTACAGGGAACGCTGCTTACACATGGCCGGAGACCACCGAACCCCGGAATCTTTTGTTCCATGTAATGCAGGACCGAGATGCTTCCCCCGATAACTGATAAGGGCAGGGCATAGCGGACAACCTTCCAATCGTTCTGGAACGTCGCGATCCCTAAAATCAACACAAGCGGATACATGAAAATCCGCTGAAACCAGCACAGGTCACACGGGATAAACCCCTTGATTTCACTGAAGTACAGGCTGCCGAGCGTTGCAATCAACGAGACGAACCAAGCTCCGTACAGCAAGAAGCCCCTTTTATCCGATACTTTATGGGTTTCGTTCATTAGTTTTCCTCCGCTAACGCTTCATCGATCAATGCTTTGATGGCATCGTAATCAAACGGATCTTCCAGCGTCTGTCCATTGACCACGATCGTTGGTGTCATCGCTACCCCGTGTTCTTCCACCAACGCTTCATCTGTTTTGACTTTGTCCATGGCCGTTTGCTTTTCCATGTCTTCCTTCAGCTGTTCCAGGTCAATGGCCGGGAATTGGGAAGCCACTTCCACCGTTTTTTCCTGTGTCAGCCAAGGGCATCGTGATTTTCAACTGCCGGCTGTTCCGCAAATAGAGCTTTGTAGAAATCCCAGTAATCGTTCGGACTTTGTTCATAGACTGCTTCCGACGCCAAAGAGCCGATCATCGATTCATTGCCATGGAACAGGACATTGATGTAGGAGAACTTCACATCCCCCGTCTCGACATAGTCCGCCACCAGCTGCGGATATACCATTTCTCCCCAAGCTTTACAGGACGGGCATTTGAAATCCCCGAATTCCACGACCGTGACCGGTGCATCACTTTCACCAAGCGTTGGCTGGCCCGTAATATCTACTTCTCCTGTTTCCACGGGTGAAGCAGATTGCTGGTTTGTGAGCACGACGATTGCTGCTAAAATGCCAACCGCCAATAGTGTCAGGAGAACTGCGAACTTCATTCCGGACTGTTTCTTCTTATTGTTTTTATCCATATTATCCCTCTTTCCTATCATGATTTATCAATCAACTACTCCACATTGTTCTTCTATACCATTTTCAGCTCTTCTAAAGATAGAATGCTTAACAAGACATGCAGGCATTGGCCATACTAAATTTCAATTTGCCTTGCCACTTGTCGCTCCCTGTTCAATCTAACAAGCATGCCCAAACATTAAAACAATCATTTGAATATATAATTGACAATCTAGCGAAATCTTTGTACACTTGCATTAATCAAACGTTTGTTTGAATTTATAACTATCAGAGGGTATCACTTCACACTAGGATATCCGTAAAGGAGATGAGGGTGCTGTTAACCACGATTTTTACCGCGGTTGCCGCTTATGTGGCGACCAGCATTGATTACGTCATTATTTTGCTGATCCTGTTTTCACAAACGATGAAAAAAGGCCAGTTAAAATCCATTGTCATCGGACAATACCTAGGAACAGCCATCTTGGTGGGCGTCAGCCTGTTGGCTGCGTACAGCCTGACGCTTGTGCCGTCCCACTGGGTGGGCTTGCTAGGGCTCATTCCGATTTACCTGGGCATCCGGGTCTGGAAGCGAGAAGAAGACGAGGACGACGAAGAGAATCTCCTGTCCCGTTTGTCTTCCGGAAACCCCAATCGCTTGTTTGTCACCATTACAGTCATTACCCTGGCGGCTGGCGGCGACAACATTGGCGTCTACATACCCTACTTTTCAACCTTGAATCCAAGTGAAACTGTGGTGATGCTGGTTGTCTTTGCCATCCTGGTCGCCGTCTTGTGTTACCTCAGTTACCGGTTGGCAGCCGTTAAAACGATTTCTGAAACGATAGAAAATTGGGAACGGTGGATTGTGCCGATTGTCTTCATCGGGCTCGGCATCTTGATTATGGCGGAGAATGGGACTTTCCGATTCCTTTGGGGATTGGTGAGTTGAAGTGATTCTTTGCACTCTTTGTTTTATATAGAAGAAAATCACTTACTTGAAAAAACGAATGAGTAAACAGAAGTGAGAAAAAGGAGTGAATGAAAATGGCAAAAGAGATTTGTGATGTGGTCTGTGTAGATGAAGAAAAGGTGGAACGAGTCCAGCAGCAACTGTCTGAACAAAATCCATTGGAAGTGGCGAAGATCTTCAAGGCGTTGTCGGACGATACGCGTATCAAGATCGCCTACGCCTTATCGCTGGAGGACAAACTGTGTGTGTGCGACGTCGCGAATATCATCGGCTCTTCTACAGCAACGGCCTCCTACCACCTGCGCCTGCTAAAAAACATGGGATTGGCGAAATACAGCAAAGAAGGCAAGTTGGTCTACTATTCACTGGATGACGCACATGTGAAATACTTGGTGCAAGTGGCCTTCATCCATCAAAAGGAGGTTGTTGAAGTTGGTTGAGAAAACAAAGATAGATGAGGAAAAAAATGTCTTCCGGGTGGAGGGTTTTTCGTGCGCCAACTGCGCTGGGAAATTTGAGAAGAATGTCAAAAATCTTCCCGGAGTCCAAGATGCGAAAGTGAACTTCGGGGCTTCTAAAATTGCGGTTTACGGCGAGGCAACGGTCGAGGAATTGGAAAAAGCCGGGGCGTTCGAGAATTTGAAAGTTGCACCGGAAAAACCGAAACGTCAGTCGCTCCCGGAAGTGAACGTGGCTAAAGAGGACAAAAACGTTTTCCGGGTCGAAGGCTTTACCTGCGCCAACTGCGCCGGGAAATTCGAGAACAACGTCAAGCAGCTTCCCGGTGTCCAAGATGCCAAAGTGAATTTCGGCGCTTCAAAGATTTCCGTTTACGGGGCAGCCACCGTCGAAGAATTGGAGAAAGCCGGGGCGTTTGAAAACCTGAAGGTCGCTCCTGAAATTACAGGTCGGCCAGCTGGTTCGAAAACGGAAGCCGAAAAAGTGACAGTCAAAAAAGAGGACAACGTGCCGTTCTACCAAAAACATAGCACTTTGCTCTACTCCACCCTGTTGATCGTTTTCGGGTACATTTCCCAGTACGTTAATGGAGAAGAAAATTTGATAACCTCCCTCCTATTCGTGGCAGCCATTGTCATTGGTGGGTACTCGCTCTTCAAAGTCGGTTTCCAGAATTTAATACGCCTGGATTTCGACATGAAAACCCTCATGACCGTTGCCGTCATCGGGGCGGCTTTTATCGGCGAATGGGCGGAAGCGTCTATCGTGGTCATCCTCTTTGCGATCAGTGAAGCACTGGAACGCTATTCCATGGACCGTGCCCGCCAATCCATCCGTTCGTTGATGGACATTGCCCCGAAAGAAGCACTCGTCCGGCGGAATGGCCAGGAACAGCTGATTTCGGTGGACGACATTGTGGTGGGCGACACCATGATTGTCAAACCCGGACAGAAGATTGCCATGGACGGCACGGTGACCAACGGCTATTCGGCGGTCAATCAGGCGGCGATCACCGGGGAATCCGTGCCGGTCGCCAAAACGGTGAACGATGACGTCTTCGCGGGCACGCTGAATGAAGAAGGCTTGCTCGAAGTCAAAGTCACGAAGTTGGTTGAAGACACAACCATTGCGAAAATCATCCACCTGGTTGAGGAAGCACAAGGCGAACGGGCTCCTTCGCAGGCGTTTGTCGATAAATTTGCCAAATATTATACACCGATTATCATGGTCGTTGCTGCGCTTGTAGCCATCGTTCCTCCCCTTCTGTTTGATGCCAGCTGGGAAACCTGGGTCTACCAAGGATTGGCTGTGCTAGTCGTAGGCTGCCCGTGTGCTTTGGTCATTTCGACTCCGATTTCGATTGTATCTGCTATCGGGAACGCAGCGAAAAAAGGCGTTTTGGTAAAAGGCGGCGTGTATTTGGAAGAAATGGGCGCGCTGAAAGCCATCGCGTTTGACAAGACCGGCACCTTGACCAAAGGGGTTCCGGTTGTCACGGACTTTGAAGTGCTGAACAAGGGAATCAGTGAAAAAGAGCTGCTTTCTATCGTCACAGCACTGGAGTACCGCTCACAGCATCCCCTTGCTTCGGCCATCATGAAAAAAGCGGATGCAGAAAATATTTCTTATTCTTCGGTCTTGGTCGAGGACTTCTCATCCATTACCGGCAAAGGGATTAAAGGAACCGTCGAAGGAACCACGTACTATATCGGCAGCCCGATCCTCTTCAACGAGCTGGGCGCCGCAAGTGCCGATGAGAACTTGGAACAAAATGTAACAGCCCTTCAAAATCAGGGCAAGACAGCCATGATCATCGGAACGGAACAAACTATCCTCGCGGTCATTGCCGTGGCGGATGAAGTCCGGGAATCCAGCAAGGAAGTCATCCAGAAGCTGCACGACATGGGCATCAAGAAGACGATCATGCTGACGGGTGACAACAAAGCGACCGGTCAGGCCATCGGCCGAGAGGTCGGCGTCACCGAAATCCAGGCCGAGCTGATGCCGGAGGACAAATTGAATGTCATCAAACGCTTACGGGCCGAGTACGGCAAGGTGGCGATGATTGGAGACGGCGTGAACGACGCGCCGGCACTCGCCGCTTCTACGGTCGGGATTGCCATGGGCGGAGCCGGAACGGATACCGCTTTGGAAACGGCGGATGTCGCTTTGATGGGCGACGATTTGAGCAAGCTGCCATTCACGGTGAAATTGAGCCGGAAATCCCTGAATATCATCAAAGCGAACATTACGTTCGCCATCGGCATCAAGTTGATTGCGCTGCTGTTGGTCATTCCGGGCTGGCTGACCCTTTGGATCGCCATCATGTCCGATATGGGCGCTACCCTTCTGGTTGCACTCAACAGCTTGCGGCTGATGCGCGTAAAAGAGTAACGAAAAGAGCTTTCCAGCCAACTGGAAAGCTCTTTTCTGAAATACATAGTAGGGCACTGTAGACGTCAAGTTGAATTTGACACTTTTTGCTCGTTTGCCTTTTACACTTCTGCCGAAAACAATGATTTCCGGTTCCTCATCCGATGACTGTCGTCATCACTATGTATGATTGATTATTGCATTTAAAATGAGCCACTTGTGCATTCTTCTGAGCCACCGAGTGTGGACAACTGAGCCACTCAGTGCGGACACTATACCACTTATACGCTTGATGCCTTTTCTCCCCTATACTTGAGATGCATGCCGTCGGCATGACATTGAAGTATGGGGGTTTTGTTTTGATTGATGGTCGCAAGATACTGGAACTTCATTTTGATGGGATCAGTCAACGCACGATCAGTGCGAGCACCGGACATTCGAGGAACACGATGAGCGATGTGATTCAACGGGCCACAGAGCGTGGCATCGACAGCTTGAAAGACAGGATGACAAAAAAATGGCTGTATGAGTTCTTGTTCCCTGAGCGTGAACCGATGGAAAAGAGGCTGGGACATAACTCAGTAGATTTATAACAAAGAGGCCACCTGGAGCGACTTGTTCGCTCCAGGTGGCCTCTTGTCATTTTTATGGGTTCGTGCACGCATTTTGGACTAAACAGATAGGGGCGACCTCTGATAAAGTTAAAGTGACCAAACCATAACTTTGGAGGTGCCCCTATGTACAAAGAGTATACCATGAACCAATTGGTTTTGCCCCTAGATTTAGAAGTCCGTCTCCAGGAAAACGATATCGCCTTCGCTGTCCACGACCTTGTCGAACAGATCCCCGACGAGGCCTTCGAGCCGTTCTGGATGGGCTACACTCAATTGGACATAAATGAAGAGGTCGATTAGACTGAAACAAATTATGAACACGAGGAGAACATTAGACATGACAAAGAGAGCGCACCGCGTTTACACAGATGAATTTAAAGAACAGGTCGTCCAGCTCTATCTCAACGGGAAGCCGAGGATCGATATCGTTCGCGAGTACGATTTGACACCATCGGCACTGGGACGTTGGATCAACCAGAGCCGTACGACCGGTTCGTTCAAGGCAGAGGACAACCTGAGCGACGAGGCCCGTGAACTCCGTGACCTGCGCAAGCAAGTGAGGCAGCTCGAGATGGAGAACGACATTTTAAAGCAAGCCACGCTGATCATAGGACGAAAGTAACTGTCATCAAGAACAATATGCACAGATACTCGGTATCAGCAATGTGTAAAGTCCTGAAACTATCAAGAAGCACCTTCTACTACGAATCCAAGAGGCGACCGGCGGTCGACGATGTGACCGGTGATGTCATCGAGATTTTCCGCCGCAGTCGTGACAATTATGGGACGCGCAAGATCAAGGTCGAGCTACAGCGTATAGGGAAGCGTGTGTCACGCCGACGCGTCGGACGCATCATGAATGAGCAGGGGCTCGTGTCCTCCTACACCGTCGCACAATTCAAACCGAAACGAAGCAATCCTAACGAGTCCACGGTGAAAAACGAGCTGAATCGTGAGTTCCGTCAGGAAAAGGAACTGTCGGTCATCGTGAGCGATTTGACATACGTCAGGGTCCAAAACAAATGGAACTATGTCTGTGTATTTGTCGACCTATTCAATCGGGAAATCATCGGACATAGCGTCGGCGAACGCAAGGATGCGGACCTGGTGGCCCGGGCGATCGCAACATTTCCAGCTGACCTCCGTCGGGTGGGCATGTTTCACACCGACCGTGGGAGCGAGTTCAACAACAAACTCGTGAGCGACACGTTGCGTAGCTTCGGGATCCGTCGTTCGCTCAGTGACAAGGGGTGTCCTTACGACAACGCAGTGTCAGAGGCGACGTACAAGGTTCTCAAAATCGAGTTCGTCAAGAAGCAGACTTTCCCGAATCTGACGGTTCTCGACCGTGAATTACGTGATTACATACATTGGTTCAATAACATCAGAATCCATGGGACATTAGGTTACCTGACACCGAAAGAATACAAAAAAAGAGACCTCTTAAAAAATGTCTAGTTAAGTGTTGACAATCCAACCATCGTTCCACCGTCGTGTAAGGTAATCCGTATTCACGCGCTACATCTGAGATCGTCCTACCGTGGCAACGTTCTGCGATGCCTTTCCGGAACACCTCGGTGGAGGTGCGGACGAGCCCGAGACCGTAGTCATACACGAACGTCAAATCACAAGAGAAGCATCTTTGACGTGGGACATCCAGCTCAATCCAGAGTATACCGACGTTCCATGCGTGACCGTGTCGGAAGCGACGTCGCCTTTTCGAATGCAGGACTGTCTTTCTCTGGCAAAGCGGGCAAGGGATGTCGTGTCGATCCGGGATGACCGGGAAAACGTTCGGTTCTTCGTCTGAAGACATCTGGATCTGAAAAAGGTCTGGAAGTGGAAGAATTGACACTCCCACAGCTAAAGCAGTGGGATTCTGAAGTGCTCGTGCGAGCGCAGTCCATTTCTGTTTTGCTCAAGCCTTCAGATGAGGGTGTGCCATCACCCCTCCTGAGACAGACCCTATAGGTTCTCAGGCTGATTGACTGTTACTATCAACCACAGGTCGTTACAGGTGTGTCCACCTGATGTTTTAGCGTCTTTTGCATGACGACAGGCATCGTTTTACCGGTCACATGGTTTCGTGACCGAACCGGATACGATTCTCAAGGAGCGATGGACACGGGCGTTTTAGAGACTTGTACTTGTCTATGGGATATATATACCCGAATGTCGGATGTTTTTCACATCCGAACTCACGTTCATCCCATGCCTAAAGGCGGGCTATGCCCGGTATGGGCTTTCCTGCTCGTATAATCTGTAATTTGATAAACTGTTGGGACAAAGCGAAAACTCCAATCGTGGTTTGTCTAGGCAACAATTACGATACCGGGGTTTTCGCTTTTTTTCTATGTTCAATTCAAAATCTGATGGATTTTATGTGTCAACCACACCTTATGGTGATGAGCCTAATCATTTCAATCAATATCCAATTTATAACAAGAAGAAGAATTTAATTTGCGCATTTGTCTGCTAGGCATTTTATCGTTTGTGGCATGGATTTATATCCTCAGTCGTCAGTATTTGTATATAGAGACTGTCCTAATCGATCAAGACTATTTCATCATTGCGCTCATCGAACTCGAGACTTTCATGTATTTGCCCTTCCTCACGATGTTCTCCGTGATTCCACTCACTAGCGCAATCATTTCAGAATACACGATTCGCTATTTCAAGAATCGTGACAACCCGCGCCTATTCGGTTTACTCGCTGTCCTTTATACACTTGCGACGATTCATATGATGTGTGTGGTTTGGACGTTTTTTACGACTCCAACTTACTAAAGCTCATCAATCTTCCTTTCAAGTTGCAAGACCCATTCATCCAGATCCGATTCATCATGTAAGTAACCGCTGTCTCCGTCGGGTAAATCGATCCCGTTTAACCAGACAAGTGAATCAGTCGTCATGCCCACAATGAGGTCGTCATCTGACTGCTGAAGCACACGTCCGGCCCAATCGGATACGTCTTCCCGCGTCACTAAGCCCTCCTTCACATACAAAACCCATTTGATCATCTCTTCGAACGTCGGGGTATAACGTTTTCGAGGAAGTTCTTGTTCAGACAACTCTCCGCGCTTTAAACGTTGCGTCAAGAGCGATAGTCGCTCTGTAGTCGGGGCCCAGTTCATAACCGTTTCAATCGGTGTGCGAATCACATCACTCGGTCTCTATTCGTCGTTACAAAAAAATAGCTCCCCGTTGCCTAAATCGATAGTTAGCCAATTCCCATCGCTATCGTAACCAACGCGGATGAACCGCAAATCGGTTTCTTGTAAAGCACGAAGTTGTGCAGCGTCGGCCCTCGTTAACAGCGTTGCTTTTTTTGAAGCACCGACTATCGTGAACATCTGAAGTTCCATTTCCTCCTCACCTAAGGATGAAATGATGACTTGTTGCTCAAACAATGGCTCGCCCACCTTACCGTAACCAATCCTTGACGGAAGTCGACAACATCTCATCCACTTCGAACGTCTCATGACTGACGATGATGACGTAATTCGACTCGATGTTCACACCAATGGGGTCCCTAAAAAGTCCCCATACCCGATGATATAAAGCCCGTCCGGCCATGACTCCTCGTCGTCCTGATACTCCTCCTGTACTTCCTCGAAACGTTCACGCTCGTTAACGAATGCGAAGCGCGGCAATCCTTCCACATCTTCGAGTTTGATTTCGACTTCTTCTATCGGCAATAGTGCTTTCAATTCCTCTTTTGTCATTATTGTTCCACCTTTCTTTTTTTAGTCTAACTCCACCTGTTCATCTTGACACACTCTCCCTTTAGTGTAAAATTACACTTGTAAGTAAATGTAAATATAACCCTCATCAAGAAAGGGGTTCAGAAATGGCTAATTCAAAGAAATGCCTCGTCGTCTTGTCATCGGTCTATATACTCGCGTTCATCGTGAACTAATTCCATCCTTCATGTTTCCTGATGCAGAGATTCACCCAATTCATGCTTTCGCATCCGGCTTACTGCTCGTTTGCATGCTTGGGACGTATTTACTTCGAAACCGTGCCGCAAAACTGTTCATCATGGCTATTTTGTTCGCAAGTGTCACTGTCTTCACATTAAATAGCTTCGAAACATATATGTATGACATCGTGGTGTTGGACGCCTTGTTTGCGATTCAGTATCCGCTCTACATTCTTTTCGTGGCACCGCTGTTTGGACTCAATTACTTCCTGAACGTCAATCCGGAATACGTTGCTTTGCTTGTCTTTTTCATCGCGATTTTGTTGCTTATCGTTCATGAAGTAGCGGTGACACGATTCGATCGAGTCAAACAATGAACGGAAGTCATGTGACGCATCGTTTTCCAGCGGTGATGATTAGCGGCACGAGCCTTTTCATATCCATCGTTTACGTTTTGTTCTCTCCGAATTGGATTGGGCCAGGAGTCGTGTGGATACTTGGAACGGTAATATTATGGACAATCTCTTCAATCGGATTAACGGTTCACCTTGCCAAACATCGAGATTGGCATCTGTTGAAGTCCATTTTCGTTGGTATCGGCATACTCTTGATGTATGGATTCGTCTTCCTTTTCATGTTGTGGTGGTTTGTTGCCTCCAATATGAATCAAACGACATGACATATACTAGGAGGACTCATATGAACTTCTATATCGGCTCACGCTTCGCAAACATCGAACGAGTGAGAGCGCTGCGTGATCGCCTATTCTCGCAAGGTCACGCGCATGCATATGACTGGACGACGAACGACCGTGCCACGACACTTGAAAACTTGCGAGCCATCGGTACGAGTGAGTCTGAGGCCATCATGACGTCGGACTTGTCATCGTCTTACTGTCGGCCGGCAAAACAGCAGCCATTTCCAGCTCGGCATGGCTCTCGGTGCAGGTGTGACGGTGTTCATCCATGATGCCACGAATCGTTTCGACGATATTGAGATGACGAGCACGTTCTATCATCTACCTCATGTCGTCCAATTGACGGGACCGCTCGAGGACATGCCTCGGGCTATCACAGCCCATTTCGATGATACAGTGCGTTAAGTCGTCTTACCGCCCCGATTCAAAAAACGAGCCCATCGTCTCAATACAATGTTCTATAATGAATGTATATGACACCTTTGGTTGGTTATTCACCACAGATAGCGGGTAATTGAGGAGGTGGCTCATCTAGAGCCGATTCGAGACAGATGGGGGGATGAAAATGAAGCAATGGACCAATGAATCAATTTATTTATTCGGGCTCATCGCTTGTATGATTGTCGGCACGATGGCGTACACCGTCCTTTTGTCCGAAAGTAACACCGGCTTTCTCGGCTATTTGATTTTACCTGCCATCGTCTTATCTTCCCTCATCTTCGGGATGCGGGCCGGGCTGACCCTGTCTGTCACGCTTCTCCTCTTTTTATTCATCTATTTCCGATGGTTCTCATCCATCTATGAAGCAGGAAACGTTCAGTTTTTTAACGCCAGAGGTATCAGTTTTACGATTCTGCTGCTCGTCATGTCCATTTTGTCCGGCCTCGTTCATCAACTCGTGAAAAACGTGCAACTGTCACGGATCGAGTTAGAGGAACGGGCTCGACAGCTCGTAGCCGTCGATCCTGAGACATGGCTTGATAACGCCGAACGGTTTCGAATGGACTTGAGTGCGGAACGAGACCGTCTCATTCGCCACGGTGGCTCATTCTCAGTCTCGTTCATTCAAATCCATGAGCTGAGACAGTTCGAGGAACGGTTTGGACGGACCGAGTATGAATGGTTCTTGAACTACTTCAGCGACGAGCTCCATCTGGCCACAAGACGAACGGATCATAAGTACCGCGTCGCCCTAGACACGTTCGCCATCATCTATCCTCACACGTCCCCTGAGGCCGCCCGCGTCGTCCATGACCGGATTCGCCCGTTACTCGAACAGTACGAACTCCAAAGCGGTGAACGCGTGTCGTTGACTCATGAACATACGTTTTATGATGTGAATCGAGAAAATTGTAATACGGTCGTTGATAAAATCGTTGCGAAGGCATCGTCGACTAGTTGAGAAATACCTGATAATAAAACCTTGAATGATCGATACTTAATAAAAGTGCGCATTCAAGGTTTTTTGTGTCATCATATCGATTTCCCCCCACATTTAGCCGTTTCGATTCTCCATCACGACTGCTGTCTGTAACGTCTATCCAAGCCCATCATACGTAAACTCAGAATATCCATTTGGATACAGCATCAAATCCATCACAGAGTTAACCCAATTCAATTTCTTACCTAAATCGCTCTAGATGTTGCTCCATCTAGGTTGCCCGAAGAGCATTTTCATATGTATCGTTCGACCTTTTATCACTTCAGTTTATTATTGTTAATCGTTTCATCTCGTTACATTTCCGACTAAATGGAGAGGTTCCTTCCTTTGAATCGCCTCGATCACGCCTCCGGCAATCTCTTTATGCGTCAACCAGCGGCGCTCCCCCTTCACGACTTGAAAACCGAGTTGCACTTGGTGATAACGGACGTCTTCAGTGATCGTCAGCCCGTTTCTCACACCGCTCGAGTTGGCGCGGCTACCGAGAACATGGAACACGTCCGTTCCCCCTCGTAGTGCTGACAACACACACGTTAAGGCGTCAGCTGCGTCCGAATGAATCCAGGCAACGACCAAGTCGAAATCTCCATGATCCGCAATCGAACTTCGCAGCGCTTCTTTGAGACGCAAGTTGTCCCGATAGTCGACCAATACGGCAGACAGTCGGGCGGGCGCTTGTTCGGTCAACCGGCTCATTTTCTCGGCATCCCGTCCGATGATGGACACGTGATAGTCAACCTCTGCCAACCAAAGGACCGTCCCCGCCAGCATCCCGCTGCCGCCAATCACTAGCGCATGTTTCACGATGTATCTGTCCCTTCTGTACGTATATATGTGTGGAAAGGAATCCTGACTTACGAGAGCGAAATCTACATATAACATCCCCTCAAGGAGGCATGATTCCCATTCCATCGACCATCTTTTCCATCAAACCAATCGAGTCGCCACACGAACTCGATGAATCGTTCCCAGTCATGAACCAACTGCGCACCGACTTGACGCTCGACACGTATCGTGAGCTCGTCGCCGCCATGCGACCACAAGGGTATGAACTGTATGCGTTATACGCCGACGATGCGATTGTATCGCTTGCAGGGATTGAGCTCCGCGTCAATCTATATCTCGAGAAACACGTCTTCATTTACGACCTCGTGACGTGTGTGAACCATCGCTCGAACGGAGACGGCGAGATGTTGCTTCACTTCGTCCACGAATACGCACGCGACAGTGGTGCCAAATATGTCGCCCTCGAGTCAGGACTGACCCGGACCGAGGCGCACCGTTTTTATAAGGACAAGATGGATTATGCCATCACGAGTTATTCGTTTCGTAAACAGCTTTGAATTCTATGTAACGAAAAAGGAAGAGCCGAACGCTCTTCCCGTCTCTATTATATCGCGATTCTCGAACCAAAAACAGACTGTCTTCTCCTAAATTCATCCACTATACTGTGAAGACAACCTGACTGATGGAGAGATGAAGCATGACCGATGACATGAGACCGCTCGACCCCGGGCCGTTTTTCCACGGCACGAAAGCCGAACTGAAACTTGGGGACTTGCTTGAACCGAAGCGACGCTCGAACTATCAAGACAAGCAGTCGAACTACACCTATTTCACGGCCACCCTCGACGCCGCCAAATGGGGAGCCGAACTGGCGAGCGGTGAGGCTCGTGAGCGCATCTATCTCGTCGAACCGACGGGTCACTTCGAGAACGACCCGAACTTGACGGACAAGCGCTTCCCCGGCAACCCGACCCGGTCGTACCGGTCGAGCGCCCCGCTCAAAGTCGTAGCCGAACTCGGGGCGTGGGAACGCCACCCTGACGATGTGATCGCGCATATGCTCGACTCACTTGAGAAACTTCGACAAGCTGGAGAAGATGTGATTGACGACTGACACGAAGTAGAAACACCTTAAATAAATCATACAGGAAGCGCTGATATTCAGGAAAAATCGATTATGACAAACTTGATTCACGGATGGATCGAGTCAAACCACAATCTGAAGATTAATTTATCATGGGTTTCTCATAATATTGAGCGAATTCAATCACTATGACTGGCTGACCATCTTGATGAAAAGAAAGTAAAAATCCCACTCGCGATGGCTGAGAACACAATTTTAAAAAGAGAGTTGTGAGTAAAACCACCAATCACATATCCCTTCAGCTTTTGCAATAAAGCGGCTTCCGGAATCCAATCAATCACATAACCGATTCCTAACATTGAAGGAAGACTCATTAACAAGTACACCGAGACAAAAACGAGCATAAACGACTTCGTGTTCACCATCTTTACCTCCTTAGTTTTACGATAATCAAGTACTAAAAGAAAGCGGATGACATCAGTGTGTGATGCCGTCCGCTTTCTTTTGATTCATCTTTTGAAATGAGCCATCCGCATGCACAAGTGTGAACGGATCGGCCAGTGACGCTGCCGCCGCCTCAGCTTGAGACATCGTCTCTTCCGTGAGGACCGCTTCTTGTCTCCGTAACCGGAACGCCCGCTCTAGCCGACTCGTCAGCAAGTTACTAAGGAAGACGAGCAACGAGAGTCCCAGGGCCGGAACGAGGAACATATGGTTCGTCATCCACGTCGTCGCGGTGAACTGTGTGAAATAAAAACCGAACATCGATGACCATTCAAACAGTGTCGGTCGGACCCCTTCAAACAGAAAGACGGTCCCTCCGAAAAAGACGCCGAACAACGATATATGGATGAGCAACATCAATGTTTGTACGAATTGCTGCATGAAGACGATGACCAATGTTGGAACGAGATGCGGCCATAAGTGTCTCCTTGTCCGATGCCACACGCTGCCGCCTAACGTCTCGGCGACAATCATAAACTCTTGTTGGAGCAACTGCCGGATTTCTGTAATCAGGTACAGCGTGACGGCAGGTAGACCGAGAAACACGAAGACCGTCAATTGAAGCGTCACGCGATCAACTAGCGGTGGCACCATCGTCGAGTCTGCGAACAACAGGGACGAAAACAGCATCATCATGGCAAGAAGGGAAATCGGTAGAATCAAAAACCCATCTAACAGCATTTTGAAAATTCGGTTCAACCGTGCCCCGCGAAAGGCGAGCGGAATCCCGACTACTAATCCAAGCGCCATCCGTCCGAGCGCCACGGTCGCACAAATACCGACCGTCCATTTAAACCCTTCGATCATCATTTGAAACAAATCATTCCCAGCGCGGTCGGTTCCGAGCCACTGATCTTTGGACGGTTCGAGCGGTGGAATGCCAATCAACCGTCCCTCATCGGAGTAACGGTTCGGGAATTGATCGACTTGACCATCTCGAAAAATCGTATTTCCGATGCTTAACAATAGCAAGCCCATCAATATCGTAAAGACGATTAAGAAAACTGGGTCACGTAGCAGCGTACGACGCATCAAATCTCCCCTTTCCATGCTTTCGGGATAAGCCACTCCGCCAGTAAATCCAATATGAAGATTGGGATGTAGACGACCAACAAGATCACGAGTAGGATTGGCATCACAGGATTATAGACGACAAAACGGAAAATCCCTTGTACGTTGAACAAATATTCGATGATCAGGAGACTCGATAGCACCGTGATCAAATTCGAGCGGAAAAAGAGATAGAAGCGATACACCAAATTCGGAAGCAAGTGTTTCCAGAACAACCCTGCCGGCCGGACACCTTTGGCCCGCGCCAGCTCGAGAAACGGTGTCGCCTCCTCCTCGAGGATATGTTTCGTCAACCATTTGAGGAAGAAGAATAGAATGGTTAGCGTCAACGTCAAAATCGGTAGAAAACGTATGTATTCGGCAAATCCGCCAGCGACTTCAATTCGATCAAATCCGGTCGTCTTATGAATCGTGATCGCAAGATATTGTGAAAAAATGAGCCAAAATAAATCTGGAATCATCTCGAGCGTCTGGCTCGTTTGTTGGAGCACCGTGCGCACACGCTTCCCGCTCCGATAAAAGAAATAGGCGTACATAAGGGCGAACACAACTGAGACAACAAGTGATGTCGTAAAGATAATAAGCGTCTCTTTCATGAACGGACCGAGATCTGGCAATAACGGTAACTCGCGTTGCGCTGTGACGTTGAAGTATGTAATCTCATCGAGTTTCGCCAACTGACTGAATTGTTGTTGAATCCCGTACCAATAATTCGATGGCACGAACTCGAGTTGCACGACGAGCGACGGCAAAGCACTGATTGCTATCAATACGAAAATGGTGATGAAAAACTGAGCCGATTTTTGAGCAATCCAGTTCATTACGTTCTCCCCCTTTCAAAATATAAGTAGATTCTCATAACCGTTTCGAGCTTGCTTGTAGATCATAAACTATTGATTCCAAAGAGCCGATTCCAAAATAAAGCATATCCCTCATCCCAAAGTAAAATTTCCCCATTTACACTGTTATGATTTTATCATAATCATTTATGAATAAAACAATATTCCGAAAATTTCAGTAATTTAAATAGTCATTTGCTTCGACAGCTTCCACATTGAAATCGGCATTCTTTACAACTCAACGATATCCATTGCATTCACCCTATTGCTTTATCGAAAAAGTAGATTTCAAATAATAATTGAATTCATAGGATGAATGGCAGAAAAATCATTAAAAAAGTATCCTTCTAATCAGAAGAATACTTTAGTATGTTGAAAAGAGCGGATCGCCGTCTTTCGACTTCAACACATAGTCAACTCCAGTCGAATTCACTTTCGTCAACGTGACGGTACAATCAAACAACGTGCCCGGTCCATATGCGACGTCCTCCGGTATGTCTGGAAAATCGTAAGACTCCCCTTGAAACCAGAGTGTCACGCCGCCTTGT
This sequence comes from Exiguobacterium alkaliphilum, assembly GCF_018138125.1. Classification (NCBI taxonomy): domain Bacteria; kingdom Bacillati; phylum Bacillota; class Bacilli; order Caryophanales; genus Exiguobacterium; species Exiguobacterium alkaliphilum. Next base: position 1,860,257 of record NZ_CP073101.1, read on the forward strand.
TTCGACTGATTGTCAACGACATAGCAACTCCCAGTTTCCGTCTCATAACGGCCAAGCGCGCGATCATATGTATCTGGTGCGGCAATCATAAAACAAACGATAGCTATGAAGACACTAAATATGGCTCCCAGCAATTTCATCAGTTTGCGCTCATTCCGCCATTGTGATGCATACATAAACGTCGAGAACACACACATGAATCCGACAAACCAAAACATAAATAATTGTGCCAACCTGATCACCTCTTTCACATTATACGAACATTGCCGAATAATGTTCCATCATCCTATCAGATTAAGGAGTCCTATATGGTCCACTTCCTCAAGTTACAATCTATCTCCATTTTGCTCGCGGTGCTGCTATTAGTGAACATTCAACTGCTCGCCAACAGCGGACGGCTCTATTTGATCATGGGTAATATTTATATGATGGTCATCACCGCTAGCGGTCTTGTTTCACTCGTCTTGTTCACGCGAGTCATCATCAAACGTGTCAGGCAACTCGCCACCTCTACTTGGAATCTATCGCTCTACGTCCTATGGATCCCTTATTTGGCGCTGTTCACCTATGTCTGGACACGAGTCATCCCTGCCCCTAGTGAAGCGGCATGGCCAGGTCCGGCCGTCGGACTAGTAATTATCGCGCTCACGTTCACGTTCCCACTCTATGTGTTTATCGTCCATATGATTGCCCGCTCCAAACAACGAACGACGTAACCAAAAAACGTGTGCAGCCAACGACGGTTGCACACGTTTTTCATGAGAGTTCCCGTCTTCGCTTCTGCCACGCCACAAGCAAGATGCTGATAATGACGAGCAGGAACCACGACGACAGCTTGCCAAGGTCGACGAGTGCCCAGCCGCTCAACTGGTTCGGATACGCCCAACCGTTATAGAACGTGACGATATTCTCGGCGAACCAGATAAAGCAAGCAATCAAAAAGAAAGCAACGACGACGGGCATCGTGAAGCGACGGTCGTCGAGCCGATACGTGACGAGGGCCCGACCGAAGACGAGAAAGACGAGCCCAATCAACACCCAGCGCAAATCGAGCCAAATGTGGTGCCAAAAGAAGTTGAAGTAAATCGCAATCCCGAGGCCGAACGCAATGAGCGGCGGTGGCATCTTGAGAAATTCCAAATCGAGTCGACGCCACGACTGGACGACGTAGCTACCGACGCTCGCATACATGAATCCCGCATAGAGCGGGACGCCGAACCATTTCGTCAACGCCTCGTCGGGATAGCTCCACGACCCCATTTGGACTTTGAACAGCTCGAGACCGAGCCCGATGACGTGGAACCAACTGATCACTTTCACTTCTTCCATCGTCTCGAGCCCGGTCTTGACGAGCACGACTTGGACGAACAGACACCAGATGAAGAGAACGTCGTAGCGCGGAATCGGAAAGTCGAACCATTTCGTCAACGCGAGTGCCCCGAAGATGGCGACCGGGAAGATACAACTGAGTGCTTGTTTGTAACCGAAAATGAATAAATACCGGAGACGTCGCACGGAATCACCTACAATTCGATGTATTCATAAAGGAATGACGACTCGCCGTCAAAGAAGCGCGGGTCATATAAACCGAGCCGCTCGTCATCCTCGACGACGACCACGAACGGCGACCACTGTTTGAGCGTGAGTGCCTCTTTGTTTTCAGCGAAGAGCGGATTCAAATCGGCATCGTCCGCACTCGTCAACTCGTATTGGACTTTGGGCTCTTGATAGACCGAGTCACTGTAAATTGACACCGACTCATCGGTCTTCGTGATGACGGTGAACTGGGTCGGGATGAACGAGGCCGACAGCGCCACCTCGTCGTGATTTGCGGCATACGACTGATACAAGTACGCGCCTTGTGCACTTTGAACCAATACGTGCACGACAATCGCGGACCAGGCGTAACGATACACCGTGTGACGGACGTCCACTCGACGTGCGATGAGCCAGGCAACGAAGAAGATGCCCCAATAGACGAAATCAACAATCGGGATGACGCCGAACGTGACCCGGACATCCGATAACGGTTCGAAGTAGCCCGTCCCCCAGGCGTTGAACAAGTCCGCCGTGTTATGGATGAACACGGACAAGAGTGCCCACCAGAAGTAACGGATATCGGTCACCTTGAACAAGACTCGTACGAGTATGTAAATGAGTAGCGCGAACAACGGGACGAGGAAAATCGAATGGGTGATGCCGCGGTGCCACATCTGATACATTCCTTCCGTGTCCCAAAGTCGCGAGATGACGTCACTGTCCGGGATTTGACTCCCGACGAGCGTCGTGACGAACAAGGCCCGTTTTTCGTTTGTTTGTAAGTCTCGCTTGTCGGCCGCCCCGTAGAGCGTCAGACCGAACAGCGTATGGGTGATGGTATCCAAAGGTCTCCTCCTTTTGGACGGAAAAGACATCCCCTCATGACGAGAAGGATGTCCGTCCTAGCTTATTTCTCTTGGTCCATTTTCATGGCGCGTCTTGCAACGACGGCGACAAAAATGACAGCGACAATCGGAATGATTAATGGCATCCAATCTAACATCCGCCTGTCCCCCTTCTACAAGTGTCGCAAGCAGTATATCATATCTTCAATTCAACCGTTTCAGTGAATGCTCGCTTTCGCATATCGGCTTGCCATCGATTCGATCGTCTCACGCATATGGTCACGGAGCGTCACCGGCTCGAGCACCTCGACTTGATTGCCGAGCGACAAGAGCCAAAAGACGAACCCGTCCGATACGGCCGCATCGAAACGAATGTGGAATCGATCGTTCACTTCCGTGATCGACACATCTTCCCCAAGTTTGTCGAAAATGACCGGGAGCACCCGTTCGTCAACGGCCAAGACGACTTCTTCATCGAGCCCGTTATACATATTGAACGACTTTTGGAAGTAGTCATCCGGCAAGTGATGTTTTTGACGCGGTGAGTCGTCTTCGACGATCTCTGAGTTGACGATTCGGTCGACCCGATAGTTGCGAATCTCCCCGATCGATTCGTCGATGCCGATCAAGTAATACTGCTCGTGGTTCCAGTGCAAATCGATCGGATTGACGACGTACCGTTCCCCGTCACGTCGAAGCGGGAACGTCCGCTTCGCAACGTCGAACCCGACGACGTCCGTATATTGGAACGAGATGGCTTTTTGTTCTTGAATCGCCCGTTGAATCCGGTCGATATGGTATGGAATATAGTTCACTTTCTTCTTCGGCGTCTTGATGATGGATTGGAGCGTCTCCGCTTCCGGGATGCTCGTCAAATTGCGGAGCTTGTCGACAATCTGCTCGGTCACGTCCTCAGAGATGAATTTAGCGGCGACGATCGCATCGACCATCATCCGCAGCTCATGGCTCTCGAACAAGCGGGCCGAATGCCAATATTTTTTGGCAAGACCGTTCTTCTCGAGCTCATCCTGCACCTCGAACCCCGAATCGGTCAATGCTTGGATGTCGTCTTTCACGGATTTTTTTGCTAACTTAGAAGTATCACCAATCGTAGATAAGTAGGCAAGCAGGTCCTCTAACGTCTTCGGATGATTGTCGTCCGTATGGCGTTCAAAGAACCGTCTTACTTCGAGTAACCGCTCTCGGTTGTTCACGGTATGTTCCCCTTTCACTTCTGTATATATAATATGTATAAAGAGACATTATCATGTTATTTCCATGAAATAAAGTTATTTTCCATTACATTTCGTTTAAGGAGGCAATCGTCGCTGTGAAACATTACGCCCACGTCAACGGCACGAAAATCGAATACATCGACCGCGGTCACGGTCCTGTCGTCGTTTTGATTCATGGTACCCAATCATCGAGTCTCGAACCGTACCATGTGGACCGGCTCGTCTTGTCTGGTTTCCGGGTCATTGTCCCATCTCGACCCGGTTACGGTGAGACTCCGTACTCATTTTCGGCGACGCCGCAAGCGTTCGCCGAGAACTTGCGCCAACTCATGCATATCATGAACATCGGCGCTTATCATGTGTACGGCATCTCCGCTGGTGGTCCGACTTCGATCGAGCTTGCCTCACGAAACGACCGGGCCCTCAGTCTGACGCTCGCTGCCGCCGTGACAAGTGAGGTCGACTTCCCTTATCGTCGCTGCATCAGTCGAAACATCGCCCAGCCGCTCTTCATCGCCGCCCAGTTCACGATGAAACAGTTCGTCTTCCGCGCGATTCAAAAACAGCCATTCGAGGCGACGGCCCGCATGATTCAGTCGACGAGCCTGCTCGCGTTAGATGCGATTCGCGATGAAGTGACACCGTACGACATCTTCCTATTGAAACGCGTCGCCAGTCAGATGGCGTTCGGACTCGGGGCGCAGTTCGACCTACGTCAACGCGTTCCGGACGAGGCGCTGCTCGGTGTGACGTGTCCGACGTATATCGTCCATTCAAAAAATGATAAAGCTGTGCCGGTGCGACACGCCCATCACGCCAAACGGCTCATCCCGCATGCACAGCTCACGATTTTGAACAGTCCGGGCCATTTGATTTGGATTGGTCGTCAAGCCAGGAAGAGCGAGCAACAAATCGAGCGTTTCATTCGTTTTAATTCGTAAGGCACCTGTTCAGGTGTCTTTTTTAGTCTGCTTCGAGTAGTTCAATCAGTCGATTGGTCACGTCTGCCGGAATGAGGTAAGCCGTGTCTGTATCGTCAGCATCGTAAAGGCTGCTCTCACCGTCCAGTTCATTGAGCCAGAGGTAATAGCGGTCAGTTTCCTCGTCCTCGAAGCGGACTTCGATATCGTATTCCGGCCCGACCACGTTGGCGATCCCCGGAATTCTCTCTGCCTCACGAAGCATATCTTCGAATACTTGAATCGCTTTCGGTTCGTCAAACGTGATGAAGTCATCCGTTTGGAAGCGGTTAAACCCATCCGATTCCGAGACGGTCACCGCTTTAATTCCGTCCGTCCGAAAATCGTTCGAGCCACAACCTGTCAACATGAACACTACCAATACTGGCGCTACGATTCGTTTCATTGAAAGCTTCACCATCCATCCCCTGTTCACTCATGCTCCAGCAGTCGAATCAGCTCGTCCGTCACGTCTGCCGGAACGAGATACACCGTATGCGTATCGTTCACATCCATAATGCTCGTCGGCATGCCTAACTCGCCGAGCCAGACGTAATAGCGGTCCACCGTCTCGTCTTGATACTGGACTTCCACATCATATTCAGGCGTTGCCATATTCACGATGCCAGGTTGTTGTTCCGCATTGCGAATCATGTCCGCGAACACTTTGACGTCTGCGAGCTCGTTATACGTGATGACATCGTGATCGTGGAACCGCCCGAAGTCGACCGACTCGGCAATTCTCACTTCTGTGACATCTTCTGCGATGAGCTCATTCGTGTCACATCCTCCGAGTAAGCCGACGGTCAAAGCGGCAATCCCCGTTATCCACTTCCCCTTACGTTTCATCTGACTTCACCTCCTTAAGTTGTCGACTTTCAATACGTAAAACTAGTTTCAAGGACCATGCTAGGTCAGGCGTCCACCTGTAGCGTCACAATTAAGCGGCCCGTGATGTCGGCCTCCACTTTATAGAGGCGGTGTGACTCGCTGACGTTCGAAAGGACACTCGGTGTCCCGTTACGCCCGAGCCAAAGTTGATAGCGTTCCACAGCATCGGCTTTATAGTGAATCTCGAGATCGAAATCCGGTTCACGCTGAACTGTCGTGTCCATCAACTCGTCCGCGTTGCGAAGCATAACCGCGAACACCTTGATGTCCTGCAGTCGATTGTATTCGACGAGGAACTGGTCGTTGAATCGGGGCCCTTCCACCGATTCAGCGACTTTCACATGATTCATCTCTTCAGCTTCAACTGCCTTGAATCTTTCTCTGCCATACCCATACGGTAGCGTAATTTTTCTCACTTCACTAATGAAATTCAACAGTCTACCCATCATATTCGACCTCCTATCTGTCTGATCATTTTACATACGCAAAACGTGTACAGAACGTTTCATTAATATCACTTTAAGCTTTTGACTTCTGCTTCTCCTTAGGCCGTTCTAAAAAGATTGGTAGCACGTTCAGTCCGATTGAGATGCTTGTCAGAACCCACCACGCTCGCCCCATGCCTGGAATGACGTCTGCCAACGCCGCCCAGTCTTCTGCTTCGACCCAAACCGCCAAATGGCTGTAGTCTGCGCATACCGTCAATGCAGTCAAAGACAATGCGACCGCCATCGTTAGCCTGTAGTCTTTCCCCACGCTGAACGTGTACAAGTTGAATAACGTCGCACCAATTGCCAGTAAACCAAATATAATCCACATCAGAGCATCACTCTCCATTATTTATGCAATTAATTACCTATTTTTACAGTAGCATAAGCAAAACGTGAAATCGTTACATTTCGGAACAACAAAAAAGCCGAGCCGAAGCTCAGCTTAATTATTCGTACGTCCAACCAATCAAGCTCGCAGTCGCCCCTTCATAGCGCAACTGTTTGTCGAGCTCGCTCGGGAACACGCGGAGCGTGGCGACGGCTTCACCGTCATTGACGAAACATTCGACGCTCGACGAATCGACGAAGAGATGGAGGGACGTGACGTCCATCACGTTCGTACGCGTCGTGCCAAATTCGGTCGCGAACGGCTCACCGGCGTTCGTCCGGTCAATCGTCAACTCACGATTCGACGCGTCGTACCGGATGACGAGCGACTCATCTCCGACTTGAAGCAGTTCGAGCGTGAAGTCCGATCCGTCCGTCGTCAGTTCGAGTTCGTAACGGTTCGGTGTCGAAGCACCCACCGCAGTCCCGGAGACGTTGACGAATTCGGCTTGGCGTAACTTTGTCATCGCTTGCACGGGACGTTGCTTGAGCATACCGTCCTCAATCGATAGTTCGCGCGGTAGCGTCAAGGCGTGTGCCCAACCGAACCGGTCCGTCGGATAGTCGATCTCCGGCAAGCCCATCCAACCGACGAGTAAGCGACGTCCTTCATGTTCGGTCGTCTGCGGAGCATAGAAGTCGAACCCGAAATCGAGTTCTTCGAACACACCGTGCTCAAACGTCAACGTCTCGAGGTCTAGCTTTCCGATGACGAACCCCGATTGATAAATGTTGTGATAGCGATGACCGTCTGGCTCGATGCCTTGTGGTGAGAAGACGAGGACGTGCTGACCGTTCAGTTCGAACATGTCCGGACATTCCCACATATAACCGAACGGGTCGAGACCCGTCTTCACTTCTCCGAGGAACGTCCAGTCGTTCAAGTCGCTCGAACGGTACAAGACGACACATCCGGTCTCGTTCTCACGCTGGGCGCCGACGATCGCATAGTAGGACCCGTTCTCAAGCCATACTTTCGGGTCACGGAAATGCTCCGTGTAGCCAGCCGGGACGTCCGGGATGGCGACGTTCCGTCGTTCGATTTTCCCGTCGCGTAACACGCCGATCAGTTGCGAGGCGTGACGCGTCCAGTCGTCCGTCCGGTGGTTACCCGTATACATGACGTGGAGTTCACCGTCAGCGACAAAGCCGCTGCCAGAATAGGCGCCATGCGAGTCTTCGGTCGTCTCTGGGACTAACGCCACCCCGCGATCGGTCCACGTGACGAGGTCCGTCGATGTGACGTGATACCAATGTTTCAGACCGTGTACCGGTCCGAGCGGGAACCACTGATAGAACATGTGATATTCCCCGTTAAAGTACGTAAAACCGTTCGGGTCATTGAGGAGGCCTGTCGGCGGTTGGATATGATAGCCGAACCGCCAAGGCGAGGCCGCCGTTTTCGTGCGGAGTGTCTCCATGTCGAGGGCACTCACGTCACGCAGCGAACGATAACGTTCCGCCTTCGTCCAAGTCATTCAAATCACTCCTTTGTTTTATGCGGCTTGTTTGACCGCGTCTTTTTTCGCCTGGCGCTTCGCGAGGACGAACGTCAAGCTGAAGGCGACAGCGAACGAGATCGCCATGCCGATGATATACGATACGATTGATGCCGGTGCGATCGAGATGATCCCCGGAAGACCAGCCGCACCGAGTGCGACAGCGAGGACTTCACGACCGACGATGAACGCCGAGGCGATTCCTGAACCGATGATGGCGGCGATGAACGGGTAGCGGAGTTTCAAGTTGACCCCGAACATGGCTGGTTCGGTGATCCCTAGAAGTGCCGAGATACCTGACGCAGAAGCGACACCTTTCATTTTCTTCTCACGTGTCAAGAAGAAGACAGCGAGTGTAGCCGCGCCTTGGGCGACGTTTGACATCGCAGCGATCGGGAAGATGAATGACCCGCCCGTCCGTGCGATATCGGCGAGAAGTTGCGTCTCAATGGCGATGAAGCTGTGGTGCATCCCTGTGATGACGATCGGTGCGTACAAGAGACCCATGACGAGACCGCCTAAGAAGCCGAGTGAGTCGTACGTCCAAACGAGACCATCGATAATCAAGTTCCCTGCTTCACGCGTGATTGGTCCGACAAAGGCGAACGTAATGAACGCTGTAAAGAGGAGCGAGAGAAGCGGTGTGAGCAGGATGTCGAGTGAGGCCGGCATAAATTTACGAATGTTGATTTCAAGCTTCGATAAGATATAAGCCGATACGAGTACCGGTAACACTTGACCTTGGTAACCGAGCTTCTCGATTTCAAATCCAAGGATGTTCCAGACCGGGATATCGCCGACTGTCGCTTGCGCGTAGGCGTTGACGAGATCCGGGTGAACCATGATCATCCCGAGCGCGGCACCGAGATACGGGTTGCCCCCGAACCGCTTGGCCGCGGAGAATCCGATTAGGACGGGCAGGAAGACGAAGGCGGCGTTGGCGAACGTATTGATCATTGCGGCGAGGTCGGCGATGCCAGGGTACTGGTCGATGAGCGAACTGCCGTCGAAGAACAAGTCCGGTGCTGTGAGCAAGTTATTGATCCCCATCAAGAGACCACCGGCGACGATGGCCGGGATGATCGGTACGAAAATATCAGATAGCATCTTCACGAACTGTTGGAGCGGGTTGCCTTTCTTCGCGCTCGCCGACTTGACGTCGCTCGTCGACATGTCGCCGAGTCCTGTCAATTGGGTAAACTCGGCGTAGATTTTATTGACCGTTCCTGTCCCGATGATGATTTGATACTGTCCGCCCGTCGAGAACGTCCCTTTGACGACGTCTAACGCGTCAAGTTTCTTCTCATCAACTTTCGACTCATCGTTCAAGACGAGGCGGAGCCGGGTGGCACAGTGGGCCGCTGCGGCGACGTTGTCTTTGCCGCCGAGCGCCTCTAAAATCGCTTCTGCTTCTTGTCTGTAGTTCATTCAGGTTTCCCTCCTAACAGTTGTTGAACACGTTGTGGTGATGGTATGGCTGGAATCGCGCCGTAAGCGGTGCATGTCAAGGCGCCGGTCACGTTCGCATATTCGATATCCTTCTGTAAACGCATATCATCGACGCCGAGCGTGGCGAGACGATACAAGTACGCGCCGACGAATGCGTCACCGGCCCCCGTCGAGTCAACGCTTTCAATTTTCACCGACGGGATGATGTCACGTAACTGACTCGTCGCAATCAATGTGCCGCGTGAACCGAGCGTGATGGCGACACGGCTTGCGCCGAGTTTGAGTAGTGCGTCGACCGCCTCGTCGAGCGTCTCGGCTCCGGTCAACAAGTGCGCTTCTTCTTCGCTCAATTTGACGAAGTCGGCCTCAGCGATGAAGTGGAGCGAGTCTTGTTTGAACGCCTCGAGGTCCGTCACGAGTGCGTCGCGATAGTTCGGGTCGAACGAAACGAACAGCCCATCGCGTTTCGCGAATTGCAGCAACTTGAAGTAGGCGTTCTTCAATTCACCGTCAAGGAGTGCCGTCGCCGAACCGAAATGGACGATATCCCCTGACTTGAACTGAGATAAGTCGATCGCGTCGAACGCATAATCGCCGTCACTGCCGCGTCGGAACGTGAAGTCACGCTCCCCGTCCGCTTGAATCGAGACGAACGCGAACGTCGTGTCGCCTGCTTCGACCAAATTGTCCGTGCCGACACCGTTCGTTTGGAGCGTCTCTTTCAAGAACTGTCCGAACGGGTCCGCCCCGACTTGTCCGAGGAAGCTCGATGCGCCCCCGTGCTTACTGACGACGGCCGCCACGTTCGCCGGCGCACCGCCCGCTTTTTTGACGAAAGTCGTGCCGTTGACGAGGTCGCTCGACGCGTCCTCGCACACCCAGTCAATCAATAGTTCACCAATGCAATGTACGGTATTCATCCGTCCACCTCCATAATCCTTCTGTCATCGTTCATTTATCGAACCGGTTCCAAAGTAAGATAAAAAATGTTGCGGAACCGGTTCCGCAACACAAATGTAATCCATTTAATTAAAAATGTCAACGCTTTCGCGCAGTTTTATCTCGAAATTTGTGAACGTTTTCATTGCGATGACATCACCTGTTAACAACTGGAGAATCATGTCAGCCGCTTTCGCTCCCGTCCTGCGATATGGAAGGTGTACTGTCGTCAGGGACGGATGCAATACCTCGGTGAAATCATAGCCACCAAATCCGCTCACCGAGACGTCATTCGGTACGGTCTTGCCGCTGTTGGCGAGCCCTTTCAATACACCGAGGGCGATATTATCGGTCGCACAGACAACGAGTGACGCCGCTTGCTCATGACCGATTTGTGCCCCAATCGGAATCGCATCCTCAATCTTGAACGTCGTCGTATACGTCTTGACGCTCGCGCCCGATTCGCTAAAGGCACGTAAAAATCCGTCGCGTCTCGCTTGGCCGACGGCGATATCATACTCCTCGACACCTACGTAGATAACGTCCCGATGGCCCCAGTCCATGAACTGCTTACCGAGTGCGTATGCCGCCTCATAGTCAGGATAAACGAGACTATGCACTGTCGCATGTTCCTGACCGATTAACAGTACCGGAATTTGAATCGCCTCGATCGCATGTAAATGACGTGGGGTCACCGTCGTCCCGAGCCAGATAATGCCGGCGACTTTCTGTTTTGCCAAGTTGTACAATTGCTCGATCTCGCGCTCGGTCTGTTGAGCCGTGTTCACGACGAGCATTTGATAGCCGCGTTCGGTCAACCGCTCGTCGATCCCCATCATCGTGCGAGAGGCGGCGTACGAGTCAAGACGCGGCACGATGACGCCAATCATCTTCGTCTGTTTCGATTTCAAACTTTGCGCGAACTGGTTCGGTTCGTAGTTCGTCTCTTGAATGACCCGCTCAATCTTCTCCCTTGTCGCCTGTCCGACCGAGCCTCCGTTTAAATAACGCGAGACCGTACTCTTTGCGACGCCTGCTAGCTTGGCGATGTCGTTGATCGTTACTTGTCTCATCTTCAAAACCCCCATACGAAAAAACTGACGCGTCAAACGCCGTCAGTTTAATGGTTTACTACATATCGTTTCTTAAAGTTCAAATAATAGAGTCCGTTCCGTTTCTCGAACCCGTTCTTCTCGAGCACGCGGCGCATCGCTTCTTGATGCGGGCTCGTCGGCGGGATCCCGGCACGGACGGTATGTCCGTCTTTCAAATCTGACTGTTCGAGCGCGAGACGTAACCCTTCCGTCGCATAGCCTTTGCCTTTGTATGGGTCGAACACCATCAAATCGAGCTGATACACACGTGCGAGCTTGAGCAAAAGTACTTTTCCTACGATCTTTCCATCAACGAGGATATCAAAATAAAAATCTTCCCCGTAGCTATGGTCAACGGCAGAATAGACATGTTCGGTGCCCATCTCTTCAAAGATGCCTTTCAGCTCCTCAGCTGAAATGCCGTATGAGCTCTGCCCATATTTCTGAAAATGTTCATATTCAATCTCATCAATTTGACGAATAGGTTGACGCACGATGTCCATCCCGTGCCCTCCTTAACAGTTATTCCGTATTCTTTCCACACTCATTATATACGAACTGCGACTTGATTCGCAAAAGATAACCGAAACGTCAAGCAGGTTCAATGTGAATATGAACCGAATCGACGGCATGCCGCTCATCGAGTTTTCTTTCAATCTCATCGCAAAGGTCATGCGCCTCGTCAACCGTCAACTCTCCATCAACCGCAATGGTGACGTCGAGCATAACATGGTTCCCGAGATGCCGACCCTTGATTTCACGCACTTCCTTCACCGATTCGAACTCGCCAATCGTCTCCTCGTACGCGTTCACGAGGTCCGGGGGGAACCCGTCCGACAGTTGATGCGTCGCATCTAAGAAGATTTGAATGGCCGTGCGGATAATCATCCCGGCAATCAAGACGGCGAGCACCGTGTCCATCCATGGCAGTTTGAAGTATGCGAACAAAACACCGAGCGTCGCCCCGATTGAGATCATCGCGTCGGCGAGATTGTCTTTCGCGGCGGCCTTCAAGGCAAGCGAGCGCGTCTTTTTAGCCAAGCTCGAGTTGTACGCATACACACCGAACATGACGAGCGCACTGATAAAGGCAACGACCGCTGCGAGCGGGTTCGGCTCAATGTATTCCCCCCGAAGCAAGTTCGCGACACTGTTCAGTAGGACGAACACCCCGACGGCGACCATGATGAGCGAAGCGACGAGTGCGGCGAGCGTCTCCATCTTGGCATGGCCATATTTATGTTCGGCGTCATGAGGCAACGCCGCAATCCGAATCCCGATATAGACGGCGATTGAGGCGATAATATCCGTCGTGTTGTTGAAACCGTCCGCAAGGACGGCCTCTGAGTTATAAATGATTCCGAAGACGACTTTTAATATAGATAGAATTAAATACGTCGTAATCGATAAAATCGCGCCTTTAAGCGCTTTTGGTGGATGATTCGTTGTGCCCATCCGCCCACCTCCCTTTTAGCCTAGTTAGTATATCAGCTGGGGTTTGAGTGGGTATAGAGAAACATTGTTTCCCATTCGCAAAATAAATGGAATATATTCCCGGTAGTTTCGTCTTACGAAAAATATGGTAAAGTAAACAAGAAGAGACCCTTGTGGTTACAACGCAAAAGAGGTGAAACATATGTTTACAGAACGTGATGGGATTAAATTAAGACTGGAACAAATTGACAGATTGTTGTCGGATTTGAATCGTGAGGCGAAGCAATTGATGGCACGTCTACGTGAACTCGATGCGAGTGGTGAAAACCCGCAGGAAGTGTCACTCAAACCTGAAGACCGTGACACGCTCAAATCATCAATTGACGAGACGCTCGAGGCACTTCAAAGCCGCTCGAAACGTCCAATCAATCCGAACGATGAAAAGAAAAAAGAATTGGCGACGCACAAAGCACTCATTGACGAATTGTCTGATCTACTCAGCAAGAAAAAGTGAGACGCGACCCGCGTCTCTTTTTCATGAAGGAGCGTTTTTATGTATATTGTCACGACTTGCCTGCGACCGACCGATTCGGTACGTGAACACGCTACACGCCACGCCACAGAGTACGGTGCGCGTTTCGTCGAGCGGAAGAAACAATCGATCGAGGCGCTGATGAATCGTTATGAGAAAGGCGTCCTCGTTTTTGATAAGCGGCGCGTCGAATATACGTCGCTCGGGACGACCGAACCGTTCTTTTTTCATCCTTCCAGCTCGGTCTTCCGTATTAAACAATTGCTACGCGGCGGACCCGACCCGCTCGTCGACACGGCCAAGCTCAAAAACGGCGACCGTGTCCTCGACTGTACGCTCGGCCTCGGTTCCGACTCAATCGTCATGAGCCATGCCATCGGACCAGACGGTCGCCTCACCGGACTCGAAAGTGAGTTCGTGACGGCGATGCTCGTCAAGGAAGGACTCAGCGTCTGGGTCGAGAAAGAGGATGCCATCAATCAGGCGATGCGCCGAATCGAGGTCATGCATGCAGACGCCCTCGCCTATTTGAAGACATGTCCCGATGACTCGTTTGACGTCGTCTACTTCGATCCGATGTTCGAGAAGACGATTTCAGAATCGGTTCATTTGAACCCGTTACGTTCACTCGCGAACACCGCCCCGCTAACAGACGAACTCATTCGAGAAGCGCGGCGTGTCGCCAAAAAACGAATCGTCCTAAAAGCGCATTTTGAGAGTGAATGGTTCAACGAGTACGGTTTTACGAGGATTATCCGAAAGACGTCAAAACTGCATTACGGATATATCGACATGGAGACAGACATCCTTTAGGGCTTATTGCCCAAATGGGACGAAAGTCTCTTTTTTTCGCTACCCATTTTCTGAATATTGACATTAATCAGACACAAGTCTAATGTTTACCCTAAGCTCACACAATTTCCCATTATTTACACAGGAGGTTAGTCCAGATGAAAAATCGTTCCATCCGCCGCACGACACTCGCGGCCGTCCTGACGTCAGCGATGACGGTCAGCGCCATCCCGGTCGCTGCAGGACCAACAAATGTCGCACCGGCCTTACCGTCGGCTAGCGAACACGCCCCGTTCGATCATCACATCATCGATGAGGAACGTCTCGCCAAAGCACTTGAGAATCGTGGCGTCATCAAGAAAGGCTTATCGGCTTCAGAACGCACGAAAGCGGTCGAGGCATATATCGCCAAGAAGCAAGGTGCGGCGCAAGACCCGCATAAGCATGACTTGAATGACAAAGCAGCCGCTGCCAAAGAGAAGATACATAACCAGTTCGAAAAAGAATCGAACCGTCTCCTCGACAAAGCGAAAAAGGGACAAGCGAACTATCGTAAAGGCAAGCCGAACGGTCAAGTCAAAGTCGACCCGGCGAAACAGGCTGGCTATAACGGCGCTGTGCGCGAAGACAAAGTACTCGTCTTACTCGTCGAGTATAGCGACTTCAAACATAACAACGTCGTCCAAGAGGAAGGCTATCTATATAGTGACAATTTCAGTAAAGAACACTATGAACAGTATATGTTCGGCGACGAGTCATTCGAACTGTTCAATGGTGATAAAGTCCAGACGTTCAAACAGTATTATGAAGAACAATCAGGCGGCAGCTACACTGTCGATGGAACGGTCTCAGAATGGTTGACCGTCCCGGGTACGGCGAAAGACTACGGCGCCGACCGTCCGACAGGCGGACATGACAACGCCGGGCCAGGACCACGTCAACTTGTCAAAGACGCGTTGAACGCGGCTGTGAAGAGCGGCATGAACTTGGCTGAGTTCGACCAATATGATCTATATGACCTTGACGGTGACGGCAACTTCAACGAGCCGGACGGCTTAGTCGACCACTTGATGATCATTCACGCGGGTACCGGCCAAGAAGCAGGTGGCGGTGTGCTCGGTGACGACGCAGTCTGGTCACACCGTTGGGTCGTCGGCAACAGTCCGTATCGCATCGCCGGTACAGAGGCAGCTGTCCCGTATTGGGGCGGACAAGTGGCCGCGTTCGACTACACGATTCAACCAGAAGACGGTGCAGTCGGCGTCTTCGCGCACGAATACGGTCACGACCTCGGGCTCCCAGATGAGTATGACACGCAATACACAGGTCAAGGCGAACCGGTCCAATCATGGTCAATCATGAGTGGCGGTAGCTGGGCCGGGAAGATCGCCGGTACTGAACCGACAAGCTTCTCTCCACAAAACAAAGAGTATTTCCAAAAGTTGATGGGTGGCAACTGGGCCAACATCACGGAAGTCGAACTCGATGATATTAACGCGCAAGGTTTCGTCTCTCAAATCGACCAATCAGTGACGAAATCGAACAACCCTGGCATCGTGAAAATCAACTTGCCAGATAAAAAGGTTAAAGGTATCGAGCCGAAGTTCGGGAAGTATTACTACTACTCGACTAAAGGCGACAACTTGCATACGGAATTGGCAATCCCAAGCGTGAAACTCGGAGCTGACGGGCAACTTGCCTTCGATACACGTTTTGAAATTGAATACGATTATGACTATCTCTATGTCAAAGCGCTTAGCGGCGGTAAAGAAGTCGTCCTCGACGTTTACGGTGACGACAACACAGGTAACGATGCAGAATCGACGAACGGTGAATGGGTCCGTAAGTCATACGACTTGTCACAATTCGCCGGACAAGACGTCTCGATTGTCTTCGAATACGTGACTGACGGTGGCCTTGCGCTTGAAGGCTTCGCACTCGACAACGTCTCGATCACGTCGGGCGGTGCAACATTGTTCTCTGACGACGCAGAAGGCGCGGAAGCGGTCAAGTTGAACGGTTTCGTTAAGTCGGACGGTTGGGATGAGAAGCCGCACTACTACTACTTGGAGTGGCGTAACCATGCCGGCGCTGATACGGGTCTCTTAAACGGCCGTGGCGTCAAATACAATACAGGTCTCGTCGTCTGGTATGGAGACGATTCGTTCTCAGACAACTGGGTCGGTGTCCACCCTGGCGAAGGCTTCATCGGTGTCGTCGATTCGCACCCTGAAGCATTGATTGGGAAGTTGAACGGCAAAGACACGGTCGCAGGCAGCACGCGTTACCAAATCGCGGACGCGGCGTTCAGTCTCGACAAGACGATTCCATGGTATATCAACTCACCGAGCCGTGGCATCTACGACTACAAAGCACAACCTGGCGTGAAACAATTCAATGACGCCAACACGTATATCAACTCGCTCATCCCGGACGCAGGTAAGAAATTGCCTAAGTACGGTCTCGTCGTCGACGTCGTCGGCGAAGCGAAAGACAACTCGGCCGGTGCCGTTTGGATTCGCAAACAATAACGACCCTGCCCCGCGCCGAAATGGACGCGGGGTCTTATTATTCTAAAAAAGCTTGAAATTGCTGAATGAACTGTGTAACATAATACGTGTAACGCCTCTGTAGGTTAGTGGCAGACCTCAGCAATGGTAATGCTGCAGCACGAGTTCGATTCTCGTCGGAGGCATCAAAAACACCGCTCAACCAAGCGGTCCAGAGCACTTCCTGTTTATGACAGGAGGTGCTTTTGTTTATTCGTGCACAGTTTGTGCCCAAAAGCGGTTTATCAGACGATTTTGATTGATTTGAATAAATCAGATATCTCTGACAGATTATCCGTCCATCGATGCCATAGCCTATCAGTCTTCTGGTTTAAAGCGACATCGTGATTTACTCATGCGTGACCTCTTTGTGACTTGAGGTCACATATTGAATCGTAGCCAGGAGTGTAACTTTGATAGACGACAAAAAACGCCCCGGAGGACGCTTAGATGCCCGTACTCAACTGAATTACCTGTCATCAATTATGAAGGGTATCGCTATCAATCTGAGTGGTGTATGACCACATCCCAATCAGATGAATCGCTCTCATCCAAAACTCGGGTGAGAGCTTTTCCATTCAGTCATGGAAACTGTCTTGACACGGTTTCCGTTCCTCTATAAACTTGAAAAGTTAAAAGTACCTATTGATTCGGAAGGAGCAACGTCCCAATGCTTAATGAATGGTTATGGATTCCTTCTGCCTTGCTCACGCTCGGCCTGCTCGTCCTCAGCTATAAGCTGTTCGGACGTGTCGGGCTGTTCGCCTGGATCGCGATGGCCTCGATCGTCGCCAACATCCAAGTGACGCAGCAGATTGTAATCGGCGGTTTCATCTTCACACTCGGGAATATCGTCTACGGTTCCCTTTATTTAGCGACAGATATCTTGAACGAGAAATACGGTCGTCATACGGCGCGTAAAGGCGTCTGGCTCGGTTTCTTCATCTTGATCGTCTCGACGGTGCTCATGCAGTTCGCCTTGCTTTATGAACCGTTCGAAGAAGCGCTCTTCATGCATGAGAGTTTCGAGGCGTTGTTCTCGATGCTCCCGCTCATCACGCTCGGTAGTCTTGCCGCGTATCTCGTCTCGCAGCTGTTCGACGTCTTCATCTACTCGAAGATTCGCGCGAAGACCGGTGAGAAAAAACTATGGCTCCGGACGACCGGTTCGACCGTCGTGTCACAGTTCATCGATACGCTCACGTTCTGTACAATCGCCTTTTGGGGCATGGAATGGGGCATCTGGTGGAATATTTTTATCACGACATACGTCGCAAAGTTCGTCATTGCCTGGATGGCCACACCGTTCATGTATTACGCGAAACGGACAAAGCCGCAAGAAGACGAAGCCGAAAAGGCAGCATAATGAAAAACGCCACGAAGAAGTCGTGGCGTTTTATTTTGCCCGAATCTTGAGTCGGACTGCATATGGTCTTGCATCTTCGACGGTAGACGTCTCTCGACAGACGGCGAGCGCAACGTAGGCGTCGATGGCGAGTGCTTCAATGGTATCTTCGGTCGTGCTGACCTCGAGTATGGTGTAAGGTGGCAAGCGTTCCATCTTGACCCACTCCCCGCGTTTTTTCACATAAACGACGGGCTCGTCGATCGAGTAACGTGTCAGTAACTCCTTGACGTTCACACGATTCCCTCCTTCGACCCAATCCTTGCCTCAATTATAGAAACTCGTTGCGTTTCTGTAAACCGTGCCTCCCGGAAATTGTCGCCCCTACCCTTCAACTTTTGGTTGGTTCAGCCGATACATGGAGTAGAGAAATGAGGTGAATTGATGCGTTATCGACGCCAAGAGACTTTTCGCTACATCCTACCAAATCCTCGTTTTATCCCGTACCGCCTCGTATGGGAAGACAAAGAATTGCATGACGGCGAAGCGATGTTGTTGAACATCAGCTCCCACGGTATGAAATTGCGTTGTGACTACCTCTTCCCTTTGTCTGAAGGGTTGAAAGTGACCGTCACCCTCGACCTCGTCCCGATGCTACAAGCAATCGAAGTGACGGGCCATGTCCGGCACCGCAGTCAAATGGGCAGCCTGTATGATTACGGCATTATGCTTGAATCGAGTGACGAAGAAGCGCAACAGCTCGTGACGATGATTAAATCCTATGCACGCGAAAACCAATGAGAGAGTGTCAAATCGACACTTTCTCATTTTTCGTTCTTTGAAAACGGGGTATACTAGTTGAAACAGGATTAGACGTGAGGTGTTGGCATGACGAGAAAGTTTTTATTGATTCCTTGGGGCGTGGCGATTGCCATCGCCGTCCTCGGACCGAACGAACCGTTCTCGAGCAGGTTCTTGCTCGATTTTCTGACGTATAACACGGACGTTTACGAAGGGTATTCCTTATCCTTATTCAGTATTTTGGGCGTGTATCCGCTCGCTTTATTCCCACTTATGTGGTCAGAGGTCAATCAATTACGTCCAAACCCGCTCTTACCGGCAGCGACCGGCTTCGTCGTCGGTGGTTTTATCATCGCGCCTTACTTGGCCTTCGCCCGGCAGTCGCCTTATCCGACACCAATCAAGCCGCTTCCGACACGAATCCTCGGCGTCGTCTTGCTCGCCGTGACGATCGGGTTATTCATCGCAGCCGCGACGACCGGTGATGTGAAGACATACTGGACATACGTGGAACAAAATCAGTTCGTCCGGACGATGACAGTTGACTTTTTCTTACTTGCCTTCATTCAAATCACGCTCATGAACCGTGACGCGAAGCGATACAAGATGAGCCTCTGGCCACTCCCTTACATCCCGCTATTCGGGTTGTTGTTTTGGCTCATCATTCGCCATAAGCAGCCGTTCAACGAAGCGCCAACAAGGCGCCCCCGGCACGCATAAGACACGGACGCCCGACGCGTAGATTACGTTATAGGGCGTCCGTGTTTCTTCTGTTGTTTGATTAAGGTATGATGGACGTTGAGACAAAAGCACTTAGAAAAGTGCAAGAGAAAGTGGGAATGAAACGATGCGTTATTTTAAAGTCATGACACATACGAACGACAAGCAAGAGGAAGTCATCCTCAGCGAATACCATAAAGTGCCTGAGAAAAAGGTCGACCAATTTTTAAAAGACATGCTCGAACTCGACATGTATGAAGAGAACGTCAGCTTAAAGGAGTGCCAAGTCGCCAAAGACCGTTGGGAATGCCCGGTCGGTGACTTCGTTATCGTCGAGTACTTCAACGAAAAAGAGTTTGACCGCATGAATGAGTTCAAGGCTGTCAAGAAAAAATGAACGCAAAAGGAGAGGACCTGATCGAAGGTCCTCTCCTTTTTGTTATTCGTTATCTTCTTCCGGGTCCGGGTCAGGATGTTGGGTCGGCGCCGGTTTTTTAGCTGGATCGGATTGTTCGTCTGGCTCCGGGTCTGGATGGACCCCTGGCTGAGATTCGTCACGTTTCATCAAGCAACCCTCCTTTGCGATAATTCATTCTTTCCACCGCGTCAGACTTCTGAAACGTCAGTGAATGTTTTTGTTGCCAATCACGCGACGCGAGATGGCTTTCTCGATTTCAACGATGACAAAGACGATGAACCCGAAGACGACGGGGAAGAACCAGTCACTAAGCTCGAGCGCGGCTGTTCCGAACAACGTATGCATGAACGGCACATACGTGATGAACAGTTGAAGCGCGATCAACAGGCCAGAGACGAGAAACGCAATCTTGTTATCGAAGAAATGGCGATTGAACGCTGGCGCGAGTTCCGTCCGACAGTTGTACAAGTGGAACAACTGGGCCATGACGATCGTGTTGAGCGTAATCGTCTGCAACTTCGCCGTCGAGAAATCATAGTCGGCGAGTAAATAGTTGATAGCGAGGCTCCCTCCCCCAATTAAAATCGAGACGAAAATGATTCGGAAGACGTAATACTTACTCAAGAGCGGAACGTTCGCCGGGCGCGGTGGGCGTTTCATCGTGCTCTCCTCAAGCGGCTCGAAAGCGATCGCGAGCGAGAGCGTGATGGCGACGACCATGTTGACCCATAAAATCTGAACCGGACTAAGTGGCGCGGAAGCCCCGAGCAAAATGCTCATCGCGACGAGGAGCGCCTGTCCACCGTTCGTCGGTAAGAGGAACAAAATCGTCTTCTTCAAGTTGTCGTAGACGCGACGCCCTTCACGGACGGCGTTGTAAATCGTTTTGAAGTTGTCATCGACAAGGACCATCTGCGACGCTTCTTTTGCGACCTCCGTCCCTTTAATCCCCATCGCAACCCCGATATCGGCCCGTTTCAGAGCCGGGGCGTCATTGACACCGTCACCGGTCATCGACGTGATGAGCCCGTTCTGTTGAAGCCCTTTGACGAGACGCAGTTTGTCGTTCGGGCTCGTGCGTGCGAAGACGTCGTTATGAACCGAGGCTTCTTTAATCTCCTCGTCGGACATGTTCGTCAATTCTTTCCCTTCGAGTGCCCCTTCGACTTCCATCCCGAGCTCACGGGCGATGGCGACGGCGGTGTCTTTATGGTCACCGGTAATCATCTTGATTCGAATCCCTGCGTCACGACAAGCCGCGACCGCTTCAATCGCCTCTGGGCGAGGTGGATCGACGATTCCGTACAGGCCAAGGAACGTGACTCCGTCCTCGACGTCTTCATGGTCGACCGTCTCTTTTGAAGAATCGACACGTTTGAAGCCGCCACCGAGTACACGCTGACCGCGGTCGGCGATCTCTTTCCGTTTCTCATCCCAATACGTACGGTCGAAATCAGCACTCTCCGCCATATCAAACAGACGATCCGGGGCCCCTTTGATGAAGATCATCCGCTCGTCTTTATAGTCGACGAGGGTGGCCATATATTTATATTCTGAGTCAAACGGAATCTTCGAGATGACTTTCAACCGTTCGATCGGTTGCTCGGCTTTCTCGGCGAGCGTTAACAAACACGCCTCGGTCGGGTCCCCGTTGACGACCCATTTGCCTTCCTCTTGATACAGTTGGGCGTCGTTACACGTCTTACCTACCGTGAGCAAATCGACCATCGAAGGGTCATCATCGAGGTCGAATGGTTGTCCGTTAAGCTCGAGGTTGCCGTCCGGGGCATACCCGCTCCCTGACACTTCGATATCATGGTTTGCCGTCACGACTTGTTTGACGGTCATTTCATTCTTCGTCAACGTCCCGGTCTTATCCGTACAGATGATGGAAACGGCACCGAGCGTTTCGACTGACGGCAGACTTCGTACAATCGCTTTCTTCTCGGCCATGTTGCGGACGCCGAGCGCGAGGATAATCGAGATGACGGCCGGAAGACCTTCTGGGATGGCAGCGACCGCAAGACCGATCGTCGTCAGCATCAGTTCGATCGGGTCATATTCACGGAAGAAATAGCCGAACGCATAAATGGCGATGGAAATGACGAGGATGGCGATTGACACCGTTTGACCGAACTTCGTCGTCTGACGGATGAGCGGTGTCTTCACGGTCTCGACTTCAGCGATCGAGGCGTTGATTTGACCGAGCTCCGTCCCTTCTCCGATGGACGTGACGAGTGCTTTCGCACTACCCGTCGCCACACTCGTCCCGGAGTAGATCATGTTCTTCCGGTCTCCGAGCACTGCGTCTTCAGGTACGACTTTAATCTTTTTCTCGACCGTCGTCGCTTCACCCGTCAGTGCGGATTCTTCCACTTTAAATTTTTCAGCCTGGATAACGCGGGCGTCGGCAGGTACTTTATCTCCTGCCGCGAGCACCATGACGTCGCCGACGACGAGGTCACTCGAATCGACTTGAATCTGTTTCCCGTCACGGATGACGCTCGCTTTCGTCTCAAGCAATTTTTTAATTCCTTCTAGTGCCTGTTCGGCTTTGTTTTCCTGAAGATACCCGACGACCGCGATGATTGTCACGACGAGCAAGATGACAATCGTGTCGATATATTCCCCGAGGAATCCGGTCACGACGGCGGCACCGAGAAGGACGTAGACGAGGACGTCATTAAACTGTCGTAAGAACTTGATGATTTCTGGCGTCTTCTCCTTCTCGGGTAACACGTTCTTCCCGTATCTTTCTTGACGGCTCGACACTTCCTCTTTTGATAGGCCGTTGTCGACGTCTGTCTCGAGATGCTCCCTCACCTGGTCCGGTTCGAGGGCGTGCCACTTTTGATTCTCGATCTCCATCTCTGCTTCTCCTCCTCAATTTCTTCTATCTAAATCTACTTCTACTTCATGTTTCCCACTCCGGCGCATCCTGACACATTTTCACACTTTTTTTCAGCACATTTTCATATTTGACCAACTATATTTTTCCAACCATTTGATTGGAAACGTTATCATCGGAATTTCTTATGTCAGTTCGATGAATTGGCTTTACAGGAGCGATCGAATGTTTAAATATAGAAGAAATACAAACAGAGAGAAAGAGGTACAACACCATGGTAATCATACAAGGGATAGCACTGTTACTATTGATTCTCGCACTTTTTACATTGTTCAGTTACAAGGCCCCGTTCGGCATGAAAGCGATGGGGGCGCTCGCCGGGGCCGCCATCGCCACGTTCTTGGTCGAGGCGTTCAACGCCTATGCGATCGGAGGGCTGTTGCCTCTCCCGCTCTATGAAGAGGTCGGCCAAGCCGCCGGGTCGCTCTCGGGACCGGCTGCCGCGGCACTCGTCGCCATCGCGCTTGGGATCAACCCGGTCTATGCGCTCATGCTCGGACTTTCCGTCGCTGGTTTCGGGATCTTGCCGGGATTCTTCGCCGGATATATCCTCGGATTGGTCGGTCGTCGGATGGATCGACACTTACCGGCCGGTGTCGACATGATCTTCTACGTCATCGTCATGGCACCGCTCGCTCGACTCGTCGCGATTGGCGTCGACCCAATCGTTTCGAACACGCTCGCCCAAATCGGGGCGGTCATCGAACTCGCGGCAACACAGAATCCGATTATTATGGGGCTCGTCCTCGGTGGAATCGTGACGGTCGTCTCGACGTCACCACTTAGTTCGATGGCACTCACGGCCATGCTCGGCCTGACTGGCGTGCCGATGGCCATCGCCGCGCTCGCCTTGACAGCATCGATCTCAATGAACTTTTTACTGTTCAAACGCTTGAATATCGGGACGAAAAAAGACCAGTTGTCGGTCGCGATCGAACCGCTCACGCAAGCTGACCTCATCTCGGCCAACCCGATTCCAATCTATAGCGTCAACTTTATCGGTGGCGCCATGGCCGGTCTCGTCGTCGCGATGACGGGAATGGTCAATAACGCACCGGGCTCGGCCGCAGGTGTCCCTGGCCTCCTCGTCATGTATGGGTTCAACGATTGGCAAACCGTCACCGTGACGGCTGTGATTGTCTTCGGGATTGGAATCGTCGCCGGTCTCGTCGGCAGCAAGCTCTTTAAAAACTTCCCGATCGTCTCGCAAAGCGAGAAGACGATTGAAGCAGAAGAAGCAGCATAAAAAAATTCGGACGTCCCACGGGACGTCCGATTTTTTTGGTTAGAAATCGATTGTACGTTGTTCGTCTGAAGACAAACGGGCCAGCTCGATGACTCGTGTCGTCAAGAGCGCGTCACTTAGCGGGACGAGCGGACGGCGGGCGATAAAACTAGCCGCGAGTTCCCGGTAAAAGTCGGTGTAACGACCAGACTCGATCGCGACCGCACTCGTCTCGTCTTGGCTGAGCGTTCCCGTCTCGAGGACGTCCGGCGACAGATTCCCGTTCCGCAGTGCCGCTTCTTGCGGGTCGAGCCCATGTTTGATGAAACTTCCTTTTGTCCCGTGCAACTCGAAACGAGGTGCCTCGCCGGCGATGAACGGATTCGAGCGCAGGTACACCCGCTTCTCTCCATGATGGAGCGTGATGAAGAAGCCGTCGTCCGATTGCCCTCCGTCGCGTTGAATCATCACGTCCGCATGCACCCGGTCTGGAACACCGAACAAGACGAGCGCTTGGTCAATCAAATGACTGCCGAGGTCGAACAAGATACCCGACCCAGGCCCTGCGTTCTCCCGCCACCGGTCACGGACGGCGGGCCGGAAACGGTCAAATCGGGACTCGAATACTTTCCAGTCCCCGAGTTCCCCCTTTTCAAGTAGCGCCTTGACTGTCAAGAAGTCCCCGTCCGTCCGGCGATTATGGAACACGTTGACGATGCCTCGACTGTTCGCCTCAAGGTCGCGGAGCTTCTCGCCTTCCTTGACGCTCAAGAACGCAGGTTTTTCGACGAGGACGTCTTTCCCGGCCTTTAAACACGCCTCGACCATGTCGTTATGTAGATGCGACGGCGTCGTGATGACGAACAGTGTCGCCTCACTCTCGAGTGCCGCCTCGAGTGACTCGTACACGGTCACATCTGGTAACTCGCGCTTCACGTCGTCCGGCCGTGATGAGACGACACCCGTCACGTTATATTCGTCTAACGCCTTTAAAAAAGGTAAATGAAACGTCGTCGCCGAGAATCCGAATCCGACTAAAATCGTGTTGATCATGTACTCTCCTCCTATCGGTCATCCTTTAGTATAGCAAAAAGAGAGGTCGTTTGACCTCTCATGCACTGACGCTCGCCTCGAGCTTGTATTCAAACGTATTGTACCCATTCCTCGAGCCGACATATACGAAGCCGAACCGTGGATAATAGTCGTTTAAAAACGCGTTGTCCGCGACACAGTCGAGACGGATCGGCTCGTTCCCGTCCGCTTCTTCGAGGACGTGTTGCATCAACCGTTGTCCGACCCCTTGCCCTTTCAACTGTTCGCTGACGACGATGCGGTGAATATATTGACCGCGCTCGCCATCTTCCCATAAGGCATGGTCCCACTCGTCCGGTGGAAGCAAGGCGATCGAGGCCAATATGGCATCTGCTTGTTCATATACATAAACGTCACCGCTAGCGATGTCGGTTTCTACCCGTTTCAACAAATCTTGCTCCAAATATTCCGTCCATTGGTCGCTTCCTTGTTCATTTAGCGCTACGGCTCGTTGTTCGATTAAGTTCGCGATGTTTGAGGCATCGCGTTTCGTCGCGAGTCGAATCATAACGTCCTCCTTAGTCATACAGTATTTGAAATACCACTATAACGGACGTGTCTGATCGATTTCAACCATCTTGCTTCATTAATCCGCCCGGAACAAGACGACCTCTCCCCCGTTCAACCGATAGCTGTACGTGAACGTCGCGTTCAAGCTGTGTGAGACGGAGCAATACCGGTCGACCGACAGCTCGATGGCGCGGCGGACGCGTTCTTCGGGCATATCGCCTTTGAGCGCATACAGAAGGTGAATCGCCGTGAACCGTTTCGGGTGTTCCGTCGCCCGGACGCCGTCAATCTCCATCTCGAACGTCTCGAGTGGTAGCCGCATCTTATGAAGAATCGAGACGATGTCGATTCCGGTGCATGTGGCCGTCGCCTGTAAAAGCATCTCGGTCGGTCGTGGACCGAGGTTCAATCCGCCGACGTCTTCCCCCGCGTCAAGCGTGACCCGGTGCCCCGATGGCGTCATCGATTCGAACGCCATTCCTTGTTTCCAGTCCAGTTTTATATGCATCTTGTTTCTCCCCCTTTGTTTCGATAGCATACTATTCCCCGTAATGAGGTATGATAATGCTAGATGTTCAAATTGTCGTTAGGAGAGTGGATTATGGATTGGTCCGTCATTATCAGCTGGGGATTGTATGTCGTCCTTGGGTTGAACTTATTATTCGCGCTCGCTGTCATCTTCGCCGAGCGCCGTGACGTCGGGGCCACCTGGGCGTGGCTCCTCGTCCTATTTTTCTTGCCGATTCTCGGCTTTATCGTCTATTTGTTTTTAGGACGCCAATTGAAGAAAGACAACTTCTTCAACTTGAGCGTCGAGGAGCGTTCGTTCCACTCGCTTCAAGTCGAGAGTCAAATCGAACAATTGCGCCGGAAAGAGACGGCGCTCCAGCAACCGTTATTCGAGAAGTATGAGCAACTGCTCGAGATGAACCTACGCTCCTCGAAATCACTCGTCAGCGTCCACAACAAGTCGTCCATCTTACATGATGGGGAACAGAAATTCAAGGCGCTTATGGATGACATCCGGAACGCCGAGACCGAAATCAATATCCAGTATTACATCATCCAGCGGGACGCCCTCGGCAAGGCGCTCATCCACGAATTGATCGAACGCGCCAAGGCCGGCGTCAAAGTACGTCTATTGTATGATGCCGTCGGGTCACGCAGCTTGCGGAACTCCGATTTTAAAGAACTGATCGCCCATAACGGTGAGGTCCGCGTCTTCTTTCCACCGACGCTCGGAATCATCAACTTCAAACTGAACAACCGAAACCACCGCAAGCTCGTCATCATCGACGGGAAGATCGGGTATGTCGGCGGTTTCAACGTCGGGACCGAATATCTCGGCCTCGTCGAGAAGTTCGGGTATTGGCGCGACACCCACCTCCGGGTTGAGGGTGACGTCGTCTATCATCTGCAGCACCGTTTCATCTTGGACTGGAACTATTCAGAACACGATAAGCACGACCCGGAAAACACGTTCTGTTTTGCCCGGCACGACATCTCGACCAAATCGCCGATGCAAATCGTGACGAGCGGTCCGAACTCGGACACGGAGCATTTGAAGAACATGATGATCAAAATGATCATGTCGGCGAAACATCGTGTCATCATTCAGACGCCATATTTCATCCCCGACGCGAGTTTCATGGACGCCTGCAAGATGGCGCTCCTTTCCGGCGTCGAGATGAACATCATGATTCCCGGGAAACCGGACCATCCGTTCGTCATGTGGGCGTCGCTGTCGTTCCTCGGCGAGCTGCTCGATTACGGGGCGAACGTCTATATGTACGACCAAGGCTTCTTACATGCGAAGACGCTCGTCGTCGATGATGAGATTGCGACGGTCGGGACGACGAACCTCGATGCCCGAAGTTTCCGCTTGAATTTCGAAGTGAACGCCCTCATTTATGACAAACAAGTCGCCCTCGAGCTCGCCTCGCTGTTCGAGTCAGATATTGCCGTCAGCCGACGCTACACGGTCGAAGATTACGCCGAACGGAAATGGACCGTCCGGATGCGAGAAGGCGTGTCACGCCTGCTCAGTCCAATCTTATAATGTCAGAATGGTCCGCTTCTCATCGGAGAACGGACTTTTCAATAGTGAACAATGAATAGGAGGAAGTATGTTGTCAAATCAATCCATATGTGAAGCCTGTCAGCACCGAACAGTCGATGTCATCGAGACGACCGATGACCCGGTTCAACCGTACCGTCTGTGCGCCTCGTGCCATGAACGACTGATGGACTATGCCTTGCGCCCGATCGAGTGGTACAACTTGGCAAGTGTACATGGATCGTTTAAGCCAATGCTACATGACGACTTATACGATGAAGATGGCACGGCGTGTCAACCGGAAACAGAAGTCATCGTGACGAGACAGGACTTGCCCCCTTCGCTTGAGCAAGCCCAATCCGATGTCGAGGCGCTCCTTTCGTTTGCCGTAACGAGGTGGTATGTCGAGGACGAAGTCATCAGTGCTTTGAAGCAACACGACGCGCTTGAGCTGCTCGATGCCTTGAAGACAAGATATGAGCAGACCCCAAACCTCGACGTGAAGGCCCGTCTGCTCGAAATCGTCGCTGACGTCATCCAAACACCGGCAGCCGACTGGGTACGCAGCCTCTGGCATGATGTCGACGTAGAGCTACTCGATTCACTCGCTTCTGCGACCGCGACCAGTCTACCGACCGAAGAAGGGTTGAAACGCGTTTACGACAAGTTGGACGCGATTGAACCGAAAGAACTTCCGAGTGTCGCATTCTTATGTTTATATCGTTTCCGTTCGCCTGACGTGCTCGATTGGATCGAGTCAAACTGTGACGCGTTCGATTCGAACTGGGCGAGACTCGCTGCCGTCAGCATGCCGACGTGGCATCGGATGAATGCCTGGTTAGAACGTGGACGGCCGTTCAGTTTAGTCGCGCTTGAAGCGATGGTCAGCTGTGTAGAAGGCCATGGTGGGTTGTATGTCGACACCCAATCGCCCCGCATCCTCGAGACGCATCTCGACGAAATCGAACCGGTGTTGACTGCGTACGAACGAAACGATTCCGTTCCCCGTGTGAGACGACAGGTCGCAATCCTCCTCCAAAATAAGGACGACATCTTTACGTGATTCAACTTAAGACAAAAGGGGGTGCCTCGTTCGCATCCTCTTTTTCTCTGCGTTGATTGACTAGCAGCACGTGCCTCAATTTTTGCATTCGATTTGACTAATCCTTGACAGTTTTTTAGATTCAGCACATTTCTCTATCTTTTTAGCTAATCCAATTCCAATTCAGGGTATAAAGTATCAATACGAACGTCCTAAGCTTTCAATTTCCACTCGGAAAGGAGGAAGTATGCGTTCGCGCATATGTCACCTATGGCTGATCCTAGAGACCAACATGAAGCAACTGCAGCACGAATCGATCCTTCCTCATGGGACGAACTTCCGGTCGGACTGTTCTCATTTGACCGGTCCGGCCGAATCATCAGCTACAACGAGGCGTTCATCGTACTACTCGGTCTGTCCGTGCATGATTACCCTTCATTTGAACGATGCACGTCTGTTCAATTGAATTTGAGTGAGGCAGCAGAACGCGTCTTGTCAGGCGAGACGGTCCGTCTTGCCGGATGGCACCATCGCTCGAACGAGCAGGCCCGCTTCCTTCGGACGACGATGTCGCCAAGTTTCCAGAACGACCGCGTGACCGGAGGCGTCGGCGTGCTCGAAGACGCGACCGAGCAGCGGCGTTACGAAGAACGGATGGAACAGCTGTCCTCCCTCGATCCGTTGACCGAACTGTACAACCGTAAGAAAGTGAGCGACTTGTTGATGGCCGTGGCCGAGCGTCCCGATGCCTCAACGGATGCCGCGGTCATCATGCTCGATATCGATTATTTCAAGCTCGTCAACGATACGTTCGGCCACCCGACAGGAGATCTCGTCTTACGCTCAATCGCCCAGCTACTCCGACGAAACATCCGGAAGACCGATGCGATTGGCCGCTGGGGCGGGGAAGAGTTTTTAATCGTCGCCCCGCATTCCTCACTCGCCGACGGGGTCCGTTTGGCCGACAAGCTCCGCCAAACCGTGAACGACGAACCGTTCGGGCCAGTCCCTCACGTAACGTGCTCGTTCGGCGTCAGTTCGTTCGCCGGCGGCAAATCGGTCGAGCAAGTGTTACAAGACGCGGACGAAGCGTTATATGCGGCGAAACACCACGGTCGGAATCAAGTCTCAAGCAAGCAATGAAAAAAGGCGTCGCGATTCTCCGAGTTTGGAGTTCGCGACGCTTTGTCGTTAAATCGTGAATCGTGAAACGAGTTCTTGTAGTTCTTCTACCATATCGGCGAGTGCTTTCGCGGATTGCGACACTTCCTCCATCGAACCGAGTTGATCTTCGGTCGTCGCGGCCACTTGCTTCGAGGCATTCGAATTCTCATCGGCGATGTGCGCGATTTGTGTCGCCGCCGCCGATACTTCTTCAACGTTCGCGGCGATCTCTTCGACCGTCGCCGTCACGTCCTCGATGCGCGGGGTCATCGCTTGCGTCCGGGCCATGATTTTATGGAACCGGGCCGCTGTGTTCTCCGTAGTCTCGAGCCCTGCTTTCGTATGAACCGACACTTCTTTCATCAAGACAACCGACTGTTCGGTCTCTTGTTTGATGCGTTCAATCAAATGGGCAATCTGTTTCGTCGACTGTTGTGATTGTTCGGCGAGCTTCCGTACCTCGCTCGCGACGACCGCGAACCCTTTGCCGTTCTCGCCGGCCCGGGCCGCCCCGATTGCTGCGTTCAAGGCGAGCAAGTTCGTCTGCGCCGGCCGCCATCTGTTGAATCGCACCGGCAATCTGTTCAGAGGACGCCGTGTTTTGAGCGGAATTGGCCATCAGTTCCTGCGACGATGCCGCCACTTGACCGATTGATGCATCAAGTCTTGAAACAATCGTCCGCAAAGATTGGGTCATCGCATTGAAACTTTCGGATACCCGCCCGATTTCGTCGTTTGAGTCAACCCGAATCTGTTCCGTCAAATCAACTTGTTGTACGCGTGCTGCCCCGGCGGTCAAACGATTGAGCGGACGAACGATGGAGCGAATGACGAAATAGAGTAGAGCCGACGCGATGAGAATCATCCCCGCGATGACCGCGAGCGTCGTCCACAAAATGCCGACCGTCTCTTGGTCGATCTCGGCTTCGTAAAGCGTACCGGCGACTTTCCAACCGGTCAGTCCGTTCGTCATGAAATCCATTTGTTTCGCGTCACCTTCGAGCGTATAGGCGAAGCTGTCCGCCTCTTTGCTGTAGAGCGGTTCGACCCAGTCGCCCGATGCCTCTTCCCCAGCTGCGAGCGTCGGATGGGTGACGAACCGCTCAGTCCGGTCGAGAATCGTGATATAGCCGTCTTTCCCGATTTGAATGCTCGCCGCGACGGCTGCGATGTCATTGACGTCGACATCGACCGCGATGACCCCTCGTCCATCAGTCGCTTCGCGCGACAAGGTGACCATCATCTTCTCTGACGCGGCGTCGACGTATGGGTCGGTGATGACGACTTGCCCAGCTGTCGCTTCGGCCGCCTCGTACCACGGACGTGTCCGCGGGTCGTAGTCATCCGGAAGTGTCTGTTCAGGATAGATGGTCATCTCGCCTTCGCCAGATGCATAATAGATGTTGGTGACTTTCGGATGTGTCGCCAAATACTCGAGGAGCTTCTCTTCTAATGCCAGATTGTCACCTCCCGACTCCTAGAGCGTCGCATCGATGCGCTCGGCAAAGAAATCGACGTCACCTTTAATCGGACCAATCAAATTGTTGATCTCGACATCCATCCGCTCCACACCCGAGTGGGCAGACTGCAAAATTTGATCTTTGATTTTCTGTTTCGCCTGACCATAGGCGACAAGTCCAATCAATAAAGAGGGAACGAGTAAAACGAGTGCAGACATGATAATCAATTTCTGTTTGATGCTGATCGTGCGTGTTGACTTTCGGTTCATAAAACAACTCCAATCTCGAGCGATTGATCGTCACGTTACTGACAACATCGGACGAAGTCTGTGTTTCTTTATAACCCTCACTAAAATGCTTCTTGCTAGTTAGAATGTTCATAATTGAAAACCTTTTCATTCCAACTGACAGTCAACAAACGACAAAAACACCTGCTTGCGCAGGTGCAAAGGCTGTGTTTGTGGAGCCTAATTATGCCTTTTTCCGTGTCGATTTATAAATAGCAAGAATGCCGATACAATCTTCTCATTCGAATAGAGCAATTAGCCATCGCGGTCATCCTGAAGAAACGACAAAAGTTGGTCTAACGTCGCTCTTAATCCGTTCAAATGGTCCTCTTTGCGAATGCCGCTCGGTACGTTCTCACAAACGACCGTTACGTTCGTCCCGTCATCAATTTCCTCGAGAAACCATGTTTGCATCATCTCACCTGAAAATGTGGGATCCTCGGTCTCGAATGTACCGGCCATGACAATCTTCTGATTCGTTTCGAGCTCGACGAATCGCCCTTTCGAGACGTCTGAATGTGAAGACGTCTTACCAGTTACGGTTTCATCTTCATACGTCAAAACGATACGATACATGCCACCGGCCTGTGGCTCAAACACGTCAATCTGCACGGACATTCCTTCCGGCGCCAACCAATTCTCAAGTCGCCTTGGATCGAGAAACGATTCATAAATCTCCTTAGAAGAAAACGGAATCCATTTTGATGACGTATCGATTCGACCTTTCAAAAACAAGCTCCTCTCAGTTTTTGATAAAAACTAAAAATGCCGAGATAATGTCTTCATAGGATTTTAACGGTTGGTACTTTATAGAATCTATAAAAGAGGCGATAGCATGCTGTTCCAATTCTATCCCATTTTAGAAACGTTTCATTTGTAAACGGGGTGTTGATCGGCTCATAGAAACCTAATTTGTCTATAACTAGACCATAGTCCGTCATGATGTTTAACACGTCGCGAGCTGTCTGTTGGTTCGTCTCGTGCTCGAAATGAAACTTCAACTGAATCGTATTCATACGCTATTCCCCTCCCCCCACTAGTCTTCAAGATATATAGCCAACTCACGCAACTCGTCTTGAAGTGACGAGAGATCAACCGCTGAATGAACACCCATCATGTAGTCGTATCCGATGAACACTTTGAACATATACGCTTCGTCTGAGCCTTCCGCTTTATGTTCTAACTCGGCGTATAGCCCATTCCTTAACATGAGTCGTAGTATGTTCGGGATGTGACGCCGCGATAGGACGTTGCCTGTCTTCATTTTTTTACGCATGTCTCTCATTCGAATCGGATAGAGCGCATTGAACGCACGTCTTGAAGAGGGGTGATACGCATAGTCATGGAAACGTCGCTCAAGGTAGGAGACGGTCAACGTTTTCACTCCCAAATCATCCATCATTCGCTCAATCGCTTCAATGTAATTGGCTTCCACACGTAGATATTCTTCAAGCGTGAAGACAATCCCGTCATACGTGTCACCGATGCATGACATATCGATCCATTCGTCAATCTTCCCTCTCGTGTCAGGATTGTATTTCGTCACACTGTATATATACATCCAGTCATCTTCTCCTTTTGATTGGAAGTCGTCAAAAAAGACGCGACAACGAGGTCACGTCCGTTCAAGCACCGATAATGGCATCATAATTGGCCTTCGTCCACCCGTAGGCGACTTCGCGAAGCGCGATTTCCCCGAACGTGCGCTCTTTTTCGTCAATCACTTCGCCTTGTTTTTGCTCGTAAAACGAGCGATACGGGTTCAACTCGAGCGCCCAGATGATCATCCCTGAGCTACTCATCGCTTCGACTGCCTTCTCGAGCAAACGTGAGCCGAGACCGTTCCCTTGATGTTCTTCGAGCACGTAGATGGCGTACACTTCATTCGAATGGTCTGGATACTTCCCTGTCCGCTCTGCGCCGTAAAGGACGAAGCCGACGATTTCTTCATCGACGACGGCGACATATCCGTCCACTTCCCGTTGCGAGAGGGCGTCGCGGACCTTCTCGGCCCACTCAACCGCGTTCGATGACAACTTCAATAGAAAATCGGTCGGCACGATGCCCCGATACGTCGTCCGCCAACCGTTCACTCGGACGCGTGCGATTCCATACGCATCTTTCGGTTCAGCTACTCGTATAATCATCTCGGCCCCCTCCTAGCACAAGTTTTACAAGTATTTTACCACAAATCGCCACCTTGCAATCCATTAGCCAAGCAAATCCAAAGACAATTTAGCGACAAAAAACGACCGTGGTCTGTCCACGGTCGTTCATCTTACGCGACGTCTTGTTTCGGTGTAGGTGTAGCGGTCGCAGTCGTAAGTGGTTTTTTCAAGAATGAAAGGAGGAGTGCTCCAATCAAGGCACCAGCGAGAATCGCAAGTGCGTAAAGCCCCATGCTCATGACGACGTTTCCGGCTCCTTCAAGGAGTGGGAAGACGAAGATGCCGCCGTGCGGTGCAGGCAATTGGATGGCGAAGAATGCTGACAATCCACCGGCGATGGCAGATCCGAGAATCGCTGACGGCAAGACGCGAATCGGGTCAGCCGCTGCAAACGGGATGGCTGCTTCCGTGATGAAGGATGCACCCATGACGTAGGCGGTCTTCCCTGCCTCACGCTCTTGTTTCGAGAACTTCTGACGTGCGAACACAGTCGATGCGAGTGCGACGAGAAGTGGCGGGACCATCCCACCGGCCATGACAGCCGCCATGAC
The DNA here is from genome assembly GCF_018138125.1 of Exiguobacterium alkaliphilum. Lineage (NCBI taxonomy): Bacteria > Bacillati > Bacillota > Bacilli > Caryophanales > Exiguobacterium > Exiguobacterium alkaliphilum. The sequence continues at coordinate 1,894,639 of NZ_CP073101.1, forward strand.
TTCCTGGTTTCCGGCCGTGAGGGCTGCTGTACCAAAGACGTAGGCGGTCTTGTTGATCGGACCACCCATATCGACTGCCATCATGCCTCCGACGATGACGCCGAGCAAGACGGCGTTCGCACCGCTCATGCCGTTGAGCACTTCCATGAGCCATGTCATGAACGCGGCAATCGGTTCGTTGACGACGAGTAACATGATCATCCCTGAGATGAATGAACCGAGTAGCGGGAACAAGAGAACTGGCTTGATTCCTTCAAGTGAGGCCGGCAAATTCGCGAGCGCACGCTTCAAGAAGACGACGACATAACCTGCGAGGAAACCGGCGATGAGACCACCGAGGAACCCTGCCCCACCCTCACTTGCGAGGAAACCGGCGACGAGACCTGGTGCAAGACCCGGACGGTCGGCGATGGACATCGCGATGAAACCGGCAAGGACTGGAACGAGGAACCCGAAAGCGGCGCCACCGATCGTCATGAGTTGTGCGGCAAATTCGTTGTATGACGGATCGTCCGGATTCGCCGAGTTGATGCCCCAGAAGAAGCTGAGTGCGATCAAGAGACCACCCGCGACGACGAGGGGAAGCATCGCTGAGACCCCGCTCATCAAGTGTTTGTATACACCGGTACGCTGTTCTTTTTTCTCGCCACCAGATTTACCAGTCGACTGATAAACCGGCGCATCTTGCTTCACGGCACGGTTAATCAATTCTTCCGGTTTCCGGATCCCTTGGGCGACCGGAACTTCGATGACGTGTTTGCCGGCGAAGCGGTCCATCTCGACCGCCTTGTCCGCCGCGACGATGATCGCTGTCGCTTTCGCGATGTCAGCCGACGTCAATTCATTTTTCACTCCGGTCGATCCGTTCGTCTCGACTTTCATCTCGACGCCCATCGCGTCCGCTTTTTGTTTCAAGCTATCGGCGGCCATGTACGTGTGCGCGATCCCTGTCGGACAAGCCGTGACAGCGAGAATGTATGGAGCGTCTTCGTTCACCGCTTTCGCTTCGACCGGAGCCGCTTCAGCCGCTTCTTTCTCTTCGATGGCCCGAATGACGTCATCGGCAGAAGTCGCAGCGTAAAGGCGTTCTTGGAAGTTCGGGTCCATAAGGAAGACAGATAATTTCGATAACGTTTCCAAGTGCTCATTGTTCGCATGCTCACCCGCTGCGATCATGAAGAACAAGCGGCTGTCTTGCCCGTCAAGCGCCTCATAATCGATGCCTTCCGAGCGTCCGAACGCGATTGCCGGCTCTTTGACCGCTTTCGTCTTCGCGTGTGGAATCGCGATTCCTTCTCCGAGACCGGTCGTGCTTTGCGCTTCACGCGCCAGGATGGCGTCACGATAGCCGTTCCGGTCCGAAAGTTTTCCGGCCCGGTCGAGCACGTCGACGAGTTCTTCGATGACGTCGGCTTTCGTACGGCTGCCGAGATTCAATTGAATCGTGTCCTTTTTGAGCAGATCCGTGATGTTCATGTTGTTTCCTCCAATCGAGATAGTGGGGTGACGTCGACTTCGCCGACCAAGCGGTCCACGTCTTGTTTCGTACAGAGGCCAAACGTATAGGCAGACGCGCTGCCGGTCGTCACCGCATAGCGGAACGCCTCCGACGCGTCGTGGTCGAGAATGTTGGCGACGAACCCGGCGACAAGCGAGTCACCTGCTCCGACCGAGTTGACGAGCTTCCCGTTCGGCGTATTGGCCGTATAGGCTCCGCTCGCGTTGACGAGCATCGCGCCGTCACCGGCGAACGAGACGATGACGTTCTGCGCTCCACGTTCGACGAGCTTCTCCGCAAAGGGGAGTGCCTGTTCGAACGTCTCGATGTCCGTATCGAACAGTTCGCCGAGCTCGTGATGGTTCGGTTTGATCATGAGCGGCTCGAGCGACAACACTTCGAGCATCGCTTCCTTCGTCGTATCGACGACGAATTCGGCCCCGTTGGCCCGTACCTTCTCGGCAAGCGTCCGGTAGAGCGTGCTCGGTAAGTTGCCCGGGATGCTGCCCGCGAGGACGACGATGTCACCTGGGCTCACGTGTTCGAACTGCTTCGTCAGCTGTTCGAGCTCGCTATCTTGAATGACGGGGCCGCTCGCATTGAGCTCCGTCTCTTCTTTGGCCCGAATCTTGACATTGATTCGGGTCTCGCCCGCGACTTCGATGAAGTCCGTTTGGACACCCTTGTCTTTTAGCGCTTGTTTAATAAATTCACCGGTCGATCCACCGACGAAACCGAGCGCGACCGTCTCGACATCATATTCACGCAAGACGAACGCGACGTTGATTCCTTTGCCGCCTGCGGTTTGTGTTGTCTCTTGAATCCGATTCACTTCTCCTAGCACGACTTCTGGTAACGTGACATAGTAGTCGATCGAAGGGTTGAGCGTTAACGTGTAAATCATTGGGCGTTCACCACCTTTGTAGTAGATTCGATTGAACGGACGTACGCGACATCTGACAGTGTGACGAGCGTCGCCGCCTCGAGCGGCGCGACTCGACTGAATGATCGTTTCCCGAATTTCGAGTCATCTGCCAAGATGTACGCCGTACGAGCGAGTTCAATCGCCGTTTTTTTGACGAGGGCTTCTTCTGGATCCGGTGTCGTATAACCGGCTTCAAGGTCGACGCCGTTGATGCCTAAAAATGCGAGGTCGACCCGATAGTTCATCATGCTCTCGCGGGCGTTATAGCCGACGAGCGCCTGGGTCGAGCGCTTTAGTTCACCACCGATGACGAACGTTTTAATATCGAGGTCGAACAAGTCGTTCGCAATCGGAAGACTGTTCGTGACGACGATGACTTGTTTTCCGGTTAAGAACGGGACCATCGCTTGTGTCGTCGTCCCGGCATCGAGGTAGACGGACATCCCATCCTCGATGAACGTCGCGGCCTTCCGTGCGATCGCGACTTTCTCATCGACGTGACGGTCACGCTTCTCTTCAAACGTCGGTTCTTCTTCCGGGTGAATGACGAGCGTGGCGCCACCGTGGACCCGTTCTAAATAACCTTCTGCCTCAAGATCGGTCAAATCACGACGAATCGTCGACTCTGACGCTTCTGTCAATTCGACCAATTCTTTCAATTTGACGATCCGTTGTTCCGATAACCGTTGCAAAATTAATTGATGTCGTTGTTTCGTTAACATCATATTCCCTCCGTAGTTATAATATAAAGCGTTTACATTCAAAAAACAATCAAAAACATTCATATTCGTTCATTTATTTTTTAATTGTCACAATTATAACATAAAAAACGGTCACCTAGTGACCGTTTTTGACTGTTCATTGTTGCTTTTGGAGCCATTCGTCAATCTTTTGGATTAAAACAGGGTGTAGCGGCGCCTCGATGGCATCACGATATTCTTTATGCAACTGAAGCAACGAGTGCGGCGTGGTCCGCTCGACGAGCAAGTGGTTCATGTCTTTCAAGATGTCGCTCGTAACGTCCCCTTTCGTCCTGACGGAATGAACGTGTTCCGGCGGGACTTGGACGTCACGGTCACCGGTGATGGCAAGGACCGGTACACGCACGTGCTCGAGCCGCTCGCGGACGTCATACGAGGCGTGCTCCCGAATCCACTTCGCATTGACGATTTGGCCTCGGAATTTGAATGAGGCGACGTTCGTCCGCAGCGAGCGTTCGAACAATTCATCTTGCCGTTTGCGCACTTTCGCCGGGACGCCGGTCAAGCGATAAAACATCCCTTTCAGTCTTTTGACGGACCCGATCTCATTGGCGAGCGCATCGGCTTGAAGCAAAAACATCTGTTTCGACGCGTCGTTAAATCCGGCTAAGAGAATCAAACCCGTCGCTTTCGTCTCGAGTTGAACGGCCGGTGCGATGACCGCCCCTTCGCTATGACCGAGAATGACGACGTCGGTCACCTCTGGCAAACGCTTGACTTGATTGACGACGGCGATCGCATCGTCGATCAAGTCGTGCAGCCCGACTTTGTTGAAGTCGCCGTCCGATTCGCCAATCCCTTGTTTGTCATATCGAAAGACGTTGACGCCCATCTCGAACAGTGCCTCTGCCAATTTTTTATACGTTCCGAACGACGACGGACCCATGTTCCCATCGCGGTCACTCGGTCCGCTCCCGCTCAAGATGACGACCGTCTTTCGCGGCGTGTCATGTAATTGCAGTGTTCCAATCAATTCACCGTAAGGTCTTGTAATCGTTAAGTTTTGTTCCATCGTATCGCCTCCTCTTTCATCATACCGGACATCACGAGACGTATCGAGCAAAACTGATGAACGGACAGGTGGGGCATCCCCATCCCTCTTCTTTGATTGTATAAGTTAAAAGGATAATACTACCATTTGTCGAAAGAACACATAGCGTCATCTGATGGAGACGACAAGTCAAATTACGAGAGGAATGAGAGAATGTTCGAAAAAATGGTTCGGTATGGCTGGAACGTCCTATCCGGTTTGTTTGTGTTGGCCTGTTCACTTTGGTTGAGCGGTCCAGGCATAGCCGAAACGGACACGCCAGACTATCGCTGGTATTTCATGTTATGGTTCCTGCTGTGGACGATTGGGTTCCTGTTGCAATTCAAGCAACGAACGAAATCGATGGGGTTGGTGCTCACGTTCATCCCGACGCTATATTATCTATTCCTTGCATTGCGGGCGATGGAACTTTTCTAGCATGCTTTGTCCATGCAGACGTCTTTGACCGAGCTCTAACTATGATTCAAGAAATATAAATGGATTAGGTCAACGCTTGTAGTGCGGAGGAAATATGAAGTAATGCATTGATCAGCTCATCGACGTGCCAAGCGATATAGCCGCTGCTGATCGCGATGATCGTGAGCATCGTCAGCTTATATATTTGAATTGTATCTTTCATTTGTCTCATCCTTTCATCAGTTAGATTTTCGAACCTCAATCCCTACAAACGAGCGTACCATGTTTCCATTATTATGTAATCAATGTACAGATTTGAATTACGATTTATGCACAACTGCGCAAACTTCTGACGGTCACGACATATACCCTCATCGCTTGGATAACTCGCTTCAAAATTACTCGTCTCTAGAAGTCTAATGAGTAAAAAGGACCGTAGACCATGTATCGTCTACAGTCCTTCATTCGTTTATTGTGTCGTTAACCACTCGACTAACCAGTCTACATGCTCGCGCATCGCGTCATCCGATAGCCGATCGATCGTGTCGTCCTCGGTAAAAACATCCTGGCTCGCTGTGAGCGAATCGTTCATCGAGATGACATCGATGCCGGCTTGTCGATATTCGTCTAAAATCGACACCCCTAAACTTCTCACTTCGACATCTTCAAACGCTGCACTGTCCATGAACGGATACGACTTCATGCCGTGCGTTTTGACGAAGCGGTCCGTATCCCCTGTCCCAATCAAGTCAAGCAACATGACGGTTCTAGTTGTCACGTCGCGCTCTTCCAACATGCCAAGGTAATGCGTGCTCGCCTCGTACCCTTCCCCGTACCCGTTCAAAAAGACGTAGCGAATCGTCGCCTTCGTCTTGACGTCATCCATCGCTTGAATGACTTGATACAGAATCGAGGCACCACCGAGGCCAGTTAACGCATGGTCCCCGTATCCACTGCTATCGAGTCGTGCCATCACAATCACTTCCTCATCTGTCGTCCCGGTCTGAACGAATTCCGTATAGGGCATTTCCGATTCATACGGTTCGATCGTCACGGTTTGGCCATCCGTCAGCATCTCGGCCGTTTCAGTCCCGACGCCGGTTCCATTAAAACGTAGCCAAGCCGACACATGGACGAATCCGAACTCATCCTGAGCATCTGGATGAGGCGTGATTAAGTAACCGGCTGCTCCCGCTTCTTTCAATTTCGTCAAGTAACGATTCGCCGCCTCATCATTGAGCACCTCACCATAATGGTCAAGGTGATACGCGTCATCCCGCGCCTCAAATGACGCCTCGGTCATCGGCAAGACGACGATTTTGTCGGTCACGTCAGGAATCGGTGCGTCCCATTCGATGTGGATGACGTCACCTTGAATCGGTTCTTCCACCATCATCGACGAGTATCCGTCGAACAGCTCATCTCCTATCGTGACGTCCGTATAAAACGTTTGGAACGGGGCATCGTGCATAAGACGATCCATGTTCAAATCAAGATCGACACCGAGCGATTCAAACAGCTCCGCATTTTCCCAACTATCGACATGACGGTCGTACGAGGCAAAATATTCGGCCGTCTCATACGGGCTATCGAGCGAGAGCGGGTTCACATATAAAAACGTGACATAAAGCGCATAAATGAAACTAAGGAAGGTGTTCATATAACGTATCTCCAATACTAATAAATAATTTCGACCAAGAAATTGTAAAGAATGGATAACTTGGCATATATTATTATAGATACGTTTTTTAAGAATTTGAATTTAATTTTTTACGAAATTCAATATATTTTTTCACTTTAAGTCTTTCGTCATGGACTGAACGGCTCCATGTATTCGTTCCGCTTCTTCCTACAATCGCCCACTCGGTAAAGCGAGAATCATTTCAAGAAGGTTGGTACTCCCTATGAATCCGGTTCAATGGAATCAAAAACGAAAAGAAAGACGCTACATGTACGCCTTCATCCTCCTCACTCTACTCAATACGGTGCAACATGCATATGACATCGGTTCTGACGCCTCTTCCCCATACCGACTCGTCGGTGGTCTCATTTTGTATGCGATCCTGCTCTATTTTGGGTTAAAAGAAAAAAGGTGGGCCGAGATCGCCATCAAGTTTGTCGTCTGGTTCAACGTCATCGCTTTACTCATCATCGTCTTGTTCATGGGACTCTCCCTGCTCGAATGAAAAAAGGCGGCCACTCGTTTGAGTGGTCGCCTGTGTTGGTTATACGCCTTCGTAAGCAGCGTACATGATCTCTTTCAATTCTTCAACGAGCGGCATTTTCGGGTTGGCCGTCGTACATTGATCTTCGAACGCGTCGACCGCCATCTTGTCGACTTTCGCGTCGAGGTCCGCTTTTTTGATGCCTTGTGCTTTGAACGAGAGCTTGATGTTCAAGCGCTGACCGAGCTCGATGACAGCTTGGATGAGTGACTCGACGCCTTCTTCCGTCGTGCTCGCTGGAAGTCCGAGGTAGCGCGCGATTTCTGCGTAACGCTCGTCGGCGATGAACGACTCATATTTCGGGAACGCCGCGAGTTTCGATGGTCGTGTCGCGTTGTAGCGGATGACGTGCGGCATGAGAATCGCGTTCGTCCGTCCGTGTGGGACGTGGAACTCGCCACCGATTTTATGTGCGATTGAGTGGTTGATACCGAGGAACGCGTTCGCGAACGCCATACCCGCCATTGTCGATGCGTTGTGGACTTTCTGACGGGCTTCGGCGTCACTTCCGTTCTCATACGCTTTCGGGAGGTAATCGAAAATCATCTTCATCGAACGAAGCGCAAGTCCGTCTGTATAATCGTTTGCCATGACTGAGACGTACGCTTCGATGGCGTGTGTCAACACGTCCATTCCTGTATCGGCCGTGATTGATGCTGGGACCGTCATGACGAACTCAGGGTCGACGATGGCGACGTCCGGTGTGATCGCGTAGTCAGCGATCGGGTATTTGACGTTGCGTTTCTTATCCGTGATGACCGTGAACGGTGTCACTTCAGAACCCGTACCTGATGTTGTCGGGATGGCGACGAACATCGACTTGTTGCCGAGCGTCGGGAACTTGTACGTCCGTTTGCGGATATCCATGAATTTTTGGCGAAGGTTCGAGAACTTCTCTTCTGGGCGTTCGTAGAAGAGCCACATGCCTTTCGCGGCATCCATCGGCGAACCGCCACCGAGCGCGATAATCATATCTGGTTGGAAGTGACGCATCGCTTCAGCACCGCGCATGACCGTCTCAACGGATGGGTCTGGCTCGACTTGGTCGAAGATGCGGTACTCGACGCCAGCAGGCAAGTTTTTGACGACTTTATCGGCAAATCCGAGTTTGACCATCATTTCATCCGTGACGATCATCGCCCGTTTTTTCGATGTGAGCGATTGAAGGTACTGGACTGAGTTTTTCTCAAAGTAAATCTTTTCAGGGACTTTAAACCATTGCATGTTCACGCGACGTCTCGCCACCTTTTTCACGTTGAGTAGATGTTTCGCCGTCACGTTCTCAGAGACGGAGTTTTTCCCGTATGACCCACAACCGAGCGTGAGCGACGGTGTCATTTCGTTATAGAGGTCACCGATCCCGCCGTGTGCCGTTGGCGAGTTGACGATGATGCGGCAAGCTTTCATCCGGAGTCCGAACGCGAGGATGGCGTCCTCGTCTGTCGAGTGAATCGCTGCCGTATGACCGAGGCCGCCGATTTCTAGCATCTTCTCAGCGATGGCGAACCCTTCTTCACGCGATTGAACTTTATACGCACCGAGCACCGGGCTTAATTTTTCATGTGAGAGAAGTTCTGTCGCACCGACCGTCTCGAGTTCGGCGATTAAGATTTTTGTATCGGCCGGGACTGTGAGTCCAGCTCGTTCGGCGATCCAGGCTGCCGGTTTCCCGACGATTTCCGGGTTGACCGCACATGAGTCTGTTTTGATGACGAGTGTCTCGAGTTTCGCTTTCTCTTCTGGTGAGCAGAAGTAGCAGCCGAGTGCCGTCATTTCCGCTTTCACTTCTTCATACACTTCTTGGTCGACGATAATCGCTTGTTCAGACGCACAGATCATACCGTTATCGAACGTTTTCGACAAGATAACGTCCGAGATGGCACGTTTCACTTTTGCTGTTTTGTCGATATAAGCAGGTACGTTACCTGGTCCGACACCGAGGGCCGGTTTACCAGTCGAGTAAGCCGATTTCACCATCGCCGCTCCACCTGTTGCGAGGACCATGGCGACGCCTGGGTGGTTCATGAGTGCTTTCGTCGCGTCGAGTGACGGTTTTTCGACCCATTGAATCAAGTGTTCCGGTGCGCCAGCTTCGATGGCTGCATCACGAAGGATGCGTGCCGCTTCGCTTGAACACTGTTGTGCCGACGGGTGGAAACCGAAGATGATCGGGTTACGCGTCTTGATGGCGATGATTGCTTTAAACATCGTCGTTGACGTCGGGTTCGTCACCGGTGTGACCCCAGCGACGACACCGACCGGCTCGGCGATGTACGTGATGCCGTTTTGCTCGTCGTCTTCGATGACGCCGACCGTCTTCTCGCCACGGAGCGAGTTGTAAATATATTCTGTCGCGAAGATGTTTTTGATCATCTTGTCTTCAAATACACCACGACCTGTTTCTTCATATGCATGTTTTGCGAGAGCGACGTGCTGTTCGAGTCCGGCGAGCGCCATCGCTTGAACGATCGCATCGATCTTCTCTTGGTCGAACGTCATCAACGTATCGAGCGCTTTATGCGCTTGTGTGACGAGCGTGTCGACCATCTGTTCTGCTGATGTCTCTACTACTGCTTTCTCTTTAACTGCCATGTTGGTTTCCTCCTCATGAATGAGAGCTGATAAGTCTGACTTGATGGAGAGCACGGGGCAATCAGTTAGTTCAAGAAGAGTTTGTGCTTTCCTTCACATTCATAGAATACACCGATTTTCCGATTTTGTGCGTGACAACAATGTGAACTATTTCACAAGATTTTTTAGAAGAATGAGGATAGGGATTGCTTTTTCAGATGATGCTCAGTAAAATCTAATTCGTTTTCATGAAAATAAGGTACAGACGATATGTAAACGCTTACAAAAGTTATGTCCACGATGCGACGAAAGCGCTGTGCAAAATGTCACGGAATGAGGATTGGTCGTCCAAGCCGTCCCCCACTCGTGTATAATGGGAAGTAGAACCTGATTAGGAAGTGAATAGACCTATGCCTAGACAAGATGCAGCCGATCAGTTCGTTAAACTGATCCCATTGATTCGTAGAAAATTACTTCGCCGCTCGGACTTGCCCCAAATCCCGAACTTGAACTTCTCTCATTTTCATCTATTGATGTTGATTGAAGACGAGGGTGCCGTCACAAACGGACACATTAGCGAGACGTTATCAATTGCCCCACCGAACGTGACGCCGCTCATCACGAAACTCGTCGATGAAGGATACATCACCCGCGTGCCGGACGAGCGTGACCGCCGCGTCATCTGGAATCAATTGACCGAGAAAGGCGAACAGGTCCTTCGGGAACGACGCGATTCCTTCCGCCGCCTGTTCGAAGATCGCCTCGCCTTTTTAGATGAGGACGAGACCGCACGATTGATTGATAGCTTGAAGACACTGACCAAGATTGTCGAGAAGATGGACAAGAGCGAGGGATGATTTTTACTCGTCAATGTCCCGCGCTTCTTATATAATCGACAGTGAATCAATCGAACTATGGAAAGAGAGATGACATGCAATGGGTCGTAAATGGAACAACATCAAAGAGAAAAAGGCGTCAAAAGACGCCAACACGAGCCGGATTTATGCGAAGTTCGGTCGGGAGATCTACATCGTCGCCCGCCAAGGCGAGCCAGATCCTGAACTGAATCAAGCGCTCAAGTTCGTCGTCGAGCGCGCGAAGACGTACAACGTCCCTCGTGCCATCATTGACCGCGCCATCGACAAGGCGAAAGGTGGCGACGAAGAGAACTTTGACGAGTTGCGCTATGAAGGATTCGGTCCGAACGGCTCGATGGTGATCGTCGACACGCTTACGAACAACGTCAACCGGACGGCGTCTGAAGTCCGTGCCGCGTTCGGGAAGAACGGCGGCAATATGGGCGTGAGCGGTTCGGTCGCCTACATGTTCGATGCCACGGCCGTCATCGGCGTCTCTGGCATGAGTGCGGACGACGTGCTCGAACTCATGATGGAACATGACCTTGACGTGCGTGACGTGCTTGAAGAAGAAGACACGGTCATCGTCTATGCCGAGCCGGAAGCGTTCCACGCCGTCCAAACCGCATTCAAATCAGCCGGTATCGACTCGTTCGAAGTCGCCGAACTGACGATGCTCCCACAAAATGAGATCACCCTCGACGATGCGTCGAAAGAGCAGTTCGAGAAGCTCCTTGACGTGCTCGAAGACCTCGAGGACGTGCGCCAGGTATATCACAACGTCGAATTATGACGAGCCAGCGATAACTTTTCGGAGTTATCGCTTTTTTCAACACTTGATTTGACAAGCATGGTCTCATATGTTAAATTTCAAAAGTCTTTATCATATTAAAGTGATAATAAGAGAAAGAGTTTTGAAGAAAGGTGTTGTCTTTTATGAACGCTGTCTTATTAGCAGTCATCGTTTTATTCGCGCTCGCCATCAGTCGCGTGCACATTGTCTTATCGCTCATCTTAGCCGCCATCGTCGGAGGGCTCGTCGGAGGGCTTGGCTTCAACGATACGCTCACCGCGTTTAGCGACGGGCTCGGCGGTGGCGCGTCCATCGCGCTCAGCTACGCGCTCCTCGGTGCGTTCGCCGTCGGTCTCTCGAAGACGGGACTCCCGGACGTCTTGGCCGAACGGTTGATCGCCATGTCCGGTCGTGACGTCACCGGGAAGAACGTCTTGTTCGTCAAGGCGCTCTTGCTGTCGCTCCTCCTTTTACTCGCGATCAGCTCACAAAACGTCTTGCCGATTCACATCGCATTCATCCCAATCGTTGTCCCGCCTTTACTCGTCTTATTTAACGAGTTGAAGCTCGACCGACGCCTCGTGGCGACCATTCTCACGTTCGGACTCGTCACGCCGTACATGCTCTTGCCTGTCGGCTTCGGGGGCATTTATTTGAATGAAATCTTGCTGCCGAACGTCGAGACGAACGGGATGGCCGTCGGCGACGTCAATATTGTCGGCATCATGGCCATCCCGGCTCTCGGTATGGTATTCGGTCTCATCGCCGCCTTCATCCACTATCGGAAGCCGCGCGACTACGAGACGATCGCACTCGGCCCGAAAGATTACGAGTTGCGTCAATTGAGCCCGTTGAAGATCGGATTGACACTCGCTGTCGTTCTCGTCGTCCTCGTCGTCCAGTTGCAGACCGACTCGATGATTGCCTCGGCCGTGACCGGTCTCGTGCTCTTGAGCGTGCTCCGGTTAATTCCTTGGTCTGAAGCCGATGACATCTTCACGAGCGGCATGCGCATGATGGCGTTCATCGGGTTCGTCATGATCGCGGCAAGCGGCTTCGCGGCCGTCATTCGTGAGACCGGGGCGATCGAGCCCCTCGTCAACGGTGCGTCTGGGCTCATGGGCGATTCGCAGTTCCTCGCAGCGCTCGTCATGTTGCTCGTCGGACTCGTCATCACGCTCGGAATCGGCTCGAGTTTCTCGACGATCCCAATCATCGCGGCCATCTTCGTCCCACTGTGCATCCAATATGGCTTCTCGGTCGAGGCGACGATCGCCATCATCGGGACGGCCGGCGCGCTCGGTGACGCCGGTAGTCCGGCGAGCGACTCGACGCTCGGCCCGACGAGCGGCTTGAACGCCGACGGTCAACACGACCACCTCCGCGAGACGGTGTGGCCGACGTTCTTACACTATAACATCCCGCTCATCGTTTTCGGACTGATTGCGGCGATGGTGTTGTAATCACTTTCGATTGCGCCGTGCATAGATCGTCCCGAGTAAGACGAGCACGAGCAAAAACCAAAATCCTGTATACATGAGGATCTCTGTAATCATCGCTTTCCTCCTGTGACAAAAAGATAAGGAGCGACGCTTGGCGTCGCTCCTTTTCATGATGAAGTTTTCAGCTCCGTTTGACAAGTTTCCAAGTAGGCGTCGACCTTTTCTGCCACTTCACGCCCTTCACGGATCGCCCACACGATCAGGCTTTGACCGCGCCGGGCGTCACCGGCGACGAATACGCCGTCAACGTCCGTGACGTAATCACGTTTTGACTCGACCCCGAGTTTTCTCAGTTCCGGCTCTGGTCGCTCGAAGCCGATAGCGACGAGGACGAGATCGGCCGGATACGTCTTCTCTGACCCTTCGACGACGAAGAACGTGGCGTGACCGTCGGGTTTAACGATTTTCTCCATCCGTTCCGTCTCAATGCCGACGACCTTGTCGCCTTCGGTCACAATCTGATTCGAGCGAATCAAGTACGTGCGCGGGTCCGCCTCGTATTGTCCGATTGCCTCGGCGTACGCGTAATCGGTCGACAGCGTATCCGGCTGGAGCGGCCATGGCCGTTCCGGCGACCGGTATAGCCCTTTCTCCGGGTGTTTCCCGAACTGCGTGACCGATGCCGCGCCTTGACGGATGGCCGTCGCGACGCAGTCCGCTCCCGTGTCGCCGCCACCGATGACGATGACATGCTTCCCTTCTGCGTCATGGCGTGGGTCTAAATCTTTTCCGTTCAACTGTTTCGTCGAAGCGGTCAAGTATTCCATCGCCAGTTCGATTCCTGAAGCGTCGTCCCCGTCGATGCCGAGCGTTCGTTGCTTTTGGGCACCGGTAGCTAAGATGACGGCGTCATACTCGCCCCGGAGCGCCTCGACCGTCACGTCTTCCCCGACGTTGACGCCTGTCTTGAATCGAATCCCTTCCGCCTCGAGCAAGTCGACGCGACGTCGGACAACGCCTTTGTCGAGCTTCATGTTCGGGATGCCGTAATACAAGAGGCCGCCGATTTCATCGGCTTTCTCGAGCACGGTGACCGTATGGCCGAGCTGGTTCAACTGGTCGGCCGCAGCGAGACCGGCCGGACCGCTCCCGATGATGGCGACGCGATACCCGGTACGCTGACGCACGTGACGAGGCTTGACCCATCCTTGTTCGAAGGCGCGGTCGATAATCGTCCGTTCGATTGACTTGATCGCAACCGGGTCTTCACTGATGCCGAGCGTACACGACCCTTCACAAGGCGCCGGACAGACCCGACCCGTGAACTCCGGGAAGTTGTTCGTCTCCATCAAGCGCTCGTAAGCACGGAAGAAATCCTGGTCGCTCACGAGTCTGTTCCATTCCGGGATCAAGTTGTGAATCGGGCAGCCGATCGTCTCTTGGCCAATCAGATCGCCGACATGACAAAACGGTGTGCCGCAGTCCATACAACGCTCGGCTTGCTTGACGATCGGACCGTCTTCCATCCGTGACGCATATTCCCCATAATCGTGAATCCGGTCCTTGACACCCCGTTCTGGGAGTGTCTCACGCGGAATGCTTAAAAAGTTGTGTCTCATACTGCCCCTCCTTCTGTGACGACTCGGAACAGTTCTAATGCCCGGTCGGCCTCGCTCAATTCAGGTCGCGTCATTTCGAGCTGACGCATCACATCGAGGACGTTCGCATAATCTCTCGGCACGACTTTGACGAAACGGCTCAGCTCGTTCTCAAACGAGTCGAGAATCAACCGCGCCTTGACACTGTCGGTGTGGAACTGATGAAGCTCGAGCAGCGAATAAATTTCTTCGGCGTCTTGATCCGTCAACGAGTCGACCGCCACGAGTTCGTGGTTGACGAGCTCGTCGTAGTCTTGATCGCCATACAAATAGGCGACCCCGCCCGACATACCGGCTCCAAAGTTGCGGCCGACCTGACCGAGGACGACGACCGTCCCCCCGGTCATGTATTCGCAACCGTGGTCACCGACCCCTTCCGTGACCGCGACGGCGCCAGAGTTACGGACGGCGAAGCGTTCACCGGCATGACCGTTGAAGAACGCCATCCCGCTCGTCGCCCCGTACAGGCAGACGTTCCCGGCGATGACTTGCTCGCTCTCGTCAAACGGGGCATGCTTTTCAGCGATGAGGGCGATTTTCCCGCCGCTCAACCCTTTGCCGACGTAGTCGTTCGCGTCACCGATGACCGAGATGGTGATTCCTTTCGGCAAGAACGCGCCGAGGCTCTGCCCGGCCGACCCGCTCAAGCGAATCGATATCGTGTCCTCGGCCAGTCCGACGTTCCCGTGCACCCGCGTCAGTTCCGAGCCGAGCATCGTCCCGACGGCCCGGTCCGTATTTCGGATTCGGCCGACGAAGAACGTCGGTTGGCCCGATTTGATGGAACGTGACACGGCCGGCATCAATTTTCGGTGGTCATACGACTTGAACGCCGGATGCGGCAGCTCTTCCTTCTCCGGAAGCGGCGTCGGCATGGCGATCATCGGGTGTAAGTCGAGCGATGACGCTTTCGCATGCGTTTGTTTCCATTCGCTCTCTTCGAGAAGATCCGTCCGCCCGATCACTTCATCGAGCGTGCGCGCGCCGAGCGACGCCAAAATCTCGCGGACGTCTTCGGCGAGGAACGTCATCAAGTTGACGACATGTTCTGGTTTCCCCATGAACTTCGCACGGAGGGCCGGGTCTTGCGTCGCGACACCGACCGGGCACGTGTCCAAGTGACAAGCACGCATCATGATGCAACCGAGGACGACGAGCGGAGCCGTCGCGAACGCATACTCCTCAGCGCCGAAGATGGCAGCGAGCACGATGTCGCGACCGGTCATGAGCTTCCCATCCGTCTCAAGGGTGACGCGGCCTCGGAGCCCGTTCAAGGCGAGGGTCTGGTGCGTCTCAAGGAGGCCAAGCTCCCACGGGAGACCGGTATGTTTAATCGACGTCCGTGGCGAAGCGCCCGTACCGCCATCATAGCCTGAAATGACGATCGTATCGGCGTTTGCCTTGGCGACACCGGCCGCAATCGTGCCGACACCCGATTTTGAGACGAGCTTGACACTAATCTTCGCGTTCGGGTTGACGTGCTTCAAGTCGAAGATGAGTTGCGCCAAATCTTCGATCGAGTAGATGTCATGGTGCGGGGGTGGCGAGATGAGACCGACCCCAGGAACGGAGCCACGGACCTCGGCCACCCATGGGTACACTTTGTTGCCTGGGAGTTGACCGCCTTCGCCGGGTTTGGCGCCTTGGGCCATCTTGATTTGAATCTCATCGGCGTGATACAGGTACTCGGCCGTTACACCGAAACGGCCGCTCGCCACTTGCTTGATGCGACTGACTCGTTCCGACCCATCCTCATCCGGGACGAACCGGTTGCGGTCCTCGCCGCCTTCACCCGAGTTACTCTTTGCCCCGATTCGGTTCATCGCGATGGCGAGCGTCTCATGCGCTTCCTTCGACAAGGAACCGAACGACATCGCCCCGGTCTTGAACCGACTGACGATAGAGGCGACCGATTCGACTTCTTCGAGCGGGACGGGTTGTCGCTCCGTGAAGCTGAACAACTGTCTTAAGAACTGCCCGGAAGACTCATGGAGACGGACGTATGCATCATAGTAACGTCGTTCATTCTCACGGCAGGCACGCTGCAGCAAGTGAATCGTCTTCGGGTTGAACGCATGCTCTTCCCCGTCGGCGCGCCACTGGAAGTCAGCCCCTGCGTCGAGTGGGCGGTCCCGGTCATAGGCCGCCACGTGTTGTGCCCGGCCTTCTGCTTCGATTGCCTCAAACCCGATTCCCGACAGTTGTGACGTTGTTCCCCGGAAATGCGTCTCCACAAGGCCCCGGTCTAACCCGACCGCTTCAAAGATTTGGGCCCCACGATAACTTTGTACGGTCGAGATCCCCATCTTCGACATGACTTTCACGATTCCGTCGACGGTGGCCGCTTGATAACGACGCACCGCTTCATCGAATGAGTGGCTGAGTTGGTTCGAACGGATTGCTTCGTCAATCGTCGCGTAGGCGAGATAAGGATAGACCGCGTCCGCGCCATAACCGATCAGTGCTGCCGCTTGATGGACTTCACGTAACTCGCCGCTCTCGCTGACGAGGCTACAGGACGCCCGTAAGTTCGAACGGATGAGTCGTTGATGGACGGCGCTCATGACGAGGAGCGCCGGCATGGCGATTCGCTCGGCGTTCGTACCGCGGTCCGATAAGACGATGACTTCCGCACCATCCCGGACTTTGGCCTCGACGCGCTCGAATAACGCTTCCAAGGACGCCTCTAAACCGCTCGCATACGTCGCATCGACACGGCTCACGCGCAGCTCTTTCTCGATGCCGACAAGCCGGGACGCATCTAAAATCGGATGTGCGAGCCAGACGCGGCGGGCATGGCCACGGCCGGTATGGACCGGGTTCGATTGCGGGCCAAGCCATGTGAACGTCGCGGTCACGATTTTTTCCCGCAGGGCGTCAATCGGCGGGTTCGTCACTTGCGCGAAGTGTTGTTTGAAATAGTGGAACAACGAGCGCGACCGCTCAGACAGGACAGCGACAGGTTGGTCATGTCCCATCGACCCGATTGGATCCTTCTTTTCATTGATGAGCGGTACCATATACTGCTCGATGTCTTCTTTCGTATAGCCGAAGGCACGTTGTTTGCGCTGCAAATCGTCGACAGGGGGCTCGACGACAGCCCCGTCCTCGACCGTCTTCATCTGCTTCAACCATTTGCCATACGGCTCGGCTCGCGCAATCGTCTGTTTGATTTCCGCGTCCGGGATGAGTCGTTTCGATTCCAAGTCAATCAAGAGCAGTTGCCCTGGCCGCAACCGTTCTTTCTTGACCACGTTTTCGGCTTGAACCGGGATGACGCCGCTCTCGGATGACAAAATCAACTCTCCGTCTGCCGTCTCGATGTAGCGCATCGGCCGGAGCCCGTTCCGATCGAGGATGGCGCCGATTTGCCGGCCGTCCGTGAACACGACCCCGGTCGGGCCGTCCCATGGCTCCATGATTGACGAGTGATATTGATAAAAGTCGCGTTTGTAGCGATCGATCGTGCCTTCGATGAACGGCTCCGGGATGAGCATCATCGCCGTGTGGGCGATTGAACGTCCCGTCCGTGTGAAGAACTCGAACGCGTTGTCGAGCATCGACGAGTCGCTCCCTTCTTCTTGCAAAACCGGGAATAGTCGCTCGACGTTCTCGTACAGGTCGGTCTCCGTCACCCCTTCACGGGCGCGCATCGCATCGATGTTGCCGCGTAACGTGTTGATCTCACCGTTATGGACGATCATCCGGTTCGGGTGCGCCCGTTCCCACGACGGGAACGTGTTCGTCGAGAAACGCGAGTGGACGATGCCGAACGCGCTCTTATAGAACGGTGACTGTAAATCGAGGTAGAACCTTTCGATTTGTTCCGGTGTGAGCATCCCTTTATAGACGATCGTCTTCGTCGAGAAGCTCGGCATATATAAATTTAACGTCTCGGTTTTTTCGATGCTGCGGCGTAGCTCGTAAAGCGTTCGCTCATTCGTCTCATAATCCAAAAACGGACAGGCGACGAACCACTGATATATCGTCGGCTGGGTCGTGCGTGCATGCTCACCGATCGCGAGCGGGTCGACGGGCACTTCACGCCAGGCGATTGTCGCGACATCGAGGTCTTCGGCGAGACGCTCCATCTGTTGTTGCTTCTCACTGAGCGCCGTCTCCTCCGGTTGGAAGAAAACCATCCCGACCGCGTAAAGTCCCGGTGCTGGCAAATTCATCGTCTGCAAGAACAACTCATGTGGAATCTCCGTCATGATGCCGGCACCGTCTCCGGCGTCGATGACCCCTTGCCCCCCGCGGTGCTCAAGTCGACATAGCATCGACAACGACCGACTGACAATCTCGTGTTTCTTCTCTCCATTCAGGTTGACGTATAGGCCGATGCCGCAAGCGTCTTTCTCGAATCGTGAATCGTATAAACTCGTCCGTTTCATCGAATCAACCCCTCTCTCGTACTGTTTCGTAAGTTTTATTTTGTTCTAAATATTCTGAAAAATCAAGAGAGATGTATACACTTTTGCATAATACCATCTCGATGTATTGAAGATGTAAGCGTATTAAATAGCTTTACCAAGCTTTTTCCGAAAACAACTTATAATAAATAAAGAATATTTATCCACTATATATATTAACTAACGAGTTCTTTTGACCACAAAAAAAGACGTCTTGCAGACGTCTTCCTAAACCGTTTTCCCTGTATGATGTAAGAACCCGCGTGGCCGTTTCCAAATAATCAAGCCGACATAACCGAGCGCGAGTAGGATGAGCGCGCTGACGAGGACGACGTAGAGCGTCGCGTTCTCGATTCGGGCAAAGATGGCGATATAAGCCCAAACGAACACGAGCGGATAGATGAAGTCACGGTGCCACCACATGAATACGAGGGCAAGGACGACGCCGACCATGAGCATGAGAGACGTCCAGGCCAGTTCATCGAGACCGAGCACCGTCGTGATGCGCTCGGTCTTCATGACGACGAACACGTTGACAATCGTCGCGACCGAGACCCACCCGATATAGAGCGAGAACGGAAGACGATCGAACCAGCTCGTCGATGTCCGAAAAGCGACATGGTACAGCCAAGCGAGCGTTCCTAAGAACAAGACCATGACGACGAGCGAAGCGATGAACCATTCGTTCGTGAACGTCAAGAGCCAAAGTCCGTTCAAGATACAAGAGACGAGAAAGCCCGCCTTCATCCGATTCGCCTGCCGGTTCGCGACCGACCCTTTCTTCAGTTGCAACACAAGCCAGACGGCGAGTCCGAGATAAATGAGTCCCCAAATCGAGAACGCGTATCCGGCCGGTTTGAAGAAAATATCAATTCGGTCCGACACGGCCGCATTGTCTCCGCTCGCGAAATAGTTGATGACGACGGTCGCCAAAAATGCCAACCAGTTGACCAATGGCCATTTTGATAAGTCCATATGCGCGATCTTCAAATGAAGATCTGCCACCTCCTTTTTCAACATAGTAATGTATACCCATGTGACTCCGCTCATACACAATCGAAAACGAAAAAAGAGACCCAGCGCTGGGTCTCAATGTGTTCAAAAATCGATGTGGTCCGGGTCTGGTCCGAGTCGCTCGTGTGTCGCCACGGTATCTAATTTCGCCATGTCGTCTGCATCCAGTTCAAAGTCGAAGACGTCAAAGTTTTCTTGGATACGATGTGGCGTGACCGACTTCGGAAGCGCGACGTTCCCTGTGTCGAGATGCCAACGTAACACGACTTGTGCCGGTGTTTTCCCATGCTTCTCAGCAATCTCGGCGAAGGCTGGGATGTCGAGGAATTTCCCTTGCATGAGTGGGCTCCACGCCTCGATTTGAATCCCTTCATCTTGGCAATATTCGACGAGGTCTGGTTGCGGCAACTGTGGATGCAACTCGACTTGGTTGATGAGCGGCGTCATCAGACCGGCCTCTTTCAACGCCTCGAGATGATGCTCTTTGAAGTTCGAGACACCGATCGCTTTGATTTTTCCGGCTTCATATAATTCAATCAACGCTTCCCACGCTTCGACGAACCCGTCGACTGGCCAATGGAGTAAACATAAATCCAAATAGTCCGTCTCGAGTCGAATGAGTGATTCTTCAAACGCCTCTTTCGTCCGGCCTTGGCGGATCTCCTCGTTCCAAATCTTCGACGTCAAAAAGATATCGCTACGATTGATGCCGGATGCGTGAATCCCTTTGGCGACCCCTTCTTCGTTCTTATAGACGGCAGCCGTATCGATATGACGATACCCGACCTTAAGTGCCTCAGCGACCGCGTCAGGCGCCTCTGTCTCATTGTCGACTTGCCAGACACCGAATCCGATCATCGGGATTTGAACCCCGTTGCGTAACGTTACGAATTGCATACACTCATTCCCCTTTCAGCTGTTCGAGCTGATTGTATCATACCCGAGAACTTATTCCGAAAAACTAAATCGTCAAATCTTTTCGAGTGAATCGCGCATAACAGGCGACAACCGCCAACGCAAGCAGACCGACCAGGACAAGGAACGACAACGTCGGGACATCACCTTGCAGTTGTGCGTTAGCATCGAACAAACTGAAGACCGACAGGCGTTCGAGCCATGCGAACGTATCGCTGAACCCAGAGAAGATGTTGGCGATTAAAAACAGGGCGAACAACCCGCCGGTCACCATATACGAGCGACTGCTGTCGTCGAACAGGCTCGCGATGACGAACGCAATCGTACCGAGGACGAATAACAATAGCCCCGCATTCAACTGTAACGTCCACATGACACCATAATCGATTCCGAGATCAAACAAGAGATCGGCAACTGTGAGGCTGAGGCCGTTTGACGCGACGAACAAGACGGTCGCAAACAACAACACGATGAGGCTCGCTGTGACGTAGGCGCTCCGGGAAATCGGTGCCGCCAAATACAACATGACCTCACCCGAATCGACCGGTTTCGCCATGAGGCGTGAGGCAAACGTCAAGGCGAACAAGATGGCGAGCACATAGAAGATGAGGCCATAGTAGTTTCCGGCGAGTAAGTTGACGACGTTGTCCATCGCGATGCTCGGATCGATTTTAAATACCTCGAGCAGTTCCGGCGGCAACGAATCAAGTTTCCCTTCGATGAGGCCGGTCTCTTGAATCGACGGGAAGACGGCCGCTAAAAAGAACAGATAGAGGCTCGTCCCGAACGCGTACCCGAAAATCCAGCTCCGATTCTGCTTGAATAACGAATGGACTAACGTCATGACGTCACCTCCCCATAATATTCCATGAACATATGCTCGAGCTCGTCGGCACCGCTTGTGAGCGATTTCACCTCGAACGATGTCAACGTCGCGATCAATGCGTTCAACTCATCCGATGTTGAGACGGTGACGGTGACGGTACGCCCGTCACGAATCCCGACCTTGTCCGCTAGCGCCTGCGCCTCGACTTCACTTTTCAGACCGATTTGGTACGCTTTCACGCTCCGTCGCTTCAGTTCATCTATATCGGCCTCGATGATGATCCGGCCGTCTCGAATGAGCGCCGCCCGGTCACACGTCTTCTCCATTTCCGGAAAGTGATGTGAGCTCATCAAAATCGCCTTCCCGGCTGCCTTCTCAGCGAGTACCCATTCAATCAGTCGCTCTTGCATGAGCGGGTCAAGCCCGCTCGTCGGCTCGTCGAGTACGTAGACCGGGACGTCTTTCATTCAATCGATTGGAAACACCGTCTCACCAATCGGGTAAAGCGACATGTCGAGCTCACAGTCCCCTGTCAGGACAAGGTCAGCGAGCACTTTGCCGATGAACGGTCCGACCGTCAGACCCGAAGAGCCGAGTCCGTTCGCGACGACCAACTGTTCCGCTCCAGGGAGTCGACCGAGCACCGGAATCGAATTCGGCGTGACGGGACGCAATCCGACCCGCGTCTCGACGAGCTCTGCTTCAGCGAGGCCCGGGGCCGATTCAAGTCCTTTCGCGAGCACTTCGTGAACGCCGACGGCTGTCGGTCGGACGTCAAAGCCCTTCTCTTTCTCATGCGTCGAGCCGATGACGACCTTGCCGTCTTCGAACCCGAGCAAGTAACGTCGACGTGGCGGCATCGCGACAGGCCAGTCGGACGTATCCGTGTCCGGTAGCTTCACGTGGACGATTTGCGCTTTTTCCGGCTTGACACTCGTCGTGTAGCCGATCGGCTCGAGCAATTCCTTCAGCCACGCCCCGCAGGCGAGAATGATTTCATCCGCCTCATAACGCACCCCGTCGCATAAGACGTGATAACCGTCTCCTTTGACGAGTTGCGCCGACCCGTTGACGACGTTTACCCCGCGCTTGATGGCGACGCGCTCGAGCGCGGACCGGATTCGCTCCCCATCGACACGCGCCCCACCTTCGACGAGAAGCGCCTCATAGTCTTCGGATAGTGGAGGGAAGAGCGAACGTGCCGCTTCGACAGACAATCGTGTCAACTTCCCAATTTCGGGGGCATCTTCCCGCCGGACTTTCGTCCGTTCAAGCATTTCGTTCAGCTTTTTATCTTCATGTAAGGCGAGCGTCCCGACCCGTTTGTAGCCGGTGTCCGTCTCGCCCGCCTGCAGCAACGCATCGACGACTTCCTTGTAATAGCGTGCCCCGCCTTTTGCCAAGGCATACCACGCTTTATTTCGGCGTTGCGCGATCCACGGACAGACGATACCCGCCGCCGCGTCGGTTGCCCGACCGGCGTCTTTCCGGTCGATGACCGTCACGTCTGCTTTTCCGGCCAAATGATACGCAGCCGAGATTCCGACGATGCCGGAACCGATAATGACTATTTTTTTCATGTCGATTCGTTCCTTTCTTCCTGAAAAAATCACCGGCCAAATGGCCGATGATTTTAGTCCCGATTTGCGAGTCGATACAACAAGTCGAGCAATTCGATATAGAGCCAGATGAGCGTCACAATCAATCCAAACGCCGCGACCCACTCGAGATGCTTCGGTGCCCGCGCTTCGACTTGACGAGCGATAAAATCGAAGTCGAGAACGAGCGCGAGCGAGGCGATGATGACAATCACGAACTGGACACCGATCGCGAGCGGCGAAGAGCCGGTCATGAACGGGAGCCCGGTCCCGAAGAAACTCATCCCGATTTGGAAGAGATACAATAGCATGACCGTGAAAATGGCGGCCATGATGCCGGCGCGGAACTTTTGCGTCACTTTGACAAGTCCGGTCGAATAGACGAACCACATCGCGAATGCGACGATAAACGTCGTCATGACGGCACGACCGACGATTCCCGGCGCCATCGATTCGAAAAAGTACGAGACCGTTCCGACGAAGACCCCTTGGATAATCCCGTAAAGTGGTGCAACGACAGGTGCCGTATTCGGTTTGAACGTGATGACGAGCGCAAGCACCAAGCCGAGTACGGCTGACCCGATCATGAGCGGGAAGAGAAGTCCTTCCCCAATCGTCGGCACGAGCGTCCACATGACGCCAGCCGATGCGGTAACGAGCATGAGCAGCGTGAAAATTTTAGACCACGTGCCGGCCTTTGTCATCGGCGCGGTCGCGTAAGCGGTGGATTCCATTGATTTGCGAAGAATTGGATTAGATTTAAGCAACGTTCATAAGCTCCTTTGTTTGTTAGCGCTGTGCCATGACATCGACGAAAGCGCGCATATAGTCTGGAAGATCAGGTGGGCGACGACTTGAGACGATATGTCCGTCCACGACGACCGGCTCATCATGCCAAATCGCTCCGGCGTTCTCCATGTCGTCTTTAATGCCCGGCGTACTCGTGACGTTGACGCCTTCTAAAATATTCGCCGAGATTAAGACCCAGCCCGCGTGGCAGATTTGACCGATTGGACGTTTCTCTTCGTGCATATAACGGACGAAACCTTTCACCGAGTCGAAGCGACGCAACAAGTCTGGCGACCAGCCACCAGGCACGAGAATCGCATCGAACGACGTGATATCGACGTCTTCAAATGCCACATCCGACTTGGCCGGGACCCCGTACTTTCCTGTGTAGACGTGCGCCCCTTTCTCGCCGGCGAGGATGACGTTTGCGCCCTCTTCACGTAGGCGATGGACCGGATACCACAACTCCAAGTCTTCGAAGTCGTCACTGACAATCTGCAAGACGTTCTTACCTTGTAATTTCATCGAATCCCTCCCTTTCATTTCCTTCACAAGTATACCCTAAAAGCTACGCCGCGAAAACAAAACGATTGGTTAGTCTGACGTCAATTCATTCGGCCGCACGACGCTCACGATGACGTTCCCGACCTTCCCACCCGCATCGACGTAACGATGGGCCGAGACGATTTCCTCAATCGGATAGATCGAGTCAATGACCGCTTTTATGTGCCCTTTGTCGAACAGCTCGTTCAAGAAAGTCAGGTCGTCTTTCCGTTCACTCGAGACGCCTTGACCGGCGACGGAACGAAACTTCCCGCCCGCTCTGACGTGCTTCCGAGCGATCCGCTTATCGATTTTTCCGGCCGCATCGAACACGGCATCATACGTGAGTAGCCTGCTGTCGTATCCTTCCGTCTTATAATCAATCAAAACGTCAGCACCTAACCGTTTCACGAGTTCGAAGTTTCGCATTTGACAGACTGCCGTCACGTGAGCCCCGAAGTGTTTGGCGATTTGGACGGCCATCGACCCGACTGCTCCCGATGCCCCATAAATCAATACGGTCTCCGCTTGTTCGATGTTCACCTTGCGTAAAAAATGGAGGGCGGTCGTTCCACCGAACGGCAGGCTCGCCGCTTCCTCATAACTTGCATGTCGTGGCATGTGTTCCACACATTTATGCGCTTTAATACACGCATATGCCGCGTAGCCCCCGAATCGCATTCCCGTCAGCGCATAGACCCGGTCCCCTGCCTTGAACGTGTTGACACGTGTTCCCGTCTCGACGACTTCGCCTGCCAAGACGACACCTAAAATCGGTTGACGCGGTGCTTTGAGTCCGACGGCAATCAGCATCGGAAGTTTGCCAGCGGTCGGGACGTCGAGCGCCCGGAGCCGACGGTCGCCTGAATGGACGGCTGTCGCATGGACTCGAATCAATAGTTCATCGGTCTTCGGAACAGGCTCGTCCACTTCATGAAGCTCGAGCACATCTGGGGGGCCGTACGCGGTACAGATGACTGCTTTCATCCTATCCCTCCTCATGAATCTGAGTCAGCGAAATCGTCTTTTCCTTTAGTCTTCTTTTTCCGATATTCGCTACATGAAACATTCGGAGAGAAATCGATATTTAGAACGATTTGCCCGTAATCATCCATCGTTTTCCCAATATATTGTGTTATAATGAGTGCGACTTTTTGAATATCTAGAATGAGAAAGGGGATTTCCCACATGAAGCAATACCATGATTTATGCGCCCATATCCTCGAACACGGGGTCGTCAAAGAGGACCGGACTGGTACCGGGACGACGAGCGTCTTCGGTTATCAAATGCGATTCAACCTTCAGGACGGGTTCCCCCTGATCACGACGAAAAAATTACATACCCGTTCCATCATCCACGAACTCCTTTGGTTCATTTCAGGAGAGACGAACGTCAAATATTTGCAAGACAACGGAGTCCGCATCTGGAACGAATGGGCAGATGAGGACGGCAACCTCGGACCCGTCTACGGTGCCCAGTGGCGCTCGTTCCCGAAACCGGACGGCACGAGTGTCGACCAGCTCGCCCAAGTGATTGAACAGATTAAGACGAATCCCGACTCGCGTCGTCTCATCGTCTCGGCTTGGAACCCCGGTCAACTTGAAGACATGGCGCTACCGCCATGCCACCTATTGTTCCAGTTTTATGTGGCGGACGGCAAGCTATCGTGCCAGCTCTATCAGCGGAGCGCCGACACGTTCCTCGGTGTCCCGTTCAATATCGCGTCCTACGCCCTACTCACACATATGGTCGCGCATGTGACTGGCCTTGAGGTCGGGGACTTCGTCCATACGCTCGGCGACGCCCATATTTATCATAACCACCTCGAGCAAGTAAACCTTCAGTTGACACGCGAACCACGACCGCTCCCGCAACTAAAAATCGTTCGGGATGTCACCTCGATCGAGGACTTCCGGTTCGAGGACTTCGAAATTGTCGATTACGATCCGCACCCACACATTAAAGGAGCCGTCAGCGTATGATCATCCACGTCGTCGCCTATGGCCTCAACCGCGAAATCGGAAAAGACAATGCGTTGCTTTGGCGCTTGCCAGATGACTTGAAACAGTTCAAAGCCATCACGACGGGACAGACGATCGTCATGGGCCGCAAGACTTACGAGTCGATTGGTCGCGCTCTCCCGAACCGGCGAAATATCGTCGTCACGTCCGACACATCGTTTAAGGCCGACAATATCGAAGTTTGGCATAATCTCGAGCGGCTAAAAGACGAAGCGAAAGAGCATGATTTATATGTCATCGGTGGTGCCACGTTGTATGAGCAGACGATGCCGTGGACGGACCGCTTCTACGTCACGGCCGTCGATGGGTCGTTCGAGGCGGATACGTTCTATCCGACGCTGCCGGACGTCGTCGTCACGTCCGAACAGTTCCATCCGGCCGATGAGCGACACGACCACAGCTTCACGTTCTACCAATACGACAGAAAAGACATCGATTGAGTTCGATGTCTTTTTTAGTCCGGCAACTTTTCGAGCCACTGTTCAATTTTCTCGGTGATGGCAGCCTCACTATCCGCCTCAGACACGTCGTCATATAGCCCAATCTCCGCCGCCGTCCGCGATGTCACGGCCAAAATATGGCTATATTTTCCCCGTTGTTCTTTCACGGCCGACAGTGTCCGCGCCTCATTCGATCCTGATTCATCTAGCACGAACATTTCAACGTGATCGTTACAGACGTATGCCCCGTATGGACGATACACGACTTCATAGCGCCGATGTTGCTTCGGTAACTGGTCGGCCAAACGAGCATACTTTCTCGGGCTCATCGTGACGTAGGCGAGGCGTTTCTCCTCGCGGACGGCTGTCGAGTATCGGATAATGCGGTTACGTCCGTCCCGCTTCGCCTTGTAAAGCGCCTCGTCCGCGTACGCGCACCATTCACCGAGTGTCAGACCGGTCTCGCACACACGAGTGTACCCGATCGAGACGGTGAGATGATGTTCATAAGAGAACGTCATCTGTTCGATGCGCGTCCGGACACGCTCGAGTACGGCATCGACGATTTGTCGGTCCGAGACGTTCAAGATGACGAGGAACTCTTCGCCCCCATACCGAATCAGTTCATCACTTGAGCGAATGGCGAGCCGAATCTCTTCGGCGACGCGATGTAACACTTCGTCTCCATACGCATGACCGAACGTATCGTTCAATTGCTTGAAGTGATCGATATCGAGCAAAGCGAGCGTGAAACTCTCACCTGAACGCTCTAGCCGGGACATGAACCGGCCGAACGTCGCTTTCAAATATTTACGGTTGAACGCACCGGTCAACTCATCGACGAGGAGTGCTTTCGAAACGAGCCGCGCTTTTTCGATATGATGTCCGAGCCGGACGAGGCGCTCTTCCATCGGGATCCAAGACTCCCAATAGTCATCGAAGCCATATGAATACGCCGCTAGCCGGTAATGTTCGTTCGTACCGATGACGATGAGCGGGACGTATAGCTTCTTCATCTTGCTGACGAACGACTGGATGTCGCGCTCTCGGAAGTTCGACCAAAGCTCGACGTCCATCATGATCGCTTTCGGGACGTCCTCGTAATCATATTCGACCGCTTCGGCGAGCGTTTGTAAAAAAACTGGCCGCGCCCCGAGTTTTTCGACACGTGGTTTGTATCGACTGAACGTCGAGAAACTCGTCGATAAGATAAGGACGAGGTCTTCGTCTTCTTGGTCAATGCCGAGAATCGTATGTATGTATCGTTTGACGGGGGCAATCAAAGCCGTCGCCTCCGCTTGGGATAGGACAGCCGGCAAATCACGTGCATCCGCTTCAACTCGGCTGAAAATCTCGAGTAAATGCATGAATCGCCGCTTCTTCACTTCGGTTTTCATCCAATCCAATAAATAGTCGATGTCTTGTTTTGGCAGTTGGCGCGCTTCTGTCAACTTGGACAAGATCTCGTGTATACGAGCTGTAGGTTGATGCAACATTCCCGACCCCCCAGTTTCGTTCTCCCCGAAATTCGCTTCTGTCTTCGATTATGCGACTTTGCCCACGAAAATACAACTATTTCCTCATTTTATTCCTATTGTTTGACAGATAGTTAGTACTTACGTCCTAAATTACCATAGAGAAAGGACGACCTTGCGGCCGCCCTTGTTTTATTTTTCAACTTTTAAGTTTGGTGACGTCATCTCTTCCGGACGAATCCACTTGTCAAATTGTTCCTCACTGAGAAGACCCGTTTTCAGCGCCGCTTCTTTAAGCGATACGCCTTCTTTGTGAGCAAGTTTCGCGATTTTCGCCGCATTTTCATAACCGATGTGCGGATTGAGCGCTGTGACGAGCATGAGCGAGCGCTCCACGTTATGGGCGATCACGTCACGATCCGGCTCGATGCCAACCGCGCAATGCGTATCGAACGAGTGCAGACTGTCCGTCAACAGGCGGCACGTCTGCAAGAAGTTATACATGATGACGGGCTTAAAGACGTTCAACTCGAAGTTCCCTTGGCTCGCGCCGAATCCGATTGTCGCGTCATTGCCGAGCACCTGCGCGGCGACCATCGTCAACGCTTCACTTTGCGTCGGGTTCACTTTACCTGGCATGATCGAGCTACCCGGCTCATTTTCAGGAATGGTAATCTCTCCGATGCCGGCACGTGGTCCCGAGGCGAGCCATCGGACATCGTTCGCGATTTTCATCGCGTCCATGGCAACTGCCTTCAACGCGCCGTGTGTGAAGACGAGCTGGTCATGACTCGTGAGCGCATGGAACTTGTTCACTGCCGTCACGAACGGTTTACCGGTCTCGTGTGAAATCTTCTCCGCGACGACTTCCCCGAAACGCGGATGGGCGTTGATGCCCGTTCCGACAGCCGTACCCCCGAGCGCAAGTTCCGTCAACGGTTCGATCGTCCGCTCAATCATCTGTTTCGAGAGTTCGAGCATACGCACCCAACCGCTAATCTCTTGCCCGAGCGTGACGGGAGTCGCATCTTGAAGATGGGTACGACCAATCTTGACGATATCCATGAATTCATCGGCCTTACGCGCGAGCGTCCCGTGCAGCGCGTCGATCGCGGGGAGGACGTGATCCTCGACCGCCAAGATGGCCGCGATATGCATCGCGGTCGGATACGTGTCGTTTGAACTTTGCGACTTGTTGACGTCGTCGTTCGGATGAATCGTGAGCGCTTGACCGCGCGCCTTCAATAAGTCGTTCGCCAAATGGGCGATGACTTCGTTGACGTTCATGTTCGACTGCGTCCCAGAACCGGTCTGCCAGACGACGAGCGGAAACTCGGCATCGTGTTTCCCTGCGATGATGTCATCGGCCACTTCGGCGATGACATCGGCCTTCTCTTGTTCGAGGACGCCGAGTTCGGCATTGGCGAGCGCGGCTCCTTTTTTCAAGATGGCAAAGGCGTAGATGACCTCGATCGGCATCTTCTCCGTCCCGATTTTAAAGTTCTCTAGGCTGCGCTGTGTCTGTGCGCCCCATTTCGCCGAAGCTAGAACGTTGATCTCCCCCATCGTGTCCCGTTCAATCCGATAATCCATGAAAATTCCCCCTCTTTTTTTGACTACGCTTTCATTTTAGCGAAACTTTTGCAAAAAAGAAATCATTCCCCCTGCAATTGACAAAAAGTCGGGCCAACGCCCGACTTTCACTCCATCATTAATGCTCGTTTCGCCACATCATGGGATCGATTCTCCGCACGCGGAATCCACTTGATGAACTTATGTGGCAACTCGTCATAGAGCGTTAGCGCTTTAACGAACAAAGGACGCATTGTTTGATCTTTTAAGAACCGCTGCTCAAGGGCGCGCACGACCGTCTCCGCATCCGAATATATCATGAACGTCGTCTCACCTTCGAGCTGGTGCGCGTGTTCGAGCGCAAAGTCGAGGGCGGCAAGTTCAGCCTGAACGCTCGTCAACCCTGACACTTTCTTCATATACGTCGACACCGTGCCGTCAGTTTGCCGCAGCCAGACACCGAGTCCGTTCAGAGCGGTCTCTTGATTCGTGGCGGCGTCAAAATAGATGTGAACCAAAGCGATACGCCTCCCAGTCCATCTCGATTGGGGCATGAATGTCGATGAGCGAGAGCTGTTTCGACAACTTCGCCACGCCTTCCTGTCCATCGAGCTTCTTTGAGAACTTCCGGTGCGCCTCGAGCAGTTGATCATGCTTCAATCGATCAAATAGCACTTCGACCGTATCATACGACTGAACGAGAATCGTCGCTGTTTTCGGTCCGATTCCGCGAACACCAGGGATGTTGTCCGACGCGTCGCCTTGGAGCGCCTTCACATCGACGAATTGGAGCGGTTTGATGCCGTAGAGTGACTCGAACAGCGTCCCGTTCATAAGCACTTCTTCCCCTTTTTTCGGTACGATTTGAAAGACCGAGTCCGATAACAGTTGGTGCAGGTCGCGGTCCGACGAATAGAGGTACGACTCGCCCGGGAAGTGTGTCGCCACCGCCCCCATCAAGTCGTCGGCCTCATAGCCGGCAAGTTCCGACTGGAAAATGCCTCGTTCCGTCAAGGCCGCCCGTAATTTGACGTAGTCGTCGAATAACGGTTCCGGGAGTCCGGTCCGCGTCGCCTTATACTCAGGGAAAATGGCGAATCGATGTGTCGATTCACGCGGCCCGTCCCAAAAGAAGGCAATGTGGGAGAAGTCATTCGTCCAGCCATCGACTTTTCGAAGCAATCCTTTCACTGTCACATCAGGGTCGAGCGCCCGGCGACGCTCTGTCGCGAAGTAATAACGTGACAACAAGTTGAACCCATCTACTAACATCAGTTTCACGTCTCAACCACCTCACAAGCATGTAATCCGCGAGCGAGCGCTTCACGGTCAAGTTCCTTCCCAATCCAGACGAACACGGAACGGGTGTCGTCACTCGGTTCGTTCGCGAACGTCGCACCCATCAACTGGTTCGTCGCCTGAACGACGAATTTGGATTGTTCCCCGTCAAGTCGGACAATCGCCTTCAAGCGATAGAGCTGATCTTCATAATGCATGAGCACCTCTCGGACGTAACGCGTCACACGCTCCCGGGAAAGCGGAACATCTGTCGTCAACGTGACGGCACGGAGTGTTGCCACGGAGCCGTGACCTTCCGTCAACGTGGACAGCTGTCGCTCATCGACACGAGACAGTTGGAACGTATCCTCGAGCAGATCGTAGTCCCCTTCCGTTTGTACCGTCTCGACGACACGAACGGTCGGGTTGATTGTACGAATCCTTTCATGCGCCCGTCTGAGCACCGCTTCGTCCACGAGGTCCGTCTTATTTAACAGGATCACATCGGCATAAGCGATTTGGTGAATTCCTTCTATAAACAAGTCCCGGTCCATTTGACTCGCATCGACGACCGTCAAAATCGCGGTCAGCTTGAAATGAGTTCGTAAATAGTCATCATAGTAAATCGTCTGGATGATCGGGGCCGGATCGGCGACGCCCGTCGTCTCGATGACGATTCGGTCGAACGTCTTGTCTTTGGCCGCGAGCTGATAAAACGTCTTGCTCAAATCGTTTTGAATCGAGCAGCAAATGCAGCCGTTCGATAGTTCGATTTGCTCTTGGTCCATTTGGACAATCAGTTGCTCATCCAAATTGATGGAACCGAGCTCGTTGACGATGAGCAAGATACGCTCGTTCGTCGCCGCGAGCAGCCTGTTCATATAAGTCGTCTTACCGGCGCCTAAAAAACCGGTCACAAGTTGCACGGGAATCATTGCAAAAACCTCACTTCATAGATTGTCATGGACACGCGCCCACTTCTCATACCGAGCGTCGAGCAGGTCGATGAGATGGAGCAGCCACGCTTCAGCCGTCACCGGGAGGACGCTCGATCCCCATTCCCGCTTTCCATGATGGGACAAAATCATATGCCAAATCCGATGATGGACATCAAGCGGTAACGTGACGCCAGACTGACGCTGGCTCTTCTCGAACAACAGCCCTCCATACGGCATATGACCGATTAGACTGCCCATCGGATTGATGGAAATCCCTGTCGTCTCGCTCGTACCCGAGACGGCAAACAAGTTCTCGAAGCGACGCGGTGACGACAATAGATGACTATATTCATACAGTTTGCCGATATCGTGGAACAAAATCCCGAGGGCGAGTTCATCCCACCGAAGCGGTTCTTTCAGCTCGGCGACCGCCTCACACGCCGCATACAGCGACTCGAACGTCCCTTTGAACGCCTGCTCGACTTTCACACCGTTCATCGTATTCCATACGTCTACTTTGTGCAACTGCTCGGCCTCTTTGATGACACGGAACGCCATCGCCAAGTAGTCGTCTTGCTCCTGAATCCGATAGCCGAGCCGAAGCATGCACGTCGTGTGCTTCAACAACCCGCCGGCATAGTTGTGATGATGATACAAGGCGGCCGGGGCCAAGACGAAGTCGTCCCATACGTCCTCGAGCAGGGCATTGGCAATCTTTTGGGCGTCTGGAGATAGCGTCCCAAGGATTGCGAACAATTCGTCCGCGAACGCGTCAATCGTCTCGTCATTTGGCAGGCCAGGTAAGAGCGAGACCGCTTCGTCGCGAGAGATTGCTTGCACCTTGTCAATCGTGATGGATTTCGCGCCATCCGGTTTCGGGTAGACGTCGATTTTCCCTGACAGGGCGACGACACCCGACTCGTAAATCGGCAATAGCTGATCCTCATTGCCACGCAGCCAATGCTTCGCGCGAATCAAACCGCTCGCCGTCGTCACGTTCAACTGAAGCCACTTCGCCCCCGACTTACTTTCTTTCACCTCGACCGTGCTGACGAGCGCTTTCATATCGACGGGCGTCCCGTCCGTCAAATCAGCCAAGCGCACGTCCGATTGCTCCATGGCCGGGATTTGGTAAATATTTCGGTCAAACCCGTCCCCTGTGACTCGTTCGATTTGTTGATAATAGTTCATCATAGCCCCTCCTTCGCATCTGTGCCCATTGTACCGTTTTTCATTAGGCTAGGCGAACATACTTTCGTTGTAGGTCGAAAAAAATCTCGGATTTCATTGAAAGCGCTTACGAGTATTGATACGATAGAGTTAGTTATAAAAAGGGGGAATCGAAATGATTTCATTGATAGACACGTATGAACGGCTCATCGCGACGGGGGAAGCGACACGTTATGCGAGTGAACATCCGACGACTGAACAAATCATCAAGGCAGCCGCCTGCCCGGTGCCTGAGGCTGATCTCGAACGAATCGTCTCCGGTCACGCCGGGAATCCATATACGCACGATGCGGTGTTCGAATCGATTATCACCCATGAGCTAAAAGGCGCGATGGCGACGCTCCTCGTCCTCGGTTATCCAGTGCAGACACCGCTCGCTAAAGCTCTCGTCTTGTCCGCCTTCGCCCGGACGAACCGTATGAACATTGAAAAGTTGAAAGAGCTCAGCCACGCCGACCTGCTCGTCCGAATCCAGTCGGCGGAGCGGTCATGGAAGCGCACGTTCGCCCACTTGTATCGGTCCAAACCGTCACAGCTTTGCGACCAACTCGACTCGATCTTTGGCGGTTGTGCCATCCACCGCGTGCTCGAGGCGGTCGGTCATGACAAAGACGTAAAAACAGCATAAAGAAAGAGCGGTCCCCGGGCCGCTCTTTCTTTATGGCTTATCCTTCTGTCACTTCCACCGCATCTGGTTCATACAGCGTAACGTTACGGGCTGGTGAAAACGTTGAGATCGCATGTTTATAAATCAACTGTTGGCGCCCTTCCGACTCAACGATGACCGTGAAGTTGTCGAACGACTTGATGACTCCCCGAATTTGAAACCCACTCACTAAAAACACGGTCGTCGGTACCATCTCTTTACGCAACTGATTCAAAAAATGGTCTTGGATGTTATAGCTTGCCTTCATGTTGCATTCCCCCTAGTCTGTGTCTCTTTCAAATAATCGGAATTTTCGAAAAAACCCCTCAACTTCATCATAAATATTTTTATACGATAGTTCAAATGATTTTCTTCCCATATCCACCCAAATCCCATCAAATTGATGACGGAACCACGTCAATTGTCGTTTGGCGAATTGCCGCGTATGTTGTTTTAGCGTCTCGCGCATCCGCTCTTCCGTGATGCGACCTTCGATGTAAGGGACGACTTCTTTATACCCAATAGCCCGCATCGCCTGTGTATTCCCATATCCTGCGTCAAGGAGATGTTTGACCTCATCGACTAAACCCGTCTCGACCATGACATCGACGCGCTCATTGATTCGCTCATAGAGAACGTCCCGGTCAGCGTGTAAGACGAACAGCTTATAGGCATAATGTTCGGACGGGGCGCTATCGACTGCTTGACTGTCCCCTTGCATCGCGACTTCAAGGGCGCGAATGACACGACGCACGTTATTCGGATGGATTTGTTCGGCCCGTCTCGGGTCGAGTTCACGTAACCGCTCATGCAGCGCGTCCGCGCCGAGGCGACTCGCCTCGTCTTCAAGCGACGCTCGCAGCGCCTCGTTCACTGGCCGTTCAGCGAACTCATAATCATATAAGATAGATCGAATGTATAGTCCGGTGCCACCGACGAGAATCGGCAGTTTACCGCGGGCATAAATATCGTCAATCGCCTGACGTGCCCGTTGTTGAAACTTGGCGACGCTCATCGGTTCATCGGGGTCACAAATGTCAATCAAATGGTGCGGGATTCCTTCCGCCTCCTCGACCGTCACTTTTGCCGATCCAATGTCCATGCCGCGATACACTTGTACCGAGTCACCGGACACGATCTCTCCGTTGAATGCTTTTGCTAACTCGATTCCAGTCTTCGTCTTACCGACCGCCGTTGGTCCGACAATCACGATGACGGGTGTTTTTTCCATCCAGCTCACTCCTCAAACGAAAGACCGCTCCAGGAAGGAGACGGTCAGTCAAATTCTTCGTTTAATTGTATCATCAAATACGACGGCAAACAGCATCCAACCACATAATAGCAAGCCGAGCAATAAAACTAGTCCATCACTCATTCGTGTCCGCCTCCTTTGTTTCTCCATTCCCACTCTTCACATATTAGACACAAATTAATACGCAAAAAAAAAGATGCTCGCTCGGAGCATCTTCATAAGGTCACTTCAATCAAGCGGTATCGCCACATCGTGAACCCGAAGTAGAGAACCGCTGTACCACTCGCAGCCCACCACATAATCGTATATAGCGGTGTTGCCAGTCCAGACATTCCGACCATTGCCGGTACGATCAACGTCAACCAACTTAAGACGAGCGCGACCCGTGACGTTACCGCATCGATCGGTCGCCCGAGCCCCATGCCGAGGAAGAAGAGCGCCCAAAGGAACGCCCAAAACGTCCACATCGCCCCGTCCACAAAATCAGCCCGTCCGAAGCCGATCCCTGCGTAAAACAATGCGGCAATCGCGACGAAAAGGGAGAACCAACCGACGCCGCGACCGTCTAAGTCATACAAGAACGTGACACCGACGTATAAATAAGTGAATGCGAACAAATAAATTCCTGCATAACCGAACACTTCGGCCGGTGTCGCATGGACGACGAGCCATGTCGCGATGAACGCTTGCAATAGACCGGTGAACAAGCTGAACACGCCGGCGCTTCTCACGTCGACTTTCCCGAACAAGACGAGACTATTTAAAAATAGCGCCACGCCACCAAACAATAAACTGATATTCCCCACGTGCATTACTCCTTTGTACAGATGTCAGACGTCTTTCGATATGTCCACTGTACTGTGAATTCGCTTTCAATGCAAGAGGGGAAATTGTTGTTCACGAGAACGCCTTGATTCACTCGCTCTCAAGCGTCCGGATGGCCTCGTCAATCTTTTCTTGTTCTTCTTCCGTAAACGTCGGAAACTCGGGATTGATTTGCTCTAACACGTCAATCATGACCGAAGAGACGATATAACGGGCGTACCATTCGTCATCGGCCGGGAGCACATACCACGGGGCATGTTCCGTCGCCGTCTTCGAGAGCATGTCGGCAAAGATGGCCTGATAATCGTCCCAATACTGTCGCTCCCTGACGTCACTAAAGGAAAACTCCCAATTTTTCTTCGGGTCTTTTAACCGTTCCAGCAAGCGGTCTCGTTGTACATCCTTTGAGACGTTGAAGAAGAACTTAATGATTTCGAACCCATTCTCATGCAAGTAGCGCTCAAAATCATTGATTTGGCGATAACGCACCGACCAAACCTCCTCTTTGTCGGTCTCATCCGGAATCGCTTCTTCCCCGAGCAAATCGTGTACTCGGGGGGCAATGACTTCCTCGTAATGGGAGCGATTGAGGATACCGACCTGCCCGCGTTCTGGCATCAAGTCGTGCATGCGCCACAAATAGTCATGTTTCTTTTCTTTTTCGGACGGTTTTTGGAACGCGTTCGTCTTTAACCCTTGGGCGTTCAAGTTCGAAAAGATATAGCTGATCGCTTCGTCTTTTCCACCGGCATCGAGCGCCTGTAAGACGACGATGACTCCCGTCTCCGCCTCGGCATATAGTTTCCAATGCAGTTCTTTCAATCGTTCGATGCTTTCCGGGATCAGTTTGTTTTGCAATTCATCGTCAGTCGGTCGGTCGGAAACGGATGTATCGAATTCCTCAAGTCGCCGTGTTCGTTGTTGATCAATTTTATATGCATCAAAATCATTCATTCGGGCTCACCTCACTTTTTTCATATCCCTTCTTTATACCCAAAAGTTCAGAGTCCATATCGCCCACAAAAAAACATCGACCCCTTGCGAAGTCGATGTCTGCCTATCAATTGATGCCGACCGCGTCGAACGACTTCGCCGCCGCGATGGCTTCCGGGCTCGTCGCACCGTACAAGTCTTTCGCTGACTGCACGACCGCCTGACGGAGGCTCGAGAAGTTCGAGGACGGTGTCAAGTATACCGTGAGCGCACGGTAGTAAATGTCACCCATCTTCATGACGCCCACGCCTTGGACCGAGACGCCGTAATGCGTGCCACCGTTACCAAGCAAGTAGGCTGCCTTGTTGACGATTCCTGAGTTGATATGGACACCGCCATTATCTTGCGTACCCGTGTAACGTTTTGAATAGTGATCTGGGTCCCCGTAAGCGGCAGGGTTCGCCATTGAGCGGAGTCCGTCACCAGCAACGCCTGGCGTATAGATGTCTTCCCCAATCAACCAGTCAAAGTTCGAGCCGACACTGTACTCGGCGACCGTCCCGAAAATATCTGAAATGGCTTCGTTGATGGCCCCAGACTCGTTTTGATAGATCAGTCCTGCCGTGTACTCCGTGACGGCGTGAGACAATTCGTGCGCGACGACATCAAGCGCCCCTGAAAGGTACGTGAACGTTTGCCCGTCCCCGTCCCCGTATACCATCTTGCTACCGTCCCAGAACGCGTTATTGTAACTACGGCTATAGTGGACCGTTGAGTTGAGCGCGGCACCGTTGTTGTCGTAACTGTTCCGTCCATACGTGTTCTTGAAGAAATCATACGTCTTCGTCGCGTTGACATGCGCGCTGACTGCTGCCCGGTCATACGTCGTATTCAAGACGTTATCGAGGTCGGCCCAGAGCGATCCCGGCAAGAGGGTCCGGTTCTTCGCATCATACGTGTAAATTCCTTTACCACGAGTCGAGTCTTGAAGATAGTAATACGATCCGCTCTTCGTCGTCTTGAACGTCTGGCTTTGGCCGAGAACATCGATGCCTGTTCCCGTGTACGTCGTGCCAGTCACACCGTTAATAGGCTTCGCATGCGCCAATTGGTTGAACTTGTTGACGACTTCTCCGCTCGCTGCGTCGATGAAGTACGTCCAACGTGACGGCTCGTCCGCGTCAAGAATCGTTCCCGTCACTTCATACGCGTAGACGGCCGAGTCGCCTTGTGGATAGACGACGAGTTCCGCTTTCGGTTCAAGCTCATAGGCGCCTTGATGACCGACGAGCTCTTTATAGCGGTTGATTGCTCTTTGTTCGTTCAACTTGATTGACTTATGTAATCCTTTGACAGCTTTCGTGTCATCGACGACCGTCTTCAATTGCCCCGCTTCATCGACAACGCCGACGACGATGCCACCGAAGACCGGTACCCCGTCAACAGTCTGTTGTAACTTGACGACTTGACCGACTTTGTCTTGCTTCGACTCGAGCGTCTTGAACTGCCCTTTCGCTTTCGCATATTCTTTGACGATTGTCGTCGGTGCCTCGTTTGACGGTTTCGTCAACGTCCCTGATTTGAGTTCGCTCGCCCCGACGAGTTGCGGTACGAGTAAGACGCCGGCGATGATGGATGTGGATAATACTTTTTTCATTTGTGTGTCCCTCCTTATGTGGTGATTCAAACTTTACATAGTTTCACACAATTAAGATATCCAACCATTTGATTATTTTGATAATTTAAAATATTAAGTAAATATGACTACTCGTACATCAGGACAGCGCCTTTCTCACTGTATAAAAAAAACGTCACCCGTAACGGGCGACGTCGAATCAATATACATCTTTTTGCGTGAAATGGTAAAACGCGTAAGCGAGTGCCGCCAGTGACCAGAGCGTAATCACGATAAGCGAGAACGGTAACGTCATCCCATCAATCGGTGGCGCTTGACCTTCGAGATAGGTATGAAGACCGAAGTTGACGTTGACGAGGTACTTCGAACTGTCCCAGTTCGAACCGAGCGACGTCAAAAGCGGACCCGAGATGAGGACGGCCATCATGATACCAATCCCGGTCGCCGTGTTTTTGACGATGACCGACACCATGAGTGCGATCGTCCCGACCGCGGCGACGACGAACCAGGCGAGGCCGACGGACATGAGTAGATATTGCCACATCGGCAGCGTATGGACGAAGTCGGTCGAGAACGTACCGGTCGGCGAGGCTTGGAATCCGGTCAGTATCGGCGCGGTCCAACCGTCCCAGCCGAGCACGATACCGGAAATCGCATAACTGACGAGCGCCGTGATGAAGATGAGGAGCGACGTATAAAGAAGCGTCGTCATCCATTTCGCAAGCAGGATCTTGAAGCGCCGGACCGGTCGCGACAAGAGCGTCTTAATCGTCCCGTCGTTATGCTCGCCGCTGACGATATCGGCCATCAAGACGATGATGAAGAGCGGCAGGACGAGCGTCGTCCCTTGGGAGAAGAAGACGCGCATGAACGTCGGTGCCCCCGGGTAACTCGGGTTAATGTCGTTATCTAAGTAATATTGGTTCTGTTGCACCCGAAATTCGAGGATTTGCCGGAACTCGTCTTGGACGTTCGCCGAGGCGAGCCGGTTTTGCGTGTCGATAATCTCTTGCTGCAAATCGACGCGCCAATCAATCGTTCCCTGTTCTTCCCGCTGCTTCTCGATCTGTCGATAGTTCGCATACGTGAACATCGAGACGAGGACGACGAGAATCGTCGAGACGACCAGCAAGCGTCGTTTGCGATGAATCTTTAACACTTCGTTTCGAATCAATCCGATGATTGAAGGATTAGACAATGTGGTCACCCCCGGTCAACGAAATAAACAACTCTTCGAGCGTTTGGACGCGTCGCTCTAGACCGGAGACCGCGACGTTGCGCTCGAGTAAATAGCGGTTCAAGTCGGCGGTGTCCTCCAAGTTCATCGAGACGCGAATCGTTCGTTCATCGATGACGTCGGCTTGGGTCACCGACTCGAATCCGCGCACAATCGGGAGCGCCTCGAAGCTGTCCGGCACATGAACGTCGACCGTCGAGGCGAGCTCGTTGATCAAGTCCCCGACCGTGCCGACTTTGACGATTTTGCCGCGAGACATGATGGCGACGCGGTCGGCGAGCAGTTCGATTTCCGCTAGAATGTGGCTCGAGACGAGCACGCTTAAGCCCGTCT
The DNA here is from genome assembly GCF_018138125.1 of Exiguobacterium alkaliphilum. Classification (NCBI taxonomy): domain Bacteria; kingdom Bacillati; phylum Bacillota; class Bacilli; order Caryophanales; genus Exiguobacterium; species Exiguobacterium alkaliphilum. The sequence continues at coordinate 1,934,730 of NZ_CP073101.1, forward strand.
CTTCGACGAGTCGGCGGATGAAAAGGCGCAAGTCCCGAATCCCCATCGGGTCGAGTCCGTTCGTCGGCTCATCTAAGATCAAGACGCGCGGGTTGTTGAGGAGCGCTTGGGCGATCCCAAGCCGTTGCCGCATCCCGAGCGAGTACGTCTTCACTTTGTCATCGATTCGTGCCGTCAAATCGACGAGGTCAATCACTTCTTGGATTCTCGCCTCAGTCACATCCGGCAACATGCGGGCGAACACTTCCAAGTTTTCACGACCACTTAAAAACTTGTACAGTTCTGGGTTTTCGACAATCGCCCCGATTTGGTTCATCGCTTGGACGAATTCTCGTTCGACGTTATAGCCGCAGATCGAGACGGTCCCGTTCGTCGGTTTGATTAAACCGACAATCATCCGAATCGTCGTCGTCTTCCCGGCCCCGTTCGGACCGAGGAAGCCGAACACTTCGCCAGGAAACACGTCGAACGACATATTGTCGATAATCGTCTTTTTCCCAATCACTTTTGTCAATTGATCAATCTTCAATGTTGGTTGCATCGTCTCACCTCTTTTCCATTCTAGCGGAGACGATGCCAGTCTGTCCTATTCGAACATTCACATAGGGCACGTTCACGTTTTTTTGATATGATGAGAACAACGAAAGTGAGGTCATCAGATGAAAAACCGAAAGTGGTACGCGTTTTTAATCGGCTCGATTTTTCTAACAGGAACGGCTCTATACGGCCTATGGATCGGTTATCAAGATATCGTTCATCCGCCAGAACGGACGCTCTCGGTCAACGGGGATGCCCGCCCTGCACCAGAAGGTGACGTGTTCGTCGCCCTCGGTGACTCGCTCACACGCGGTGTCGGCTCGACGTCGGGCGCCGGATACGTGCAACCCGTCAGCCGGGCATTACAAGAAGACGGCATCCGGTCACAGAACCTAGCCGTCTCGGGAGCTCGCACCGAGGACTTACTCGCTCAGCTCGAGCAGCCCGAAGTACGACGGACAATCGAGAACGCTCGATACATCACCTTGACGATCGGTGGAAACGACTTGTTCAACCGCGGCGAGAACGTCGATAATTTCGACTCGGTCGACATCACCCAAGTCGTTGCCGATGCGAAGACGAACTTGAATACGATTTTCACCGAAATCCGCAACCTGAACGATTCAGCTCAAATCATTTACATCGCGCTATACAATCCGTTCCAAGACAATGAGAACGGGGAAGCGTTCAATCAACTCATCCTCGATTGGAATGCGTCGGCCGCACAGTTCGCGAACGCGCAACGCATCGACGTCATCGACCCGTTCGCCTACGTTTCCGACGTGTCACGGGACCTTGCGACCGATCAATTCCATCCGAGCGACCGGACGTATGAGAAGTTCGCGGACGATGTCTTGTTCCTACTCGATTGAAACAAGCCTGATCATGACGATCAGGCTTGTTTTTCGTAGTCGATATACCATGTCCCATCTATTTCACGCATACCCGTCCCATACCAGCCGTCCTGTAACAGACGCACTTGTCGTGCCGTGTCAGCCATCTCGACGGATGTGACGAGTCCATCCCCATGCCAACCGGTGTGTAGCTCTCTCATGAAGATGTAGCGCCATTTCCCCCCATATTTCGGCTTCAGCGCGCCAATCCGAAGTCCAAGGGCGAACTTATCTTTCAAGCTCGGAATATTGAACGGGGCGACCGTCGCACAGACGAGATCGAATCGGACGTCTTGGCTAAACGCCTCCATCAAGAGGTGGCCGAGATGTTGTTGCAGGCGATAACCCCGAAACGACGGATGGACGTTCGTCACTTCCTGATAGATGATGCGCTCGAGTGAGTGTTCTGGGTACCCGATGTCCCGGCCGAGATGCTCTGCATCGATTGGCGGGATGAGGAGCGCGCGAAACGCGATTAAATCTTCGTCCCGATATGCCCCGATGATGGTTCGGTCTGCCAATAGTTTTTGAAACTCGCCAGTCGTGAGCGCTTGATAGTGAGCGGACTCGGTCAATTCGTCAATGACCGCTCGTTGGACGGACTCGATGGCGGGCAAATCCTGTTCCGTCAAATGGCGAACGTGTAACGTGAGACCGTTCCAAACCCCAGACCACATCAGCCCGTCACCTCATACCGCGCCGTCGCCAACTGCTCGAGGACGGCCTCATCGACTTCGATCCCGAGTCCGGGCTGTTCGTTCAAGCGGATGAACGGCAAATCGTACTGCAAGTTCCCGACATCTTGTGCGAACCGGAGCGGGCCCGTCAATTCGACGGAACGTACGATTTTACTTGAGAAGGCGACATGGAAGCCCGCACTCGAGGCGATGGACGACTCGACCATCGACCCGATTTGACACTCGATTCCTGACATTTCCGCGATATGGACGAGCTTTTTCGCCGGATAGATCCCACCGCACTTCATCAGTTTGATGTTCACTTTGTGTGCCGCCTGCATGAGCGTCAACCGGCGCATCTCAGGCATGCCGCGCACTCCTTCATCAATCATGATCGGGACGACACTTTTCGCTTTCACTTCGGCCATCCCCTCGAAATCGTCGGCCCGAACCGGCTGTTCGATCCAGTCGAGCGCATACGGGATGAGCTGCTGCATCGCCTGTAGCGTCTTCCCGGCATTCTCCCAGCCTTGGTTCACGTCGACGCGAATCGGGACGTCCGGTCCGACCGCGCGTCGGACCGCGGCGACGCGCGCGACGTCAGAGGCGACGTCGACCCCGACTTTCATCTTGATGGACGTGTAACCGGCATCGAGTTGCTGCTTCGCTTCCTCGGCCATCGCATCCGGGTCACCGATACTGAGGACATGCGTCACGGGGAAGGCGTCATGATAACGCCCACCGATCAAGTCGTATACCGGAAGACCAAGCTTCTTCCCGACGAGGTCGTGGCACGCGATGTCGAGTGCCGCTTTCGCGGCGGGCACGTCCCGGATGGACCGGTCCATCACATCGTGAATCCGTTCCATATGCATCGGGTTCTCCCCAATCAACTGTGGTCCGAGCAAGCGATGGATGATTGAAATCGTGCTCTCTAGCGACTCACCGGTAACATGCTCATCGGCGACCGCTTCGCCGTATCCGACACGACCGCAAGCACTCGTCAATTTGACGATGATGGACGGCATATCCTCATAGCGGTGATAGCTGACGACGAATGGGACTTTTAGTGGGAAACGGACGGCAAACACTTCAATCTTCTCAATTTTCATACATAAGCTCCTTTACTTCTGTCGTATCGTTAGTTATATTGTCGTTAAATAGTCGTTAAATTGCAAGGAGGAGTTTTCATGGCCATCCATCTCGCGCTCGTCGGGTCCGACACGTTCGTCTCGACCGTCATGCGCGCCGTCTCGTTCGATGACGTCCGGTTCAGTCCGTTCATCTATCACCATCCGAAAGAAGCGGCCACCATCGCACAACAGCTCGGATCGTTCGACGCCGTCTTCTTCTCCGGTTCGTTCCCGTATGCATACGCCCTTCCCTATTTGAAGGAAACACTCGCGCATCACGTCGTCCAAGACGAGACGGTGCTTTTGACGACACTTTTACATGCGAGCGTTACGCAGCACGTCCCGCTCGATCGCTTGACGATGGATGTGAACGATCCGGAACGATTGGCGTCAATCTTCGCCTCTTTACCGGACATGGCTCGACCGAACGTCATGAAAATCGATCCCGACGTCTCCTTTACGGACGTGTTCACGTTTCATGCGTCGAAGCAACCTCATGACGCCTCGCTTGCCGTGACGAGCATCGAGCGCGTCCATCGCGAGTTGCTTGATGCCGGATATAACAGCCAGCTCATGATCGAACCGACACGTACGATTGTCGTTCACGTTGAAAAGCTGATCGAGCGGGTCCGGCACGCCCAGGCCGATGCGGCCCAATTCGCCGTTGTGCTCTATGCCTCGACGACGCCTGGGCTTCAAACCTACCTTGCCGCGTTGCCACATCACGGGCATGTCGAGGTCCATTCCGACACGACCTCACTCCTCACCACAAAAGGTGTGATTGAACGGGCGTTACAAATCGAGACACTCGCCCCTTCCGATGAGGAGACAAAAATCGGAATCGGGTATGGGCCTGACTATCAGACGGCCCATGATCACGCGACAATCGCCATCTCAGCCTCGACGCATCACCCGATCCGAATCATCGACGCGTCGAAAAAGTTGTCGTTCCCCGGAACAGACGAAACAATCGCGTACCGCGTGACAGAAGACCGGGCGTTCGACTTGATGAAACGACTCGGAATCAGTCCGGCGAACGTGAGTAAAATTATCGGCTTCGCCAAACAGACACATGAGTTTACCGCCAAAGAGATGACCGCTTACCTTCACGTGTCGCGCCGGACGACGGAACGGCTCATCAAAAAGCTGTTTGATGCCGGCTACGTCGAGGTGATTGGCGAAGAGATGAGTTATGCGCAAGGAAGGCCTCGTTCCGTTTATAAATTCAAGCTGCCAACGTAAAGGACGCGTCAGACGACGCGTCCTTGTTTATTGCGCTTGTCGCTGATCATCCGGTGGGACAGTCTGTAACACATGGAGCTTCGCGATTGTGAAGCCAGTAAACGCATAGATGACCGAGATGACTGGGACGATGAAGTTCAACACGGCGTATGGCGCGTATTCGAACGCCCCGACGCCGAGCGTTCCGAGGATGAACACGCCACATGTGTTCCATGGGATAAAGACGGACGTGAGCGTCCCCCCGTCCTCGAGCGCACGCGACAAGTTCTTCGATTGAAGCCCCATCTTCTCATATGCACCGGCGAACATGCGAGCCGGTACGACAATCGATATGTATTGCTCGGAACATGTGGCATTCGTCGCGAACCCTGCCAAAATCGTCGACGCAATCATCGAACCGGCCGTCTTCGCAAGCTTCACGATTTGATTCATAATCGACTGGAGCATACCCGAATATTCCAAGATTCCGCCGAACGTCATCGCGACAATCGTCATCGACACGGTATACATCATCGCGTCTAACCCGCCTCGACTGAACAAGTTGTCGACGAGTTCGGTCCCCGTATTGATGACGTATCCGCTCTGCAACGCCCCGACACTGTCCGCGAGCGTCCCGCCTTGAATGACATATTGAGCGAGAAACCCGAGCGCGATCCCGACGACGAGGGCCGGAATCGCCGGCACTTTTTTCGCAACGAGTACAATGACCGCGAGCGGGATCAACAAGAGCCATGGTGAAATGAAGAAGCTGTCTTGCAAGATCGCGAGCGTCTGAGTGATGTCTGATGAATCGGTCCCCGACTCACTAAACCGTCTGCCGAGCCAAAAGTAGACACCGAGCGCGATTAACAGGCCCGGAACCGTCGTATAGAGCATATGACGGATGTGTTCGAACAAGTTTGTATGCGTCAAGCCGGCAGCCAAGTTCGTCGTATCCGACAGCGGTGACATTTTATCCCCGAAATAGGCACCGGAAATGACCGCCCCCGCGACCATCGCTGCCGGAATCCCCATGCTGAGTCCAATCCCCATGCCAGCGACACCAATCGTCCCCATCGTCGACCATGAGCTTCCAATCGATAATGCGACGACCGCACAAATCAAACAGATCGTGACGAGAAAATAAGCCGGCGAGATAATCGTCAAGCCGTAATAAATCATCGTCGCGACGATGCCACCCCCAATCCATGCCCCAATCGTCAAACCGACGAGAATGATGATGACGACCGCCGGCAAGGCGAGCCGGATCCCTTTGTACATCATCTCTTCAATCTCTTTCCACTTAAAGCCATGCATGTAGGCGACCATCGATGCCACCGCCGTCCCGATGATGAGCGGGATATGTGGTCCTTGCTCGAGCAATACAATCGCCACGAGCATGACCCCGATCATGACAAGTAGCGGCAAGAGCGCCCATCCGAGTTTCATTTCTTGCTTGTTCCCCTGTTCCATCCAATTTCCTCCCCGTTAGCGAATAATTCAGAATTGTCGTTATATTGTCGCTAATAGGATTATGATAACGCTTACATTAGACGTTGGCAATAACAAAAAGACGAAAGCGATTCGCTTCCGTCTCATTTTTCTGTGGCAGCCCGGCGCAACGTATCCGCTAACAAGACTGCCCCTTCCTGTAGAACCGACCGATCGAACGTCATGTGCGGATGATGCAACCCCGGCGTCAAGTTGGCGCCGATGCCAATCATCGTTGCGTCGAGTTCCGGTTTTTTCACCGTATAAAAATGAAAATCATCACTCCCGGACGTCACGATCCGTTCGACGAGCGCCTCTTTTCCGTACCGACTCGTAATCGCATCCGTCGCATGCCGGCTCGAGCGTTTGCCGACGACGGCTCCAGGTGTGAAGTCTTGCCACTCCCACTCGAGCGTCACCCCGTGAAGCGATTCAATCTGATGCAGCATTGTCTCGACCCGGTCACGCAAGGCGAGCAATTCCTCGTTCGATTGGGCCCGTACGTCAATCGAGAACGTGGCGTTCCCAGGGATGATGTTCACGTTGTCGCTGCCGGCCTGCACCCCGGTCAACTTCACAGAATGAGGTTCGAACGGCGACAGATAGATGTTTTTCAACTGTTGATGAATCGTGAACATGACGTCGAGCGCGTTTTGTCCTTGGTGCGGACGTGCCCCGTGCGCGTCGTCGCCGATGACCTTGCCTCTTAAAAAGATGGCGGCCCCGTGTTGAATCGTCGCCGCGAACTGACCGAGCGCGAGCTCCTCGATTGGACGCAGATGGATCCCGTATAGTTCCGTCACATCGATCAAGGCGCCTTTCTCAATCATCGCGAGCGACCCGTTGCCTTGCTCTTCTGCCGGTTGGAAGATAAAGCGGATCCGTTTTTGTAACGGCTCATCTTTCAAAAGATCGAGCGCGCCGAGCACCATGCTCATGTTCGCGTCGTGACCACACGAATGGTTTGCCTGAAACGTCCCATCGACTTGTTGCCATAACGCATCGATATCGGCCCGGACGGCGATGACGTCTTCGCCGTCCCCAATCTCTGCCAACACGCCCGTGACGTCATCGAACGTGTCGTGCGATACGCCGAGCGAGGTCAAGATCGTTGCAATCGTCTTCGTCGTCTCGACTTCTTTCCAGCTCACTTCCGGATGCGTGTGAAAGTGGTCGAACCACGTCAATACGTTCGTAGCCATGACTTTCCCCCTCCGTATGTACTAAATTTTTTTAATTCCTTTAATGAGCACCCATTGCAGCGGTAAACGGAGCCACGTTACCCAGTTCGGGATCGTCTTTCCGCCGATTCGCGACGGTTTCAGCGCCATGTTGATGTTCGCCGGGAAGACGGCGAGCAAGAAGGCCGGTCCCGTCCGCTTGACGAACCGTGTGCCCCGATTCAGCAGCAGCAACGTCCCGTACACAATCTCGATCACGCCGCTCACTTGGACCATGAACCGTTTGAACGGCCAAGCCTTCGGGATGATGGACATGAAGGCACGCTCGTTGACGAAATGCATGACGCCGGCGCCTAAAAATAATATGCCATAGAAGATACGAAGCAAATGAATCCCTCCTTTTTTCTAAGCATATCAAAAAAGGCGGGCAAGATGCCCACCTTTTAGAGTGCTGAACCGTTCGCATTTTGAATCTCGACGTCCACCGTCTCGGTCTGACCGTCACGAATGTACTCGATTGACACCGTCCCGTCCGTATCGCGAACGAGTTCGCTCCGGAGGTCGATGAACGACGAGACGTCCTGGTCGTTGATTTTGACGATGACGTCACGGGCTTGAAGTCCGGCTCGTGCTGCTGAACTGTTCGCCTGCACATCGATGATAATCGTCCCGTTCGTCACCGATTCCGGTAAGTTGATCTGTTCGGTCAAGTATCCAGGCGGAAACTCCGACACGTCGCGGAGCGAGACCCCGAGCGACGGATGGTTCACCTCGCCCGTCTGCTCGATTTGGTTGATGAGCGGCAAGGCGATATCGATTGGAATCGAGAAGCCGACCCCTTCCACGGCATCTGTCGCGATTTTCATCGAGTTGATGCCAATCAATTGACCCGCCTCATTGATGAGGGCGCCGCCTGAGTTACCAGGGTTGATGGCCGCATCGGTCTGAATGACCTCGGCGTTGAAATCGGCTTGTCCGTTCTCATCCGTGTCGACCGGTACAAGTCGGGACGTCGACGAGACGACACCACGCGTCACCGAGTTTTCGAACTGACCGAGTGGGTTGCCGATGGCGATGACGGTCTGTCCTGGCTTCAACTCGCCGGACTTACCGATATTGATGACGGCTGGCACGTCGGCCGCATCGACTTTCAAGACGGCCAAGTCATACGTCGCATCGCTGCCCATGAGCGTCGCATCCGCCGTCTTCCCATCGTTAAACGTGACCGTCAATCGGTCAGCCCCGTTGACGACGTGATGGTTCGTGACGATATATGCAGCGTCGCCTTCTTTTTTATAGATGACCCCAGAGCCGACACCGGCCTCGACCGACTGGCTCGAGAAACCTTGCGTCGCGAAATTGTTCACGGTCACGACGGCCGGTTGCGCGGCAGCGACGGCATCCGTCACCGACGTGTCCCCGACGTTCGAGGACGTCTGAAGCGGTGTCCCTTCCGAAGTGACGGCCGTATCGTTCACGTTCGACACCGGTTGGTCGAGAAACGGGAACGCGACCGCCCCGGTCACGAGCGCCCCGATGACCCCTCCGACAAATCCCGGGAACATCCGTCCGAGGAAGGACGGTCTCGCCGGCCGTTCCACTCGCGGTGGTTCGGGCGAACGTGTCGATGACCCGATTTCCGTGTCGAGCCATTCGTCGCGTCGTTTATCTTCAGGTGTGTGATCATTTCGTTCCATATTGATTCATCTCCTCAATGATGTTTCCTCTAATCTCTATGTTGATTATAATCGGAACCAATCCGCTCATCGAGAATTGACGGAGCGTTTACAAGATTCTTCACAATTTGCGTCAATGTGTTAGACGATGATATTTCGTAGCGAACCAATCCCCGAGATGGATACCTCGACCGTGTCGCCTGTCTGTAAATAGACAGGTGGTTTCATCCCATGGCCGACACCAGCAGGCGTTCCGGTCGCGATGATGTCCCCGGCTTCGAGCGTCATTCCTTTTGACAGCGTCCGAATCAATTCTTCAATCGGCCGAATCATGTCGGCGGTCGTGCCGGCTTGTCGAAGTTCCCCGTTCACGGTCGTCTCGATCGTGAGCGGGAATGAGAGCTCGTCCGGTGTGACGACGTAAGGGCCAATCGGACAGAACGTATCAAACGACTTGCCGCGGAAGAATTGGACGTGTTGTTTTTGCACGTCTCGCGCCGTAATGTCGTTTAAGACCGTGTAGCCGAAGATGTGTTCCTCGACGTGTTCGATATCGCGGCCCGACTTGCCGATAATGACGGCAAGCTCCCCTTCATAATCGAGCTGGTCGGTCAGCTCCGGATGTCGTTCGACGACTGCGTCTGGACCGACGACCGATGTCGGCGCCTTCGTGAAGATGACGAGCTTCCCGGCCCCTGCCGTGTCCATCTCTTTCACGTGTTCTTCGTAATTCTTTCCGATACAGATGACGTTTTTGAGCGGACGGTACGGTGCGAGCAGTTTGACCGATTCGAGCGGATAGCGCGGTGCGACGTCTAGGTCGACGTCTGGCTCGAACTCACGGGCGATGACTTCTAACAATGCGTTCGTATGTAATTGATTACTGACGTCATACACGTTCGTCCCTTCGACGATCCCAATCGCTACTTCCCCGTCACGTTCATATGTACACCATTTCATGTAAATTCCCCCTTTTTTATGAGTATACAAAAAATCGAGGCGATTCGCCCCGATCACACTTTGTTCAAAAAAATGATGCGCTGATTGCTCGAACCTCGAAACCGGAGCGATCGGTCCTTTAGGGACTCGATGAATTTCCCGTCGACGAGCACGTCGGCTTGATTGAGCACGTCCGTCACGTGTTCGTCATTCATCTGTTCAAGTAACTCAAGCGTATACCCGGTATAAACCCAAACGTTTTTTGCCAATCGCTTGCAGCCCCGAACGAGAGCCGCCAACTCTTTCGGTTGCATAAACGGTTCACCGCCTGAAACGGTAACCCCGTCCCACCCAGACACTTGGATCTGTTCTAGAAGTGTCTCAACTGACACCTCTTCCCCGCCGGCTGGATTCCATGACTCCGGGTTGTGACAGCCTCGGCAGTGATGCGGGCAGCCCGCTGTAAAGACGACGGTACGGATTCCCGGCCCGTCGACGACCGAATCTTCAATGACGGATAGGACGCGCATCATGTTTCACCCTCGCTCGTTCTTCTTCCCGTTTTGCCGAGTTCCATCGATCCATTGTGCCGACCAAATATCCTGTGATACGGCGAATACGCTCAATTTGCTCGGACTCCCCGCAAGTCGGGCATGCTTCATCAATGATGCCTTCAAGTCCGCAATTCCCACAACGATCGACCGGGTGATTGATCGACCCATAGCCAATGTCATGTTTACGCATCAGTCTAACGATTGCCTCGACGGCTTCCGAATTATGGGCAAGGGAACCATCGACTTCGACATACGTGATATGGCCAGCGTCACAAAGGGCATGGTAAGGCGCCTCAATTCTAATTTTTTCACGAATCGAGACATCTTTATAGACTGGCACGTGGAACGAGTTCGTGTAGAACGCGCGGTCGGTCACGCCTTCAATCATCCCGAACGCTTCCTGATCTTTCACGACGAACTTGCCGGACAACCCTTCCGCCGGGGTCGCAAGGAGCGAGAAGTTTAGATCATATCGGTCGGCCGCTTCTTTCACCCGCTCGGCTAGATGCGTCACGATCTCTAGGCCAAGTCGTTCAGCTTCTCGCGACTCGGCATGGGTCGACCCCAATAGAACCTGTAACGTCTCGGCCAGCCCGATAAAACCGACCGAGAGTGTACCTTGCTTCAATACGTCGCGGACCTCGTCATCCGGAGCGAGCGTCTCGCCGCCACGCCAAACATGTTGCGCGTAAAGGAAACGGAATTCATCGGCTCGGCGTTTGCACTGGTATTCGAACCGGTCGCGTAATTGCTCGATTGCGATGTCGAAATAGTCGTTGAGCATACGATAGAACGCTTTGATGTCAGATGAAACGAGGGCCATCTTTACCAAGTTCAGTGTCGAGAACGACAAGTTTCCCCGTCCGATCGACGTCTCAGCGCCGTGCCGATTGCCCATCACGCGTGTCCGGCAACCCATATAGGCGACCTCGGACTCCGGCGTACCGTCATTGTATTGCGCGTTGAACGGGGCGTCGATGAAGGAAAAGTTCGGGAACAGCCGCTTCCCTGTCACTCGACAAGCGAGTTTAAACAAGTCGATGTTTGGGTCTCCCTCATGGAAGTTGACGCCTTCTTTTACTTTAAAAATTTGAATCGGGAAGATCGGTGTCTCGCCATTCCCGAGACCGCGTTCGGTCGCGCGTAACAGTTCCCGAATAAAAATTCGGCCCCATCGTGACGTATCCGTCCCATAGTTGATGGAAACGAACGGAACTTGCCCACCGCCACGGGAATGCATCGAGTTGGCGTTGTGGATGAACGCCTCGCACGCTTGATACGTCGCCGTAATCGTCTCTTCTTCCGCAATCGTACGCATCTCGGTGTCCGTCAACTCGACCGGGAGATGACGGAGTCGTTCGAGGTGACGTTCATACGTCTTCTCCACATAGGGAGCTAAATCAACGTCAAACATTGGGAACGCCTGTCCTCCGTGCTGCATGTTCTGGTTCGCCTGAAGGATAATCGAGGCGAGTGCCATCGCCGACCGGATGTCTTTCGGGGGCCGAATCGTCCCATGTCCGGTGTGAAAGCCGTTCATTAGCAAGTCACCGAGCGGAATTTGGCAACACGTCGTTGAGCCCGTCACGTAATAGTCTGCATCGTGAATGTATAAAAAATTATCGGCGACCGCACGTCGCGAGCGTTCGGACAACAAGTACGTCGTCGCGAGTTCTTTTGACACTTCCGAGGACAAGCGAGCCAGCTTCCCGAGCGGCGACTTGCCGTCCACGTTCGCGTTTTCTTGGACCAAATCCTGGTCAGGGAGGACACAGACATCTTCATACAATCGAATTAAATTCACCCTGCAACACCTCACTATATATTGAATCCATTCGCTGTAAACAGCGAACCAATCATCTATATATAGATTATGTCACGTTCGCAGGCATTTATGCGGGACGACTTTGTGACATCTTTATAGGGCAAACATGACAAAAAACAGCCGAACCCTAGGCAGGGACTCGACTGTTACGATTCGTGATATAAGTCATACTTCTTTAGCAGGTTTGACGATCGTCAACTCGACTTCTTCTGACTCTTGGGCTTCCCGCAATCCTTTCGCGTTCAACCACGTATAGATGGCCCCCATGAACAAGGCACCTCCGATGATGTTTCCGAACGTCGCCGGAACCAAGTTGTGAATCGCCCCGGCGAAACTGATTGTCTCTGGGTGCGGGACGACGAGCGTGAGCGCGAACAAAACGAAGTTCGCGATGACATGATCGAATCCTGAAGCGAAGAAGACCGCGACTAGGAAGATCATCGAGAAGATTTGCGCAAATTCATTTTTCATTTGTTTCGGCAAGAAAATCGCCAGGCAAACCATCCAGTTACAGAAGATGGCACGGAAGAAAATCTCGACCGTCGTATGGTGCATCTTGCTCTCGACGACGGCGAACAACCAGTTGTTCATCCCAAGTTCTTGAATGATTCCGGTCGGGGCAAGCAATATGGCGAACAAAATTCCGCCGACTGCATTCCCAACAAAGCACAATAGCCAGACGAGCATCGTATCACTGAGCGTCGTATATCCGCGCAACGTCGACGTCGTGAAGTACATCGTATTCCCCGTGAACAGCTCAGCTCCCCCATAAATGATCATCACGAGTGCGATCCCGAACGAAAAGCCGCCAATGAGCGTCGTGAACGGCGAATCAAGCAGATACATGCCATTGACGACTTTTAGTGTGAAGATGGCGGCGAACCCGATAAAGATCCCGGCGAGCATCGCCCGTAAAAAGTATTCCATTGGCCGATAATGAATCATGTGCGATGACGCCTGGGCTTTTTTTCGCAATGATTCAAGTGCATGGATTTCCATTGATGCCATGTCACAAACCCTTCTTTCTGTTTGAATGAACCTTTATAATAAGAACGAACGTGTGAAATCATTAACAATATAAGCCCGAATCCAATAAATTGCAATCGACCTTGGATCATGTTGACACATTTTTCACATCGTAATCGTTTACATATGTCGGATTTGTGACGAAAAAAACGACCCTTCGCAAAGGGTCGTTCGATCGAGCTTATTCTTTGTCTTCAGACTTCTCTTCAGACTCTTCCGAAGATGCTTCAGCCGACTCTTCTTCAGTCGCTTCAGTTTCACCTTCTTGCGTAGTATCTGTGTCTGCTTCAAGCTCTTCAAGTGATACCGGCTCATTAACCGATGCGATTTGAAGTTCGCCATCCGAGACAACCTCGTAGTCTTTGTTTTCTGGAATGTCCGCTACCGTCACCGAGTCACCGATGCCAAGTTCAGATACATCGAGTTCGATGCGCTCTGGGATGTTGGCAGGTGTGGCCGATACCGTGACTTTATAGAGCGTTTGTGCCAAGAAGCCGCCTTCTTTGACACCTTTCGCGTCGCCGACGAGCGTGACGTCCGCTTCGACTTCTGTTGCTTCGTCCATCTTCACGGCCATGAACTCGACGTGCTTATACTCGTTCGTGAACGGGTCAACTTCCGTCCCGTGAACGAGCGTGTTCACTTTCTTGCCGTCGATGTTGAGTTCGATCAAGGCGTTATCACCATGCTCACGAAGGATTTTACGAAGTGCCATCTCTTCAAACGCGACTGGTGTGCTCTCGACTTTGTAGCCGTAAACGACACCTAGCACTTTTCCTTCTTTGCGTAAGTTTGCACGGACCGATCGTGGTCGTAACTCTCGTTTCGTTACATTAAGCTTGTCTGCCATAATCTTTTCCCCCTACTGGTTAATGGATCATGTCTACATCTTGAGGGTGAGGCAGTGAAAGAGCCACCTCTCAACCTCGATGCGTTGAGCGACATGTGTATAATGTTCCCACGTCACGCATCGGGTAAACGTTACAGACCGTTAAAAAAGATTACAACGTTGTCACATGACACGCTTAAACAGTTTCTCAAGTTCGTACGTACTCCATTTAACAAGGATTGGGCGACCGTGCGGACACGTGTAAGGCGACGCTGTCTCCGACAAGTCGTGAATCAGTTGGCGCATCATCTCGACGTTCAACGGATGGTTCGCTTTAATCGAACGTTTGCATGCCATCAAAATGGACGCCTCCTCGCGATATTTGGCAAGGTCAATCGAACGATCGCGAATCGCCATCTCGACTAAATCCCGAACCGTTCCTTCAAGGTCGTGTTGCGGATACCACGTCGGAATCTCTCGGACGAGGAACGTGTTCCCCCCGAACGGCTCGAGTTGAATCCCGGCCTCTTCTAAGAGCGGCAGCACTTCTTCGATGGCGAGCGCTTCTTGCTGGGTGAATTCGAGCGTGAGCGGTAACAAGAGTAGCTGGTACTCTTTCCCCGGATTCCCGAGTTGTTCATAGAACAGTTCATACTTGATCCGTTCTTGCGCGGCGTGCTGGTCGATGACGTACATGCCGTCCTCGCCGCCACAGACGATATAACTCGCGTGTAATTGCCCGATGACGTCGAGCTCGGGGAGCCGCTCCGTCTTCTGTTTCATCGGGGTGGCCTCCGAATCAGGCTCGTGCCTCGGCGAGACTTCCTTGTTCAAAGGCGTTGGTGCCCACTGGCTCGGCGACGTGATCGGTTCACGTGGTATCGGGTAGTTCCATGCCGGCTCTTCTTTCACTTCAGGCGAGCGCTCGACGGTAAAGTCGAGTCGCGCTTGTTCCGTCTGGGCGCGTTCCACTTTCGGTTTCGGTTGGACCGTCGGGATGAGGCGTTGCTCACGAAGCGTCAGTTGGACCGTGTCTCGAATCAATTGACATAACTCTTTTTCTTTTGAGAGCCGGACTTCGCGCTTCGTCGGGTGAACGTTGACATCGATCAACATCGGGTCCATGTTCACTTCGAGCACAGCGATGGGGTAACGGCCGATCGGGAGTAGCGTGTGATAGCCTTCGAGGACGCTTTGGGTGAGGGCGAAGTTTTTGATGCTGCGTCCGTTCAAGATGAGCGTCACGTATTGTTTATTCGAACGGGTCACTTCCGGACGGACGAGATACGCGCTCAAACTATAGTCGTTCGTCTTGCTCGACGCCGTCACGATTTGAGAGGCGACTTGGCGTCCGTAGATGGCGAGCATCACTTGTTTAAGGTCGCCGTTTCCGTTCGTCCGCAACAACTCCTTGTCTTCATGATAGGCTGCAAGACGAACCTCTGGATGAGACAGGGCGATACGATTCAACGTATCCGTGATGCTCGCGAGTTCGGTCGCCGATGTCTTCAAATATTTCAACCGGGCCGGCGTATTGTAAAACAGCTGGCTGACCGTGATCTCCGTTCCGACGTTCATTGCCGCAGGCTTCGTCTCGGTCAAGACCCCTCCCTCGAGCGTCATCTCAAATCCGACCTCTTCAGCGCGGCGTGACTTGAGCGTGACGTGGCTAACCGAGGCGATCGACGCGAGGGCCTCGCCTCGGAAACCGAGCGTTCGGATGCGGAACAAGTCATGCTCGTCGCGAATCTTGCTCGTCGCGTGACGGAGAAAAGCGCGCGGTGCGTCATCTTCATAAAATCCGTGTCCGTTATCCCGGACTTTGATGAGCCGAATCCCGGCCTCGACGAGCTCGACCTCAATCTTCGTCGCGCCGGCGTCAATCGCATTCTCAACGAGTTCTTTGACGACCGAGGCGGGTCGCTCGACCACCTCGCCCGCCGCGATTCGGTTGGCTAACTGTTCAGGGAGTTCTTGAATGATTCCCATCGTCTCATCCTTTCTTCGCAGCTTGTTGTAGCGCATAGAGCGCCTGCATCGCCTCAATCGGATTCATGGCGAGTAAATCGAGCGCGAGCAGTTCGTCTGTTAAACTGTCCGATTTCTCGAACAAGGACAGCTGGGCCACATCCGTCTCACTTGTCGGGCGTGTTTCTCGCTTCGCTTCATCCGGCGCCGGTTCGGCTTCGAGGTGCTCTAAAATGGACCGGGCCCGGTCAATCAAATCTGCCGGCAAGTCGGCCAACTCGGCGACGTGAATCCCATACGATTTATCCGCCTTGCCTGGGTGGACCTCGTGCAAGAAGACGACGCGACCATCACGTTCGACTGCGCGGACGTGCACGTTCTCTAGCGTCGAGATCGTCTGTTCCAACACGGTCAACTCGTGATAGTGGGTCGAGAAGAGCGTCTTCGCGCCGATCGTGGCCGCGATATATTCCACGATCGCTTGCGCGAGCGCCATCCCGTCATATGTCGACGTCCCGCGTCCAATCTCATCGAGCAAGATGAGGCTATGTTCCGTCGCTTCCGTGACGGCTTGACGTGTCTCGGTCATCTCGACCATGAACGTCGACTGGCCGCTGACTAAATCGTCGGCTGCCCCGATTCGCGTGAAGATACGGTCGAACAATGGGAGCTCGGCCGCTTCGGCCGGGACGAACGAACCGATCTGATGCATGATGGCGATGAGTGCGAATTGACGCATGTACGTCGACTTACCGGACATGTTCGGTCCCGTGATGAGGAGCATCCGCCGCGAGTCGTCAAGCGTCAAGTCGTTCGCGACGTACTCGCCGCGCCCGAGCACCGTTTCGATGACAGGATGGCGGCCGCGGTCGATTTGAACATGTTTCGCCGTCGTCGGGCGAACGTAATCCCGTTTTTCGGCGACGATGGCGAGACTGAGCAAGACGTCGAGTTCACTGAGCGAACGGGCAAGCCGCTGCAACGGTTTCGTCTCGCGCTTGACCTCGTCTCGAAGTGCCACGAACAAGTCATACTCGAGCGTGCAACTCTTCTCTTCGGCCCCAAGAATGAGCGCCTCTTTTTCTTTTAATTCCGGTGTGACGTAACGCTCGGCGTTCGTTAGGGTCTGTTTCCGTTCATACCGCCCTTCCTCGAGCAGCTTCGCGTTCGCTTTCGTGACTTCAAGATAGTAACCGAACACACGGTTATAACCGATTTTGAGCGACTTGATTCCGGTCGCAAGACGCTCTTGTTGTTCAAGGTTGGCAATCCACGTCTTCCCGTTCGCTTTCGCTTCGAGCAGTTCGTCGAGCTCGCTCGAATACCCTTCTCGAATCATGCCGCCTTCCTTCGTCGAGATGGGCGGTGCGTCGACGAGCGCTCGGTGAAGCAATTCCGCTAATTCCTCAAACGAATCGAGTTCCGCATCGATTTGACGAAGCCTTGACGCCGTCACCGCTTGTAACAGGGCGCGCACGTCCGGGATGCGGGATAACGTATCGCGCAACTGCACGAGGTCGCGGGCGTTTGCCGTCCCGTATCCGACCTTGGCGACGAGACGCTCGATATCGTATACGTACTTCAACTGCTCGCGGAGTTGGTCACGTAACATGAAGTCGTCTAACAAGTTTTCGACCGCATCGAGTCGCGCTTCTATCGCCCCTTCCGTATAGAGCGGTTGTTCGAGCCAACGTTTTAATAGTCGCCCTCCCATCGCGGTCGTCGTCTCGTCTAACAGGGCGAGGAGCGACCCTTTCCGTTCCCCGGAACGGGCCGAGCGGAACAATTCCAAGTTTCGGGCCGTGTTGGCGTCAAGCTGCATGTGCTGCTCGACTTCATAGGCAACGGCAGGTTGCAAGTGGTCGAGCGAACGTTTTTGTGTTCGTGTCAAATACGCGTATAGCAAGGCGAACGCGTCTCGTTGCGCCTCGTCTCTAGCGTCAACGGCCAAGTCGCTATCGATCCGGTCGGTTTGAACCGAGAGTGGGATCCCGAGCGGTGCCAACACGTCCTTCAAACGTTCGTCCGAGACGAGCACCTCGTTCGGGAGTAGCCCTTCCATCTCACGGCGAACGGCTTCTCGCGTCGGCAAGGTCGTGAGCCAAGATTCACCTGTCGTCACATCGCCGCGTGCCACCCCGTAGCCGAGTGGATGGTTCGTCACCGCGACAAGATAGCGGTTCTCCTTGTCACCGAGGGCGGCCATATACGTCCCAGGTGTGATCACTTGGATGACTTCCCGTTTGACGAGCCCTTTCGTCGCTTTTGGATCTTCCATCTGTTCGCAGATGGCGACGTTAAACCCTTTTTCAATCAACTGTTCGATATAAATCGCGGCCGAGTGATGGGGCACGCCACACATCGGGATTGGATGTTCCGCGTTCTTCCCGTTCTTCGATGTGAGCGTCAATTCGAGTTCTTTCGCTACGATTTGCGCGTCTTCAAAGAACAGCTCATAAAAATCGCCAAGTCGATAGAACAAAAAGGCGTCTGGATGGTCCGCCTTGATTGAGAAGTATTGTTTCATCATCGGGGTTTGATGTATGATTTCCATTTTTTTCACCTCTAGAAATTAGAACAGCTGACCAGAGGCCAGCTGTTTGTTAGTATCCGCAGCCGCCGCGTGATTTCTCGGCCGCCATGCCACTTCCTGTTTTACCAGCGAGTACGTCGCCGTCTGTCGATTCGATGATGCGGTCGGTCACTGAGTTCGCAAGCGTCACCGTCACGTATTGAAGCAGGTCGTTCACCTCAACTTGCGTCTCTTGGAACGCTTGGACGACCGGGATCGCGTCAAGCTCGTCCATTGCTTTGTCGATTTTCTGTTCGACTTTCGCGAGGGCCTCTGTCTTCCCGTAGTGTTGACAGTTGACCGCTTCTTTTTGCAAGAACTTGATGCGTTTGATGAGCGTTTGCACGCGTTCGCTTTCGTTCACTTTCGTCTCTGCTTCTTTGAAACGCGCCACTTCTGGCGTCTTCGCGAGAAGTTCGGCCAATTCTTTTGCTTTTTCAATCACTTGTTGGTCAGTCACGTTCGTAAACCCCTTTGCTGTCTATAATGTGATCGCACGAAACGTGCGCGAGTGTTCTCCATCATTCTACCATGAACGAATTCGGAAAGGTACATCATGGATTCAGTTCAAGCGTTGCTTTTTCGTACCATGTCGACGTGGGGAATCCCGTCCTCATCGTATTCATCGCTCGTCCGCTCGAACCCGAAACTCGCATAAAACGGTTCGACATACGTCTGCGCTTGTAAGTAGAGGGTTTCTCCCCCGTAATCGTTGACCGCGGCCTGCATCAATTGACGCGAATAGCCGTTGCCCCGATGCCCCGGTCTCGTCACGACCCGGCCGATTGCAATGGGTAAAGCGTGAACTAAAACACGCAAGGCCGCGACGACTTCGCCCCCTTCTTCCACCCAATAATGGACGGCATCGAGGTCTTTCCCGTCAACCTCCTGATATGCACATTCTTGTTCAACGACAAACACTTCCGTCCGTAGGGCAAGGAGCGCGTACAGCTCACGCGTCGTCAGTTCATCAAATCGCTTTTTCATCATCTTGCATCGTCTCCTTATAACGTCACGCCGAGCGCCCGGGCCACGTGCAACCCGCTCGTCATCGCGCCAATCGTCCCTGCGCCTGGAAACACCGTGTCCCCGCAGACAAAAAAGTCCGGAAGATTCGTCCGATAACTCGCGGCATGAAACAATGATTGACGCGGCGTCTGTGCATAGCCGCCGACGGCACCGTTCGGGCGTTTCGTATACTTCACCCAGGCGCCCGGTCCTCCTGGAAGCATGAGATTCGTGTGCCCCGACCAACCTGGGAATCCGATGCGCACAGCCTCAATCAAACGCTCGGTCCATTCATGTTCCAGTTTCTCATAGACGGCGCGCTGTTTCCAATCCTTCCATTCCGAAAGGTCGACGTGGGTCGACACCGTCACCGTCCGCTCGGGCTTGTCGGTACGCAACACGTCGCCGCCTGCTGACATCGACAAAAACGCATGGCCGCTCGGTAAATGCTCCGTATACACTTGTTGGAACAATGGCCGGTTCAAACAGACGTGTTCTGGGAGCGTAATATATAGACTAAACGTGCCCCACTGCGAACGGCTCAAGTGACGCCGATATTGGCGCTTGAACGATTTCGCGTCCTTCCCGGTCAGTAGTTGACTCGTCGCCTCGAGCGGGATGGCCGATACGACCGTATCGACGATGTCGAGCCGACCGCGCCGATCCGTCAGCAACCAACCGTCACTCACCGGTTCGATCGAGGTGATGTGACGACCAAGTAGTGCTGTCCCGCCGTCTCGACGAAGTGCGCGTTCGAGCGCGTGGGCAAGTTGATACAGTCCCCCCTCGACGTAAAACGCGCCTTCGTGGTAAATCGACAAGGCGACCGCGGCGAGCAGATGGCTCGCGTCTTTCGCCCCTGTCTGCAGACTGTCGAGCAAGATCCCATCAATAAACTGTTCGAACACCGTCCCGCTCAGCTGATGACGGGCAAGCGTCTTTTGCAACGGACGATAGAGTTTCGGCGCGACGGCGACAAGCTGTGGATTTAGTCCCTCCACCGCGACGAAGACGTCTTGTCGACTACGAAACGGCAAGGCCGGCAACCGTTCAAACAATGGACGGAGCGTCTCAAAGTCTCGCCACATCTCTTTCATGAACGCGCGGACATGGTTCGCCTCACTCGGAAACTTATTTTCGAGTTCACGTAAGAAACGATCGCGGTCCTGATCATAGACGACGGTCCGGTCGAGCAAGTGAACCGCCATGACTTCCTGTAACGGCCGAACCGGGACCGTCTCTTCTAAATGGCGCAATACGCGGTCATGGAGCCCGCCCGGCTCAAACCCCATACCGAGCGTCGCCCCGGCCGGAAACAAGTAGTCGCCTCGCTCGAACTTGCCGGCGCAGCCGCCCCATTCCCGTGACGCCTCATAAACCGTCACCTCATGTCCGTGCCGTTGTGCGAGGGCGGCAGCCGTCAACCCGGCAATCCCACCTCCAATGACTCCGATACGCATATCCATCCCCTCCTACGTCCATCATACATGGCAGACGTTCAATCGTGATGATTCGACGTGTCGGCTCGATGTTTTTCGGGCTAAAGGCAGGGTTCTTTCGATTGATGGCGAAAAAATCGATAAAGGACAGGTGAAGGCATATGCGAAGTCGGGTCATCATTTACTTATTGATTCCCATCTTGATTTTTATCGGTATTCTCATCACACCGGCATCGGAAGAATCACAAAAAGTCGCCACGATGACGGCCGTCAACATTCAAGAGATGATCCCTTATGAACGCGAGTATACGGCGCAACAAGTGTTACTGGAGAAAACGAATGACGGACGTGAAGCGAAGATTGAAGAATGGCGGCTCGAACGAGGGGCTCGTACGACGTATAGTTACGTCCTGAGACTACAGGGGTTTGAGACGGTCATTCAAGTCGATGCCGGGGCAGCCAATACGCGTTCGGATGGCTATTACGCCATGCAGGCGCACAGCCCAGTCTTCGAGGCGGACGAGCCGCTGTCGATCGGTTATCCAATCATCCTATTCGCAACGGAGCAACGGCTCGTATTGAATCAAATGGAAGTGCGGGTCTTATACGAAGAGGACGGCGTCATAGAAAAATGGCGTATCCTAGAATCAGAAGAATCATGATATTCAACATGCGAGAGGTAATTTCTAATGCAAAGAAGATTCCTCATTGCGCCTTCCCGCTGCCGACACGACTATATTTCTCGACTTGCCGAGGACCGTTTGGACGTATCGCGTCTTGAAGCGCATGCTGTCCGATCACGGCCAGACACGTCCGGACATGGGCTCCGGTTGTGAGGAACGGTTCGACCCGAAGTTCTTGAAGTCGGTGTGGGATTATCCGAAGTCGCAGCGACCAGTGATTCGACAGCATTTACACAAACTTGAATCCGAAAAAGACATCATGATTCTGCGTTCACGGGCCGAAGTCCGTCGTTTCGTAGCGAATCAACTGGAGGCGAATCCATGAATCCAATTCTCCCAGAAATCGGGACCGTCTTTATTCCCGTCCGCGACGTTGCGACGTCCCGGGACTGGTATTGTCAGCTGTTTGATTTAGCGACAGATGGAGACATCCTGTTCGGACATCTTTATGTCGTCCCGTTAAACGGACCAAATCTCGTACTCGATAGTAAGATTTTTTCTGAAGCGAACGTCATCCAGACGCCACTTTTCCATTTGAACACGCCGGATATCCACCAAGCATACGCGCATATGGTGCAACGACAAATTGACATTTTAACCCCGATTGAACACGACCATTGGTTTCATTTCAAAGACCCGGATGGAAACGTCCTGATGATGTGCCAATGCTGACGGGGGGAGTAGGAGCATACGAACGAATCCGACGCGCTTATCCGTTACGTCGATGAGACGCTCTCCCCGTTCGGCGGATTCACCATCGGGAAATCAAACGAAACGTGAGGATACCCTATGTTTTTTCTTCAAATGTCCGGTTTCCCCGGGTCAGGCAAATCGACGCTGTCTCGCGAAATCGCCAGACGACTGGATGCGGTCATCGTCGATCACGATGTCACGAAGACGGCACTGCTCGAATCAACCGCACAACACTCGCTCGACCCCGGGCTGGCCGGAAAAATCGCTTATGATCTCGATTGGGCGCTCGTCGAGTTCCATTTGTCTTTAGGGCGAAACGTCATTTTGGATAGCCCTTGTCTATATGACGTGATGATTGAGCGCGGCCTAGCGATTACAGAAAATAGCGGAGCCACTTATCGATACGTCGAGTGTCTCGTCGATGACATCGATGAAATCAATCGCCGGCTGCGGGAACGAAACCGGAAGCTCAGTCAAATCAGAAGCGTGTCACCAGAAGATTTTCATCGGACTGTCGCAGGTAGTAAAAAACCAGCGCATATGCATACGCTTACAATCGACACGAATCGCCCGCTCGAGACATATTTTTCTGACATTATCGCCTATCTTCAAGCGATTGATTGAACACCTGTTGCATCCTGCGCCTTCAGATCGGATGCATTTTTTTAATTGCTTTTGTATTTTTATACTTTACAATTAATAATCATACATATACACTTAGTCTCATATCGTGAAGGAGGAATTATTATATGAAGAAATGGTTGTTAACAGGAGCACTCGTCGTGAGTGCCATCGCACTTGGAGCTTGCAGTCAAGAGACGACGGGCGAAGAGAAAAAGACACTCGTCATGGGGACGAGCGCCGATTACTTCCCATATGAATTCGTCGACACGGCCAACGGGGACGCCATCGTCGGATTTGATATCGAGATTGCCGAAACCATCTCGGAACGTCTCGGGTATGAATTAAAAATTGAGGACATGGACTTCGGGAGTCTACTCGGTGCACTTAACGCCGGTCGGGTCGACTTTGTCATGGCCGGCATGACGCCGACCGAAGAGCGGAAGCAAAACGCCGCCTTCTCAGACATCTATCTATCCGCGACGAACTTGATTATGTCAAAAGACGAATCGCTCCAGTCGATTGAAGCGCTCGCCGGCAAAAAGATTGGCGTCCAAACGGCTTCGATTCAAGAAAACATCGCTAAAGAACAAGCACCAGACGCAGAGCTCGTCTCATTGAACAAGATTCCTGAAATCGTACAAGAACTGAACACAGGTCGAATCGATGCGATGGTCATCGAAGACACGGTCGCCCAGAAATACTTAGACCAAGATCAAGGATTCTACACATTCGCGTTGAAAGAAGATGGCGAGAAAGGGTCAGCGGCCGCCTTCAAGTTAGACGACGACTTGCGTGACCAGTTCAATGACGAGCTGCAGAAGATGATGGAGTCAGGTGAAATCGATGAATTGACGAAGAAATGGTTCTCGATGGAGCCGACGGAATGAGACAAGTCTCATTGCCGATTTATCCGGTCACCTATCCGTCCGGGTTTCGCTTGAATCAAAACGAGAGCCAGTTCCCGGTCCCGGACCGTATCAAACAGCAACTGTCTTCCATATCGTTCGATGACTTACACGAGTATCCGGTTCAGCCGATTGATGAGCTATTTACGCGTTACGCCGCCTATGCCGGGGTCGAACCGAATCAGCTGCTCGTCGGATGTGGTAGTGACGAGATGATTCATGTCGTCACGCAGGCGCTCTTGTCGCCTGAAGACGTCGTCTTGTCTCCAAGTCCGGATTTCGCCCTCTATCCGATTTTTACAACGATTGCGCACGGACGCCACCTTCAAACGAACGATTTGTCATTCGACGGTCTCATCGCATCGGTGACGGAGCATGAACCAAAGCTACTGTTGCTGTCAAACCCGAACAATCCGACCGGAAAACGATGGACCGTTGCCGAGCTGAGCGAACTCGCTAGTCGCGTGCCGTATCTTGTCGTCGACGAGGCGTACATCGATTTCACGCCGGACGCGAGCATGGTTTCACGTCTCGATGCTTTCCCGAACGTGATCGTGCTTCGGACGTTATCGAAGGCGTTCGGTCTCGCCAACATCCGTCTTGGTTTCATGGTGACAAACAGCGACCTGGCGAGTTACTTCCGGCAGTTCGTGCCACCATTCAACGTGAGTGGCTTTAGCGCGAAAATCGCGAACCTGTTTCTAGCGGACGCTTCATACGTGCAAGAGGCAATCGCGTGGCATCACCACCTACGCGAGCAATGGTTTGAATTGCTCTCGAAAGTGGGCGACGTCTATCCGTCTGAGGCGAACTTCCTCTATGTGACGGTCGACGAGCCTGAAGCGTTGTGGCAACATCTCGCTTCACATGGGATTCACGTCTCGCGCCAAGCGACCGGGATTCGGGTCACACTCGGTAACAGTGGTGCACTCGAGGCGACTCGAGGAGCATTGACGAAATGGAACGTCATCATTCCTTCATAAAAACACGCCCAGAACCGTCGGAATCCAATCGACGCGTTCGGGCGTGTTTTGTTGTGGTGTCTTAAGATATCGTCTTGATGACGCGTGCCGGGTTACCCCCGACGACCGCTTTAGCCGGAACATCCTTCGTGACGACCGCGCCGGATGCGATGACCGCGTCGTCGCCGACCGTCACACCTGGATTGAGGATGGCGCCTCCACCAATCCAGACCCGATGCCCGACTGTCACCGGTTTCCCGAACTCGACGCCGGAGATGCGCTCGGTCGGGTCGAGTGGATGGGTCGCCGTATACACGTGTACACCCGGTCCGAGCATACAATCATCGCCGAAACGAATCGGACAAATATCTAAAAAGACGCAGTCAAAATTCGCAAAAAAGCGCTCCCCGAGATGAATGTTGTAGCCGTAGTCACATTTAAACGTCGGTTCGACATAATACGATTCCCCCGTCGTACCGAGCAATTCTTTCAGTGCGGCTTTACGTGTCTCCAATTCGTCAATCCCGGCCGCATTGAAGCGTTCTGTCAGGCGTCTCGCGTGTTTCCGGTCCGCCACGAGTTCCTTGTCGCCTGCTAAGTATCGTTCGCCACGAATCATCTTCTCTTTTTCCGTCAATATGATCTCCCCCATTTCCATTCCAGTATAGAGGAATTTATGAAAAAACGGGGAATAGAGTGATGACGACATAGAGGAGGAAGCGACATGAAACGGATTCTTGATTGCAAAGCCAGTGATTTTTTAACGTTCAACCGTCACGACTTACTTGCCTCGATTCAAAAAGCAGAAGGACGGACCGTCCTCGCCGAGGTCATCCCAACGGTCCAACCGCTCTACCCGGAAGTGACGAACGCGGAACTCGCCCGGGCGTTCGGTGCCGACATGATTCTGTTGAACATGCTCGACGTGTTCCACCCGTATATTAAAGGACTAGAAAGTCACGCTTTATTCGGGAACGTTCCCGGGGAGTCGATGTCCGACAATCCGATTCTCGAATTGAAACGGCTCGTCGGACTACCGATCGGCGTCAATTTGGAGCCGGTCGACTTTTCTGAGAAGTCGGCGGATATGTATGATGTGAAACAAGGACGGCTCGCGACACGGGAAGCGTTCGCGAAAGCGTCTGAACTTGGCATCGACTTCATCTGCCTGACCGGCAACCCGAACACCGGTGTGACGAACGAGGCCATTGAACAAGCCATCATCAGTGCCCGGCAAGAGTTCGCTGGCGTCATCATCGCCGGAAAGATGCATCAAGCCGGGGTCGGTCGGGTCCTTGACCGTGAAGCCTATACGCGCTTCGCCGAGGCTGGAGCGGACATCATCCTCATTCCAGCACCAGGAACCGTGCCTGGTGTTCGTGAGGACGAGTTTTTCGAAGTCACCCGCGATATTCAAGCACTCAATAAGCTCGTCGTCGCCGCCATCGGGACTTCGCAAGAAGGGGCCGACGAGGCGACGGTTCGGGAGATTGCCTTATCCTCGAAACGTGGCGGGACGGACGTGTTTCACATCGGGGACGCCGGACTGTCTGGCATCGCCACACCGGAAAATATTCAAGCGTTATCGATTGCCATCCGTGGCCGACGTCATACGTACATCCGTATGGCCGCCTCGGTCAATCGCTAAAAAAGGAACGGAGCCTCGTGGCTTCGTTCCTTTTCGTTTTTACCAGTCTTCGACGTCCCGACGTGGTTTCGCTGGTGTCGTCGTGCCGTGCCGCTCACTGAGGAGCGTCTCGACGTCTTCAAGCGAGACGCCTTTCGCTGCGAGCAAGACGAGCAAGTGATAGATCACGTCGGCCGCCTCTTCGACGACGTTCTCGTCCTGTAATGCTGCAATCACGACCTCGAACGACTCCTCACCGAACTTCTTGGCGATTTTGTCGACGCCTGACTCGAACAAATACGTCGTATACGATCCGTCTTTCGGTGTCGTCTTCCGTTCTTGAATCAACTTCTCGAGTTCATGAATCATCCTTCCACCTCCGTGAAAAAGCAACTTCGATTGCCCGTATGACACGTCGGCCCATTGGCCCGGGCGCGGACGAGGAGCGCGTCTTGATCGCAGTCGACGTGAATGCTCTCCAGTTCGAGCGTATTCCCGCTCGACTCGCCTTTCATCCAAAGTCGGCCTTTCGAGCGCGACCAGAATGTGACCGTGTTCGTCTCAAGCGTCTGTTGAATCGCCTCATCGTTCATATAGCCAAGCATGAGCACGGCGTTGTCTTCCGTCGAGACGATGATCGCTGGAATCAGTCCGTTGTCATCGTAACGAACCGCATCGGCAAGTTGTGATCGCTGCATACGTGCTTCACCTCTTCCACTGTCGTTTTTCGGTCATGTAGAATCGAAGCGAGTAGCGCCGCATCGACACGTTCGAGCGCGTCGACGACGTGATTTGCGTTACCGGCCCCGCCTGACGCGATGATCGGAATATCGACCGCATGGCGCAGAAGCTCGAGAATCGCTAAATCATATCCGCTCTGCTTCCCGTCTTGGTTCATCGACGTGACGAGCAGTTCACCTGCCCCGAGTTCGGCGACTCGTTTCGCCCAATCAATCGCGCGCAGTTCCGTCTTCTGTTTGCCGCCATACGTGTAGACGAAGTACTCCCCGTCCTCGAAGCGAACGTCGATGGCGACGACGATACATTGTGACCCGAAACGTTCGGCCGCCTGTTTAATCAAATCCGGTGACTCGACGGCGAGCGTATTGAGCGACACTTTGTCCGCCCCTGCTTTTAAAAGCGAAGAGATGTCTTCAAGCGAACGGATGCCGCCGCCGACCGTGAGCGGGATGAATACTTTCCGGGCGACGGCACTGACGACATCGAGCATCGTCTGGCGGCGCTCGGTGCTCGCCGTGATATCCAAAAAGACGAGTTCGTCGGCACCAGACGCATCATAATATTTCGCGATTTCGACAGGATCGCCGATGTCACGTAGCGCCACGAATTCGACGCCTTTGACGACACGGCCTTCTTTTACATCGAGACATGGGATGATTCGTCGTTTAAGCATGACGCGCCTCCCACTCAATTAATTGGTCGAGACTGACTTTCCCTGAAAGCAACGCCTTTCCGACGACGGCCTCGTCAATCTGTGCGTCGCTTAGTGCCTGGACGTCTGCCTCTGTCGTCACGCCGCCTGAAGCGATGAGTGTGACCGAGACGGCTGCACGGAGCGCACGCATCCGCTCGAGGTTCGGGCCGTTTAACTTTCCGTCCGACCCGATATCTGTGTAGAGAATCGTCTTCACGCCACGAGCGACCAAATCGTTCGCGGCATCGATATCGCGTAACGTCGTCGCCTCTTGCCAGCCGTTGACGGCGACCATCCCGTCGTACGCGTCAAGCGCGACGGCGATGCGGTCACCGTATTTGACGAGCGCCGCATCCAAGAAATCTGGATCCGTGAACGCCTTCGTCCCGAGCAGGACGCGGTCGGCCCCGGTCTCCATGACAGCATCGAGTGCTTCGACTGAACGGATGCCCCCGCCCGTCTGGACGAAAAAGCCACATTCTTTCGCGAAACGGACGACGTTAAGGTGTCTCGGCTCGCCCGCTTTCGCTCCCTCGAGATCGATCAAGTGGAGCATCGGGACGCGCCCTCGCCATTCCTTCAACTTTTCATAAGGGTCCCCGTACTGTTCTTCCGTATTGAAATCCCCTTCTGTCAGGCGGACGATTTTACCATCGATTAAATCAATTGCCGGTAGTAATCTCACGTTCGACCGACTCCTTCCATTCTTGTAATAAACGTAATCCGAACGTCCCGCTCTTCTCCGGGTGAAACTGCATCCCCGTGACGAGACCGTCTTGGACGATGGCCGGGACGCGCTCGCCCATATAGTCGGCTGACGCAACGATATTCGCCTCATCCGTCACGACGTGATACGAATGGACGAAATACACGTCCTCATCGCGTAAAATCGAGTTCCATCCGACGTGTGGCAACCGCTTCGCCCGCATCCGTTCGACCCGTCCTTCGATGAGCCCGAGTCCTTCAGTCAACATACCTTCCGTACTCGAGTCGAACAATAACTGCATCCCGAGGCAAATGCCGAGGAACGGTTTCTCCGTCGCCATCTGTTTCAGCAATGGCACGAGCCCCGTCGCATGGAGCGATGCCATCGCTTGTGGGAAAGCACCGACACCTGGTAGCAAGATGGCATCCGCCGCCTCAATCTCAATTGGATCGTTCGTAATGACAACGTGACAACCGATCGCCTTTAATGCCCGCTCGACATTGAAGACGTTCCCCATCCCATAATCAATGACCGCGACGTTCATCCTTCGATCCGTCCTTTCGTTGAAGGCAGACGGTTCGACCCGTCTTGTCCAATCGCCTCGGCGAGTGAGCGACCGAACGCCTTGAATAATCCTTCGACCATATGGTGCGAGTTCGAACCGTAGAGCACCTCAAGATGGAGCGTCAAACGGGCGTTCATCGCGACCGCGCGGAAAAACTCTTCGGCAAGCTCTGTATCAAAGTCGCCAAGCTTTGGATTTTTGATGTCGGCGTTAAACACGAGGAACGGCCGGCCCGACACGTCGACGACACTGCGTGCGAGCGTCTCATCCATCGGGAGGTAGCTCGTACCGTAACGGCGAATCCCGACTTTGTCACCGAGCGCCTCTAAAATCATCTGGCCGAGGGCGATCCCGACGTCTTCGACCGTATGATGGGCATCGACCCACGTATCCCCTTCGACTTGGACCGATAAATCGACTTGGCTATGGAAGGCGAACAACGTCAGCATATGGTCGAAGAACCCGACACCCGTTTGAATATCGCTCTGTCCCGTCCCGTTCAAATCTAGTTTCAGTTCAATCTTTGTCTCGTTCGTCTCACGCTTCGTTTCAGCTGTTCTCAAGTGAACTCACCTCTTCTATCGTTTGTTGAATCAATCGATACGCCTCATCCGTCCCCGCACTGACTCGGATGCCGTCGGAGAAGGCCCGGACGTGGACCCCGTGTTGGAGGAATCGCTCCGCCCACATCTCACTGTCCGGTGTTTGGACGTATAGGAAATTGGCGCGGCTCGGAAGGATTGTCCCGACCGGTCGTAAGAGCCGTACCAACTTTTCACGTTGCTCGTTATGGAACGCCACGGCGTCTCGGATGTATGCCGAGTCCTCTAACACGACGGCGGCGACGGCGGCACTCAAGCCGCTCACGTTGAACGGCGAACGGAAGCGATCGATGTTCGCGATTAACGTCTCGTCTGCGATCATGAATCCGATTCGTAAGTTCGCCAAACCGAACGCTTTCGAGAGCGTCCGCAGGATGATGACGTTCGGATATGTCTCGAGTTTTAATGTGAAGGCATCCATCATCGTGAAGTCGATATACGCCTCATCGACGACGAGATACGGCACGCGCGACGCGAGCGTCTCGAGCTCGTCATGCGTCCACATTTTCCCGGTCGGATTGTTCGGGTTCGAGACGAGGACAAGCTTCGGCTCGTTCGCCTCGATCGTCCGGATGAGCGAGTCAAACGACAATCCGTCTTCATCCGGTTGAACGAACTGCCCCCGGGCGATTTGTGTGTAAATGCCATACATCGAGAAGTCCGGGAGCGGTGCGACGACGAGGTCTTCGACGTCGAGGAGTGCTTGGCAAAGGATGGCGAGCAACTCATCGCTGCCGCTACCGACCATCAGTTGCTTCACGTCGACACCCGCATACTCGGCATAACGTTGTTTCAGGCGAATCAACTCGTCGACCGGATAACGGCTTAAACCGGTCAAGTCGATTGAACGAATCTTGTCTTGGATTCGCTCGGGAAGTTCGGATTGGCTCTCGTTTTGATTTAACGCATGTCCCTTGACCGCATGTGGGACGTAACGCGGAATCGTTTCGTATCGTTGTCTCATACGTCCTCCAATCTGGCCGCCATCGCTCGAGCGTGCCCTTCTAACTGTTCTTGTTTGGCGATTCGGATGGCAGCCCGTGTCACCGTCTCGTCGAGTTCCGTCATTTGCAGGAACGTCTGACGCCGATAGAAGTCATCGACCGACAGCCCGCTCGAGAATCGAGCCGTCCCGCTCGTCGGCAAGACATGGTTCGGTCCAGCGATATAGTCACCGAACGCTTCGGCCGCCTCGTGACCAAGGAAGAATGAACCACCGTGACGAATTTGTTTCATATAATCGTCCGGGTTCTCGACGGCGAGTTGGACGTGTTCAGCCGCCATCTCATTCGCCTGGCGAATCGCCTCATCTTTTGACTTCACGACCACACCACCGCGTTCGAGCGCCTCGATGGCGATGTCTCGTCGGGGGAGGTCGCTCAGTTGACGTGCGAGCTCTTCCTTGACGGCGCGAGCCATCCGGTCCGTCGAGACGAGCGCGAGCGCCGTCGCCTCGACGTCGTGCTCGGCTTGGGCGAGGAGATCGGCCGCGACCCATTTCGGATTGGCCGTCTCGTCGGCGATGATGAGCACTTCGGAAGGTCCTGCCACCGAATCGATGCCGACGATGTGAGAGACGAGCGCTTTCGCGGTGGCGACGTAGGCGTTCCCCGGGCCGACGATTTTATCGACCGGCCGAATCGTCTCCGTGCCGAACGCGAGCGCCGCGACCGCTTGGGCGCCACCGACGAGATAGCATTCATCGGCCCCGGCGATTTTAGCGGCAATCAATAAGGAGACGTCAATCCCGTCCGGTTTTGGCGGTGTCACCATGACGACACGTTTCACGCCGGCCACTTTTGCCGGGATGACGTTCATGAGGACGCTAGACGGATAGACGGCCGTCCCGCCCGGAACGTACACACCGACCGAGTCGAGCGGCATGTAACGGCGGCCCAGTCGGAACATCTCGTCTTCGAAGACGTCGTCGTCTCGGCGTTGGCGTTCGTGAAACGCACGGATCCGCTCTGCGGCGAGCGTCAGCGCGTCCGTCAGCTCGTCATAAGCCGGCGGTGGTGTGAACGTAGTCAAATCGACAGCTTCGATTTGGTTGACGCCATCAAACTTAACCGTGTATTCGAGGAGTGCCTCGTCTCCTCTCGTCTCGATGGCCTCAAGAATCGGTTTGACCGCTTCAGCCCAAGTTTCACGTCGTGTCCGGTTTTGTGAGCTCATGCGCCTTCCTCCTTGCTAAGACGACGAATCCATGCCTTCAATTCGTCCGGATCGTTCGCGAGCGCCGTCTCACTCGTGATGAACTTGGCGTTAATATCAAAAATCGTCTCGTATTCTTCAAGGTCGTTCGCCCGAAGCGTCGCCCCCGTCTCGACGATGTCGACGATGCAGTCGGCAAGGCCGGTCAATGGAGCGAGTTCGACGGACCCGTTCAAAGCGATCACTTCGACGTTTTGTCGCTTCGATGCGAAGTGCGAGATGGCGATGTTCGGATATTTGCTCGCGACTTTCAACTTCTTCGTCCCGTTTTTCCGTTGTTTCGGGCCACACACCGCCATTCGGCAGCGACCGAACGGCAAGTCGACGACTTCGAGGACACCAGGTGTCTTCTCACGTAAAATGTCGCCGCCGACGACGCCGACGTCTGCCGCGCCGTGCATGACGTATTTATAGACGTCGTCGCCTTTGACGAAGATGAACTCGTGCCCGTCGACTTCGACCGTCAACTCACGGCCGCGTTTCTCCGGCCAGACGGTCAATCCGACTTGTTCGAAATAGTCTCGTGCCGCTTTTTCGATGCGACCTTTCGCGATTGCCACTTTCATGAGATCACCTCACCTAACTGTTCTAAATCGAGTGATAATCCGAACGCTCGACGCGATTGGCCAAAGTGACCGTAAAGCGAGTCATAGCGTCCGCCAGACAAGACACGACGACCGTCCATCGTTCCGGTGACGGTCAGTCCCGAATAGTAATCGAAGTCGCCCGTCTGTCCGAAATCGTAGGAAGCGTTCAAACCGATGGCCCGTAAATGCTCGACGGCACGCTCGACGTCTTCAATGTTACCCGTCAGGCTCGAATCGGCTTCTTGTTTCAATTCCTCAACGGCCGAGTCGCCAATTAAAAATGGCAACTTGGCGATGAGTGGATAGTCGTATGTCACGGCAAGCTCGCGGAGCGACTCGAGGTTTCGGAGCGCCAAATACTGTCTGAGCGTCCGTTCCGGTATGCCGGCCGCCTCGGCGATTGATGCGACGAGTGCGGCCGAACCGACTTGAATGCGCAATCCTCGGCGAGGCATGATGTCTTTTGTCATCGACAAGAACGATTCAATCAATTCCGTGTCGGCCGCCTCACCGTCAATCCATTCGAGCCCGAGTTGTTGCCGTTCGTGCGGCTGGCCCGAATGTTTCGGGGTCCGGCGGTATACGGCACCGGCATAGGCGACGCGCATCGGTTCGTTCCCATCTGCCAGTTTCCGTGCGATTTGAAGCGTATAGTCTGGTCGCATGACGAGCAACTCCCCATCGTTGCCGAACAACCGATAATAGGCCGATTCATCGAATAAGGCGAGATCTTGGTAATGCGAATAGTACTCGACGAGCGGCGGCTCGATGACGCGATATCCGTTCGTCGTCGCTTGTTCGAGGAAAGAGAGCATCCATTGTTTCGGACGTACGACGTCCACGTCTTCTAATTCATGCCATCCTTCCGGGATGGAACCTTTCGTATTGAACCAAATCATCTGTATCACCCTTTATCTTATTATCACTTTACCAAACTAAAGTAGTGTGTTAAATTTATCAAACGAAGCCGGTGCTGTCAACCGGTGAAATGGAAAGGATTTGTTACTCGATGATTGACTTTACCCATGATGGCCACATCCATACCCCATTTTGTCCGCACGGTTCGACGGATGCGTTAGAGGCATATGTAAAAGCCGCCCGCACGCGTGGTCTAAAGACGATCACGTTCACGGAGCACGCGCCGCTCCCGGCCGGATTTGTCGACCCGACGCCGGACCAAGACTCGGCGATGTCGCTCGAGACGCTCCCCGAATATCTGGATCAGGTCGCGCGGTTGAAACAAGCTTATGCCGACGTCCTGGATATCCGAGTCGGTTTAGAGATTGACTACCTGCCTGGTTTCGCGGAAGAGACGATCGCCTTACTCGAGCCGTTCGCAAACCGGCTGGATGAGACGATTCTGTCCCAGCACTTTCTGTTAGATGACGGCGACTATTTACCGGTCGACTTCTCGCTCGAGACGTTTGATGTGCTCGTGAAACGTCTCGGCTCGTTCGAGGCGGTCGTACGCGCTTATTACGAATCGCTAGAGGCCGGGCTTAGATTTGAATGGGAACGATTGAACGTGCGACGAATCGGACACTTGGATTTGCCGATCAAATACGAAAAACAATATGATTGGGAACGTGAACATGTCAAAGACATCGAGACGCGTCTGTTACGGACGATTCAAGTCCGCGGATTCGGTCTCGATTTGAACACAGCCGGTCTTCGGAAAGTGGATTGTGGGAAAGTCTATGCGGAAGCCGTCGCCGTCGACGCGATTGCGCTCGGCATTCCATTCGTCCTCGGTTCTGACGCCCACGTCGCGATGGATGTCGGCCGTGATTTTGAAGATATACAAAAAAAAGCCACGTTCCGTTGAACGTGGCTTCTTTAACAGCGATCTAGCTATCTAGATCCCCATGTTTGGTTGTCGATAACGATATGGCGTTCCATTTCTTCATCTATTGATAATAGTAACATACTGAATTCGTGATGCAAGTAAAAAATAAAAAAAGATGGCACAGAGGCCATCTTTATACCATCATCGCCGCATACAAGCCTTTCAACTCTTCCGTTGCCACCTCGTCCATCTGCAACGCCACAAGTTCGACGAATTGTAAGGCCGGGTCTGTGTCGCCTGACATGCGTACGATTTCGGCTGCCGCATCGTCAAGTGCGAGCAAGATGCCCGATACACCGAGTGTCGGATAGTAACGGAGTAGCGCGCGGACGTGCTTCATCTCCGAGATGTCGTTCCCGTTAATTTTGAGCGCCTTGACCGCCAATTCCTTATGCGTCCCGATCGCGAATTTATCTTCCCACACTTCTTCGAGTGTGATTAACGCTTCCACTTCATAGGCACCATCTGTGAAACGAACTAGTTTTTCCATGTTCCATATCCCCTCTCGTTAATCTACTTTCATTATAAAAGATGATGTCAGGAATAGATTGTGAAATATTGAACATTATGTGTAAACTTTGTCTCACTTGACGGACACAAATGGCTACAGGCCAAAAAAAGGCCCCTCCGAGGAGGGGCGAATAATGGAAGAGTAAAACACCATTGGCAGTACATTAATAATATAACACCGAATGTAAACGTTTACAATGTGTTTTTATAACTTTTTTCAAGCGGCAGATGAACGACCTCGATCCCGCTCTCTCGCATTAAATCGAGCCCGTCCCCATGCTCGTATCCAACGGCGTAGACGACACGTGCGACGCGGGCCGCAATCAAGGCGAGCGAACAGGCATGGCAGGGCGAGTGTGTGACGTATGCCGTCGCCCCGAACGCGTTCGTCGAATCGGCAGCGAGTTTTCCGATCGCATTGATCTCGGCATGAATCTCATGTTGCTTCGACCAATTGTGGTGCTCATATGGGTCCGCGCATTTAACAAATGTCACACCGTCATGTACGAGCTGGATTGCCGGCTCCATCAAATCGACGGCATCGTCATGTACATACTCCGCTCGCTTGTAAAAACCGTCCGCTCGTTTTAAAAAGATCTCGTTGCAGTTCGTGTGACCAGGCGGTGTCCCGTTCAACCCAATCGAAATCGGCTTCTCCGCCTTCACGATGACACAGGCGACACTTTTAGAGGCACATTTTGAATGCCTTTCAGCCATCATGTCAGCAAACTGTAACCACGTCTCATCCCACAATCGTTGTTTCTCCATATGTATCCTCCTTAAGGAAAAGGAAAGTCCGATTGCTCAGACTTTCCCGGGTCAATATCCTGTGTCTTTCGGTAACTCTTTGTTTTTCGCGGCAATCTCGATGACTTTCTCTTTCAACTCATGTTCCATCCGATCGAGTTCACGCTCGGCGTCACGACGCTTCTGCTTTCCTTCTTGCTGGATGCGGAGCGTCTCGTCAAGTGTCGACAAGAGGTTCTCGTGAGCCACTTTAAGCGACTCAACCGAGACGATCCCCTTCTCGTTCTCTTGAGCGATTTCAATCGAAGAATCTTTCAACATCTTCGAGTTTTGTTCGAGCAACTGGTTCGTCGTCTTCGTCACATCTTGTTGCATCCGGAGCGCCGTCTTCTGACGCGTCAAGCTGAGCGCGAGGACGACTTGGTTCTTCCAGAGCGGAATCGTGTTGACGACGGCCGACTCGATTTTTTCAGCTAAGATTTGGTTGTTTTGTTGAATGACACGGATTTGCGGCGCCATCTGTAGACTGATCGTACGGCTCAGTTTCAAGTCGTGTAGTTTCTTCTCGAAACGGTCGGCGAGTTGAATCATGTCGTTCAGCTGTTGCAACTTCACTTGATCTTTCGACACTTCGACTTCATGACGGAGCGGTGCGATTTCGTACTCACGGACGTGATCGAGTTTCGTCTCCCCTGCCGCGATGTAGACGTTCAGTTCTTCGAAGTATCGCTTGTTCTTATCGTACATCTGATCGAGCATCGTGATATCTTTCATCAACCCGAATTTGGCGCGGTCCAAGTTATGGATGACTTCTTCGAGATAGACGTTCATCTTCTCGAACTGGAGCTTATAGTTCTCCGCTTTCTTTTTAGCACGACCGATGAGTGGCAAGTTATCGACAAAGCTCTTTTTCTCAGGTTGAAGCATATCCGGGTCCATCTTGCGTACGTTTTGCATCAAGTCGGACAATAGCTTCCCGGCGTCGCCACCGTCTTTCATACGAACCTCTGTCAAGATTTGATCTGAGAATTGAGACAGCTCACGCTGGACGTTCGAGCCGAACAACATGACAGAGTCCGTCTTCTTTATATCAATCGACTCAGCGAGGCGGGTAATCCGCTCACGGTGCTGATCCGGCACGTCCGGTTTCGCTTGGATGGCAGGCACCTCGTGTTTCGCGGTCATTGCCGACCAGTCCATCGATGGGTCAGAAAATGATTCTGTCTCCGTCTTTGTCTTCGTCTCTGACGTGAGTTCTTCTTCTGGCCATGACTGCCAGTTCGTTTCATTCGATGAAGTCATGCTTTTTTCTCCCTTCAGGTTGATCGGCCAACACGCGTTCCATCATAATCAACTCGCGTTCGAAATCGACAGCGTCATCTTCAAGCAGACGACCGCGCTGTTCTTTGAACTTGTCGACGATGAGGCGCATATTCGTGATCAATTGCTCTCGTGTCTCTTCTTGAATGACGACACGTTTTCCTTCTAGCTCTTTAAACTTTAAGACGACAGACACGAGCGAGTCCAAATAGAACGTGAACAAGTCACGCACATGTTTGGCGTCTTGTGGGTTTTCGAATAGCTCGGCAAACAACTCGTGCGCTTCTTTCGAGACCGCCTTCATTTCACGACGCACCTCAAGGTCTTTTATGTCTGGGAGCACGCGGTCGATTTGTTGCAACTTCTCGTACCCTTGTTCGATGGTGCGCTGTAAGAACTGTAACTCTAAGTCGTCCGTCGCTTCGAATTGACGGACTGGTGCTGGCTCTTCGATCGGCTTTAAAATACGTGATCCGACGAATGTCTCTTCTTCGTCAAGTAGTAGTTTCTTTTTCGCTCGTTTGGCTATCGGCGCTGGATTTCGGTTCCGTCGCTTATTCGTCGACCATACTTCGTTCAAAACGAGCGCTCCGACAATGATGAATAGCCAAGAAAAATCGAATACACTGATGGCAAAATATAAAACTGCCCCGGTCAGGGCCCATTTCATCCATGTCTTCATTCGTTTCACCTCATCTCGTGATACTTCTATTGTACCTTACGTCACCATTCAAAAAAAGTTTCGTCATCTTTATAAGCTTACCATAATAC
This sequence comes from Exiguobacterium alkaliphilum, assembly GCF_018138125.1. NCBI lineage: Bacteria > Bacillati > Bacillota > Bacilli > Caryophanales > Exiguobacterium > Exiguobacterium alkaliphilum. Next base: position 1,972,496 of record NZ_CP073101.1, read on the forward strand.
ACTTTTCACCTTCCTCGGTCGCAAGGACGAAAAAAAGCAAGGGAAATCCCCTTGCTTACATGTTAAACCACGTCGACACCATGACGATGGCGACCGTGACTGGAATGACATAACGAATCAAGAAACGCCATACCGGATAGAGTTTTTTGCCTGTGTCTGACGTTTGAATCTCTTCTTGTAAAATGCGTTGGTCGACGATATAACCAACGAAAATGGATGTGAGTAACGCACCTGTTGGCATTAAAATGTAGCTGACAACGTAATCCATCACATCGAAGAACGTCATTCCATCAAAGAATTGTAACTCGCTCATCACACCGAACGAGAGTGCAGACGGAATACCGACGGCGAAGACGCTGGCTGCAGCTAAAAGCGTCACGTTTCGTTTCGAAATAATCTCTTTCTTCTCATTCAGGCGGTCCGTCACCCCTGCAACGACGACTTCGAGCATCGCAATCGACGACGTGATTGAAGCAAACGTGAACAAGAGGAAGAACAAGACCATGAAGAATCCGCCGAGCGGCACTTGATTGAAGACGGCCGGCAAGACGACGAACAACAACGCTGGGCCTTCAGCCGGATCAAGTCCTGATGCGAACACCGCTGGGAAGATTGCAAGACCAGCAAGCAACGAGACCATAATATTCAACAGGACGATCATATTAGCCGAGCGATTAAGTGTGCCTTTCGTCTGGATGTAAGAGGCATACGTCAACATCGCCGCCACACCGAGCGAGAGCGAGAAGAACGCTTGACCGAGGGCAAACAATACCGAATCTCCTGTCAGGGCCGAGAAGTCCGGCTGCAAGAAGAAGCGGACCCCTTCCATCGCCCCGTCAAGCGTCAACGAACGGATGACGAGCACGATAAAGCTGACGAAGAGAAGCGGCATCAAAATCTTGCTCATGCGCTCGATTCCAGCTTCGACACCTTTTAAGACGATTAACAGCGTGATGAATAAGAATAAAAATTGTCCGAAGACCGCAATGCCTGGTGATGAGACGACGTCCCCGAAGACGGCACCAAACTCGTCAGGCGAACGACCGTTGAGCGTTCCACTTAAGCCGAGACCGACATAAATGAGTACCCAGCCGCCGATGACACTGTAGAATGAGAGCAGTAAGAAACATGCGATGACACCTAAGTACCCAATCAAGGACCAACGGCCGTGACCAAGTTTTTTGAAGGCGAGCAACGCCGTACGTTGTGTCGAGCGTCCGACGATGAATTCGCCGATTAATAGTGGTAGTCCGAGCAAGAGCGTAAATGCCAAAAACATGAGCAAAAAGGCGCCGCCTCCACTTGTGCCGGTTACGTATGGAAATTTCCAAATCGCTCCGAGACCGATTGCCGACCCTGCGGCCGCTAAGATGAATCCAATTTTTGAGGCGAACGAGTTTTGCGCCATTCCTATCCCTACTTCCTGTTTTCATTTCATTTTCATAATAATATTGAAATACTAACATGGTTCCCATATGAGAACAACAAAAAAAGAGAAAAGTCTGAATTCTTTTCTCTTTCCGTCTATGCTTCGCCTGCGACAAGAAACGTCAATTCTCTCGGGAGGACAGCGATCTGCAGTTCATTCGCCTCAAAATGTTCCCCATCCACATCGATGATTTGTGTATCCCGTAATCGCACGATCAAGTTACTCATCTGCAAGTGTATCCATTCGTCCGATGCCTGCTCGAGGCCAAACTGTTGCGCCAATAGTTGTCGAATCATCGGAAAGCCGATGGCGGAACTGTGGACGACTTCGACATAGCCGTCATTGAACGACTGTGTCTGTAACTTCGTCGGCACGGTCCCAAGGTAAGCGCCGTTGCCGATGTAGAGAAAACTGACCGGACCCTCATGAACGATCTTCCCATCCTGTTCGATTTGAAGGTCGAACGGGTCGGCTTCTCGAAACTGGCGAATCGTCGCTAAAAAATAACCGATGGACCCGAGCGATTCTTTTTGCAACGGATCGATTTGACGTGACGTATCGGCGATAAGGCCGACACCGATAAAATTCAGCCCATATCGGTCATTGACGCGCATGACGTCGACCGACTCGGCGTGACTCATCTTCAAAATCCGTGCGGCTTCGACGGGTTCGACCGGTAAATCGAGGGCACGTGCGAAATCGTTGCACGTGCCTCCCGGTATCAACCCGATTTTAGGCCGGTTTTTCCTATCAAGCTGCATCAATCCGTTGACGACTTCATGAAGCGTCCCGTCCCCACCGATGACGAGCAAATGGTCGTAACCACCGCTTGCCTCGGCGAAGCGACGCGCGTCCCCTTCTGCGTTCGTCTTCAATATATGAATTTCAGTGTAGAGCGACTCCACCGTGGCAATGACTTCGCCGAGCATCGTCTCATGCGTACCGGATGTCGGGTTTGAGATGACGAGCGCATTCATAAGAGCCCCGCTTGTTCTAAGAAATCTTTGGCGACATCATAGGCGCGCTCGTTTCCATAGGCGACGCGTCGGTTCAGTTCAGACATCTCCTCATCCGAAATGAGCCCGGCAAGCTGATTAAGCGCATCCTCGATTTCTGGATGTTCTTCGAGCGTCTCCGCCTTCATAAGAGGTGCCCCTTGATACGGCGGGAAGAACTGTTGATCGTCTTCTAAAACGACGAGGTCGTTCTCCGCGATATCCGGGTCGGTCGCATACGCATCGACTAAATTGACGTCCCCTCGCGAAATCGCCCGGTAACGCAGTTTTTGTTCCATTGATGTGACCGATGGGAAGTCAAGGCCGTACGCTTGTTGTAAGCCCGGATAGCCGTCTTCTCGATCCGTGAATTCGAGGGTGAAACCGGCACGGATGTCATTTTGGACGTTACGCAAATCTGAAATCGTATTGATGCTTTCCGACTCTGCATAGTCACGAGGAATCGCGATGGCATACGTATTGTTGAACTGCATCGGTTCGAGTAACACGTACCCGTCATCGGCGAGGGCGTCGCGTGCTTGTTCATACACTTCTTGTGCGTCGTTCGAGTTCGGTGTCTCATTGACGAGGCTCGCGAGTACCGTTCCCGTGAATTCAGGATAGATATCTACATCTCCACTTCGAAGAGCGCCCCAGACGAACGTCGTCTCACCAAAGTTCGGGCGGACCGAGACGCTCAGGTCCGTGTCTTCCTCAATGAGCAACTTGTACATATTCATCAAAATCTCCGGCTCAGGGCCTAGCTTCCCAGCCACGACGAGGTCGGTCTGCTGGGTGCGTCCGAACGCGAGTGGTGCCGCGATGATGAGCGCGAGAACCGCCGAGACGGCAATTAGTTTTGTCCGATTACGTGTCGCCGTCGCACCTTCCATCTGACGTAGTAAGAAATCAAACAAGAGCGCGAGGATTGCAGCGGGGATTGCCCCGAGCAAAATCAAGTAATTATCATTTCGGTTGATCCCGAGCAAGATTAGCGTCCCGAGCCCACCCGCCCCGACGAGCGCCGCGAGTGTGGCCGTCCCGACGATGAGGACCATCGCCGTCCGAATCCCGGCCATGATGACGGGGAGGGCGAGCGGGAGTTCCACTTTCATCAAACTTTGGTTCGGCTTCATCCCGCAGGCGCGGGCCGCCTCGAGGAGGGATTTATCCACTTCATTCAACCCGGTGAACGTATTGCGAAGAATCGGCAGTAGCGCATACAACACGAGGGCGATCGTGGCTGGTAACGCCCCGATGCCGACGAGTGGAATCATGAGACCGAGTAACGCCAAGGATGGAATCGTCTGGATGACGGCTGTGACGCCGATTGCCGTCTCCGCGACTTTTTTGCGCCGCGTCAGCCAAATCCCGAGTGGAACAGCAATCAAAACAGCAATCAAAAGCGAGACGACCGATAGTTGTAAATGCTCGACGAGCGCTTCAATCAGTTCTCCACGTCGATTTTGAAACGTTTCAAGCATCGACCTCACCTCTTCTTCGTTGAGTAAATTCAAGCACGAACGGGTCGTCGCTAGCACGAATCTCAGCCGGTGTTCCGACGACGACGAGTTGTCCGTCCCGCATGAGCGCGATCCGGTCACCGAGTTTCATCGCTTCTTCGATGTCGTGGGTGACGAACAAGATCGTCTTTCCGAGTTCATCGTTCAACCGTTTGACGTCATCTTGAAGCTGCCCCCGACTGATCGGGTCAAGCGCCGAGAACGGCTCATCCATGAGAATGACTTCAGGGTCAGCCGCAAGCGCCCGCAGTACACCGACACGTTGTTGTTGCCCACCGGATAGTTCGGTCGGTTTTTTCTCACGGAGCACCGGGTCGAGTCCGGCGATATTCATCAGTTCCGTGACGCGATCTTTCGTTTTTTGTTTCGGCCATTTCAATAAGTCGGGAACGACCGAGATGTTTTCTTCTACCGTTAAATGAGGGAATAAGGCAATCTGCTGGAGCACATAGCCGATATTGCGACGCAGTTCGTAAATATCGAACTGATAAATCTCTTTCCCGTCAATCAGGATTTTACCATCCGTATGATCGATGAGACGATTCACCATCTTCATCGTCGTCGTCTTGCCACATCCTGACGGCCCGATCAATACGAAGATCTCCCCTTTTTGTACCGTCAAATCTAAGTCTTTCACGGCCAATGTCCCATCGTCGTAACGCTTGGAAACATTTTGAAATTCTATCAACACAATCCCTCCTCGGCTCATTCCTGTTATGGAAAGTCAAATATTAGTATGCCCGAATAACGGCTCTTTTAAACAACAAAAGGTTCTCCCGAATGGAAGAACCTGTCTTGGTCGATTTAGTTGATGGTGACTTGGATATGACGGCGACCCCATTGGATGGCTTCATCTTTCGTATCGACGAGCAAATCGACAATGTTTCCTTTGATTCGACCGCCCGTATCGAGTGCGATCGCATCTCCGATCCCCTCAAGGTGTACGACTGAGCCGAGTGGGATGACCGAAGGGTCGACAGCGATGATTCGCATACCGTTGTAATAAATCGAGTCGGTCACGTCATGGCCCGTTGCCGTCAAGACACGGCCGTTGTATGAACCGTTGTCAGCAGCATCGTTCGTGTAGGCGGTCGATTCGACTTGCAGGACGTTCGTTGCGACTTTCATCGAGACCGGCCGCGCGCTTGGAGCCGCCTCCGCTTTTGCTTCTTCTTTCTCTGCACGTGCAGCTTCAGCTTCTTTCGCCGCTTTTTCTGCAGCCTGTTTCGCCTCACGCTCAGCTTCCTCTTCAGCTACTCGCTTCGCTCGTTCAGCCTCACGTTTCGCTTGCTCCGCTGCGCGTCGTTTCTCTTCTGCGAGCTGCGCTTCACGCTGACGCTTTTGTTCCGCTTCACGTTCCATCGCTTGGCGTTCTAGTTCAAGCGGGTTTTGGACAATCTTTTGTTCCGTGCCGATTCCGATTTGCGCGGCTTCAGTTGCGGACGCGACGGCGAATAAGCCTGTCATGGAGATGAAAAGGACGATCATATATTTAATGAATTGATTCATGGTTGATTAGCACCTTTCGCATTATGTAACGAACAGATCTTAATTTACCATGATTGGTCACACACGTGTGCGATTCATACCGAAGTGAAATATTCCTGACATATGACTTTTAAAATCGTTACAGATTGTAATATTTATATAAAACGGCGTCACAAAGCCATCAAACAAAAAAATTACAGAACCGTTACAACAAAGTGTGTAACGAATCTGTAATCTGTTTGCAAAACTTATTCGGCTTCGATTGGCCGCAACTCATGAGCTCGGACCATCCCCCAAGGAGCGATATCGACGTCGACTTCGAACGTTTTCGCGCCTCGGATCAAGTCGGCTTCATCGTCCGTCACTCGATAAGAGCTCAAATCGTCGACATAAACTCGGCGATCGAAATAGTTCGCTCGAATCCCGCCGAAGAACGGTCTCGAACTGACGCGGTCAACCGTCGCATATCCGTCCTCTCCGGCTTTGAACGTCACATAGACGGTACCAGATTCGACGTCTTGACGTCCTTCGAACGCGTCATACTCTAAATAAATCGAGTCCCCGAAAAACGGGTCATACGGCTCATAAGAAGTCGCCTTGAACGTATACGTCTGACCGAACCACGAGACCGCATAGACGAGCAAGACGAATCCGACGGCGATGAGCACTTGTATAATCGGTAAGAGCCAAGGTGTCATGCGTTTCATGTCCGTACATCCCCTCTCGTCCGGTTACGCCACCACAGAGCGAGCGACAATCCGAATACGATGAGCGCCCCGATCAAGAAGAAGAGCGAGATGTCGAGACGATCCCACACGTAAATGAAGTAAATCGTCATTTGAACGATTAAAAAATAGATGAAAGCGAGCACAATCGGTTTACGTTGATGGTCTTGCCAGACGAGGTAACCGAGCGCGACGACTTCGAGTAGGACGGCGAGCAGAATACCTGAATCGTTGAATAATGAGAACGGGATGACAGCAAGCAGACTCACCCACATCAGCTCAGGACGCCGGTGCAATAAATAAATCCCGACGAGAGCGGCCGATATGACCGTCGCTTCAATGACGGACGGTGGACGCTGGGACAGCCATCCTTCCGTCGCATTGATGAGATAGCCAATCGAGAGGATTGCTGCGACGAACAAGTACAAATAGTTCCATTGCGCACGTTCACGATAGATGAGAAACAGCACATGCATGATGACGAGTGCCCATAACGGCCAAAAGCGACCCTCATAGTTCGCGTATTGTCCGATTATGATGAGAAGGCCGTAGAAACCAAACCACGCGAAGATGCGGTCAAGCTCATGATTGGTGTAGTGGAACCAAACCCACGTGATGATGAGACCGAGCAAGATGAGCGTCAAGCCGATGCCTTGAAAGCTGTTCGTAATCGCCATAAACCCTCCGAGTGCCGCGATGAACGTGAAAATCGGATGTTGATAGATGAGCCGATGCAACACGGCGATACCGAACATGAGCCAAAACAAGAGCGGGAGTTGCGAGGACAAGTTATACGTCGTGAAGATGACGATCATTGTCGCAACGAAGAAGACGATGCCGAGGACACGGAACAATGTCACAAAGCGCTGTGCCCGTGTCTTCACTTGTTCGGCCGCCACATACATGCCGACCATGATAACGAGAAAAATCGCCACTTTTAGAAGGTCCGGGATGGCCTGCCAATTCGCAGCGACAAAACTGAACAGACTGAGCGCAAGTAAAATCGAACCGATGATCACGAGGATTGGCGGGTTGTGTTCTCGCTTGTCACGTACCGCCAATCGTTCATGTTCATAATCGACGAGCCGTTGCCCCGTCGCTTCATCCAACAACCCAGCCTCTTTCCATTCACGTACTTTTTTGTCAATGGACACCGGAATCATCCCTTTCGGATCAAAGGTCAGCTAGCGCGTTCAATCAATTCCAATTCTGATTTGAGTAAAACTTGTTTTTCAAATTCAAGTCCTAACTGTTGAAATTCTTCCATGATGGAAACGTCCCCGATGACTGTATTGGTCAGTACGGCAGTCACTTCCGCGACCCATCCTTCACGCGTTGATTTTACGATATCACCCACAACGAATTCTACAGACACACCCATTCACTTCCAATCTTAAATTTGTTTCTATCATTATAACGAAATTATATCCGTTTGAATACGTTTTCTTTTATGTGTTTAATGAATTGTGACAATATTTTTCCAGTAAGTCCCCAAATAATGTAGTCCTCATGTTCATAAAAAGGTTCTCTCATTTTAATTACCCGTTTTTCGTACGCTTTAGCATTCGCCATCCGGTCAAACGGAATATTTTGATCCGGATTCATCGTCCACTCCATCTCGCCGTGGAACGGGTCGATGTAAAGCAACGTTTCGACCGGGACCGTGAAGAGATGGTCGACTTCATCTGTCAGCTTGACGTCCGGCACGACAGGGATGATCCCGACGAACGGATAAATCAATTGACGATGCGGCGTCGCAAGCGGTTGCAGACGGCCGATGACTTCGATGTCTGCCTGCGGGAGCGTCAACTCTTCGCTCGTTTCACGGATGGCGGCTTCAAGCGGCGTCTCCCCTTGGTCCAACCGCCCGCCTGGGAACGCGATTTCTCCTGGTTGTCGCCGCATCGTATGAGCACGGACTTCAAAGACGACGTGCCACACCCCATCGACTTCGGTTAACGGAATTAAGACCGCCGCCGTCTGTTCATAATTCTCTTCCATTGAGAAGCTGTCACGCAGCTGAGTTTCATTGATTGACGAATCCTTCATTCCGAGTCACCTCACTCCTTATGTTTTCTACACTTCCACCGTTGTCTCCTCGTTTAAACGTGCCCAATGTCGGAAATATCAATATTAACGATAGGAGATGGTAGATGTGGACCAACAAGTAGACGTTTTGATTGTCGGTGCGGGCCCGACCGGCCTCACCCTCGCCTTGACCCTTGCTCGTTATGGGATCTCGTTCGAGATTATCGACCGCAAGACGACCCCGTCGAACAATTCGCGGGCAATCGGGATTCAACCGCGGACGATTGAGGTGTTCTCACGGCTCGACGTCGCTAAAGAGGTGCTCGATCGCGCTCGCACGATCGAGAAAGGAAACCTTTACTTTTCCGGGCAGTGGACAGCCAAGCTAGAGTTTTCAAGGCTTGTCACCCCTTACCCGTTCGTGACGCTGCTTCGTCAGAATGAGACGGAAGCGATTCTTGAACAAGCGCTCAATCGTCACGGCCACTTCGTGCGAAGAGGTGAGTCGCTCATCTCGCTCACCCATTATCCGTCACGTGTACTCGCCCATCTCGAGGGCGACACCCCGCGGACGATTGAAGCGAAGTACGTCGTCGCGGCCGACGGTGCGAACAGCTCGATTCGTCGGATGCTCGCCTTGCCGTTCAGCGGCAAATCGTTCAAAGAGTCTTGGGTGCTCGCGGACATGAAGGCGAGATGGAATATCTCACGTGAGGAAGTGCATATCTTCTTTTCAAACCGTGGGGTGCTCGAAGTGTTCCCGTTGACAGACGATACGATTCGAATCACCGGGAACCTCGCAAACGACGAATCGTTCGACGAGTCAAAATTACGTGAATTGGTCGAACAACGGAGCCATATGCCCGTCGAAATCGATGAAGTCGAATGGTTCTCCTTGTTCCGGGTTCACAACCGGATGGTGGACGCGTTCATTCATAACCGGGTCATCTTGATGGGGGATGCGGCACACATCAACTCACCTGTCGGCGGGCAAGGGATGAACACCGGGATTGCCGACTCGTTCAACCTCGGTTGGAAACTATGGCTCCACCTGAAGGCCGGTGCCTCTTTTGGTGTCGTTTCGACGTATCGGGACGAACGGGAACACGTCGCGCGGAACGTCCTGCAGACGACGAACGTCGCGACCGAAGTGTTGCAGACGACGTTACCGATGCTTTTGCCGTTTCAAGCGCTCGGTGCGGACGTCTTCACCCGCGTCAACTTAATCAACCAAAAGATCACGGAACGTATTGCCCAGCTCCATCTCTCGTATCCGTCCCACTCCCGAATCCCGTTTCAACGAGTCGCGGAAGGGAAAATCTTCCCTGAAATCGAAATGATTCGAACGGATGACGGGATGCGCCAGAAGATTTCAGAAGTCGCGGACGGACGGTTCCAAGTACTCGTCCTCGATGACGGGTCCCGCGATTCGGCAGCACTGTACGACTATTTGAATGAGCATCAATCCTTTTTCCAAATCATCACGCTGTCGAAGACGAGCCGTCCCTTCTTCGACCAGGGCAACGAACTCGCCAAGTCGTTCTTCATGCGACGAGGCGTCCTCGTCATCCGCCCGGACGGCTATCTCCTCCATAAGCAACGGCATTTACGTCTCGCTCCGCTCCAAGAGAAGATGAGCGACTGGCTCCCGTTCGCATGACGCAGAAACGCTCGACTCTCAATTGGAGTCGAGCGTTTCTTTGTTGTAATACAAGATGCCCGGGGCAGAGAGCGTCAAATCATAAAACGCCTCGAACGCCTCGATGTCTTCAAGTTTTCGGAAATCGACCTTATTCGTCTCGCTGTTTGGGATGGCGACGATAATCCCTTCCGCCGTCGACTTGATCATCCCAGTCTGACCGTTATGGATTCGGATATAGAGCACATGTTCCTTCTCGAGCAGTTGAACCGCCTCGCGGCGTGATTGAATAGACGTTTTCACAAAATCCCCCTCTTCTTCTTTGAGTATACCGGGGAAAGTCGGTTGCTTTCAACCGTCGACCTCGATAAACTATTGTAAAGAAGGGGTGGAAGCTGTGGATATGGTTTGGACTGATGTTAGGACTTTAATGATTGTCGTGCTCGGTACGCTATTTGTCATTCTCGTAGCGGTTCGCACGATTCGGAACGTACGTTGGGTCCGTTTTGGCGAGGCGTTCGGGAAACAAGGCGAGGCATTGCTTGAGGATTATGCGTACTTGACCGAGAAAGGCATCGAGTGTCGGGTCGAACAAGGCTTGCCGACAGGACGGTTGTTTCGACCGCTCGCTAAAAACTTAGACGACCGGGTCGCGCTTTTCGTACATCGAAAAGATGAGGCCGCGGCGCGGAAATTGCTCAAATAAAACAACACCCTATCGCAGCGGGCTCAAGAGGCCCGGTTGCGATAGGGTGTTTATTTATGTACTTGTCGCTCTGAACAATAGTACGCGATTTGTTTGATGGTCGGCTCCGTCAACAGTTCGAGCTTCGTCTTAGAGATGACGTCGTCGACGATTTCGAACGACGATGCGCAGTTCGCGCGAAGTCGTTCGACCTTCAGTCGGCTCGTCTCGGGGAAAATCAGGAACGACGTGACCGGCACGGCTTGTCCGCACTGTCTTTTCAAACGACCACGGATTTGTTTCGTGATACCATCGAGCTCTTGAATCGGATGTGGGTGGATGGTCTTCCAACCGAGCGATGTCTCGTGACGGCATTCCCGATTCGACATGTGAACGGCCGAAGTCGTCCGATTGACTTGAACCAAAAACACACCTTTTGGCCCGACGAGGACGTAGTCGAACAACGTTGCATCCATCTCGACATGCTCAATCATCATCCAATCAAACCGGCACGTTTGCCGTAAAATCTCGACAAGCTCCTCAGTGTACGATTTAGCCGGTTCAATCACTTCCACTTTCGTGCGGAACAATCCTTTCGTCTGTCGTTTTTCCGGTTCTTTCGGTGCGGCCGTCAACACGTGCAACATCGCATCCACCTCCTCTCCTTATTCGCTCGGTCCGACTTGCTTGCCGAAGACGGCTTTTTCCAAGTTTGAAATACGTCGCAGCATATCATAGTTCGAGGCGACCGGTTGTGACGCTTTCACCGGTTCGCCTTGATCGCTCGATCCGCGGCGGAGCGACTCATTCTCTTGACGTAAGCGTTCGATTTCTTTCGCCATCTTCTCATAGTCACGGATGACGACGTCGAGAAATTGGTCGACCTCTTCTTGCGAATACCCACGGAGGGCTGTCTTGAATTCTTGTTTATAAATCACTTCTGCTGTTAATTCCGTTTGCATCGTCTTCACTCCCATTGTTGTTCCCATTGTTTTTCTTCTTCAATGACCCGTAAGTCCTCAGGTGTAATCAAGAATAGCTCCATATGCTGTTTCCGTTTTGCCCCTTCGACGAGAAATCGAGGGCTTCCCCCCGTCTCTTCGTCAAACAAGCTGATGAGTCCTGCTGCTTTATCCAAAAAGAATGCAGTTTTTGCCCGAAGTTGGCTCGGGTCCTCATACGGACGTTGGGTCAACGGCTCAAAGAAATCCGCTTCGAGCTGAAGTTGGATGAACAGCTCCTGCTCATACGGCTTATACCGCTCCTCCATTTCCAAAAATGGAGGAAATACGGCAATCTTGATTGGATACGTTTCCCTTAACTCTAACAATACTTGTCCAGCCCACAATTCACAACCGTTTGTCCCACTAAAGATGAACCATTCCCCACCGAGCTCAATCGCTTCTACGATTTTGCGGCGATACGCCTCCTGAATGATTTCGATCCCTGGATGGTCGGCTTTGAAGATTCCTAGCTCATGCGGGCGATAACCGGTAATCGCGACGACTTTCATAAGCGCTTCCTTTCTAACCGGGCGAGCCGGTGTTGTAATTCACGTTGGGCACGGAATGCCGTCTGCTTCAACACCGTCCGCCTTGCTTCGACGAGTTCGAGGGCACGATTCGTATAGACGATGGCACGGTCGATGTCTTTTGTCTGATGCTCAGCATGCTTGGCGAGTTCCGTTAGCGATTCGATGGAACCGACTTGTTCAAACAACGGCAACGCCTCGTCGATTTTACCGGTGCGCTTTAAAAGCATCGCCTGACGCATTTTCGCCAGTTTCGACGGGTTATCGAGTTGCGCGTACGTCTTCAAGGCCGCATCCTCATTTCCGAGGTCGCTCAACCAGTGCGCCCGCTCTTCCCCGAACATTAACCCATCGCCTTCGACGAGATGCGTGAGGCGGGTGTAGAGCGAAACGAGGCTCAAACAGTCGGCATGATGGTGTTCGATGACCGGACGTAAAATGTCCGGTTCTCGTTCTTTCACGTATTGGAAATAATGCATCGGGGCCAAAAAGCCCGGTAAGTCGTCAACGCGTTCATGCCCGAAGTGGGCTTCGACCGCCTTCAACGAAACAGATTCGAGCGTCGGTTTTAACAGCCGTCTCGATGCGTGCAACAAATCGACGTGTCCGACTGCTGGGAGTTCCTTCACTTTCGACTTCACGAACGTATGGCGTGTCTTGATTTGCGGCCAGTCAAACGACTTTCCGTTATAGGTGACGAAGCGGACCTCATCACCGATATCGTTCAAGAAATGATAATAAAACGCCGTCTCAAACGCCGGGTGGGGCAACACATACTGCACCATCTCGAGATGCCCTTCATGGATGCGGGCAAACCCGATTAAAAAGATGGACGTCCCCGACCCTCGTAGCCCGGTCGTCTCCGTATCCATGAACAGCACGCGATCGGTCGGGACGTCCACCGCAAAAAACGGATGCGTCGCCTCACGGACGGCTCGTCGAGCTTCTCCATATGTGAAGTCGTGATACATCGACTCGAGCGGATACATCTCTTTCAAGCGGACGCACCATTCTTTTTCGAACGTCAAAATCTCCCCACCGAGCGCCTTCCATTTCGCTTGTTCGACATCATCAGGCGTTTCGATTTGTTCTTTCGTTTCTGTCGTTTTAATCAAACGTGCTAATTTTGCTTTCATATCGTTCCTTTCAAGGCATGCAACTGATTGACGACCTGCTGTTTGAAGTCCCCGTAGCCGACCATCCCGACACAACTCGGACAGCCGCTCGCACAAGGGCAATCCTCGACGGTGCGCACTGCCGCCTCAAGGACAGCGTCGGCGTCACGATAGAGCGCCTCGCTCAACCCGATTCCGCCCGGATAACGGTCATACAGGAAGACGGTCGGTTTCGACGTATGGGTCGCCTTCATTTGAAGCGTCGTGAACAAGTCATGGCTGTCACACATGAGATATAACGGGGCGAGACGGCGTAACAAGTCACTCACCGCCTCGAGCTGGTCTTCCATATCAGCTTCCGAGTATGCGTAGCGCTCATCGAGCGTGAACCAAGTCGCCGTCGTGTGTAGCTCGCGTTCCGGCAGATGAATCGGGCCAGATCCGATATTCTCATGCGTCCCGAACTTGATTTTTTTGAACAACGTGGCCATCGCGATGACCGAAACCTCGCCAAACGTCTTCACTCCGTCCGATTTGTTCTCTTCTAGCACTTTCAGTTCGACAGCCAAGTTCGCGTCGGTGTAATAATCGACATCGACTTGCCGCACGTACGCCTTCTTCTCTTCGAAGTCGAGCTTTTCGACTTGATATTGTTCGGCACCATGCAAATAAATGGCTTCGTCATGCAACAACGTCATCGCGCTGAACGTATCCATCTCGCCGATGACGGCGTGTTTGGCCGTCTGGTCGACGATGACGACGTTTTCCTGATCCGACGTACGGAGTGAAATCTCGTGGGCCGGGAACGAATCCGTCATCCAGTAGTACTTATCGGCCCGCTCATGGAGGACTTGGGCGTCCGTCAAGAAATCGAGGATGTCTTCCGTGTCGACCGTCCCGAACCGTTCTCCTTTATGGAACGGCAACTCGAACGCCGCACACTTCAAATGATCGACGAGGATGATGAGATTGTTCGGGTCGAGTCGCGCCGCCTCCGGTGAACGATCCAAAATCAAATCGGGTTGCTCGACGACGAGCTGGTCGAGCGAGGACGACGAGGCGACGAAGATGACGAGCGACTCCGAATGCCGTCGGCCGGCCCGTCCGGCTTGTTGCCAAAGCGAGGCGACGGTACCGGGATACCCGTTCAAGACACACGCTTCCAATTGCCCGATATCGACGCCGAGTTCGAGCGCGTTCGTCGAGACGACCGCTCGAATCTCCCCGTCGCGGAGCCGGCGTTCGATTTCACGGCGTTCGGACGGCAAATAGCCGCCGCGATATCCGACAATCGACTTCGGTCCGAGCTCACGCCGTGTCAACTCTTGGAGATACGTCAACAGCACCTCGACGCGGACGCGGGAGCGGGCGAAAACGATCGTTTGAATGTCGGCCTCGACGAGCTTTGACGCGATCCGCTTCGTCTCGAGCGTGGCGCTACGGCGGATGCCGAGCGCCTCATTGACGACAGGCGGGTTATAGAAAATTAAATGCTTCTTTCCTTGTGGCGCACCGTTTTGGTCGACGAGGACGACATCTTCCTCGGTCAACCGTTCGGCCAACTCGACCGGGTTCGCAATCGTCGCCGACGTCATGATCCACTTCGGATGGCTCCCGTAATAGGCGCAAATCCGCTTCAGCCGTCGGAAGACGTTCGCGACGTGACTGCCGAATACGCCGCGGTACGTATGAAGCTCATCGACGACGATATACTCCAAGTTCTCGAACAAGCGAATCCACTTCGTATGGTGCGGCAAGATTCCCGAATGGAGCATGTCTGGATTTGTGATGACAATGTTACCGGCATCACGTACTTTCGTCCGAGCTGCCGGTGCCGTATCCCCGTCATAGGTGAAGCAGCGCAAGTCGCCTTCGAGCGCCTCGACCATCGACATGAGGTCGGTGTTTTGATCTTGAGCGAGCGCTTTGGTCGGATATAAGTAAAGCGCCCGGGCCGTCGGCTTCTCAATCATTTTTGAGAGCACCGGCAAATTGTAACAGAGCGTTTTCCCCGAAGCGGTCGGGGTGACGACGACCGTGGAATGGCCGCGTGCCGTCTGTTTAATCGCTTCGGCTTGGTGTGTGTACAACTTGTCGATGCCGCGCTCGTTCAAGACGCGCACGAGGTCGCGTGGAACGCTTGCCGGAATGTCCGCGAACTTTGCGGGACGGGCGTCGACCGTATGCCAGTTCGTGACATGACTATTGAAGCCTGGGTCGGTCTTGAGCGTTTCAATCATCTCTTCGACGGAACGCTTCTTTCGCATAAACTCACCTTCTCCTATCAAGAATTCGAAGGTGCAAGACGCTCCACGATGTCTTTCACTTGCCCGATCCGTTCGTCGCGAACGAGGCGATGAACGGCCGGCAACCGGAGCACTTCCATCGTGTTGAATGCGGCCGCCACATGTTCGTTCTCTTCCTCGAGGCGCTTGATCGCATCGTCATATAACAGATGCGTCGATCGGCCGAACAGGACGATGGTATGTAGCTTCGTGCATTTCGAATGGACCGCCTGTAAATGTTTCGTGTAGCGTTGCACCGCTTTATAGTAGTCATCGTGCGCCACGAGCGCACGACGTTTTCCGCGCAATAGTTCAGGATAAAATCGTTCGTCACCGAGAAACATCGTCTCGATCCCGATTCGTTTTAAATGCGAATGGCCCGCCGCGAGCGCGACGTCTCGATCATCCAACAAACGTCCAAACGGGATGGACTCCCCGAGGAGGAGGCGTCCCATCTTCAAACCGTTGACACCGTGAAGCGGGAGACCTTCGTCATCCTCTTGCAGTCGATCGATTACAAATAACACTTTCATCTTACGTTTAAGAGAGAGTTGTACCATTTGTCACCATCCTATTCGCTTTTTTTTCATTATAGCAAACGGAACAGAAAAACAGGGCGATTTCAATCGCCCTGTGCGTGTTATTCATTGTTGCGGTCACTGTTTCCGTTCTCACGTCCACCGTTCCCATTGCCGCGGTTCTCGTTTGAGTCAGACGATTCTGAGTTGGACTGCCGTTCAAGGTCTGTTCCCGACTCTTCTTCCGCTGGAGGTTCTTCCTCCGTTGCCGGTTCTTCCGTCGTCTCTCCCGAGTCGCTGTTGTTGCCGTTATTGCCATTGTTGCCGTTATTATTGCCGTTGTTACCGTTCCCGTTATTGTCGTTCGACTGTTCCTCTTCGGTCGGCTCTTCAGCCGGCTGTTCCGTTTCCGGTTCCTCTTCTTCTTCAGCCGGTTCTTGATTACGTTGAACCGTATACTGGGTTTGAAGCGGGCTCGACTGTTGCTCGCCGACGAGCGGATTCGTCGCCGTCGCGACAATCGTAAACGTGGTCGTCCCGTTCGTCAGACCAGAGATGTCGACACTCGTGTCTGACGTCGTGGCGACGACGCGCTCACTTCCGTCCGGTCGTTTCTCCGTCACGGTGAACGAAAGGTTTTGATACCCGTCCGCTTGCACCGCTTCCGTATTATACGACCATGTCAACGTGCCGCGGTCCGCCGGGATGTCGTAATTGATCGACGCGCCGGTCGGTGCCGGGAGCTTGTCCGGTTCGAGGTCTTTCGGCTTCGTCCCTTTGACGTACAGCTCGTTCCCGAGCGACAATACCGACTCCGGTTGCTGGAACGCTGCCGGACGACCGTTCGCGTTCGTCACTTCTTGCATCATATACTCGAAGTAGAACTGCGCGTAGTTCGGACTCATTACCCTTTCAGCCGTCTCGTTTGAACGACCGGTCCAGACGGAAATCGAGTAGTCGGTCGTATAGCCGGTGAACCATTTATCCATATCTTTGTTCGTCGTACCGGTCTTACCGGCGACGTCATACGGGAAGGCACCTGGTTGATACGTCCCGATTGAGGTGCTGACGACGTCACGGAGCATGTCTGTGAGCATGTACGCCGTATAGTCTTCCATCGCTTGTTTCGCTTTCACCGGCGAGTTGATCGTCGAGCCGTCATTGAACTCGATTTTTTGAATCAAGTGCGGCTTCGTGTACATCCCGTTCGTCCCGAGTGCAGCGTAAGCGGCCGCCATCTGCGACGTGCTCGCCTCGGCCGTACCGAGCGCGTTCGAGGCGTTCATCTCGTCGCCAGACATCGACGGTTCGATTCCGACGTTTTCGACGAACGATTTGATTGCATCTTGACCGAACTCGTCACGTACTTCATAAAAGGCGCGGACGGCCGGTGTGTTCGCTGAGATTGTCAAGAAGTAGCGCATCGTATTCGAGCCACGATACCCTTCATAGTAGTTGATTGGATTGTAATCTTCGTCTTCGAACGGGGCGTCACGGAGTACTTTCCCCGTCGACCATTGGCCGTTCTCAATCCCAGGGCCGTAGTCGAAGAACGGTTTCGCCGTCGACCCGATTTGGCGCTTTTCGCGTGAGAAGTCACGATAGTTTTTGTCACCTTGCTCCGCTTGTTGGCTGTCAATCAAGGCGACGATTTCACCCGTCTTCGTATTGAGGACGGTCGCCCCCATCCGTAGGTCTTCCGGGAAGACGTTTTCGACGTTCATGAAATCGACGTTGTTCGATTTGATGTCGTTGTTGAACTTCGTATGCAAGTCTTTATCGATTGACGTATACACTTTGAGCCCTGCGCCATAAATGTCTGCCTGTTCGAGGCCATAGTCTTCCTCGAGCTCGGCTTGGACGCGCGCATAAATCGCACGCGTGTACGACTCGCCGTCCGTCTGTGGTGCCGGCGAGATGACGTCCGCGATCTCGACGTTGAGCGCTTCATTGTATTGCTCTTCCGTGATATGACCGTCACGCTTCATCGCGGCGAGCACTTGCTCTTGACGATAACGCGTCAGTTCTTGGTCACCACTGATTGGGTCATATGCGCTCGGACGCTGTGGCAGACCGGCGAGGATTGCGGCTTCCTGATAGTTCACTTCCGATACAGGCTTGTTGAAGTAAGCCTTTGAAGCCGACTGTACCCCGTATCCGCCTGAACCGTAATAGTTGATGTTCAAGTACATTTCGAGAATCTGCTCTTTTGAATATTCACGTTCGAGTTTGATGGCGAGCCATTGCTCTTGAATCTTCCGCTTCATACTCTTCTCACTCGTGAGCATCGATTGTTTGATCAGCTGTTGCGTAATCGTCGAGCCACCCTCGGACCCGAACCCGCTCGTCAAGTTGGCGAGGACCGCCCCGCCGATTCGGCGGATGTCGATTCCGTTATGTTCGTAGAAACGACGGTCTTCAATCGAGACGACCGCTTGTTGCATCACTTCAGAGATATCATTGATTGACACGTATTCGCGAACTTGGCCGCTTTCGAGCGGTTCCC
Organism: Exiguobacterium alkaliphilum; assembly: GCF_018138125.1. NCBI lineage: Bacteria > Bacillati > Bacillota > Bacilli > Caryophanales > Exiguobacterium > Exiguobacterium alkaliphilum. The sequence continues at coordinate 1,990,963 of NZ_CP073101.1, forward strand.
CATTCGCTGAGATCAGTTGAATCGGATACGTCTTCACCAACTTCTCTTCGTCGAGCGGTGGTGCGGTCGCGATTGCATAGGCGGAATACGCGCCCGCCGCGACAACGCCGATAATGAATAGTAATGTTGCGAGTAAAAGAATACGGCGCCAGATCGGCTTCTTCGTTTTCGGTTTTGACTGTTTCGTCGTCTGTTTACGTTTATTGGTCGTCGTGTCTTGCCGACGTGCCACCCGACTTCGTTCCATTCATGATTCACTCCTTCTATTTCAATCGAGCCATGCTTCTAGCGCCGCCAAATAATCGACGGCCGGCATCGCCCGGGTTGGAACTTCGATTGCATGTTGTTCAATGAAGCTGAGCGGGATTGATTTTCGTCCCGTCTCACGTTGTGCCCACCAGTCTAACAACTGGTCTGCTGACAGCACATATTGCGTATTATAGCGGCTAAACCGGATGATGACAAAGCAAATCCCTCCATGTTTCATACAATCACGCATGTGTGTGATTTGATGGTCATGAAAGTTACCGAGTGGGAACGACGTCTTATTGTTCGTCTCTTTCGCTTCGAAATCGATATATTTGCCGCGATACACCCCGTTATAGTCGGTCGTCGACGCTTGTTTGAAATACGCTTCCGTCACTTTCGCGGCGCTCCGTTTCGGATAATCGACTTTGACGATCTGTAGTGGCGTCGGTTTCTTATGGATGACCGCCTTGCCGTGGATTCGATAATACTCGTTCGTCTCGTTGAGCAGCGTCTCTAAGTTCATGCCTCGGTTCGCATACGTCGGACGCTCCGAGCGAATCGGTGCCCGACTGTCGGTTGATGCTTTCTTTCCGTTCGGATAGTGGAACATGTCGTCACCCCTACAACTCATTTTAGCAGGTTGGCCCACTCGTTCCTTCCGTCTAAGGTCTGATTGTCGAGTTCTGTCGCTCGACTGTCTCGTGGATTTTCCGCAATGCATATCGTACCAAACTCTTGTATGTTAAACTAGTATGTAGTGTATTGTGTAGTCAAATTGACACAAGCTTGTTATCATGCTACTAAATACTTTTCTACAATAAGTCTTCTACTAGTTAACCCTTTCATCAATCCGATAAACACGATTGATGAAACTTTTAAAAAATAGAGGCGCTTGAGATGAAAGAGATAAAGCTGTGTTGGAGGGGTACGATGGATAACGGAAAGAAGTACGTGATGTTTGTCGATGAGACGGGTACACCGAAGGGAAATACGCAATTTAATTTGACGGGTGTCCTCATGGAATACAAGTATGCGATTGACGCCGACGAGGCCGGAATGCCGTGCGAGCTGAAACGTCGTCTTCACGCGTTCAAGCGAGACGTGTTCAAAACGGAAAACATCCCGCTTCATCTGAAAGAGATTTTAAAGGCCGAGCATCCTTACGGAAAAGAGGATGGGATCACGATCGATATGCTCCGTGACTTCTGGAACAAGTTGCCGGACTTCTTGCGTGACATCGACTGTACAATCGTCAGCGTCGAAGTCGATAAACAGAAGTTACAAGACTTTTACTCGACACCGAAAGATCCTTATGTCGTCGCGTTCGCGCACTTGATGAAGTCGTTTTACGCGTTTTTAGAAGAGACCGAGGCGGTCAGTGCTCGCGTCGTACTCGAATCGCGTGACGATTATCAAAATTTGCTCATTCAAAAGGCATTCTTTGACATTTTTAACTCTGGAACGGTTCACCTCGATGTCGAAAAAAGTCGACAAAAAATCAAAGGCTTCATCTTCTCTGAGAAGCAAAATACGATTTATCAGTCCGGTCTCGAAATCGCAGATCTCGTCTGTCTGCCACTCTCGCGCGTTCGCCGCGGGGTCATCGAAGTCAAACCACGGTTCGTCCATTATGGGGATGAGAACCGCATCTTTAAAGCAATCAAGGACAAGATTTACATCCGTAAAGAAAGTCCGGACCAAGATTTCCGCAACTGGGGCTTCAAAAAAGTCCCGATTACGAAAAAACGCCGCGAATGGAGCGACCATCCGTGGAATCACTAAAAACTGCCTCGTAGCAAGCTACGAGGCAGTTTTTATGTCGCTTTTACCGACTTCATCCGCTTCTTGCCTTCCCGGCACATGTGCAGGAGCGGGCACGTCTCACAAGCCGGGCGTTGCGCCTTACAGTGATACCGTCCAAAGAAGATGAACTGATGATGCAGCTGCGACCATTCTTCACGTGGGAATTTTTTCATGAGCGTGTCTTCGACTTGGCGGACGTTGTCTTTCCAGCGACAAATCCCGAGTCGTTTCGAGACGCGCTCGACGTGCGTATCGACGGCGAACGCCGGCTCATGGAACGCGACCGACAAGACGACGTTCGCCGTCTTGCGACCGACGCCAGGCAACGCCTCGAGCGACGCCCGGTCGTCCGGGACAATCCCGTCATGAAGCGTCACGATTTGCATCGATAGCGCCTTCACGTTCTTCGCTTTGTTCCGATACAATCCAATCCGTTTGATGAGCGACTCGATTTCTGAAACGTCGGCCGCTGCCATCGCTTCGACAGTCGGGAACGCCTCAAAAAGCCCTGGCGTCACTTTGTTGACGAGCGCGTCCGTCGCCTGAGCCGATAACGCGACGGCGACGACAAGCTCGAACGGATTGCGATGCGTCAGCTCACAGTGCGCATCCGGGAACATCTGTCGCATCGTGTCTGATACTTCGTTTAGTTGGGCCCGGGTCAACATCATTTGTTCCTCCGTTGATATTCGACGACATCCTCAAGCGACTGGACGTTATGGTCTTGCCAGACGCGCAAGATTTTATCCATGTACTTGAAATTCCGCACGTTCCGGAGTTTTGCTTCCCGAAGGGCGGCCAGCATCAACTCTTCGCTAAACCCGTCTTCGGTCAGCCAGCCGACGATTTGCTCGATTTCAAACGGGGTGATCGTCCCGAATTCGCGCTCGAACGTATGAATCAAGTTCTCATTCAACGCATGCGGCGTCTTGACGGTCACCGTCTCCTCCTCGAGCGCTTCGAACAACGGTAACAGGCTGTATCGTTCCACGTCAGCCGAGGCATCGATGGCAATCAATTCTTTTTGCAACAAACCGAGCAAGACGGCACGTGCTTCATGCTCGGCCACGTTCATCCGTTCCCCGAGCTCGCTCGGGAGCGGCATCTCGATACCTTCCCCGGTCAGTTCGAGCAAGTGGACGACGAGACAAAACTCGACCGGGCTAAGGTCCAGCCGGCGTGCGTCCGTGAACAATTTACGCGGGACGACGACCGGGCTCTGTTCGAACAGTTTGATTAGACTATGTGCATTCATGGCGCACATCCTTTCTAAACACATCAATCGGGGAAGACGTCAAACGTCATCCCCGATTCGGCGATTATTATGGGTGAATCCGGTTCAAAAGACGTGGGAACGGAATCGCTTCGCGGATATGCTCGATTCCGCTAATCCAAGCGACGGTGCGCTCGAGACCGAGTCCGAAACCTGAGTGCGGCACTGAACCGTACTTCCGGAGCTCGAGATACCAGTCGTACGCGTCCGTCTCATCGAGGCCTTCTTTGATGATTTCTTCTTTCAAGCGGTCATAGTCGTCTTCACGCTGTGAACCGCCGATAATTTCTCCGTACCCTTCCGGTGCGATCAAATCGGCACAGAGGACGAGATCCGGGTTCTCCGGGTCGACTTTCATATAGAACGGCTTAATCTCTTTAGGCCAGTGCGTGATGAATACCGGCTTGTCATGTGCGTTCGCGATGGCCGTCTCGTGCGGTGCACCGAAATCGTCGCCATACTCGATATCATCGAATCCTTCGGCTTTTAGGAACGTGATTGCGTCCGCATAACGGATGCGTGGGAACGGTGCTTGAACTTTCTCAAGCTTCTCCAAGTCGCGCCCGAGCAGTTCGAGCTCGTTGCGGCAGTTCTCAAGTGCCGACTTCGCCAAATACGAGACGTAACGCTCTTGAAGGTCGAGACTCATATCATGATCGAAGAACGCCATCTCAGGCTCGATCATCCAGAACTCGATTAAGTGACGACGTGTCTTCGATTTCTCGGCGCGGAACGTCGGGCCGAACGAGAAGACTTTTCCAAGCGCCATTGCCGCGGCTTCCATGTATAGTTGTCCTGTCTGAGACAAGTATGCCGGTTGACCGAAATAGTCCGTTTCGAACAACTCCGTCGTCCCTTCCGGCGCGCTTGACGTGATGATCGGCGGGTCGATTTTGACGAATCCTTCTTGGTTGTAGAACTCATACGTCGCCCGAATCAATTCGTTCCGTACTTTCATGATCGCGTGCTGGCGACGCGAACGGAGCCAGAGGTGACGGTTGTCCATCAAAAACTCCGTCCCATGCTCTTTCGGCGTGATCGGGTAATCGACCGATTCGGCGATCACTTCCATGTCTGACACTTCAAGTTCAAAACCGAGCGGCGTGCGGCCACCGTCTGACTTGACGTTCCCTGTCACCCAGACCGATGTCTCTTGCGTCACACCTTTGGCGAGTGCGAACAGCTCTTCGGCCACATCGGCTTTGACGACGACGGCTTGGGCGAACCCGCTCCCGTCCCGGAGCTGAAGGAACGCGATTTTCCCGCTCGAACGTTTATTGGCAATCCATGCACCGACGCGGACCGTCTGTCCTTCGTAATCTTTAAATTGGTTGATTGAAATAGTTGTCATTGTCGTTTCCATCCTTTCGCTTATCGAGCGTTCTCTTTAATGAAAGCTTCCACTCGATCGAGCGCTTCTAATACTCGCTTTAACTCCGTCGCATAGGAGAGTCGTACGTAATCGTCTTGACCGAAGCCAGAGCCCGGGACGAGCGCGACGAACGCTTCACCGAGGACAGCCTCGCACCAAGCGTCGACCGAGTCGTATCCGCTCATCGATGCCGCTTCTTTGGCGTTGGCGTATAAGTAAAATGCACCTTGTGGTTTCAAACATGTGATTCCTGGAATTTGAATCAATCGGTTATAGACGATGTCGAGGCGTTCCTCGAACGAGACACGCATCATCTCAACGTCATCTTGCGGCCCGTTATACGCTTCGACCGCGGCTGCTTGCGCGACGGACGTCGGGTTCGACGTCGAGTGCGAGGCGAGGTTCGTCATCGCTTCGATAATCGTTCGGTCACCGAGCGCATAACCGATGCGCCACCCTGTCATCGCATGCGACTTCGAGACGCCGTTGATGATGATTGTGCGTTCGCGCATACCCGGAAGTGTCGCAATCGAGACGAACCGGTCATCTCCGTAGACGAGCTTCTCGTAAATCTCATCGCTGACGACGAGCAAATCGTGGCGTTTGACGACGTCCGCGAGTTCTTCGAGTTCCTGTTCGGTATAGATCATGCCGGTCGGGTTGGACGGGCTGTTCAAAATGACCGCTTTCGTCCGATCCGTGATGGCCGCTTCGAGCGAAGCCGGCGTCAATTTGAACGACGTCTCTTCCGTCGTCTCGACGTACACCGGTTCCCCGTCCGCGAGTTTTACTTGTTCCGGGTAACTGACCCAGTACGGGACCGGGATGATGACTTCGTCCCCTTCATCAAGAATCGCTTGGAACAGGGCATACAAGGCATGCTTCGCCCCAGAGGCGACCATGACCTCGTTCCGTTCAAAGACGAGGTCACTGTCGCGCTTCGTCTTGTCGATAATCGCATCTTTCAATGCAACCGTGCCCCCTGAAGGCGTATATTTCGTATCGCCTTCCCGGGCAGCGCGGCAAGCCGCATCGATGATTCGGTCTGGCGTGTTAAAGTCCGGCTCGCCCGCCCCAAGACCGATGACGTCTTGTCCTGAAGCCTTGAGCGCTTTCGCTTTCGCCGTGATGGCGAGCGTCGTCGACGGCGTCAATTGTTTAACCCGTTTTGCCAATAGATGTTCCATCGTGATCCCCCTCTACTTATAACGACGCGTCCGTCAGTTCGACCCGTCGGATAAATTCTCCAGTTTGAAGCGTATAGTATGAATACGTGTATGACGCGTTCGCCTTTGTCACCACTTCGACTAAGGCACGTTCATCGAAGCCATATGTGCAGCTGACGAGTGTCCCGCCCGTCTCTGCGAGTGAATCGTTACAAATTTGATCCAAATCAACGTTCGTCACGTCACGGACGACAATCGGTTGTTCCTCATCGACCGGAACGAATAGGACGTTTTCTGCGTTCTCGAAGACGACGTAAGGTTCAGTGCCGTTATAGAGCGTCGCCCGATCGACTGTCACGCCTGCTTGCTCCGTCTCAAGACGTTCTCTTGCCTCGCCGATCATGGCATCTTTCACACGCTCGGTGTGGCCGATCGTGAACCAATACACACCACTAAAGACGATGACGACACCAATCAGTGCCGTCACGAGTGCGATCACTACTTTTGACTTACGTGTCATTCCGTCCGATAGATGGTGAACACCATCTCTTCTTTCTTCGGATCATTTACTTTTTTCTCTAACGCCAAACCAAACATTAAATCTTGGCCCTTGAGCGTCCGATTCAACAAGTCGACGATTTTATAGACGTCTGCGGTCGGCTCGATGCGAACGGTCGCGAGCGTTTCGATATTTGAATTCATGGTCCATCCTCCTTCGAACACTATACCCATCATTATAAAACGATAACTTCTTCATGCCTAGCGTTATCTGTCATTTCCTAGGCCGGTCTTCGCTTTGTCGTCCAAAAAAAGTTCAAGTTCTGCGAGCGCCGTCTCGATTGGTCCTTCGATTCGGTCGACGGCGGGCAGACTATTGAGGAATTGCTTGCCGTAACGCGTCGTCTCGACACGGCGGTCAAAGACGAAGATGGCGCCGTAGTCGTCTTTCGAACGAATCAACCGGCCGACCCCTTGTTTGAAACGGATGACGGCCTGTGGCAAGGACAGTTCAAAGAATGACGATTTTCCGGTCGCCTCAATCTTCTCACCCCGGGCTTGCATGACGGGCTGGTCCGGCGGTGCGAACGGTAGCCTGACGATGATGAGACACGTGAGCGCCTCGCCTGGGATGTCGACGCCTTCCCAAAAGCTAGCCGTACCGAACAAAATCGACTGATCGATGCGCTTGAACTGCTTCGTCAACCGACTTCTCGATCCGCCGCTGACACCTTGGGCGAGAAGCGTATATGCTTCGTCGAGTTGGTCTTTCACCGCCTCATGCGTCAGGCGTAGCAGTTCGTTCGAAGTGAACAACACGAGCATGCGCCCTTTTGTGACGTTGGCAATCTTTGCGATGGCGTCCGCGGTCTGTTCGACGAACTGTGGGAGCGGCACTTCATTGATGAGCGGGAGGTCGGACGGGACGAACAGCTTCGCCTGCCGTTTGAAATCAAACGGCGACGGCAAGACGACGCGCCGCACGTCTTCCCCGTCTAACCCGAGCCGACGCTCGATGAAGCCGAACCGTCCCGACACCGTCATCGTCGCCGACGTCAAAATCGTCGGCCGCTTGTTGAACAGCCGCTCGTGGAGCAACGGACCAATCTCGACCGGTTGCGTGTAAACCGAAGTCAGCTTTCGATTCGCTAGGTTCAGCTCGACCCAACTGACCGAGTCGTCATCCCGGGCGAGCATCGTCTCGAACAAGACGCTCTCGAGTTCGCGCACATCCCCGATGAACGCCTTGAAGTCCGCGATGATGGCCCGTTGCTTGAACGTCATATGTTCTTTATGTTCATCAAGAAGGCGGTGCATCTGCCGGAGCGACATCCGCAATGTCCGTAGTTTCGATTCGAGTCGTCTCGCCACTTCCCGAATCGGCTGGAAGGCGTTCCCTTCCCGTTCAAAGCGCACCGTTTGACGCGGCTCTTTCTTCTTGCCGAGCGAGTAAAGCGCCGTCAATAGGTCATCGAGCTCCGCGTCGACTCCTGCGAGCGCGACGTCCGTGTCACGGCTGAACGCCTCCGTCTCTTCTGACACCGACGTCAGATCGGCGAGTTGCAACAACCGTGAGTGAAACTTCCCATCGGCCCCGTACCCGAACCATTTGAACACACGGTCGAATTGGAGCGCATCGAACGTGACACCGAAATGATGGGACGCGACTTCCTCAACTTGGTGCGCCTCGTCAAGGACGAGCGGTGTATCGGTCGGCAAAATCCCGGCCTGATGCTGAAGGTCGGAGAATAAGAGCGCATGGTTCGTCACGATGATATCCGCCTCTTTCGAGCGCAAGACGGCCCTTGTGAAGAAGTCCCGGCCATACCATGGGTCGAAGCGCCCGAACTCCGAGGCCGCGTCCGCTTGAATCAACCGTTTGAACGAGGCAGGCCCTTGTGTGGCCGCTCCAGGTAGCGATAGCTCCTCTAGGTCGCCCGTCTCGGTCTCCGTCAACCAGACGAGCACCATCGCTTTGCACATCCCCGTGAGCAGTCCGTCCGTCTTTTCCTCGAGGACCGCCTCGAACTTCCGTAAATCGATGTAGTTGCGGCGACCTTTCAACAGCGTGAACGCCACTTCCGGGAATATCGCCTGTAAAATCGGCAAGTCCCGATTGAGCAGTTGTTCCTGCAATTGAATCGTATGTGTGCTGACGACGACGGGCCGCTTCGTCTCGAGGGCATGGTGTGCACTCGGGATGAGGTAGGCGAGCGTCTTCCCTGTCCCCGTCCCCGCTTCGACTAACAAGGTCGCCTCGTCGTCGAGCGCCTTGTAGACGTGCCGCATCATCTCGAACTGACTTTGCCGCGGTTCGAACTGATGGAACAATGACGGAAGCGTCTCTTCGATCGTCCGATGGAGGAACGGCTCGAACGGTTCGCGTTCGACCGCTTCGACGTGTGCGTCCGTCAGACGTCTCAAGGCAATCTTGCGATGAATGTCATAATTCGTTTCGTCATCCGGACGAATACCGACCTCGACAATCAACTCATCGAGTAACGGTTCGATGTTGCTCGTCCAAGACTCCGACAAGCGCCGGAGCTGTTTGAGCGTCACGACCGGCAGATCTCGGAGCCGTTCGATTTGACGGATGAACAGCTCTGCCGTAGCCTCGGCATCACTGAGCGCCCGGTGCGCATCCGTATGCACCAGGTCGAACGTGTCGGAGAGCGCCTCGAGGGCGTGACTTTCAAGGGTCGGGTAAAGGATTCGGGCCAGTTCGACCGTGTCGATGGCCCGTCCTTCAAAGCGCATATACCCGGCCTGCTCCAAACTTTCATTTAAAAAATTCAAATCAAACGTGACGTTGTGGGCGACGAAGATGCGCCCGTCTAACATCTTCCATATGTCGGGAATGACCTCTTCAAACGTCGGGGCATCCGCCACATCACGATCGGTGATCGTCGTCAACTGCGTGATAAAGGGTGGGATCGGACGACTCGGTCGAATCAAGGTACTGTAGCGCTCAATCACTTCACTCCCTTGTACGACTACCGCCGCGAACTCAATCAGTTCGTCGCCGGATTTAACGGAATGACCGGTCGTCTCTAAATCCACTATCACATAAGTGTCCATAACATCCATCCCATCTTCGGCACGCGCGTGCTTGCTATCTGTCTCATCTTACCATAGAACGAAAGACGAAAAAACGGGGACGCCTATACTAGACGCCCCCGTTCGCTTCACAATACTGTGTGTGCAATCTCTTCATAGAGCAATTGGTCGACCTCGTTGCGTTCGTTCAAGACGGCCACTTTCGGACGATGCATTTTCGCTTCTTCCGCCGTCATTTGACCATACGCCATGATGATGACGACATCGCCGACTTGGAAATGTCGCGCTGCGGCCCCGTTCAAACAAATGACGCCTGAGCCGCGCTCGCCTTTGATGACGTATGTCTCGATGCGGGCCCCGTTATGGTTGTTCGTGATGTGCACATGTTCGTTTTCCATAATGCCGACCGCATCCATCAAATCCTCATCGATCGTGATGGAGCCGACGTAATGCAAGTTCGCCTCGGTGACGGTCGCCTTGTGTAGTTTCGCGTGCATAAATGTTCGAATCATTCGATTCATCCTCTCTTCCAAATCACATTATCAATCAGGCGGGCCCGTTCGAACTGCACCGCCACGGCAATCAATAGTTCGGTCGATGCCGAGGTCGCCTCGGTCAACGTCGGATAGTCTTTCACTTCGACATAGTCGATCATGCTATTCGGAATGTTTTGCAACCGTTCCTCGAGTCGTGCCATCACGTCTCGGAGCGGCTCGCCGTCTTCAAGCGCGTCGTACGCATCGGTCAAGGCGCGGTTGATTTCGCTCGCATCCGTTTTTTCCACGTCTGACAGATAGACGTTCCGTGACGACTTCGCGAGGCCCGACGGTTCGCGAATAATCGCACAGCGACGAATCTCGACCGGGACGAAATAGTCGCGGACGTAACCTTCGATTAGAGCGACTTGTTGCGCATCCTTTAATCCGAAATAGGCGCGTGTCGGACGGACGAGATTGAACAGCTTCGATACGACGGTCAAGACGCCATCGAAATGACCGGGACGACTCGCCCCGCATAAGACGTCCGCGCCGGTCCGTACCGTCACCCGTGCCATATCGAGCGGATACATCGTCTCGGTCGTCGGATAGAACAACACGTCGACACCTGCCTCACGGGCGAGCGCCTCGTCTCGCTCAAAGTCACGCGGGTAACGGTCAAGGTCCTCGTTTGGCCCGAACTGGGTCGGGTTGACGAAGATGCTCATGACGACGAGATCGTTCTCGGCTTTGGCCGCCTCGACGAGACTGAGGTGTCCTTCATGTAAATAGCCCATCGTCGGGACGAAACCGATCGTCCCGGCGTCTGTCAACAGTTGCTGCAACGCGCTCGGTGTCGTGACGATGTTCATGCCTTGCCCCCGTAGAGCGTGTCGAGCAAAGACTCGTCCATCGTGAACGTGTGCCGCTCGAGCGGGAATGAACCGTCTTTCGTCGACTCGACATAATGGCGAATTGCCGTCGTCGCCACTTCGTTTACATCCGCATACGCCTCGACGAACTTCGGCAGCCGGTCGACTCCGTATTTCAAGATGTCGTGATAGACGAGCACTTGCCCGTCCACATCGGCACCGGCACCGATTCCGATGACCGGGATTGTAAGTGCTTCCGCAATCTTCTTCGCGAGCTGGTGCGGCACACATTCCAACACGAGCATCTTCGCACCGACGCGCTCAGCCTCGAGACTATCGGCAATCAACTGTTCGGCATCCTCAAGTGACTTGCCTTGTACTTTATAGCCTTCGAGCACGCCGACGGATTGCGGCGTCAAGCCGAGATGGGCAACACACGGCATGCCGACTTTCGTCAGCCGTTCGATCGTCTCGAGCACCTCGCCCGCTCCTTCGAGCTTGATGGCGTCGGCTTGGCCGTCTTGGAACAAGGATGCGGCCGCTTGGAGCGTCCGGTCAAAATCCCCGTGATAAGTCGCAAACGGCATATCGACAACGACGAACGTGTCACGTGCCCCGCGGCGTACCGCCTTGGCGTGATGAATCATGTCTGCCGTCGTTACCGGAATCGTCGAGTCATAGCCGAGCACGACCATCCCGAGCGAATCCCCGACCAAGATGATGTCGACACCAGCGGCCTCGGCGAGTTTTGCCGACGGATAGTCGTAGGCGGTCAACATGACCAATTTCTCTTCTTGTTTCATCTTTTTGAGTAGTGATGTCATCGTGTGCATAAGTTCTCCTCCTAAATGGGAGACAGGAAAGTAAAAGCGCCTTCTTATCGACAAGAAGGCGCACGAAAGCAAACTCAATGATTGAGTGTCCTTCTGTCCCTGTCAAAATGATCAAGGCAGACAATAAAATGTGAGTGACGGTCTGCAGTCCGGTACACTTCGCGAGCGATAGCGTCCGGCACATTCATTATAGACCACGCACCGCTTTCATTCAATCATTCCAAACCGCGATTTCCGCTGAGTAAATCGGTTCGACTCCGGCTTCCGTCTCAAGTAGTAGCGCGCCTTCTGGTGAGATGCCACGCATGACGCCAGTCTTCGTCTTTCCAGCCGTCTTTAAAGAGATGGTCTCGTTGAGATAGGCGGCGTTTTGGAGCCAATGTTCCTGGATTGGACGAAATCCCGTCTCAAGAAACAGCTCGTACTCGGACTCGAGATCTTCTAACAAACGAGCGAGCAATTCGCTCCGACGATGGATGACGCCTGTCTCTCGCTTCAGTGACGTTGCCCGATGAAGCAGTTCCTCTGGAATCGTGTTACCGTTGACGTTGAAGCCGAAGCCGAGGATGACCGCTTGTATCCGGTCGCCCTCGGTTTGCATCTCCGTCAAAATCCCGCCGATTTTCTTCCCGTTCAAGAGCAGGTCGTTCGGCCATTTGATCGTTGCGGCAATCCCTTCACGGTTGAGAGAGCGGGCGAACGCGCTCGCCGCCATGAGGGTCAACTTCGACGCGTCACGAATCGGCAAGTCCGGACGTAAAATGACGCTCGCCGCAATATTGACCCGGCTCGGATTGTACCATTGTCGTCCGAGTTGTCCGCGGCCGGCCGTCTGTTCTTCGCTGATGACAATCGTCCCTTCCGCCGCCCCTCGTTGAGCGAGCTCGTGGGCGATCCGTTGCGTCGTGTCGACTTGGTCGTACGCGTGAACGTGTTGCCCGAAACGGCCACGCCGGACGGAGACGAACGCCGTCTCATCGAAGCGGTCGTTCTGCTCAAGCAATTGATACCCTTTTCGTGGAATCGTCTCGATCGCGTAACCGTCTTGTTTTAACGTCTCGATATGCTTCCAAATAGCGGTACGTGAAATATTTAATTGCCGGGCCAACTCCTGCCCGCTCCAAACCGCCCCGTCTTGCAAGAGGCTCAAGACCTTTCCTCGTGTCGAAGCCATGCGCCTGCCTCCTTCCGTAAAATCGTCTCCTCGTTCGAGAGCTCGCCGTGGAGCACCACTCGTTCCAGATGGGCAAGTAACTGTTTAATCGTCGCGCCTTTCGCCCCGATGGCGATGGCGTCACGACCATCGAAACGAAGCTCACTGCGACGTTGAATCGGCAATGCCCGCTTCAACTCGAGGGCCCGGTCCGTCCGGCCTTCCATCCGTAAGTACGTGTCGAGCGTCGCCTCGGGCGTGTCGTAAATCGCGAACGTGTCGAGGCCGGTCGAGAGCAACCTAGCGAGCCGACTTGCTTCACGTTTGGTCGCGTTCGACCGTTTCCAGGCAGCGAGCCAATTCGCGTCACCGACATGGTGAAGGAAGAGCGCCCAGCCGCCGAGCGCGTTGACCGGTCTCCGGTCGTCGTCGATGACCTTTTCCAAGAGATGGCGATCCATATCCGGCAAGTGGGCATGAATCCCGGCCGCCATGAGCGACGAGAGCGCCCGCTTATAGGCCGGACCCGCCATCAGCTTCTCGAACTCGATGGCGATGCGCTCCATGGCGATATGGCGAAGCTTGTGCCCGAGCGCCGAGGCTGCGCGGACGAGTTCCTCGTCGAGTGTGAAGTCGAGCTGGGCCATAAAACGGAACGCCCGCATGATGCGGAGGGCGTCCTCGTCGAACCGTTCGTACGGGCTCCCGACGGTTCGGATGACTTTCGCTTCGAGGTCGAGCCGTCCGCCGAACAAGTCGACGACGTTGCCGTCGTGGAACGCCATCGCGTTCATCGTGAAATCGCGTCGGAGCAAATCCTCCTCGAGTGAGACGCCGAGGGCGACGTGGTCGGGGCGACGCGAGTCGGAGTACGTACCTTCCGAGCGGAACGTCGTCACTTCGAACGGGTGATGGTCTAAGATGACCGTCACCGTCCCGTGGTCAATCCCGGTCGGCACCGCCTTCGGGAAGAGCGCGAGCACCTCGTCCGGGAAGAGCGACGTCGCGATGTCGATGTCGTCCGGCAAATGTCCGAGCATATAATCCCGGACGGCGCCGCCGACAATATACGCCTCGCCGCCGCGGGCGTTAATCGTTTCGATAATCTGTTTTGCGTATTCCCACTCTGTCATACGCGCACCACCCGTTCATAAAGTGATTCGTAGGCGGACACGATATCGGCCGAAGCGAACTGTTTGGCCCGTTTCAACCCGTTTTCCCGTAACCGCATCTGTAGCGCCTTGTCGAGCAAGATGTTCTCGAGCGCTTTTGTCGCCCCGGCGACGTCACCACGGGCGACGACGAACCCTTCCGCCCCATCGGTGATCACTTCCGGCAAGCCGCCGGCGTCCGAGACGACCGACGGGATGCCCGTCGCCATCGCCTCGAGCGCGACGAGACCGAACGCCTCTTTATCCGATAACAGGACGTGCACGTCACTGATCGCTAACAGTTCCGCGACTTGTTCTTGCTTCCCGGCGAAGATGACGTCTTGCTCGAGCGACAACTCGCTCACTTGGCGGCGCATCGCCCCCATGAGCGGGCCGTCCCCGACGAGGAGCAGTTTCTTATCCGGCACGTCCATCCGGTCGAACGCTTCGAGGACGAGATCGATCCGTTTCACTTGGCGGAAGTTCGAGACGTGGATGACGACATGGTCCGATTCGGTCAAGCCGTAACGTTCCCGAAGTGACGAATCATCGAGCGGACGGTACACCGACTCGTCGATGAAGTTATGGATGACGTCAATCGACAAGTCGGACCCGATCCGTTCGAGCGTCTCTTGCCGCAGGCTATCGGACACGGCCGTGATGGCGTTCGATTGCCGAAGCCCGTATAGGATGGCCGGTTTCAGCTCCTCATCCTCCCCGAGGACGGTAATATCGGTCCCGTGTAGCGTCGAGACGATCGGGATGTTCGTCCCGGCCATCTCGCGCCCGAGCGCGGCACAGACGGCGTGCGGCACGGCGTAATGCGCATGGATGACGTCGAGACCGAACGCCTGGATGACGCTCGCGATCTTCGAAGCGAGCGTAATGTCGTACGGTGGATAGCGAAACACCGAATATTGATTGATCTCGACCTGATGGAACGTGATGTTCGGATGATACGCGTTCAATCGGAACGGGATGCTCGACGTGATGAAATGGACGTCATGGCCGCGGTCGGCGAGCTTCATCCCGAGCTCGGTGGCGAGAATGCCCGACCCCCCGACCGATGGATAACAGAGGACACCAATCCGGAGCTTCATGCGAGCCCACCCGCCTTCCTGACGGCGTAAGGCTTGACGGTCATCAAGCCTTCGGCGTACGTCGTCCCGATTAAACTGCCGAAATGCCGCTCCCGGGCCCGCACGCGCTCGATGTATTCATCTGTGAGCGGGGTGCGGACGCCGTCGACGGGCATGAATTGGCTCTCATACGCAGACAAGGCACGCAGCTTCGTCTCCATCGTCTCGCTGATGTCGATGCAGACGTCAGGCGTCTCGAGCGCGTTAATCATATATTGATAGACGCTGTCCGGTCGATACGCCGGCACGTCCGGTAAGTATTTACGAATCCCGGCGTTAAAGAGCGCCTCCTCGACGAGCCGGGCACAGGCCCGATGGTCGGGATGACGGTCGACGCCGTACGGATACAAGACATGCGTCGGACGCTCGGTCCGAATCAACCGGACGAGCGTCTCGATTTGGATTTCGTCCCCGGTCAGTCCACGGTCCGGGAACCCGAGATTGAGGCGACGAACCCCGAGCACGGCGTCGGCGTATCCCGCCTCGACGGCGCGCGTGTCGACGTCCCCGTTCGAGGACAGCTCGGCCCGCGTCAAATCGACATAGACGACCTCGATGCCGTCGCGTCTCCATTGGGCCGTCATCCCGGCGATACCGATCTCGATATCGTCCGGATGGGCCCCGATTGCTACTATTTTCATAATCAATCACCTCTTCTGTGAAAAGTATATCGGACTCCTCCGCGAATGTCATATGTAGAGGGTAGGCAATCGAGAGGTTTTTCGAGTACTCTAGGAAATGGGAGGTGAACGAAATGACGGTCCAGTTACCGATTCGTTTTCGCAATATTATCTTTATCTTAATTGGTTCTTTCATTTTTGCGTTCGGGGTGTATCACTTCAACGTACAAAACAATTTGGCCGAAGGTGGCTTCACCGGGATCACGTTGATTCTGCGCGGCTTGTTCGACTGGTCGCCCTCGATCACGAACTTGGCGCTCAACATCCCGCTCTTCTTCGTCAGTTATAAGCTGCTCGGGCGGACGACGTTCATCTATACGCTCATCGGGACGTTCAGTTTCTCGCTCTGGTACGCGCTCGTCGCCAAGTACTCGAACCTCGTCATCGATTTGACCGACGACATGGTGCTCGCGAGCTTGTTCGCCGGGCTCTTCATCGGCGTCGGCCTCGGCATCATCTTCAATAACGGCGGCACGACCGGCGGCGTCGACATCATCGCCCGCCTCGTCCAGCGCTATGTCGGATGGTCGATCGGGAAGACGTTCCTCGTCTTCGACTTCTTCGTCATCGTACTCAGTTTGACGTATCTCGACATCCGCGAGGCGATGTACACGCTCCTCGCCGTCTATGTCGGGGCTCGCGTCATCGATTCGATGCAGGAAGGAACGTACGCCGGCAAGGCCGCGATGATCATCAGCGACCATCGGACGGCGATCGCTGACGGCATCCACGCGACGATGAATCGTGGGACGACACGCCTCATCGCCAAAGGTGGCTACTCGAACAAAGAGCTCGAGGTGCTCTATGTCGTCGTCGGTCGCAACGAGGTCAACCGCCTGAAGACGATCGTCAAACAGATCGACCCGCACGCCTTCGTCACGTTCCATCACGTGTACGAGGTCGGCGGGGAAGGCTTCACGTTCGACGAGAATCGGGTCCCACTGAAGTAATCGAAACCTCAGAGACATCAAACAAGCCACCGGCAGCGAACTCGCTGCCGGTGGCTTGTTTTTTTAACGGTTGTTCGCCTCGTCATCTTTCGATTCGGACGATCTCAAAGTCGAGCGTCCCGCCCGGTGAAACGATTGAAACGGTTTGGCCGACGACGCCCCCGATTAACCCGCTACCGAGCGGCGACGTGTCGGCAATCGTGCCTTTCGCCAAATCGGCTTCGTGTTCACCGACGATGCGGTACGTCTCTTCATCCCCACCGGGTATCTCGCGGATGACGACGCGGCTGCCGAACGCGACGACGTCTGAGCGGCCCGTCTCGACAATGACGGCATGAGCGAGTAGCCGCTCGAGTTCGACGATCTTTGACTCGATCCGCGCTTGTTCCCGGACCGCGTCCATATACGTCACGTCTTCTCGAAAATCACAGAACTTCCGGGCCGCCTTGACGCGTTCGAGCGCCTCGCGCCGGCTGTCGCCTCGCAGCGTCTCGAGCTGTTCCTGCAAGCGGTGGCGCCCCGCTGTCGTCAATTGTGGTTGATGCATCGGTTGCTCCTTTCGAAAGCGAAATGAAAAAATCCCGTCACGTGGACGGGACTGATGATTCTACTCATCACGTGGCATGAAGACGATGAGCGCCAAACGGATGAGTTCCGCGACCGCGACGAGCGTGGCGGCGACATATGTCCAAGCTGCGGCGTTGAGCACTTTTCGTGCGCCTGACTCTTCGTTCGCCGTGACGATCCCGTGGCTCGTCAATTCGGCCATCGCCCGTTTCGAGGCATCGAACTCGACCGGAAGCGTCACGAGTTGGAACACGACCGCACCGAGCATCATGATGACACCGAGCTGAGCGAGTCCTAAGGCACCTAACAAGAATCCGCCGAGGAGGAGCGGGAACGACAAGTTCGACGTGATGTTGACGACCGGGACGAGACGATGGCGGACGCGCATCATCTTATAGTCGGTCGCATCTTGGATGACGTGCCCGATCTCGTGCGCCGCGATGGCTGCTGACGAGATCGTCGAGCCTTGATACACTTCACGTGACAAGCGGACGACTTTGTTGACCGGGTCGTAATGGTCGCTCATCAGTCCGTCGACCATCTCGATGCGTACATCGTTGACACCGTTTTGCTTCATGATGAAGTCTGCGACTTGCGCGCCGGTGACACCGCTTTGGAGGCGTTGCTGTAAAAATTTCTTATACGTACTTTTCACTCGCATCTGAGCCCATAGCGGGATGAGCATAATCAGTGCAAGATAGAAAATATAACCACCTAATGACATTTTCTATATCACCTCTGCGTGTATTTGATAGTTCAATTTTACATTCTCATGACCTTATTATCAAGTGAAGTGCGTAGGACGAGCACATATCCCACAAAAAAACACAATCCTGTCAGCCAAAACGACCCGTATCCGATCCACATGATATGTTCGGCGAGCGCGGGGTAACGTGGCCATTGGCCGAGCACATAATCGACGACGTCGTTATGGATGACCCAAACGAGCGTCAACACGAACGAGCGTATCGTCCACGTCATGAACGGGGCGTAAAGGAGCGCCTGGACGGCCATGGCGCCGTGCGACACCATGAGCATGAGTGCCATGAGCACCGTGAACGTGTCGGCATCACTACCGAGCGTCCGTAAAAACAAGACGTTCATGACGACGGCCCAGACACCGTATTTGATTAAAGTAATGAAGGCGAGCGTCTCTAGGAGTGGCGATCGCTTGCCGAAAATCCAAAGACCGAGCACGACCGTGAAGAAGAGCGAAGCCGTCGGACTATCCGGCACGAACGGCCAGTAGATGAGCGGCGTATCCCGCAGTTGTGGCTCGTACCAGATGTAACCGTAAATCGTACCGAGCAAGTTGATGACGAACAACACGCTGAGCACGGCTTTATGTCTCAAGAAAGGATACCAAACGTTATGTAACATGTTCAAACCGTCCTTTTTTCCTTATTGTAGCGCGAGCCGAAGGGAAAGTAAAAACGCGCGGCCCAATTGGACCGCACGCGTTGGATTACTGGTTGTTTTCGCCGCCTTCACCGTATGAAGCGATGAATTCAGCCATAGCTTGAAGATCTTCATCCGAACCGTCCCATTGACCGGCTGGCATCGCGCCAATCCCGTTCACAGAGATTTCGGCAATCTCTTCTGCCGAGTAAGTCGTACCGACGAGCGGTGGGGCTGCAGCGCCACCTTCTAGGTTTTGACCGTGACAGTTGACACATGATTGGGCCGCATAGATTTCATAACCCGGGGCCGCCGTGTCAATCTCTGGGCCTTCACCTGGGACGACAAGGATACCTTGCTCATGGACTTGGTCCCAGTGCGTCGTTTGTACCGACTCCCACGTCAAGTAGACGATCGAAAGGATACCAAGCAACATGAACGTTGTCGAGACTGGGCGTCTCGCCGGTCGGCGCTCGAGCCCTTGGTCAAGCCATGGTGCAATCAAAAGCGCCGTAAAGGCGATTCCCGGCATGATGACCGTACCGAGTAAAATCCAATCCCCTGCTGCAAACTGATATTTGAGCAATTGATACAAGAACAAGAAATACCAGTCCGGAAGTGGAATATATGACGTGTTCGTCGCATCAGCGATGTTTTGAAGTGGCGCAGCTTTAACAATCGTCAAAGCAATGAATCCGATCAAGAAGACTGATCCGACCATCCACTCTTTAAGCAAGAAGTTCGGCCAAAACGCTTCTGTGCGTCCTGGGTATTCTGAATAGTCTTTTGCAATGTTCTGTTTCCGATTCGAGATTCCTACTCGAGAGTCGGTCACAAATTTCATCCCTTTACCGCGATGCATATCGTTTCTCCTCCTTTTTGTCTTCGAATCGGCTTAAAGCGGTCCAGATATTCCTTGTTTACGAATCATCAAGAAGTGAGCCCCAAGGAGTCCGAACAAGGCCGCCGGTAAGAAGAAGACGTGAATGGCGAAGAAGTTCGTGAGCGTCCGGGCGCCGACGATCTCACCACCGGCGAGAAGCGTTTTGGCGATGCCACCGATGACCGGGACACTCTCAGCAATCTGAAGCGTAACTTTCGTCGCGAACAACGCTTTCATATCCCAAGGCAACAAGTAACCTGTGAGACCGAGCGCCAAGACGACGAAGAAGAGCAAGACGCCGACGACCCAGTTGAGTTCGCGCGGCTTTTTATAAGAGCCTGTAAAGAATACGCGGAGCGTATGCAAGAACAACATGACGATCGCAACCGATGCGCCCCAGTGATGCATCCCACGGACGATTTGACCGTGTGCGATCTCGTTTTGTAAGTAGTAGACCGACGCGTGCGCGTTGATGATGTCAGGTACGTAATACATCGTCAAGAACATCCCTGACAAGATTTGAATCACGATCGTAAAGAACGTCAAACCGCCGAAGCAATAGACAAATGCTGAAAAGTGATGGGCAGGGTTGACGTGTTCTGGTACTTCATGGTCAGCGATGTCGCGCCATAACGGCGTGATGTCGACGCGTTCATCGACCCAATCATAAATTTTTTGTAACATCGGCTATTCCCCCTCTCACAACTGTGTGACCGGACTGCCCAAGTATAGGAATCCGTCTTTTTCTTCTTTTTCATAACGGGCAAGTGGTGATGTCGGAGGCGTACCTGGAATGTTCGTCCCGTCCTTCGTATAACGACCGAAGTGGCACGGGCAGAAAAATTCTGTTGGACGCGTCGGATCGCCGCCGTATCCTACTTGACAGCCGAGGTGCGTACAGATCGGAGACAAGGCGATCACCTCTCCGCTCTCATCTTTGAAGACCCATGCTGAGAGCGTCTCTTCGAACTCATACCATGCATCTTGCGTTTGTTTTTTAAAGTCGACACGTTGCGGCTCAGTCGTGATGTCATCGAGACTCATCACTCGAACTTTGTCACCCGCATCCGATCTTTTAAGTACCGGATCGATTGCAAAGTTGACCATCGGACTGATCAATGTTGCCGCCATAAAGCCACCTACTCCAGTCAGTGTGTACGTTAAGAACTGACGGCGCGTGACTTTTGACCCTTTTTGAGCCATTTCGTTCCCCCCTCATTCGTGTGCATAACCCCATAATTCTTTATGCATTCTTCACAAAAATTTCTCACTCAACAAAATAGTATATCAATAAAACCTCTACGTCAACCGCTTCATGTCGCCATCCAACGGGCAGAAAGCTCTGTGATGACTTGTGTCGCAAAATTTTGAACCATCGTGTGCGACTGCTCGCCCGACATCCCTTTCAACGCTAACGGCGGCACGAATATGATCGGTAAATCGAACGCTTTGAAGCGGACGTCTGAAGAGATGAACAACACGTGAGAGAAACCCGACGCCGTCGCTCTCTCGAGGACGGTCTCCGCAAGTAAAGAGCCGGTTTCCACGTCGACGTAACTAAGCGTCGGGCAGAGCATCGTTCGTCCAGAGAGCTGTCGTTCCGTCTCGAGCGCCACCGCCTGGATGACCTCGTTCCCTTCAGCTTTACGAACCATCTCCTCGTCGAACGCGAGTTCGACGAGCGGGACGACGAGCGTATCGACGTATTGTCGTTCCGTGAGCGACTTTCGCGCATCAATACTATCGAACCTCATCTTTCCCCTCCTCTCTAGACATGATTCATCATGTCTATTGTATCGCACCTCCGTTCATTGCTTGTTCAAACTTATGAACGAAATGTGAAATTATTGTGTATTCCTACGTCATTAATATACCAAAAAACAAGCGCTACCCATAACGGAAGCGCTTGTTTTTCCTAAAATAATTTTGAGGCTCGAACTTGATGGAGTTTACTCGTCAAGTTGCGGAACAACTTCTCATCACGTCGGTCGAGCGCCTCGTCGATTTCGACGAGCAATCGTTCTTCCTCGAACTGGGCGACCGAGGCACGGATGACGGTCTGTGCCGATGTCGTCACTTCGTCTTTTACTTCGGCAACGGGTTCGAACGGGTTCGGCTCGACAATGTCAATCCAATTCTCGTCAATCATCATGCCCTGGAAATTGAGTTCGACGTAAATCGCACCGTCATGGAGGCGAATGTCATGATACGCCTTCTCCGGATTGACCGTGACGAGGTCGCCGCGACGATATCGGAAAGGTTCCCCGTCAAAGCCGTACGCTGTCATCACGAGGCTTCGCGGGGCGACGGACGCGTTCGTCACAAAATGGACGTTGCCGAGTTTCTCTGGATGCCTGAGCCAATAATCGATAATCCATTTGGCCTCTCGCTTACGCAACGTATGATGAGCGAGGAATCGCTTTAAAAAGTTCTTTTTCCGCTCCACCATGTGACCCCATCTCCTTTTTTATCGATTAATCGCGGTCCGCCAACGAGTCAAGCCGTTCTTCGAGCGCTTGACGGTCGTCCACGTCGACGGTGAGCGCAAGCGTTTGCTCTAGCGTACGCTTCGCCTTATCGCGCTGTCCTTCTTCTACTAACAGTGTAGCCCATTCGGTCGCAAAAGACACGTCCTCTTTATAAACGTCTTCAATCGATTCATATAAAACGACGGCGTCTTCGTACGCCTCGAGTTCATAGGCGGCTTTTGCCTTGTACCACGTCATGAGCGGTGATGTCGAGTGGTCTTCGAGGGCGTCGATCGTCTCGATGACGGCATCCATGTCCCCAGCTTCAAACAAGACGGACAAGAGCAACTCAGTCGCTTCGAGCGATTCCGGATTCAAGGCGAGCGCTTCACGCAGCTCGTTTACCGCTTCGTCGGTCGCACCTTGACGCAAGAACAGTTTTGCCTTCACCGTCCGTAACTCGTCGTTATAATCGTCTCGTTCAATCCCGTGGCTAATCATCTCGAGCGCCTCATCGATTCGTCCGAGCGCCTCGAGCGCTTCCGTATAGGGAAGATAGAGCGACGTGAAGTCCGGGTCCATCGTCCGCAACTCCTCGAACTGTTTGACCGCGACCTCGTCACGCCCGATGCGGTGGGCCGTCATCGCATGCCCGAACACGGTATTCAAGTTTCGGCCCGTCGACTTCTCGAATTCGACGAGCGCCTCTTCGAACGACCCGATCATCGTGAGCGCCTCGGCGTAATCGGCCTGATAATCGATCTCTTCAGGCAACGCCAGATGCGGCAGTCGCGCATAGAGCGGGACGGCTTGTTCAAATGAACCAATCGACGCGTACAATTCAGCGAGCCCGTAAATAAGGAGCGGCTCATCCGGATTCGTCTCGAGTGCCTCAAGTAGTTTTTTGACGGCGACTTCGTCGAGTCCTTGCGATTGATACAAATCGGCCAATAAGACGAGACTGCGGACGTGTGCCTCTCGATCTTTCGTGTCGACTTTCTCGAGCACGGCAATCGCTTCTTCTTCCCGGTCGCTATCAAGATATGCCTCGGCGAGCGACAACGCCACGTGCGGATTCCCCGCATAATCGACGTAAAGCGCGGCTAGGACGTTCACCGCGCGGTCGGCGAGTCCGAGCTCGAGATAAAGATCGGCGATGGCTAGCCGGTCTTCGTCCGAGCCCTCTTTTTCAAGCGATTCGAGATGGTGCAGGGCGTGTTCTGTCTCCCCGGCCTCGAGCATCTCGACAATATGGTTCAATTCTGATTCATCTAACATTGATCTTCCTCCTACCGACAACAACTATTGACGTTATTCTATCTCACGACCGAGCCGTTGTAAATCTTGATGAAACTGCGGGTAACTGACATCCGAGACATCCATCCCATGAATGTGGACAGGATCGTCCGTCAAAAGCGCCGCAATCTGCAGCATCATCGACAGCCGATGGTCGCCAAACGCATCCACGTCCCCACCTCGAATCGGACTCGGGCGGACGGTGAACCCGTCCTCAGTCTCTTCGATGTCGACACCGAGCGTCTTCAGTTCGGTCACGACCGTCCGGATGCGGTCCGTCTCTTTCACACGCAGTTCGCCTGCGTCTCGCACAGTCGACGGGCTTGTCGCCTGTGACGCGACGAGGGCAAAGAGCGGCAACTCGTCGATTTGATGCGGAATCGCCTCGCCGCCTAACTCGATGCCGCGAAGCGTGCTCGTCGAGACCGTCACATCGGCGACCGTCTCCTCTCCGAGCGGGCGCGCCCGCTCAATCGAAACGGACGCGCCCATCCGTTCAAGCGTCCGCAAAAAGCCGATGCGCGTCTCGTTCAAACAAACATCGACTGTCGTGACTCGACTATTCGGGACGATGGCCGCTCCGGCCCAAAAGAATGCAGCCGACGACGGGTCGGCCGGGACGTGGACCGTCGCTCCCTTCAATCCACCCGGGTCGAGTCGGATCACTCGTACCCCGTCCTCGATCGTCACATCGATGCGACCGCCGAACAGTGGCAACATCCGTTCCGTATGGTCACGCGACAACATCGGCTCTCGCACGATCGTCTCTCCCTTGGCCCGAAGCCCTGCCAGCAAGATGGCCGATTTGACTTGGGCGCTCGCGACAGGCAACGTGTAGTCGATGCGGCCCAGTTCGCTTCCTCGGATGCGAATCGGGGCGTAATCGCCTTCGATATCGGCCCCACGCTCACGTAGCGGTACCGTGACACGTCCCATCGGCCGTTTCGAGAGCGATTCGTCACCCATCAACTCATACGTCCCGTCAAACCCGACGAGCAGTCCAGTGAGGAGACGCATCGTTGTCCCCGAGTTGCCGCAGTCAATCGTCGTCGACGCCATCTTGTCCGTTCCCGTGATGACGACCCGGTCAGCTCGTTCCTCCACCGTCGCCCCGAGGCGACGCATGGCCTCCATCGTCGACCGGCAATCGGCTCCAAGGAGCGGGTCATGAATCGTCGTCACACCATGCGCGACGGCACCGAACATGACAGCGCGATGCGTGATCGATTTGTCACTCGGGACACGAATCCGTCCTGTCAATCCCATGCTACATCCATCCTTTCAGTTGATTGAAGGCGGCGATGAGGCGATCGTCTGACACCGGTTCGACCGTGACGGTTTCACCGAGCAAGACGAACCGGACTTCACCGCCGCGATTTTTTTTATCCCGTCCCATTAACGTCCGATAGTCTTCAAATGGACGCCAGGCGACCGGTGTAACTTCGTTCGCTGTCATCCAGTCTGCTAACCGCCTCGCCCGGTCCGTGTCCCCGTTCAAAAGGAAGGCATACACCATCCCATACAGGACGGCCTCTCCATGGGCGAGCCGATACCGTTCACTCGTCTCGAGCGCATGGCCGAACGTATGGCCGAAATTGAGCCACGCCCGAACTCCTGCTTCTCGCTCGTCCGCCTCGACGATGCGACGCTTCACTTCAATGCCTCGCGCGAGCCACTCCGTCCAATCGATCGGGCCCGTCAAGGCGTCGAACAACGCATCCTCGAACGACGCCTCGAGCACATGCTCAGAAAGATACGCATGCTTGATCAGTTCGCCGAGACCGCTCCGGACGTCACGTTGCTGTAACGTCTCGAGTCGCGTGACGTCGTAGTGGACGCCCATCGGTTGATAGAACGCACCGATCGCATTTTTGGCGAGCGGATGGTTGACGGCGACTTTTCCGCCGACGGCCGAATCGTGCGCCAGAATCGTCGTCGGGACTTGGATGTAACGGACGCCCCGCATATAGACGCTCGCCAAAAAACCGGCCAAATCCCCGACCATGCCGCCGCCGAAGGCGAGAACGATCGTATCGCGGTCACATCCGGACGTCAATCCTTCGGAGACGAGCCGTTCGATGACGGAAAGCGACTTCGATTCGTCGCCTGGTGGCACGACCGACCAGACAATGTCTTGATGGACGGGCGCCAGCCGTTCTCGAAACGTCTGGCCATGGAGTCGGTCGACCGTCTCATCGGTCACGACCCAAACCGTCGAACCAGAAAAAGCTTGAACGCGGTCGAGCCAAGCATCACCGCGTTCAATCGTCACATCATATGGGGTCGACGCATCGACGCGAATCGTCACCATGTCCGAATCTCCTCACGATACGTCGCGACTCGGTTTTGTATCCGTTCCACCGTATCGTGCCCGAACGTTTCACACAGCTCACGCGCAAGTTCGAAGGCGACGACCGCTTCGACGACGAGCGAGGCGGCCGGGACGGCACACGCGTCACTGCGCTCGATTTGAGCGAGGAACGGCTGTTTCGTCTCGATGTCGACCGACGGGAGCGGTTTGTATAGGGTCGGGATCGGTTTCATGACGGCCGTGCAGACGATCGGCATCCCCGTCGTCATCCCGCCTTCAAAGCCGCCAAGGTGATTCGAGAGTCGAGTGTAACCGGTCTCGTCATAGGCGATCGGGTCCATCACTTCCGAACCCGGACGATACGCCATGTCAAACCCGTCCCCGAAAGCGACGCCTTTGATGGCGTTCACGCTCATGACCGCCTGAGCGATTCGCGCATCAAGTTTCCGGTCGTGCTGAACGTAGGAGCCGAGTCCCGGGATGACACCGTGGACCTCAGTCGTGACGACGCCTCCGAGGGAATCCCCCGCGGCTTTCGCCTCGTCAATCAAGCGCATCATCTGATCTGCCGCTTCCGCGTCGTACGTGCGGACGGGTGACGCCTCGACCGCTGAGATGAGCGCCTCCTTCGAGTCCATCGTTTTCACGGCCGCGACGCCGCCAATCACTTTCACATAGCTGAGCACGCTCATCCCGACGGCGGCAAGCAACTGCTTGCTGATGGCGCCGACCGCGACGCGGGCTGCCGTCTCACGGGCGCTCGAGCGCTCGAGCACGTCGCGAAGGTCGCGATGGTCGTACTTCAATCCTCCGACGAGGTCGGCGTGCCCTGGCCGTGGGCGGACGACCCGCCGCTTCACCTCGGCGTCATCTGCGATCGGCTCCGCTTGCATGACGTTCCGCCAATGCGTATGGTCCTTGTTCTCAATCCAAAGCGAGATCGGGGCACCCGTCGTCCGTCCGTGACGAATCCCGGCCCGGACGTCCACGCGATCCGATTCGATTTGCATCCGCCGGCCACGTCCGTATCCCGATTGTCGTTTTTTCAATTCTTCATTCACCAAGTCGATGTCGACGGAGAGGCCCGCCGGCACTCCTTCAAGAATGATGGTCAATCCAGGACCGTGTGACTCTCCTGCCGTCAAATAACGCATACACGCCACCTCACTCTTCGTATTTTTCGTAAAAGAAACTTTGCTTCATCCGGTAGCCGTAACGTTTCGGTTGGAAGATTTGCTCTGTCCCGCCGACGAACAACACACCACCCGGACGCAACGAGCGATGAAACGATTTGTACACTTTCTCTTTCGCTTCCTCCGTAAAGTAAATCAAGACGTTGCGGCAGACAATCAAATCGAAGTTTCGTTCATAGACGTCCGCTAACAAATTGTGCTTTTTGAACGTGACGAGCTTCTTTATGTCTTCTGCGATATAGTAATCGTCGCCCCGCCGTGTGAAATAACGTTGTCGGTACTCGGCCGGCAAGTCGACGAGAGCCCGTTCATGGTATTTGCCTGCTTTCGCTTTCTCGATGACGATGTCGTCGAGGTCGGTCGCGGTAATCGAGAATTGGGCAGGTGACAGATGTTTAGATAAGAGCATCGCGAGCGAGTACGGCTCTTCCCCTGTCGAACAGGCGGCGCTCCATACGCGTAACTTCCCTTGGCTCTTGCGGATGAGTTCTGGCAAAATATCCTCCTCGAGCTGTTGCCAACGGACCGGGTTCCGATAAAATTCGCTCACATTGATTGTCATCCGGTCTAAAAACTCTTCGTACAGGCCGCGGTCGGCCTCCATCGCTTTGAAGTACTCGATGAACGTGGCATAGCCTTTCTTCTCGCGGAGGGCAATCATCCTGCGCTTCATCTGTGCCTCTTTATATAAGTTCAAATCAATCCCAGACTTTAAGTAAAATTTTTTCACGAAGATGGCATAATCATTTATCACCAGTTCCAACCTCAATTCTTCCTCATTTCCTAGTTCTCGATGCCGCGTAAGCGCTTCAACGGCAACAAAAAAAGGGACAGGTGACCCCGTCCCTCGTTCTCGTCATGAAACGTGCGATGCTTCAGAGACGAACCAAAGCGCCAACTCCCGCTCGGCACTCTCGGCAATGTCAGACCCGTGAATCACGTTTTGTGACATCGTCGCGGCCAAGTCGCCCCGAATCGTGCCCGGTTGCGCGTCGAGCGGGTTCGTCTTCCCAATCATCATGCGTGAGACGGCGATGATGTTCTCACCTTCCCATTCCATCGCGACGACCGGACCTGACGTCAAGAAGTCGACGAGCTCGCCGAAGAACGGCTTCTCCTTATGTTCCGCATAATGCGCTTCTGCGATTTCTACAGACGGTGTAAGCATTTCGAGACGGTTCAACGTGTATCCTTTGTTTTCAAAGCGCGAGATGATTTCCCCAATCAAGCCACGCGCTACGCCGTCAGGCTTCACCATTAAAAATGTCTTTTCCATTCCCCTAATCCCCCTAAATCGATATGTGTACGATGTACTCTATAAGTGTACACGGTCACTCTCGTTATTGAAAGGGGTTACAACGTGCAAATTACCATTTCCGTTTCCCGATATATTCGGCAATCTCGATGAGCGAACGTTTGTCTGACACGTCCGGGAGCGGCTCGAGCCGTTTGATGGCCCGGCGAACGTAACGATCGATCGTCTGTTGGCTCCGTTCAAGCGTCCCATTTTGCTGTACCTCGCGGACGAGCGCGGCCGTCAAATCAGGGGTCGACGTGCTGTCGACTCGCGATAAGCGCTCGTAAAACCGACCATCTTCGGCCGAATAGAAGAGCGGCAACGTCTTATGGCCGTGCTTCAAATCTTCACCGACCGGTTTCCCGAGCTGAAAGCTCTTCGCTGTGAAGTCGAGTAGGTCGTCCGTCATTTGAAACGCCATGCCGATGTCATACCCGAACAGACGTAACTGCTTGACGACTTCTGGCGACGCGCCCGAGACGATTGCCCCAGCGGCACAACTCGTCTCGATGAGCAGCGCCGTCTTTCTAGCGATTCGGTCCAAATACCGTTTCGGTGACTGCGACCAGTCGTATTGATCTTGGATTTGATTGATTTCGCCGATACAAATCAATTCCATCGTCTCTGCCATGAGTTGCATCACTTCCGGCGAATCGACTTCGGAGACGAGGCGGATCGCCTCGCCGAACAGCGTGTTTCCCGTGTACATGGCGACACGTTCATCATACCGTTCCATGACGGTCGGCTTGCCGCGTCTGAGCGTCGCATCGTCGATGACGTCGTCATGGACGAGCGAGGCCATGTGGATGAGCTCGAGACTAGCCGCTACTTTCGTCAATCGAATGTCATTCTGCTGACCGAACGCGGCACTCAAGAGGACGAAAGCCGGACGAATCCGTTTCCCGCCCGCGTCTAACAGTTGCCTCGACGCCGCATCGATGACGGGATGGTCCGTATGCACACGTGTCGACAAAAAGCGGTCGATTTGATCGATTTCACGATTCATGTGACGATATAGTCGTTTTAAAGACATCGGTTACCACTTCTTCCCTAAGTGCATCGCACATGCACCACCGGAAAACGGTTTGACCTCGACTTGTTCGAACCCAGCCGTCTCGAACATTCGCTTCAATGTGAGGCGGTCCGGGAACGAGTCGGTCGACTCTTGCAGCCATTTATATTGGTCATAGGAACCGGCGAACAGCTTGCCAAAGAGCGGCATGACCGTACCGAAGTAAAATCGGTACAGCTCGCTGAAGAGTGGCGCCGTCGGTTGGCTCGTCTCGAGGCAGACGACCGTGCCGCCCGGTTTCAAGACGCGATGCATTTCGCTTAGCACCGTCATATAGTCCGGGACGTTACGAAGGCCGAAGCCGATTGTCACAAAATCAAACGAGTCATCGCCAAACGGCAACGCCATCGCGTTTCCGTGAACGAGTTCGATGTTCGGATATTGTTTTACTTTCTCGTGACCGACCGCAAGCATGTTCTCCGAGAAGTCTAACCCTTTGACGACCCCCGTGTTTCCTGCCGCTTCGGCGAGTTGAATCGTCCAGTCAGCCGTCCCACAACAGACGTCGAGACATTTCGCGCCCGGGAACACTTGCATCCGTCGCATCGTCGCTCTGCGCCACCACTTGTGGAGCCGGAAACTGATGATCGAGTTCATCGTATCGTAGCTCGGTGAGATGGATTGAAACACATCATATACTTTTTGCTCTTTTTCTTTCGGTTGCAACACGTAACATCCTTTCCGTTCTAAGCGACAGCATGCGCCAAAAGCGCCGATAGCTGCTCTCGTTGTTCTTTATGCAATGTCTTCGCTCTTTGTTCGATGATTTGTTTTCCGTACGACGTCAAATACGTTTGACCGATCAATTCAGCGAACGTCTTGACGAGGCCAAAGTTGGCTTCCATCCATGTCGATACAGAAATCTCGTCGTCTAAAGCGAGTGTGCATTTAGCCCCGTTGACGAGTTGGACGGTCCGGCCGAAGCGATCACTGAAGTCGGTCGGGAATCGTGCCAATATTTTATAAAATTGAGCCGATGCGAAGTCTCCGGCGAGCACGTTCAACTGGCGCGCCAAAGAACCGTTCGGACAATCCTTCACTTGATCGTGCAACTCGAGTGCCTGATGGGCAAAATACGTGGCTAGCACGAGCTGTTGTTGTTCGGTTGATTCTTCGTCAATCAATTCGACCATCCAACGAAGTAAAGGCATGTCGACTGCGGGCACAATCTCGTGTCTCGTCAAATACGGATGGGTCATGCGTTGTTCGATTTGACGAGCAAGGTCGGTGACAACGCTTTCGTTTGTCCACTGTTCCATGCTATCCCCCCTCGTCCTCTTCGTTGTCATTCTGACATAGTATAGCACATTTTCGTCACATTCACGCCATGTGAACTCGTAAACGGACACAAAAAAAGCCGCCTTTCGGCGACTTATGTAATGCCTATTATTTGACCGCGTCTTTGAGCGCTTTACCTGCTTTGAAGGCAGGGACTTTGCTCGCAGGGATTTCGATATCTTCTTTCGTACGTGGGTTGCGACCTTTACGGGCAGCACGCTCACGAACTTCAAAAGTACCAAAACCGATCAATTGAATTTTCTCACCGTTTTGGAGTGCTTCAGTGATTGATTCAAATGTAGCTTCAACAACTGTCGTCGCTTCTTTTTTAGAAACTTCGGCTTTTTCAGCAACTGCTTGGATCAATTCAGTCTTGTTCATCACGATTCACCTCCTCTCACAGAGAGTTTACGGGATTAATCATATCGTACAAACGTTGATATGACAACATTTTTTAAGTGAAAAGCCCATATTCACGACGCTTCGTCGATCAGTTGTTTAAAAACTCGACTTCGCCTTGTTCATTAATCGTATAGCCTTGCGAATAAGCTGGGGCGAATGGTGAATCATTGTAGAGCAAATACCGAATATCCTCGCCGACTTCTGGCGTCACATCCGTGTTTTCGAGCTTGGCCGCGATGTCTTGGCGATAGTCGACGAATAGCTGTCCGCTCCCGTCGACGTAGATCGGTAACTCGTTATCGGAGTATGGGCTCGGGATCGTCGGTTCTTCGGCGACGAAGATGAGGTCGTAGTTGAGCGTAAATTGATTTTTACCGACCGATCCGGCAAACGGGAACTTCCCTTCCTTCGCCCGGTACGCGTTAATGTTCGTCTGCAACTGCTGTAGCCGCTCGGTAACCCGTAAATCAATCAGCTTGACCGTCGGTTCGTCCTCGACGTCGACGAGGACGTATAAGAACAGCCCACCCCCTTCAAAACTGTTCGCCGGCGGGTCGGCCATATACCCTGGGACAAGACGTCCGAATTCGATTGGATACCGTTCCATGAGCGGTGTCTCGGCCGGCTTCGTTTTAATCGGCAACACCCCGGTCGTCTCTTTGAACGAGTCGACGGCCGTTTGGACCGAACGAATCTGTTCTTCGTACGGGACGTTGTCGACACGGTTTGACTGCGGGTACATACACCCGCTCAGAACGGTTACCGCCAACAGACTGACAACTACTAACATTCGTTTCAACGGTTCAACCCCCTGTCGGCCCTGAAGCGACCACGTAAATCATAATGAGCGTTCCAAATAAAAAAATGACGAATGCGACGACGCGCACGAGCGCCCCGAACCAACCAGATAGTTTCGTGTGGCTGACAGCGACCATGAGCGCCGCGATGGCGAACGCCCCGATGCCGGCGAATGAAATCCACATCTTGATGAGTGACGGTGTCACGTTGATCCCCTCGACTTTCTCTCTAATTCTCTCTCCGTACATTAGTGTAGCAAAAAAAAGCAAGGAACTGAACGAAAACGTCAGTCCCTTGCCATTTCATCGCCTTCGAAATGGAACACTTGCTCCATCTCGTGTTTTTGCGGGCGTCGCATCAACTTCTTCACTTCATCGTGCGGGCTCTTGTTCTCGAACAAGACGTTATAGAGCGCCTCCGTGATCGGCATCTCGACGCCGGCCTCACGGGCGAGCGTGTGCGCGGCCTCACAGGCGCGCACCCCTTCGACGACCATACCCATTTGCCCGAGCACGTCTTCGAGTTTTTCCCCGCGTCCGATGGCGTTACCTGCGCGCCAGTTACGACTGTGCTGCGACGTCGCCGTGACGATCAAGTCACCGATGCCGGTCAAGCCGGAGAACGAGGCCGGATTGGCCCCGAGCTTCACACCGAGACGGGCAATCTCGACGATGCCGCGCGTCATGAGCGCCGCTTTCGCGTTATCGCCATAGCCAAGACCGTCCGTCATCCCGGCAGCCAAAGCGATGATGTTTTTGAGCGCACCACCATACTCGGCGCCAATGACGTCCGAATTCAAATAGACACGGAACTGGTCGTTCGTGAGCAACTCTTGAATCTCGTCGGCGACGTCTAAGTCCTCGCACGCAATCGTGATCGTCGTCAATTTGCGGACGGCGACTTCTTCGGCGTGCGTCGGACCTGTCAAGACGCCGATGGCCCGCCGTTTCGACGGGTCAATCTCTTCAGCGATAATCTCAGACAGACGCTTATGCGTCTTCGGTTCAATCCCTTTGGCGGCGTGGACGATGACGGCCGGTTCCGTGAGGAGCGTGTTCAGCTCGCGGGAGACCGGACGAATCGCCGAGCTCGGAACGACGAGGAAAATGATGGACCGTCCGGCAATCGCCTCTTTCAAATCGGTCGTCGCTCGAATCGACTCCGGAAGCGGAGCGTCCTTCAAATAAGTCGAGTTCGTATGTGACGTATTGATCTCGAGGACGTGATCCTCTTCACGGCCGTAGAGCAAGACGTCGTGACCATTATCAGCGAGGACGAGCGATAACGCCGTTCCCCAGCTCCCTGCGCCGATGACAGCTACTTTTGCCATAGGAGGCACCCCCATTACTAGTTTTTCTGACGAGCCACGATGTGGACCGGTGTACCGGTGAAATCAAATGCGCGGCGAATCTGGTTATCTAGATAACGTTTATACGAGAAGTGGAGCAACTCAGGATCGTTGACGAAAAGAACGAACGTCGGCGGCTCGATGGCCACTTGCGTCGCGTAGTTGATCTTGAGTCGTTGCCCTTTGTCCGTCGGTGTCGGGTTCATTGCGACGGCATCGACGATGACATCGTTCAAGACACTCGTCGAGATACGGCGACGATGTGATTCGGCCACTTCGTTGATGACCGGGAGGAGCGTCTGCAACCGTTTCGATGTGAGCGCCGATAAGAAGACGATCGGTGCATAGTCGAGGAACAAGAATTCTTTACGGATCTTCTCTTCCATTTTCTTCATCGTCTTGTCGTCCTTCTCGACGGCATCCCATTTGTTGACGACGATGACGATCGCTTTCCCTGCCTCGTGGGCGAGTCCGGCGACACGTTTGTCTTGCTCGATGATACCTTCTTCGCCATCGAGGACGACGAGGACGACGTTCGAACGTTCAATCGCCTTTTGGGCACGCATGACACTGTATCGCTCTGTCGATTCGTATACTTTTCCGCGCTTGCGCATCCCGGCCGTATCGATGATGACGTACTCTTGATTGTCGCGTGTGAACGGCGTATCGATCGCGTCGCGCGTCGTACCGGCCACGTCCGAGACGATGACGCGTTCCTCACCGAGGATCGCGTTCGTCAAGCTCGATTTCCCGACGTTTGGACGTCCGATGAGCGAGAAGCGAATGACGTCTTCGTTATATTCGTACTCGTCTTTGTCTGGTGCGAGCTCGAACACTTTGTCGAGAAGGTCACCAAGACCGAGACCGTGCGTTCCCGAGATTGGGAACGGGTCGCCAAACCCGAGCGAATAAAACTCATACATGAGGTCGCGCATCTCGAAGTTATCGACTTTGTTCACGGCGAGCACAATCGGTTTGTTCGAACGGAAGAGCAAGTTCGCGACTTCCTCGTCCGCTGCCGTGATGCCTTCGCGTCCGTTCACCATGAAGATGATGACGTCCGCCTCATCGATGGCGAGTTCGGCCTGATGGCGCATTTGAACGAGAATCGGTTCGTCACCGACCTCGATCCCGCCTGTGTCGATTAGATGAAACTTTCGGTTCAACCACTCACCCGTACCGTAAATACGGTCGCGTGTCACGCCCGGCTTATCATCAACGATCGATACGCGATCTCCGATAATCCGGTTGAAAATCGTGGATTTCCCAATATTCGGGCGGCCGACGATGGCCACTGCTGGAATTCCCATAAAAAACACCTCTCTAACTTTCATTCAATAAATACTCGTTTCTAAATGCAACTGTACTATCATATCACAGCACTATTTCGGTGACCATACAAAAAGAAGCGGGAGCATGACTCCCGCTTGAACGACCGTCTTATTTAGAATCGTCCGAAGACTCTTCGCCCGTTAGTTCCGAGACGGAGAATCCTCCTTGGTCACTGTATTCTTCGAGGAGCGCCTGGTCTTCGTCACGTGACGATTCGGCTGACTCGAGTGCGCGCATCGACAGCGAGATTTTTTTCTCGTCGAGATGGACGTCAAGCACTTTCACTTTCACTTCTTGCCCTTCTGTCAACACTTCAGATGGGGTCGCGATATGTCGATTCGCGATTTGCGAGATGTGAAGCAACCCTTCGACTTGCGGTGCGACTTCAACGAACGCACCGAACGTGACGAGACGTTTCACTTTCCCTTCGATCACGTCACCCGGTTGAATCTGACCTTCAATCGATTCCCAC
This sequence comes from Exiguobacterium alkaliphilum, assembly GCF_018138125.1. Classification (NCBI taxonomy): domain Bacteria; kingdom Bacillati; phylum Bacillota; class Bacilli; order Caryophanales; genus Exiguobacterium; species Exiguobacterium alkaliphilum. The sequence goes on from NZ_CP073101.1 coordinate 2,025,750, forward strand.
GGGCCTGGTTGCGTCTCCTTGATTGACAATTTGACTTTCTCATTGTCAAGGTCAAGGCCGAGCACTTTCACTTTCACTTTGTCGCCTTCGGTCACTACGTCACTCGGTTTCTCGACACGACTATGCGCCATCTCGGAGATGTGAACGAGACCATCGACGCCACCGATGTCGACGAACGCACCGAAATCAGTGAGACGTTGGACCGTCCCTTCGATGATTTGGCCGACTTCAAGCGACTCGAGCGTCTCCGCTTTCTTCGCGCTCATCTCCGCTTCCGCGACTGCTTTATGCGAGAGAATGACGCGGTTCTTCTCACGGTCGATTTCGACGACTTTAACCGTGATTGGTTTATGCAAGTAAGAAGAGAAGTCCTCGACGAAATGACTTTCGACGAGCGAGGCCGGGATGAAACCGCGGATGCCAATATCGACGACAAGACCGCCTTTGACTTTATCCTTGACCATGACTTCAAATACTTCACCTGATTCGTATTTTTCGACGATTTGATCCCAAGCTGCCTCGGCATCCACGTCCTTCTTCGATACGACAACCTCTTCGTCCGTGACTTTCTTCACTTTCACACGGATTTCGTCGTTGACATGGAGTGATTCGTTTAAATCGTCTAAATGCATGCTTGATACTTCGCTGATTGGCAAAATCGCCTCGGTTTTATACCCGATATCGATTAACGCTTGCTTGTCCTCGATTTTGACGACTGTACCGGTCACGATTTGACCTCGATTAATTTCAAAATCAGGCATATCTTTCATTTCTTCGACCATTCCAACACTACCCCCTCACGATGAGTACAAAAAGGAGCGCCCAAAGGCGCTTAACACCTAGTATAAACTTCTTATAATTCCGAAGATTTGTCAAGGTGTTATCAGATTAGTACCTTTCCTCAAGCCAGATTAAACCTGAATTTACCGAACGTTCCGTGAATGCTCGATGTACAGTTCACTGATACGCTCCATGATCAAGTCCGCCGCTTCCTGCGCACTCGCTTTATTCGCCTTGAGCGCGGTCAAGTCGAGCGGTTCGCCGATGACGACTTTCAGCTTCGTCCGGAACTTGTATCGGCCGATGATGGCGATTGGCAACACGGCCGCCTCAGAGCGCAAGGCGAAGAAGCCGACACCCGCTTGAGCCGTACCGAGCGTCCCGTCTTTCGAGCGGGTACCTTCCGGGAAGATCGAGATGAGTTCGTTCTCTTTCAACTTTTGCAAAACGACACGAAGGGCTTGACGGTCCCTCTCGCCACGCGAGACCGGAATCTGACCGGCCCGGTTGAGGATATGTTTCAGCACCGGGACACCGAACAGCTCTTTCTTCGCAAAGAAGCGAAGCGGACGCTGTTTCGGAATCGCGATGGCGAGTAAGACCGGGTCCCAGTTCGACTGATGGTTCGAACAGACGAGCACCGAGCCGTCGGCCGGGACGTTGTCACGTCCGATATACTCGACACGGAACATGAGTTTTTGAATCAATGCGACGGCGGCACGGGCGACCCGATACATGCCGAACGGTCCGTTGTTGAGCGGTTTCATCGTTTCACCACCTGCTTCATCAATCGTTCAATCGCTTCGACGACACCGTCGATTGACAGCTCGGTCGTATCGAGATAGTGCGCATCATCGGCCTGACGAAGCGGAGCTACCTCACGCTCGGAGTCACGCTTGTCCCGGAGGGCGATTTCACGCTGCAATTGCTCGAGGTCGCTCGGCAATCCTTTCGATACGTTCTCATCATGGCGGCGGCGGGCCCGTTCTTCGACCGTGGCGGTCATGAACACTTTCAAATCGGCACCCGGTAAGACGTGCGTCCCGATATCGCGACCGTCCATGACGATGCCGCCCTCTTTCGCGAGGTCGCGTTGCAAGTCCATCAACGCGTCCCGGACTTCCGGTTGACGGGCGACGAAACTGACGTTGTTCGTCACTTCGCTCGAGCGAATCAAATCGGTCACTTCGGTCGCACCGTCGAAGACGCGTTGCCCAGATTCACTCGGCACGAGGCGAAGGTCCATCTCGGCGATCATCGCGGCAAGTGCTGGCCCGTCCTCTAAACCGACATGCTCGTTCAAGGCGCGATACGTGACGGCCCGATAAATGGCACCTGTATCGATATAGACATAGCCAAGTTTTTTGGCCAACGTTTTGGCAATCGTGCTCTTTCCGGCTCCAGCCGGTCCATCTAATGCAATTTGTAACGGTTTCATCATAAAAATTGGGTATCGGCATTGTCCGACACCCGCCTCCTCTCGGTCATTTGTTCCGAGAACATCATAACAGTTTTTTATCGTGAAGAAAATACAGAGCCGGTCCGTTTTCTCGCCTCGAGCTGGGCGCGGAAACAGTAACGTAAAATCGTCTCTTGATCGCGTGGTGCCAAGTCCTCGAAGCAAAGTGACAACTCTTGCTTGACGGTCTGGGGCTTGATTCGGACGAGCCGACTCTTCACCCGGAACGTCTGCGGCATCCCCCGCTCATCCTCGATACTGAAGACGACGACGAGCGAGTCATCCACTTCGATTGGCGCCCGGTTGGCGACGATGCGCATCCCGCCGGCCGACACGTCGAGTGACGTCGTCTCGAACGTCGGGAAAGCTTGACCGTCGACAGCGAGGACGGTGACGTTAATCATTTCAGGGACGCGTAGGTACTCGCGGCGCTGCACCCGTTTGATTTTCTTCTCGTCCGGCAATTTGAACGCGTAACGAAGCGTCAACTGCGCATCGCTCAATCGCTTCAGGACGACCGTGTCAAACGCAAACAATTGCTCCTCGCCTTTAAAGAAATAAACGCGTAACGCCTCTTCTTCATGAAGGAAGAATGTCTTCAACGTCGCCGTCTCGCTCGGTGACTCGATCCAGACGACACCGTCTTGGATGGCGGCGATTTTTGTCTTCCCCTCGCTTCTCCCCTCAACTTCAATCCGTAACTCTTGACCTACTTTTAACATGACTCCATTCCCCTTTTAGCTATTTAAATTGACGACGATTCGATTGATTGGCGGCCCGGACGAGCAACAGGGCGACCATCCATAGCACGACGATATAGAGTACGGCCGGCACTTTGTTCGTCGGTTCGATGAGCAGAATATAGTCGAACACGCCGTGCATGAGCGTGGCGACGGCGACGGCGAGAAAGAGCCAGAGCCGCTCCCGGGCCGAATGTTTCGCCCGGCCGAGACAAAAGCCCATCGCCACAGCGAACAAGGCGTGGCCGCTAACCGGCAGGACGGCCCGCCAAATCGCGATTTCGAGTGAGTCGTACACCCATAAATATAGAAAATTCTCTAATGTGGCGAAGCCGAGTGAACAGGCGACCGCATAGAGAATCCCGTCGTAGTAATCATCGAAGACTTTATGTATGTATATTGTATAATAAATCATGAACCACTTAAAAAACTCTTCTAACAACGCGGTTGCCACGAACGCTTTCCAAAACGGGCTCGTCAACACGCCTTCTTCTTCGAACGCGTATTGGATGAACATGATCGGGAAAACGAGGACGGCTCCGGCAACGAACGAACGGATCACATAGCCGAGCGGTTCCGCTTCCAATTCATGTCGAAGATAGAAATAGGAAAGAAGGGCGAACCCTGGCGCTACCGCAGACAAGGCGATTGCAATCATGACGCATCTCTCCTCTCTAACGTTAAGCATACACCGAAACGGGAAAAAGAAAAAGCAGAAAACGCCTAGAAATTGGAAAAAACGAACAAAAAAAGTTGGAGGTCCTCTATGAACCATTTACTACTCATCCACACCGGCGGCACGATCGCCATGTCTCAGTCGGGAACAGGGCACGTCTCGCCGAGCGATATCAACCCAATCGATGCGACGCTGCCGAAAGCGACGGATATCGCCCGCATCACGACGAAACACTTCTCGAACATCCCGTCGCCGCACATGACGCCGGCGAAGATGCTCGAGCTCGCCCACTTCATCGCCCAAGAATTGACGCAAGACACGTACGACGGGGTCGTCATCACCCACGGCACGGACACGTTAGAAGAGACGGCTTACTTTCTCCAAATCACGCTCGGTGCCCCGGTGCCGATCGTGTTGACCGGGGCGATGCGCTCATCGAACGAGATCGGCTCGGACGGTGAGTTCAACTTGATCACGGCGCTTCGTGTCGCACGGAGCGAGGCCGCGCGCGGCAAAGGCGTACTCGTCGTCTTCAACGGCGAGATTCATTCGGCGTTCAACGTCACGAAAACACATACCTCGTCGGTCGACACGTTCAAGTCGGTCCACTTCGGGAATGTCGGGATGGTTACGAAAGACCACGTCCTCATCTACAGTCAACCGATGACGCGGCAAGCGAAGATGATTCCTTCGATCTCGAAGCGGGTCGCCGTCTTAAAAGTCGTCGCCGGCATGGAACCCGATTTGCTCGAAGCCGTGCTCGACCTCGGCTATGACGGGCTCGTGCTCGAAGTGCTCGGTCAAGGGAACGTTCCGCCGACAATCGTCCCTGCCCTCGAACGGCTCGTCGCCCACATCCCGGTCGTCATCGTCAGCCGTTGTTTTAACGGCATCGTCCAAGACGTATACGGCTATGAGGGCGGCGGCAAACAGTTGAAAGACATGGGAATCATCTTCTCGAACGGATTGAACTCTCAAAAAGCAAGACTCCGTCTGCTCGTCGAACTCGAGGCCGGCTCGTCTCAGCCTGTCATGGAGCACAGTTTCAGCTTCCAGCAGTGAACTTGCCAACATCGTCTTACTTCCATACAATGAGGGATGAGGTGATTTCATTGAAGAAACAGGCGATCATCGTCGGCGCCGGCCCTTGCGGCTTGTCGGCGGCCATCGAACTAGAACGGATCGGCATCTCGTGCACCGTCATCGAACGGGGCAACATCGTCGATGCGATCTACCATTATCCGACCCATCAGACGTTTTTCTCGTCTGCGAACCTACTCGAGATCGGGGATATCCCGTTCATCTGTAAAGATTTGAAACCGAGACGCCAAGACGCGCTCGTCTATTACCGTGAAGTCGTGAGCCGGATGAATCTCGACGTCAAGCCGTTCGAGACGGTGACATCGATTGACAAAGAAGACGGACGATTCACCGTCACGTCGCATCATGAACGGCACGGGACGACAGTACGGACCGCCGACTATGTCGTCCTCGCGACGGGCTACTACGGCCGCCCCCGGAATCTTGATGTACCGGGCGAGGAGCTACCGCACGTCTCGCATTACTTTAAGGAAGCGCATCCGTATTATCGGCAACGCGTGATCGTCATCGGCGGCAAAAACTCCGCCGTCGACGCCGCCATCGAGCTCGAGAAGGCCGGCGCGCACGTGACGGTGCTCTATCGGGGCGACGGCTACAGCCCTTCGGTCAAACCGTGGGTGCTCCCGGCGTTCGACTCCCTCGTGCGGCACGAAAAAGTTCGTTACGAACTCGAGACCGAAATCGTCCGCATCGAGACGGACCGCGTCGTCTATCGCCAGCACGGGGTCGAAAAGAGCGTCGCGGCCGACCACGTCCTCGCGATGACCGGTTATTTGCCCGACCACGGCCTGTTCGCCGAGTCTGGCGTGACGATTGACGACGAGACGGGTGTCCCATCGTTTGACGAAGACACGTACGAGACGAACGTCGAAGGCCTCTTCATCGCCGGTGTCGTCGCTGCGGGTAACGATGCCAACAAGATCTTCATCGAGAATGGACGGTTCCACGGAAAAGCCATTGCCGAGACGCTTCGGGAGCGTAACGGTGTGACATCCTAAACGACAAAGAGGGAAGACCTGACGAATCGGGTCTTCCCTCTTTGTCTATGGCTAGATTTAAACCCAGCCGCGGAAACGTGACGCTTCCGCCATCTTACGGACGCCGACCATATAGGCGGCGAGACGCATGTCGACTTTACGGGCCGAAGCCGTATTGTAGACGGTGTTGAATGAGTGGACGAGCACTTTTTCAAGCTTCTCTTCGACTTCTTCCTCCGTCCAATAGTAGCCTTGGTTGTTTTGCACCCACTCAAAGTAAGAGACCGTCACACCGCCGCTCGAGGCGAGCACGTCCGGCACGAGCAAGATGCCACGCTCCGTCAAGATGCGGGTCGCTTCGTTCGTCGTCGGTCCGTTCGCAGCCTCGACGACGATCGAGGCTTTAATGTTGTCAGCGTTCGTCTCCGTGATTTGGTTCTCAATTGCAGCAGGCACTAAAATGTCACAGTCGAGTTCGAGCATTTCTTGGTTTGAAATCGTGTTCTTGAAGAGCGTCGAAATCGTCCCGAACGAGTCTCGACGGTCGAGGAGGTACGGGATATCGAGCCCGTTCTCGTCGTGGATGGCACCGTAAGCGTCACTGATGGCGATGACTTTCGCACCGGCGTCATACATGAACTTCGACAAGAAGCTTCCCGCGTTCCCAAACCCTTGAACGACGACGCGCGCTCCTTTCAACTCGATGCCACGACGAAGCGCGGCTTCGCGAATCATGATGGCGACCCCTTTCGCCGTCGCCGTCTCACGACCATGAGACCCGCCGAGGACGAGCGGCTTCCCTGTGATGAATCCTGGTGAGTTGAATTCATCGATTCGGCTGTATTCATCCATCATCCACGCCATGATTTGCGAGTTCGTGAACACGTCCGGTGCCGGGATATCTTTTGTCGGACCGACGATTTGACTGATGGCTCGGACGTAGCCCCGGCTCAGACGTTCGATTTCTCGGAAACTCATTTCACGCGGGTCACAGACGATTCCACCTTTTCCGCCACCGTAAGGAAGGTCGACGATTCCGGCTTTCAAGCTCATCCATACCGACAACGCCTTCACTTCGACTTCCGTCACGCTCGGGTGGAAGCGGATCCCACCTTTCGTCGGACCGACAGCATCGTTATGCTGGGCCCGGTAGCCCGTGAAGATTTTTGTCGAACCGTCATCCATGCGGACCGGGATGCGGACGGTCAACATCCGAAGCGGTTCTTTCAACAGCTCATACATCTCTTCCGGGTAGCCGAGCTTGTCGAGTGCCTCGTGAATGACCTCTTGTGTCGATTCAAGGATGTTCTTTCGTTTTTGATGACCTTTTTCTTGATCCGTAATCATGAAGGTTTCCTCCCCTAAGTTGTCAATTCTCCCCCAAGAATCAACCTCGTATTCGATTAAAAGTATAGCCGATACACGACCAATTTGAAAGGGTTTTACAAAAATAATGAAAGCGTTTTCTAAAAGAAAAAAGAAGGGTGTCCCCCTCTTATTTTTCTAGCGCTAACGAGATGAAACGTTCGAGCAGCTCGCCATATGAGATTCCGACGGCGCGCGCGCTGTCCGGGAACAGGCTAAGCGGCGTCATCCCCGGTAGCGTGTTCGTCTCGAGAATATAGGCGAGGCCGTCTTCTGACACTAAGAAGTCAGACCGCGAATAGCCGGCACAACCGAGCGCCTGATGCGCGAGCACGGCCGAACGTTGAACTTCTTCCGTCAACGCCTCAGGCAGTTCAGCCGGACAGACGTGCACCGAGCCACCTTCTGTATATTTCGACTCGTAGTCGTAAAACTCATTTTTTGGGATGATCTCGATGACCGGCAGTGCTTCTTCGTGACCGAAGTTCCCGATGACCGGTACGGTCAACTCTCTCCCTTTAATGTACTGCTCGACCAACACGGCCGTATCGCACTCGAACGCTTTCGCAATGCCGTCGCGAAGCATCGTTTCGTCCATCGCGATCGTCAATCCGTTCGATGAGCCTTCTTGGGCCGGCTTGACGACACAAGGGAACTCTCCGCCCCACTCGGCCACTTTCGCATCGACGTGGGCCGGGCTCTCGACGAGTACGTCGCGTGCGACGCGGATGCCCGCTGCCGCAAAGATGATTTTCGCCCGTGCTTTATCCATCGCTAGTGCCGATGCCAAGACACCTGATCCTGTGTAAGGCAAATTCGCCATCTCAAGAAGCGACTGGACACGCCCGTCTTCCCCGTACTTGCCGTGGAGCGCGCTCAACACGACGTCCGCTTCAAGCGTCAACAACTCACGCGCCCGCTCAGGGTGAAAATCGATGGCGACGACGTCATGACCTCGTTCTTTCAGCGCCTCGATCATGCCTTTTCCGCTCGTGAGCGAGACTTCACGCTCTCCTGATACTCCTCCATATAACACAGCGACTTTCATCTTATCTCTCCTTCGACTTTCAACTGAAAAATTCAAGTTTTATCATACCACGCATGACGAAAAAACAATAGAAACAGAACGGTGAAAAAGCCGTACTCACGCGAACGTATCGTACAGCTCTTTCACCGCTTGAACGGATTGAATTGTCTTCCCATACTCGAGCATCATATACGGGCTCACGGTCGTCGTCTTGCCGTACTCGGACAAGATGGCGGCGAGCCGCTCCTCGACTTGCGGGTTCAACACTTCTGCGAAATGCAAATAGTAGTGCCCGTCATAATGGTAGAGCGCGCCGCCATGGTCCGTCGCATGCATATGCGGGTATAGGCTGACCGACGCGTCAATGACGTCCTCGATGTCCTTAAACTGATAGATCAAGTGATGAATCACATCGATCGTCAAACGGATCTCGACTTGTTCTTGGTCCGCCTCGGACTCGAGCGCGCCGACTTTTTGCACGTCGATGACGATCCCGTCGCGGGGAAACATCGTCACGTTCAAATCGACGGCACCTTGCGGGCTGAACCCGTATTCGGCTTCCGCCGTCTCGAGCAACTCGCGCCAAAGCTCTTGTCCGGTCTCCCCGACAATCGTGTCAATCGCGATGCCACGAAGCGATAACTCGTTGGCCGTCAAGTAGACCCGTAAATGTTCTTTTGTTTGTTTTTCAAATCTCAAACGAAAACCTCCAAACACTAGTCGTTGCTACATATTAATAAGCTACTCTCGTTTGGCCGAACTGTCAAATAGTTGAAAGCCACTCCGTCCACGCTTCAGGCGAATTGCCTAAAAATGAGCTTCCGAACCGATCCGCGTGCTGGCTGACGGCGTATCCGCCGACACCGATGACGAGGTCCGTATGCTCCGCACGGACGTACGCCATCGCCTCCTCGAGCCCGTTCAAATGTTCGGTCAACGTACATGAGAAGATTAGGCATTTGGCGTCGATATCGTGTAACGCCGTGCCCAAATCTTCTTTCGGGATGCCTGAGCCGAGGAAAATGACGTCATAGCCATGCTGACGCAAATAGAGCGTCACGAACAGGAGGCCAATCTCATGCATCTCGTCGGGAGCGCACACGCAGACGATTCGCGGCAAGAACGGGTTCATCGGCATCTGGAGCGACAACGTTGACAGCCTCGAGCGAAGAAACGCCGTCGCAAAATGTTCATGGGCGATGGTGATCGTGCCGTTCTCCCAACGCGTCCCGATATCCATCAGCAACGGGCCGATAATATCTGTCGTCACTTTCTCAAAACTGAACGTGTTGAAGGCCCGGTTAATCAAATCGTGGGCTTGTCGCTCATCAAACGTCAGTAGCGCCTCCATCAGCCCGTCCTTTAACTCTTCGTCGTAAAGACGGTCCGGCTTCGGTTCGGGTGCTTTATGCAGCTGTTGAATCGCTTGGGAGACGGTCAACCCTTCGCGTTGCTTCTCGACGACCCATTTGATTTTTTCGACATCTTGTTCTGAATACAGACGGTGCCCCGATTCGGTCCGGCTTGGGACGATGAACTGATAACGTCGCTCCCACGCCCTAATCGTCGTCGGGTTCACTCCGGTGAGTGATGCGACCGTCTTTATGGAGTATTTTGGCATCACAGCCCCACCTCTCCTACTAGTCTTCTCTTTCAGTATAGACCGCCCGTCGGTACTTCGCCTGTTTTATTGTGCAATTTCATAAGAAATTGGTGAACCACTTCCAAACTTTCACGGAAAGGAATTGTCTTACAGTCAAATCCATAAAAAAAATACGGCCGTTCCGCCGTATTATCAAAAGAAGATTGCATGACGTCCTATATATAAAAATGCCAATATAATAGCAAACATGGAAAGGGTCAGCATCATGGCAAGAGGCCGCTTCAGCCAATTGTCATTCAGTTTTTCTTTACGCTCGTGTTCTTGTCGTGCCGATCGAGACGGCAACGTATCCACCACTTTTTCACGGAGTGAATCCGCCTGGTTCCGATGTCGCAACGCACATCCTCCTTTACCTTTTTTATCATTTTACTATGATATCATTCAAAGGAAAAGATACGGCTCAACCGATGTTTCCAATCTGTCACATTTTTAGACACAACTTGCTCGTTTTCCGGGAAAGCGATGGGGCCGCAGACGTCACAGCACGGCTCTTGGTCAATCGGTTGCTCAGAGAAGTAACGGAGTAAATAATCGCGGCGACACGTCTTGATGAGCGCATAGTCAATCATTTGACCGAGTTGACGATACCGGTCGCGTTTTCTCTCCTTTACCCAATCCACCGCGCCGGCAAGCGTCCGTTCTGAGAGCATCTGTTTCAAGAGCCCGAATACCGGGTCTTCCTCGTTCATCCGGAGCAGGCGCGGCAAGTGAGATAGACTCGTCCCGTTCTCGCGTTCGAAATAGGCGACCCGGATGTCTTTTTCTTTCGGATACTGCTGGTCAATCAAAAACTGTTGAATCCGCTCATCTCCGTCTGCGTACAACAATACCGCGAACGCAGCTTCCCCGTCGCGGCCGGCCCGACCAATCTCTTGCATATACGCCTCGAGCGTCGCCGGCAGCTGGAAGTGAATCACGCTTCGGACGTTGTCTTTATTGACGCCCATCCCGAACGCGCTCGTACACACCATGACAGCGACCTCATCCCGTAAAAACTGGGACTGGACGAGCCGGCGATCCTCGGTCGACATGCCGCCATGATAAAACAAGGCGTCGTCGAGCGAGAGGGCGAGCGATTCCGCCTCACGCCGTGTCGCCGTGTAGACGACGGCCGGTTTCGGCACGTCGCGCACGAGTTCGACCAAACGCGGCAGCTTCTGTTCGCCGAGGAGACGTTCGACGATGAGCCGAATCTCCGGACGGTTCGCCGAATGGACGAATTGGGCCGGATTGAACAGCGCCAACTTCTCGATGATGTCCTTCTTCACAGCCTCAGGCGCCGTCGCCGTGACGGCCATGCACTGTGGGCTGCCGAGCTGTTTACGGAGCTCGCCGAGTCGTGCGTATTCCGGTCTGAACTCATGCCCCCACTGCGAGATGCAGTGCGCCTCGTCGATGACGAGCATCTGAATCGGGGTGCGCGCGAGCGCCCTCGTCACGTGTGGCACGGCGAGCTGTTCCGGAGAGAGATATAAGAAACGGTATCGCTTCAAGTGGTTCAAAATCGCTTGCTTCTCTTCGAGCGTCTCCATCGAAGTCAGCCGCGCCACGCCACGTTCCCCACGCTCACGGATATGAAGCATCTGGTCCTCGATCAATGACAAGAGCGGCGAGACGATAATCGTCAAGCCGTCGTTCTTAATATAGGACGGTAGCTGGAACGTCAACGACTTGCCGGCCCCCGTCGGCATGATGGCGAGCACGTCCTGCCCGTCTGCGACTGCTTCGATGACGTCGCGCTGCCCTTCTCGGAACGCGTCATAGCCGAACACCCGCTTCAATGTTTTTTCATACAAACGTCTCACCTCGTTTCAACCTCGCGAACACGAGTCGGATTTGATAATAGCTGATCGTCTCGATTTGGTCGAACACCGGCTTGAGCGCCCAGCTATCCGGTTCCCGCATTTGCTCGACCATGACGATCTGTTCTGTCGGCACGAACTGGTCGAGCGGGAACGCCTCGAGATACATCGCCATCTCGACGACGTGATCTTCAATCGTCGACGTGCGCAAGCGCCGAATCGATTGGACTTGATTGAACGTCCGACCGCCGGCGAACAGTTCGTATGATTCCCGGGCCGACAGCGTCATCCGTTCCGTCGTGAGACCGGACGTGAACCCTCTCAGTTTCGCGTCTTCCGGCAAGTGGTGCAACAGCGCGCTCCACCCTGCCAAAAAATAGAGCCGTGCCGTCCGGGCATCGACGTCGAGGAGTGAAGCGATTTGTTCATACGTATATCCGGTCTCGAACGCGCCGGTGAATCGATAGACGACCGCCGTCGCATACGGGTCACCGACTTCATCGAGAGCCGTCTCGAGCTCTTCATGAAACGCTTGGATGAGCGGGCGCCAATCCCGCTCTGTCCGGACGACTTGCTTCACCCAGCGCTCGGCGTGCCGGTCGGCTTGGACAGGGTAAAACGTGCGCTTATGTTCGAGCGACATGAACGTTTGGATGAACAGACTGAGCCGTTTCCACGTCATCGTCGCATAGTCTCGCTGTTCCCCACCGAGACGTTCGAACAAATCACGGACGGCTTCTGGAGAAGCAAGCATAGCGCCGGCTTCCGTCAAGCTGAAGCTCGAGCGGTTGAGCCAGCCTCGTTTCTCGAACGAGGCGAGCAGTTTCTCGTAATCGTACTTCGTGTAAGGGAACAGCCCAAAGATCGGTTCGAGGTCATAAAAGAATGCATCTTGTAACGTCGTCGCCGAACGTTTACCGTTCAACACATGAAACAGACTGCGCTCACTTCGCTCTCCTTTCAATCGGTCAATCGCGAGGAGCAACACCCCGTCAGCCAAGTGCACCATCGGCCCACCTCCTTCTCAATCATTATCCTTCCAAAACGATGTTCGTTTCCTCATTGAAATAATCGGGTATGTAGACTACAATTACTCATAGTCAGTAGTAAGTCGATTTCCATGGAGAGAGACGAAACGTATGGAGGGTTAAGAATGGCAAAATTTACAATTGTTGATAAAGATACATGCATCGCGTGTGGAGCTTGCGGAGCCGCCGCCCCGGACATCTTTGACTATGATGACGAAGGCCTCGCCTTCAACTTGATGGATGACAACACGGGTACGATCGAAGTCCCAGACGAGTTGTACGAAGACTTGATGGACGCGTTCGAAGGTTGTCCGACCGATTCAATCAAAGTCGCCGATGAATCATTCGACGGAGACGCACTCAAATACGAATAAGCGGAGAGAGACATGTGTGTCCAAGACATACATGTCTCTCTTTTCTTTTTATCGGGCCGCTTTACGGAACCCGGCCGCCTCCGCTTCTCGTTCCGTGCAAAATAGTACTTCCGGCACCGTCCGCTCATAGCTGGCGCCGCCCGGGACGTGGTAAATCTTCTCGCCGTCCCGATTGATGTTACCTTTAATGTCACACTCGTCCGTCTCGCGAGTCGATTTAGCCGGATCAGTCGCCTCGTGGTCGAAGCCGTTCCCGGTCACATAATTCTCAAGACTCCAAATGCCGAGCAACTGTCGGCGCGCGGCCCGCTCGACGTCCCGGAACGCATCGACGTGTTGCGTGTTCGGCGCATAGACGTAAGCGACGCGGGCAAGGCCCCGACGCAACAGTTCCTCGTTTACCATCACCCCGTCATACCAGACGTAGGCGAGCGTACGCTGATACCGGTCGTAGCGCCCGACATCATATTCGAGCGTGATCGTATCCCCCTCTGGAAGCCAGCGTGAAACGAACGCTTTCGCCGCCTCCCCGAACGGTTGGACCGGAAGCGTCGGATGGCTCGTCTCCGGTGTGTCGACGAGCAAGAGGCGAATCGATTCCGTCGCCCCGTTCTCGAATTCGACTTTAAGCGTATCGCCGTCGACGACACGGTCAAGCGTGACCGTCTCGGTTTTCCCGACCGGGCGCCTCACTTGCTGCGTCACGCTAGCACTCGGATAGTCGGCTTCGAGCTCGGTCAGCGACTCCGGCGGGTCGATCTGCGGACCGAACCAATCATCGGCCGTACACCCGGAAAGGATGAAAGTCAGCACGAGGACGAGCGTCCAGTACCACCATGTTTTCAATTGTCTCACCTCTTTATGAGTATAACAAAAAAGGTTGTTTGACGCTTCCGTCAAACAACCTTTCCTAAAGAGGACAGATGTCCTTTTTTTCGTCATCGTTTCCCTTTAATATACGGGATACCGACAGACTTTGGTGCATCGGCACGACCGACGACACCGGCAAGGGCAAGAATCGTGAGCGCATACGGCGCGATCAAGAGCAACACTTGCGGCACGTTATTGATGACCGGCAAGTTGCTACCGATAATCGAGAGCGCTTGCGCGAATCCGAAGAAGAGACCGGCGCCGAGCGCACCGAGCGGATTCCATTTCCCGAAAATCATCGCCGCGATGGCGAGGAACCCTTGTCCGACGATCGTCGTCGCACTGAAGTTCGTCGTGACCGTTACGGCATAGACTGCACCAGCCAAGCCACCGAACGCACCTGAGAGCATGACGCCCATGAAGCGCATCTTTGTGACATTGATTCCCATCGTATCCGCCGCCATCGGGTGTTCCCCGACCGAGCGAAGACGAAGGCCGAACGGCGTCTTGAAGATGACGAACCAGACGACGAACGCGAGCGCGATGGCGATGAACGACGTGTATTGAACGTTGACGAAGAACATGCGGAGAACCGGAATGTCCGATAAGAACGGCACGTTCTCTTTTGCGATCCGGTATTGGATAAAGTCGGTCTGCCCTTTATTGTAAAGGACACGGACGACGAAGATCGCAAGTCCGATTGCAAGCATGTTGATCGCGACACCAAGGACGGTCTGGTCCGCCCGCCATAGAATTGCCGGGACTGCCAAAAAGAGGGAGAACAGTGCCCCGATGACCATCGCCACTAAAAGCGAGATCCATGGGCTCATTCCACCTAGACCCATACTTGTCAGCGTCAACGTCGTGATGATCCCGGTCGCTGCCCCAATGACCATGATTCCTTCAAGTGCGATGTTGACGACACCCGACCGTTCACTGAAGATGCCACCGAGAGCGGCGATGATGAGTGGAGTCGCATAGGCAAGTGCAACCGGTACGACGATATAGAGGACTTCTAAGAAGCTCATTTTTTCTCCACTCCTTTCTTACGATTTCCTTTAAGTTTCTCAATGACATAGTTCAGTGCATAACCAGACGCCACGAAGATAACGATAGCGGCGATAATGACTTTGACGAGCTCAGACGGGATGTTCGCCCCGAGCTGCATCGCGAGTCCACCGATGTTGAGGCCGGCGAACAACAAGGCCGCCAAGACGACACCGACTGCCGTGTTCGCACCGAGAAGCGCGACCGCGATCCCGTCGAATCCGACGCCAGTGAACGACGCGCTGAGCGTCATGCCGTTGAACGTCCCGAGACCTTCCATCGCACCGGCGAGGCCGGCGAACATACCCGAGATGACGAACGACAAGACGATGTTGCGATTGACGCTCATCCCCGCATATTGCGAGGCGTGCTTGTTGAACCCGACGGCACGAAGCTCGTACCCGAGCGTCGTCCGTTGCAAGATGTAGTAATAGACGACCGCGGCAAGGACGGCGATGAGAATTCCCCAGTGCAAGCGCGAGAACGTCGTCAATTCCTGAAGGAGCGGTGACGAGAGGGATGCCGATTCTCGAATCGATTCCGTCCGTTCATTCGTCACGCCGATGACGCTCCGTAAAATCGCGTTCGTCGTATAGAGCGCGATGTAGTTCATCATAATCGACGTGATGACCTCGTGGACGTGGAACTTCGCCTTGAGGAAACCTGGCACGAACGCCCAGGCGGCCGCAGCGAACATCGCGGCGAGCAAGGCGAGTGGCAAGTGGAGGAACATCGGCAAATCGAAGTTGATTCCGACATACACCGCCGCCACCCAGCCGATCAACACTTGGCCCTCGACCCCGATGTTGAAGAGGCCGGTTCGGAACGCGAACGCGACCGCGAGACCTGAGAAGATGAGCGGTGCCGCCGCACGCAGCGTCTCACCGATGGCGTACGGGCTACCGAGCATGCCGTTAAACAGCGACGAGAAGCCACGAACCGGGTCGTAGCCGCCGATGAGCATGACGATTGCGCCGACGAATAGCCCCATCAAGATGGACAGTAGCGGGATGAGCAGTCGATTGAGTCCTAGCTTGTTCATACTGTTTCTTCCCCTCTCTTACCGCCGGCCATCAAGAAGCCGAGCTCTTGCTCTGTCGTTTCTTTCGGGTCGCGAATCCCGACGATCTTTCCTTCGTACAAGACGGCGATTCGGTCCGATACGTGTAGAATTTCTTCAAGTTCGAACGAAATGAGGAGCACGGCGCGCCCTTTCTCCCGTTCTTTGACGAGCTGTTCGTGAATGAACTCGATGGCTCCGACGTCGAGACCGCGCGTCGGTTGCGCCGCGATCAGCAGGTCCGGAGACCGGTCGACTTCACGGGCGATAATCGCTTTTTGTTGGTTACCGCCAGAAAGCGCACGAGCCGGCACGTCGACTGATGGAGTTCGGACGTCAAACTTCTCAATTAACGCTTTCGCCTTCTCGGCGACGGCTTTATAGTTCATCGAGCCGCGTTTTGAGAAGGGTTCTTTGTAATACGTTTGCAAGACCATATTGTCACGAATCGAATAGTCGAGCACGAGACCGTGCTTATGCCGGTCTTGCGGGATATGACCGACGCCCGATTCCGTCACTTTTCGAGGTGTGAAGCCGGTCACGTCATTTCCGTTTAAGAAAATCTTACCGCCCTCGGGTTTCTTCAACCCCGAAATCGCTTCAATCAATTCCGTCTGACCATTGCCATCGATTCCGGCGATCCCGAGGATCTCTCCTGAGCGGATTTGTAAATCCAAGCCTTCGACGACTTCGATGCCGCGACTGTCTTTGACGACGAGCTTTTGGATGTCGAGGACGACTTGCTGTGGATCTGCCTTGGAATATTCCGCATCAAAGTTGACTTCCCGTCCGACCATCATCTCGGCGAGACGGTCTTCGTTGACCGTTTCATCGATGTCGACCGTGCCGATGTAACGACCGCGTCGGATGACCGTGCAGCGGTCTGCCACTTGCATGATCTCTTTTAGCTTGTGGGTGATCAAAATGATCGACTTTCCTTCTTCGATGAGACGCTTCATGATTTGAATGAGTTCTTGAATCTCTTGAGGCGTCAACACGGCCGTCGGTTCATCAAAAATTAAAATCTCGGCTCCACGATAGAGCGTCTTCAAAATTTCCACACGCTGCTGCATCCCGACTGAGATGTCTTCGATTTTTGCATCCGGGTCGATTCGGAGTCCATACTGCTCCGAGATGTCCATTACTTTTTTACGCGCCGTGGCCCGGTCGACCGTCAACCCGCTCTTCGGTTCAGAGCCGAGGATGATGTTTTCTGTGACCGTAAACTTCTCGACGAGCATGAAGTGTTGGTGCACCATGCCGATGCCGAGATCGTTGGCGATGTTCGGATTTTCAATGTTCACCTTTTCTCCGCGTACACGAATCTCTCCGCCCTCAGGCTGATAGAGACCGAACAAGACGTTCATGAGCGTCGATTTTCCGGCACCGTTCTCGCCGAGCAACGCATGAATCTCGCCTTTACGAAGTTGAAGGGTGATATTGTCGTTGGCTACGAACGTACCGAACTCTTTGCGAATATTGAGCATTTCAATAACATATTCCAAGAAAGTCCACTCCTAACTTTAAGGAAAGGGGAACCACATGGGTCCCCCCTAACTCAATGATTTATTCTACTGTTTTCATGAACTCTTCGAACTCAGCGTCTGTCGCAGGTGCAGTAAGTTCGCCGTCGATCAACTGTTGGCGATACTCGTCTACTTGCGAGAGGATGTCAGCCGGAACGTGCTTATCAGATGTTTCAGCAATCCCGACACCGTCATCTTTCAAACCGAACTCGATGATTTCTCCACCTGGGAAGTTCCCTTCCATCGTCTGTTTCGACACTTCATACGTCGCCGTATCTACACGTTTAACCATTGAAGTAAGCGTAACGTCTTCTGGGAGGCCTTCTTCGTATTGGTCACGGTCAACCCCGATGACCCATACTTCTTCGCCGTTCTTCTTACGGTTCTTCGCTTCTGTGAATACCCCTACACCCGTTCCGCCGGCAGCGTGATAGATGATGTCAGAACCAGCGCCATACATACCTGATGCGATCGCCGTTCCTTTTTCAGCCGAGTTGAAGTCTTCCGCATATTTCACATCAATCGTTGCATCTGGGTTGACGGCCATGACGCCCGCTTTAAATCCATTTTCGAACTTCTTGATCAAGTCAGACTCGACGCCACCGATGAAGCCGACTTTGTCCGTTTCAGTCATGAGACCGGCGATGACACCGACGAGGAACGATCCTTCTTGCTCTTTGAACGTGATTGACGCGACGTTCGGTGCGTCAACGACCATGTCGACGATCGCAAAGTTGTTGTCCGAGAATTGTCCAGCAACCGTCTGGATGTCTTCAGCCATCAAGAAGCCGATACCGTAAATCAAGTTGAAGTTGTCACGAGCCAATTGCTGCAAGTTTGGCTGGTAGTCCGCTTGTTTTGACGATTGGAGGTATTTGAAGCCTTCGTTCTCCGTCAAGTTGTTGTCTTCACCGAACTTCGTGAGACCTTCCCAAGCTGATTGGTTGAACGACTTATCATCTACGCCGCCCGTATCCGTTACCATCGCTACTTTGAAGTCGCCAGCTTCGCTGCCGCCGCCTTCTCCGTTTGAAGCACCTTCATTGTCGTCGCCGCCACATGCTGCGAGTACTGTCGAGAGCGTAAGACCTGCTGCTAAAGCTGAGAGAATCGTTTTCTTCTTGTTCATCATCGTCGTGTTTCCCCTTTCGGATCATAACAATTTAGGTTGTCATGTTGTCAGTAGTCTTTACACCGGTATAAGAAAGCGCTTTCACGCTGTTCCCCAAAAATAACCTTTCCGAACTTCGTGAACGCGTGTTACACGCGTTTGCGGACGACATGGAAGTCAAAGCGGTCCGCTCGGAAAAAGTTTGCCGAATCGAGCAACGGTAAGTCGCTTTCATCGTAATGCAATTGCTTTAACGCAAGTAACGGTTGGTCCGTTTGAAGTTGTGTCGAGATTTCCGCGCTCACACTCGGTTCGATGTGCGTGATCGCATAGGCGACCCGACGTCCTACCTCTTGTTCCAGCGCGTCAAATAACGATTTTCCTTCTGTCAATGCTTCAGGATTAGAAACGAGATGTGCGGGAATCTTGTCCACACAGTATACGACCGGTGTCTCGTCCGCATAGCGAATCCGGACGATCCGATAAATCGGAGAATTCGGTTCGATTTTTAGACGCTCGGCTTCTCTCTCTGTCGCTAACACCTTTTCGGCCACCAATACTTTTGTTCCCGGTGTCATTTTGGCGCGCGTGATCATGTCCGTTACGCTAAACAGCTCTTCAATCCCCGACGTGAACGGAGGTTTGGAACTGATGAACGTCCCGACGCCATGTTTACGCACAACAAATTTCTCGTCTTCAAGAATTCGAAGCGCTTCGCGGAGTGTCGCACGACTGACCCCAAGTTGCTTCGATAACTCGAATTCTGAAGGAAGCTTTTCTCCTTCACGATAGACACCCTCATCGATATCCTGCTTGATTTTCTCAATCACGCGGAGATAGAGCAAGCGATGATCGAGCTTAATCGACATGGGCCTCACCACCTTTACCTTTTGTTACCAGTGCTCAGACATCTGACGTATGAATGCCCTTGCCAATATTAAGTATAGGGATTCCAGAATTAGAACGCAATACTTTTTGTTCGGAATCAAGGAAATATTTTAATCTTAAAGGATATCGCATGCCTCGTAGTCTATATTACCTGTTCGCTCCCGCTTTGAAAAGATTTTGTAAAATGAAAACGGTATTAAAAAATGAAAGCGGTTCAACCGTTTCAGTAGTATGTCGGATTAGGTATTATAGACCAGATGTGCTATATCATTCCCGCTCATTGCGCGTTTCTTATGAATTCGGTATTCATTTCAATTATACCGATAAATAATTAAAAAACGAACGATTAGATTATATTAAATCCAATCGTTCGTTTTTAAATTTTACCCTTCCGACTCATTGACGAGTACTTTCCGTGGTTTCGATCCTTCTGACGGACCGACATACCCCGCTTGTTCTAGCGAATCGATCAATCGTGCAGCTCGATTATAGCCGATTCGGAACCTCCGTTGAATCATCGACGTCGAGGCCGTCTCTTGCGTCATAATGAACTGGACGACTTCCCCGAACAACGAATCGTCCGAATCGATCGTCGTCACTTCTTCTTCTTTCGGCATCATCGCCTCGACGTACTGGGCGCGTTGCTGGGCGATGACGTGGTTGACGACTGTCTCGACCTCTTGGTCCGATACAAAGGCACCTTGGACACGAATCGGTTTGTTCATCCCGTTGGCGAGCATGAGCATGTCTCCACGCCCAAGCAACTTCTCGGCCCCGCCTCCGTCGAGAATCGTTCGTGAATCCGTCTGTGATGAGACGGCAAACGCGATCCTTGACGGAATGTTCGCCTTGATGACGCCTGTGATGACGTCTACGGACGGCCGTTGTGTCGCGAGCACCATATGAATGCCTGCGGCCCGGGCCATCTGTGCAAGGCGCATAATGGCGTCCTCGACGTCATTCGACGCGACCATCATCAGGTCGGCGAGCTCATCGACGATGACGACGATGAACGGCAGTCGCTTCGCATCTTCATCCTCGGACTTGTCGACGAGTTCATTGTAGCCCTCGATATTCCGCACGCCGTACCGGCTGAACAGCTCATAGCGCCGTTCCATCTCGGCAACGACTTGCTTGAGCGCCTGTGCCGCCTTTTTCGGGTCGGTGACGACCGGCGTCAACAAGTGTGGGACACCGTTATAGACGTTCAACTCGACCATCTTCGGGTCAATCATCATCAATCGGACCTCATCCGGCCGGGTCCGCATCAAAATCGACACGATCATGCCGTTGATACAGACCGACTTCCCCGACCCCGTCGACCCGGCTACGAGCAAGTGCGGCATTTTGTTCAAGGCGACGGTAACCGTCTCGCCACTGATGCTGCGCCCAAGCGCGACGAGTAACGGTGACGCCTCACGTTTGACCGTATCGGCCTCCAGCACTTCACGTAAGCACACCGGGGCGACCTCTTGGTTCGGCACTTCAATCCCGATGGCCGCCTTGCCCGGAATCGGCGCCTCGATGCGAATGTCTTTCGCCGCCAAAGCGAGCGCCAAATCATCGCTTAGCGAGGTGATTCGGCTCACTTTCACACCGATGTCCGGTTGGAGCTCATATTTTGTGACGGTCGGTCCGAGATGGATCTTCAACACTTTCACCCCGACGCCGAACGACTTGAGCGTTTGGACGAGTTTCGTCGCATTCGCTTTCAATCGTGCATTCTCACCCGACAAGTCGGTGACGACCGGCTCGGACAAGATGGTGAACGTCGGGAGCTCGTACGTGTCAGACACGTCTTGCGCTGCCGTCATCATCATATCCTCGGTCGGCATGTCCGCCACTTCATCTGCACGATCCGTCGTGCTCGCGTCCTGTTTTTGTTCCCGCTTCTCGGCAACGACTTGTTCACTGAACCCAACGATTGGGATGTCGTGCATCGTCACAGCATCCGGTTCCGGCTCGATTTCCGGCGGGTTACTCGACGCCTCGGCGTCGCGAGGGACAGCAGGCGTCGCTTTCTTCCGTGCCGGTGCCGTTTTCCGTTCAGGCCGTTCCCGCTCCTGCCACTCTTGTTTGATCGCTTGGCCAGACTCGAGCAGTCTCCGACCGACACTGTGCCAAATCGATGGCGAAAGTAGAGAGATTCCGACGACGAGACAGATGATGCCGAGGAAAATAATGCCGAAGTCGGAGAGTAAGTAATGGTTCAGCTCATAGAGCGCGCCGTTGATCGCCCCACGCTCGGCTCCCCAGACGAGATCGCCAAACAATAGAAAGGCGAGGAACAACAAGAAGATCCCGGCCCGCTGGCTCGGCCGCCAATCGCTCAACCCGATGAGCAAGGTGAAGCCGATGGCGAGATACGTCAACGCTCCCCAGCCACCGAACAACGTGGCAGCGAGCAGCGATGTCCGGGCACCGACCCAGCCGAACTCGAATAATGAAAAGATGAACGCTGTCATCGCAAGGACGAACGCGCCCCATCCATATGTACGCCAAGGAATCGGTTGTTTCTTGCGGGCTCTCGGAGCCGGTCGTTTCCGTTTTGGCGGAGTCTTTCTCGATTTTTGAGCCACCTTTTTCTGTGTCACTTTCGATTCCTCCTAAAAAAAGAAGGCAAAAGTCAGATGACTTTTGCCTCAATTCATTATATCTCCATGATGATCGGCAAGATCATCGGACGACGTTTCGTCTGCTCGAACAAGAAGACGCTGAGCCGCTCACGAATATTTGATTTCAATTCGGTCCAATCGCTTCCAGCTTGGAGACTCTTCTCGATTTGCTTTGTGACGATTCGGTTCGCCTCAGAAATCATCTCTTCGGACTCACGCATATAGACGAATCCGCGGGAGATGAGCTCTGGGCCTGAAATCAATTTCTTTTGTTTCCGGTTCAACGTGACGACGCAGAGCACGACGCCATCTTGCGACAAGAGGCGACGGTCGCGAAGAACGATGTTCCCGACGTCTCCGACACCGATTCCATCAATCAAGACGTTTCCGGCCGGCACTTTACGGCTCATACGCGCTTTGCGTCCGGTGAACTCGACCACATCGCCTTTTTCGACGATGAAGATGTTGTTCGATTTGACACCGACTTGTTCCGCGAGTTTCGAGTGCGCCATTTGCATCCGATACTCCCCGTGAATCGGGAGGAAGTACTTTGGTTTGACGAGGTTGAGCATGAGCTTCAACTCTTCAGCCGAACCGTGTCCCGATACGTGTACTTTCCGTTGGTTGTAGATGACGTTCGCGCCCGAGCGGAACAAGAGGTCAATCGTTTTTGAAACCGACTTCTCGTTACCCGGGATCGGTGTCGCAGCGATGACGACCGTATCATTCAAGCGAATATTCACTTGTTTATGCGCGTTCCGTGCCATCCGTGTCAACGCTGCCATCGGTTCCCCTTGTGAACCGGTCGTCAAGATGACAACTTTGTTGTCAGGCAAACGGTTCACTTGTGACAGTTCAACGAGCGTTTTTGGCTTGAAACGAAGGTAGTTCAACTTTTGGGCCACTTCGACGATGTTGACCATGCTGCGGCCGACGACCGCGACTTTCCGGTCGTTCGCTTCCGCCGCTGCGAACACTTGTTGCAAACGATGGACGTTCGAGGCGAACGAGGCGACGATGACGCGCCCTTCCGCCTGATAGATGACGTCGTTCAATTCGGCACCAACGATTGACTCCGATCCGGTTTGACCCGGACGTTCCGCGTTCGTCGAGTCTGATAACAAGGCGAGGACCCCTCGCTGCCCGATTGCGGCCAATTTATTGAAATCAGACTGTTTCCCATCGACCGGTGTATAGTCGAATTTGAAATCGCCCGTATGGACGATTGCCCCTTGAGACGTTTGGATGCAGACCCCTACGCAGTCGGGAATCGAGTGGTTGACGCGGAAGAACGTGATGAAATGATCAGCGATAGTCAATTTCGTTTTGGCGTCGATCAATCGAAGGTCGACTTCTTTAAGTAAGCCTGCCTCTTTCAATTTGAGCTCGATCAAACCGAGCGTCAACTTCGTCCCGTAGACGGGGACGTGTTTCAAATCGCGGAGCACATAACTGAGTCCACCGATATGGTCTTCGTGACCGTGCGTGATGAAAATGGCACGGACACGGTCTTTATTCTCTTTCAAATACGTAATGTCAGGGATGACGATATCAATCCCGAGCATCTCATCGCCTGGGAACATGAGACCGGCATCGATGACGAAGATGTCGTCGTCTAGTTCCACGACGTACATGTTCTTCCCGATTTCGCCTACGCCTCCAAGCGCAAAGACGCTAATGTTCTCTGTCTTCTTCTTTGACACTAACAAAAACCTCCTAGATGATTCATATTCTGGTTCGTCCACTTATCGCTATTGAATATTGTATCGGAAAACGGCTTCATTGCCAACATTTCCGTTCAATCGACTAGAGGTTTTAAAACATCGGCGAGCGGCATCGTCGCTTGTTCCCCTGGCCGCTTGCCTGCTGCGAGCTGTCGAATCGACAATCCGAAGTCCATCTGCAGGTGCGGATAGTCGGGGAAGTCACGCCAATCGCCGCCCCACTCGAATCCGAGCGCCTTGCCGAGCTCACCGAGTTCTTGCCAGTCGGGCACACCGGAACGATTGTGGTCAGATGACAAATCATAGTCGGCCCGGTTGTCATGGATGATGACGAAATCGACGGCGAGTCCATAGTTATGGTAGCTCTGTCCGGCCTTGGCGTTCGTGACGATTTGGCCAGGCTCCGATCGACCTTGCGCATAGAGCGCGTTTTGCTCGTCTTCGGAGCGATAACCGGACGTCAGGCGAACCTCGAGCCCAAGGCACGAATAAGCGAGTCGGACAAACGTCTCGCTTCGTTCCCGGACGTGCGGATGTAAGTTCGAGAAGGCGCGCTCACTCCGCTCGACAATCGGCTGCTCGGCTTGTGGTGCCCGATTGCACATCCCTGCCTCAAACGATGGCTCATCCACCCATGGCATCGGTCCTGGACGTGAAAACGAGTACGCCAAGAAGATGCCGACGAGAAACGCGACCATCGCGAATGTCAAGACACCGGTCCACTTCATCGTCTGAACCGTTTACGGAGTCCTTTGACGAGCGGAAGTCCTTTTTCGAGGGCGAAATAGAGCGGACGATTCAAGACGAGGTCGAACTCTCCGACTTTCTCAATCATGTCACTGCCCCACCCTGACTTAAAGGCGTAAAGTCCCGCGTATTCATCATCCGGGTCCGTTTTACCGGAGACGCCGCCGAAATCGTACCGTTCGGCACCGCTCTCTTTTGCGGCTTGCATCATCGTCCATTGCATGAGGTGGTTCGGCATGAATTCACGGAACTCGTTCGATGACGCGCCGTACAAGTAGTACGAGCGGCGACCGGCGAGCGTCAACAGACCACCCGACAAGACGAGGCCGTCCGGATAGCGCTTGTCGAGTTCGACGAGCTCCGGCAACGCTGTCTCGATTTTTTCAATCTGTTCGCGTGTCTGTTTCTCGCGATTCGTCAAGCTCGACCGTTTCTTCTCGACGGTCTCCTTCTCGAGCGCCCGCTCGATTTTCGCGAGCTCTCGCGTCGCTTTCTCGAGCGTCTGTCGCT
The DNA here is from genome assembly GCF_018138125.1 of Exiguobacterium alkaliphilum. Classification (NCBI taxonomy): domain Bacteria; kingdom Bacillati; phylum Bacillota; class Bacilli; order Caryophanales; genus Exiguobacterium; species Exiguobacterium alkaliphilum. The sequence goes on from NZ_CP073101.1 coordinate 2,050,840, forward strand.
GTTGCTCGAGGGCAAGGCTCGGCTCGAGTTTCGTCAAGAACAGGCGGGCGTCATTCGGTTGAAGGCAGTCATACAGGTTCTCGAAGTAATCGAGTCCGCGCGTGGAAAACCCGTCCCGTTCCCCTGTCACTTTCATCAACTCGGCGAACGTCTTCAGACCGTCACGACCGACCTCGGTACAGACGATGCCTTTCTTTTCCGCGAGCCGAACGTTATAGCGGAACTTATGATGAAACTTCCCGAAAATCTCTTTCTCGCTCGGGCGCAAATCCGTCTCCATCGTGAAGCGGGGCTGTGCATAATCGAATCCGCCGCCATACCCTTTATGAATAAAACCGAGCTCGGTCATCTCCGTCATCAAGCCCGGGACTTCATCGCGGTCGATGTTCGGGTCGATTTTGATCGTGATGGCACGTCGGTCTTTCGCGACACGTTTCGCCTCTTCGGTCAATACTTTGAGCGACTCTGTGTCGTCATAGTCGACGACGAAGCCACGCGGGGCGTAACATAGCGTGAACGGGAGCTTCGGCACTTGTTTGAACAATAACAGGGCGACCCCTGTCGTCGTTCCGTTCGTCCCGACGGCGATGCGTTCTCCTGACCAACCGTTTTGACGCTTGACGCTGGCCCAACTTGAAAGTTGGAGCAAATCTCCCCGGTCATGGGCTTTGACGAAATCGTCATGCTGTTTCTCTGTCAAACTGATAGGTTGTACTGCCATAAATCATGATTCCTCCGTCTTCAAGATTGTCGCTCGAACAATTTTCTCTTCATCGAGCGGAATTTTTTCGTTGCCGATGATTTGATATTTTTCGTGCCCTTTTCCGGCCAAGACGACGATGTTCGTCGGTTTCGCGAGGCTTGCCGCATATCGGACCGCTTCTTCACGGTCACCAATCTCGACGAAGTTGTCGTGCGTCATGCCTGAAGCGATGCCGCTCGTGATGGAGTCATATGCTTCAAAGCGGGGGTCATCCGTCGTGATGACGACCGTGCCGGCGTACTTTGAGGCCATCTGGCCCATCGTCGGTCGTTTCGTCACATCACGATTGCCGCCCGTCCCAATCAAGAAGATGATGTCTTCCTTCGGGACGCCGACGAGCGATTTCAAACATTGCTCGATACCATCCGGCGTGTGGGCATAGTCAGCGTAGATGTTATAACCAGGCACGTCGAGCCGTTGCATCCGCCCTTTGGCCGGATGAATCGCCTCGAGCGCCTCAATAATCTTCGCGAGCGAATAACCCGCAGCGAGCAGACACCCTGTCGCAAGGAGAATATTGTACACGTTGAAGCGTCCGATGAACTGAACCGTCACCGGCAAGCTCTCCCCTTGATAGTGAAGATGGAAACTCGTATCAGACAACGTCTGCACGATATTCGTCGCCAAGACGTCAGCCGGGGCGTCGATGCCGTATGTCATGACACGCGCACCCGTCATCGTCTCATAGAGCTTGCTATATGGATCGTCCGCATTCAAGACGGCGACTTTGCCACGGGACGCGATTTGACCGAGCTGGGCGAAGAGCAACCCTTTCGCACGGGCATAATTATCAAACGTGCCATGGAAGTCGAGATGGTCATGGGTCAAGTTCGTGAAGCCGACGATATCGAAATCGGTGCCGATGACACGGCCGAGTTCGAGCCCGTGTGACGACACTTCCATCATGACGTCCGTCACCCCTTCGGCCTTCATCTGCGCCAACAGTTGCTGCAGTTCTGAACTTTGCGGCGTCGTGTTCTTGCTCGGTACGACCCGGTCGTTGATGCGGACTTCGACCGTCCCAATCAAGCCGGTACTATGCCCGAGCTCTGCGAGGACGTCGCGTAAAATCGTCGTCGTCGTCGTCTTCCCGTTCGTCCCGGTGATGCCGAACATGCGCATCTGTTCTGACGGGTAGCCATAAAATGCTGAAGCCAACAGTCCGACGGCTCTCGAGCTGTCCCGGACGACCAAGTTCGGTACCGGCACGTCGAGCGGACGTTCGCTGACGATGGCGACGGCACCGCGTTCAACGGCGGTCGCGGCGTAGTCGTGTCCATCGACCGTGTACCCTTTGATCGCGACGAACAGCGTCCCGGGGACGACTTCGCGCGAGTCGGTCGTCACGTGGGTCACGTTGATGTCAGCGTTTGATAGTTGGTTAATCAATTGAATGTGTTTTGCTAAATCGGTTAAGTTCAAGTCTTTCCCTTCTTTCACCTGTATCCTGTCCAAAGTAAAGAATACCTCTTAATCAGTGTAGAGAACTTACAATTCGGTTTCAAGTCAGTCTTCGGACGGAAGGACATAAGATTTGGCAGGAGCATGGCTGAGCACTTCACGAATGAGGGCGTTCACGTCACGCGTCTCGATTCGGTCTACTTTATCGAGGACGACATCGATCGGTTCCACCTCATCTAATAGGACGAGGTTGCGGCCGTTGCGATTCATCCGCGCGCTCGTGCTCTCATTGCCGAGAACGAGCGAGCCTTTCAGTTGCCGCTTCCCTTTCTCGACTTCGTCGTCCGTCAAGCCGCTCGTCTTCAACGCCGCGAGTTCACGGTCCATAATCGACTCGACTTGGTCGAGCGTGTCTTTCGACGTCCCGATATAGATCGTGAACGTCCCGTGATCGTCGAACGTCGTATAATACGAATAGATTGAGTAGGCGAGCCCTTGTTCTTCGCGAATCGACTGGAACAAGCGGGATGACATCGTCGCCCCGATGGCGTTGTTCAGCAGGGCCAGGTGCGGTAACCGGTCATCGGTCGCGGCAATCGCCTCGAAGTTCCAACAGAGATGGGCTTGCTCGGTCTCTTTTTCTTTTTTCACGACCTCGGCGTGTAGCGTCGGTACGGTCGATTCTTTCGAAGATTCCCCTGTTGGGAGACCGGCAAACCTCGCTTTAACGGCCTCGATGAGTTCATCCGGCACGTGTCCGGCAATCGACACGACGACGCGGTTGCCTGTATACCGTGTTTCCACGTATCGAAGCAACTGGTCGCGGGTGAGGCCGAGCACGCTCGACTCCGTCCCAAGAATCGGTTCGGCCAGCACGTCGTCTTGATAGACGGCCGTTGCGAGCAGTTCGTGGACGAGGTCTTCCGGTGTATCTTCATACATTTTGATTTCTTCGAGTACGACGCGTTTTTCCTTCTCGAGTTCGGCTTCATCGAAGACCGAGTTGAATAGCATGTCCGCGAGCGCGTCAAACGCGATCAAAGCGTGGTCGTCGAGCGTCTTCACGTAATAACACGTATGGTCTTTCGATGTGAAGGCGTTGACGCTACCACCGAGCTCGTCGAAGAACGAGGCGATTTCTTTCGCCGACCTCGTCTTCGTCCCTTTAAATAGCATGTGTTCAATCAAATGACTGATTCCAATCTCGGACTTGTCTTCAGTGCGCGTCCCGGCTTTGATGAACACCCCGGTCGACGTGCTCCGGACGTCTGCCATCGGTTCGATGACGATGCGGACGCCGTTGTCTAATGTGATCCATTCCATCTTATCACTCCTATGAAAAAGGCCATCGCGATAGACGATGGCCAGCATGAATTAGTTTGTCGATCTTGGCGGGCGACGATCTCCGTCACGACGCGGCGGACGGCTATCACGTGGTGGGCGACTCTCACGTTGCGCTTTCCGTTTCGCTTCGTAAGCTTCGCGTTCCTCCGGTGACAATCCTTCAAGGATGAGCACTTTGTGTGAAGCGTTGACGCGGCCTTTGTCATCAATCTCTGTCACGCGGACTTTGATTGTATCGCCAAGTTTGACGACGTCTTCGACGTTCGCGACACGCTCTAAGCTGAACTCTGAGACGTGGACGAGTGCGTCCTTCCCTTTGAACAATTCGACGAACGCACCAAACTTCTCAATCCGGCGGACGGTCGCGTCGAACTCTTCGCCGACGACGACTTCACGGACGATGTCGCCGATGAGCGCCATCGCCATGTCGATGCCGTCTTGGTCGGTCGAGGCGATGAACACCGTTCCGTCCTGTTCGATATCGATTTTGACACCGGTTTGGTCGATGATGCTGTTGATCATCTTCCCACCTGGCCCGATGACGTCGCGAATCTTGTCCGGGTTGATCGTCATCGTGACAATCTTCGGTGCATACTTCGACAACTGCGGACGTGGCGCCTCGAGCGTCTCGAGCATGTGGCTCAAGATATGGAGACGGCCCACACGCGCTTGTTCGAGTGCCTCGACCAAGATGTCACGTGTGATTCCTGCAATCTTGATATCCATCTGAAGTGCCGTGATTCCGTCTTTCGTTCCCGCGACTTTAAAGTCCATGTCGCCGAGGTGGTCTTCGAGCCCTTGGATATCCGTGAGGACCGTGTAGTGTTCGCCTTCCATGATGAGACCCATCGCAATCCCGGCAACCGGGGCCTTGATTGGTACACCAGCGTCCATGAGGGCGAGCGTCGAGCCACAGATTGAAGCCTGTGAACTAGAACCGTTCGACTCAAGCACTTCCGACACGAGACGAATCGTGTACGGGAAATCCGCTTCCTTCGGGATGACCGGGAGCATCGCACGCTCACCGAGTGCCCCGTGACCGATTTCACGACGACCTGGTGCCCGGACCGGACGCGCTTCACCGACCGAGAACGGCGGGAAGTTGTAATGGTGCATGAAGCGTTTGTTCTCTTCGAGACCGATGCCGTCGATGATTTGCGCATCACCGATGACGCCGAGTGTCGCGACCGACATGACTTGCGTCTGACCGCGTGTGAACAAACCGACGCCGTGGGCGCGCGGCAACAAGCCGACTTCCGAAGCAAGCGGGCGAATCACGTCAGGACGGCGACCGTCAGGACGGACCTTCTCGACTGTAATCAAGCGGCGGACTTCATCTTTGACGAACTTGTTCAAGATGCCAGACACTTCTTTCAACTTGGCCGGCTCGTCCGCGAGACGCTCTTCGTAAATCGCGACGTACTTGGCGATGACTTCATTGATCGCCTCGTCACGGGCATGCTTCTCTTCGACTTGAACGGCCTCGACGATTTCAGAGCGGGCCGCTTCGAGCTCAGCTGACAACGTCTCGTCAAACTTCGACACGGTATATTCGAATTTCGGTTTCCCGACAGCTGCGACGATCTCGTTTTGGAACGCGACGAGCTTTTTAATCTCATCGTGACCGAACAAGATTGACTCGAGCATGATGTCTTCTGAGACTTCGTTCGCACCTGCTTCAACCATGTTGATGGCGTCAGCCGTACCAGCGACTTGAAGCTCGAGTTCTGTCTTTTCGAGTTGTTCCGTCGTCGGGTTGACGATGAACTCGCCATCGATGCGGCCGACCGTGGCACCGGCAATCGGTCCGTCAAACGGGACGTCCGAGATTGAAAGGGCGACCGACGTTCCGAGCATACCAGCCATCTCTGCCGAGCAGTCAGGGTCGTTTGACATGACGTAAATCATGACTTGGATATCGTGACGGAATCCATCCGGGAAGAGTGGGCGAATCGGACGGTCGATGAGACGTGACGTCAAAATCGCGTTCTCACCAGGACGACCTTCCCGACGAAGGAATCCTCCTGGAATTTTACCGACCGAATACAGTTTTTCTTCGTAGTTGACCGTAAGCGGGAAGAAATCTAAATCTTTTGGTGCTTTCGATGCGGTTACCGTGGCGAGCACGACCGTGTCACCGTAACGCACGAGCGCCGAACCGTTCGCTTGTTTCGCGAGTTGGCCGACTTCTACAGATAGCGGACGTCCGCCCCATTCTGTAGAAAATACTTGTTTCGTACCTAACATGAACATTCTCCTCTCAAACCTTATCTAGTTTATTATGTAACTCATTCCTACGAATGTCTAATGATTTTCCTTTTAAAAAAAGAAGAAACGGACTAGGAACAAATGTCCCAGCCCGTCACGTGGTCCGGTCGGATTAGCGACGAAGACCAAGGCGTTGAATCAATTCACGGTAACGTGTAACGTCCTTGTTACGAAGGTACGTAAGCAAGTTACGGCGACGTCCAACCATTTTCAAAAGACCGCGACGTGAGTGGTGGTCTTTCTTGTGTGTACGAAGATGATCGTTTAATGTGTTGATTTGTTCAGTCAATACTGCAACTTGAACTTCCGGTGAACCAGTGTCACCTTGTTTTGTCGCGTATTCCGCGATGATTTCATTCTTACGTTCTTTTGAGAGTGCCATTTGCCTCTCCACCTCCAATTAAATAAAATTGCCGCGTTGCCGAGCCGACGTTGGTGAATCGATCAGCCAAGCGAAACGGTGTACTTTGCGTACCAAAATAGAATACAGGAGTCCGTGTTTAAAGTCAAGATAGGATTGAGCGGGCCGTCGTCTCGTCTTGCTTCAACTGCGCGATGAGCGAATCGAGGCCGTCGAACGCCCGCTCGTTGCGAATGAATCGGACCCATTCGATCTCAATCAATTGTCCGTATAAGTCCTCAGAGAAATCAAACAAGTGACTCTCGATTGAGACGTCGCCCGTGTCATAAAACGTCGGGCGCCGCCCGACGTTCGTCATCGCATGAAACGTCCGACCGTCACGCAACCGGACCCGCGTCGCGTACACGCCGAGCCGTGGCATGACGTAAGAGGCGTCCATGACGACGTTCGCCGTCGGGTATCCAATCGTGCGTCCGCGGGCATCTCCGTGGATGACTTCCCCACAAATCACATAAGGGGAACCAAGCAGCGTTGCCGCCGCATCCACTTCCCCGGCACCGAGCAGTTTTCGAATCCGGGTCGACGAGACTTTCTCCCCACCCTCGGTCTGTTCATTGACGACCGACGTCGTGAAGCGACCGCGGGCATGGAACGGCATCGTCTCCATTGTCCCTTCCCCGAACTTGCCATACGAATAATCAAATCCGGCCGTCACGTGGACGGCACCGGCGCCAATCAAATAGTCGTCGACAAACTGTTGCGGCGATAGGCCCGCGAGTTCTTTCGTGAACGTCAAGACGAGGCAGCGTTCGACTCCGAGCGATTCGATGCGCTTCAACTTGCGCGAGAGCGGCGTGATGTAACGCACCGCGTTCGGTTTGTTGGACAGCACTTGCTTCGGATGTGGGTCGAACGTGACGACCGTGACCGGTACGTTCAGCCGCTCCGCTTGTTCCTGCGCATGGCGAATCACGGCTAGATGGCCCGTGTGGACACCATCGAAGAATCCGAGCACCATGACCGAAGGGACAACGTCCGGCGTCTCGGGATATGTGAGATGTATCGTTTCCATACTTTCGTTTCCCCCTTAGTCGATCGTCAACATGACCTCGACTGTTGCGTCTGTCGTTCCGTCAAGCCGTCGGTAGAGGGCGAGCGGAATTCCTTCTTCATTATAGACAGTAAACAGCTCGAATTCGAGCGAGACGTCGTTCAACTTGCCGCCGTTACGGATATACCGTTCCCGGTTCGCCGCAATCGTCATCGTCGGCCAGCGTTTGATGACTTCTTCGAGCGGGATGACATAGTGCATCCGTTCCTCGACCGTCTCAAGCGCCATGAGCGTCTCAAGGCTGACTGCGGCCGCTTCATCGAACGAACCCGACATGGTTCGGCGAAGGTCGCTCATGTGCGCCGGATACCCGAGCTGTTCGCCAATTTGAACGGCGAGTGTGCGGATGAACGTCCCTTTCCCGCAGTCGACTTCGATTCGGAAACGACAGACGTTGTCATTGAACGTAAGTTCGCTCGTCCTTACGAGTTGGTGAATCTCGACCATCCGGCGCGGCCGTTCGACCGTTTGCCCTTTCCGAGCATACTCATACAGCTTCTTACCGTTCACTTTGACGGCCGAGTAGTAAGGGGGGATCTGTTCAATCGTTCCGGTCAGCGTCTGTAGGACACGATCGACGTCTGCGGCCGTGAACGCCGTTGCCTCGACGTCACGCGCCTCGACGACTTCGCTATGGGCGTCCTCGGTCATCGTCGCCGTCCCAATCGTCACCTCGGCAACATATCGCTTCCCTTCGTCCGTCAAAAAGCGTGATAACTTCGTCGCCCGACCGAGACAAATCGGCAACACCCCGGTCACTTCTGGGTCGAGGGTGCCCGTATGGCCCACTTTTTTCGTTTGGAATAACTTGCGCAGTTTGAAGACACAGTCATGACTCGTCATGCCGGCATCTTTATCAAGGATGAGTACTCCTGTCGGTTCCATGTTTTTCCCTCCACATGAAAAAGGGAGACGTGAGTCCCCCTTTCCATTATTCGCCTTTGTTCAAGTCGCGAATCAACGAGTCGATATGGCTACCATATGCGACCGATGAATCGTACGCGAACGTCAATTCCGGTGTTTTCCGAAGACGGATGCGGCTGCCGATTTCACGGCGGATGAAACCGCTCGCCTTATCGAGTCCTGCTTGCGTCTCTGCCTTTACTTCAGCGTCGTCTCCGAGCACGGTATAATAGGCGGTCGCTTGTTGCAAGTCTCCCGTCACTTCGACGCTCGTGATCGTCGCGTTCTTCGTACGCGGATCGCTCACTTCACGAAGTAAAATGTCTGTGATTTCTTTACGCATCTGTTCAGCGACGCGTTGGGCACGAATGTTCATACGTGTTCCCTCCTCGCTTTATTTCCGTTCGACTTCTTTCATGACGAACGCTTCGATGACGTCTTCGACTTTGATGTCATCAAACTTCTCGACTTTAATTCCACACTCATAACCTGTCGCAACTTCTTTGACATCATCTTTGAAGCGGCGGAGCGTGTCGAGTTTGCCTTCGTAGACGACAATCCCGTTACGGATGACGCGGACACCGGCGTCACGTGAGATTTTACCTTCCGTGACGTAACATCCTGCGATCGTTCCGACTTTTGAGACTTTGAAGACGTCACGGACTTCAACTTGTCCTGTGATCTCTTCAACGAACTCTGGGTCGAGCATCCCTTTCATCGCGCTCTCGATCTCTTCGATGGCGTTATAGATGATGCGATGGAGACGCATTTCAACGTTCTCTTGTTCCGCCATAGAACGGGCATTCCCGTCAGGACGGACGTTGAAACCGATGATGATGGCGTTCGCAGCTGAGGCGAGGATGACGTCACCTTCTGTGATCGCACCGACACCTTGGTGGACGATGTTAACTTTGACGCCTTCGACGTCAATCTTACGGAGTGACCCAGCGAGTGCTTCCGCTGAACCTTGAACGTCCGCTTTGATGATGACGTTCAAGTCTTTCACTTCGCCTTCTTGAATCCGGCTGAACAAGTCGTCAAGGCTGACTTTCGCCGACTCACGACGCTGTGATTCGAGGTAACGTTGGTAACGTTTTTCCCCGATGGCCCGTGCCTTCTTCTCGTCTTCAAACACGATGAACTGGTCACCGGCTTGCGGAACGTCGTTCAATCCTGTGATTTCGATCGGTGTCGATGGACCGACTTCTTTCACACGACGACCGATATCGTTGACCATCGCCCGGACACGACCGAACGTGCTGCCGACGACGATCGAGTCTCCGATGCGAAGCGTTCCGTGTTGAACGAGAAGCGTCGCGACTGGACCACGGCCTTTGTCGAGCTTCGCTTCGATGACCGTACCTCGGGCTGGCATGTCAGGCGTCGATTTGTATTCTTCGACTTCTGAAACGAGAAGGATCATCTCGAGCAACTCGTCGATGCCTTCACCTTGAAGGGCTGAAATCGGAACGAAAATCGTTTCGCCGCCCCACTCTTCAGGAATCAATCCGAATTCAGTCAACTCTTGTTTGACGCGGTCGGGGTTCGCCCCTTCCTTGTCCATCTTGTTGACTGCGACGATGATTGGAACGTTCGCCGCTTTCGCGTGCGAAATCGCTTCTTCTGTCTGTGGCATGACACCATCATCCGCTGCGACGACGATGATCGCGATGTCCGTCACTTCGGCCCCACGAGCACGCATCGTCGTGAAGGCGGCGTGACCAGGTGTGTCGAGGAACGTGATCTTCTTGTCGTTGACTTGTACTTGATACGCACCGATATGCTGTGTGATGCCACCTGCTTCGCCGGCAACGACTTTCGTGTTCCGAATCGAGTCGAGAAGCGTCGTTTTACCATGGTCGACGTGACCCATGATCGTCACGACTGCCGGGCGTTCTTCAAGGTCATATTCTGAGAAGTCGACTTCGACCGTCTCAAAGTCGATTTCATCGACGACGACCTCTTTCTCGACTTCAAACCCGAACTCTGATGCGAGCAATTCAATCGTCTCGTCATCGAGCGTTTGGTTGATCGTCGCCATGACACCAAGACCCATCAACTTCATGATGATCTCGTTTGGCTTTTTATTCATTTTCGAGGCCAAGTCCGATACGCTCAAGACGTCCTCATACTTGATGACGTTGCCCCTTTCCGCCTCTTGTGCGAGACGCGCAGCTTTCCGTTGGCTCGTCTTCGAGTTTGGATCCGCTTCTTGCGGGATGGCTGCCTTCGCCGGCTTGCCTTTCCCTTTACCGCGTTTCTTGTTGCGGTTGTCGTTCCGGTTGTTCCCACCGAAACGGTTGCTTCCGCCGCGGTTTGATTGATTGCCTTGCGGAGCAGCTTGACGCGTTTTTGGCGCTTCTTTCTTCTCTTGCTTCGGTTGCTCTTTCGGCTGTTCAGTCGCCGCTTTCGGTGCCGCTTTCTGTTCAGCCGCACGATATTTCTCAGGGTTAAAAATTCGATCCAATTGTTTCACCGATTCCTCATCTAAAACAGCCATATGATTCTTCACCGGCTTGTTCAATTTTTCGAGCTGGGTAATAACTTGTTTACTTGTTACGTTCTGTTCTTTTGCAAATTCATAGACGCGTTTTCCCAAAGCATCCACCTCCGTTAATAGTTACGAGAGAAGTTGCTTAAGCTTGTTCGCAAATCCGGATTCGGTCACTGACACGACGACCCGCATATCTTTCCCCATGGCAGCGCCGATCGTATATCGGTCGCTCACTTCCACGTAAGGAACACCATACGATGTACATTTGTCGGTGACCCGTTTTCTCGTTGACGGTCCTGCGTCTCCGGCAAGGATGACGAGCTTGGCGCGGCCAGCCCGAATATCCTTTAATACAAACTCTTCTCCCATCGTTACTTTCCTCGCTCTTGCGGCAAGGCCTAACAATGATTCCCACTGGCTCATGAGACGTCTCCTTCAACTGCTTGTTTCAGCTGTTCATAAAGTGTCTCATCCGTCTTCACTTTCAAATGATGGTCGAGCGTCCGTTTTTTCTCTGCTAAACGGATGACGTCCATCTGTTTCGACAAGTATGCGCCTCGTCCGTTCATCTTCCCGGTCGGGTCGATGACGACGTCGCCTTCAGGCGTCCGGACGACACGAATCAAGTCTTTTTTCGGTAACATCTCTTGCGTGACCACACATTTGCGCAAAGGAAGTTTCTTTTGCTTCATGATCATTCCTCTTCTTTTACCGTCGTCGACTCAAGCACTGTCTCGTCAGCCTGTTCCATTTCATTGTGAACAATTTCTGGCTCCGATTCAACTTTTTCGGCGTACGTATCGAACAAGTCGAGCGCTTCCGCATCCGTTTCGCTCTTAATGTCGATCTTCCATCCTGTCAACTTGGCCGCAAGGCGCGCGTTTTGACCACGCTTCCCGATTGCGAGCGACAATTGATAGTCCGGGACGACGACCGTCGTCGACTTGGCCGGTTCATTTACATAAACCGCCACGACTTGGGCCGGGCTCAGTGCGTTTTTCACGAACTCTTTCGGGTCTTCCGACCAGCGAACGATATCGATTTTCTCACCGTTCAACTCATCGACAATCGTTTGGACACGCTGCCCTTTCGGACCGACACACGCGCCGACCGGATCGACGATGTCGGAATGGACCGCGATCTTCGAACGGTCCCCCGCCTCACGCGACACCGACATGACGTCGACCGTCCCGTTCGCGATTTCCGGCACTTCGAGTTCGAATAGACGACGGAGGAGGCCCGGGTGCGTCCGCGACACTTGAATCGCAGCGCCAGAACCTTTCGTCGTCGAGTCGACTTTCGTCACGTACACTTTGATTCGGTCATGAATCTGGTACGATTCGTTCGGCATCTGTTCGTTCGGTGTGAGCACCGCCTCGATGTTGTTCTCAAGGCCGATATACAAGTTGCGCGGATCGAAACGTTCGACGATTCCCGTCATGATCTCGTCTTCTTTGTCCGCGAAGTGGTTGTAAATCCGCTCACGCTCGGCTTCGCGCATCTTTTGCGTGACGACTTGTTTCGCCGTCATCGCCGCGACGCGACCGAAATCGCTCGGCGTCACTTCTTCCTTGTGGAAGTCACCGAGCTCGTAGTTCGGGTCGATTTCGTGCGCTTCTTCGAGCGAGAGCTGTTGCTCCGGCTGCGTGAGACGCTCGACGACTTCAAGCAAGGCGAAGACGCGAATATCGCCTGTCACTTGGTCGAACTCGACTTTGACGTGTTCGTTCGGGTTGGCGACATTTCGGCGATATGCCGAGATGAGCGCTTGCTCGAGCGCATCGATGATGATGTCTTTCTCGATCCCCTTTTCTTTTGCAATCTGTTCGATTGTTGTGAGTAATTGTGGCCCCATCTTTACCTCTCCTTAACTAAACGTGACCGCTAGGCGGGCTTGTGCAATTTTGTCTACTGGTAGCGAGATCGCTTTTTTACGTGTCTTGATTTTTGTCTCGACGACAGCCGTTTCACCGTCGTACGCCGTTAAAATACCTTCGAACTCTTTGGCACCCTCGATTGGGGCGAACGTCTTGATGTAGACGTTTTTTCCAATCGCCCGTTCAAAGTCGACCGGTTTCTTGAGCGGGCGCTCCGCACCGGGACTCGAGACGTCAAGATAATAGGCTTGTTCGATCGGGTCGGTTTCGTTTAGTTTCTCCGAGAGTTGTTCGTTGATATTGACGCAATCATCTAAATCGACGCCCCCCGGCTTGTCGATGTAGACGCGCAAGAACCAGTCTGGACCTTCTTTCACGAATTCAACGTCGACTAATTCCATGTTCGCTTGCTCGACGATCGGCAAAGCGATGGCTTCGACGACCTCTGTTATTTTGGACACTCTCATCCCTCCTTCTTGGCTTTTACATACAAGAAAGGAGTAGGGTTCCCTACTCCTTTCCGTCGTAGTATCCAACTTTGTTCGATACTAATATATCATATTTTCCCGATTCTCTGCAACTTACACCCCAAAATCAAAGAATGACAGCTGGTTCTCATCCGGCAGGCCTTCAAGACATTTCATCGTGTCGAGCGTCTCGATAATCGTTTTCGATAACTTGGCCCGTTTCCGGAGATCTTCTTTTGACAAGAACTGACCTTCGGCCCGTGCCTCGACGATGGCCTTGGCCGCATTCGTCCCTAAACCGTCGACTGCGTTGAACGGCGGGATGAGCGTGTTGCCTTCAATCAAGAATTCGGTCGCGCTCGAACGATATAAATCGATGTTTTGGAACTTCATGCCCCGCTCGAGCATCTCGAGTGCGAGTTCGAGCACGGTATGAAGCCCTTTGTCTTTCGCCGTCGCATCGAATCCTTTTTCGCGGATATCCGACATCGCTTTCCGGACGGCTTGCGACCCTTTGATCATCGCCGACAAATCGAAGTCGCCGGCCCGGACCGTGAAGTACGTCGCGTAATACAAAATCGGATGATGGACTTTGAAATACGCGATGCGGACGGCCATCAAGACGTACGCCGTCGCGTGCGCTTTCGGGAACATGTACTTAATTTTCTTACACGAGGCGATATACCATTCCGGTACCGCGTTCGCGCGCATCTCGGACTCCATCTCCTCGGTCAAGCCTTTCCCTTTTCGAACCGACTCCATGATTTTGAAGGCGAACGACGGTTCAAGTCCGGCGTAAATCAAATAGACCATGATGTCGTCTCGACACCCGATGACGTCTTTTAACTCACACGTACCGTTGTAAATCAATTCGTTCGCGTTCCCGATCCAAACGTCGGTCCCGTGAGACAATCCTGAGATTTGGACGAGCTCCGAGAACGTCGCCGGCTTCGTCTCTTCGAGCATCTGCCGAACGAACTTCGTCCCGAACTCAGGGATGCCGAGCGTCCCCGTCTTCGATTCGATTTGTTCCGGCGTGACGCCGAGCACTTCCGGTGATGAGAAAATCTTCATGACCGTCGGATCATCCGTCGGAATCGTCAGCGGGTCGATGCCCGACAAATCTTGGAGCATCCGAATCGCGGTCGGATCATCGTGCCCGAGAATGTCGAGCTTGAGCAAGTTGTCATGAATCGAGTGGAAGTCGAAATGGGTCGTCTTCCATTCAGACGTCTTGTCGTCAGCCGGATATTGAATCGGCGAGATTTCCGCGATGTCCATATAGTCCGGGACGACGATGATTCCGCCCGGGTGTTGCCCGGTCGTCCGTTTGACACCGGTCACACCGGACACGAGCCGATCGACTTCGGCGTTCCGATAAATCTTATCGTTCTCGGTCGCATACCCTTTCACGTAACCGTACGCCGTCTTGTCAGCAATCGTCCCGATTGTCCCGGCACGATAGACGTACTCTTCACCGAACAATACTTTCGTGTAGGCGTGGGCGTGCGGCTGATATTCCCCAGAGAAGTTCAAGTCGATATCCGGGACTTTATCCCCTTTGAAACCGAGGAACGTCTCGAACGGGATATCGTGGCCGTCTTTCTTATACCACGTGCCGCATTCCGGACACTCCTTGTCCGGCAAGTCATATCCTGAACCGACCGACCCATCATTGAAGAAGTAAGAATGCTTACACTTCGGACAGACGTAGTGCGGTGGGAGCGGATTGACCTCGGTAATCTCGGTCATCGTCGCGACGAGACTCGAACCGACCGACCCCCGTGACCCGACGAGGTAGCCATCGTCGAGCGACTTCTTCACGAGTTTATGCGAAATGAGATAGATGACGGCGAACCCGTGACCGATAATCGATTTCAGTTCTTTCTCGAGTCGGGCCTCGACGATTTCCGGAAGTTCCTCGCCATAAATCGAGCGAGCCATGTCATAGCTCATGTTACGGACTTCGTCGTCCGCCCCTTCAATCTTCGGGGTGAACAGCTCATCCGGGATGATTTGAATCGACTCGATTTGGTCGGCGATCGCGTTCGGGTTCGTGATGACGATTTCACGGGCCAGTTCGTCGCCGAGGAACTTGAACTCTTCCATCATTTCCTTCGTCGTCCGGAAATGCGCGTGTGGGAGTTCTTTACGCGCGTTAATGAAGTTCGCCCCACCTTGCGTCCGAATCAAGATTTCACGGTACGAGCGGTCCGTCCGGTCGAGATAATGGACGTTCCCCGTCGCACAGACAGGCAGATTTGCTTGCTTCGCGACACGAATGATCCGTTTGATGATGTCACGGAGCTCGAGTTCGTTCGCGACGATTTCTTTATCGATTAAATGTAAATAAAGCGCCGGCGGATGAATCTCGATAAAGTCGTAGAACGCCATCATCTTCTCGAGTTCTTCGTCCGACTTGTTCAGCGCCGCGTCAAAAATCTCACCGTTGTCGCAGGCCGATCCTATCAAAAGGCCCTCTCGACGTTTGATGAGTTCAGAACGTGGCATCCGGGCCATCCGGAACAAATAGTCGATATGTGAGAGCGAGATCAACTCATACAAGTGACGTAATCCAGGTTTCTTATTTTTCGCATAAATCGTCGCATGGAATGGCCGAATCTTCGAGACGTCACTCCCGACTTTCGCGTTGAGCGAGCGGTGCGTCTGCATCTCGAACATCTGCTTGGCGAGATCGAGCAGCTTCATCAATAGATAAGCCGTCGCCTCGGCATCGTATATCGCCCGGTGGTGCTGGGTCAATTCGATGTCGAATCGTTTGGCGAGCGTGTTCAGTCGATGGTTTTTGAGCGTCGGCAAAATCGTCCGCGCGAGCTCGAGCGTATCGATGACCGGATAGTCGTCCGGCTCATGGCCACCGCTCCGGAGCGTCGCCTCGAGGAAGCCCATATCGAACGCCGCGTTATGCGCGACGAGGATACTGTCGCCGCACCAGTCGACGAACTGTTTCGTGATCACTTCCGGGTCCGGCTGACCATGGACCATGTCGTCAGTGATGCCCGTCAACTCGATCGTCGTCGCCGAGAGCGGATGTTTCGGGTCCGCGAACGCCTCGAAGCGGTCGATGATTTCCCCGTCTTTAATCTTCACCCCGGCCAGTTCGATAATCTTGTTATAGACTGCCGAAAGACCGGTCGTCTCGACGTCGAAGACGACGTATGTCGCATCGTCGAGAGCGATATCGGTCGGATGGTAGGCGACCGGGACACCGTCATTGACGACGTTCGCCTCGACGCCGAACAGCACTTTAATATCGTTTTTCTTGCCCGCGTAATACGCCTCAGGAAACGATTGGACGCCGGCGTGGTCCGTGATCGCGATGGCGCGATGTCCCCATTTGGCGGCTCGGGCGACGAGCGCCGACACGTTCGTGACGGCATCCATCTGGCTCATCTGCGTATGGGCGTGCAGCTCGACACGTTTCTCACCGTCCCACTCGTCACGGACAGGCTCGACTTTCACTTCTTGGAGCTGCGAGGCCATCATGCATAGTTCGCGCATGAAGCTATCGTCTTCGACACGTCCCGCCGCTTGAATCCACATGCCTTTTTTGACGGCGCTGAGCATGCGGTCGTCATCATCGTCACGGGCGAACACTTTGACGATGAGCGAATCGGTATAGTCCGTCATCTTGAACGTGAACAGTTTCTTCCCGCTCTTCAATTCTTTTCGTTCGGCCGAGAAGACGAGTCCACGAATGGCGACGCGTCGTTCTTCTTCGATGATCGTCTTAATTTGGACGATTTCATCTTTAATCAGCGCACCCATGCGCACCTCGGTAACCGGCTCCTCGTTCGACTCGGTCGTCTTGGCGAACTGGGCGGCGAGCGCCATTTTCGCTTGTTCGATGTCTTCCTGAACGACTTGCTCGCGGAGGGCTTGGTTCGCTTCCACGTCTTCTGAGAACTGGGCTTGGCACGGCTTTTTCGTGAAGCCGTACGCACTGTACAGCGCCTGGACTTCTTGACATAACTCTTTATCGACATAACTCGCCTCAGGTGCGGAGCGCACGGGGATGAGCAGTTTATTTTGCATAAAACGCGGTTGGACGGAGGCGAAGTACGTACGCATCGCCCCGGACACTTGACTCAGTTCGCTGACGATACGCGGCCAGTAGTCGATATAATCGGCGTCTTTGCCGCCCTGTACCGTCGTGAAGCGCGCATACACCTCATCGGCGAACGTCGCATAACGATTTTCAAGTCGGCTCATGAACAGCTGGTGCACCTCATACGGCAACACACGTTGCAACCGAAAATGGAACGTCCACGTCCGCCGTTGTTTATTGACGACGAGCCGTGTCAACTCGGCACCGTCAAATTGATCGGTCTCGGTCGTGATGCCGAGGTCATTCAGTAGCAATAACATTTTTTGATTGGCTTCCACGGGTCAGTAATCCCCCCTTATCGTTCAACATCGACAAATGAAGGTGACGGCGTGAACCGTCACCTTCATGTCATCATTGGAGTGCGTCTAACTGTGCGGTCAAAACGGCTGCTAGGTCGTCGACAGTTGTCTCGATGACTTCACCTGTCGTACGAAGCTTCACTTCGACGACACCTTCACCGGCCTTTTTCCCGACGTTGATTCGAATCGGGAGGCCAATCAAGTCCGCATCGGCGAACTTGACGCCGGCCCGTTCTTTACGGTCGTCGTATAAGACGTCATATGACGCTGACAATTCCTTGTACAAGCGGTCGGCGAGCGCGAGTTGCGCCTTGTCTTTCGCGTTGATCGCAATCAAGTGCACATCGAACGGCGCGATGCTCTTCGGCCAGACGATGCCACGGTCGTCATGATGCTGTTCGACGACCGCCGAGAGCGTACGCGACACCCCGATACCGTAACAACCCATGATGAGTGGCTCGGCCCGTCCTTCTTCGTTCAAGAACGTCGCACCCATCGCTTCTGAGTAACGTGTACCGAGCTTGAACACTTGTCCGACCTCAATCCCGCGGGCGAAGCGGACCGGCCCTGACTCGTCAGGTGCCAAATCGCCCTCGACGACGAAACGGAGGTCGTGGAACGTCAAGTCAGCCAAGTCACGTTCCGCGTTGACGTGCAAGAAGTGTGTGTTCGCCTCGTTGGCGCCACATACCGCGTCGACCAAATACTTGACGGCGTAATCGGCGACGACTTTGACCGGCGAATCGATCGGCCCGAGCGTTCCTGGTTCACAACCGAACAAGTCGATGATTTTCGCTTCTTCTTCCATTTGAATATCGAGTCCACCGAGTGCGTTCTTCACTTTCACATCGTTCGCCTCGTGGTCGCCGCGGACGATCGCCATGACCGTCTCGCCATCGACGTTGAAAAGGACCGACTTGATCGTCGTCTTCACATCGACGTCAAGGAAACGTGCCACGTCTTCAATCGTCTTGTGCTCTTTCGTGTCGACTTTTTCAAGTTCTGCGACCGTTCCGGCTTGCATCTCATACCGGTCGAGCGTCTCGGCCATCTCGATGTTCGCTGCGTAGTTCGAGCTGTCCGTATAGACGATCGTGTCTTCCCCGATTGCGGCGAGCGCTTGGAACTCGTGCGTGTCTTTCCCGCCAATCGCACCTGAATCGGCAACGACTGGGCGGTACTCAAGCCCGACCCGGTCGAAGATGCGCGAATAGGCGTTATACATGTTGTCGTACTCTTCGTCTAAACCGGCTTGGTCGGCATGGAACGAGTACGCGTCTTTCATCAAGAACTCACGACCTCGGAGCAACCCGAAACGCGGTCGACGCTCGTCGCGATATTTCGCTTGAATCTGATACAAGTTGACCGGCAACTTTTTGTATGAGTTCAACTCGTCGCGAACGATTGACGTGATGAGTTCCTCGTGTGTCGCACCGAGGGCGAAACGACGGTCATGACGGTCCGTCAGACGCATGAGTTCAGGACCGTAAATGCCCCAGCGCCCCGTCTCTTCCCAAAGCTCGGCTGGCTGGATGGCCGGCATGAGCAACTCTTGTGCGCCCGCACGGTTCATCTCTTCACGAATGATGGTCTGGATATTTTGTAATACTTTGTGACCGAGCGGCAAATACGAATAAATGCCGGCTGCGTTTTGACGAATGAACCCGCCCCGGACGAGCAGTTGGTGGCTGACCGCCTCGGCGTCAGCTGGCACTTCCCGGAGGGTAGGCATAAGCAATCTCGATTGTTTCATAGGTATCAACGTTTCCCTTCTCTAACACGTTCTATTTGAAAAATGATTGAATATCGTTCCACGTGACGATGAGCATCAACAGCATCAACAGTGCGAAGCCGATGAAATGCACAAAGCCTTCTTTTTTCGGGTCGATCGGCCGACCGCGCACCGCCTCGAAGAAGAGGAAGATGAGTCGACCTCCGTCGAGTGCCGGGAGCGGCAACAAGTTGAAGATGGCCAAGTTGACGGAAAGTAGAGCCGTCCAGTTGAGGAGCATAATCAGCCCGCTCGCTGCGACTTCATCCGTCATCCGGACGATCCCGACCGGTCCGGCAAGTTGGTCGACACCGACTTGACCGGTCACGAGGTCTCCGACGGCAGAAAAGATGAGCGTCGACATCGTCCACGTCGTCTCAGCACCCGTCGTGAACGCTTTCGTCGGAGAGCGTTCGAGCGCGTTCGTCACCCCTAAAATTCCGACCGTCTCACCGTTTTGTTCGAGCGGTTGCGGTGTGAGCGTGACCGTCTGTTCGGTCCCGTCTCGGACGTACGTCACTTCAGTCGGGACATCAGCACGATCGGCGAGCGCTTCACGTAAGTCGGCCCAGTTATCGAGCTCGTTCCCTTCGATTGAGATGATTTCGTCTCCCGCCATGAGCCCGGCTTGTGCTGCGGCCGATTCTGGCTGTACGGTACCGATTTGGCCGTCATCCGTCGGCGTGCCTTGGACGAGGCCGACGATGACGAGCAGGATGAAGGCGAGGACGAAGTTCATCGCCGGACCAGCCGCGATGGCGAGCACGCGTTTCCACACGGACTGCGCCCCGAACGTCCGGTCGTACGGTGCAATTTGAATTTCCATCCCTTGGTCGACGAGAAGCGTCTCGCGCTCAAGTTCGTACACACGGACTTCCTCATCGACGAGCAATTGGACTTTCAATTCCCGAATCGAATCAAATTTATCGACCGTACCGACGACATGGACATCCGTCGCCTGGTCCGGCTGAAAGTAGACACGGTCGACCGTGCCGGCTGCTGTCAGACGCAGACCGACATGTTGCCCGGCTTTGACTTCGATCGGTTCAAAATCTTCCCCTGCCATCTTGACGTAGCCCCCAATCGGCAACAGCCGAATCGTGTAGAGCGTCTCGTTTTTTCTGAATGACAGAATTTTCGGCCCGAAGCCGATTGCAAATTCATGACAGAGAATTCCTGCCCGTTTCGCCATGACGAGGTGACCCCATTCATGCACTGAAATGAGAACACCAAACATCAAAACGATGGCGATAAAAGTCGTCATTGTTTATTCCCCACCTTCACTTTCCTTGCTGAATCTGTAATCGAACCGCACGGTCAACTTCTAAAATGTCCGCGAGCGTCGGTTCCGCAATGATTGTATGGGCGTCCATCGCCTGTTCGACGAGCCGTTCGATGTCTAGAAAGGCGATCTCGCCGTTCAAAAACTTCTCCACGGCCGCCTCGTTGGCGGCATTGAGTACCGTCGGCATCGACCCGCCGGCCCGGCCCGCCTCATAGGCGAGGCGAAGAGCCGGATAACGTTCGAAATCGGCTTCTGCGAAATGGAGCGTCCCGATTTCTCTCAAGTTTAACCGCTTGCTCCCTTCGATTTCAAGCCGTTTCGGTGCAGCGAGGGCATAGAGGATTGGACCGCGCATATCCGGGGTGCCGAGCTGGGCGATGACGGCCGCGTCTTTATATTCGACCATCGAGTGAATAATCGATTCACGATGGAGCACCACTTCAATATCATTATAGTCGATATCGAACAACCAGTGCGCTTCGATGACTTCAAGCCCTTTATTGAACATCGTCGCCGAATCGATCGTGATTTTTGCCCCCATCGACCAGTTCGGATGATTGAGCGCCTCGTCGACGGTCACCTCGGCGAGCTGTTCCCGCGACTTGTCACGGAAACTCCCTCCTGAGGCAGTCAAGATGATTTTCGCGACGTCTTCTCGGCGCTCCCCGTTCAAGCATTGAAAAATCGCTGAATGTTCGCTGTCGACCGGAAGCAAGTTGATGCCGTGCTCTTTGACGGCGGCCATGACGAGATGCCCGGCTGTGACGAGCGTCTCCTTATTCGCGAGCGCGATGTCTTTCCCGGCTTCAATCGCAGCGAGCGTCGGCTCGAGACCGACGGCACCGACGACCGCCGTCACGACCACGTCCGCCCGTTCTGCCGTCGCACATTCAATCAACCCTTCTAGTCCGATGAAAAAGAGTGGTTCGTATGTAAGGCGGGGCTTCAACTGTTCGAGTACTTCAATCGATTTGGCCGATACGTATTTCGGGCGAAGCCGGTTAATCCACTCCTCCGCCACTTCAACGTTCGTCCCAAACGCGTACGCCTCTAATTCAAACAAGTCGGGGTGCTGTTCGATGACGTCACACGTTTGTACGCCAATCGATCCAGTCGCCCCGAGTAAGCTGATTCGCTTCATCTTGACACTCCCTTATAACAAATTAAAAATCCAAATGACGGTAAAGACGGCAATCATGCTATCGAACCGGTCCAAAATCCCGCCGTGTCCCGGTAAAAGGTGCCCCGAGTCTTTCACCCCATAGTGGCGTTTATACGCCGACTGGACCAAATCGCCGAGCTGGCCGACGACCGCGACGACGAGGGCGAGAATGATCACTTCCCAAAGCGGCAAAATCGGATCGACGAGAATAAACGCGATGCCGATGACGATCCCGGAAAGAATTCCGCCGACCGCCCCTTCGATCGTCTTATTCGGACTGATGGACGGCCAAAGTTTCGTCTTCCCGATCGCTTTCCCGGTGAAATAGGCACCGGAATCGGTCGCCCAGATGATGAACAAGACGAGCAACACTTTACTCAGTCCGTCATCCGATAATCGCACGAGCGCGAAGCTCGTAAACCCGATGACGAGATAGACGGCGGAGACGAAATAAAAACTGGCATCTTCATACGTGAACCGATTTTTCGTCACGACGGTCCAAAACAGAAGCAACGTCAAACCGAGAATCATCCATTGGTTGACGGACATCGGCAGTTCGTTCATATCCATCTGCCGTTCGAGCAACATCATGACGAACGGGAAAGCGACGAGCAGTGCGGTGACGAGAAACGGGAAAGCGGTCAGTTTGTGACGCCGCATCAACGTGAATTCACTCAACCCAATCAAAGCGAGCACACCCATCAAGATGACGAACGGGCTGCCGCCGAGGGCGATGAGCGTGACGAAAATCGCGCCGGCCCAAAGTCCGGTAATAATTCGAGTCTTCATATTAGACACCACCAAATCGACGCGTCCGGGCATTGTATGCCGCAATCGCCTCTACGAAATGGTCGCGCTTAAACTCTGGCCATAAGACGTCCGTGAAATGTAGCTCGGCATACGCCCCTTGCCAAAGCAAGAAGTTCGAGAGCCGTTGCTCCCCGCTCGTCCGAATGATTAGATCAACGTCCTGTATGTTCGTCATGAGTCGTTCCCCAATCATCGCGTCATCGATGTCTTCCGGCAAAATCCGGCCGGCAGCCACGTCCATGGCGATGAGGCGCATCGCTTGAACGAGCTCATCGCGCCCACCGTAATTGAGGGCGAACACGAGGTCAAGTCCTGTATTCGTCGCGGTCCGCGTCCGCGCCTCCTCGACCGCTTCACGTGTGCCGCGCGGCAATTTTGACACGTCGCCGGCCACAAGGACACGGACGTTTTGTTCATCGAGTTCGTTTAAATCTGTCTCGAGAAACTGCTTCGGCAACTTCATCAAGAAGTTGACTTCTTCTTCAGGGCGCGTCCAGTTCTCGGTTGAGAACGCATAGAGCGTCAGCGACTTGATGCCAAGCTCTTGCGCCGTACGGACGGACTCGCGCACCGATTTCATCCCTTCCCGGTGACCCATGATGCGCGGGAGCCCACGTTTTTTCGCCCAACGGCCATTGCCGTCCATGATGATGGCGACGTGTTCGGGAATGCTCAGTTCCGCTTCGGTCTTCGTTTTAGGATTCACCCATTTAAACATACTCTGTCCTCCTGATTGTATGAAAGAGGGACCCTCTCAATAAAAGGGTCCCCACACAGCTTTTTGGTATACCACTTCCGTGATTACACTTCCATGATTTCTTTTTCTTTCGTCGCTGCAGACTCATCAATCTTTTTGATGTACGAATCCGTTAACGCTTGGACGTCGTCCGCATAACCACGGAGATCGTCTTCCGTCATCTCGCCGTCTTTCTCGAGCTTTTTCAAGTTCTCGTTGGCGTCACGGCGAACGTTACGGACAGCGACTTTCGCTTCTTCCGCATACTTCTTCGTGATTTTAACGAGTTCTTTGCGTCGCTCTTCCGTCAAAGCTGGGATAGCAAGACGAATGACCGTCCCGTCAGATGATGGTGAGAGACCGAGGTCCGCTTTTTGAATCGCTTTCTCGACTTCCGATACCATTGACTTATCCCACGGTTGAATCAAGAGAAGGCGGGCTTCTGGCGTGTTGATGTTGGCCACTTGGTTAAGTGGCGTCGGCACACCGTAGTAATCGACTTGGACCGGATCCAAAATCGAAGCGCTGGCACGACCTGTGCGAAGCGTTCCAAAGTCGCGTTTGAGTGCGGCGTGGGCTTTCTCCATTTTTTCTTCAGCAGTTTTCAACACTTCGTTTACACTCATGAATTGATTCCTCCTACTACCGTCCCGATATGTTCCCCGAGTACGACACGTTTAATGTTTCCTTCTTCAAGCAATGAGAATACAATTAGTGGAATGTGGTTATCCATACAGAGTGATGTGGCTGTCGAGTCCATGACTTGAAGTCCGTCTTTAAGCACGTCCAAGTACGTGAGCGTCTCATATTTCACCGCTTCCGGGTCAAGTTTCGGGTCAGCCGAATAGACACCGTCCACGTTGTTTTTCCCCATCAAGATAACGTCTGCCTCAATTTCAGCTGCGCGAAGCGCTGCAGTCGTATCGGTTGAGAAATACGGGTTTCCGGTACCGGCTGCGAAAATGACGACCCGCCCCTTTTCAAGGTGACGCATCGCACGGCGACGGATATACGGTTCAGCGACTTGACGCATTTCAATTGATGTTTGGACGCGCGTTTGGACACCGTTCGTTTCAAGGCTGTCTTGAAGCGCGAGTGAGTTAAGGACAGTTGCGAGCATGCCCATGTAATCGGCATTCGCCCGGTCCATCCCGAGTTCACTCCCAGTCTTGCCGCGCCAAATGTTTCCGGCACCGACAACGACGGCCACTTCGACGCCCATAGCGACGAGTTCTTTGATTTGTCCAGAAATCGAGTTGACAATCGATGGATCGATTCCATACCCTTGATCACCTGCGAGCGCTTCTCCACTCAATTTTAACACAATTCTCTTATATTTCGGTTCCATACTTTGCCTCCTCTTGCTTGAAAAAAGGGAACACGCTCCCTTAACGAACTAACTCAAGGTTATACAGACGTGTTCCCAATTTTGAATGCATCACGTGTGACGCAGATTATTTTTTAAGTTGGTTCATTACTTCTTCAGCAAAGTTTTCTTCGCGTTTTTCCATGCCTTCGCCGACTTCGAAACGTACGAACGAGTTGACACGGCCGCCTTTAGACTCTACATATTTCCCAACTTTGAAGTCAGCGTCTTTGACGAATGTTTGGTCGACGAGGCAGATTTCCTCGAAGTACTTGTTCATGCGTCCTGCGATCATCTTCTCGACGATGTTCGCTGGCTTCCCTTCGTTGAGGGCTTGTTCAGTCAAGACTTTCTTCTCACGGTCTGCTTCTTCAGCTGATACTTGGTCACGTGTCGCGTAAAGTGGACGTGCTGCAGCAACGTGCATCGCGACATCTTTCGCAACTGTCTCGTCAGTCGTACCGTCGATGATGACGACCGAACCGATGCGCCCGCCCATGTGGAGGTACGTGCCGAATACAGCATCGTCAGCTTTTTCAAGAACAGCGATGCGACGGAGTGAGATTTTCTCTCCGATTGTCGAAGCTTCTTCTTGAATGTGCGTCTCAAGCGTTTTGCCAGCGACGAATTCAGAAGCGAGCGCTTCTTCAACTGTCGATGCGCCTGAAGTGAGGACAGCTGTCGCCACGTCAGATACGAGTGTTTGGAACTTCTCGTTCTTCGCAACGAAGTCCGTTTCTGAGTTTACTTCGACGAGTGTAGCTTTGTTGCCGTCAACCGCTACTGCTGTCAAACCTTCTGCTGCGATGCGGTCGCCTTTCGCTGCCGCTTTCGCGATTCCTTTTTCACGAAGGAAGTCGATTGCCGCTTGCATGTCACCGTTTGTTTCAGTGAGTGCTTTTTTGCAATCGAGCATACCTGCGCCTGTTTTTTCACGAAGTTCTTTTACCATTGCTGCTGTAACTGCCATCGGAAATTCCTCCTTGTAACATTACAAATTTTAAGAAGAAGGCACGGTGCCTTCGTATACATGTCCTAAAAAAAGGTGATAAAAGGCTTTCCCTTTATCACCTGTTGTCTAACTGATTACTCAGCTTCTGTAGCTTCTGCTTCAGGTGCTACAGCTTCTTCAGCAACTTCTTCTTCACCTTGCTTCGCTTCGATGATCGCGTCTGCCATCTTAGAAGTAAGCAATTTAACCGCACGAATCGCATCGTCGTTCGCTGGGATAACGTAGTCGATTTCGTCTGGGTCACAGTTTGTATCAACAATCGCAACGATTGGGATGTTCAATTTGTGAGCTTCTGCAATCGCGATACGCTCTTTGCGTGGGTCAACGATGAAGAGAGCATCTGGAACGCCTGGCATATCTTTGATTCCGCCGAGGAACTTCTCAAGACGCGTCATTTCTTTTTTCAAGATGATGACTTCTTTCTTAGGAAGTACTTCGAACGTGCCGTCTGCTTCCATTTTCTCAAGCTGCTTCAAGCGGTTGATACGCTTTTTGATTGTTGAGAAGTTTGTGAGTGTTCCACCCAACCAACGCTCATTGATGAAGTACATACCTGAACGGAGTGCTTCCTCTTTGATCGTGTCTTGAGCTTGTTTTTTCGTACCGACGAAGAGGACGTTTCCGCCTTCTGCCGCGAGTTCACGAACGAAGTTGTACGCTTCGTCTACTTTTTTGACCGTTTTTTGAAGGTCGATGATGTAGATTCCGTTACGCTCCGTGAAGATGTATTTCGCCATTTTTGGGTTCCAACGGCGTGTTTGGTGACCGAAGTGTACACCAGCTTCAAGCAATTGCTTCATTGAGATTACTGCCATGATAAATTTCCTCCTTGTGGTTTAAAAAAGTCCTCCGCCTCGTTCATCGTTGTATTCCGACCTTTCGGCACCGAGGAATACCATCCCGAGACGTGTGTGATGTGTTTAACACCGAGAATTACTATAGCATATGTCATCGAATCCGGCAACTCTCACTTGCCCCGAAATTTTGCATATAACGCCATCTCGCCTTCCCCTTTTCCGAGGAGGCGGGCCGCGTCACGCACAGAGTGACGGAGTAGCGTCTCTTCGACGAGCTGATGGCCCGCTCGTTCCCCCGAGTCTCGTTGAACGGGAGTTGCTACGGGTTCGTGCTTTTCCGGTTCAATCACCACGTCACGGACGTCTTGTTTGACGACATCGTTCATCGATTCCATGAACGATAACAACAACAGCTCGGTCTCACGTTTTTCTGCTTCAAGCTGCTCGACTCGGCTCTTTAGCGTCTGCAACTGTTTAAAGGCGAGTAAGAGCGCATAGGTGAACCCGATGCCAGCAACCAATAAAATAATTGTCATCTTCATCCTCCTTATGACGTCTTCTCTTCTAAATAGGATCGTCCGAGCGCCGATTTGAGCGTCTTTAACGCTTTGGAGTGGATTTGCGAGATGCGTGACGTCGACAAGTCGAGCACCTCCCCAATCTCTGTCAACGTCAACTCGTCGAAATAGAACAATGAGACGACGAGCCGTTCCTTCTCCGTCAATCGCTCAATCTCGTCCGTCAAGACGTCGAGAAGCTCACGTTGCAAGAGCGTATCTTCCGGCTTTTCTGAATCAGGGTCAAAGTACGTGACGGAAATCACTTTCCCTTCTTCTTGAAGCGTCACCGCCTCATCGATCGATAGCATGTTCGCGAAATACCCTTCCGCCATCGCTTTTTCAATCTCTGAAATCGGGATGCCACAAGCGGTCGCGAGCTCTTCTTTCGTCGGTGCCCGGTGCAGTTTCTGTTCGAGCTGCTCTGCCACTTGGTCAATCTTTTTGACCCGTTCACGCACGGACCGCGGGAGCCAATCGATTTTACGAAGTCCATCGATAATCGCCCCGCGAATCCGAAACGCCGCATACGTGTCAAACTTGTTGTTGTGATCTGGATCATATTTCATGAGGGCATCGTACAATCCCATGTAACCCAAACTTTTCAATTCGTCGCGTTCGACGCTTTTTGGGAGCGTCACGATCATTCGTTGTACGTGATAATGGATTAAAAATTCATAATGAGATAACAGTTCATTCGCCGTCTCCATATCACGGTCACTGTTCCAACGATCCCACAACTGAGTAAGCTGAGTCGTCATGTCGATCCCCCCTTAAAGTTCTTTCGTGCCTACACTGACCGTCCGAATCGACAATACGGATGTGGCCACATCAAATTCGATTGTGCGCCCGTTATGGCCGCCGCAATCTTCCGCGATTAGCGGAATGCGATGGGCCTTCAGCGCTTTGCGGATTGCCTCGGCGTTACGCTCGCCGATCCGCATCGCCTCGTTTTCGTATTTGAACTGAAACATTTGGGCGCCACCGGCCATTTTTGCCTGTATTCGACCGGCCCCGGCCCGTTTCAACGAGTCAACGAGTGCATCGATTGCAGTATCGGCATATTTTCCTACCTCGAGCGTCTGGTGTTTTCGGGCGATATTTGAGTCCGGCAGCATGACGTGTGCCATCGCCGCCACTCTCGTTTGCGCATCGTACAGAATCACGCCGACACAAGAACCGAGACCGGCCGTGCGGAGTCGATTCGGTGCCGTCGTCTGTTTCCATTCGGCGATGCCGATTTTGAGCACCTCAGCCATGGCCGAGTAACCGCCGCTCGATTTGTTTGAGCGAGCCGTGTGTCGGTAGGAACAACACGTGGCCAGCACTCACTTTCTCGTCAATCAAGAACGTCGTGTCGATATAAAGCGCCGCGTCCTCTTCCGGCTGAACCGACGAGACGACGAACTCGACGATGGAGCCGGCCATGTCGATTGCTGTCGCCGGGACTTGAATCAGAATCGGTGTCGTCAACCAGTCGCTCAAGGCACGGGCGTACGCCCCGCTCATAATATTTCCAATCTCTTCCCATGCCGATTGGCCAAGGTCCGTCGCTTCGGCGAACGTGAACGGCCTTCCGATTAACGAGGTGACCATCGCCTCGGCGTCATCCACTGGAAACAGGATCAGAATCATGCCGCGAATCTCACCACCGAGTTCGAGCAAGACCGAGGCGACGTGCCGCTCGGGACCGCCGACCCGTTCCGGTAAATACGAGATCGGTTCCATCTCGGCCGACGAGACCGTGATGTTGACGGGTTTGGCCAACAGCGTCGACAACGCCGTCGCGGCGTGACCTGACCCGATATTCCCGAGTTCTTTCAATAAATCTTGTTCAAATTCACTCAGCATGTTGATCCTCGAACAAGGCGTTGGCATCTAGGAGCGAGAAAAGCTTGTCTTCCCCTTTGGCAATCGCCGTCAAATGCGCCGCGAGCATGTCTTGACTCGACTCAGGGATCGGTTCGATACGCACGTCGTCGCTCTCGACGACTTCATTCGCCCGGTCGACGATGAACCCGGCATCGCCTTGATTCAACGAGGCAATCAAGATACGCGTCTCGTCCGTCGCCTCAAGTTCCTCATAGCCGAGGCGGAGGCGAAGGTCGATGACCGGTGTGACGACCCCGCGCAAGTTGATGACCCCTTTGACGTGAGCCGGTGCGTTCGGGACGCGCGTGACCGGTTGCATACGCTCGATTGAACGGACCGACTGAACGTCAATTCCGTACGTGTTGTCGGCGAGTGAAAAGACTACCCATTTTTGTTCCATCTTGCTTCCTCCTTAGAAGAGATCGTTGCTGTCGACAATCAAGGCGACACGCCCGTCTCCAAGAATTGTGGCGCCCGAGATGGCTGGAATCCCCTCTAAGTAAGAGCCGAGCGGTTTCATGACAATCTCTTGCTGGCCAATCAAATCGTTCACGACGACACCGACGAGCTTGTTCCCTTTTCGTACGACGACGACCGGGAATTGCGACTTCGTCTCCGCCTCGATGCCGAACATTTCTTTCAAATAGACGAGCGGGACGAGTTGTCCTCGGAAATCGAAGACGCGCTCACGATGCGCCGTCAAAATATCCGCTTCATCGAGCAACGTCGTCTCGAGAATCGAGGATAACGGGATCGCATACGTCTCCTCGCCCGCCATGACGAGCATCGCCGAGATGATCGACAACGTGAGCGGGAGGCTGACTTGGAATTTTGTCCCTTGTCCGACTGCCGTCTCGAGGGAGACGACGCCGCCGAGCGACTCGATTTTGTTTTTGACGACGTCTAAGCCGACGCCACGGCCAGACAAGTCGGTGACGACGTCTGCAGTCGAGAAACCAGGTGCGAAGATGAGCATCGCCAGTTCGTTGTCCGTCATGCTCGCAGCCTCTTCTACCGTCAACACGCCACGCTCGAGCGCTTTGGACCGGACTTTATCGACGTTGATGCCAGCCCCGTCATCTTCAATCTCGATGAAGACACGGTTGCCACCGTGATACGCCCGTAGCGACAGGCGTCCTTGTTCCGGTTTGCCGGACTGGACCCGGACGTCGGGACGTTCAATCCCGTGGTCGATCGCGTTGCGAATCAAGTGGACGAGTGGGTCGCCGATTTCATCGATGACCGTCCGATCGAGTTCCGTCTCCGCTCCTGAAATATCGAGCTGGACTTTCTTCTGAATATCTTTTGCGACAGAACGCACCATCCGTGGGAACCGGTTGAACACTTGCTCAATCGGCATCATCCGTAACGTCAAGACGAGCGATTGCAACTCATTCGTTCCGCGTTTGATCTTTTCAACCGTCTCGTTCAATTCAGGCTGTCCGACTTCGTCGGCGAGACGTTCGAGACGTCCACGGTCGATGATGAATTCTTCAAACAAGTTCATGAGGCGATCGATTCGCTCTAAGTTGACACGGATCGTCTTCGCTTGCGCGACCGGTTGTTCTTTCACTTCATCCGTCTCTTGTGGCGTCGGTACGGCGTTCACAACGGGTGCGATCGGTGCCTCGACGCTCGCTGCGACTTCCGGCTCACCGATCGCTTCGGTCGTAAACACGTGGACTTCGACCCGGTCGACTTCGGACACTTGCGATACGGCATGCTCGATCACTTCGGCCGATTCCTGTGACAAGAATAAGACGTCAAATGACAAGTCGAACTGTTCTTGTTCAATCGCTTCTGTGTCCGGCACCGTCCGGACGACTTCGCCGAGCTCTTGGAGCCGATCGAACACCATGTAGGCACGCGCCGCCTTCAAGACGACCGCATCGGACAGCTTGACGTGAAGCCGGAACGCTTCAAACCCGGTCTGCTTCGCCTGTTCGATGACGGAGTCGGTATACAAATCGACCGTGAACGGCGAATCGACTGCTTCGACCGCTTCTGGCTCACCGTGACCGATGAAGCTTTGGAACGCCTTCACTGTCGCGCTCACATCGACGTTCGTCCCGTTGCCGCCACCTTCAATGTGGGCAATCATCTCTTCGATTTGTTCCATCGCCGTGAACATCGTATCGAGCAGAAGTTGATTGCTTGCTTTCTTTCCGCCTCGAACGAGGTCGAGCGCACTTTCCATCTCATGGGTCAAGTTCGCGACGCTCTCGTATCCCATCGTCGCCGCCATTCCTTTCAGCGTGTGCGCCGAACGGAATATTTCTTGGACCGCGTCCATGCTGCCTGACTGTTCGAGCTTCAACAACTGTGTGTTCACAGACTGGATATGTTCTTGTGCTTCATCTAAAAACAATCCTAAGTATTCGTTCACGTCCATCTATATTGCCTCCCTGTCGTTAAACTCGGTTCCATTGGCGGCGCAAATTCCCCATCAGACGATCCATGAAGTGACGCTGGCGTGGCGGCGTCCCGGTGAGCGTCGTCAAAATCCGCTCGAGCCTCCAACTGATGTCACTCTTGCGGTCGAACGTGTAAAACGGGACTTGCGCGATGACCGCTTTCCTGACGGACGGGTCATCCGGTAAATAGCCGAGGAATCGAATCGTTTTCTTTAAAAACTGTCGACATGCGACTTCCATCCGTTCAAAACATTGAAGCGCCTCTTCTCCTGACTGGGCGCGGTTGACGATGACGCCGAGCGGCAAGTCAGGATACTGTTGGTGGACGAGTTTGGTGTACGCATATCCGTCCATGAGCGAAGTCGGTTCCGGTGTCAAAATTAAAAACATCTCATCACACCCGGCGATGAATTGGAGTGACGTGTCCGTCGCCCCGGCACCCATGTCGAATAACACGTAGTCATAATCGGTCAACACTTCGAGTTCTCGCATTAAAAATTGCATGTCGCTGTCTGAGAATTGGACTAACGCATCGAGTCCGCTTCCCCCATGTAATATATCGACACCGTGGACATGTTTCTGAACAGCGGAGAGCAGTGGAATCCGGGTCTTCACACAATCGACCATCGTTTGCGAACGGGCGGCATCAAGTAAGATGTGTACGTTCGCCATCCCGAGGTCGAGGTCGACGATCAACACGCGTTGCCCGAGTTCGACGAGCCCGACGGCGGTGTTGACACAGACGTTCGTCTTGCCGACCCCACCTTTTCCGCTCGCGAACGCGATCGTCGTCGGATGACGGTCCGTTTTTGCCCTCAGACGCCTTGCTTGGTCCATCGTGGCCACCCTTCTTTCTCCAAAAGCTTCTCGGTCAATCGTCCAGCATTCCCTTCGACGAGGTCGTCCGGTACTTCTTGCCCATCGGTCAACCAGGCGACCGGAAGACCGCTATCCCGCACGAGTTTGAACATCGCATGGATGTCGCTCGTCTCATCGGCTTTTGTGAAGATGAGCGACCGAAGCGGCAACGGCGCGAATTGCCCATAAATCGTCTCCATGTCCTTTAACTTCGAGGTCAGGCTGAGGACGAGGGACAAGTTCGTCTCTGAAAAATCATGATGGTGATGGAACTGCTCGATATACGCCTCGTCACGGAAGTTGCGGCCAGCCGTATCGATTAAGACGATGTCTTTTCGAGCGAATAGTTGCTTCGCCCGCTTGAAGTCATCAAAGTCATACGCGACTTCGACCGGAATGTTTAAAATCTCGGCGTACGTCTTCAGTTGCTCGATTGCGGCAATCCGATACGTGTCCGTCGTGATCAATCCGACCGTCTTCCCTTCCTCGAGCTTATAATGGGCCGCGAGTTTCGCAAGCGTCGTCGTCTTCCCGACACCCGTCGGTCCGACGAGCATGACGTATCGCGACGTCTCCGGTGCGGCTTTAAATACACGTTGAATCTCGTCGCGGACGAAACGTTCGACCGCCTCGACCGACCTCGTCGTATAGAACAGTTCGTTGATCCGTTCTTCCCAGCCCAATCCGACGAACGAATCGGTCGAAAGCAACGACTCGATCCGCTCTAGTCCGGCCGGCAGGCGCCGTGGCGTCACCGTAGGGTGGATGACCGGCTGTTGCGCTGTTTGCGGGACGGATGGCGCCGGCGTCTGCTCCTCGACGCGCTGTCTCGGTTTCAGGCGTACCGGCTCTTTCTCGAGCGCGGCGATGACTTCGACTTGTTTCGAGGCGAACAGTCCAAACCATCCGGTCTTCACTTGTCGGGAGTTCAAGATGACGGCATCGTCACCAAGCTCTTGCTTCACTTTTGCCATCGCTTCAGCCATCGTCTTGCCCGTATACTTTTTGATTTGCATCTTAAATCACCCCAATACTTTTCACTTCGACAGAACTGAGTAACTCGTTATAGGCGAGTACCGGGACGTCTGGATAATAGCGTTCGAGCAGCTGTCGAACGAACAAGCGAATCGTCGGCGAGCAGAGAATGACAGCCGACGCGCCGTAACGTTCGAACATCGATAACTGTTCGGCCGTACGTTCGATGATGTCACGCGCCTGATCCGGGTCGAGCGCCAAGTAGTTGCCAAACTCCGTCTTTTGGACGGCGTCTTGAATCAATTGTTCGGTCTGACCGCCGAGCGTGACGACATAAAGCGGGCCGTCCGGCGGGCTGACTTGGTCTGTCAATTGACGGGCCAATCCTTGCCGGCAATACTCGCCGAGGATATCCGCGTCTTTCGTCACTTTGCCGTAGTCGGCCATCGTCTCGAACAGAAGTGGCAAGTTGCGGATGGAGACGTGTTCTTTCAGCAAGTGGCGCAACACTTTTTGGATATCTCCAATCGAGAGGACCGAAGGCGTGACGTCTTCGACGAGCACGGGATGCGTCTCTTTCAAATGTTCGACGAGCTGTTTCGTCTCTTCGCGGCCGAGCAAATCGGCGGCGTGTTTCTTGAGCGTCTCCGTCAAATGCGTCGCCACGACCGAAGGCGGGTCGACGACCGTGTAACCGCTCATCTCGGCACGGGCACGCGTCTCTTCGTCGATCCATAACGCCGGGAGACCAAACGCCGGTTCCGTCGTCTCAATGCCGTATACTTCCGGGTCTTCGATCCCCGGGCTCATCGCCAAGTAATGATCGAGCAACAATTCGCCTTCGGCGACGACGTTGCCTTTTACTTTGATGCGATACGCGTTCGGTGATAATTGCAGATGGTCGCGTATCCGTACCGTCGACAGGATGAAACCGAGTTCGAGCGCGAGCTGGCGTCGAATCATGACGACTCGGTCGAGCAGGTCGCCACCTTGTGATTCATCGGCGAGCGGGATCAGCCCGTATCCGAATTCGAACTCGATCGCATCGATTTGTAACAGCGAGACGACGGTCTCGGTCTGGGCCATCGGTTCTTCTTCGGGTAACGGCTCTTCGACGACCCGCTTCATGTTCCGTCTCATCGCATACGCACCATAGAAGGCGACACCGGCAATGAGGATGGTGACCGGGAGCAGACTCGGAGAGATCAACCCGAGCATGATGACGATTGACCCGGCGATATAGAGCAGCGTCGGGTTTTGACCGAGCTGGTCGACGACGTCCTCGCCGAGGTTCCCGTCCGAGACGGCACGAGTGACGATAATGCCGGTCGCCGTCGAGATGAGGAGTGCCGGAATCTGTCCGACGAGCCCGTCACCGATTGTCATGAGCGAGAACGTTTGGAACGCTTGTCCGACCGGAAGGCCCATTTGGACCGTTCCGATGATGATTCCGAAAATCAAGTTGATGACGACGATGATAATGCCGGCGATGGCGTCCCCTTTGACGAACTTCGAGGCCCCGTCCATCGAACCGTAAAAATCGGCTTCACTTTGAATCTTCTTCCGACGGACTTGCGCTTGCTTGTCGTCAATCAACCCCGAGTTCAAGTCGGCATCGATCGCCATCTGCTTCCCTGGCATCGCGTCAAGCGTGAAGCGGGCCGATACTTCCGAAACGCGCTCGGCCCCTTTCGTGATGACGACAAATTGGATGATGACGAGAATCAGGAAGACGACGAACCCGACGAGTACGTTCCCGCCGACAACGAAGTTCCCGAACGTTTCGATGACTTCCCCACCGTATCCGGTCGATAAAATCGAACGGGTCGTCGACACGTTCAAGCCGAGTCGAAACAGCGTCACGATTAGCAAGAGCGAAGGGAAGACCGAGAAGTCGAGGGCTTCCCGGGCGTTCATGGCCACGAGCAGGATGAGTAAGGCGATCAATATATTTACAATAATCAAGAAATCTAACATGAACCCCGGTAACGGGATGACGAGCATGACGACGATCATGAGAACGCCAATCAATACCGCAAAATCTTTAGCTCTTACAGCCAACGCATACTCCTCCTCAAGACGGTTGTTTCAGTTGATACACGAACGCGAGCACTTCGGCGATCGCTTGGTAGAACGATTCGTCGACAGCCTCTCCGATGTCCACCTGGGCATAGAGGGCTCGCGCGAGCGGTTTGTTCTCGACGATGGGAATCTCGTGTTCTTTTGCCACGTCACGGATGTGGAACGCGACACGGTCGACTCCTTTGGCGACGACGAGCGGGGCAAAATCTTTCGAGTCGTCATAGCGAATGACGACGGCGAAGTGAGTCGGGTTCGTGATGACGACGTCCGCGTTCGGAATCTCTTGCATCATGCGACGCATCGCCATCTCCCGCTGTTGTTGCTTGATTTTCGATTTGATGAGCGGGTCACCTTCACTATTTTTATATTCATCTTTGATGTCTTGCTTCGACATGCGAATCGACTTCTCAAAATCAAACCGTTGATAGAAAAAGTCGAACAATGCGAGCGCGAGCAACGCGACGCTCACCCAAAGGCCGAGTTCAATCGTGATACTCGTCAAGGCGACGACCGATTCACGGACGTGCTCGACGGCCATACGCGACAATTTCTCTTGGTTTTGCCAAAGGACGGCGACAGCGGTCGTCAGGATAATCAATAATTTGAATAAGGACTTTAAAAATTCGACGACGGCTTTCATGCTGACAATCCGTTTGACCCCTTTGATGGGATCGATTCGTTCAAGCTTCGGTTGAATCGCTTCTGTCGAGAAGAGCGGACCGATTTGGAAATAGTTGACCAAGACGCCAAAGACGACGGCGACGATGAAGAACGGGGCTAAAATGATTCCGACCCGTAACAATAAATCGACGAGCATACCGGCCATTCCGTCTGACAAGTCGGTCAATAAATACGTCGGCCCGAGCAAATCTTTCGTCAACGTGAACAACTGCTTCCCGATATACGGGCCAAGAAACGACAACATGAGGAACATGGCGAACAAGGCGAACGCCCCGGTCAAGTCGGCGGATTTGGCGACTTGTCCTTTCTTTCGTGAGTCTTGTCGTTTTCGTGGGGTCGCCTTTTCTGTTTTTTCACCTGCAAAAAACTGAAGATCGACCGATAAAGAGTATAGAGGCTTCATGCAACGTCTCCTAAAAGCTTCATAAAATCACGCAACACGTCTTGTAGCAACGGGATGAACTGGCTGATCCCATTCAGCGTCAAGCCCATCATGACGACCATCACCGAGAAACCGGCGATGAGTTTGAATGAAAAACCGATGGCGAAGATGTTAAACTGCGGCGCCGATTTCGCAAGGAATCCGAGTGCCAAGTCGACAAGGAGTAGCGATGCCATCATCGGCAAGGCAAGTTGCAACGCGACGAGCATCGTCATCGTCACGACCTTGACGGCCATCATGAGCGACGCCTCGGTGAAGTTGATCATCGGCTGACCAGGCGGATAAATTTGAAAGCTATAATAAATCCCATCGATAAGCAGTAAATGCATATTCGTCGATAACATGATGAACAACGTGAAAATATAATAAAATCGACCGATAAGCGGCGACTGACCACCAAACATCGGGTCGTACGCCGACGCCATCGCCAAACCGAGTTGTAAGTCGATGACACCCCCAGCGATTTGCGGGGCAAAGAACAAGATGTTGATTAAAATGCCGAGCAAGAGCCCAATCAATACTTCATACAACACTTGTACGATGAACGCCTCGCTCATCACAATCGGTTCTGTCACGGTGAACATCGCATAATACGCGAGCAGCGCACTGAACGCGACGCGATGCATGACCGGAAGTTGCCGGGACGAGAAGAGCGGTACACTGACGAAGAAACCGGATAGCCGGGCGAACGTCAAACCGTAAAGGCTGATGAAATCGACGGCGTTCATTTCGAAGCGACCTCGACCATCAGTTCAAAGATCATCCGGGTAAACCCTTCGATTTGTTGCAACATCCATGGACCGAAGATGACGAGTCCGATAAAGACCGAAACGATCTTTGGGACGAATGAGAGCGTCTGCTCTTGAATTTGAGTCGTCGCCTGTAAAATCGAGATGACGAGACCGACGACGAGCGAGATGAGTAAAAGCGGCATCGCAATTTTTAACAATGTCCACACACTCTCTGTCGCCAAATAAATGACCATTTCCTGCGTCATAATCGTTCCTCCTACATACTTCTAAGCAATGACTCCACAATCAAATGCCACCCATCCACTAATACGAACAACAACAGTTTGAACGGTAAGGCGATCATGACCGGCGGTAACATCATCATCCCCATCGACATCAAAACGCTCGCCACGACCATATCGATAATCAAAAACGGCAAGAAAATCATGAATCCGATTTGAAACGCCGTCTTCAGTTCACTGATGGCGTAAGCAGGCACCATCGCGAGGAGCGGAACATCCTCAATCGACTCTGGTTGCTCGTAGTTGCCGTATTTGATGAAGAGCTGCAAATCTTCTTGCCGTGTATATTTTGCCATGAACCGCTTCATCGTATTGCTCGCCTCTTCGAACGCCTCGTCTTGACTGATTTGATCTTCCATGTACGGTGTGAGCGCTTTCTCGTTCAAGTCGGATAAAACCGGCGACATGACGAATAACGTAATGAACAGTGCCAATCCGATAATGAGTTGGTTCGGTGGTGTCTGTTGCGTCCCGAGTGCCGGTCGGATGAACGACAAGACGACGACGACACGCGTAAAGCACGTCATGAGTATAAGGAATGACGGGGCGAGCGTCAGGAGCGTCAAGACGACTAACAGTTTAATGGACGTCGACGTACTGTCTGGCGTCTCTAAATTGATTAATTGCTCAATCG
The DNA here is from genome assembly GCF_018138125.1 of Exiguobacterium alkaliphilum. NCBI lineage: Bacteria > Bacillati > Bacillota > Bacilli > Caryophanales > Exiguobacterium > Exiguobacterium alkaliphilum. The sequence continues at coordinate 2,088,744 of NZ_CP073101.1, forward strand.
TCGTCATTGATTCTTCCTCGCTTGCTCAATTTGGGCCAATTGTTGTTTAAACGTATCTAAAAATGCGGAGCCGTTCGAACCGGTTACCGGCAAATGTTCTGTCACTTCCTCATCGAGCGTATCTGCCTCGACACGATCGATCAATTGAATCGATTCCCCGACACCGAGCACATACACTTGATCGCCGAGTTTGACGAGTTGGACCGATCGATCTTTCCCGAGCGGAACACCGCCTAAATGTTTCATATGTTGGGCCGTCTTCACCCCTTGCGTCCGAGCGCTCAACCAGCGCATCAAGACGAGAAAACCACCGATGACGACGACGAGGCTGAGAATAACCTGAATCAGTGTGCCAATCGTTGAAACGGTAGTCGACTCCGTTTTCGGGGCCTTTGTCTGTTCTTGCTGTTGCTCGAACTGCTTCTCGACGGTGGCGGCCTCAACCGTGGCCGGTCCATACAGACCGACCACGAGAAGGAAAATCAACCACCATTTGTTCATTGTGCGACCGTTTTAGAGACCGCTTCAATGACACGTTCTGCGTTGAACGGCTTCACGATGAAGTCTTTCGCCCCAGCTTGAATCGCGTCAATGACCATCGCTTGTTGCCCCATCGCCGAACACATGATCACTTTCGCGTTCGAGTCGAATCCACGAATCTCTTTCAATGCTGCGAGTCCGTCCATTTCTGGCATCGTGATGTCGAGCGTGACGAGATCCGGTGTGAGTTCACGATACTTCGCGACCGCATCCACCCCGTTCTCGGCCTCCCCGACCACTTCAAACCCGTTCTTCGTTAAAATATCTTTAATCATCATGCGCATGAACGCCGCATCGTCTACTACTAAAATCTTTGCACTCATTTGTCTTCCTCCTTAAACGATTCCAATCCGCTCATGCGGTTGAATGATTTCTGTCACGCGCACCCCGAAGTTCTCTTCGATGACGACGACCTCGCCACGGGCGATGCGCTGTTGGTTCACATAAATATCGACCGGTTCGCCTGCCAACTTATCGAGCTCGATAATCGAGCCTTGCGACAGTTCGAGCACTTCCCGGACCGAGCGTTTCGTCCGGCCAAGCTCGACCGTCACGTTGAGCGGCACATCATACAAGAGACCAAGGTTGGCCGGTGCCGCCTCGTTTGAGGTCGGTGCATGAAGTGGCATGAACTCGGCTTGACTGACAGCGACTTCTGGTGCTGACTTTGGTTCCGGACGTGGCGCTACAGCCTGTGCTTGGGGCTGTGGCGGCGCTTGCTTGACCGGTTCCGGTTTCGGTGCTGGTGCTGGCGACGGCGCCGTCGCAGCCATCAGTTCGTTGACGAGCTGCTTCCCGAACTTGATTGGCGCGATTTGAACGATTTTCGAATCGATTAACGTCCCGACTTTCAAGTTGAACTCGATTAACACCATCGTCTCCCACAGTTCGAGTCGATCGATAATCGTCTGCGTCTTCGTCGCATCGAACACTTCGATGAGCGGCGGTGAGATGTCGATTTTCTTCGAGAAGACGGTCGATAGTGACGTTGCCGCAGCTCCCATCATCTGATTCATCGCCTCTTGGACGGCCGATAATCGAATCTCGTCAAGTCCGTCCGGGTCGACACCGACGCCGGTGCCACCGAGCATCAAATCCGAGATGATCGCGGCATCCTCTCGCGTCAAGACGAGGACGTTCTCACCTTCTAACCCTTCGGTGTAGCCGACACGAAGTGCGACATGCGGCGTCGGATAACGCTCGCGCAACGCGTCGACTGTCACTTCGCTGACGATCGGTGTCGTAATCTCGACTTTTTGTTGGAGTAAAGTCGACAACGCCGTCGCCGAGTTCCCAAACGAGATATTACCGATTTCACCGAGCGCGTCGCTTTCCATCGAGTCTAGATGCACTTCTTGTTTTGTTTCAGTTGACGAGGTACTCTCGCTCGTCCCTCGCAGTAACGCGTCGATTTCATCTTGTGACAACATCTCACTCATTGCTCTTCCTCCTTCACCCGGTGTAACACTTGAACCGCCATCCGCTTCCCGCTCACACCGGCTTGCCCTTTGAACACTTTATTTTCCCCTACCATGACCGATAGCGGCTCTTTCACTAATTGGTCGAGCGTCAAACAGTCGCCAATCTCTAAATGCAACAAGTCACCGAACGTGATCGTCGTCTCACCGAGTAGCGAAACGACCTCGACGGACGAGTTCATCAGCTGGGCCTTGAGTGGCTCTTTACTGTTACCTGTCGCGTTACGCCGGTTCGCCTCTTGCATCCAATAATGACTCGACAGTTTGGACAGAATCGGTTCGATCGTCACGAACGGCAAGCAGACGTTGATCGTGCCGCTCACTTCCCCAATCGTCACGCCAATCGAAATTAAGACGACCGTCTCGTTCGGCGAGACGAGTTGGAGAAACTGCGGGTTCACTTCGACCGCGGCCATCTGTGACTTCACCTCGGCAATCGACTCCCAGGCGTCCCCGTAAGAAGCGAACGCTCGCTTGTACAGTTGCGTCAAGATGCGCATCTCGATTTCCGTGAAACTGTCGACTTTCTCAATCTCGACACCTGGTCCTCCGAGCAGACGGTCGAGCATCGCATAGGAGATGTTCGGGTTGACCTCGATGATGAAGCGTCCGTTAAGCGGCGGTGCTTCAATCAAATTGATCATCGTCATGCTCGGGATGGAATGGATGAATTCGTCGTACGGCAACTGTTCGACCGAGTTCACGGTGAACTGAACGTACGTCCGTAGCTGCGCCGAGAAAAACGTCGTCAGCATGCGCGCAAAGTGCTCGTGGATTCTCGTCAGGCTTCGAATTTGGTCTTTCGAGAAGCGGACGGCCCGTTTAAAGTCATACTGCCGGACTTTCCGCTCTTCTTCTTGTGCCAAAAACGAGTCTGCTTCGACATCGCCGCTACTTAACGCGGATAACAAGGCATCAATTTCTTGTTGAGATAATACTTCTCCCATGATGCCACCTCACTGTATGATTTTCTTCGTCATATAGACGCGTTGAACTTCGCCTTCCTCGAGGAGGCTGTTCAATTGTTCGCGCAACGACTGTTCAAACTTTTGCATGTCTTCTTTCGTCGTGAGTTGCGCTTTCGTCATCCCCGCCAAATCCCCGAGGATGACGTTATGAACTTGGAACTTCCGGAGTTCTAAGTTTTCTCTCGTTTCAACCGCGTCCGTGACGATGGTGAACTGGACGTTGATGAACCGCTCGTCTTGGATGTTCGTCGTCATGTCATCGGTCGTGAAGCTGCGTTCGGCGAGTTCTTCGGCCGTCACCGGCTTCGTCTTCGCCGTCACGTTGTCACCGAACAAATATTTATAAGTCATAAACCCGGCCCCACCCATGACGAGCAACACGACGAGCATAATCAGCACCATCTTCATGGCGCCGCCTTTTGGTTTCTCTTCACTCATCTTCTTCACCTCTTGTCACTGTCGTTCCAATCAATCCGACCGTGCGATAAAATGCTGATGCGCGATCGACGACTTCTTGCTTTGACTCTTTGACGATATACGTCTTGCCGTTAAATAAATGGATGATCGTGTCCGGCTCCGCCTTGACCGTCTCGATGAACAAGGCGTTCAACACGAACGCTTCACCCCGTAGCGCTGTGACGTGAATCATTAGCGTTTCAAGTTGACGAGTTCTTGTAAAATCTCGTCCGATGTCGTGATGATGCGGGTGTTCGCTTGGAAACCGCGCTGTGCGACGATCATTTCTGTGAATTCTTCTGACAAGTCGACGTTCGACATTTCAAGCGCACCGGAGACGAGTTCACCGCGGCCTTGCTGTCCTGGGATTCCTGGGTTCGGGACGCCTGAGTTTTGTGACTGGATGAAGTTGTTCGCACCGACTTTTGAAAGTCCCGCATTGTTGGCGAACGTGACGATTTGAATTTGACCGACCTGCGTCGAGACACCGGCGTCGTTAACGTAACTCACTTGACCGTCTTTCCCAATCGATAATGATTTCGCCCCTGCCGGAATCGTAATCTTTTGACCCGTCGTGCTGAGCAAATATGAACCATCGCCGTTGACGATATCGCCGGCATTATCCGTATAGAAGTTACCAGCACGCGTATATTGCGTTTGACCGTTCACGTTCAAGGCGAAGAACCCTTCTCCAGAAATCCCGACGTCGAGGGCACGACCCGTATTTTGCATCGCGCCTTGGTTGTAGACGTTATCGACCGTCGCCATCGTGCCACCGAGACCGACTTCTTTCGGGTTTGTCCCCCCGCTGACGGCGTTCGCGCCCGTTGCACTACCGACTTGCTGGCTGACGAGGTCTTTGAACGTGACGCGGCCCTTTTTATAGCCGAACGTGTTGACGTTGGCGATGTTGTTCCCGACGACGTCAAGCTTGGATTGGAAGTTCTTCAGTCCACTGATTCCTGAGTACATTGCTCTTAACATGATAATTCCTCCTATGCTTGTTTGATGGACGTGATGTCGTACACGCTGACGGACGTACCGTCTTCTAGGTCGGCCATGTAGCCGGCCTCATCCGTTCTTGAGATCGAGACGACACGGGCTGACCCTCGAATCGTCTCGGTCGCTGTCTCGGTTTTGTAGTCGATGGTCTTTCCGATCATATTGCTGAACTCGGAAATCGAGGACATATGCCGATCGAAGAGGACCGAGTCGAGTTGTTTCGAGATCGTCTGCATCTGTTCGAGCGAAGAGAACTGCGCCATCTGGGCGATGAACTCACGGTCTTCCATCGGCGACATCGGGTCTTGGTTTGCGAGTTGCGCGAGAAGCAGTTTCAAGAACATGTTCTTGTCGTACTGGTTCGTCGCTTTCGGTGCGGATTGATCGGGCAACGAATAGTCACTCGTCTTCGGTTGGATGGTCGTCATCGTCAGATTCTCCTTTCGGCTGTTGCTGCCCTTCCCGTTCAGCGTCAGGTTGTTCGCCGCTTGAAGTCGGCGTTTTGGCATCAAGCGCCTGTTGTGTCAAGTTCACCTCGATGCGGACGTTCGGCGTGAGCGGTTGCAGCGTCTGATGCAATTGTTGAAGTTGTGATTGAAGCAGTTGTTTCGCATCTTGGTTGCTCGCGAACAACTTGACGACGAGCTCTCCGTTTTGACGTTCCAACTTCACGACAAGCTCACCGAGTTGTTCTGGATAGAGCCGGACCGTGAACACTTTCGATCCGTCCGCTCCACTTTGGAATGGGGCTCGTTGCAGTGCCGCCTCGATTCGCGCTTTCAAATTTTCAGGCAACGAACTCTTCGAAGCGTACATCACGGTGTCGACATCGATTTGAGGTCTCGTCCACGTCCCACCTTTTGGCAACAGTTCGAGCGATTCTTTCACGATTGTCGTCAACGGGGTTTCAGGTTGTTTTCCTTCGGGTAAAGTGTTTTGAGCCTGGCCAAACGTCCCGTTAAATTGCGTCACGATTTGCTGCACGATGCGGACGTTCGTCTCGAACCCGCCTCGCGTCGACATGGATGGTACATCCCGTTTCAAATCACGTTCAATCATTGCTGGAATGATCGAAGCATGCGCCGTCTGCTTCGTTCCGTCTAACACGTGTGCCACGACGTTGGTCGCGGGCACCATCGCCTCTGGTGACATCGATTCTAAAGATGCCGCTTCTGTCAACAAGCTCGTATAGGCGTCCATGAACTGGCGATAGGCGTCTCGTGGCAAGCCTTTTAACCACTCGAGACTGTCCGGCTGTTGCAGCCATCGCTCGAGCTCTGACGAGAGTTCTTCGGTCGGCAATGATTGAGCCGATTCACCGTCTGACTTGACCGGTTGCTGCGGCGTATCTGTGAACGACCCGAGCATGGAAGTGAGCAATTGTAAAAAATGACCTGTCGGAGAAGCACCCGCTTCCCCGTTTTTTTGTGCCGTTCCTTGCACGGCTTGTCCGAGTAACGCGATATTCATTGATTCGACCTCCTCCCTATTGCAACAGCTGGGTGACAACGGCGGCCCGTTGTGCATCCATTCGGCCAAGTATGTCGGCTTGTTGTTTTGGTGATAGTTCTTTTAACAGTTTGGCCACCTGTGGGCTCTCTAACTCGTTCATGATGGCCGCAGCCTGTTTGGCCGACATCTCTTCGTAGACGCGTGACACGTCGGACGTCGTCGCCTCGACTTCTGCAGCGGCACTCAGTTCGGCGATGAGACGGTCACGTTCTTTGATGAGACGTGACACTTCCTCTTGTCTTGCCTTCACTTCATTCGTCAATTCGACGTTTTCATTACGCAGTTTCTCGATTTCAGCGTTGGCCACTTTCAACCGGTTCGTAGCATCCGAATCAATCCCTGTCACGTTCACGCTCTTTTCCGTCACCGGTTCTTGCTTCGTTTCGATGAACGGTACCGATAAGAGTGGGCGATCCATCGCATAGTTCATGACGACGATACCTCCGACGAGTAGGAAGATCGCCGGGATGAGGACAAGGGCGACCAACAACTGGACTCCACGTCTACTGTTCTCTTTTTCCATCCGCTTACTTCCCTTTCCCGTGGTGAATGACGGCGAGCTCGTCAATGAAGGATTGCTCCGTCGCTTTTGTGGCGGCAACTTCTTGTTGGCTCGCCTTCTCATGGAGCGTCACGTATTTTTTCTCTTCGACGACTTTCCCGAGCAGACGCTCTTGCGCCAAATGATAGCGATTGCGCGATTGGGTCACGACGAGCTGTTGCGTCTCGATTTGTCGCTTCAGCAGGTCGCGCGTCTTCTCGCGATACTGTGACATGAGCAAGTCGACCGTACCAGACTGTTCATCCTGACTCTTCATAAGCGACTCATACGTGACGAGCAGACGGTATAACGCTTCCATATCTGCCTCAAATCGTGCCTTCAACGACCTCATCTCGGTCGCCGTCTCTTCTTTTTCATGTTCAGCGATCGGCATGATTCGTTCTAGTAATAATCTGTTCATCTGTCACCTCTTGCGATTCCGGCCAACCGCTCGATTGTTTGCTCGAACGACGCCTCTTCTTCAATCGATTGCTTCAAAAACGTCAGCAGCCCCGGATAGTGATCGATGGCCGTGTCAATCGCTGGATTCGTCCCTTTTTTGTATGCACCGATATTGATTAAGTCTTCTGCGTCTAGGTACGTGGCGAGCCAGCTGCGGAACGTGATCGCATCTTCGCGATGTAGCGGTGAGGCGATTTGGTTCATGACCCGACTAATCGACTTCAACACGTGAATGGCCGGGAACTGGCCACGGTTCGCGAGGGCACGGTCCATGACGAAGTGACCATCGAGTATCCCGCGAACGGCATCGGCAATCGGTTCGTTCATGTCGTCCCCATCGACGAGTACGGTGTAAAACGCCGTGATGGAGCCGGTGACAGCCGTCCCGCTCCGCTCGAGTAGTTGCGGCAACATGGCGAAAACGGACGGGGTGTACCCTTTAGATGTCGGGGGTTCGCCTGTGGCGAGCCCGATTTCACGTTGCGCCATCGCGAAACGCGTCACCGAATCCATCATCAACACGACTTCTTTCCCTTGGTCGCGGAAATACTCGGCAATCGCCGTTGCCGTATAGGCACCTTTCAATCGGACGAGTGGCGGTTGATCGCTCGTCGCCACGATGACGACCGAACGCGCCATCCCTTCTGGCCCGAGCTCTTTCTCGATAAACTCTTTCACTTCCCGCCCCCGCTCACCAATCAACGCGATGACGTTAACGTGTGCGGACGAGCGTTTGGCGATCATGCCGAGCAATGTCGACTTCCCGACACCCGATCCGGCAAACAAGCCGACCCGTTGTCCTTTGCCGACGGTCAATAGCCCGTCGATGACGCGGACCCCGGTCGATAAGGAGTCGAGGATTCGCGGCCGTTCGAGCGGGTTCGGCGGCTTGCGCAATACGTCGTATCGTTTTGCCGGGCGCTTACCTTCCCCGGATAACGGACGGCCGAGCCCATCGAGCACTTGACCAATCAACTCGAACCCGACCGGCACTTGGAGCATGCGGCCGGTCCCTTTGACGATACAACCGGGTGCGATTTGAGTCGTCTCGCCGTAAGGCATGAGGAGCACGCGCGCATCGTTGAATCCGACGACTTCCGCTTCAACGGCTGGACCGTTCGGCAACTCGATGAGGCACCGCTCACCGATGAACGCGCTCGGCCCGCTCGCTTCGATCATCAATCCGACGACGCGACAGACGCGCCCGACTTTCCGGACGTATTCGTCTTCCGGTGACCGGGAGACGGTCTCCGTGACGAGATCAATAAGCCCCATCGGCCAATACCTCCTCGATCGTCGCCCGAATCCGTTCCAAACTGTAGGACACGTCGCGCTCACTGCCGTGGTGCGGCGTCTCGATTCGGACGCTCACCTCATCTAGCGACGCGTCGGCCCGATATTTCATCAACGGTGCATTGTCCGTCTGCCACATCGTCTCGAACCGTTGAATCGAGGCGAGGCGGGTCGGATGGACATAGATGGTCAAACTGTCGGCGTCGGGCTCACGCAAGACTTGGTCACGAATCAAATCGGCGAACAGCTGCTCATCTTTTCGGATGAGGTCGGTCGTCAACTTGGCGGCGACCTCGACCGCGAGCTCGACGAGTTGGCGTTCGGCCGAGCGCCACTTATCGTCGTATAACTGTTCGAGTTCGACGAGCACCGTGTTCAATCGGGTCGTCAACTCATCGAACGTCGCCTTCCCTTCGCCATGCCCTTGGTCAAACCCCGCGGCATAGCCTTCGTTGTAAGCCGCTTCAAGCGCCTCGGCTTTTAAGCGCTCAATCGTCTCTTCTGCGGCGTGCCACCGTTCGCTGGCTTCGGCTTCTTCTTGCCTGAGTTTTTCATAACGGGCCGCGATTCCTGACTCGTGATCGATCTCGGGTACTACCTCAACCGCCTCAAACAACGGCTTCGAGTCGATCCGTTGCGGCTCGAACGCTGTCGCCCGTCCTCGTTTAATCACATTAGACAACGATGTCATCTCCTCCACCGCGACTGATCACGATTTCTCCGACGTCTTCTAGGCGACGGATAATCCCGACGATACGACTTTGCGCTTCTTCGACGTCACGCAACCGCACAGGTCCCATGAATTCCATGTCTTCTTTGAACGTATCCACCATTCGCTGTGACATGTTTTTGAAGATGATTTGTTTGACTTCTTCGGACGAGACTTTGAGCGCGAGCAAAAGATCGTCGTTCGCCACTTCCCGGATAATCCGTTGTATCGCCCGCGAGTCGAGCGTGACGATATCTTCGAACACGAACATCCGCTTTTTGATCTCTTCGGCGAGCTCCGGGTCTTCGATTTCAAGCGCATCGAGAATCGTCCGCTCCGTCGTCCGGTCGACGCCGTTGAGCACTTCGACGACCGCTTCGATTCCACCAGACTGCGCGTAGTCCTGCATGTCGGTCTGCGACAAGTTCTTCTCGAGAATCTGCTCGACTTCATGGATGACGTCCGGGTTGAGCCGGTCCATCGTCGCAATCCGTTTGGCGACTTCCGATTGAATCTCAGGCGGCAGTTCGGATAAGATTTGTCCTGATTTGACCGGCTCGAGGTGAGCCAAAATCAACGCGATCGTTTGCGGGTGCTCGTTTTGGATAAAGTTGAGCAACTGCTTCGGATCGGCTTTTCGCGCGAACTCGAACGGTCTGACTTGGAGCGTCGAGGTGAGACGGTGGATGAGGGCCATCGCCTTCTCTTCCCCGACCGCTTTTTCAAGCACCGTCTTCGCGAAGCCGATGCCACCTTGCGTAATGTAGCTCTGTGCCATCGCGAGCTCATGGAACTCGCCCATGATCGTCTCTTTCTGTTCAGGCGATACTTTTTTCAGTGCCGAGATTTGTAGCGTTAACTGCTCCATCTCTTCTTCGGACAGATGCTTGTACACGTTCGCCGCGACTTCTGGTCCGAGCGAGATCATGAGCATCGCCGCTTTTTCTCGGTTCGATTGTTTTGCATAGTTCACGGTACTCACTCCTCAGACATCCAAGTACGAAGAAGCTTGGCGAACTCTTCTGGGTTGCTCTCTGCCAATTTCTCCAACTGTTTCTTCTTGACGGCGCCTTCGCCTCGTTCTTCAAGGTCGAGGTCCGGCACTTCGTCTTCATATGGGACTTCCCACTCGTTCGTCTCAGCGAGCGGCTCTTGCTTGCGCTTGCGTAGTGCGAAGAAGACGAGGGCGAGTAGGACGACCGCGCCGGCTGCGGCGGCATACATCCACCATGGCGTCGCTTGCTCGGTCGTCGCGACCGCTTCCGCTTCTGCGAACGGGCGAGACACGACGACGACTTTTTGTTCCAATTCCGCTTCCGTGAGGGCTTCGCCCGTCTTCGCGAGCGATGTGCGGATAATCGAATACATCATCGTCTCGAGGTCACCTTCGAGTTGCGGGTCAATCGTCGTCGCCCCGTTCGGTGGTTCGACGATGAGCTGGACACCGAGGTCTCGAATCGTGTACGGCGCGTTTTGGATCTGTTTTGTGATGCGATTCACTTCATAGTTGATGATTTCATGATTTTTCTCGCTCTCTTCGTTACCGGTACCCGTCGCGGCTGGGAAGTTGACCGTGTCGTTCTCGGCCGTCCCGGCTGCTGTTTGCGCTCCGGTCCCGCCTGTGTACGCCTCGGCGATTCGTTCGGCCGATGTGACGATCCCTTCCATGCTGTCTTCATTGACCGGGGTGACGAGGTTTTGCTCTTCTGCCGTCTGCGTCGTGTCGATGTCGGCTGTGACCGATACGAGCACGCTACGCTCACCGAGAAGCACCGAGAGCATCTGTTGAATCTGTTGACGTACGTCTTTCTCGACTTGGCGCTTCAAAGCGAGCGGGTCGGTCGAGCCACCGCCGGCCATCGTCGACTGGTCCAGGTCGTAATACGTGAAGTATTGGTCCATAATCGAGATGTTTTCCGGCTTCAAGTTCGGTACGCTCTTACTAATCAAGTGATACAGTCCTTTCACCGTCGCCGGTTCGAGTGACGTCCCAGCACCGAGGTTCAAGACGATTGACGCCGTCGGTTCGCCTTGGTCCTCTGCTAGAAAGACAGACTTCTCGGGTAGCGAGATGATGACTTTTGCCTGATTGATGCCTTCGATTTGCGTGATCAATCGTTCGAGCTCGGTTTGCATCGCGCTTCGTTCGATCACGGCCATCTCACGGTCGGTCGTCCCGAACCCGGCGTTGTCGCTGAAAAAGCTATAATCGATGGCACCCGACTTCGGGATTCCAGCCGCGGCCAAATTGACTTTCAACTGGTCGACCCGTTCGCTCGGGACATAAACACTCACCCCGTTCGAGGTCGCTTTAATTTCTGATTTCACTCCGTCAGCCGTCAGCTTCTCTGTCACTTCTCCGGCTTCTTGGGCCGACAAGTTCGTGTACAGAGGCGCCATGTTCGGTCGTGCGAGCAACATGGTCAAGACCACCGCGACGAGTAATACGCCGGCGATGACGATGCCCCAAAAGATTTTACGGTTCTTCGGCAACGCTTGGAGCGAACCCGTCAGTGAACTGAATCGTTCTTTTAACTTCTCATTCATCGCAACTCGTCATCCTCTACATTAAACTTGCATTCGCATCATTTCTTGATAGGCTTCGACAGCCTTGTTCCGCACCTCAATCGCGAGTTGCATCGCTATCGACGACTCTTCACTTTGAATCATCACTTGATGAAGGTCGGCTTTTCCGACGGCAAGGTCGGCGCGAGCCGCACTCGTCGCCTGTTGCACGTCGTTCAACGAGCGCATCGCCTCATTCAAATACGATCCAAATTGAGATGGCGTATCTTTCACCGGGTTCACCCCGGTCGGTTGAGTTCCAATCATCGAAATCGGATTGATTTGCATCCGTCTTCACTCCTTATCCTTTACCAATTTCCATCGCTTTGACGAGCATCGCCTTCGTCGCATTCATCGCCGCCACGTTGGCCTCGTATGAGCGGGTCGCCCCCATCAGGTCGACCATCTCTTTTAACAAGTCCACGTTCGGCAACTGCACGTAGCCGCGTTCGTCCGCGTCGGGATGCGACGGGTCATAAGACAATTTATAAGGCGCCTCGTCCTCGACGATTCGCGCCACTTGCAAGCCGCCCGAGACGGCGTTCGATAACTGTTTTCGAAACGGCGCTTCCTGAAGCACCGTCATCTTACGCGTATACGGCTGCCATTCTCCATCGACAAGTTTGCCGCGTGTCGTCTGCGCGTTCGCGATATTCGCTGAGACGGTGTCCATCCGTAACCGTTGTGACGTCAGCGCCGTCGCTGAGATATGAAAACTATCAAACATCCCCATCGTTAACGTCCTCCTCGTATCACCGTCTTCAAACCACCGAGCCGACGGTTGAGTTGTTCCATCATCGCCTCATATTGCAATTGGTTCCGCGCTAGTTCACTCATCTCGAAATCGAGGTCGACGTTATTCCCGTCACTGCGCATCGCACCTCCTGCACGGTCGACGATTTGGCTCGTCGCCCGCTCGCTCGGTCGCCCGCCGGCAAGTTTCAACCGCATCTCGTTCGATAGCGTCTGTTCGAAGACGGCTTGTTTCGCTTTAAAATTCGGGGTATCGATATTCGACAAATTATGACTGATCACTTTCTGGTGTAAGACCGAATGGTTGATCGCTTGCTTCATCAACTGATAGTCGGTGCCAATCCATTTCATGCGGCTCACTCGCTTTCACATAAAGATGCATGTATATACCTTATTTGGAAATTCTACTATTACATTGAAACAAATCTGTAACAGTTCTGAAAGATATTTTTAGGAAAACAGGTAAATGGTCTAGCTTCTTTTTGTCGAATTTACGACATATTCTGAAAATAATTACTTTTGCACTAAAAAACCCGTTCTTTCATTCGAAAGAACGGGTTTTTGGACCTAAAGCGGTCTTTATCTAGCGATTGTAAGGCTGTTCGTGATGAACTTGCTCTGTTTCAATTAGATTTCAGCTTCTGTAACTCAAACAAGAAATTATCATTCAGTATCTTGATATAGGTTCCTTTCATCCCGAGCGAGCGAGATTCGATGACGCCGGCGCTCTCGAGCTTCCGTAGCGCGTTGACGATAACCGAACGAGTGATTCCCACTCTATCGGCAATTTTGGAAGCAACTAACAATCCTTCGTTTCCACCGAGCTCTTCGAAGATGTGCTCAATCGCTTCGAGTTCAGAATACGAGAGGGAGTTGATCGCCATTTGCACGACTGCCTTCTTCCGGGCAGACGCCTCGGCTTCCGCCGCTTTTTCACGCAAGATCTCCATCCCAACGACTGTCGCGCTATATTCTGCGAGGACGAGGTCGTCTTGCGTGAATTCGTTATTCAAGCGTCCGAGCACGAGCGTGCCGAGACGTTCGCCGCCGCCGATAATCGGAACGATCGTCGTCTTCGATTCGAGGAAGAGTTCGCGGTTCTCAACCGGGAACGCCGTATATTCGCTATCGATATCGATATTTTCCGTCGTCTCTTTCACGTTGAACAAGTTCGACGCATACGGCTCCGGGAACTGGCGGTCGACAAGGAACGCCTTCATCCGCTCATTTTCAATCTGTTGTTTGATCGCAAAGCCGAGCAAGCGGCCGCGACGGCTGACGATGAATGTGTTCGCCTCAAGCACTTCACGCATCTTGTCCGCCATCTCTTTAAAGTCGACGTGCGCGCTCGCCTCTTGTTGAAGCATCGTGTTCAATTGGCGTGTTTTATCTAGTAAGTTCATAGTTCTGATTTTCCTCCCTGTATGTGCATACAGAATCTTATAGTATATATTGGCTTAAGTCTCGATCTTCCGCAATCGAACCGACTTTTTCTTTGACGTAAGCAGGTGTGATTTGAACGTTCGTCTGTGGCATGTCGGCCGCCTCGAACGACAAGTCCTCGAGCACACGTTCCATGATCGTATAAAGGCGACGTGCGCCGATGTCATCCGTCTCGCGGTTGACGTGCGTCGCAATCTTCGCAATCTCTTCAATCGCCTCATGGGTGAACTCGACCCCGATCTCTTCAGACTCGAGGAGCGCCGTATATTGCTTGATGAGCGCTTGCGACGGTTCGGTCAAAATCTTGACGAAGTCTTCTTCCGTCAAGCTGCTCAGCTCGACGCGAATCGGGAAGCGCCCTTGCAGCTCCGGAATCAAATCGGACGGCTTCGCCATATGGAACGCTCCGGCCGCGATGAAAAGGACGTGATCCGTTTTGACGGGACCGTATTTTGTCACGACCGTCGACCCTTCGACGATTGGCAGGATGTCGCGCTGAACGCCTTCACGCGAGACGCCGGCATGGTCTTGCGACTTCGTGGCAATCTTGTCGATTTCATCGACGAAGATGATCCCCATCTGTTCGCTACGCTGCACGGCCTCGTCATGGACCTCGTTCATGTCGAGCAAGTTCTCCGCCTCTTCGGCGATGAGGAGCGGGCGGGCCTCACGGACCGTGATTTTCCGCTTCTTCCGTTTCTTCGGCACGATTTGTCCGAGCATGTCTTGAAGGTTCGACAGCCCTTCCATCCCTTGCCCTTGGAACAAGTCGACCGTCTGCTTCTCTTCCAAATCGACTTCAATCAACCGTTCCTCCAACTCGCCGAGCTCGAGCAGGCGCCGAAGCTGGGCCCGATCGCTCGCTTGTGTCGAGTCGGTCGCCGGTTCTGCCTGTTGCGCCTGACCGCCAAACAGTGCCTCGAACGGGTTCGAGGCTGTCGGGGCGGCTTTCGCCTTCCCTTGAAGCGCATCGAGGATCCGCTCCTTGGCGACGGCTTCGGCTTGGTCTTTGACGCCTTCCTTCTTGTCTTCTTTGACGAGACGGACTGACGCCTCAACGAGGTCCCGGACCATCGATTCGACGTCGCGGCCGACGTAGCCGACTTCTGTGAACTTCGTCGCCTCGACCTTGACGAACGGGGCACCGACGAGTTTGGCGAGACGGCGGGCAATCTCGGTCTTCCCGACACCGGTCGGGCCGATCATCAAGATATTTTTCGGCGTCACTTCATCCCGAAGGTCCGCGCTCAGCTTTTGACGGCGATAGCGGTTACGAAGTGCGATCGCGACTGCCCGTTTCGCATCTTTTTGGCCGATGACGAAGCGGTCTAGTTCCGACACGATTTGGCGTGGTGTCAATTCACGTTTCATTTCGAATCGCCTCCAATTGTTTCGACAATGACTTGGTCGTTCGTATAGACACATAGCTCTCCAGCAATCTCGAGTGCGGCTCGCGCGATCTCTTCGGCCGATTTTTCTGGCGAGTAGCGGACGAGGGCCCGCCCCGCAGCCAGGGCGTAATTGCCGCCCGACCCGATAGCGAGGATGCCGTCATCCGGTTCAATCACTTCGCCGTTACCTGAGACGAGAAGCAAGTGATCGGCGTCCATGACGATGAGGAGCGCTTCGAGCTGACGGAGCATTTTATCGCCGCGCCACTCTTTCGCGAGTTCGACGGCCGCCCGCGGCAAATTCCCGTTATACATCTCGAGCTTTGACTCGAACTTCTCGAACAGGGTGAACGCGTCGGCGACGCTACCGGCGAAACCGGCTACGACTTTTCCGCCATAGAGCCGGCGTACTTTTTTCGCTTTGTTCTTCATGATGACCGCGTTTCCGAGCGTGACTTGTCCGTCCCCGCTCATTGCGCCTTTGCCTTCGTGTCGGACTGCAAAAATCGTTGTTGCATGGAACATAGTATGACCCCCTACTTTCTCGGATGTGTTGCTTGATAGACCGCCCTCAGCCGTTCGGTCGACACATGCGTATAGCGCCCCGTCGTCGACAGCGATTCGTGGCCGAGTAATTCTTGGACGGCACGAAGATCAGCCCCGCGTTCTAATAGATCGGTCGCAAAGCTGTGGCGGAGCGAGTGCGGTGTCAACGGTTTCTGGAGACCACCGCGTTTCCGTAGCCGCTTCATAACATACCGGATTTGGTCTGTTGTCACTCGATTCCCGTTTTGACCGAGAAATAAAGCCGTTTCCTCGGCACTAGTATGCGCCTGTCTGACGAGCAGATAGCGGTCGAGCGCTTCCATCGCATATTTGCCGAGCGGGATGTAGCGTTCCTTCTTCCCTTTCCCGACGACATGGACGAAGGCGAGCGCCTTGTCATACGACGCGAGGTCCATTCCGCACAGTTCCGCCACGCGCATCCCGGTGCCATACAGCATCTCGACGATGGCGACGTCACGTGCGCGCATAAACGGGTCCTCCTCGGCTGCCGCGGCATGAAGCAGCTGTTCTACCTCACTCGGAACGGCAAACGTCGGCAACGACTTGCGTCGCTTCGGTGACGTCAGGCCATGAAACAGCGGTTCCCCCCCGTTTTCACGGGCGATGAACTTCCCGAACTGCTTCAGGCAAGATACTTTTTGCGAGACGGTCGTCGTCTTGGCGTCCGCCTCGTAAAGAGCATATAAATAACGCCGCGCCGACTCCACATCATACGGATCGAGATGCGTCGTTTGGCAATATGCGGCGTACTGGTCAAGCGTCTGCCCATAAGAGCGTTTTGTATGAGGCGACAGTCGTCGTTCGACTTGGCAATAGCGTAAAAATGATTGTTGATCCACGCCGAATCCCATTCGCTCGCCCCCTTGTTTTTGGCATAAAAACGCCTGTTCCCGTCAAATCGAAATTAGCATAGCATACAGAAAGTAAGGTGACAATAGATAGCCCTTCAATAATCTGAAAATTTTCAAAGTGTTGTACAAATTACACAATTGAAATTTAAATTCAGAAAAAAGGAAGCCAAATAATGGCTCCCTTCCCTTAAATCTCTTTATACTGTTGGATCGTCTCAAGGGCACGATTGGCGTATTTCTCGTAGCGTTCTTGTTTCTTCATTTTCTTCGGCGCGTCTTCAAGCGACGGCACAAGTCCAAAGTTTGCGTTCATCGGTTGGAAGTGCTTTCCGTCCGTCGTCGTGATGTAGTGCGCCATCGAACCGAGCATCGTCTCACGTGGGAGCACGACCAACTCTTCCCCTTGAATCAGTTTCGCCGCATTGATTCCGGCAAGGAGTCCTGAAGCGGCAGACTCGACGTAACCTTCGACGCCCGTCATTTGTCCGGCGAAGAAGAGTGTGTCACGCGTACGCGCCTGATATGTCGGCTTGAGCAAGTTCGGCGAGTTGATGAACGTGTTACGGTGCATCACACCGTAACGGACGATCTCAGCGTTCTCAAGTCCCGGGATGAGTTGGATGATGCGCTTTTGCTCGCCCCATTTCAAATGGGTCTGGAACCCGACCAAGTTGAAAAGCGTCCCGGCCGAGTTGTCTTGACGAAGTTGTACGACCGCATGCGGACGCTTATTCGTCTTCGGATCTTCAAGGCCGACCGGTTTCATCGGTCCGAACAGAAGCGTCTTTTTCCCGCGCTGGGCGAGCACCTCGAACGGCATGCACCCTTCGAAATAAATCTCTTTCTCGAACTCTTTAAGCGGGACGACTTCGGCTTTGACGAGTTCGTCATAGAAGACGTCGAACTCTTCTTCTGTCATCGGACAGTTCAGGTACGCCGCCTCGCCTTTATCGTAACGCGATTTCAAATATACTTTGTCGCGGTCGATCGTCTCCCCGTCAAGAATCGGCGCGGCCGCATCGTAGAAGTACAAGTAGTCTTCGCCTGTGAATGCTTTGAGCGAAGCCGACAAGTCAGGTGACGTGAGCGGCCCCGTCGCCACGATGACGATGCCGTCTGGAATCGCTTGAATCTCTTCGTTGTGAACGGTCACGTTCGGATGGTTCTTTAGCGTGTCAGTGACGAAGCCGGCAAAGTCATGCCGATCGACGGCGAGCGCGCCACCGGCAGGGACGCTCGCCGTATCCGCCGCTTTCAAGATAAGCGAATCGAGCGTGCGCATTTCTTCTTTCAGGACGCCGACTGCATTTTGCAGGCCGTTCGCCCGAAGCGAGTTCGAGCAGACGAGCTCTGCGAATTGGTCGGTATGGTGGGCCGGTGTTTGACGAACCGGTCTCATTTCATATAAGTCGACTTGAATCCCGCGCTTCGCGAGTTGCCAAGCCGCCTCGGAACCGGCAAGCCCGGCCCCGATGACAGTTACACGTTGTGACAATCTTAATCCTCCTCTTGCTGATGTACCTCGGTATGGGTACAGTTCGTACATTGATATTTGACGCCGTCTTTAATTTTCTTCTCGACCATCATGTGGTCACATTCCGGGCAAGGTTTCGCGACCGGTTTGTCCCAAGAGACGAACTCACAATCCGGATAGTTCGAGCAGCCGTAGAATAGACGGCCTTTCTTGCTGCGCCGTTCGACGACTTGGCCGTCTTTACAGCTCGGACAAGGGACACCGATTTCGACTTGGACCGGCTTCGTGTTCGTACAGTTCGGGAAACCAGAACAAGCCATGAATTTGCCGTAGCGCCCCATCTTGATGACCATCGGCGAACCGCAAATCTCGCAGTCGATGCCGGCCGGCTCATCTTTCACTTCAATCTTCTCGATTTCTGACTCGGCCCGTTTCAACCGTTTCTCGAAACTGCGATAAATCGGAGCGACGACATCGGTCCATGCCACTTCCTCGTTCTCGATGGAGTCGAGCAGTGTTTCCATGTCGGCCGTGAACTGGACGGTAATGAAGTCGTTGAAGTATTCGTCAATCATTTCGATGACGAGCTCACCGAGTTCGGTCGGGACGAACTTCTTCTCTTCTAACACGACATAGCCACGTTTTTGAATCGTGTCGAGCGTCGGCGCATACGTCGATGGACGACCGATCCCGAGCTCTTCCATCGCACGAACGAGTCGGGCCTCTGTATAACGCGGCGGTGGCTGCGTGAAGTGCTGCTTCGGCTCAATCGTCTCGAACGCGACCGTGTCGTCCACTTCAAGCGGCGGCAACAAGCCTTCCTTCTCAGGGTTCGCTTCTTCGATATCATCGTCTTTTGACTCGATATACACTTTCATGAAACCAGGGAACTTGACGGTCGAGCCGTTGGCGCGGAACGTCATCCCGTTCGACTCGACATCGATTTTCACCGTATCAAGGACAGCCGGTGCCATTTGGCTGGCGATGAGCCGTTCCCAAATGAGTTTGTACAACCGGAGTTGGTCACGTGACAAGTACGGTTTCATCATGGCCGGGTCACGCAGAGCCGACGTCGGACGAATCGCTTCGTGTGCGTCCTGGGCGTTCGTCGCTTTCTTCTCCTTTTGTTTTTGAAGCGCGACATATTCTTCGCCGAACGTCGATTCGATATATTCTTTCGCTTCGGCTTTCGCCAAATCGGAAATTCGCGTCGAATCGGTACGCATGTACGTGATCAAACCGACCGTGCCTTCTTTTTTGCCAAGGTCGATCCCTTCATACAACTGCTGGGCGAGCATCATCGTCTTTTTCGCACGGAAGTTCAGCTTACGGGCCGCATCTTGCTGAAGCGAGCTCGTCGTGAACGGGAGGGACGGGTTTCGTTTGCGTTCCTTTTTCGTGACGTCGACGACGTTGAACGAGTCCCCAATCGTGTTGAGCACTTCGTTCGCGTCAGCCTCTGTCTTCAGTTCGACTTTCTTGCCGTCTTTTCCGAAGAAAGAAGTCTCGAACGTCTCCCCGTCATGGTTGAGGTTCAGTTTGATCGTCCAGTACTCTTCTGGGTCGAAAGCGTTGATTTCCCGCTCGCGATCGATAATCATCTTCACGGCGACCGACTGGACACGTCCAGCCGACAATCCTTTTTTCACTTTCTTCCATAATAACGGACTCATCCCGTATCCGACGAGGCGGTCCAAGATCCGTCGCGCCTGTTGGGCATCGACGAGGTCGTGATTGATTTTACGCGGGTGTTTGAACGATTCTTTAATCGCATCTTTCGTGATCTCGTTGAAGACGACACGACATTCCGTCGTCTCATCGACACCGAGGGCACGGGCTAAATGCCATGCGATCGCTTCCCCTTCGCGATCCGGGTCAGCCGCGAGAAAGATTTTCGTCGCTTTTTTAGCGGCCGTCTTCAATTCTTTCAAGACCGGCCCTTTACCACGAATCGTAATATACTTCGGTTCAAAGTCGTGTTCGACGTCGACACCGAGCTGACTCTTCGGTAAATCAATGACGTGACCCATCGAGGCTTTGACCGTATAATTCGATCCTAAATACCGTTTAATTGTTTTTGCTTTCGCAGGTGATTCGACGATCACCAAATATTTTGCCATACATCTGCTCCCCTTTTAGAGGTCATTTAAATCCCTACCATAATATTCATGTTCTCGATGATTTGTCAACGTACAATCATGAGATCGTTTAGAAATTGATCGGGATTCGTCAATGGAATCGCACCTTCTTCAATCAATCGATTCGGTCCGGCGGCGAGTCGATCGAGCGGGCTGCCCGGGACGGCAAACACCGTCTTTCCTTGCTCGAGCGCATGGCTGACTGTATTCATCGTCCCACTTTTTTCCCTACCTTGGACGACGACGAGCCGATCGCCAAGCCCACTGACGAGACGATTCCGTTCCAAAAATTGAAATTTTTTAACTGGCGTGTCCGGCACGTATTCGCTCAACAATAATCCGGTTCGTTCAATCTTGTCAAACAACGGACCATGCACGGTCGGATAAAGGTGAGAAAATCCCGATCCGAGAACGGCGACGGTCGGTCGATTGCGGACGAGCGAGGCTTCATGTACGAGCCCATCGATGCCTTTCGCCCCGCCCGAAATCGATACAGTTTCTTCTATTAAAGGATGCAAAAACTCGACGAGCGGACGACTGATGCGATTCAATTCACGGCTACCGACCAATGCGGTCGTTCTTTCATGTAGTACCTCTAAATCCCCTCGATAAAACAAACAATACGGGGGATTCGGGATGACGAGCAAACGTGTCGGGAACAACGGGTCTTCCCACGTCATGAAGTTGGTGTACGTCTCGGTATTTCGCTTCGCCCGTTCCACTTTCCTCAAGACGGCAGAAGAAGCGTAATACGTATCGAGCGTACCGGATAAATAATGATGAACGAACTCGACAGGCAACCGTTCGGCTGCAAAACGTGCTATTGTTTGATTCATCACAATCTCCTTTATAAGAAAGAGGGATGAAAATTCATCCCTCAGACCGATTTGGCTTACGTCGTCGGTTGACCCGTGACACAAGCGTCGTATATCCCTTTTTCTTTCAAAACGCGAATGAGCGTCTCGCCGATGACAGCCGGCGTCTCGGCCACTTCAATCCCGTTGGCGTTGAGTGTCTTAATCTTCTCGGCTGCCGTTCCTTTACCGCCAGAGATGATGGCGCCAGCGTGACCCATCCGTTTGCCTTCTGGGGCCGTCTGGCCGCCGATGAAGCCGATGACCGGCTTCGTCATGTTCGCCTTCACCCATTCGGCCGCTTCTTCTTCCGCAGTCCCGCCGATCTCACCGATCATGATGACCGCTTTCGTGTCTTCGTCTTCGTTGAACGCTTTGAGCGTGTCGATGAAGTTCGTGCCGTTGACCGGGTCGCCCCCGATGCCGACTGCCGTCGATTGTCCGATACCGGCTGTCGTCAATTGATGCACCGCCTCATACGTGAGTGTTCCTGAACGCGACACGATCCCGACGTGACCTTTCGTATGGATATACCCTGGCATGATTCCAAGCTTCGCTTCCCCTGGCGTGATAATCCCTGGACAGTTCGGTCCGATTAAACGAGCCGGTTTGTCCTCGAGATAACGTTTCACTTGGATCATGTCGATGACTGGAATCCCTTCCGTGATGCAGATGATGAGTTCGATTCCGCTATCGGCCGCTTCCATGATTGAGTCAGCAGCGAACGCAGGTGGCACGTAGATGATTGACGCGTTCGCGCCCGTCGCTTCGACTGCCTCAGACACCGTGTTGAAGACCGGCACACCATCAAGGACCGTCGTACCGCCCTTACCAGGCGTGACGCCTCCGACTAGCTTCGTGTTATAAGCCAACATCTGTTCGCCGTGGAACAGACCTTGTTTCCCTGTGATCCCTTGAATGATCACTTTTGTATCTTGATTCGCCCAAATACTCATGTCGTTTCCCCCTTATCGAACGAGTGCCGCGATTTTTTCTGCACCGTCAGCCATCGAGCTCGCCGACGTGATCGCAAGACCAGATTCATCGAGAATGCGTCGTCCCGCATCCACGTTTGTTCCCTCTAAACGAACGACGAGTGGTAAATCGAGTCCGATTTCTTTCGTCGCCGCGACGATTCCTTCAGCGATGATGTCACACTTCATGATGCCACCGAAGATGTTGACGAAGATCCCTTTGACTTGGTCGTCTGACAAAATCAACTTGAACGCTTCCGTTACTTTCTCTTTCGTCGCACCGCCGCCTACATCGAGGAAGTTGGCGGGCTCGGCGCCGTAATGCTTGATGATATCCATCGTCGCCATCGCGAGACCAGCCCCGTTGACGAGACATCCGATATTCCCATCGAGCGCGATATAGCTGAGGTCGTGTTTCGACGCTTCGACTTCACGTGGATCTTCTTCCGTCGTGTCGCGCAAATCGAGAATGTCTGAATGACGGTAGAGCGCGTTGCTATCGAAGTTGAGTTTCGCATCGAGCGCGATGACGTTGCCGTCTTTCGTCGTCACGAGCGGGTTGATTTCCGCAATCGTGCAATCTGTCTCGACGTATACTTTGTACAACTTCATGACCATGTCACTGAACTTGTTGACGAGCTTCGTTGGTACTTCCATCTTGAAAGCGAGACGACGGGCTTGGAACGGACGGAGTCCGACGACCGGGTCGACGATTTCTTTATGAATCTTCTCTGGTGTATGTTCAGCGACTTCTTCGATGTCCATACCACCTTCAGATGAACCCATGATGACGATTCGGCCGATCGAACGGTCAAGCACAAGTCCTAAGTAAAATTCTTGATCGATTGCCGATCCTTCTTCGATGTAAAGACGTTGAACGACTTTTCCTTCCGGTCCAGTCTGATGCGTGACGAGCGTTTTGCCGAGAATCTCAGACGCATACTGTTTGACTTCCTCATCCGTCTTCGCAAGTTTGACACCGCCGGCTTTCCCGCGGCCACCTGCATGGATTTGTGCTTTGACAACTTTCAATTCACCGTCTAGCTTGGCGGCGGCTGAAACTGCCTCCTCTACCGTAAACGCCGGATAACCGGTCGGTACGGCGACTCCAAATGCGCGGAGCAGTTCTTTTGCCTGATACTCATGGATATTCATTTGATTTCCCCCTTAGTCCCCTTTAATATCGGCACGTCTATTGTAACGAAAAACTGAAAGCGCTGTCTATCGTTCTTGCTTTAACTTTTCATCTTTTTTTCACAAATAGCGCTAGACATCTATGATTTTATCCTGTTCCATTTGATAAAGAAACACAAACAGCTCGGCGATGACCTGATACAGGTCGTCCGGGATGTGCTCTTCGATTTGTAGCGCGTCGAGAAGCGACAACAGCGCCGGGTCCTCGTGAATCGGGATCCCGTTCGCTTGGGCGAGGGCGAGCATTCGCTCGGCGACGAGTCCGCCCCCTTTGGCGACGACGCGAGGCGACTCCATCGTTTGCTCATACGACAAGGCGATGGCTTGCTTACGTTCGCTCATATTCGAAGATCCACCTTTCCGAGCGGGGCGAACGGCTCTGGCACCGCTTCTATTTTTTGTTCGAACGCGAATCGGGACAGTTCATACCCCGCGTTATGTAACGCCAAAGAGAGTGTTGGCTCATAGGCGCGGACGAACGGACCTAAGTCGTGGCCTTCGTTATACACTTTAATCGTGATTTGCCGCTTATGGACGAGCAAATCGATCCCCGTCTCGCCGAACCGGGGCGTCTCGAGGAAGAGGACGATGCGAGCATGATCGGCGTCGAGCATCTCACGTTTCGGACCCTCGAGACGGAACTTGACGTTCTCGAACGGTCCTAAATGCGGTATGTGAAATCCATGAGCGGCGAACGGAGAGGTCTGCAACGCGTTGAACGTCTCTTGGGCGCGCACGAACGGCTCGAACTTCGCATCTTTCGTTCTGAACAGTTCGCCAATCAACTGCTTCACCTCGCTGCCGGCGCCGCTGTCGAGCAACTTTTGACCTTGCACCTTGATCTGTTCTGGCGTCTCGAGCGGTTGACGGGCGAACTTGGCGAGCTCTGAAGTGAGTAAGGCGAGCGGCGAGCGTGCTACTTGCGCTTCGGTCGTCTGCGGGACGACTTTCAACACGAGTTTCGGCTCGAGCTCTGTGACGACCATCTTATACGTGACGTTCTCTTTCACGTCGGCGTTCACCCCGACGCGAAACAGGCCTTGCGGCAGTTGCATGACGGCCTCACCGCCGGGCAATAACTGGAGCACCCTGCCGACGACCGTATTGCCGACGAGCAGTTGGCGTGACGTCTGTTCCGTCACTTTGAACGGCATGACGCCTTGGTGATCGATGCGCATCGTTTCCCCTCCTACATCTGTTTGATTGGCGCGAACGACTTCCGGTGAATCGGCGTGACGCCACGTTCGGCAAGACCAGACAGATGGTCTTTCGTCCCGTAGCCGGCGTTGCGCTCAAAGCCGTAGCCCGGATAGAGGACGGCGTAATCTTCCATCATCTTGTCCCGGACGACTTTGGCGACGACACTCGCCGCCGCAATCGAGACGCTCCGCGTGTCACCCTTGATGAGCGACGTCTGCGGCAGCTCGAGTTCGAGGCGCATCGCATCGATCAAGAGCGCATCGACGTCATCGAGTCGCTCGACCGCTTCCTGCATCGCTAGCTTCGTCGCCTCATAGATGTTCACCTCGTCGATGACGTCGGCGGCCACGATGCCGACCCCGACCGTCGCCTCGGCCATGATCTGCTCGAAGGCGCGCTCACGGGCTCGTTTCGACATCTTCTTCGAGTCGTTCAATCCAGGATGATAAAACGAATCGGGCAATACGACCGCTGCCGCGACGACCGGACCTGCGAGCGGGCCACGGCCCACTTCGTCGACACCGGCGATGCGTTCGAATCCCGAGGCGATCAGTTCCCGCTCGAACGCCATCCGGCTCGTGTAATCGTCCCGCTCGGCCTGTTCGTGTAAGAACTGCCTATCTTTTTTGGCGATGAGCGCTAGGACGCCTTTACGCGTCTCAGTGTCGAACGACGCGCGCACCGCTTCCCACTCCTCATATCGAACGGTCTCGAGCCGTCGTTTAATTTCTTCAATCGTCATCGTATCCCTCCTATCCAAAAAAGCCCTGTTTGCACAGGGCTTCACGCCAGCTCATGGTCGGCCGGTGTCTCGAGTGAGATTCGGCCAATCTTTTCGTGACGCAACTCGTTTAACAACAACTCGCTCGCTTTCTCGAAATCGACGTAGCCGCCGCTAATGAGACCGCGTTTCTTGCCGATCAACTCAAGCAGTTCGACCGCATCCTCCGGCAACTCCTCGAGCTTGAAGCGGTCCTTCAACTGTTCCGGATACCGCGTCCGTAGCTCGCGCGCCGTGTAGAGGGCGATATCGTCCAAGTTCAAGATTTCGTCCTTGATTGCCCCTGTCGCCGCCAAACGATAGCCGACGAGCTGGTCCTCGAACTTCGGCCACAAAATCCCCGGTGTATCGAGCAGCTCCATCTCGCCGCCTTTCATCTTGATCCATTGCTGGCGCTTCGTCACACCCGGGCGGTCACCCGTGATGGCGATGTTGCGCCCGGCGAGGCGGTTGATGAGCGTCGACTTCCCGACGTTCGGGATCCCGATGATGAGGGCACGGATTGGACCAGGGTTACGGCCTTTCTCACGCATCCGGTCGTGCTTGTCTTTCATGAGCTTCTCGGCGCCCGTCATGAGCTGCTTCAAGCCTTTGCTGTGCTTCGAGTCGACGGCGACGACTTCGACGTCGTCCCGCTTGAACGCTTTGAGCCAAGCGTCTGTGACGGCAGGGTCGGCCATGTCGGCTTTATTGAGGACGATGAGACGCGGCTTGCCCGCCGTGATCTCATCGACGATCGGATTTCGGCTCGACTGCGGGACGCGTGCATCGACGAGCTCGATGACGACGTCAATCAGTTTAATCTTTTCTGTTACTTGTCTTCTTGCTTTGGCCATGTGGCCAGGAAACCATTGAATTGCCAAAAAAACACCACCTTATTCTTCTACCGTCCCGAAGTCGTCTAGCGGCCAGAACACGAAGTTCGTTTTGCCGACGACGTCCTCTTTCGAGACGAGACCGATCTCTCGGCTATCTTTCGAGTTTTGTCGATTGTCACCCATGACGAAGTATTGACCGTCCGGGACGACCGACTCGCCCGTCACTTGTTCGAGCGTAAAGTTCTCGGTGAGCGGGAACCCGTTCATTTGGGCGCGGAAGTCATCCAAATACGGCTCTTCCATCGCCTCTCCGTTCAAATAGAGCGTATCGTCACGATATTCGAGCGTGTCGCCTGGGATGGCGATGACGCGTTTGATGTAATCTTTCGATTCGGTCGCATGGAAGACGATAATGTCCCCACGATCGAACTCTCCGACATAGTTCGAGATTTTACTGACGATCATGCGATCGGCATTTTGGAGCGTCGGCATCATCGATTCTCCTTCGACGATGACAGGTACAAAGATGAACGTCCGGATCACGAACGCGATGACGAGCGCTACAACGATCGCCTTAATCCAACTGAACACTTCTTTCAACATGCCTCACTCCTCTATCCGT
This sequence comes from Exiguobacterium alkaliphilum, assembly GCF_018138125.1. Classification (NCBI taxonomy): domain Bacteria; kingdom Bacillati; phylum Bacillota; class Bacilli; order Caryophanales; genus Exiguobacterium; species Exiguobacterium alkaliphilum. The sequence goes on from NZ_CP073101.1 coordinate 2,115,330, forward strand.
TTGAACTTATTGTACTAGAAAAAAAGAAGCTTGTCGCAAGCGACAAGCTTAATCCCCATCTTAACGACGGATTTCTTTAATACGTGCTGCTTTACCGCGAAGGTTGCGGAGGTAGTAAAGTTTCGCACGGCGGACTTTACCGTAACGAACGACTTCGATTTGCGCGACACGTGGTGAGTGAAGCGGGAATGCACGCTCAACACCTACGCCGTAAGAAATCTTACGGACTGTGAATGTTTCGCTGATGCCGCCACCTTTACGTTTGATGACTACGCCTTCGAACATCTGGATACGCTCACGCGTTCCCTCTACGACTTTAACGTGGACACGTACTGTGTCACCAGGACGGAAAGCAGGTACGTCCGATTTGAATTGTTCTTCTGTGATTTCACGGAACAGTTTTTGTGTGTTCATGAATGTATTCTCCTTTTTCTTCAATGTTCATGTCTTCATATGCCCAGGCATCCAACAGCGGAACATCGGTAATCGGCGGGTTTAACCCACATGCTCAAACATAGCATAAATTGTTCAATCGCGCAACGACTCGAGGAAGATTTTATCGCGTTCTGTCAGCTCGGCCGCTTCGAGTAAGTCCGGTCGCCGCTCATACGTCTTTAAAAGCGACTGCTCACGTCGCCACGCCTCGATTCTCGCATGGTTGCCGGACAAGAGGACGTCCGGCACCTTCAAGCCTCGGAAGTCGGCAGGACGGGTATAGTGCGGGTATTCGAGGAGGCCGGTCGAGAACGAATCGTCCTCGTGGCTCGCCTGCGCCCCTAAGACGTCCGGCAACAGCCGGACGGTCGCGTCGATCATGACCATGGCGGCGAGCTCGCCCCCGGTCAAGACGAAATCTCCGATCGACACTTCATCGGTCGCGAGCTCGTCATGGATCCGTTGGTCGAACCCTTCATAATGGCCGCACAGGAAGACGAGGTGGTCTTCCCCGGCCCATTCCTCGGCGATTTGTTGGGTGAACGGCCGGCCCGTCGGCGTCGTGACGATGACGCGCGGACGATTTGCGTCGAGCGAGGCGAACGCATCGAAAATCGGTTGCGGCGTCAGCAACATGCCGGCACCGCCCCCGTACGGATAGTCATCGACTTTATGATGTTTGTTCGTCGAGAAGTCTCGAAAGTTCGTGATGCCGATGTCGACTTGCCCGAGCCCTTTCGCTCGCCCGACGATGGAATGGTCGAGCGGGGCGAACATCTCGGGGAAGAGCGTCAACACGTCAATCTTCATCTTCAATCATTCCCGGAATCGGGGTGATGACGACCCGCTTCGCTTCGACGTCAATCTCGCTGACGACCGACTCGATGTACGGAATCAACGCATCAGACTTTCCAGGCCGTTTGATGACCCAGACGTCGTTCGCGCCCGTCTCGAAGATATCATCGACGACGCCGATGACCTCACCGTCGACGACGACGTCGCAACCGATAATCTCATGGTAATAAAACTCGTGTTCCGGGAGCTCGTGCACGTGCTCGGCATGGACGTACAGCTTCATCCCTTTATACTTCTCGACGTGGTTGATGTTCTCGAACCCTTTGAACGTGACGAGATGGAACTGCTTATGGGGACGATACGTCGTGATGGTCATCTCTTGCTTCTTCCCATCGACGTCGAGGAAGAGCGTGTTTCCTTTTTTGAACCGTTCTTCCGGGAAGTCCGTCGCAGCCAAAATCTTCACTTCGCCTTTCAACCCATGGGTGTTGGCGATCTTTCCTACGTACAACCAATCCATTGTATCCCTCCTCATAAAAATAGGCCGACCTCATAAAAGGTCGGCCGCAGGCTTACTTCGCGTTTTTCGCGTTGTGGAATTTCTCCATGATCCCTGCTTTAGAGAACAAGTTACGAACTGTGTCAGATGGCTTCGCGCCGTCTGCCAACCATTTGAGCGCGAGTTCTTCGTCGATGCGAACTTCTGCCTCTGGTTTTGCAACCGGGTTGTAGTATCCTACTTGCTCGATGAAACGACCGTCACGTGGTGAACGTGAATCAGCGACAACGATCCGGTAGAAAGGTGATTTTTTTGCGCCCATGCGCTTAAGACGAATTTTAACTGCCATGGTAATATACCTCCATCATGTGTTTAAGAATTGACAACTTTAATAGTATACTGCTTTTTCGTCCGACTGACAAAAGGTTTCTTTAGAAGAACGGAAGACCGAGGCCTTTTTTCTTCCCTTTCATTTGTCCCGACATTTGCTTCATCAGCTTCTTCATGTCGTCGAACTGTTTGATGAGGCGGTTCACTTCCTGGATGGAGCGACCGCTTCCTTTTGCGATCCGTTTCCGACGACTCGCATTGAGCACTTCAGGATGAGCGCGCTCGTGCTTTGTCATCGAGCGGATAATCGCTTCGACGTGATCGAGTTGTTTCTCGTCGATTTGGACGTTCTTCAACCCTTTCATCTTACCTGCACCAGGTAACATCGAAAGTAACTCATCAATCGGGCCCATGTTTTTCACTTGACCCAATTGCTCGATAAAATCATCGAACGTGAATGATGCATCGCGCATTTTGCTCTCGAGCTCTTTGGCGGCATCTTGGTCCATCTGCGACTCGGCTTTTTCAATGAGCGTGAGCACGTCACCCATCCCAAGAATCCGTGACGCCATGCGTTCCGGATGGAATGGTTCGAGGGCATCCAACTTTTCACCGAGACCGACGAACTTAATCGGCGCTCCCGTGACTGCCTTGATTGAAAGGGCTGCCCCACCACGCGTATCACCGTCGAGCTTCGTGAGCACGACGCCGGTAATTCCGAGCAAATCATTGAAGCTGTCGGCCACATTGACCGCATCTTGTCCCGTCATCGCATCGACGACGAGGAAGATTTCATTTGGTTTGGCGATCGTTTTCACGTTTTCGAGCTCACCCATGAGCGTCTCGTCAATGTGAAGGCGACCGGCCGTATCTATCAACACGAAGTCGTGATGATTCGTTTTCGCGTACTCGAGCGCTTGCGTGACAATCTCTTCCGGTGTCACTTGATCCCCAAGCGAGAAGACCGGTAAATCGAGTTGCTTGCCGAGCATCTCAAGTTGCTTGATGGCCGCGGGACGATAAATATCGGCCGCGACGAGGAGCGGACTCCGGTTGTGCTTTTTGCGAATCAAGTTCGCGAGCTTGCCGGTCGTCGTCGTTTTCCCCGCGCCTTGTAGTCCGACCATCATGACGACCGTCGGCGGTTTTTGGCTAAAGGTGATTGGGACGACGTCGCTACCCATCAGAGTCGTTAACTCATCGTGAACGATTTTGACGACTTGTTGTCCTGGTGTCAACGATTTCATGACGTCTTGGCCGATGGCCCGTTCTTTCACGTCGTTGACGAACTGTTTGACGACTTTGAAGTTGACATCGGCTTCTAGGAGCGCGAGGCGAACTTCACGCATCATCTCTTTGACGTCTGCCTCCGAGATTTTCCCTTTGCCGCGCATCTTCGCAAGTGACGCCTGCAATCGTTCTGATAATCCTTCAAATGCCATGCTCCAGCCCCCTACTCTAAATTCTCAAGCGCTGAAATCGTCGCTGTCACGTCGGGGGTTGTCCCGACTTGACGTTTGAGCGTCTGAAGCAACTGTTGGCGCTGTTCGTGTTTCTCGAACAGACCGAGCTTTGCTTCGTACTGCTCGAGCATCGTTTCCGTGCGCTTTATGTTATCGTAGACCGCTTGACGGCTGACTTCGAACTCTTCTGCAATTTCTCCGAGCGAAAAGTCATCTAGGTAATAAAGAGACATATAGTTGCGCTGTTTCGGTGTGAGAAGCGCCTGATAAAAATCGAATAAATAGTTCATCCGATTCGTCTTTTCTAGCGACATCCGTTCCACCTCCACATGTTAAGTGAAATCCCTTTACAACTAACAATAGTACAGCCGTCCTAACTTCTTGTCAAGTTTTTTTCTTAACAGTGAAAGTCAGGCGAGGTCATCGTTTGTCTGTTCATTTTCCTCGAACACGTCACCGAACAGACCGAGGACGAACTGCTCTGGGTCGAACGGTTGCAAATCATCGATTTTCTCACCGAGCCCGACGTATTTGACCGGGATATCGAGCTCGTTTCGAATCGCGAGCACGATTCCACCTTTGGCCGTCCCGTCGAGTTTCGTCAACACGATGCCGCTCACGTTCGTCGCTTCTCGGAACGACTTCGCTTGCAACATCGCGTTTTGGCCCGTCGTCGCATCGAGTGCAAGGAGCACCTCGTGTGGTCCGTTCGGCACTTCCCGTTCGATGACACGCTTCACTTTTTCAAGTTCTTTCATCAAGTTGACCTTGTTTTGGAGACGTCCGGCCGTGTCACAAATGAGGACATCGACCCCGCGCGACTTCGCCGCTTGGACGGCATCGAACACGACCGCGGCCGGGTCAGACCCTTCCGCTTGTCGAATGACCGGCACGCCGGCCCGTTCGCCCCAAACTTGGAGCTGGTCGATGGCCCCGGCGCGGAACGTATCGCCTGCCGCAAGCATGACCGAGCGGCCCTCTGATTTCAATTGGTGGGCGAGTTTGCCAATCGTCGTCGTCTTGCCGACCCCGTTCACACCGACGAACAGGATGACCGTGAGACCGTCCTGCATGTTGAGTTCACGCTCCGACTCGTCCTCTTGAAGACGTTTCGCCACGACCTCGACGAGCGCATCGCGGACGGCGGCCGGGTCTTTTAAGTTGCGGCGTTTCACTTCTTCTTTCAAGTCTTCAACGAGATCCATCGTCGTCGTCACGCCGACGTCCGCCTGGATGAGCAAGTCTTCGAGCTCATCGAAGAAGTCCTCATCGACTTCACGAAAGCGATAGACGAGGTCGTTGACGGCGCTCGCGAATCCGTCACGCGTCTTCGTCAAACCGTCTGTAAACTTTTGCGACACCTCTTGGGTCGAGGTCGTCAATTTATCTTTTAACTTCTTAAAAAAACTCAAGTCAATTCCTCCATCTCTTGTTCCGTCTCGACGACGCGCTTCGCCTCGGCCAGTTCGACCGAGAGCACTTCGGAGACCCCGTTTTGTTGCATCGTCACGCCGTAAAGCGTGTCGGCCGCCTCCATCGTCCCTTTGCGGTGGGTGATGATGACGAATTGTGTATCGATTGAGAGCGTGCGGACGTATTCACCGAAACGATGGACGTTCGCTTCGTCGAGTGCCGCCTCGACTTCATCAAGGACGCAAAACGGCACCGGACGCGTCTTCAAGATGGCGAATAACAACGCGATCGCGGTCAAGGCACGTTCACCGCCAGAAAGCAGGCTGAGCGTCTGCAACTTCTTGCCCGGCGGTTTGGCGACGATATCGATCCCGGTATTGAGCAAGTCATGTTCATCCACTAGTTTCAAATCGGCCTCGCCGCCGCCAAACAGTTCGATGAACGTCTGTTTGAAGTGGGCGCGGACGGACGTGTATGTCTCCTTGAAGAGACGGGTCACTTCCTGGTCCATCTCGGAGATGATCGCATACAAGTCCTCTTTCGCGCTGACGAGGTCGTCGCGCTGTTCCGATAAGAACGTGAAGCGCTCGTTGACGACGTCGAACTCTTCGATCGCATTGATGTTGACCGGACCGATCTCCTCGATTTGACGGACGAGCAACTTGAACTCCTCACGCGCCTCTTCTAAGGCGATTTCGAGTGCCGGGAGGAGCTCGTAGACGAGTCCACGCTCCTCGAGGGCATCGAGTTTCCACTGTCGTTTCAACTCGAGTTCGTTATGTGTCGACTCGATTTTCCGGACGTCACTTTCCATGCGCCGGAGCACGTCCGTCGCCTGTTGCTCACGTTGACGAATAATCCGGTGCGATTCTTCGAGTGCTTTAAGTGAAGCCGTCTCGGTCTCGATGTGACGTTTGAGCGCCTCCATCTCGCCCTGCGCCGCCTCGTGGGTGAGACGGAGTTCAGCAGACGAGACGATTTTTCCGGTCGCGAGACGGTCGAGCTCGGCCTCGATTTGACCGATCCGTTCGGTGAGCTTCACACGTTCTTGATTGAACCGCTCGACTTCCGCCTCGACCCGTTCGAATTCGAGCGCATGACGCTGGCGGTCGAGCTCGAGTTGACGCATCTGTTCGCGCAAGTCCCCCGTCGTCTCGACACTTTTCGCTTGTTCGACACGGAGTGACTCGAGCTGTTTGCGGAGGACCGTCTCTTTCGCTGCTGTCGCCGCGATCTCCTCGGTCAGACGAGCGAGCTCGGACGTCGACGCATCAATCGTTCGTGCGTATCGATTCATCTCATGGTCGAACAGTTCGAGTTGTGCTTTCGCGTCTTGGCTGACGCGTTCGAGGTCACGATAACTCGCCTCGCGTTCGCGAAGGGTGATCTCTTGCTCACGTTTTTCTGTCCGTACCGTCTCGAGTTCTGCCTCGAGACGTTTAATCTCGTCCGTATACTCCGTCACCCGTAACTGCTGCTCATGGAGCATGGCGAGTCCTTGCGTCAATCCTTGCTTCAAGTCATCGAGCTCGCGTGACTGCGTGAACAACGCCACACCTTGTTTCCGGCTCCCCCCCGTCATCGAACCACCGACGTTGACGATGTCCCCGTCGAGGGTGACGATGCGGTAGCGATACCCCGTCGTCTGGGCAATCCGGTTCGCCACTTCGAGCGACTTCGCGACGACGACCGCGCCGAGAAGCGACCGCTTCAATCGATCATACGACTCGTCTGTCGTGACGAGGTCGGCGGCGACCCCAACGAACCCGTCCATCGCTTCGAGGCGATGCACGACCTCACTCGGAACGTACCGCTCCTTCACCGTCGTCATCGGGACGAACGTCGCCCGACCGGCGTTCGCCCGGCGCAACTTGTCAATCTCGCGCCGGCCGACTGCCTCGTCGGCGACGACGATGTGTTGTTGCGTCTGTCCGAGCGCCGTCTCGATGGCGGCTTCGTAAGACGGCTGGACTTGAATCAGTTCGGCCACGGCACCGAGGACGCCCGGGCCCCGGTCTTTCAGCACGAACTTGACGGCATGGAAGTAGCCTTCATACGATTGCTTCATCCGCTCGAGCATATCGATTCGGTCTTCGGTCTTCTGGCGACGGCGGTCGAGGTCATGGTACGACTGTTCGGCACGCGTCAACTTGTCTCGGAGCGCACGCTCACGAGTCGTCAACTCGTCTTCGCGTTCGAGCAACTGTTGCCATGCCGCCCGCGCAACCTCGAGCGTCGAGCGCTCCGCGTCGAGCGCGGTCGTCTGTTCGCTTCGCACGTCAAGCCGGTCCTTGTTCTCACGCAGGAGGCGTTCGGTCGCTTCTCTCGCTTGCTCGATATCTCGTTCTTCGCGCTTCTGCTGATTCGTCAACGTGGCTCGTGTCGTCGCAAGTTCGAACGCTTCGCCCTGAAGCTGCTCAATTTCCGACTCGAAATCGCGTGACGCCGCCACGAGTTTTTGATCGAGCGCGTCACGCGAAGTGTCGGCCACCTCGAGCGTCGACCGTTTCTTCGCCATATCGTCCCGTGCGATGGACAAGCGGGCCTCGAGCTGTTCCAGCTCAGCAGCCAACTCTTCACGTTGACGTTCAAGGCGTTCTTTCGTCTCGGCACCATGCTCTTCACGAGCCTTTGCCAAGTTGATCTCGCCAACCAAACGTTCGAGCTCGGTCGCCTGTGACCGCTCGGTTTGATGCGACGACTCGAGATGATCCCGTTTGTCCGAAAGATTCGTCTCGAGTTCGGCTCGCTCCGCTTGTAGCGTAGCCAGCGACTCGTTCAAACGCTGTTGTTCTTTCGTCGCCGCATCGAGCTCCGTCTGACAGGTCGTCAACTTTTGACCGAGCTCGGTGATTTCGGCTCCGAGGATGCCGGTCTCGAGTTCGTCATGCCGTATTTTTGCGACTTGATATTCCCGTGCGAGTGCCGCTTGTTCACGTAGCGGTTCGACACGATCGGCGAGCTCATATAAGATGTCGTCGACACGAGACAAGTTGAGCTCCGTGTCTTGCAATTTGCGCTCGGCTTGCTTCTTCCGTTGACGATACTTCAGTACACCAGCCGCCTCTTCGATGACGGCACGACGGTCTTCCGGTTTACCAGAGATGACCTGTTCGACCCGGCCTTGTCCGATGATGGCGAACGCGTCACGGGAAAGACCTGTATCCATGAACAAATCAAGGACGTCTTTTAGACGACATGGCTTTTTATTCATGAAGTAATCGCTATCCCCGCTCCTTGAAACGCGTCGCGTCACACTCACTTCTTCATAAGGGAGTCGCAGATGAGCGTCAGAATTATCGAGCACGAGGGTCACTTCGGCGACGTTCCGATGATTCTCTCCCTCACTCCCGGCAAAGATGACATCTTCCATCTTCGCGCCGCGTAGCGATTTGGCCGATTGCTCCCCGAGCACCCAGCGTACCGCGTCCGATATATTTGATTTCCCGCTCCCGTTCGGCCCAACGACCGCCGTGACACCAGGACGGAAATCTAGTTCAATCCGCTTGGCAAATGATTTAAAGCCCGCGAGTTCAATTCGTTTTAAGTGCATCGTGACCATCCTATCCTCAGTAAGCATTCATTCGTTTATTTTACCACAGTTGACAGTTCGTCAAAATGCTAGAATCATGCTATTCTAAAAAGAACTGTAGAAAGGGGTACGACACATGACGAACGAACAAATGATCGAGGCGATTCTCGACAAGATGAACATCATCAACCGCGGCGCAATCAAAGCCGAAGAATATAACCGGGCCGACAGCTCGGCCGTGAAAGAGATTTATGACTACGTGATGAACCGCTCATCGCTCTCCATCTCTGAAGTCGACGGCATCGTCGAGGAGCTCGGACAATTGAACTGAAAAAGAGTGAGCCGCGGCGGCTCACTCTTTTTCATAGGTCGGCGTAGCGCCGATTGAATTCAATTAACGCCTCTTTCGCGGCAATCTGTTCTGCTTCCTTTTTCGAGCGACCGACCCCTTCTCCGACGATATCGTCAGACAAACGGGCGTGCGCGACGAACTCCCGGCTATGGGCCGGACCGCGCTCTTCGATAATCGTATAGGAGACCGGACCGAGACCTTCCCGCTGGACGCTCTCTTGCAGCTGGCTCTTATAATCCGTCTGTTCTTCAAACACACCGGCCAAGACTTTCGGAAAAACCGCTTCGGCGAGGAACTGTTCGACTGGTTCGATCCCTTGGTCGAGATAGAGTGCGCCGATGTAAGATTCGAACACATCAGCGAGCAACGCCGGACGTTTACGTCCACCCGTCAACTCTTCTCCTTTCCCAAGCAGGATGAACTCAGAGAAAGCGTAAGCTTCGGCAAAGTTGACGAGCGATGGCTCACACACGATGGCAGCCCGTAACTTCGTTAATTCCCCCTCGGAGCGCTCCGGGTACGTCTCATACAAAAATCGTGAGACGGTCAGTTCGAGGACTGCGTCTCCTAAAAACTCCAATCGTTCATTGTCTTTCTTCAGTCCACGTTGTTCATTCACATATGAGGAATGCGTGAACGCCTGCATCAATAGCTCTTTATTCGCGAACTGAACCGAGAGCTTTCGTTCGAGCGCATTGAACTGCTCGAGGATGCGCGCGCGTTCGATTTCGTTTCGTCGGCGCCGCTGTGCCGACCCTTGACGGTCAAACCGTCGTTTGTCTTTTGTCATAGTTCCCTCCAAATAGAAGCATGCCCACCGCTCGGAATGAGCGGTGGAAGCTGGATTACACTTTTGTTTCGATATACGCGACGACGTCGCCGACCGTTGCGAGTTTCTCTGCATCTTCGTCCTCGATCGTGATGTCGAACTTGTCTTCGAGGTCCATGACCATTTCCATCACTTCGAGCGAGTCCGCGCCGAGGTCGTCCTTAAACGATTTGTCAGCCGTTACTTCTGCCACGTCTACGCCGAGCTTCTCGGCCACTGCTGCTTGTACGTCTACTAAGATTTGTTCTTTTGTCATGATAAAATCCCTCCAGATTAAAGTATATAAAATGTGTTGTGATTGGTAAAGTTCTGTTTTACGCCATTGTCATGCCGCCGTCGACGGCAATCGTTTGACCGGTGACGTAGGCGGCTTTGTCTGATGCGAGGAACGAGACGAGGTTCGCCACTTCTTCGACTTGACCGAAGCGATTGAACGGGATTTGCCCGAGCGTCGCGTCGCGTTGCGCTTCCGTGAGCGCATCGGTCATATCGGTCTCGATGAATCCAGGACAAACGGCGTTGACCGTCACGTGGCGACCGGCAAGTTCACGGGCGACCGACTTCGTCAATCCGATAAGTCCAGCCTTCGCCGCCGCATAGTTCGCCTGGCCGGCATTTCCGGTAATGCCAACGACCGAGGCGATGTTGATGATGCGCCCAGCAGATGACTTGAGAAGTGGGCGCGTCACGGCTTGTGACGTCAAGAACGCCCCTTTCAAGTTCGTCGAGAGCACATCATCAAAATCGGCCTCTTTCATGCGCATGAGCAATCCGTCACGCGTGATGCCGGCGTTGTTGACGAGACAGTCGAGACGACCGAACGTCTCAATCGTCGTCTTGAAGAGCGCCTTCACATCATCGGCGTTCGAGACGTCGGCCTGAACGGCGATCGCCTCGCCACCATTTTCTTCAATCGCGGCTACGACCGCGTTTGCTTTCTCGACACTACCCGAGTAATTCACGACGACCCGAAAGCCGTCCTCCCCTAAACGCTTCGCGATGGCGGCCCCAATTCCTCGGGACGCACCGGTCACGATGGCTACATGGTCATGCACGTACTTCTCCTCCTAACGATGCCACTTCCTCTAACGTCGTCACTTGCTTGAGCGTCACGTTCTTGTCGATTCGCTTAATCAAGCCTGAAAGCGGCGAGCTCGGCCCGAATTCGATGAACGTATCGACGCCTGAGTCAATCGCTTTACGGACACAATCCTCAAAACGGACCGATGCGTACAGTTGCTCGGCAAGTAACGCCTTTAGCTGATCCGGGTCCGTATGGACGTCAGCATCGACGTTCGAGACGATGCCGATTGACGCCGGCTTGAACGGCGACGACGCTAAGACGTCTTTGAAGCGTGACGCAGCAGGCATCATGTAGGCGCTATGGAACGCCCCTGAGACGTCGAGCGGCAAGACACGTTTCGCGCCCGCTGCCTTCAGTTCCGTCTCTGCTTGCTTAATCGCGTCGACGTGCCCTGAGATGACGAATTGACCCGGACAGTTATAGTTGGCGATTTGTACAAGGTTGCCGCTAGCACTGATTTTTTCGGTGACGTGGAACGCTTCGGCGACATCGGTCATCCCGATCACCGCTGCCATCGTCCCGTCTTTCACCTCGGACATGAGTTTCCCGCGTTCACGTACGAGAACGCTCGCCTCTTCCAAATCGATGACGCCCGCGATGACGAGGGCCGCATATTCGCCGACGCTGTGACCGATGACGACATCCGGCGCCGCCCCGGTCTCCCCATACGCGAGTGCGAGCGATGCCGCATGCGCCACGATGGCCGGTTGGGCCACCTCGGTCTGTTGAAGCTCTTCTTTCGACCCGGCTGCCATCACATCGAGTAAGTCAAACCCGAGGCGACGACCAATCGTTTGTAACGTTTCAGGACGGTCTAAGAACGTTTGGCCCATGCCGACGGCTTGTGAGCCTTGTCCCGGAAATATCCATGCTGTCTTCCCCATGTACTCACCTTCTTTACTTTAATCTGCGGTCTTCGCAGTGGCTTGTTTGATTTTAGCGACGACGTCGTGCTCCACCATGATTTTTGCTTGTTTGAGCGCGCTCATGATGGCGAGGGCGTCGCTCGATCCGTGGGCCTTGATGACAGGTGCGTTGATGCCGAACAATCCGGCCCCACCTTGCTCACGGTAATCTAGCGTCTGTTTCAATTTTTTCAACTTCGGTTTTAAGACGAGAGCAGCAAGCTTCGAGACGACGTCGCTCGTGAATTGCTCTTTCATCATCTTCATGAGCATCGACGAAGAGCCTTCGACACCTTTCAATAAAATGTTTCCGGCAAATCCTTCCGTCACGATGACGTCGACGTCGCCTGACATCGCCTCTCGGGCTTCGACGTTACCGACGAAGTGGACCGGTGCTTGTTCAAGGAGGGGGAACGCTTCTTTCGTCAGCGCATTTCCTTTCCCTGCCTCGGTCCCGATGTTGAGGAGCGCGACACGTGGGCGACTGACGCCTCGAACATGTTCCGCAAAGAGCGAGCCCATGATAGCGTAGTCAACCAAATGTTCAGGCTTCGCGTCCGGGTTCGCCCCGACATCTAAAATGACGACGCCGCTTCCCGTATATGTAGGGAACGTTGGCGATAGGGCCGGGCGTTCGATTCCTGGAATCCGTCCGATGACGAATAACGAGACCGCCATGAGCGCCCCAGTATTACCCGCTGACACGAGTGCGTCGGCTTTCCCGTCTTTGACGAGTTGTGCCGCCACGACGAGCGAGCTGTCTTTTTTACGGCGAACCGCCCGGACCGGCTCGTCTTCTCCGGTGATGACTTCACTTGCAGGCACGATTGTGACCCGCGAATCGGTCAATCCGTAGGAAGCGAGCTTCACCGCGTCCCCGACTAAAAAGAGTTCCATTTGTTCGTTCGGGAAGCGGTCGACGAATTGCTTGACGCCATCCACGATCGCTTTCGGGGCATGATCCCCGCCCATTGCATCGATTGCTAACTTCATGCTTGTTCCTCCTCACCGCGACGATAAATCGTGAAGTCTCCACTGAAGACACATTCATCGCCGACATAACTTTCCACTGTGACGTCCGTCCGTCCGTCCCGACGCAGTTTGATCACACGAGCCTTGGCAACGACTCGCTCACCGAGATGCACTTGGCGACTAAAGCGGATTTCCGCTTTAGTGGTCAACGCCAATTCATCGTTGATGAGCGCCACCGCTAACGAGTTGGCCTGGGCGAACAAGACGTGCCCCCGGGCGATTTCGTTGCGGCTAAAGACGTGTTCTCGCTCTATGTCGAGGACCGAGATGGCCGATTCGTCAAGTTTCAAGTCAATCATATCACCGATGACCTCGCTCATCGCGAGCGACTTCACTTCATCGAGGTGTTCTGAAGCAACATGCTTGATCCGTTCCCGTACTTCCGGAATCTTTAGCTCCATCCGATCGAGTCGAATCGTTTGAATGCTGACAGCGAACTGTTTGGATAGTTCGTCGTCCTTGATGAACGGGTTTTGTTCAATCGTTTCTTGCAGCAAGCGTTGCCGCTCTTTCTTAGGTACCCGCATTCAGTTCCCTCCTAAACTCTATGCTAAAGAACTTAATACCTGGTACTAATAGCAGTATATATTCTTTAGGTTTTATTTTCAAGTGTTATTCTAACCTTTCCCCGACGAGCAAATCGAGCCGCTTCAAATAGTCGCGAAGCGGGGCATATGCCGGTTCGTGCCAAAACGTGTCGCTACCGAGCAGACGGACCGCGTCTTGCATCGCGACCTCCATTACTTTCAGGTCGAGGACGGGATCGGCGACACGGAAGCTCGGCAGGCCGCTCTGGGCCGTCCCGAAGAAGTCACCCGCCCCTCGCAGCTCGAGATCTTTCTCGGCCAAGACGAAACCGTCGTTCGTCTCGGTCATCGTCTTCAGGCGCAACTTCCCGACGTCCGATTTCGGGTCGCCGATTAAAATACAGTACGATTGGTCGGCACCCCGTCCGACACGTCCTCTCAATTGGTGCAACTGCGCCAAGCCGAACCGTTCGGCGTCGTGGATGATGATGAGCGAGGCGTTCGGTACGTTCACGCCTACCTCGACGACCGTCGTCGAGACGAGCACTTTTAACTCAGCGGCCGCGAACGCCTTCATGACCTCATCTTTTTCGCTACTCGCCAACTTCCCGTGCATGAGACCAATCGCCGTACTCGGGAAACGCTGTTGCAACAGTTCAAAGAGCGCCGTCGCACTCTCGACTTCGAGCGTATCCGATTCCTCGATGAGCGGCGCGATGACGTACGCTTGGCGCCCGAGGGCGAGTTCCCGTTCGACCATCGTATGGACGCGTTCGATTTGGTCGGGTTTGGCCCAATACGTCTCGATCGGTTTTCGGCCGGCCGGCATTTCATCGATTGTCGAGACGTCCATCTCCCCGAACGCACTGATGGCGAGTGTGCGTGGAATCGGGGTCGCCGTCATATAGAGCACATCAGCGAGTTCGGCCTTGTCGCGAAGCATTTTGCGCTGTTCGACGCCGAACCGATGCTGTTCATCCGTGATGGCCAAGTGTAATCGATTGAACTCGACTGGTCCTTGAATCAACGCGTGTGTCCCGACGATGATGTCGACGTCGCCCGCTTTGATGGCGGTGAGCAACTCTGTCCGCGCTTTGCCTTTGACCGAACTCGTGAGTAGCGCGACGCGGATGCCGTACGGCTCGAAAAGGGCTTGAAGTGACGCGACGTGTTGTTCGGCCAATATCTCAGTCGGGACCATGAGCGCCCCTTGGAATCCCGCTCGCACGGTCGCATACAAGGCAATCGCGGCAACGACGGTCTTCCCGCTCCCGACATCCCCTTGTAACAAGCGGTTCATTCGTTCTGGCCGTTCCAGGTCGCCGATGATTTCCCGGACGACGCGCGTCTGCGCACCGGTGAGCGGAAACGCCAACTGTTTGACGAACGCGTTCAACTGTTGCTTGTCGAGTGTGAGCGCGCGTCCTTTCCCGGACCGTTCCATTTTACGAAACGCCTGCAACTTCAATTGATAGAGCAGGCACTCCTCATAGACGTAACTGCGGCGCGCTTGCTTGTACGCGTCGACCGATTCCGGGAAATGCATCCCTCTAAGCATCGAGGCCCGGTCTTTGAGACGATAGCGTTCACGGATTGACGTCGGCAAACGGTCCTCGAACGTCGTCACTTCGTTGAACGCGAGCTTGACGATCCGGCTGAAGTTCTTTTGGGTCAGGCCGGCTCGGAGCGAGTAAATCGGTTGGAGCCCATCCGACAATTCCCCGAACTCGAGATCGGTCGCACTGATCGTCATCCGGTTCATATCCCATTTTCCTTTGACCGTCACGGTCGATCCGAGCGTCAATTTGTCTTTATAGAACGCGCGGTTGAACATCGTCACGTGCACGACGTACCGCTCCTCGAGTAAGAGCCGGAACTGAAGCCGGTTCTTCCCTTTACTATAATAGCGGACGAGCGGTTCGGCTTGCACCGTGCCGCTCCATTTGACGAGATCCCCATGCACGGCCGTCGTCACCGTCCCACTATTATAGTTCTCATAACGAAACGGGACATGCTCAAGCACGTCCTCGATTCGTTCGAGACCCATCGCCTCTAATTTTTTGGCCATTTCCGGCCCGATACCTTTTAGTGTCGTGAGCGGCTCACTTCTCGACATTTTCTTTCGCTCCGAAGATGTTTTTCTCGAGTCGACGAGCCGTCGGTGTGTTCGCCAATCCGCCACGTGCCGTCTCTTTGAGCGCCGTCGGCATCATTTGACCAATCTCATGCATCGCCGAGATGACTTCGTCGCACGGGATGCGCGACGTGATGCCCGCGAGCGCCATATCGGCCGCAACGACCGCATTGGCGCCGCCCATGGCGTTTCGTTTCACGCACGGCACTTCGACGAGCCCGGCGACCGGGTCACAGACGAGCCCGAGCATGTTTTTCAAGGCGATTGCGAACGCTGTCGCCGACTGTTCTGGCGTCCCGCCGGCAGCTTCGACGATTGCCGCAGCCGCCATTCCCGTCGCGGAACCGACCTCGGCTTGACAACCACCGGCCGCACCAGAGATTGAGGCGTTGTTCGCCACGACGAACCCGAACGCACCGGACGTGAACAAGTAACGGACCATCGCTTCACGGTCCATCTCAAGCCGGTCTTTCACCGCAAAGAGTGTACCCGGTACGACACCAGCGCTCCCTGCCGTCGGCGTCGCACAAATCCGTCCCATCGCAGCGTTCACTTCGTTCGTCCCAATCGCTTTGGCGACCGCATCTAAAATCAAATCGCCGGCGAGCGATTTCCCGGACCGGACGTAGTCTTGCATGAGCACGGCATCGTTGCCTGTGAGGCCGGTGACGGACGTCACGCCTTGGAGCGCACGCTCGACCGCTTCTTCCATCACCTCGAGGTTCCGTTCCATCATCCCGAACACGTCCTCGCGGGACGCCCGACGTACGTGCATCTCTTGCTCAATCATCACTTCCGAGATCGGGACGCCTCGTTCCGTCGCCGTCCGGACCAATTCTTCTACTGATTTAAACATAATCGATTCTCCTTATTCCCCAAAGATGGCTACCCGTTCGATTTGTGGCAACCGTTCAATCTCCGCCAACACGTCTTTTGATAAATGTTCATCAATCTCAATCGCCATAAGCGCTTGTTTGCCTTTTTCATGGCGGCTCACTTCCATATGGCCGATGTTCAGTTCGTGCTTGGCGAGGATGCCCGTCACCGCCGCAATCGCCCCGAAGCGATCATGATGCAAGACGACGAGCGCCGGGCCACCGCCAGATAGTTTCAGCGGGAAGCCGTTCAACTCGGTGATTTCAATCGTACCACCACCAATCGAGATTCCGACGATTTCAAACGTCCCGTCCTCATCCTCGAGATGGACGCGGGCCGTGTTCGGATGGTCCGTCAATGCATCGCTCGTCTCGAACCGGACCTCGATTCCGCGTTCGCGAGCGATGTCAAGCGCTTGTGGGATGCGCAAATCGAACGTATCGAATCCCATGATGCCGCCGACGATGGCGACATCGGTCCCGTGTCCGCGATACGTGTCGGCAAAACTACCGTAAAACGTGATGCGGGCGACGCGCGGTTGCCGACCGAACAACTTCCCAGCCATGAGACCGATACGCGCGGCACCGGCCGTATGCGAACTGGACGGTCCGACCATGACCGGACCGATGATATCAAACACACTGCGATATTTCATCGCATTTCCCCCTTTCAAAAAACCCTACCTTCATTATACAGAAGGTAGGGCCGAGATACAGCTTATTCCACACTAAAAATATAGGAGTAGAGCGGTTGCTTCCCGTCATGAACTTCGATTTCAATCTCATCGTTCTTCGATTCGATATAAGCCGACAGTTCCGCGACGTCTTCAGCCGATGAACCTTCTCCTGTTAAAATCGTGATAATCTCATCGTCTGCATCGATGAGCGCGTCGACGAGTTGTTTTGCCGCTTCGAGACTCGAAGCCGACGAGGCGACGATCTTCTTCTCGGCAATGGCCATATGGTCGTCTTTCCGAATCTCGACACCGTCAATACTCGTATCACGGACGGCGTACGTCACTTGGCCAGACTTGACCGCACTTGCCGCCGATTTCATGCCTGACTCGTTCGTCTCGACGTCCGCCTCTGGATTGAAGGCGATTGCCGCTGCGAGTCCTTGCGGGACCGTCTTCGTCGGGATGACCGAGACACCGCATGGGGCGACCGAAGCTGCTTGCTCCGCTGCCATGATGATGTTTGAGTTGTTCGGGAAGATGAAGACGTGCTCGGCGTTCGCCGCTTCGACTGCCTTGACGATATCTTCCGTCGATGGGTTCATCGTCTGCCCGCCTTCGATGACGTGTGCTGCTCCGAGTGAGCGGAACAAGTCGCTGACGCCTTCACCCATCGCAACCGTGACGATTGCGTATGGCGCTTTTGGTTTCGGAGCTGTCGCTACTGGAGTCGGTTGGACACCGTGTTGGTTCGCGCCGTGCTCTTCTTCGAGAATCGTCGAATGCTGTTGACGCATGTTCTCGATTTTGACCGCGACGAGCTCGCCGAAACGTTGTCCTTTCGTGATGACGTCTCCTGGCGTCTCGACGTGGACGTGAACTTTGAGCAATTCTTCGTCGGCGACGACGAGGAGCGAGTCTCCGAGTTCAGACAGTTCGTTCCGGAACGCATCTTCATTGAACGGTGCGTCTTTCAACTTCTCATCTTGGAAACGAACCATGATTTCCGTGCAGTAACCAAATTCGATGTCTTCGGTCGACATGAATCCTTGGGCCGCATGGGCGTGATGTTCGGCTTCGATGAGCGCGTCCATGACTGGTGTGTGCGGTTTTTCAAGTTCTTTCCCTTCGAGCGTGGCAAGGAACCCTTCATAGATGACGAGTAACCCTTGTCCACCAGAGTCGACGACGCCGACTTCTTTCAATACCGGAAGCAAGTCCGGTGTGCGATCGAGCGACGCTTTCGCCTCGGCGACGATTCGCTCCATCAACTCGTTGAAGTCACTTGTCGACTCGGCCGCGACGAGTGCCTCGTCTGCCGCTTCACGGGCGACCGTCAAAATCGTTCCTTCAACCGGTTTCATGACCGCTTTATACGCCGTATCGACACCGCGTTTGAGCGCTTCTGCGAAATCGAGAGTCGAGAGTTCTGACTTGCCTTCAATCGACTTGCCGAATCCACGGAATAATTGACTTAAGATGACGCCTGAGTTCCCACGCGCCCCCATCAATAACCCGCGCGCAAATTTCGCCGACACGTCGGCCGCGTTCTTTGTGTTGAGTGCCGCGACTTCCTTCGCTCCTGACGTTATCGTCAAGTTCATGTTCGTTCCTGTATCCCCGTCTGGGACCGGGAAAACGTTAAGCGAATCCACGTAATCCGCATTTTGACTTAAGTTGGCTGCTCCGTTTGCAATCATGTTCGCGAGCACCAATCCATCTAGACGTTTTAAACCCACACCAAATCCTCCTCCGTTTCCGTCAGTCATTCGTCAGCCGAACGCCTTGGACGAATATGTTTACTGACGAAACGTTTAATCCTAACGTTTCACCGAGCGTGTACTTCACGCGACTTTGCACGTTATATGCTACTTCTGACACTTTCGTACCGTAGCTGACAATAATGTGCATGTCGATATGTACATCATCACCATCTTGTCGTACGACGACACCGCGCGCGTAGTTCTCACGTTTCAATAGTTCCGCGATTCCGTCTTTCAATTGAGCTTGAGACGCCATGCCGACGACTCCGAAACATTCCATCGCCGCGCCACCCGCGAGTGTTGCCACGACGTCGTTCGTAATGTCAATATTGCCATATGTTGTCTTCATATCAATTGCCATATGGAGTAGCCTCCTTCATTCGGAATGATTCCTTCACTACATTCTACAATATCTACCTCGTTATTTAAAGGACCTGCTCCTAAACTCGGTCAATTGTGGTCGTAACCCTCATCCATTATTAAAATCCTTACCAGTAATGTCAAGTTTTTTTCTTGTCATACTATTATTTTCTAGTTGCATCGGGAAAAAACCCGTGCTAATATAAACGAGTGTCTATTAGGACGAACCCACATAAAAAAGGAGGGGAAACGCATGGCACGTAAATGCTACGTAACAGGTAAATCACCTAAGTCAGGTAACAACCGTTCGCACGCACTCAACAAGACGAAACGTACTTGGGGTGTAAACGTACAAAAAGTTCGTATTCTCGTTGACGGTAAACCGAAACGCGTTTGGGTTTCAGCTCGCGCTCTTAAATCAGGTCTCGTTGAACGCGTATAATCTTATACACGAACGAAACAAATCCCAGCGGCATGCGCCGATGGGATTTTTTTTGTGCTTATTTTTTGACGTACAAGACGAGGACCATACCGTCATGTACGACGAGTTCTGCCGTTTTTGCGTCCCACTCGTTTGAAATCGTCAACGCCTCGTGGCTGACGACGTCGTGACGGTCGAGCGGGTATTTGACGCCACGGATCGTGACGTTCGCCCGCTTCCATGGAATGAGCGACAAATAATGGTCGTCACGCCGCGCAAGCGCGTGTCGGCCCTCCCGTGCGAGAGAGACGATTTGGCCGTCGGCATAAAGACACATCTCCGGGTAAGCCTCGAGCAACCCGATGTTCCCGAGCGTCATGTCGAGCCTGCCTCCGAGCGCTCCGTAGACGAGCATCTCGTCAGCCCCATGCCCGCGTGCCGCCTCGAGGGCGATCTCGAGGTCGGTCACGTCTTTTTCAGACGGATAGCGTAACGCCTCATCCGGTACGACTCCCGTGAACGAATCGAAGTCGCCGACGACGAGGTTCGGTTCAATCCCTTGGGCGAGGAGCGTCGCGTAACCCCCGTCGACGGCGATGACGTAATCGACGTCGTCGGGAAGAGACGGAACGGGTGACGGACTAGCCGCCACAATCAAGACACGCATTAGCGGACGTCCCGCGTGGCGAGCGTCGCGAAGCGCGGCGCCGTCGTGAACAAGAGCACGAGCACAATCGTCGCAATCAAGAAGGACGGGAGCATATACGTCATGTTATAGCCGAGCGAATAGGCGACGACCGGCCCTTCCGCATATTGGGCGAAGAAGACGATTCCCGACAGGACGTGCGCGGCGTAACGGAGGAGCGAACCGAGGAGCGCCCCGAGCACCAAATAGAGGACGAGCGTCTTTTTCGAACCGTCTTTGGCGGCCCGTTTCACTTGTCCGGCGAAGACGCCCGCCATCCCGACGAGGCCATACGCGAACGTGTAGTCGACTAAAAATTGGACCGGCGTGAAGATGTAGGCGCCGAACAGCAGTTGGAGCGTCCCGACGAGCGCGCCGGTCGCGAGACCGCCTTTTAATCCATGGCGATACGCCATCACGAAAATCGGCAACATGACGAGTGTGATCGACCCACCTTGCGGCATCCGATACGGCATGAGCAAATCAAAGATCAAGGCGAGCGCCGAGAAGAGTGAAATCTCAATCAGCGCCTGTAGTGTTAATTTTTGTTTCATTTTCCATTTCCCCCTTTATCGTAAAGAACGACAAAAAGCAGCATGACGTAAACGCCATGCTGCTTGGATTCGCAACGTGCATTTTCGCCACATCCCTACGTCCGTGTGAACGGAACAGGTTCAAAGGGTTAGCGCATGCCTCTCAGCCACAGATGTGACACCCCTTGCGACAATATTTGTTGTTCTATCCTCGATTATACACGAGATGCGTTGCGAATGCCATCGATTGCTGCTTTATAGTCCGGTTCGTTGTAAATCGCCGAGCCCGCAACGAGGACGTCAGCCCCTGCGTCGATGCACAGTTTCGCCGTCGTCGCGTTCACGCCGCCATCAATCTCGATTTCAAAGTCGAGCCCACGTGCTTGACGCATCTCGCGGAGTGCCGCGATTTTCGGAACGACCGACTCGATGAACGCCTGCCCCCCAAAGCCCGGGTTCACGGTCATAAGAAGCACCATGTCGACGTCTTGGACGACATGCTCAATCGTACTGATTGGCGTATGCGGGTTCAAGACGACCCCACTTTTCGCCCCGGCCGCCTTGATTTGTTGCAAGACGCGATGTACGTGATTCGTCGCCTCGACGTGGATCGTGACGATGTCCGCTCCCGCTTTAATGAAATCATCGACGAACCGTTCCGGCTGGTCAATCATCAAGTGGACGTCCAATACCATGTCGGTCTTTTGACGTAAGCTCGAAAGGACAGGCAAGCCAATCGAGATGTTCGGGACGAACTGTCCGTCCATGACGTCAAAATGGATATAATCGGCCCCGGCCGTCTCGACCGCTTTCACTTCTGCTTCTAGGTTGGCGAAGTCCGCCGCTAAAATCGATGGTGCAATTTTAATCATCAGTTCAGTACCTCCGTTGTCTATCGTTAATCTCTTCCATAAACGTAACATAGTTGTCGTAACGAGTGGAAGCGATTTCGCCCGATTCGACGCCCGCCTTGACGGCACAGCCCGGCTCGTTCACGTGGGCACAGCCCCGGAACTTGCAGTCGTCATGTCGTTCGACGAACTCGGGGAAGCACCAACGCAACTCTTCCGCTTCGAGCTCTTGTGGGAACTCGAGGCTTGAGAAGCCAGGCGTGTCGGCGACGAGACCACCGCCGAGTTGAATCAGCGTGACATGACGCGTCGTATGCTTCCCGCGGCCGAGCGACTTCGAGATTTTCCCGGTCGCAAGCTCAAGATCTGGCGCGACGGCGTTCAACAGTGAACTCTTCCCGACACCGGTCTGGCCCGCAAATACACTTGTCTTCGCCTCGAACAAGTCCCGTATCGCCTCGACCCCAGACCCTTTCTCTGTCGACGTCTCGATGACGTCATAGCCAATCGACCGATAGAGCGAAGCCGCCTGTTCAATTGCTTCCATCTCATCCTCATTCAGCAGGTCCATCTTCGTCAACACGATGATCGGATGAATCTGTTTCGATTCAATCAAGACGAGAAAACGATCGAGCAAGTGATACGAGAACGCCGGTTCCTTCACCGAGAACAGTAAGAACGCTTGATCGATATTGGCGATCGGTGGTCGGACGAGGTGGTTCGACCGCTCGTCGACGGCTAAAATGTAGCCGGTCCCGTCTTTTTGATCTTGAATCTCAACATCGTCTCCGACGACCGGCGAGATGTTGCGATTACGGAAATTTCCGCGTGCACGACAGCGAATCTCTTGCTTTGTTTCTGTCATGACATCGTAAAAACCGCCTTGTAGGCGAATGATCGTTCCTTTCATCCTGTTTCCTCCTAGAAAAAGAGGTGACGCGCACGCCACCTCTTTGTTATTGTGCATCCTTCGCTTGGGCGTACGTGACCGAGTCGGTCCGAACGACTTCCCCATCGACTTCAATCGTCGCCGTCCCGACTTCGTCAGGCGCGATGACGAGCGTATAGGAGTATGTCGTCGTCTCCGTTATCTTATCACGGAGCACTTCAATCTCGCCACGCGCATCGACCGTCCGAATGACGACCTCGACGGGATCAGGCGTCTCGCCATCTGCCGGTGGTTCGATCTCTACGCTCACTTCTCGTTCGATGGACGCATCCGTCGGTTCGACACCGAGCGAGACGATGACCGTCAATTCCGTACCTGGGTCAACGGCCGTGCCTGCTGTCGGCAGCTGGCGGATGATTTGGTTCGAAGGTACGCTCGTCGAATACTCGTCACGCTTGACGATTTTCAAGTTGTTTTGTTCGGCGTACGTCGTCGCTTCTTCGAACGTGTAACCGGCCAAGTTGGCAAGTTCGATTTTATTGCTGCCCGTCGACACGACGAGCGTGACCGTCACTTCTGACGGGACGACTTCTTCGCCCGGAGCGAGCGATTGTGAGATGACATCTCCGTTATCGACCGTCTCCGAAGCTTCTTTTTGGATGTCGATATCCGTGAAGTCCAAGTCTTTCAACGTTCGCTCTGCCGCCGACTGGGACAACCCTTCGACGTCCGGCATCCGGACCGTCTCTTTCCCTGCCGAGACGACGAGCGTGACCGTCGTACCGCGTTTTGGCTTCCGTCCGGCCGGTGGATTTTGTGAAATGACGTTACCAGCTTCGATGTTGTCACTAGCCCGTTCCGTCACATCGACGACGAAGCCCGAAGCCTCGAGTTCTGTCGTCGCCTCGTCTTCAGTCATTCCGACGACGTCAGGTACGACGGACCGTGACATCTCGTCTGCGACGACGTACGCCCCGATTCCACCGCCGATGAGTAACAGCGCGAGCAATAACCAGAGCCACCATTTGCGTTTCTTCGGCTTCTTGGCGTCCGGTTTCGGTTCGACCGGTGCGACCGGTTTCGACGGCTGCTCGCTCGGTGGCGTCGTCTCTTCCGCGACGACCGGTGCCATGACGAGCGTCTGGTCGAACGCATCTTGTTCCGCATTCACTCGTTTCGGCTCGTTCGCGCGCGCCGGATCGAGTGAAGTCATGCAGTCTTTCTTGAATGAGGCGACCGACGTGTGTCGTGCGCCAGGCGATTTCGCGAGCGCCTGCATGATACAGTTCTCGAGCGCTTGCGGAATCTTCGGGTTCAAGTCCATCGGTCGAATCGGGTCGTCTTGCAGATGCTGAAGTGCGACGGCGACCGGTGTCTCTCCGATGAACGGAACACGTCCGGTCACGAGTTCGTACAACACGGCACCGAGCGAATAAATATCCGATTTCTCGTCGGCGAACTTTCCACGTGCCTGCTCTGGTGAGAAGTAATGGACCGAGCCGAGCACCGACATCGTATGCGTGAGCGTCGCGTTCGACATGGCGACGGCGATGCCGAAGTCCGTCACTTTCACGTTCCCGTTTTGGTCGATCATCATGTTTTGCGGTTTGATGTCGCGATGGATGATTCGGTTCGCATGGGCGTGGTCAATTGCATCACAAATCTGTCCCATGATGCGTAACGCCTCTTCGACAGATATGTATTCTTCTTGCAAGTATTGTTTGAGCGTCATCCCATCGACATGTTCCATGACGATATAATAGATGTCTTGCTCATCCCCGACGTCATAGATGGCGACGATGTTCGGATGGTTGAGGCTAGTTGCCGCGTGGGCTTCTCGTTCGAACCGTCGGATAAACTGTTCGTTATGCGAGAATTCAGATCGTAACACTTTGATGGCGACAGTACGGTTCAAAATCTCATCGTGGGCCCGATAGACATTTGCCATACCCCCGCTGCCGATTTGCTGTTCGATCCGATAACGATCGTTAATTCGTTCTCCGCTTCGCATCGGATTCATCCTCTCTTTCTATCTGTAAATTGGACGATAGCGACGGTAATGTTGTCGCTTCCGCCCAAGCGGTTGGCTTGATTGATCAATTGATCGGCTTTGACGTCAGCAGAAATCGGACGTTCGAGCACGAGCAAAATATCTTCATCCGTCAAGTGATTCGTCAACCCGTCCGTACAGATTAAGATTGTGTCGAATTCAGGTTCGGCAAATACTTGTAAATCAGGTTCGACGTGCTCGTTCGAACCAATCGCGCGCGTGATGATATTCCGTTTCGGATGGACCCGCATCTCTTCCTCGGTCAGTTCACCGAGCTGTTTCAAGACGTTGACGTAAGAATGGTCTTCGGTCAACTGATGCAGCGCCCCGTCGCGTAACGCGTAGACGCGGCTGTCCCCGACGTGAACGATGACGATCGTCTCATCGTGCCAGCACACCCCGGCAATCGTCGTCCCCATCATGACGAGGTTCGACTGTTTTGAAAAGGCGAGCACTTGTTCATTGGCTAGTTCCACGTTGTCGCGGAACCACTGCTCCATTTCCATCGGCGTGGCCGGAAGCGTCGGGAAAGCGCGTCGGAACTGTTCGATGACGAGTTCACTCGCGACTTCCCCGGCTTCATGCCCGCCCATCCCGTCGGCAACGAGGGCGATTCCGGCGTGCTCGTCCCCTAAAATCAGAACGGCATCCTCGTTTTGCGTCCTCACTTGCCCACGGTCGGTTCGATAGGCTAATTCCATCTTTCCCATTACCTCGTTTCTTGTTCGCGCTCCTTCGCTCGAAGCTGCCCACAAGCGGCATCGATATCCGAACCTTGTTCGCGACGAATCGTCACGTTCACTTTTCGATCTTTGAGCACTTTTTCAAAGGCAAAAATTTGTTTACGCGGTGTGCGGACGTAGTCACGCTCCAGTACGTGGTTGACCGGAATCAAGTTGACGTGACATTTGACGCCTTTCAACAAGTCGGCGAGTTGATGCGCGTGCTCTTCCGTGTCGTTGACGCCACCAAATAAACCGTATTCGAACGTGATGCGGCGACCGCTCTTCTCCGTATAGTAATTGACGGCTTCCATCAACTTATCCAAGTTGTAGGCCCGGTTGATCGGCATGAGACGTGTCCGGATTTCCGTCGTCGGCGCGTGAAGCGAGATGGCGAAGTTGATACGCATCCCTTCATCGGCGAACTTGTAGATTTTCGGTACGATCCCACTCGTCGAAACCGTGATGTGGCGTGAACCGATGTTCAAGCCGTCGTCGTGGTTGACCGTGCGCAAAAAGCGCATCAATTCGTCGTAGTTATCGAACGGTTCGCCAATTCCCATGACGACGATCGAGTCGACACGTTCACCGCTCGCGTCGAGCGCGCGTTGGACGTCGAGCACCTGGGCCGTGATTTCACCGGCTTCTAGGTTACGTTTCAAACCGCCGAGCGTCGAGGCACAAAACGTGCAGCCGATGCGGCAGCCGACTTGGGTCGTGACACAGACCGAGTTGCCGTACTCATGGCGCATGAGCACCGTCTCGATGGAATAACCGTCTTGAAGCTCGAACAAGAACTTGATCGTCCCGTCCTGTGACTCTTGACGGACGAGTTCTTTGAGTGTCGTCAATTGGAACGCCGCATCTAATTTCTCGCGGAGCGGTTTCGAGACGTTCGTCATGTCGTCGAACGATGTCACCCGCTTGACGTACATCCAGTCGTATAACTGTTTCGCGCGGAACGACTTTTCTCCTGCCTCGATGAGCCACTGTTCGAGCTCTGCGTACGTGAGGGAATAAAGTGACGGTTTGGCACCGACCAATGGATTTTTTTCAACTGCTTTTGGATTCATGTTTATACCTCTTTCTTGAATGCGGCGATATAGAAGCCGTCCGTCCCGAACGACGTCGGGAGTAATTTAAGTTCAGCACGGTCCGATGGCACCATCGAACGTACAGCGTGCGGGAGTCGCTCACGGAGCGTGTCATCCCACGTCAATCCGTTCGACAAGATATAGTCGGCCTGCTGCTCATTCTCAGACGGGTCGATTGTACATGTCGAGTACACTAGCGTACCACCTCGTTTTAAGAGAGGCAAGACAGCGTCGATAATTTCCCGCTGGACTTTCGGTAGCCCTGCGAGTCCGGCTTTGTCTTTTGTCCACTTGATGTCCGGTTTCCGGCGAATGACGCCTAACCCTGAACACGGGACGTCGAGCAAAATTCGGTCAAAGCTCTCTCGTTCGAACTTGTCTCCGGCGCTACGCGCATCGAGGGCAAGTGCGGTCACTCCATCGATCTGAAGACGTTTCGCTTGGCGTTCAATCAATTTTGCTTTGTGCGGGTGCAAGTCGAGCGCCGTGAGCGAGCCACCGTCCATCCGTTCGGCCGTATGCATCGCTTTCCCGCCCGGGGCGGCACATGCGTCGAGCACGTCATCATTCGCGTCGACACCGATCGCGTCGGCGACGAGCATCGAACTCTCATCTTGGACGGAGAGCAACCCTTCATCAATCAAGGATGTCGCGTGGACGTTCCCCGATTCGATGACGAGCCCGTCTTCTGACAACTCGGAACGTGACGTCAGTACCCCTTCGTCGGCTAAACGGTTCATCACCGCCTCGACGGTCGTCTGTTTCCGGTTGACCCGGACGGTGACCGGTGCCGGCTCATTGTTCAATTTACACATCGCCTCTGTCGCTTCGACGCCGTACGTATCGACCCAATCGGCGACGAGCCAATCGGGATGGCTATGTTCGATGGCGATGCGTTCCACGTCCGGCAATGTCGACAAATCAGGGAATCCGTCGCGAAGCACGTTTCGGAGTACGCCGTTCACGAATTTACCGGTGCCCGAATGGCCACGCTTTTTCGCGATTTCGACCGCCTCATGCAAGACGGCGCGGTCAGGCACTTTGTCGAGATAAAACAGTTGATACACACTCATGCGCAACAACGGCAAAACGAAACGGTCGAGCTTCCTCGGATTCTGAATCCGTTTCTCTAAAATATAATCGAGCGTCCGTTTCCGCCCGAGCGTCCCGTAGACGAGTTCTGTGTAGAGGCCGACATCTTTCGGGGCCAACTTCTTTTGTTTCAACAAATCGTTGACGGCAATCGTCGAATAGGCCCCGCCTTGTTCAATTTTAATCAGCGTATCAAGCGCTGCTTGTCTTACGTTCATGTCATCCTCCTAATTGGTCGCCCACTTGCAGTTTCTGTCCAGCTCCACGCATGAACGTGGCACCGTCCATTTGTTTTTTTCCAGCCGGTTGTAACAACGTCACTTTGATGGCGACATCATTTCCGGTCGCGACGACAAATCCGTCCTCCTCGAGGCGGACGATCGTGCCCGCTTCCCCGCTGCCCGTCGTCTTCTCGCTCGCGAACACTTTGACGCGTTCTCCGGCAATCGTCGTATAGGCGGTCGGGAACGGGTTCATCCCGCGGATATGGTTGTAAATCGTTTCGCCCGGTTGCGTCCAGTCGAGCGCTTCCCGCTCGCGACTGATGTTCGGCGCGAACGTGACGTCTTGCTCGTCTTGCGGCACTGCTTCAATCCAGCCTGCCAAAAATGCCGGTAGCGTCCGAATCAACAAGTCAGAGCCAGAAACGGCGAGCTTGTCGAACAGTGTGCCAACCGTATCCGTCTCCTCGATTGGCACGATCGTATTCGCAATCATGTCACCCGCGTCGAGTTGATCGACCATATACATGATCGTGACGCCCGTCTCGCGCTCTCCGTCGAGAATCGCTTGATGAATCGGCGCCCCGCCGCGGTACTTTGGTAGCAATGAAGCGTGAACGTTGATGGCGCCGTGTGGCGGTGCCTCTAACAGCTCCGTCGGGACGATTTGTCCATATGCGGCCGTCACGATCAAGTCTGGCTTGAGCGCGAGGATGTCCGCATAATCGGTGCGAACTTTTTCCGGCTGCAACACCGGGATGTCGTGGCGAAGCGCACACGCTTTCACCGGTGTCGGTTTCAATTCACGTTTGCGGCCGACCGGTTTATCCGGTTGCGAGACGACACCTACGACATTGTATCCTTCTTCGAGCAGGCGCTCAAGCACAGATACGGCAAACGTCGGCGTTCCCATGAAGACGATTCGCTTGTCCGTCCCTTTATCCGGAACGGCGAGCTTATCCGTGAACAACACACCATCTAAGTGGTCAATCTCATGTTGAATCGCTCGAGCGAAAAAACCGCTCGCTTTCACGCGCTGCTCGCGCCCTTTTAAATCTTGTGTCTTGACGACAATCGTCTCATGGCGTTCGACGAAACCGAATTCACCCGGAATGCTCAAACAGCCTTCGAGCCCGACTTCTTGACCCGACGTCTCGATGATCTCCGGGTTAATCAAGACGAGCGGTCCCGTCTCGTCATCCGTATGGACGACGGCGAGACGTTGGTTCAAGTTCACTTGCGGGGCGGCGACGCCGACCCCGTCATACTCGTACATCGTGTCGAACAGACGGTCGACCGTTTGACGCAACTTTTTATCAAACTTCGTCACCGGCTCACAGACGACCCGTAAAATCTCGTTTGGTACTTCTACTACTTTATACATCAAGTTCCACCTCACATGAATACGTATGGATTTACATCGATACTCAATTGATATTCTTTTTTGCTTATCGCTTTCGCCCGTGCCTGTTGGAGCGTGGCGAGCGCCGGATAGAGCGACTCGGGCTGTTTCGTCTTGATGAACAGCTGATAGCGATACATATTTTTCAATTTTGACAGCGGCGCCGGCATCGGTCCGTTCAATCGCGATTGGTCGATGTGCATGTTCATAAAGTCTTCGGCGAACTGCTCGGCCTCGGTCTGCGCGACGATCGGGTTCTCGGCCGCGATCGTGACGAGCGTGACGTACCAATACGGTGGATGCGTCCCGACTTGCCGCAGTCGCATCTCCTGCTCATAAAATGCTTCATAGTCATGTTCACTCGCCGTCTCGATGACGTAATGCTCCGGGTTGTACGTTTGGACGTACGCCTCTCCCGGAAGCTTACCTCGACCGGCACGGCCCGCCACTTGTGTGACGAGTTGGAACGTGCGCTCGGTCGCCCGAAAGTCCGGCATGCCGAGCGTCGCATCGGCCGCGAGTACCCCGACGAGCGTGACGTTCGGGAAGTCGAGCCCTTTGGCAATCATTTGCGTGCCGAGCAAGATGTCGGCCTCGCCGTCCTCGAACCGTTTCAGCAGTTGTTCATGCGCTCCTTTGCGTGACGTCGTGTCTTGGTCCATTCGGATGATTCTCGCGTCCGGGATGCGGTTGAGCAGCTCCGTCTCGATTTTCTGGGTACCGGTACCGAACTGTTTAATTTTTTTACTGTCGCACGATGGACATTTGGATGGCATCCCCATCTCATAACCACAATAGTGACACTTCAATCGATCGCCGTGTTGATGATACGTCAAGTTGACGGCACAGTGCGGGCACGTCAGTCCCTCCCCGCAATCCCGACACATGACGAACGTCGTGAACCCGCGCCGGTTGAGCAAGATGACACATTGTTCTTTTTTCGCGATGCGGTCGTTGATGGCGACAAACAAATCTTCCGAGAACATCGTCGTGTTGCCTCGTGCGAGTTCGCGCCGCATATCGATAATGTGCACCGGCGGCATCTTACCACCGTAACGCTCTTTCAAATGAAGATAGCGATAGACGCCGCGTTGCGCCCGTGCATACGACTCGAGCGACGGTGTCGCACTGCCGAGCACGACCGGACAGCCGTGATAGCGGGCCCGCCAAATCGCCACGTCCCGCGCATGATAGCGCGGGTTCTCTTCTTGCTTATACGTCGTCTCATGCTCTTCATCTAAAATGATGAGCCCGATGTTCTCGAGCGGGGCAAATACGGCCGAACGGGCCCCGACGACGACGTCGACTTCACGGCGCTTGATTTTACGCCATTCGTCGTATTTCTCTCCTTGGGAAAGCGCGCTATGGAGCACAGCGACGCGGTCCCCGAAACGGCGTTTGAATCGCTTCACCATCATCGGGGTCAAACTGATTTCCGGGACGAGTAAAATCGCTTGTCTGCCTTCATCGACGACTTGGCCAATCGCTTCGAGATATACTTCAGTCTTTCCGCTCCCTGTCACGCCATGCAACAACAGCGTCTCCCCGGCCTCCGCTTCACGAATCGCTCTCACGGCGACCGTCTGACTGTCGTTTAACTCGACCGTCTCGGTCACTTGCTCAATCAAGGCGTACGGGTCACGATTCAATTCAACCTCGGTCACCCGGACGGCGCCGAGCGCCTCGAGTTTTTGAAGCTGTGCCCGTGACAGGCCGATTTGCCTGAGCGACGACCAATACATGCGGGGCACGTCTTCAAGCAGACGCATCGCTTCTTGTTGCTTTTTCGCCCGGGCCGGAACGACACTCGCATCCAATCGTTCGATGACGAGGTCTGTCTTCACGGTCCGTTTTTCTTTTAATACAGGCGACAACGAGAGCTCGCCTTTTTTGGCGAGATCGAGAATGACGGACTGGACGTCTTTCGGATATTCCGACAAATGTGTACCGGCCCGAACCCCTTCCGGGAGCACCTCGCCTTTTATCTCTTTGTCATAACTGACTTTGAGCGCGGCCGGGAGCATGGCGAGTAAGGCTGATGATCGGAAACAGAGCGTCGTCTGTTTCACGTGGGTCGACAAATCGAGCAGCTCATCGGTCAAGGACGATTCCTCATCAAGAAGTGCCTCGAGCGGCTTGAGCCCGTCCCGGGTCCCTTCGGACAGACCGGTGACGATTCCAAGGAGTCGCCGCGTTCCGAACGGGACCGAGACACGCATCCCCGGCTCGATGAGCGATTCGAACTGGACCGGCACTTCGTAATCGAACGGCCGGTCTATCGTGATGACCGGTGCATCGACGTGGACGTGTGCAATCATCGAATCGCTTCCTTAAATTGAAGCAACAGCGCATGCGCCAACTCCTGTTTCGATTGGCGCGGTAGCCGGTGAACCGAGCCGTCCGCACGGAAGAGGGTGACCTCGTTCTCGTCTGCCCCGAACCCGATGCCCGGTGTCGCCACGTGATTCGCCACGAGATAATCGACACGCTTTTTCTCGAGTTTGGCGCGGGCATGCGTCTCGAGCTGCTCGGTCTCGGCGGCGAAACCGACGAGTATTTGGTCCCTTTTCTTCATCCCGAGCGTCTTTAATATATCTGTCGTCTCTTCGAGCTCGATCGTCAACGGCCCATGGACTTTCTTATGTTTCTCGGCATGGACGGTCGTCGGTCGATAGTCGGCGACCGCGGCCGATTTAATGACGAGGTGCTGGTCGTCGAAATGTGCGAGCACCGTCTCGAGCATTTCCGCGCTCGACTCGACGGGGAGCGCGGTCATGCCGTCGGGAATCGGGATTTGAAGCGGCCCGTGCACGAGCGTGACGTAGGCGCCCATATCCCGGGCCGCCTCGGCGAGGGCGACACCCATCTTCCCGGATGAGTCGTTCGAAAGAAACCGGACCGGATCAATCCGTTCGACCGTCGGGCCGGCTGTCACGAGCACGCGTTTACCGAGGAGATGTTTTGGGACGAATTGGCTCGCGATGATGCGCAGTAAGTCTTCCGGTTCCGGCAGACGTCCTCCGCCAATCCAACCGCAGGCGAGGTTGCCGACGCCAGGTTCAATGATTTGATACCCGTATGATTTGAGCGTCTCGATGTTACGGCGCGTCGCCGGATGGTCGAGCATGTTGACGTTCATCGCCGGCGAGATGATGACCGGACACGTCGCAGCTAAAATCGAAGTCGTGATAAAATCGTCCGCTAACCCGTTCGCGAGCTTTGCAATCATGTTCGCCGTCGCTGGTGCGACGACGATCAAGTCACTCGTATCCGGGACGTCGATGTGCGCGATTTTTGTCGGGTCATGTTCTTCGAACACATCCGTATAGACCGGATTCCGGCTGAGCGCTTGGAACGTCGCTTGACCGACGAACTGCTCGGCAGATGCGGTCATGGCGACGCGCACGTTCGCGCCCGCTTGTACGAGTTTCGACGTGAGTGCACACGCCTTGTAAGCAGCGATCCCACCGCTCACACAAAGCAAGATGTTCCGATCGTTCACCATTCACCATTCTCCCCTTTATAGACAATGAGACCCAAGTCGCAAACGACTTGGGTCACACTTCATCCGTTGTTCTTTTCGTTCGCGATGATTGTCGTGTCACCCGAATACAGTTCTTCTAGCGCTTGTCCGACCGGCTTATACGATTTTGGCGCGGCAACTTTCGGAGCTTTTCCGTCCTGAATTTGACGGGCCCGTTTAGCAGCGACCGTCACGATCGTGTACTTCGACGGGATTGTACGTTGTAAGGCATCAATCGAAGGGTATAACATTAAATGACCTCCATCATGGCTTTTTTATAGAGAGACGCGACACGTTCACGTTTGCAATGCTCGGCCGTCACGATCGCTTTGATGCGTTCAATCGCTTTTTCGACTTCATCATTGGTCACAACGTAATCATAGGCATCCATCAATTCGATTTCTTCACGAGCGACGAGCAGACGTTGTTTGATGACTTCTTCCGATTCCGTACCTCGACCGACGAGGCGGTTGCGGAGCTCTTGCAGGCTCGGCGGGGCCAAGAATAAAAAGACGGCTTCCGGGAAGCGTTCCTTCACTTGGAACGCACCTTGGACTTCAATCTCTAAAATGACGTCCTTCCCACCTTCGAGCGTTTCGCGTACCCACTCGACCGGTGTCCCGTAATAGTTCCCGACGAACTCGGCATGCTCGAGCAATTGCTTATGCTCAATCATGTCTTCAAACTGTTCTCTCGTTTTAAAGAAGTAATGCACTCCTTCAATCTCACCTTCACGTGGTTTCCGTGTCGTCGCCGATACAGAATATTGAAGGTTGTTATCCTCTTCCTCACGGAGTACGCGGCAAACGGTTCCTTTGCCGACACCGCTTGGACCGGACAAGACGATTAATAAACCTCGTTCTTTAAAATTCAATGCATTGCCCTCCATCTTCTAACATCACATTTCATAATAATAGCAGTCCACCGATTGTTACGGCAAGAAGAAGTTCGGATTTCCTACTTCATCGTACCATATTTTCCGTTAATCTGATAACGTAGAGACAGAAAAAGAACAAAGGTGATGAGACTAGTGGCATATGATGGATTAATGACATACCGAGTCGTGACGGAACTTCAGGCGCTCGTCGGTGGACGAATCAACCGCGTCCACCAGCCGTATGCGCTCGACTTGATGATGCAAGTGAGATCGAATCGACAGAACGTACAATTGCTCGTGTCAGCGAACGCGATGTACGCCCGACTTCAATTGACTGATACCGCAATTAAAAATCCGCAAGAACCTCCGATGTTTTGCATGATTTTACGAAAACATATCGAAGGTGGATTTATCACGGCTGTCGAACAAGTCGGCCGTGACCGTGTCATCGTCATTTCGGTCCGTTCGCGAAACGAGCTCGGTGACGAGGAGAACAAACGGGTGTATATCGAATTGATGGGGCGTCACTCGAACGTCGTCTTGACGAATGAGGACGGCAAAATTTTAGACGCCATCAAACATTTACCACCGTCCCAAAACACGTACCGGACAATCATGCCGGGTAGCGAGTACTTGTTGCCACCCGCTCAAGACAAATGCGACCCGCTGACAGAACGAGTGGAAGGATTAAAACGCATCGACTGGAATGCAGGCAAGCTCGATAAACAGCTCGTCTCAAGTTTCGCCGGGATGAGCCCACAAATCGCACAAGAAATCGTCTATCGGGCCAAAACGCCTAACCGCGCGAGTCTCGAGGCGGCGTTTGACAGTGTCATTGCTGACCTTGAAGGCGAATACGTCTTCCAACAGCTCGCCTCCGGAAAAGAACGGTTCGCTCCCGTCCGCTTGACGTTCGGTGACGTCATGTCAGAAGAGACGTATGACTCGAGTAAAGACGTGCTCGACCGCTTCTTCTATGAGAAAGCGAACCGCGACCGCGTCAAACAGCAGGCGCACGATGTCGAACGGTTGCTCAAATCCGAGCTCGAGAAAAATCAGTTGAAACGAAAACGTCTGCTCGATGATTTGAAGGCGACGGAACGGTCCGATGAGCTCCAAAAGTATGGCGAGCTGTTGACGACCTACTTATTCCAACTCGAGAAAGGGATGACCATCGCTCACGTCGTCGATTATTATGACGAGGACGGTGCCATGATCGACATCCCACTCGACCCGCTCAAGACACCGAACGAGAACGCGCAACGCTATTATAAGAAATACAACAAATTGAAAGTCGCAAAAGTCGAGGTGCAAAAGCAAATCGAGTTGAACGAAGCTGAGATCGTCTATTTGGAGACGTTGATCGCGCAACTCGATGTCGCCGCGCCGTCTGACATTATCGAGATTCGAGAAGAACTCGCTGAAGGCGGGTATATCCGTCAAAAGGCGCAAAAGAAGAAACAGACGAAAAAGATTGCCCTCGAAGGGTACGTCTCGTCGACCGGCACGGAGTTTTATGTCGGGAAGAACAACACGCAAAACGACCATTTGACGTTCAAATTCGCACGACGTGACGAGATTTGGCTTCACGTGAAAGACATTCCAGGCTCCCACGTCATCATCCGTTCGGTTGAACCGGACGAGACGACACTCCTCGAGGCGGCGACGGTCGCCGCCTACTTCTCGAAGGCGCGTGCCTCGAGCGGGGTTCCGGTCGACTACACGAAAGCGCGCCACGTGAAAAAACCGAGCGGCGCGAAGCCCGGGTTCGTCATCTACACGGATCAGCAGACGGTGTACGTCACGCCGGATGAGCGGCTCGTCAAATCACTCCAGCAATGAGCATTGGCCACGTCGCATGACGTGGTCTTGTTTGTGTAGATTCTTAGTATTGCCTTCGCTGGCACCCTCCGTTCCTGGGGCGATGCGACGGAGACCCAGCAGCGACTTCATGTCGCGATGCGGCTCCGGGATTGCCTGAGGAAAGCGTAGGCGCCGAGAGGACGAGCATTTTTATGAATCATGAACACAGGCTCCGTCATCGCGACGGAGCCTGTGTTTGTTTCGGGTCATGTTTGAACAACTCAAGCTGTTCATGGTAGTCAAGCAAGTGCCCGTGCAAGATTTCTGAGACGGATAAGTCTTCATGGGGCAACGTGAACAGCGAGTACGGCTTATCACACGTATAGAGGATGTCATGGTGATGGGCGAGTAAATATAAAAACTCGGCCTCGAACGTCTTTCGATCCTCCTCATCCATCAATAAGAGCGCCTCGCGATGTTCCGCTAAACTCTCGAGCAAGAGGACGAGCTTGTCCTCAAGGTGAATCAACAACCGATATTGTTTAATCGTTAAATGCTTCAACTTCACGTTCGTGACTTTCATGTCCTCTTGTAGCATCATGTGCAGTTCTTGATGACCGAGGATGCGGGCCCTCGTCTCGAGCAGTTCGGCCGGCGAACCGACGAGTTCACGCCAATGATGGAACATATAAGACGACGTCTTCCGAATCTCGCCGAGGAGTCGCTCCTCGTAACGCGGCGGCATGAACGCATAGTTCACACCGAGTGAGACGAAGACACCGACCGCGGTCAATAACGACCGGGTCCACGCGTAGTGGAAGAAGTCGGTCGTCGGATTCTCGAGCATGAGGACGATGGCGAACGCGGCGTACGTCGACATATGCGTCTTATCGAAAGTCGTGTTCAGCGTCAAGGCGACGATGACGGCGAGTCCTATTGAGATCGGGTTGACACCGAACGCATAGACGATGAGGAGGCCACACATCAGTCCGACCATCGTCCCGAAGATTCGACTGAAGACGATTTTTGACGAACGTTTGACGGTCGGCTGCATCGCGACGACCGCGGCGATGGCGCCCATACCGGAATAAATGCCGAACACGTACCACGATAACGCGATGGTGATGGCGACGGCGATGCCGGTCTTCAACGTCCGAAGACCGACTTTCGGGATGTATCGCTTATCCATCATCTCAACTCAACCTTCCCTGTCTCCGCAATCAAATCGATCGTCGGTCGGTTCGAGGTTGACAGCTGATACACACCGCTGCCAACCTCGTTGTAGCGTTCGGCAGCAGTCACGCTTCCTCCCGTATCGACGTTCACTTGACCAGTCGCATGTCGCGGCTCGAACGTGAGCGCTCCGGCTTCGGTTTGAACGGTCAACGCCCGGTTGACGACGATGTCGCGCACGGATGCCTCACGGTAAGAACGGATGTCCGCTTGGACGACCCGGACCGTCTCGAGCGTCACATCACTGCGCGTCTCGACACGTAGCCGGTCCGACTCGACTTTCGTCAAGTTGACCGCGTTCGCATCCAAGACGATCGACTTCCCAATCAACCCTTGACCCGTCACTTGCTCGGCAGTCACATCAATCGATGTCATCGAGCTCGGCAAGGCGACACGGATCTTATAGCGCGACGGGGATGCGCTCGGTCGGCTGCCGAACTGGCTGAAACGTCCGAACCGTTCGACGATTGAAATCGTATCCCCGACCGCCTTCACTTTGATCGTCCGTTCTTTCGAGTTTGTCTGTAGCACCTCGACTTGGACTTTTTCATTCGTGCTACGGACGAACTCGACGTTGCCATGCGCCGTCTCGAGCCGCAACTTCTTCATTTGATAACGGTCCTCATATTTGTCCCCGAGTGCCAACACGTCGCTAAATACGAATAAGTTCACGAAAAAGAGGGCGGGGAGGATGAGGAATACAAGGCCGAATGTGATTTTACGATGTTTCGGGACGTCTTGAAACCGGGCTTTCCATGACTTCCCTTTCATTCTAGAGTACGCCATATCTATCTCCTTCTTCATCTGCTTTCCCTATTCTAACACGTTCAGTATGTCATGATGCACAAAGAAAAAGAATCCGCCCGGAGGTGGATTCTTAGAAGAATGGATTATGATGTGACGCGTTCACTCCAACTTGTCGGGTCCGTTCGCCAATCATGTAAAGAAGCGGCCTCATCTTCACGGATGAGTTGTTGATCGACGGCGACATCAAGCAAATCTGATAAGGTCGTTAGCGCGAACGCAGTCAACCCCGAGTCCAACAGATTGGTGGTGAGTCGGTTTAAACTGTAGGAGAAGATCGCTTGAATCTTCACGACTTTCCCACCCGCTTTCTCGACCGCTTGAGCGGCCTTGATGCTCGATTCCCCGGTCGACAACAAATCTTCAATCACGACGACACGAGCACCTCGTTCGAACCGACCCTCGATTAAATTCCCTTTGCCATGCCCTTTGGCACTTGAACGGACGTAAACGAGAGGTAACCCGAGACGGTCGGCGACAAGCGTCGCATGCGGAATGCCTGCTGTCGCCGTTCCCGCGATGACATCGACGTCGAGTGGACGAATCGCTTCGACGAGCGCGTCGACAATCAAGTTCCGAACTTCGGGATGGCTAAGCGTCAAGCGGTTGTCACAATAGATCGGACTTTTCAGTCCGCTCGACCATGTGTACGGGTTCTCCGGCGAGAGTGTCACGGCTTCAATCTTTAGCAATGCTTCAGCGATTTGTTTCATACGTTCGACTCCATTCGTTAAGGTAATGTGTGTAAGCGGCGTTCGGGTCAACGGATCGGGTGATCGGTCGGCCGACGACGATGGCGGACACGCCGGCGTCGCGGGCTGCCTGAGGCGTGGCGACGCGTACTTGGTCGTCGGCTGCCTCGTTCAGTCGGATACCCGGCGTCACCGTCAAAAAGGTTGAGCCGAGCGCTCGGTGAATCGCCTCGGCTTCATGGACCGACGCGACGACCCCGTCGAGCCCCGCCCGTTGTGCCATCGACGCCTGCCTGAGGACGGCCTGTTCGAGCCCATCGCGAATGTGTAGCTCATCGGCGAGCATCCGTTCATCGGTCGACGTCAGTTGAGTGACCCCAATCAATCGCGTCGTGTCGGTCACGTCACGCAATCCCTCTAACGCATAGCGCATCATCGTCTCGCCCCCAAGCGTATGGACGTTTGTCAATTCGACGCCGAGGCGACCGATTTGACGGAGCGTCCGCCGTGCCGTCTCTGGGATGTCATGGACTTTGACGTCTAAAAACACCGGGTACCCTTCGCCGACGAGCCGCTCGACGAATCGCCCTCCTTCGCGATAGAACAGCTCCATGCCGACTTTTACGGCCGGTCGTGCCTCGATGCGCCGTAACAAGCGGAACGCATCGTCCGCCGTCTCGACATCAAGCGCGAGATACAGTCTGTTCATACGCTTTCCCCCTCACGTCTAAAATATGATCGATTCCGAGTTCGTCAAGTCTGTGCGGTAACGCTTCGATAATTTCTTGACAGACGTACGGATTCTCAAAGTTTGCCGTCCCGACGGCGACAGCCGATGCGCCCGCATAGATGAACTCGAGCACGTCATCGACCGTCCGCACGCCGCCCATGCCGATAATGGGGATATCGACTGCTTGGGCAACTTCGTATACCATCCGAATCGCGACCGGTTTGATGGCAGGCCCTGATAGACCCCCGATGCGGTTGGCAAGAATCGGTGTCCCCGTCGTGACGTCGATGCGCATGCCGACGAGCGTATTGATCATCGTGATGCCATCGGCTCCGGCCGCCTCAACCGCCTTCGCCATGTTCGTGATGGACGTGACGTTCGGTGACAACTTGACGTATACCGGTTTGGATGATGCCGCTTTGACGAGACGGGTCAGTTCGGCCGCCATGACCGGATCGGTCCCGAACTGCATCCCGCCACACTTCACGTTCGGGCACGAGATGTTCAGTTCGAGCGCTTTCACAGTCGGGTCCGCACTCATCGTCTCGGCGACGTACACGTACTCTTCCGGCGTTGAACCGGCGACGTTCGCGATAATCTCAGTATCGAACGTCGAGAGAAACGGAAGCTTGTCCGAAACAATCGCTTCAGCACCGGGATTTTGAAGCCCGATTGCGTTCAACATTCCTTCCGCCGTCTCAGCGACGCGCGGCGTCGCGTTACCGAACCGTGACTCGCCTGTCGCTGCCTTGATCATAATGCCGCCAAGCATCGATAAATCATATAATTTCGCGAACTCTTCCCCGAAACCGAAACAACCGGATGCCGGCATGATCGGATTCTTTAATTGAAGCCCAGGTAAACTGACATGTAACCTCATAGCGTCACCTCTTCTGCACGGAACACTGGCCCGTCACTACACACTTTGACATAACCGCCAGGCGCCTCGCACACACAAGCGAAACACGCGCCGATGCCGCAGCCCATCCGGTTTTCAATCGAGACGTAGCGCTCTTTGATATGCGACGCCGCAACCGCCTTGAGCATCGGTTCCGGTCCACAGCTGAACAAGACATCGGCCTCGATTCGCGCGAGCGGACCGGTCACAAATCCAGTTTCCCCGTAGGAACCATCGACCGTCGTAATGATTGTCTCTCCGAGCGCACAAAACGCCTCTTCATAAAACACACTTTCTTTTGTATCAAACCCGAGAATCGCAACCGTCTCAATCCCCTGATCGGCAAGCCGCCGTCTCGTATAGTAGAGCGGCGGCACGCCGATGCCACCACCGACGAGGACGACACGCTTACCCGTCTGTTCGAGTGGAAACCCGTTGCCGAGCGGACCGAGGACGTCTAATACGTCACCCGGCCGTCGTGCAGCGAGGTCTTGTGTCCCTTTCCCGATGACTTTGTATAGGAAGGTCACGACGTCCCCCTCGACGTTCGCGACCGACAGCGGGCGCCGGAGTAACTCGGACGTCTTCACATGGAAGAACGTCCCTGGCGCGATCACGCTGTCCTCGACCGACACTTTCATCTCCATCGCCCCTTTTGCGATTGGATGATTCGACAATACGGTTGCGAACTGTCTCATACGGTCACTCCGAACTCGGTGAATGCCGGCAGGCTCGTCGTCTGGAACGAGAGGCTCTCGATGACTTGGAGCAGCGCCTTCACCGTA
Organism: Exiguobacterium alkaliphilum; assembly: GCF_018138125.1. Taxonomy (NCBI): domain Bacteria; kingdom Bacillati; phylum Bacillota; class Bacilli; order Caryophanales; genus Exiguobacterium; species Exiguobacterium alkaliphilum. Next base: position 2,155,637 of record NZ_CP073101.1, read on the forward strand.
TCGAGCGACGTCAGGCAGAGCACCCCTTGCTCGGCCGCGGCCCGACGGATGATGAACCCGTCTTTCGTCGTGAGGGCGTCGCGTGTCGTCGTGTTCAAGACGATGTCGACACCACGTTCGATGACGCTCAGCATCGTCTCGCCTTCCTCACTGATTTTCCCGACCCGTTTTACTGGAAGTGCCGCTTGCTCGAGAGCGTGTGCCGTACCGCTCGTCGCCATCAATCGGAATCCGAGACGATGGAACCGCCGCGCGATGTCGAGCGCTTCGGCTTTATCTTGATCGGCGATTGTCAACAGGACGTTCCCTTTCAAGGCGATCGTCATGCCGGCGGCGACGAGCCCTTTATACAGCGCCTTCTCGAGCGTCCGGTCGGTCGCCATGACTTCACCGGTCGACTTCATTTCCGGCCCGAGCGTTGGATCGACTTCTTTTAGTTTTGCGAAACTGAATACCGGTACTTTGACCGAGATGGCGTCCGCTTCCGGATGCAAGCCGGTCCCAAGCCCGAGGTCTTTCAAACTCGTCCCGAGAATCGCCTGCGTGGCGATGCGCGCGACCGGGAGGCCTGTCACTTTCGAGATGAACGGGACGGTCCGGCTCGCCCGTGGATTGACCTCGATGACGTATAAGTCGTCGGCATAGACGAACTGGATGTTGAGCAGCCCTTTTATGCGGAACGCCTTGGCAAGTTTAATCGTGTAGTCGACGACTTGTCGTTTCAACTCGTCAGAGAGTCGCTGTGGTGGATAGACGGCGATTGAGTCGCCCGAGTGAACGCCAGCCCGCTCGATATGTTCCATGATGCCCGGGATATAGACGTCCGTCCCGTCACAGATGGCGTCGACTTCAATCTCGATGCCTGTCAAGTAGCGGTCGATGAGTACCGGGCGCTCTTTTGAGGCGACGACGGCATGGCGCATGTAGCGTTCGAGCTCCGACTGCTCATACACGATTTCCATCGCCCGTCCGCCGAGCACGTAGGACGGTCGGACGAGGACCGGATAGCCGAGCATGTCGGCACAGGCGACGGCTTCTTCGACCGTCACCGCTGTCTTCCCTGGTGGCTGGGCGAGTCCTTCTTTTGTCAACGTCGCCTCGAACGCTTTCCGGTCTTCGGCGCGGTCGAGGTCCTCGAGTGACGTCCCTAAAATCTTGACGCCTTCCGCTTCGAGCGAGGCCGCCAAGTTGATGGCCGTCTGACCGCCGAACTGGACGATGACGCCGAGCGGCTGTTCGTTCCGAATGACTTCGAGCACGTCTTCGGTCGTGAGCGGTTCGAAGTAGAGCCGGTCCGAGATGGAGAAGTCGGTGGACACCGTCTCCGGGTTGTTGTTGATGATGATTGCTTCATAGCCCGCGTCACGAATCGTCTGAATCGAGTGGACGGTCGCATAGTCGAACTCGACGCCTTGTCCGATGCGGATCGGACCCGAGCCGAGGACGAGAATCGACGGTTTTTCGGTCTTCACGGCCTCGTTCTCGACTTCGTACGTCCCATAAAAGTACGGCGTCTCCGAGGCGAACTCGGCGGCACACGTATCCACCATCTTATACACTGGCCGGACACCCCAGTCGTTCCGGAGCGATGTGATCGTCTCCACATTCTCGTTCACGATCCGGGCGATCATCTTGTCGCTGAAGCCGAGTCGTTTCGACTCGACGAGGCTGGCTGGTGTGAGCGGTTCACGCCGGAGCGTCGCTTCCTGTTGCCAAATGCGGGCGAGTTTCGACAGGAAGAAGCGGTCGATTTTCGTCAACTCATGTAACTGCTCTGGCGAATACCCGCGACGAAGCGCCTCATACAGCATCCATAACCGCTCGTCGGTCGGCGTCGTCAACTCGCGTTCAAGTTCATGTTGACTCAATTGTGCCAGTCGCGGCACGGCCAGGTCCTCTGTCCCGAGTTCGAGTGAGCGGACGGCCTTGAGGAGCGCCTCTTCGACGTTACGCCCAATCGCCATCACTTCCCCAGTCGCTTTCATTTGCGTGCCGAGACGGCGGTCAGCCGATTCGAACTTGTCGAAGGCGAAGCGCGGAATTTTGGCGACGACGTAGTCGAGCGCCGGTTCGAACGAGGCGTAACTCGTCTCCGTCACCGGGTTCTTCAGCTCCGACAGCTTATAGCCGACGGCGACCTTGGCCGCGAGCTTGGCAATCGGGTAGCCCGTCGCTTTCGAGGCGAGCGCCGAACTGCGCGACACGCGCGGGTTGACTTCGATGACGTAGTACGTGAAGCTGTCCGGGTCGAGGGCGAACTGGATGTTGCATCCCCCTTCGATGCCGAGGGCGCGGATGATGTCGAGCGAGACGCTACGGAGCATCTGATAGTCGCGATCCGACAACGTCTGAGTCGGGGCGAAGACGATCGAGTCGCCCGTATGGACCCCGACCGGATCAAAGTTTTCCATCGCACAGACGATGATCGCCTGGTCGCTCGAGTCGCGCATGACCTCATATTCGACTTCTTTCATCCCGGCGATCGACTTCTCGAGCAACACTTGTGTCACCGGGCTCGCCTTGAGACCCGACTCGACGATTTGCTCGAACGACGCCCGGTCGTGGGCGATCCCGCCACCGGTTCCTCCGAGCGTGTAGGCCGGACGGATGATGATCGGGTACCCGATTTGCTCCGCGAAACCCCAGGCCGCGTCGAGCGACTGGACGATCTCGCTTTCCGGTACCCCGTGGCCGAGCTTGTACATCAAGTCGCGGAACTGTTCCCGGTCCTCCGCTTGTTCGATGGCCGACAGTTTCGTCCCGAGCAATTCGACACCGCAGTCCGCCAAGACACCGCGACGGTCCAGTTCCATCGCCAAGTTGAGTCCGGTCTGGCCGCCGAGTGTGGCGAGAAGCGCGTCGGGACGCTCTTGACGAATGATCCGTTCGACGAACTCCGGTTCGAGCGGTTCGATATAGACACGGTCCGCCGTCGTCGGGTCGGTCATGATCGTAGCGGGGTTCGAGTTGACGAGGATGACTTCGTAGCCTTCTTCTTTCAAGGCAAGACATGCCTGTGTACCAGCATAGTCAAATTCTGCCGCCTGTCCGATGACGATGGGGCCTGATCCGATGACGAGGATTTTCTGAATATCTGGTCGTTTTGGCATGTCACATTCCTACTTTCTGTTTGTTTTCTTGAACGAGTTGCATGAAACGGTCGAATAAATCGTTAGCGTCGTACGGTCCAGGTGCCGCCTCAGGGTGGTATTGGACCGAGAACGTCGGATAGTGGAGATGTTTGACGCCTTCGACGGTCCCGTCGTTGACGGCACGGTGCGTGACGACGAGCCCAGTTGTCGCGAGTGACGACTCATCGACGGCGTAGCCGTGGTTTTGGGACGTGATCGTCACCGCCCCGGTCTCTAGTTCGAGCACGGGATGGTTGGCACCGCGATGGCCGAACGGGAGTTTGAACGTGTCTGCTCCGCCGGCGAGGCTAATCAATTGATGGCCGAGACAGATGCCAAACAGCGGTAACTTCGGCATGAGCGTCTCGATGAGCGGGAGCGCCGTCGGGACGTCTTTCGGGTCCCCCGGTCCGTTCGACAACATGATGCCGTCCGGTTCGTAGCGCAAAACTTCTTCCGCCGTCACGTCGTGCGGCAAGACGACGACTTCACAGTCACGTTTGACGAGTTCGCGCATAATCCCGAGCTTCGCCCCGAAATCGATGAGGGCGATGCGGGGACCGCTGCCGGTCGTCACATAGGCCCGCTTCGTCGAGACGCGTTCGACTTGGTTGGTCGGAAGCAGACCGTCTAAGCGGTCTTTGACGAGGTACCACGTCGATTCTCCGTCGACCATGACGCCGCGCATGACACCGCGAGAACGTAAGTGACGTGTGAGCATCCGTGTGTCGACGCCCGCAAGACCTGGAATGTTGAATCGTTTGAGCGTATCCGATAACGTCGCCGTCGAGCGGAAGTTTGAAGGTGCATCGCACACTTCCTTGACGATGAGACCTTTTGCCATCGGAACGGTCGTCTCGAAATCTTCACGGTTGACGCCATAGTTCCCAATCAACGGATTCGTCAGCACGATGAGTTGATCACAATAGGATGGATCGGACAACATCTCTTGATATCCGGTCATCCCAGTCTGGAAGACGACTTCCCCGGTCGTCTCGATGTCAGCACCAAACGCTGTCCCTACAAATGAAGTCCCGTCTTCAAGCCATAATGTTCGTTTCATCGAATCTCCCCTTATATACGATTTCTCCGGCCACGATCGTCAAGACCGGCCAGCCGACCAAGTGTTTCCCTGCGAACGGTGTGTTCTTTCCTTTCGACTTGAACGTCGTCGGGTCGACGACCCGTTCCGTCTCCGTGTCAACGAGGACGAGGTCCGCCGCTCGTCCGACTTCGATCGCACCGTACGGCAATCCGAATACGTCACTCGGACGTTTCGTCATCCACTCGATGAGCGCGACTTCTTCTAGCTGTTCCGTCTTGACGAACGTCGTGTATAGAAGCGGGAACGCCGTCTCGAATCCGGTGATGCCGAACGGGGCCCGCTCCATTCCTTCTGCTTTCTCTGCTGCCGTATGCGGAGCGTGATCGGTCGCAATCATGTCAATCGTCCCGTCCATCAACCCTTCGATAAGCGCCGCACGGTCGTCCGCACTTCGGAGCGGCGGGTTCATCTTGAAGTTTGGATCAAGACCCGGGATGTCGTCTTCACAGAGGACGAGGTGGTGTGGGGTCACTTCGGCCGTGACGTGGATGCCGGCACGTTTGGCGTCCCGGATGACGCGGACCGATTGCCGTGACGAGACGTGACAGACGTGATAGTGACAGCCCGTCTCTTCGGCGATTAAAACGTCGCGGGCGATATGGATACTCTCGGCGAGGCTCGGAATGCCTTGAATGCCGTGTTCTTCACTGAAGCGACCTTCGTGAACCGAACCGGCCTTCAGCGTATTGTCCTCACAGTGGGCGACGACTGCCTTGCCGAGTCGTTTCGCTTCCCGCATCGCCTGACGCATCATCGCGGCAGACTGTACGCCGACCCCGTCATCGGTGAAGGCGAACGCGTCCTTAAGCGAATCCATGTCGACTTGTTCGGTTCCGAGTTGCCGCTTCGTGATGGCAGCGTACGGAAGGACACGGACGATGGCGTCTTCTTCGATTTTACGAACCAGTCGATCCATCGTCTCGCGGTCGTCTGGGACAGGGCGCGTGTTCGGCATCGCACAGATTGTGGTGAAACCACCAGCTGCCGCGGCTTCGGTCCCGGTCTTAATCGTCTCTTTCTTCTCCCCGCCCGGTTCGCGCAGATGGACGTGGACGTCGACGAGTCCCGGGATGAGGAGCTTTCCGCTCGCGTCGATGACTTCGTGGCCATCGGTCGTGCCGTCATAGTCGACAGCGCGAATCTCGCCGTGTTCGATTAAGATGTTCGTCGTCCGTTTTGTGTTCCCGTCATACCAGGTTGCGTGTTGAAGTATCATGATTGTCCCCCTAATGCTCGATGTAAGATGGCCATCCGGGCGTATACGCCGTTCGTCATCTGTGGAAAGATGCGTGACTTTTCGTGTTCAATCAAACTGCCGGCAATCTCGACGTCCCGGTTGACCGGTGCCGGATGCATGATGATTGCGTCCGGTTTCATCCGTTCGACCCGATCGACCGTCAAGCCGAACTGGGTGTGATAGTCTTCTTTCGAGAAGATGTCGCCCATGATGTGACGCTCGTGTTGGACCCGGAGCAACATGATGACGTCACTCTCGTGTAACACGTCGTCGATGTTTCGCCGCTCGAGTCCCATCGACTCGTCCCACCACGACTCCGGGCTGCAGCCGACGACGTTCGCGCCGAGCCGTCGCAAGACCGAGGCGTTCGATCGGGCGACACGGCTATGGACGAGGTCGCCACAGATGGCGACGTTCAATCCTTGGAACGTCTTGAACTCCTCGTAAATCGTGACGAGGTCGAGGAGCGACTGGGACGGATGTTCCCCGCTCCCGTCCCCGCCGTTTAAGACCGGGATGTTCAATCTCTCGACGAGTTCGTGATAATAGCCCGCTTCCGGATGGCGGATGACGAGCGCATTGATGCCGATCGCCTCGAGCGTCTTGCACGTGTCGTAAAGCGTCTCGCCTTTCGTCACCGACGATGTCGCCACGTCGAACGGGATCTCTTGGATGTTCAAGTGACGCTCGGCCATTTGAAACGAGTTCTTCGTCCGCGTGGAGTTTTCAAAGAACAAGTTCGCGACCGTCTTCCCGTCAAACAGCGGCGGCATGTCGCCTTGCTTATAGCGGAGCGACTCTTCAATCAAGCCCATGATCTCATCGAGTGCGAGCGTGTCGAGACTGACAAAATGTTTCGGTTGTTGTTGAATCAAGTTCATGTTCGTCTCCTCCTTTTGTATAGAAGGCAAAGAGAAAAGGCGCCTCTTCACCTACGTGAAGGGACGCCTTCATTTGGGTGGACACACCCAAATAAACGAGCCTTCACTTTGCCGACCTCACGGGATCGAATTAAAAGTTACTTGCTTGTCGTGTTTCTTCAGTTGTTTCATTCGCTGATTCCGTCGGCTCTTCTTTCGGCAAGAAGGCGTTCAACAAAATGCCGACGATCGTCGCGAGTGCCATCCCTTGGACCGGGAAGCTGCCGAGTTGGACCATCGCCCCACCGAGACCGACGACGAGGATGACCGAGGCGATGATCAAGTTGCGTTTTTCGGCGAGGTCGACTTTGCTTTCGACCATCGTCCGAAGTCCGTTCGAGGCGATGACGCCGAACAAGAGAATCGAGATGCCGCCTTTGACCGGATTTGGAATCGTCGAGATGAACGCTTCGACGTGACCGAGGAAGCCGAAGCTGATGGCCATGAGCGCAGCACCGGCGATCACGTACACACTGTATACTTTCGTGATGGCCATGACACCGTTGTTTTCCCCGTACGTCGTACACGGTGGGCCACCGAGTGCCGAGGCGACCGCTTTCCCGACACCGTCGCCAAGGAGCGTGCGGTGAAGGCCCGGGTCTTTCATCGTCTCACGTCCGATAATCTTTGAGGTGACCATCTGGTCGCCGATATGTTCCGTCATCGTGACGAGGGCGACCGGGACGATGGCGAGGAGTGCCCCGATTTGCCACATCGGCATGTAGTCGACGAACACCATCGTGAAGTCCGGGAGTTGGAACAAGCTCGCTTGTCCGATGGCCGAGTAATCGATGATCCCGAACATGGCTGCGATGGCGTACCCTCCGACAATCCCGAACAAAATCGGCACGGCGCCCCAGACGCCTTTTAGCTTCGTCATCGCGAGCATCGTGATGCCGAGCGTGAGGAGTGCGATTGTGATGAACGTCCCGTTATACGCCCCGTTGTCATTCATCGACATGTCAATGGCGACCGGTGCGAGTGACAAGCCGATGACCATGATGACCGGGCCGACGACGACCGGCGGCAAGAGCCGTAACAGCCAGCGGACGCCCGTCTTATAAATGATGAGCGAGACGACGCCGTATACCGAGCCGGCGATGATGCCGCCGAACAAGGCGGCTTCGACGCCCCACTGTTGACTGACGGCGATAATCGGGGCGATGTAGGCGAAACTCGATCCGAGATACGTTGGGACTTTGAAGCGGGTGATGGCTAAGAATGAGAGCGTGGCCACGCCGGAAGCGACGAGGGCGACCGATGTGTTGAGCCCCGTCAAAATCGGGACTAAAATCGTCGCTCCGAACATGGCGAAGACGTGTTGCAAGCTGAAGAGCAGCCATTGCGGCAAGTGAGCGGGACGCTCGTGGATGTTGAGGATGGGTTGTTTCATGTCGTTCTCCTTCCTGGCCTCTCTGGACCACCTTAAAGGTTTATTGGGTTATTGCTGACTGATGAAGACTTCGTCTGTCGCGTCGACTTCACTGAGTCGAACGACGACTTGTTCCGACTTCGACGTCGGGACGTTTTTTCCGATAAAGTCTGGGCGAATCGGTAACTCGCGGTGTCCGCGGTCAATCAAGACGGCGAGTTGGATGTAATCTGGGCGACCGTGGTCGACAAGGGCGTCCATTGCGGCACGCACCGTCCGACCGGTGTAGAGGACGTCGTCGATGAGGACGACCGTCTTTCCGTTAATGTCATGCGGAAGTTCCGTCGCTTTCACTTCCGGGTCGAGCGACTTTTTCGACAAGTCGTCACGATACATCGTGATGTCTAAATTGCCGAGGGCGATCGGCTTGCCTTCAATCTCTTCAATCCGGCGTGCGAGCCGGTCGGCGAGCGTCTCGCCTCGGGTTTTTATCCCGACGAGCACGACGTTATCCGTCCCTTTGTTGCGTTCGATAATCTCATGGGCGATTCGTGTGAGCGCGCGTCGGATGGCGGCTTCATCTAAAATGGTAGAACGTTTCATGGCGTTCCTCCTTTCTACAAAAAAAGAAGACTTCCTCGTCCGGCTGGAAAAGGAAGTCTTCATATGTGAGGGCAGACGTCTGCCTCAAATAATCGACGTGTCGTGGCCGCGGCCACATTCCTTTCACAGCCTCTCTGGACTGGGTTTAAAGGTGTTATGCTTTCTAGACTATAAATCGGAATGAGCGGAATGTCAACGCGTTTTCTCGATTTTGTCCAATTTGGCAAGTTCTGTCTCGAAGTCGGCCGGGAGCTTCGCCTCGAATTCGAGCCATTCGTTCGTCCGCGGATGGAAGAACCCAAGCGTCGCCGCGTGAAGCGCCTGACCGTTCAATTGAATCGTCCGGCGCGGCCCATATTTCGGGTCTCCGGCGAGCGGGTGACCGATGTAGCGCATGTGGACGCGAATTTGGTGCGTCCGTCCCGTCTCGAGTTTACACTCGACGAGCGTGAAGTCTTTGTAACGCTCAAGCAGACGGAAGTGTGTCACCGCTTCTTTCGCGTTCTTATCCGTCACGGTCATACGCTGGCGGTCGTTCGTGTCGCGTCCGATCGGTGCCTCAATCGTGCCGAGCTCATGGACGAGTTCCCCGTGGACGAGCGCGATGTATTCACGCTTGATTTTACGGTCTTTCAACTGCGTCGCGAGCGACTCGTGAGCCAAGTCGTTTTTGGCGACCATCAAGAGGCCGGTCGTGTCTTTATCGATGCGGTGAACGATGCCGGGACGTTTGACGCCGTTGATGCCTGACAAGTCATCACAATGGTAAAGGAGCGCGTTGACGAGCGTCCCTGACGTGTGACCGGCCGCCGGATGGACGACCATGCCACGTGCCTTGTTGACGACGATGACGTCCTCATCCTCATAGACGATCTCGAGCGGGATGTCTTCCGGTAAGACTTCAAGCTCGACCGCTTCCGGTACGTTGACGATGATCTCGTCGCCGATTTGTAGTTTATAGTTCGGTTTCACGGCTTGACCGTTCACGAGCAGGTCGCCCGCTTTAATCCAATCTTGAATTTGCGAACGGGACCAATCGCTCTGTTCACTCATCCATTTATCGATTCGTGCCTTTTCTTCGGCGACAAATGTGAATGTTTCCATTACGCATGTCCCCTTTCTTTGTTTAGTTTTTCTTCGAACAAGACGCCGATGACCATAAAGATGACACCGAACGTGAGCGCCATATCGGCGACGTTAAAAATCGGGAAGTTGTAGCCGAACGGATACGTATCGACGAAATCGACGACTTCTCCTCGGAACAGTCGGTCGATGAAGTTCCCGATTGCTCCGGCAAGCAGTAACCCGACGCTATAGCCGAGCAAGTTGAATCCGTTCACTTCTTTATGCAGGAAGTAAATCAAGCCGACGACGACAATGGCCGTGACGATAAAGAAGAACGTCATCTGTCCTTCGAGCATGCCCCAAGCCGCTCCTTTATTGCGGTAAGACGTCAAATAGAGCCAGCCTGGAATGAGTTCAATCGACTGTCCAATCGTCATTGTCTGGACGACGATCCACTTCGTCACTTGATCGAGCACGATGAGAAATAGGGCCAATCCGTAATAGCGCTTCATCAAATTCTCCTTTCACGTCATAAGAAACCGGAGTGGACGTTCGCCACTCCGGTCCGGCTTATGCGATGACTTCCGTACAGCGCGGGCAAAGCTCTGGATGCTCGGCATGTTGACCAAGCTCCGTCGAGTACGTCCAACAACGGGCACAGGCGGCACCGTCGGCTTTCGTGACGGTGATTTCTGCCGTCGCATAATCGACATCCGCGTGCGCGACATAGTCGAGTTGCGACACTTGGAGCAGTTGACGAACGTTGTCGATCGTCTCGAGCAACGCTTTCGTCTCACCCTTCGGTGCGACGAGCAACTTCGCCTCGAGCGGTTTCCCAATCAATTTTTCACCGCGGGCGATCTCAATCGCTTTCAACACGTCATTACGGAACGTGAGGAACTTCGACCATTTCGCAAGTAACGCCGTCTCTTCTTCTGAGAGCGCGACGACTTCATCGAGATCCGACAAGAAGACGCTATCGGCTGTCTTCGCCGGAATCTCTTGCCACACTTCGTCCGCCGTGTGCGGAAGGATTGGCGCGATCAACTTCGTGAGCGCGATGACCGTATCGTACATGACCGTTTGAACGGCACGACGGCGTGCGTCATCTTCACGCTCGATGTAGAGGATGTCTTTCGTGAAGTCGAGATAAAACGAAGACAACTCGTTGACACAGAAGTTGTGAATCAAGTGGTAGACGGCCATGAAGTCGAACGTGTCGTATGCTTTGATGACTTTCGCCTGCAACTGCTTGAGTTTCGTCGCCATGAATTGATCGGCTTCTGGCATGTCTTCGAAAGCGACGCGCATCGACGGGTCGAACCCGTTCAAGTTCCCGAGTAAGAAACGGAGCGTGTTGCGGATTTTCCGGTACACTTCCGACACTTGCTTGAAGTTGTCGTGCGAAGCGCGTACGTCAGATTGGTAATCGACCGACGACACCCAAAGACGGACGATTTCGGCACCGTATTGTTTTACGAGATCGTTCGGCGCGATCGTGTTGCCGAGCGATTTCGACATCTTACGTCCGTCGCCGTCAAGCACGAATCCGTGACTGAGAACCGTACGATACGGCGCTTTCCCGGTCGTCGCGACAGCCGTCGAGAGCGATGAGTTGAACCAACCGCGATACTGGTCTGACCCTTCCAAGTAGAGGTCGGCCGGACGGCGAAGGTTGGCGCGTTCTTCGAGCACACCTGCGTGTGACGAGCCCGAGTCGAACCAAACGTCCATAATGTCGAGCTCTTTACGGAACTCCCCGTTCGGGCTGTTCGGATGCGTGAACCCTGCTGGGAGCAAGTCTTTCGCTTCGCGCTCATACCAGACGTTCGAGCCATGCTCGCGGAACAAGTTCGCGACGTGGTCGATCGTCTCGTTCGTGATGATCTCCGTGCCGTCTTCCGCGTAGAAGATCGGGATTGGCACACCCCATGCGCGTTGACGGCTGATGACCCAGTCCCCACGGTCACGGACCATGTTGTAAAGACGCGTCATGCCCCATTCCGGCACCCAGTTCACTTCTTCGATCTCACGAAGCAAGTCACTCCGGAAGTCTTTGATTGACGCGAACCATTGCGGCGTCGCACGGAAGATGACCGGTTTTTTCGTACGCCAGTCGTGCGGGTACGAGTGTTTGATGAACTTCAAGTTGAGGAGATAGCCGTTCTCTTCGAGCTTCATCCCGATTTGTTTGTTGGCATCTTCATAGAAGAGCCCTTCAAATCCTGGAGCCTCGTCCGTCATGTAGCCGCGATCATCGACCGGGCAGAGGACGTCGAGCCCGTACGCTTGTCCGACACGATAGTCGTCTTCCCCGTGTCCTGGTGCCGTATGGACGAGACCTGTCGCGTCAGCCGTGACGTGGTCACCAATCATGACGAGAGACGTCCGGTCGTAGAGCGGATGTTGCGCCGTCATATGTTCGAACGCCTGTCCGTTCCATGAACCGTCGACCGTGAAGTCGGTCCAGCCGAGCGCTGTCGTCACGTCTTCCACGAGGCTTTCTGCGACGATATAGCCTTTGCCGTCATGGTTGATTCGCGTGTACGTCAATTCATTGCTGACGGCGATCCCGAGGTTGGCCGGAATCGTCCACGGCGTCGTCGTCCAGATGACGAAGTGGTCCGTCGTATCGAGGACCCCTTTTCCGTCGACGACTTGGAACGCCACATAGATGGCGGGCGACTTCTTGTCATAGTACTCGATTTCCGCTTCGGCGAGGGCCGACTCCGAAGAAGGTGACCAATAGACCGGTTTCTTCCCTTTATAGATGTAGCCTTTTTCAGCCATCGTCCCGAATAGACGGATCTGGGCCGCCTCATATTCTGGAAGGAGCGTGATGTACGGGTTCTCAAAGTCTGCGAGTAAACCGAGACGTTTGAACTGTTCGCGCTGCGAGTTCACTTGCTCCATCGCATACGCCGCACATTTCTCACGGAACTCGGCGACCGTCATCTCTTTACGATTGACACCAGCTTTTTGGAGCGCGTTCTCGATTGGAAGACCGTGCGTGTCCCAGCCCGGAATCATCGGCGACTGATAGCCGTTGAGTGACTTGAAACGGACGATGATGTCTTTCAACACTTTGTTGAGGGCGTGCCCCATATGGATGTCGCCGTTCGCGTACGGCGGGCCGTCATGCAAGATGTATTGTGGTTTCCCCGCATTCTTTTCGAGCACACGGTTATAAAGGTCCATCTGTTCCCATGCTTCTTGCATTTGTGGTTCACGTTTCGGCAGGTTTCCGCGCATGGCGAAATCTGTTTCGGGCATCAATAGGGTGTCTTTATAGTTCATTGAAACTCCTCCTTATTTTTTGACAACAAAAAAACCCGTCCCTAAATAGGGACGAGTTGGTCGACTCGCGGTACCACCCTACTAGTCTCGACATAGGTCGAGACCGCTCTTGGCGACCGATAACGGGGTCAGGCGGTCGTGCTTACTCGTTTCAGCACGACACTCGTAGGGGATACCGAATAAAGTCTTTCTCTTAGGCTCCCACCTTCCCTAAGTCGCTTCGTAGGTATGACTTTATCGACGTGTCCTAGTCGACGTATTGTGTATTATCCGTGATGTTTGTTTGGTATGACTTCGTCGTCATTATACGGAAGTTCAGTCGTATCGTCAAGAACCGTTTGGACCGGGGGCTCCCCGACGATCGTATCCCATTCCGTACTGTTCAACAGCTCCATTTGGGCATCGACGAGAACGCGGAAACGTGTCCGGTACAGCTCGACTTTCTTCAACATTTGGACGACCTCGCGCTCGGCGAGTTGCTCTTTGCGTGCCGCTTCCTCTTCACGGGCGAGTGCTTCGCGCTCCGCCTGTTTCAAGATGAGGCTCGCTTCTTTCGTAGCGTTCGTCTTCACTTCTTCCGCCGCCTCTTGCGCGACGATAATCGATTTGTTCAACGTGTCTTCCATCGAGGAGAAGTAGTCAATCCGAGCTTGCATATCGTTGACGAGTTCTTCATACCTTCTATTCTCACGAATCAACAGTTCGAACTCTTTGATGATTTGATCTAAAAATTCATTGACCTCATCGATGTCGTACCCGCGAAAACGAGTCGAGAACTCTTTATTATGAATATCAATCGGTGTCAACGCCATTCGACTTTCCTCCTAAATTCAACGTATGATGCCATACTGGATTTTTATTTTCTCACGTTTCGTCGAGCCGAGAATCGCTGTCAATTTCACTCGACCGTAGCCGCGAATCGAGATTAAATCATCGGGCTCTAAGACGAAGCTTGCGTCCTCGATTTGTTTATGGTTTACTTTGCAGTCGCCGTGTTTGACGAGCGCCTGCGCTTTTTGCCGTGATAAGTTGAGTACTTCACTCACGACGACATCAAATCGAAGCGATGAGACGATTCCGAACTCTTCCGTCCACTTCGTCTCCGGTACGATGAGCACGGCTTCCGGTGCCACGTTTGAAATGCGGATGCGAGCCTTTCCGACCCGATCGACGTTCATTTCGATGAAACTGGCTGCCTCGGCGGTCGTCGCGAATTGAGCGATTCCGTCTTCTAACACGACGTCGCCAAACTTCTGACGCTTCAGTCCAGCGTTCAAGAGCGTGCCCGTCACTTGACGGTGGGTCAAGTCGACAAACTTCGTCGGATAGTCGATTTGACGGATTGCGATTTCAAAGTCGTTCGGCTCGAGTTCATAATAGTCCGGCGCCAAGATGAGCCGACGCCGTTCCGCTCCTTCAAAACCACCGTCATCGAAAATCACCAGACGCTTCCCGACGATTTGTTTGACGATTTGTTGTTCACGCGGGTCTAAAAAGTCCGTCAGTTTGAACAAGTAGTTGTCCTCGACTTGTTGCACCCAGTCGAGCACTTGCTCGATGAACGCCCGTTCGCTCGGACGATAATGGTCGAAGACGCTCATTTACAGACCGAAAATCGCTCGCACCCCAACCTGCGCCATTCGAAGTACGAACAAGGCGACGATTGGCGAGATGTCGAGCATGCCGCCGATTGGCGGAATGATGCGGCGGAACGGGTTGAGAAACGGTTCGCACAAATAAGACAAGATTTGTCCGAACTTAGACTCGCGCGCGTTCGGGAACCACGACAACAAAATATAAGCGATTAACACCCAGCTATAATACACGAGAAGCGTAACAATCGTATTTCCTAAAGCTTCTACTACGTTATTCATTCACTTACCATCCTTTACTATTGAGTTCGTCCTCCGAAATCAAGTTCGAGATCGACCCCGTCAACTCGATATTGTTCGGAGTACATAGAATCGTGTTATGTCCAATCGACGTCATCGTCCCTTCGAGTGCGTAGACGACACCCGATAAGAAATTGACGACTTGACGAGATTGTTCTTTTGACATGCGTTGAAGGTTGACGATGACAGCGCGGTTTTCTTTCAATTGGTCGCTAATGTCTTGCGCTTCGGCGAAGACGCGCGGCTCGGCAAGAACGACTTTCGAACGTTCTTTTTTCTTCGAGTTGAACGCGACGAGATTGTTTGACGTTTTGGGGCGATCGTCTGTCTTGACGATTTGCTCGGTCATCGGCTGTTGCTTCGTCTCGGCGACGACATACTCTTCTCCTTCATACGCATTCCGTTCTTCTTCTTCGAGTCCGAAGAAATCTTTCATCTTGTTTTTGATTGACATAACGGATTCCTCCTTAAGATATATTATTGCACAAGTATGGTTCCAATACGAACAAACGATGCGCCTTCTTCGACGGCAATCGGATAGTCATTCGACATGCCCATCGACAGTTCCGTACACGGGGCGTGAGCGTACCCTTTCGCCAACACGTCGTCACGTAACGTCCGCAACTGATGGAACGTGTCGCGAAGTACCGACTCATCTTCTGTCAACGGTGCCATGGTCATGAGACCGATCACCCGGATGTGCGGATACTGTTTACAGTTCTCGATGAAGGCGTGCACCTCCTCTTTTTCAATCCCATGTTTCGATGCCTCGCCCGACACGTTCACTTGGACGAAACAGTCGATGACACGATTCGCTCGCTTATCGATTTCCGCTGCGAGCGACAAGCGGTCGAGTGAGTGGATGGCCGCGACGCGGTCGATGATTTGTCGCACTTTGCGCGTCTGCAGGCTTCCGATGAAATGGATGAGCGCATCATCTGGCAACACTTCTGCCTTTGCCAACAGTCCTTCCGGTCGATTTTCTCCGAAATGACGTACGCCTTCTTCATAAAGGGCGGTCGCCACGTCCGGACCGACCGATTTCGTGACGGCGATAAGGGTCACGTCCTGTCCGGCTCGATGTTGTTCGATGGTTTGTCTGACATGTTTCACGTTATTCGCTATACTCACGACTTCTTCTCCTTGACGAGGACGGCCGCAAATCGACGTAACGCATCCCCGTTCCGATACGAGAAAAACGTTCGGTCCGAGACGGTCGACAAGTTCGATTGGGTGACGTCCAGTTTTCTTTCGACGGCGAGCGTCTCATTCACTTGTTGTAGCGACAAGTGCGCATGTCCGTCTCGCTCATCTGTGACCGCGGCGTCATATGCCGCTTCCGACACGTCTTTGACGGCGTCGAGCACTCGTTGGTCGACCTCATACGCGTCGGCCGTGATGGCCGGCCCGACGACCATGTCAATCGCATCAGCGGGCACCCCGAGTTTGGCGAACGCATCGGTCATCGAGGCGACGATGTTGCCGACCGTACCTTTCCAACCCGCATGGGCCATACCGATGACGCCATGATCTTTCGCACAAAAGAACAGTGGGACGCAGTCGGCGAAGACGAGGGCGAGCGGCATGTCCTCCGTCGTCGTGATGAGGCCGTCTGTCGCTTCAATCGCTTCCGCGTAATCATACGCCCCTTTGCCTCGATCGTTCGTATCGACGAATGCGACACGATTGCCATGAACTTGGTCGGCCCAAACCGAGTCAGTTAACGCAAGACCGGCGTCCATAAAGAAACGTTCTCGGTTTTTCACGACGAGGGCACGGTCGTCTCCGACGTGGAGGCCGACATTCCCTTCATTGTGCCAATCTGTGCGGGTCGTCACGTAGGCCGAGTAGCGCTCCGTTTCAGTTTCCCATGAATGAATCAATCGCATGTCGTTCTCCTTTTTTACAAAAAAGGAGTGCCGAGAACCGGCACCCCCTATTTTTTAGTTACGGCGTTGTCTTACGAACGCTGGGATGTTGATCGTCTCGTCTGGGACGTCACCACCATAGACCGGTCTATGGAAGTTCCCTTCTTCTTGTTGCGCAGAGTCCGCTTTCGGTTGAGCCTCTTTCTTCACTTCTGCCTCAGGTTGTTTCTTCGGCTGTTGAAGGAACGGGTTCGAGCCTTGTGCTTCTTCTGCAAATTCAGTTGCGATGACCGTCACGATAATCTCGTCGTTCAAGTTTTCGTTGATGACCGAACCGAAAATCAAGTTCACTTCTTCATCCGCAGCACTTTGAACGATTTGAGCCGCTTCCGTCACTTCATAAAGACTGAGGCTGAGACCGCCCGTGATGTTCATCAACACGCCTTTCGCGCCTTCGATTGAAGACTCGAGAAGCGGTGAAGAGATGGCTTTCTTCGCGGCTTCAACGGCACGGTTTTCACCTGTCGCGACACCGACACCCATAAGGGCCGAGCCTTTTTCAGTCATAATCGTCTTCACGTCAGCGAAGTCGAGGTTGATGAGACCTGGGATAGCAATCAAGTCCGTGATCCCTTGTACACCTTGGCGCAAGACGTTATCCGCTTCACGGAACGCCTCAATCATCGGCGTGTTGCGCTCGACGATTTCAAGAAGCTTGTCGTTCGGGATGACGATGAGCGTGTCAACTTTTTCTTTGAACGCTTGAATGCCGTGTTGGGCATGTTGCATCCGCTTGCGTCCTTCGAACATGAACGGTTTCGTGACGACACCGACCGTCAAGGCGCCGATTTCTTTCGAAATCTCTGCGATGACAGGGGCTGCCCCTGTACCCGTTCCGCCACCCATACCGGCTGTGACGAAGACCATGTCCGCGCCATCAAGCGCTTCAATCAACTGTTCACGGCTCTCTTCGGCTGCTTTCTTCCCGATATCAGGATTTGCACCGGCACCGAGTCCGCGTGTCAATTTCGCACCGAGTTGGAGCTTCACGTCCGCTTTCGACATGTTGAGTGCTTGCGCGTCCGTGTTGACCGCGATGAACTCGACACCTTGCACGCCGTGTTCGATCATGCGGTTGACGGCGTTTGAACCGCCGCCACCGACTCCAATTACTTTAATTTTTGCTACGGCGTCAATCGCCTCATCAAAGTACATCATTCAGGTATCCCCCTACGTAATTTCCGATTGTGAATCGCATCAGCTTACACGCCAAATAATTTTTCCATTAACCGTCCGAATCCGTTTTTCGATTCGCGCTCTGTCGAATCGTACTCGTCACCAGCATCCGGTTGTCGATCTGTCTTCGTTGTCGACGAGACGACTTCGCGTTCTTCCGGCTTCTCCAAGTTTTGCTTCGAGACGTGGTGATCGCTCATGAGCACGTACTTGAGGACGCCGACAGCTGTCGCATATTTCGGATGTCTGACACCGATGGACGATGGTTGATAAAGTCTCGTCTTTTGACCCATGACACGGGTCGCCAGCTCTTGGATGCCAGGCAAGGCAGCGGCGCCACCACAGAGCAAATAGCCTCCGCTCAGTGCCGGAACTCCTACCTTTTGCACTCTATTCAACACCAATGTAAACATTTCCTCTATTCTCGCCTCTAAAACATAACTAATTTCAGCTTGCGGCTCATACGCCACTTCCCCGTTAATGTTCGTGAACGAGAATCCTTCAGTCGCATCTGCCATTTCTTCAAGCGCAAGACCATATTCTTCTTTCGCGACTTTCGCATCTTGGTATTTGCAGTTGAGCTTGTATACCAAGTCGCGCGTCATATGATCGCCCCCGACTGGAAGGATGTAAGAATAGACGAGGTCACCACGGTAGAAGACAGATACAGTCGTCTTCTCGTGTCCGATGTCGATCAAGCCGATCCCAAGGTCAATCTCATCCACAGAAGCGGCACTCATGCCGAGCGCCAAATTGCCGAGCACGAATCCGTCGAGCTTCAGTCCCGCCCGCTCAATCGAACGACGGATGCTATGTAAGATTGTCTTCGAGCCCGTCACCATCTTCCCGTGCATCTCTAACCGATAGCCGAGCATCCCACGCGGGTCCACGACGCCGGTCTGTTGATCGACCGTGAACGAGGACGGAATGACGTCAATCACGCTCATCTCGTCGGGTAGACGCATCACTTGTGCCGAATTGATGACTTCAATCACGTCGGCATCCGTAATTTCTTGGTCTTCTCGTTTGACCGAGGCGATTCCATGACATGGGGCAATTTGGATATGTTCCCCTTCGATGGCAACGTATACCGAACGAACTTGATCACCGAGTGCCGCTTCGGCATGTTCGACGGCTTGTTTGATGGCTTGAACCGTCTTATCGATGTCGACGACGGCGCCACGTTTTACTCCTGCAGACGGAGCACAACCTTCTGCCAAAATGTTAAGCGTTCCCCCGAGCAATTCACCCACGACAAGCTTAATTTCTGACGTTCCAATATCTAATGCGGCTACATAACCATTCGCTTCCAACAGGGAAACACCTCCGCGCTAAAATTTCAGTTTCAGTCTTCCATTACAATATTACAGATATCCAAAAATATTGTTAGGTCCGGCAAGATATCTCACGTCTAAGTTTACAACAAATAAGATAGTGAGAAAAGGTAGAATCCTACAAATTAAGCGGTTTTGGGGTGTCAATTCGATTACAAACGATAAAAAAACAGCCCCGGCATGTCGCAGGGCTGTAAAAATTCAGACTATTCTTCCGATTTTTCATATGGGACGAAATAATAGCCTCCATCCATGACGACCGTTCCTCGCTGTCCTTTAGGGATATTTTCAAAAATTTCACCGTACTTGGACACCGTTTGACTCAGTTTGAACGTCGGTGTGAGCAACGTGTTCCCGTCGTTCATGTAAATCTCATAACGTGTCGGTTCGCCTTCTTGTTGTTTGAACACGATCTCAGACATTCTCGCCCGTAACGCGTCATCGACCTGCTCGAGCTCACCGGCCACTTTCTCAAGATCGGCCTCTTTGTCAAACTGTCTCAAGAGCGGCCCGTCTTTCAACTTTGCCGGGTCATCGATTTGCCCGGTCGGATGAAGCGAGCCGTCCGCTAAGACGACGACTTCCCGGTCGTCCGTCCTCGAATAGGCGATCATCTTCTCCTCTTCGAGCTTGATGGTGACGATATTGTACCAACTTCGATCCACTTCAACGTCTTTTACGCCGGGAAGTTCACGAATCGCCGTCTCGAGTCGGCTAGGAGACACTTCGACGATTTTTGACTTCGTGTCTAGGTCAATTTGTTCCAACACGTAAGACTCGGTCAACCAAGCCAAGCCAGACACGTTCACCGCCTTCACGTCAGACACCGACGTCTGCATATAGACGACGAGGGCGATCAATACGGCGAACAGCAGCAAAATCGCAGACAATCGACGGTTCGCCTTCTTCCGTCGCTGATCTTTCATATATGGAATCCGGTCTTCCAAACTACGGACGGTGTTCTGACGTGTCTCCATGCTTCCTCTCCTTTAGCGACTTACTTCTTCTACAAGCGCGGCGAGGGATTCCGCGGCCTGCGGGAACCCTAACCGTTTCGACGCTTCCGCCATCTGTTGTTCGTTTTCCAAGACGTGCTGTATCTTCTCGACGAGCGTTTTGCCCGTCAAGTCCGCTTCTCGAATCAAGACGGCAGCTCCGCTCTCAACGAGTGCCGAAGCATTTTTCGTTTGATGGTCGGCCGTGACATACGGGCTCGGAATCAAAATGCTCGGCAAACCGAGCGCCGTCAATTCAGAAATGGTCGATGCACCCGCCCGTGACACGACGAGCGTCGCACAGGCGAGCAGGGCAGGCATATCGTAAACGTATGGCAAGATATGGACGTTTTCCGCCGGCTTCGCTTCGGCGACGACCGCCTCATAGTGCACGTTCCCGGTCACATACAGTACGTTGACCGGTTGTTGGCTCAGTTCCGGAATCGCTTCGAGCACGGCCCGGTTGATCGCCTCGGCCCCACGGCTCCCGCCATAGATGACGATAATCGGACGCTCATCGATTCCGTACGTCGCTCGGATTTGAGTCGGGTCGGCGACTGTCTGTAACACTTCGCTCCCGCGCGGGTTGCCGATGACGCGAACGTTCGCCCCCGGGAACTGTGACTCGGACCCGGCGAACGACAGCGCGACACGGTCAGCTTTCTTCGATAAGAACTTGTTCGTCAGCCCTGGGATGCTGTTTTGTTCGTGAAGGATTGTCGGGATGCCCAACTGCTGGGCCGTGAACACGACCGGCCCGGACACGAAACCGCCTGTCCCGATGACGACGTCCGGACGGAACGCCTTCATTTCTTTTCTTAGCTGACGGACCGATTTCAAGAACCAATAGCCCGTCTTCACGTTCTCAAGCGACAATGACCGCTTCAACCCGGCGATTCGAATCGATTTGAACGGGATGCCGGCCCGTGGCACGAGATCGGCCTCGAGTCCGTTCTCGGTTCCGATATAGAGCACCTCTAAATCGTCGTGACGCGCCTTTAACGTGTCGAGCAATGCGAGGGCCGGATAAATATGGCCTCCCGTCCCGCCTCCTGAAATGATGACTCTCATCGACTCGCCTCCTCGATTGAACGGACGAGGTCGACGAAATGGGCACCGCGTTCCTCGAACGTCTTGTATTGATCCCAACTTGCGCAAGCTGGCGATAATAAGATCACGTCTTCTTCTGCCGACTGCTCGAACGCGAGCGGTACGGCTTCTTCTAATGTTTCGACAGCAAAGGCCGGGACTCCTTGGGATTCTCCGAGCGTCTTGAACCGTTCGGCCGTCTCCCCGTACGCGACGACCGCTTTGACACGTGACATCGCCGGGACGAGTGAAGACAAGTCAGCGCCTCGCTCGAGTCCGCCGCAAAGCCAGACGATTGGCGCATCGAAACCGGCAAGTGCCGCTTCGGTCGCCACGTTGTTCGTCGCTTTCGAGTCGTTGTAAACTCGGCGGCCAAGCACGCGGCCGACGTTCTCCGTCCGGTGGGCGACCCCGCCGAACGTGCGCAACACACGCTCAACATGTTCACGCGGGATGTTGAATGGTTCGACGAGGAGCAGTGCAGCCAAGACGTTTTCCACGTTATGGGCACCGCCGAGCGCGAGTTCAGACACGCGGACGATGTTGTCCCCATGAAGTGTAATCCAGCCGTCTCGTACGGAAGCATCGCCGGCATCATAACCGAACGTCGATGCGTGTAACGCGTCAGGGACACGCTTCATCACTTCTTCGTCGGCTCCTTTGACGACGATTCGGTCCGAAGAAGTCATGTTGCGGAACAAGTTTGCCTTCGCATCGGCATAGGAATCAAAGTCGCCGTGATAATCAAGGTGCGCTTCCGATAAGTTCAGTAGCGCCGCTGCTTTCGGATGGAACGTCTCGACGCCCATCAGTTGAAAGCTCGACAGTTCGATGACGATGAGATCATCCGGCTTGGCGCGGGTCGCCACCTCGATTGCTGGGAAGCCGATGTTTCCCGCCACGTGCACGGGACGGTCACCGCCTTTTAACAGTTCGTGGACGAGCGTTGTCGTCGTCGTCTTCCCGTTCGACCCGGTGATGGCGACGAACGCAGCGTCTGTCGCCATATAAGCGAGTTCGACTTCTGTATAAATCGGGATGCCTCGATCCATCGCTGCTTGGAGGAGCGGGATATGGTACGGGATTCCCGGATTTTTGACGATGACGTCTGTGTCATCCAATAAGTCGAGTGGGTGCGAGCCGAACACCGACGTGATGCCCAACTGCTCAACTTTCGTCCGCTCTTCTGTCGACGGCTCCGAACCTGTGTTCATCGTCACGATCGCCCCGACACCTACCAAATAAGTGGCGGCGGCGATGCCGCTGCGTGCGGCGCCGAGGACGAGTACGCGCTTACCTTTCCACTGTGCTTCCATTTGTTCCACCATCCATTACATAAGAAGTAACGACAACACTGCCGTGATCAAGCTGATTCCACCGAACGTCAAGACGATGCGCCATTCCGACCATCCGACCATTTCAAAGTGGTGATGAATCGGGCTCATCTTGAAGATGCGCTTCCCGGTCGTCTTAAATGAGATGACTTGCAAGATGACGCTGAGCGTCTCGATGACGAAGATGATTCCGACGAAGACGAGCAACAGCTCGAGCTTCAACATGAGCGCAAGTCCGGCGACCGCGCCACCAAGTGCGAGCGATCCCGTGTCACCCATGAAGATTTTCGCCGGATATTTGTTGAAGACGAGGAATCCGAGAAGTGCCCCGACCGCACTGAAGGCGAACCAGGCGATTCCGGCCTCGTCTTGCCCAAGCGCATAAATCCCGAAGAACGCGAACGTCGGGAGGGCCGAGAACGAGACGAGACCATCGAGACCGTCCGTCAAGTTGACGGCGTTCGAGAATCCGACGAGCCAGAAGATGACGATGGCGACATACAACCAACCCGTATCAAACGCGATCGAAGTGAACGGGATTTGAATCGTCGTATCCAAGCCGTCTCCGAGTGACAAGAACCAGACGAACAAGACCGAGACGACAATTTGTCCAATCAACTTTTGGAGTGATGTCAGACCGAGGTTTCGTTTGTTCACGACTTTAATATAGTCGTCGAGGAAGCCGATCACACCGAACGCGAGCGTGACGAACAAGAGCGTGCCGAAACCCGCGACCGCGTCTCCGAAGATGAGCGAGACGATGAATCCGATGACGAGCGCGAGCAAGATGACAATCCCGCCCATCGTTGGCGTTCCCGATTTCTTTTGATGCCAATCCGGACCTTCATCCCGAATCTCTTGACCGAACTTCAGCTGCCGGAGCGCGGGAATCGCGCGCGGCATGACGACCAAAACGGTCAATAATGAACTGATTAAGACGATTAAACTAATTAACATGTTCGTACCTCACTACTCTCTATTATTGAACTAGACGCTCGAGCGCCAGTCCTCGCGATGCTTTTAACAATATCACAGTCTGTGGTCGTTGATAACTGCCAAGGAGCGGTTTCGCCTCTTCGACCGTCTCGACGTGCGTCACGTTGACGGACGCGTCCGAAATCCCTTCGGCAATCCATTTCGCCTTGTCGCCAATCAAAATGACATCCGTCACCGGGGCCGTGATGGCATGCCCGACTTTTACGTGTTGCGCCTGTTCGTCGGCACCGAGCTCATACATGTCGCCGAGCACGAGGACACGGCGCGAGAATCCAACGAGCGACTTTACCGTCTCAATCGCCGCAATCATCGAGGTCGGACTCGCATTGTAAGCATCGTTGATCAAGTGCGCATCCCCGAACATCTGTTTCTCCATGCGCATCGTCGTCAGCTTGACCCGGTCGAGACCGCGTTGGATCATGGCATGGTCGAGCCCGAACTGACGGCCACACGCAATCGCGTACGCGGCGTTTCGAATCTGATGGGCACCGAGCACTTTCAATTCAAACAGTTCGCCATCATATCGGAAAATCGACGCGTCGAACGTCGTCTCGACAACCTCGATTTTCCCATCGGCATCGTCAGCGTAGCCGACGCGGAACCCTTGATCAGATAGAAGCGGCTCATCCGCATCGACAATCAAGAGGCCTTGTTCTTTCAACCCGGCCTTGATTTCAAGTTTCGCTTTCGCGATGCCTTGACGGCCCCCGACTTGTTCCCCGTGCGACTCACCGATATTCGTGACGAACGCGACGTCCGGCTTCGCGATGTTCGACAACAGTTCGATTTGCCCGAACCCGTTCATGCCCATCTCGAGGACGGCCACTTCGGTATCGCGTGGCATGCGGAGCACCGTGAGCGGCAAGCCGACGTCCGAGTTAAAGTTTCCGGCCGTCTTGTGCGTCTTGAACTTTTCCTCGAGCACGACCGCGACCATATCTTTCGTCGACGTCTTGCCGTTCGAACCGGTGATGGCGACGACGAGCGGATCGATTTCTGCCAAATAGCGGGCTGCCGCTTCTTGGAGTGCCTTGAGCGGTGACGGCACCGGGATGACAATGATCCCTTCCGGTCGTTCCCGTCCTTCTTCCCAAAACGTGACGATGGCGCCTTGCTCGATCGCCTTGTCAATAAAGTCGTGCCCGTCGACGCGCGCCCCGATGATTGGGACGAATAGTCCGTCGCCGTTCTCATCACGCGAGTCCGTCGCCACTCGGCGTACTTCCCGTGTGTCTTCAATCGTCACACCGAACCAGCTGGCCAATGTTTGAATCGTTAGTTGTTCCATCGTATTTCCTCCTGTGACAAAGGAAAAGAGAGCCGAGGCCCTCTTGATCCTGTTGCGTTAATTCGACGGGGATTGGAGCTTCACCTTAAGTGTCGCCCCGGTTTTGACAGGCTTGTCTTTCCCGATAGACTGGGAAGTGACGAAGCCGGTCCCGTCGATTTCTAAATTCAATTGATACAACGTTGCCAATCGTTTCACATCTCGGAGTGACCAACCCGACAAGTTCGGCATCGCGAACGTATCGTCGGTCTTGAGCAATAACCGTTCGCCCGTGACGTACGACTGACCTTCGACTGGGCTTTGGGCCGTCACACTACCGCCACTGCCGAGAAGGACCGGTGCGAACGCGGCTGCTCGCGACGTGTCGACTGCTTCCTTCCGACTGAGGTCGATGTAGGATGCAGTCGTCTTCGCTGAGGCCTCGACCGCTTTCTCTTGCTTCTCCGGCTCGACGCTCCGATAGCGGAGCGCCACGTCCATGACGTCCTTGAACAACGGGGCCATGATCCGCGGACCGGTCGTCGACGAGTCGCTGTTCGGACGATCGACGGCGATATACATGACGAGCTCCGGATCCTCTTCTGGGGCCATGCCGACGAACGAGTGAATGTACTGGCCACTTAAATACTTCCCGTTCTCGGCAATCTGGGCCGTTCCCGTCTTCCCGATGACGCGGTAGTTTTCGAGGGCGTACAGTTGCCCGGTACCGAGGTCGCTGTTGACGACCCCGTCGAGTGCTTCTCGCGTCTTTTGGGCCGCCTCGGCCGTAATCGGTTGTCCGACGACTTTCGGGTTCGTCGTCCGAATCGTCTCACCGGTCTCGCGATTGACGACTTTTTTAATGACGTGGGGCTGTTTCATCGTCCCATCCGTCGCAATCGCCGACGTCGCTTGCAAGATTTGCATCGGCGTCACCGCGGTCGATTGTCCCCATGCGGTGATGAGCACGTTGAGCGGGCTGTCGAAGTCGTATTGACTGTTGACCTCGCCCGGCAAATCGACGCCTGTCCGTTGATCGAACTTGAAGGCGTTGAAGTAGTCTTCGTAACGCCCGAGACCGAGCCGTTCGTTCGCCATGATGGAGAATGCGACGTTCGACGAATGCCAGACACCTTCTACCATAGGGATGGTACCCCATCCGGTAATATTGTAATCATTGAACGTCGTCCGTCCATACGTGTAAGAGCCGGACTTGTACAGTTCGTTCGGATCGAACACGCCTTCGTTGATCGCCGCGGCGAGGGTGAAGATTTTCATCGTCGATCCCGGCTCGAAACGTGACGAGACGGAAAAGTTGCTGTACGACGTGATTTCACGCGTGTTCGGGTCGAACGACGGCCGGTCAGACAAGGCGACGATCTCACCCGTCTTCGGGTCCATGATGATGGCCGTCGCATTTTTCGGTGCGTACTCTTTATACAATTCATCCATCTTCGTGTCGAGTAGTTGCTGAATCCGGTGGTCGATCGTCAACTGGACGTCGGCCCCGTCTTCCGGCTCGATTCGCAGCTGCTCGTCGCTCGCGATGAGCGGACGACCGGCCAAATCTTTCTCGAACCGGGTCAGTCCATACGACTCGCTCAAGATGTCGTTTAGTGACTTCTCAATCCCGAGTTCGCCGACGAGTTCGATTCGTCCGTTCTGATCGATTTTTTGCGCATACCCGATGACGCTTGATGCGAACACTTTGTTCGGGTAATAGCGTTTCGGTTCCTCGACGAACGTGATGCCTGGAATCTCGAACGCTTCAAGCTCTTCTTTTTGCTCGACCGTCAAATCACGTCCGGGGACACCGAACTCGATTTGTCCACGGTCGACGTTTTGTTCGAGCCGTTTTAAGATGTCCGCTTCGGTCATAGGAATGACGCTCGCGAGTTCGCGTGCGGCTTCTGGAAACTCTTCGGGCATGAGCGTCTTTCCTTCGACGCGCTCGCCGCCGAGCTTCAAGACCGCCACGACCCGGTAAGACGGGATGTTGATGGCAATCGGCTGACCGAACCGGTCAAAGATTTCGCCACGTTCTGCTTTCAACGTGCTGACCGCTTTCCACCGTTCTTCTTCGGCGAACGCGAGCATATTCTCACCTTTGTACGTTTGAAAGACAGATAGATAGAAGAACCAACCGACAAAAAATAAAAAGAGTGGTGTGAAGCAAACAATCGCTACCCACGCCACTCTTTTTTTACTCTGTTGTAGAGAGTTCATCTGTCAATCACCTTGACGTTCTTTTCGTTGAACTGCATTCCGAGCTTTTCAGCTATCGCATAGATTCTCTCTGGCGAGCTTAATTGGGCGATCTCATATTTCAATTCTTCATTTTCTTTGGCGAGGGCGTTCGTCTCTTGCGTGATTAACGCCGTGTCGCGCATGATGTTGTACGCTTCGTTATGTTTCGACACCGTGATGCCACCGAACAAGACGACAGAACCAATCATGGTCGGATACAAAATAGCTTCGAACAAAGTTAACGTACGTCGTTTTGGAGCAGGTATCGGTCGTTCTTGCGGAATCGGATTTCGATTCGGTGAAATGTGAGGCTGCAAAGCCTTGCGGGCAGCTTCTGGCATCAGGTATCCCTCCTACGTACAGTCTATTTTTGTTTTTCAGCGACGCGCAGTTTCGCAGAGCGGGCGCGGCGGTTGTCTTCGAGCTCTTCCCCGCCGGCCGTAATCGGCTTTCGGGTGATGAGTTTAAGTTCAGGTTCAAACTCTTTCGGAATGACCGGCAACCCTGGCGGAAGCGGCGGGTGCTGACTTTTCTCTTTAAAGACTTGTTTACAAATCCGGTCCTCTAATGAGTGGAACGTGATGACACAGATGCGGCCGTTGATGGCGAGCATGTCAATCGCGTCTTGCACGGCGCGGTCGAACACGTTCAATTCATCGTTGACCGCGATACGAATCGCTTGGAACGTCCGCTTGGCAGGATGTCCGCCTTTGCGTCGTGCCGGTGCCGGGATCGCATCTTTAATCAAGTCGACGAGTTCGAACGTCGTCTCAATCGGTTTTTCGGCACGTGCCTGCTCAATCTTTCGGGCAATCTGTTTCGAGAACTTCTCTTCCCCATATGTATAGAAGATGCGGGCAAGGTCCCCGAACGCCCATTCATTTACGACGTGATAAGCCGAAAACGGCTTCGAGCGATCCATTCGCATGTCGAGCGGCGCGTCAAAGTTGTAACTGAACCCTCGTTCCGCCTCGTCGAGTTGTGGCGAGGAGACGCCGAGGTCAAATAAGACGCCGTCAACTTGTGTCACACCGCGACTGAGAAGCTCGTCTTTCAAATGGACGAAGTTGCTCTGTATAAAAGTAACCCGGTCTTCATATGGAGCCAATCGCTCTTTCGCATGTGCGAGTGCGACGTCATCTTGGTCGAACGCGTACAGATGACCGGTCGTCAATCGCTTCACAATCTCTTCGCTATGACCCGCTCCACCTAATGTACAGTCGACATAAATGCCGTCCGGCTTGATGTTCAATCCTTCGATGGACTCCATTTTTAAAACCGTTTCATGCTCAAACATACAAAAACCCTCTCAACCTACAAATTTCAACTGTTTTATTACACTTACTTTATCATAAAAATGTCAAGCACCGCATTCGTTTTTAGCGAAAAGAGGAAACAAAAAGGTAACAAACGAAAAAAGATTCCCTGTTTTCAAGGGAATCAAATTTTAAACATCCTTTTTCTTACAATTTAACTAAACATCGCTCAATTTCAGAGGTTTCATACGCACGGAACAGACGTTTGAACAAATCGAGACCGTGCCGGTTCAACATCGGCACCATCGACCAAATCCGCTCTTGCGGCGCATTCATCGGGACGAGACGGGTCGACAGATGGATGCGACGATCGTTCAACCGGTACTGTTCACGCTTCGCCTCGGCCCGCATCTCGTCGGCGAGCCGCTCGAGCAATTGTTTCGCGCTCGATTCAAACCGATGACCGTGACGCCCTGCTTCTTTACCGACCGCCGCGGCTAACGCCCGATAGCTATACAGTTGTTCATCGAAAGCCGCATCGTCGAACGCATGGTCCGGGAGCGGCGTTGCCAAGTATTCCGCGAGGTCGACCCCTTCTTGCCGTAACTTCTTCTCATCATTTGACGAGAGGAGGACCGCACCGAGCCGCGGAAGCAGGATCGGCATCTTCCAGCCGAAGACGTGGAACAACGGACGCAACTGAAGCCAATAGGCGATCTCACCTGGCCCGGCGACATAGGCGAGCGTCGGGAACAGATAGTCTTGCATGAGCGGACGCGAGACGACGTTGTTCGAGAACCGCTCCGGGTGCGCTTCGATTTCTGCGAGCAGCTCCGCCTCTGTGAAACGATGTCCCCGCTTCGTCGTGAAGACATCACCTTCTTTCGTCAACAGCTCACGCGTCCCGTCATGATAGAAGACGTGTGCCGCTTCTCGGTTCAGCTCCACTTCCGGCATCCCCGGTTCGTACGCCTGCAGGAAAGCCTGTTTTACTTCGTCGTGCCCTTTGATGAGCCGACCGAACGCCGTCTGTCCGAGTGTCCGCACTTCTTTTTGGTGCGGGTCGAAGAGGAGGAACTCCTGACCGACAAAGCGACGCATCATCTTCCCGAAAAATTGGGCGAACGAATGCGACTGTTGCAACACGTCCACGAGCTCACGATAGAGGGAAGGGGTGTGGACCGTCTCCGTCTCGGCGAGGAGCATGCGCTGTAGCATTTGAACGAGTTCAATTTTCAACCGATCGAACTCGAGCTCTCCGACCGAAGCCTTTCCGGCAAGCGGGACGACCGAGAGTGTTTCTTTACGGAACTGACGGGACATCGGTTGCGGGATGAAGACATGGTTGATTTCGGCGTAATCATGGTCCTCCGTCGCCATCCAGAAAATCGGCAATACCGGTTTATTCAACACGGCCTCGGCTTGTTTGGCCCGTTTGAGCACGGTCAACAGCTTGTACACCGCGAACAATGGACCGCCGAACACACCGACTTGTTGTCCGGTCACCATCGTATACGCGTCACCGTTCGCGAACGCTTCAAGCTTTCGTTCCATCGCTTCTGATAGCGGGCCGTACTCGGCTTGTTGGGTTCGTAAGATTGACGCGAGCGCTTCTCGATGCGGATACGTCCGTCCATCGAGCTCTTCTGCCCGCGCCTTCAACTCACCCATTCCTTTATAATCAAGCCAATCTGCATACCCTTCCTCGATTTGAATCATCGGAGAAGACGAGGCATACATGGCATCAAGCGACTCTATCCTCACGTATAACGACTTCCTTTCAATCAATCAATACATCATATGCTTGGCGATGCCGACGATGAACAAGACGGCATGGGTCGGGACGAGCAATAAAAAGAGCAAGCGCCAACCATGGATAAACATCTTCGTGAAGATGACCTCCTCGTGCCTCACCCGCTGCCAAATCGCGTTTATCGGAAAAATGGCAACGCACGCGGCGAGCAACAACCAAAACAGGTCATCCCCGACAATCGCCTCTAACAGGACGGCGCACGCATAAAACCAGAGCACGACGCCGACATCACAAACCAGCTTGAACGTATTGACCGATTTCGGCATAATTTTTCTAAGTATCATATACACCATAAACCAAATGATGAGTGGAAATGAAACGATATACACTAACACGATGCGCTCGCCCCTATAATCAATTTTTGCATGAGCGGGATGGCCGTCAGTTCGACCCCTCGCGTCTCCGCCCGTTTCAAGAGCGGCGTCAGGATAGCGTCCACTTCGGTCGGCCGGCCGGCTTCTATGTCCCGTAACATCGAGGAGCGATTGGTCGCCGTTTTCTCGATGATCGACTCGATATATGTATAGGGTACGGACTCGTCGAACAGCGACGTCAATTCCTTATAAATCGCGAGTGCGATGTCTCGGCACGGCGGTTGCCCGACCATACCGTTTGGCACCCGACAAAGCGCCGTGATCGGATTGATGATGGCGTTCGCGAACAACTTCTCGACGACGACGTACCGGATATCGGATTCCCAGACGATCTGTAACGGGGACGCGCTAAAAACGAGCGGCTCCATACCTGTCAGGCTGCCGA
The DNA here is from genome assembly GCF_018138125.1 of Exiguobacterium alkaliphilum. NCBI lineage: Bacteria > Bacillati > Bacillota > Bacilli > Caryophanales > Exiguobacterium > Exiguobacterium alkaliphilum. Next base: position 2,186,453 of record NZ_CP073101.1, read on the forward strand.
TTCGGACACGCCCGAGTCCGCTATGGCGGATGGTCGTCCCGTCACGTGTCACGCCGTGTTCGACGACTCCAAGCTGAAACCCACGCCGTTCTGCATAATCGAGATGGGCAATCCCGTTCGCACAGATAAACACGGGCACGTTCCCCGTCAACCGCTCGGTCGCCGCTTCCACGTGATGCGCTTTTGTCGTCACAAAAAAGACGTCCGCTTCCGTCTCGTCAAGCAGATGAATCGGTTTGGACACGACACGTGCCGTCCCGCTCGTCACCCCAACGCGTTCGATTGTGACGTCACCGTGTTCGCCGTTTCGACCGTATAACGTCACCGTATACTCTTCTGCGAGGAACGACGCCATCAACATGCCGACGGCTCCGTTCCCGATGATGCCTATCCGTTCAATCGGTCGCATCGGCAACCCTCCTTCTCGTCATACACAAAAAGAGTTTACCACAATCCGAATCGATGACCATAAAAAAAGAAGCGGCCTCCTAAGAGACCGCTTCTTCAAGCATTATTTGCTTGTTACTTCTTTACCGTTGTAATGTCCGCAAGATTTGCAAACACGGTGTGAAAGTTTCATTTCGCCACAGTTCGGGCACTCGTTCATACCAGGTACGTTGAGTTTGAAGTGAGTACGACGAAGACGTTTGCGAGTTTTCGACGTTCTACGGAATGGTACTGCCATCGTTGTCCACCTCCTTGAAAAGTTAGCCTTTCTCGTCCTCTTTTTTCGAGAACAAGTCGGCAAGTCCCGCGAGGCGCGGGTCAATTTTTGGTTGGTCGTCCAGCTGATCCTCTACGAGGGCCCAGCCTTCCCCTTCAACCTGAGTTTTGTCTGTTTCGTTCCCGAACACTTGCATCGGGACGTCTAACATGATGAGCTCACGTACGATCGGTCGCAGATCAATCGTATTTCCTTCTGGCAAATTGACGTCATCGAATTGCTCCGTGTAACGCCCGTTCTCCAAAAAGAAAGGCTCGAGTGATTCAATATCGAATTCATACATGACATCGTCTAACGTACGCGCATCTGGCAACGTCAGGTCACCTTGAATCTTCAGATTGAATGTAACTTGATTAGATGTGAACGACGCATCCCCGTGCACATGCACTGAGCGAATCGATCGGATATCCGGATGGAGCTGAGTCAGCTCCGGAAGTTCGACCGTCTCATCGACGATAAAACTGTCACCTTGGTTTCGAAGCTTAAGTAGCTGTGCAATAGACCATTTCATCCGAATCACCTCAATTGCAACAATATGAATTATAGATAGGCCAACTTGTTTTGTCAATGTTTTTTCTTTACACTAAAATCAGTTGACGACGGCGCTTTGTCAAAGCGTACTTATCCATCTTACACCAATCCAATCGACATTGCAAAGGAGTAATTTTATGCAAAAGACGGCCATCATCGCCGAGTATAATCCGTTTCACAACGGTCACCTGTATCAAGCGGAAACCGCCCGGCTCGAGACCGAGGCCGAAGCCGTCATCGCCATCATGAGTGGACAGTTCACCCAGCGCGGCGAACCGGCCGCCTTCGACAAGTGGTCACGGGCTCGAGCGGCGGTCGAGACCGGGGCAATCGACCTCGTCGTCGAACTCCCGACCCGCTACGGCGTTCAACGCGCCGACCGCTTCGCGAGCGCAGCCGTCCATCTCGCCGAGCGGATGGATTGCCAGACACTGTCGTTCGGAAGCGAGAGCGGTGACGTATCGGCAATTCAGCAGGCCGCCAAGTCCGAGGTCGAATCGACACCGGCCTATCGTGACGCGTTCCAATCTGCGTTAAAGGAAGGATCGTCCCCGGCGAAGGCATCGAGTACGGCGTTCGCTTCCCTGTATCCCGATTTTGACTTGACGCTCCCGAACAATATTTTGGCCTACCACTACGCGCAAGCGGCCAGTTCCATCAATCTTCATACCGTCCGGCGTCTCGGGGCCGGTTATCACGACACCGGCGTCTCGGACGTCATGTCGGCCACGGGCGTCCGCGCCCATTACCTTGAGGCCGGAAGCGTGCGAGCGGTGCCTGAGGCCACGCGGAGGCTGTTTGAACGTCAGTCGATGGCGCATTGGTCGCTCTATTGGCCGATGCTTCAATATAAGCTACGGACGACGCCAAAATACGTGCTCGAGCAGCTCGTCGGCATCGACGCCTCGCTCTCGCCGCGTCTCATCGAGGCCGGGATGGAACCGACGTTCGAACGGGCCCTCTCGAAGATGCTGACGCGCCGGTATACGCGGACGGCGATTCAGCGGGCGCTCGTCTCGGTGCTCATCCACTTCGAGCGGACAGAGTTGCCCGTCCGTTTCGATGACGTCCCTTACGTGCGTCCCCTCGCCTTCAATCCGGTCGGCCGACGCGTCTTGAACGAATTAAAAAAGACGGTACCGCTTCTCAGCAAGTACCATCCTGACCTCGCCTTCGAGGCGCGCGTCACCGAGGCGTACCGCCTCCCGCTCGGCCTGTCCCGGCCCGAATATAGGGAGACGCCTCAGTTCATCGACTCCAAATAACGAATCGCCTCTTCGACCGTCTTGACCGGTACGACTTCAATGTCGGACTCGAGCCGGTCGAGGGACGACCTCGCTTCCTCGTAGTTCGGTCCGTCCGGCACGAAGAACACGGTCGCCCCGGCACGGTCGGCGGCGACAATCTTTTGCCACGCCCCACCAATTGGTCCGACGTTCCCTTCCTCATCGACCGTACCGGTCCCGGCAATCCTCTCTCCGTTCGCCAAGTCACCCGGCGTCAATTGATCATAAATCTCAAGCGTGAACATGAGACCGGCCGACGGTCCCCCGACGTTCGTGAGTTCAAAGGCGACGGACGGGTCCGTGACGACGTCCTGGACAGGTAGTGGCTCATAGATGCCGATGCCGACCCGATCGCCGGAGCGGTCGAGCGGTTGGACGAGCGTGGTGACGACTCGTTCCCGCCCGTCCCGTTCAATCGTGAGTGTCACCTCGTCGCCTGCCTCAAACGTCGCCACTTGATCGAGAAAGTCAAGTCGTGACATGAAGGCGCGGCCGTCGATTGCCGTGATCACGTCGCCGGGCTTCAATACGTTCGAAGCGAGCGACCCGGTGATTGGGGCCGAGACGTACATGCCATTGAAATCGACGTCTACGTCCGCCTCGGCGAGCGCGTAGGCATATTGGATCGCCGCTTGTTGCGAGGAAGCCATGAGCAGCTGTTGACGCCGTTCGTAGTCCCGTTCACCTTCCCCGTCATATAAATAACGGCTCGATGGGCTCGATTCGGTGAACGGCGTGAACCAGCTCCCGACGAGCCACAGTGGTGTCGCCCGTCGCTGCGAGATGGTGACCATCATGAGCTCGCCCGGCTCTTTCTCTCCATCTTCGACCGTCATGAACCGTTCAATCGATGTCGCCTCGCCCGGATACGTGATGTAATACGGGAGCGGGACGAACAAGAACATGAGCACGGCGACGAGTAAGCCGAGTCCGATTTTTAACGACTTCATGGTTGTCGGCTCGCTTCAAACTTTCTGCGGAGCGCCTCTTCGACTTGAACCGGAACGAGCTCATTGACGGAAGCCCCGTATTTCGCGACTTCTTTGACGATGGAAGAGCTGAGGAACGAGTATTGACTGTTCGTCATCATGAAAAGTGTCTCGACGTCTTCGTTCAACTTTTTGTTAATGGACGCGATTTGCAACTCATACTCAAAGTCGGAAACGGCACGCAAGCCTCGGACGATTGTCGCCGCTTCCCGCTCGGCGGCGTATTCGACGAGCAAACCGCCGAACGCGTCGGCCGTCACGTTCGGCAAATGTATCGTCACGTCACGGATGAGCGTGAGCCGCTCCTCGACGTCAAATAACGGTGCTTTGCTCGAGTTTTCGAGGACGGCGACAATCACTTCGTCAAAGATGGCCGCGGCGCGCTCGATGATATCTAAATGACCGTTCGTAATCGGGTCAAAGCTTCCTGGACAGATGGCGATGCGTTTGGACATGTTCTCACTCCTCAGTTGATGCGTACTCATAAAAACTGATCGTGATCACGTCTGAGTAGCGCTGAACTTTTATTTTTTCGAGTCGCCCGACACGTTCCGGCAACTCGGCCTCACTCCCATGTTCGCAGACGACGACCCCGTTATCGGTCAGGAGGTGGTTCGCCTCGATGAGCTGTAAAAACGTCTCATGTGCTTCGGCGTGATACGGTGGATCCATGAAAATGAGCTTGAATTCTCGTCCGCTCGTGATCAGCTCGTCGAGCGCTTGTCGTGCGTCTTGACGATAAACGGTCGCATTCGCTTCGTAGCGCGTGACGCGCAAGTTCTCTTGAATCGTCTGAATCGCCTTCGTCTGCTTGTCGACGAACACCGCGTGGTCACAGCCACGGGAGAGCGCTTCGATTCCGAGCCCGCCACTTCCGGCATACAAATCGAGCGCGTCTCCCCCCGCGAAATAAGGACCGATGATGTTAAATAACGATTCTTTTACTTTATCTGTCGTCGGACGTGTCGCCGACCCCGGGACCGCTTTTAATCGTGTCCCTTTGCGTTCTCCTGAAATGACGCGCATGGTTCTCTCCCCCACCAGAAAAGATGAAGGTGTCGCCACCTTCATCTTGTTTCGTTTTATTTCTGTTTCGGCGCATACGTCTCGGCGATGAACGGCCGTTCGCTACGCACGACGTCCTCGACGAACGGCAACGCCCGCATTTGCTCGATGACCGCCTCGTGTCCGTCCAAGTCCGTATACAAAAAGGCATACTTCTCCCGTTTCGACACATAATACAAGTTCGCGTATCGTCTGAGCACTTTCACTTGTTTAAGCGACTGGACGTACACGACAAGGCCGATGCGTCCGTTCAGCTCAAACGAGTTAGACAGCACATCCACAGCTTCCGCCTCCTCCGCCACAGCTTCCTCCGCCGGAACAGCCACCCTCATCGAAGAACGGGTTGCCCGTCGGGACTTTTATTTTCGGGGATACGGAGTGGGCCAGTAAGCCGCTCACTTCCCCGAGCAGTTTGTCCAAATTCCGCTCCGCTTTCTTGAAAGCGGCCACTTCCGGTTGGACGTCGAGCCGACGCTTGACGAGATGCATCTCTTTTTTGATGCGGTCATGGTCCGGGTGATGTTTGCCGAACCGCTGCACGTACTCGTAATCTTCTTTCATGCGTAAAAACTCACGCTCTACGTCACGCGCCTCGTCTGACGCCAGGCGTGCCCGCTTCGTCGTGATATATGTTTGGAACGACTCGCTCGACTCAATCCATTCGGCCAACGTTTCGGCCTGGTCGAGAAGTGCGATCGTCTGTTCAGTGATAATCATGGCTTTCACCCTTTCTGACATGATTTTACCACAATTGATTCCCTCTGTGAGCAATCGGCTTTATAATTGAATGTGACTCATGCGTTCAGAACAGAAAGGAAGTGAATCACCGTGCCTGCACGGTGTCCGATGAAAAAAGTCTCGTTCAATATGATTCGCTCGGCCGGCATCAAAACCGACTACGCGAAACCAGAATACTACTTTGACCAACTCGATAAAGTACGCGCCGCTGAACTCGTCTTGTTCCCCGAATATTGGATGGTCAATTCCATCATCTACGGTTTAAATAAACCGATTTATCCGTCTCCAGCGACGTATCACCTCGGCCACGATAAAATCGAGATGACGCGGGCGTTCAAGGCGACGTTCCCGGACCGCATCCCAAAGACCCTCATTTACGGAAAGAACGCGTACACGATTGAACGCGTGCTCGAGGAGTTCACCTATCCGTTCGTCGCCAAGACGGCAAAATCGTCGATGGGGCAAGGCGTCTGGCTCATCAAACAGGAGCAAGACTGGCTCGAGTATGTCGAGAAACACGATACGTTTTACGTACAGGAATACATCCCGAACGACCGTGACCTTCGCATCATCATCATCGGCGAAGACGTCGCCGGCGCCTACTGGCGTGTCAGCGAGGCGTTCCTAAACAACGTCGCCCAAGGCGCTCACTTCTCATATGACGATATCCCGCAAGACGTCGTCGACGAAGTGCTCGAGATTGCGAAGACGCTGCACATCAACCACGCGGCGTTCGATGTCATCGTCACCGCCGAAGGCTTTTATATCCTCGAGTTCAACGTCTTCTTCGGTTCAGAAGGCCTGATGCCGCTCGGAGTCCGCTTGGCAGAGAAGATTGACGCCTACCTCGAGACGCTTCGTTGACCGTTCATCTTTTTTTCACAATTTGAACACACGTTATTCCAACAATGTTTTTGGATATGATATGATGACATATGAGGTTTATTGAAAAAAGGGGGATTATGATGAAATTTGAGCAGTTCCACATCGAGGGAAAAGAGATCCGCTTCGGTTTGCTCGAGACGATCATGGATCATCATCATTTCATCCGTGAAGGCGCTTGGGACTATGAGCGTGCGACGTATGATATGAAATACGAGAAGCAATCGACGGGCGAGACGTTCTACCTTCGCTTACCGGTCTACGCGATTGAAGGCCAAATCGAGGACCGTCACGCTGTCGTAAAAATGTTGACACCGATTCTCGGAAAACACTATTACCCACACGGCGTCGAATATGACGAAGAGTTTCCGGAAGAGATTGTCCGCGACTGCGAGCGTCGCTTGACGGCTCTCGCCGACACATTAGAAGTCAAACCCCTTTAATCGTAAAGGGGTTTTTCATTTGAAGACATATGTCTGTCAACGAAAAAGGACCCCCTATAGAGTCCGTATCCTGTCATGTTCAACCCCCAAGTCAAGCAGGTAAGTCCTCCACTCGAATAATCTTGCAGCCTTTCCCTTCATAATACTGAATCATCTCGGCAATCTTCTTTTGATCATAACTTGTTATACAATCGGACAAGACTTGAACATCATAGTTTGATTTTCGCATGTTGTAACACGTCGACTTCACGCAGGCGATGGCATCCGCCCCGGTGATGTAGAACGTCTCGACTTCATGCTGCTCGATGAAGGTTGCGAACGCTTCGCTCGTTAACGCGTTTCCTTTATATTTCGTGAAGACGTGGTCAGACACCACCTTCAAGTCCGGGACGAGCTCGGCCCCGCGCGTACCCGTTTTAAACGTCCTCGTCCCTGCCGAGAGATTCTCATGACGGATGTAGACGACCGGCACGTCATGCTCGACGGCCCAATCAATCGAGTGATTGACGTTTTCAATCACGGTTTTGTAATTTTTCGTAATATCGTTTTGAAGATCAATGACGACTAACGCTTCTTTTCCCATCCTCTTTCCTCCTCATATCGAACAAATGGCTCGGTAGTCTTTTCTTTTCCTAATCATAACAGAGTTCACTTATGGAAAATATAGGTACAAAGAAAACAGGACTGCGTTGTTGCCCTCGAGCTGTGGATGAGACGAATCGTGACCTGCGATTCGGTTCGTCTTCTTTGGGTTCAATGGTCCCGAGGCGCACGGCCCGACATAAAAATTGAAGAAACGCAAAGACGAGAGGCCGCACAAAGGCGGCCTCTCGCGGCGCTCATCCGACGGCGCCGTAGACAATAGCGAGCGGAGGGAGACCCGGCAGCGTTACCCGATGCGGCTCCCTGCTCGCCCTAAGAGCGGAGACGCCAAGAGGATGAGTGAAAACATTCTGTTCGTCAACAAACGGAGGACCGCAACGCGGCCCTCCGTTGTCGTTACCTCGCGATGACGTTCAACGTCACATCGACTTGCCCGAGCAACAAATCGAATTGATCTCGGATGTAACGGTACAACCGTTCCGCCTCTGCGAGCGAGAGCGGTGCGATCACTTGATAATCGTAGCGATCTTTCGACAAAGAAACGACTTTCACTTCAGCCAAGCCGAACTCGATTGCACTACATGCAATCAAATCCTCAATCGCCCGTTCCGCAATCGTCACATCTCCATACGAATAATCGTTCCCAATCACAGCCATCGTATCGTTCATCGTCTTCACTCCTTTTCAGCAACGAGCACGTTCACGTCCTCCATGATAGATTCTATATCGACCGGCTGATCTCCTGTCGTCGCCATTTGCGCGACGGCCCGCACGTCATGCTGTCGATCGACGATATACATCGTCGTGGCGTGCGTGACGAGCCCGCTGTTCGCCTTCGAATAATAGAATTGAAGCTGGCGCGTGATGCGGTCGATGTCCGCTTTCTCACCCGTCAACACTTTCCATCCTGTAGGTTCCGCTTGAAAGGCGGCACCGTAATTTTCAAGCACCGGTACCGTATCGACTTCCGGGTCGACCGTGATGGCGACGAGTTCGACATCGGTCCCATACAATCCGTCGGCCTTCAACTCTTGCTCGAGTTTCATAAAGTCCCGGAGCGTGAGCGGACAGATGTCCGGACAGTTCGTGTAAAAGAACGTAATCACTTTTACTTTCCCGTTGTCGGAGTTGTACGTCTCACCATCTAGTGCATTCGTGAGTGTGAACGGTGTCGGTTCTTGAATGACCGGCAAATCGTCCTGTTTAAAGAATAAGAAATAAGATGCGACGCCGATGGTGATTAGGACGGCTACCGTCAAACCGACCGTCATATAACTGTTCCGTTTCATCCTCATCCCCCTCTCTTGGGTCACCCTCCGATAATGGCGCGGAAGACGTTCGTCGTCTCACCCGGCTCGAACGCGACATAGAGGAGAACGTATACCGTGACACCGGTAATCGCCGTGAAGAACCAGACGACCGAGGCTTTCGGGGCAATCTTGCGGTGTTTTGCGACTTTGTTTTTATAACCGAGGTAGAGCGTGATCAAACCGAGCACGCCCCCCGTCGTCGCGAGTAAGATATGGAAAATCATGAACGCCAAATAATATGGTTTGATGCTGTCCGGACCGCCGAACGCCGTGTTGCCGACGAAGATGGTGCGTGACACGTAAAGAATGAAGAACGTCGTGGCGGCCACCGCTGCGGCCGTCATGACTTTTTTGTGCTTCTCGATGTCACGGCGGTCCCGTGCGATGATGACCCAGCCGATGGCGACTAAAATCGCGCTGAGCACAATGAATGAAACACTAATCAATGCAAGATAATTCATCGTTGTTTCCCCTTTGCCTTAACTCATTTTTTCTCTTGTTGCTCTTGCGGCGAGAACGACATGCCTTCCTCGAGCGCGAGCGACTTCGTCCGGCGAACCCAGCCAAAGAACGTCCAACCGAAGAAGAAGCCGTAGACGAGTTCTTGACCAAGCTTCATCAATACCCCGCCGAAGCGTTGGTCTTCTAGCGCACTATTCGTCGCACCCATGAGCGCGTTCAAATCGAGTCCTGACACGTCGCCGTTCGGCATACAGTAGCCGAGTACTGTCGCGAACGTCTCGACGTCCGTGTACGCATCGTAAAGGATATTATGACTAAAGATGATGAGCGCACATGCGGGCGTCAAAAGCACCCCGTTGGCGATGATGTATACCATCCGTTTCAAATCGGACATGCCTTCTTCTTCCTCTGAGAGGAACGGTGCGATCACCGGATACCACATCGTCAAACTGAAGACGAGGAGCGCACCGTGGAAAATACGGTGGACTTCATAATTCGTCAACACGTAATCGAAGATGAATGGCATATGATACAACGTGAATAACGCGTTGAACAAGATGAGCGCGATGAGCGGCTTCGTCATGAACTTGAGTGTCGGCCCAATCACTTTATAGCTAAATAATTTTTCAAATACCCAATACGGCAACCCGTAGACGACGAGCGCCGGTGCGAGCACGTAGACGAGCACCATTTGGAACATATGCACCGAGAAGATGATGTGCGCGAGCACGTCGACCGGGCTTCCGAATCCGATGTAATACAAAACGATGGCAAATAGCATACTGAACTTTTGCAACAACGTGGTCGACTCATATCCCCGCTTCGCCATTTTCTCTGTGACGACCGCGTACAGGACGTACAGTCCTACCATGAGCAATCCGAAGAATGGACTCCAAAGCGTCATCCAATCGAACTGCCTGAGTAGCTCTGATGTATTCCAGAGCATCCCTTCACCCCTTTTCTCTCTCTCCCAAACCGATGAAACCGTTCACTTCAAGATTACTATTCCTTTATTTTTGAAGTAAAGCAAAAAGGACCGAATCATCTGTGTTTCCACAGATGTTCAATCCTTTGTCACATTTACCAAATGAGCAAACGAAGTGCCGCTACCGTGATGACGGCGACAAAAATGCCGAGCCACATCATCCCAACGATCCATGTGTTACCACGGTTGTTCATATGCATGAACATGTACAACTGCAAGAACACTTGAATGATGGCGAGGATAATCAAGAAACCACCCGCCGCCCACACCGGCATGAGTTCAGCGTACACAGCGCCGAACGCTAGGAATGTGAGTAAAATCATCATGGCGAAACTGATCAACTGGAGCTGATATTCGCGTTTCGACTCGGCTTTTACTTCGAGCTCTAACTGCTTGTGCGATTCGTTCATTGGACGTTTTTCCATATTAGCTCACCATCCCTAGGAGATAGACGATCGAGAAGATGAAAACCCAGACGACATCGATGAAGTGCCAATACAGGCTCGACACATAAAACTTCGGTGCGTTGTACACATCGATTGGACGGTTCCAGTTCCGGATGAGAAGCGTCCCAATCCAGAATAGACCGAACGTGACGTGCGCGCCGTGGAATCCGACGAGCGTGTAGAACGCTGAACCGAACGCGCTCGACGTGAACGTATGACCGATATGGTAGTAGTGAATGAACTCGTAAATCTCAGCTGCAAGGAAGCCCGCACCGAGAACGAGCGTGACGATCAACCAGAACTTCATGCGGCCAGGGTTGTTCGCTTTCATATTCATCATCGCGAGCACGCTCGTAAGCGAACTCGTGAGGAGGAGCATCGTCATGAAGAAGACGAGCCCCATCTCAAAGATATTGTACGAGCGGAGTTCCTCTGGCGCACCAGAGTTCAATAGGCCGACATACGTTCCGAATAGCGAGGCGAAGAGAACGGTCTCTCCACCAAGGAAGAACCAGAAGGCCACATATTTATTTTTCCCATCCAGCGTGGCTTTCTCTGGATTGGCCGGAAGGCCGGTTACCGGGTGTTTTTCAACTGCATGTGCCATTTATTGTTCTCCTTTCTCACGAATCGCTTTCAAATCCGCTTCGACTTGTGATTTTGGAATGTAGTACCCGTGATCGTCGATCCATGAACGGAGGAACATCGATACGAATGTCATGAGTAAACCGAATGCGATGAGCGACCAACCGATGATCATGTTTTCCTTTTGGAAAATCGCGCCAAGACCGGCGATGAACAGTCCAAGTGACATGAAGAACGGAATCAACGAGTTGTTCGGCATGTGAATGTCTGTCACCGGTTCAGAGACAGACACCCGTTTGTTGCCAGCCATCTTCTCGAGCCAGAACGTATCGAGACCTTTGACGAGTGGCGTTTGCGCGAAGTTGTACTCTGGCGTCGGCACGGGAAGTGTCCACTCCAATGTACGACCGTCTTCCCAATGGTCTGGTTTGACAACTTGTTTCGACATGAATGCTTTCACGACTGCGACGAGCAAGATGATCGTCGACACACCCATGAAGAAGGCACCGATTGTCGACAGTAAGTTCATCGTTTCAAACCCTTGGTTCGGAAGGTATGTGAAGACGCGGCGTGGCATCCCGAACAATCCGAGGAAGTGTTGAGGGAAGAACGTCAAGTGGAAGCCAATAAAGAACAACCAGAACTGCCAATAGCCGAGCTTCTCAGAGAGTGCCTTACCGAACATGAGCGGGAACCAGTAGTAAAGTCCAGCAAACAGTCCGTAGACGACCCCACCTACGATTACGTAGTGGAAGTGAGCGACAACGAAGTAACTATCATGGTACTGATAATCCGCCGGTGCAACCGAGAGCATGACCCCTGTCATCCCTCCGACGAGAAACGATGGAATGAATGCGACCGAATAAAGCATCGCGACGTTGAACTTAATTTGGCCGCCCCATAGCGTGAACAACCAGTTAAAGATTTTAACCCCGGTCGGGACAGCGATCGCCATCGTCGCGACCGCGAAGATTGAGTTGGCAACCGGTCCGAGACCGACTGTGAACATATGGTGGACCCAAACCATGAATCCTAAGAACCCGATGAGCATCGTCGCAAATACCATCGTCGTGTAACCGAAGAGGCGTTTACGTGCGAACGTCGGGATGATTTCCGAGAAAATACCGAAAGCCGGTAAAATCAAAATGTATACTTCCGGGTGACCGAAAATCCAGAAGAGGTGTTCCCAGATGATGACGTTTCCGCCCATCGCCGGGTTGAAGTAAACGGCTCCGAACAGTCGTTCGAACATCAACATGAACAATCCGACCGTAAGTGGCGGGAATGCGAAGACGATCAAAGCCGAAGCGACGAACGTCGTCCATGTGAAGAGCGGCATGCGCATGAGCTTCATGCCCGGTGCACGCATGTTTAAAATCGTGACGAGGAAGTTAATCCCGGCCATGAGTGAACCAAAACCTGAAATTTGAAGACCGAGCGCATAGAAGTCAACGCCCGTCGCTTCCGGTTGTGTCGAGAGCGGCGCATAAGCCGTCCACCCTGCGTTCGGTGCAGCGCCGAAGAACCAGCTCAAGTTGAGCATGACGCCACCGAAGAAGAACAACCAGAATCCAAGTGAGTTAATGAACGGGAACGCGACGTCGCGTGCCCCGATTTGAAGCGGTACGACGGCGTTCATGAAACCGAAGAGCATCGGCATCGCCGCTAGGAAAATCATCGTCGTTCCGTGCATTGTGATCAATTGGTTAAACGTCTCACCGCTGACGAAGTCGTTCATCGGACGAACGAGTTGCCAACGAATGAGTAACGCTTCAATTCCACCGAGAAGGAGGAAGAAAATCCCTGAGAACAAATACAAAATACCGATCTTTTTGTGGTCAACCGTCGTAATCCAGTCCATAAGGCCATTGTATTTACGCGATTGCTGCAATGCAGTGGTCTGTGCCACGTGAAATCCCCCTTTTCCCGTTAGTCAATCTTCTGATCGTACAAGAAGTCAACGAGTGCGTCTAACTCTTCATCACTGATTTGGCCTTCCGTGAAGCCAGGCATGAGCGCGCCTTGTTTCAAGCTTTGCGGGTCACGAATCCATTGCTTCAACTCTTCCTCGTTGTTCTCGAGGTAGCCAGCCAACCATTCGCGATCCCCATAGTTCGTCAAACTCGGCGCAACTTTCCCACCACCGTGACAGCTCAAGCAGCTCTCGACGTATACGGCTTCGCCGACTGTGAGATTTTCGTTGTTCGCTGTGAGGCGTTCCGCATCTTCATCTTGCTTCGCTTTCATGTCCTCAAGCCATTGATCGTAATCCGCTTGATCGAGCGCGATGACTTTAAAGTCCATGAGTGCGTGTGACGGACCGCAAAGCTCGGCACACTTCCCGTAAAACGTACCTGGTTCGTTTGCATGGAGCCACATTTCGTTGTCGAGTCCAGGGTTCGTATCCGTTTTACCAGACAATGCCGGAACCCAGAACGAGTGAATGACATCTTTTGACGTCAAGTTGATGCCGACACGCTTGCCTGTCGGGATGACGAGTTCTTGACCAGTGACGACGCCCGCGTTCGGGTACTCGAATTCCCACCAATAAAGGTTCGCCGTGACGTTGATTTCTTCTTCTTTTTTCGCTTCTTTCGCTTTCGCGAGTTCGACGGTCGTCGTGATCGTCGGGACAGCGAGAATGATAAGCAAGATGATTGGAACGACTGTCCAAATCAATTCGAGTGTACTGCTTCCTTCTACCTGTTTCGGAATCGAATCATCTTTCCGACGGAATTTCATAAGGACGTACACGTAAATAACCGTAACGATGACGAGTACGAAGAGCATGATTGCCAAACTGATGAGAATGATTCGAAGCTGAATCTCAGCCCCTTCTCCCATCGGCCGCAATGCAGACAATCCCTCAACGCCACACCCTGATAACAGGAGTGCAAACATCATCATCGGGACGATGCCAAACAGAAGCTTCTTAAATGATTTCACAACAATCCCCACTTTCTCCCAAAATGATGTGCAAAAGTATCTATATAGTGAGTGCGATTAAAACTTGCCGTCACGATGAAGGCAATGCCGTCAACATGAGGGCGACAATCCACACGACTAAATAAATTAATGAATAAAAGAACATTTTATTGGCCCACTTGATTTCGTCATCGGCTTTAAACCCTTTCAAACCGAGATACAACCAGTACCCCCCGAGTACGGCCGCGATAATCACGTAGACTGTACCGTAGTGCATGAAGAGAAGCGATGCCGGAATGAGCGTTGCGATCCACCAAATGATTTGGCGTTTCGTAATGGCGAATCCGTTCACGACAGGTAGCATCGGGATGCCAGCTGCGCGATATTCCTCGACGCGACGCATCGCGAGCGCGAGGAAGTGCGGCGGTTGCCACAAGAACATGACGAGGAACATAAGCCACGCATCGATATGAAGCGCCGGGTCGATTGCTGCCCATCCGATAAGCGGTGGGACCGCTCCCGAAATGCTACCAACGACCGTGTTCAACGTGTGCGTCCGTTTCAGCCACATCGTATAGATGACGACATAAAAAAATGCCCCGATTAAACCGAATACTGCTGCCACATACGACACAATCAAAAGCATGAATGTCCCGACCGCAAGTTGCGTCAATCCGAGGAGTAAAATGCGTTCTCCTGAAATTTTTCCGGTGACACTCGGTCGATTGTCTGTACGTCCCATCAAGTAATCGATATCTCGGTCCACGAAGTTGTTTAGGTAACAACTCCCGGAGATGACGAGTGCGCTGCCTAACATGGTTAATAAGAGCTGTGGCCATACTTCAAATAAATAAAGCACAGGCGTGTCGCTCTGATATGTTGCTGCTACAAAGAAACCGGCAAACACTAACAATAAGTTAGCACGGACGATTCCCATTTTTGCGAGAGCAACATAGTCACGGAATGAGGCGGATTCTGTATATTCTACTTCTGCCATCATTCTTGGGTTGACTTTTGTCATACTGACCCCCCCACATAATCACGAAATCCTCGTATTCTTTTCACAAAAAAAACACAATATAAGCAAAGTACACCTAACTCATAACAAAGATACCATATTTTTAAAAAGAATACGTCGTTTATGCTTGTAAAATAGCGAGTTTTTTGTGACGAACGTGTGATAATTGTCACACCAAAAACCCATTACTAATACTAGAATAACGATTTTGATAGCGATTGCAAGCTTTTCCGTTTCGTTTTTTGGATCGAAACCCGTATAATAAGTATGGCGAAAAAAATAACAACTTACAAGGCGCAATTGTCGTGATTTTTCTCAAAAGCAGGTGGTAACGAATGCATAAAAAACTCGCACTCTTCTCTGGGTTTGTCACCCTCGGGATGATGCTCGTCCTCATCATGGGTGGAACCGTGACGAAGACGGACTCGGGTGACGGCTGCGGCACGGACTGGCCGCTCTGTCACGGAAAACTGATTCCGACGAACCCGAGCATCGAGACGATGATTGAATACAGTCACCGGGTCGTCTCCGGGATTGAAGGGCTTCTCATCATCGCCTTGACGATTTGGACGTTCGCGGTCGTGAAAAACCGCTTCGACGTCAAAGTGTTCGCGTTCCTCGCGTTCATCTTCATGTTGATTCAGTCGATCATCGGAGCCGGTGCCGTCATCTGGCAACAGTCGGATGCGATTCTCGCCCTCCATTTCGGCATCTCGCTCGTCTCGTTCGCATCCTTACTCATCTTGACGATTCTTTTATTTGAGGGTGAGCGGGTTCATAAGACCGTGTCTGAAAAATTAAAGATCCATCTGTACGGCTTGACGATTTACACGATGGTCGTCGTCTACACCGGCGCTTACGTCCGTCACCTCGGCGCCACGTACTCATGCGTCGGCTGGCCGATTTGCGCACAAGAAGTGTGGACGTTCGAATCCTGGGTCCAAATGGGCCACCGTGCCATGGCCGCGTTGCTCGTTTTCTATACGCTATACGTCCTGTACTTGGCACGCCGGGAGACGAACCGTCTCGTTGAACGTGGCATGTGGGCCTCGCTCTTCTTCATCATGCTGCAAGTCGGCACTGGCGCTTGGATCGTCCTCGGGGGGCACGCGACATACGTTCCACTCCTTCACGCTTTCTTGATCACATGCTATTTCGGGATTATCTCGTACTTGGCGTATCATGCGTACCGAGCCCAAGCACGTAACGACGCCTCGAAACAACAGATCAGTTAATACGAAAACGAACCAAGCCGCTTTCGCGACCTGGTTCGTATCTCGCCTTCCGACACGTCGGAAGGCCTTTTTTATTGCGCCTCTTTAAATCGTTCGAGCGCCCTTGCCCGTGCTTCTTTATGGTCGACGACCGGGTCGACGTACCCGTCCCGTTCGCTTGCATCAGGGAAATGAATCGCCTTCGCGTCGAGATGGTCCAGCTCAGGCACAAACTTCCGGATGAACGTCCCGTCTTTGTCGAACTTCTCCGACTGCGTCGTCGGGTTAAAGATGCGGAAGTACGGTACGGCGTCCGTTCCGACCGAGGCGGCCCATTGCCATCCGCCGATGTTCGAGGCGGCCTCATAGTCGATCAACTTCTGTTCAAAGTAGCGTTCACCTTTACGCCAATCGATGAGCAAATGTTTTGATAAGAACGAGGCGACAATCATCCGTAAACGGTTGTGCATCCAACCCGTCTCGTTCATTTGGCGCATCGCCGCATCGACGATCGGATAACCGGTCTCCCCTCGGCACCAGCGGTCGAACTGTTCGTCGTTGTCCTCCCAGTCGAGGTGTTTATACTTGTCGTTGAACGGCCGGTCTTTCAGCCCTGGGAATTGGACCATAATCATGTAGTAGAACTCGCGCCACAACAGTTCGTCGTAATACGTGTCACGTCCTTTCGACTTCGGTGCCGACAAGACGGCGTCGGCGACGGTCCGAATCGATAAGACGCCGGTCCGTAAATACGGGGACAGACGGCTCGTCCCGGCGATGGACGGAACGTCACGGTCCTCGTCATACTGGTTGATCCGTTCGTTCACGAAGTCGGTCAACCGGCGTTTCGCAGCCGTTTCCCCGAGCGCTTTCCATTCCCGCTCGCACCGGTCGAACTGTTTCTTCAGTTCAGGCGGTACCTCGTTTTTTGACGTCACAAGTCGTTTCAAACGGTCACGACTCACTTCATACGGTTTTGGCGGCACCTCTTCATAGGCCGCCTTTTTGAACGGAGTGTACACTTTATAGGGATCACCGTCTTTTTTCGTGAAGGCGTTCGGTGCGAACAAGTGTCGATCGAGCAACCGGACGACGAGCACCTCATCCCCGAGTAACTTGATGACGTTGTCGTCCCGTTGTTTGAACGGCTCGACATACTCCGCATTGAAGTAAAGCGCCCCCACCGCTCCGAGTTGGTCGACAAAATCATCTTCCGTCTCAGCCACGATTACGTGAAGGCCGAGGCCGTGTTCGTCGAGGTCATCCATGAAATGGCGCATCGTTGAGAAGTAATAATCGTGTCGCGTGTCGAACGGGTCGTAATATTTCGGGTTCAGCCAAAACACGAACGCTACCTCGTCCCCTTCTTCCGCGTCTTTCAAAGCGCGATGCAGCATATGGTTGTCATGCAACCGAAAATCGGACCGGAACCAACAAACTCGTCTCATCTTTCCCTCTCCCATCTAAAAAAGAAGCATAGCCATGCTATGCTTCTTCCCATTATACGAACTCGATTAACAAGTCGTCACTTTGTATTGTGTCGCCTTCCTTGATGTGGATGGCTTTAATCTCTCCGTCCTGGGCGGCTTGGACGGTCGTTTCCATCTTCATCGCTTCCGTGACGAGCAGCTGCTCGCCCCGGTGGACGCGACTTCCTGGCTCGACGAGCACTTTCAACACCGAGCCTGGCATCGAGGCCCCGACTTGTTTCGGGTTCGAGCGGTCGACTTTCGGACGGCTCGTCGTCGCCGATTTTACGTTCACGTCTTTAATCTCGATTTCACGCGGTACCCCGTTCATCTCGTACGAGACGAGACGGATGCCATCCTCGTTCGGCGCACTCACCTGGACGAGCTTGATGATGAGCGTTTTCCCTGTCTCAATCTCGACTTGAATCGTCTCACCGACGTTCAATCCGTAGAAGAACGTTAACGTGTCGAGCACCGAGACGTCACCGTACGTGTTCGTATGTTTGACGTAGTCGTCATACACTTTCGGATAAAGCGCATGGGCGAGCAACTCGAAGTCTGTGACCGGACGTTCGAACTTCTCGAACAGCTCCGTCCGCGCCGCTTCGAAATTATACGGTTCAATCAACTTGCCAGGACGAACCTCGAGCGGGTTCTCCCCTTTCAAGATCGCTTGTTGCACATCGGTCGGGAAACCACCCGGAGGCGTCCCGAGCTCGCCACGCATCATCTCGACGACCGAATCCGGGAAGTCGAGTTGGTGGCCACGGTCAATCACATCTTGTTCATTCAAGTCGTGTTGGACCATGAAGAGCGCCATATCGCCGACGACTTTCGACGACGGGGTCACTTTGACGATATCTCCGAACAACATGTTCACCCGAGCGTACATCGCCTTCACCTCGCCCCAGCGGTCGCCGAGACCGACGGCTTTCGCCTGCTGTTGCAAGTTCGAGTACTGGCCGCCCGGCATCTCGTGCTCATACACGGATGGATGCGGCGCGCGCATATCGCTCTCGAACGGCTCGTAGTTGTGGCGCACGTCTTGCCAGTAGTCGCTGATGACCTCGTAATGTTTCACATCGACTTTCGGCTGGCGTTCGTGATGGTCGAGCGCATAGATCAAACTGCCACCTGAAGGTTGCGACGTCATCCCTGACATCGAGCTAGCGGCGACGTCGACGATATCGACACCTGCATCCGTCGCCCGCGCGTACGTGAAGATCCCGTTGCCGGAAGCATCGTGCGTGTGCAAGTGGATTGGTAAATCGACGGCGTCTTTCAATGCCGAGACGAGCGCGTACGCGGACTCCGGCTTCAAGAGACCCGCCATATCTTTAATCGCCAAGATGTGGGCGCCGCTCGCTTCGAGTTGCTTCGCAAGGTCGACGTAATACGGCAAGTGATACTTCGGACGGTTGCCGTCGTACAAGTCACCCGTATAACAGATGGCCGCCTCGGCGACTTTCCCAGTCGGAAGCGTCGCATCGATGGCGAGTTGAATCGATTCGATATTGTTCAAGCTGTCGAAGATCCGGAAGACGTCGACACCGGCATACGCCGCCTCGTGCACGAACTTCTCGATGACGTTGTCGGCATAGTTTTTATAGCCGACGGCGTTCGCCCCACGTAAGAGCATTTGAATCAAGACGTTCGGCATCCGTTCACGCAGGCGCATGAGTCGGACCCATGGGTCTTCTGACAAGAAACGGTACGCCACATCGAACGTCGCCCCGCCCCACGCCTCGACCGAGAACAGTTCCGGCATGAGCTTGCTCGTCGGCTCCGCGATATTTAAGATGTCTTGCGTGCGCATCCGGGTCGCGAGGAGCGACTGATGGGCGTCGCGCATCGTCGTATCGGTCAATAACAGCTCAGGCTGACGTTTGACCCAATCGGCGAGACCGGTCGGACCGAGCTCCGTCAAGATTTGTTTCGAGCCCGGCTTCGCCTCGGCCGGAAGGTCGTGCGGAATCCGGACCGAGCGACTGATTGGTTTGTCTTTCAATCCGACGCCCGGGAATCCGTTCACCGTGACGTCGCCGATATAGTTGAGTAACTTCGTTCCACGGTCTTTCCGTTTCGGGAAGACGAACAGTTCCGGCGTTTCATCGATGAACGACGTGTTATAGTCACCGCTAATAAAGTTCTGGTGCTTCATCACGTTAATCAAGAACGGGATGTTCGTCTTGATGCCGCGAATCCGGAACTCGTTCAAGTTACGGACCATCTTCGAAGCAGCTTGTTCGAACGTCATCCCATGCGTCGACAACTTGACGAGGAGCGAGTCATAATATGGTGAGATTTCAGCCCCGACATAAGCGTTCCCGCCGTCAAGGCGAACCCCGAAACCGCCCGGTGAACGATACGCCATGATCTTCCCGGTGTCCGGCATGAAACTGTTGGCCGGGTCTTCTGACGTGACGCGCGATTGAATCGCGAAACCGAGCAACTTGATATCTTCTTGCTTCGGCATGTGAATCATTTCACCGTGGAGCGACTCGCCTTGCGCGATCATGAGTTGCGTCTGGACGATATCGAATCCGGTCACCATCTCGGTGATTGTATGCTCGACTTGGATGCGCGGGTTGACCTCGATGAAGTAGAACGACTCGTCTTCTGTGACGAGGAACTCGACCGTCCCGGCGTTCACGTAGCCGACATGGCGCATCAGCTGGACGGCCGCGTCGCAAATCGCTTGGCGCGACTCCTCCGAGAGCGTCACACACGGTGCGACTTCGACAACTTTTTGGTGACGGCGCTGGACCGAGCAGTCGCGTTCGAACAAGTGGATGATGTTACCGTGGTCATCACCGAGGATTTGGACCTCGATATGTTTTGGTCGTTCGACCAGTTTCTCTATGTACACTTCGTCCGAACCGAACGCTTGCTTCGCTTCTGACTTGGCACGTTCAATCAAATCTTTCATCTCGGCTTCTGAACGGATGACACGCATCCCCCGTCCGCCTCCGCCCATCGCGGCTTTGACCATGAGCGGGAAGCCGTGTTCGTTTGAGAACGCCAAGGCGTCTTCATATGATGTGAGCGGCCCATCTGAACCCGGAATGACCGGAAGCCCGGCCGCAATCGCATTTTGACGGGCGCGCACTTTGTCGCCGAACGCATGCAAATGCGCTTCGTTCGGTCCGACAAAGATGATCCCTTCTTCGCGGCAACGACGTGCGAGTTCAATGTTCTCCGACAAGAAGCCGTAGCCTGGGTGAATCGCGTCAGCCCCCGACTGTTTCGCGATTCGAATCACGTCCTCGATATCGAGGTACGCATCGATCGGCTTTTTATCCAGACCGACCAAGTACGCTTCGTCCGCTTTAAAACGGTGTAACGACCCGCTGTCTTCTTGTGAATAGATGGCGACAGTGCGCATCCCTAACTCTGTGGCGGCACGAAATACGCGAATGGCGATTTCCCCACGGTTGGCTACTAGTAATTTGCTAATTGGTTTCAAATGAATTCCCCCCATTAAAGTAGTCCTTTCAGTCTTACCTTACTACATGCAACGACGAGCTTTGAACGTTTTCTGCTGACTTTTCTCGAATCTCAGCCCGTCTCGTCGCTTCGCGATGCCGGTTTCGCATCGAGATGCTACTCAATACGCCGAGGATGCCCATCGTCATGATGAGTGACGTCCCCCCGTAACTGACGAGCGGAAGTGTGACCCCGGTACCCGGGAACCAGCCGGACATCGCCCCGATATTGATGGCCGTTTGAACCATCAACTGGGCCGCAATCCCGAACGAGACGAACATGGCGAAATGGTTGTCCGAATGGTTGGCGATGTTGATGGCCCGGAACGCGATGAAAAAGAGTAGCGTCAAGACGGCGACCACGCCGACAAAACCGAGCTCTTCCGCGATGATGGACATAATATAGTCCGTCTCCGGCTCCGGCAAGTACCCGTACTTCTGATAACTGTTGCCGAGCCCGACGCCCGTCAAGCCCCCATGGACGATGGAGATGATCGACATGAGCAACTGATGTCCGTAACCTTCCGGGTCCATGAACGGATTGAACACGACGTCGACGCGACTCACTTGGTTATCGGTGAAGACGAACGTATACATCGCATAGACGAAGCCGATCCCCGCCAAGATTGCCGGGACGATAATCCGAAGCGGTGAACCGACAGCGAGCCACATCATGAACATGATGGCCCCGAGGACGAACAGCCCCCCATGGTCCGGCTGACCATTGATGGCGATGGCGTACGGTAGGAAAAAGTAAATGATCGGAATCAAGAAAAATGCGCCGATTTGAGCACGCCACCCTTTTTTGACGATGGCGGCCCGTCCGATTCGGCCCGGGAGACCTTTGAGGTCATCGTTCCACAGGCGGTGATAATAGTTCGCCAAGAGCAAGATGAGCGCGAACTTGGCGATCTCGACCGGCTGCATCGTGAAGCCGCCGACGACGAGCCACGCCCGAGCCCCGTTTAGTGGCGGCATCGCCCATGTGACGAACAACAGGATGACCGTTAACGCATACAGCCCATACAGGATATGTGGTTTCCGAAAGTTCTCATAGCGGAATAGCGTCGCCACCAAATAGACGACGATCCCGATTCCGGCGTAGACGAGTTGTCGGTAAAACAGACCACTATTCGCATAATCCCCGCGGTTCCACACACTGGCACTGTAAATCATGACCGAGCTGATGCCAACGAGCATGAGCACGGCGATAAACAACGTAAAATCAAAATACTGAAATCTCGTTTTCATCTGTTCACTTCCTTATGTACAGCAATCCGATTGACCATTATAAAAAAATACTCAAACAGCGCCGCTTGCACAGTTTGAGTATAAGGTTCATAGTTCTGAAGCTTCCGCGAGCGCGGATAACTTTTGTTCCAATGAATCGAGCAGTCCTTTACCTTCAATGTCTGAAATGAGTCCAAGACGGACCGCGAAATCAATTTGGCGTGATAGACCGAACATATGTGTATCAAGCACCTCTTCATAAAGCGGGCACTTCGGCATTTTTAGGTTTTCTAACTGCACTTCAATCAAACAACGGATTTTCTCCGCATCGGCTTCAAGTAATTGAAGCGCTTGCTCCCGTTGGACTGCAGCCAAATTTGTCGCCACTACGACCCCTCCTCCGTACAATGACAGACTGTTTGTCATAACTCAACTGTACATTATATTTCATCATAATTCAATGAACAGTCGTGATTCAAAGCGAGTTTCTGTCTTGTTCCCAAATTGATGCCAAACCTTGTATAATGAACAGTGTATCGTGAATAAAGGGGGACTACCAATGATTTTTCCGTTGGACGGGGCCGTGCGTCACGCGTTGACGATCGACCCGACCGTTTGGATTTTTGACGAACGCAAGCGAAATGTCGAAGCACTTGATTCTGAACTCGAAAGCGATCAGGACGCCTACTATGCCAAAATGGGGAAGGCATGGGACGAGGGACTGACCCAAGGCGCTCGGATTGACCACAACAAGCCGATGTCACGCGCCGATAAAGATGCTGCGCTCCGCGATTCGTTCGCCATGCCGTTCGCTCCGTTTTTGCAAAACGCCGAACCGCTCACGACGGCGACCCACGTCAGCTTTTACGGGGAGACGACGTTGACGCTTTCGCTCGCAGAAGCGCGCACCGTCTATCTTCAATTCTCAAAGGACGGCAAAGTGCTCACAGACGGGCCTGTATATGTGCTCTATGACAATCAGTGCATTCGCTCGGTCGACCATATCGTCGTCCGGAGCAATGGATGAGGAGGCTTCGGCCTTCTCTTTTTTTTAGACTTTTTACTTCATAAAGTGTAAGATATACCGTATGTAGAATATGATGGAAAGGAAGTGACGCTCACGGTGCCACTGTGGAAAAAGAATCTACTCATCGTTTGGCTCGGGAGTTTCTTGACGGCCGCTTCGATGAGTCTCGTGTTGCCGTTCCTGCCGCTCTTCATTGAAGAGCTGGGTGTGCACGACCCGGACGACGTCGTCACGTGGTCGGCCATCGCGTTCGGTGCCACGTTCCTCGTCGCCGCAATCGTCTCCCCGCTGTGGGGACGGCTCGCCGACCAAAAAGGGCGCAAGTTGATGCTCATCCGGGCAAGCCTCGGGATGGCAACGGTCATGACGCTCATCAGCTTCGTCCAAGACGTCTATCAGCTCGTCGGGCTTCGGCTCTTGATGGGTGCCGTCTCCGGGTTCATCTCGGCCGGCATCACGCTTGTCGCTTCACAAACACCAAAAGAGAAAAGTGGCTGGGCGCTCGGTACGTTGTCGACCGGCGGCATCACCGGTGGTCTCCTCGGTCCGTTGATTGGCGGACTGCTCGCTGACTGGGTTGGGCTTCGATCCGTTTTTCTCTTTACCGGAAGCGCGCTCTTCTTGACGTTCCTCATCACGCTCGTCTTCGTCAAAGAAGACTTCGTGCCCGTGGCGCGCGAAAAACTCGATTCGACGAAATCGATTATCCGCTCCGTGCGTCACCCGCAATTGATTCTCAGCTTGTTTCTCACGACGTTCTTAATCACGTTCTCGACACAATCGATCGGTCCGTTGTTGACGCTATACGTCCGCGAGTTGAACCCATACACGACGTCGCTCGCATTTCTTGCTGGAATCGTCGCCTCGGCCCCGGGAGTCGCCGCCCTGATTTCGGCGCCGCGGCTCGGCCAATGGTCGGACCGATTCGGCGCGGAACGCATCTTGTTTTGGGCGCTCATCGTCTATAGCGCGCTCCTCATCCCACAGGCGTTCGTCACATCGACAACACAGCTCGTCTTCTTGCGCTTCGGTCTCGGGTTCGCGACAGCGGCGCTCCTGCCGTCCGTACAGTCGTTGCTGCGGCAACATACGCCGAGCTTCGCCACAGGTCGAATCTTCTCATACAATCAGTCCGCCCAGTTTATGGGGAACTTGCTCGGTCCGTTGTTCGGATCTCAAATCGTCGTCCATTTTGGATTTTCGGCTTTGTTCGTCGTCACCGGGCTCATCATGTTGATGAACGCATTATTAGAGAAATCAAACGTTCGTTCACTTGTTGCAAAGCCAAAATAAAACGCCGAACGTTAACTCGGCGCAGGATGTTGACGAACCAAATCGCCCCTTGCGATTTGATTCGTCTTTTTTGTGTTCAACGAGTTCAATCTACTCACCCCGACACGGAATGGATGACGTACGATGTCGACGTTCGTTTCGGCTATCATGGCGACAGAAATAGAAAAACGGCCGTCAGATGGCGACCGTTTGCGTTGCTCGTCCGACGGCGCCCCGACTCCTGCAGGAGAGCAATCCGACGGAGACCCAACAGCGACGCTAGTCGCGATGCGGCTCCGGGATTGCCTGCGGAAAGCGTGGACGCCGGAAGGACGAGCGATTCGATTGATGTTAGTCAACAAGCTGAAAACGCCGAGCGCGCGCTCGGCGTTTTTTGTTATAGCAAGTCGGCGGCCAACCGGGCGAGCGACGAACGCTCCCCTTTGACGAGTTGGACGTGACCGAACACGTTTTGTCCTTTGAATCGTTCGACCGCATACGTCAACCCGTTCGAATACTCATCCAAGTACGGATGGTCGATTTGATACGGATCGCCGACGAGGACGATTTTCGAGTTTTCGCCGACACGGGTTAAAATCGTCTTAATCTCATGCTTCGTCAAGTTCTGCGCCTCATCGATGATGATGAACTGGTCCGGCATGCTGCGTCCGCGAATATACGTGAGCGCCTCGAGTTGAATCGATTTGATGCCGGCCAAGATATTGCCGAGTTCGTCTTTTGAATTGGCGTTGAATAAAAATTCCAAGTTATCATAAATCGGTTGCATCCACGGACGGAGTTTCTCTTCCATCTCGCCCGGTAGATACCCGATATCGTTCCCCATCGGGACGACCGGCCGCGCGACGACGAGCTTGTTGAAGCGATGTTCGTCCTCGACGAGGGAGAGGCCCGCCGCGAGCGCGAGCAACGTCTTCCCGGTCCCGGCTTTACCGAGCAGCGTGACGAACGGGATGTCATCACGGAGCAGTAAATCGAGTGCCATCCGTTGTTGGACGTTACGCGGGTGGATGCCCCAAACATGGTCGGCATCGAGCGATAAAGGCCGGATGATCGGTTGCAACGCGTCGACGACGGCGAGAACGCTCGCTTTCGAGACGTTGCTTTTCAAGACGACGAACGAGTTCGGATACAGCTGATTTTTCGAAATGGCCGACACAGGCAATTGACGCACTTTATAGAATTCGTCGATGAGCGTTTGGTCGACCTCAAATTCGCGGTACCCGGCATACAGGTTCGTCGTATCGACGATATGGTCCGTCAAATAGTCCTCGGCTTCGATGCCGATGGCGTCCGCTTTGACACGGACGAGTATATCTTTCGACACGACCACGACTTTTCGGTTCGGGTCGTGCTCGTATTGTTTCATAAGTCCTAATGCGACGGTCAAGATCCGGTTGTCATTCGTCATGACGTCGAACGGAAAATCGACCGAATGTTCATGGCCGATCTCGACGAACAACCGGCCTC
This sequence comes from Exiguobacterium alkaliphilum, assembly GCF_018138125.1. Classification (NCBI taxonomy): domain Bacteria; kingdom Bacillati; phylum Bacillota; class Bacilli; order Caryophanales; genus Exiguobacterium; species Exiguobacterium alkaliphilum. Next base: position 2,212,630 of record NZ_CP073101.1, read on the forward strand.
CGTTTTCGAGCGGCACCCCGTCGTGCAGTTTCGCGGTCGTCCGAAGTTGGTCGAGGACACGCGCCGTCTCTCGGGCGTTGCGACCGACCTCATCCATGTTTCGCTTCTTCCCATCGAGTTCCTCTAAGACGATCGCCGGGATGACGACATCGTGCTCATCAAATTGAAATAAAGAGAGTGGATCGTGTAAGAGTACGTTCGTATCGAGCACATATGTTTTTTTCATAGACTTTGCCGCCCCTCGCAAATTGTTGGTGATCAGGAGTTCAAGCTTTCCTTGACTTCACGGTCCAACTTTTCTGCTGCTTCCACATCGTACGTCTTGATGATTTCCGGTTGCCCGAACATGGCGCCGTAAAACGAGATGTTTCGAACTTCCTCGATCCGCCCTTCGAAAAAGCGAAGGTGTAGCGCCGGAACGATACTAGGTTCAAACTCCGCGACCGGAGATAACGTCGCGTTGTACGCCGAGCCGTCTTCGATAAAGACGAGGCTCGCTGTTCTCTCTTGCTGTAATAGCGTGATTAAATGTGAGTTTTTCGTCAGGGCGAACCGAATCGTCTGTCGCGTCGGGGCTTGCACCCAACTGATGGCATGTGTCGTCGGCCATCGCTTCGCTTCGTCGAACGCGACTAATATCGATAACGGCATGTCGTTCAACGCACCCTGTTGCGCGTCAGACAGCTCAAACATCGCTTTACTTGCCATACACTCCCCTCCTCCACGGGTATATGAATTGCTTTCGCCCTTACCTCATTCATTCCCTGCTTTTCTATTGTGAAATCATGCTATAATCGAGAAAGAGGAAGGTGAGACCATGCGCGTAAAGTGCTCTCTTTGTGATAAAGTCGAAACGATTGACTCGTGGTCGTTTGAAGCGAAACGGCTTCGCAACAAACCCGCCAAAACGTATATGTGCCAAACGTGCCAAGAACGTATTTCCGAACGAACGGCAGAGCGGAATGCGACCGGTCACTTCAACTTATATCCGTCGTTCCGCCAAAAGCGGAGATGGTAATCAAAAATGACGCCCCGCATAGTGCGGGACGTCATTTTTTTAGTGGGATTCGATCCCTTGGCGGCGGTTCCACCAAAGGCGTCCTCGATAAATCGCCAAGACGATCGCCATGACGAGAAGCACTTCGGGAATCGGCCACGTGAAGAAGACGAGCGCCATCGTTCCGGCACCGAGTGACAAGAGAATGTAGACGACGAGTGATTTCCACCACGTCAACTGTTTGGCAAAACCTAGTTTGAACACGAGAATCGTAAGTAAGATGACCGTGATAATCAACGCGTTAAACCCGACCGAAAAGTCGTTCGCGTCACTGCCGACGCCGAGGAGCGAGGCAATCCACGGCACATCGATTTGTGTGATGTCCATCGTTTGAGAAGCTTTCAAGCTGATAATCCCCCTTTACTTCATACACATCCATTCTACACTATCCAAAACAAAAGGGAACGCCGAGGCGCTCCCATTTCATTATTCTTTACCAAGTTTACGACGCTTGTCAGCTTTCTCGCGTTCGTTCTTGTTCAAGACTTTCTTACGGAGACGAATTGACTCCGGCGTGATTTCGCAGTACTCGTCGTCGTTCAAGAATGTGAGCGACTCTTCGAGTGAGAAGACGCGTGGACGCTTCAAGACTTGTGTCGAGTCTTTTGATGACGCACGCATGTTCGTTAACTGCTTCCCTTTGACGGCGTTGATGGCGAGGTCGACGTCACGGTTACATTCACCGATGATCATTCCCTCGTACACATCCGTACCTGGCTCGATGAAGATCGTTCCACGGTCTTCAAGCGCACCGATTGAGTAAGCCGTCGACTTACCAGGTTCGATACAAACCATGACACCGCTACGGCGGCCGCCGATGTCAGCAGAGATGAACGGACGGTATTCTTCGAACGTGTGGTTCAAGATTCCGTATCCGCGTGTCGCTGACAAGAACTCGTTACGGTATCCGATGAGCCCACGTGAAGGAACGATGAATTCCATACGCGTCTGACCGTTGTCGTTCGTGTTCATGTTCGCAAGTTCACCTTTACGGAGACCGATCGACTCCATGACTGAACCTGTGTACTCTTCTGGCACGTCGATGATGACGCGCTCGAACGGCTCGATTTTCGTACCATCTTCGTCCTCACGGATGATAACTTGTGGCTTCGAAACTTGAAGCTCATACCCTTCACGACGCATGTTCTCGATCAAGATCCCGAGGTGAAGTTCACCACGGCCTGAAACGATCCATTGGTCAGGTGAGTCTGTGTTTTCGACACGGAGCGAAACGTCCGTCTCGAGTTGTTTCATCAAACGCTCTTCGATTTTACGTGCTGTCACGAAATCGCCTTCGCGTCCTGCGAACGGTGAGTTGTTTGTCATGAAGCGCATTTGAAGCGTCGGCTCATCAATGCGGAGGAGCGGAAGCGGCTCTTCTTTTCCGACCGGTGTGACCGTCTCCCCGACGTTGATGTCTTCCATCCCGGCGATGGCAATCAAGTCACCGGCTTTCGCTTCGTCGATTTCAACGCGCTTGAGGCCGAAGTAACCGAACAATTTCGTTACACGAAGTTGCTTGATTGAACCGTCTGTTTTGCAAAGTGACACAGACTCGCCGACTTTGATTTTTCCACGGAAGACGCGACCGACACCGATCCGGCCGAGGTAGTTGTCGTAGTCGAGCATCGTGACTTGGAACTGAAGCGGCTCATCCGAGTTGTCGATTGGCGCTGGCGTGTTCTCAAGGATTGTGTCGAGCACGTACGTGATCGTATCTTCTTGCTTCTCTGGATCAGGATCGAACGAACTTGAACCGCTGACTGCAGACGTATAGACGACAGGGAATTCAAGTTGATCTTCATCTGCTCCAAGGTCAATCAACAAGTCGACAACTTCATCGACGACGTCGAGTGGACGTACCATCGGCTTGTCAATCTTGTTGACGACGACGATTGGACGGAGACCTTGGTCGAGTGCTTTCTTCAATACGAAACGCGTTTGCGGCATGCAGCCTTCACGCGCGTCGACGACGAGGATAACGCCGTCAACCATACGCATGATTCGCTCAACTTCTCCACCGAAATCGGCGTGACCTGGCGTATCTACGATGTTGATGCGTGTGTCTTTATAATCGATTGCCGTGTTTTTCGCGAGAATCGTGATTCCGCGCTCACGTTCGATATCGTTCGAGTCCATGGCGCGCTCAGCGACCATTTCATTTGTCCGGAATGTCCCAGACTGTTTCAACAATTCATCGACTAGCGTTGTTTTACCGTGGTCAACGTGGGCGATGATGGCTACGTTCCGAAGGTTTGTTCTTACGTTCATGTAGTTAGTCCTCTCTTATTTAAAAAAGTTTCATCTTTTATTCAACTTTAAGAGTATAGCACACGTCCCACTACCTTTGTCGAGCGTTATCGACTGTTACCGTTTCCATTTATCATCTTTTTTGCATACAATAGAGGAGATTAGACAATAAGGGGGAATCTCCATGCAAAAGCTGTTCGTGCTCATCGCCATCGCCGTCGTTGCCGGGTTTGTCGGTATCGGGGTCGGCGTCGCCGAAAGAAGTGCCGCCATCATCATCGGTAGCCTCGCGTTAAGCGCGGTCGCCACGTATTTCGGAATCAACTTACGCCGTCGCATCCTCTCGAACCAACAATCATGACAAAAGCCCGGGCACAGTCGATGCCCGGGCTTTTCCAATTTATAAATCTCGCGTCAAACAGATTCGGTCGAGAAGTGGGAGACCGTCCTCTTCAATCGCCGCGTACCCATGGTTCGGGAAGTAATCGCGTTCGACCGATTCGAAACGAAAACCGGCTTGTTGATAGAAACGGAGCTGGACGACACTCGAGTTGCCCGTGCAGACGAGCATCCGCTTTGCACCGCTCCCCTTCGATCGCCGAATCGCGTCTTGGAGCAATCGTTGGCCAATCGTCTGATTTTGGCGTTCCGGCTTGACGGCGATGTTGACGAGCTCAATCAACTCGTCGCTGCGCCGAACGAGCATGTATGCCCCGACGAGTTCGCCTCCGAGCATCGCGACATACGTCTCCCCCGCTTTGAACTGTTCTTGAATCATCGCTTCCTGCGGGTTTGCCAAAAGCAGTAACGTCTCGACATCTTTGTAAGACGCCTGTGGCTGAATCTCTAAGTCAGGCCGTACTTCCGGCGTCGCGCCTTTGGCGATGACGTAATGCTTGACGACATCGTTGACGAACGTCTCGCTTCCGGCGAGGACCGACGTCTTGCCATCGTAACGAATCGGCTCCCCATATAAGGAAGCGACCCGTCCACCTACTTCTTCGACAAGCAACTTACCGGCCGCATAATCCCAGGGCATGTTGCGCATTGTGATATAGCCGTCGACGCGACCTGCCGCAAGCCACGCCAGTTCGAGCGAGGCGGCACCGTGCGCACGTGTCCCGACCGAATCTTTGACGATCGGCGCCAACACTTCCGGTGCGATTTGTCGGTTCGGCGTCACCCACGTCGCGTTCATGCTGAGGAATGCATCTCTTACGTAATGCTCTCTGATGGCAGGCAAGATCCTACCGTTTAACGTCGCCCCCTGATTTCGACGCGCGACGAACAGTTCGTCCGCCATCACATCGTAGACGAACCCATATTCGACGACCTCGTCAATCATGATAGCGACCGAGATGGCGAACATCCGCTTTTGATGGATAAAGTTCAGCGTGCCGTCAATCGGGTCGACGAACCAAACCGTCCCCGTCAAGTCGGCCGGTCCGGTTGAGATGCCCTCTTCGCCTACAATATGATGGTTCGGATAGGCGTCTTGGATCCGGTCGACAATCAGCTGTTCGACGGCCCGGTCGATCTCCGTTACCAAGTCGCCTTTCCCGGTCTTTCGCTCAATCTCGTACCGCTCGTCAATCTGTTGCCGAATATATTCCCCCGCTTGCTTGATTAAGTCGATTGCAAACCATTCCAACATGTATATCACCTCTATCTGCATTGTACCAAACAAAAACCAGTATTCGCATGGAATACTGGTTGAATGGGTGGTTGTGGGTCAGGCTTCGAGACGCAAAAGTTCTTGGCGGTATTTCTCTAACCGATGCTTGCTAGCCTGGACAGTGGCATCATCTTGTGACGCCATTGCATCGAAGAGCGTTGCCAATTCATAATCAATCTCTAAGCGCAGCACCGGAATCCGTTTTTCTGCGTCTTTTCTTTTGAATGCCTCGATCACTTGTTTCATGAGATGCCACACTCCTTTAGTTGGGCTACAAGTTACGGTTTAGTGAGTTGAATTGAGTATATCAGATGAGATTCAAAAAAGAAAGAGAATTGTCTGACTATTTTGAATTTTTTATCTTAGAGAGTATATTCCCACTTCAACCGGTCCTAAACCTGATTTAACTGTTAGTGATATGTACCCTATTTCTGCAGGAATTAACAAAAAAAGCATGAGAAAACGGTTGCGTCTCCTCACACTTTCTACACTCACACTTTTAAAATCTTTGTATTTGATTTTAATGCCGCTTGGACCGTACGATAGGTGGAGTATCCGGTCTGTTCATCGTGGACGGCACTCAATTGTTTTTCCTCGGACTTCGACGTCACGATTCGTTTGAACGTCCGATACGCGTCTAAAAATGCCTCCCGTTCGACGCCACCTTCGTTCGCGAGTGCGACTTGGTTATAGAACTCGACGACGTCGATTAACTCCTCGGTCGTCCAGTCCGGATTGATTGGATAGTTGATTTGCATATTGTTCACCTCGTCACTCATTGTATCAACAAAAAAAACTATTGCAAGTTGGGTTGGAAATCTCTATAGTTTTTTTGTTGCATCATTTTTATCACTAGTTCCTAAACGTCAATTGGGGAAAGACATATAGTTTGATTTTATTGACCGACCTCACCTACAAACTGATTCCAAGGAGGGCTCACTATTGAAATTGAAAGCTGCCACACAGCTCGAGACACCGCTTTTTGACACGTTGCTCAAACACGTCGACACGAATCCAATCGCATTCCACATTCCTGGCCATAAAGGCGGAAAAGGAATGGATCCTGCGTTTCGCGACTTCATCGGCGAGAACGCACTCAAAATCGATTTAATCAACATCGCACCGCTCGATGACTTGCATCACCCGAAAGCAGCTATCGCTGAAGCGGAACGACTTGCCGCCGACGCGTTCCGTGCCGACGAGACATTCTTCTCGGTGCAAGGGACGTCAAGCGCCATCATGGCGATGATCATGGGTGTCGTCGGACCGAACGAAAAGATTATCGTCCCGCGCAACGTGCATAAGTCTGTCATGTCGGCGCTCGTTTTGACAGGAGCCCACCCGGTCTTCATCCATCCGGAGTTTGACGAGACGTATGGCATCGCCCACGGCATCACGGCGAGCGCTGTCGAACGTGCGCTCGAGTTGCACCCGGACACGAAAGCCGTCCTCGTCATCAACCCGACATACTTCGGGGTGGCCGGTGACTTAGAGCGCATCGTCGCGGTCGCGCACGCTCAGGACGTGCCTGTCCTCGTCGATGAGGCGCACGGCGTCCACTTGCCGTTCCATGACGAATTGCCGCTCTCGGCCATGCAAGCTGGGGCTGACGTCGCGGCGACGAGCGTGCATAAGCTCGGAGGTTCGATGACGGGAAGCTCAATTTTGAACGTCCGTCGGGGCCTCGTCTCACCTGAGCGAATTCACGCGATGTTGTCGATGATCACGACGACATCGACGTCTTATTTGTTGCTCGCCTCGCTCGACGCGGCCCGGCGACAACTCGCGACGAAAGGTGAGGCGATGAACAACCGTGCCCTCTCGCTCGCTCGTACAGCGCGTTCGGCCATCAATAACATGCCGCACCTATCCGTATACGGCCACGCCGAACTGCATTCTGAGTCGACGTACGCCCTTGACGAGACGAAAGTGCTCGTCTCGGTCAGAGAGCTCGGAATTACCGGCTTCGAGATTGAGAAGTATTTACGTGAGAAGCATCAGATTGAAGTCGAGATGTCCGATTTATTGAACGTCCTCTTCATCGTGACGAGCGCGGACGACGAATCGACGATCCAAGCATTGATTGACGCGATGCGCGACGTCGTTTCGGTGTATAACACGTCTGACAACGATTCGTTGTCCATCATGCTCCCGGAGATTCCACCGCTCGCGCTCAGCCCGCGTGACGCGTTCTACGAAGAGACGGAGACGATTCCGCTCGAGAACGCCGTCGGGCGCATCTCGGCCGAGTTTATCATGGTCTACCCGCCAGGAATCCCAATCATCATCCCGGGCGAGCTCATCACCGCATCGACGCTCGAGTATATCATGGCGAACATCGAGGCAGGCCTTCCGGTCCAAGGACTCGAGGACGAGTCGCTCCAAATGATTAAAGTGATTCAACAGACGAAAGCCATCCGTTAACACGAAAGCGCACCGGTCGATTGACCGGTGCGCTTTGTTGTCATCAAAAGAAAAGGTGGCTTATGATGATCGAATTGCTTCCCCTTCACCCATTATAAGAAAACGCTTACATTTTTTCAAGAGAAGATTCTTCCGAGTCTATTTCTTTTTCTTCTAAACATAACCGCAAAAACTCAGCGACATGATCCGTGTCTCGTAATGCAATCCCGAGCATCGGGTACAGCTGTCTCGGCTCTTCTAATGCATGTTGATCGAGAAGCGCGGACTGGCCGGTCTGCATGCAGACGACGAGTACCTTGCCCATGAATTGATGCGTATAGACGAAACCGAAATCGTAGCGGGCCCTCTCCGTCTCGATGCCCGTGAAACGGACACGGCTCGTCTCAGAGACCGTATATAAGAGTTCTTCATCGAACGCCATCATGGAGTCCCTCCTTTCTAACATCTCTATATATTTTTCCTTTATACTTGATGTATGAAACCTAAAAGGAGGTGGCGCGATGCAGATTAAAAAGGCGACGTCACGTGACGTACACACCCTAGTCCGTTTGATGCATCAGCTTTGGCCGGATGCGCCAGTCGCCGAGCTGTCGGCCGAAGTCCGACTTGGCCTTCGTTCCGACAAGATGCATTACTTCCTCGCCATCACGGAGGAGCCGATCGGATTTTGCCAACTGAGCTTTCGATATGACTATGTCCCTGGGGCCACGGAAGAACCGACGGCATTCATCGAAGGGATTTACGTCATCGGTCCGGAACGAGGCAACGACGTGGCGACGCAACTGATCGAGACGGCTACAAAGTTTGCCCGCTCGAACGGTTGCTATGAGCTCGCCTCGGATACCGAGATTGACAATACAGGTAGCCAACAGTTTCACGAGCGTCTCGGCTTTGAAGAGGTCGAGCGGACGGTCCATTACATTAAAAAAATCTCTCGCTACGAATAGCGAGAGATTTTTTGTCGTTACTTGACGACGTGGATTGGCATACCGATTGCGATTTCTGCAGCTTCCATTGCCATCTCACCGAGTGATGGGTGAGCGTGGATTGTAAGTGCGATATCTTCAGCCGTCATACCTGCTTCGATGGCGAGGCCGAGCTCGGCGATCATATCAGAAGCGCCTGTACCCGCGATTTGAGCACCGATCAAGAGACCGTCCTCTTTACGCGTGATGAGCTTCATGAAGCCGTCTGGCTCGTCGAGAGCGAGGGCACGACCGTTTGCAGCGAATGGGAATTTCGACACTGTGATGTCGAGTCCTTCTTCTTTTGCGAGCGGCTCTGTGTAACCGACTGTCGCGAGCTCAGGGTCAGTGAAGACGACCGCTGGGATTGCTGAGTAGTCGAGGTACGCAGGCTTGCCTGCAGCTGCTTCTGCCGCGATTTTCGCTTCATACGAAGCTTTGTGCGCGAGCGGTGGTCCCGGTACGATGTCACCGATCGCGTAGATGTTTTCGTTAGACGTCTTGCACTGGTCGTCGATTTCGATGATGCCGCGGTCGCTGACTTTCACTTCCGCGTTCTCAAGACCGATATCACCAGTGTTTGGACGACGGCCGACTGTGACGAGGACGTAGTCCGCTTCCACAGATTGCTCTTCGCCGTTCACTTCAAACTTAACGGTTACGCCGTCTTCTGTCTCTTCGACGCCTTTTGCAAGCGCGTTCGTGTGAATCGTGACGTTCCCTTTTTGTTTGAGCTTCTTCTTGACGATTTGCGTCATTTGCGGCTCGAAGCCAGACAAGATGTCGCTAGCGCCTTCAACGACGACGACTTCTGTATCGAAGTTCGCGTACGCTGTTCCAAGCTCCATACCGATGTATCCGCCGCCGATGACGACGAGCTTTTTCGGTACTTCTGGAAGCGCCAATGCGCCAGTTGAAGAAAGGACGCGTTTTGACCATTTGAACGATGGAATCTCGATTGGTGTCGAACCAGTCGCGATGATCGCTTTTTTGAACTTGTAAGGAGTCGAGCTGTCTTCTGTGATGACACGGACTGTGTCTTCAGATGCGAAGAACGCTTCCCCTTGAACGATTTCAATCTTGTTGCCTTTCAAGAGGCCTTTAACGCCGCCAGTCAACTTGTTGACGACCGACTGTTTCCAGTCTTGGACTTTCGTGAAGTCGACAGCAACGTTATCCGACGTGATCCCCATTGATGAGTGACCTTTCGCGTGCTGGAAGTTGTGACCAGCCGTGATTAACGCTTTTGACGGGATACATCCGACGTTCAAGCAGACGCCGCCGAAGTTACCCTTCTCGACGATCGTCACTTTGAGGCCGAGTTGCGCGCCACGGATGGCTGCGACGTATCCGCCAGGACCGGCGCCGATGACGATTAAATCAGTTTCTTGTGCGAATTCTCCTACTACCATGTTCTTATCCCTCCATCATTAGAAGTGCTGGATCTTGAAGCAAACGTTTCACCATGTTGAGTGCGTTTTGAGCAGTCGCACCGTCGATGAGGCGGTGGTCAAAGCTGAATGAAAGCGCGAGCACTGGTGCTGCAACGATTTCGCCGTCTTTGACGACAGCTTTTTCAGCGATGCGGCCGATACCGAGAATCGCAACTTCTGGGTGGTTGATGACAGGTGTGAACCATTGTCCACCAGCAGAACCGATGTTCGTGATTGTGATCGATCCGCCTTTCATGTCGTCCCCAGCGAGTTTACCTTCACGTGCTTTACCGGCAAGCTCATTGATGTTTGTAGCGAGTGCATAGATTGATTTACGGTCTGCTTCTTTGACGACAGGAACGACGAGGCCGTTGTCCGTGTCAGCAGCGATACCGATGTTGTAGTAGTTTTTGTAGACGATTTCTTCGTTCACATCGTCGATTGATGCGTTGATCGCTGGGTAAGCTTTCGCTGCAGCTGTCAATGCTTTCACGACGAACGGCAAGTACGTGAGTTTCACGCCTTGGTCAGCCGCGACTTGTTTGAACTCTTTACGGAGTGCGACGAGTTTCGTGACGTCGACTTCGTCCATGAGTGTAACGTGTGGCGCTGTGTGTTTCGAGTTGACCATCGCTTTCGAGATCGCTTTACGGATTCCACGGATCTTCTCACGCGTTTCGAGTTCAGGTGTAGCTGACTCGTAAGGCTTGATTTCCGTTTTCGCTGCCGCTGCCGGAGCTACAGATTCTGTTTTCTCTGTTGTAGCTTCTGCTGCTGGTGCTTCACCGTTAGCGAACGCATCGATGTCTTCTTTCAAGACGCGACCGTTATCGCCTGAACCTTTGACTTCACGGATGTCGACGCCTTTTTCGCGAGCGTACTTGCGAATCGAAGGCATCGCGATGACGCGCTCCGACTTGTGAAGTTGAACTTCACGCGGGCCGTCTTCTTTCACGTCAGCTTGAACTGTCTCTTCAGTCTTCTCTTCAGCTTTTGGCTGTTCAGGAGCTGCTTCCTCTTCGCCTGCTGGCGCGTCACCTTCGATGTCGAACGTGATGAGGACGTCACCGACGACGGCAACTGTTCCTTCAGAGACTTTGACTTCTTTGACTGTTCCATCAACTGGAGCTGGGATTTCAACGACAGCCTTGTCGTTTTGTACTTCGAGGAGGATATCATCCTCTTTTACTGTGTCCCCGTCTTTTACGAACCACTTGACGATTTCACCTTCGTGAATTCCTTCACCGATGTCTGGTAATTTAAATTCAAATACTGCCACTGGTTTTTCCTCCCATCAAATAATCATGTAAACACGACGAGGGAGACAATTCTCCCTCATCGCCAAATGAACACGATCAGAAGTTGATAACTTCCTTAACTTTTGCAACGACATCTTTATGGTCAGGTAACCATGCGTCTTCTCCTTGTGCGAAGGCGAAAACTGTGTCAGGTGCAGTCACACGAAGCACTGGTGCTTCGAGGTGAAGAATTGCGCGTTCTTGAATTTCAGTTACAACGTTTGCCGCGATACCTGCTTGACGCTGTGCCTCTTGAACGACGATCGCACGGCCAGTCTTTTTAACAGACTCGACGATTGTATCGATATCAAGCGGGCTCACTGTCATGAGGTCGATGACTTCTACGTTGATGTTTTCTTTTTCGAGTTCTTCCGCTGCTTTGAGTGACGTGTGGACCATCGCACCGTATGTGATGATTGAAACGTCAGTCCCTTCACGCTTCACGTCTGCTTTTCCAAGCTCGATCGTGTATTCGCCTTCAGGTACTTCGCCACGGAATGAACGGTAAAGCTTCATGTGCTCGAGGAAAACGACAGGGTCGTTGTCGCGGATTGACGCGATCAAGAGTCCTTTTGCATCGTACGGAGTCGACGGGATGACGACTTTAAGACCAGGTGTCTGAGCCATCAAGCCTTCGAGGCTATCCGCATGAAGTTCAGGTGTTTTTACACCGCCACCGAATGGTGAACGGATTGTGATTGGCTGGCTGTAAGCGCCGCCTGAACGGTAACGCATCCGTGCCATTTGAGCTGCGATTGAGTCAAATACTTCGAATACGAAACCGAAGAATTGAACTTCCATGATTGGACGGAAACCAGTGAGACCGAGACCGATGGCAAGACCACCGATACCAGACTCAGCAAGCGGCGTGTCGAAGACGCGGTCTTCGCCGAGCTCGTCTTGGAGGCCTTCTGTCGCACGGAATACCCCACCGTTTTTACCAACGTCTTCTCCGAAAAGAAGTACTTTCTCGTCGCGCTTCATTTCAACGCGCATCGCATCAGTAATCGCTTGGATCATTGTCATTTGAGCCATAACTTACTTCGACTCCTTTGCAGTATATTCTTCGAGCTGCTCTTTCAAGTTAGCAGGAAGTTCTTCGAACATGTTGTTGATGAAGTCCGAAACTTTTTGTTTTGGTTCTTTGTCAGCGAGGCTGATTGCTTCTTTCACGTCAGCTTTCGCTTGCTCGATCACTTCGTTCTCCATGTCTTCGTTCCAAAGCTTTTTGCCTTCGAGGAAGAGACGGAAGCGTACGAGTGGATCTTTTTCCTGATACTCTGTGTCGAGTTCTTTCGTACGGTAACGTGTTGGGTCATCCCCAGCGAGCGTATGTGGTCCGTAGCGGTATGTGAGTGCTTCGATGAGCGTCGGCGTTCCGTCAAGTGCGTCTTTACGCGCTTGTTGCGTTGCGGCGAGGACAGCGAGAACGTCCATTCCGTCAACTTGGATTCCGTTGATGCCCGCTGCGACAGCTTTTTGCGCGATCGTTTTAGCTGCAGTTTGCTTCTCGACAGGAGTCGAGATCGCGAAGCGGTTGTTTTGAACGACGAAGATGGCTGGTGATTTGAATGCACCTGCAAAGTTCAAACCTTCGTAGAAGTCACCTTGTGATGAACCACCGTCACCCGTGTAAGTAATGGCGACGTTTGTGTTGCCGTTGCGTTTGAGGCCCATGGCCACGCCCGCTGCTTGGATGATTTGTGCGCCGATGATGATTTGTGGCATCAAGACGTTGACGTCTTCAGGGATGCGGTTCCCTGCAACGTGTCCACGTGAGAACAAGAACGCTTGATAAAGCGGAAGTCCGTGGAATACGAGTTGTGGGATATCACGGTAGCCTGGAAGGATCCAGTCTTGTTTGTCGAGCGCGTATTGCGTTCCGATCATCGTTGCTTCTTGACCTGCCACTGGCGCGTAGAAACCTAGGCGACCTTGACGGTTAAGTGAGATTGCACGTTGGTCCCAGATTCGAGTATAGACCATGCGGCGCATAAGCTCCTGAAGTTGCTCGTCCGTTACGTCGGGCATAGCGTCTTGGTTGACGACTTCGCCCTTCTCGTCGAGAATACGGAACGTTTGGAAGTTTTCTTCCACGTTTTGAAGTACCTGAACGTTGTTCATTCGTTTCACCTCATCCTTTCAACTATGAGACAATTGTCTTTTTTGTGATCAAACACTACCTCAAATCTTAAGTGTATCTGTCCAAAAAAGCAATCTGTATTAACGTGATACAGGAAAGTAATTCTGTTCCTGCCGTTTCTTAGACAGTATAAAACGGGTTGTTATAATAACGCAAAAAATATGCTTACCTTATAAGAACGCTTACATGAACACATCTTTTCACTCATTTCGCCTCTGTATCATTTTCGTTTCACCTTCTGTACCATCTCGAGGATTTCCCCATTAAATATGATATAATGAGGCATATCGAAATTGGAAAGGAAGTTGTACATGTTAACGATGAAAGATGTGATTCGTGAAGGGGACGACCGACTTCGCCTTCGCTCGACAGAAGTCCCAATCCCTCCTACGGCTGAAGATTTGGCATTGCTTGACGAGATGGAGACGTTCCTCGTCAATAGCCAGGACCCGGAGATTAGCGAAAAATATGAGCTTCGCGGAGGCGTCGGAATTGCGGCACCGCAACTCGGCGTCAATCGCCGCTTCTTCACCGTCCTGTTGCAAGAGGAAGACGAGACGTTCAAGCTGTCCATTTTCAACCCAAGGATTACGAGCCACTCGGTGGAGCAGACGTACTTGAACGGCGGTGAAGGGTGCTTGTCTGTCGACCGTGTCGTCAACGGAAATGTGCCGCGCCATCGCCGTATCACCCTCGAAGGGTTCGATTGTGACGGCAACCCAATCAAATTGCGCCTTCGTGGCATGCGGGCCATCGTCTGCCAACACGAGCTCGACCACTTAGACGGCGTCATGTTCTACGACCGCATCAACCCGACCAATCCGCTTGAGACTTATGGTGAGCCAATCTGAGGTGACGAACGTGAAAAAAAAGGCGCTGTTGTTAGTATTCCCATTTTTATTTCTTTTAATCGGGGGATGTGTCCGCATCGAATATGACGCCACTGTTCATTATGATCAATCGGTCACGCTCGAGACGACGTATGCGTTTCGCGACCACCCCGTCATGAAGCTGCTCAATTTGCGGCTCGATTGGGATACGTGGAAGCAACAAGCGAACGATAACGGTTACGCGACACGTGACTACTCGAGCGAAGACGATTACGAGGGCATGGTGCTTAAGAAGACGTTCGACAATGTCGATGAGTTACAAAACATTAAAGAAGAATGGAAGACCGGTCCAGCCGGTATCCTCGTCCCGCCTGACATGGAGTTCGATGTGCAAAAAGAAGAAGGCATTTGGTTCGACTCCTATGTGCTCAACACGAACCTGGATTTACGTCTCGACCGAATCGAGCTACCAGGCCTCAACTTGAGCGGCTCACCGAAACAGCTCGCCGAACGCTATGTCCGTCAAGCCGATATTCGTTTTAACTTGACCGTACCGACGGGTGTGTTTGTTGAAGACGGCACCGGGCTCGACCTCCGTTCGATGAAGCATGTCCAATGGCAAGTGTACGGAGGCCGGCAAAACAATATGACGCTCGTCGCCCATGTGCCGAACGTGAAGGCGTGGATCATCACGGTCGTCGCTTTCGTCGTCGTTAGCCTCGCCAGTTTCTTCATTTGGCGGAAATATCGACAGAACGCCGGCGACCCGAACAAAACGTCCATTCGCTCGCGTCTACTCGGTGTGCTCATCGTCGTCTTGGCACTCTCCATCATCATCGTGACCGTCCGGGAAGAGTTGACGACCGAACGGAAAGCCGAGGCGGTGCGCCAAGCGGCCCAGACCGACGAGTTCATCCCGACGTTCGCCGTCCATGGCCTGCTCGGGACGGACCGGACGTTCCTGCGCTTCTCCCAGTTCATGGAGCAGCGTGGCCTCGCCAAGGATGGCGCCCTCTGTACCGTTTCGACAGAGAGCGAGGTCGACTGCGTCATCAACGACTATAGCTCGAACCGTCCGATCGTCCGCATCGAATATGAAGACGCCGAGGCTTCGCTGAACAATCAAACGAAATGGTTGAACGCGGCGATTGAGACGTATAAGGCCGAACGCAACAAGTCGTTCGAGCGAATGTATTTGATCGGCCATAGTATGGGCGGCGTCGCGGCCGCGAACTATATCTTGAACCAAGACGAGTACTTGATTGATAAATTCGTCTCGTTCGACAGCCCGTTCGCCGGCACTCGCCTCGCCAACTTCGGTCTATCGGCGAGCAACTTCGGCGTCAACACAGGGAGTGCCGCCATCCGGGACTTGTCCCCAACATCGGACGGACTTGTGGCGTTCCAGTCGAAGCTCGAGACGTGGCCGCGTTCCGTTCAAGTATTGTCGTTCGCCGGGCGCGGCGGGGAGTTCAATTTGATCGAGCCCTCGAGCTCCCTCCTCCTCGAAGACTATACGAACAACATCACGACGGAGACCGTCCCGTACGACCACTTCTCGCTTCATCGGAAGACGGACGTGCTCCGCGATACGGGACGATTCCTGTACGAGTATACGAACGAGTTCAACCCGGTCGAAACGAACTGACGAAAGCCCGCCTTCGTGAATGTTTCTCTATCTCTCGTTTAAAAAAGGAACGGGGTACGAAAGAGCGATGGAGGCGTGGACCTACCGATGGTACGGCGAGACTTCTAGGGGAATAGCAAGCATTGGGAGACCCAGCAGCGTTAAGCGATGCGGCTCCCTGCTTGCCCCCAGAAAAGCGAGCTGTGCCTAGTCGGGCAAATAAAAAAACTGCAGACAATGTTTTGTCTACAGTCTGAACCCGCCCTCTTCACGAAGGCGGGTTTCTTTGTTAGTACGTCATCGTCCACGTCAGTTTTTGCAACCAGTAAATCAAGTACTTACCAATTGGCAAGTCCGTTTGAATCTCTTCGTACGCGAGCGTATACGTTCCTTCTTCATTGTTCCACAACCGTTTGAAGTAGCCGTCGACTTCGTTCATAAACTCCGTCTCGGTCGTCGCGACGACTTCGACATCGGCTTCTAAATTGTAGTCGTTCATGTTACGCGCCGTATAGTTCCCAGAACCGATGACGACGACTTGTCGTTCCCCTTCCACATACAACAGTTTCGGATGATACTGTTCGTCACCGACTTCGTACCACCGAATCTCGATTTGATCAGGGTTGACCGTGTTCAGTTCGGCTGTCACCGGCAAGTTCGGTAGACCCGACTTGTCCCGCCCGAACGCATTCGTGTTCGGGTCGAGGATCAGTTTGACGAAGACGCCCCGCTCTGCGGCCCGGTGAATGGCATGGATGATGTCTCGGTCAGCCAAATAGAACATGCCGACCCAAATCGTCTCCCCCGCTTTCGCCTGATCCATCCCGTCGATGACCGCATCTTCAATCTTCGACTCGGTCACGTATCGGATTTGCATCGGGCCGTCCGAGTCTTCTTCCCGCAGGTTCGCTAACTTCTCTTCATCGGGGAACCTCGCCTCGTCGCCTTTCGAGAATCGGGCAATCGCTTCTTCGCCTTCTAAAATATCAGCGAGGATTGGACCGTCAAGGCGGACCCCGACGTTTGAATGATACCCGCTCGCGTCATGCGGATTCGCCGACAAGACAAACCCTTCGTTCTCGGTCACCATGACTTTCCGATGGTTCGCCTTCACGTTCAACAGTCGTAAATAGGACCGGATGGTGATGTCCGGTGCCGACTTTGCCATCGGGTTCGGGAGCCAGCCGTTCTGGCTATCCCCAAACCATTGGAAAGCCATCCGATACACAGTGGAATACAGGATGTTTGGATCGCGAAGGGCATCTAAATTTGTATAGACGATTTCAGCGCCCGCCTCCTCCAATAAGTCGAGATGATCGGCAGGATGCCCGTTATACGTCGTGTTGATTTCATCGGTGATGACGACGACGTTCAAGTCCGGATACGCCTCCATCTGTTCGAGGAGCGCTGTCGTCAACCGGGCCGTGATGGTCGGATACTCTCGGTCCTCGTTCGAATAAGGGTTAAATAAGAAAAAGTCCATGACGACATACTCGCGCGCCTCACGGATTGAACGTTCGACGTCTTGGAAAATCTCTAACTCATTCACTTCGGTGTCTTCGCCTTGATACGTCAAGTCAAACAGGAAGTCGATTTGGTCATCCGAGATCGCAATCGGGTCGGACGCCCGGGATACGCCTTCCGGTAACGGCTTGACTTGATGATAAATCATCGTGGCGAGGAAGATGACGAGTAGTGCGGCGATGCCCCACTTGACCCATCCTCGCTTCTTCTTCTTTTGCTCCATATGCACCCGCTCCTTTTCGTTCGGTTCAAAAAACGGGCCGTAGTCTCCTACAGCCCGCTCGTTCATACTTCCATGATAATCGGAAGAACCATCGGGTGTCTTCTCGTTTTTTGTGCCAAATATGGCGTGAGGGTGTCCGCAACAAGTTGCTTCAACTCTGACCATTTCATCTGCTTGTTCGAGAGGCCTTGTTCGACCGTCTTCTTCAATAGACGTTCGCCGTCACGAATTAAGCTACCCGACTCACGCATATAGACGAAACCGCGTGAGATGATGTCCGGCCCAGAGACGAGTTTACGTGTCTTGCCGTCAATGCTGATGACGACGACGACGAGTCCGTCCTCTGAGAGGATGCGACGATCGCGCAAGACGATGTTCCCGATATCCCCGATTCCGTTCCCATCGATATAAACGGCGTTCGCGGAAATCTTGCCGGTTACGGCTGCCGAATCGGCGTCGACCGCGAGCACTTCCCCGTTATCCATGACGAAACTATTCTCTTTCGGAATCCCGACCGATTCAGCGAGTTCAGCATGTTTTTTCAACATTCGATACTCGCCGTGAATCGGCATAAAGAATTTCGGGTTGAGCAATCGAATCATGAGCAACTGCTCTTGTTGTGAGCCGTGACCTGACGTATGGATGTTCGTCAACTTGCCATAGACGACGTCCGCGCCCGCTTTATACAGCTGGTCAATCGTTTTCCCGACCGAGATAGCGTTACCTGGGATCGGTGACGACGAGAAGATGACCGTGTCACCTGGGATGATGGACACTTGGCGGTGCGTCCCGTTCGCGATTCGGCTAAGGGCTGCCATCGGCTCCCCTTGTGAACCTGTACAAAGAATCGCCACTTCGTTCGGGTCATAGTTGCGCATTTGGTTCGCCTCGATGATCATGCCTTTCGGGACGTTGATGAATCCGAGCTCTTGCCCGATCGTCATGACCTTCTCCATCGAACGGCCGAAGATGAGCAAGTGACGTCCAGTCTCGGCGCATGCGTCGATGACTTGTTGCAGGCGATAGATGTTCGAAGCGAACGTCGCGAAAATGATGCGTCCTTCCGCTTTGCGGAACGTCTCACTGATCGTGCCGCCGACGATACGTTCACTCATCGTGAACCCTTCGACTTCCGCGTTCGTCGAGTCGGATAAGAGACAAAGGACGCCCTCTTTCCCGATTTCCGCCATCTTGGCGAGGTCGGCCGGTTCACCGACTGGCGTGAAGTCGAACTTGAAATCGCCCGTATGAACGATGTTCCCTTGCGGCGTCTTGACGACGACACCGAGCGAGTTCGGAATCGAGTGGGTCGTCCGGAAGAACGAGATGCTCGTCTTACGGAATTTGACGATCGCATCCTCGTCAATCTCGTGGAGTTCTGCTTCGCGAAGCAATCCGTGCTCTTCAAGCTTCACTTTGATGAGGCCAAGCGCGAGCTTCGTCGCATAAATCGGCAGTTTCACTTGCTTCAAGAGAAACGGGATGCCGCCGATATGGTCTTCGTGTCCATGGGTGATGAATACCCCTTTGACTTTATCTTTGTTTTTAATCAGATAAGTGTAATCCGGAATGACGTAGTCGATTCCAAGCAAATCGTCCTCCGGGAACATGATACCGGCATCGATGACGATAATCTCGTCTTGGAATTGAACGACGTACGTGTTCTTCCCGATTTCACCGAGTCCGCCTAGTGCGAACACGGCCGTTTGGTGGTTCTTTACAAACTTCATTTAATCTCTCCTTACTAAAATAGTTGATTTCATCTATGTGAAACATAAGTGATTCTCGCAGTATGGTTACGTTCCTTAAGATTCTTTCTTCATTATAGCTCATATTGTGTCAATATTTCACTAATGACGTCAGATTGAGGGTTGTTTCGCGATTTCATGTTATGCTTTTGAGTATAGCAAGACCATTATCAGACAGAGAAAGCATGGTGGGTGAATGAACATGGAAGATCAGAAAGTTGTCTTTTTCGACATTGACGGGACCCTTCTTCACGACGGAACGTACATCCCGCCCTCGACCATCCGCGCAATCAAACAGTTACAGGTGAACGGTGTCGAGACGTTCATCGCGACAGGCCGTGGACCGGCGATGTTATCGAACATTCCCGAGCAAGTCGGAATCAATAGCTTCGTCTGCTACAACGGGCAAATCGTCGTGCATGACGGAGAAGTCGTCTATCGGAACACGTTGCCGACGAGCGCGTTGACGCGTCTGACCTGTCATGCCGATTCAAATGATCATACGCTCGTCTATCTCGGTCAGCATCGAGGCGGGGCGACCCGGCGAAACGATACCATCGTCGAGCAATCACTCGGCGAGCTCGACATACCGATTCCTTCGTTTGCGCCGAACTTCCATAAAGAACAAGACGTCTACCAGACGCTCCTATACTGCACACCCGAAGATGAGCACCATTACGTGAACGCCTACGAAGAGTTCGACTTCATCCGCTGGCACCCGCACGCGATGGACGTCATCAATCGCGGGGCGAGCAAGGCCGACGGCATTCGTCACTTCATCGAAGCGAACGGCTACCGGCTCGAGAACACGTATGCGTTCGGTGATGCGCTGAACGATTTAGCGATGCTCCAATACGTCGGAACTGGCATCGCGATGGGCAACGGACGCGTCGAGGCGAAAGAGGCGGCCGATTACGTGACGAAGTCCATCCTCGACGACGGGATTGAATACGGCTTGAAGAAAATGAATTTGATTTAACACAAAACGAGAGGCGCGCGCCTCTCGTTTTTATCTGGACCGAAGTGTACGTTCGAGTCGGTCGAGGTCGGTATCTTTCCCGATGATGATTAGAATGTCTTCCGGCAAAATCATCTCGTCTGCTTGCGGCGAGATGAGGACGTCGTCGTCACGGCGAATCGCCACGATGTTGACGCCGTATTTGGCGCGGAGGTCCAAGTCGATGAGCGACTTGTTCGACAGCTTCTCGCCGGCCTTGATCTCCACGATCGAATGTTCGTTCGAGAGCTCCAAATAATCCAAAATACTTTGGCTCATCAACCCATTGGCGATTCGGACGCCCATGTCACGTTCCGGATGGACGATATTGTCGGCCCCGATGCGGCGCAACACTTTCTCATGGTAGTCGTTCGTCGCTTTTACCGTGATGATTTGAACGCCGAGCTCTTTCAAGATGAGCGTCGTCAAAATCGACGCTTGGATATTCTCCCCAATCGCCACGATGACATGCTCGAAGTTACGAATTCCGAGACTCTTCAATACGTTCTCGTCTGTCGTATCGGCGATGACAGCGTGCGTGGCCAATCCCATAAATTCGTTGACGCGTTCTTCGTCCGCATCGATGGCGAGGACATCGTATCCGTTCGCCGACAACTCACGAACGATCGACCCGCCAAAACGTCCTAACCCGATGACTGCAAATTCACCTGTCATGATTCATACATCCCTTTCCAACCGCGCATTCTGTTCTCGATTCTTCGTTCAGTGTAACCGATTCACTAAAAAAAAACTATATAAAAAAAGACCGGGAAGACCCGGTCTTACGCTTTGCCGCTCGAACGTTTGCCACGCACGTAATCGTTGTCGAACAAGAACAGTCGAAGCAACAAATATAGTGCCGGAACGAGGAGTAACAAACCTAGAATGAAGACGACGACGAGCGCGATGGCCATCGACTCGTTGACGACGCTTCCGTTGATATCAATATACGGATACAAAATATACGGCAAATGCGTATATCCGTAGCCGAACCAGGCCGTGAAGAACTGACCCATGACCATGAGGAACGCGATTCCGTAGTTCCGCTTCAAATAGACGAGCGCGACCGCTGCGACGAAGAAGATGAAACTAACGGCGAACCACCACCAGTTGCCCGCCAAAATCCGCTCATAGTGCCAAGCCGCTTGTGACTTGAGACCAAAGAAGACGAGGCCCGAGGCGATGATGGTCGGAACACTCCAGAACAGCGCCCATTTCCGGACGAGCCCCATCGCTGTCTTGTCCCCGGCTTTATCCGCATAGAACAAGAGGAACATCGCACTGATGTAGAGCACCGAGACGATGGCGAGCGTGACGACCGTCCACGAGTAGAAGTTCGTGAACAACTTCATGCCGTCGAAAAAGACGCCAGCCTCCGTCTCGTTGATGAACCCGCCTTGACTGACCGTGAGGACAGTCGACATCGAGGCCGGAATCAACAAACCGGTCGCCCCATACAAGAACATATAGAGCGTGCTCTCTTTTGAACCGTAGTTCGCGAACGCGTAAAAGCTACCGCGAATCGCCAAAAGAATCAACACGACCGAGGCCGGGATGAGGAGTGCCGTCCCGTAGTAGTAGGCCGTATCCGGGAAGAACCCGACGATCCCGACGAAGAAGAAGACGAAAAACACGTTCGTCACTTCCCACGTCGGCGATAAATACCGTGCAATCAGACGGTTGACCATATGGTCTCGCTTCGTGTACTTGCTATAGAAAGCGAAGAAGCCAGCACCGAAATCAATCGATGCGACAATGAGATAACCGTACAAGAACGTCCATAAGACGGCAATCCCTAATTCTTGAATCTCCATGTCATACCCTCCGATCACACTTCATCGGCAAACATCGCTTCACCGCGATGTTCCGATTGTTTTAGTTCTTTCCCAACTGGGTTGTCCTTGAACAGACGCGTCAAGACGAGCACCGTGACCACGCCAAGAACCGCATAGAGGATCGCGAAAGCGACAAGCATCCAACCAACGTTCGCCGACGTCGTCGCCGCTTCACTCGTGCGCATAAGTTCATACAGCGCCCAAGGCTGACGACCGAATTCGGCGAAGAACCAACCAAATTCGATGGCCATCATCGCGAGCGGACCACCGGCTGCGATGGCGATGAGCATCGGTTTACTGAATTGGTTCAAGCGTTTAATATACCGTCCGAGCACGAATAGGAACGAAATGAGTGCCAAGAGCATCCCAATCCCGACCATCGCATCGAACAGATAGTGGACAAAGAGCGGCGGTTGGTCCTCTTTCGCGAACTCGTTCAATCCCGTCACTTCATAGTCCGGGACACCACCGGCTAAAATCGAGAGCGCATACGGAATCTTGATGGCCCCGCGCACTTCGTATCCACCCTGTCCGTCATCTTCGAGCCAGCCCCCTAAAATGAGCTCGGCCTCAGACGACGTCTCAAAGTGCCATTCCGCAGCCGCCAATTTGTCCGGCTGATACTTCGCCAAATATTTACCAGAGAAGTCACCGACGAGCGCTGTCGCAATCGCGAAGATCAACGCGACCGTCATCGTCAAGCGAAGCCCGCGCTTATGGTAGGCAATCGTCGCTTGGTCGAGCTGGTTGCGATGGCTACGGAGAAGTTGCACCGCAGCGATTGCCGCCAAAATGAAAGCAGACGTCAAAATGGCCGACGTGAGCACGTGCGACATCTTCGTCGGCATGGCCGGACTGAACATCGCCTCAATCGGACTCACGTTCGCAAGTCGTCCGTCGATGATATCAAACCCGACCGGTTGGTTCATGAAACTGTTCACCGTTGTAATGAAGAAACCGGAGAACAATGCCCCGACCGCGACGGGAATCCCGACGAGCATATGATGCCATGGGTTTTTAAAGCGGTCCCACGTGTACAAATAAATACCGAGGAAGATGGCTTCAAAGAAGAACGCGAACGTCTCCATGAATAGCGGGAGCGCAATCGTCTGACCGGCCACGCGCATCAAGTTCGGCCACAATAGGGATAATTGCAGCCCGATGGCCGTCCCTGTGACAACACCGACCGCTACGGTCACGACATACCCTCGTGACCACCGTCGGGCCATGAGTGTGTATTTTGGATCTTTCTTTTTAATCCCTAAAAATTCAGCCAATAAAATTAAAAGTGGAACCCCGACGCCGAGTGTGGCAAAAATCACGTGGAAGCCCAGCGTGAGTGCCGTTAACGCTCGACTCATCAGGACAGGATCTTGAAACATCTATTGATACCCTCCTATCTCTCTCTATCGCTTCAAACCGTTGCCTGAAACGCCAAATCAATGATGATTTCCATTGGATAACCTTATCATAAAGATTTTATATGGCGCTGTAATGTCTCAATGCTCAAGTTCGCAAAATGTTCACATTTGAGCAATCTTAACAAAATCGTCGCTTTACAATCATAATGAATTCCCGCTTTCTGCATATTGAAAGCATGATTTCACACATTTCCAACAAAAAAGACGAACCGATCGTCTTAGCGAAATGGTTCGTCTTTCTCGATATATGAATGGGGTTCAAGGCGATTATAAAATCGTGACCGTCCGGAAATAGTGGTCGAACAAGTCGATGGCGACATCGATGGCCCGCTCATCTGGGTTGAGCGTCGATTGATGCAACCCGGACCCCATGTCGTTCACACCGAGCCATACCATAAACCCGGGAACTTGTTTGAGCATGTACCCGAAATCTTCTCCCGTCATGGCCGGCACGCACGTCTTGTACGAATAGCCAATCTCCTCGACCGCCTCTTCAAACTGATACAAGTAACGCTCGTCGTTGACGACCTCGTGATACCGGTTGCCGAACTCGAGGTCGATGTGAACGTTATACGTCATCTCGACACCGGCGATGATTTGACGGATACGTCGTTCGAGGACGACCATCTCTTTGTCCGACAGCGCCCGAATCGTCCCATCGAGTTTCGCTGTGTCGGCGATAATATTCTCTTTCGTACCGGCCACGACTTTACCGATGCTGACGACGGCACTGCCCATCGGGTCGATGTTGCGCGAGACGACCGTCTGTAATTGCATGATGAGCGCCGCTTGCACGATGACCGCGTCGATGCCGGCATGCGGGAACGCCCCGTGCCCGCCTTTTCCGTGAATCGTCATGTGAAGCTCACGTGCGCTCGCAAACAACACGCCTGGACGCGAAGCGACCATGCCGACCGGGTACTCCGGAGCGACGTGAAGTCCAAACATCGCATCAGGGCGGAAATGATAAAACAGCTCTGACATCGCCATCGGCTCGGCACCGCCCGGCCCTTCCTCGGCCGGTTGGAAGAAGATGACGAGGTTATGGTCGAGCGGTTCCTCGACCGAGCGTTTAATGAGACCGAGCGCGATCGCCATGTGCACGTCATGGCCACACGCATGCATCATCCCTTCATGGAGCGAGGCGAACTCGAGACCGGTCTCTTCCGTGATTGGCAGACCGTCCATATCGGCCCGATAACCGATCGTCTTGTCGCCGACGAGTCCGTCGACACGGACGAACAGCCCGGTGCGCCAATGCGAGATGTGCACCCGCGGTGACTCGAGCGAGCGAATCAACTGCTCGAGCGTCGCTTGCGTCTTGAACTCTTCATACCCTCGTTCTGGAATCAAATGTAACTGCCTTCTTGCTTCAATCGCCCAACTCATTCCACACTCTCCTTCGTCACTTCTTCAACAACTTCCCAAAACGCCCGCACTTGTGCCAATTCAAGCATCGACTCGGTCGACAGCATCCATGTGTCCCGCACGAGCGGTGTCCCGTTCGACGACGTGAGCGGGATCTTATGAATCGACTCGACATCCCGAATCGTCGACTCGGGCAAAATCGCAAAGCCAATCCCATGGAGCGCCATCTGTTTACACGTCTCGATTTGGTCGACGACGAGCGTCGTCATCGGCGGGCTCGAGAACCGTTCTTGCCACCATTCGAGTATCTCTTGATAATACGTCGAGTCGCTCTTGAACTGGATGAACGAACGCTCGTTATTCTTCAACTGTTTTAAATCCGTCATCTTCAAATCGACGAGGTGGAGCGAATCCGAGAACAAACGCATCTTCTCGCCTCGCCAATCCGGATTGCCACGGATGATGCCGATATGAAAATTTTCTTCTAACATATAGCGCATCATCTCGCTCGACCAACCGGTCACCAATTTGACACGGACCGATGGATAGCGCTCAACGAAACGCTTCAAGACGCGCGGCAACCAATACTGCCCCATAATCGAGGCGACGGCAATCTTTAACGTACCATACACCTCACCTTGCTTCGCCGTCAACTCTCCGCGAAGCTCTTGCTCTTCACTGTACATCTTTTTGGCAAAGTCGATAATCTTCTCACCGTCCGGGGTGAGGGCGAGTCCGCGGGTCGAGCGGACAAAAATTTTCTTTCCCCACTGATGCTCGATCGTGACGAGCCGTTGACTGAGCGCCGGTTGCGACACGAAAAGTCGTTCTGCGGCTTTACGCATATTCAATTCCTCGGCGAGGACGATTAACACTTCCACTTCTGATACTTGCATGACGTCACCTATTTCTCTATCGTTTCGAAACCTGTATACTGGATACGTTATTGCTTCACTGTATCATATCATGTTTAATCAATTTTTTGAGTTGTCAGGAGGAACAATGATGCAACGTCACCATTTTGCCTTTATCGTCGCCACGATTGCGACGCTCGGCAGTCTTTACTTTTCTGAAGTCATGCTTTACTTGCCGTGCAAGTTATGTTGGTTCCAACGCATATTTATGTATCCGCTCGCGATTTATTATATGACCGTCATGTTCACGAACCGTTGCGTCAACGGATTGTTCGTCGGCCTCATGGCGGGAACGGGATGGGCCATCGCCCTCTATCATGTCATCCTCGAGCGTATCCCGAACGGAGATGCGTTTTGCAGCAATGATTGCCTCATTCGCTGGGTCAACTATTTCGGATTCGTCACGATTCCGCTCATGAGCCTAATCGCCTTCACACTCATCTTGCTCATTCAGTTCGTCCCGTTTCGTAAGCGATAATTCAGGAAAAGAAGCGTTGGCCCTGTGGGGCCGACGCTTCTTTTCAATCACTGCCACCACTCGTCATAGAGCGAGGCCGGCATATGGTGCTTGTGACGTGCCCGCTTGAAAATCGTCTCGATCCGCTCTTTGATGGCCGCATCGACGTCTTTCCCTTCGAGATAGTCGTCGAGTTCATCATAGGTCATGCCGAGTGCGACTTCGTCCGGGAGACCCGGTTTGTCGTCTTCTAGGTCGGCTGTCGGCACTTTGTAAATCAAGCTCTCGTGTGCCTCGAGCTCGTGCAACAGCGCTTTGCCTTGCCGTTTGTTCAGCCCCGTGAGCGGTGTCAAATCACAGGCGCCGTCGCCATGTTTCGTATAAAAGCCCGTCACGTACTCGGCCGCATGGTCGGTACCGACGACGAGCGCCCCGAACGTCGCCGCGATGTCGTATTGAACTTTCATCCGTTCGCGCGCTTTCGTGTTCCCTTTATGGAAATCACCGAGTTCAAATCCGGTCGCCTGTTGGAACGAGGCGACCGAGGCGTCGACGGCCGGTTTGATGTTGACCGTGAACACATTGTCCGGACGGATGAACTCGATGGCCCGTTGCGCATCGTCTTCGTCATGTTGCTCGCCATATGGGAGACGTACCGCATAGAACGTATAATCGCCGCCGTCCTGACGTAGTTCTTCCATCGCGAGCTGACAAAGTTTTCCGGCAAGCGTCGAATCTTGGCCTCCCGAGATGCCGAGCACGAGGCCTTTCGCTCCGGCCCGTCTGACGTAAGCCTTTAAAAAGTCGATTCGTCGGCGCACTTCCTCAGCCGGGTCGATGTTCGGTACTACGTGTGTGGATTCGATAATATGTTGTTGCATCAATGGTTTCCTCCCTCATCATCAGTTCGTTTGTCTCATTGTCTGACAATGAAACCTTATCGTCAACTTCTTTCATTCCCATATCAAAAAGACGGAAACCTCGGTTCCCGTCTCATGATTCGTTATTGGATGCGGAACGCTGTGACGTCTCCGCCAATCGGAAGCAATTCAAGGAATAGCGATTGACCTTCTGTCGGCTCTTCATCTAAAAGGGCGCCGAACACGAAATCTCCTGTCGAAGCTTGCGCCGCACCTTCTGCGTACACCATATGTCCGTCGGAAATGCTCCACTCGAACTCTTCGACGTCCGTAAACCCTGAGACCTCGATCAACGTGCCGTTACGTTTGATTGTCACGTCACGGAAATCACCATCCGTTTGCGGACCCTCGGTCGTCTCCGTGCCCGACTCTTCGGCCGCTTCTTCGGTCGCTTCTTCACTCGACTCCTCAGCAGGGGCTTCAGTCGCCTCGACCGTGAACCGCGTTTGGTCGGTCACCGCCATTTCCGGAGCGCCTTCGACTTGCCCGAGACTGACAAAGTCGGCCGTGTAGTCCCCTGCCGCTAGGTCGAGCGGGAACGTCTCGTCGAACACTTTCGTTTCGCCGGCTTCCCACGTCTCTTCAATGATCGATTCCGTGAACATGTACTCGCTACCGTAATCGAATACCGTCGTCTCCCCGTTCATGACCATCAATTGGAAACGTTGCGACGAGTTGAACGTCACGTTCACCGGCACGTCGTTCGGGTTCGTCATCGACACACGGACGACCAACTGCTTCGCGGCCGCATCGTAATTCGCATCCGTCTCAAGCGTCAACAAGGCAGGTGGTGTCGACGTGTTCCCGTCCACATCACTCGCATTCTCTTCTTCTTTCCCACACGCTGCCACGACAATGAGCAATGCCGCGACCGCGACGAGCAACCAAGTTTTCTTCACGTATCCCACTCTCCTCTGAAAAATAAAAAAACGTCTATAGCACTAGTGTATACGTTCGTGCAGACGTTTGTAATCTATTTCCTAATATTATTTACCTTTTTTATGAAACTTGAAGCGTTTCAGCGTATTGTTGTAAACCAATCATGAACAACGAGTCAGCGACGTCGATGTCTGAACGAACTTGTGCAGAGATCGAGAACGTCTCACTATGGATTGACTCAAAGATGACGGTGATGATGCCATCGACCACTTCCTTATAGGCTACGAGTTCGGGTGTTTCTGCAAAAAGCATCATGAGTATGGCTCCTTTTTCGATATGAGATATACTCAGTGTAGCAACGTTTCAAAAAAAATAACGTCTTATCGTTCGACAGGTCGAACGACCTAGTCGACAACGTGTCGAATGTATGGAATGAATTGTTAACCGTTTTCAATTAGAGACTTCTTTCCTATAGAAAAAGAGAGGAAGAACGCAATTCGTCCCCCTCCCTTTGCCTATTCTTGTAAAAGATGACGAAACTTTGTTGTCGAATGATTTATTTCGCACGATTCGAAATTTGTTGCCATACCGTCCCGAGTGCCGTCTCGCCGCTCGTGATCCGCTCTTTCGCCAAACGCGCTTGGAGCGCCACTTCGAACTCGGCGTCGTCCTCAGCGATTCTCAACGCCGGTACGGCTTGTTCGTCACCACAATCGAACAAGAAGCGGGCCGCTCGCCAGCGGACGAGCTTACTCTTATCTTTCAACGCTTCAATCATCGAAGGTTGCGATTGCGGGAGCGCCCAGTCGGACACGGTGTCCCCTGCTGTACGACGCACGATCGGCGATGAGTCGACGAGTGCCTGTTCGATATACGTGACGTACTCTTCCCGGTTCGTTTCAAACATCCCAATCATGACGACCGCTTGACGGCGAATCGCCATCACGTTATCCTCGAGCGCACGTCGGAAATAGACGATATTATCCGGGACAATCTCGAGTTCGTCTAGAAACGCCAATCGCTCTTTCCAGTTATCGGATTGCAAACGGTTCGCATTCGCCTCGTAGTCGGCCTCACGTCCGAACGCGCGCGCGACGATTCGCGTCACGCGGTCTTGCGGGTACGCCGCCTCGAGTTCCTCCAAGACGACGTCCGCCACGTCTCCCAATTCACCATAGCGCGGTGCCTGTTCGACCCAGCGCCGGTCTTGAATCACATTTTTCACTTGTGCCTGCACATCAATCGCCGCATCGACGAAACGTTTCGATAGGCCGACTCGCTTCTCTTCGTCCCCTTTGACGAGCTTGATTTGCATCGGCACGTCTAAAATGAACTGGATCGACACATGTACCGGCTCGTAATCCGCTGCCATCCGAGCGGCGGACACTTCTGGCACGTCTTCACCGAAGGCGCGACGAATCTCGTTCATGACGTCGTGCCAGTCATGCTTCGGATGCCGCTCGACTGCCAAAAAGTCCGAGACGGCATAGACCGACTTGACGCCGCGCAGGGCAACGATATCTGAAATGACGTCCGGGACGTCCGTGCTCGCCTTGTCATACGTGACGCCTCTACCTGTGAACGCTGGCTCGACGATAATTTTCAGATTGTTCGGGCTCGGCGTCGGTTCGATTGCTATCAGTTTCATTGTCATCACCTCACCCTCAATCGTGACGAAAACGACAAAAAAACGCAAGCGAGTCGCTTGCGTTTGTGAACGTTAGAATAGGGCGATGAACTGTTGGAGTGAATACGTTTCGCCTTCGGCAGTGAACGTATCGTCTTCGGCGATTGGCTCGAGGAAGAACGTTTTCTCGCCATCAGCTTTCACATAGCCAAAGATGTGACCCGTCTGATAGAACATCTCCACAATCGTCACTCGTCCGAACGTCATCCCGTCATTGATGACTGCCCGGTCCTCTAACTCGCCGCCGTTGTACAGTTCAATATACGTTTCCATGTTGTAGTCGCTCCCTTTGTGTTTGTTTTCACAATTCATTTCTATCAAACAAATGAAGGGAGTTCAAGTTAAGATTTTGCGTGACGCTTCCAAAAATCAATCCAATTGTAATACTCAGATAACACTTTTTGAATTTGAACAATCGACTTCTCATCATGCAATCCATCAGTACCAATCTTTTCTTTACAATGCGTAATGAAAATTTCGTTTCCTGGTAAAACGTTTGCCTTATTTGTGGCAAATATTTGACGGAGGTGGATTTGGCAACGGGCCGTCCCGAGGATGCCCGGCGAGGCGCCGGCAATCATAACCGGTTTACCGCCGAGCGGTGAACCCGGTTCGAGCGAGAGCCAGTCGATCGCATTTTTCAGGACGCCAGGGATGCTATGGTTATATTCGGGCGTGACGACGAGAAACCCGTCCGCTTCACGCACTGCTCGTTTGAATGCGATGACCGCTTCCGGTTCATCCGGATCGATTAAGTCATCGTTATATAGCGGCAGTTCGATCGAGTGAATCGAAATGTCGAATCGACCGCGTGCAAGTTCGATAATCGAGTGCAAGAGCGCCGTGTTGTATGATGCTTTACGTAGGCTGCCCGATACTGCGACGAGTTTAAACGGTTCCATGGAATTCCTCCTTAAGCCAAGCGTTGATGAGTCGTGCCTCTTCTTCTGGTGCTTCCATCATCCCCATATGACTGACGGGAAGTTTGCGGCAAGTATGACGTTCGGCACCGAGGAACGCCCGCGCCTCATCCATGTTCGGGTCTTTCTTTCCATATACGAATAGGCCCGGCAAGCCCGTATGGCGCACCGTATCGGTCTCATCGGCCCGGTCTCGGATGGCGAGTTGGGCCGAGATGATGCCTTCCTTCGACATCTTGTAGCCGATCTGTTTCGCTCGTTCGATAAGCGCTTCAGCGGAATCCTTTGCGAACACGCTCGGAATCATCGTGTCGATAAACGGAACGACCCCTTCTTCAACGACGCGCTCGATTGCTTGATTGCGCTTTTCCCTTGCCTCGTCCGTATCCGAAGCGGCGGTCGAATGAATCAAACCGAAGCCCGACAATTCGTCCGGATACCGGCGCAGCAAGTTCGTCGTGATATAGCCACCGAACGAGTGGCCGAGCACGACCGGGCGCGCGATGTCCCGCAATCGAATTTCTTCGATCACCCAATCCGCAAACGCATCCATCGTCTCCGGTCCGCCAACTTGTCCGTTATGGCCAGGTAACGTCAATGCATACACCTCCGCCTCAAGGAGCGGCTCGAGCGCGTCGAAATAATCCGGCGATCCACATAACCCGTGCAACATTACGACGTTCATCCTCGTTCCCCCCTCATCACCCACTCGTCTCGTAACAACCGGTACATCGTCAAATCCATGAATCGTCCATGACTATACGCATAGTCATGGAGCAACCCTTCTTCGGTGAAGCCAAGTTTTTGAACCAATCGATTCGACCCGTCATTCTCCGGGGCGACGAGTGCCGAGATGCGATGAAACTTGAACTCGTTGAACCCGTGGTTGATGACGGCCGTCGCCGCCTCGTGCGCCACACCCTGGCGCCAATGACTCTTCGCGACTTCAAAGCCAATCTCGGCCCGGTAATATTGCGGGGTCCAATTATGGAAGCCAATCGTCCCGACCAGCTCGTCGGTCACACGGTCGCAAATGGCCCAACGGATCGCTTTGCCTTGCTGGAACTGGTCTTTGAAATAGGCGATGACGTTCTTTGCTTCATAGACGGCAAGGAGCGGGTCGGACCCGTAGTATCGCATGACGTCCTCGGTCGACAAAATCGTATAGAGCGCCCGGGCGTCACGAGGTTCAAGCTCTCTCAGCGTGAAGCGATTCGTAGCGAGCTCCGGAAAACTTTTCTTTAACCCCCACATAATGAACCCGCCTTTCTTTATCCTTTTTTCAATTATAGCTTGTTTTCCTCCAAAATCGTCAGTTCAACCCTCTCGAACATGGCGTACCGGAAATGGATTTGCTAAAATTAAGGAAAGCGACTTCGAACTGAGGGGATAAACATGTCAAAACAGTTATTCTACATGAAACAAGACCGGGAATTACAACGTTTCACACTGCACGGCGTAACGTTGAGCGATGTCGCCGAGGCGCTCTCGCTCGCCCGCCCGATGATTATCTGCCGAACGGACGTCAAAGGGATGCGCCAATCGACGCGGACCCGTTTCCGTTATATCGAGGCGCATGAACTCGCCACGTTTTCATCACGATATTTGAACAATCAGACGACGTTCACCGCCATCGACTTTCCGGACTATCATGTGCTCGAATCGTTATCGGACCACGAGATTGCCGAGATTCTGTTTTTAAGCCATATGGAACGAGGGTTGAAAACGCCGTTTCTTCACTCGATTCAAAATGAGATTGCGTTCTTCAACGAAGCGAACGATCGACATAGTAGCCTATACATAAGAGATTGGGCCTCGATCAATCGTTTTCTTCAAAGCGTGCTTCAGAGCAAACTCGACCGTGACATCCGAAACATCAGCTTCGTCCCGATCCCGCTCCAAGTCATCGATGAATTGCTCACCCTTGCCCCGCAAGGGTTGATTATCGACTTCGACCATACGAAACGGAGCTTGTTCAATCGCTATATCACCATTTCCTTCTACGTGGCGGGCCGTTACGAGGACATGTCGGTGTTAGAAGAAGACTTCGACGCGAAGAAAGAATCGATTGCGCTCAAAGGCCAATTGACGTATCGACGCCGCACATGGGAAATCGAGCGGTTTTAAGTTCATCGATGTACCGAACAGACAAGAGCCTTCATGTTTTAGGTTCTTTTTTGTTATTGCGGGCAGGCAAAATCTACTTGAAACCGCATCGGACCGGCGCATAAATACTATTTTTAAATTTTGATAACAAATTGTCTAAATTTTTCGTTAAATTGACTCTTTTCTTTTTGGGACAGGGCGTTATACTAGGAATAACCTTCTCGAGGAAGCGAAGGCAATATAGAGAAAGCGAGGTGAAAATCTATTCATCACGCAGATGGATAGATACACGAAATGGAACAACTGAAAGTACAGGGAATCTCTTCGTTCACCAAGTTTGCGACGAATGGAAAAATGCTGAAATTAAAAGATGCCATTGCCGGCGAGCAACGAATTTCGCTCCAAGAAGCGACCGATATTCAAGTCTCGATGCTCGACGAGGACCATTCGCGCTTCACTATATTCGGTCAGACGAACCCGCTCGTGGAACTGACCTTGCCTCACCACTCTTGTGACGTGCTCCATGCCTGGTTACTGCACAAGCTGAAACGACAAAAAATCAAATTGGCCTCGAACGCCTGACGAAAAGCCGTCCCCTTTGAAAGGGACGGCTTTTCTCATGCGCCTCACGTGAAGAGCGAGACGAACCAGCTGATTAGAATCCCGACGAGCGCGAAGTCGGAGTCGCCGAACGTCGTACTCTCGAACCCGAGATTTCCGAGGAGCGGCAACAATAGTGCTGGCAAGAAGGAAATCAATAACCCGTTCGCAAACGCACCGAGCAAGGCACCACGCCGTCCGCCGGTCGCGTTCCCGAACACCCCGGCCGTTGCCCCAGTGAAGAAGTGTGGCACTAGACCTGGGACGATGACCGCGAGCCCGAAGAGCGGCAAGAAGAACATCGCAATCAATCCGGCCGTGAAGCTCGCCAAGAAGCCGATGATGACGGCGTTCGGTGCGAACGGGAAAACCGTCGGACAGTCGAGCGCCGGTTTGGCGTTTGGTACCATCTTGTCGGCAATCCCTTTGAACGCAGGCACGATTTCCGCGATCAACATCCGGACACCCGCGAGGACGATATAGACACCCGCCGCAAACGTGATTGCTTGAATGACCGAGAAGACGATATAGTTCGATCCGCCTGAAAGTTCACTTTCAATGAACGCCGGACCGGCGAACAAGGCGACGACGATGAACAAGAGCGTCATCGTCAAGGAGACGGCGACTGACGTATCGCGAAGGAAACCAAGCTGTTTCGGTACTTTAATCTGTTCCGTTGAATGCTCTTTGTTCCCGGCATATTTCCCGATCGTCCCAGAGACGAAATACCCGAGTGAACCGAAGTGTCCGACCGCAAAGTCGTCCGATCCCGTGATTTGACGGACGAACGGTTGCAAGAGCGCCGGGAAGAGCACCATACACAATCCGAGTAGCACCGAGCCGACGGCGACGAGCATGACGCCTTCAAGTCCCGATACCGAAAGAATCGCAGCGAGCAAGCTCGCCATGAAGAGCGTATGGTGACCCGTCAAGAAAATATACTTGAACGGGGTGAAACGAGCCAAGACGATGTTCATAATCATCCCGAACACCATGATCATCGCCGTCTCGACACCGAACGCGTCTTGAGCGACGGCGACGATCGCCTCGTTGTTCGGGATGACCCCGCGAATACTGAACGCCTCATCGAACATCCGTCCAAAGATGTCGAGCGCGGCGATAATGACACCGGCCCCGGCGCCAATGATGACGAATCCCATGATCGTCTTCAACGTCCCCGAAACGACGGACGCGACGTCTTTCTTTTGAAGCATGAGGCCGATCAGCGCAAACAACCCGACCAGAATCGCTGGTGTTCCCAATATATCTCGCATTATCAAATCAAGCATACGTTGTTCCCCCTCCCTGTCCCGAAATTGTTCGTTAAAGCTTGTCGCTCAAGTGAGCTTTGATCTGCTCGATATCCATCACGTTCTCGAGTGCGACGATCGTCCGCGTCCCGTCATCTAACGTCGTGATGATGTCTTTTGCGCCGAGGTAAATATCCGCCGGTTCCGTCCGAGCCGTGGCGATGTCCGTGTGCGACACTTCCGCTTCCTTCCCCATCTGTTCGAGCGCTTTTTTCACGTTCAACTCCATGATGAAACTTGATCCTAACCCGTTCCCGCATACTACTAAAATCTTTTTCATGATTTATTCCTCCTCCGAATATTTAGTGATGACTTGTAACATTTGTTCAATCGATTCGGCGTGTAATACTTCTGACAAATCGGTACCGTTACCGAGCAGCTCTGTCAGTTGTGCTAGTGCTTTTAAATGTGTCGTCTGATCGATCGCCGCGAGGACGAAGAAGAGACGGACGGGCTTGTCGGTCGGAAAGACGACCGGTTCTGTCAGTTTTAAGACGCTCATGCCGAGCTCGCGGACCCCGTCTTCAGGACGAGCGTGCGGAATGGCCACGTCCGGCATCAACACGATATACGGGCCATGCTGTTCCACGTTGTCAATCATCGTCTCAACATAACGCGTCTCAATCGCGCCGATTACTTCAAGCGGCCGGGCCGCGAGGCGGATCGCCTCTTGCCAATCACTTGCACGTTCCATCAACTGCACGTTGTCGTGCGTAATCAATTCATTTAACACTGGTTGTTCCCCCTCTGACCTCATCGGGTTTTGATTCGGATTGAGCAACGCCCGAAGCTCTCGTCTCAGTTGCCGTTCATTCGTAACCGTCGCGTGCTTCTCAATCACGTGCATCACGTCATCGAGTTGGAGCGGAACCTCTTGTACGTTGTGAAAGAAGCGCTTTCCGATTTCTCGCTTCAAGGCGACTTGTTCGAGCCGTGTCGGCAACGTCGGGACGAGCATGACGTGTGCGACCTGTTGCACGTCACGCGGGAGCGGCACCGTCGTGAAGACGATGTCGACAAGTGGCGCGAACCGCTCCACGTCACGCTGTGAAATCGGTGGCAAGAATACGAACTCCGGGAACTGGTTTTTCAGGATATAATCGAGCATATGCGAGACGCTCACCCCGCTCGGACAGACGACGATGGCCTTCATCTTGTCATCTAAGTGCTGTCCTTGACGATGGAGATGCGCCGCGAAGTGAAGCGTATAGTACATCACTTCGTGTTTCGGAATCACCTTGTCGATTCGTTTGCGAAACGGCTCGAGCGACTTGTCGACGAGCACGTTCAAGACTTGATGTTCTTTCATCACATAGCGCTCAAGCTCCCGAGGCGCCTCGAGGCCGGTGTACACACGCTGGAGCGTGGCCTTCGAATGAAGGACGAGCTTCTCACATAACGCCTCACGTTCGATGATGAACGTACAGCTCAACGCCTCGAACCGTTCGATGACTTCCATCATGACGAGCGACAAATCTTGCTGGACGTTCGCGTCCATCTCCTCTTCCATTTTTGGCCCGCTCTTGACGAGCATATCGAGCGTGACCCATAAATGAGGCACTTGGTTAAAATGTTCTCGTAGCGATTCATCCGTGTTCTCGAACAATATCACGTCTTCCTCGTCATGCGCTTCCGTCCGGGCGAGTCGGCTACCGAGCAACAAAAAGTAAGCGAGCTTCTCGCGATGACTTTCGACAAAACGAAACTGGTGTAGCTGTTCATACGACTCAATCTGTTTGATTAAACGGTCGCGGTCGGTCTGCCACGTGTCGATGACGGCACTGATCAACCGCTCTTTCGTCGACAGCTCGACCAAACGTTCGACCGCCCGATACAAGTAGAGGGCAATCGTCTGCGGATGTCCGTTGACGTGATAACCAGTACGCCGCGTATAGGCGAAGTCGAGCCCGAACTGGGCGGCACTCGCCTTGACGGCGTTCAAACTCTCTTGCACCGTGAACTTCGAGACGTCGAGCAGCTGTTGATAATGGACGCCCGACAAAAACTCGTCTGTCGTCAACGTGTAAAAGATGATTAACAGTTCGCGTTCATCTTCAGAGAAGAGTAGCTCGGCCCGTTCGACCTGCTCCTGAATGCGTGGGTCGTCGAGCAGTCGAATCGACGTCCCTTCCATCTCTAGACGTGGCAAATCGCGATCGCTCAGCCACTGCTGAATCCGTTCCAATTCATATTCAATCGTCCGTTTCGAATACGGCAACATCATTGTGAGCAATGGTAACGTCACGTCGTTCTCATGCATGAGAACTTGGATAATCCGTTTGCTTTTTTCATTTAGTAACATAGTAGAGGCCTCCTACACCTTCAGTATACGAGAGAAATCAGCCCTTTATGTAAGCGTTTACGACAGGATTTCCGGGCCGACCCTTCAAAAATTCTGTCTGACCGCTAGCGGACAGAAAAAGGCGAGGGATTCCCCTCGCCTCATCGATTCATTCCGCCGCCGGTGCTTGTTCGTTTCGTCGGTAAATCGTCACACCACCATGTTTCGCTTCCCCAACGACGTGAAACAACCACCCTTTCTCGACCAATAAGGAACGCACCGTCAAAAAGTCCTCTTTCGGGACGGTCACTTCCCCGATTTCACCGTCAAGCAGACGTTGCATCTGCGTTTCCCACTCGTTCATCTCACGCTCCCCTTTCCACTTCGGCATTGGCCCAAGCGAATAATCGTTGCCCGGTCGTGACGACGTCCCCGGGTACATATACGTCTTCCGGCACGCGAGACACAGCAGTCAAATCCAACCGGCTTGCCAAGACGATCTCGTCATCAAGCATTTCTTTCAAGTATTGAAGCGCAAACCCTAGAACGTCTTCGTCCGTCGTCTTCCCACTCATCGCGAGCGCTTTTTCGTATGCCGCATCCGACTCGTTCGCTCTCAACAGCACACGTCCCCCTTGAAGCAAAGCGAAAGGCGGCAATGCGTCGACATGGAACACTTCATACGCCTTATACGCGGTCTCGTCGCATGACAACAGCGGGATGAACGCGTTAGCCGCCGTCCATTTTTTCAACTGGAACAACGTCCGCATCGGGGTGAACGAACGGGCCCTGGTCTGGTCTTTCTCCACTAAAATCGTCGGGACGGCTGCCTGATCGGCTGTCAGTTGATCCATGAACAACCAACTCTCGACTTCTGTCACAAGTATCAATTCTGTTTCCTCCTCAACCACCACTCGGAGACGACGATGACGACGATTGCCACGAACCAGCCCCCGAGGACGTCACTAAAGTAATGAACGTTTAATACGACTCGGCTGAATGAGACGAAGACGACGAGCGTCATCGCCAACAAGACGAGTACGGACGAACGATTTGCCCGATAGAGCGAATAGGCAATCAACCCGTAGAGGGCGAGCGACCCTGAAGCGTGTCCGCTTGGGAAGCTATACGTCGTCGCATCGAGAGCAGCGTCGATGAGCGGACGTTCGATGCCATAGACGAGCTTTAGCAATTGCGTCAATAGGAGCGTGCCGATGACGACGATCGGCAAGCGGAATGCCTCGCCTCGATTGCCGCGCCATAGCCAGAACAACATCCCGACGAACGAGAGCCCGATCAAGACGCGCACGCTTCCGAGCTCCGTAATATAGGCGAACGTCGGCCCGGCGAGCGGCGCAAACCGTTCATAGACGAACGTATCGATTGGTGCGGCCGCCCCTAGAACGACAATCACCGAGACGAGGGCATAGCCCAGCGTCCCGGCGAAGAGGAGCAGTTTAGCTCGACGATCCATCAATATAATCCTTTTCGTTCGCGCATCTCGTCTTCTCCGAAATCGGTCATGTCACGCAAGCGGTGCGCGAGTCGACCAGAGGCGTTCGCGGCAATCGCGCCGACGAGGTCGTCCATGAACGTATGGACTTGACCATCCTCCATCTTCGTGTCGAGCTGCTTGATGATTCCGATTTTCGCTTTATCTAAGTAACCGAACGTCGTGACCGCAATCGAACCGTACGTGTTGACGGCCCCGATCGCGATTGTCTCGTCGACCCCGAACAAACCTTCGTCCGATGCGACGATGGACAAGAGCGGCTCCGACAACTGACCGCGCTCGGCCAAGATGTCGAGTTCAGATCCGACGAGGATGGCGTGCTGCAGTTCGCGTTTATCGAGCACGGCCTCGACCGAGTCCATGCAATCTTTTAACGTCAAGTGCGGCGAATAAGGCGCCTGCATCTGATAGACGATTTCACCGATTGATTCAATCGATACGCCTCGTTCAATCAAACGGGCCCGTGCGGCCTCGCGGACGTCTCGTGAGTGCGGTACATTTTTCATAATTAGGCGGGCGCTCGTCCCGCTCCACATCCTTTCCTCTCGAGGACATGATACGTCCTCATCGTACTTCCATTCCATTATACTGAAAAATCGAAAAAAAGACTAAGCCCGCTTTGACTTCCCTCCATAAATCGTTCATCATAAATGGGAAGACCACTATTAAAGGGGGAACTGGAATGAAGATTGGGGTAGTCTTATTTCCATCAAAACAAGTTCAAGATTTCGCCAACTCGTATCGGAAGCGTTACGATACAAAGTACGCGCTCATCTCACCACACGTGACGGTTAAAGAGCGTACGGAAGTAGACGAAGCCGACTTGCCGAGAGTGCTCGAATATTTGCAGCAAGTCGCCGACGAGACGAAGCCGATCCAATTGAAGATTGATGGTGTCCGCTCGTTCGCACCGACGAATAACGTCCTCTACTTAAAAGTGTTACCGACACGCGAATTGGCGACGCTCCAACAAAAATTACATGAAGGCGTCCTCAATCAGCCGCCGAAATACGAGTTCCTGCCGCATATCACAATCGGTCAAGACTTGGCCGATGCCGAGCTGTTCGATGTGCTCGAGCGTATGCGGATGGAA
The DNA here is from genome assembly GCF_018138125.1 of Exiguobacterium alkaliphilum. NCBI lineage: Bacteria > Bacillati > Bacillota > Bacilli > Caryophanales > Exiguobacterium > Exiguobacterium alkaliphilum. Next base: position 2,252,128 of record NZ_CP073101.1, read on the forward strand.
CAAGTCCATTTCGAAGAGACGATCACACGGATGGCCGTCATGTATGAGCTTGAAAACGAAACGTGGAACGTCTATGAGACGTTCCGGTTCCGCGGATAATATTAGACGCTCCGGTCGATAAGACGACCGGGGCTTTTCTGTTGTTCGGCTTCTAACCATTCTTCTTGCCGAGGCCGAATCCGCTGTACCCGCTTGATGCGCGTCACCGGTTCGATGCTTGCCCGTTCAGTTGGTTGGACTTGGCGATTCCCGTATTGGACGACTGTGAAATCAACCTGATAAGGACCCATGACTTCCCCTCCCTCACAGGTCCTTACCCGAAACCGTTCCACGATAATACAAAAAAGGGCGCATTGCCGCACCCTTTCCCAAACTTATAAAATATGGTAGCCGCTATCGACGTGGATGACTTCTCCCGTCACGCCGCTGCCCATGCTAGACAAGAGGAACAATGCGGTCGATGCCACTTCTTCTGCCGAGACGTTGCGACGAAGTGGTGCCTTCTGCTCAAGTTCAGACAAGATGCTGTTGAAGTCACCGACGCCTTTTGCCGAAAGCGTGCGAATCGGACCAGCTGAAATGGCGTTGACGCGGACGCCTTGAGGGCCGTATTCGTTCGCCAAGTATGTGACGCTCGAGTCGAGCGCGGCTTTCGCGACGCCCATCAAGTTGTAGTTCGGCACGACGCGTTCTCCACCGAGATACGTAAGCGTGATGACCGCGGCGTCAGCGGCGAAATATGGTTTCGCTGCTTTGACGACAGCCGTCAAGCTGTAAGCCGAGATATCGAGCGCTTGGGCGAACTGCCCGCGCGTCATCTCAGAGAATTCACCCCGGAGCGCCTCTTTGTCCGCGAACGCGATCGAGTGCGCGATTCCTTGAATCTCGCCCGCTTGTTCATGGATCGTTTTGAACGTCGTGTCAATCGCTTCGTCATTCGTCACATCACACTCGAGCAGGAGCGCGTCTCCTTTAAGTTCAGCTGCGAGTGACTCGAGTCCCGACTTGAACCGTTCCGCGGCATACGTGAGCACGAGCTTCGCTCCGGCTTCGTCTAGCGTTTTGGCAATCGCCCAGGCGATTGAACGTTTATTGGCGATCCCCATGACGACGTATGTCTTGTTCGTTAACGTTGGATAGATTGACATTGTAAACTCCCCTTTTTTAGTACCTGGTTATAATATCTGTTATAAGATTACAGAACGGTGTCTGTTTTGTCAACCGACTCAGAACGTATTGCGATTTTTTTTAGTTAATGTAAGATAAAATACGTATAGAAAGGGTGACACGACTCCACATGAACCGCATTCAATCTTATTTTAAAAGTTTGGACACGACGCTGTTGACCATCGTCTTCATTTTGATGGTGATTAGCCTCGGAGCCATCTACACGGCCCAGCCGATGCTCCCTGTCCGCCTGCAAGGCATCAACTTTGCCGTCCAACAAGCCACTTGGTATGTCATCGGGTTCGTGGCGATGCTTGTCGTCATGACGATCGAATATGAACAGCTTCGAAAGATTCATTGGTTTTTATATGCGTTCGGTCTGATTTTACTCGGTGGGCTCATCCCGCTCCGCGACACGACGCTCGTCCCGAACATCAACGGGGCGTACGGCTGGTATAACTTGCCGGGATTCAGCTTCCAACCGGCAGAGTTCATGAAGTTGTTCTTATTGATCACGATGTCGACCATCATCTATGACCATAACAAACGATTCGGCACATCGCAGCTCGACACGTGGCTGTTGACGAAACTCGTGCTCGTGACGTTGCCGCCGCTCGGGCTCATCGTGACACAGCCTGACCTCGGGATTGGACTCGTCTTGATCACGATGCTCGGTGCGGTCATCATCGTCTCCGGGATCGGTTGGAAGTGGCTCCTCGGCCTGTTCACAGCGGCCGGAATCGCCATCGGCGGATTCATGTATCTGTTCTTCTTCCAGTTCGAGACGCTCTCGAAGATTTTCCCTGGTCACGCGCTCAACCGTTTTCAGGCCTGGATTTATCCGTACGAGTATTCGGACGATTTGGCGTTCCAGCTCATCAAATCGCTCCAAGCGATCGGCTCGGGACAAATGTTTGGGGCCGGTTACGGCCAAGGGCTCGTCTATTTGCCCGAATCCCAAACCGATTTTATCTTTGCCGTCATCGCCGAGCACTACGGCTTTATCGGTGCCGCGATCGTCATCATCGTCTTCTTCTTGTTCTTGTATCGCATGATCCATATCGCCCTCGAGTCGAGCAGCCCGTTCGGCAGCTATATCGTTACCGGCATCGTCGCCATGTTCACGTTCCAAGTGTTCCAAAACATCGGCATGACGATTGGGGTAGTTCCAATCACCGGTTTGCCACTCCCGTTCGTCAGTTACGGCGGGACGTCGTTACTCATGAACATGATTGCCGTCGGCCTCGTCATGAACGTTGCCTCGAAATCAAAAACGTATATGTTTGACGACGATTGACCAACAGCCCCGGACGCTCATTGCGCCGGGGCTGTTTTTATATGAGGAGCTGTCGAAAGTCCTCTGGTATCGGAGCTGTCACGGTCAGCAGTTCGTCCGTCAGCGGATGATGGAACGTGGCATCGAGGCTGTGGAGCGCATGCCGCGGAAGTCGCGTGTTGCCCCCGTACATCGTGTCCCCGATTAACGGATACCCGAGGTGCCGCAGATGCACTCGGATTTGATGTGTTCGTCCGGTCTCAAGCTGAATCGTCAAGGCGGATACGTCCCCGTGCGAGACGGTCTGTCGAACGTGGGTCACCGCACGCTGCCCGTCCGGTGTGACGACCCGTTCCATGATGGAATGTTCGGCTCGACCGATCGGAGCGTCAATCGTCTGCGGCTCGATTTCCCCTTCGATGAGCGCCGTGTACGTCCGGGTCAAACCGCCTTGTTTTTGCAACTCGCTAAAACGGTGGTGAACGTACGCGTACTTCGCGAACAAGACGACACCGCTCGTGTCCCGGTCGAGTCGATTGATGACGTGAATCGCCGAATCGAGCTGAATCGCTTGATAATAGCCGAGCACGGCGTTCGCGAGCGTATCGATTGGATGAAGCCGTGACGGGATCGTCGCGATTCCTGCCGGTTTATCGACGGCTAGCATCCATTCATCCTCATATAAGACTGTAAGCGGACGGCTTGAACGCACCATCGTCTCGGACGGCTGTTCGGAAGGGAAATGAACCGTCACTTCGTCACCGACCGATACCGTGTAGCGGACGGTCTTGGGCTCTCCGTTCACGAGGATGAGCCCCGCTTGCTTCACTTGGGCCAGCATCTTCCGCGAGATGCCGCAATCTATCATTAAAAAATCGCGAAGCAAGGCACTTGTCCCTACGACGCGACGCAACGTCAATCCATACATCGGTTACTTTCCTTCCTCGATAAACGATTCACGCACCCGCCGCCAAAACGGGAACGGCCGGAAGCGCGCGAACGTCACTTTTTCTTTCGCGACCGCACAACGGAGCGAGCGCACGTTTGACCATGACCCTGCCTCTTGATGGTCAAACGCGAGCTCGAATTCCGTCTTCGTATGCGGCGCGATCTTCACTTGGTGGTGTTTCGGCAACAACAGCGGCGAGCCGATCGTGCGATAGACGAGATTGTTGATCGACGCCATCTCGGTCACTTGAATCGCCTCGATTGACGGGTGAACGATCGCCCCGCCGAGCGCCTTGTTATAGGCCGTCGAGCCGGAAGGCGTCGAGATACAGAGCCCATCCCCGCGGAACGTCTCGAAATAATCGTCGCGAATCGACAAGTCACAGACGAGCGTCCGCTTATAGTTTTTAATCGTACATTCGTTCATGGCAAGATGGCGCTCTGTCGTTCCGTCCTCATAATCAATGAGCACCTCGACGAGCGGATACGATACCGGTTCGAACGCTTCGCTCGTAATCATATCCGTCAACTCGTCAAGTTCATCCGGTTGCCAGTCCGCATAAAAACCGAGATGTCCCGTATGAATCCCGACAAGGAGCACGTCATCGAGCCGGTCGCTGTATTCATGGAACGCTTGGAGCATCGTCCCGTCACCCCCGACGGAGACGACGATACGCGGCGCGATTGATTCCGTATGGCCGACTGTCGTCAATTTATCCGTCAACTCACGTGCGATTTCTGCGGATCGCGCGTCTCCCCTTGATACAATCGCAAACTGCATGGTCTATGCCCCCTAGTCTTGGTCCGTCTGGACGTTCATTTCTTTGTCGCGGAACACTTGCTGCGCGTCTTGAATCTCGACGCGGAGCTGACTCATCTCGGCATCGAGCAAGAAGGCCGCCTCGGCCGCTCGGCGCAGCCGTTCTTGCACTTCTTTAGGCATGTCCCCGTCATACTTATAGTTGAGTGAATGTTCAATCGTCGCCCAGAAGTTCATCGCGAGCGTCCGCACTTGGACTTCGACGAGCGTCGGGAATTCACCGTGAATCGTCTGGACCGGATACTCGATGATGATATGGTAAGACCGATAGCCCGACTCTTTTTGATGTGTGATGTAGTTTCGTTCCTCGACGATTTTGAAATCTGTCCGATGATGGAGCAACTCGAGGACATGAACGATGTCATCGACGAATTGGCACATAATCCGTAGACCCGCGATATCTTGCATCTCGGTCGCCAAGTTTTCGTAAGAAATTTGCTTTCGCTTCGCCTTCTCGAGGATACTTCCCATCGGTTTGACCCGTCCCGTCACGAACTCAATCGGGGAATGGTCATTTTGGGCGTTGAACTGCTTCCGAATCGCTTTAAACTTCACTTTCAGCTCTTCGACTGCGATTTGGTAAGGCACTAAAAATTGATCCCAATCCATCGGTTGCATAGGCTGTCACCACTTTCGTTCGTTTCGGAAAATCATGCTTTTTTCCGTATGTATCCGATAGTATGGTATCATAAACCAACAATTGTTCATAGAATGGAGCGACAACTTATGACCCAAGAAGTGGAAATTGAATTTAAATCGATGCTGACGAAAGAAGAATATGAGACGCTTCTCAGCGAGTACCGTCTCGCCGATCACATCAAGTGGCAAGCGAACGACTACTTCGACACGGCAACGTTTGAGCTTAAGAAACACGGCGCGGCGCTACGGATCCGCGAAACGAAAAAAGGACAAGTGTTGACGTTGAAGCAACCACACAATGTCGGCCTGCTCGAGACACATGCGGTCATCACCGAAGAGGAAGCCGAGAACTTGTTCAAATACGGTATCATCCGCGATGAGCAAATGCTTGCCGCGCTCGCCTCGTTTGACTTGACCGGACCGCTCGAACATCTCGGTCGCCTCGAGACGCGCCGGGCTGAAAAAGAGACGCCAGATGGCCTGCTCGTCCTTGACGAAAGTCATTATTTGGAGAAACGGGATTATGAAATAGAATTTGAAGTGACCGACGAGACAGCGGGCCGCATCGCTTTTGAACGGCTGTTGGCCGGACACGACATCCCGCTTCGTCCAGCAAAAAATAAAATCGTCCGATTCATGGAAGAAAAAATGAGCCGGAGTGAAGGTTGAGCAGATACATTGCCAACCTTTTTTTTTCGTTGCTACAATGAGCATACGATATATTTGATTTTTGTTTACGAGAGGAGGCGACACAATGGAACTAGAACAATGTAATGAGTCATCCTGTTCACTGGAAGAAATTCCTATTCAAGTCACATATAAACCATTAGAGTTATTCTATTTCGTGGACATATCGGACCCGGACGGTCTTCATGTGATGACACTCATTAAAAAGCTCGAGCTCGAATACGGACATATGATTCGTTTTCGGATGGTCTCGACAGTTCCAAGTTGTGTTGGCGGATGTCAAGAAGAGGTTCGCCTTCTCACGATGATTAAGGCTATGGAATTGCAAGGGAAGCGTCATGCGATGCGGTTTTTACGTCATCTGCATATTAACGACATCTTTTTGAATAACGAAGCGAATGAGACGGATCTTTGGGAGATTGCACGGTCGTTCACCGGGTACGGGCTCGACCTCGACGAGTTGGCAGCGGATATCCAGTCCAACCAATTGCTCAGCGCACTCGCCGTCGATCATCAAATTTTGAAAGATTGGGAGATTGAGTCGTTACCGGCCTTGACGTTCGTCACACGCGACGAAGCACTCAAGATTGAAGGCGTCTATCCGTACGACGTCTATCAGGCAGTCATGACCGAGCTGCTCGGCTACGTGCCGAACCGAGAGACGGACTGGACGGTCGAGAAAGTGCTTAGCCGTTACGACGCGTCAACAATCACCGAGCTCGCGTTCATTCTGGAGCTAGGCAAGCCAATAATCGAACGAGAACTGAAAAAACTGTCGCTCCAACAACGTTGCCGCCCCGTACCAGGGTGTAGCGGTGAAGCATGGGCGACAAAAAAACAAGGATAACAAAAAGCCCACGGCCGGGGAGCCGTGGGCTTTTGACGTCTCAAGCGGGGACAAGAGACATCGGACTCGACACCTGGGGAAGGCATCGAGATGGGAGAAAGTTTACGGTCAATAAAGGGGTTTGTGATTGATTTCACACTTATAATATACCGAGCATCCTTTCGGTTGACAAGCTGTTTGTGCATGATGTCACATAATGTTCACGCGTCGTGACGATTATGCGAACAGGAGCGACTCCATCTCATCGAGGACGGTTTCGAACTGGTCGAGCGCGGCGAGAACCGGAGCTTTCGTCGTCATGTCAACGCCTGCTGCTTTCAATACTTCAATCGGATAGTCACTCGACCCTGCTTTCAAGAAGCGATCGATGTAACGGCGGACGGCCGGCTCCCCTTCTTCCATGATCTGTTGTGACAAAGCGGCCGACGCCGAGATGCCCGTCGCATACTGATAGACGTAATAGTTGTAATAGAAGTGCGGGATACGGGCCCATTCGTAAGCGATTTCTTCATCGATGACGATGTCTTCTCCGAAGTACCGCTTGTTCAGCTCCAAATACGTCTCGTTCAAGTATTCAGGTGTGAGCGAGACGCCGTCTTGGGCCGCACGGTGAATCAAATGTTCGAACTCGGCGAACATCGTCTGCCGGAACAACGTCCCGCGGAACGTCTCGAGCTGGTTGTTCAGAAGATAGAGCCGCTCCGCCTTATCCGTCCGTGTCTTCAACAAATGATCGTTCAACAGCGCCTCGTTCGTCGTCGACGCGACTTCCGCGACGAAAATCGAATAGTCGCCATACGGATACGGTTGTGACGCCCGCGTATAGTGGCTATGGACCGAGTGGCCGAACTCATGGGCTAGCGTGAACAAGTTGTTGACGTTGTCTTGCCAGTTCATCAAGATGAACGGCTGTGTGTCGTACGCTCCAGAAGAGTAGGCACCACTTCGCTTCCCACGCGTCTCACGGACATCGACCCAACGCGAATCAAGACCGTCTTTGACGATTTGGACGTACTCGTCGCCGAGTGGGGCCAACCCGTCGACCATCAATTGCTTCGCTTCTTCATACGAGATGGTCATCTCGACGTCTTGAACGAGCGGTGTATACAAGTCATACATATGAAGTTCATCTACGCCGAGGGCACGTTTTCGCAGTGCGACGTAGCGATGGAGCAAGTCAAGCCGCTCGTTCACGGCCTCGATGAGCCCGTCATACACCGTCTCCGGGATCGCATTGTGATGCAAGGCCGCCTGACGGGCACTTTCAAACTTGCGGACCGTCGCGTAGAAGTTATCTTTTTTCACGCTGCCTGAAAGCGTCGAGGCGAACGTGTTCAAATATTGTTTGTACGTCCCGTACATCGCTTTGAACGCCGTCTCCCGGACGTCGCGGTTGCTCGACTCGAGGAACGTGATATAGCGGCCGTGCGTCAGTTCGACGTCTTCCCCTTTTTCGTTCTTCACTTTCGGGAACTTGAGATCGGCGTTGTTCAACATCCCAAACGTAGAACTCGATTGCCCGAGCACGTCGCCTGCCTGGGCGAGGAGCGACTCTTCAGCTTCCGTTAACACGTGCGGCCGCTCTTTCGCCAACTCGTCGAAGGCATGACGATAAACCGTCAGCTTTTCGTGTTGCGCCATGAACGATTCGATACGGCTCTCGTCGATCGCGAGCAACTCCGGTGTCATGAAAGCGAGTTGGGCCGACACTTGGGCAGCGAGTGATCCGGCGCGGTCGTTCAACGCCTGATAATGGCTGTTCGCCGTGTCCTCATCGTAGCGCATGTGCGCGTATGTATAGAGCTTATGAAGCTGGCGTGATAAGTCGTCACGTAAGCTGAGCGCGGCGAATAGCGTCTCCGCGTCCTCACCAAGCTTTCCTTTGTATGCCATCAAGTTCGGCACGTTTCCTTTGAGCGCCTCGAAATCGGCTTCCCAGGCTTGGTCATCGGCATAGATTGACTCTAGGCTCCATGTCTCCTCGACCGGAACTTGTTGTCGTGTAAGTACGTCTGACATATGTCCACTTCCTTTTCTTAGGTTATATACGATTTCGCCATGAATCGCTGAAACCCTTGAAACATTCGACGGTCATACTGAAGGGCGTCCTCGAGCGTCTTTGGGACCGTCCAGAGCCGCACCTTGCATGGCACGTCAAATACGTTCAAGAGCTGTTTCCATTGTACTTCAAAAGCTTGGACAAAGTCGCTCGTCGGGGTCACCCCGAACTGGCGACACGTCTTAACGACACTCCACGAGATTGAATCTGCCGGATGCATCCGGCGATTCAAGTACAGCACGACTTGAAAGTCGAGCGGATGGATGTGCACGCCCCAAAACACTGGCATCGGCAAATAGCACATCGTCGGCAACAGCGACGGCAACACGCCGAGCGGGTACAAGCGATTCAATATGAGACGACGATAGTCTTTCGTCGGATAAGGCGGGGTCATGCGACGACGGCGCACGAGCTGGCCCCACGCGTGGGCGTCGAATCGAAAGAACGGCTCAAACGGTGACACCGTCAAATCGTCGACTTTCACCCAACGGCCTTGTCCATATCGTAGTGAAGTCGGAAATCCGACGAAGCGATAAAGCGAACCATCGACAGGAATGAATAAGGCGTGACATCTCGCCAGCTCGGCTCGCATCCACGGGGTAAACCGAGGGATTGGGTCAGGACGGATTCCGCTCGACAACCAGACGACCGGATGGCCAAGCGCCTCATAGTGGGCGGTCCGTTCGTGGTACGTCTCCACATCGAGCGGTGAGGCTTGAATCTCGATGACGATCGACGACCCACCCTTTGACGCGACGAGGTCGGCCCGACGTCCGTCGAGCAAAACTTCTTGGTCGACGCGATAGCCGCGCCGTTGCAACCATTGCCGGACGTCCCATTTGTCCCGTTGATGCCCCGTCGACTCCCCGCGCCCGCACGCATGTCGATGAGCGAAGTGCAACCGTCGCTTTGTTCCTTGCTTCAACAGGACCGGACCGTGGCAATCCGGGCACGAAAATGGGGCAAACGTCTCAAGTTGCTTCCGGTTCAATGATTGGGTATCGACATAGTCCCCTGCCCGACCGATCGCAAATCGCATGACGTTTCCTCCTCATAATAGTGGTGAGAACATTCGAGCCAACGACTCGACTAACTTGATGAGAAATGGACGTTCCGAGAAAACGGCCAAATCCAATTCGTGTGAGCCTTCAAAGTCTTTGTACAAGTCTTGTTTCAGTTGATGCACCGAGTTCGTGTTGTAGAGGAGCGCGTTCACTTCGAAGTTCAAATGGAAGCTGCGGAAGTCCATGTTCGCCGTCCCGATTGTCGCGAGCCCGTCATCGACGACGATGACTTTCGAATGCATGAACCCTTCCTCGTATAAATAAATTTTGACGCCGGCGCTGAGCAACTCCTCATAATAGGAGCGGCTCGCGTAAAAGACGATCTTATGGTCAGGATAACTCGGCAAGACGATTCGGACATCGACCCCTGAGAGCGAGGCCGTCTTGAGCGCGCTCATGATATCTTCGTCCGGGATGAGGTACGGGGACGAGATATAAACCGACTTCTTCGCCGCGTTAATCAACGCGAAGTAGATCGACTTCATCGTCTCATATGGCTCATCCGGTCCGCTCGCCACGATTTGAACCCCCCCGCTCGCACTCCGGACCGTCTCGAGCGGCTCGAGATAAAACGGTGTGAACAGTCGCTCACCCGTCATATAATACCAGTCTTGGAGAAAGATGAGCTGCAGCTCCGACACCCCTTCCCCCCTGACGTATAGGTGGGTGTCCCGCCAAAAGCCGAACTTCGTATGCTCCCCCAGATATTCGTCGCCGACGTTCAGACCGCCTGTGAACGCTTCTGTGCCATCGATGACGACAATCTTTCGGTGGTTCCGGTAATTCGTCTTGCTCGAGACGAGCGGCAAGACGACGGGGAAGAACGCTTTGACCTGAACGCCGGCCTGACGCAACTCATCAAAGAAGGCCCCGCTCGTATGAATCGAGCCGACGGCGTCATATAAGAACCGCACCTCGACCCCGGCGCGCGCCTTATCCATCAAGATGCGTTGGATTTCCCGAGAAATACGATCTTCCCGGAAAATGTAATACTCAAGATGGATATGCCTCGTCGCCCCACGCAACGCCGGCAACAGCTTCGAGAACTTCTCTTGCCCGTTCGTCAAGATTTGCGTATACGTATTCGACGAAACCGGCAATTGGTTTAAAGATGACGTCAAATGCATGAGCTTCTCATAGTCGTCATGCGGGAACATAAGCGATGGCGAGTGTGTCATCGCCTTTTGCCGGTAAGCGAGGTACGTCTCTTCATCGAGCATCGCCTTCTCTTTGAACATGCGCTTGCGGCGATAGTTTTGGCCGAAGACGAAATAAGCGAACAAGCCGACGACGGGAAACCCGATCATCACGATTGCCCAGATGAGCGTCCGTTGCGGATTTCGGTTTTCGAGCAAAATGACGAGCAAGATGCTGAACGTCGTCAAGAAGACGAGAATCGAGAATAGGCCGATGACTTGTGAGCTCCAGTAATACGATAATACGGCAATGAGCCCTGCGAGCAAAATGAGGGATAAAAGAACTTGTATGCGTCGCAACATATTATAACCTGACCCCGTTTCTGTCATGTATTATCATTAATTATACAACGTAACGACATCTTTTAGAGGGGAGCGAATCAATTATGGGTACATTTCTCATCACAGGGGCAACGAGCGGCATCGGTCGGGCCGTCACAATACGGTTAGCTGAGGAAGGGCACGACGTTTACGGCATCGGACGAGACGAGGGACGCGGTGCGGACATCGAGGCCGCCTCGCCGCGCATCACGTTCATAAAGTGCGACCTTTCAAAAGACGAAGAGCTCGAGGCGGTGATGGACCGACTGAAAGCGATGGACGTCACGTTAGACGGACTATTCAATAATGCCGCCACGTTCGGACGGCCGGGGACACCGGAACGTCTGCCCTCGTCAGCGTTCGACGACGTGTTCGAGTTGAATCTGCTCGCGGCGAACCGGCTCATCCAACTGGCTGTTCCGTTGCTAACGAACGGGGCGAGCGTCGTCAATAACGCGGCAATCGTCGGGCACGTCAAATTTCCGCCGATGCTCGGGCCATACGCCGCATCGAAAGCGGCACTCATCGCCTTGACGAAGACGTTCGCCCATCGCATGAAAGGAAAAGTCCGCTTCAATGCCGTCTGCTTCGGCCCCGTCGACACACCGCTCAGCCATAAGCTATATGGCGGCGAGGCGAAGTTCCACGAGGCGATGTCGCATCATTTCCGGGGGAACGCAGCCAAGCCCGAGGAAGTCGCGCCGGTCGTCACGTTCTTATTGTCTGACTTGTCGAGCTACGTGAACGGCCAAGCGATCACGATTGACGGCGGCTATAGCCTATCTTAAATGGAAAAGCGACCACACGGGTCGCTTTTATGCTGTCTTTACCTTTTTCGCCTGCATCAATTTGTTCTCTAAAAAGGCGCGTTCTCGTTCTTGCAAGTCGTCCCAATCAATGACGTCCTCAAAGTAGCCTAGGATGCCCTCGTATGCCTCGAACGAGGACGGATGCGCCTCGAGCCGGGCGATCCGGATTGCTTCAAATACCGAGCCGATGACGAATATATCATGGCTTGCATACGTTTTAATCGGGGCGAACGCCTCGAACATTGTCGTCTCAAGGCTTTTCCGTTTGACGTGCCAATCCGATGAGCGGTTCGAGAACAGAAAGTCGCCTTCAGGCATCCGACTCAGTTCCCGTAAGATGTCGCCGATGTAATGGATGGCATGGATGGCCGTGTTCGGGTCGTTGATTCCCGGGGAAATTCCTTTTAGCGCAATCTCGCTCAGCTTCTCGATCGCGAAGGCCGGGTCTTGAATCGACGACCGCACTTCCCCGATTTGAAACGGTTCGATGTCCGCGTCGACCTCCTCACTCCAATAACCGAGTAAGTCCCCTTTGGCGACGAAGTCTCCGACGGCCACGACCGATTCAAAATGACAGGAATCCGACTCTTGTTTCTCGCTTGCGAACAGTTGGACATAGCCGGTACGCGGTGCATACACCGCATGCCCTTCGAACGGATGGACCGGGCGCTTCGGCACGATTTGGACTTCGTCTTTTTCGAGCGCGTCTTGTTGACTTTTGATGACGGAGAGTGCTTCCCGGTGTAGCGCCGACAAGAGGCGTTCGGCTTGAATGGAGACGCTAATCGTTTGAATAAATTTGACGAACGCCCAAATCGACCCGACGACGAGGAGGACGCTCACACCTGAGGCGAGCACAGCGTCATCATCTGCCGTCCGAATCAAAAACAAGTTCGTGATGCCGTACACGGTCGTCAGGATGAATAAGCCGAGCGTATGTTTCGCCGCAGCGTTCGTTAAGAAGTTGTTCACCGTCCGTGGCGAGAACTGTGACGAATACGTCGTGAGGACGACGAGAATCGTCGAGAAACTGAACGTCATCATCGTCATCAGGCTCGTGAAGGATGAGGACAATACGGTCGCCGCTGAATCTTTCTCCAAATATAGCACTTCCGGCAAAATCTCACGGAAGAACCCTCCAAAATATTGCGTCAAAAACGTCAACACGACGCCGCCGAACCCGTACAAGAACGGGATGAACCAAGCGCTGTCTGCTAACATCAACTGTATTCGTTTGAGCATCTCGTCACCTCATCTAATATGTATGCTAAAAAAATCGCCTGTCCGCAAGAACAGGCGATTTCAGTTTAAAAGTAGTGGCGTATTTTTCCGAAGACGTCGCCATCGAGGATAAGTTTGCCGTACTCTTCTAGCATCGCGAGTGTTTGCGTACTGAACGACAAGTACTCCGCGAGTAGACTCAAGGCATTCTCTTCTTCTTCTGGTTCCATTTCATCCGGGAAATCGATCCACAAGTAATAGCGGTTATCGTAATGGAAAAGTTTCAATGTTACGTTATGAAGCGTATCGCCGACTCGTTTACTGAGGGCAATCATCGATTCGAAATCATTCGTTTCCATCGCGAGTGGAGCCCACGCCTCCGTCTCAGCGTCAAGTTCATCGAGTTCACTCAATTGGTCGAGGACAGATTGTTGATCCCGGGCTTCGTCAATGGCTGAGCGAAGAAGCGAACCGAGTTCCGAATCATCTTCGGCATCAATCACATTCTTCGCGATTGTGACGGTCACTTCGAGACCTTTCTCAAAAGCTTGTACTTGTATCCATAGTGGACCATCAAACGAGATATCTTCCCGTTCGTGCGCCTCGTCCATCATTTGCCAGAACAGCTGCTCACCACGTTCACGGTTGTACCAGATTTCATCCCGGGCGAAACCGCGTTTCTCGATATCGACATAGGTGATGAAAAATTTGACGGTGTTGTCATTGATGCGCTCAATTTTCACGATTGTCCACTCCCTTCTCACCTCACTCCTACTTCGTACGTCAAGGAGGAGAGGGGAAATTGTCTTGTAATAATAGTACCCTCTTTTCAATGTGTCAATCTTATGATGATGGGGTTGTTACCACTATTTTATCGGAAAAACGGGATAATAAAAAGCACACTGCTTAGACAGTATGCTTCCTCATTCGTTGACAAGCCGTTGGGCTTCTTGAAGTTGGAACGTCCGGACCTTGCGCGGCAAGAAGCGACGAATCTCATCTTCGTTGTACCCGACTTGTAAACGTTTTTCATCAATCAAAATCGGACGGCGTAACAGCCCTGGATACTCTTGAATCAAATCGTAAAGTTGCTGGAGTGAGAGCGCGTCGACCGATACGTCAATTTTAGAGAAAACTTTTGAGCGGGTCGAAATGATTTCATCGGTCCCGTCTTCTGTCATACGTAAAATTTGTTTAATCTCGTTAAGTGAGAGCGGCTCTGAAAATATATTCCGTTCCGTGAAGGGGATATCATGTTCTTCGAGCCAAGCTCGCGCTTTACGGCACGATGTGCAGCTCGGAGACGTATAAAGTGTGACCATGTTCGTTCCTCCCTGATCAAATGTTCGTTCATCTTTTTCAAGTGACTCTATCTGTATACCCAAAAATGCGTTCACTTAATTATAATAATTCTTATTTATTCAAACATCAATGATATTCTTTCTCATTGAGGTAAGAAAAGAGGACGCACCTGTGAGAAAGATGCGACCTTGATCGACGTTCTAGGAAGCCGGTATTCGAGAAACCGGTTGTGACACCGTTTCTTTGCCAGGCTTCACTTGCAAGTCTTTCAATTTTTTCTTCAATACTTCTTTCAATAACTTTTTCTTTTGTTGCAACACTTTGTCACGCTCTTTCATGGTCTCTCACCCCCATCGCCATAAGGAAAAACCGACCATTACCGAATCTAAAAATCTTGAAATCGCACTAAATCTACACTTAAATTATAGCATATCTATATGAATAATGTTGCACATTCTCCAATTAAATTTATATTTCACACGTTACAAATTTGCTTTTCCTTTTCAATTCCCGTATAGTTAATAGAAATAACCTTTGAAATCACCAAGGAGGAGAGCGATCATGAGAATCACGTTAGAAACGATTATGCAGCACCCCGTCACCCAAAAATATTTGACGCGATCAGGCTTAAAACACGCGGTCGACGTCTGTGAGCGCGCTCTCGAATTGGCGACGCGACGAGGGCTTGACACGGATTTGGCGACGAAAGCCGCCCTACTTCACGATATCGGTCACTACGAGTGGTATACAGAAGGCAAGTGGAACTACGACCTATACCGTCAAAACGACATTCATGCCATTAAAGGGGCAGAACGCGCCCATAAGCTGTTGATTCGACTCGGCGAGAACCCTGCCCGAGCCAAAGAAATCACGGTCATGATTTTACTTCACACTGATTCGTATTTACCGCCGAGCCACATTCAGCGTACGCCGCTCCAGCAGCTCGTGCATGACGCCGATACGTTCGTCGAACAGCCGGGCGGATTGCATCACTATGAGACGATGGAAATCGAAGATGCGCTAAGCCGCGTCCGCGCCATCGATTCAGTTGTGGACCGGCTCTCGAACTTACCGCGCATCTCAAACGCCTGACACCCCGGAACGTTCCGGCGGTGTTTTTTTTGCGCAAAAAACACCCTGAACCGTGAAGTTCAGGGTGAATCGATTATACGAGTTGCGCTTTATACGCTTCGTATTCTGCATCCGTCAACGAGACAAAATGTCCTGGCTCGACTTCGCGGAGCGGTGGGATGCTTGAATCTTCATCCGAACGTCCGACGGCACCGAGTGACTTCGACTCGTAAATGATGCGTTTACGCGTCCGCTCGTGCTCTGGGTCCGGAAGCGGGATCGCAGAGAGGAGTGACTTCGTATACGCGTGAATCGGGTTTTCATAAAGTCGATCTGCCGGCGCGAGCTCGACGATATGACCTTGATACATAACGCCGATGCGGTCCGAGATGTACTTGACCATCGACAAGTCGTGAGCGATGAACAAGTACGTGAGATCGCGGTCACGTTGTAATTCTTTCATCAAGTTGACGACCTGAGCTTGAATCGATACGTCGAGTGCCGAGATCGGCTCATCGGCGATGATGAAGTCTGGCTCAACGGCGAGCGCGCGGGCAATCCCAATCCGCTGGCGTTGTCCGCCAGAGAATTCGTGCGGGTAACGGCTCGCGTGTTCTTTTGTGAGACCGACCGTCTCGAGAAGGTCGTAGACGCGGTTCATCCGGTCTTCTTTCGTCTTCGCGAGGCCGTGGATGTCAATCCCTTCGGCGATAATGTCAGCGACCGTCATCCGCGGGTTGAGCGAGGCGTATGGATCTTGGAAGATCATCTGCATCGCTCGGTTGAATTTCAACTTTTCCGCTTTTGATTTCTTGTCGTGGACGTTCTCGCCTTTGAAGATGACGTCTCCGTCTGTCGCATCGTAAAGACCGATAATCGTACGTCCAGTCGTCGACTTCCCACAACCAGACTCACCTACGAGACCGAGTACCTCACCTTTATAAATATCAAACGAGATGCCGTCGACCGCTTTGACGACGCGGCCTCGTCCGATTTTAAAGTGCTGCTTTAAGTCCCGTACTTCTAATAATTTTTCACGTTCCATTATTCAGCACCACCTTTCCCAATCGATTTCGCGAACGCGCTATCCGGACGATATTTGAGCGCGAGATCGATGATTGCCGATGGCGGCGTGACTTGCGGCGCTTGCGGGTGCAACAACCAGGTTGCTGCGTAGTGCGTGTCGCTAATTTGGAACATCGGTGGCTCTTTCTCAAAATCAATCTTCATCGCGTAAGGGTTACGCGCCGCGAACGCATCGCCTTTCGGCGGGTTCAACAAGTTCGGCGGTGTACCCGGGATAGCCGGGAGCGCCTGGTTCGGGTCATCCGTCGGACGCGGCATCGAGCCGAGCAGTCCCCATGCATACGGGTGGCGTGGCTCATAGAAGATCTCATCGACCGTCCCTTTTTCCACGATTTTCCCAGCGTACATGACGGCAACACGGTCAGCCATGTTCGCGACGACACCGAGGTCGTGCGTGATGAAGATAATCGCTGTGCCGGTCTTTTGTTGAATGTCTTTCAACAACTCAAGGATTTGGGCTTGAATCGTCACGTCAAGTGCCGTCGTCGGCTCATCGGCGATCAACACCTTCGGGTTACAGGCTAGCGCGATGGCGATGACGATCCGCTGACGCATCCCACCAGATAATTGGTGCGGATACTGTTTGAGACGAGCTTCAGGGTTCGGGATGCCGACGAGTGTGAGCAATTCGAGCGCACGCTTCTTCGCATCTTCTCCTCTGAGTCCTTGGTGTTGCTTCAAACCTTCAGCGATTTGTTTATAAATTGTCATCGTTGGGTTGAGCGACGTCATCGGATCTTGAAAAATCATCGCGATGTCGCGACCACGAATTTTAAGCATTTCTTTTTCTGAAAGCTTAGCCAAGTCTTTCCCATCAAACAAGATTTCTCCGTTTGTAATCTCACCTGGCGGGTTCGGGATGAGACGCATAATCGCTTTAGATGTGACGGATTTACCAGAACCCGACTCTCCAACGATTGCGAGCGTCTCGCCTTTTTTCAAATCAAACGATACATTGCGAACGGCTTGAACCGTTCCAGCATACGTATGGAACGAGACCGCTAAGTCTCGGACAGATAAAATCGTTTCCATGCACGAGTCCCCCTCTTTCTAAATTATTTACGCATTTTCGGGTCGAACGCATCACGCAAGCCGTCGGCGAGCAAGTTGAAGCTGACCATGAGCAAGACGATGATGGTCGACGGGACGACGAGGAGGTACGGGAACGTACGCAACTCTTTGTATCCATCGTTAATCAACGTACCGAGTGATGCTTGTGGTGGTTGAAGTCCGATCCCGATGAAGCTGAGGAACGCCTCGAAGAAGATGGCAGATGGAATCGTGAACATGAGCGTGATGATAATCGCACCGAGCGTGTTCGGAATCAAGTGTTTGAAAATCAAACGGTTACTTGACGCCCCGAGTGTACGCGCAGCCAAAACAAACTCTTGGTTTTTCAATTTCAAAATCTGACCGCGGACGAGTCGACTCATCCCAATCCAACCGGTAATCGTCATCGCCAAGATGATGGTGAACACCCCAGGGTCAAAGATCAAGATGAACAAGATAATCAAGATCAAGTTTGGTACACCTGTCAAAATCTCGACAATCCGTTGCATGATGTTATCGACACGGCCACCGAAGTAAGCCGAGACCCCACCATAGGCGACACCAATAACTGTGTCAATGATGGCGGCAACAAGCCCGATGAAGAGTGAAATGCGCGTCCCTTCCCAAACACGTGACCATAGATCACGGCCAAGATAGTCCGTTCCGAACCAGAAGTTCTCTTCGACGTTCTTTTGATCGTAGAAATCGATGTCACGGCCACCTAACGTCGCCATCCCGTCAAATCCTGCCCATTCGAGTCCTGTCACTTTTGGTGGAAGTTTTGCTTGCGCGATGTTTTGCGAGTAGGCATCACGGCCCGACAACATCGGTCCGAATAAAGCGAGCAATACTAAAATCAAAATAATTGAAAGCGAGAGGATGGCGGCTTTGTTTTTCTTTAGGCGCATCCATGCATCTTGCCAGAAGTTCAAACTTTTCCCTGCAATCCGTTCTGCGAGCTGTTCGTTCATTTCAACCGGTTGGAACATGTATTGGTCGAACTGCTCGTAATTCTTTTTATTTTCAATCATCAGTTATCCCCCCCAAGACGAATACGTGGGTCAACAACTCCGTAGAGCAAGTCGACAAGCAAAATAATCAAAATGAAGATCGCCGAGAAGAAGAGGGTCGTCCCCATGATGACCGAATAGTCATTCAACGTAATCGACGTTACGAACAATTCACCGAGTCCAGGAACGGCAAAAATTTTCTCAATTACAAATGTACCTGTCAACAACGCAGCCGTCATCGGTCCAAGGATTGTGATGGCTGGAATAATCGCATTACGCACCATGTGCTTCCAAACGATTGCATTCCCAGTCAACCCTTTTGCTTTCGCTAACGTGACGTAGTCTTGTCCGGTGACTTCAAGCATCTCTGTACGGACAAAACGGGCAATCGAAGCCGTTACACCGAGCGATAACGCAATCGTTGGTAAAATCGTATGGGCTGGCGAGTCCCAGAAGGCGACAGGCAAAACACCCCATCTAACGCCCACGTAGTACTGAAGGAGGGCCGCAAAGACGAATGATGGGACAGAAATCCCAATTACAGAGACGAACATCGCACCATAGTCCGCAATCGTGTTATGACGAATCGCTGCTAAAATACCGAGCAAGAGCCCACCGAGTGTCCCAAGAATCAACGCCTGGAGACCGAGTTGTGCCGATGGTCCGATTCGTTCCATGATCAAGTCCGTCACTGGCCGGTTGGCCGTACGGAACGACACACCGAGGTCACCTTGTACAAGGTTCCCCATGTACGTCGCATAACGAACTGGAAGCGGATCGTTAAGTCCGTAACGATCGTTTAAGATTTGGATTTGCGTTTCCGTCAGCTTTTCCTGGTTTTGATACGGTGACCCTGGTAACAGGTCCATCAGGAAAAATGTGAACGTCGCAATCAAGAAGAACGTGATGAGGCCGTAAGTCAGCCGCTGCAAAAGATAACGTCCCATAAATAAAAACCCCCTGTTTTTCTAAATATATGTCTATGCTTGCACCAACAGCATCACTATGACATATTTCCCTATTCTTGAATTCACAAAATGAAAGGAATTTTCTGAAAGAATAGGTCAAACGTCATCTCAAGGCTCTTAGTACAGCACATGAAAACCCAAAATATCAAACTTTGTGAAGTATTCTGAATTTTCACTGTTACTACATTATACTTTACCAACAAAACATTTGAATAGTGTTTTCTCTCAATTCCGATTTTTTTTTAGAAAACGGGGGACATGCGTTTGCATGCCCCCACGTTCTTTAATTGATGTCGACGTATTTGTACTGATAGTCAGCACCGAATAGTTGACGGTTGAAGTTTTCAACGTTTGGACGAATCAAGTACGCGACGCCGGCTTGATAAATCGGCATGATCGCTTGGTCTTGCTCGATCAAGAGTTGTTCTGCTTCTTTGAACTTGTCGTAACGTGCATCGATTGACGTTTCAGCTGATGCTTCGTCGATGAGACGGTCGTAATCGGCTGAGCTGTAGTTTATGTCGTTTTGACCGTTGTTCGACGTGAAGATGCCGAGGTTTGTAAGCGGATCTTGGTAGTCAGGTCCCCAAAGGGCGAATGACATCTGGTAGTCCCCGCTCGCTTCGCGCTCCAACTTGTTGTTGAACGGCTGTTGCGCGATCGTGACCGTCACGCCTGGCAAGTTCGTCTCGATTTGGTCTTTAATGTACTCCGAGATCTGTTTTGAAACTTCTGAGTCGAATGAAAGCAGTTCAATCGTCATCTCTTCGCCGCCAGTCGCTTCTTCCCAAAGTGATGCCGCTTCGTCTGTATTCGTTTCGAAGTATTGAAGCCCTTCCGTGTAATCCGTGCCGTCTTCATATTTGATGAAGTCTTTCGGGATGAACGACGTCGTGGCAATCGAACCGTTGTTCAAGAGCTGATCGATAATCCCAGTCGGATCAACGGCACGCGCGACCGCTTTACGGGCGTTCACATCAGCGAATACTTCGTCCTCATGGTTGAACTTGAAGTAGCCGACTGCCGAACGGAGTCCCGTGTTGAAGTCTTCACTGTCTTGGAAAGCCGCGACTTGTTCAGAAGCGAGGCCAGCGTAATCGACTTCCCCTGCTTCGTACAAGTTGACGACGGTTGATGTCTCTTTGACGACACGGACGTCGACCTTGTCGAGCGCGACGTTGGCGTTATCCCAATACGTATCGTTTTTCGTTAAAACGTAACCTTGTTCACGGTTCCATTCAGACCATGTGAACGGACCGTTGTAAAGGAGGTTGTCGACGTTCGTCGCGAAGTTTTCACCTTGTTCAGTCGCGAACGCTTCGTTGATTGGCGTGAACGTACCGAACGACGTGAGCGAGATGAACGATGGGTCTGGACGCTCAAGTGTGACTTCAAGCGTCTTCTCATCAATTGCTTGCACACCGAGATCTTCTTTTGGAAGGTCGCCGGCGTTAATCGCCTCTGCATTTTTAATCGTGTTCATGATGTAGGCGTACTGTGACCCTGTCTCCGGGTCGACGGCGCGCTGCCAAGCGTAAACGAAGTCGTTCGCTGTGACCGGCTCACCGTTTGACCACTCCGCATCGCGAAGTGTGAACGTGTAAACTGTCTCGTCTTCATTCAATTCCGGCTCGCCTGCTGCCATCGCTGGTACGGCTTGACCGTCTTTGTCTAAGCGGTAGAGGCCCTCCATCGTGTTGGCGATCAAATTGAATGCGACCGCATCCGTTGCCAAGGCCGGGTCGGCCGTCGTGATGTCAGACGTATCCGTCAAACGAAGTACTTTTTCTCCGTTCGAAGACGAACCGCCGTCAGAGTCTCCGCCAGTCGAGCAGGCGGCGAGTACTGAACCGAGTGCCAAGATGAGCGTCATCATGAGCAAAATCGATTTTTTCTTCATCGTAATTGTCCCCTTTCAGAATCTATGTAGTTAGCGTATCGCCGGATGCAACATCTTATTTTTTCTTTTATTTTCTGAATATTTCATAAAGTATCCGACGAAAGAACGTTAGGGCTATTGTAAAAAATTTTTAATCTAACTGTCAACTAATTGATGAAACATAATATTTTTCTGAACTTCACTCTCGCCATAACGTCACATCAACAGGTATCATAGAGCCATGTAGGGTGAAGTCGTGTTCGACGCTTCACGTTGAAAGGAGTTTGACACATTGAAAAAGTTTAGAGCGATATTAATCGTTTTGGGAATTGTCACAATCGGCTATACGATTTGGTCGTATGCATCGTATTATCGACCGGAGACGTTTTTGTTCCACATCAGTGGCGGGCTGTTCGTCGGTGGGATGATCGTCTTCGCGATCGGCATGTTCTCTGAGATGGGGGCATCCGGTTTATTCGACGGGTTCATGTACGGGTTCAAACGAAATCGTCGGGCCAAACTGAAAGAAATCGACCCTGACTATGAGGAAGACGAGGAAGTGACACCAGAAGAACGGACCGAGCGGAAACAGAGCGCCCGACGTTGGATCTTGGTCGGGGTCGCCGCCGTCATCTTGTCGTATGTCCTATCGTTCGTTTGACCTTCCCGTCTTTTCAACCTTATGCTAAACTGAAGACATCATCTAGAAAAACATGATGAAGAAGACAAGTAAATCGAACCCCCTTCCCCCAGAGAGTCTACGTTGCTGCGAGTAGATGGAAGTGATTCGGTTGAATGGACTTTGGAATGGTTCGCCTGAAATTTGAGTATGGCGAGACGGCTCACGCCCGTTAACGCGTTCAAGTGGCATGGAAGCATGCAAATTTGGGTGGCACCGCGGTTATTCGTCCCGATTATTCGGGCGGGAGACCGCGGTTTTTTATATTCTTTGGAGGTGCAATCATGGCAAAAATCTTTTCAGGCATTAAACCGACCGGCGTCGTGACGCTCGGGAACTACTTAGGGGCGATGAAACAGTTCGTCGATCTTCAAGACGAGCACGATGCATTTTACTGCGTCGTCGATCTTCACTCCATCACCGTCCCGCTTGACCGTCTTGAACTGATGGACAACACACGGAAACTCGCAGCGCTTTATCTCGCGTGCGGGCTCGACCCTGAGAAAGCGACGATTTTCGTTCAATCAGAAGTGAAAGCGCACGCCCAGCTCGGCTGGATGTTGACATGTATTTCTGGCATGGGCGAACTCGGACGAATGACGCAATATAAAGACAAATCGCAAGGCGGCGATAACGTCGGGGCTGGTCTGTTCATCTATCCGACACTCATGGCAGCGGACATCCTCCTGTATGGCACCGAGCTCGTCCCGGTCGGCGATGATCAAAAGCAGCATGTCGAGCTGACGCGCGATTTGGCGGAGCGGTTCAATAAACGCTACTATGAGACGTTCACGATTCCGGAGCCGCTCATTCAAAAAGAAGGCGCCCGCATCATGAGCTTGACGAATCCTGTGAAGAAGATGTCGAAGTCCGATGCGAACGCAAAAGGCTATATCTCGATGCTCGATGAGCCGAACGTCATCCGTAAAAAAATCAAGAGTGCCGTGACCGATTCGAGCGGTGTCATTAGTTTCGACCGCGAGAACAAGCCGGGCATCTCGAACTTGCTCGAAATCTATTCGCTCTCGACGAACACACCGCTCGACGAACTCGTCGAGCGCTATAAAGACTCGAATTATGGAACGTTCAAACAAGATGTTGCTGAAGCCGTCGTCTCGTTACTCGAACCGATTCAAGCCCGTTATTATGAACTTGTCGATTCAGCCGAACTCGATGCAATCCTGGATGCTGGACGCGAGAAAGCAGAAGCGGTCGCGAACAAGAATCTCGCAAAAATCGAGAAAGCGATGGGTCTCAGCCGTAAACGCGCCAAAGTGAAGTAACCAAAACCGTCACCAACATCGTGGTGACGGTTTTTTATCGCATAAAAAAAGAGAGACAGGCGTCCCTGTCTCTCTTTTGAAAATATTTGATTATTCTTTGCCTTCGATGTAAGCCCACTTGTACGAGTAGTCAGCGCCGAACGCGTGTTCAACGATGTCTTTGACGTATGGCTTC
The DNA here is from genome assembly GCF_018138125.1 of Exiguobacterium alkaliphilum. Classification (NCBI taxonomy): domain Bacteria; kingdom Bacillati; phylum Bacillota; class Bacilli; order Caryophanales; genus Exiguobacterium; species Exiguobacterium alkaliphilum. The sequence goes on from NZ_CP073101.1 coordinate 2,275,685, forward strand.
GTAAGACGAGCCGATCCACGTTGGTAAACTGGTGAGATTGCGCTCTCTTCAAGAACGATTTTCTCTGCTGCCGCGAGGTCAGCCCAACGCTGCTCAGCATCTGTGCTTGATTTCGCAGACTCGATGAGGGCATCGAATTCTTCATTCGACCACTTACCACGGTTGTATGGTCCGTCAGTGACGAAGAGGTCAACGAACGTCATTGGATCCTGGTAGTCAGGTCCCCAACCAGCGAACGACATTTCGAATTCGCCTTTGCTTTCAAGGTCAAGTTTGTTGTTGAACGGTTGTTGCTTGATTGTGACAGAGATTCCTTCGAGGTTCTTCTCGAGTTCACCTTTAATGAACTCACCGATTTGCTTCGCAGTCTCTGAGTCATAGTTCAAGAACTCAAGTTCAACTGTGTCTGTACCGAGCTCTTCAAGACCAGCTTCCCAAAGTTGCTTCGCTTCTTCTGGGTCGTAGCCACCGATGTCTCCATTGATGTCACGGAAGTCGTTGCCGTCAGGACCTGTTACGAAGTCTTTCGGTACGAGGTAGTTCGCAGGAATCGATCCGTTCGCGAGGAGCGTCTCTGAGATTGCTGCTTTATCGTATGCGCGATCGATCGCGTTACGGATGTTTTGGTTGTCAAGCGCTTCTACAGCCGAGTTGAATTGGAGGTAGAAGAGTGTAGGTTCAACGACAGTTGAGAAGTCTTCGCTGTCTTGGAACTGGGCAACGAGCTCAGAAGTCAAGCCAGTGCGGTCAACGTCACCGTTTTCGTACAAGTTAACGCCCGTTTGGACTTCTTTAACGACGCGGAAGTTGATCTCGTCAAGTTTGACTGATTCTGCATCCCAGTACTCTTCGTTTTTAACCATTTTCCAGCCTTGTTCGCGCTCCCAGCTTTCGAGTTTGAACGGTCCGTTGTAAAGAGTTGTCTCTGCAGACGTACCGAGGTTCTCGCCTTGCTCTTGGTCGAACGACTCAAGTTTAGGCATAAATACGCCGAAGCTTGTGAGGCCGAGGAAGTAATCAGCCGGAGCTGTCAATTTAACTTCAAGTGTTTGCTCGTCGACAGCTGTGACACCGACAGCGTCACGCTCGCCTTCGCCTAAGTTGTAAGCTTCAGCGCCTTCGATGACTGACATAACGTAAGCATATTGTGAACCGTTGTCTGGGTTGAGTACTTCTTTCCAACCGTATTCGAAGTCGTTAGCCGTTACAGGCTCTCCGTTAGACCAAGTAGCGCCTTCACGGATTTTGAACGTGTACGTCAAGCCGTCTTCTGATACTTCGTGCGACTCAGCCATACCTGGTGTTGGGTTGTCTTCTTCGTCCATGCGATAAAGACCTTCCATAACGTTGTTCAATACGTTGAACGATACTGAGTCAGTAGCGAGCGTCGGGTTTAGTGAAGGAATATCTGAACCTTCGAGCAAGTTGAGGACTTGCGCTTCATCCGGCGTACCTTCTGAACCAGATCCGTTTGAACCTGTTTCGTTGTTTGTTGTATCTTCCCCACCCGAGCAAGCTGCTAGAAACGCACTCGAGATGAGCGTTACTGACGTTGCTAAAGCAAAACCTTTTTTCTTATTCATTGCGATGACCCCCTGATTTTTTTCGGTTTAACAGAATGAACGATGGTAGAAAATTCAGTCATTTTTCACTTTACAAAATTTGCTACCACAATCCCGTTGAAGCAATAATACAATATTCTGATAATTTTGCAAAGTATTTATTTTGATTTTTCTAAAAAATTTTTACCATAGTCGAAAAGCCCGCCTAAATAGACGGGCTTTTTACTCATTTTTTATATACTTTCGAAAAATGTAGGACGTACGAAGGACCGATGACTGGAAAACCGATTTCCTCATATTGGTCATCGACGGCATACGTTCTTCCAGCTTGATAGATTGGAATAACGACGGCTTGTTCAAGCAAGTGTCGTTCGGCTTGACGATACGCTTCGTCGCGTGCTTGTTTCGACTCGGTCGCCTGCGCTTCTGTCATCAGTCGGTCGAACGTGTCGTCTGCATAGCCGCTCGAATTTAACACGTTGTCCGTCTCGAACTGGGTCAAATAAGCACGGAGCGACGGATAATCTGGCTGCCACCCGGATAACGAAATCGCATAGTCCCCTGCGACTTCTTTCCTAACTTTCTCGCCGAGCGGAAGTTCGACGATGTTGACGGTGAGCTCATCGAGTTGCTCAAGATTTTGTTTGATGGACTGGGCAATTTGTCTTGCTTCATCATCGACGAAACTGAGAAGCCCAATCTCAATCGTTTCTTGCTGCAACCGTTCCTTTACGGACTCGAACGTCTCGACCGCTTCTCCATCAACGGTCGTGTTCGCTTCCGTCTCATCGATGACGAGCAAGCGTTCAGTCGTTCGTTCGGCCCGGGCGAGTTTCGGTGAAATCGCGTCCCGATCGACGGCGAGAGCAAGGCTCCGTCTAAATTCCACATCGTCGAACGGATACTCTTCGACGTTTGGCTTCAAATAGAAGATGCCGCTACGCGGGATGTCGACGAGTTTCCCTTCCCATGACTCGAGATCGGCCTCATCGGTTCCATACGGGACAGGATGCATCCCGTTCGTTTCAGTCGCGAGCGCCGTTTCCGTTCGGACGACGACGCGTTCGATCGTGACGTCCTCTGCCGCGTGATAGTTCTCATTTTTCACGAGCGTCACTTGTGCCGCGTCCATCGACTCGATATGGAACGGGCCATTGCCGTCAAGCGCAGTCCATTCGCCAACCGCCGGCTGTGGCAAGAAGGCCGGCATGGCGAGTATTTCCTCGAACCCTTCCATCGGTCGCTCGAGGGTCACTTCAAGTGTCGAATCATCGATCGCCGTCACGCCGAGCGTCTCCGGCTCTGCCGTGCCGAGGCTGACCGCTTTCCCGTTCACGACATCTTCTAAGAAGAAACTGAACGGCGAATTCGTATCATCGTCTGCGAGCGTCCGGAAATGATTGACGAACGTTTCCGCCGTGACGGCTTCTCCGCTTGACGTCTGACTGTCCTTTAACGTGAACGTATATGTCGTCCCGTCGTCCGAGCGCGCCATCGTTTCCACGAGCCCCGGCTCGATCATCCCGTCTTTCCCGAAACGATATAATCCTTCATATAAATGCGATAAAATCGTCTGCGAACTCGGGTCGATGGCGAGCAATACGTTCGGTTGCTCCGGGAGCGTCTCCCCGTGAATCCTCACGACTTGCTCTTCAGGTGGTGCTAGTTCTTTTGCCGCGTCTCGTTGTCCGTTCCAAAGAAAGAAAAAAAGGATAAGGACTGAAACTAACAAGGCGGCACCGATGAAAAATCGTTTCATCACGCATTCTCCTCTCTGTTAGTCCAACCCTTATACCCTACCCGTTTCTGTAACGAATTTCTACTATTAGTCTGTCACTTTCGCGAACGCGAGCGTCGCGTTGTGGCCCCCGAAGCCAAGTGAGTTACTAAGTGCATATTGGATGTCAAGTTCCCGATTTCCGTCTCGAACGTAGTCGAGGTCACAGTCGGGTGCAGGTGACGCACAGTTGATCGTTGGGTGAATCTTGCCTTCATGAATCGACAACGCCGTGATGACGGCCTCGACGCCGCCTGCTGCCCCGAGCAAATGCCCGATCATCGATTTCGACGAGTTGACCGCGAGGTTGTCGGCGTGTTCCCCGAACACGTTCCGAATCGCTTTCGTCTCAAGCATATCGTTGAGCGGTGTGCTCGTACCGTGAGCGTTGATGTATTGAACGTCCTCCGGGCGAATGCCCGCGTCACGAAGCGCCTCACTCATCGCTTTCGAACCGCCTTCGGCTTCTGGTGACGGTGCCGTGATGTGGTACGCGTCCGAGCTCATGCCGTAACCGACGACTTCCGCATAAATCTTCGCGCCACGCGCTTTCGCATGCTCGTATTCCTCGAGAACGAGCACGCCGGCACCCTCGCCCATGATGAAGCCGTCTCGGTTCTCATCGAACGGACGACATGCCGTCTCAGGGTCCGGGTTTGTCGACAGCGCCTTGTTCGCACAGAATCCTGCGAACGAGAGTGGCGTGATCGGTGCTTCCGCACCGCCGGCGAACATCGCGAGCGCGTCGCCGCGCTGAATGACGCGGAACGCTTCCCCAATCGAGTTCGTCCCCGACGCACATGCTGTGACCGAACAGTTGCTCGGCCCTTTCGCCCCGAGATAAATCGACACTTGGCCGCTCGCCATGTTCGGAATCATCATCGGGATGAAGAACGGGCTGATGCGGCGCGGTCCACGTTCGTGAAGGACCGTCGACTGTTTGTCGATCGTCTCGACCCCGCCAATGCCGCTCCCAATCCACGTTCCGACTTGATTCGGGATGGCCGCTACGTCGAGGCCGCTATCTTTATGGGCGGCGTCTGCTGCTAAAATCGAGTATTGAATGAACGAGTCCATCTTGCGGATCTCTTTTGGCTCCACCAAATGGCTGATGTCCCACGACTTGACCTCGGCCCCGACTTTTGCCGGATATTGGTCGATATCGATCTTTGTCAACGTGTCGACGGCGTTGTCCCCGTTCAATAACCGTCCCCACATCTCGTTGACGTCGTTGCCTAGCGGTGATACAACACCTAACCCTGTAATGACTACTCGTTTCATGTCCTAATCTCCTCCGTGATGTTAGCGTTATTCCAAGTTAAACAGCTCGCTCCCCAAGTGAGCCCGGCACCGAAGCCGGCGATGACGACCGTCTGACCGGCCGTGATTTTTCCGCTCTTCACCGCCTCGGCAAGTGCGAGCGGGATTGAGGCGGCCGACGTGTTCGCATGGTCTTGAATCGTGACGACGACTTTCTCTTCAGCTAGCCCTAACCGCTCGATCGCCGCCTCGATGATACGGCGGTTCGCTTGGTGCGGGACGAGCACGTCCATATCTTGAATCGTCTTGCCTGCTTGTTCGAGCGCCTCGACGACGATGTCTGGCATTTTACGGACGGCGAACTTGAACACTTCGCGACCGTTCATAACAATTTTGCCTTCGTCGTTCTCATATAAATACTTCCCACCCGTCCCGTCGCTGCCGAGAATGATGGAGTCGACCGAGGCGACCTCGTCCTCGCCTAAGACGACGGCACCGGCCCCGTCTCCGAACAAGACGGCCGTCGATCGATCGTCCCAATCGATGAGATTGCCCATCTTCTCGGCGCCAATGACGAGCGTCTTTTTAAAGCCTTTCGACGCCATCAAGCCTTTCGCCGTATCCATCGCGAAGATGAAGCCGCTACAAGCCGCGCTGACGTCGAAGGCGACGGCACGCTTGGCGCCAAGGTTCGCTTGGACGAGACACGCGGTCGCTGGGAATGACGGTGCTGTCGCGGTCGCACAGACGATGGCGTCGATATCTTCGATTGAGACGCCCGCGCTCTTAAGTGCACGTTCCGCTGCGTGGGTGGCCATGTCGGCTACCGTCAAATCCGAATCGGCCAAGTGTCTCGCTTCAATCCCCGTCCGGGTCCGAATCCATTCGTCGCTCGTATCCATTCGTTTTTCCAAATCGACGTTCGTGACACGGTTTGTCGGAAGGAACGAACCGATGCCGATGATCCCAATGTTCATAATGATGACCCCTATTCTTAGTATCTGGTACTAATATAAGGGAATAAAAAAGGGATGTCAACGCATCCCTCTCAATTATTCACCTTGACCGAGTCGTTTCGTCACGGCCATGACCATTTTCGCAGAGTTAATCGAAGCCGTTTCTAAAAATTCATCAAACGACAAATTCGCTTCCTCGTCAGCACTATCCGAGATGGAGCGCGTGACGACGAACGGGACACCGAACTGATAGCACGTCTGGGCGATCGGCGCGGCTTCCATCTCGACGGCGGCGACACCGTCAAAATGTCCGAGAATCTCGGCGACACGTTTCGAGTCGTTGATAAACGAATCCCCTGTGACGATGAGTCCGGTATGCACGTTCACGTCAGGCAAGTTCTCAATCACTTCTTTACAGACGTCCATGAGTCGCGCATCAGCCGGATACGCCGCTGGCATGCCTGGTACTTGTCCGTACTCGTAACCGAACGCCGTCACGTCGACGTCGTGATGTCTTACTTCTGTCGAGACGACGACGTCTCCGACTTTCATTCCTTTTTTGAAACCGCCCGCTGAGCCGGTGTTGATGACGACGTCCGGCTTGAACTTGTCGATGAGAAGCGTCGTGCCGATGGCCGCGTTCACTTTCCCGATGCCCGACTTCAAAATGACGACCTCGACGTTGCCGAGGTAGCCTTCATAGAAGTGATAGCTCGCGATCTCCGTGTCCGTACGCTCTGTCAATTCGTTACGAAGCAAGTTCACTTCTTCTTCCATTGCTCCGATAATCCCGATTTTCATGTCCATTCCTCCTCAGAAAGAGAGCGACGTCCAAATGGATGTCGCTCGTTTGCGTTACTTGATTTCTTTGATTTCGACGACCATGTCGCCGCCAGGTGTCTGTACGTTGACGACATCCCCGACCGTACGGCCAAGAAGCGCCTTCGCGATTGGTGATTCGTTCGAGATTTTGCCTGTGAACGGATCGGCCTCTGCGCCACCGACGATTGTGTACGTCTCATCTTCGTTGTCTTCTTGGATGAAGAACGTCACCGTCTTGCCGATCGCGACCATCGAGTTGTCCGCCACATCGTCTTGAATGATGACCGCGTTCCGGAGCATCTCTTCAAGTTGCGCGATTCGGCCTTCGACCATCGCTTGTTCTTCTTTTGCAGCGTCGTACTCAGCGTTCTCCGACAAATCGCCGAAGTCACGTGCGATTTTAATATTTTCAACGACTTCTTTACGGCGTACCGTCTTCAGTTCGTTCAATTCATTCTCGATTTTCGCTTTTCCGTCTAACGTCATGTAATGTTGTTTTTCAGCCATTTCTGTCACTCCTTCATTGTCTCCTAGTATATTACAGCTAGGCATAAATTGAAAACGATTTATTTATTAGGCGCGATTGCGCTCCGTGAGCACCCAACGAATCTTCGTCACGAGCAAATCGATGGCGACGAAGTTCTCGCCGCCTTCTGGGACGATGATATCCGCGTAACGCTTCGTCGGCTCGCAAAACTGCAAGTGCATCGGACGGACGACGTTCGTGTACTGGGCGACGACCGAGTCGATCGAGCGGCCCCGCTCATTCAAGTCGCGTTGCATCCGGCGTAAGATGCGGACGTCGGCATCGGTATCGACGAACACTTTAATGTCCATCAAGTCACGGAGACGGTCGTCCTCGAGCGCCAAAATCCCTTCGACGATGACGACGTCGACCGGTTCGATCAAAATCGTCTTGTCCGAGCGCGTGTGGGCCGCATAATCATATACCGGCTTCTCGATCGCTCTGTGCTCTTGTAGCTGCTGAATATGCTCAATCAATAGATCGTTGTCGAAGGCGAACGGGTGGTCATAGTTCGTCTTATACCGTTCCTCCATCGTCATCTCCGATTGATCTTTATAGTACGCGTCTTGCTCGATCATGACGACCGATTGTCCTTTGAACGCATCCACGAGCGCGCGGGCAACGGTCGTCTTTCCTGACCCGGTCCCCCCGGCCACGCCGATAATGACGGGTTTATGTTGCATCAAAGTTGAATCCTCCTCATCGTAATTTACGACTGATTGCTAGGCCATCACCAAGGGGCAAAATTGCGGTATGATAATCGGTCCGTGCCATCAATTGCTCAGTAAACTCTTTCACGAGACGGACGAGCCTGCGGCGGCGGCGGTCAAGCACCGACACGTCTTCAAGCAAGACGTCGCCTCGTAAAAATAAATTATCGCTGTAAATCGTACCACCAATCGGTACTAAAGCGCCATACCCATCGAAAAACTTTTGATACTGTCCTTTCGCCGCATCGATGAAGACGGCGTCGAACGGCCCTTCAATCGAACCGATTAACTCGACGGCATCGCCATGGATGACCGTGATTCGGTCCTTCACGTCAGAGCGACCGATGAACGATAACGCCTCTTCATGGCGACGCGCGTTCCGTTCGATCGTGACGATTTCAGCGGACGGCAACAGCTCCGCCATCCGGATGGCCGAATAGCCGATGGCCGTCCCGACCTCAAGAATCCGGACCGGACGCTGCATCGCGAGGAGCGACAACAGCACTTCCGACCCGGTCAAGTCCATGATTGGCACGTGATGGATGCGGGCGAACTCCTCCATCTCCGCTAAGAGCGGCGACCGAGGCGTGACCAACTGTTCCACATAGCCTTCATAGGATGCATGTTCCACTTTCTGACACCTCTACCTCTCTATTCATTCAAACGACCGGAAGCGAGTGCTTCCGGTCGATGCCGTCAATTGTTGTTTGCTGCTTCGAACGCTTCCCATTCCGGACGGTACTGGTTCACGTTCTGCTGGTGTTCCTCGTACGTCACTTCAAACAATACTTCGCCGTTCGGGAACCCCTCACGAGGCGGCCGTGCATAGAAATAGAAGTTTGCTGTGTCGTTCGGGTTGAGCGTCGCGGCGAACGCGTCCCGGCTGACCGATGCGATTGGACCGATCGGGATGCCGGCATACTTGTACGTGTTATAAAGCGAATCGTTTTGTAAGTCGTTGAACGATGTGAAGATCGACGTCTCTCCCGTCCCGTACCAAACGGTCGGGTCCGACTGGAGCCGCATGCCGTCCGCTAGACGGTTTTCGAACACACCGGCGATCTCTTGACGGTCTTCCGTCGAGACCGCTTCTTTTTCGACGACTGACGCGAGCGCGAGCGTCTCATGGAACGTCCGTCCCGCTGCTTCGAGCGCCGCCTTGTTCTCGTTGTAGAGCTGTTCGGTCGGCTTTAACATCTCATCGATGATCTGCGTGAGCGTGACCCCTTTATCGAACTCGTACGTTGCCGGGAACAAGTAACCTTCTAACGGATGGTAAATGCCTTCCGCTAACACTTCGTCTGTCAACATCTCGTGTTCCGCGACAAGAGAAGCGATATACTCCTTGTCACTCAATTGAGCCGAAATTTCTTCTTCTGGAATCTCAGCGACGTTCGCAAGCCGTTTGATGACTTGGTCAATCGTGAACCCTTCTGGAATTGTCAATCGGATATCTGGAACGACGATCACTTTGCCGGTCTTCAGCGTTGCGATCATCTCGTCAAGCGACTGTGACGGGGATAACGTGTACGTCCCCGCTTGGAACGATGATTCATTTTTAAACCGTGTGTAAAGACGGAAAATCGTGCTATTCCTCACGAGTCCATTCTCTTCGAGTAGTTCGCCAATGTACCCTGAGCCTGCACCGAGTGGCACCTCGACTTCGACCGTTTCAGTCGATGTCGGGTCCACGGGCTCAAGTGACCGTTTTACGAATGCGTACGAGACGGCAGCACCGGTGGCGATGACAAGAAGAAAGACAGCAAGGATAATCACCGTGATACGACGAACGATCCGGCTTCGTGCACGCTTCTCATCTGACATCGATGAATAGTTCATGCATGTTCTCCCCTGTTCTTCTTTTATGAAGATGGGCGACGAGGGTTTCCCCTAGCCGCCCGTCCACGTATTAGTCTAAACCGACTTCGTCGTTGACGATGTCGAATGCTTCCATGACTTCTTCGAAGTCGTCATCGTCTTCGACGAGCTTCAAGATGAATTCGCCATCTTCAAGTTCTTCGATTTCGAACGCGTATACTTCGATTGTATCTTCATCTTCTGTCTCCGGGTTGCCAACCGGCTCGAGAACGACAAACGTCTTCTTCGAGCGGTCGCTCGTCATCCGGAAAATTTCTGCAAATAAATGCTCGTCTCCATTTTCATCTGGAATACGGTACATTTCTTCTTCACGACGGATTTCTGCCATGAGTAATTCCTCCTTATTTCCCTGAACGATCCAGGTAGTTTTGTAAAATCATGACCGCCGCCATCTTGTCGATGACCGCTTTTCTCTTTTTGCGGCTGACGTCTGCTGAGATGAGCATCCGCTCCGCTTGCATCGTCGTCAGGCGCTCATCGACTAAAATCGTCGGTAAGCCCGTGGCCTCGGTGAGGGCAGCGGCAAACGCCTCTGACGCCTCGCCTCGCGGCCCGATCGTCCCGTTCATGTTCTTCGGGAGACCGACAACGACTTCTTTCACTTCGTACTGCTCGATGATTGGTCGGAGCAGGCGGACGGCCTCGTCAAAGTCCGGCTCGGTCCAGTAGACCGTCTCCACACCTTGTGCCGTCCAGCCCATGAGGTCGCTCACGGCGACCCCAATCGTCTTCGACCCGACATCAAGCCCCATGACTCGCTTCATATTAATCCTCTCTACGATCGTTCAAATACGATTTGACCAGCTCTTCGAGCAGTTCGTCTCGTTCGATTTTGCGAATCAAGTTTCGCGCATCGTTATGACGCGGGATGTAGGCAGGGTCACCTGACAACAAATATCCGACGATTTGATTGATCGGTTGGTAGCCTTTTTCCTCGAGCGCTTTATACACCGTGATCAGTGTCTCCCGAGTGTTGGCTCGATTATCATCTTCTGGAAAATTGAATTGCATCGTGCGATCCATTTGGCTCACAAGAATCCACCTCTTTCCGTTTGCACTTCACATTCTATTATGCCAGTGATTCGACGTAATGTGAAGCAAACTTCAATGCTTCATCGAGTTTTGTCGCATCACGGCCTCCGGCTTGCGCCATATCAGGGCGACCGCCACCGCCGCCACCGCAACGTGTCGCGACTTCTTTAATCAGTTTTCCGGCGTGGAAGCCACGGTCGTTCAAGTCTTTCGTCACACCGGCGACGAGATTGACTTTGTCGCCGTTCGCCGAGCCGAGGATGATCACGGCTGAGCCGAGCTTGCCTTTCAACTCATCGACCATGCCGCGGAGCGCGTCCATGTCTTGGCCGTCGACGCGTTTGGCAATCAACTGGACCCCTTGAATCGTTTCAAGCGCATCCGTGAGTGACGCCGCTTCGATGTTCGCGAGCTTCGCTTTGAGCGACTCGTTCGCACGTTCCACGTCTTTCAACTCGGTTTGGAGCGCCTGGACACGTGTCGGCACTTCAAGCGGTTTTGTCTTGAGCAGTTTTGCTGCCGATTCGAGCGTCTCGATTTGCTGGTTCATGACTTCGTATGCGCCCGCTCCTGTGACGGCCTCGATGCGTCGTGTACCGGCACCGATCCCTGACTCCGACAAGATTTTGAAGAGTCCGATTTCAGCCGTGTTGCCGACGTGGCAACCACCGCAAAGCTCGACCGAGTCTCCGGCCGCGACGACGCGGACGACGTCCCCATACTTCTCACCGAAGAGCGCCATCGCACCTTTCGCTTTCGCGTCGGCGATGTTCATCTCTTCGATGTCGACACCAATCGATGCCCAGATGCGTTCGTTCACTTGACGTTCAATCGCCTGAAGCTCTTCTGCCGTCACTTGACCGAAGTGCGAGAAGTCGAAGCGGAGACGATCCGCCGTCACAAGGGAACCGGCTTGGTTGACGTGCTCGCCGAGCGTGTCTTTCAAGGCACGATGCAACAAGTGTGTCGCCGTGTGGTTCTTGATAATCGCTTGACGTGCGTCTTTATCGACCGTTGCCGTCACTGCGACTTCCGCCTTAGCGATGCCCGACGTGACCGTGACCGTATGCAAGTTTTGACCGTTCGGCGCTTTCGAGACGTCTTTGACGTGAAGGACGAAGTCCGACCCGACGATTTGACCTTTGTCACCGATTTGACCGCCGCTCTCCGCATAAAATGGCGTCTGGTCGAGGATGACTTGGGCTTCCTCTCCGGCTGCGACGACGTCGACGAGCTCACCGTCATGAATCAAGCTGACGATTTTCGCCTCTGTACCGAGATTCGTATAGCCGATGAACGACGATTCGAGCGTGATGTCTGCGAGTACACCCGATTGGATTTGCATCGATTCGACGTCAGCGCGCGCCATGCGGGCCCGCTCACGCTGTGCGTTCATCGCTTGTTTGAAGCCCTCCTCGTCAACCGAGAGGTTATGGTCTTCCGCGTACTCGATCGTCAACTCGAGCGGGAAGCCGTACGTGTCGTAAAGACGGAACGCGTCTTCACCGCTAATGACGTTCGAACCTGCCGCTTTTTGCGCTTTCGCGACTTCATTCAAGATGGCAAGACCGTCATGAAGCGTCTCGTGGAACCGTTCTTCTTCGTTTTTGACGACTTTCTTGATGAAGTCTTTCTTCTCACGGACCTCAGGGTAGAAGTCGACCATGATGTCCCCAACGACGTCGACGAGCTCGTACATGAACGGACGCTCGATTCCGAGCATCTTCGCGTAACGAACGGCACGACGGAGGAGACGACGGAGCACGTAGCCACGGCCTTCGTTCGATGGAAGCGCACCATCCCCGATCGCGAACGACACAGTCCGGATATGGTCGGCTATGACTTTGAACGCCACGTCTTTACTGCTGTCAGCACGATACGTCTCGCCGCTGATTTTCTCTGTCTCGCGAATAATCGGCATAAACAGGTCTGTGTCGAAGTTCGTCGGCACGTCTTGCATGACGCTCGCCATTCGCTCAAGACCCATCCCCGTATCAATGTTTTTCCGTGGGAGCTCGGTATAGTTGCCGTGCCCGTCATGGTTGAACTGACTGAAGACGATGTTCCAAATCTCGAGGTAGCGCTCGTTCTCGCCGCCCGGGTAGAGTTCCGGGTCGGTCGGGTCGTCACCGAACGACGGGCCGCGGTCGAAGAAGATTTCCGTGTTCGGGCCAGACGGGCCTTCCCCGATTTCCCAGAAGTTTTCTTCGAGCGGGATGATGCGGTCAGCCGGAACGCCGAGCTCGATCCAGATACGTTTCGCTTCTTCGTCTTCCGGGTGAATCGTCACGGAGAGGCGGTCCGGGTCGAGTCCGTACCACTCATCGCTCGTGAGAAGTTCCCAGCCCCACTTGATCGCATCTTCACGGAAGTACTCCCCGACCGAGAAGTTTCCGAGCATCTCGAAGAACGTATGGTGACGAGCCGTCTTTCCGACGTTCTCGATGTCGTTCGTCCGAATCGACTTCTGTGCGTTGACGATTCGCGGGTTGGCTGGAATGACGCGACCATCGAAATATTTTTTAAGCGTCGCGACGCCCGAGTTGATCCAAAGCAGTGTCGGGTCCTCGACCGGTACGAGCGAAGCGCTCGGTTCGACCGAATGTCCTTTTGATTTGAAGAAATCTAAATACATTTGGCGAATCTGTGCGCCAGTTAATGGTTTGAGCGGTTTCATCAACAATTCCTCCTTATTCTGAACGAAACGAAAAAAAGCGATGTCCATCCCTATGGAAAGGGACGAAAGCATCGCTTCGTGGTACCACCCTCGTTCGCACGGCAAAGCCGTGCCTCGAACATCCGATAACGTGGATGAGGCGCCCAGGATGAGTGGGGACTCCAGACTAGCTTCGGTCGGCCGACCCCCATCTTCTCGCAGCCTAGGAAGATGTCTCTGATGAGGCGGTGACGACGTACTCGGTTCTTTCATCGTCTTTAATCGTTTCAGTTTTCTATTGGTCATTATCACACGTGTTCAAGCGTTCGTCAAGACTTGCCGCCGAGCCGTTCAACGAGCTTCGTCCGGCGCACCGGCTCTTCTTCCCGTGTCGCCGCTTCGAGTGCGCGAACGTCGCCGAAGAGGAGTAAACTCTTCTTCGCGCGCGTGACGGCCGTATAAATCAAGTTGCGCGACGAGCGGAACCCACCGTTGAAGAAGACGGGCATGAGGACGATCGGGAACTCGGACCCTTGTGACTTATGGATCGTGATGGCGTAGGCGTGGGTGAACTGGTCCCATTCGCTCCGATTGTACTCGACCTCGATTTGGTCGAAGCGGATGTAAATCTTATCGACCTTGTCGACGTTCTCTTTCGCGTAAAAGATGTTTGTGATCTCCCCGATGTCCCCATTATAGACGTTCTCCTCGGCGTTATTGACGAGCTGGAGCACTTTGTCCCCGTTCCGATACGTCCGGTTACCGTGCTTCACTTCCCTCGCCGCCGACTTCGGATTGAACACGTTTTGAAGCGCCTCGTTCAGTCCATCGATGCCGCAGACGCCACGATACGTCGGCGCAAGAATCTGGATATCAAACGGTGAATAGCCTTTTCGGAGTGCAGCCCCGGCCATCTGACAGATCGCTTGGAGCGCCGTCTCTTGGTTCGCCGTATAGAAGCGCCGGTCCGGGAGCGCCGCCAGTAAGTCGTCCGGCATCTGTTTCGCGTTGAGCGCATGCGCCAAACGGAGGATGCTCGACTCGGACGCCTGCCGATGGACGACATCGAGACGGACGACCGGGATACCGTCGGTCGACATCAAATCGGCGAGCACTTGACCAGGCCCGACCGAAGGGAGTTGGTCGCGGTCACCGACGAAAAGAATCTTCATCCCGTTCGGCACGGCCCGGAGCAGGCTCCGGAACAAGAAGATGTCAATCATCGACGCCTCGTCGACGATGAGCACTTTCCCGACGAGCGGGTTCGTGTCATCGACTTGGAACGAACTGCCATCGAACTTTAACAACCGGTGAATCGTCGAAGCCGGGAGCCCGGTCGATTCACTGAGCCGTTTCGCGGCCCGTCCGGTCGGTGCGGCGAGGACGAACGGGAACGGCTGGTTCGGTACCGGTTCAAGTTTCCAGTCGAAGACGTCGCTCAGCGCGTGAATAATCCCGCGCACGACCGTCGTCTTCCCCGTTCCCGGTCCGCCGGTAAGCACCATGAGCGGCGATTTCAACGCGAGCTCGATTGCCTCGCGCTGTTGTTTCGCGTACTCGATGGAGAACATCTCCTCGACGCGACCGACGGCATCGAAAATTGTCGCCATATCGACGTCTTCCGTCGTCGAGGTCGACATGATGCGGGCAAGTTCTTCGGCCGCTTTTCGTTCAGCCCGATACACGCGAGGATGGTAGACGACCCCATCTTCAACGATGATGCGTTCGTCTTGGGCGAGCGTCTCGAGCGCGGCCACGAGCGCATCGCCCGGGTCACCGCCAATGATACGTGGCATCTCACGGTGGAGCTGGTCCGACGTGACGAACAAGTGCCCGTTCCCTTGCTCGAGTTCGAGCACGTACAAGACGGCGGCGGCGATCCGCTCCGGATGGATGCCTTGAATGCCAAAATATGCCGCGATGGCGTCGGCCGTCTTGAAGCCGATTCCTGGCACATCGTACATGAGCGCATAAGGGTTCTTCTCGATCGTCTCCATCGCCCGTCCTTCATATTCTTTATGAATCTTCGAGGCGAGCCGTGGCGTCACGTCGAACGGGGCCAAGAACAACAGCAATTGGTCGACGCCATACAAGACGTTCAACCGTTCCGTGATGACACGGGCTTGTTTCTCTTTCAATCCGTCGACGTTCGAGAGGACGCTCGGATGTTTGACGATTTGGTCGATGCAGTCGTCACCGAGCGTGTCGGCGATCTTTTGCGCCGTCTTTTGCCCGATGCCCGGGAACGAACCGTTCGTCAAAAAGCGGACGGCCGCTCGTTTCGTCATCGGGACGACGCGGCGAATCCAATCCGCCTTCATCTGTTTGCCGAACCGTGGATGATCGACGAGACGGCCGTGCGCCTTATACGTCTCGCCCTTCTCGATTCCGACACCGACCCCGGCGATGACCATCTCGGTCTCGTCAGTCTCAAAGTTTTTTTCTTTTATACGTACAAGCGCGATCGTATGCGCTTCTTCTTCCGATTGAAACAGGACGCGGATGACTTTTCCTGTCAACTCGTAAGGTGCTGCCATCATGTGAGCCACCCCCAGCTAGTTTTCCATCCCCCATTATAGCCCGATTCGGAAGAGGAGAACAAATGGCCTAACCGAACAAGTTGAGGATGCGCTCGAGTTGGTCGAGGTTGACCCGTTCAAAGATGCGAATCAATTGGTCGATGTCGACCCGATTCAACAGCCGCTCGAGCTGGTCGATGTCGACTGTATTGAACAAGCGCTCGAGTTGGGCCACGTCGACTCGTTCGAGCAACCGTTCGAACCGTTCCAGTTCGCCTGTATTGACGTAGCCTTGTAAGCGTTCGAGCAGCTCGGTCCGCTCGACCCGGAACAGCTTTTCAAGCGAAGGGCGTTGAATGAGCAGGACGAGCCCGCTCGCTGCGATGTGAATCCCCCAGTTCAAGACGACGTGTCCGAGCCGCAACGTTTGGCCGATGAACGGGATGAGCGGAATGAACGAGAATTGCAAGACGAGTAGCCCGAGTTGGATATACGGGTTCGGGACGATCCACGCGATGATGGCGAGCGCGAGCGGGACCGTCCATCCGATGCCGACGACGCCAAGCGATTGGCGGAACGACCGAATCGTCGAAAGCAACCAATGCATAAGAAGCCCGATGACGAAAAACGTCGCAAACAAGATGAGCAACGTCGTCGTCGCCCGTTCCGATTCGATGATGACGCGATAGAACACGTTATTCGTCCATTCCCCTGCCGCCAATCGGTTGTCGATCGCGGTGAACATGCGCCCAAGCACGAACCATTCAACGACAAAAAATAAGATAACGCTTAGTAGACTGATGATTCGCATAATGTCTCTCCTCCCTATTATCCCTTATGCATTTCCCGAACATTCGGACGGCTACGCACGTTTTTCAGCTAATCAAACGGGGAACTGTTCGAGTGAACCTATGAAGGAGGAATGACACATGACAAAACGAATCCCGGTAACCGGACTATGTGAACTCGTACTAGAAGTGACCGACATGGCCGAAGCCGTAGACTTTTGGCATGGAAAGCTCGGTCTCCCAATCGTCGAACAATGGGTCGGTGACGACGCCGAACCGAGCGAGGCGCAAGAACACGCGGACGAGCCTTGGGCGACGTGGTTATACGTCGGCGGTAACACGCGTCTCGGGCTATGGTTAAAGCGCGACTTCACAGAAGAAGAAGACGCGAACCGACGACGAGACGTAACCGAATGGGAGACGTTGTATGACGAAGGAGGCGCTCACGTCCATTGCGCTTTTTATGTCCCGATGGATTCCTTTGAACAGGCGCTCGACGTATTAAACGATTCCGGTATTCCGACGAAGCTACGGACGTGGGACGAAGATGAGACCGTAAACGGGAAAGAACGTTCCGCCTACTTTAAAGATCCAAGTAAAAACGTCATCGAGCTGTATACGAAAAATATGGACGAGGCGTATGAGAAGTTCGGCGGGGAGCCGGTGAAAATCACGACGAAACAGCTATAAAATAAATAGAGGTCGAACGGGGCGCATGATATGATGAGAGAAAATGGAAAAGGTTGTGCTTCATGAGATATGTCGCTCTATCGCTTGTAATTGGTTTAGGTTTATGGACTTACTCACTTTATTTTGTAGTCTATTCATTTCCTCTACTCGATCGACCCGCTTCGTTCTTCTTTCTTACAATCATGTCTGTCATCGTTTCGCTACTTGTTTTGATTGATAGCGTGAGAAAAGCAAGTACAGGTACAACGATCTGGTGGAATGCGCTCGCCATCGTCGGGGCGGTACTCCTCTCCGCGATAAACGGTCTCGTTTTGTTCTTGGGAGGGTTGTTCGCATGACACTCATCCTACCTGAATGCATCACCGGATTCTCATACGGTGACTGCCCGGCTCCTGGATCCGAAGTAAGGTTATTTCAAACGATTTGTTTCGATTACGCTCGTCAGAAAGGTGGAACGTGTACCATCATTCTCGGAGACTCGATCACCCCGAACTACCACCAAGCGACGATCACTATCCGTGGACGCAGCATCTATGTGCTACTCAGTAGATCTTATCCCATCATCGGTATCTCAAAGTATGAACCGTTTTCGTACGAGTACATTGATGTACCCGAGTTGACTAACCTGTTTCCTACACCGTACCAAGTTCCGATAGCGGCGGAGTTGAACGAACGATTTGACGTGACGCTGCAGCCGTTTCTGAACGACGCAGAGCGTGGAGAGATTGACTATTGGGAGCCGGAGACGATTGGTAACGTCATCTTCCACTATTGGGACTAACAAAAAAGCCTTTGCGAAAAAATTGATATGCTCCCCAATAGGTAGACAGATGAAATAACAAATCTGTTTATTCTTATCGGGGAGTGTTTTTTATGGCGAGAAGTCGGCATTCGATTGAACAAAAACTGAGTGCGCTACGTATGATGGAAGAAGGGACATACACCTGGAAGGAAATCGAGGAGGCCCATCACGTCTTTGAGAATACCCTCCGGGTGTGGAAAGTGAAATTCGATACCGGTGGGATCGATGCGTTGAAGGAGTCGAAGACATGGAAACATTACACCAAGGAACAGAAGATTGCGGCCGTACGTGACTATCTCGATGGGTTCACTAAAATGGAGGTTCTCTCCAAATATCATATTAGTAGTTGGTCGGTTCTATATCGGTGGATCAAGAAGTATACTGGTCATAGCGAGTTAACAGATTCGAGAAAAGGGATGGATCGAGCTATGGCCAAAGGGAGAAAGACAACATTCGAGGAACGCATGGAGATCGTCAGGTATTGCCTGGACAACGGACGGAACTATCAAAGGACGGCCGAGATATTCGCCGTGTCGTACCAGCAGGTCTACGGCTGGACGAAAAAATATGACGCCGACGGCGTGCACGGGCTCGAGGACCGGCGCGGACGGACAAAGCAAGAAGAGGAACTGACCAACGAGGAGAAGCTCGAACGTCGCATCCAACAGATTGAACGGGAGAATGAGCGCCTTCGGGCCGAGAATCTGTTCCTAAAAAAGTTAGAGGAGATCGAGAGGAGAGGTTGATCAGCCAGATCCGGCTACAATTGCGGTACATGGCCATCAAGGAAATGTCGACAAGCGACACGTTCCCGGTCGTGCTCCTATGCGAGATCGCGCAGGTCTCACGGGCCGCCTATTATAAATGGTTAAAACGTACCGTCTCGGTACGCGAGGAAGAAAACTCGAGTCTACTGGAGGACATCCGTCTCCTCTACGACCAGGTGAATGGGACCTACGGGTATCGACGGATCACCATGACGGTCAATCGCAGACGACGCCAGCATGGCCTGCCGGCATACAACGAGAAGCGCATCTATCGTCTCATGCGCATCCATGAGATCCGTTCGGTCATCCGCCAGAAACGAAAGCGGTACAAAAAGTCGTCACCGCAGCATGTGGCCGAGAACCTGATGAACCGGGAATTCAGCGCGTCACGACCGGACGAGAAATGGTGCACCGACGTCACCGAGTTCAAATATGGCGCCGGGAGGAAGGCGTATCTGAGCGCGATTATCGACCTGTATGACGGCTCAATCGTCGCCTATCGCATCGGGAAATCCAACAACAACGCGCTCGTCTTCCAGACGATGATGCCAGCGATCGCGGGGCTCCGTACAGGAGCGAGTCCGATGATCCATAGTGACCGAGGATATCAATACACATCGAGAGGGTTCAAACGCATGGTGGAAGACGCGGGGCTGACCCACAGCATGTCCCGGGTCGGACGTTGCATCGACAACGCCCCGATCGAGGGCTTTTGGGGCACCCTGAAAGTCGAGATGTACTACCTGCGTGAGTTCCAGGCCTATAACGAACTCACATCGGCCATCGAGGCCTACATATCGTTCTACAACCATGACCGTTTCCAGAAACGGCTAAACGGCTTGAGCCCTGTCGAATACAGGACTCAAGCCGCCTAGTTTGGTTTTCATTATTTGCCCTGTCTACTTGACGGGGAGCAGTTCAAATCGCAAAGGCTTTTTTAACATTTAGTTCCCGAGCAACTCGTCCATTTTCGCTTTCGCGTCATACGCGAGCGCGTGGTCCGGTTGCAATTCGAGCACACGTTCGAGCTCGGCGTACGTCTTGTCTTGTTCACCGAGGAACGCATAGGCAATCGCCAAGTTGTAGCGCGCGTCCGTGTGGCTCGCGTCGAGGTCGAGCGTGTGCTCGAGCGCCTCGACGGCCAAATCGAGCTGTTCGTTCTGTGCGAGCGCGAGTCCGTACTGGAACGAAATCTCGACGTCTTCTGGCGACTGTGCTTGCGCTTCCTTCAGACGTGGCAAGGCGCGGACGAAGTCGCCCATCGCCTTGTACGTCAAACCGAGCATGAAGTGCAGGTCCGCGTCGTTCATCCCGGCAAGGAGCGCCTGGCGAAGTGACGCCTCGGCCAAGTCGAGCTGCTCGAGCTCATAGGCGAGTGCGCCTTTCGCATAGTGGGCCGCGCCGAACGCGTTGTCGAGTTCGAGCGCCTTGTCGTAAAAGACGACGGCCCGCTCGTGGTCCCCGATCGCTTGAAGGAGCGTCCCCATGTTGACGTAACCGGTCGGGTCCGCGGGGGCGGCTTCAATCGCAGCGTTGAACTGCTTCGCCGCTTGTTCAAACTCGCCTTGCTGCATCGCTTGGATGCCTAATTCGTTTGCGTTCATCGTCATCACCTCATCCGATATAGTCGAGTCGTTTTCCAGATCGATACGCTTCATCAATCGTCGCACCGCCGAGGCAGATATCGCCGTCATAGAAGACGACGGCCTGGCCTGGCGTGATGGCGCGTTGCGGCTCGTCGAACTTGACGAGCACTTCGCCGTTCTCGAGCGGCGCGATTGTCACCGGTACGTCTTGTTGACGGTAGCGGAACTTCGCCGTCGCCCGGAACTCCGTTGCTGGAACGGTACCCGTCCACGACAGTTTCGAGGCGAGGAGCGCGTCTGAATAGAGCGCGTCGTGATGGAACCCTTGGCCGACGTACAAAATGTTCTCCTTGACGTTCTTGCCGACGACGAACCACGGGTCCCCGTCGCCACCGATGCCGAGACCATGGCGTTGACCGAGCGTGTAATACATGAGCCCGTCGTGACGCCCTTTGACGACACCGTCGAGCGTCTGCATCTCGCCTGGTTGTGACGGCAAATACTCCGAGAGGAACTCTTTGAAGTTCCGCTCGCCGATGAAGCAGATGCCCGTCGAGTCTTTCTTCTTCGCCGTCGCGAGGCCCGCCTCTTCGGCGATGACGCGGACGTCTTTCTTGTCCATATGCCCGATTGGGAACATCGTCCGTGCGAGCTGGTCTTGGGACAACTGGTTCAAGAAGTAGGTTTGGTCTTTATTGTCGTCTTTTCCGCGCAAGAGACGGTGTTCACCGTCGACGTAGTCGACGCGTGCATAATGGCCCGTCGCGACGAAGTCGGCACCGAGGCGGAGCGCATGATCAAGGAACGCCTTGAACTTGATTTCCTTGTTACACATGACGTCCGGGTTCGGTGTCCGGCCAAGACGATACTCGGCCAAGAAATATTCGAACACGCGGTTCCAATATTCTTTCTCGAAATTGACCGCATAATACGGGATTCCGATTTGGTTCGCCACGGCGATGACGTCTTCATAGTCTTCGGTTGCGGTACACACACCGTTTTCGTCCGTGTCGTCCCAGTTTTTCATAAAGATTCCGATGACGTTGTACCCTTGCTCTTTTAAAAGATGGGCCGTCACCGATGAATCGACGCCGCCTGACATCCCGACGACGACCGTCGTCTCTCCAGGGGCTTTCGTTCGTAAATTCATTTCCTCACTCCGTTCGTGAATGTCGAGACGACATCAGCAAGCCGTTCCGCGAGTTGCTCCACGTCGTGCATCGTATTGCCTTGTCCGAAACTGATCCGGACCGATTGTTTCGTCCGCTCCGACGCGCCGAACATGGCCGTCAAGACGTGCGATGGTTCAATCGACCCGGCCGTGCAGGCGCTTCCGCTCGAGATGGCGACGCCACGCATGTCCATCATGATCAGGAACGGTTCGAGGTCGATGCCCGGTAGGTACAAGTTGACGATATGCGGCAGACGGTTCGCACCGTTCACCTCATAGTCCACCCCGAGAAGGTCGAGACGCTGAAGCAACGTCTCGGCCAACTGATGATACTCGGCCACCCGCTCTGAACGCTCGGCCATGATGAGCGCTGCTGCTGTTTTGAATCCGACGGCACCCGGAACGTTTTCCGTGCCGGCTCGACGTTTCCGTTCTTGTTGGCCACCAAAAGAACGCGTCGCTAATTTTACACCTGTTTTCATAAAAAGAAAACCGATACCTTTCGGCCCGTTGATTTTATGGGCCGAGGCCGACAATAAATCGACACCGAGCGCCTTGACGTCAATCGTTTCCGTCCCGAGTGCTTGGACGGCGTCGGTATGGAAGAGCGCTTGGTGGTCGCGTAGCACCTCACCGATTTCCACGATCGGTTGAATCGTGCCGACCTCATTGTTCCCATACATGACGGAGACGAGAATCGTATCGTCCCGTAGCGCCGCCCGAACCGCCTCGACCGAGACAGCACCCGTCGAATCGACGTCGAGATACGTCACGTCGAACCCATCGCGCTCAAGCTGTTCCATCGCATGGAGGACGGCGTGATGCTCGACTTTCGTCGTGACGAGATGCTTCCCTTTATGCGCATTCGCCTCGGCCGCACCGAACAACGCATAGTTGTCCGACTCGGTCCCACCCGACGTGAACACGATCTCGTTCGGCGTCGCCCCGATGAAACGGGCGAGCGTGCGGCGTGACTCGTCGAGCGCGGCCCGGGCCGTCCGTCCGATCCCATGGATGCTCGACGGGTTGCCGTATTGTTCTAGAAAGTATGGCGTCATCGCCTCGAGCACTTCAGGACGCATCGGGGTCGTGGCGGCGTGATCAAAGTAATTCATTTTTTTCACCTCATCCTTAAATGTAAAACATGTAGCCGTTCGTGTCTTCTTCGGCCAGATCGGCGAGCGTCGTCTCGTCGAGAACGGTCTCAATCGCCACTTTGATTTTATCCCACAGTTTGCGTTTGACGGCATCGTCCGCTTCTGAGTCTTCGACGATTGTGAGCGGTCCTTCGAGCAAACGGATAATCTCACCGGCCGTGATCTCTTCTGCCGGCTTGACGAGCTGGTAGCCGCCATAAGCGCCGCGCACGCTCTTGACAAGCCCGCCGTTACGGAGCGGTCCAATCAATTGCTCCAAATAATGCTCGGGCAGCTCGTGGCGGGTTGCGATCTTCTTCAAACTGAGCGGTTTATTGTCAGTCTCACGGGCGAGCGCAATCATAATCGTCAACCCGTAGCGACCTTTTGTAGATATTTTCATCTTCATGTCTCCTTCTGTTATACTGTTCGAACAAACGTTTGTCGAAAGGAAAGTGTGCGTATGAGTGATTTATTCCAGCAATCTAATAGCGGCCCGCTCGCCAATCGGATGCGTCCCGAGACGTTAGACGAAGTCATCGGTCAGCGGCACATCATCGGCGAAGGCAAGTTGCTACGCCGCGCCATCGAGGCCGACCGGCTCGGCACGATTATCCTCTATGGACCACCGGGCACCGGCAAGACGACGCTCGCTCGTGTCATCTCGAACTATACGAAAGCGACGTTCGTCCAATTGAACGCCGTCACGGCGAAACTCGATGAACTGAGAAGTGTCATTCGTGAAGCCGAATCGCGCTTTGACTTTGAGAATGAACGGACGATCCTCTTCCTCGACGAGATTCATCGATTCAACAAGTTGCAACAAGACGCCCTGCTCCCGGCACTTGAGGCCGGGAAGCTCGTCTTGATCGGAGCGACGACCGAAAACCCGAGTTTTGAAGTGAACGCGGCGTTACTTTCCCGCGCGACGGTGTTTCGGCTCGAACCGCCCGGACCAGACGAACTGCGCGTCGTCCTCGAACGTGCGCTCGTCGACAAGCGAGGGTTTGGCAACTATACGGTCAAGATGGACGATGCGGCTGTTGACCATTATATCAAAATGGCGGACGGTGACTACCGTGTCCTCTTGAACGGGCTCGAACTCGCCGTCTTGACGACACCCGAGGTCGATGGGGTGATTCACATCACGCTCGACGTCGCCGAAGAGTCGGTGCAACAAAAAGCGATCAAATACGATAAGACGGGCGACCGCCATTATGACGTCATCTCGGCGTTCATCAAATCGATTCGCGGCTCCGACCCGGACGCCGCCCTCTATTGGCTCGCCGTCATGATCGAGGCCGGTGAGTCACCGCGCTTCATTTTACGGCGCCTCTACGTCCATGCGGCCGAAGACATTGGCATGAGCGACCCGAACGCGTTGTTGATTGTCGATGCGGCCGCCCGGGCGAGCGAGTATGTCGGCTTCCCGGAAGCACGGATCCCAATCGCCGAGGCCGTCCT
This sequence comes from Exiguobacterium alkaliphilum, assembly GCF_018138125.1. Lineage (NCBI taxonomy): Bacteria > Bacillati > Bacillota > Bacilli > Caryophanales > Exiguobacterium > Exiguobacterium alkaliphilum. The sequence continues at coordinate 2,299,787 of NZ_CP073101.1, forward strand.
CTACTTGGCGACGGCACCGAAGTCGAACGCCGTCATCACCGCGATCGACAAGGCGCTCCATCACGTGCGGACGATTGAAGGCGGGCCAGTCCCCGTTCACTTACGGGACGCGCACAGCCCCGGGGCCCGTGAACTCGGGAACGGTGCCGGCTATAAATATCCGCATGACGAGAAGGACGGCTACGTGCCACAAAACTACTGGCCCGAAAACTTGGCCCGGAAACGTCCGAAATATTATACGCCGACACCCCGCGGCTTCGAACAGCAAGTGCAAAAGCGGCTCGACTATTGGGAAAAACGACGCTGACTCATCTGAGCCGGCGTCGTTTTTTTATTTCTGGATGCGGTTGATCTCGACACCCGCTGTCTCGAGCATTTCATTGATAACATAACCGGCTGCGACGAGCCCTGCGACCGATGGCACGAACGCGTTCGAGCTCGGTGGCATCTTCGCCTTACGAATCGGCGCGTCCTTCTTCCCGACGACTTCGTTCACGTCTTCCCGCGTGACAATCGGCGACTCGTCCGAGAAGACGACCGGCACGCCTTTATGGATTCGTTCTTTCCGGAGACGGGTCCGGACCATCTTCGCGATCGGGTCGTACGTCGTGTCTTTAATGTCGACGACCTTGATTCGCGTCGGGTCCATCTTGTTGGCCATGCCCATACTTGAGATGACCGGGATGCCGCGGCGTTTACATTCGACGATCAAGTGAATCTTATAGATGATCGTGTCCGATGCATCGATGACGAAATCGAGGTCTTGTGCGAAGAACTCTTCGAACGTCTCTTCAGTATAGAACATCTTTAGTTTGACGAGCTCAAGCTCGGGATTGATGTCGAGGAGTCGTGTCCCCATCGCTTCGACTTTCGGTTGTCCGACCGTCGAGAGGAGCGCGTGGATTTGACGGTTGACGTTCGTGATGTCGATGTCGTCCTTATCGACGAGCACGATACGACCGACGCCGCTCCGGGCGAGTGCTTCGGCTGCGAACGAGCCGACACCGCCGACGCCGAGGATGGCGACCGTCTTTCCTTTTAATGTGTCTAAACCTTCTTGCCCGATGGCCAATTCATTTCGTGAAAACTGGTGTAACATACTCTTCCTCCAAATTAATTCTATTTTCTCACACTATTTTACTCGGAATTACAAACAAAAAAAAGACGTCTAGCGACGTTTTAATAAAAAATCGATGGGGCCCGGAGTGCCGTGACGATGCCCTGCTTTTGAACCTGCTTAAGCAGGTGGGTGACCTAGCGTCCCCTTCACAAGTCCTCCTGCACGTGATGAGGCAGTTGATCCGGATGGCAGTTCGGTCTCCCGTATTCAAAGTGTTGGCTCAAAATAACGAAGGCGGCTCTCGTACACCTCAGGTATCCCATCTGTTGATTTAACTATAGCTTGTCTGTAAAAAGAAGTCAATCAGAAACCATGACTTCTCGTGACAGTTTCGTCATAACCACGTGTTACGAAACGCACCGTTCGGGTCGTACGTTTCTTGTTGGCGCGCGATATTGAAGCGGCGGTCGCGCGAGTCGTTACCGACGCCCGCCTGATACGCCCAGTTCCCATAATTGCTCGCCACGTCGTAGTCAATGAGCCGCGATTCGAAATACGCCGCCCCGTAACGCCAATCTTGTCCGAGCTCTTTCGCAAAGTAGCTCGCGACGATTTGACGCCCTCGGTTTGACATCCATCCGGTCGCGTTCAGCTCGCGCATGAAACTATCGACGAAGTCGACGCCTGTCTCTCCTCGTTGCCAGCGGGTGATCACGTCTTCCTCGACGCGCCACGACTTTTCCTTCGAGCGGATGCCTTGGGCCCGGAAAAGCCGCTTACCCTGTTCGAGGGCCACCCATTGGAAGAACTCGCGCCAAAGCAACTCAAAATAAAGCCAATACGTCGACTCGTTCGCCCCGTGCGACGCCTCGTGTCGCTCGAGCTCATGCAGGACACGACGTGGCGACAGCGACCCGTTCGCAAGGTAAGCGGATAGTTTCGACGAATCGTCGACGCCAAACCCGTTGCGCGTCTCTTTGTACGTCCGAACCGGTCCGTTTACATAATGGGCCAATCGTTTCCGCCCGGCTTGTTCCCCGCCTCGAAACGGGAACGCCGAACGTTCGTCGATTTCCATCGGCTTCACGTCGACTGGAAACGCGACGGATGGTGTTGCATGTTGAAACGCGCGTTCAATCAAACGAGCCGGCTCAGATTCCATCTCGACTTTCTTTCGAAACTCGGTGAATAAAAAAGGCATCCGCTCAAAGGGAATTTCGTCCCGCGGATAAAGTGTGAATCCATCGAACGCTTGCCACTCGCCTTGCCAAGCCGTTGTCACTTCTCGTTCAATTTGACGTTCGTTGTAACCGATTGAGGATTGGAATAGTAGTCGATCGTTTGGATCAAAGACGTCTAGCGGATACCCGACATGGACGTAAAGCGGAATACTTAACACCTTCAAGGAACCGGACAAGTCATCGAGTGTCTCTTTTAAAAATTGAAGGCGGTGTCGTCCGAGTGGGACAACCCCATACGCGTTCTCCATCAACTCGTCCGGCCGGATAAAATAATGACCTTCAATCGGGTCGTCGTATCGGAGCGCCTCCTCGAGCGGTAAGTGATCATCGACACGAAGGTCGTTTCCATACCAAATGATTGTCTTCATCGTTACACCTCCACTCTCATTATGACGCCATCGTCAAACGACGAAACGGTCAAACCTGCAACGGATATGTTTTCAATTCTGCAACTCGTGGAATATATGTCTTTAGAAGAGAAAGGGGTGCTACAACATGGCTAGAAAAGGGAAATTCGGTACATTGATTAAAGTCGCGACGGCGGTCGCACCGTTCGTCTACGATTATTATAAAAAGAACAAGGCGAAAAAATCGCCGACACCTAAAAAATAATCACGAACGTTTCAGACTTCGTCTGAGGCGTTTTTTTCTTGCCTGCCGTTCGAATGTGATATGATGATGGAACATTTTAGGGAATCGAGGCGACACACATGCAGGCGGTATGGGTTCAATCTTTACGCATCACATTGAAGTGGACATTATTCATGGGCGGCTTGTTCCTGCTCGCCCTCGGGTCATCGATGATGATCACGGCCAATCTCGGCGTGTCGACATGGGACGTGCTCCATCTCGGCCTCGCCCGTCATACCCCCATCTCGGTCGGGACGATCATTCTGCTCGTCGGGCTACTGCTCGTCTTCGTCAAATATCTGCTCGACCGCATCCGTCCGCAGTTCGGGACCCTCGTCAACGCCATCTTCGTCGGGGTGTTCATGAACCTCATCCTCGACCACCATTGGCTGCCGCGACTTGACGGCATCGCCTTGAACGTCGGGTGGCTCGTCCTCGGCATCTTCGTGATTGGGATGGGGGCCGGACTTTACGTCGCCATCGGTTATGGAGCCGGCCCGCGTGACGGGTTGACGCTTGCCTTAGCGGACCGCTTCCAAACATCGGTCCGTATGATGCGGACGTGGATGGAACTGTCGGCCTGTCTGATCGGTTGGGTGCTCGGGGGACCGGTCTTCTTCGGGACGGTGCTCTCGATTTTCTTAATCGGTCCGTTCTTTCAGTTTTGGCTCGAACAGTTTCGTCGGCTCGTCTCCTTCATCGATCGGGCAAAAGTGGATCCGGCATAATAAAGAGAGGAAATCGGCTGTCGTCCGATTTCCTCTCTTTTGGTTCGAGAATCATTACAGATTATACGAGCAGGAAAGCCCATACCGGGCATAGCCCGCCTTTAGGCATGGGATGAACGTGAGTTCGGATGTGAAAAACATCCGACATTCGGGTATATATATCCCATAGACAAGTACAAGTCTCTAAAACGCCCGTGTCCATCGCTCCTTGAGAATCGTATCCGGTTCGGTCACGAAACCATGTGACCGGTAAAACGATGCCTGTCGTCATGCAAAAGACGCTAAAACATCAGGTGGACACACCTGTAACGACCTGTGGTTGATGGTAACAGTCAATCAGCCTGAGAACCTATATGGTCTGTCTCAGGAGGGGTGATGGCACACCCTCATCTGAAGGCTTGAGTAAAACAGAAATGGACTGCGCTCGCACAAGCACTTCAGAATCCCACTGCTTTAGCTGTGGGAGTGTCAAGATCTTTGCAAACTTGCTTAAAAACGTTATAACTGTTGGCGTCTCAAAAGTCCGGCGAAGACGCCACCTTGTTCACTCAGTTCGTCATGCGTCCCGTCCTCGACGATGCCGTCTGCCGTGACGACGAGGATGCGGTCCGCGTTCTTGACCGTCGCTAATCGGTGCGCGATGATGAGCGTCGTGCGATCAGCCGCGAGTTCATTGAGCGAGTCTTGAATAATCGCTTCTGTCTCGGTATCGAGCGCCGACGTCGCTTCATCTAGAATCAAAATCGGTGGATTTTTGAGGAACATCCGGGCGATGGCAATCCGTTGTTTCTGTCCGCCAGAAAGTTTTAAGCCTCGTTCGCCGATTTGTGTATCAAGCCCATACTGTAACTCGTCAACGAGCGAGTTCAAGTGCGCCTTCTCGACCGCATGCATGATTTCCTCGTCCGTCGCGTCGAGCTTGCCGTAGGCGATATTCTCACGGAGCGTCCCGGCGAACAAGAAGACGTCTTGTTGCACGATCCCAATTTGACGGCGGAGGCTCTCTTTCGTCATGTCACGGATGTCCATGCCGTCAATCGTGATTGCACCACCCGTGACGTCATAAAAACGTGGGATGAGCGAACAAATCGTCGTCTTCCCGGCACCGCTCGTACCAACGAGGGCGACCGTCGTCCCAGCCTGAATGTCGAGGTCGATATTCGTCAACACTTGGCGGTAGTCTGAATAGCCGAACGAGACGTTTTGGAAAGCGATATCGCCTTTCAGTGTCTTCACGTCGACCGCGTCCGGACGGTTCTCGATGTCCGGCGCCTCATCCAACAGTTGCGTGAAGCGTTTGAAGCCGGCCATCCCTTTCGGATACATCTCGAGGAGCGCCGTGATCTTCTCGATCGGTTTGATGAGCAGGTTCATGTAGAGGATGAACCCGACGAGCTGTCCATAAGACAGTTGACCTTGATACGTCAAGTACGCCCCGTAGACGAGGACGAGTAACGTCATGAGTCGCGTCGTGATATAAATGCCCGCGAGCGACTTACTCATGACACGGTACGCCTCGATCTTCGAGCCGCGATAGAAGTTGTTGTCTTTTTGGAACCGGTTGATCTCGAACGTCTCGTTCGTGAACGATTGGACGACACGTGCCCCGGAGACGCTGTCTTCGACCCGCGCGTTCACTTCGCCGATGTTCGTATACATCTTTTGCCACGCCTTATTCATGTTCTTGTTGGCGTATGTGATCATCGCGACCAAGAACGGAACGGCGACGACCGTGACGAGTGCGAGCTGCGGATCGATTGTGAACATGATCCCGAACGCGCCGAGGAGCGTCATGATGGCGATGAAGAAATCTTCTGGCCCGTGGTGCGCCACTTCGCCGATATCGAACAAGTCGTTCGTCACCCGGCTCATCAGATGGCCGGTCTTATGATTATCGAAGAATCGGAACGATTGTTTATGGATATGGGTGAACAGCTCTTCCCGCATATCGGTCTCGATGTTGATCCCGAGTTTGTGTCCCCAATAGTTGACGACGTATTGCATCATCATGGCGAGTATGTAAAGGATGAGTAGGCCGATGCTGACGATGATAATCCAGTTCCATTCCCCACCTGGCAATAGATCATCGATGAACCACTGGACGGCGAGCGGGAACCCAAGTTCGAGCAGACCGACGAGGATGGCGAATGAGAAATCAAGGATGAATAACTTCTTATGTGGACGGTAATAACTAAAGAAACGTGAAATCATGTCGTTTCCCCCTTCTAAACAAATAGTTTACGCCTTTTTGCAGGAAGTGGAAAATGGGAAGCACGTCTTTTTCAATCTTTTTTCAGTCGCGGTATAATACAAGTAAGGAGTGATACACATGAACGTACAGATTACAGACAGCGCCAAGGCACGCATCGACGCCTTGAAAGGTGAACGTGACGGACAGATGCACTTGTTTTATGAGACGGAAGGTTGTGGTTGCGGCAATAGCGGCATCTTCGAGATTCGCTACGTGACCGAGACGACATCGGAGGACGTCGAGATCGACTCGAACGTCGGACCGATCCTCATCAAAAACTGGACGAAAATCTTTTTGGACGAGGATATGATCATCGACTATCGTGACGATAAGCGGACGCTCGTCTTGAAGAGCAACGGCCAAGTGTTCAACTCGAACTTGCTCGTGACCGACGGGACCGGTTGTCAGTTGAACGTCCCGAGCCGATGAAAGAGGCGTTACGACATCATCCGGCCCTCTGGCTGTGGTTTCTCCTCAGCTTCGGACTCGGCTTGTTCGGCATTTATCTCGCCTTCACAGATTCCGTCTATTCGATGACGGCCGTGATCGCATCGCTGTTCGCTTTTGGATTTGCGCTTCAGCGGACGGCGAAAAAGATGGAAACATAATTAATAATGCGTCACTTCTAACCTTTTGACCAGAAGTGACGCATTTTTAATTGATATCAATCGTATTGAATGTGATCAAGCCACTATCTTTCAACACACCATAGGCCACACGCCCGTCGACGTAAATTGGTTTCGACGTCGTCCCGCTCGTGTTCGGTAACGTCGCTACACTTTCTTGGCCTAGGTCTGCAATCAACAACCGATTCATCCCTTCCCGGAAAAGGATCCGGTCGTCGTCTAGGAAACGAAACGCATCAAACGTTATTTTCGTCTGTGATCCTCTATATTCAAACGTCTGGGAAGAGGATTTCGAGACAAACTCCGCTCGGCCTTCTTTGCCGAGCGCGACATAATCGGTCCCCATCTCAAAATCAATCAATGCGCCCATCTCTTCGTCAAACGAACCATCGGTCGACACGAGCCTCGTCGTTTTGTCCCCTTGATCGAAAAAGCTCTGATGGATCAGCGCACCATCCACACTACCACGGTAGTCGAATGGGTATTCCCCGTCTCGTTTCTCCCCTTCTTGGAGCGTATACGTCCGTAACGCTTCAACCGACCCTATCGTCGGCGAATACTGCACCAGACTTGACGTCGTCACTGTCTCTGACGCCACATAGTCGACCCACATAAAGCCGTCTTCTGAAGTGACCACATAAGGAAGGGAGGTCTGAAACGCGCTGATGCCTTCGTAAAGTTCAGTCGGTTTCGTTTCACTCATCTTCATCCGAAAGATCGTCCAGGCAAAAGTTTCACCCTCAATCATGTCGTACTCGAGCCAAACCAACTCGTCATCGATGCCGACGAGATTGCCAATCGTTTTGGACGTTTTGTAAATCGATTGGTTCGTCGCTTGTTCCGTATCATAGACGAACACTTCATGCGCCGCCTCACCCGTCGTATACGTATAGACAATCCGCGTGTCGACGAGATGCTCCGATGCGATCATCGGTGTTTGATCAGCGAAGAATAGCGACAGGTCATACGTCATCATTTCCCCGACTGACTCGATTTCCCCGGCGCTAGACAACAAAATCATGTCCTCATGATCTGGAACTGATTTTGTCACCGTCTCATCGACGGATTTCTTGGTTTGTGGTGTTGCTTTCGATTCTGCGAAGCAACCGGACAAAGCGATCGACACGGCCATCGTGAGTCCGACCCATATCATGCTTTTGTTTCGTTTCATAATTACCCCTACTCCACATACATTTTATTCCATAATCATAACATCATTTCCCTTCTTTAGATATATGAAAAAAGACCCGCCAATTGACGGGTCCTTGTGACTAACACTTATTTCTTCTCTTTCACGGCTGTGCGAATCGACAACTCCTCGAGTTGTGCGTCCGCGACCGGGCTCGGTGCTTGTGTGAGCAAGTCGCTCGCCGACGCCGTTTTCGGGAAGGCGATCGTGTCACGAAGGTTCGAACGACCCGCGAGGATCATGACGAGACGGTCGAGACCGAGCGCGATACCCGCGTGTGGCGGTGTGCCGTATTCGAACGCTTCGAGCAAGAAGCCGAACTGGTCGACCGCTTCTTGTTCGGTGAAGCCGAGCAATTTGAACATCCGCTCTTGAATGTCACGCTCATAAATCCGTTGCGATCCGCCACCGAGCTCATAGCCGTTCAAGACGAGGTCATACGCGAGGGCGCGAACGCTCGCAGGGTCCGTCTCAAGCAAGTGGAGGTCCTCACGGTTTGGCATCGTGAACGGGTGGTGGTTGGCGTAGAAACGGCCGTCTTCTTCTTCGAACGTGACGAGTGGGAAGTCCGTCACCCAAAGGAAGTTGAACTTCGACTCGTCGATCAGACCGAGTTCATGTCCGAGCTTGACGCGAAGCGCGCCGAGGCTGTCCGCGACGACAGTCGGTTTAGCCGCCACGAAGAGGAGAAGGTCGCCCGCTTCCGCATTCGTCGCTTCGATCAACTTCTGCGCGTACGTCTCGTCGAAGAACTTGGCGATCGGTCCGTTCAAGCCTTCCGATGTCACTTTGAGCCACGCGAGGCCTTTCGCACCGTAAACGGCCGTGAACTCTTGAAGCTTATCGATGTCCTTACGTGAGAACTTGTCGGCTTCCCCTTTAACGTTGATTGCTTTGACGTGGCCGTTCGACTCGAGCGCCATATCGAACACTTTGAAGCCGGCTCCCGTGACCGCTTCCGCGACATCGATGAGTTCAAGTCCGAAACGAGTGTCCGGTTTGTCTGAACCGAAACGGCGCATCGCTTCCGCATAAGTCATCCGTTCAAACTTCGCTGGCGTGTCCGTCCGACCAAGCGTCGCTTCCATCACTTGTGCCATCATCGATTCCATCATCGCCATCAAGTCTTCGACGTCCATGAAACTCGTCTCGATGTCGACTTGTGTGAATTCCGGTTGACGGTCAGCCCGAAGGTCTTCGTCACGGAAGCAACGTGCGATTTGGAAGTACCGATCGAACCCGGCTACCATCAAGAGTTGTTTGAAGAGTTGTGGAGATTGTGGGAGCGCATAGAACTCACCGCCGTGGACACGACTCGGGACGAGATAGTCACGCGCGCCTTCCGGTGTCGACTTCGTCAAGATCGGTGTCTCGACTTCAAGGAACTCTTCTTCCGTCAAGAAGTTACGAATCGTGTTCGACGCTTTTGAACGGAGACGGAACGTCTCTTGGAGCGCCGGACGACGGAGATCAAGATAACGATACTTGAGGCGAAGGTCTTCCGATACGTTCTCAGCCTCGTCCCCGATTGGAATCGGTGTCATCTTCGCTGCGTTCAAGATGTTGATTTCTGAAGCGATGACTTCGATGTTCCCCGTCGGCATGTTCGGGTTTTTGTTCTCACGCTCAAGGACTGTTCCTTTAATGTCTAACACGTACTCGCTTCGAATCGACTCGGCGAGTTTATGAACCGCCTCGTTTTCTGGGCGGACGACGACTTGGACAATGCCTGTGCGGTCACGGAGGTCGATGAAGATGAGCCCTCCGAGGTCACGACGTTTTTGAACCCATCCTTTCAATTGTACGTCTTGGCCAATCAGTGACTCGGTCACGCGGCCGTTCATATGTGTGCGTCCAATCATTGTGCTGCTCCTTCCGATAGTTCACGAATTTTGTCTGCGACGGCCGAGAGCGGCACGTCGACTTGTTCCCCTGTCGCCATCACTTTGAGCGACGCCGAGCCGCGCTCGACTTCATCGTCACCGAGGATGACGGTAAATTTCGCCTGCAAGCGGTCGGCTTGCTTGAATTGGCCTTTGAACTTGCGGCCGAGGTAATCACGGTCCGCCTTGAATCCTTCAATACGAAGGAGTTGCAACAGACGGGTCGCTGTCACTTCGACGTCTTTCCCGCCTTGGGCGACGACGAAGACGTCAAGTCCTGTCTCGAGTGCCGGGAGCACCCCTTCGTTCTCGAGAGCGAGGATGAGACGCTCGAGTCCGATCCCGAAACCGATGCCCGCCATGTCCGGTCCACCGATGTCTTGAACGAGACCGTTATAGCGTCCCCCGCCGCAAAGCGTCGTGATGGCGCCGAAGCCTTCTGCCTCGGACATGATTTCGAACGCCGTGTGCGTATAGTAGTCGAGCCCGCGGACGAGCGTCGGGTCGACGACGTAGGCGACGCCGAGCGCATCCAAGTGTGCGAGCACTTTCTCGAAGTACGTCTTCGACTCCGCGTTCAAGAAGTCGAGGATTGACGGTGCCGTCTTCATCGACGGGTGGTCGCGGTCGACTTTGCAGTCGAGCACGCGGAGCGGGTTTTGGTGAAGCCGCGTCTGACAGTCTTGGCACAGTTCATGCGCGACCGGCTCAAAGTGGCGGATGAGCGCTTCGCGGTGCGCGTTCCGACTCTCGGCATCCCCGAGCGAGTTGACGACGACTTTGATTTTCTTCAAGCCGAACGACTTGTAAATCGAGTAGGCGAGGCTGATGACCTCGGCATCGACGGCCGGGTCACTGCTGCCGATCGCCTCGACACCGTATTGGTGCAACTGACGGAAGCGACCTTTTTGCGGACGCTCGTAGCGGAACATCGGTCCCATGTAGTACAGTTTCGTCGGCTGGTCTGGGCTACCGAACAGCTTGTTCGTGACGAAGGCGCGAACGACCGAAGCCGTCCCTTCCGGACGGAGCGTGTACTCGTCCTTACCTTTTTTCACGAGCGTGAACATCTCTTTTTGGACGATGTCCGTCGTCTCACCGACGCTTCGTTTAAATAGGTCGGTCGTCTCGAAGATCGGGGTACGAATCTCTTTATAGTTGTAACGGGCGCTGATGTCGCGTAATTTCGCTTCGACATATTGCCACGTCTCGACCGTGCCCGGGAGCAGGTCTTGTGTGCCGCGTGGTGCTTTCATCTAAATTCCCTCCTTAAAATACAAAAAGGCCCTCGTCCGCAAAGGGACGAGAGCCTGTTAAAGTTTCCCGTGGTACCACCCTCGTTGCAGAGCCAATGCTTGAAACTCTGCCACTCGAAATCGGTTAACGCCCGATGAAACGGCTTCCCCTACTCTACGTTCAAGGAAGCACCTCCAAAGTGTCGTTCGGGTCATCATCCAGACGATGCTTTCAGCCGCGGCATCGATCTCTTTACTGGTGGGGTGACCGTACTCTTCTTTATCAAAGGTGTTAGGTTATATGCTTCATCATGCCGAATCACGCCTCGTTCTGTCAAGCGTTTTTTTCGAGCATAAGTGTGACCGGCCCGTCATTGACGAGCGCGACATCCATCATCGCCCCGAACTTCCCGGTCTCGACGACGAGCCCGTGCGTCCGCAGCCGGTCATTGAACTTCTCGTAAAGCGTCTCTGCGATATCTGGCTTCGCCGCTTGCGTGAACGCGGGACGGCGCCCTTTTTGCGTATCACCGTACAGCGTAAATTGGGACACCGACAACACTTTACCGGCGACATCTTGAATTGATAAGTTCATCTTCTCATCCGCATCTTCGAAGACGCGGAGTCCGGCGACTTTGTCGGCGAGCCAGTTCACTTCTGTTTCGGTATCCTCGTGGGTTACCCCGACGAGGAGAAGATAGCCGACATCAATCTTGCCGACGATTGTCTCGTCCACCGTGACCGATGCTTCTTTCACTCGTTGCAACAATACACGCACTGAAATCTTCCTTTCGTCACGTCATCATGACTCGGCTGACCGAGTACACGTCCGAAATCTGTTTGATTCGGTCGACGACTTTTTGCAGATGGTTCACGTTCGGAATCGAGATCGTCATCGAGATGCGGGCCTGTTTGTTCGTATCCCCGCGACCGCTGACCGCCACGATGTTCGTGTTCGTCGCCGAGACGGCTTGAAGCACATCGTTCAAGAGACCAGACCGGTCGTATCCCGTGATCTCGATGTCGACGTTATAGTTCTTCTCTTTCGCTTGTCCGGCTTCCCACTCGACGGTGAGAAGGCGTTCCGGGTGTTGCTCGTTGATGATGTTCAAGCAGTCTTTCCGGTGAATCGAGACGCCACGTCCGCGCGTGATATAGCCGACAATCTCATCGCCCGGCACGGGGTTACAACACCGGCTCATCCGGATGAGCATATTGTCGATCCCTTTCACCGTCACGCCGGCCTCGGCCGTCTTCTTCTTCGGCGACTGGCTCACTTTCAGCTCGTTGATCGCATCAGACAGTTCGAGCTTCGGCTCTTTCCGTTGCTTCTCCGTCAACTTATGTGCGACTTGGGCCGCGGTGATGCCGTGATAGCCGACAGCCGCATACATCTCTTCCTCGTTCCCGAAGTTGAACTTCTCGACGACGACGGCGAGCGCTTGATCGTCGATGACTTCTTTCGGTTCAAAGCCGAGTTTCTTAATCTCGACCTCGACGAGCTCTTTCCCTTTCTCGACGTTCTCTTCGCGCTGTTGGCGTTTGAACCATTGACGAATCTTATTTTTCGCTTGGCTCGAGACGGCGAGTTTGAGCCAGTCCTTGCTCGGCCCGTAACTGTGTTTCGACGTGATGATCTCGATGATGTCGCCGGTCTCGAGTTTATGGTCGAGCGGCACCATCCGTCCGTTCACTTTCGCACCGGTCATCCGGTGACCGATCTCGGTGTGAATCCGATACGCGTAGTCGATTGGGACAGAGCCTTTCGGCAACTCGAAGACGTCGCCTTTCGGTGTGAAGACGTACAGCATGTCGCTAAAGAAGTCGACTTTGAGCGACTCCATGAACTCTTCGGCGTCCGTCGTATCTTTTTGTAACTCGAGAATCTCGCGAAGGTGGGCGATTTTTTCATCGAACCCGTTCGTCGCGACGTTTTTTCCTTCTTTATACGCCCAGTGCGCGGCAATCCCGAACTCGGCGATGAAGTGCATGTCTTTCGTGCGAATCTGCACTTCGAGCGGTTCACCTTTCGGTCCGATTACAGTCGTGTGAAGCGATTGATACATGTTCGGTTTCGGCATGGCGATGTAGTCCTTGAAGCGCCCTGGCATCGGTTTGTATTGCGTATGGATGATCCCGAGGACGGCGTAGCAGTCACGAATCGAATCGACGATAATCCGAACAGCCATCAAGTCATAAATCTCGTTGAATTCTTTTTTATGCTTCACCATTTTATTATAGATGGAATAGATGTGTTTCGGACGTCCGTTCACATCGGCCTCGATCGACACTTCTTCGAGGACTGCGTTCACTTCCTTGATGACCGACGTGACGAGTGCTTCTCGCTCGGTCCGTTTCTGCTTCATCATCGAGACGATCTTGTAGTATTGCTGCGGGTTGATATAACGTAACGAAATATCTTCGAGCTCCCACTTGATCGTCGAGATCCCCATCCGGTGTGCGAGCGGGGCAAAGATTTCAAGCGTCTCTTCGGCCTTTTGGACCTGTTTCTCTTTCGGCATATGTTGAAGCGTCCGCATATTGTGCAATCGGTCGGCGAGCTTAATCAAGATGACGCGCACGTCTTCTGCCATCGCGATAATCATCTTGCGATGGTTTTCGGCGAGCTCTTCTTTCTTCGATTTATACTTGATTTTCCCGAGCTTCGTGACGCCATCGACGAGCATCGCCACGTCCGCACCAAATTCATCCGCCAACTCCTTGAGCGTCACGTCCGTGTCTTCGACGACGTCGTGCAGGAGCGCCCCGATAATCGTCGTCGCGTCGAGTCCGATATCGACGAGAATCCCGGACACTTGGACCGGGTGGAGGATGTAAGGTTCGCCGGAACGTCTGAACTGACCGGTATGATGGCGTTTTGCGTATTCGTAAGCGCGCTTCACTTCGGCAATGTCGTCTTCACCCATATACTCCCCGAGCGCGTCGAGAAGGTCCTCAATACTTACGATTTGTTTTTTGGTCATAACATTCGACACCCTTTTTCTTACCGCCCCAATCGTCTCGGATTCGACGCAGCATGGTAGTAGTGAACGTACATGTACATTCTAATTTTACTTACTATTATCAAAAAAATCTGACGACCTGTCAAAGGTTGCGGGTTATTTTACTCAAAAACTATTCAAAAAAGGGAAGCGTTCGCTTCCCTTTCAATCAATCTTCGTAACGGATGAGCGAGAAGACGTCATATCCTTCAAGACGCTCACGTCCGCCGAGGCCGTCAAGCTCAATCAAGAACCCGATTCCCGCGACGACACCGCCGAGTTGTTCGATCATTTTGATTGTCGCTTCAATCGTTCCACCTGTCGCAAGCAAATCGTCCAAGATGACGACTTGTTGACCTGGTTTGATTGAATCTTTGTGCATCGTCAAGATGTCCGTCCCGTACTCGAGACCGTAAGCGACACGCACCGTCTCGCGCGGCAATTTGCCTTCTTTACGGACCGGTACGAAGCCGAGCTCGAGTGCGTATGCAGCCGGGCAACCGACGACGAATCCACGCGCTTCAGGGCCGGCGATGAGTTCTGCGCCGCGCTCCTGTGCGTAAGTGACGAGTTCGTCGACCGCTTTCTTATACGCGACACCGTCTTGCATAAGTGACGTGATGTCTTTGAAGCTGATTCCTTCTTTCGGGTAATCCGCTACTTCTTTAATATGTTGTTTGAAATCCATTTTATGAGTAAGCCTCCTGCATCTTGTTCGATCGCAACGTTTGTAACCGCTCTTTCAGTTCCGCCAACGACGCATAGACGTAACGCTCTTCGAGTTGTTGTTTCCCGACTCGACGTTTGTAGCATGGCGCTTCCGTCAAATCACGCTTCGGCGCTTCCGGATTTACTCCAGGCAGTCCGTCTTCCATTGTAACAAGAAATTCGAGTTCAGAGAATACTTGATGCATAAATTGAATCGTATTTTTTGACCATTTTCGCTCGATTGACAGGCGAATCAAGTTTTCACGCAAGTTTTTCCGTTCGCACGTCGCCATGTGGACGTAATATGTTCGGAAATCCTCCCGTGTCGGCAACTTCTCGAACAGCGAGTCGCCTTGACCGAACGCACAGTACACACGCTCGACTCCGTCATGGAGTCGGTCCGCGAGTTCAGATTCATCGTCCGGCAAGTCGAGCAAGACGACGAAGCGGTTGAGCGGCTCGTCACCTTCGTGGAGCGGGAACGGTTTAGACGTCCCTTGGAACGAGACGAATGACGTCGCATCTTTCGGCAACTCGTCGAGCTCTTGGAGCGACTTCTTCTTGCCGCGATAGTCGAACACTTGGAAATCGTCGACGCGCATATCTTGAATCATGAGTTGTGGTTTGCGCATCCCGTTCCATTCGTTCACCTGGAGGCTGCCCATGAGCGAGACGTGGGCCATCTTCGAGATTTCCGAGATGACGTGCCCAAAGCCGAACCCGATGCCGTCGAGTTCACGTTTGTCCCCGGCGAGCTGCACTTTCAAGTGTGAGTTGTCCCGGCCGATTTGGCGGATGTCCCGCAGCCGTGCGTCCGCGACGACGACACGCGGTGACGGGTTCCCCATCCCGAACGGGGCGAGCTTGTTAATCTCGGCGATCAACTCGAGCGTCACGTCGTTCACGTCGAGCTTCAAGTCGACGTTGACCCGGGCGACGAACGTCTCGTCCGGGATCGTTTCTGCCTGTTCGTTCAATCGTTTCCGGAGCTCGGCGACGTTCTCAGACAAGAGCGTCATCCCGGCCGCGGCCGGGTGTCCACCGAAGTGCGGGAGGATGTCTTCATTTTTCGACAGCTCCTTGAACAAGTCGAAGCCGTCAATCGAGCGGCCAGACCCCTTCGCCTTCCCTGTCTTCGGGTCGTGACAGAGCAAGATGACCGGGCGGTAATACGCCTCGACGAGTCGTGACGCGACGATTCCGACGACGCCAGGATTCCAGCGCTCGCTTGCGACGACGAGGACGCGGTCGTCCGTCATCGAGGCCTCGACGAGCTCGGTCGCCTCTTTCGCAATCGTCTTGACGATATCTTGGCGCTCTTTATTTTGTTTATCGAGTTGCTGCGCGAGCTCGAGCGCTTCGGCTTCCGTCTCGGCGAGAAGCATCTGCAAAGCCGGCATCGCGGAGTCGAGGCGTCCGGCTGCATTGATGCGAGGCCCGAACGCGAAGCCGACCGACTCCTCGGTAAGCGGCGCGTCCGTCAACGCGCACACTTCGCGCAACGCAAGGATACCGGGCCGTTTCGACTCGTCGAGCGCCTTCAGGCCGAGCTTCGCGAGGAGACGGTTCTCCCCGTCGAGCGGCACGAGGTCAGCGATCGTTCCGAGGACGGCCAAGTCGAGGAGCTCTGCCGGCATGCGGCCGAGCACCGCATGGGCGACCTTTAAGGCGACGCCGGCACCGGCCAACTTGTCGTACGGATAGGTAGCATCGATGTGCGGATGAATGATCGCGAACGCGTCCGGGAGCGTCTCTTTCGGCTCGTGGTGGTCGGTGAGAATCAAATCGACCCCGAGCTCTTTTAAGAGTGCCGCCTCTTCAATCCCAGAGATGCCGCAGTCGACCGTGATGATGAGCGTGAACCCTTCATTCGCGGCCCAACTGAACGCCTCTTTGTTCGGCCCGTACCCTTCTGTGAAGCGGTTCGGGATATAGCATTCGGCCATGACGCCAATCTCGGTCAAGGCGTGCCACATGACGGCCGAGGCGCTGACGCCATCGACGTCATAGTCCCCGTAGATGAGGACCATCTCGCCGTCGTCCGCGGCCCGTTTGATGCGCTCGACGACTTTCGTCATCTGTTCGAATAAGTATGGATCGTGAAACGTGAGCTCGTCCTCGACGTGAAGAAACGCGCGCGCCGCCTCGACGTCAGCGTGCCCCCGCTCGACGAGCAACGTCGCGAGTTGAGGCGATATATTTAATTCGGTTTGGATTCGTTCAATCGCGGTCGCATCCGTCTCCGGATACACCCACCGTTTTTTTGCATGATACATGTCCTTCACTCCAATCAACTGTTGATTATATCAGAAGGAGCGAACGATGTGCCGTCTTGACATTTAAAAAGGTCCCCCGACCGAAGTCGGGAGACCATTGAATCACGCCTCTGGGGCGGGCTCTGCTTTCTTTTTGTTGAGCGTCATTTTTTTCAAAAGGAGCCAGAGGTATGAGGCGATGAAAATCGACGAGTACATACCCATGAACAGACCGACGAGAAGCGCGACCGAGAAGCCGCGAATCGATTCGGCGCCGAACACGTACAACGCGAGCGCCGTCAGAAGGACGGTGATGACCGTGTTGACCGAGCGGACGATCGTCTCTTGAATCGACTGGTTGATGATTGAACGGTAGACGTCCATCGATTTGATTTTCCGTTCTTTCTCATACGCCTGAATGTTCTCACGGACACGGTCGAACGTAACGATCGTATCGTTGACCGAGTAACCGATAATCGTCAAAATCGCAGCGACGAAGTACAAGTTGACTTCGATGCCAAAGATGGAGAACGCGACGATCATGAAGAAGGCATCATGAAGCATGGCGACGACAGTCGCGACCGCATACGAGAACTCGAAACGGAACGTAATATAGAGAATAATCCCGAGCGACGCGAGTGCGACCGCATAGATGGCGTTTCGGGCGATGTCACGACCGACTTCGGCCGAGACGGTGCTGATGTTCGGGTCGCTTCCGAACGTCTCCGTAAAGACGTCTTTGACAGATGCGACGTCTTGTTGCCCGAGCTGTCCGACGAACGTCACGTTCGCGAGCGTGCCGCCCTCCGCGTATTGGACCGACGAGATCGATTCGTCGACGCCCGCCTCGCGGAACGCTGCCTCGAGTTCTTCTTGTGACACTTGTGTCTCGGTTTGAACTTCAACCCGCGTCCCAGACGCGAAATCAATCCCGAGGTTGAGGCCACGGAACAACAAGATGCCGAGACCGATGATGACGATGGCGCACGAGACGAGGAACATCGTACGCATATGTTTCACATAGTTCCATTCAGTGAGCTTAAAGTTCACGGATTTCACTCTCCTTCACACCAAACCATCCTTTGCGTTTGTCGAACAGACGACTTGAAACGAGGAGGTGCATCAAATAACGTGAGATGAAGACGTTCGAGATGAACGTCATCGCGATTGAGATCATGAGCATGATCGCGAAGCCTTTGACCGAGCTCGTCCCGAAGTAGAACAAGACCGCGGCCGAAATGAGCGTCGTCAAGTTGGCGTCAATGATCGTGCTAAGCGAGCGGCGGTTACCGGCACGGAACGCCGACAACACCGATTTCCCAGAACGGAGCTCATCTTTGATTCGCTCTGCCGTGATGATGTTCGCATCGACCGCCATCCCGACACCGAGGACGAGTGCGGCAATCCCTGGCAGCGTCAACACGGCGTTGATGCCGTTAAAGAACAGCATGATCAAGTTGATATAGAGCACGAGCGTGATAATCGAGACGAGGCCCGGCAAACGATAGAAGAACAACATGAACAAGAAGACCGCGGCAATCCCGATTAAGGACGCGAAGATCGTCTTGTCGAGGGCGTCTTGGCCGAACTGGGCCGAGACCGACGTCGAGTAAATCTCTTCAAGTTTGACCGGGAGCGCACCGGCGTTCAAAATGTCAGCAAGACGTTGACCGCTCTCGGCGTCAATCCCGCCACCTGAGATGATGGCCTTGTCTGACAAAATCGGAGACGTGACGGATGCGTCCGAGACGATCTTCGAATTCTCTTTTTGAATCTCTTCTTCATATGTGTCGCCTTCTTCATAGTCTAACCAGATGACGAGACGGTTTTCTGGTGGTTGACGCTGCGCGATTTGCGATGTCACTTCACCGAACTTATCGGCCGACTGAAGCGTCAACTCAACGACCGGCTGGCCTTGTTGGTTATAGCTGAGGGCGGCCCCGCGCGGTGCGAGGTCTTTCCCGTCGAGGAGGACGTTGTCATCGATGTCACGGAACGTGAGCTGCGCTGTCGACGACAGCACTTCCCGCGCATCGTTTTGGTTCGATACGCCCGCGAGCTGGACGCGGATTCGGTTGCTGTCCTCGATGCGGATGTCTGGTTCCGATACCCCGAGGACGTTGACCCGGTTATTGATGGCGCGAACGGTTGCATTCATCGCCGACTGGTCGATGACGTCCCCGTCTTCGAGTGGCTGTACTTCATACAGCACTTCGAACCCGCCCTTTAGGTCGAGACCGAGGTTCGTGTTCTTCACGACCCACGGCGCCGTGAAGACGGCAAGTAGAATCGTTGCAATCATGATGACCGCAAAGATCGCGATATTCCCTTTTTTGTACATACGACAATTTCCTTTCTACACCACAGGTTCTGTTTGAAAATCTTCTCTCGTTAACATTACAAATATTCTAAACATTTATCAATCGTTTTCCTAAAATTGTAACACCAAAGCGACCATTTCCCACGTTTTAATTTGCGCAAGCGACTAAATGTTGCGCAAGGGCAAAACTTGATGTATGCTGAATTTATCAAAAACTCAAATTTTATGACAAAGGAGCTTTAACTTATGGATAGCACAATTGTTTACGCCTTTTTACTCACTTTGTTCGCCGGACTCGCGACCGGCATCGGGAGTATGATCGCGTTCTTCGCCAAACGGACGAATACGGCCTTCTTGTCCGTATCCCTCGGTTTCTCTGGCGGGGTCATGATTTATGTCTCGTTCGTCGAGATTTTCCCGAAAGCGCTCGAAGAACTGATCGGCGCCCACGGAGAACAGGCCGGGACGATTTATACCGTGCTCGCCTTTTTCGGTGGAATGCTCCTCATCGCGCTCATCGACAAGTTCATCCCGTCCCCTGAGAATCCGCACGAGGTCAAGTTCGTCGAGACGATGCAACACGACCCGTCCACACACGAGTTGGCTACGACAGCGACTGCACAAGCGCCTTTGAATGAGGCGTCGAAGAAACGTCTTCATAAGATGGGCCTCTTTATGGCGCTCGCGATCACAATCCATAACTTCCCGGAAGGACTCGCGACGTTCATCTCGGCGTTGAACGACCCAGCCGTCGGTCTCGCCATCGCCATCGCCATCGCGCTTCACAACATTCCGGAAGGGATCGCCGTGTCGGTGCCGATTTATTACGCGACCGGTTCGCGGAAGAAAGCACTCAAATACTCGTTCTTATCGGGGCTTGCCGAACCGGCAGGCGCCATCGTCGGGTTCCTCATCCTCATGCCGTTCTTGAACGACACGATCTTCGGTCTGTTGTTCGCCGCGGTCGGAGGCATCATGGTGTTCATCTCGCTCGATGAGTTGTTGCCAGCCGCACGAGAGTACGGTCGCGCCCATCATGCGGTCTATGGCATGGTCGCAGGGATGATGGTCATGGCGACGAGCCTCGTCCTGTTGATGTAACTGTTTGATTCACACGCGCATGAAAAAAGAGGTCGGAGAAACGTTCGTTTCTTCGACCTCTTTTATGTGTGTCTCACTGCTGATCTGACGTTTTGAATAAATGCACGAGGTCTTTTAATTCAACAGACATGTGGCTCATCGTTTCGGCGATGCCGTTAATCTCTTGAATCGCCGCAAGTTGCTGCTCGACGTTTGCGCCTGCCTCTTCGACACGTTGTTGTGTCGACATGGCGTTCGTTGACATATCCTCGACCGAGACGGCGACTTCCGTCGTGTTCGCGCTCACTTCTTCGGTCGCGGCCGCGATCTCGCCCATCTGACGGGACGTCTCTTGAATGACGGAGACGATCTCTTTGAACGCTTCCGCGACCTCGCCCATTTGCGCCACCCCGTTCGTGACGTGTCCGCTCGTTACGTCGAACGCCGACTCGACTTGTTTCGTGTCGCGCTGGATGTCACCGACGACCGCCTGAATCTGTTTGGCCGACTGTTTCGATTCCTCAGCGAGCTTTCGGACTTCGGCCGCGACGACGGCGAACCCTTTCCCGTGTTCACCGGCTCGGGCGGCTTCAATTGCGGCGTTCAATGCGAGCAAGTTCGTCTGCTCGGTGATGGCCGTAATCGAGCGTGTGATCTTCTCAATTTCGAGCGACTGATTCGACAGACGTTTCACCATCTGCTCGGTCAAATCGTTCGCCCGTTGAATCTCTTGCATTCTCGCCTCGGCGAGTTGAATCGTCTCGAGTCCCCCGCTCGCCGCTTCGAGCGTATGGATGGTTTGCTCGTTGACGCCTTGGGAGGCCGCTGCGATTTGATTCAGACCGAGGACGGCTTGGTTGACGCCTGACGTCCCTTCCTCGGCCCGTCTCGCCAATACTTGGGCGGCGAGGTTCATCTCTTCAAATAAACCGGCGACACCTTGCGTCGTCGTGGCGACGTGATCGGTGCTCGAATATAGGTTCTCCGAATAGGCGGTCACTTTCTCAGACGCTGCCCCGACTTGACGAATCAAGCCGACAAGATTTCGTTTCATATCATTGAACGCTGACACGAGGTCACCGAGTTCGTCGTTTGACTCAACGTCGATATCCCCTCCTGTCAAATCACCTTCTGCGACGACGCGCGCTTCTTTCACAAGACGATTGATCGGTCGAAGGAACAGCTTTTGTAGGGCGATGAGAGAAAAGACGCCCACTCCGACACCGATGACACTAATGACGATCATCCAAACAATCGATTGTCCTGCCCCAGCCTGCACCGCATCCGTCTCCTCTGCCAGAAGTTCAGTTTGGTGAGCGACAAGGTCAGTCACGGTCATCCGGACGCGATCGGTCGTCGGCGTCACGCTTGTATTGAGCACCGTTTTGAAGCCGATCTCGTCTTGTTGTTGCCGCAGGTCGATCGCGCGAGCCATCTCTGTGTCGAGGTGTTGATTGAATTTTTCTAAGTCGGCAATCTTACCGAGTACCGTCTCGTCGGCCGAAGCTGCTTTTAACGAACTCATCAACTCGTCCCGCTTGGCTTGCGTCGCTTCCAAGCTGATGAGTGTCTTCGGGTTTGAGACGAGCAAATAGTAATTTAAATACCGCTCCGCATCGGTCACGGTGAGCGCCAAGTCTTCGGCAATTAACATCTGCTTGACCCCTTCATTTAAGACCCGGTCATAGTCAGACGTCGCCCGCTGTAGCTGGTACGATCCAAGTCCCCCGACGAGGAGGAGCGCGATGATTGTCGGTACGAGGGCGACCGCCATCTTCCGGCGCATCGACGACCGTCCTCTCTGTTTCTTCGGTCGCACCCGCCGTCTCCAGTTCGTCAACGGGCGAAGCAATCGTTTCACGTCCATATCCATTCTCCTTCGTTTCCAAATTCTTCTCAATATGACATTAATGCAAACGTTTTCATGATTCAATTTGATTTTTGGAAATGAGGTCGATGTTTCGATGTATTGACGAAGTTTGACAAAAATCAGTCACTTCCGTTATCCTTTTAATCGTAACGATTACTATTTAAGAGGTGCATGATGATTTCTTCCCATACACGTTTATTGATTATCGGCGGCGGGATCCACGGAACGACGCTTGCCGTCTCCTATCTCGAACAAGGCGGCGCTCTCGACGACGTCTTGATCATTGATGCGAACGAACGACTGCTCGATAACTGGAAACGGCAGACGTCCACAATCGAGATGACGCATTTGCGGTCGACGCGTGTGCATCACGTCTCGTC
This sequence comes from Exiguobacterium alkaliphilum, assembly GCF_018138125.1. Classification (NCBI taxonomy): domain Bacteria; kingdom Bacillati; phylum Bacillota; class Bacilli; order Caryophanales; genus Exiguobacterium; species Exiguobacterium alkaliphilum. Next base: position 2,322,245 of record NZ_CP073101.1, read on the forward strand.
GAACCCCCACGCCTTGAAACAGTTCGCAAGCCGACACGACTACGGCTCGCATCACTTCAAAAATCGCTTTCGGACGACCCTCGCTCGCCATGTTCAACGACCACTGTGAACAGACGATTGAAGCGTTAGGGCTTCCTGCCCGGTTTATCGGAAACGAGGCAGTCGAATCAATCGAGCGACACGAGACGTTCGTCATTCAAACGACGAATCGACGCATCACGGCCGATACGGTCATCGTCTCGACCGGGCAGTCGAACACGATGCACGTGCCAGAATGGGCGACCCTGTCGACATGTCGCCACGTCTTCTCAAAATCAGAAAGTGAGGAACAGGAGAACGTGACGGTCGTCGGCGGCGGGATTACGGCACTCCACTATGCGATTGCCCGGGTGAACAAAGGGCATCACGTCACGCTCGTCACGAAACGTCCGCTCGAGCCGAGCCAATCGTTCTTACGTCCGCTCCTAGAGCAGTTGTCTTTACCGCTCACCCCGTGCGGTACGCCGGTCCTCGACGACACGCTCGCTTGGACTGACGGTCTCTATATGACCGGACCCTACGCGGACCTCGTGCTCGGACCGTTCGCCCGGGCCATTTATGGCGGCCAAGAAGCGGCACGACGCATCGTCCCGCAACTCTTGAAGGCAAAACAAAAAGTCTGACCGGATTCGGTCAGACTTTTTTGCTTACTCCGCGAACGAAGCGTTTGCTTTTTTGACGACTTCAGCGATCGCGCTCCGGTTGAAACGGAGAAGCGACTGGTCGCACTTCAAGACGACTTGCGTGTCTTCGATTTGGTGGACGACGCCGTGAAGGCCGCCGATTGTTACGACGTGATCCCCACGCTCAAGCGCGTTTTGCATCGATTGAACTTCTTTCTGACGTTTCGTCTGCGGACGGATCAACAAGAAGTAGAATACGACGAAGATAAGGATCATCGGTAATAGTGCTACGAGAGTTTCCATGCGTAAATTCACCCTTTCCTTCAATATCAGGTTCATTATACCGTGAAACTGAATCGTTGTCACACAATGCCTGTGGAAGAATTAGAAATTCTTGGCGTTCGGTTTGTTATACCCATATTCTTCGAAAAACTCTTCCTTGAAATCAAGGAGACGGTCTTCACGAATCGCCTGGCGCACTTGCTCCATCAACTTGACGAGGAAATGGAGGTTGTGCGTCGAGCAGAGGTGGAGGCCGAACATCTCGTCGGCACGAATCAAGTGGTGGACGTATGCGCGCGAGTAGTTTTTACACGTGTAGCAGTCACACTTCTCATCGATTGGACCGAAGTCGGTCTTATGTTTCGCGTGCTTGATCGTGACGCGCCCTTTCGACGTCATGAGCGTCCCGTTACGGGCGATTCGCGTCGGCAAGACGCAGTCGAACATGTCGATCCCGCGAATCGAGCCTTCGATCAATGCGTCCGGCGAGCCGACGCCCATCAAATAGCGTGGCTTATCTTCGGGCATGAACGGCGTCGTGAACTCGAGCGCGCGGTACATGACGTCTTTCGGTTCACCGACTGACAAGCCCCCGACCGCATAACCCGGGAAATCGAGCGACACGAGGTCGGCCGCACTTTGACGACGGAGATCTTCGTACTCACCGCCTTGAATGATCCCGAACAACGCCTGATCCTGCGGACGTTCGTGCGCTTCGAGGCAACGCTCCGCCCAGCGGCTTGTCCGTTCGACCGATTTCTTCATGTATTCATGGGTCGCCGGGAATGGCGGGCACTCGTCGAACGCCATCATGATGTCCGACCCGAGCGCGTTTTGAATCTCCATCGCCTTCTCTGGTGAGAGGAACAGCTTGTCCCCGTTCAAATGGTTGCGGAAGTGGACGCCTTCTTCCTGGATGTTACGAAGGTCGGCGAGCGAGAACACTTGGAACCCGCCCGAGTCCGTCAAGATGGCGCCGTCCCAGTTCATGAACTTATGAAGGCCGCCCGCTTGTTTGACGACTTCGTGTCCCGGACGAATCCATAAGTGGTACGTGTTCGACAGGATGATGTTCGCGCCCATCGCCTTGACTTGTTCCGGCGCCATCGTCTTGACGCTCGCTTGCGTCCCGACCGGCATGAAGACAGGTGTCTCGAACGAGCCGTGCGGCGTATGGACGATTCCGTGCCGCGCCCCTGTCTGTTTACATGTGTGGATGTGTTCGTATGTGACTGCGTGTTTGGTCATTTGTTCTCTTCCTTCCTCGTGATGAGCATCGCATCTCCAAAACTGAAGAAGCGGTAACGTTCTTGTACCGCGGTACGGTAGGCGTTCAAGATGATGTCGCGTGACGCGAACGCCGAGACGAGCATGACGAGCGTCGACTTCGGCAAGTGGAAGTTCGTGATGAGCCCGTCAATCGCCTGTAGGTCGACCCCTGGGTAGATAAAGATGTCCGTCCAGCCCGATGACTCGACGAAGTCCCCATGGTCGCGCACGATCGTCTCAAGCGTCCGGGTCGATGTCGTCCCGACGGCGAAGACGCGGCCGCCGTTTGCACGGACGTCGCGAAGTGCGTTTGCCGACGCATCAGACAACTCGAAATATTCACTGTGCATCGTATGCTCTTCTATCGAATCGGCCGTCACCGGACGGAACGTGCCGAGCCCGACGTGGAGCGTAAGCGGGATGAGCTTGACGCCTTTCGCCTGTGCCGCCTCGAGCAGTTCTTCCGTGAAGTGCAGTCCCGCCGTCGGTGCGGCCGCACTCCCGCGCTCTTTCGCATATACCGTCTGATAGCGGTCCTGATCATCGAGCTGTTCGCGAATGTACGGCGGGAGCGGCATCGTACCGAGCTCATCTAAGATCTCATAGAAGATGCCCTCATAGTCGAACTTGAAGCGACGTCCGCCTTCCGGGAGCTCCTCGACACACTCGGCACGGAGCAGTCCATCACCGAACTCGACGATGGCGCCGACGCGCACTTTCTTCGCCGGTTTGACGAGCGCTTCCCAGACGTCGTCCTCTGTCTGTTTCAAGAGCAGCAGCTCGACTTTCCCACCCGTCTCTTGTTTCGCCCCGAACAATCGGGCCGGCAAGACGCGCGAGTCGTTGACGACGAGGGCGTCGCCTGTCTGTAAATAGTCGAGCACGTCACGGAAATGACGGTGCTCGATGTCGCCCGTGTCGCGGTCGAGGACCAAGAGGCGTGAGCTCGTCCGGTCGAGAAGCGGCACTTGGGCGATTAGTTCTTCTGGTAACTCAAAATCATAGTCGTTGACGTTTAATTGAATGTCTTGCATAGCGTTACTCCTCTTCATAACCAAAATGCGTCTTTGCGTACTGGGTGATCATCCGTCCACGCGGGGTGCGCTGGAGGAATCCTTGTTGCAACAAATACGGCTCATACACGTCCTCGATCGTCTGGGCGTCTTCCCCAATCGTCGCAGCGAGCGTCTCGAGCCCGACCGGTCCGCCGCCGAATCGTTCGACCATCGCCCGTAATAGCCGGTGGTCGACCTCATCGAGCCCGAGCGCGTCGACGTGCAACCGGTCGAGCGCGCTTGAAGCGAGCTCTGGATTGATCTCTTTCGTCCCCGCCACTTGGGCGAAGTCACGGACGCGGCGCAATAGCCGGTTGGCGATTCGCGGCGTGCCGCGCGAGCGTTTCGCAATCGCCCCGCTCGCCTCTGGTGAGATCGATAGTCGGAACAGTTGGGCCGTCCGGCTGACGATGGCGGCGAGCTCGTGCGTCTCGTAATATTCGAGTTTGAGCGTCACACCGAAGCGGTCACGGAGCGGGGCCGATAACATGCCGGCCCGTGTCGTCGCGCCGACGAGCGTGAACGGCGGCAAGTCGATGCGGACGCTTCGTGCCATCTCGCCTTGCCCGTAGACGATATCGAGACAGTAGTCTTCCATCGCCGGATAAAGAATTTCTTCAATCGTCCGGCTGAGTCGATGAATCTCGTCGATGAACAAGACGTCACCCGGTTCGAGCGTCGATAAAATCGCCGCTAGGTCACCTGGCCGCTCGATCGCAGGACCCGCTGTCGTCTTGATGCCGACGCCCATCTCGTTGGCGATGATTTGGGCGAGCGTCGTCTTCCCGAGCCCCGGAGGACCGTAGAGGAGGACGTGGTCGAGCGTTTCACGGCGCAACTTCGCCGCCTGAATGAAGATCGACAAGTTGCCCTTTGCCTTCTCTTGTCCGATATACTGCTCGAACTTTTGCGGGCGCAGGCTCCACTCTTCTGAGTCTTCATATTGTTGATGGGATTGTGACAACAACCGTTCGTCCATAGCTTCCTCCTTATTTCAACAACAACTGCAAGGCGCGCTTTATGTAAGCGTCTGTCGTCAGGATTTCTGAATTCAGTTCTTTACGGACACGGGCAATCTCACGCTCCGAGTAGCCGAGGGCGACGAGCGCTTCGCATGCCTCGTCGAGTTCCGATGCGCCTTGGGCGAACAAGCCTGTCTGCGGCACATAGTCCGGTGCGAGTTCGGAGAGCTTCCCTTTCAAGTCGAGCGCCATCTGTTTGGCCGTCTTCTTGCCGACGCCCGGGAATTTCGTCAAATACTTCTCATTCTCCGTCTCAATCGCATCGATGAGCGCATCGATGTCGCCCGATGCGACGATGGCGAGCGCCCCTTTCGGTCCGATGCCGTTGACGCCGAGCAATTTATTGAACAGCTCGCGCTCCCGGCGTGACCGGAAGCCGTATAGCGTCTGTTGGTCTTCGCGCACGTAGTGGTGCGTAAATACGATTACATGTTCGTCTTGTTCACGATAAAAAAACGGGTTAGGCACATGTACTTTGTAGCCGACGCCCGAAACATCCAACGTTATATATTCCGCACACACATAGGCGACGGAGCCTTTTACGAATTCAATCACGGTCATATCTCCTCTTCATAGGAAAACTGCATTCATTGTACCATAACCATCGTCACGAAAAAAGGACAGGCGATTGCCTGTCCTTAGCGTGCGAGCATCCGCTCGAGAGCGCGCGTCGCCCATTTCGTCGTCTCTTGATCGACGCGGATGATATTGACGGGATCTGTCTCGAGTGACTCGAGTGCCCAGAGAAGATGCGGTAGGTCGATGCGGTTCATCGTCAGGCACGGACACATGTACGGGTTGAGCGAGACGATGTCCTGCTCGGGGTGCGTCGCGGCGAGTCGGTTGACCAAATTCATCTCGGTGCCGACGGCCCACTTCGTCCCCGGCGCACTCGCCTCGATTTGGTCGATGATGTACGACGTCGACCCGGCCTCGTCCGCCGCCTGAACGACGTCAAACGTACATTCCGGATGAACGATGATGCGTCGCTCCGGGTCATGCTTCCGTAGCGCTTCGATTTGGGCGACGTTGAACTTCTCATGGACCGAGCAGTGCCCTTTCCATAGAATAACGCGGACGTCCTCGATGTCACCCTCATAGACGAGACGTTCCCGGAGCGGGTCCCAGACGGCCATCGCCTCGAGCGGCACGCCCAAGTCATATGCCGTGTTCCGTCCGAGATGTTGGTCCGGTAAGAACAAGATCCGTTCGCCCGCCTCGAGCGCCCAGCGCACGATGTCATGCGCGTTCGACGACGTGACGGTCGCCCCGCCATGTTTCCCGACGAACGCCTTGATCGCCGCCGTCGAGTTGACGTATGTGATCGGGATGATGCTGTCACCGAGCAAATCTGTCAGCTCTTCCCACGCGACTTCAGTCTGATCGATATCGGCCATGTCGGCCATCGAACACCCGGCCCGCATATCCGGCAAGATGACGAGCTGGTCGTCTCGCGTCAGCATGTCGGCCGTCTCGGCCATGAAATGGACGCCACAGAAGACGATGAACTCCGCCTCGCTCATCTGTTCGGCGAGCCGTGCGAGCTGGAGCGAATCCCCGGTCGCGTCCGCGAACTGGACGACCTCGTCCTTTTGGTAATGGTGGGCTGGCAAGAACAGGCGGCTGCCGAGCCGTGCCTTGATGGCTTCGATTCGTTGTTCCATCTGTTCAACCGTCAAATCAGCGTATCGCGCTGGCATCGTTCCGAGTAACTGCATGTTTGATCCCTCCTAATAAATTCAAGCTACAATCGAGCGCCGTCACCGAATGGGTCAACTGCCCGACCGAGATGACGTCGACGCCCGTGCCGCGATAGGCAACAATCGTCTCGACGGTGATGCCGCCCGACGCCTCCGTCTTGATGTGACTTGGGACGAACGTTCGCCACACCTTCAGTTCTTCTGGCGCCCGGTTGTCGAATAGGATGATGTCGGCGTTCGCCTTAATCGCCTCATGTAACTGTTCGAGCGTCTCGACCTCGACTTCGATCGGTGTCGTATGGCCGACGAGCGTCCGCGCCCGGGCGACCGCGTTCGTGATGCCGCCGAGCGCCGTGATATGGTTGTCTTTAATCATGACGGCGTCGTCGAGGCGGAGCCGGTGATTCTTCCCGCCTCCCGAGCGGACGGCGTGCTTCTCGAGCATGCGCAGTCCCGGTGTCGTCTTCCGCGTGTCCGTGACGGCAATCGTCGGGTCATCGAGCGCCTCGATGCAGCGCCGGGTCATCGTGGCGATGCCACTCAAGTGTTGGACGAGGTTGAGCAGCACCCGTTCCGTCTCGAGAAGCGTCCGTGTCTTCCCCCGCAACGTGAAGAGCTCATCCCCGATTGAGACGTTCGTGCCGTCCGAGAGGCATGATTCGACGACGAGCCGTTGCATTTGGGCCAGCTCCAAGACGACGTCCATACCACAGAACACCCCGTCCATTTTGGCGGTGACCGTGGCAAGTGACGTCTCGCGCTGGTCAATCAGTCCACTCGATAGATCACCGAAACCGATGTCCTCATGTAGATACGCCGTCAGCTGTTCGCGTAAAGCAATCTTGTTCATATGTATCCTCCGTCCTGATCATGGCATGGGCCAAGAGCCGCGCCGCTTGCAGACTCAACGTCTGTTCACTTAATTGTCTTGTCACGTGTTTCGTCCGTGCCAGTTGTTGGGTATTTTCTAAGAAACTAGCGATTTTGCCTACATGCGGCGAGATTGTCAACCATTCCCCTATCTGTTGCCGATAGCGGCCGAACAGATCATCCGACACCTCAAACCCGGTCGTCTCGTTCACCGTGAACGGCTTCTCCTCCACTACCATCGCCGCCGCCACCCGTTTTCCGAACACCCAGCATTCGAGTAATGAGTTTGACGCGAGCCGATTCTGTCCATGGACGCCCGTATCGGCGACTTCACCGACCGCGTATAGTCCTGCGACCGTCGTTCGTCCATAGGCGTCAACGCCGACACCGCCCATATGGAAATGCAGTCCCGGTCGGACCGGGATGCGTCGGACGTCAATCCCGTGTGCGACACACGTCGCCATCAGTTTCGGGAACCGCTCCCCAATCCGTTCGACGCGGCTCGTATCCAAGTACACCGGGCCTGTATGGTCCGTAAGCACACGGGCGACCTCATCCCTCGGGGCGAGGCTGCCGAGGGGGTGCTGTTCCATCACATGTCGCCCGGACGTGTCGACGAGTTTGGCGCCCGCCCCGCGTAGCGCTTCCGTCACGAGATGGGGTGAATCGACCGCGAGCAGCGTCGGATGAAACTGGATCCGAGACAAGTTCGAGAGTCGTGCCCCGACCGCTGCCGCCAAGACGAGCCCGTCCCCTGTGACCGATCGACAGTTCGACGTCCAGTCGACGAGTCCCCCGATGCCGCCTGTCGCGAGGACGACGGCCCCGGCCTGCACGTGGAGACGCGTCTCGCCGTTGAAACCGGTCGCTCCGCTCACACGGTCGTCCGCCTTCGTCAACGTATCGATGAGGACGTGCTCCATGACGGTCACGTGATCCGGGAGCTTGCGCCGAAGCGTCGCCATCATATGGCGCCCCGTCTCATCGCCACCGACGTGAAAGATGCGATTTTGGCCATGTGCCCCTTCTCGCCCGACGGCGTACCCGGTCTCATCGCGGTCGAAAAGGATACCGAAACGTTCCAGCTCTTGAATCGCCGTCCGTCCCTCCTCGACGAGCGTATGGACACGGTCGGGTTCGGCCGCGTGTTTCGAGGCGACGAGCGTATCCCGCTCATGATCGACGCTCGACGGCTCCAAGTACGAGCTCGCAATCCCTCCTTGGGCCAAGTCCGAATTCGTACTCGTTCGTTCATGCTTGGAGACGAGCAGGACGCTCAACGTCGGGGGCAGATGGAGGGCGACCGTCACGGCCGCCAAGCCGGTGCCGATAATCAGCACATCGACTTTTTCAAACTGTAAAGACATCTGTATATCACCTGTTTTTCATATGTAATGTTGACTTGTAAACTAGTTTCGCATAATTTTGTGAAGAAGACAACATGAGAAAAGAGGGACATCTGATGAATCGATACTTTGATTACGCCGCCACCCATCCGATGACGAAGGTTGTGCTTGACTATTACGTGGCGATGGCCCGGGGCGTCTACGGCAACCCGTCCTCCCTCCATAGCGCCGGATTCATGGCGGAAGATTATTTGACCGATTCGAGACGACTCATCAAACAAGCGCTCGGCCTCGACATGCTCCGCGGCAAACTGCTCTTCACCGGGAGCGGCTCCGAGAGCAATTACATCGCGCTGACGAGTCTGCGGAAACGCATGAAAGGCAAAGAAGTGATCACGTCGTGGCAAGAGCACGACTCGGTGTCGCTCCTCCTTGACGAATGGGAGGCCGAGGGCGTGACCGTCCACCGCTTGAAATTGAAGGACGGCCGTTTCGACCATGAGACGTTCACCCGGCTCCTTGACCGGGACATCGGCCTCGTGACGTTTCAGCACGTCAACTCGGACACGGGTTGGGTCTTGCCGCTTCATCACATCCTCTGCCAATTGAAATATAAAAAAGTGCTCCTTCACGTCGACGGTGTCCAGGCGCTCGGGAAGATTCCCGTTTCCGTCGACGGGATTGACGCCTACTCGTTCAGCGCCCATAAAGTCGGGGGTCCAAAAGGCGTCGGCGGGCTATATATGGAACGCCTGCTTCCCCCGCCCTATTATCCGGGCCATCACCAATACGGGATTCGACCGGGGACGATCGATGTGCCCGGAATCTGCGCCTTCGTCAAGGCGTTCACCGAACGGCATGAGGCACGGACACGTCATGAAAGAAATTACGTGGCGTTTCGTGCTATCTTGAAAGAGAAGACATCGTCTTACGTAACATGGCTCGAGTTCGAGCAGCAGAGCCCAGCTATCTTTTCGTTCGTCTCGAGCCGGCGCGACGGGCAATGGTGGATGACCGAACTCGACGCGCTCGGGTTCCAAGTCTCGGCCGGGTCGGCCTGCCGGGCCGGTCAGAACGGGCCGAACCGCATGCTCGAGTCGCTCGGTTTCGAGACGAGCGCCTGTCACGGGCTCGTCCGCATCTCGTTCGGGGAAGGTACGACCATCGAGGCAACGTCGGCGCTCGCCGACGCCATCGTCACTTTAGCAAGGAGAGTTGAATCGTATGAACAAACGCTTAGCCGGTGAAGAACGCCGGCGTACGCTATTAGAACTGATTGAATCGAGCACGGAACCCATCACCGGGGCCGAGCTCGCCCGCCACGTCGCGGTCAGCCGACAAGTCGTCGTCCAGGACTTGTCGCTCTTGAAGGCGAAAGGCCATCAAATCGTCGCGACGGCGCGCGGGTATGTCTATCTTCCCGGTGAAGGGGCACCATCGGCCTACACCCGAAAGATTGTCTGCCGTCACACACCCGAAGAGATGGAAGTCGAGATGAACGCCATCGTCGATGAAGGGGTCACGATTCGCGACGTCATCATCGACCATCCCGTCTACGGCTCCATCACCGGACAGCTCATGGTGAAGAGTCGTCGCGACGTCCGGGCCTTCTTAGAACGGGTCGCCGCCAATCAAGCCGCTCCGCTGTCGCATTTGACGGACGGGCTCCACATCCATACGCTCGAGGCGGACAGCGAGGACGCGATTCACGCCGCCGTCGAGGAGCTCGATCGGCTCGGCATTCTCGTGTCGGCACTCGACTAAAAAGATGTCACGTTTTTGTGACATCTTTTCTTTTGCTTTTTCGTCCCGTCCGGTATACTGATGGATGGGTATGATTTCCTATTAACTTATTTGAGAAAGGAGTGACGCGGCATGTGGCATTTCCTCGAACAACTGTTGGTCGGTTGCGGTGTGTTCAGCATCCCGCTCGGCATCTTCATCCAACTGATCCCGAACGAGCTCGTGCTCGCTTACGGCGGTTATCTCGTCGGGTCCCTTGACGCGTCGTTCCTCTTCATCTTCCTACTTGCCTGGTCCGCCTTCGTGACGAGCCAGGTCGGCTTATATTGGATCGGCCGCTACGGCGGGCGCCCGGTCGTGTTGAAACTGTATCGCTCGTTCCGCATCAAGCCGGAGAAGCAGCTGCAGGCGGAGGCGTGGTTCGAGAAATATGGCGCCTGGATCGTCTGCCTGAGCTTGATTTGGCGGCAACTGTTCGCCATCAGTGCCGGCGTCATGCGTTTGTCGTTCCGAAAGTTCTTCGTCGTGACGACGATCGTCTTCGCGGCCTGGTCGTTCGTCTTCATCAAAGTCGGGCTGATGCTTGGCAGCAACTGGCGGCAGATCGGGGAGTTCATGCACGGGTTCGGCCCGTACGTCCTCCTCGCGATTTTGTTGTTCTTCGGCGTCCGTTACGTCATGTCCCATCCGAGCATCTTAAAAAAGTCAGCTTGAGCCATCGCTCGAGCTGACTTTTTGAATAGAGGGAAATCACCCGTCTGCGGCGAATAGGTCAACGTGCAGTCATCACGCGAATAGACGGCAACCGTCAAAGGAGGAATCACCATGTTCCATCGTCGAAAAACGTATACGATTCGCCCAGAACGTCTTGAAGAATTCACGTCATTTTTCCATACATACCTGTATCCGATTCAGGTATCGCACGGCGCACGGCTCGTCGGCCGTTGGGTGACCGAAGACCAGACCGAGGTCATGGCGCTTTGGGAGTACCGCGACCGCGAGCATTACGAGCAAGTCGAACGGGACTACCGCGCGAGCTCGCTCCGCCGCGAGGCGATGAAGAAGCGGGCCCGACTCGGGAAGGACCTTTACATCAAGTCGATCGAGGAGTTCATGATGCCGACGGGACATTACACACCCCCGCGCACCATCGTCTCGGTGACCGCGTACGTCACGAACGATGCGGGCGAGGTGCTCCTCGTCCAAAATATGCACCGGAACGACACGTATGAGATGCCGGGCGGTCAAGTCGAAGAGCACGAGTCGCTCGTCGACGCCGTCCATCGTGAAGTGAAGGAAGAGACCGGGGCCGAGATTGAAGTCGAGGGCATCACGGGCATCTATCAGAACGTATCGTCTCGTGTGTTGTGTGTCACGTTCCGGGCCCGATACGTCTCTGGCGACCTCGCCCCGCAACCGGGCGAGACGCAAGAAGTCGGCTTCTACAACATCGATGCGTCGAACATCTCCGATTACATCAAACGCGAGCACTTCCAGATGCGCGTCCTCGACGCGATGGACCCGACGTATTTGCCGCACGCCATTTACAAAGTCCGCCCATACGAGCTGCTCGAACGTGTCGAGCGCCATCCTACCGTCTGACGACAAAAGGGACCCCCGGCTGGAGGTCCCTTTCGTTTATGCTTCTTCTGCCGGATCGGGCTCGGATTGGTTCGTTTCGACCAACAGCTTGCGCACACGGCGTTTTTCGACGTGGAGAACAGTGAACGTCATGTCCTCATACGTGACACGCGCCCCTTTCTCCGGGATGTCGCCGAGCAATTCGACGAACCATCCTCCCATCGTATTCGAGTCTATTTCAGGTTCTTTAATGCCCATCTCTTCGGCGAACTCATCGACGTCCATGTCGGCCATACATTCGTACACGCCTTCACGGAGGCGTCGCAAGTAGACGACCGATTCGTCGTGCTCGTCCCAAATGTCGCCGACGAGCTCCTCGAGCATGTCCTCGAGCGTGATGAGACCGGCCGTCCCCCCGAACTCATCGAGCACAATCGCCATATGCGACTGCTTTTGCTGCAAGATCGGGAGCAGCTCAATCAATTTCGTCTGAGGCGAGACGTACGTGAGCGGTCGGATGAGCGCCCGGACGTCCGTCACTTCCTCGCGTACCATCGAGCGGAGGAAATCCCGCTCGGACAGTACGCCGATGACGTTATCGATTGAATCTTTATAGACCGGCAGGCGCGAATGCCCGCCACTGAAAATGGTTTGTTTGATTTCTTCAAGCGAATCATCGATATCGACGGCAAGGATGTCGATGCGCGGCGTCAACACGTCATCGACTGTGATGTCGTTGAACGCGAAGGCGCTGTGCACGAGCTCGGCCTCGGTCTCCCCGAGCACCCCTTCCTCTTCCCCCATATCGACGAGCACTTTCAGCTCTTCTTCCGTCACGGACGGCTCTTTGTCCTTCATCCCGATGACACGAAGCGTCAGACGCTTCAGTCCCGTGAAGAGGATAGTGATCGGCTTCAACACCTTCACCAAGAAGATGAGAATCCCGCTAATGAGAAGCGAGTATTTCTCGGCGAACTCCTTGGCGAGCGATTTCGGGAGAATCTCACCGAAAATCAAGATGAGCACCGTCGTCGCGAACGTCGAGATGAGCAGGCCCGTCCCGCCGCTGAAGATGGATGTCGCGATCGCCGTCGCAACCGTCGCCGAGCCGATGTTGACGACGTTGTTCCCGACGAGAATCGTCGAGAGCGTGTCGTCGAACCGGTCGACGAGATGCAAGACGCGCTTGGCGGCCTTGTCCCCATCTTCCGCCATGCGAATCATGCGGACGCGGTTCACACTCGAGAGCGCGGTTTCCGCTGACGAGAAGAAGGCTGACAATAGAATCAATACTGCATAAAGAATTAAACTAGACGAGGGCACAGGGTCCACGTGTACTTCACACTCCGTTCCTAATTGAAAAGATTATTCGACGAACTCGAACTCGAAGTCGAGAATCGCTACGACGCTGCCGTCTTCGGCACCGAGTTTGCGGAGATCGTCGTCGATGCCCATCTGACGCATCTGACGGGCGAATCGTTTGATTGACTCGTCGTGGTCGAAGTTCGTCATCTTGAAGAGCTTCTCGATGCGTGGCCCCGTGATGACGAAGCGATCGTACTCATCGATGTTGATTTGATACCCTTTCTCTTCCTTCTCATAACGATAGACGACGCGCGGTGTCGCAGTCTTCTCTTCGAGCTCTTCGAGTGGGAACTCAGGCGTAGCATCCACAAGGTTAGCTACTTCGATAAGCAGATTGCGAAGTCCTTCTTTCGCGAGCGCTGAAATCGGGAATACTTTGACGTCATCACCGACTTTTTGTTGGAACTCGGCGAGATGCTCTTCTGCATCCGGCATGTCCATCTTGTTGGCGACGACGATTTGTGGACGCTCGAGGAGGCGTAAGTTGTACGACTCGAGCTCCCGGTTGATTGTCGTGTAGTCTTCGAACGGGTCGCGCCCTTCCATGCCGCTCATATCGATCATGTGGACGATGACTTTCGTCCGTTCGATGTGACGGAGGAACTGGTGACCGAGGCCGACGCCTTGGCTCGCCCCTTCGATGAGTCCAGGAAGATCGGCCATGACGAAGTCACGGTCATCTGCCGTCTTGACGACACCGAGGTTCGGTGTGATCGTCGTGAAGTGGTACGCGCCGATTTTCGGGCGTGCCGACGAGACGACCGACAACAGTGTCGATTTCCCGACTGATGGGAAGCCGACGAGGCCGACGTCCGCGAGGAGTTTCAACTCGAGGCGAAGTTCGCGCTCTTGTCCTGGTTCCCCGTTCTCGGCAATCTCTGGTGCCGGGTTGGCCGGCGTCGCAAAGCGACAGTTCCCGCGTCCACCGCGACCGCCTTTGGCAATCGTGGCGCGTTGGCCGTGCTCCGTCAAATCGGCGATGACGGTATCCGTCGCCGCGTCAAAGACGATTGTGCCTGGTGGGACTTTGACGACGAGCGGCTTCGCGCGACGTCCGTGCATCCCTTTCGACATGCCTTTTTCACCGTTTGAGGCGATGAATTTCTTCGAGAAACGGAAGTCGACGAGCGTACGCAACCCTTCTTCCACTTCAAAAATGACGTCGCCGCCGTGACCACCGTCACCGCCGGCAGGGCCTCCGTCCGGGACATACTTCTCGCGGCGGAATGCGACCATCCCTTTACCGCCGTCTCCAGCTTTTACAAAAATATTAACCTGATCGACAAACATTTAATTCCCCTCCTTTAAACGAAACGTAGAACATTCTACGGTCTGTTCGTACACTTCCTCTGGCGTGAACACGCCTTCCGGCACGTTGCCGAAGACGCGCACCGTCAGTCCGTCCGTGAACGTCACATGAATCGGTCCATCCGTTCCTGACAGAAGACGGACGAGCTTGTCCGCCACGCACGCATCGTCTAACGATACGCGGTCGGTCGATACCGAATAGGTCAACCGCCCTTCCCAATTCGCTTGAATGACGACGAGACTCGTCGCCGGTACGTTCAACCGAATGAGCGCACTCTCTTCGTCGGCGTGCTGACGATATCGCTCGTACAGCCCCTCGAGTTTATCAGGTTCGAGCGCCGCATACAAAGAGATCATCTGAAGCCGATTCATCCATTCGTGACGGACGGTCGATACGAGTTTCAGTGCTTCTTGTGAGTCCATTTGATCCTCTCCTAGAAAAAAAGACTCTAACCAAATAAGTGGCTAGAGTCTTCTGCGTGGTTCTACTTACGCAACTGGGTAAACGCTCACTTGTTTCTTGTCGCGACCAAGACGCTCGAAGCGTACTACGCCGTCAACTTTAGCAAACAATGTGTCGTCGCCACCACGGCCGACGTTTTCACCTGGGTGAATCTTCGTACCGCGTTGACGGTAGAGGATTGATCCAGCTGAAACAGTCTGTCCGTCAGCGCGTTTAGCGCCGAGGCGTTTCGAAATCGAGTCACGACCGTTTTTAGTCGATCCTACTCCCTTTTTCGATGCGAAGAACTGAAGGTTCAATTGTAACATGAGGTCCACCTCCTATTGTTCAATTTGGATATAATCACCGTAACTTTGGGCGACCGTGTCTAGTTGCACGAGCATCCCTTCTAGTAACAGCTGGGTGCGAGTCATATCCTCCGGCGATAAATCAGGATACGTCTCGACATAAAAGTAACCACCCTCTGTTTTGTCTGCCATTTCTACGAGAAGCGACTGACCTGCGAGTACCTCGACCGCGTTATACGCCCCAAAGATGATGGCGGAAACGCCGGCACACACTAAGTCAGAACCGGGTTCAGCAAAGTTGGCGTGACCTGTCACTTCAACGGAACGAATCGACTTCGTCTCGTCTCGTCTGACCATTACTCGAATCATAGCTTACGCTTCGATTTTCTCGATGCGAACTTTCGTGTAAGGCTGACGGTGACCTTGCTTACGACGGTAGTTTTTCTTAGCTTTCATTTTGAAGACAGTGATCTTCTTCGCGCGACCGTGTTTAACGACAGTTGCGACGACTTTAGCGCCCTCTACGAGTGGAGCTCCGACTTTAACATCGTCACCACCAACGAAAAGAACTTCACCGAATTCTACAGTACCCTCGACATCAGCATCGAGTTTTTCGATGTAGATCTCTTGACCTGCTTCAACTTTGATTTGCTTACCACCAGTTTTGATGATTGCGTACATATACGTGCACCTCCTTGTTTAACTCAGACTCGCCATCCAGGGCAGGGCAAAACCGTTTCAACCCGTTCTGTGCGGTTGTAGCCATTTGGGTGCTTCCAAACGAACTAACGTTATAGATGATACCACTCTCGTTCAAACGTTGTCAACGACGTTGTACGAAATTTTGACATTCCTCGTCCGTCCCGAAAAAGACGATGTCCGCTTCCCCGTCAACGAAATAAATTTGAAGCCCGAACGCATCCCACTCCCCATCCTGCCATTTCGGCGGGAGCGCCAAGACGACGGCCTCATGCGCCGTCAAATCGAGAAGGTCACGCTCAAGCTTTGAGAAGACGGCGAGCTTCGACGGACGCCCGTCCCGCACCATCCGGTCTTGAATCGAGCGGCCGGTCCGTTCTCGGGACAGTTCGAACAACCCCATCTTCGTGAAACCGTACACTTCGACGCGACGCGGGTCGCGGACGCCGACTCCCTTCATCTTTTTCAAAATCCGGGCTTGTCCGTCCTTTGAACCGCGCAAAAAATCGATGACGACCATGCCGCCGATGTTGCGTAGCCGGAGTTGCTCCATAATCGTATAGAGCGCCGCCTCGTTAATCGTGTCGGCGGCCCGGCCTTTGTCTTTGACGGCGACGTTCTTGCCGCTGTTGACGTCGATGACGGTCATCGTCTCGACTTGTTCAATCAAGACGTACGCCCCGCCTTCGAGCCAGACGACCCGGCTCGTCAGCTTCGCAATCGCGTCATCAAGCCGACGTGCCTCGTTCATCCGGCCTTTGCCGACGAACCGCTCGACCGGGATTTCAAGTAGGTCGAGACGACGTTTCGCCTCGGCGTCGTTCGTCGTGACCGATTCGACCGTATGTTTCCGGGCGAACTGTTCACAGAGCAGCTCGTCTTGTCCGAAACGCGCGGACGCGACGTCTTGGGCCCGGGCGCGCAGACGCGCAAGCTCGTCTCGTAACGCTTCAGGGTTCGCCTGACCCGACTCGGTCCGGAAGAGCACCCCTTCCGCTTCCTCGAGATCGAACACTTTCGACAACCGGTCTTGTGTGACGAGGTCGAGCTTCCGGCTATAAAGTGTACGTCGTCCATACGGGAAATAGACGAGATAGCGTCCGCCGAAGCGGATGTTTTCCGTCACTTTATGATGTTTGCCGTTGATGCCTTCCTTCGTCACTTGAACGAGCCGTTTCTCGCCGACGACAGCCGCTTGACCGATCGTCGGGACGTCCGGGTACGACGCGAGCGCCTTCAGCGTCTCGGCGATCGGGAGGAAGAACGTCGTCGCGCCGTCGGTCAAAAACGCGGCCCCGAGCGATGGATGAATCCGTTCGACCGCCGCCTCGACGATTGTGCCGACGGCGAGTTGGTCGAGGAAGCGCTCTTCGACTTCGAGCAACCGCTCCCCGTCGACGAGCATCGCCCGCTCGATGGATGGGGTCCGTTCATAGATGAGTTTCATAGTTCGCTCTCCTTTCGACACAAAAAGGCAACTTTCGTTGCCTTTACGCTTTTTTCATTCCAAATTTCATCATGAGCTTTGTCCAGAAGCCGACCGGTTTTTTCTCCGTCTGAATCGACATGAGTGGCACCGATTCACCGAGGATGCGACGCGTGATGTTGCGGTACGCTTGTCCGGCGTTATTGTCCGGGTTCATCGTCACCGGCACCCCGCGGTTCGCGGCGGCGATGACTTCTTCGTCATCGACGACGACGCCGAGCAGGTCGATCGACAAGATGCGCATGATGTCATCGATGTCGAGCATGTCGCCCGATTCGACGAGATGGTTCTTGACGCGGTTGACGATCAATTTCGGTGCGGCGACGTGCTCGGCTTGCTCGAGCATCCCGATGATGCGGTCCGCATCTTGGACGGCCGCTTTCTCGGGTGTCGTCACGACGACGGCCTCGTCCGCTCCGGCGATGGCGTTCATGAAGCCTTGCTCGATACCGGCCGGGCAATCAATCAACACGAAGTCATATTGCGTCTTCAACTGGTCGATGATCTCTTTCACTTGTTCCGGTTGGACCGACGTCTTGTCTTTCGACTGGGCGGCCGGGAGCAAGTACATCTCTTCGAACCGCTTGTCGCGGACGAGCGCTTGATGCAGCTTGCATTGACCGCTAATGACGTCGACGAGGTTATAGATGCTCCGGTTGTCGAGTCCAAGCACGATATCCAAGTTCCGAAGACCGATGTCCGTGTCGACGAGACAGACCGAATGTCCAGACAATGCGAGACCCGTCCCGAGGTTCGCGGTCGTCGTCGTCTTCCCGACGCCACCTTTCCCCGACGTCACGACGATAGCCCGGCCTTTCTTCACTTCTTTCGCTGTATGTACAGGCTCTACTACTTGCTCCATCAAACTCACCCTCTCTGTAATTCCATTGCATATGCATCTTTCAATCCCGTCATGACTTGACGGAGACGTGTCATTTCAATCCCTTGATTCGTCTGATACGCGCAACCCATCTCGATTTCCGGAAGCTCTTCGCCGTCGTCCGACGCGAGAACGTGCTCGCCGATCGCCAAGAACTTCGGATGCAAGAGACTTGCCGTGATGACCGCGTCACTCCATCCTTCGACACCGGCCCGTACATTTCCTCGTATCGTACCTAAACAATAGATGCTACCTGTCGCCCGAACCTCGGACCCCGGGTTGACGTCCCCGATGATGAGGACGGACCCGTCAAACGAGAGCACTTGTCCGCTGCGGATCGTCCCGCTATGGTAGTGGAACGTCTTTTTGCCGTAAGTCGCCTTCGCCTCTTCGGTCAGCATGACCTCGCTCGAAAGCTCCTCGATATAAAAAACGCCATGACGAGCAACGACTTCACGAATTTGACGTGACAGCTCCTCGTCTAAATAACGAGTTCCCGCGTGCAACTTGAGTGCAATCTTCCCAGAGGGCGGCTCCATTTCTTCTAACGTGGCCTCAAGCTCTAGGAGCACGTCGTCGATGCCACTCCGTGGATTGAAGTGGATGGCAATCCCGTTGCGATGTCCTTTAATCGTAATGTGTCGTTTACGCTCCATCATGGCTACCCTCTCTTCGCTACAGGGCGCGTCGCCACGTACCGCGTCATCGGGTAATACAGTACCGCGATGGCGATTGCATTGACGAACAACGTCCCTGGAATCTGTTCAACTAAAAGTGTCTGCATGGTCATGGTCGTCCCGCCGATTGCTGCCATCACACTATAAATCGTGAACGAATAGACAAGAATCATAAACGTGAACGTGATGACGACCGAGAAGAAGTTCTCACCTATATATTTTAACACGAAGCTGACTAAGAGAGGAATGAGTGAAAAAGTAAATAAGTAAATTCCGAGCAAGTCGGTGTAGACGATGTCATACAGTAATCCGAAAACGAGCCCGAAACCGAACGCCGACTCAAAGCGGCCATACAAACTGATATACATGAGTCCGATCAACGTCAAAGCGAGGAACGGGGTCATGTAGTGCCACGAAAAGATGGCCGCCCATGTCCCTTCAATAAGAAAGAGGAGGAACAAGGCGATGAACACTCTCATGTTACTCACCGGCTGCTCCTCCTTCCTCAGGTGCCGTCAAGAACGGTTCGACGAGCGTCCGATCGATGACGTACATTTGCGAGAACTCGTTGAAGTCCGCCTCTGGCTTGATGCGGGCCACTTGCGACACCCCGTACTCATCGGTCTCAATCGACTCGACCGTCCCGATGACGAGTCCAGCCGGATAACGGCCGCCAAGACCTGACGTCGAGACGATTTCGCCTTCTTTCAATTCGACGCTGTTCGAGATCTTCGTGAAGAAGAGCTCGTTCGTCTCACTGTCGAAGCCGTCAATCGTACCGTACGTCGCCTTCCCGTCCGCATCGTTGACGACGGCCGAGACGTTGTTCGTCCGGTTGTTGTCGCTGAGCAGTTGGACTTGCGACGTATACGCGCTCGTCTGGATGACACGTCCGACCATGCCGCCGGCTGCCGTGACGGCCATCCCTCGCTCGACGCCGCGCTCTTCCCCGACGTTAATCGTGATGTAACGTTGCCAATCGTTCGGCGTCCGTCCAATCACTTCGGCCGGGATGAGGTCGAAGTCCCGAAGTGACGTCTCGCTCGCGTCAATCATTCGACGCAGCTCCTCGTTCTCTCGGCGCAAATCGTCGGCTTCGACCGACACTTCAGCGTACTTCGTCAAATGTTGCTTCAATTGACGATTCTCTTCATAGATGTCGCGGACGTCCGTAATCGAGGACACCGTGCTGTCCATCCAGCCGATCGGCACGGTGAACACCCGTTGGAACGTCCCGACCACATCACGCGTGACGTCTTGGTACCATGCAGATTCCGACCGTCCTCGAATCGAAATCCCTAAAATCACGACGAATAAAATGATACCGATTAGCGTGATGATGAGCTTTTTATTGCGTACGAACCGGCTCATCACTGATCACCTCTCATCGACGTGACGAAATGCCTGATTTTGAACGGAGGACGTCCATCATTTCGAGAGATTTTCCAGTCCCGATGGCGACACAGTCGAGTGGCTCATCCGCGACGAGCGTCGGGATGTGTGTCTCGTCTGAGATGACGTCATCCAAGTTTTTAAGGAGCGCGCCGCCGCCTGTGAGGACGATGCCGCGGTCCATGACGTCTGCCGCGAGTTCTGGTGGTGTCTGCTCGAGCGTCTGCTTGACGCCTGCGAGAATCGCCTCGACCGTATCCGAAAGTGCTTCGCATACTTCAGCCGCTGACACTTCGATTTGTTTCGGAAGGCCCGTCACGAGGTCGCGACCGCGGATTTCCATCTTCTCGCCTTCGTTCGACGAATCGATGCGTGCTGAGCCGACTTCCATCTTGAGTGTCTCGGCCGTGCGTTCCCCGATCATGAGGTTGTATTTGTTTTTGATGTAACGAATAATGGCGTCATCCATTTCGTCACCGCCGACGCGAATCGATTGGCTCGTCACGATGCCGCCGAGTGAGATCACTGCGACTTCGGTCGTACCGCCACCGATATCGACGACCATCGAGCCTGTCGGTTCCCAAACCGGGAGACCGGCGCCGATTGCTGCCGCGAACGGTTCTTCAATCGTGTACGCCTCGCGTGCGCCCGCTTGTTTGGCCGCATCTTCAACGGCGCGCTTCTCGACCGAAGTGATGCCGCTCGGGACGCAAATCATGACGTTCGTCTTCGAAGAGAACAAACCGCTCTTCGACTTCTGCGCTTGCTCCATGAAGTACTTGATCATCGTCGCAGTCGTTTCAAAGTCCGCGATGACGCCGTCTTTCATCGGACGACGTGCCGTCACGTTGCCCGGTGTACGGCCGATCATATCTTTCGCCTGGTTACCCACGGCCTCGATTCTACCTGTATCTGTACGGAACGCCACAACAGACGGTTCACGAACGACGATGCCTTGACCTTTTACATAAACGAGCGTGTTAGCCGTTCCAAGGTCGATTCCGATTTCTCGGTTGAAACTACGAAACATAGGTGTTGCCCCTCTCTTATTTACACTATTTTTTATTATAACGGAAAAATCATGTTTGAAAACGTTCATTCGATTACAGGTTATTTACAATCCCTGCATCCAAGTCCTGTCTCACCGTCTACTAGTTTGCCTTCTTTTACCGAAAAACGCAAATCAAAAAAGCAAGCGCATGAAAGCGCCTGCTTCGATTTCGACTCATTTCTCAAACATTCTTTAGTGTGAGAAGCACCGCCGTTTGAAGCGCGTGACGGTCCGTCTCGTTCAACTTGACAAGAAAGCTTTTTAAGAACGTTTTCACATTATGGACGACGTGCCAATACTGTTCGGCTTCGAGCTCTTGTTTGTGGACGCTCAGTCTAGCGGGCAAGTCTTCTAGCAACACGATCAGTTCTTGCTCGTCCATCCCGCGGTCAAGTAGTCCGAAAATCGGGTTTAGAAGCCGTTCATCTTCATCGTGCACATAGATGGTCGAAATCCTCACCTTGCTCCATAACGCTTCAAGCACATCACTAAACTCGGTCTCGTCGAGTTCCGGGTGTAAGACGAGCTCGTCAAATGTATCGGCCACGTGTGCAATCGAATGGGCCCAGCCTTTACCGGTCACATATCCTCTCGTATCGATCTCGCATTCAAGATACGCCAACAGCTTCGCCTTCAATCGCTCGAGGTCCGCTTCCGACAAGAAGCGCTGTTGCCGGTCCTGATACAAAATCAAGGCGAGCAACAGCGTCGAGAACGACCGGGTGAAGACGGTATCCGTTCCCGTCTCCCCGATACCATGGAACAAATGATACTTGAGCGTCGTCTGAAACAGGTTCGTCAACTGTTCAGTCGTCATTAACTCATCTTCAATGATGAACCGGAAAAAGAGCGTATAAATCAATTGATCTCGAAGTTCGGCGTCCGTCGAACCGATATGATGGAGCATCGACTGGATGACACGCGCTTCGTCTACTTGATGCAAGTGAACGGTCCCGTCCTTGATGTCCGTTAAAATTCGCTTTAAATCTTCTTTTTGATAAATCATGTCTTCAAACATGTCGCATCACGTTCCCTTTTCATCCGCCTTATAATACCGTTTTCGACACCACGTGGACCGACTCCTTTACATACGAAAAGCAGGCACGATTCGCCTGCTTCGGATATGACCTGATTCAAGTTCGCGTCGAAAATGAAAGCAACAACATCGCCCCGTAACAAATGACCGAGATCAAAAGCACCGGTTGAAAGAAGCGGGACGGCTTTTGCCGTGTCGCCCCGGCAAGAAACCCCGATACCGTCACAACGAACACATACACCCCGACGTACATGAAGAGGAGTTGTCCAATCATCTGCCAGACTTGTGAATCGATTGTCGCGTTCCCCCATGCAAGAAACAGTGCCAAATAGGCAATGAAGGCGACGATGCCGAGTGCAATGACGAACAGCGGCGACAAGCGGTCGAACCATTCATTTTGTGGAAGCTGCTGGAACAGTGCGATGCTAACCAAGACGAACAGCATGAAGACGACGAACGTCAAGGCGAGCGGTTGGAGTGGGACAAAACTCGCTAACAGCGCCATTCCAACAATTAAAAGCCAAGTAATTTTTTTCATGTGAACACCTCGTCTGCCAGTATAGCAAACTTGGTTCTCATTTGGAAATATCCTTCCAAAAATCAGCCGTTCATATACCCCCGCTGTTTCATGCTGACGTAATGGTCTTCCCCGATGATGACGTGGTCGAGACAGGCGATACCGACGATATTCCCCGCTTCGACCAAGCGCTCCGACACCTCGATGTCTTCCCGGCTCGGTGTCGCGTCGCCACTCGGATGGTTGTGGACGGCGATGAAGCACGCCGCCGACAGCTTGAGCGCCTCGCGGAACACGTCCCGCGGGTGGACGATCGACGAGTTGAGTCCACCGACGAAGAGCGTCTTCCGGGCGATGAGCTGGTTTTTCGTATTCAAATACAGACAGACGAAATGCTCCTGATTGAGGAGCCGCAACTCGTCTCGGAGCAACTCGTACGCGTCTTGCGGCGAACGGATCGTCGGCATCTCAGACTTCGGTTCTTCGACGTAACGGATCCCGATCGTGAACGCCGCGAGCAACTGCTCGGCCTTCTTCTTCGTCATCCCTTCGATTTGGCACAAGTCGCTCACGGACGCCTGCGATAGCGCCCGAAGCGTCGGATAGACATCGGATAATCGCCGGGCGGTCGCGTGCGGGTCCCCGCCCCGTCCCCCGATTTGAAGCAGACTGGCGATGGCGGTTTCAGCACTTCGGTCGAGCACCATGGTCATTCCTTCACCTACTTTCGCAGCAATCACAGAAAGCGTGGCGTCACCCCGTGACCTTCGAGCGTCCGGACGAGCGGCATGAGCGGCAGGCCGACGACGTTATAGTAGTCGCCTTCTAACCGTTCGACGAACAATCCGCCCGACCCTTGGATGCCGTAGGCGCCGGCCTTATCATACGGCTCAGCGGAATCGAGATAGCCGTCGAGCCACGCCTCCGGGATGTCGATGAACGTGACGCGTGTCGTCGTGACGAACAAGTCTTGGCGCTCGGGTCCGATGATGCTGACCCCGGTCAGGACGTCATGCGTCGCACCGGAAAGACGACGGAGCATCTGGCTCGCCTCTTCCCGGTCGGCCGGCTTCTCTAGGATCTTCCCGTCTAAGACGACGACCGTGTCCGACCCGATGACGACGGCGTCACGGTGCAAGCGGGCGACGTCCATCGCCTTCTCCCGGGCGAGGCGCCCGACGTATTCATCTGCCGCTTCGCGCCCGTTGACACCCTCGACGACGTTCGACGGGATGACCTCGTGGTGAATGCCGGCCTTGGCCAATAGTTCGGTCCGCCGCGGTGACATCGAGGCGAGGATGACACGTTTCTGTGTTGGTTTCATTGTATCGACTCCTTCTCATCTTAGATAACGGGCTTCCTTCCCGTTTCACACTCCCCTGTTGATTGTAGGCAAACCGACAGCCGAATACAATCGTAGCCGACAGAAAAACGCCCCTCGATTTCGAAGGGCGTCGCGTCACGGCGTCGTATAGTCATACACCGGGATGTCTTTACGTGGGAACGTCTGCGTCGGCACGTACCGGTCCTCAATCAATTGCGTCAAGTCCGGTCGATAGAAGGCGTCGAGTTCGACCGTGAAGTCGAGCGGCGCAATCGTCTCGGTCGTGTTCGGTCCCGTCTCGGCCGGTCCCGTGAACTGAACGGTCCGCAAGATGTGAATCCGGTTCATCGACTCGACCGACTCGAGGAAGAGGACGAGCGCGTCGTACGTCTCGGCTTGAAGCGAAACGGTCGTTCGCACCGAGGACGCGTTCACCGGGGTGATGTCGACCGGTGTCGCCGGTTCGGCCGTCGCGCTCACGTCTTCCGGTTCCGGCGTCTCGATCGTCTCTGGCACTTCCGACTCGGCGAGGACACCGTCCGCGAAGGCGATGCTCGTCACGTTGACGCTTGCGAGCTGGCTCGCCTGCGACAACGTCTCGACGACCGTGTCCAAGGCTGGCTCGGTCGGGACGCGCGTCTGGAGACGCTGTGAGTCAGCGACGTTGACGGCACGTCCTTCTTGGCGCATCAGTTCGAGCTTCGTCTGTTCGAGCGACAGTTCGCGTTCGAGTGCCTTGACGTCTCCTTGTTTCGTGAAGTACGTATAGCCGAAATATGCCGGGGCGGCGATGGCCGTGAACAGGCAGAGGGTGAAAATCAAATAAATCGTCGAACGTTTCATTGGCTCACCACCTCCTCATCGGTCGTCCCTTCGGTATCGGTCTCCGTCACTTCGGCGTCGACGAACGTGAACGTGAACTCACCGATATAGCGCGGCAACGGTTCCTCGGTCAACCGGGTCGTCTCGTCCGTCTCCGTGCTTTCCGTGTCCGCTTTCGTCTCGGTCGTGACGCCGAGCAGTTTGACGTTCTCGAAGCGCGGGTCGTTTAAAAGCGCCCGTTGGAAGGCGTTCAATTCCGGCAACGTCTCGAACTGGGCCCGCACACTCATGAGCGAGCCGTCCGCGTAGTTATACGTCAACACGTATCCGGTCGGCGGCAACTGTTCCGTCAACGCCCGAAGCGCCGGGACGGCCTGTTTTTCCTCGTTCGTGAGCGACGTCACCGTCTGGTCGAGCGAGAGCACTTGTTGCCCTTTCGAGTTCACCTGCTCCGTCTGATAGATGCGGACGAGCTGGAGTTGTTCATTCAGTTGGGTCTCCTGCCGTTCAAGTCCTTGCACCTCATAATATAAGAACCCAGCGAGCCCACCTCCAATCAGGAGCGAGGCGA
Organism: Exiguobacterium alkaliphilum; assembly: GCF_018138125.1. NCBI lineage: Bacteria > Bacillati > Bacillota > Bacilli > Caryophanales > Exiguobacterium > Exiguobacterium alkaliphilum. Next base: position 2,347,653 of record NZ_CP073101.1, read on the forward strand.
GACTCGCGACGACCGGCCAGCGGAGCGTGACGTCGGTCGAGTTGATGAAGTTCGCGTCGCGGTCACGATCGAGCGTCGCCATGCCGAGAAGCGGCAACATCTGATGCGACAGCGGCGTCGCGTGCGAGAGCGGGAGCGGGTCGTCAATGCGTTTGACCGGCACCATCGCCTCGGCCTCGATCGTCTCGACGAGCGTGTCGAGCTCGGGAATCGTCCCCGTCACGATCAGCTCGTCAATCGGGCGACCGTCCGTGCGGAGCGAGTAGCGATAAAAGTCGAGGAAGCGCGACAGCTCGTTCAACCATTCGTCCGTCTGCGTCAGGAACGCCTCCCGCGAGCCACTGTATGTATACGTGACGACCCCATCCGTCGTCTCGGCACGGTACGGGATATCCGTCTCGATGGCGCGGATGAAGCGGACTTGTCCTTCCTCTAAGACGAGCAGTTGGTGCGCGAACGGTGTCACGTGCCAAAGGAGCGTCGATTTGAGCGGGTCGAGCGTCTCGAGACGGGCCACGCCGTTCGCAATGGCGACCGGGCGCGGGACGATCTTCTTCAAGACGAAGCCGCGTTTTTTCATGTAACCGCGGATCGCTTTCGTCAACTCGACCGAGACGGCGTGCAGCATGACCTCGGTCTTCATCTCCGTCTCGCCGAGCACCTCATAGTCGAAGGCGACGTCGTCGAACGGCAAGATGATCGAACTGCCGATCTCCATGAACAAATAACCGCGGATCTCGTCTTTTGGGATATTCGATGGGATATCGACTTTACGCGACAACACTTCCGTCTCGGCCATGTCGACGGCACAGACCATCCCTTTTCGTACTTTCAATTTTCGGCACAACTCGTCGAAGGCGAGGCCGAACGCGTTCTCGTCTTGGATCCGCCCTTCGGCGTAGGCATTCTTCGCCAACTGGACGGAGGCGCTCCGTTTGAAGACGCCTTGTTTGATCACGGCCCCGTGGATGCTGAGCGCATCGAACGAGAAGTACGCGACCGTTCCTTTCTCTATAGCCCGGCTCATGCTGGTTTCCCCCTACATTAAATCAAAATACCAATCAAAAAATGACTCGCTGAACCAAAACGTCAACATCGTCCCGAGCGCAATCGACGGGACGAACGGAATCGGTTGCTTGCGTCCGATTCGCTTGAATGCGATCAATGTCAGACCGACGACCGCACCAATCAAACTGGCGAGGAACAACGCGACGAGGACGTCACGTGGTCCGAGCACGAGTCCGATTACTGTAAACAGTTTGACATCGCCTGCCCCAAGTCCCCCTTTTGAGACGAAAAAAACGGTCGCTAAAATCGAAAATCCGAGCAGTGCCCCGGCGAGCGGGCTCCACCACGTCGCGCCGGATACGTAAGTGAGGACGAGCAGAACCGGCGCCGTGTAAAGCAAAATGACGTTCGGCACGAGCATCGTCGACAAATCGGACATCGCCAAAGCGAGCAGCGTCGACAAGAAGACGAACGCGAGCAGCGTTGTCCCTGAGAAGCCGTACAGCCAAAAGCTGTAGCCGTAGCCGATTGCCCCGAGCAGTTCGAACAGCGGATACGTCGGCGCGATCCGTCCGCCACAGCCGCGGCATTTGCCACGGAGGAACAAGTAGCCGAACACGGGAACGAGTTCCCATGCCGATAAGACGTGGCCGCAAGACGGGCAGTGCGACCGTGGCGTCACGATCGACTGCTTCTGTGGCACGCGGAGCCCGACGACGTTCGTGAACGAAGTGATGACCGCTCCGAGCACGATGCTGTAAATGAGTCCAATGAGGTCAACCAATCTGGTCACTCCTTCTGTAAGTATATGCCAAAAATAGAAAACCGGCTAGGCTGAGCGAGTGCCCAGCGCCAGCCGGAAAGGAAATTTATTTTTATTCTGGATCAGGAGTCGATTTAGCTTTTTCTAATTCTGCTTTGTTTAAGTTTGATTCAGGCGAATCTTTAAAGCTGTATTTTGCTTCGTCACTAGTCAAAGTGACAGCATAAGAATATTTCCCACCATTTTCTGTTATAGCTACAGAGGCTGTCGAATACATTTCTGAGGCAGTTTTGTTGAATGGATCTTTAAGACCAGAAATATAGTTTGCACCTTCACCTGTAGTGAAATCTAAAGTTGTCGCCCCCGGATTTGACGCAGTATGTAATTTCGCCGCGCTTACCATCTGCTTCGCATCGGCAACCATCGCATCCTTCTTCGAGTTCTCAATAATCCCACCAATCGCGACGACGGCGATGGCTGCGATAATCCCTAAAATCACGACGACGACGAGCAACTCGACGAGTGTGAGGCCGCGCTCATCTTTCAACTGTTTCGCATCTTGCCAAATCATTTTCATTTTTTCCAACATGATTGATTCTCCCCTTTTGTGTGTTTTGCTATGTTGTATGCTGCATGTATTACATAAGACCTAGATTAAGTAGAACAATTTTACTATACATTCAAAATTTGGAGTTGAAAAGTAGTATATGTGCATAAACTAAGAATTTTCTACTGATTTTGGATATCCCCATAAATTTGGAACATCGGAACGACGACGGCGATGACGATGACCCCGACGATACTTGCCAATACAACGATTAGTAATGGCTCGATAATCGACTTCAACCGGTCCGTCGTCGTCTCGACCTCGGTCTCATAAAACTCGGCGACTTCGTTCAACATCGAGTCCAAATCCCCGCTCTCCTCGCCGACCGCGATCATTTGCGTCATGAGCGGCGGGAAGTTCGTGTTGCGCATGAGCGGCTCGTGAAGCGGGATGCCTTGCGCCATACTGTTGCGCGCCTCGGCGAGCCCTTTACGGATGACGCGGTTCGAGACGATCTTCTCGGTAATCTCAATTGCCGACAAGATCGGCACGGCCGCTTGAAGCAGGACGGCCAAACTTCGGGTCAATAACGCGATTTGTGACTTTAGGACGATTGGCCCAAAAATCGGTAGTTTCAGCAACAACCCGTCGATGATGAACCGCTCCTTATCTCGCTTCAACATCCACGTAAACACGAGGACACCGAGTATCGCGATTCCGAAGATGAGCCACCAATAGGCGGCGACGAAGTCGGAGACGGCGACGACGATCCGGGTGATGAGCGGAAGTTCGCCTCCGAGCTGCCCGAAGATGCTCGCGAACGTCGGGACGACGCTCACCATGAGGAAGGCGACGACGCCGATGGCGACGATCGAGACGACAAGCGGATACGTGAGCGCCGAGATGACTTTCCGTTTCACGTCGTACTGTTTCTGAAGCTGGAGCCCGATTTGGTCGAGCGCTTCCTCCAAGTTCCCGCTCGCCTCACCCGCAAGCGCCATCGAACTGAAGAAGTTCGAGAACACGCGCGGGTGTTTCTTGATCGCCTCGGAATAGGCGATCCCTTCCCGTAAATCGTCCTCGACTTGGCTGAGCGTCTTCTTCAATACTTTCGACTCGGTCTGGACGCGCAAGATCGACGTCGCCCGGACGATCGGCACACCGGCCCGGATGAGCGTCGCGAACTGGCGCACGTACATGATCAAATGTTCAATCTTCACCCGCTCCGGGAGAAGGTTGATCTCGGTGTTGAGCCCGGTCGACTCGAGTTCGGACAGCTCGGTGACGAGAATCGACTCTTCGCGGAGTTTCTCTTTCGCCTCGCGGAGCGAGACGGCCGTGATGCGGCCTTTTTTACGGCGCCCGTTCAAGAGCTTGCCTTCGTATTGGAATATGGCCATACGCTTACCTCATTTCTTCGTTCGGCACGGCGTTAGGGTTGATGATACCTTGCCGGACGAGTTGCTCGATGGATGCATCCATCGACTGCATCCCGCTCTGCCGGTTCGTCTGGATGACGGTCGGGAGCTGGAACTCTTTTTCATTGCGAATCAAGTTGGCGACGGCCGCGTTGCCGAGCATGATCTCCATCGCGGCGACGCGTCCTTTCGGGACGTCGACACGCGGGAACAAGCGCTGGCTGACGACGCCTAGCAAGACGTTGGCGAGCTGTGTCCGGATTTGGTCTTGTTGCTCGGCTGGGAACGCGTCGATGATACGGCTGACGGTCGACATCGCGCTCGACGTATGTAACGTCGCCATGACGAGGTGTCCCGTCTCGGCCGCCGTCATCGCCGTCGAGATCGTCTCGAGGTCGCGCATCTCCCCGAGCAAGATGACGTCCGGGTCTTGCCGGAGCGCGGCACGTAGTCCGTTCACGAACTTCATGACGTCCGAACCGATTTCGCGCTGGTCGACGATGCTCTGGTTATGGGAATGCAAATACTCGATCGGGTCTTCGAGCGTGATGATCCGCTTCCGTTGCGTCCGGTTGATCTCATGGATCATCGCCGCGAGCGTCGTCGATTTCCCCGACCCGGTCGGCCCCGTCACGAGGATGAGTCCGTGCGGTTTCTCGATAAGACGTTTCAACACGGCCGGCAAGTCGAGTTCGTTCATCGTCGGGATTTCCCCGGAAATGGAGCGAAACGCGATGGCGACCGTCCCTCGCTGATAATAGGCGTTGACGCGAAACCGTGAGACGCGCGGCACACCGAACGAGAAGTCGAGGTCGCGCTCTAAATCGAGCCGGGCCCGCATGTCATCGGTCATAATTTCGCGTAAGTAACTCTCAATGTGGGCCGGCAACACCTTCTCCTCACCCATCGTGACGAGGCTTCCGTCGATGCGGAAGATCGGCGGCGAGCCCGCGGTCAGATGGATGTCCGAGGCGCGCTGTTCGACCGCCTTCGTCAAAATCACTTCTATCGATTGATGGATCATCTCATCACTCCGTTATGACTGTTCTCAGTATTTCTTCGGTCGTCGTCAATCCTGACGCGACTTTTTCTAACCCGTCGGCGAGCAGGAACCTCGCCCCGTGCTGTTTTGCGTAGTCGACCATCTCGGCCTCGGTCGCCTGATTCATGATGAGACGGCGCAACCCTTCATCGATTGGCACGACTTCATGGATGGCCAGGCGGCCCCGATAGCCGGTGAAGTTACAAGACGCACAGCCGTTGCCGCGGACGACGTGGTCGATGGCGACCCCTTCGTTCGCGAACAGTTCTTGCTCACGCTTCGAGACGGGCTGCGGATGACCGCAATCCCGACAGACGCGTCGGACGAGACGCTGGGCGACGAGCCCGGACGTCGACGCGGCGACGAGGAACGGCTCGACCCCCATGTCGACGAGACGGGTGATGGAACTGATGGCCGAGTTCGTGTGGAGCGTCGACAGCACCAAGTGACCCGTCAGCGAGGCACGAATGGCGATCTCCGCCGTCTCCGTGTCTCGAATCTCCCCGACCATGACGATGTTCGGGTCTTGACGGAGAATCGAACGCAATCCTGAGGCGAACGTGAGCCCGACTTTCGCGTTGACTTGTACTTGGTTGATCCCATCGAGCTGATACTCGACCGGATCCTCGACCGTGATGATGTTTTTCGTCTCGTCGTTCAATTCTTTCAGTGACGCGTAGAGCGTCGACGACTTCCCTGAACCGGTCGGCCCGGTGATCAAGATGATCCCGTTCGGTCGCTTGAGCATGTCGCGGTAGACGCGCTCGTTGTGCTCGCCGAAGCCGAGCTTTGTCAGGTCGGTCAACCCTTCCGACGAGTCGAGCACCCGGATGACGATCTTTTCACCGTACATCGTCGGGAGCGTCGAGACGCGAAAGTCATACGGTCGGTCGCGGAGCGTATATTTGATGCGCCCGTCTTGCGGCAATCGGCTCTCGGTGATGTCTAAGTTACTCATGACCTTGATTCGGGTCAGCATGACGCTTTGAATCTTCTTCGGATAGACCGCCTCGGTGCGAAGGTCGCCGTCGACCCGGAAGCGGACGTGGAGCTGCTTCTCGTGGGGGTCGAAGTGGATATCCGAGGCGCGTTGGTCGATGGCACTCAAGAACAGTTGATTGACGAGCCGGATGACCGGCGCGTCATCTCGTGACGCCGTCTCTTGCCGTTCCACTTCGGGCGCTTCTTCTTTTAAAATCTCGATGAGTGAGGCGTCCATCTCGTAATAGCGGCTAATCGTCTTACGTATCTGTTCTCGCGTCGCGATACCGACCTCGATGTTCATCCCCGTCTGGAGCCGGACGTCATCCACCGCAATCAAATCAAGGGGATCCGCCGTCGCGATGAACAGCGTGTTCCCCTGTAACTCGATTGGCATGATATCGTGCTTTTGGGCGATCGCCTTCGGCACGAGCTTTGTCACGGTCATGTTGATGTCTTGCGCGTATAACGCGATAATCGGCACGTTCAACTGCTCATGAAGCACTTGAATGAGCTGCGTCTCCGTCAAATAGTTGAGCCGCATGAGCGTATCGCCGAGCTTTTCACCCCGTCGTTTTTGAGCGAGCGCCTCATCGAGCTGGGCCGTCGTGATGATCCCTGCCTCGATGAGCATCTCACCTAATCGTTTCTTCGTCCGTCTCACCTTACTTCACCATCCTCTGCGGTACCTCCTGTTGCACGACGTCTCGTTGTTCGATGAAGACGCTCAATGCGGCACCGCCGATCACGCCGAGGACGAGGAGGGAAATAGCCCACCACGTCCGCTCGAGTCCTTCCATGTACATCGTGTACACGCCGACCGCGATCACGGCGACGAGAAGCGCGATGACGAGTTTCGTCTCCCGTTTTCGCACGTTCGGGACCGACAGAGCGAATAGCGTCAACGTGGCGAGCACCCAGAAGGCGAGCAAAATCAAATATCCAATCATCCGACTGCCTCCTCGCTTGTTTCCGGAACGCTTTCAAATACCGGCGGTTCTTCTTCAAAATCATACAATCCGTCATTCTCTACATCGTCATCGAACGGGTCATCTTCCAGTAGTTCGTCGGGAAAAGTTGGGATGACCGGTTCGACCGGCTCTGGAGGCGGAAGCGGGACCGAGCTTTTCGTCACAATCTCCGGGACCGGCTCATAGAAGTCGAACCCAAGCATCTCAAGTGTTTCCCCTGATTCGGTGATGCGGACACGATACAGCTTCCCGGATTCACCCGCTTGTCCCGATTGTGTCACGGAGGAGCTACCGGCCGGAAGTGACGGGCTGAAGCGAACGACATTTTGATACGGCACGCTCACGACTTCTTCGACGCGTGACTCGTACGCCGCCTCGAACGCTTTTCCGAGCAATTGCACGGTCATCGTGTTCCCTTCGTTCAAGACGATGATGGCGTATGCCGTCTGTTCTGTGTTTTGAACGGCAAAGTTCGAACGGTCATCGACGAGCACGTCATAGCCGAGTTCGACCCCGCTCGGAAGCACTTCATGCGGGACGCGTTCTAAAATGTTGAACGGCGTCGCCGCGAACAGCTGGTAAAGGGAAGGGCCGAGCGTTGTCATGGCGTCGAAATCGTCACCGAACGCCTTCAAGCTAAAGATGTCCCCGGCGTTCATTTCAAACCCGTTCATCCGCTCGAGTACCGAGCGCATCGCCGGTGTCGGGCTGACCGTCATCGAAGCGACGACCTCGTTCTCTTCGGCAATCGTCTCAAGGACGATATTCGAATCAAGCTGAGATGCCGATGCGGTGATCGGTCCGGTCACCATCGTCATCGTCACCGGCTGATTGTCGAGGTACGGGGTGATCCGTTCTTCGTCAAGGGCAACCGCGAGCGGGTAATCCCCTGGTTCGGTGATCGTCTCGAGCGTACCGTCGACGTTGAACGTCACGACGTCTTTCCCGACTTCGAGCGTCGTCCCGTCGACGAGCGTCACGTTGAACGGCGCGTTTTGAAAATCTTTGACGGCGTTGTCAAGCCGGATCACCGCTTCTTGCTTTGTCATGCCTGACACATCGATGCCGGCGACGCGCGTGTCTTTATATGTAGCACTCGTCTTCGCGGCCACGTCCAAGTAGTTGACGAGCCCGATCGTCGGCAGCGACACGAGCAGGACGAGCCCTGCTAGGATGAGAACGTGCATCCCATATCGTTTCATAATTTAAATTCCCCCTAAATGGTCGATCCATGAGACTTTCGATGGACTATCCGAAATCACTGTAACTTTAGTATAATATGCATTGTACAGAAAATAACAATTAATTCAGGAAAATAGACTGTTTTTGCCTACAGTTTTACTATTTTTGAAAAGGAGGTCAACGTGTTGCGTCGTTCTGAACAAGGTTTCACACTCGTCGAAGTACTCGTCTCGATTGTAGTCGTATCGATTCTCGCGCTCGCTATGATGAATATCTTCTCCCAAAGCTTACGAATCACCTCCTCCGATTTAGATCGGACCGTCGCCAATCAAATCGCCCAAAATACGTTCAAGACGATTGAACGACGCGCTGCCGACATGACGGGCTCGTTCGACGTCGCGACGCTCCTCGGCGGAACGCAAGGTGCCTGCGAACTCTGTAACGTCTCGATTAACGGCCGTGAGTTCGACGTCGACATTACACCGACAGAAACGACGCCCGGCTTACTCGACGTTCACATCACGGTCACGTCGGAGACGCTTCTAAAACCGATCACGTTGAAAGGAGTGGTGACGAATGCGACGCTTCGCGAGAAGTTCCCTGAGACAGGCAACCCAGAAGCTGCGACGCGATGAAGACGGTGTGACGCTCGTCGAGCTGTTGCTCGCGCTCGTCATCTCTGCTATCTTCGCCGGCATCGTCATCGCCGTCTTTCTGTCCGGTACGCTTGGGTTCCGTTTGACGAACGACACGAGCTCCCTCCGCAGTGAGGCCGACTATCTCATCTCGACCGTCATGCAGGAGATGAATCGGACTGAATTCGATGCCGTCGAAGTGACGAACGGGGTCTACACGTTCCATCGCCTCGGTGACCCGAAACTGTCAGCGAAAGGCATTTTATATCGAGAGAGCGGCTACGTCGCGACGACGGCTTCCCTCTCGTCAGCTTCTTTTGCCTCTTCGAATCCAGACGTGCTACTGCAGCATGCTACCGTCACGTTAAAGGACGGTACGGCGGACGCTCGGGACAAACGGAGCCGTTTTTATACGTCCGGGCTATTTGAAGTGAGCATCACGCTCGCCCCGGCGAACGACCCGTCACGGCCGAAGACGTTCACAAGCGTCATCCCATTTTGAGAAATGAGGTCTTTCTTATGAAACAAGATGAACGAGGCTACGTGCTCATTCTCGTCCTCGTGACGATGGCTGCGCTCGCCGTCCTGTCGTTAGCGGCCATCCAAGTCAACTTGGCGGCGAATAAACAGACCGTCTTCCGTGTCAACGAGACGCAACTTGACACGGACGTGAAGAGTGTGTTGAACGTGCTCGTCGCAGACGTCCGAAAGACGTTCCCGAAACACGATCCGGATACGGTCGAAGACTACATGAAAACGCAAACGGCGTTCCAAAGTCGAGTCGAGACGTTGCTCGCCTTGAATCAGCTATATACCGGTTCACGCCAGTCTGATGAAAATGAGATTCGGTATACAATTAGCCGGTCCGTGACGGACAGAATCGACGCTCCGTTCACGACCGTGTTGACGCTGACGGCGACCGGCACGACGAAACCGAAGCCAGAACAGCCGACCCAGACGGCGACGTATTCACAGGACGTCTATTTGACGGCGTTGCCGTCGTTCTTGTATTACGTGCTCGGCACAGACGATATGCTGACGATCAACGGTCCGCCGTCCATTAGCGGCAACATGTACGCCGGGAAACAGCTCGACTTGAATCGTGATGCGAACTATCAACTCGGCAGCAGTAAAAAGACGCTCAGCAACAGCCCGACAAGCCGGTTCTATACGGACGGCAAGATCGACCTTGGAGACACGGCGGAGTGCAGCGGCTGCGACGCCCCAAACTATTTCGCGACGAGCACGACGCCAGGCGCCTCGGACCGACCTGATATCGGTCAAGTCGAGAGCTCGTTCTCCAAGTTCAACTTCGATTACTCGATCGTCCAATATGTGAACCGGCACGTCACGGCCGCACCGTATATCGCGTATGGCGCACCGGAAGCCTCGATTTTCGGCAGCGGACGCTTCAATGTCCCTACCACGCCGCCGTTCATCACCCAGACGTACACGGTACCCGGACAAACCGAGCCGATCACGCGTTGGACGGAGTTCATCGATCGGCAAAGGCTCGACGCCATCACCGACTTGCGACGGATCCAAGCGCCGACGACGTCGAATAACCCGATCATCATCAGCGAGTCGATCGCCCGTTCGACGGTTCCACTCCTTTTCGACGGTGACGTCGTCATCGAAGGGACGCGCGACATCACGATCAGCCGTCCGCTTATCGTGAACGGCAACTTGACAATTCGCGGCAAGGTCGCCTTCGACACGACCGTCTACGCACTGAAAGACGCCTTTATCGACCGAGCCGAGATTCGCGGTGTCTCTTCGGCGCAAGACAGTTCGCTCGTCTTGCTCGCGAAAGGGAAAGTGCTGCTCAACCGGATCGACGAGTTCAGCGACACGTCGTCCCCGCTCCAGGCGTTCCTCTATAGTGACTCTGAACAGCCTACGCGCGTTTTTGCCGTCGGTTCGATTGTCAACATCAGAGGCGGCCTCTACAGCAAAGGACCGCTCGAGATCAACACGTTCCGCGGTACGTTCCAACCGCTCCCGGCCGGCAGCCCGAAAGAGGCGTATTTTGCTTCATCGAATGTCACGCCGTCCGACGAGTTCGCCAAGTCACGGCTCGTCATGGAGTATAACGAAGGCGTGTTCGAACAAATCAATACGCTCCCGGTCACGAACCAGTTGCAACTGTTCGTCAGCCAACCGGTGAAACAATAAAGAGGAAGCCGCGCTGGCTTCCTCTTTTACATTTAATAGAAATCGCCGCTCGGCTCATCCGTCCCTGGGTTCGGGTCCGTGCCCGGCTTCACTTGGACGTAGAATTCTTGGGCGATTGGCGTCGGTCCATTTCCGTTCGGGAATGAACGGCTGACGTCTTGTGTGACGAGTCCGATTTTCGCAAGACCCGGCTTCACGAGTGTTAGCGTGTTGTTCTCGATTTTGATGACGTCTGTCCCTTCCAGCACGGTCAACCCATAACCGGTGACATTCGCTGTCGTCGGGAAGAACTTGACCGGGTATGCGTACGGGCTTTGGCTCATATACAAGACGACGTTCGGGGTCGAGACTTTTTGCGGGTACTCTTTCACGTTGATGAGTGCCGTCTTGGATTGACCTGAATATCCTGTGAGCGCCCCGACAACTTGAACATTGCCGTCACTCCCGTGCTGCGCTTCCACGGTCACCGACGTGCCGTTCGGGGTCAACCGAAGCGCGTTCGAGTTCGATGTCCAGGACACCCCGAGCTTATTGTTGACAGAGGATTGATCGTCTTTCAACTGGTTCAACGTCAACGTGGCGGTTTGTCTCACGACCGAACCATCTTTCGGGTACACCCAAAGCTCTTTCGGGTCTGGCGTCAACGTCAAGTTCGGCAACTTGACGGTCACTTTCAAATCGTTCGACTTGGCGACGAATCCGTTCGGATATTTGTATGTTGCGCGAACAATCGTCTCACCAACGCCGACAGCCTTCAATCCTGTCGAAGTGGCGCTGCCGCTTTGAAGCGTCACGATGTTTGAGTGCTCGACGACCCAGTCTAAATTGACGTTAGACGGGATATGAGACGACAGTTCAGCCTCGATTGATTTCGTATCATTCATATAAATCGTCGTTGAAGATGGAAGTTTAAGCGTCAAGCCTTTGACGACGACCGGTTGCGTATTCAAACTGCCGGGATTACCCGTGAACGTCCGATCATGTTTTGCCGTCTTTCCAGCATGATCGGCCTCAAGTGAGTAAGCGAATTTACCTTCCGAAAAATTGAAGGTGCCAGGTTCGTTCCCCATTAACTTGATCACAATCGTTTCTGAGACATTCGATTGCTTCGCATAGTCATTGCATTTTATCTCTGCGCCCGACTTCGGTTTCCCACAAAAAATCTCGATTTTCCCTTTTAAGATGCGGGAAGTTTGATTAAACTCCCATCCTGTCGGCAACGGGCCAACAGGCGAAAACCCGTTTGGGATCTTCTCTTCAATCTGGGCCTCCCAATCAACATAATTGTATGCGTTGATGTTAGGGCCTTTGTCACGATTAAAGATTTCTTCTAGTGAAAACAAATACGTCATCGTGAACGTGCTGCCGATCAATCCTTCCGGAGGTGAAATCGTCCGGGTGATTTCACCTTCGAATTTATCAGGGATTGATTTTGCCGCATACGTTTCTAACCACGTGTCCGCAAATGCCGATGAGTAGAGAATGGCGGTGAGTGCGATTCCAAACATGGCAATCAGTACGTACTTCTTCGGTCTCGGTTGTTTAGACATCTAAGGTGCCTCCTGGTCTGTTCGATTCAATACACGTACTCACCTTAGTCATACCCTTTTTTCACCAGCCACACAAGGTCATTTTTGCAAACCTTGGAAATACGTTCTTACTTCACTAATGAAGTACAGCGACCCCGTCACGACGAGCGTCTTCGACTGTGGTGCTTTCATCCAATCATCAAGCCACGGTTTCCAATCGACATAATCGGCCCCGTCTGCAAGTAAATCTTCTTTCGTCCGTGTGCGCGGGAAATCGAACGTCGTCTCGTACACTGTTCCGACCGTTTGAAGCGACGCCACCATGCTGGCTCGGTCTTTATCGGAGAGGATGGCCGCGAGGATCGTCACGTCGTCTTCGAGCCGTACTTGCTCGATGAGCGCCTCGACCCCTTCCGCGTTATGGGCTCCGTCGAGCAGAATGCGCGGCGTTTTCGACACGAGCTCATATCGGCCTGGATGCTGCGCTGTCTCAAGACCTGACCGAATCGCCGTTCCTCCCCATCCGAGATGACGCGCGACCGCGACGGCACACGCCCCGTTATACGCCTGATGGTGTCCGGTCAATCCGAGCGTCACCGGAGGCAACCCGTCGTATGTCACGACCGTCTCGCGCCCGTCCTCAATCGACGTGACGAGTGATGTGGCGTCATGAATCGGGGCGTCCATCGTCTCTCCTTGTGCGTCAAGCAATCCAATTAACCGCTCCTCCGTCAAACTATGGAACATCGGCACATCGCGCTTCATGATGCCGAACTTCTCAAGCGCGATCTCTTCGAGCGTATCACCGAGGATGCCTTGATGGTCGTGCCCGATGGACGTGACGACCGTCGCGAGCGGCCGTTTCAACACGTTCGTCGAGTCGAGGCGACCCCCGAGACCGACTTCCCAAATGACGAGGTCAGGCTGTTGTTCATGGAAATAGAGCCATGCCATGACTGTAAGCAGTTCAAATTCCGTCAACGTCTCTGGTGACGCACTCGCACAGGCTTGAACGCGATTCGCGATGTCGACGAGGTCCTCTTCCCCGATTGGTTCTCCGTTCAACATAATCCGCTCCTCGAACTGGATGATGTATGGTGAGATGAACGTCCCGACGTTCAGACCTTGTTTAATTGCTATCGACCGCAAGAAAGCGACGGTCGACCCTTTCCCGTTCGTCCCGGCAACGTGGACCGAGGGCAACTCCTCAATCCCGAGTCGTGAAAGCATCCACTCCATTCGTTCGAGCCCCGGCTTGATGCCAAACCGAAGCTGTCCGTTCAACCAATTCAATACGTCTTGTCTCGTCTCCATCTCGATTCACTCCTATATGTACACTTCCTTTTCATCTTACCAAAATTCGCAGACACCGAACGAATGAATCGGCTGTGCTATACTCGAGGCGAAGAAGGAGGGATTGTGATGACAACCAATTGGAACTTCGAGGCGACGTACCTAGAACTCCGTGACATCTTTTACGACCGGGGACCCGTCCATCCGGTCGAAGCACCTGAGCTCGTCTTGTTCAACGACGATCTCGCGAAATCGCTCGGGCTCGACATCGAGGCGGTGAAACAGGACGTCGCCCTGTTAGCCGGGAATATTCAGACCGACACGTCCTTTTCCGAGGCGTATGCCGGGCACCAGTTCGGGCACTTCACGATGCTCGGGGACGGGCGTGCCCTCATGCTCGGGGAACATCTCGCACCGAACGGAAAACGGTTTGACGTCCAATTGAAGGGCTCGGGCCCGACCGAATATTCACGGGGCGGCGACGGCCGGGCCGCCATCGGTCCGATGGTCAGAGAATTTATCATCAGTGAGGCGATGCACGCGCTCGGCATCCCGACGAACCGCGCCTTGAGTGTCGTCAAGACCGGTGAGCCTGTCATGCGACAACGTCCCGAGCATGGGGCCGTGTTGACGCGTGTCGCCTCGAGCCACTTGCGCGTCGGCACGTTCCAATATGCGGCCGCGGCCGGTTCGATCGATGACGTCATCGCGCTCGCCGACTATGCGATTCGTCGCCACGACGCTGACCTTGAAGTAAAGCCGGACCGCTACGAACAGTTCCTCCGTCGCGTCATCACGCGTCAGGCGAAACTGATCGCCGACTGGCAACTCGTCGGCTTCATCCACGGCGTCTTGAACACGGACAATACGTTCATCAGCGGTGAAGGACTCGACTACGGACCGTGCGCGTTCATGGACACGTATCATCCGCATACCGTCTTCAGCTCGATTGATCGGGAAGGCCGCTACGCCTATGCGAATCAGCCGTACATCGGGTCGTGGAACTTGGCACGCCTGGCCGAGACGTTATTGCCGCTCTTCGCCGAGACGCAAGAAGCCGCCATCGACATCGCCAACGAGCTGTTGAACGAGTATACGGAAACGTATAAAGAAGCGTACTTCACGGGACTCGCGCATAAGATTGGGCTATACGTCCGAAAAGACGGAGACGATGCGCTCACGGACGAATTGCTTCGCCTGATGGTCGAGACCGAGGCGGACTTCACGAACACGTTCCGCGCCCTCACGCTCCGTGACACGGAATCGCTCGCCTTCGCCAATCGTGACGACGGCAAGGCGTGGCTCGCCGCCTGGCGGAAACGTCTCGGGGAACAAGGTCTTCCGGATGAAGACGTGACCCGGCTCATGCGCCAGCACAACCCTGCGGTCATCCCGCGCAACCATCACGTCGAGTCAGCGATTCAAGCAGCCGAACGAGGTGACTTCGAACCGACGCATGCATTGCTTGCCGTTCTTAGAAACCCGTACGATTATGAAGCAGACTATGGCCGCTACGTCTCACCTGGACCGCCACGAATGGTTCCGTATCAAACGTATTGTGGCACGTGATCCATCCCGCTCTCGCGGGATGGATTTTTTTAGGAACCTTCTCCAATCCATCGACGTATAGGTGAGTATCAATCATTCAGGAGGTTCCTTATGCGTCTACTTGCATCACTCATCTCACTCGGTTTTGCCTGCCTCATCTCGCTCGAACTGTGGCAAGGTCCGTTTTATAGCGGCTGGGTATGGTCCATGCCCGCGTTTTTCTTAATCGTTTCGTTCTTCCAGTTCATGAAACATGTGAATGAGCTTGAATGGGAGGAAACAAAATGAAGGGTACAATCACCGCACTGATTTTTCTCATCGTTTCGGCTTCTTACACGGTATATAGTCTCTACCTCCTATTGATCGGCCAAGCGGTCCAGCCACAATGGACCGGGCTTGCGCTCGGCGCCTTATTCACCTCATCGTACTTCCTGTTGACCAAACAGTTGCCAGCGTGGGACGGAAGTGACCACGAATGAGAGTCGTCTATTTCATTTTGATGCTCATCGCCGCGTTTCTGTACGCGGTCTATCTCGTCCATCTGTATCGGGTCGGGTTGACCGATTCGCTCTACATGCATTTCCTTTGGATCACCGCTATCGGTCTCTACATCACCTGGCTAAAACGAAGAACCTCCAGACGTCAGGACTGATGTCGGGAGGTTCTTCTCGTTTAAATCCCAAAGTGGACCAAGTCTTTCCCCTCGCGCTCAGCACGGACGATTAGGCTCGCTAAATCGCTCAACGCTTCTGATTGAGGGAATGCTCTTGACTGTGTGACGACATTATAGAACATCGACAACGATTCGTTTGGGATTATGGTGATTCCATAATAATCTAACCCGAGTTCAGGACGATGATACGAATGGAAATAGGTACGCATAATCGAACACTCCTCCATAAGCTCTTGGATAAAATCATCATCAACCTCAGTGTATCCATTATAATCTGAATTACGTATAGGTGTTTTCAAGTTTCGATCCCATAAATCAAATTCGTGCACTGGCAAACAAGAACCCATCCTTTCTCCTGATTTAATTTATTCTTTTATTGGAAAGTCTGCCGATGACGCCTCTGGTAACGAGTCCGAGAGGTCGAGCAATGTCTCTTCCGATACGTTCCCTGTCACGACAATCAGTCTCCCTTGGTCGAAGTAATACAAGCCGTTCCCTACCGGTTGATTTAAGCGATACCGCTCATTCGAAACGTCTCGTCGGTCAATCAATTCACCGCCAGTCACACTAAACGAATCGGTCGACAAAATCGTGATGCGCTCCGTCTCATCATACAACGTCCACATCTCGACCGGGCGCTCGAGCTGATTCATCTCAAAGTGGGCGATAAAGAGCTCCGCTTCAGGCAAATCCAATCCGTGTCGGACTTTTTCAGCCGCCTTGGACACGGTGAGGTGTTGAATACCATGCAACATCCACTCCTCGCCCCGTGAATAGTTGAACACGCCGAACGAATCGTCGCGATCAGGCAACCGGATGGCGATGAGTCCAAGATTATCGAGGACCGTTTCGTAGAAAACACCCTCTTTCGAGGGTTGCTCGGACGTGCCATCCGTATATTGAAGTGTGTATTGGGCCGTGACCGCATCGACAAGTCGAACGGTCCCTTTCGGCACATCTTCAATCACGGAGCCGAACACGTCTTTCTCCTCCGATGGTGATTTGGTTGCTTCGTTGATTGTTACTTCGGATTCGGTTCGTTCAATCGGCGCAGGCGTTTCCGCCATACACCCGCTCAAACCGAACACAACAAGGCTGGCGATGACCAATCGTCGCTTCATATCTCATCCACCTTTATCGTATGTAATACCTAATTCTACCAAAAAAACCTTCTTCGGAGAAATTTTCTCCAAAGAAGGTCGATGCATTACTTACGCAACTCTTCCAAACGGGCGCGGACCGCGTCACGCTTGTCGAGGTAGTCTTTTTCTTTCGCTTTTTCTTCGTCGATGACGTGAGCCGGGGCCTTGCCAGTGAAGCCTGGGTTGCCGAGTTTCTTCTGTACGCGTTCGACTTCCTTCTCATACTTCGCCACTTCTTTTTCAAGACGGGCGATCTCTTCTTCGAAGTTGATGAGGTCGGCGAGTGGGATGAACAGTTCTGCTCCCGTCATGATGGCCGACATCGACTTGTCCGGAGCCGTCAAGCCACGCGCGATTTCGAGCTCGGTCGCGTTCGTGAACTTGCCGATTGTCGCCTCGTTCGCGCTCAAGTAGCCTTGTGTCGCCTCATCCGACGTCGAGATGAAGAGTTGAATCGGTTTCGACATCGGGGCGTTCACTTCCGAGCGGATGTTACGGACCGAACGGATGACGTTCATGACCGCCTCGAACGCAGGGACTGACTCCGCGAAGTGGAGGTCGTCACGGCGTGTCGGGTAGCTCGCACGGACGATCGAGTCGCCTTCGTGCGGCAAGTGCTGCCAGATTTCCTCTGTGAGGAACGGCATGAACGGGTGCATGAGACGCATGATCGAG
Organism: Exiguobacterium alkaliphilum; assembly: GCF_018138125.1. NCBI lineage: Bacteria > Bacillati > Bacillota > Bacilli > Caryophanales > Exiguobacterium > Exiguobacterium alkaliphilum. The sequence goes on from NZ_CP073101.1 coordinate 2,365,235, forward strand.
TCGAGCGTATGCGCGAGCACCGAGCGTGTCGTCGCTTTCGCCGCCTCGTCCTCACCGTAGAGCGTGAGTTTCGCCATCTCGATGTACCAGTTACAGAACTCTTCCCAGATGAAGTTGTACAGGTAGCGACCGGCTTCGCCGAACTCGTACTTGTCGACGAGACGCGTCACTTGGTCGACCGTGTCGTTCAAGCGTGTGAGAATCCACTTGTCGGCAAGCGTCTTCTCGCCTGAGAGGTCGATGTCCTCGAACTTCATGCCGTCCATGTTCATGAGAGCGAAACGGCTCGCATTCCAAATCTTGTTCGCGAAGTTCCATGTCGATTCGATTTTCTCCCAATAAAAACGGAGGTCGTTACCTGGCGTTGACCCGGTGAGGAGGAACCAGCGGAGCGAGTCCGCGCCGTAATGGTCGATGACTTCCATCGGGTCGACGCCGTTCCCGAGCGACTTCGACATCTTGCGGCCTTCCGAGTCGCGGATGAGACCGTGGATGAGGACGTCGTTGAACGGTTGCTTCCCTGTGAACTCGAGCGATTGGAAAATCATGCGCGATACCCAGAAGAAGATGATGTCGTAACCCGTGACGAGCGCGCTCGTCGGGAAGTAACGGTTGAAGTCTTTCGCATCCGTGTCCGGCCATCCCATCGTCGAGAACGGCCAAAGCGCTGACGAGAACCACGTGTCGAGCACGTCTTCGTCTTGCGTCCAGTTCTCGCTGTCCGCTGGTGCGTCTTTCCCTACATATACCTCGCCCGTCTCGTTATGGTACCAGGCCGGGATGCGGTGGCCCCACCAGAGCTGACGGCTGATACACCAATCGCGGATGTTCTCCATCCAGCGGAGGTACGTGCCCTCGAACCGCTCTGGGACGAAATTGACTTTCGTATCGTCATGTCCTTGCGCTTCGAGCGCCGCTTTCGCGAGCGGCTCCATGTCGACGAACCACTGTTTCGAAAGATACGGCTCGATGACCGCGCCCGAACGTTCCGAGTGACCGACCGAGTGCGTGTGCGGCTCGATCTTGACGAGCGTGCCGTCCGCTTCTAAATCTTTCACGAGTTGCTTGCGGCATTCGAAGCGGTCGAGCCCTTCGTACTTGCCTGCGTTCTCGTTCATCTTGCCGCCTTCGTCCATGACGAGGACGCGCGGGAGTTCGTGACGGTTCCCAATCTCGAAGTCGTTCGGGTCGTGTGCCGGTGTGATCTTCACGCAGCCTGTACCGAACTCCATGTCGACGTAGTCGTCCGCGACGATTGGAATCTCACGGTTCATGACCGGGAGCATGATCGTCTTGCCGACGAGGTGCGCGTAACGCTCATCTTTCGGGTTGACGGCAACGGCCGTATCGCCGAGCATCGTCTCCGGACGCGTCGTCGCAATCTCGATGTGGCCCGAACCGTCCGCGAGCGGGTACTTCATGTGATAGAACGCGCCTTCCACTTCTTGATAAATGACTTCGATATCCGAGACGGCCGTCTTCTGAGCCGGGTCCCAGTTGACGATATACTCGCCACGGTAAATCAAGCCTTTCTCATACAAGCGGACGAATACTTCCTGAACCGCTTTTGAGAGCCCTTCGTCGAGCGTGAAGCGCTCACGCGAGTAGTCGAGGCCGAGGCCAAGTTTTGACCACTGGGCACGGATCGTGTCCGCGTACTCGTCTTTCCACTCCCACGTCTTCTCGAGGAACTTCTCGCGTCCGAGGTCGTAACGCATGATGCCGTCCTCACGGAGCTTTTGTTCGACTTTCGCTTGTGTCGCGATTCCAGCATGGTCCATCCCTGGGAGCCAGAGGACGTCATAGCCTTGCATGCGCTTCAAGCGCGTCAATAAGTCTTGGAGCGTCGTGTCCCACGCGTGTCCGAGGTGAAGTTTCCCCGTCACGTTCGGTGGCGGGATGACGATCGTGTACGGCTGTTTCGAGTCGTCCTCGTCTGCTTTGAATACGTCGTTCTCTAACCAGTAGTCGTACCATTTCGCTTCCGTCGCACTCGGGTCGTACTTCGTCGGCATGGTGATTTCGTTTGTCTCGTTGGCCATATATAATGCCCCCTCTATAAAATGTAAACACAAAAACGGCTTCTCTCGTCCTATACGCTAAGGACGAAAGAAGCCGAATCTTCCGCGGTACCACCTTAGTTCGCCAAACACGTTGGCGCCCTCAAAATCGAATAACGGTCGATGGACCGGACCTCTCTACTCGCGTTCAAAAGGTCAGCTCCGAGGCGACTTCCGCACCATCCTTCGCGGCCTTGCACCAAGCGGCCGCGTCTCTGGGAAAGGATGGTTGTTGCGTACTATTCCTCATCATAGCTTTTGTTCGTATCTGTTAAACAATTGTAGCGACAGAAGCGGGTTCCGTCAAGATTAGAGTGAAAACTCTTCTTGTAGCTCTTTGAACGTCGCTTCGACCGCTGCGAGCGTCTGCTCGATGTCCTCGTCCGTATGCACGGTCGAGAGGAACAATCCTTCGAACTGTGACGGTGGCAAGAACACGCCGCGCGCCGCCATCTTCTGATAATACGAGCGGAACATCTCGAGATTGGCCGATTTCGCCTTCTCGAAGTTCGTCACTTTCTCGTTCGTGAAGAAGAAGCCGAACATCGACCCGGCACGGTTCGTGTCGTGCGGGATGTTGTACTTCTCGCCCGCTTTCGTGAACCCTTCGGCGAGACGATCCGCTTTGCGTTCGAACTCGGCGTAGTGCTCAGGCTTCAGTTGCGACAGCGTCGTGTAGCCGGCGATCATCGCGAGCGGGTTTCCTGAGAGCGTGCCCGCCTGGTAAATCGGTCCTTGCGGCGCGATTTGTTCCATGATCTCGCGTTTCCCGCCGTATGCACCGACCGGAAGGCCGCCGCCGATGACTTTCCCGAGACACGTCAAGTCCGGCGTCACACCGAAGTAGCCTTGGGCACAGTTGTAGCCGACACGGAAGCCGGTCATGACCTCGTCAAAGATGAGGAGCGCGCCGTTTTGTTCCGTGATCTCACGAAGTCCTTCGAGGAATCCTGGCTGAGGCGGGACGAAGCCCATGTTGCCGGCAGCCGGCTCGACGATGACACCTGCGAGGTCATCGCCGTACTTCTCAAACGCGACGCGGACCGCTTCTAAGTCGTTATACGGCACCGTGAGCGTATGGCTCGCGAGTTCTTTCGGCACGCCCGGTGAGTCCGGGAGACCGAGCGTCGCGACACCGGATCCGGCTTTAATGAGGAGCGAGTCGCCGTGGCCGTGGTAGCAACCTTCGAACTTTAAGATTTTCGTCTTGCCCGTGTAACCGCGTGCGAGGCGGAGCGCCGCCATCGTCGCTTCCGTACCCGAGTTGACCATACGCACCATCTCGATTGACGGGACGCGGTCGATGACGAGTTCCGCCATCTTCGTCTCGAGCTCAGTCGGTGTCCCGAACGTCCAGCCCTTCTCTGCCTGCTCTTGAATCGCTTTCGTCACGACCGGGTCGCGGTGACCTAAGATGAGCGGCCCCCAAGAGAGGACGTAATCGATATATTCGTTGCCGTCGATGTCGTACACACGTGAGCCTTCACCGCGTTCAGCGAAGATTGGTGTCATCCCGACTGATTTATAGGCACGGACCGGGCTGTTTACCCCGCCCGGCATGAGCGGACGTGCTTGTTCGAACGCCGCTTCTGAGCGTGTTTGTTTGTAGGTCATGCGTAGTCTCCTTCCAAATAGCGACAGACGTCTTTTGCGAAATACGTGACGATGAGGTCCGCGCCGGCCCGTTTAAAGCTGACCATCGTCTCCATGACGATGCGTTGCTCATCGACCCAGTCGTTCAAGGCCGCCGCTTTGACCATGGCGTACTCTCCGCTCACGTTGTATGCCACGATCGGCATATCGAGCGAGTCGCGCATGTCACGGATGATGTCCATGAACGCGAGCGCCGGTTTGACGATCATGAAGTCGGCGCCTTGCTCGACGTCCGATTGTGATTCACGGAACGCCTCGCGACGGTTCGCCGGGTCCATCTGATAGCCTTTCCGGTCACCTTCACCTGGTGCCGACTGCGCCGCGTCACGGAACGGTCCATAATACGCCGATGCGTACTTGACGCCGTAACTCATGATCGGGATATGACTGAACCCGTTTTGGTCGAGCCCTTCCCGAATCGACGCGACGAAGCCGTCCATCATCGAGCTCGGCGCGATGATGTCTGCACCCGCTTGCGCTTGCGTGATCGCCGTCTGCACGTGAAGCGGCAGTGACGCGTCGTTATCGACGTCCCCGTTCTTCACGATGCCGCAGTGGCCCGTTGACGTATATTCACAGAGACACGTGTCGGCGATGACCGTGAGTTCTGGCGCCCACGCTTTCACTTGACGGATCGCTTCTTGGACGATGCCGTGGTCGTGATACGCTTCCGAACCTTCCGGGTCTTTATGCTCCGGTACGCCGAACAAGAGCACCGACTGAATACCGAGGTCGACGATCTCCTTGATTTCGTCCTCGAGCCGGTCGAGCGAGAAGTTGAAGACGCCGGGCATCGAACTGACCTCACGCTTAATATTTGTCCCTTCGATGATGAAGAGCGGGTAAATCAAATCTTCTTTCCGAACATGGTTTTCACGTACGAGTGCACGCATCGACTTCGATGAACGAAGGCGACGGTGACGGTCGAACTGGTTCATGAAAAATCCTCCCCTACACACTGTATTAATGCATCCATAGTATAACACTCAGGCACGCGGACCGGTAACGTCGACACTTCCCGGACGGCGCGCTCGGTCACTTCACCGATGGCGTACCACGTCCCGTCGAAACGGTCGAGGTACGGTGTGATCGCCCGAACGGCGGACGGGCTGAGGACGAGAAGTGCGTTGACGCGTTCGAGCGCCTCGACTTCCGCCTCGGTCAAGTCACGACCGACCGTCTCATAGACGACCCAGTCGACGACATGGTGAAGTTGTTTCATATGATCCGTGTTCGCCAAATCGCCCCGGGCGAACACGACGGTCTCGTCCGGTTTGACGACGTGGGCCAACTCGTGGAACAGCGCCTCGCCCGTATACGTCTCCGGCATGAGCGAGACGGTGAAGCCAACTCGTTCGAGCGCTTGTTTCGTCTTCTCGCCGACGGCGGCGACGCGGACGTCGCGCGGGACGTCCGTCAGCGCCGGTACGGCTGTCTGGCTCGTGACGACGAGCCAATCGAATGAACGGGTCGGTAGTGGCGCATCGGTCAATCTCGTCTCGATGAGCGGGACGTGATGAACGGAAAGACCGCTCGCCTCGAGCGTGGCCCGTTGCGAAGCGGTCAATCGTTTTGTCCCTGTGTACCAGACGTCACACATCGACCGAGGCGAGAATCTCACGTCCGCCACGTCCGAGGAGTTCGTTCGCCACGTCTTGACCGAGTGCGATTTCATCCTTCGACGTCTTCGTCACGCGGAGCACTTCTTTGCCGTCGACCGAGGCGATGAGCCCGGTAAGCGTCACATCGTCCCCGTCGACCGTCGCGTAACCACCGACCGGCACGTGGCAGCTCCCTTCGATCGCCTTTAAGAACGTCCGCTCGGCCTTCGCCGCTTTCGCCGTCACGTCATCGTGTAACAGTTGTAAGATCGCCGTCACTTCAGCGTCGTCTTTCCGGCTCTCGATGGCGAGCACACCTTGGCCGACGGCCGGGACCATCATGTCCGGGTCGAGCGCTTCGAAGTCGACACGGTCCGTCCACCCCATGCGCTCAAGCCCGGCTTTGGCGAGCAAGATGGCGTTGAAATTTTCCGCCTCGAGTTTTTTCAGTCGTGTGTCGATGTTGCCGCGAATCCATTGAATCTCGAAGTCCGGGCGCGCCGCGAGCATTTGCGCGCCGCGACGGAGCGAGCTCGTCCCGATAATCGCACCTTCCGGGAGCGTCTCGAGCGTATGGCCGTTCTCACAGATGAGGACGTCACGCGCGTCGACGCGCTTTGGCATACAGCTGATGTAGAGCGCTTCCGGAAGTTCGGCCGGGACGTCTTTCATGCTGTGGACCGCAAAATCGATGTCACCGTCGAGCATCTGTTGTTGAATCTCTTTGACGAACAACCCTTTACCGCCGACTTTGGATAACTGGACGTCGACGATTTGGTCACCTTTCGTCACGATTTCTTTAATCTCGAACTCGTTTTGTGCGCCAGCTTTCTTCAATTGCTCGATGACCCATTTCGTCTGTGTCATCGCGAGTTGGGAACGGCGTGAGCCGACAATGATTTTACGCATGATTGGTCTCCTTCATAGAAAAAGGCGACGAGATTCGCCGCCTGTTTGATTTTGTATTAGCGCATCAAAGCGCGTAGTGGTGCTTTAGCTGACATCGCTTCGGCTTCTTCCGTTTCCGGTTCGGCGTCAGGGATGTCGACATCGAGACCGAACGTCTCGACGAACTGGTTGATGCGTGTGTTCGCATCCGGCTGAGCGGCTGCGTCTTTAATATAGTCAATCGGTTCGCGAAGCATCTGGTTAATGATTGACTTCATATGCTTGCCAATGACCTTTTTGTCACGGTCCGACAAATGGTCGAGCTTACGCTCGAGGCTCTCCATCGTCTCCTCTTGAATCGTGAGCGCGCGGCCGCGCAACTCGTTCATGATCGGCACGACGCCGAGCGTGACGAGCCATGCCTGGAACTCGTGAATCGCCGCGTCAATCTTCACTTCGATCTTCTCGGCTTCGACGAGGCGGGCCGCCAAGTTCTTGTTGACGATGCCGTTCAAGTCGTCGACATCGAACAAGTGGACACCTGGAAGCGCACGTACCGCTGGATCGATATCTCGCGGTACGGCAATGTCAATCAACAAGAGCGGACGCTCACGGCGAAGCAGTTGTGCTGCCGCCACGTCATCATATTCGATGACGGCTTGTTTCGCGCCCGTCGAGCTGATTAAAATGTCCGCATCGAGCAGACCGCAGGCAATCTCACGAATCGAATGGGCCCGGCCTTTGAACTTGTCCGCGACCGCTTTCGCCTTGCTCTCGGTCCGGTTGAAGACGGCGATTTGTTTCGCCCCAGCCTCGAATAAGTTGAGCGTCGTCAACTCGCCCGTCTCACCGGCACCGACGACGACGACTTGCTTGTCGTCGAGTGACGTATACATCTCTTGTGCGAGTGCGACCGCTGCCGAGCTTACCGATACCGACATTTCCCCAATTTGCGTCTCGGTATGAGCCCGTTTGGCGAGCGTGACGGCTTCTTTGAACAGTTTGTTAAATACTGTCCCTGTCGTGCCGTTCTCTTGCGCACGGAAGAAGCTCGACTTCACTTGCCCTAAAATCTGTGTTTCCCCAATGATCATCGAATCGAGCCCAGACGTGACGCGGAACAAGTGGCGAATCGCCTCTTCACCTTCACGAATCGACAAGTATGGCGTGAACTGGTCCATCTCAAGGTCGAACCAGTTGGCCAAAAAACGTTTCGTGTAATAACGTCCCGTATGGAGCTGGTCGGTGACGACGTATAGCTCGGTCCGGTTACACGTAGACAAAATAACCGACTCGAAAATGCTCTTCTCTTCGCGAAGTGCAATCATCGCATCCACGATTTCTTGCTCCCCAAACGAGAACTGCTCCCGAATCGCGACAGGGGCTGTCTTGTTATTCAGTCCAACGACGACAATATGCATGTATCTCTTCCCCTCATCCAAAATCCACCGACGGTTGTCTTTTCTATTTCAATCTCTACCGTACATTATAACAGTTCTTATCTGGGAACTATAATCTTCTGTTTGATTTTCCTGAAATAAAATAAGAACTTTTTGTGACGAAAAAAAGTAGAAACGGACAACGAAGCCATTTCTACTTTTTTCGTCATTTCAACCCGGAAGGATCGGTGATAATCGCACTTTCCGATTTTTCTTCTTCGGCCTCCAAGTATTGCTTATGCTCCCGCAACTTATAGATGCGGACGATGTTTTGGACGACGACTTTCGCCACCGCATACGTCGGCACGGCGATGAGCATCCCGATGATGCCGGCGAGATTCCCCGCGACGAGCAACACGATGATGATCGTGAGCGGGTGCACTTTGAGGGATTTCCCTTGGATGAGCGGCGAGATGACGTTCGACTCGATCTGCTGTACGACGATGATGACGATGATGACCCAGACGGCCATAATCGGCTCTTGGATGAAAGCGACGACGACGGCCGGCGCGGCACCGAGGAACGGACCGATGTACGGGATAATGTTCGTGACCATCATGAAGAGGGCGAGCAGAATCGCGTAATCGACCCCAACGATCCAAAGCCCGATGAGCGACGTGATGCCGACGAAGAACGCGACGAGCAGTTGTGCGTGCACATAGTTCTTCACCGTCGTGTGCATGTCGTTCAAGATTTTGCGCGTCTCGGTCTCATAGCTCTTCGGCAACCATTTGACGATCGAGTCCGGAAGACGCTTCCCGTCAAGGAGCATATAGATGAGCATGAACGGAATGACGACGATGGTGATGACGGCCGACGTGATGAAGCCGACGAGACGACCGACCGATGAGGCGACGTTGCCGAAGATGTCCCCTAGGTACGCCGTGACGTTGTTCGTGAACTCGGTGAACATGTCATCGTTCTCATTGACGAATCGTGACAAGAACTCGTTTTCCATGAGCGAGTCCCGAACGGCGAAGATTTGCACCTGCAACTCTTTCGCGATGCTCGGCAAGGCGTTCACGAGTGACGTCACTTGCTCGACGAGGAGCGGCCCGAGCACGCTGAAGACGATTGTGATGATGAGCAGTAGTGACGTCAAGGTAATGGCGACGGATACGCCGCGTTTCCCGGAACGTCTCTCCAAGTAGTCGACGATGCCGACGAGAAAATAAAAGAATAGTCCAGCAATGATGAGCGGTACCGTGACGAGCGCCAGGATTACTTTCACCGGTTCGAACACAAATGAGATCTGTGTCCCGACCCAGATGACCAAGAAAATCGTCAACGTCCAAAATAATGCGCGGTACCATTTGTTTCCAAACATAATATGCATCCTTCCACCTCGTTCAATATTCTCTTGTCCTAACAATATATGTAGACAATTATACGATAAATACCCGCTCCGGTAACCATGAAAACAAAAAAGACGAGGGAATCCCCTCGCCTCGTTCAGTCGTCTTCGCGTGTCAACAAGTCGTAAATCGCTTTCCACGCCTCGTCTTTTCCTTCTGCCGTCTCCGCCGAGAAGGCGACGAACCGGTCGGACGGGTCGAACTGAAGCTTGCGTTTGACGGCCGACTCGTGTTTTTGACGCTGGCTCTTCTTGATTTTATCGAGCTTCGTCGCGACGACGATGACCGGAATGTCGTAATGCTTCAAGAAGTTGTACATCGTCACATCGTCGCCGGTCGGCTCATGACGGATGTCGACTAAGAGCACGACACCACGGAGTGCCTGTTGCGTCGTCAAATATTGCTCCATCATGACGCCCCACTTCTCGCGTTCGGTCTTCGACACTTTCGCGTAGCCATAGCCCGGGACATCGACGAACATGATTTCGTCGTTGATGTTGAAGAAGTTGAGCGTCTGCGTCTTCCCAGGCTTTGATGACGTCCGCGCGAGCGCCTTACGCTGACAAATCTTGTTGATGAACGACGACTTCCCGACGTTCGAGCGTCCGGCGAGCGCCACTTCTGGCAATTCATGTACCGGGTAATGGTCAGGCGCGACGGCGCTCGTGATAAATTCTGCTTTAGTGATTTTCATTAGTTTCCTCCAAATGCTACGTCTAGTACTTGATCGAGCGTCGTCACAGGCACGAACGTCAGTTTCTCACGGACCGTGTCTTGAATGTCGTCGATGTCGCGCTCGTTGTCGTGCGGAATCACGATGGTCGTGAGTCCGGCCCGATGTGCGGCGAGCGCCTTTTCTTTCAATCCGCCAATTGGCAACACACGGCCCCGGAGCGTAATTTCTCCGGTCATGCCGATATCACGGCGGACTTTCTTGCCAGTCAGTGCCGAGATGAGCGCGGTCGCGATCGTGATGCCGGCCGATGGACCGTCTTTCGGGACGGCACCTTCCGGGACGTGGATATGCACGTCTTGGCGCTCATAGAACGTTGGGTCGATGCCGAACCGCTCGGCGTTGGCACGGACGTAACTATACGCCGTCTGTGCCGATTCTTGCATGACGTCGCCGAGTTTACCCGTCAACTGGAGCTTGCCCTTGCCTGGTGCGAGCGCCACTTCAATCGTGAGCGTATCGCCCCCGAACGCCGTGTACGCGAGGCCCGTGACGGCTCCAATCGAGTCTTCCGTCTCACCTTTCCCGTAGCGATACTTCGGTTTCCCGAGATAGTCACTCAGTTTCTTCAACGAGATCGTGACGCGTTTTTTCTCGCCGATGGCAATCTGTTTCGCTGCTTTCCGGCAGAGCGAACCGATGACGCGTTCTAGGTTCCGGACACCGGCCTCACGCGTGTAGCGACGGACGACCTCATAGAGCGCGTCCTCTTTAATCGTCAGCTGGCTTTTTTTCAACCCGTGCTCTTTATATTGTTTCGGAATCAAGTGGCGCTTCGCAATCTCGACTTTCTCGAGCTCGGTGTAGCCCCCGATTTGAATGAGTTCCATCCGGTCAAGGAGTGGTGCTGGGATTTGCGACACGTCGTTCGCCGTCGCGATAAAGAGGACGTTCGACAAGTCGAACGGCTCCTCGATATAGTGGTCCGAGAACGAGACGTTCTGTTCTGGGTCGAGCACTTCAAGCATCGCTGACGCCGGGTCACCCCGGAAGTCGGACGCCATCTTGTCAATCTCATCGAGCAAGAACACCGGGTTCTTGCTTTCGGCTTGCTTCAAGCCACGAATGATTCGACCCGGCATCGCGCCGATATATGTCCGGCGGTGACCGCGAATCTCGGCCTCATCCCGCACCCCGCCGAGCGAGACACGGACGAAATGCCGTTCGAGCGCCGAAGCAATCGAGCGGGCGAGCGACGTCTTCCCGACCCCGGGAGGTCCAGATAAACAGAGAATCGGGCCACGGAGCGAGTTCGTCAATTGGCGGACGGCCAAGTACTCGAGGATGCGGTCTTTCACCGACTCGAGCCCGTAATGGTCGTCGTCTAAGACGTCGGCCGCGTGTTTGACGTCGAGTTTGTCTTCCGTTTCGATGCCCCACGGGAGCGAGACGACCCAGTCGAGATAGTTGCGAATGACGGCATACTCTGGCGAGGTCGCCGGTACGACGTTCAACCGCTCGGCTTCGCGCATGACGTTCTTCCGTGTCGTCTCAGGCAAGTCGATCGCCTCGAGCTTCTCACGGAGACGGTTCGGTTCTGAGTCTTGCGACTGGTCACCGAGTTCTTGTTGAATCGTCTTCATCTGCTCACGTAAATAGTACTCTTTTTGCGCCTGCTCGATCGTCTTCTTCGTCCGTTCACGCAACTCTTGCTCGAGCTCGATGATCTCGACTTCATGCGTCATGATCTCGAGCAGTTCGAGCCCGCGCTTCACGGCGTCCGGCTCTTCGAGCATCGCTTGGCGGAGGTCGACATCGATGTCGAGCTTCGAAGCGATGTAGTCGGTAAGCGACTCGAGCCGCTCATACATCTCGAAACGGCGCCGTTCGTCCGGCGACAACCCTTTAATCGACCCGACGAGTTTGCCGAACTGTTCTTTCAACAACCGGACGAGTGCCGTCCGTTCGACTTCTTCGCCTTCGACGAGTTCGAGCGGCTCGACGTCGGCGAACCAGCCTTCCTTCGTCTCATCAATCGCATTGATTTTGACGCGTTCTTTCCCGACGAGGCGGACCCGTACCGTCTCGTTCGACAACTCGCTCATCTTGGCGATGTGGACGCGCGTCCCGATCGCATATAAATCTTCCTGCTCAGGTGATTCTTTGCCTGTCTCTTTTTGGGTCACGACAATCAAATCTGTCTCGTGTTCCTTTGCGGCAAGGAGTGCCCGTAAGGAGAGCGGACGACCGACATCGATCGTCACGCCGATCAGCGGATAGACCACGACTCCACGCAAAGGAAGGATTGGTAATTGTTCCATTACAACGCCTCCTGTGCAAAAAGGCCCAAAACTCGGATGTGCCGAGTGTTTGAGCCTTTTACGTTAAAAGTTATGCTGTCTCTTTGTTGTCGCCCGTCTGTTCGACAGTGCCATCGCGGAGGACGTATTTCGGACCGGCAAGACCCGTAATCGTTTCATCCGTGATGATGACTTTCTCGATATCGTCGCGCGATGGGACGGTGAACATCACATCGAGCATCATTTCTTCGATAATCGAGCGGAGACCGCGTGCGCCAGTCTTACGTTTAATCGCAAGTTTGGCAATTTCAATCAACGCCTCGTCTGTGAACGTGAGTTCGACGTCGTCGAGTTCGAGCATTTTCTCGTACTGACGAACGAGGGCGTTCTTCGGCTTCGTCAAAATCTCGACGAGCGCTTCTTCGTCAAGCGTCGTGAGCGTCGCCATGACCGGTAAACGACCGATGAATTCAGGAATCAACCCGAACTTCTGAAGGTCTTCCGGAAGCGCGCGGGCGAGCAAGTCTTCTTGCGTCAACTCGCGGTTCTCTTGGTCGTTCCCAAAACCGATGACTTTCTTCCCGATGCGGCGTTTGACGACCGCTTCGATGCCGGCGAACGCGCCGCCGACGATGAACAAGATGTTCGTCGTATCGATTTGGATGAACTCTTGATGCGGATGCTTGCGACCACCTTGTGGCGGGACACTCGCGACCGTACCTTCCAAGATTTTAAGAAGTGCCTGCTGAACGCCTTCACCCGATACGTCACGCGTGATCGATGGGTTTTCCGACTTGCGGGCAATCTTATCGATTTCATCGATATAGATGATGCCCTTCTCAGCCTTTTCGACGTCGTAGTCGGCCGATTGAATCAACTTGAGCAAGATATTCTCGACGTCTTCCCCGACGTAACCTGCCTCTGTCAAGCTCGTCGCGTCCGCGATTGCGAACGGGACGTTCAAGACGCGTGCCATCGTCTGAGCGAGAAGCGTCTTACCGCTACCAGTCGGTCCGATCATCACGATGTTCGACTTCGAAAGTTCGACATCGTCCGAACGGCCGCCGGCGTTGATGCGTTTATAGTGGTTGTAGACAGCTACCGAAAGCGCACGTTTGGCGCGGTCTTGACCAATGACATACTCATCAAGGATGTTGCGAATCTCTTGTGGTTTCGGGATGTCTTTGAATTCGACTTCTTCCTCCACACCGAGCTCTTCCTCGACGATTTCATTGCACAGTTCGATACATTCGTCACAAATGTATACGCCAGGACCGGCGACTAATTTACGGACTTGTTCTTGCGATTTTCCGCAAAACGAGCACTTGAGTTGCCCCTTTTCCTCGTTAAATTTGAACATTCGGTACACCCCTTCTGAATGGAAATGGATGTAAGTGCGATAAATCGCCTATTTGTATTTTCCGGTGCGACTTGCACCGTGAAAAGACATTTACATCTCTGCGTTGCAATAATTGTAGCATGAACAAATCACTTCATCAAAGATTAACACATGCAAAGTGTCGTGACGAAAAAAGGACGACTGCGCGGCAGCCGTCCTTTCGATCCGATTACTTCGCTTTCCCGTTTTCAACGAGGATGTCGATTGCTTTACGGAACTTGAGGTCACCTTTAAGTGTCTCGATTCCGCCTTGTGGCGCGAGCATCGTGCGGAGTTGGTCTGGTGCGATGTTGTAGAGCTTAGACATTTCTTCGAGCTCTTTTTCAGCATCTTCGTCAGACACTTCGATTGCTTCTTTCTCAGCGATGGCTTTCAAGACGAGACGAGCTTTTACGCGCTCTTCTGCTTGCTCTTTCATCTCTTCGCGCATTGCGTCTTCAGAAGTTCCTGTGAGTTCGAAGTACATGTTGAGGTCGATGCCTTGTGAAGATACACGCGTACCGAACTCTTGAACCATGCGGTCTACTTCTTGCTCGACGAGAACTGCAGGTACGTCGATTGTCGCGTTTGCAGTCGCTTGTTCAACGAGCTGGTCGCGCATCGTGCCGTCTGCTTCTTGCTTCTTGCCAGCTTCTAAACGCTCACGGATTTTCGCTTTCAACTCGTCGAGTGAAGATACTGACTCGTCGATGTCTTTTGCGAACTCGTCGTCGAGCTCAGGTACTTGCTTCGCTTTCACTTCGTGAAGCTTGACTTTGAATGTCGCTGGTTTACCCGCCAAGTTGTCAGCGTGGTACTCTTCAGGGAATGTTACTTCAACGTCTTTTTCTTCACCAGCTGTCATGCCGACCATTTGCTCTTCGAAGCCAGGGATGAATTGGCCTGATCCGATTTCAAGCGTGTAGTTCTCAGCTGTGCCACCTTCGAACTGCTCGCCATCAGCGAAACCTGCGAAATCAAAGACAGCTGTATCGCCGTTTTCGATTGCGCCTTCTTTAACAGCAAGCTCAGCGCCTTGCTGTTGAAGCGCGTCAAGTTCTGCTGTGACTTCTTCGTCAGTGACTGTTGTTTCAACAGCTTCGTACTCGAGACCTTTGTATTCGCCAAGCTCAGCTTCAGGCTCAACAACGAACGTTACTTTGAACGTTACAGGTTTGCCTTTTTCGAGCGTGCCGTCTACATCGATGTTTTCGAGTGCGATTGGTTCGAAACCAGCTTCTTCGACTGCAGATTGAACCGTGTCACGGTAGAGGATGTCGAGTGCGTCTTGGTAGAGCGCCTCTTCCCCGTACATTTTGTTGAACATTGGGCGTGGCAATTTCCCTTTACGGAAGCCAGGCACGTTCAATGATTTGACGACGTCTTTGAATGCTGCGTCGACTGCTTTATCAAAAGCTTCTGCAGGTGCTTCGTACGTGAGTACGCCTTGGCTACCTGATGTTTTTTCCCATTTTGCTGTCATGCTAAGTCCCTCCAACAATTCGTTTATACGTACAAGAATGTACAACAATCCGTATTATAGCATAAATCCGACACGAGCACACAACGATTTAGTCGAGGAGTGACCGTGTGAACGAGGCGTCCGCCTCAAGTATTTCCCCGGCAAGACCGTTCGCTTCCATCGCGTTCAACATCGCCCGTTTCGCCTCGACGATGGCCGGTTCGAGCTCATCGGCGAGATGGGGCACGAACGGGTAATGGACGTAACAATAGTTCGTCGACAGCTGCGTCGCGATCTCGTCCCCATAAAACCGTTTTTGCAAATCACCATACGTGAAGCCCCATTCGCGCGCGAACGTGCTCGCCTCGGTACGGTCATACACGTATCGTTCCCCACGGTCGGTCCATTCAATCGTCTCAAGTTCCGCGATCGCCCGCTCGAGCACCATCACTTTAATCACTTTCGGCCGGTCCTCGAGGAGATACGCCTTCAACACGTTATCAAGCACGTCGTCGATATTGAAATGAACGTGTGCGAGCATCTCGATCTGCTCGGCCGTGCTCCCTTGATGGAGCGTCCGCTTCAACTTCGCGATCGCCGCCGGGAACTCCGTCAGTTTCAACACTTGAAGCACTTGATACGCCTGCGTGTTGACGTTGTCGCCGTCTTGGACACTCAAATATTTTTCAATCCAATGGGACGCCTCGAACGGTTGATCGCGCATGATGTAATATTGGGCGATTTGAAGGCCGCACGTCTCCGGCCGCTCCGACGTCTCCATCTGCGTCGTGACGAGCTCCTCGAGTCGTTCGAGCGTCTCCGGCTCGTCCGGACGTTCCATCAGACATTGAAAGATTTCCATGAACAAGTAGACGTCACCGCTTAACTGTTCATACCATTCCCATAGAATCGGTTCGATGCGTTGCCGCTCCCCGGCCATGTCGGCTTCTTTCACCATCTTTTGAAGTCGTGTCCAGTTCCCCGGAAACGGATACTGCTGGTTTTGATCCATCTCCCCACACCCTTTCTTCCACTCTTCTCCATCTTCCTTAGGATCGAGTGGAATGTCAAATCATTCCCATGAAAAACGAAAAAAGAGACAGCCCCCGTGGAGGCTATCTCTATTTTAAATGGAAGTGTCCCAAGAGGGATTCGAACCCCCGACCGACGCCTTAGCTTACCACCATGGCTTTCGCCACCAACGTGTGTTGTTTGTAGTCTGGACTATATCTTCACCGTTTCAGGTGCGACACGTGTAGTCTCTACGGAACCTCACGAACGAAAACGTTCCTTCACTAGCTCTACCTCTGCAACATGTACAGTCCTTCGAACCAGCTCGACCTTCGAAAAGGTACAAGTTTCCTCGGTATTACCATCAGCATGATCTGTTAAGGCTTCACCGATATAGTGTCGTCCACTTTATAGGTTCTTGTTTCCCTATAAAGGCTCCTATTTGTCTTGAAGGGCGTTGCTCTATCCAGCTGAGCTATTGGGACATTGACAAGAAAACTATAATAGAAAAATGGTTTGCTGTCAATTCCTTCTTTTCATTCCGTCACAGCTTTCCGCTCACGTCGAGGTCCGGTACAGCCGAGCCGTCTTCCGATTGATAGAACCGGACCGAGGCCGCTCCGTTCTCAAGGTCGAGGAGCGCATACGTCTTCTCACTGCGACCGCGCGGCATCCGAATCGAACCCGGGTTGATGTATACAATCCCGTCCTCAATCAACGCCCCGGCGACGTGGGAGTGGCCGAACAAGACGACGTTCGCCCCGACTTCCTCGGCCCGGTAGCGCAATCGGTTCAAGTCGTACTTCACGTCATGGTGATGACCGTGGACGATGAGAATCGTCCCGACCGGCGTCGCCTCGACGCGTTCGAGCGGAAGGTCGCCACCGAAATCGCAGTTGCCGCGTACGGTCCGATACGGGAGCAAGTGCTCATCGACGAGTGCGAGCTGCGAGTCCCCACAATGGAACGCGTCATCAATCTCTTGTTCGTGCCGGTTGAAGATGCTCAATAGTTCTTCTGTCAATCCGTGACTGTCACTGACGATTAGAAAACGCATACGGCTCACCCTTCCATGAACGAAATGATTTCTGCCTCCAACTTCCGTAACGCTTGGCCGCGGTGACTGACCGCCGCCTTCTCGTCCCGCTCGAGTTCCGCCGCCGTCTTATGGAGCGACGGGACGATGAAGAGCGGGTCGTACCCGAAACCGTTCTCGCCATGCGGTGCATAGCCGATCGTCCCTTCGAGCGTCCCGCGTACCGTCAACGTCTCGCCCGACGGTTTCGCTAGGCAAAGGGCACAGACGAAGCGAGCCGTACGATCGGTCGCCCCGTTCAATTTCTCTAACAACAGTGCGTTGTTGGCCGCATCGGATTTCTCCGGTCCGGCGAAGCGGGCCGAGTAAATCCCCGGTGCCCCGTCGAGCGCATCGACTTCAAGTCCTGAATCGTCCGCGAGGACCGCCTGTCCGAAATAACGTGCCGCTTCCGTCGCCTTCAGTTCAGCGTTCGCTTCGAACGTCGTCCCGGTCTCGTCCGTCTCCGGCGCGTCGGGGTAGTCTAAGAGCGACTCGACCTCGAACCCGAGCGGCGTCAACATCGCCTCCAACTCTTTCACTTTTCCTGGGTTATGTGTTGCCACAATCAACTTCATGACGTTTCCTCCATCTGTTCGCCGACGTACCACCATGAGGCGCCGAGGGCGGCTTCTGCCGTTTTGAACAGCTGCTCAATCCCGCCTTGTGCGAGTTGAAGCAGCTCGTTCATCTCTTGTAGGGTGAACGTCGCTTCTTCACCGGTGCCTTGCACTTCGACGAAGCGTCCGCTCGCCGTCATGACGACGTTCATATCGACCTCGGCCGCTGCATCCTCTTCATAGTCCAAGTCGAGCACGAGCGCATCGGTCCGTCCGACCGAGATGGCGGCGACGCCTTCCTTAATCGGCGTGTCCGTCAGTTTCCCTTGGCGGATGAGCGCGTCGACCGCGAGGACGAGCGCACAAAATCCGCCCGTGATGGAAGCGGTCCGCGTCCCGCCGTCGGCTTGGATGACGTCGCAGTCAATCCAAATCGTGCGTTCCCCGAGCCGTTCCAAATCGACGACCGAACGGAGGCTACGGCCGATGAGCCGCTGGATTTCCATCGTCCGCCCTGACTGTTTGCCGCGCACGACTTCCCGGACGGTCCGGTCTCCCGTCGCCCGAGGCAACATCGCATACTCGGCGTTGATCCACCCTTGTCTCTTGCCGCGCAAGAAATTCGGGACACGCTCTTCGACCGTCGCCGTACAGATGACTTTCGTGTCCCCGATTGAGATGAGGACCGAGCCTTCGGCGTGCTTATTGACGTGCGGGATGATTTCGACGTCACGCAATTCATCATATTTTCGTTCACTACGCATTGAGGGACACCTCTACTTTCTCCGCCGTGACGGATAGACCGAGCCATTCGGTCGCGAGCCGGTTGAACATGTCGACGTCCCCCGTCGCATAAAACTGATGCGTCGGGACCGTATCGAGGTCGTTCTCGAGTTCTTGGAAATCGAGGATGGCCGCCACTTCGAGCGCCGTCTCGTCACCAGACGAGATGAGGTGCACGTCCGGCCCGACGACGTCTTGAATGACGGGCGCGAGGAGCGGGTAGTGCGTGCAACCGAGGATGAGCGTATCCATCTCGGACGGCTGGAGCGGACGAAGCGTCTCTTCGACGATCGTTCGGACGCACTCCCCCTCGAGCTCGCCCGCTTCGACGAGCGGGACGAACGGCGGACAGGCGAGCGAATAGACGTCGACCTCGCCCGCCACGTGACGGAGGGCCGTCTCGTACGAGTTGCTTTCGACCGTCATCTTCGTTCCGATGACGCCGATATGTTTATTGCGCGTGCCTTTGACGGCGGCCCGGGCACCCGGGTCGATGACACCGATGACCGGGATATGGAGACGTTTACGCGCTTCCTTCAAGACGACGGCCGTCGCCGTGTTGCAGGCGATGACGATCATCTTCACGTTCTTGCTGAGCAGGAACTCAATCAGTTCCCATGTATAGGCTTCAATCTCGTCGTGCGGGCGCGGGCCGTACGGGCACCGCTCCGTGTCGCCGATGTAGATGATTTCTTCTTTCGGTAGTTGGCGCATCAATTCTTTGACTACGGTCAAGCCGCCAACACCTGAATCGAGTACTCCAATCGCTCGTTTCATGTGATCACTTCCATTCCCATCTATCTTACCAAAAAAGCCGTTCCGGCAAAAGAAACGGTCATGTGACAAACAAAAAAGACGAGGTAGCCGATTGGCCGCCTCGTCCGTTGCCCGAATTACTGAGCAAGACCTTCGCTTGTGAGCATGTCAGAAAGCGTGTTAACCGCTTCTTCTGCATCGTCACCAGCTGCAGTGATTTTGATTGTCGAATCTTTCGCGATTCCGAGTGAAAGTACACCCATGATCGACTTAAGGTTTACCGTTTTACCGTTGTACTCAAGGTTGATATCTGATTGGAACTTAGAAGCTGTGTTAACCAACTGTGTAGCTGGACGAGCGTGAATTCCTGAATCTGCAACGACTGTGAACGTTTTTTCCATGACGTGATAGTCTCCCTTCAAATTTCAATTCTACAGGCGGACCTGCAAAATAATTGTTTGTGAACTCATTATCAAATGATAGCGGATTCTCAAAAATTCTGCAAGCGGTTTTTATATTCTGGAGTCCATTCGACCGGACGACCGGATTTCGACAAGTGCACGAGGCTCGTGCGCCCCGCGAACATGAGCTGTTCTCCATCATATGCCCCGTAATGAATATCACATGAAGTGTTTCCGACCGTCAAGACATTGGCATATACCTTGATCGATTGGCGCGGCATCACTTGGCGGACGTAATCGCACTGCGCGTCCGCCACGACGACGAACCCATCTTTCAATGAAAAACCTGTCGCCTCAAGCAACTCGATTCGCGCATCTTCGAAATAGATGAACGGAATCGTGTTATTCATGTGACCGTACGGGTCGCACTCCGAGAATCGGACTTTGACGTCTAGTGCGACCCCTGCTCTGACACGTGTTTCCCAATCGGCTTCGCGGAAGTATTTCGTCATCCGCTCCCCTTACGCCTCGACCGCAGAGCCGGTACGGCCCTTGTCGCTACCGAAGAACGATTTGAACGAGTGAAGCGTCGTCTGGCGGTTCATCGCGGCGATTGACGTCGTGAGCGGGATGCCTTTCGGGCAAACTTCGACACAGTTTTGTGCGTTCCCGCACTGCATGATGCCGCCGTCTTCCATGAGCGCCTCGAGACGTTCTTCCGCGTGGAAGGCGCCGGTCGGGTGCGAGTTGAAGAGGCGGACTTGCGAGATGGCGGCCGGACCGATGAAGTTCGTCTTATCGTTGACGTTCGGGCACGCCTCGAGGCAGACACCGCACGTCATACATTTCGACAACTCATACGCCCATTGACGCTTGTTCTCTGGCATCCGCGGTCCTGGACCGAGGTCGTACGTGCCATCGATTGGGACCCATGCCTTCACTTTTTTCAACGCGTCAAACATGCGCTGACGGTCGACTTGAAGGTCACGGACGACCGGGAACGTCTTCATCGGTGATAAACGGATCGGTTGCTCGAGCTTATCGACGAGTGCCGTACACGATTGGCGCGGTTTCCCGTTGATGATCATCGAGCAGGCGCCACATACTTCCTCGAGACAGTTCATGTCCCAGTTGATTGGCGTCGTCTTTTGGCCTTCGGCGTTCACCGGGTTCCGGCGAATCTCCATGAGCGCCGAGATGACGTTCATGTTCGGTCGGTAAGGTACCGTGAACTCTTCTGTATACGTCGGTTGATCCGGTCCATCTTGGCGTTCGATGATGAAGCGGATGTCTTTTTGGTCTGATTGCATTGGCGTCGTCATTTCGTCTTCGCCCCTTTCTTCGAGTAATCCCGTTTACGCGGCGGGATTAACGAAACGTCGATCTCTTCATACGAGATATCGACTTCCCCATTGTCATAGCGTGCCATCGTCGTCTTCATGAACTGCTCGTCATTCCGTTCCGGGAAGTCCGGCTTGTAATGGGCCCCACGGCTCTCGTCCCGCTTCAAAGCGCCGAGTGTGATGACGCGCGCGAGATCGAGCATGTGGTCGAGCTGTCGGATGAACGAGGCACCTTGGTTGCTCCAGCGGGCCGTATCGGTCGCGGAGATGTTATTGAAGCGTGCACGGAGTTCTTGAATCTTTTGGTCCGTCGCGATGAGCTTGTCGTTATAGCGGACGACCGTGACGTTGTCCGTCATGAGCTCACCGAGTTCACGGTGAATCTGATACGCGTTTTCCGTACCGTCCATCGCGAGGATGTTGTTGAAGCGTTCAATCTCTTCGCGCTCGTTGAAGTTGAAGAGGGCTTCCGGTACGCTCTCGGTCGCTTGGTCGAGGCCACGCATGTAGCTGACCGCTGCCGGACCGGCTTCCATCCCGCCGTATACGGCCGAAAGAAGCGAGTTCGCGCCGAGACGGTTCGCACCGTGCATCGAGTAGTCGCATTCCCCTGCCGCGAACAGTCCAGGGATGTTCGTCATCTGGTCGTAATCGACCCAGAGTCCGCCCATCGAGTAGTGGACGGCCGGGAAGATTTTCATCGGCACTTTCCGTGGGTCGTCGCCGACGAACTTCTCATAAATCTCGAGGATGCCGCCGAGCTTAATGTCGAGCTCTTTCGAGTCTTTGTGCGACAAGTCGAGGTACACCATGTTCTCGCCGTTGACGCCGAGCTTCTGGTTGACGCAGACGTCAAAGATCTCACGCGTCGCGATATCACGCGGCACGAGGTTTCCGTAGGCCGGATACTTCTCTTCAAGGAAGTACCAAGGCTTCCCGTCTTTATACGTCCAGACACGTCCACCTTCACCGCGCGCCGACTCACTCATGAGACGAAGCTTGTCGTCCCCTGGAATCGCCGTCGGGTGGATTTGGATGAACTCGCCGTTCGCATAGACCGCGCCTTGACGATACACCGCCCCGGCCGCTTGCCCGGTGTTGATGACCGAGTTCGTCGATTTGCCGAAGATAACACCCGGGCCGCCTGTCGCGAGGATGACCGCATCCGACGGGAACGCTTTAATCTCCATCGAACGAAGATCTTGACAGACCGCACCGCGGCAGACGCCCGCCTCGTCGATGATGGCCCGGAGGAACTCCCAGCCTTCATACTTCTCGACGAGCCCTTGCGCCTCATAGCGACGAACCTGCTCGTCTAGTGCATACAAGAGCTGTTGCCCCGTCGTCGCACCGGCATACGCCGTGCGGTGGTGGAGCGTGCCGCCGAAGCGACGGAAGTCAAGAAGACCTTCCGGCGTCCGGTTGAACATGACGCCCATCCGGTCGAACATGTGGATGATTTTCGGTGCCGCTTCTGCCATCTTTTGGACAGGCGGTTGGTTGGCAAGGAAGTCGCCCCCATAAACCGTGTCATCGAAGTGTTGCCAAGGAGAATCCCCTTCCCCTTTCGTGTTGACGGCCCCGTTGATGCCGCCCTGTGCACAAACCGAATGTGAACGCTTGACCGGTACAAGCGAGAATAATTTAACCGGAACACCCATCTCAGCCGACTTGATCGTCGCCATGAGTCCAGCCAGACCGCCACCGATGACGATCAAACTTTGATTTGCCATGTAAAATTCCCCCTATTACAAGATGCCGGCGAACGTCAAGATTGAACGAAGTCCGACAAAAGATAGTGCCAAGAACACGGCACCTGACACGTAGCTCATGAAACGTTGCGAGCGCGGTGACTGTGTGATGCCCCACGTGATTGCAAACGACCAAAGTCCGTTCGCGAAGTGGAACGTAGCCGAGAGAATCCCGACTATGTAGAAGATGAGCATGAGCGGGTTGTCGACGATGTTTTGCATCATCTCCGCGTTGACCTCGACGCCGCGCATCTTCGCCAAGCGCGTTTCCCAAACGTGCCACGCGATGAAGATGACGAGGAAGACGCCTGTGAAGCGTTGTAGAATATACATCCAGTTGCGGGCGTATGAGTATCGGTTCGAGTTGATCGACCCGAGGAACGCATAATAGACGCCGTACACACCGTGGAAAATCATCGGCAAGGCGATGATCGTCACTTCAAGGAAGTATAAATACGGTAAGCTCTCCATGAATTTTGCTGCCTTGTTGAACGACTCCACCCCATCGACGATATAGTAGTTGACCGACAAGTGAACGATCAAAAACAAGCCGATTGGGATGACCCCAAGTAGCGAATGGACTTTACGACTGAAATAGTCACGACGCGTTGCCATTCTAGTTCCCCCTTTGTCCGAGCACTTGGCTCGTTTTGTAAATAAAAGCGTTTTCAAATCTAAATATAGCTTTCTGACTCCTATTCTACTCTTGTGAAAATTGTATGACAAGACAACCGGACGGATTTCCGGCACATTCTTTTCGAAAAATCCCGGTGACCAAATCCCAATTCGTCGTTATAATGGTATAGAGAGATTGGAGTGATGGAAGAAGATGGAAACTATGAGCCAACCCACTTTCGCGATTGAATTGTTGCGCGATTATGTGTTGACAGACTTGCTTGGTGAAGACTACGGCCAAGTCATCTATTGGGCCGGTAAACGGGTCGCCCGAAAGTTCCCCGTTATGCCAGACGATGAGCTCGTCGCATTTTTCGAGGAAGCCGGATGGGGGCAATTGACGCTTGTGAAAGAAAAAGGAAGTAAGTTCTCGTTCGAACTCGTTCCGCCTCCTTCGACACAGCAAAAAGCGACCGGTTATTATCAGCTCGAGGCGGGCTTTTTAGCCGAACAGATCGCCGGGCGTCTCCAATGTGTCGCTGAAGGCTTCGCCGAGCCGGCACGCCAAACCGTCCACATCACCGTCCAATTAGACCGAAAAGATTCGTACTAATGACGAAGAGCCGATGCGATTTTCCGCATCGGCTCTTTCTTATTCATCGGTCTCCTCATGCACATGCTCGAGCACTTTCTCTGCCAACTTCTCCGGCAGTCCCGCTTCTTTTAACTGTTCGAGTGAGGCGAGGCGAATCTGTTTCATCGACCCGAAATGTCGAATCAATTGTTGGCGCCGTTTCGGCCCGACCCCCGGAATATCGTCGAGCACCGATTTCGTCATCTTTTTCGTCCGCAGGCTGCGGTGGAACGTGATGGCGAAACGGTGGACCTCGTCTTGCATCCGCTGCAACAGATAGAACGCGCTCGAGCGCGAGTTCAGTTCGACGATGCCGCCACCCTCCCCGAACAAGAGTTGGCTCGTCCGGTGTCGGTCGTCTTTTTTAAGCGAACCGACCGGTAAGTCGAGTCCGAACTCGTTCTGGAGCACATCGAGGGCGGCGTTCAACTGTCCGATGCCCCCATCAATCAACAGCAAGTCCGGCAAGCGCTTCTCCTCGGTCAACAGCCGACGGAACCGGCGGCGAACGACTTCACGCATCGTCTCGTAGTCATCCGGCCCTTGGACGGTGCGAATCTTGTACTTCCGGTACTCTTTCTTGAGCGGCTTGCCGTCCTCGAAGACGACGAGCGCCGAGACGGCGTCGCTTCCTTGGATGTTGGCGTTGTCGATGATGTCGACGCGCGACAAGTTCGGGATGCCAATCGCCTCACCGAGCTCGCGCATCGCCAGGAGCGTCCGCTCTTCGTCGCGGGCGAGCAACTCGAACTTCTCGTTCAACGCGATTTCCGCGTTCTTCGTCGCCAAGGCGAGCAGTTGCCGTTTCGCTCCCCGTTTCGGCTGCATCACTTTCGTGCCGATCGCATCAACCAACAAGTCGACGCGGACGATTTCAGGGACGAGCACTTCTTTTGGCACGACGTTCTGTTCGTAGAATTGGACGATGAAACTCTCGAGCTCTTCGGACGGTTCCCCGTGGAGCGGGAAGAGGGAGACGTCACGCTCAATCATCTTGCCGCCACGCATATAGAACACTTGGACACACATCCAGCCCCGGTCGAGCGTGTAGCCGAACACGTCGCGCGCGGTCGGGTCGGCCGTGATCATATTCTGTTTGTTCATAATCGATTCGACGGCCCGGATTTGGTCACGGAGCTCGGCGGCACGCTCGAACTGCATCTCCTCGGCGGCCTTGCCCATATCGACCTCGAGCTTGGCGAGCGTCTCGGCCGTCTCCCCGTTCAAGAACCGGCGAATCTCTTGGACGATCGCTTTCTGGTCGTCCGTATCGACGGCGAGCTCACACGGCCCGAGGCATTGTCCGATATGGTAATACAGGCAGAGCTTACGTGGCATCGGCTGACACTTCCTTAGCGGGTACAGCTTGTCGAGAAGACGCTTCGTCTCGTTCGCGGCATAGGCGTTCGGATACGGGCCGAAATAATAGCCGCCGTCCTTCTTCAACTTCCGTGTCGTCAGTAGGCGCGGGTACGGCTCGTTCGTGATTTTGATGTACGGGTATGTCTTATCGTCTTTCAACCGGATGTTGTATTTCGGGTCGTGCTTTTTGATGAGCGTCATCTCGAGCAGGAGCGCCTCGAGTTCGCTTGCCGTGACGATGTATTCAAAGTCGCGAATCTCAGCGACGAGACGCATCGTCTTGATGTCGTGCGCCCCCGTGAAGTAGGAACGGACCCGGTTCTTCAAGTTCTTCGCTTTCCCGACGTAGATGACCTCGCCGTACTCGTTCTTATGCAAGTAACAGCCGGGGTCGTCCGGGAGGAGCGCTAATTTATGTTTAATGTGGTCTGTTTGACTCAAGTTCGGTCACCTCAGTTTAGCTTCCTCGAGGACGGGAAAAATATGGTGAAGTCTTCGAGGGAGGGAATGGTTATGAAACGGTATGACGTCATCATTATTGGGAGCGGCTCGGCCGCGAGCCAAGCGGCAAATATTTTACGTGACGCCGGTAAAGAGATTGCCATCGTCGAGAATTGGACGTTCGGCGGGACGTGCCCGCAACGCGGCTGCGACCCGAAAAAGATGCTCGCGGAAGGCGCGGAACTCGTAGCCCGGGTCGACCAGATGAAGACGCTCGGCGTCAACGGTGAGATCACACTCGACTGGGCGACGTTCAAGCGTCGCGTCGATGAATATCGTTTTGCGGTCCCGACGACGAAGACGCACAACTGGAGAGAGCACGGCATCGATTTATTCGAAGGCGAACCCCACTTCATCGATGAGGACTCAATTGTCATCAACGGACATGAGATTTCGGCTCATCATTTTATCATCGCGACCGGTCTCATTCCCCGCCCGCTCGACATCCCGGGCGGGGAGCACGCCATCACGAGCGACGATGTTTTCGACCTCGCGTCGTTGCCTGCGCACGTGAGTATCGTCGGGGCCGGTTATATCGCGTTCGAGTTCGCCCATATTCTGCGGCGGTTCGGTTGCGACGTCACGCTACTCGTCCGCTCACGCGCCTTAAAGGCGTTCGACCGGAACGTCGTGAAGCGGCTCATCGATGAGACCGAGCGCATCGGGATTGACGTCCGTTATGGTGTCGAGCCGAGCGCGCTCGACGGGGACGTATTGACGTTGTCTGATGACTCTACCCTTCACGGGCTCGTCCTTAACGCGTCGGGCCGCATCCCGAGCATCGAGCGGCTCCATCTCGAGGCGGCCGGCGTCAGAGCCGACCACGACGGGATTCGCGTCAACGCCTATTTGCAGACATCGAACCCGAACATCTACGCCGCCGGGGACGTCAGCGCGAGCGACAACCCGCCGCTCACACCGTTCGCCGGGCAAGAAGGACGGATCGCCGCCTTGAACCTCTTGCGAGGAAACACCCGCCCGTTTCCGGAGCGGCCGGCGCCGACGGTCGTGTTCACATCGCCGCCGATCGCCAAGGTCGGTCTGACGGTCGAGGAGGCGAAAGCGAACGGAATCGATTTCGAATTCAAAGACATCGACTTGTCCCACTTTTTGACGTATGAACGCATCCATGACGAGACGGCGTTCTCGCGCGTCCTGCTCAGCCGTGACGGCCATGTACTCGGCGCCCACTTAATTGGCCAGCACGCGCCGGAACTGATTAACCTGTTCTCTTTCATTATACAGAACAACATGACCCATCAACACGTCAAACACTTGCAGTTCGCCTATCCGACGTCAGCGTCCGACTTGAGCTTCTTACTATGAGACCACGTAAAAAAGACTCGCCGCGGCGAGTCTTAAATCGGTTGACGAATCCATTCGCACATCGCGACCTGATTCGTCTTTTTTTGTAAACACATCAAAGCGTCCTGTCCCCTGCAGGAGAGCAATCCAACGGAGACCCAGCAGTGACGTTAGTCGCGATGCGGCTCCGGGATTGCCTGCGGAAAGCATGGGCGCCGGAAGGACGAGCGCTTCGATCGATGTTCGCCAACAAGCAAAAGACTCGCCGCGGCGAGTCTTTTCGTTATTCCAATCCTTTGTCCTTGTCTTCCTTCAATGCGTCTTGGAGTGAGTCCTTCCAGAGCGGCACGCCTTTCGTATGCGCCGCCCGGGCAATCAAATGTCCGCCGACGGGAGCCGTCAACAAGACGAAGAACAACCCGAGCAAGAGCCGTGCATCGAAGACGCGTTGGTCGACCCAGACGTGGAGCACGGCCGCGAACAAGACGAACATGACACCGAGCGTCGCCGACTTCGACGCCGCGTGTGTACGCGAGTAGATGTCAGGCAGACGGAGAAGGCCGATCGCCGCGACGACCGTGAAGAACACCCCGATGACCGTGAAGACGCCGGTCAAAATATCAAAGATCATTGTCGCGGTCATGATGGATGATTGCTCCTCTCTCTAGGTATTTCGAGAACGCCACCGTCCCGATGAAAGCAAGGATACTCAGTAAGAGGATAACCTCGAAGAACATCGTCGTGTCGAGCAAAATCGACAATAACGCGACGACCGAGATGAGCGCGATCCCGATCGAGTCGAGGGCGATGACGCGGTCCGGCGTCGTCGGCCCTTTCACGACCCGATACAGCATGAACAACATCGCGATGACAAGGATGGCGAGTGAGATGTAGATTAAGATGTCTAACCAATGCATCATTCCGTCGCCTCCTTAATGCTAGATTCAAAGTTTTCGTAAATGTCTCGTTTGAGTGCCTCTTTATCCGGCATATGGAGCGCATGGATATAGAGGATCTTACTATCTTGCGACACTTGGACGACGAGCGTCCCTGGCGTCAATGAGATGAGCATCGACAACAGGCTGATCTTCCAGCCCGATTTGAGCGACGTCTCGTACCGGAAAATCCCGGGTTGAATCTCGAGCTTCGGACTGAGGACGAGGCGCAACACCTCGAAGTTCGCCATGACGAGCTCACGTGAGAAGATGAGGAGTAGCTTAAACAGCTTAATCACTCGGATGAAATAAAAGTTTGTCCCTGTTTCACGGAAGAAGCGGCGCATCATGAAGATGACGAGCAATCCGAGAATATATCCAATCAGGAACCCATACGTCGTGAACGATCCCGTGAGGAACATCCAGATGAACGCCAAGAAAAAGTTAATCAATATTTGATAGGCCATCTTACAGTCACTCCTTTAACACGGCATCGATATAAAGTTCTGGTTGCGTGAGCGGTTCGATTGCCTGGGTAATATACGGATGCATCAACTCAGCACCGAACCCATAGGCGACCGCCACAGCGAGCAACAAGCAGACCGGGACGAGCAGACGACTTGCGTAAGGGACGAGTGGGCCGTCATACGTGCCGCGCTCTTCGCCCCAAAATCCGTTCAAGAAAATCTTGATGACCGAGAAGAGGACGAACAAGCTCGAGACGAGGACGAGAATCGGACCGAACAAGTCCCCTTCTCCGACCCCACCTTGGATGATGAGAAGCTTCCCGAAGAAGCCACTGAGCGGTGGGATTCCGGCGAGCGAGAGCGCCGCGATGAAGAACGTCCAACCGAACAGCGGGAAGCGGGTGATGAGCCCGCCCATGCCTCGGAGCTGCCCGGACCTCGTGATGCCAATCATCATCCCGACGAGCATGAATAAGACGGCTTTAATCATCATGTCGTGAATCAAGTAGTAGAGCGCCCCTTCGAGCGACGTCTGCGTGTTGACCGCGATTCCGTACAAGATGACCCCGACGGCAATCATGATGTTATAGATGATAATGAGCTTGACGTCGTTATAGGCGATCGCCCCGACCATCCCGGTCACGATTGTGAGCACGGCGAGGACGATGAGTAACGTCTGTAAGAACGTCCCGTTCACGTCAAACAGGAGCGTATACGTCCGGAGAATCGAGTAGACCCCGACTTTCGTCAAAAGTGCTCCGAACAACGCGAGAATCGGCGTCGGTGCGACGACGTACGATCCCGGTAACCAGTAGTGAAGTGGCACGAGCGCCCCTTTCAACCCGAAGACGATGATGAACAACACCCCGATGACCGAGATGACGTTCGGATTGTCGACGAGCGGAATCTTTTGGGCAAGGTCGGCCAAACTGAGCGTCCCGACGGCACCGTATAAATACGCGACCGCCATGACGAACAGGGCCGAGGCGAGGACGTTGACGAGCAAGTATTTAATCGACTCGCGCAACTGCACGCCCTTGCCGCCGAGGACGATCAAGACGTAAGACGAGATCAAGAACACTTCAAAGAAGACGAACAAGTTAAAAATATCGCCAGTCGTGAAGGCGCCGTTTACCCCGACGAGCAAGAACAGCATCGCCACGTATAAGTAGTTCTCTTCATACGCCGTCGAAAAGTAATGGACAGCGAACCAGACGATGAAGAACGTGAGGAGCGTCGACGTCGTGACGAGGAGCGCAGACAACATGTCCGAGACGAGCGTGATCGAGAACGGCGCCGGCCAGTTCCCGAGGTTGAGGGTCATGATGCCCTCGTTCGAGACCGTGTGCACCAACAAGAGCGACACGAGCAACGTGATAAAGATCGATCCAAGTGCCAGTCCGCGCTGCAGACGCACGTTCTTTGGCAGGAACATCATGATGATCGCCGCGAGCGCCGGGATGACAATCGGAAACACAGGTAAGTTAATCATTCGATTCCGTTCCTTTCATTTCCTCCATATTATCCGTGTTCAGCTCTTGGTAGGCGCGGTAGGCGAGCACCAAGAAGAACGCGGTCACCCCGAAACTGATGACGATCGCCGTCAAGACGAGCGCTTGCGGTAACGGGTCGGTATAGTCGGTCACACCGTCGACGAGGACAGGTGCGGCGCCTGTTTTCAATCCTGACATCGTCAAGACGAGCAAGTGGGCGGCGTGACTGAACAGTGACGTGCCGATGATGATGCGTAACAAACTCTTTGAGAGAATCATATAGACTGCACACATCGTCAAGACACCGATAATGATGCTAACGAAGATTTCCATTACTCACTCTCTCCAATCGTTTGAATGATCGTCATCGTGACGCCGATGACGACGAAATAGACGCCGAGGTCGAAGGCGATCGCCGTATGGAGCGTCTCTTCACCAAGAAGCGGCAAGTAGAACTTGTCATAGGCGTGCGTGAAGAACGGCAAGTCGAAGAAAATCGAATGCATCGCCGTCAACACCGCGATGAGTGCCCCGAGCGCCGTCAGACGGCGATAGTCGAACGGTAGCACCGTCGCGAGCGTCTTCGAGTCGAACGCGAGGAGGAGCAGCACGAGTGCCGCTGCCGTCATCAATCCCCCGATGAATCCACCGCCCGGCGAGTAGTGACCCGAGAAGAACAAGTGAATCGAGAAAACGATGATGATGAAGAAGATGATCACCGCGGCCGTCTGCAAAATGACGTCATTGACGCGTTTATCACTTTTTGGCTTCATGTCCATGTTCACCTTCTCCTTTCGTACGTTGTGCTGTCGTTCTGAACTTGATCATCGTGTAAATCCCGAGACCGGCGACCGCGAGGACGATAATCTCGAACAATGTATCAAAGCCACGGAAGTCGACGAGGACGACGTTGACCATGTTCTTCCCGGCAGCCAATTCATAGACGTTTTCTTTATAGTATTCCGAGATCGAGCTGAGCGACTTGTTCGACAGCGTCATGAAGCTGAGCATCATGACCGTCACACCGACAAGGACCGACACGATCGCATTGCCGACTTTAAAGCGCATCCGCACTTCTTTCTTGCTGATTTCCGGCATGTGGTAGAACACGAGCAGGAAGAGCGCGACCGAAACCGTCTCGATGACGAGCTGTGTGAGCGCGAGGTCCGGCGCTTCGAAGAAGACGAAGAAGAGCGCGACACCATAGCCGACGACACCGAGCAAGATGATTGCCGGGAGACGCGAACGCATGAACAGAATCGCGAACGCGCTCAAGACGACGACCGCACCGAGCACATACTCATATGGCGCAATCTCGGCCATCTCGTCGAACGAGAAGTTGAACATCTCATACCACCACATCGAGAACAAGAGCATCCCCGACATGAAGACGAAGATGTAAATCAAATACGAGCGAATGAAGCCCGTCATGTAGTTGTCTTTGAAGCGGTACGCCGCCTTGTTCGACCAGACGAGCGAACCGTCGTACATGCCGTTGAGCGTCAAGCGGTACGGCACACGGTTGTAGATGCCCATCCATTTGTTGAGCGTGAAGAAGAGCACCGTCCCGAGCGCGACAATCCCGATTGTCATGAGCAACTCAGGCGTGATCCCGTGCCAGAAATACAAATCGACTTCGACCGCCTGCCCACCTTCGACGAGCGACGGGTAAATCGATTCGACAGCCGGACGGATGAGCGTGTTCGATAACACGTTCGGGATGAAGCCGAGCACGACGACGAGCACGGCGAGAATCGCTGGCGGGATGAGCATCCCGATTGGCGCCTCGTGCGGCTGTTTCGGCAACTTGTCGAACTGGGCTTTGCCCATGAACGTCCGCGTGAAGATGATCAAGCTATAGACGAACGTGAACACGCTCGCGATGAACGCGACGACCGGGATGAGCAGGCCGATCGTGTCGAGCGCGAAGAAGTCGGCCGAGAACACTTTCGTCGTCGCCTTCAAGAACATCTCTTTACTGAGGAAGCCGTTGAACGGCGGTAGACCGGCCATCGACAGCGAACCGATGACGGCGATCGTGAACGTGATCGGCATGACGGTCATCAAGCCGCCGAGCTTACGAATGTCACGCGTCCCGGTCTCGTGGTCGACGATTCCGACCATCATGAAGAGCGAGCCTTTGAACGTCGCGTGGTTAATCAAATGGAAGATCGCTGCAATCGTCGCGACCATGAAGATGTTGTCATCGACCCCGTCATAATGAAGCGCCGCAGCCCCAAGACCAAGGAGCGACATGATGAGACCGAGCTGACTGACGGTCGAATACGCGAGAATCCCTTTCAAATCGGTCTGTTTGACCGCATTGAACGACCCCCAGAAGAGGGTGAACGTCCCGAACGAGACGATGATCCATAGCCAGAGCGACGACTCTTGGAACACCGGACTCATCCGCGCGACCAAATAGAGCCCCGCCTTGACCATCGTCGCCGAGTGGAGGTATGCACTGACCGGAGTCGGTGCCTCCATCGCATCCGGTAACCAGATGTGGAACGGGAACTGCGCCGACTTCGTGAACGCCCCGAGCAAGATGAGAATCATCGCCGGGATGAAGAACGGGCTATCGACGATGACCGCTTGGTTCGCGACCATCTCTCGAATACTGAACGAGCCGACCATCGACTCGAGGAGGACGATTCCCCCAAGCATCGACAGACCCCCGAACACGGTGATGAGCATCGATTTTTGCGCCCCGTAACGGGAACGCTCTTTCTCGTACCAGTAGCCGATCAAGAGGAACGACGAAATCGACGTCAACTCCCAGAACATGTACATGACGACCATGTTGTCGGACAAGACGACCCCGAGCATCGCCCCCATGAAGAGGAGCAAGTACACGTAAAAGTGGCCGAGTGATTCTTTGTCTTTATTCAAGTAATAAATCGAATACAAGACAACGAGCGCACCGATCCCCGTGATCAGGAGCGCGAACAAGAGGCCGAGCCCATCGACGTACGCCGTGAAGTTGATGCCGAGCGACGGCATCCAGCGGACCGTCTCCGTGACGACACCCCCATCACTCGTGATACCGATGTATCGGAAGAAGTACACGAATAGAAGCGTAGGGACGATTAATACGAACCACCCCGTATGTATTCGCTTCACTGCCCGAAACAGAAACGGGATAAACGGTGCCGCGAGGAGCGGCAATAAAATAGCGAGATGTAACACCGACAAGAAAATTCCTCCTTCGAACAGAGTCGTACAAGCGATATAGCGTGCCCAAACTAAAAGTAGGGTCATCTGACTACATCACGTCTCTACATGAGTATAGCGCAATTTTTCCGTTCTTAGCCATGATTAAAACTTCCCTGTTTCTTCACAAATTCAAACTATTTCTAAACTTTTAAATATGAAGGAACGCGTCGGAAAATGTAAAAAAAAATCTCATAGTTCGTCTGTCGGGTGACATACAAAAAACAACCGACCGGAGACCCGATCGGCTGTTTTGGACATTATTGTGCTGTCGCGATGAACTCTTTCAACGCTTCTTTTGGTTGGAAGCCCATTGTCTTCGAGACAGGTTGACCGTCTTTGAACATCATGAGCGTCGGGATGCTTTGGATTTGGAAAGCGCCCGCGACTTCTGGGTTCTCATCCACGTCGAGTTTGATGATTTGGACTTGGTCGCCCATCTCTTGGTCGAGCTCTTCGAGTACCGGTGCGATCATGCGGCACGGTCCACACCATGTTGCCCAAAAATCAACGAGGACGACGCCCTCTTGCACATCTTGTTCAAACGATTGAGTCGTTGCGTGTTTAATAGCCATTTGGTAAATACCTCCCCAATAAGATGTGAGAATCCACTCAGGAACCCTCATGCATTTCATGTTCAGAGTATACCACGGAGGGTAAGTTTCCCCAAACGTTCTGCACTTTAGCTACTGACGAGGTGCTTGCGGAACTCTTCTGTCAACAACGGGACGACGTCGAACAAGTCGCCGACGATGCCATAATCCGCCACCGTGAAGATGTTCGCCTCCGGGTCTTTGTTGATGGCGACGATCACTTTGGCGTTGCTCATGCCGGCCAAGTGCTGGATTGCCCCGGAAATACCGCACGCGATGTACAGGTCTGGCGTGACGACTTTCCCGGTCTGACCGATTTGGAGAGCGTAATCACAATAGTCAGCGTCACATGCTCCACGTGAAGCACCGACCGCCCCACCGAGCAGTTCCGCGAGTTCTTCGAGCGGCTTGAAGCCGTCCTCGCTCTTGACGCCACGGCCACCGGCGACGATGACTTTCGCCTCGGCGAGGTCGACTTTGCCGGTCGCTTTGCGGACGACTTCTTTGACGATCATCGCGAGGTCTTTCAGTTCGACGCTCGGCGTCTCGACCGATGCGCTCGCACCAGCCGTACGTGGTAACGCATCGATGTTGTTCGGTCGAATCGTGAAGAACATGACCGAGTCTTTGAACTTCACTTTCTCGAACGCTTTCCCTGAATAGATTGGACGGACGAACTCGGCGTCTTTACCAGATCCTTCAATCGAGACGACGTCACTGATGAGACCGGCGTCAAGACGGGCCGCGAGTTTCGGTGCGATGTCTTTGCCGAGCGCGGTATGGCCGAGGACGATTAAATCCGGTGACTCTTGATCGATGAGCTGTCGGAGCACTTGCCCGTAACCGTCCGGCGTGTAATGTTTGAGACGCGCGTCTTCGACGACGAGGACACGTCCGGCGCCATATTCCCCGAGTTCGTTCGCAAGTGCTTTGACGTCTTCCCCGATGACGACAGCCGTCACGTCATCCGTCAATTGTTTCGCCGCAGCGATGGCTTCAAATGATACGTTCCGTAACGCG
Source organism: Exiguobacterium alkaliphilum (assembly GCF_018138125.1). Taxonomy (NCBI): domain Bacteria; kingdom Bacillati; phylum Bacillota; class Bacilli; order Caryophanales; genus Exiguobacterium; species Exiguobacterium alkaliphilum. The sequence continues at coordinate 2,399,862 of NZ_CP073101.1, forward strand.
CCTTCACGCGCCTCTGCGAGTACTAAAGCTTTCATATGTGTGTCCCCCTTAAATGACTTTTGCTTCCGTGCGAAGTAATTGGACGAGCTCGCTCACTTGTGACGCCGTGTCCCCTTCAAGGATGCGTCCGGCTTTCTTCTCTTCCGGCAAGAACCGTTCAATCGTCTCGATTTTCGCTTCAATCTCATCTTCATCGAGGTCGATGTCCGAGAGGTCAAGCTCTTCGAGCGGCTTCTTCTTCGCCTTCATGATTCCTGGAAGGCTCGGGTAGCGTGGCTCGTTCAATCCTTGCTGCGCTGTGACGAGAAGCGGGAGCGCCACTTCAATCACTTCCGTGTCCCCTTCGACGTCACGCGTGACCGTCGCCGTCGTCCCGTCAATTTGAAGCTCGGTGATTGTCGTCACATAGTTCATGTCGAGCAGTTCCGCCACACGTGGGGCGACTTGTCCACTTCCTCCATCGATGGCGACGTTACCGGCGAAGATGAGGTCCGGCGCTTGTTCTTTCAAATAGGTCGCGAGCACCTTCGAGATCGTCACATGGTCCGCGTCCTCGACGTCGTCCTCGATTGAGATGCGGACCGCCTTGTCCGCTCCCATCGCGAGGGCCGTGCGTAACTCTTTATCCGCATCGTCCGGACCGACCGTCACGACCGTGACTTCTCCCCCGAGATCGTCACGTTTGCGAATGGCTTCTTCGACCGCATATTCATCGTATGGGTTGATGATGAACTCGGCACCGTCTTCTTGAATTTCCCCGTTCTCGAGCTGAATCGCTTCCTCCGTATCGAACGTCCGTTTCAGCAATACAAAAATATTCATCGTAGTTCCCCCTTTAAGTTGTTCGCACCATCACTCATGAATCAGCATTCATTTTTTGGGCCAATGAGAGGGCTTACGGTTAAGCAAGCCCTTTTTTCAACATATGGTGTACTTTCGGCAGCGTCGACATCAAGTCGTACTTGAAGCCGCTCGCCATCCAACTCGTGACCACTTCATCGATCGTACCGAAAATCATCTGCCGCGCGAGCCGATAGTCGAGCTGTTTGTCGAACTCACCCGTCTCGATTCCGTGTGCGACGACCGCATCGATCAAGTTCAAATATGGTTTCAACACATTGCTAATCTTTTGACGCAATGCCAAGTTCGACTGCCGGAGCTCGATTTGCGTGACGACGGCGAGGTCGTAATCGGCCGACAGCTGTTTCAGATGTGACTCAATCAAGCGGTAAAGCTTGTCGGCGGCTGTCGCCTCTCGTTCAATCTGTTGCTTCGAATAGTCGATGAACAGCCCCATCTTCGTCTCGAACAACTCGATTAAGAGATGTTCTTTGTTCTTAAAGTACAGATAAATCGTCCCATCGGCGACACCCGCCTCTTTGGCGATGGCCGTCACTTTCGCACCGTGATACCCGTGGTCCGCAATCACTTTCACTGCCGCATCGATAATGCGGTCACTCTTTGATCCATTCTTTGTCATAAACCCCAAGCTCCTTACCGCTACTGAAAAATGAATGATGGTTCATTCATTTATTATTCTATCACGTGTGAAGGCCGTGTCAACTGCTTTGTTTCACTTGTTTCGCCTTCTCTTCATCGACGAGGACACGACGCAAAATCTTACCGACGAACGTCTTCGGCAACTCTTCGCGGAACTCGTACAGTTTCGGCACCTTATAGGCAGCAAGCTTCTCGCGGCAATGCTTGTCGAGCTCTTCTTCCGTCACGTCGACGCCGTCGCGCTTGACGATGAACGCCTTGACCGTCTCCCCGCGATACGGGTCCGGAACGCCGATACAGACCGCTTCTTTGACGGCCGGATGCTCATAGAGCACTTCCTCGATTTCACGCGGATAGACGTTGAAGCCACCGGCGATAATCATGTCTTTCTTCCGATCGACGATATAGAAGAACCCGTCCTCACCCATGTAGCCGAGGTCGCCCGTCGCCAGCCATCCGTCTTTCAAGACGGCCGCCGTCTCTTCCGGCTTCTGCCAGTAGCCTTTCATCACTTGCGGACCGTGGAGCAAGACTTCACCAATCTCTCCGATTTCGGCCGGCGTCTCGCCGTCTGCCTTTACAATTTTAGCAGAAGTGTCCGACAGCGGCGCACCAATCGAGCCGACGATGCGCTTATCCCACAAGAAGTTCGCATGCGTCACCGGTGACGTCTCCGACAATCCGTACCCTTCGACGATCCGTCCGCCCGTGATTTTCTCGAACTGTTCTTGCACCTCGACCGGGAGCGGGGCCGAACCCGAGATACAGGCCTCGATGGACGATAGGTCATATTTCGACAGTTTCGGGTCGTTCAGGATGGCGACATACATCGTCGGTGCACCCGGGAAGAAGTGCGGTTTTTTCTTGTTGATCGTCTTCAGGACGTCGGTCACGTCGAAGCGCGGGACAAGGACGAGCTCATAGCCGTTCGCCACCCCGAAGTTTAGGCAGCACGTCATGCCGTAGACGTGGAAGAACGGGACGACGCTCAAGACGCGCTTCTCGTCCCCGCGGTTATATTTATAGAAGAAGTTCGAAATCTGATCGACGTTCGCCGACAAGTTGAAGTGCGTCAACATGACACCTTTCGGAAGACCGGTCGTCCCACCCGTATATTGCAAGACGGCGACATCTTCTTTCGGATCGACTTCAATCGGCTTCACCGGTCCAAAGTTTTTAAAGTCTTTGAACAAGACCGATCCTGTCGTGTCGATGACGATATTGTTTTCGCGCTTCACTTTAATCGGGTAGAGCTTGTTCTTTGGGAATGGGAGGTAATCGGCGATGCTCGTCGTAATAATCGTCTGGATATCCGTCTTCTCTTTGACGCGAAGCGATTTCGGATAGAGGAGGTCGAGCGTGATGACAATCTTGGCGCCCGAGTCGGTGATCAAATTTTCGAGCTCGTGCTCGGTATAGAGCGGGTTCGTCTGGACGACCGTGCCTCCGGCGTACAAGACGGCGTAGAACGAGATGACGTATTGCGGGCAGTTGGGAAGCATCAGGCTGACGCGGTCCCCTTTCTGCAGTCCCTTCGACTGCAACATCGTCGCGAGACGGTGCGCTGCATCGTCGATTTGGGCGTAGGTCAGCTCTTTTCCGATAAACGAGACGGCCTTCCGGTCCGGGAAATCTTTCGCGGCGCGGCTGAGCGCCTCATAAAGCGGCTTCACCTCATAGTCAATCGTCTCGAGCATGTCGGCTGGGTAATCTTGTAACCATGGTTTGTTCATCGCTTTTCCTCCTTGGAATGAATGATGGTTCAGTTAACTCCATTATATGACGAAGAAAACGCTTTCATCTACCCTTTACCCGATAATTTTCAGAAAATATCGAAAAAACGTGATTGGATGATGAAATCCAATCACGTTCAAATGCGTTTGAAGTAGTCTTCCGTCTGCACCTCGTTACCGATTTTCTCATCGAGGCGAAGCACCAAGTCTTTCTCCCATTTGATTGTTGAGAAATCGATGCCGAGCCACGCCTCCATCTCCGGCCGTGAGAACGCGTACGTCCGGTTCGGGAAGGCGAAGCGGACGATTTCGGCGTTCTTGACGAGCGTGAAGTACGTCGCGGCGTTCCGGATGGCGAGCCGCTCTTGTTCAATCCGTTCGAGCTCCGGATCGTCATAGCGCACGGTCAGACCGTACGGACGCTTCTTCGTCTGCAGCTCGATCGACTTGTAACAGTCATGCATCGGCAAGTTTTGGGCAATCCCGATGACGGCGCTATTGTCGCCAACGTATGAACCTTTGTATTGGAACGGATTCGGGCGACCTGTCGACGAATCCGCACAACCCGTTAAGACGAGGAGCAGGGCGAGCAATAGACTGAACCGTTTCATCGGAATGCCTCCTTATGATTTGAGCTGCAAGTTGAAGCGGTAAAGCAGACGTCTCGCGAGTAAGTGCGCGAGGAAGCCGCCGATCAAGAAGCCAATAATATACAGCGTCACACTCGTCGGGTACGAGAATGCCGAGAAAATGATGCCCCCGAGCATGGCGAAACAAATGACCATCACGACATGGACGAGCCAGAGCCAGCCTGTGAACATGAAGAAGCGGCCGTTGTTCTCCTGCGGGGCCCGGTTGAACGTGAGAAGACCGAGCGTGAACGTCAACCCGATGAAAAGGAGCGAACTGAATAGCCCGACCGTCGTGAAGTCACGCCACACCGAATTGTCGGTAAACAAGTTATACGTGTCGACATTTGCGATGTTCACAAGCGGTGACACGATGCGCATCGGAAGGCTTTCCATTGCTGCCGAGTACCAGTCGTACGAGACATATCCTGCAGTCGCTTGAATCGACCCGTACACCAATGACAAAATTCCAACCGGGAACAAGAAAGCAACAATCGACCAGAGCACTTGAGAAATTGCTTCGCCTCCGAACGAGCCCATCCAAAGCGACAACGTGAAGACGGAGATGCCAATCAAGATGACTAAACCAATGACCGCAAACACTTTCAACGTTTCCCCTTCAATCAAGAACGCATAGCGTGACGTGTGAATCACGACGAGCATGATTGCCCCGCCAATCAGTGATGAGAGGATGATGCCACTGACGCCGATCAACCATTTTGATATGTACAGCTGGTTGCGGCTGAATGGGAGTGACATCGAAAAGTCGGACATTTGGCTGTTGCGCTCACTGCCAATCAAGACGGACGCCATTAAAAATCCGAACACGACGTAGAGGAAGAAGACCGTCTCGAGCGGTAAGAGCGACCCTAAGTCACCAATCCAATAGCCAGCCCCGGCTGTCGTATTGAAAAAGTCTTCTGTCGTGAGCGTGGCGATGTCTTTCTGCGTCCCTTCCTGATACTGCGACGGGTTCTGTCGGACATCTTGAATCTGTTCATCATAAAATTGCATCTCGTTGAACACTGGAACCGTATAAGCAAGAATCCCGAGCGCGATGAGTAAGATCCATAAGAGCGATACTTGTTTCCAATCTTTTTTAAGTAACACGTTAGACAACATTCGCCTCACCTCCTAATTGGACGCGGAACACGTCTTCTAGCGACATCGGAATCTCTTCGACGAGCATCGGCTTGTAGCTGTCGACGAACGCCTCGAGCTCATCCGACCGCTCCCGGGCCATGAACAAGACGACACGCCCGGTCACGCTTAAAATTTCGATGTCTTTTCGTTCGAGCAGCGCGACCGGCACCTCGTCTTGGAAGACGACTTGCCACTTCACGCTCAAGGCACGCGCCTCTTCGAGCGTCATGACGGCTTTGACCCGTCCCTTTTCAATCATGATGACACGGTCGGCGATTCGCTCGAGCTCGTGCAACTGGTGACTCGAGACGATGATTGAGCAATCACGCTGCTCGATTTGTGCGATCATGAGCTTCAAGACGTCCGCTTTGGCGACGACATCGAGTCCGTCGGTCGGTTCGTCGAGAAGATAGTACTTCGCCTGGACAGCGAACGCGAGCGATAGCGTCACCATCGCCTTCTGTCCTTTCGAGAGCTGGCGAATCTTCTTGTTGTCGATGTTGTAGCGCGTGAGCGTCTCACGGAACGTCGAGCGGTTGAACGACGGATAGATCGACTCGTATAAGGCAGCTGCTTCGTTCACCGTGTAATGTTTGAGCGCGTCGGCCGAGTCGGGCACGAAGATGACGTCCCGTTTCAATTCCGGCGTGTTGAAGATACTCGTCTTCCCATATAAGACATCGCCTGCGTCCGGTCGGATGATGCCGACCATCGTCCGGAGGAGCGTCGTCTTGCCGGCCCCGTTCCGTCCGACGAGCGCGACGATCTCGCCGCGATGGACCGTGAAGTCGACCCCGTCGAGCACGGTCTGTCGATCAATTTTCTTCGTTAGTTGCTGGACTGTCAGCATGACTCTCCCCTACTTTCTTATATTCGGTCTCGAACAACGTCACCGCTTCGTCGAACGAGACGTTCGCGTAATGGCAATCGATGGCGAGTTTTTGAATGGCTTCAATCACCGGTCCGCGTGAAGCGTCCTGGTCGACCCAATCTTTTGACACGAACGTGCCACGGCCACGATGCATCTCGAGCAGTCCGAGACGCTCGAGCTCTTGGTAGGCCTTACTGACCGTATTCGGGTTGATGACGAGGTCGGTCGCGAGTTCGCGTACCGACATGACCTTGTCCCCGGGCCGTAAAATGCCACGGATGACGAGCGCTTTCGTCTGGTTGACGATCTGTTCGTATAATGGTTCCGAACTTTTCATATCCATATTGTAAAGCAATGGCTCACACCCTCTCCTTAAATCCGTTATAAGTGTATTATATGTACTAGTACACGTAAATGCAATAGTTCTTCGATGGCATCTTTAGTTTACAGGTAATTGGAAATAATTTGTATACGCCTTTAGACCGAGACGTGGGTGGGACTTTTCGGGTACATTGGAGGAGAGGTGACAGCAGACATGAAAAAGAGATTATTGATTGGCGCAGCTGGCCTCGTTTTAATCGGTTCGATGTATGGGCGTGGCGAAGCGACCGAGCGGTATGAGACGTATATTTACGACACGTATGGAGAGAACGTCGAAGTGGACGTGTCGCGCGATTGGAAAATGGCGAACTTCAAAGCGACGTTCGAACTCGAACGTCCCCCGCTCCAAGGCACGTATCACGCCCGGACGTACGGTGACGGGACGATCCATGACGACGTGATGCCGACGTACTGGGTGAACGAAGCAGAGTCGACGTTGCGCACCCGGCTCGTCGACGCGAATGCCTTGACGGAAGCAGAGACGGTGCGCGCGACCGTGTCCGATGGCGCCGGACGAGGACAGACGATCGAGACGATGCCGGCGACGTCCATCTTTGAACTGAATCCTGAACGATTTTTAGGTGTCGCGATCATGTTGCACGAGGCGTGGGACAATACGGACGAGCAAAAGCGACGCGTCCTCGACATCATCCGTCTGCTCGAGGACGATGTGAGGTCGATTCACTTCTCGTTCGACGGGACGCCGGACGAGGATGACGACTTCACGGAACGTTATTTGAACGTGACGCAGAACGGGCGCGACGGCGAGCCCTCGTTCGCCTCGCTCCAAACGATCGACGACTTGAACGACCACGACCGGCTTTACGGGTTCGACGAGACGACGTTCATCACGGAATACCGTTTTGACGGGACGGCATATGAGGAGTGATCACCATTCGCAAAAGCGGATGGTTTTTTGTGAGCATTCTCCTTTACAGGACATCGTGAATGTTTTACATTTGACGAGTCAACAATTGACTTATCAAATGAGAGGGGTGAGACACCACAGATGGAGTTACGAGACATCAGCCGACTGCTGTACCAAATCAAACTGGCGGACCAACGCGTCGCGACCTCGTTCGAGAAAGAGACGGGGTTCAGCCTGACCCGTTATGAGATGCTCATGATCGTGCATGACAAGGGCGTCTGTTCGCAAAGCGAGATTCAGCAGGCGATGAAAATCGACAATGCGGCCATCACCCGCCATTTGAAGATCCTTGAAGAAAAAGGCTACGTCCGACGGGAACGGAACACGGCGAACCATCGCGAAGTGTTCGTCCATTTGACCGACGAAGCCAAACATGACTTGACGAGCTGTGAACAAGACCACGACCGTGGCAAGCATTTGATCACGAGAGTGCTGTCCGAGTCAGAAATCAATCAGCTGTCGAGTCTGCTGCAAAAGCTGAACCAACTATAACAAGAGAGAAAGAGGTAATATCCATGGCAACTACATTCGAAAACAACACATTCACTGACGTGATGCTCGGTCGCAAATCGATCCGCGTCTACGACGAGAACGTCAAAATCTCACAACTTGAAATGCTTCAAATGATCGAGGAAGCGACAACAGCCCCGTCTTCAGTCAACATGCAACCATGGCGCTTCGTCGTCGTCGAGAGCCCAGAGGCGAAAGAGACGCTCAAGCCGCTCATCCGCTTCAACGTCCGTCAAAACGATACGTCGGCTGCGATGGTGCTCATCTTCGGTGACATGGAATGTTACGAATATGGCGAACAGATTTACGACCAAGCCGTCGCGGAAGGCAAAATGCCAAAAGACGTGCGCGACCAACAGCTCGCTGCCATACTCCCGTACTATAAGAACTTGTCAAAACAAGAGATGAACGACATCGTCAAAATCGACTCGAGCCTAGCCGCGATGCAATTCATGCTCGTCGCTCGTGCGCACGGTTACGACACGAACCCGATCGGCGGTTTCGAGAAAGACCAACTTGCGGAAGCGTTCGGTTTAGACAAAGACCGCTACGTGCCGGTCATGATTCTCTCAGTCGGGAAAGCGGCAGAAGAAGGCTACCAATCGGTCCGCCTCGACGCTGAAACAATCACGAACTTCAAATAATCGGAGGAACCCCACATGATCCTAATCAATGCCATCTTCGACGTGAAAGAAGACGCGTTTGACAGCTTCTTAGCGGACATCAACAAGCTCATCGATTCGTCGAAACAAGAAGCCGGTTGCTTGAGCTATGAGCTGTTCCAATCGACGACGTCAGAGAACCGGTTCGTCATGATCGAGAACTGGGCCGACCAAGCGGCCGTCGAGCAACACAACCAAAACCCGGACCTCATCGCGTTCGCTCAAAACGTAGGCAACTACGTGACGGCGAAACCGGTGCTCCATGTGACGGAAGTGAACTGAACAAAAAACTCCGCCCTACATGATGTAGGAGCGGAGTTTTGCTTATAGTCCGATGATCGCGACCGACACACCGAGGACACCGATGAGCGCCATCGCGTAAACCGGTACGCGTGGCATCTCGCCGTTGTTATCGAGCGCCTTCCCGAACATGAAGAACACGAGCGGGTGGACGAGGAACGGCATCGAGAAGATGAGCGGGATGAGAAGCGAAGCTTCCGTCCCGAACATGCCGCCTTGAATCGCCGCGAAGAGACCGAAGTGCGAGATCGCCGACGACTGGGCCATTGCCGAGTAGTCGAATGCGATCGTGCTGAAGCTGAGGAGCACGAGTCCGCCGAAGACGGCCATGATCTGCCAGCCGAACGAGAACTGCATGAGCGCCTTGACTTCTTTGAAGTCTTCGCCGTTCGCAGCGCGCAAGTTTTTGAGCGCGAGGAACGTGAGCGTGAGACCGACCAAGGCGATGATCGCCGTCGGCCAAATCCAGAGCGCCCCGTTATCGGCACTGACTGCCAAAATCGAGAAGACGAAGATGTGACCGAAGAACGGGATGTTGATCATGATCGGGGCACGTTTCGCTGCGACTTTCCCGAAGTCACCAGCCGTACATGCGCCTGTGAGACCACTGTGCGACAGTGATCCGGCCATACCTGGTGCGAGGTTACGGATATGCGCCGTGCGGGCGAACCACATGAGAAGCGCAATCCCACCGAACATCCAGAACAATTGACCGAAGAATCCGTAGAAGAGGACCGAGTTCATACCTTCGATGGCGAACGCGTCACTGATGCGTGACCCCCCGACCATGAAGTTCGCTGCCAAGACGACCGGGATCCCGGCGAAGAGGAGCGCACGAACCGTCGGGCCATACGTCCAGTTTTGGCAGATGGCACCGAGTGCTGACGAGACGATCATCGCGAAGAAAATCTGCGGGAGCGCGATGACGGGTTGGACGAGCATGGCAATCGCGTACGAGATGAACAAGATGGCGAGAAGAATCACCGTCTCAATCAAACCTTTACGCATATACACCTGCTTGTCGTCGATTTGCGCCTTGTGGTCGATCAAGAGGAACGACGCCGCGAGACCGATTAACGCGAGAATCGGGTAGTAGAGCATGATCCCTTCCACCGTACCCGGTTGAATCATCATACGGAAGAACCCTTCTAGTCCGACGAGCAAGAAGAACGAACGGAGGATGAAGATGAACTGCGTCCGTCCCGTTCCGAGGAACATCTCTTCTTTTGACGGCACGACGATGTCTTTTACGTCGAGCGCTTGCTTGCTTAAGATTTTACGAAGCTCTTGTCCCCCGACGAAGAACGAGACGACGAGCGCGATAATCGTCGTTCGTGACATAAAGTCGACGAGCGGGAATTCTGGGAGACCCGGCGTCGCGATGCCCATCTCGACCATGACGAAGCCGAGACCGAGGCCGAAGATGACGATGACGAGGATTGGCGAGAACCGTGAACCGGCCACGACCATCCGTGACAAGATGACCATCGGGATGACGAAGGCCATTAACAACCAAAACTGGTTGAGTAATTGAACTTGAGATAACTGCTGAACAATTTCCATGGATAAACCCCTTATACATTTTTTTCACACTGTCTCGAAGTGTAACGTATTGTCGATTTTGTGACAAGGGGGTGTGACGTATTGTAAAGATTGAAAGCGGAACCAAATGAATTGGTCCCGCTTTCGGTCAATTATTCGGTTGGCGAAGACCCCAAATGCCTTTATTTCCTGTGGCATAAAACAAGTCTTCTTTCCCGGCGAAACTTGCGGAATCACTCGAGTGGGCACGAATTTGTTTGTTGACGTGCGCCTTCCAATCTTTGTACCGATCGAGTTCGAGTTGATAGTACGACTTCTCGATGTAGTCATAAATTTCTTTCAAAGATGCCTTCCCGCCATGATGCTGGAGGGCGAATTGGATTTTGCGAAGTAGTGCGCGCTTCAAGTTATCCCTCACCTTTCACTAAATACTTCTAAATACTCTTCAAACTTTTGTTCAACCGCTCTGACGATTCTTTCATGAGCAAATTCGCTCTCAATACAAAATTCTTCCTTAACACAGAATATATCATCAACTAACTTAAAAGGCGGAGAAATATTGCTCACTCTTGTAGGAGTAGTCGATAGGTACTTCAATGGCAGTGTTTTTAAGTGCCGTTTCATTTTCGCTTCGGAGAAAGGAGCTTTAAATTCCTCGCTTATATTTTTGAGAGCGTAAAAGCGGTGTTGGCTACTAACTAAGTCATAATAAGGTCTTGCTAGTTCAGTTATTGAAATTGGAGCATGCCAATCATGAGGACCCCGCTCTAACATAATCTTCAGTACATTCATTTTATAAGGTCCCTGCCTATCGAACTCATCTATGTACTGAATTAACTGCTTAAGCCGTTCTTCCATAATTACGCCACCCTCATTCTGAAGCTTTGCGACTGAAGTAATGATGCAACCGCACTTCAACGATTTGACTGACCCATTCGTAAATCAAAGGATGAGCATATGCTTCGATAGGCTCGATATGTAACGACTCCTCTGACACGAAAAACGGTCCTTTCGCTATCTTATCAAACGGCATCCGTAACAGTAACTTTTCAATCCGTTTCTGCTGGTACGGGGATTGGAAGTCTTTCGTTTGCCCGTCAATTTGTTGCCGATATGGGAATGTATTGATGAACTCATAGAATGGTCGAGCCGCCTCGCTCGCCGGAAGTGGTTGAAGCCATTCATCGATTCCACGGCTTAGCATGATTGATAGCACAATCATCTTATAGCTCTTCGTCATGTCCGTGTATTCCACTTCAAGCAACAACGATTTCGACTCTTCAAACAGATGACTCTCTTCATCATCTAGCTCACCCATCCGGTCGAGAAACCCGTAAAAGCCGCTATCTTTCTTCCATTCAGAACGATAGGCATCGATTGAGTATTCTCCTCGTTGAATCAACTCTAGGTAACTCGGTCTTCTCCCCAACTCTTCTTTTACCATGTAGTAGTTCCGCTCCAACTGTTGTCGGCGCGTCGAAGACCGTGTCACCATCCGCTTCAACAAATCGATGGCGTGTAAATCAAATTCAATCGTACATCCTTTTGGTAGATCCACTCCTGTCGGAAGTGACTTGACGACCGGTTGTCGTTTTGTCGTCAACAGCGCCAACTTCTTATCGATGTTCTTGTAGTTCCCAATCAAATCGATAATAGTGCAATGCGTCTTCCCGCTCAGTAAGCGGAGTCCACGACCAATCTGTTGGGTGAAAACCGTCAACGATTCGGTCGGACGACAAAACAAGAGTGTATCGATTTCTGGAATATCGACACCTTCATTGAACAAGTTCACCGCAAAGATGATATCGAGATGTCCTTCTTTCAATTGACGGATGACTTCCGCTCGGTCATATTCGGTCTGGCTATGTAACGCGACAGCCTGCACGCCTTGCATCCGGAAATAGTCAGCCAAATATTCAGCCTGAGTGACCGACGAGCAGAACCCGAGCGCTCGCGTTTGGTGATGCATTCGCCAGGCATCAAAGATTTTTTGAGCGACACTTTCCTTTAACTGCTCCGCCAACAGTTCGTCCTGATCATAGCGACGACCATTGATCAATCGAATCTGGGAATAGTCAATTTCATCATAAACACCGACATAATGGAACGGTGTCAAATATGACTCTTCAATTGCTTCAGTGAAGTGCATCTGATAGGCAACATTGTCATCGCACAATGCGTAGACGTCTCCCCCATCCAACCGATCCGGCGTCGCTGTCAATCCGAGCAAGAATTTCGGCTCGAAGTAGTCCAAGACACGCCGATAAGACGGTGCCGCCGAGTGATGGAACTCGTCGACGATAATCAAATCGAACTGACCTGGTTCGAACTGTTCCATTCGGTGTTTCGAGGCCAACGTTTGAATCGATGCGAACAAGACGTCTGCCGATTCCTCGTTTCTCGAGTCACCACCAAGGAGTAGCCCTGTCTTCCATTCATTCGAGACCCTTTTAAAAGAGTTCTCTGCTTGAAGCAAAATCTCTTTCTGATGGGCGATGAAGAGTACTCGTTTGAACTGGCGGGCGAAGAAGGCGCTCAAGTACGTCTTCCCGAGTCCGGTAGCGAGCACGAGCATCGCTTTACGTCTACCTTCGTCCATCGTCTCCCGTAACGACGTCAACGCAGCATCTTGAACCGTATTCGGTGTGATTGTATCGTCCTCGATATAGACCGGCGTCGGTTCTGCGATTTGCTCCGCTTCCTTCATCCGGTCTTGACGGGCATTGTACTCTTCACGATAAGGCTGTATCGAGACGGCATTCATGATTTGGGCGTAATCACTGTAAAACAAATCATGAAACGCATCGACCGATTGCTCGAACACGTCCTCCGAGACACTTGCTGGAATCTCGACGTTCCATTCGACGCCTCGATTCAAGGCACTATGCGACAGATTGGAAGAACCGACAAAGAACGTTCCGCCATCTTCTGTTCGGAACAAGTATGCCTTCGGATGGAATGACTGACCTTTGGATCGATAGAGTCGCAGTTCCACGCCTTGAATGTTCATTAACATTTCCAGCGCATCCGGGTTCGTCAAATAGAGATAATCGCCAATTAGAATCCGGACTTGCGCACCGCGTTTAACTGCGTCCTTAAGGGAAGTTGCAATTTCTTGCACGCCCGATACTTGCGCAAACGCGACGACCATATAAATTTCAGTCGCCGCGTTGATTTGGTGTTGTAATGGAATTCGTAAGTGGCTCGTATGCAGACGTAACTCACTCATGATCAAGGACCTCTTCCAAGAAGAGACCTTTTTCAAACCCGCCTCGCTTCTCACGCTTCTCCTCACGGATGCGATTCAATTCTTCGAAGCTCGCACCATGCATCTTCCCGAGCGTATAGACGAGTTCCAAAATATCAGCAAGTTCTTCGAGTGACTCTTCATCAATGTTCGTCTCTTCGTACTCTTTGATTTCCTCATAAAGTTTTAAGCGCGCTTGTTCGAAATGTTCGGCTTGATTCAAGTGTTTGACGACAGGAATTCGTCCTGCTTCATGAATGATTTCAGGGATGCGGTCGCGAATCAGTTTGTTATAATGCTTCATTATTTGTTCATCCTTTCTATAAGGCGCAATGGTAGATCCGCATTCAATAAAACATTATACTTTCATTATATCCAATTAATTGGAATAGCGCTTTAAGTGCAGGGAGGTATTTTATGATAACGTCAGAAATTCAATCTATTTTTAATGTATTTAACAACAACTATGTATATGAAATACCTGATTTTCAACGAGACTTTGTTTGGGGTGAGAATGAAGTCACCCAATTATTTAAAGACTTTAATGAGGATACAGAAGAATTTACAAAAGAAAGCTCTTCGTTAGATGGATACTTATTGGGAAATATCGTTTTAATAAATAATGATGCAACCACAACGAGCAAAATTGTAATCGATGGTCAACAACGACTGACTACACTTTCTTTATTATACAAAGTTCTAGAAGAAACAATTGATTATCGTCTTCACCGAAAAGACAATAGTATTGAAACTATGCAAAAGTGGATGAATATGCGTGGAGAATTAAACAAAGGGTATGGCTTATTTGATGATGAAGCGAATTTTAAAAACTCCAAAATACAACACCATAAGAGCCTAGAGTTCGGAAGTGTTTACCGACACATCATTCGTCCAGATTCAAGCTCAAAAAATAATCAACAACAATCTAGTCAGATTGAAGAAGTCTATGAAGTTTTAAAAGAAGAGCTCTCAAAGTTAAGTGACCAAGAACTACCTAAATTTGTGAATTACATCAAACATAAAGTGATGCTTATCGTAACTACCGCTCCTACGCTATCTAAAGCTTTTCAGCTATTTGAAATCTTAAATAATCGCGGAAAAGATTTAGAACCTTTAGATTTAATAAAAAATATGCTCCTTAAAAATTTGGCAAAAGAACATTATAGTGAAGATGAACGTGATAAATTTACAGAATTATGGAGAAAGTTTAATGATAACCTTGCACTAAATTCTAAGAAAAAGATTGAGTCTTCGACTTTCTTAAAACACTACTTAGTTGGAACAACTGGAGAGAATATTCGAAAAGATAAGTTGTTTAATTATTATTCTGAATTAAACCCATCAAAAGAAAATGTGTTAATGATGGTTTCAGAAATGCATGACGTTTCTTATACTTACGGAAAACTTGAACGAAAAGAATTTGATGGATTTATCAAAAACACACATCTGTTAGATATTTTGTTCAAACTTTTAAGTCTGAAACAAGCACAAACTATACTAATCCCATTCTACAACGAATCGGAGCAACGTAAGTCAGAAGTCGTTGACCTAGCAATTCGCTTAGGAGCTAGTGTTATCTTCTCTTATACTCAAACAAACTACATTGAAGCTGAGATACCCTCACTAATCAAAAAATATTACGCCACTTTGGATAGAGAAGGTTCAGATCGAGCATACTTCCAGTTTACAAATGAATTAGAGCGTCGCATTCAAGAAAAAGCAAAACTGGCTAGGGATGCTGTAGCTTCACGAAGGTTTGAGAATACTCGTGGAAATTATAACAAGAAGGGGTATGACCTTCTACGTTTTATCGAATCGTATGGTCATTTAGACAGTGCCGTGCTATTAACATCAAATCGAAGTAAGAAAATCACATTAGAACATATCATGCCGAGGACACCTGTTAATGAAGAATTTATAATCGATTCGGGTTTCTCAGATATTGATGAATATAAAGAATACGTGAATCGAATCGGTAATTTTGCTCTAATACACAACGATGAAAACTCCGCTCTCTCGAATAAAAGTTTTGATCAAAAACGTCTCGTATACGCTCGCTCGTCAATTTGGACAACTCAAGTACTAAACAATATGCTAGTTTCGACAATGAAATCCGGAAAAGAAGTACATCAGTACGAAGTAATCAATAAATCGTTGTTTGTCGATGCCGAAGAAGGAATATGGACAAAAGAGAACATTCATGCACGTTCAGAGAAAGTTGCACTGTACTTGGAATTGATTCTTACTAAGGGCGGTAGTAAATAATTTAGCTACTCAATACATAAAAGAAGCGACCGTTAAGAGTCGCTTCTTTTATTCCACAATCTCAAACGCCTTCACATACGCCACGTGATCGAGGAACAAAATTATTTCCTCATCGAACTGGACGAACCCGTCCGACGCGTGTCGGAACGATTGATAAATCGATTCGAGCGCCGCATAGCGGCTCTCCGCCTCGACCGTATACGTCAAAATCTCTTCGTTGATCAAATGAAACTCAATCTCGTACGATTTCATCATCTTCACTCCCTTTCCCCTTGCTCCATACGCCCTCTTAACACCTTTACCCGATTCCACTCATTTCCCCTATAATTTGAACGTTCGTTTCCCTGAAGATTTCGCTCGGTACAAGGCATCGTCTGCTTGTTTCAACAGCGTGTCTAATCTCGTCTGTTCGTCTCGTGTATACGTGACGATGCCGATGCTCGCCGAGACGTGATACGCTGTCTCCCACGTGCTCAGCGTTTCGATGATTTGATTGGCGATGCGTCCCCATTCATCAAGACTCGCGGAACGCGAAAAGTGAAGCACGAACTCATCGCCACCTAGCCGTACGGCGAACGCCTCTTTTTGTTCGTTTACAATCGTTTCGAGTCTACACGCAACTTCCTGTAAGACAACGTCTCCTACGTCATGGCCGTATGTATCGTTCACGTTTTTAAATCCGTCCAAGTCGAGGAAGAACAGCGCCCCGTGCTCGTTCGAGCGGTCTTCGAAGTACTTCGTCAAATAGCGCCGATTGTAAAGCTCCGTCAGCATGTCCCGCCATACGAATCGTTCTAATTCTAAATAGTACGAGAACAGTTTCACGATTCGTTGCAACAACGTGATACTCCTAGGGTCTAACAGACTCGCCTCGTCATTGACGGCACACAGCGTACCGAACTTTTCACCGTTCGTCAGCGAAATCGGGATGCCTAAATAAGAGCGGATGTTCACATCGTCGAGTAGACGCTCCACTTCCTCCACATCACAGTCTCGTTTGACGTCTTCATATCGTAACGGTTGATTGTTCTCGAAATCGATGCGACCACAGACAGAATTGCTCAAATCCACGACCATATTTTCTGTGATTTGAATCGATGATTTTTGATTAGACAGTTTCAAGATGACCTGTTGCGAATCCGTAAACGCCGTCAGATAGAACATTTGCTCGGGCAAAATTTCATTCGCGAGATCAAGAACATCGTTGGCCAGCTCGTCAAAGCTCTCGTACATCTTTAATTCTTCAAATTGCGTTCTCATACAGCGCCCCCACCCAATCCATTTCAACCTTCAATATAACTTTGAAAGCTTCTGTTTTCTTTATCTTTTACTAATTTTAACATAGCAAAAGTGAAATTTATCAGAGAGGATGGATTCAGTGTACGAAGCTTCACACTATAAACTCATGCCTCGTCAACGATTTCAACAACGACACCCGTATCCCCGACTTTCCCCAAGTCTTCAACGATTGGGTCTTCGTAAGCCAAGACATGAAATTCTTGCTCGAACGTGCGGATGACGTAATGCGCAAGCGTCCCCCGCTCCGTGTTGACACGTTCTGTCCCCATATGCTCTGCTGCGAACCGTGTGAATCGGGACGTCTTCAGCTTCACGATTGGGTAGGTATTGCGTAGCCCTTCTTCGTGCATACTATGGTCCTCAATCGTCCCGAGAAACACCGCATATTGCTCGAAACGGATGAGGATCCGGTCCCGTCCTGCGTCCCACGTCAAGAGCATCGTCGGGTTATTTGCCCCGAAGAACGTCCACTCGAGCGGATAATAGTCGACGCCTTTCATCTGAAATGCTTCCGTCTCAAGCACATAGTCTTCGGTCGTCATCAAAAATTTCAAATCGATGGCCAAACCGTTTCCCCCTTTCAAAAAAAGCGACGTTCGAAAACGTCGCTTTCCCTCAATAAAAGATAAACCACAGTGCCGCGGCCACTAAAAACAGGCCGGCCCCGATGAAGAGAATCTTCGCTAATCGTTCATATACCATGTCTTCACCTCACTAACGCCGCACCGACGATGAGCGAGACACCGATTGAGAGGAGGAAGGCCAAAAGTCCGACGGCGATGTTCCCTCTCCCGATCTCTTCGTTCACCTTCAAGGACGGGGTCAAAAATTCAAACAACCAATACGTGACGAGGAGCAAGAAGAAGCCGAAGCCCCCGCCGACCAAAATGTCGACCAACCGATCGTGATGGCTCTCAACGACGCGGAAGATATTGGCGAGACCGACGATTTTTCCGCCGGTCGCGAGTGCGACGGCGATATTGCCTTTCTGAACCTCGCGCCAATTGCTGTACGGCGTCGTCACCTCGAAGATGGCGAGACCGACGACAATCATGAGCCCGGCAATCGTATAAAGACCGAACGACTCAAGCAAGACGTTCACGTTCACATTCCCCATTACCATGTTCCCCTCACTTCAGTTCGACGACCGTGACTCCGAGTCCGCCTTCCCCCATCCCACCGGGGCGCTGACTCTTCACGTGACGATGTCCTTTTAGGTACTCTTGCGTCGCTTGTCGCATCGCGCCGGTCCCAAGACCATGGATGATGCGGACGTTGTCGTACCCGGACACGAGCGCCTCGTCGATATATTTGTCTAGGCGCGAGAGTCCTTCCTCGACGCGAACCCCGCGCAAGTCGAGCTCCGACTTCGTCGTGCTCTGACGCTTCAACGAGCTGCCTTTCGCTTTGAGCGGCTGCTCTTTCGACGGTCCGATCTTCTGAAGGTCGTCCGCTTTGACGTTCACTTTCATGATCCCGACCTGGACGTTGTACTCGTTGTCGTTGATCTGGTTCACGATATAGCCTTTTTGGTTGAACGTCGTCACTTTCACTTCTTCGCCTTTACTGAACGTACGTTTCTGTTGCGCTTTTTGTTTCACTTTTTGGATCTTTTTCTCTTGGAGCGTCGGTTTCGCCGATTCGAGTTCTTTCTTCGCGGCGATAATCTCGTGCTCTTTGACGATGCCCTGCTCGCGCAGCTTCTTCAGGCGGTCGATGACTTCGTTCGCTTGACGTTTCGCCTGCTCGACCGCTTTGTCGGCTTTCGCCTCGGCTTCGCTATACATCGTGTCGCGTTCTTTCTCGAACTCCGTCATCTTCGCCTCGAACGCCGCCTGCTCTTCTTCGAGGTCGTGGCGCTTGACGATCAACTCTTGTTCGAGTTGCTCGGCGCGTTGTTTCGCCGACTCGAGCTCGTTAATCATCGATTCGACCGACTCGGCGTCGGTGCCGACGTGGCTCCGCGCCTTGTCGATGACGTCCTCGGACAACCCGAGGCGACGGCTAATCTCGAACGCGTTCGAACGTCCCGGCACACCGATCAACAGACGGTACGTCGGGCTGAGCGACTCGATATCAAACTCCATCGAGGCGTTCATGACGCCCTCCCGGTTATAGGCGTACGCCTTCAGTTCCGAGTAGTGCGTCGTCGCGGCCACACGGGCGCCACGGCGCTTCACTTCGTCGAGGATGGCGATGGCGAGTGCGGCCCCTTCTTGTGGGTCGGTCCCGGCCCCGAGCTCATCGAACAAGACGAGTGACATGAAGTCGATCTTGTCGAGCATGCTGACGATATTCGTCATGTGCGAGCTGAACGTCGAGAGACTCTGCTCGATGGACTGCTCGTCCCCGATATCGGCGTAGACGGCGTCAAAGACGGACAGCTCCGTCCCGAACTCGGCCGGTACGTAGAGACCGGACTGCACCATGAGCTGAAGCAGACCGATCGTCTTGAGTGTGACCGTCTTCCCACCGGTGTTCGGCCCGGTGATGACGAGCGAGGTGAATGCTTCGCCGAGCTCGACCGTGATCGGCACGACCTCGTCGCGAGGGATGAACGGGTGACGCGCCTGATTCAGCTTAATTTCCCGGGCGTCGTTCAACTTCGGCTCGGTCGCCTTCAACTCATGGCCGTACGCGACTTTCGCGAACACGAAGTCGAGCGTGGCGAGCACGTCGAGGTTCGTCACGATCGAATCGGCAACACCGCCGACGAGGTTCGACAGCTCGCTCAAGATGCGGTCAATCTCGGCGCGCTCTTTCAAGCGCACTTCTTGAATCTCGTTGTTGATCGAGACAATCGCCTGCGGCTCGATGAAGAGCGTCTGACCCGAAGCCGACTGGTCGTGGACGATTCCGCCGAACGCTTGGCGGTACTCTTGTTTCACCGGGACAACGTAACGGTCGTTCCGAATCGTGACGATGGCGTCCGACAACATCTTGGCGTTGTTGCGAAGGATGTTGTCGATGCGCGACCGGACGCTCCCTTCATAGCTACGGAGCTGCGTCCGGAGACCGCGCAGTTGTGAGCTCGCCGAGTCTTGGACCGTGCCTTGGTCGTCGATGGCGTGGCGAATCGACTGCTCGACTTCAATCAGTTTCGTCAAGCGCTCCGCATACTCGTCGAGACGCGGGATACGGAGGTCTTCGTTGTCTTCGTGGAGCTTTTCAAAGAAGTTCTTCACTTGGCGGCCGCTGTACATGACGGCGGCGACGGCGAGCAGTTCACTCGTCGAGAGCACCGAGCCGATGGCGGCCCGTTTCACTTCGGCGCGGACGTCGGTCAAGCCACCGAGCGGGAGTCGGTCACGGAGACGGACGACCTCGGTCGCCTCTTTCGTGACGTTCAAATTCGCGAGCACCCGGTCGTACGAGTAATCCGGTTGCATCGAAAGCGCCCGGTCTTTCCCGAGCGAGCTCGCAGCGTGAGCGGCGAGCTGTTGGCGCAATTTTTCATATTCTAAAACGCGTAACGCGTGATCCATCTAGCATGTTCCTTTCTGTCGCTTCGCGTCAAAGAACGCCTTAGCGTCCTTAAACGAGAGGCAGTTGATGATATCGGACGGTTCGAGATAGGCTTTACGGGCGTGCAAGACGCCGAGCGCCATATCTTCCATCATGTCCGGGTGGTGTGTGTCGGTGTTGATCATCAGCTTGACGCCGGCCGCCTTCGCTTTCTTCAGCGTCGCGGCCGTCAAGTCGAGTCGGTTCGGGTTGGCGTTCAACTCAAGCGCCGTGCCCGTCTCTTTCGCGAGGGCGATCAAGCGCTCCTCGTCAATCGGATACCCGTCACGACGTCCGATGAGTCGACCCGTCGGATGGGCGATGACGTTGACGTACGGCGAACGACAGGCGTTCTCGAGCCGGGCCATAATCTCGTCGACCGATTGGTCCATCTTCGAGTGAATCGAGGCGACGACGTAGTCGAGCGTCGCTAAGAATTCCGGCTCGTAGTCGAGCGTGCCGTCTGGCCGGATATCCATCTCGACGCCGCGCAGCACGTGCATGTCGTGCTTCTTCGCGGCTTCGAGAATCTCTTCCCCTTGCGCCTCGAGCCGTTCCTCAGTCAAGCCGTTGACGAACGTCATATACTTACCGTGGTCGGTGATGGCGATCCATTCATAGCCGCGGGCCTTCATCGCCGCGACGAGCTCGTCGACCGTGAGCTTCCCGTCCGACCAGACCGTATGCATGTGGGCGTCGGCCTTGATGTCGTCGAGGGTCACGAGTTTCGAGAGGTCATGCTCAAATTCAGGATGTCCTTCTCGTAACTCAGGCGGGATGAACGGCAGACCGTAGCGCTCGAACAGCTCCGCTTCCGTCTCCGGTTGCCAGAGGCCGTCCGCCGTCTCGACGCCGTACTCGGAGATCGACTCGCCTTTTGCTTTGGCGAGCTGGCGCATGCGGACGTTATGGTCTTTCGAGCCAGTGAAGTGGTGGAGCGTCGCGGCGAATGCGCCCGGCTCGACCATCCGGAAGTCGACCGACACCATCTCTTCACGTTCGAGGACGAGTGACACTTTCGTCTCCCCGGCCGCGATGACTTCATTGATGAACGGGAGCTCGAGCAGTTTGTCCCGGAGTGCGACCGGTTCCTCGGTCGCGATGATGAAGTCCAAGTCCTTACACGTCTCCTCGGCGCGGCGGAAGCTGCCGCCGACCGAATGGCGGAGCACGAGCGCCTCAGCTTCAAGCACGGTCTCGATTTCTTCGACGACCGGGCGCATCATCGCGTACGATAGGCGCTCCGGGCGCGACTCGAGGTTCTTCGCCGCGGCGAGCAACTTATCGACGCTCTTCGCACCAAAGCGCGGCAGCTCGGACGCCGTCCCATCTTCCAAGACGCGGATGAGCGACTCCAAGTCGACGACGCCAATCTCGCGGAGCTGCGCGAGCTTCTTGCCGCCGAGCCCTTGGATCTTGAGCAGCTTCATCAAGCCGAACGGAATCTCTGCTTGGAGCGACTCGAGTACTTCGCTCCGGCCCGTGTCCCGCCATTCTTCGAGGACGGCCGCCGTCCCTTTGCCGATCCCTGGGATCGTCGTCAAATCCTCGATCTCGTCGAGTTCAAGTTCTGAGTTTTCTAATGCCGTTGCGGCTTTTCGGAAGGCGTTGATTTTGAACGGATTCTCACCCTTGATTTCCATGTATTGCGCAATCTTTTCGAGCAGCATCATCGCTTCTACTTTATTCATGAGTTTTCCCCCTTATCCATACAGAAAAGGCCGAGACACAAGCGCTTGCTTGCATTCCGGCCTGTCGTGTCACAGCATCTTATTCGAGAACCATTCCGAAAGATACGGTGTATCTTGAATGATGAACGTCGCAAGCGACGAGTTGTCGACGGCGTTTTGGACACCGGCCATCGGGACGAACGCGATCACCCAAAGGATGAAGAACGTGATGACGTACGACTCGAGGAATCCGAGCACCGCGCCGATAATCCCTTTCAATTGACGCAAAATCGGCAAGTCCGTCAAGAAGTCGAGCATCGACAAGATCAGATGCAAGACGAGCTTCGTGATAACGAACAAGACGACGAACCAGAAGACGTTGTAGAACGTCATCTCGATCCCTGAGAGCGAGTTCAAGTCGAGCACACCGCCCGGGAGCGTCCCGTCAAGTTGCGACGGATAAGGAATCCATAGCTTGAACGCTTCAGCCAAGTCCCGGTAATAGGCGTTGGCGACGAAGAAACTGATGATGAGCGCGACCCAATGACCGAGCTGCAGAATCGCCCCACGGCGGAAACCGTTGACAATCCCGATAAACAAGAAAAACAGTATAAGTAGAGTAACCATAAAGTGATTTATTCTCCCATATTTCGTTTAGATTTGACGTGATCGCTCGCGATTTGAATGGCGGCGAGAACGGCCGCCTGACGAGCGTCTAGATGAGGGGACTGTTCACGAATCTCACGGATTTTACTATCGACGAGAAAGCCCACTTCCCTCACATGATCAGCTGGCTCTTCGCTCACAATCGTATAGTCTTGACCCGCGATGTGGATCGTTGTTCGTTGTACCTGCACGTGTCACCCCTCCTTTTCGTCTATTCAAAATTAATCATAACATCGATTGTATATTAGGAAAAGAAGAAGCCCCTCCCTTTTGTACGACAACAATTTATGTTACCCTATTCGAAAGTTGTTAAACGTCAATCTTCTCTCAATTATGAAAGATAGGGTGGCAACCGAGCGGGAAATGTGCGAAAATAGCAACAATTCACACATTTAGAAAGGATGATTTTTTTGAAATTACGAATTGGCCTTCTTGGTCGCATCATCATCGCGATCGCATTTGGTATTTTAATCGGGAGCCTCGTACCAGAAAGTCAGAACTGGATTGTACGGACGTTCGTCACGTTCAACACGATCTTCGGGCAGTTCTTAGGCTTCGCCATCCCACTCATCATTCTCGCCTTTATCATTCCGGGCATCGGGGAGCTCGGAAAAGGGGCAGGCAAACTCGTCGGTTTGACGGCCGTCATCGCGTACTTGTCGACAATCGTCGCCGGTACACTCGCTTACTTCGCGACAAGCAACTTGTTCCCGCAAATCTTGGCTCGCGATACGGCGTCAGCTGAAAACCCAGAAGAAGCACTACTTAGCGGATTCTTGAACTTCGAGATTCCACCCGTGTTCGGTGTCATGACCGCGCTCGTCCTCGCTTTCGTGATCGGAATCGGGATTGCCGCGATTGAAAGCAAGCGCTCACTCGACCTTGCCATGGACTTCCGCGATATCATTGAACTTGTCATCAGCAAAGTCATCATTCCACTCTTACCGATTCACATCGCCGGAATTTTCATGAACATGACGTACGCCGGTCAAGTCGCCGAGATCCTCTCGGTGTTCTCGCTCGTCTTCGTCACGATTATCGTTCTTCACTTGACGATTCTCTTGATTCAATACTCGATCGCAGGCGGCCTCAACAAAGAGAACCCGCTTCGTCTCTTGAAGACGATGATGCCGGCTTACTTCACAGCCATCGGGACGCAATCATCGGCAGCAACAATCCCGGTCACGCTTCGCCAAGCGAAAGCGAACAACGTCGACGAAGGCGTCGCCAACTTCGTCGTTCCACTCTGTGCGACGATCCACTTGTCTGGTTCGACGATCACGCTCACGTCGGTCGGTGTCGCGCTCATGTACTTGAACGGCATGCCGATGTCATACGCGATCGTACTCCCGTTCATCCTCGCCCTAGGCGTGACGATGATCGCGGCACCAGGTGTCCCTGGTGGAGCCGTCATGGCCTCACTCGGACTGTTCGGTTCAATCCTCGGCTTCGACGCGACGATGCAAAGCTTGGTCATCGCGCTCTACTTGGCGCAAGATAGCTTCGGTACAGCGACGAACGTCACAGGTGACGGTGCCATCGCGAAAATCGTCCACTACTTCAAACGTCATACGAAACTTCTTGACGATCCAAAAGCTCGAGAAGAAATCGCATAACGTGCTCAACGGGCAAGCCTCACGGTTTGCCCGTTTTTCTTACATAAAAAGGAGGAAGCTATATGGAATTTACGATTTGGGACAATCCCGACGCGTTCGCGGAACGCGTCTTGCCGGAATTGATGAAGCGAGAAGCTGAGCACAGTCTGATGATTGGCATCCTCGGGAACATCCAGCGCGGCGTCTATTCCACGTACCACCAATTGACGGTCGAGGACGACGGGCAATTGCTCGCCATCATACAAGTCACGCCCCCGCATCCGCTCAACTATGTCATCGTGGACGCTTCACGGGCACACGACGTACATGAGACGGCTATCCCGGCATTACTAGAACGGGATATCCCGTTCACCGAAATCGTGTCGGAACGCGTCCACGCTGAGACGTTCGCCAAGCTCTGGCGCGAACATACCGGACAAAACGTCTCGCCTTTCATGGCACAAGGCCTATATCGGCTCGACCGCGTGAACGATATCGAGATGGCGGACGGGTCGATGCGTCACGCGACGACACGCGATCAAGCGCTCCTAGAGAACTGGTTTCGTGCCTTCGAACGAGATTCGGGACTCGACCCGTCCGAGGCAGAAAAAGTGGTCCGTACCGTCACCATGTTGATCGAGAACGATGACGCCGTCATTTGGGAAGTCGACGGTATGCCCGTCTCATGCGCGAAACGTTCAAGGCCGACGGAGAACGGCGTCACCGTCTCGTTCGTTTATACCGTACCTGGGCAACGGGGGAACGGCTATGGACGCTCCATCGTCGCCGCGCTCAGCCGTGAGCTGTTGAAGACGAAACGCTTCTGTACGCTCTACACCGATTTGACCAATCCGACGTCAAATAAGATTTATCAAGAGGTCGGGTACGAACCGATCATGGAATCTTCATGGATCCGACTCGCTAGATGAATCGTCCCGCCTCCCCTATACTGATAGGTGGAGGCGATTTTTATGAGGCATTGGTGGAATCAAATCCCGAAACGGGTCCGTCACGTCGTAGCGACCGTCCTCATCGGCTCGGTCGTCGCTTATATGATGATTGTCGGCGGCATGAGCGTCCTTGTCGACCCGAATTGGGATACGCTCTGGTTGAGCGTCATCGGGGCCGCGCTGTTGACGTTCATCAGTTACCGGGCAACAAAAAAGTGATCGACGCGTTTGTCGATCACTGTCTTTATGTTTAGAAGAATAATGCTGGGTTGACTGTGCTTCCCGCGCTCGATGAAGAGTACGAGTAGCCACCACGGTGAATCTCGAAGTGAAGGTGTGAACCTGTCGAGTTCCCTGTGCTACCCATGCCGCCAATGTTTTGTCCTTGTGACACGCGTTGACCCGCAGAAACGGATATTGAGTTCATGTGAGCA
Source organism: Exiguobacterium alkaliphilum (assembly GCF_018138125.1). Lineage (NCBI taxonomy): Bacteria > Bacillati > Bacillota > Bacilli > Caryophanales > Exiguobacterium > Exiguobacterium alkaliphilum. Next base: position 2,425,691 of record NZ_CP073101.1, read on the forward strand.
TATACTGTCGTCCATACTTGTCCGTTGATCACGTGTGCGATCATGACCTGGTTTCCGTATGCGCCACTCCAACCTGCACGGAGGACCGTACCTGTTTGTGCTGCATAGATCGGTGTACCGACTGGACCTGCGATATCAAGAGCGTTGTGGAACGAGTAGCCGTTCGCTCCGCTTGCTGGACCCCATCCTTGTGTGAGGCGACCGCTTGCTGGACGTTGGAACATGCCACCGCTTGCTGGTGCAGACGCTACCGGTGCTGTTGAAGCACTTGAACCGCTATTCGAGCTTGAACCTTGTTGTTTTTTCGCCGCAGCAGTTGCTGCCGCTGCACGACGTGCTTCTTCTTCAGCACGACGTTGCGCTTCGATTTCTGATTGGATCGCTTGTTCTTGAGCTTTGAGCGTATCTTCCATCTCTTGAAGGCTCATGAGTTTCGATTCAAACTTGACTTTTTCAGCTTCAAGTTTCTTGATTTTCGCAGCGCGCTCTTTCATTTTTTGATCGAGCTCTTTCTGACGTTTTTCAAGTTCTTCTTTTTGCTTCACGAGTGAATCGCGTTCCGCTTTCAAATCAGCTTGCGCTTTCGCGAGTTTTTCTTTCGTTGCTTCGTATTCTTCGAAGATCTGTTGGTCGTTCTCTTGAATCGTACCAGCTGTGATCATACGTGTGATCAAATCACCGAAGTCTTTAGAACCGAAGATGAACTCAGCCCAGTTGACTGACGAGCCACCATTCTTTTGCATCGTCGCCATCCGCTCTTTCATGAGCTCTTCTTGGGCTTTCATTTTTGCTTCGTACTTTTTAATTTGTGCTTGAAGCTTTTTAATTTTTTCTTCAGTGGCACGAATCTCAGCTTTTTTCTGAGCGACATCGTTGATGACGTCTTGGAGTTCAGCATCTAACTTGTTGATCTCTTGCTGCTCTTTGCTGATTGCTTGCTCACGCGATTGAATCGATGCGTTCGCTTTTGACTGTTCAGAACTATTCTGTTGTTGTTGCTGCTGGACTTTCTTTTGCTTGTCTGTGAGTGACGCCGCAAAACCAGGAGTCGTGCCGCTGATGAGAAGAGTCCCTAAAGTGACGGTTGCCGCAAGTTTCTTCAAGTTAACCAATGTGCTTCCCTCCGCTGAGTCGTGTGTATTTCTATCTATAATAGATTCGTTAGTTTGTCGAATTTTGACGAGATTTCGTTCTCGCTCTGAGACTCATTATAGCAATCTAAACCTGAAATTATTTTACACTTATATTTCATTCGCGTTACATTGACCTGATTTAGGTTTTATCGCTTAAAAAACGTGGGTATATAGGCAGACTTGCTCATTTTTCTGTCACAAGTTCTCCGTATAAAAAAAGAAAAGCGCTTCTAGATGCGCTTTTCACATAACAACCTTATACATTTTTGTTTTACCTTGTCATCATGTAGCCTGATCGCGATTTACGCTTTCGCCGTTTCACTAAATAGAGGCCACCGAGGAGCACGACCCCACATAGCGCACCGAAGCTGTCTAAGACGACGTCTTGGATGAGCGGCGTCCGCTCCGGCGTCAAGCTCTGATGGAACTCGTCATATACGCCGACCGTGGTCGCAAGCGCCCAAGCGAACAAGAGCGTAAGCCCGGCATGAATACGAGTACGCGAGACGGCTTTGACGAAAAGCGCGCCGAGGACGAAGAAGACCGTGAAGTGCGCGGCTTTTCGAATCAAAAATTCAATCAAGCCGACCGTTCCTTTCGTCTCGAGTGAGACCGGGTCTCCCGCGTAATCGAAATCCACGTTTCCGAGCATCGGCTCGGCCCATCCCCATTCGAACCGTTCGAGCGGTGAAACGATGCTCTGCTCCGAATAAGGTGTCGCGCTCGAGAAGAATAAGCCGACGAGAATGAGAGTGATCCAAATAAATTCATTTTTCAATATGTACATAACATCGATCCTTTCTGTCTGCGAGCTTCATTATACGAGTTTCCTCCCATTACATTGTAACAAGGGCATCATCGTTTCGTGACAATTTGATTGCGGACAACCGATTTAAAGTCGTACATGGGAAACGCGCTTGCTATACTAGAGGCAAAGGGGGAAACATAATGATCTATCAATACGAAGCGACAGACATGAGCGGTAAGCTCCAACCATTATCGAAATATGAGGGAGACGTACTATTAATCGTCAACACGGCAAGCAAGTGCGGCTTCACGCCGCAACTCGACGGCCTCGAGACGTTGTACGCGCAATATAAAGACCAAGGACTCCAAGTGCTCGGCTTCCCGTGCAATCAGTTCGGCCATCAAGACCCAGGGACGAACGAAGAGATTAACGAGTTTTGTCAGTTGAACTATGGTGTGTCGTTCCCGATGTTCGCCAAAGTCGACGTCAACGGGAAAGACGCGCATCCACTCTTCCAATACTTAGCGAAGGAAGCACCGGGACTACTCGGCTCGAAGGCAATCAAATGGAACTTTACGAAGTTCCTCGTCGACCGCCAAGGAAACGTCATCGAACGGTTCTCCCCGCAGACGACGCCGGCCGAGATCGAATCCGCCATTAAAAAGTTAATTTAAGTGAAACTTGTCCCATCCTCCGTTCGTACGATAAATAAAGGAGGATGGGATTCATGTTTCATGCATATACACGGCAGCGGAACGTCGTGCGCACGACTGCGTTTCTTACTGTCTTGTTTCTCGGCCTCGAACTCACCTTTCAAGGGGCGGACCAGACGGTGGGCTATGCCGAGACGAATCCGAGCTGGTTGCCTGAGGCGTGGACGGCAAACCCGCTGCTCACCCTGTATCTCGGTGTGCTATTGATTTTATTCATCGACCTTGTCGTGTCGAGTATCGTTTATCGAAAGCATAGTTCGCCTACCTACGTCCGTCGTTTCATCGCGTTGCAGTTCTTCGGCGCGCTCGTCGCCACGTCCGCCTACTTGACGGCCGTCTATGTTGAGCCACGTTGGCCGTTCACGTTTCTCGTCTCATTCGGGATTATGATGTCGTTCGGCTTGACGGACAAGTTTGTGAACTACTCGCCACTTATTCGCTTCGCAAATTGAAGTGGGAGCTTCTTGGGAAGACCGCACGTTTACTAGCCACGATTGTTTACCAAGCTCGTCGGGCAAGTCCCTGCCCTGAAGGTATTTCAGTCTGCCAACATCAACAGGTTGATGCTCGCATTGATGTCGCGGTCATGATGAGCGCCACACGTACACGTCCATTCACGGACATCCACTGTTTTCTTCTCGCCTTTTGATCCACAGGAAGAGCAGATTTGCGTCGATGCAAACCACTGATCCGCTTTGATAAGAGTCCGTCCGTAGAACTTGCATTTGTATTCTAGCTGTCGAACAAACTCGTACCAACTGACATCTGCGATCGATTTGGCGATCCTGTGGTTCTTCATCATATTTTGCGACTTCAGCGTCTCCACGACGATGACTTGGTTCTCGTCAACGATTTGTTTCGACAGTTTATGAAGGAAGTCTTTGCGTTGGTTTGCGATTTTCTCGTGTTTCTTGGCGAGGATCAGCTTGGCCTTCTCTCTGTTCTTGCTTCCGATCTTCTTTCGTGACAGAGCGCGCTGCGCCTTCTTGACCTTCTCTTCTGACTTGCGAAGGAAACGAGGATTGTCAATCTTCTCAGAAACCATCTCGTCATTTGTCATGATGGCGAAGTGCTCAAGACCAAGATCGATCCCAATCTTGTTCTTGGCAGGAACCCATTTTTCCTCGCCTTGATTGACAAGGATGGAGACGAAGAACTTGCCCGTCTTCGTCATCGAGACCGTCGCGGACTTGATGATCCCCTCGAAAGGACGATGTTGGTTGAACCGCACGAACCCCACCTTAGGGAGTCTCACCTTCCCGTCCTCGATCCGGACGCTCCCGTTCTGATTGTTGGTCGTGTAGGAGGCGCGGTCGCCGTGCTTCGATTTGAACTTCGGGAACCCGACAGACTTGTCGCGGAAGAAGTTGGCATACGCCTTGTTCAAGTCCATCTGGGCGTTCGCCAGGGATAGACTGTCGACCTCTTTCAAGAAAGGGAACTCGGGCTTGTACTTCGCCGGGGTCGGGAGCTTCTGCTTCGCGTCAGGGTTCAGCCTCGACTCTTCATATAACCGGATCCGTTCCTCGAGCATCTTGTTGTAGACGAAACGGACGCAACCGAACGTCTTCATGAAGTGTTCTCGTTGTGGCTTTGTCGGGTATAGTCGAAACTTGTACGCCTTCAGCAAAGTGATCACTCCTCTCCTTGTTTTTCGATGTATTGCCTGATGACGTCGATCGTCGCACCGCCGGTCGTCACGAGGCAGTAGCTCCGGGACCAGAACATTTCTTTCCACAGTCGTCTCTTGACGTGTGGAAAGTCTCGTTTGATCAGTCGGCTGCTGGCGCTCTTGTAGGCGTTCAGAAACTTCGACATCTCTGTGTTCGGGTGAGCTTTGAACAACACATGGATATGATCACCGTCATGATTCCATTCGCTCAGTGTGATATGGTATGACGCGCCGATCCGTTCGAACGTCTGTCTCGCGAACCCCGAGATGGCGTCATCGATCACCTTGCGTCTATATTTGACCACCAGGACGAGGTGGTAGTTCAGGAGGAAGACTGAATGTTTGTTTGTATCCATTTTCATTGATAGTCCAGTCCTTTTGATTGGTTACATCCATTATACCAAGCGCATACAATCTTGCTAACACAGGCGATTCATCTCCCACCTACGCTGGGCTTCGCCCCGAGACGCTTAGAGGAGGGAGAATTCTCGCCTGATTTAGTTAAAACCGCTTCAACCAGAAAAACAGGAAGGTGTGCCGAATGAACGATGACCTTCCTGTTTTTAGCGTGGCGTGATGAAATTAATTGTATAGAACGGGCTATTGTCGTCGTTATGCACAAGTCCGACCGACGCATGGGTGAACTCAGGCTTCAAGATATTCTCGCGGTGACCGAGCGAGTTCATGAGCCCCCAGTGGGCGTGAAAGACGCTCATCTGGCCCATCGCCAAGTTCTCTCCGGCGACCGAATATGTGAGCCCGTACTCGTTCATCCGCTCGAACGGGTCCCGTCCTTCTGGGTCCGTATGGCTGAAGAAATTGTTCTCCGCCATATTCTCGCTATGTGCCCGAACGACGGGAAGGAGCGGCTCAAAGTCGGCGAGCGCTGACAGGTTAAACTTTTGGCGGTCCCAATTCATGAGCAACCGCATGAGCGTCTCGTTCCCGACCGTACTTACGGCTGAGATGTCGCCGTAATACCCGTCACTCGCCTCTTCGACGCGACGGTCGACGGAAAGCACGGCTTTCAGCTTGTCGTCGTCGTGTTGATCGAAGAAGAACGTGACGTAATTGCCGTTAATCGCATACACCGAAAACGACGGGTCGTCGGGAATCAAATAGCGGCGCATCCCTTTATCGTACGAACGGACGGCGTCGAAACCGATTTGCTCGACGTCTTGCCGCGTCGTCTCATCCACAATCAGACCTTCATACGTGCTCCCCGTCTCGAATTGATAGAACCCTTTCTTCGCGCCGTCCGCATCGATCAATTCGAGCGTCCGATCGCCGTTTCGTTCGAGCAAGTACCAATCATTCCCGGCATATTGGCTAGCAAAGCGCGGGGCATCGGTGACTTCAGTTGTCTCCTCATCGGTCCCTTCCACTTCCTCCGCCACGTCCGATTTTACTTGAACACTCGTCGGCGCCGAAACGTTCGGCACTTCATATTTCCAAGCGGCATAGCCACCAATCGCCATCAAAATGATGATTAATTTGCGAATCATGTCGACTCCTTTCGCAAAACGCTTACCCTTGTTGCTCACCGAACGCCTTCAAACGCGCTTTGATGTCGATGAGCATCTCCATATAGGCGACATATGTCGCTTCATCTATTTTCAGCATACCACTCACTTGACGCGGAACGTCCTCCGCCTGCTCACGCAGTGCGCGACCTGAATCGGTGAGCGTCAGTACAATGCGGCGCTCGTCATCTTGTGCCCGTACTTTTTCAACATAGCCGATTTGCATCAAGCGTTTGACGAGTGGCGACAGCGTACCCGAGTCGAGCGTCAGCCGTTCTCCGACTTGTTTCAAATCGATTCCTTCCTCTTCCCACAAGACGAGCATAACCAGGTACTGGCTATAGGTCAGGTTTAACGGAGCCAAAATCGGGCGATATAAACGTGTCAGCTCTTTTGAGGCAGTATAGAGCTGAAAACAGATTTGATGTTCTAATGTTAGCGAACTTTTCATGGTTTGTCCTCCGGCTGTAGTCTTAGGACAAGCATATCACTTGCACATTCATTTGACTGCCTTATAATTAAATTGTGCACAATACAATTGTTAAAAACGAAACGGAGGAAATGAATCATGAAACCATTATTCACAGCTTCTGCAACAGCCACTGGTGGCCGCGAAGGTCGCGTCACATCAACGGACGGTGTTATCGACTTGAACGTCGCGATGCCAGGCTCGAAACAAGCGGACGAGTCGACGAACCCGGAGCAACTGTTCGCAGCCGGCTACGCGGCTTGCTTCGGTAGCGCCTTGAACCTCGTCATCGGCAAAGAACGTGTCAAGACGGACGGGACGAGCGTCACAGGCCACGTCACGCTCAACCAGGATGACGAAGGCGGCTTCTTCATTTCCGTTGAACTCGAAGTCGAAATCAAAGGCGTCGACCAAGAGACAGCCGAGCGCCTCGTCGAAGCGGCACACCAAGTGTGTCCGTATTCGAAAGCGACACGCGGCAACGTCGACGTCAAATTGACAGCAAAAGCAGCATAATCACGCTCCCGCTCCCCATCGAGCGGGATTTTTTTTGTAACGAAACGATGATCACTCGTTTTCTCAACATTCTTTGCTTCCTTACGACAGTCCGAGTAGAATGAAAGAACCGACGACACGAGGAGGGACGACATGTTCAAAGGAAGACGTAAATACATCACGTTCGGCGCCATCGTCACATTTTTATTTGTCGCCCTTTATAACGGACTCGTCGTCCGCACGTACAACGTGTCGACCGATAAACTTGAGGTGGGTCAATCCCTCCGCATCGTCCTTTTGTCCGACTTGCATGGCTACTCGTACGGAGAAAAACAAAGCGTTTTAATTGAGAAAGTGAAAGCGCAACAACCTGACCTCATCGCCTTGCCAGGTGACATGCTCGACCGGTACCGTTCACCGAACGCCGCCTTCGACTTAATCAAAGGGCTCGAAGGTGTTGCCCCGATGTATTTCGTGACCGGCAACCACGAGATTGATGACTCAGACGATTATGTCCGGCACGACGTGAAAGACGTGTTCCGCTCGTACGGGGTAATCGTCCTCGAGAATGAGGCACAAAAGCTGACAATCAACGGCATCGACCTCGTCATCGGCGGACTCGAAGACCCGCTCCGTACATACGCGGAAAACTGGCATAGGATATGGGAAGAAGACGCCCTCGTCGCGCTCGAGGATACGGAAACGGACGAGGCGTTCAGCGTCTTGTTGTCGCACCGGGCCGAGCGGGTCGAGACGTATGCCGCCCTTCCGTTCGACCTCGTCTTGTCGGGTCACACTCACGGCGGACAAGTGCGGATCCCTTACCTCATGAACGGGCTGTACGCGCCCGACCAAGGGTTTTTCCCGAAGTATGCCGGTGGGCTATATGAACACGAGACGTTCGATCACGTCATCGGGCGTGGATTCAACTACAGCATCAGCGTACCACGCGTCTTCAATCCCCCGGAAATCGTTGTCATCGATGTGACCGGGACAGGGGCTCCTCTGTGAGTTCCTTTTCCTCTTTTCTCCATATTTCAGGTTCGAACGCGATCGAAGCGGGTACAGTACACGTGTTGTGACTTACCTGTTTTCGAAAAAAAGGAGGAATGAACGCATGCGCGCAGTAACGTATCAAGGGGCAAAGAACATCGAAGTGAAAGACGTGAAAGACCCAGAGATTGAGAGCCGGGAAGAGATTATCGTCAAAATCACCTCGACGGCGATTTGCGGCTCGGACTTGCATATTTACTTAGGCAACATGCCGACTCGCCACGGCTACGTCATCGGGCACGAGCCAATGGGAATCGTCGAAGAAGTCGGACCGGACGTGACGAAAGTGAAAAAAGGCGACCGGGTTGTCTTGCCGTTCAACGTCTCGTGCGGCCACTGTTATTATTGTGAGCACGAGATGGAGAGCCAATGCGACAACTCGAACCATGCACCGCATACCGATGCGGGCGGTTACTTCGGCTTCACCGAACAGTTCGGGAATCATCCAGGCGGTCAGGCCGAATATTTGAAAGTGCCGTACGGAAACTTCATGCCGCTCGTCATTCCAGAATCATGTGAGCTCGAGGATGAGGCGCTCCTCTTCCTATCCGACGTCATCCCGACTGCCTGGTGGAGCCTCGAGAGCGCCGGCATGAAAGCCGGCGACACCGTCGTCGTCCTCGGTTCAGGACCGGTCGGACTCATGACGCAAAAACTCGCCTGGGTCCGCGGAGCGAAACGCGTCATCGCCGTCGACCCCGAGCTCTATCGTTTAAACCGGGCGAAACTATCGAACAACGTCGAGACGGTGCTCATGAAAGACCCGATCGATACAGGTAAATACATTTACGAGATCACGAACGGCGGCGCCGACGTCGTCATCGACTGCGTCGGATTCGACGGTAAAATGTCACCAATCGAGAAAGTCGAACAGAAACTGATGGTCCAGGGCGGGACGCTCAGCGCCATCAAAGTCGCGAAAGAAGCAGTCCGGAAATTCGGGACAGTCCAACTGACGGGAATTTACGCAATGAACTATAATCAATTCCCGCTCGGCGACTTTTTCACACGGAACGTCAGCATTAAGACGGGTCAAGCGCCGGTCATCCACTATATGCCGGAGCTGTTCCAGATGATTGTCGACAACAAGTTCGACCCGACCGATATCATCACGCACCGGATGCCGCTCGACCAGGCCGCCGATGCGTATAAAATCTTCAACGACCACCTCGACGACTGCGTCAAAGTCGTCTTGAAGCCATGACGAAAGCGGTCCCCGATTTTACTGGGGACCGCTTTTTTACCATATGGTTCGTTCCTTACAGCAGGCGGGTGCCCGCTCGATTTGGACGGTCGAGCGTTCGAATGCACCGAACCGGTTGATTCGATTCGTCACGTCATGGAGCACGGCCTGATCGTCCGTCGTCTCATCAATCAAGACATGGCACGTCACCGCGTACTCGTTCGACGTGATCGACCAGACGTGTAAATCGTGCACTTCGTTCACTCCGGTAACGGTCAACAAATCGCGTTGCATCGCCACGACATCGACTTCATGCGGCGCCCCTTCCATCAAGATGTGGACAGCATCCCGCGTGACCCGGAAGCCGCTAATCAAGATGAGCACGGCGACAAACAGGCTCGCGATGGCATCAGCGAGCGTCCATCCGAACAACAAGATAAGAAGCGCGGCCGTGATGGCCCCGACCGAACCGAGCAAGTCTCCAAATACGTGTAACAGCGCACTCCGGACGTTCAAGTTGTCCTGCTCCCCACGCATCAAAATCCATGCCGCGAGTATGTTCACAATTAAACCGACGACTGCGATGACGAGCATACCTTCACTCATAATTTCCGGTGGTGCGAAGAGACGCTTGTACGCCTCGATGATGATATAAATCGAGATGACGAGTAACGTCAACCCGTTCACGAACGCAGCTAAAATCTCGAAACGTCGATAGCCGAACGTTCGGTCCGGCGTCGCCTGTCTCGCCCCGAAGCGGACGGCGAGAAAACTGAGTCCGAGTGCCGCGGCATCACTAAGCATATGCCCAGCGTCCGACAGCAAGGCGAGGCTATTCGTCCACAGCCCGCCGACGACCTCGACGATCATGAACGTCGCAATCAACAGGAACGCCCAAAATAGCGCCCGTTGGTTCGTCGTATGATGGTGATGATGGTCGTGTTCGTGATGGTCATGCCCAGCCATAACATCCCCTCTTCTTCCCTCATTATATTCCACCTCCCCTATACAATCAAACGTTCATTTGAATGTAAGGCGAAAAAGAAAGCCGAAAGGTTTCCCTTTCAGCTGTCTCGCTTATTTCTGTTCGACCCGGACGCGCATGATGCCGCTATACGGGAACAGTTTCAACTGCATCGTCTCCCCTTCGTACCAGCTTCCGGAAGCTTGGTCGCTCGACGCCGTCAACTCGGGTGATGCGACCGGTTGTTTGTCCCAATCGATCGCCTTCACTTTACCGTCGCGCATCATGAGGAAGAAGCCGTCGTAGAAGTGATATTCGTTCACTTGGTCACGCTGCACGGCTTTCGGGGCACCGAGCTCCGCTCGGACCGACTCACGGTCCTTCCCGAGAAGCTCGAGCGTGGATGCGGACGCGGCAGGCATGACGCTTTGCCACGCGGAAGTGATTTCCTCATCCCTCGCCGCGGACGTCTCCGTCGTCACCCGTTCCTCGGTCACCCAGCCCGTCAATCGCTCGTTCAGTTGGAGCTTGACGAACCCGCTCACCGTCTCGAGCCGCTCATAGCGGTCCCCGAGGTCGGCCTCATAAACGACGGTTACCCGGTCGTCCGCATACACTTTCGTATAAGGCGACCCGATATAGACGACGTCTTTCGTCTCCTCGGCCACCGGCTCATCTTCCGACTCAGAACCGACCATCTCGGTGGCGATGTCATCGGTTTCCGGCAACGCCGTCTTCGTATCTTTCGAATCCATCAGTGCCGCCAAGGCGATGACACCGACGAGCGAGGCGATCAATACGAGTGCCATCAGCGTGCGCATCAACCGTTTTCGTTTCCGGGACGCGGCCCGCGACGTCCGAACTTCTTCCTTCATCATGCTCTCCACTCCTACTCGTTTCGTTTCCTCTGTTCGGATTCGTCAAACGGTAAAAGGTTTCCTGCCTCGTCGACAAAAATTTGTTCGTCACGTTGGAGCGCCTCAATCGTACGAAGCGTCGCCTCGACGTCCGGCGCCGGACGCACATCCCGGTCCCGCACCGTCACCGGATTCCCGAGCTCGATGATTCGGTCGGTCAAGCGATGGAACGTCCGGTCATGCGAGATGAGGAGGAGGCCGCCTGGATACAGTTCGAGTGCAGCCTCGATTTGTTCGCGTGTTGCCACGTCTAAATAGTTCGTCGGTTCATCCAGGGCGAGCAGGTGTGCATCCGAGAAATAAAGGATGAGGAAAGCGATGCGGCATTTCTCGCCCATGCTCGCGTCGCGCATCGGTTTATACACTTCATCACGTCGAAACAAGAAGTGGGCAAGCAGCGTCCGGGCAGCTGTCTCGGACAAGTCGCTTTCTGCTAAGAGTGCCTCGAGAAGCGTCCCTTCCTGTGGGAGACGTTCGAGCGTCTGTGAGAAGTAGCCGATCTTCAGGCGCGGATGTCGCCTGACGACTCCTGATGTCGGCTCGAGATCTCCGAGGATGAGCTTCAACAGTGTCGTTTTCCCCGAGCCGTTCGGCCCGACAATCGAGATGCGATCGTTTCGCTCGATTGCGAACGAGACGTCCGTGAACAACGGTTCGTCATAGCCGAACGAGACCGCCTCACACGTCAGCCACGTCTTCGCTTCGAGCGGTTCGGTGTGGAATTGGACGTGCACGTGGGCCGTTTCTTTCGGTCGGTTCGGACGAGACGCCTCGAGCTGTTCGAGCTTTCGAACGCGTGCCTTCATCTTGACGGCCAAGTTTGCCGCGCCTTTTTGGGCACCGGGGTTGCGGACACTCGCCGTCGCTTTCGCTTTCAAGTGCCAGCCCTTATATTGGGCAATCATGTCGAGCAACTCCGACTTCCTTGCCACATAGCGGGCATGGGCTCGCTCGTCCCGTCGCGCTTCGTCGCGTTTTTGTGTCGTGTACGTCGTGTAATTTCCCGGGTAACGCGTGACGCGCCCCTCCTCAAGCTCGAGGATGACGTCGGCCACGTCGTCGATGAACTGCCGGTCATGCGAGATGGCGAGCACCGTCCCGGGAAATTGCCGGACCCAAGCGGTCAACCATTCGATGGACGCGACATCGAGATGGTTCGTCGGTTCGTCGAGCAAGACGATGTCGACTTGTTGTAACGTCAACCGTGCCAGTTGGGCCCGCGTCTGTTCACCGCCGCTCAACTCGGACAGTCGCCTCGCTCCATGGGAGAGGCCGAGCCGTTTCAATGCGCGTTTCGCTTCTGCCTCGAGCTCATACGCCCCTCGCTCTATCGCCGCGTCATACGCTCGCATGACGCGGTCCGTCTCACCAGACATGACGTCCTCATATAATTGTAAACGCAATTGATCTCCACTCATGACGTACGAGAGGAGCGTCTCGTCTGAGGTTTCAAGTGCCTGTTCGACGATTCCGACCTTACCATGACGCTCAATTATGCCTGCTTCGGGCGTCAGCGTCCCGACAATCAAGTTGAATAACGTCGTCTTCCCCGACCCGTTCTGTCCGAACAAGACGGCGTGCTCCCCAGTCGCGACGTCAAAAGAAACATTTTGAAATAAAGGTTGCCGGTCGTAATCGAACCGGACTTGTTTGATGGATAACATATGTCTCACCTCGCGAATTGTTCCGTTACGCGATGAAACAAAAAACACCATCCGCAATAAGCGGTGGTGTGAAGATCTCCGGTCAAGCGGAAAGAAGGGTTACCCCCGTCGCCTGAAATTGGACACACTTCACCCGTGACTGTTCGTGCGAACAGTGCTGACTTGTTTCATCAGTTGAGTGTGTGTGACTTTTTCATGGCACGGTGTACCTTCCTTTCTTAAGTTATGTCCACCGTACCAAATTGGAAGCGGATTCGCAACCTCCCCCACAATCTCCCATCGTTTCTACGGCTTTGGGCTGATGCAGGTTCGGCGTCTGAGCGGTATGATGAAGCCATCTTAGAATGAATGAGGAGACTGACATGAGACTACGAACCCTACTCGTCCCGAGCGCCGTCCTCGCGAGCGTCGGCACGTTCCTTTATACACGTTTGAAACGAAGACTGCCTCGACCGACCTACAAAGTCCCAACGGCTAAGCCGGATCTCGCCACGTTCGACGAGACGACGGTGAGCGCCACGTGGGTCGGCCATTCGACCGTCCTCATCCATTGGTATGGGTTGAAGATTTTGACCGACCCGGTGTTCTCGAAGCGAATTGGCGTCCATCTTGGCCCCGTCACGATCGGGATGAAGCGGCATACCGCGCCCGCCCTCTCCATTGAAGAAGTCGGCCCTGTCGACGTGATTTTACTTAGTCACGCCCATATGGACCATTTCGACCATAATAGTTTGAAGCGGCTCATCACGCGCGACACGGTCGTCGTCTCGGCACCGGGGACGAGCAAGCTGCTCCGCAAGTACCCGAGCCTACAGACGCTCGAGATGCATCCGCACGATAAGTTGACGCTCGCGAACGGGCTTCACGTCCAAGCGATTCCGGTCGCCCACTGGGGCAACCGTTTCCCGTGGGACAAACATATGGGCTATAACGGTTACGTCCTGAAATATAAAGGCGTCCGCATGCTGTTCGCCGGCGATACGGCTTACACCGAGTCGTTCAACGGACTCGCCAGCAAAGAGCCGATCGACCTCGCCTTCTTCCCGATCGGCGCCTATCAGCCGGACTCGTTCCAAGAAGCACACTGCACGCCGGAACAGGCGTGGACGATGTTCAAACAGAGTGGCGCGAAACGATTCTTCCCGATGCATTGGGACACGTTCGTCTTGTCGTACGAGCCGGTCGAAGAGCCTTACGCGCGACTCGTCGCCGCCGCGAAACTCGAACGTGACCAAATCGTGATTAAAACGCACGGCGAAAGCATTACGCTGTAGCTTTCACTTCCACTTTCGAACAAATTTCGGTAACGTTAGAGGTGATAGGGAGGGAATCAAAATGGAATGGACAACGCTCAACAATGATGTCAACATGCCGATGCTCGGGCTCGGCGTGTACAAAGTCGAAGACGGCTCGGTGACGTTCGATACGGTGAAAGCGGCGCTTGACGCCGGTTACCGATTGATCGACACGGCCGCCATCTATCAGAACGAAGAAAGCGTCGGACGCGCGATTCGGGAATCGAACGTCCCGCGCGAAGAGATATTCGTGACGACGAAACTGTGGAACGAGTTCCACGGCTTCGACGAGGCGCTCCAAGCGTTCGAGGACAGCCTCGACCGGCTCGGGCTCGACTATGTCGACTTGTTCCTGATTCATTGGCCGATGCCACGCTTCGGCAAGTTCGTCGAGACGTATAAGGCGCTCGAGCAACTGTACGAGGAAGGCAAGGTCCGGGCCATCGGCGTCTCGAACTTCGAGGTCAGCCACCTCGAGCAAATCATCCAGTCATGCTCCATCGTCCCGGCCGTGAACCAAGTCGAGATTCACCCCTACTTGTCTCAAAAAGAGTTGATTGCGTTCTGCAAACGATATGACATCCAAATCCAGGCGTGGAGCCCGCTCATGAAAGGCCGCGAGGCGCTCACAGACCCGGTCATTACGGACATCGCGGCGAGACACGGCAAGTCACCGGCCCAAGTCATCTTGCGCTGGCACTTGCAAAACGGCGTCGCCGTCATCCCGAAATCGGTCACACCGAGCCGGATTCAAGAGAACATCCAGGTGTTTGACTTCACGTTGACGAAAGAAGAGATGGCCGCCATCGACGGGCTGAACCGGAACGAACGGACCGGCTCCGACCCGAACGAGATGCACAAAATCCATTACTAAGGAGCGACGCCACATGTTCAAAAAATTAGCCTCTGATTTGACCGGTTTCAGCGATATCGGTGAAGTGATCGATCCGCAAGACTTCGACAAAGCGGACTCGGATGATTATGTGTTGCATGAGGACAATGAGAAGATTTACTTCTTAATCAAATCGAAATCAGACGAATACTGTTTCACGAACCTGGCGATGATTCACCTCGACGGGACGAGCGCGATGAGCTCAAAGCGCGTCTTATATCGCTATCCGTACGTCCAATTCCCGCTCCACGACGTCATGTTCGAGACGGCCGGCACGGTCGACTTAGACGTCGAGATCAAGTTCACGATTGGCGACAAACCGTACTCCATCGACGTGAACAAGAAACAGATTGAGCATGTGAAAGACTTGTACAAATCACTCCTCGCCATCGCCGAGAAACAGCGCGAAGGCCGAAAGATGATGGAGTTCGCCAACACGTCGCTCACCCACTCGGTGTCGATTTTGAGCGGGCTGCGCCAAGGCGACATGAACGTCGCGTCGACGTTCAAACAGTTGAACGAACAGAGCTTCGACTGGCTCCAAGGTCACTATCATGAGTGGAACCGAAAAGATTTCGGTGACGTGTTCGAGAAGTATATTAACAACTAATAGGCGGTGACGTATGGACCTCATGTGGCTGTTGATTCTGTTCGGCTTGTTCATGCTTTCGATTTTGACCGTATTCATCAGCAGTGTGCTCAATGCGCTGGTTAGACAGCTTCATCCGCTCGTCCACGTCGTCATCGTCGCAGCAATCAGTTATGTGTTCTCGAACCTTTTTTATGACCAACATACCGTTTGGCCAGTGGTCTTCGTCGTCGCCATCAGTTACGTAGCGCCACTACTCGTCGTAACGCTTTACAACAAAGGTGTACGCGTCGAACGCGAGCGCCAGACGTGAAAACGTCCGCTAGACTCCCGACCTGGGTTCTAGCGGACGTTTTCATTTACCTTCGTCAATCAGCCGCTCGGCGAGTCTTTGGTACAAGTGGCTCATGTGAACGGCCGAGGCGATGGCGAGCGCGCGCTGGATGTCACTGTCCTTTGAAAGGACGTTATCGAGCATCGTCTCGGCCTGCGTCTCGAACGCCTGCATGTTCTCCACCTTCTGAACTTGATACGCATCATAGAAGTCCTCGAGCGAGAAACCTTCGTCCGATTCATTTAGCGGACGGAGCGTCTCTTTGATGTCGTTGATTGAAAGTAAGCCCTTCATCTCATAAATCAGGCTGAGTAGCATCAAGTGCTCGTTCGTGTACTTCTTATTTTTGACGGGATGAAACAGCTTGCCTTTGGCATAGTTGTTGATCATCGTCTTCGTCAAAATCGTCTCGGTCTCGTCGCGTTTCATCTTCTCATAATGTTGCTCGAACAGTTGGATGACTTGGTCCATATACAAGTCGATCGTCGGGAGCACCTGCTTCGGGAGCGTCCCTTCCGTCTGGACGATATCGGTCGGCTTCATCTACATCACCTCTCCTTCAGTATACGAATAAACCCGGTTTGTCGAAACAAAAACCTTGTTGTTTTCATGTGTTCAGCTTATCATGTAGTTATGAATACTACATGATGTGATAAGGAGTGTTTTTACATGAATTCGATTTTTCGGGAACCGATTAACGCACTGACCCATTTGGCCGGGGCCGTGCTCGCGTTCGTCGCGTTGATTGCGATGACGGTGAAAGCGTCACTGCTCGGGGAGCCGCTTGCCATCATGGCTGCGATCTTGTTTGGCATTAGCCTCGTCTTCCTCTATTTGTCGTCTGGCCTGTACCATAGCATCATCGCCTCTCCGAACGTCATCGCCTTCTTCCGAAGAATCGATCATGCGATGATTTATGCGTTGATTGCCGGGACGTATGCCCCACTCACGTTGCTCGCACTCGAAGGCCCGACGCGTTGGGTATTGTTTGGCACCGTCCACGCCCTCGCCTTGTTCGGGATCGTCTTTAAACTCGTCTGGTTCCATGCCCCGCGCTTCCTTTCAACGGCGCTCTATATCGGCATGGGCTGGCTATCCGTGTTCTTCATCGGGCCGCTCCATAGTGTGATCGGTAACGCCGGCATTTTCTGGCTCGTCCTCGGTGGCATCATGTACACGGTCGGCGGCCTCATTTACGGCTTCAAACCGAAATTCGTCAATTGGCGCGGTTGGGGCTTCCACGAGGTATTCCACTTGTTCATCTTGTTCGGTAGCTTCGCCCACTTCGTCTGCGTGTTCTGGTATGTGTTTTAAGTCCTCCTCGTGAGGGCTTTTTTGTTGAGCACATTCATTTACTTCGAATTCAAGACATCTTACACTGACGATAGGAGGGATTGAATATGAAAATTGAAGTTTGGTCAGACTACGTTTGCCCGTTCTGTTATATCGGCAAGCGCCGTTTAGAAGAAGCGCTTGAACAGTTCCCGCACGCGGACAACGTCGAGGTAGAGTTCAAGAGCTTTGAGCTCGACCCGAACGCCCCGACAAACGATTCGCGCTCGATTTATGAAGTGCTCGCCAAAAAATACAGCATGCCGCTCGAGCAGGCGAAAACGACGACGCTGCAAGTCGCCGCGCAGGCCCGCACGGTCGGTCTCGACTACGACTTCGACAACATGGTCGTCACGGGCACGCTCGACTCGCACCGGTTGACGCACTACGCGAAGACGGTCGGGAAAGAGAAAGAACTGTCGGAAGCACTGCTCAAGGCGTACTTCGTCGACGCGAAACATATCGGTGACCACGACGTCCTCGTCGAGATCGCGACGAGTGTCGGACTCGATGCGAACGCCGTGAAAGACGTGCTCGCGTCAGACGTGTACACGGAAGACGTCCGTGCCGAAGAGAAACGCGCGAGCGATCTTGGCATCACTGGCGTCCCGTTCTTCGTCTTCGACGGTAAATACGGTGTATCGGGCGCTCAACCGACCGAGGCGTTCACACAAGTGCTTGAGAAGACGTGGGCCGAATCGGCACCGACGCTTCAAGTGATTTCGGGCGGTGCGACATGTACGGACGACAACTGTGATATTTAATTTGTAAGAAGCCGAATCCCGGCTTCTTTTTTGTAGCTTTCTAAATCGTTCTGAAGGATAATTATTATTAGCTAATAAGAATCGAGGACTTAACCATATGTGGAAAAATCGCAACGTCTGGATCATCTTGACCGGCGAGTTCGTCGCCGGTCTCGGGCTTTGGCTCGGCATCATCGGCAACTTAGAGTTCATGCAGGAGAAAGTGCCGTCTGATTTCGTCAAGGCGCTCATCTTAGCCGGTGGATTGCTCGCCGGGGTCGCCATCGGGCCGCTCGCGGGTCGACTCACCGATCAAGGCTCGAAAAAGAAAATCATGCTCATCTCAAGCGTCGTCCGGGCGCTGAGCGTCCTGTTCATGTTCGTCGCCATCGAGACGGGCAGCGTCCTCTGGATGGTCGTCTTCCTCGTCTTCCTGCAAGGGTCGGCCGCGTTCTACTTCCCGGCGCTTCAGGCGGCCATCCCACTCATCGTCAAAGAACGAGAACTGCTCGCATTGAACGGTATCCATATGAACGTGTCGACGCTGTCGCGCGTCATCGGGACGGCCATCGCCGGGATTTTGCTCACGCTCATCTCGCTCCGGGACGTGTATGCACTCTCGCTCGTCGCCTATTTGCTCCTCGCTGTGGCGACATGGTTCCTGAAGATTGACGAGACGGCCGTCCCGTCCGCGAAGAAAGTCGACAAGTCGTCCGGCGGCTTCAGGGACGTCTTCCCAATCATCAAGTCAATCCCGGTCATCTTCATGACGCTCGTCATGACGCTCATCCCGCTCCTCTTCATCGGCGGGTTCAACTTGCTCGTCATCAACATCAGTGAACTGCAAGATTCGACGGCGATTAAAGGCTGGATTTACACGGCGGAAGGGATCGCCTTCATGGCTGGCGCTTTCCTCATTAAACGAATCGGGGAGAAGTTCTCCGTCTTCTCGATTCTGTTCACGTTCTCGTTCTTGATTGGGGTCGCACAACTCATGCTCTACTTCGCCGATATCCCGGCCGTCTCCATCGCGGCCTTCGTCCTGTTCGGCTTCTCGGTCGGCTGCTTCTTCCCGACCGCGGTGACGATCTTCCAGACACGGATGCCAAAGGACTATCACGGTCGCTTCTTCTCGTTTCGGAACATGCTCGATCGGATCGTCTTCCAAGTCGTCTTGCTCGTCACGGGCTTCTTCCTCGACTTGATCGGCTTACAGCTCATGGTCGTCTTGTTCGGAATTAGCTCCATCCTCATGACGGGGGCGTTCCTCGTCTATACACGGAAACACGAACTCCATATCGAGAAAGAGGAGGCCGAACGCCTCTCTTCGTAAGAAAAGCGGTGACCGAGTCGGTCACCGCTTGTTCGTGTCTTCGATTTCCCGCCACCACGTTTTCGTGTCGTTCCGTCCGTCGAGCGTGATGCGCTCCCCGATCACCGGCGTCAAGACGTCGTCTTTCGGTAAGAGCGTGACCATCTGCTCAGCTGGGTCGAACCAGTCATGGAACGACAAGGTGAACGCGCCCCAATGAATCGGGAGTACTTTGTCGGCCCGCACGTCATGAAACGCCTGCGCCGTCTCATGCGGCTGCATGTGCACGTCCGGCCAGCGTTCATCGTATTGGCCACACTCGAGCGCGGCGAAGTCGAACGGGCCATAAGTATCACCAATCTCTTTGAAGTGCGGACCGTAGCCACCGTCCCCGCTGAAGAACAGACGGTCCGTCTCGCCGATGACGACCCATGACGCCCAAAGCGTCGCGTTGCGGTCCGTGAGCGAACGGCCGGAGAAGTGACGGGCCGGTGTACAGACGAACGTCCATGACCCGAACGTATACGAATCGCCCCAATCACGTTCGACGATGCGTTCGGCCCCGATGCCCCACCGCTTCAAGTGACTGCCGACGCCGAGCGGGACGATGAACGTCGCGACTCGGTCTTGAATCGCTTGAATCGATGCGTAATCCAAATGGTCGTAATGGTCGTGCGTGAGTAAGACGACATCGATGTCCGGCAAGTCATCGAGTTCGAACGGCAAGTCTTCACTGAACCGCTCGTTCTTCGCAAATGGGAGCGGCGACGGGCTACGGCCGAACATCGGGTCGACGAGCATCGTCTTCCCGTCCATTTGAACGAGTAGCGCCGAATGGCCGAGCCAGTAGACGCGCGTGAAGCTCGAACCGAGCTTCTCCTTGAAATCGATTGGAACAATCGGAAGCGGCTCGCTCGGTTTGCGTCGCGAGTTCACGTTCACATAATCTCGCGACATCGAAATCATGTCATCTGTCGAGAAGCGCATCGGCGTATCAAGCAAGTTGCGGAACTTGCCGTTCACCAGATGCGGTGACTCGAGTGCCTTCGGTTTTCGCCCGAGCGGTTTATACTGCGTGAGCACGGTGCCTGTCACGGCGGCCATGCCAATCAATGAAAACAATAGCGTCTTTTTCACACTGATCCTCTTCTCCATATGAATTCGTTTGTCTCATTATACGACGAAGAAAGGGAATGCGCATGATTCTTCATTCACTAAACGTGTCGATGCTTCACTTACGCCGCTTTTCGTTTATGTTCAATCGCTCGTGTCTTGTTTAAAATCACAGAGCCTATCCACAGTCCGAACCAGCCACCTAAGGAATTCAACAGTAGATCATCGACATTGAACCCTCGGTATAGGAAGCCGAACTCAGTTAAGACAAGTTGAGTCAGTTCAATGACGATCGTTGTCAGAATGACAAGCACGAGTCCCCGTCTAGGTCGAAGTTTATAAAGTGAGGTGAGATATACGCCAAGCGGGATCAGTAACAGGAAATTATACGTAGTCAACTTGACCGAGTTCCAAAAGAACCACGACCCGTGCATACTCGCCATGTACCAATCGTAGACAAACCGGAACGGGACAAATTGAACGCGATCAATCATCAGCGTTTGTGCTGGAAATTGAAGATAACCGATGGTGAGGTGAACGACTACAATCATATAGACGATTGAACTATGAATGAATGCGCGACGCCATAGGTTTGTGAATCGATGTTTGTACAGATCGATGAGGAAGTAGATTCCCCATCCGATGATACCGATGAGCGTGAAGACGGGTATGGCGATATACATTGCTTGTTCTCCATTCTAAAGTTTAATTGGTAATAAGAAGAAAAAGTTAATTACTTTTATTACTATAATAGCTTTAAACTTACAATTCAATCGGACATCCAAAAAAATCCTGATGCTCATGCATCAGGACTTCTGCAAAATTTTAATATCGTTGATGATGTCTTCATATGGCACGTCTTGGAATCCAGGATACGCCTTTACGATCTTCCCGTCCTGGTCGACGAGATAGAACCACGTCGCATGATCGACTTGCGTCCCTTCTTCCGGTTTCCGGACGAGCGCCTTGAAGTTCTCTTGCGCGAACGTCTCAATCTCTTCTTGCGAATAGCCCGTCAAGAACTGCCAGTCGGCGTTTGCCAGGTCATAGTCCGCCATGAACGCTTTGATTTTCTCCGGTGTGTCGACAGTCGGGTCGACGCTGAATGAGACGAATTGGACGTCCTCGACCCCTTCCTCGACGAGTGCGTCACTCAACTTCGACATATTGAACGTCATCGGCGGACAGACCGTCTCACAGCTCGTGAACACGAAGTCGGCCATCCACACTTTGCCATTTAAGTCGGCAAGACTCACTTGTTCTTCCTCTTGGTTCATATAATCGAACGATTCGATGTCCCAGTTGAGCGGGTCTTCGATTTCGTTACTACAGGCGGCGAGCACGACGAACAGGCTCATGAATGCCACGAGAATTCCTTTTTTCAATCTAGCCAACTCCTTAACGTTTTTTTACGAAAAGCAACAGGAGCGTGATGATCGTGAACGCTGTCAACGCGAGGAACGGGATCGTCACGAAGCCGAACCAGTTGATGTATTGCACGTTACACGGCACCCCTTGGACACACGGTTTGATATCGGCAAAACCCGGTACTTTTTGGACCAGATAATGATAAAACGAGACCGAGCCGCCGACAATCGCCAATGGCAACACATATTTTTTGACGGCGCGGTCGTCCGTGAAGACGGCCATGCCGAGCAGAAACGTGAGCGGATACATAAAGATGCGTTGCACCCAACAAAGTTCACATGGGACGAACTCCCGAATCTCGCTGAAATACAGGCTCCCAAGCGTCGCTGTCAGCGAGACGAGCCAAGCTGCGTAAAGCCCATACCGATTAAAGAACGATCTCATCATAAGTCATTCTCAATCAATCGCGTGATCGCCTCATAATCGAACGGGTTATCGAGGACGACCCCGTTAATCATAATCGTCGGCGTGAGGCGCACGTCGTTCTCTTTGACGAGCCCGTCATCGTGGCTCACTTTTTCGAGCACGCTCGAGTTCTCACTCAAGTCCGTCTTGAGCTGCTCGATGTCGACCGACGTCGTCGCTTCGGCAATCTCGGTCAAACGCTCGACCGTCACCCACGCCTCATCGTGGTGCTGACTCGCGGGTTGGGCGTCATATACCGCCTTATGGAAGTCCCAGAACGCATCCGGGTCCTGAACGTATACCGATTCCGAGGCGAGTGCTGCTAAAATCGACTCTTGCCCGTGGAAGAGGACGTTTATGTAGCTGAAGCTCACCTTGCCCGTGTCGATGTAGTCTTCTTTTAACTTTGGATAGACCGTCTCGCCCCACTGCTTACACGACGGACACTTATAATCCCCGAACTCGACGACCGATACCGGCGCATCCGCTACCCCAATCGTTGGCTGTCCGGTCGTCGCCACGTGTTCTCCCTTCACGGCCGTCTCGGCTTGGTCAGCCGGCCGGTTCAACAGCACGACGACGATTGCAATTAAAGCAACGGCGACGAGCGTCAGGAGGACCAATACTTTATTTTGTTTCACTGTCTTCACCTCTATGTCTTTATGTCGTCTCCATTATATCGAAAGCGCTATCCTAATCCACAAAAATCGACTCACACTTTTTTCATGGCCTAAGGGAAGGACGCATCGCTCTGGATGCATCCTTCCCTTAGGCGTTATCCCCTTACGCTTCGAACAACAACTGCTCTGGGTCTTCAATCATGTCTTTGATGTGTTTGAGGAACGTCACGGCCTCACGACCGTCGACGATCCGGTGGTCATACGAGAGCGCCACGTACATCATCGGGCGGTTCTCCATCGTGTCCGCGTCGATGGCGATCGGACGGAGTTGAATCGAGTGCATCCCGAGGATGGCGACTTGTGGGCCGTTCAAGATCGGTGTCGACAAGAGCGAGCCGAACACGCCACCGTTCGTGATCGTGAACGTGCCGCCTGTGAGGTCACTAAGCCCAAGCTTATTGTTACGGGCCTTGTCGGCGAGGTGAAGGATATCCTTCTCAATCTCCCCGAAGTTTTTACGGTCCGCTTCACGGACGACCGGGACGACGAGGCCGTCTGGTGCCGACACGGCGATGCCGATGTCATAGTACTTCTTCAAGACGATCTCGTTTCCTTGAATCTCGGCGTTCAAGTACGGCATCCGTTTGAGGGCCGCGACGGCCGCTTTCGTGAAGAATGACATGAAACCGAGTTTGACGTCGTTGTCTTTGACGAACTTCTCTTGACGGCGTTTGCGGAGCGCCATGACGGCTGACATGTCGATCTCGTTGAACGTCGTCAGCATTGCCGCCGTCTGTTGCACTTCGACGAGGCGGTTCGCGATCGTCTGGCGACGGCGCGTCATCTTGATGCGCTCTTCTTCCTTCCCACTCGCTGCCGGTTGTGGTGCCGCCGCTGGTGCTTTCGGCGCTTCTTGCTTCGGCGCAGGCGCAGGTTTCGATTCGTGGCTCGTCACGTCATGGACGTTGATGCGACCCATCGGATCATTCGTTTGAATCGCCGTGAGGTCGATGCCTTTCTCACGGGCGAGCTTACGCGCTGCCGGTGTCGCGATTGGCCCTTTGCCCGGGCTCGCGACGTGCTCTTCACGTCGTTCGACTTTTTTCGCTTCCCCGACCGTTTCGACTTTCGGCTCAGCCGGAGCTGGAGCCGTTTCGGCCGGTGCTTCCGTCTTCGTCTTCGTCGCGACAGCCGTGCCGCCGCCTGACCCCGAACCGAGACGGGCGATGACTTGGCCGACTTGGACCGTGTCGCCTTCCCCGGCGAGTTTTTCTTCTAACACACCCGATTCATCGGCCGGTACCTCGATGTTGACTTTGTCTGTCTCGAGCTCGACGATGGCTTCCCCTTTTTCGACATGGTCGCCTGGCTGTTTGAGCCATGAGGCGACCGTTCCTTCCGTAATGGACTCTGCTAACTCCGGTACTTTGATTTCGATCACAATGAGTTCCCCCTTAACTTATTTACGATCTTTTTGGTATGTGCTCGTGCCGGCAGCAGCCGAGACGGCGTCACGCGAGATGGCTTCGCGGATGATGCGCGCTTGTTCTTGTTTATGGGCTGTCGGATTCCCTTCGGCCGGACTCGAACGACGGCGACGGCCGATGTAACGGACGTTCAACCGGTTCGTTGTAACCGCTTCGAGACGTGGCTCGATATACGTCCAGGCACCCATGTTCTTCGGCTCTTCCTGGACCCAGACGATTTCCTTCGCGTTCGGATAGCGGCTGACGACTTCACGGATTTCACGGACCGGGAACGGGTAAATCTCTTCGACCCGGATGATATGAAGGAAATCGAGCGACTCCTCGGACTTCATCGTCGCTTCTTGCAAATCAATCGCCATCTTCCCGGAACAGAAGACGAGCCGTTCGACTTTGTCCGTCTGTTCACCTAACCCTGGCTGTTCGACGATCGGGCAGAACGTGCCGTCTGACAATTCTTCAACCGACGAGGCTGCAAGCGGATGACGAAGCAGGCTCTTCGGCGTCATGATAATCATCGGACGAACTTGTTCGGTGCCGAGCATCAACGCTTGGCGGCGTAAAATGTGGAAGTATTGCGCGGCGGTCGAGAGGTTCGCGACCGTCCAGTTCTTCTCGCCGGCGAGCGTCAAGTAACGCTCCATCCGTGCGCTCGAGTGCTCCGGCCCTTGACCTTCGTACCCGTGCGGCAACAGCATGACGAGACCTGACTTTTGTCCCCATTTGGCCCGTCCGGCCGAGATGAACTGGTCGAACATGACTTGCGCCGAGTTGGCGAAGTCGCCATATTGCGCTTCCCACAAGACGAGCGTGTCTTGGGCGAAGACGTTGTAGCCGTATTCGAAGCCGAGCACCGAGCCTTCTGAGAGCGGGCTGTTGAATACCGAGAACGACGCGTTCGCTGTCGATAGATGATGCAGTGGCGAGAACTTCTTCCCGGTCTCCGCATCGTTCAACATGATGTTACGCTGCGCGAACGTCCCACGCTCCGAGTCTTGACCGCTCAAGCGGACCGGTGTGCCGTCCGAGATGATGGACGCATAGGCGAGTGTCTCGGCATGGCCCCAATCGACTTTTCCGTTCTCCCCGAACGCCTCACGGCGACGGTCGAGCACTTTTTGCAGTTTGTGGAACACGCCGAACCCTTCCGGCCATTCGAGCAGCTCGTCGTTGATTTGTTTCAAGACTTCTCGTTTCACACCCGTCTCGACCGACGGGAACCCTTTGAAGACGGCTTCCGGCATGACGATGTCCGAATCCTCTTCTTCTGAAGGGACGAGGTCACGGGCCGACTTGAGTCGGTCTTCAATCGACTGTTCAATCGTCGCTTTGTCCTCTTTCGTCATGACGCCCTCGGCGATGAGTGCGTCGGCGTAGACGTGGCGGACCGATTGGTGGCCTTTGATCGCTTTATAGAGGACCGGGTTCGTGTTCATCGGCTCATCCATCTCGTTATGACCGTAGCGGCGGTAACCGACGAGGTCGACGAGGATGTCTTTATGGAACTTGGCACGGTATTCACTGCATAGCTTGGCGACGGCGATACACGCTTCCGGGTCGTCCGCGTTCACGTGGAAGACCGGGATTTCATATCCTTTGGCGATATCGCTCGCATAACGCGTCGAACGCGAATCGCTCGGGTCGGTCGTGAAGCCGATCGTGTTGTTGGCGATGACGTGGACTGTGCCGGCCGTGCGATAGCCGTTCAAGTTCGTCATGTTGAGCGTCTCGGCGACGATGCCTTGGCCCGGGAAGGCGGCATCCCCGTGAATGAGAATCGATGCCGCTTTGTCGTCGTGTTGGACGGCCATCCCTTTTTCCGAGCGGTCGTCTTGTGCGGCACGTGTGTACCCTTCGACGACGGCACCGACGAACTCGAGGTGACTCGGGTTGTTCGCGAGGTTCAATCGTACCTCTTTCTTCTCTTCGAGCACTCTGCGGTCGAGACCGAGGTGATACTTCACGTCACCCGACCAACCGAAGTTGATTCCGATTGAACCTTCCGACGGGATCAGCTCTTTATTCGGCGCGTGTTGGAACTCGGCGAAAATCATCTCGTACGGCTTCCCGAGCACGTGCGCGAGCACGTTCAAACGTCCGCGGTGCGCCATACCGATGTTGATGTGTTCCGAACCGCTTGAAATGAGTCCTCCAACCATCGCGTCAAGGAGCGGGACCATCGCGTCAAGTCCTTCGATCGAGAACCGTTTTTGACCGACGTACGTCTTATGAAGGAACGATTCGAACAACTCGGTCTCCGCGAGTCGCTCGAACAATTCGATTTTCTCATTTTTGGATAGTTTCGCTTTGAGCGCGCCTTGTTCAATCCGGCGACGAATCCAGCGTTTCTCTTCCATATCGTCTAAGTGACGAAGTTCGATGGCGACCGTGTCCGTGTACACGTCGAGCAAGTGGCGGACGAGCTCGAGAGCGGTCGCTCCTTGTTTTGGCACGTCTTCTGACAACAAGTGGGCCGGGATCTGTTTGAGGTCCGCTTCTTCTAACCCGTAGCGGTCAAACGCAAACAAGCCGTGCTCGCGCGGATGGTCTTTGAGCGGGTAAATGTCAGCCGCCTTATGGCCGAGTGCCCGGATGTCATTGACCAGCCGTGTCGCTGCCACGACTTTCTCTAAATCAAACGACGCGACCGGCGTTTCCGGCACCGCCGTTTCCGGTGCGCCATGCTCGTCGAAATAGCGACGCGTCTCCGCATCGACTGATTCTGGGTCTTCCAAATATTGCTCGTACAATTCAACGATATAGCCTAAGTTTGGACCGTAAAATGATTGTAACGCCTCATGACCGTTCGACGACTCTCCCATTGAATAAATCCCCCTATCCGTTCCTAAACGCCCTTATGTGTGAACGCTTTCATTTTAACATTAAGCACGAAGCAGTTCATCCTTCTGATTCGTACTAGATAAAGAGCCAAATCTTGCCTCTTACTCTCCCCTCCATACTACACCTTTCCAACTCGAAAGACCCATTCAAATTCACAATTCGTCCATACTATTTCAATAAGTTTTCCTTATCAATAAATTGTGAACCGACTCGTCCGTTTCATCGATTTCAAAAAAAGGTGAAACCTTGTTTCAGGCTGCTCCGTAATACCGTTGTAAGCAAGTTGGTAAATACTCTCAACGAAAGCTAGGTGACAGCATGTTAACCGTACAAAACGTACACAAAAAAATGGGGAAAGCGAACGTATTGACGAACGTCAGCTTTGAAGTCGTCCCGGGTGAGATTTTCGGATTCCTTGGGCCAAACGGAGCTGGAAAGACGACAACGATTCGCATCATCACGGGTCTGATGCCCGCAACACATGGGACGGTGACCGTCGACGGGTTCGACGTCGCGACCGATCGTCAACAAGCGCTCAGTCGCATCGGAGCCATCGTCGAGAACCCGGCCTTCTATCCGTATTTGACGGGTCGGGAAAACTTGATTCACGCGATGAATCTCATCCCGGGACTTAAAAAAGTCGATTTGAACGCCCTCGGCGCACTCGTCGGGCTCGAGACGAAACTCGATATGAAAGTGAAGCAATACTCGCTCGGGATGAAGCAACGACTCGGGATTGCCCGCGCCCTCCTCCATAACCCGAAAGTGCTCATCTTGGACGAGCCGACGAACGGGCTCGATCCGGCCGGAATCGCCGACTTGCGTCAATACTTACGGCACCTCGCCGATCACCGTGGCATCGCCATTTTAATTTCGAGCCATTTGCTCAGTGAGATGGAGATGATCACGGACCGTTTCGCCATCATCGACCAAGGTCAAATCAAGTCGGTCCAAGGTGGCGACGGGGAACTCCAGACGGAAAGTGTCATTTTATGCAAAGTGGACCGGGCTCACATGAACGATGCGCTCGACGTGGCGGCGCTCGCCTTCGACGACGTCAAGATTGTCCAACAGTCGGCGGAGACGTTCCTCGTTCCGCGCCCAGAGCGCGACATTCCGCATCTATTGAAACAGCTCGTCGACCGTGGCTTGTCCGTCTATCAAATCGGCATGAAGCACGAGACGCTCGAGGAGCAATTCTTGAAAGTGACGAAAAAAGAAGGAGGTACGAACAATGCGTTCATTACTAGCCAATGAATTTATGAAATGGCGCCGAACGATTAAACCGTTCATCGCCCTCGGTATGTATACGGCCATCATCATCTTGACGTACGTCCTCGTCCGCGGTGACGGAGATGCCGAGACGTTCGTCAACTTCGCCGCGATGGCCGCGATGACGTTCCTCGGCATCTTCACGATCGTCTTCACCGCCGAGATGATCGGGAATGAGCTGAAGTACGACACGTTGAAACATTTGCTCATGAGCCCGTATTCGCGGGACCGGATCCTCTTATCAAAACTGTTGGCGGCCCTTCTCATCATGCTCGCCCAGTTCATCTTCATCTTGGCCGTGACGTACGGATTCGCGCTCACGCTCGATGGGAACTTGACGTTCGAACAGTTCCGTAACTTGTTGCTCAGCGTGTCGAGCGGCGTGTTCGTCATCTTTCTGACGCTCATGTTCTCGGTCGTCTTCAAATCGACCGGCGTCGTCATCGGCTTCACCGTGCTCGCGAACTTCCTGTCGACGATGATCGGCGGTCTCCTCATCACGTGGAAGCCGGCCATCGCCAAATGGATCGTCTTCTTGCACACCGATTTGTCCGTCTATTACCAAAGTCCAGGCTTCATGGAAACGATGGACGTGACGATTTGGTTCTCCGCCCTCTACGTTCTCATCCATGTCGTCGCCTTCTACATCATCACGGCGTTTATGTTCCGTAGTAAAACGTTCGCCGAATAACGGTTAAACGGTCGGATGGAGTGGTACTCCCCTACTATAAAGAAACTTCATTAGGAGGGAGACGTATGCGAAAGACGGCACTGCTCATCATCGACATGTTCAACGACTTCGACTTTGTCGGCGGGGACGACCTGCTGCGCCACACTGAACCGATTGTCGAACCGATTTTACAGTTGAAACGTCACTTCAAAGACAATGACTTACCGGTCATCTACTGTAACGACAACTTCGGACAGTGGAAAGACAGTACGGAGGACATCGTCCGTCACGTCGAATCATCGAACGGACGCGACATCGCAAAACGCATCGCGCCGGAAGACAAAGAGTATTTCATCATCAAGCCGCGCCATTCCGCCTTTTACGGGACGCAGCTTGACATTTTGCTGCGGCAACTCGATGTCGAAAAGATTGTCATGACCGGTGTCGCCTCAGACATCTGCATCCTCTTCTCGGCGAATGACGGGTACATGCGCGAGTATGAGCTCCACGTACCGCAAGATTGTGTCGCCGCCGAAACAGACAAGCGGAATGAGAGCGCGTTAACCGTCATCCATGAGACGCTCGGCATTCCAATCGATGCGGCCGAAGCATATATCGAACAGACGAAATCGTGACAAAAGCCTCTGACTGTTGGACACACAATCCCAACATTTCAGAGGCTTTTCCGGTTTGTTTTCAGCTATGCTAAACGTATGAAGAATTTATGAAGGATGTGACAACATGTACCTCACAATTGGATTAGCGCTCCTCGTCTGCCTGATTGCCCTCGTCTTCACGATCATGGTCGGGCTCAGGAAAGACACGTCCGAGTACAGTCAGAAAAAGAGTTGGTCGATGGTGTCCTGGATTTATATCATTTTATTGCCGCTCGCCTTTCTCGGGCTCGGGCTACTCTACTATTTCATTACCCGATGACCTGTTCATCGGGCTTTTTGTTTCATCATTTTATCGCGACCGCAATCCCAAACGGATAATGTCGGCTCGGGCGTTTCGGTTCCACGAGGACACCTCGTTGATAGTAGTAGTCGACCGATGTGAACGGTTCGAACAGCGCCTCAAACTCCGCTTCTGTGAACTGATGGGCATGAAACGGCTCATTCGTCGGCTGCCCAATTCCTTGTCCGAACGGCGTCGACAAGACGAGCGTCCCACCCGGTTTCAACATCGTCCAGACGTTTTCCATGAAGCACTCAAAGTCCGCGACATGTTCAATCGTCTCAAAACTGACGATGCAGTCGAATTGACCGAGCCACTCCGGTAGCGTCCGGTCGAGCACGTCCCCGACGAGATAGGTGACGTTCGGATGATGGTACCGCCCTCTCGCATAAGCAATCGAGGTCTCGGATACGTCGACGCCGACGACTTCCTGCACGGTCCCTTTCAACGTCTTCGCAATCAATTGACCGCCGTAGCCGCTCCCGGTCGCGAAGTCGAGCACGCGCCCGTTCAAATACAATAATGAAAACTGATAGCGGGCAATGTGTTCGAGCAACATCCCGTTCATCGGACTCATCCGATCGGGAATGACCCGTTCTCCCGTATACTCCATTCGCTTCACTCTCTCCTGTTATGACTCTTGTCATCTTACCACGTTCGTCCGCATCTTGATTCAAGACCACAAAAAAAGAGAGATGGGACTCTCTCTTTTTTCATTCATTCTGTTCTCTGAATCGGAGCAAATCGGAGTAGATGATCGCATCATTCATCTCGAGGACGCGATTCGCCTCTTCTTCGAGTGGCTCACATGCTTCCGGTTCGGCTGCGAGTTCGCCCGTCTCCGCTTCATAGCACATCGACTGCGTGAAGACGTGCTCTTTCGTGATCATCGTCCCGTCTCGGAAGATGGCGCGATCGTTCCGCTCTGGGGCGAACAAGTCGTTCCCGAAGCCGATTTGGTCCGACGTATCGATTCCGAGCAAATGCTGGATTGTCGGGTTCATGTCGATTTGGCTACCAATCCCGTCATGGACGACCCCTTCTTCTTGTCCCGGCAAGTGAATCGCGAACGGTACTTGCTGTAACTTCGCGACGTCATAAGGGGTGATCTCTTCTTTCCCGAGCAGGTCGGCCATCGCGGCGTTATGGTTCGTCGAGATGCCGTTATGGTCGCCGTAAACGATGAAGATCGTGTCGTCCCACATGCCGTTCGCCTTCAACTCGTCGATGAACAATCCGAGCGCATAGTCCTGATAGGCGAGCGCCTGCGGGAAGTTGTTGAGCGTCGTCGAGTTCGTCTCGAACTTCGGTACGAGCTCATGCTCCTCACTCGGCATCGTGAACGGGAAATGGTTCGTGAGCGTGATGAGCTTCGCGAAGAACGGCTCCGGGAGCTCTTCAATCATCGGCACTGACTGTAAGAAAAACTCATCGTCGAGCAGTCCCCATTCCGTCATATCGGCCGGGTCGCCTAAGTCGTAATAGTCTTGGTCATAGAACGAATCGACGCCGATGTTGGCGTACATTTGGTCACGGTTCCAGAACGATTTGTTGTTCGCATGGAACACGGCCGAATGGTACCCTTCTTGCTTGATTCGCTCCGGCAACGCGTTGTACTCGTTGTCGGCGTTCGTGAAGTAGACCCCGCCGCGCGGCAACCCGAAGAGCGAGTTGTCGAGGGCGAACTCAGAGTCCGACGTCTTCCCTTGGCCGGTCGTATGGTAGAAGTTCGGCCAGAAGTGCGATTCTTCAATCAGTTTGTTCAAGTTCGGCGTGATGTATTCGCCGTTCGGTGCTTTCATATGGTTCGTGAAGTTTTGGGCCGACTCGAACGAGACGGCGATGACGTTCTTGCCTTTATACTTCCCGAACAGCTCCGGGTCCGGCGCAGCGTAGTTTTGTCGCGTGTATTGCTCGACTTCCGCCAACTCCGACCCGTCCGCCATCGCTTTTTGGGCCGACGTCTTCGTCTGGAGCATCGCGTCGTACACGTGGAAGTTGAACGTCCCAAGATTTTTGACGAGCAGTTCGCGGTCGAACGAGCGCGTCAAGAGTTCCGGACGTTCCGTCTCGGCGAGCGCCAAGTTGAAACCGAACATGGCCGCTGCCGCGACGAACGTGGCGATGACGCGTTTACGCGACGCCTTGCCCGTCTCATTCAATTTCCAAAGCAAGAACGGCAAGACGATCAAGTCACCGACGATGAGCAAGTCCTTCCACTGGAGCAGTGAGAAGAACGAAGACGACAACGTCTCCATGTTCGACGATTGGAACAAGACCGGCACGGTCAAGAAATCCGTGAACTCTCGGTAATATGTCGTATCGGCGAACAAGATGAGCGACGAGGCCGCGTATAAGATGTAGAGGGCCCACTTGCGTTTGTTCCCGCTGAAGAAGAAGCTGAACGCGAACAAGAACAGCGTCGAGCTGAGCGGGTTGATAAGCAGGATGAACGACTGCATCGCGTTATCGATTGGGATGTTAAAGAAGAACTGAT
The DNA here is from genome assembly GCF_018138125.1 of Exiguobacterium alkaliphilum. Taxonomy (NCBI): domain Bacteria; kingdom Bacillati; phylum Bacillota; class Bacilli; order Caryophanales; genus Exiguobacterium; species Exiguobacterium alkaliphilum. Next base: position 2,458,009 of record NZ_CP073101.1, read on the forward strand.
AGGCGATCGTCGATTTCGTCCACAACAGTAGCGTGAATAGCCAGAACAGACGATGCGTCCGGAACGAGTTCGCTGCCGCCTGACGGAATCGCGCCATCCTCCCTTTCGGTGGATTCATATGATTCATTGAAAAACACTCCTTCATCATGATTCTTACATGTATCCACATAAGCATTTATATTGTTCAAATCGTGAACTCACGATTGAATGCACGGACGTATGAATCGTATTTTAACGTTCTCTTGAACTTAATTCAACTGAACAGACTGTGTGAAATCGTTGTACACCTTCCACATGTATGTAAAAAGGCTACCGAACAAAGCTCGGTAGCCTCAGATTGTTGACAAAAGAATGTTTTCGCTCATCCTCTTGGCGCCTCCGCTTTCCTAGGGCGAGCAGGGAGCCGCATTGCTTAACGCTGCTGGGTCTCCCTCCGCTCGCTGATCCCTTAGGAGTCTACGGCGCCGTCGGATGAGCACCGCTGTACTGGAACACCGGACAGCCCGGCACCGACCCCGAGATCCTCATCAAGATCATCCTCCTCGGCCCGCTGTTCAACATCCGTTCCGTGCGACAAACGGTGGAGCGCTCGTTCGCCGACGGGAAGAAGCTCCACGGTCTCCGCTTCACGTTCTATCGGGGGAATGAGGCGGTGGACCGCGCCAACCTGTTGGCCGAAAACGACAGTCTACATAGCATTTTTTCAATTTTATGTCGGGCAGAGCGCCTCGAGCTCGTGGGGCACAAAAAAAGACGAACCCATCCGCTTTTTGCGAATGGGTTCGTCAACAGCCTGAGGCTACCGAACAAAGTTCGATAGCCTCAGATTGTTGAAAAAGTCACGTTTCAGGCGAACTGAAACGTGACTTTTTCGTTTTCTGGCCTTGAGGCGCTCTGCCCGAGACCCTGTTCAGGCGAGCTGGGCTTTCTTCCATGCCAAGCCTGCCATCTTCTTGAGATTGAGGGCGGCAAAGGGTAGCATCGCCTCCATGACGGGTTCTCCACTTCTCATTATAAAAAAGGGGCGAGGGTACGAAATGAGGGATGGATGCGTGGACCGACCAAGGGCACGGCGAGACTTCTAGGGGAATAGCAAGCAAAGGGAGACCCAGCAGCGTTAAGCGATGCGGCTCCCTGCTTGCCCCCAGAAAAGCGAGCTGTGCCCGGTCGGACAAATAAAAAAACTGCAGACAATGTTTTGTCTACAGTCTGAGGCTACCGAACAAAGTTCGACAGCCTGACTTCAATTACCCGACGATGTCGAGCCAAATCTTGACCGTGCTCGCCAAAATGAGGAGCGCCAAGATGAGCTGGAGCGACTTCGTCTTCATGTTTTTCCCGACGTTCGCCCCGAGCGGCGCAGCGATTAAGCTGGCGATAATCATGATGACAGCCGGCTCCCACACGATTTGGTCGGTAATAATCTTGCCGGCCGTCGACCCGATGGACGAGATGAACGTGATCGCAAGCGAGCTCGCGATCGCCATCTTCGTCGGGATGCGCAAGACGACGAGCATGATCGGCATCAAGATGAACGCTCCGGCGGCCCCGACGATGCCTGAGGCGATCCCGACGACGAACGCCGAGCCGGCCGCGATGACTTTGTCGAACGTCACTTCATCGAGCAGTAAATCTTCGACATTCTTTTTCGGCATGAACATCATGACGGTCGCAATCGTCGCGAGCACCGCATAGACGACGTTAATCAAGTTCTCCGACAAGAGTGTCGACCCGTATCCGCCGATAAAGCTACCGATCAAGACAGCCACACCCATGAAAAGAATGAGCTGTTTGTTTAGATAGCCGCCTTTTCGGTATGCGTAAATGCCTCCGATTGTCGCGAAGAACACTTGAATCGCGCTAATTCCGGACACCTCATGCGCGCTGAACGCCGCAAAGCCGAGGAGCGGCGGAATGTACAACAACATCGGATATTTGATAATCGAACCGCCGATACCGACCATCCCCGAGATGAACGACCCGATGAACCCGATTAAAAAGATAGTGATGATAAACCCTAACTCCATAAAACAATCCTCCAGTTCCCTACTTACGAAAAGTAAGTTCTATTTCTGTTCCCAGGCGATCATGCCCCCGGTGACGTCATACACTTCCGTATAGCCGCGGTCGCTCAAAATCTGAGCGGCTTGGGCGCTTCGGTTTCCGCTACGACAGATGATGTAAATCGGTTCGTCTTTCACATGAGGTAATTCGGTCGCATTTAATGAAGAAAGTGGTGCGTTCACCGCCCCCTCAATATGCCCCCCCTCGTATTCTCCCACTTCTCGTACGTCAATCAACGTTATATCTTCGTTTTCCAATCTGTTTTGTAATGTTTCAACGTCAATTTTAGTAATTTTTCCCTTATTAGATGTGAATAGTACGATTAAAAGGGTGCCAACTACTAAAAATGACACCAACATCACGAGTTTATGCATTTTTTTAGCCTCCAATCTTTCTACTTGCACTCAGTATACCTTAGGGGGTATATTAAAGCCAACGAAAGATTCTCGTTGCCAAACCTGATTTAAAAAAGGAGACGATCACCACATGAAGACGATTACGACAACTGAACTTGAAACGTTGCTCAAGGCCGATGAGACGATCAACTTGATTGACGTTCGCGAGACCGATGAATATGCAGGGGGCCATATCAAGCAGGCAAAAAATGTTCCACTGTCTGAATTTGGGGAACACGTCGAAGCGCTCGACCGTTCAAAACCGATTCACGTCATCTGCGCAGCAGGCGGTCGTAGCATGAACGCCTCCGCTTATCTCGACTCGCTCGGATTTGACGTCGTCAACGTCGACGGCGGCATGATGAGCTGGACGGGCGAAACGGTCTAACGCTCTTTTCGATCCATTTCAAGAACCACAATCATTCACAGTCAACTATTCTTAGGGGGTATTTCATATGTTATTACGTTATTTCTATGATCAAAAATTAGCACAGGCCTCATATATGGTCGGTTGCCAAATGACAGGCGAGGCCGTCGTCATCGACCCGGCACGTAACATCACACCTTATTTGCAGGAAGCCGAAAAAGAAGGCATGAAAATCGTCGCCACGGCCGAGACACACATTCACGCCGACTTCGTCTCAGGCTCACTCGAGCTCGCCAAGCGCACTGGTTCGAAAGCGTACTTGTCAGATGAAGGCGACGCTTCGTGGAAATACGCGTTCGCGAAAGACATCGACTCACAACTCGTCAAAGAAGGCGACACGTTCAAAGTCGGTTACGTGACGCTCGAAGTCATGCACACACCAGGTCACACGCCGGAACATATCTCATTCTTGCTCTACGACCGCAACCAGACGCAACCGATGGGAATCTTCACAGGCGACTTCGTCTTCGTCGGCGACATCGGTCGCCCTGACCTTCTCGAAGAGGCAGCCGGTGTGAAAGGCACGACCGCAATCGGCGCCGAGCAAATGTTCGATTCGCTCAAGAAATTCAAAGCTCTCCCTGACTTCGTCCAAGTCTGGCCGGGCCACGGTGCCGGCAGCGCTTGCGGAAAAGCGCTCGGCGCCATCCCGACGTCGACGGTCGGTTACGAGAAAGCGACGAACTGGGCGCTTCAAATGACAGACAAAGACGCGTTCATCAAAGAGTTGACGACGGACCAACCAGAGCCGCCGAACTACTTCGCGATGATGAAGAAAGTGAACAAAGAAGGCATCCAAGTGACGAACATGATTGCTCGTCCAGAAGTCGTCGGCACGGACCGCCTCGACACACTCGTCGAAGAGACGCAAGTCGTCGATACACGTAAAGGGGAAGAGTTTGCCAAAGGACACATCCCAGGCACAATCAACATCCCATACAACACGAAATTCGTCTCATGGGCCGGCTGGCTCGTCAACTTCGACAAAGACATCACGCTCATCGCGAGCGCGGAAGACGTCGATCAAGTGCAGACAGATCTCCAATCGATCGGTCTCGACCGCCTCCGCTTCGTCGTCCCAGTCGAAGAGCTCGGTCAAGAGCTATTGACGGAAACGTACACGGATGTGACAGCGGAGCAAGCCATCGAATCTGCAGAAAAAGGCGATGTGTTCGTCCTCGACGTCCGGAATGCGACGGAATGGAACGCGAGCCACTACGAGAAAGCCGAACGCATCTTGCTCGGTAAATTGGCACGCGACCACGAAGGTCTCCCGACAGACCAAACGATTGCCGTTCACTGTGCGTCCGGTGTCCGTTCACGGATGGCTGCGAGCGTCCTTCAATCGCTCGGCTACAAGGATATCCAAAACATCCTCGGTGGCTACGGTGCGATGAAGACGGTCCTCAATGCAGAACAAATTCGCTAATGCTATACTACAAACAAAGAAAGCGCCCACTCGTCTGGGCGCTTTTTCTCTAGGAGGGATGATGTGATTGCAATCGGTCCATTGAATATCCGGCTCGACCTGCTCGTCTTCATGGTCAGCCTGCTCTTGTTATACATCGGCTTTAGAAAAATCGGGTTGACGGAAAAAGAACGGGACGCCGTCCTCGGCACATGGTTCGTCGGCTTCCTCGCTTGGAAAGGCAGCGCCGTCTTGATTGGCCTCGTCTCGACCGGCAGCCTGTCACTCGCCTTATACGCCACTGGTGGGAATTGGTCGATCGCCATCGCCGCATTCGTCATCGGACTGTTCGTCTTTCGGCTCGACAAGCAGCTTTACGGCTATTGGGCGTTGTCCGGTCTCGTCTTATGGCTCGGGATGACGCTCGCCGTCCCGCGTTATGCCGCGTTCCCCCTTTTTGCTTCACTCCAACCGCTCCACCTATACACGGCCGGGCTCATTGTCGTGTTGATGCTGTTGACGTGGCGTTGGATGCGGACGCCGTCGCGCGGTTCGCTCGTCTGGACGATCACCGGCGCGATGTTCATCTGGGTGTTACGTGAGGGCGCGACCGGGACGTGGCACATGTGGGCGCTCGGATTGTTTATCGGTCTAGTCGTGCTTGCGACGACCCTCGCCCGCCCCACGCGAAAAGCCGTTCAACTCACACTCGGCATCGTCGTCGCGCTCGCCATCATCAATGCGAGTCTGCCCGACCAGACACCGACGCTCGAGGCGACCGCAACGTCCGGATTGAACATCGGTCAAGTGCCCCCGGACTTCGAGTTGAAGCGAACAGACGGCAGTACGTTCCGATTGGAAGATTTGCGCGGACAACGCGTCGTCATCAACTTCTGGGCGTCGTGGTGCCCCCCATGTCGCGCCGAGATGCCCGATATGGCCGCGTTCGCCCGCTCGACCGATGAGGTGACGATCGTCGCTGTGAATACGACGACGAGTGAACGGGATGTCGAAGACGCCACATCGTTCGTCGCCCCGTATGAAGATGCGTTCGAAGTCGTCTATGATCGAGACGGGGCCGTTGCGAACGGATACCGCATCCAAGCGATGCCGACGACGTACGTGCTCGATGAGTCTGGCGTCATCACCGCGAAACAGTTCGGTGCCATCGACAGAGCGTGGCTCGATGCCCGGACAAGATAAAAACCGTCGAAGTTTCGGCGGTTCAGACTGTAGACAAAACATTGTCTGCAGTTTTTTTATTTGTCCGACCGGGCACAGCTCGCTTTTCTGGGGGCAAGCAGGGAGCCGCATCGCTTAACGCTGCTGGGTCTCCCTTTGCTTGCTACTCCCCTAGAAGTCTCGCCATGCCCTTGGTCGGTCCACGCATCCATCCCTCTTTTCGTACCCTCGCCCCTTTTTTATAATGAGAGGTAGAGAACCAGTCATGGAGACGACGCTACCCTTTGCCGCCCTCAATCTCAAGAAGATGGCAGTCTTGGCATGGAAGGACGTCCAATCCACCTGAAAAGTGGCTCGGGCAGAGCGCCTCAAGGCCAGAAAACGAAAAAGTCACGTTTCAGTTCGCCTGAAACGTGACTTTTTCTACAATCTGAACCGCCGAAGTTTCGGCGGTTTTTTAGTGCTTCAAATAACCTTGTGCCTTCAAGAAATCTTTGACGTCGAGCCGAGTCGGCTTCGACAGCAACCGTCCCATCTGAGCAGTCCACGTGTCGTCCCGGCGATTCGCCCCCCGCGCCGCATAGTAGCCATGAATCGTCTCGTCATAATGCGACAGTTGGCGCTTCAGCTCGTTCGGGTCGAGTTCATATGTATTCTCGTGATAGACGTGTTCGAACGGCAAGCGCGGCTTCTGGTCCTCGACGTGGTCTGGGACACCAACCGCGAGCCCGAAGAGCGGCAACACACGTTCCGGCAGGCCGAGCAATTCCTTCACCGCGAACATGTCGTTTCGAATGCCCCCGATGTAACAAATGCCGAGTCCCATCGACTCCGCAGCGACGACGGCGTTTTGTGAGGCGAGCGCCGCATCAATGACGGCGACGAGGAGCTTCTCATCCGTCTCGAGCGTCCCGGTCACATCGGCGTCACGCATGTCTCCAATCACTTCATGGCGATACAAGTCGGCGCAAAAGACGAAGAAGTGCCCGTTGTCGGCGACGTAGCTTTGGTTACCGGCAATCTCGGCGAGCCGTGCTTTCTTGTCCGAATCGGTCACACCGATGATGGAATAGGCTTGGATGAAGCTCGACGTCGAGGCACGTTGGGCACTCTCGACGATGAGCCGAATTTGTTCTTCGGTCAAACGCTCGTCCGTGAAGGAGCGGACGGAGCGGTGGTTCAATAACGTTTCGATGACTTGGTTCATGCAGCTTCCCCCTTTTGTCTAATCTTGACATAGCGGAACGTTCCCGACAATTTTAGAGACTTCACTCTACTTTCGAAATGATCCATGGTAACCATAAGACAGGCTCCGTCCCCACATCTTCTTGATTGCTGTATGCGCAATACCGTTCCGCTTCTTCGAGCGTCGCAATAAAGCCATGGTCGTTCAACCGAAACGTGAATCGTTCGGCGAAGTCACGCTCTAGCCCATTACATAAGTATGAGTGGAACGTGCCGTACTCATACCCGAGCACTTCATAACCGAGAGGTCGTCCAAGCGGTTCGTCGTGTTCGTGTCGCAAAATGAACCGCTCGACGCCGTACTGCTCGGGATGGTCCCCAACTTGTCCTTCTGCTAAAAAGTCCGCGACATAGGATACAGGCAGTTTCAGCTCGATGATGTCGAGTTCGATGTGGGTGAAGAAGCGGTCCCGAAACGTCTTGGCGAGTTCAATCGTCTGAAACGTTTGGGGATATCCGAGTTCTCCACTCTCGTGAAACACCTCCACCCATTCCATGAGCAGGAGGAAGTCTTCCTCGCTGAGTCGCAATCGTTCTCGATACGCCTCCTGACGACGTTTCGATGTCCCCCAAAGTACATCAAGCGTGGGGTGTTGCTCACAAATGCATGCACTCGCTGACTGCACGACCTCCGGAATCCGTTGCTCGTCCATATAGTCCGCTCGTTTGGTCCGTTCGATCAGCAAGTATCCTCCACTTCGTACATTCATCTCAACACCTCCTTCTCTAGTATACGCAAAAAAAGCAGAGCGCAAACGCGCCCTGCTCCTCCTGCTTATTCTGTCACTTGGCTCAAGAACGGTGTGATGTCGACGTTCAACTCTTTCGAGAGACGCTCGCCGAGGTCACGGTCGGCCCGATAGAAGTTGCAAATCAAGAGAAGGACGGTCTTCTCGTGACGGACTTCTTTGATGTGGGCGACGAGGTTACGGACGAGGCCATCTTTCTCTTCTTGCGAGTAACGACGGTACACTTCGCCTGCTTGACCGAAGTCGTTCGTCTTCTCAATCTTTTGACGACCGGCTACGCCATTGAGCGGTTGCTCCTGTTCAATATACGCAGCATCCGGTCGCGGTGTGTCTTCATAACGGTTCGGTTCATAGTTCACAGTGCTCGTCTGTTGCTTGAACGGCATCGCCCCATCACGCTGGTTGTTCGACACTTGGGCGAACGGGCAGTTGATCGGGAGTTGGAGATAGTTCGCGCCGATGCGGTACCGTTGCGTGTCCGAATACGAGAAGAGACGCCCTTGAAGCATCTTATCTTCAGACGGTTGAATCCCCGGGACGAGAACGCCCGGGTTAAAGCCGACCGATTCCGTCTCAGCAAAGTAGTTGTCGACGTTTTTGTTCAATGTCATCGTTCCGACGAGTTGATACGGGATGACGTCTTCGAACCAATCTTTTGTCGCGTCGAGCGGATCGAAGTCGAAGTTGTCCATATCGGCCGGGTCGAGGATTTGAACGTAAAGATCCCACTCTGGGAAGTCGCCTTCTTCGATGGCGTTGAACAAGTCGCGTGTCGCGTGGTTGAAGTCCTCAGCCTGTACTTTGGCCGCTTCTTCCATCGACAAGTTCTTGATGCCCTGTTTCGGAACCCAACGGAGTTTTATGTACACCGTGTTCCCGTATTCGTTGACCCATTTGAATGAGTGGACCGATGAACCGCGCATATGACGGTATGAGGCCGGGATTCCTTCATCACTGAACAAGTGGATGAGCATGCTCGTCGATTCCGGCGTGAGCGACATGAAGTCGAAGAAACGGTCCGGGTCTTGTAGGTTCGTGCGTGGGTCCGGTTTGAGTGAGTGAATCACGTCTGGGAATTTGATAGCGTCACGGATAAAGAATACCGGCAAGTTGTTTCCGACGAAATCGTAGTTCCCTTCTTCCGTGTAAAACTTGACGGAGAATCCACGTGGGTCACGGAGCGTCTCCGGTGAGCCGAGACCATGGATGACAGTCGAGAAGCGAGCGAAAACCGGTGTCTCTTGTCCTTCTTCCTGCAAAAATTTGGCTTTTGTATATCGTTTCATGCTATTTTTAACTTTGAAGACACCGTGTGCTCCGGCACCACGGGCATGCACGACCCGCTCCGGCACGCGCTCACGGTCAAAGTGGGCGAGTTTCTCAATTAGCTGATAATCTTCGAGAAGCGTTGGGCCGCGGCGACCCGCTGTGATGGAGTTGGCGTTATCCCCGATTGGGACGCCTTGGTTAGTAGTTAGACGACGATGTTGATCCATTAATATAGCCTCCTCTTAATAATCATTATTACAAGATTAATAATATTAAAAGATAATAATTATTACAAATAAAACGCTCGAGGCAAACTCGGGCGTTTTTGAAATCGCTCTCAGTTTTTTCGTTTTTCGTGCTGCTCTTTCCGGTGAATCTCCGTCACGAGCAAGGCTGCGATGATACCCCCGAGCGACCCCGCGACGATGTCGACCATTGTGTCGTCATTTCCGTTACCTTGCATCGTCGTGTTCAACACCAAGTCCGACGTGAATTCATACATTTCCCAAAGCGCGGCCCCGGCCATCGCAAAGACGACGATATAGACGAAGACGAATCGCTTCGGCATCTCGAGCCGGATGTCGTCATCGAGTCGGCTAAAGAAGTCATACCCGAGAAACGCGATGAATATGCCGCTTAATACGTGAAGGAATGTGTCCCACCACCCGTTCGAATACAATCCGACGATCGAACCCAAATATTGTGAGGCGAACAGGAACAAGATATAGGCGACTTTCATTTTGGCGTCAAATTCGGTTTTGAACACTTTTTCTAATATGAACGGAATCAATCCAGACACGATGCCGGCAGCGGCGACGCTTGCGTCAAACCACGCCTCTTCAATCACCGAAGCGACGAGAATGATTGCCATGAACAACACAAAACCGAACTCTAGCATCCGTCCACGCGTCAGTTTCATCTCGAATCCCTTCTTTCTATCATTCACTCCTTATCCGATTCCCGTTTTGACGTGAATCGCAACGATGCCTTCAAACAATTCACTCTTTTGTCGGATTGTACACAAAAGGCCCCATCGCGTTCGCGATGGGGCCAAGTTCATTTCTCGGCAACGAAGAAGATTCGTTCAGCGTTCGGTCCTGGCGCCTTGTCCGTGAAGTCGGCCGTGACCGACTTCACATGAAAGCCCGCACCGATGAGCCATTGCATGTATTGCCCCGGCTCATACGTCCGTTGCTCGTGCGTCTCTTCGACCCGCTCGTACGTCCCGTCCTCTAGGGCGACGAAAAACGTCAAGTCGTGGACGACCGAGAGCGGGGCTTCGCCCGGGTCGGCGAACCAAATATACGAGCAATCCTCGCCGTTCGACGCGTACGTCTTCTGGTTGAAGAGCGTCTGCATCTTGTTCGGCGAGTGTACGTCGAAGAGGAACGTGCCGCCCGGTTTGAGTTGCTCATAGACAGCTTCGAACGTATCGATGACGTCGGCCTCATCCGCTAAATAGCAGAGCGAGTCACACAGAATCGTCACGACATCGACCGGTTGCGGCAACTCGAGTTCCCGCATGTCCTGTTGCCATAGCGGCAAGTTGACACCTGCCTCGAGCGCTTTTTCTTGCGCGACTTCAAGCATCGACTCCGACAAGTCGAGTCCGATCGTATCGTAGTGTGCGGCAAGTTGAATCGTCGCAGAACCCGTCCCGCATCCGACGTCGGCGAGCGATGCCCCGTCCGGCACGTGGCGTCGCACGAAGGCGACCCACTCTCCGTACGGTGCATCTTTCATCAACTCATCGTATACGTAGGCGAACCCTTCGTACGCCATTAGCCGACTTCCACTTCGACTTGCGGCGCGTCAGCCCAAAGTTTTTCGAGGTTGTAGTAGTCACGGTCGTCACGGTGGAAGATGTGGACGACGACGTTCTCGAGGTCAGCGAGCACCCAACGTGCCGTGTCCATTCCTTCGAACTTGTGGAGCGGGAGATCGTTCTCGCCTGCGACGTCTTTGATTTCACGCGCGATTGCTTCGACTTGCTTCTCTGAGTTCCCGTGGCAGATGACGAAGTAATCCGCAATCGGCGAGATGCCTTCCATGTCGAGGACGACGATTTCTTCGGCGCGCTTATCATCGGCAGCCTTCACAATCAATTCAAGTTGTTCTTTTACAGTCATATTGACCCTCCTAAGGTGTTTTCACAAAATCGTTATATGTCGCAATCGTCAGTGGGAAAATCCGCACCGACTTGTTCAATAGATGTTGAATCGATTGACGTAACGTCGCGACGACAGCCAATTCGAGTGACTGCTCGGCGACGTCCCGCAACGCTTCAACGCCAGGATAACGCCGGTTCGGTTCAATCGCATCGGCCACGAAGATGACTTGGTCGAGGCGCGACATACCAGGGGAACCGGTCGTATGGTTCTTGATGGCGGAGACGACCGCTGCATCGAGGTCGTAGGCCCGGTCTAACAAGACCGCCCCGACTGGCGCATGCAGGAGCTCGTCATCAAATTCGAGTAAAGCAAGGTCGAGCTGTTCGGCGCGGACGACTTGACGCATCTCGTCACGGTCCATATATTTCGCATAATCATGTAACATCGCGGCCAGACGGGCCTGTTCGACGTTCACGCCATATGTCTTCGCCAAGTGTTCCGCCGTCTCGACGACACCGAGCGTATGAATGAACCGTTTCTCAGGCAACGTCTGTTCAATCAACGTTCTCGCTTGTTCATACGTCATACAATCCATGCTCCTTGATATAAGTTTCCACTTCCGCCGGCACGAGATAGGTGATCGAACGATTCCGTTTCGCCCGCTCGCGGATATCGGTCGACGAGATTTCGAGTTGTGGCATGTCGATCGTCCGGACATCGGCCCGTCTCGGGATACGATAACGGCTCCCTGGGCGAGCGACGGCTCCGAACGTGACGAGCGTGATGAGCGTCTCGTAGTCATACCACTTCTCGAGCGCATCGAGCGAGTCGGCCCCAATCAAGAAATAGAACGCATCGTCCGGATAGCGCTCGCGCAACCGTCGCATCGTCTCCACCGTATAAGACGGCTCGGTCCGTTCGAACTCAATCAAATCGAGCTTGAACGCCGGGTTCGACGCGATCGCGCGTCGCGTCATCTCGATTCGGTCTTCCGCTTGACTGAACCCGGACTTATGGGGCGGGATGGCCGCCGGCAAAAACCAGACTTCGTCGAGTTCAAGCTGTTCACGCGCCTGCTCGGCAATCAACAAATGACCGAGGTGCGGCGGGTCGAACGTTCCTCCCATCAGTCCGATGCGGCTCATGGGAGTTTGATTTGGCGGTTTTCTTTCTCTGTCGCCTGTTTGTACAAGACGATGACTTTGCCGATGACTTGAACGACTTCTGCCTTCGTCCCTTCCGCAAGCTCTCCTGCCACGTCTTTCGGCGTGTCGGCACAGTTTTGAAGCACTTGAACCTTCAACAACTCACGCTTCTCGAGCGCGTCACTGATATCTTTGCACATCGCTTCGCTGACACCATTTTTTCCGACTTGATAAATCGGCGAGAGGTGGTGTGCCTCTGCACGTAAAAAACGTTTTTGTTTACCTGATAACATTATTTCTATTCCTCCAATAAGCTCTCAATTAACTTCATTCCAACAAATCGATCCGGTTTCACACCTGTCCAAAATTCAAACGCCAAAGCACCTTGTCCGACGAACATGGCTGTTCCGTTGACGATGATCGCCCCTTTTTTAGCGGCTTCTTTTAAAAACGGTGTGACGAGTGGACGATATATGATATCACAAACGACCGTGTTTTGTCGTAACCCATTTAACGATTGCGGCGAATGCACCCCGTCCATCCCGACCGAAGTCGTCTGAATGATGACGTCGTATCGCGCGATGTCAACGTCTACAAAGGCTTTTGCTTCGATGCCGAACCTTTCGGCAAGACGCTCCGCCCGTTCCATCGTCCGGTTCGTGATGGTGACGTCACGGGTCGGTAGCGCACTGATAATCCCGCGCGCCGCACCACCTGCTCCGATGACGAGCACACGACCGGACCAGTCTGTCAGAGGAGACAGGGCGGCGACGAGACCGGCACCGTCCGTGTTCGTCCCAATCAATTTGCCGTCCCGCTTATACACCGTATTGACCGCACCGGCATCCGTAGCCGCCAAATCGAGTTCGTCAAGGTACGGGATGACGGTTTCTTTATACGGAATCGTGACGTTGAAGCCGTCCCATTCGCCATCGCGCATCGCCTGAAACAATCCGCTCAAGTCTTCTTCGGCGACGTCGAGCGCCTCATAACGCCCGAAAAGCCCAGACGCCCTCAGCCACTGCTCGTGCAGGACGGGAGAGAGCGAATGAGCAATCGGGTGACCGATGACGGCCAGTCTCATACGAGTGCCTCACGCAATGTGACGGCGACTCCTTTTGGTGCCCAGGCAGCGATGCGGCCGCCTTTGCCGTGAATGGCGACCCAACCGAGACCGCTGAAGACGATGTCCGTCTTCACGCCGTCCCGGAGACTGAACTCGTGACGGACGAGCGGCGGCAACTTCTCGAGCGTCTTCTCGTTCGGCGGGTTGAGCATTTGACCGATGTGATTCTCGTACAACTCGTCCGCTTTATCGAGTTTCGTACGGTGCGTCTTCAACTCGTTTGACATGTAGACGACGAATGAGCGCTTGTTGCCTTCCATGTAGTCGAGACGAGCGAGACCACCGAAGAAGAGCGTCTGCTGCGGGTTCAACTGGAACACGTGTGGCTTGATCTCTTTTTTCGGCGTGATCGTCTTCAAGTCTTTGGCGTCGACGTAGTGGGCCATCTGATGGCGGTTGATGATCCCTGGTGTGTCATACAAGTTCGCGTCATCATCGAGCGGGACGTCAATCAAGTCGAGCGTCGTTCCCGGGAAATGGCTGACCGTAATGATCGCCTCGTCCGCTTCGCCGAAACGTTTGATGATTTGGTTGATGAGCGTCGATTTCCCGACGTTCGTACAACCGACGACGTAGACGTCCTTGCCTTTCCGATAATATTCAATCTTCTCGGCTAGCTCGTCGATGCCGTGCCCTTTCTTCGCACTAATCAAATGGACGTCGACCGGGTTCAAGCCGAGTTCTTTCGCCTCGCTCTTCATCCAGTTCGCCATCCGGTTCGGGTTGACGGATTTCGGTAACAAGTCGACTTTGTTCCCGACTAAAAGGACCGGGTTCGACCCGACTGACCGTTGCAGTCCCGGGAGCCAGCTCCCGTTAAAGTCAAAGATGTCGACGATTTTAATGACGAGCGCTTCGCGCGAACCGATTCCGTTCAAGATGCGCAAGAAGTCGTCATCTGTCAGTTCGACGTCTTGAATCTGATTGTAGTGTTTCAGTTTGAAGCAACGTTGGCAAATGACGATTTCGCGATCAAGTGCCGATTTCGGAGCATACCCGACACCAGCCGGGTCTTCCGTTTGAATGAGAACGCCGCAACCGGCGCAATAACGTTTTGTTTCTTCCATAGCATGATTTGCTGTCATTTGAGTTTCCTCTTCTTCATTCACTGTAGCGCCTCGCCGCTACTCCTGAAGCGTTAATTCCGACGCCTTACGCGCCGTACAAGGACAGCCTCCTTCTTCCTTTGCGTTCGAGGTCCTTATTCATCTTTTTTATGTGAATCTTCGGAACGCGAGTGCATCGCTTCCCCGATTTTCTCAGCGACGGCCACTTTGGCCCGCTTCGCATCGACGGCGATTTCCTCGACTTTCTTCGTGATCAATACGTACTTCCCGCGACGTTTCATATGCGCGAACACGACTTTCTCGAGCATGCGATTGAACTTCGTGACGAGTCCATCCGTCTTGACGACCGGTTCGACGTGAATGACGTGGATGCCGGCCATGTTCGCGCCGAGCACGTCCGTGAACAACTGGTCGCCTAAGAAAATCGCTTCTTTCGTCGAGTAGCCGTATTTCGCGAGCGCTTGCTTGAAGCCGGACGGCAACGGTTTTTTCGCACGCGATACGTAATGGAGTCCGAGCGGTTCCGTGAACGTCCGGACGCGGTTTTCATTGTTATTCGACACGACGATGACGTCAAGTCCATGTGATTTCACTTTTTCAAGCCAGAGCAAAAGAAGCTCCGGTGCGTGCGGGACGTCCCAAGCCACGAGTGTATTATCAAGGTCCGTCAAAATGACGCGGACACCACGGTCTTTTAATTCTTCAAGGTCGATGTCAAAGACTGACGCGACGAACTGTTTCGGATAAAGTCGATTAAACACGTTTGAATTCCTCCAATTATCTAAAGCGATTCAACTACTCTTATAAGTATTGATATCCCTTCTATGGTAAACGAAAACCGACCAAACGACTAGTGTATCGTTTGGCCGGAATGAAAAAGTTTGAAATTTTCATTGAATCGTGCCGATGGCTTCACCGAGCCGGACCGGACCGATTTTAGACGAATCGATATGGACGCGCCCTTTTTCGAAGCAAAGCACGACGGTCGAGCCGAACGAGAAGTAGCCGACTTCGTCTCCCTTTTCCACGTACGACCCGTCATGGGTCCACTCGATCGTGTTGACGTTCAAGGCGCCGACCATGATGTGTTCATAGACACCGGCAGGGCTATCCAATCGCGTGATGCGGCGATAGTTGCGCGAGAGCGGACGAACCGTCTCCGTCAAGCCGATCTCGTTGACCGGTGCCGAGCGGTCGCCTAGCTCGTAGTGGCTGAGGACACGCCCGGCGAGCGGGACGTGGACGCGGTGATAATCGCGCGGGCTCAAGTAGAGCACGCAGACGGTGCCGCCTGCATAGCGACGTGCCTCTTGTTGCGAACCGAGCATCTCAGCGAGCGTGTACGATTGGCCCTTCACTTCAAAGCGGCTATCGTCTGTGATATCGGTGACGATGGATAACTTCCCGTCACACGGAGAGACGATCGATTGTGCATCTACGTCAATCAATCGGGCCCCTTCTTTCAGATGTCGAGTGAAGAACGCGTGCAGACTCGGATACGCATCCATTGGGTCTTTCGCTTCTTCAACGTCAATCTTGTACGTTTTCGCGAACGAGGCGATGAGCGGACGGCTATAGTTCGATTCAGCGAACCACCGGAGCCGTTTGGCGATGAACGGGGAGGCGTTCAATTCAAACAACGTCTGGTAGAAACGGCTTTTAATCACTGTTCGCCCTCCTCATTTTTAAAAAATGTCTCATACTGCTGTTCCGATACGGCTCCTTCGATGCGGCCCGTCTCTTGACCGTCCTCAAACCGGATGACCGTCGGCGTGCCGTTGATGCCGTACGTCGTCCAGACGTTATGGTCGGCCAAGTTGATTGAGACAGCATCATATTCTTCAACGAGCGGCTCGATATACGGCTTCACCTGCTCACAGTACTCACAGCCTGTCTGCCAGAAGTAGACCACGACTTCATCTTCTTCTGAGATTTTCGTCTCCAACTCTTCGGCATTGACCGCGTTGACACCCTCTTCTTCATTGGCGTTGTTCAAGAAGAACAAGAGCCCGATGCCGATTACGATGATGGCAGCGATAATGGCAAACGTAATAAAGTTCGCGCGTTTTGCATCATTTTTCATAGTAAGTCCCTCCTAAAATGATATAAAAAGAACTGACTCGACTGTGAGCCAGTTTGATTGTGAACGCCTTACTTCTCTTGGGCGACGTCGCTGATCCCCATATCTTGGTTCACGACATCCAAGAGCACGATAAAGATTGTGATGACCACGCCAAACGCTGTCGCGAGCACCGCATTGAATGGCACGCCGTCGACAGCAGAAATGATAAAGATTGCTGTGTTCGAAAGCAAAATTGCCCAGAACAATGTGACTAAATATCGCATCGAAAGTCCCCTCCATCTCACAGATGATGCATGAATTGCTCATACGAGATTAGTATAGCATTGTTCCTGATAAATGTGCGACCTCGATTGTATATTCTTTCCGTTGAAACCGGAAATGTGATACCGTCAGAGAAACAGCACATCGTAGAAAAGAGGATGACTAATGTCACGTTATTTAATCGCAGTAGATTTGGACGGCACGTTGTTACGAGATGACAAGACGATTAGCGACCGAAACATTCGTGCGCTCCAAGCGGCGCGAGATGCCGGTCATGAAGTCATGATTGCGACCGGACGACCGCATCGCCACTCCATCATGTACTATGACCAGCTCGACTTGACGACGCCGCTCATCAACTTCAACGGCGCGCTCGTCCACCATCCGAAAGACTCGTCATACGCCGTGACGCACCGACCAATCCCACTCAAGACGGCGCACGAGATCATCGAGGAAGTGTCGGAGACGAAAGCACACAACATCGTCGTCGAAGTGACGGACCACGTCTACTTCCAAAAAGAACCGCAAGAATTTTATAGCCCCTACACCGAGCGCGCGCTCAGCGTCACATCGGGCAACTTGCTCAAACACTTACAAGAAGAGCCGACGTCACTCCTCATCCATGCGACGAAAGAGCACGTCGACAACGTCCGTGCACGTTTGAATAAAGTTCACGCCGAGGCCGTCTTGAACCGCCAATGGCGCATGCCGGAGCACATGATCGAAGTCATGAGCCAAAACACATCGAAGGCGCTCGGATTGCGTGAAGTGTCGAAACATCTCGGCATCAACCGCAAAAACATCATCGCGTTCGGCGACGAGGAGAACGATCTCGAGATGCTCGACTATGTCGGCACCGGCGTCGCGATGGGGAACGCCATCAGCCAGTTGAAAGCCGTCGCGAACGAAGTGACCGCGTCGAACATGGAAGACGGCATCGCCATCTACCTCGAAGAAAAACTCGGCATCAAGGCATAATCAACACACCGACTGAATGCAGTCGGTGTGTTTTGATTATTGACTACCACGATGTTTCGCGCGCTTCCTTTTGGTGCCTCCCGAATGTTTTGCGCTCTTCCTTCTGGCGCCTCCGCTTTCCTAGGGGCGAGCAGGGAGCCGCATCGCTTAACGCTGCTGGGTCTCCCCTTGCTCGCTAATCCCTTAGGAGTCTCCGGCGCCATCGGATGAGCGAAGCAGCAGGTTCTCGTCATTTTCCTGAGGTCTGGACGGCCGATCGATTACGTCATCCAGAGTACCAACTTGACCTCTATCTATGCAATAACCCCTGCTGAGTGTTCAGCGGGGGTTATTTTAGCGTCGAAACGCACCTTCGACATCTTCGGTCGGAACCATGTTGATGAAGACGGTCGGATCGGCATCCTTACAGATGCGCGTGATTTCACGAACTTCGTGGCGCTGGGCGACCATCATGAGCGTCGCCTTTTCGACTTTTGAGTACGTGCCGATCGACGGCATGAGCGTGATGCCGCGGAAGACGTGTTGATGCAACTCTTTCGTCACTTCGTCCGGATGGCTCGTGACGATGAAGAGTGTTTGACGCTGCGTGTTCGTATAAATCTCGTCGATGACTTTCGACGTCACGTACAAGAAGACGATTGTATAAAGCGCAGTCTGCCAACCAAATAACGCACCGGCCCAAAGTGCGATCATCATGTTCATGAGGAACAAGTAGACGCCGACCGAATTGTTCGTGAATTTCGCCAAGATGAGCGCGACGATATCGAATCCGCCGGTCGAGGCGCCGAAGCGAATCGTGATCCCTGAACCGATTGCGAGCAAAACCCCGCCGAACACGGCGTTCAAGAGCGGGTCGTCCGAGAGGAGCTGCGATTGTGGAAGCACACGAATGAACACGGTGACTGCCGCGACACTGATGAGTGTATGAATCATCATGTTCTTGCCGAGCATGAAGTAGCTGACAATGAGTAGCGGCACGTTTAAGACGAAGAACCAAATTCCTTCCCCGAGCTCAAACGGTGTCCCCGCAAACAGTTGCGTAAAGATTTGGGCGAGCCCTGTAAATCCGGTCGAGTATACCCCCGCCGGGATTAAAAATAATGTCATGGATAATGCAACGAATACTCCCCCAATAATCGAAACGATTCCGATGCGAGCATGTTCTTTAACGGCTTCCGTCAAGTTTTGTCTCCCCTTTCAAAAATAGCTAAGAATCAAGATAACATAGATTCCAAGCGCTGCCTATCATTAAAATAATGCAATCTGCAGAGGCGCGATGAAAAAAAACAAGCCGACCGAAGCCGACTTGTTGTGCTGACGCATTTGATTACGCTTTCACCGTCTCGATCGTCACGGCATCGTTTGCCGGGACGTTGACGACATTTCCATAGACCTTGATGGAGACGTCCGTGCCGCCCGTCTGCTTGATCGTCACATGGTCACGCGTCGATGTGATCGTCAAGTGATGGCCGCGCCAGAGCATATTGAATGAATAGCCGTTCCAATCCTTCGGAATCATCGGGCTGAACGTAAGCTCGTTCTCGAGGGCACGCATGCCAGCGAAACCGTGCACGATTGACATCCACGAGCCGACCATCGACGTGATGTGAAGACCGTCTTCCGTGTCGTTGTTGTAGTTGTCGAGGTCGAGGCGGGCTGAACGTTGATAGAGCTCGACCGCCTTATCCACGTAACCAACTTCAGCCGCGATAATCGAGTAGACGCAAGGCGACAAGCTCGACTCATGAACCGTGCGCGGCTCATAGAAGTCGAAGTTGGCCCGTTTCTGCTCGATCGTGAAACGGTCACCGAACGTATAGAGACCTTGGAGCACGTCCGCCTGCTTGATAAAGTTCGAGCGGAGGATACGGTCCCACGACCAGTTTTGGTTGAGCGGCAAGTGTTTCGGATCGAGATCTTTCACTAAGATTTGTTCTTTATCCATGAAGCCGTCCTGTTGCATGAACACGTCTGGGACGAGGTCGTCTTTCGGATAGTACATCTTCGTCTGGATATCGTTCCACTTCGCAATCTCTTCGTCCGTGATGCCGAGCGTCGAGACGAGCTCTTCAAGACGAGCCGGCTCCGCTTGTTTCAAGTAGTTGTACACCTCTTGCGTGTATTCAAGCGTCCACGCGGCAATCAAGTTCGTGTACCAGTTGTTGTTGACGTTGTTATCGTATTCGTTCGGACCTGTGACGCCTAGGATCATGTAGACATCTTTGTGCGGGACAAAGTTGACACGGCTCGCCCAGTAACGCGAGATCTCGACCAATACTTCAAGTCCGTATTTCCCGAGGTATGACTTATCGCCTGTGAAGTTCGTATAGTTGAAGATGGCATGTGCGATGGCGCCGTTCCGGTGAATCTCTTCATGCGTGATCTCCCACTCGTTGTGGCACTCCTCGCCGTTCATCGTCACCATCGGATAGAGGGCGCCTTCCATGCCGACGTTCTTGACCGAGTTCTCTTTTGCTTGCGGCAATTGGTTGTGGCGATATTTGAGCAAGTTCCACGACACTTCTGGTTTGGCTGTCGCTAAATAGAAGTGGAGGCAATACGCTTCTGTATCCCAATACGTGGCACCGCCATACTTTTCACCGGTGAACCCTTTCGGACCGATGTTGAGACGTGAGTCCTCGCCTGTGTACGTCTGATACATATTGAAGATGTTAAAGCGAATTCCCTGTTGTGCTTCGGCGTCGCCGTCGATGCGGACGTCCGCGTCCTCCCAACGTGCGAGCCAAGCGTCCGTCTGCTCGGCGAGGAGCGTCTCAAAGCCTTTCTCAAACGCCATCTCAACGCGTTGCATTCCCGTCGACTGCAATTCCTCGACTTCGTAGTCACGGTTCGTGACGACCGAGACGTATTTGTACGCCGTTGCCGTCTCACCGGCTGGCGCCGTCACCGTGAACTTGTTCGCGACGAACAGGTCGGTCGCTTCGAGCACTTCAGAGCGCGCGCC
This sequence comes from Exiguobacterium alkaliphilum, assembly GCF_018138125.1. NCBI lineage: Bacteria > Bacillati > Bacillota > Bacilli > Caryophanales > Exiguobacterium > Exiguobacterium alkaliphilum. The sequence goes on from NZ_CP073101.1 coordinate 2,478,484, forward strand.
TTCGACGTCTGCAATCATCGAAGCCGTCACGTGCCAATCGAGCTTTTTCGTCTTCGTCGTGACAAAACCGAAACGCTCTTCGACACCGTGTTCGACCGGCAACCAGAACTTCTCGTCATAGTTCGAGTCCTCGTTGACGACATCACCGTCCAAGTATGGCGTGAACTCGATTTTCGCCTCGTAGTTGACCGGCGTGACGTTATAACGAATCGCTAAGATTTCTTTATCGACGATCGAGAAGAAACGGACGACTTCCACTTTCGTCTCTTCCGTCCCGTTCAACAATGTGAACGTCCGTGTTAGGACGCCGCGTTGCATATCGAGCTCACGCGTGAAGTCTTTCACTTCCCACTTCGCCAAATCAACCGGTGTCCCGTTGATGGCGACACGAAGACCGACGACGTTCGTCGCGTTCAACACTTTTGCGAAGTATTCCGGGTACCCGTTCTTCCACCAACCGACGCGCGTCTTGTCCGGATAATAGACGCCCGCCACATAAAACCCTTGGTGCGTATCGTTCGAGTAATCTTCCTCGAAGTTGCCGCGCATCCCCATATGCCCGTTCCCGAGCGAGGTGATCGACTCGGCAAGACGGTTCTCTTTCGGATGAAGCCCTTCTTCGGTTACTTTCCATTCATCGACTGCAAACAATCGTTTCATCTGTCTGCCACTCCTTTTTCTCTAACAAGGCTACTGTTCATTAGACAACGAAATCATGCAACCGTTTGTCTATGAAAGCGCTGTATTTCAATCTCACCTCTCATTTTACACGACTCAACGAAGAATGCAATCGTTTGCATAGAACTTTTTCTTTCTTTTTTTCCTCACAGTTTACGGCAGACAAAAACGGCTTCGAATTCCCCCGAAGCCGTTCCAAATCAAACGTCGCGATCGCGGCCGAACGTCGCATTGCCTTCATGCCCTTCAAACGCCGGGTTGTCCCCGTCGTTGAAGCCGGTATCCGGTTCATCGAGAATCAAGGCGTACCCGCCGTTCAAAATGTCCCGATATGCTTCGTTGACATCATCGTCCGCGAGTCCGAGATCGAGCAGCGCACGTTTTACTTCTTGCTCGCCTTCCGCGACGCCAGCGAATTTTTGCAACCAAGACGCCGACGCTTCTTCGACTTTGGCGTCCGTTTTCCGTTCGACGAGCGAGACGTTGTCCTCATCTTTGACGACTACGAACAGATCCTTCTCTTCATATCCGTCGTGATTCAATTGATCGATTTTCGAGACGAGCGATGCCTCGTCATGGTACGTACCGACAAACCTTCTTCTACTCATATCCTCTCATCCTCCTGCTTTGTTAATGAAGAATCGACGTCGATGTCGGCATCGCCGACTTGCCGAACGTCAACCTCTTCTTTGCGCAACGTCTCCGTGACCGTTTCGACGTCTTCTCGCACGTGCTTATGCACGATGATCTCCTCGACGACGACAGGTCGCTTGACGATGAACGCTCGCTCTTCGATAACTTGAATCCGAAGGTGATCGCCTTCGTCGATCGTCCGGATGCCCGGTCGGTCGAAATCATAGTCTTCAATCTCTTCTAGCGAGCCGTCTTTGCGCTCTACGTGTAACTGTTCCCTCCGAATCGGGATTTCAATCTCTTGATCGGTCTCGGTGACACGTTTGTTCACGACGAGCTCACCGGTTTGGACCGCTCGCTTCTTCACGTCGAGCCGTTCCTCATGCAGGGCGAGCGTTTGTTCTTCGGTGTCTGTCGCTTGTTTTCGACGGGTCGCTGTCTCTGCTTCGAGCCGTTCGCCTTGTTCCGCGTCGACGTAGAGGAACAACTTTCCTTGCTCGATCGCCTGCGCGAACGTCTCCTGTCTTTCAGGCGTCAAGCGCATACTGCCGAGCCATCGCTCGACCGGACGCTCGCTCGATGTGACGAGCGAAGCGATCGCCTGCGGGTCGTCGGCGACGAGAACGTATAGATTCGATTGACGTTTCACGGCCTCTCCCGTCTCTTTACGTTTGACGAGCACGAACATGTCTCCTTCGTCGTAACCTTCTCGTTTCAAGTCGACCGTCCGCGCGAGCAACGCCGTGGCATCGTCGAACAGTTCAGAAATGATGGCTTGTCTCATGTCTCATTCCTCCTAAAGTATGTCGTAAAAAAAGGATGGTCCCTTTAGAGAGAACCATCCTTCTTCAGGTACTTGGTCAAATTAGAGGCGGTCGCGGTCGTCACGGCGTGTGTGGTCACCGTCACGCTTGCGGAGGTCATCTTCACCCTCGATATGGGCTTCTTCCTTCCGGACTGTCTCGCGTACTGTTTCAGTATCCTTCACTTTTTTCTTGCCGACGACAATCTCTTCAGCGACGACATCTTTCTTCGTCACATCTACCCGCTCTTCCGTCACCGGAACGCGAATCTCGTCACGATCGTTCGTCGCATCGAACGAGTGGTCTGTCGCGGCGCGGTCACCGTCGACTGGACGTCGCTCGACATACACTTCGTCACGCTCGACTTCGACATCGATGCGTTCTTCATGCTCGACGACGTCTTTCTCGACGCGAACCTCGCCCGTTTGGACGCGCTCTTTGTTCACTTGTAGACGTTCTTCATGCAACTGCAACTTCTGCTCGTCCGTCAAGTCGGTGCGGTTACGGATATCCTCGTCCATGTCGTGGTGACGCGTCGAGTCATGATGCGATCCCGTCGCGTCAAGACCTGTTCCGGCTGCTCCGACACCTGTACCAATCGGGTCACGAGCCGTCATGTTTCCAGCCTCGTTCCCTTCTGAACCGTAGCCTGCTGACGTACGTCCTTCGAACGTATCGTTCCGTCCGTTATCGAGGACACCATCGTCCGTATCAAGCAAGAGGACGAAGCCGCCGTTCTCGATATCTGAATGGTGGCGTGCCGTCTCTTCTTCTGAGAAGCCGAGTTTGTCGAACGTATGACGGACTTCGTCTGCGCCATCTGACACGCCGAAGAAGCGGTCGAGCCATGATGCCTTCGTTTCTTTCACTTCTGCATCGGTTTCGCCACGAACCATTGAAAGGTTCGATTTATCTTTCACAACGACGTACAAGTCTTCTTCACGATGACCTTGAGCACGGAGCTCATCAATTTTTGACACGAGTTCTGACTCCTGATAGTAAGTTCCTACGTAACGTTTGTTATCCATGATTGTATCTCCCTTTCAAAATCTTTATTTTTTTGGTTATAGGCTAGGCCGATTCGCTATGAATTGCCATCCTGCCGGTAGTGTATATGTTCCCTTGCAACTCCGTTTCATGCATTTCTTTCATGATTGTAATCAGTTTGTAACGTTGTGACTATTGTCCGATTGAACGACCTTCCATTATATGCACGAAAAAAACCTCCCGCCCGAAGAGAGGGCACTGAAAAACCTTCGCACTATCCGAGCGTGAGAACGTGAAAAAGGCGATTGATCCGACTTGTGTCGGGCCGATGGTCTTTTTTCCTTGCCTTTAATCTGTCTTCTCTTTCCGGAGGGTGATAATCCGCCTCAGATTGACCGCGACGATGGCCATCACCACCTGTAACGTCATGCCTTTCAGGTCTGGCGTCTTGTTGCGCACCAGACCGTGCGGGTTCTTCAGTTGGCTGTTCTTCGCCTCGATGGCAAAGCGTTTCCGGTGATGGTCCTTGAAATCATCCGTCTGCTCATAATCGAGTTGGTCGCTGTGCTCCCTCGACTTCAATGACACGCTGTAAGGCTTCGACTTGGCCTCGTCGCCCACGATGTGATCGAACGGGACAAGGTCGTGGATGAGCTGCAGCTCGTCATCGGCCGGGTCAACAGGTCATAGAGCGCCACATACGGGCTCGGCGGCATGTTCGGCAGGTCGGGCATCATCGGGATGGCCTCCAATTTGGTGTTACGGTCAGTATAGTCCGGAATGCAAGGCGCCTACAGCGCCGCCCGAGGGCACGCCGACTCCCGGGGAATTAGCGGGCAAGGCGAGACCCAGCAGCGACGACGTCGCGTTGCGGCTCGACGCCCGCCCCCAGGAAAGCGGCGTGCCGGACAGGGCGGCTGAAGGGCGATGAAAACAGCGGAAAACAGAGGAGCGTCATCCATACCGGGACGACGCTCCTCTGTTCAAAATCATTAAAAGTTTTTCAGTGCCTTCGCCCGAAGACGAAAGGTTCATGTTTACTCGACCGGTTGCCCGGCTTTCTTTTGCCCACACGATTGACGTACAACGAGATAGTGCGGCACGATGACGCGTTTCCCGTACGGCGGCGCACTGTCGCCGATTTGCTCGATTAGGCAGTTCGTCGCCTCGAACCCGAGGCCGAAGATGTTGATTTCGACCGAGGTCAGCGGTGGATTGGAGTGCTCGGCGATGTAGACGTTGTTGAAGCTGACGACCGCGACGTCCTCTGGAATTTTCAGCCCCATCTCACTGAGCGTGCTGATGACACCGAGCGCCATCATGTCGTCACTGACGACGACGGCTGTCGGCGGCTCTTCGAGTTGAAGCAGCTCCCGAACGGCTTTTGCCCCGCCTTTCGTCATGAACTCGGCCCGCGCGATGTAATCCTCGCGCACCGGGATGCCCGCTTCCATGAGCGCCGTGGCATACCCGTTACGCCGATCTTGCGTGACGGCGAGTTTATCCGACCCACCGATGAAGGCGATGCAGCAATGACCGAGGTTGTACAGATGCTTCGTCACTTCCCGGCCGGCCAAATAGTTGTCCGTGTCAACGTATGTGATCGATGAAGCATCCCCGAACGGCTTCCCGACCACGACGAATGGGAATTTCGTTTGACGTAAATACTGGACGACTTTGTCATCTTCTCGCGAATAAAGGACGATGACACCATCGACACGGCGGCCTTGCACCATCTCGATGACGCCCGACAATACCTCTTCCTCTGTGACGCCCGTCGTCATATAGAGCGAGTATCCGTTCTGATGCGCTTTCGTGCTGATTCCCCGAAGCACTTCCGGGAAGAACGGGTTTTGCAGTGTCTTTGTGGCCGCACTCGGCATGACGAGACCGATCGACTCTGTCGAGCGGTTCGCGAGGCTACGTGCATGAATGTTCGGATGGTACCCGAGTTCCTCCATCGAACTGCGCACGCGCTCTTTCGTTTTTTGACTGATTCGTGGACTGTTCGCGATAACACGTGACACCGTCGATGGTGCGACGTTGGCATGTTTCGCGACATCTTTAATCGTGATTTGCATGGTGCTCCCCCTTGCTTCCGTTAGTTCTTGATTCCCTGTTGTCAGTTAACGCTTCTCCGGCGCTTCCACATCACGAGCCCCGTCAAAAAGATTGGGATGGCGATCACGAGCAGGCCGATCGTCCACATGTTCACTTCTGACTCTTCGACGATATAGGCGTTCGCGCTCTCACCTGACAGTTTGATGGTAAACGTGCCACGGCTGTCGGTGACGAGTTGCGAGAACAGGAGACCGCGAAGACGTGTATCTTCACCGACTTCGCTTACCTCGAATTGAATCTCTCTGTCCTCTTCGTTCATATTGATTGCATATAAGGCGACGTCGTCACCGTCACGGCGTTCAAACACGGCCATGCCGTCTTTAGAGGCGATGAGGCGTTGTTCACCGGTCGCGAACACCGGATATTCGGCCCGCATCCGGTTCATCGTCGCGACGTAACCGTGAAGGTCTTCATTTCCCGGGAATTCGGTCATCTCCCGGTTGGCTGGGTCAGCCCCGCCCGTTTGTGCGTTCTCTGTCCCTTGGAAGACAATCGGCATACCCGGCGACGCATAGAGTGCGAACAATCCGAGACGCAATCTTCGTTCCGCCGATTCGGCACCGCCCCGTTCCGCGACGTGCATGAACCGTTCGACATCGTGATTGTCGAGGAACGTCGCCATTTGGTTCGGGTCGTTGAAGAACGTCTGGGCGTAGCTTGCGGCGACATCGATCTCGTCGACGTTCGCCTGCTTTTGCGCCATCGTCTTGGCGACGCGGTCATAAAACGTAAAGTTCGTGATGCTGTTGAAGCCTAGGTCATCATATTCAGCGACATATTGCGGGTTCGGGTCGAACACCTCGGCTAACAGATAAAAGTCTGGGTCGACCGCACGCACCGCTTCGACGAAATCTTCCCAAAACGGCTTGTCGACGTGGCGGACCGTATCGAGACGATAGCCGTCGATGCCGGTCTCTTCAATCCAGTACGTCGCCGCCTCGATCAAGTAGTCTTTCACTTCCGGGTCTTCGGTTTTAAAGTCCGGCAAGTCAAAGAGCCAATGTGTCTCGACTTGTTCTTGATCGTTCCATAAAACGATCGGTAACTCGTCATGGAACCAGTCTGGCTTCTCTTCGACCCAAGGATGACCCGGGCCGACGTGGTTGACGACGAAATCGAGGATGACTTTCATGTCTCGCTTATGCGCCTCGTCGACGAGTTCCTGTAAATCTTCTTTCGTCCCGAACTGCGGGTCGATCTCATAAAAATCTTTAATCCAATAGCCGTGGTAGCCGTCCGGCATATTCTCAAACACCGGCGTCAACCAGATGGACGTGAAACCGAGCGACTCGATGTAATCGAGCTTTTCAATGACGCCTCGAATATCTCCGCCATGGAAGGCTTTCGGGTCATTTTTGTCGACTTGGTCGTTGTTATCGGGATTTCCGTCAACGAACCGGTCGACCATAATAAAGTACATGCGTTCTTGTTCCCATGTTGCTGCTTCTTTCGCTCCGACAATTGTAGGAAACAAAAGAAGCGACAGGAGAACGAGCACGACGCCTCGCCTCATATCGCTTCCCCCTTAAGTGAGTATTATCCTTTCGTACCACCCGCAGTGAGACCCGAGACGAAGTAGCGTTGGAACATGAAGAACAAGAGCACGATTGGGAGGGCCGAAAGGACGGCGCCTGCCGCGAACAACGTGAAGTTGTTGTCGAACTGTCGAGAAATCATGTTATAGAGACCAACCGCAAGTGTCTGTTTCTCCGGTGAACGAAGGACGAGCGATGCCAAGATAAAGTCGTTGAACGGGCCCATGAAGTTGAACAGGGCAATCGTTGCGACAATCGGCTTCGCGAGCGGCAAAATAATTTGCCAGAAGATACGAAGGTGACCGGCACCATCCATCCGAGCGGCTTCATCGAGCTCTTTCGGAATCGTATCGAAGTAACCTTTGGCGAGATACGTGTTCATCGGAATCGCCCCGCCGGCGTACAGCAGGATGAGCGCCGTATGCGTGTCAAGAAGACCGAGCATGTTCAGGAGCACGTAAATCGCGATGATGGCAACGAATTGCGGCACCATTTGCAAGACGAGGAACAAGATGAGCGAGTTCTTCCGTCCGACGAAACGATAACGCGAGAATACATAACCGGTGATCGTAACGAGAATGACCGCGAGTGCCATCGTGATGAAGGCAATCTTCAATGTATTCACATACCATAAACTATAATCTGAAATCGTTAGATCAAACAAGTTTTTATAGTGAATGAGCGTCGGATTGTCCGGAATGATTTTCGACGTGATCGTACGTCCCGGGTTGAACGACGTCCCCACTACCCAAAGCATCGGATAAAGGATGATGATCGACGCCAACGTCAAGATGACATAAGAGAGCGCCAGATTGATTCGTTTTTGTTTTTTCATATCAAATCATATCCTCGTCTTTGAAAGATTTTGTCCGACGGAACTGGATGACGGCAAGTGTCATGATGAAGAATGACAAGATGAGCGTGATCGCAGCCGCAAGTCCGTATTGCGGGTTGGCACCGAGAGACAATTTGTAAATCCATGAGATCAAGATGTCGGTACCGCCGGCCGTCTGTCCTGGCACAGCTGGTCCCCCACCGTTGAAGAGATAAATCAAGTTGAAGTTGTTGAAGTTGAACGTGAACTGCGTGATCAAGATCGGTGCTGTTGCGAACAAGAGCATCGGCAACGTGATCAAGCGGAACTTATCAAAGATTGTTGCGCCGTCAATCGTCGCGGCTTCATACAAGTCACCCGGGATCGACTGCAACACACCCGTCATGAGCGTCATGATGAACGGGAAGCCTAGCCACCACTGAATCAAGATGAGCGCGCTTCGCGTCGCCGTCGGGTCCGTCATCCAACTGATCGGGTCAAGCCCGAACGCCGGGAGGATCGTCGTGTTGAACACACCGAACGATTCGTTGAACATCGAACGGAAAATCAAGATCGTGATGAACGCCGGTACGGCCCATGACAAGATCAAAATCGAACGGAACAAGCGACGGAAACGGAGTCCTTCTTGGTTCAACAGAACCGCAAGGAAGATCCCGATCGCGATGACACCGACCGTTGAAGCGACCGTCCAGACGAGCGTCCAACCGAGGACGCTGACGAACGTATCACGCCAGATGTCGATTTGGAAGATGCTCGTGAAGTTGCTGAATCCGATCCACTCGACGAGTTTCGCCGGTGGTGCGTTATTGTAGCGGTAGTTCGTGAAAGCGATCAAGAACGTGAAGATGAGCGGTAAAACGACAGTGAAGACGAGCAAGATGAGTGACGGGATCAACATCAAGTATGGGAATCCGTGGTCACGCAAGTTGCGAAGCTGCACTTGGAACGTTGGCACGTTTAGGTGCTGATCACGAATGCGACCGACTCGGTATGCGTCACGAATGTTCCAGATGTAAAACGCAATCCCGAAGAACAGTAAGATTAATGCGACAATACCTTCTACCATCAAGAAGATGGAGTGGTCGTTACGAGGTCCTGCTACTTCGCCAAGCGTGATCAATCCCCAAAGGCCACCACGGTCGCCAGGTCCTGCGCCCGCGCCTTTGAAAAAGAGATCGTAGTTTACTGCGAAATAAGACATAATGACGATAAAGAAAGCGATCGCTTTCGCACGTTGATTGTTATAAAACTGTCCGGCTCCCGGAATGATCGAGAGTAATGCGGCGTTCCGGGCATGGTTGGTCGGTTTGTCCGGACGTTGATCCGGCGTGTTCGGTTTCGGAATTGAAGCCATCCTCAATTTCTCCTTTCAATTTGAGCAAATCAATCGAGCAAGCGTTTGCTCAATTCTAGAAAATGAGGGGGAACGCCAGTTGGCGTACCCCGTCATTTCAGTTCCTTATTGGTTGTTCGCTTGGATTTGTTGCTCGATGACTTTCACAGCATCGTCAGCTGATTTTTGTGCATCTTGCTTGCCAGTTGCAACGAGCTGAAGTGCTTGTGCCATTGGCTCCCAAACTTGTCCCATTTCAGGAATGTTAGGCATTGGGATCGCGTTTGTCGCTTGATCGAATACCGCTTTCGCTACTTCGTTCGACGTGATTGTCTCGTTCGTCTCAAGAGCAGCTACTGGTGGGATCTCGTTGTAAGCTTCAAACATCTTCAATGCGTTCTCTTCGTTCGTGAGTTCTGCGAGGAACATTTCAGCCCACTCTTGGTTCTCTGTGTAAGCAGAGAGCGCATACGTCTTCACGCCCATGAACGTCTTGATTGGCTCACCGTTTGGAAGTGTCGGCATTGCAGACGCTCCGAGGTTGACGCCGGCATCTTGGTAACCAGCTACGGCCCATGGTCCGTTCATGACTGTGTGTGCTTTCTTCTCAGTGAAGAGTTGGTCCATCGCTTGGCCACCAGACTCGCCGATCAACCCTTTAGGGAAGAGGCCTTCTTCGTACCATTTGCCGATGTACTCGAATCCTTCAACCGCGCCTTCGTTGTTCAAGCCGATGTCAGCCGGGTCGAGCGCGCCGCCATCTTCCTTGAATACGTAACCGCCGAAGCCAGCGATGACGCCGTGTGCGAAGTAGAAGTTATCCCAAAGACCGAGGAAACCGTATTCGCCGTCACCTTTCACCTCGTTCGACAACTCGTACAACTCATCCATTGTCGCAGGTGCTTCAGATACTAAGTCCTTGTTGAACATGAGGACTGGTGTTTCAACTGATTTTGGATACCCGTAAGCTTGTCCGTCGAACATGACAGCTGATTTCGAAGCGTCAGTGAACGCGTCAAGTGCGCCTTCGTCAGTGAGCGGTGCCAAGTGACCTTGGTCAGCAATTGTTCCGATTTGGTCATGTGGTACGAGAACGATATCAGGACCTTTACCAGCTGGGCCATCGAGGGCCAACTTGTCTTTTTGGTCCGTCATCTGTACTTCGACGACTTCAACTACGACGCCATGCTCTTCTTCAAACGCCTTGGCAACTTCTTTCGTCGTTTCCGACTTTTCAATATCTTCCCAAATTACGATTTTTTCTGGCTTGTTCTCGCTAGAAGAACCGCCTTCATTCGTCGAACCGTTGTCCGTACCGCCACCACATGCAGCAAGTGCACCGAATGCGAATACTGCTGTTGAAAGTCCTGCTACCATCTTTTTCATCTTCATGATGAAAAACCTCCCCAAGGAAATTAGTATGGTCAGATTTGCGCAACCGCGCTGAACGACTGATTTTATTCAAATCCGCTACGAAATCAGTTGCTCAGTGAAAACGTTTGCATCCTCACCTCAATTTTTATTATACAGTTGTGTAAGCGTTTTACAAGTCTTTTTTTTAGGATTTTTTCTTGCCGTTAACCCATTTATCTCTTTTTTAATTTTTTGTCGTCGTTTCTTCAATAATTATTGTGATGTACGATTGACAAAATGTAAACGCTTTATTAACCTTTGCTTGAGCAAACGTTTTCGCAACTGTTGTTTCATTTCAGAATCGACAGTGTAAAATGGTTATATCCCCAATAGAGAAAGGAACGATTTCACTTGATCAAAGAAGCTATTTACCATCGCGCCATGTCCCCTTTCGTTTACAAGTATGACCGGGAGACGATTCACATTCGTTTTCATACAAAAAGAAATGATATCCAATCGGTTGACTTAATTTGGAACGATCCTTACGACTGGCACTCGGAAGATCCGGCCATGTGGAACTTCGACCCGGACAAGCCGAGCTTCTGGCGGACGTTCGAGACACCGATGGAAAAAATCGGCCACGATGACCAATACGACTATTGGTTCATCGCCGTCAAACCTCCTTTCCGTCGTCTCCGCTACGGTTTCCGTCTTCATGACGGTAATGAGACGGCCGTATTCACAGAGAAAGGCTGGTTCGAAGACAAACCGCTCGACGATACCGGTTACTACTTCTGTGTCCCGTTCATCAATCCGATCGACATCTTCCACGCCCCGTCTTGGGTGAAAGACACGGTATGGTATCAAATCTTCCCGGACCGCTTCGGAAATGGTGACCCGTCGCTCAATCCAGAAGAGACGCTTCCATGGAACAGCACCGAGCCGACAATCACAAACTTCTTCGGTGGGGATTTCCAAGGGGTCATCGACCATATCGACCATCTCGTCGACCTTGGCATTACCGGTATTTATTTCTGCCCGATCTTTAAAGCGACGACGAACCATAAGTACGATACGCTCGATTATATGGAAATCGATCCTCAGTTCGGGACGAAAGAGAAATTTAAAGAACTCGTCGATTTGCTTCATGCGAATGGCATCAAAGTCATGCTTGACGCTGTGTTCAACCATGTCGGTTACCATCATCCGTGGTTCCAAGACGTCGTCGAGAACGGTTCCCACTCGGAGTATCGGGATTGGTTCTACTTGCGCGACTTCCCGATCGAGACGACGCCGAAGCCGAACTACGACACGTTCGCGTTCGAGAAGAATATGCCAAAAATCAACACCGAGCATCCTGCGCTCAAAGCTTACTTATTAGAAGTCGCCCGTTATTGGGTCGAGGAGTTCGGCATTGACGGCTGGCGTCTAGACGTCGCCAACGAAGTCGACCATGCGTTCTGGCGAGACTTCCGTCGCACCGTGAAACAAGCGAACCCGGACGCCTACATCCTCGGTGAGATTTGGCATGACGCCCAACCGTGGCTTCAAGGCGATCAGTTCGATGCGGTCATGAACTACCCGTTCACGAACGCGAGCTTGAACTATTTCGCGCTCGACCGGACGACGGCATCACAGTTCCGCGACGAGTTGACGCGCGTCGAGATGATGAACACGATGAACGTGAACGAAGTGACGTTCAACTTGATCGACTCTCACGACACGCCGCGTGCCCTCACCCGGGCGAAAGGCCATAAAGGCAAGTTCAAACTCCTCATGACATCGATGCTCACGTATACGGGCAGTCCATGTATTTACTATGGAGATGAGATCGGACTCGAAGGTGAACAAGACCCGGGCTGCCGCCGCTGCATGCCATGGGACGAAGAACAAGAAGACCGTGAGTTGTTCCGTTTCACGAAGAAATTGATTCAACTTCGTAAAGAGCATCCGGTGCTCGCGAACGCAGGCTCGTATCGGTTCAATCTCGTCGATGACGAAGAGAACGCCCTCATCATCGAGCGGTGTACGAAAGATGAGACGTACTTGATATACTTCAATAACTCAGACACGACGTCGGTACTCAACCCGCTCGGCCATACAGGAAGCGCTTACGACTTGCTCAACGACCGCGATTTGGACTCGCTCGAAGTCGAACTTGCCCCGTACGGAACAGCGATTTTGAAGATGAAATGATATTCCTCAAACACCTGCTTCGGCGGGTGTTTTTTTTGTTGAAAATAATTTACCAAATCCCTTTCTTTTTCATTTCAAAAGGAGTAACATGACATTTGTGAATTTTAAATCGTAAATATTTCATAGAGAGAATTGTAGAAACAAGGGAGAATACACATGCCGAACAAAAACACCGAACAGCTCAGCCTGTTCAAAATCTCATGGCCCATCTTTATCGAGCTCGCGCTCCATATGGGGACCGGGATTATTGCGACACTCATGCTCGCCCACTATTCCGATGCCGCCGCTTCTGCCGTCGGGGTCGCTAACCAAATTTTGAACGTCTTCTTAATCGTCTTCAGCGTCACGTCGGTCGGTGCCACGATTTTGATTGGCCAAGCAATCGGCGCCAACCGGATGAAGAAGAGCCGGGACTTCGCCCGGTCCGCCGTCAGCTTGAACATGTGGCTCGGTGTCTTCATGGTCGTTTTCGTGTTCTTGTTCGGCGAGACGTTCCTTCGTCTGTTCGGCTTGTCCGACGAACTGTTCGCTCACGGTCTGTTGTTCTTACAGATCGTCGGTCTGTCCCTTTTCACCGAGGCGCTCATCATGGCACTGAGCGCGGTGCTCCGCAGCCACGGGATGACGAAGCACGCCATGCTCGCGACGCTCCTCATCGACGTCATCACGGCGATCGGGGCGATGCTTGCCGTCACGGGCTGGTTCGGCCTGCCGGTGACCGGTGTGGCCGGTGTCGCTTGGGCCATCGTCATCGCCCGCTTCGCGGCGATGGTGCTCTTGTTCTGGATCGTCAAAAAACGGCTCATGCTTCGCTTCCCGATTAAAGAGTTGATTCGCCCGCAAGGTGACGACATCAAGGCGCTCCTTCAAATCGGGGTGCCATCTGCCGGCGAGAACTTATCGTATCAGTTCTCACAAATCATCATCACTGGTTTCATCGCGACGATGGGTGAGGCGTCGCTCGCGGCGCGTGTGTACGTCATGAACTTGTCGATGCTCGCCTTTCTCTTCACTGTCGCCATCGCACAAGGGACACAGCTATTGATTGCACGTGACATCGGCGGGAAACGGTTCAAGGAGGCTTATACACGAGCCGTACGGACACTGAAAATCGCCATGTTCTCGTCGCTCGTCGCCTCGCTCGGCCTCGCCGTCTTCGGGAAGTCGTTGCTCGGCTTGTTCACGTCGAACCCGGATATTATCGCAGTCGGCATTCCGATTTTATGGGCGACGCTCATCCTTGAGCCAGGGCGGGCGATGAACATCGTCTTGATGGGCTCGCTGAAAGCGGTCGGGGACGTCCGCTTCCCGGTCATGATTGGGATCGCCTCGATGTGGGGTGTCGCCGTCGTCTTCAGTTACTTGTTCGGCCTCCAAATGGGGCTCGGCATTCTCGGCATTTGGCTCGCCTTCTCACTCGACGAGTGGTTCCGCGGCTTCTTCGCCTTCCGGCGTTGGAAGTATGGCACGTGGCAACAGAAAGGCTTCCAGTTCGAAGCAAAACCAACGGCATAACGAAAAGGGTGTAGACGACCAACGTCTACACCCTTTTCGAATATCTCCTCCATTTGCCCACACTCTTTATTTTTTCGTCAAAAAGGCGTGCATCGCTTGCCGATGAATCTCGGTCTGTCCACATTTTCGTTGCCACTGAATCTCTTCTTCGAGCCCCGCCTCGAACGATTCGGTCCGGAATAGCGCCTTCATCCCTTCGACGGCGACCGGCGACTGCTTCGCGAGCGCCTCGGCGTACTCCGTCAACGCTCTTGTGTAGGCGTCATCTTCGACGAGCTCGGTGACGAGACCGAAGCGTTCCGCTTGTTCGGCGTCAATCGTCCGCCCGCTCCACATCCAGCTGAGCGCGAGGTCTGGTCGCATCAACCGCTTCAAGTGATACGGTCCGCCCGCATCCGCGACGAGTCCGATTTTAATGAACGCCGAGCTGAATTTCGTCGAGCGTGCCACGATGCGGACGTCAGCAGCAAGCGCGAGGCTGAGCCCGGCACCGGCGACGACCCCATGGATGCCGGCAATCAGCGGTTTTTTGCACGACTCGAGCGCGCGTACGAGCGGATGATACACGTCTTCTAAATATGTCCCGTAATCGGCATCCCCTTCAATCGTCAAGTCTTGACCGGATGAGAAGGCCCGCCCTTCCCCGACGAGCACGATGACGCGTACGTCCTCGTCAGCTACGAGGCCTTTCATCGCCTCGGTCGCCTCCTTTAAGAGCGTCTCGTTTAACGCGTTCAACTTTTCAGGCCGATTCCATTTGAGCCAGCCTACCCCGTTATGTCGCGTGATTTGAATCGTTTCCATGTCTATTGCTCCCCCTTCTCATAAATGAATCGCTATTCATTTCGCCATTTCGTAAACTGTTTCCTTCCTGACATGAAAACTTCGTGTGTACGATTGCCCGACACTACCACTATTTGCTATTCTTAGAGAAGTCATTCAACGAAAGGGTGGGCTTGATGCAACTGACGAACGCCGCTCGACAATTGAAGCAACGAAACATTCCGTTCACGTTCCATACATACGTGGTGGACCCGTCGGACGTATCGGCGAGCCACGTCGCTGCGTCGATGGGAAAACCGGTCGACCAACTGTATAAAACGATTTGTCTCGAAAGCGAACAGAAGCGCCACGCCTTCTTCCTCATCTCCGGCGACCGTGATATCGATTTAAAGGCGGCCGCGAAAGCTTGGGGCGTCAAGAAAGTCACACCTGTCCCGATGAAAGAACTTGAAGCGCTTACCGGATACATCCGCGGTGGCGTCTCACCGATCGGGGCGAAAAAAGCGTTCCCCGTCTTTTTGCACGACAGTGCGAAAGAAAAAGCAACGATCATCATTTCCGCCGGTAAACGCGGCGCCCAACTCGAACTCACGCCAGACGATTTGCTCCGTTTCACGAACGGTCGCTGGTTCACTCAATAGAAATTGGAGGCAATATTATGTGGAAAGAACGAATCCGGTCATGGGTTCCTAACTCGTTTACGTTCGGTAACTTATTTTGCGGGGTCATCGCCATCGTCTATGCGGCGCGCGGTGATTTCTCAAACGCGACGTTACTCATCATCATCGCCATGATGCTCGACAGTCTCGACGGACGGCTCGCCCGTATGCTCGGCGTCGCCGGGGATTTCGGAAAAGAGCTCGACTCGCTCGCTGACGTCGTCACGTTCGGCGTGGCTCCAGCCTTACTCGCCTATTACACGTTCTTCATCGACTATGGCAACTACGGTCTGTTCTTCGCCGCCTTATTCCCGCTCTTCGGTGCCTATCGCCTGGCCCGGTTCAACTTGTCGGCGACGAACGTCACTGCGAGTTACTTCTCCGGTGTCCCGATCACGGCTGCAGGCGGTCTACTCGCTGTCGTCACGACGTTCGGCGATCGTGTCAGCGAACTACTCACCCCAATCTTTTTCACGGGGCTCGCGCTCCTCATGGTGAGCCGCGTCCGCATCCCGAGCTTTAAAGAAGTGCCGCTCCCGCGTCACTCATTCATCATCACGGTCAGCCTCGTCTACTTGACGTACATGATTTTCGCTCGTTGGAAAGAGTGGCCGTCATTCTGGTTCATCGCCGTACCGTTTTATATCCTTTTCATCGCCTTCTCGTTCGTCAAAAAGCGGAATAGCATGGCAAACTGACGAGCTCCTCGACATGAGGGGCTCTTTTTTTGCACGCATTCATTAGACGCCCGAGTAAAACCTCTTTAGAATAGTATTTGAGGTGATGAAATGAAAGTGTATCCATGGATTTGGAAATGGTTTGTTGTTTGGTACGTCATCGGGGTCATCTTGGTCGGTTTCGACCTGCTCCCAAGTTGGCTCGAATGGGCGAACCCGGTATTCTTGTGGCTCGCTGGCGCCATCGGAGCGTTCGTGATTGCCGACGGGGTCCGTCACGCCCGATGGATCGTCCCGTTCATCTTTTTCGGGTCAATCGCCGTCGAGACGCTCGGTGTGAAGACGGGCTTCCCGTTCAGCGAGTATCTCTATGCCGAGGCGTTCGGTCCGACCGTGTTCGGTGTCCCGGTCACGATCGGGGCCGCTTGGCTCGCCGTCATCGGGGCAAGTTTTGCCGTGGCACGCTTTTTTAACTTTCAACGACGCACGCTCTGGCTCGTCCCGTTTCTCGCCGTCTGGCTCGACATGGCGATCGACCCGGTCGCTGCGAACGTGAAAGGGTATTGGGAATGGGCGAACGGTGGAATATATTACGATATCCCGACGCAGAACTTCCTCGGTTGGTTCGGTCTGTCGCTCATCTTCTCGTGGGTGCTCGACCGCTACGAGGTCGAAGCCGAACCGCTCTTGTTGACGCACGGCCGCTATTTGTTCGTCATGTTGCACGCCTTGTTCGGTGTGACGGCCGTCAACGCCGGTTTGTACGGCATCGGCGTGCTCAGCATCTTGACCGCAAGCGTCATCTACTTCGAACGGAGGGTCCGCCATGATCGAGTCGAACAAAAAGAAATGGTTCAATGACGTCTTCTCGCTTTTTGTGAAAGAGCGTCAAATCCGTCCGTTCTTCCATACGATTAACGTACGCGCCGATGACGTCCCGACCCCTGGCCTGTTCCTTGCGACCCACAGCTCGTTTTGGGACGGGCTCATCCTGCTCATGCTGAATCAGCATTACTTACGACATGACGTCCACGTCTTAATGGATGAGGAAGGCTTGCGACGCTTCCCGTTCTTTCGTCATCTCGGCGCGTTTTCGATTCAAAAAGGGAACTTGTCCGAAGTGCGGGCCTCGCTCGGCTATGCGTCCGACTTGCTCGAAGCAGGCAAGTCCGTCTGGGTGTTCCCACAAGGACGGGAGTACCCGCAAGAACATCGCCCGCTCGAGATTGGCACCGGGGCGACGATGCTCCTGACGAAACCCGATGTGCGGCTCTGCGCCATCTATTATGCGTTCGAGTCACATGCCGCACCGGTCGTGTACGTCCGGTTTCGGAACTATACGGTCGTCTCAGAAACGAGACGGCTCCAAAAGCGCGAGTTGGCAGAGGCGCTCGAGCGGCTCTATGACGACACGCGCGCCGATGTCATCGAACAATCGACGAACTATGTCCCCCTATTCCCGCCAAAGCGGAGTCTCGCGGACTGGACCGAACACCTCTTGACATTCAGGAGGGGCGGCCGATGATTCTATTCGCGCTGACGTTTTGTATGCTCGTCTTCACGCTCGTCAACCTGTTATTTTTACAACCGCTCACCAAGCCCGTCGCTTCTCCCCCGACGGCCGTCTGCATCCCACTCCGGAACGAGGAGCGGAACGTCCCGAAACTGATCGCCAGCTTAAAGGAAGCCGTTCCACGTGAGAGTCACGTCTATTTATACGAAGACCGGTCCGACGACGGTACATACGCCGCGCTCGTCCAATCGATTGCGGACGACCCCCGCTTCACCATCTTTCGTGGGGTGCCGCTCCCCGAAGGATGGGCAGGGAAGGTTCATGCCTGCCATCAGTTGGCGAGCCGGACGACGGAACCGTACCTCTTGTTCCTCGACGCCGACGTGACCATCGACCCGACGTTCATCGACCGGCTACACGGGACACGTCTGCGTGAGGGAGTCGTCTTTTTGTCCGGCTTCCCTCGTTTCCCGACCCCGACATGGCTCGGAAAACTGCTCATCCCGATGCAACACGTCTTGATCGCCCAACACTTGCCGCTGTTTTGGCGAAAAGTCCGTCACCCCGCTTTCGCCGCAGCGAACGGGATGAACGTCCTCGTCGAACGGACGAGCTATGACGAGGTCGGTGGTCATGCCTCGATTCACAACTCTTTGATTGATGACATCGATTTATGCCGGGAGTTCAAACGGCGAAAAAAATTGACGTCGCTCGTACAAGTGTCGCCGTATATCACGTGTGACATGTATGCCACGAATGAAGAAGTATGGAACGGGTTTTCAAAAAACGTATTCAAGGGAATGAATGAATCAGTGGGCATCGCCCTTTATTTCTTTCTTTATTACGGCGTCCAAGCATCGGCGTTCGTCGCCCTACTCGTCCGGCCCGACTGGTATTCGCTCGGAGCGGTCCTCTGCGTCCTACTCGCACGGCTCGCCATCAATTTGAAATCAGGGGGAAGACAGTTTTGGTTGCATCCGTTCAGCCTCATCGCCTACTTGGCGTTGCTTGCAAGCGCGGTCATCCGTAAATGGAGACGACAACCGATCACTTGGAAAGGCCGCATGTACCCTTAGAAAACGTTAGGAGGCACATCGCCATGAAACAAATTGCCATCATCGGGGCCGGTCTCGGCGGCTTGAGCGCCGCTGTCACCCTCGCCTCACGCGGTTACGACGTCACCGTCATCGAGAAAAACGAGCACGTCGGCGGCAAGCTCATGCCCGTCATCACCGACGGCCATCGCTTTGACTTCGGTCCGAACACGATCACCATGCCGGACGTGTTCCGTTCCGTCATCCGTAACAGTGGGGCGAACCCGGAAGATTACTTCGAGCTCGTCAAACTCGATTTGCATACGGTCAACTACTTCACCGACGGCTCGACGTTCACGTTCCGGTCCGGACGCGAGCAGATGGAAGAGGAAGTCCGACGCTTGACGGGCGGCAAGGCCGACCAAAACCAACTCGCCGACTATTTGGACGAGGCGGAGAAACTGTTCGAGATCGCGAACAAGCGCTTCTTCACCCGGATGGAGACGAAAATGGACACCGGATTGTGGAGCGATATGATGAAAGTCCATCCGCTCACGAGCCTGCACGCGCTCCATAAGAAGTACTTCAAAGACCCGCGCATCATTCAAGCGCTCGACCGCTACGCGACATATATCGGCAGCAGCCCTTACGTCACACCGGGCACGTTCGCGCTCATCTCACACCTCGAATTGAATGACGGGGTGTATTACGCCAAAGGCGGAAACTGGACGATCGCCAAAGGCTTCGCCAAACGGGCCAGTGAACTCGGCGTCGAGTTCAAGCTCGGTCAAGAAGTGACGAAGATTGAAGTGATGAACGGCAAAGCCCATGCCGTCGTCATCGACGAGGAGGACGTGTTATCGTGCGACGCCGTCTTATTGAACGGCGAGTTGCTCACGCAGTACCCGCGTCTCGTCGATGCGATCCATCGCCCGTCGTTCCCGGTCCCGACACGTGATACGGTCGAACCGTCCGTCTCGGCATTCGTCGTCATGGTCGGATTGAACAAACGATTGAATCTTGCCCATCATAACGTCTACTTCTCTGACGACTATGAGGCCGAGTTCCGTGCCTTGTTCGAGGAAGAGCGCTATGCGGACGAGCCGACGATTTACATCTCGAACTCGTCCCATACGGACCCATCGATGGGTGAAGCCGGGGACAACTTGTTCATCCTCGTCAACGCCCCGGCCCACTTGACCGATATCGATGCCGAGACGTATGAACACCTCATCCGTCGCCGCCTCCGTAAGTTCGGCGTCGAGTGGGACGACGCGGACGTCGTCTATCATCATCGCGTCACCCCGCATGACTTGACCCGAGACTTCTACGCTTATTACGGAGCGCTTTACGGCACGTCCGCCAACTCGAAGAAAGGCGCCTTCTTCCGCCCGTCAGCCCGGTCCGAAGACGTCTCGAACATCTGGTTCGCGGGCGGGTCGACCCATCCGGGCGGGGGGAGCCCGATGGTCACGCTTTCAGGACAACTCGCCGCCCGCTCGATGTTAGAGGACATACCTCTGACAATTTGAACATTTTGTGAACAGAAGATTCGACACTTGTCGACAAGTCTGAGACGTGATAATATCATATTCGAGTTCAAGCAGTATTGTAACGTTTGTTACACCTGTAGCGATCGAATGGCTTCCCCGAGCCAATCGCGTTTTGAACTTGTCACACCCGAGAAAAAAATGATGAGCGAGTTTCCCCACTCGTATGCCGTAGCTGGATCAGCATGCATCTGATGTTCCCCCTTAGTCCATCAAGCATCCTGTTTCAGCGAAGATGCCCCATCGTTTCATTCCCCATGAGACGAGGCACATCTTTAGGTGTTCATCACAAGCCGATTCGTTCGTTTCCCCGACGGACGGGTCACATAACGCTTACGCCACTTTTGGTCCCCCGCCAAAAGTGGTTTTTTTGTGCGCAAAAAAAGCGGCCGCCTATGCGGTCGCTCACAGTCGTGCCAATAGTTTTCCTTTTTGCAACGTCGAGACGTACGCGCGCTTGGTAAACACGTCATACGCGTTCCCCCTTGCCGCGTCTAAGATGCCTTCATAGAGGAGCGCTGCCGCCTGTACCGGTTTCCGGCTCGCCGGTGGGTAGAGGTGATGTGTTTCCCTCGCCCGGGTATATAAGAATTCAGCTCGACGGGCGAGCGTCTCCCAGACATCCATGAACGCAGGTGTCACTTTCCGGGCGAACAAGTCCGCCTCCGAGACGCCGAACTCAGCGAGTAGCGTTTGCGGGAGATAAATCCGGTCCCTGCTCAAGTCTTCGCCGACGTCACGCAAGATGTTCGTCAACTGCATGGCGATGCCGAGATCGATTGCGCCTTGCTTCAGGCTCGCCTTCTCGGTCGCGTCCGGCTCTGGTACGAGAATCGGCAACAGCATTAAGCCGACCGTGCTAGCCGCATAATAGCTGTATTGTTCCGTCTCCTCGAGCGTCGCGTACCGTGACTTATGTAAATCCCATTTCATCCCTTCGGCCAACTCGAAGAAGGGCGCGACGTCCATGTCATAACGGCCCCACACATCACGGAGCGCGACCCAAAGAGCCCCTTCGACGTCTTCGTTCGCCAAAAAGCGATTAAAGTCATGCAAAAACTCCGTCAGGCTCGCTTCCGGTCGGTCGGATTCGTCGACGGCGTCGTCGAGCAGACGGCAAAACGTATAGACGGCCGCGACCGCCTGACGGTCCGGCTTGGAGAGCAAAGAGAAGGCCCGATAAAACGTCAACGAGCCTTTCTTCATGATTTCCTCACATTGACGATACGCTTCTTGTGTCGTCATAGAATGCCTCCATTTCTTCTTCCATTCTTTTCACGAGTAGTTCGGACCCAATCATCACGATCGGGACACCACCGCACGGGTGTACCGAGGCGCCGACGGCGAAGAGCCGTTCGATGTGCGCATATGGTCGGGCTTGCGGTTTGAACGCCGCCGACTGTGAGAGTTTCGGCGCGATGCCGAAGCTGCCGCCTTCAAAGAGACCGAATCGCTCCGCGTCCATCGGCGTCCGAAGTTTCATCTCGGTGACACGCTCACTGAAGCCCGGTACAAGCGTCTCAAGCCGACCGACGAGGTGATCGATCGTCCCGTTCGCCTCTAAATCAGAGCGCTCGAGCTTTCGCGGCACCGGTACGAGGACGTAGAGCACACTTGTGCCTTCGGGTGCGAGCGTTCGGTCGACCCGGGACGGATTGAACGTGTACATCGCCGGGTACTCGCTCAGTTTACCATCTTCAAAGATGGTTCGCATCGATCCGGCAAAATCGTTCGGCAAGTCAAACTGATGCACCGGCAACTCAATCTCACCGTTGACGGTGAAGTACAAGAGAAGCGTCGCGCTCGATGGCTCGTATGCTTTCGGTTTGACGCCATCGATGAGTCGCTCCATGAGCGGGAAGTCCCCGTTCACGACGACCGCATCGTGCGGATGGGTGACGCCGTCGACGACGACGGCGTTCGCCCGTCCGTTCTCGACACGAACACGTTCGACACGCGCGTTCAGGTTGAACTGAACACCGCGACGTCTCAGCTCTTGTTCTAGTTTCGTCGCGAGTGAGAAATATCCTCCTTTGACGTACCAGACCCCTTCTTCTTGCTCACGGTATGGGATGAGACCGTAAAGCGACGGCGTCGCATACGGGTTACCGCCGATATAGAGCGTCTGCAGACTATAGGCGACGCGCAGACGCTCGTCTTTGAAGAATCGTTTCATGTTCTCATGTGCCGTCTCATACGCCTTCAGGCGCATGAGGAGGAGCAACAGCTTCGGTTCGAACAAATCCGACTTTGCTTTATAGCCACGGTCTAAGAACGACTCAAAGCCGATTTGATACTCGTCGCGCTTTTGGGTCATATACCCGCGGAAAGCATCCCCTTCCCCGAACATGCGCTCCACTTCTTCCGCTTGCCGCTCGATGTCGCGGTACTTGTAGAACGCCGTCCCGTCTTCATAACGGAGGCGATAGAGCGGGTCGATTTCGAGCAGCTCAACTTCCGTCTCGGGAAGACCCGCCTGTTTCAATTGCTGTTTCAGTTTCGACGGCAACAACACGATCGTCGGGCCTTCATCGACACGGGCGCCGTTGTCGAACTCGACATAGTTGAGACGTCCACCGACGCGCGCTTCCTTCTCATAAATCGTGACCTGCAACGATGGGTATTTATGCGTCAATAAGAGCGCCGCATACAAAGAGCCGATTCCGGCCCCGACGAATCCGATGTTCATTGGCCGACACCTGCCCGGTCGCGAAGCAAGTTCGTCGTGATGCGAGCCGATTCGAAGATGGTCGGCAGTCCGCTGCCCGGATGGGTGCCGCCGCCGACGAGCCAGACGTGGTCGAGTTCTTCAAACTGGTTGTGCGGACGGAAGTACATCATCTGTGACAAGTTATGGCCCAGATTGAACGTCGCCCCTTCATAGACGCCGAACGCCTCCCAGTCTTTCGGGGTGAGCGCTTGTTTCACTTCGATGTGGTCCCGGATGTCTTTATACGGGGAACGCGTCTCGAGCGCGTCGAGGACTCGTTCGGTCATCTTCGGCTCGAGCGTCTCCCACGGCAAATTCGATAAGTTGTTCGGTACCGGGACGAGCACGTAGAGTGAGGACTTGCCGGCTGGCGCGAGCGTCGGGTCGATCTTCGAGGCGTTTTGCACGTAGAACGAGAAGTCGTCGCTCAACTTCAAGTCTTTCGTCATCTCTTTGACGTTTTGCTCGTAATCGTCAGCGAAATGAATCGTATGGTGGCCGACGTCATACAAGCGGTCGAGCCCGAGATAGAGCATGAACGTTGAGCACGAGTAGCGTTTCTTCTGCAACTGCTCGGGGCTCCAACGCGATAACGTGCCGTTCGGGACGAGCGATGTCATCGCGTGGGCGAAGTCGGCCCCGATAATCACTTCATCAAACGAGTAGTGGACGTTGTTCGCGACGAGCCCGTTCACACTCTTCCCATCGAGCAACAACCGGTCGACCCCTTCACCGAGACGAATCGACCCGCCTTCTTCCTCGATGACGCGCGCCATCGCCGTACATAACTGGTTCACGCCGCCAATCGGATGATGGACGCCG
The DNA here is from genome assembly GCF_018138125.1 of Exiguobacterium alkaliphilum. Lineage (NCBI taxonomy): Bacteria > Bacillati > Bacillota > Bacilli > Caryophanales > Exiguobacterium > Exiguobacterium alkaliphilum. The sequence continues at coordinate 2,502,221 of NZ_CP073101.1, forward strand.
TATGCGTGTTCCATATAGGACAAAATCGAGAATCCGCCCGGACATTCCCAAGCCGACATGCCGAGATATTTCGCTTGGAATGTGAACGCATATTTCAGCTCTTCGCTCGTGAAGTATTCCGATAACACGTCATAGAGCGATTTACCGATCGAGAGGAACGGCAACGCCTTCAAGACACGAAGCGACACGTAATCGGTCAAACTGTCGTGCGCCGTCTGAAGCACCGGCATCAGCTTCGACAGCTTGATCGCTTGCTCCGACATGAATCGCTCATACCCTTCCCCGTTGCCCGGGAACTGTGCCTCAATCGCCTCGAACATCTCGTCACGGTCCGTCGTCATCGACAAGACGCGACGGCCACGGTCGAAGTATAAATCGTACATCGGCTCGAGCCGTTTCATCTCGACGTAATCGTGCAAGTTCCGTCCCGTCTCTTCAAAAATCTCTTCTAGAATATATGGCATATTCAAAAAAGTCGGGCCACGATCGAACGCGAACTCCCCGACTTGTAGACGTGACGTCCGTCCACCGACGAACGGCTGTTTCTCGAACACGGTGACAGAGACGCCACGGCTCGCCAAAATCATGGCTGCGGCGAGCCCTCCTGGTCCGGCACCGATGACTGCAACTCTTTTTTCCGACACGTTGAACAACTCCCTATGTGAATAGTCTCTTATGCTTCTACTCCATTATAGAAACGAGTCGAGACAAGTTCAAATCTGAATCGGCTCGCCGTGTGTAGTCCATGTCAGTCGCCACGTTCGGCGATGACGATATACCAAGACCCTTCTGGGATGAACGGGATGAAGCGGACGTTCCCGAAGCCGCTTTGTTCCATTTGACGACGGAGGGCGCGAATCGTAGGAAGTGGATATAAATTATCGTGGAGCGTCATGAACGCGTTGAACGCCGAGGCGAAGCGTGCGCCGAGCGGGGTCTCCGCGAGCGGCGTGACGAGGACGGCGACGCCACGCTCATCTAGATTCTCGAGCATGCGTCCGAGTAGCTTCGTCCGTTCGTCCGGCGAGAAGTAATAGAGCATGTTGTTCATCATGACGGCATCGAACCGTTCATCATGGTCCCATTCCATGAAGTCGGCCACTTCGTAACGAATCTCACCCGTCTCATCTTTCTCCCGTGCCTCTTCGATGACGTCTTCCTGCAAATCGATCCCCGTCAATTTCCAGTCCGGCTCGAGGTCATGCAGTTTACGCAAATAGCCACCGTGGCCGCAACCGATGTCGAGCATCGTCTTGACGTCTGCCTGACGCAAGAGTTGCTGCACGATCGGGAAGGCGACCGTCTCGACGAGCGTCGACGTCTGGGCGACGACTTGGCCGTGCGTGGCCCCGTCGAACGTCTTCTGTTTCCCCGACTCTAAAAACTCCGGATAGGCGATGAGCGCCGGAATGTGAAGTTCCATCATCTCTTGCAACATGAAGCCGATACTACGCTCATCTTCATGCGATAATTGATACTTCAAGCTACGCGTTGGATAGTAGCGCCATCCTCGCTTTTTCAAGTGTCGAACGGCGACACCGACATCAAGCCAGCGCTCGAGCGCGAGTTTCGTCAGCGGCCGCTTCAATCGAAGCGTCATTTCCGCGTAGCTGGCCCCGCCTTGGAGCGCATCAAATAAACCGTACTTATAACCAATATAGCCATGCCATAACGGCAGGAACGACTCGGTTTGTTTCATCCATCTCCGCGCATGAAGCACGCGCGACCATTCATTCATCTGTTGATCCATCGTTTCACCTCATCATCGTTATCACTGATTTTTGTATTTTCCCCTAATAATTTGAGGACAAACAAAAAAATCCCACTTCAATGTGTGAAGTGGGATCCGGCTCAAATGAAGTTGCTGAAAAACGATTGGCCGTACGGAAGCGCGTAACCGATGAAGATTGTCACGAGCGACAAGACAGCGAAACCGCCAAGCATGGCGCTGGCCGGCTTTTGTTTCTTCATGCGGATGAGCGCCATCTCGCCGAAGATGAGCGTCAAGAGTCCGACCGTGATTTTCACGTGGTAGAACATCCCGCCGCTGTTCAATTGTAAGTACAAATAAAGTCCCGTCCCGAACGCGACGAGAAGCATGAGGCGAAACGCCATATGCGCGATTTTGCCGCTCTTGTTCCCGTTCTTGTAGCCGACGTACGCGACGGCAAACAAGACGAGGAGTAAAATCCAGCTTGTCACGTGCGTATGCAGGAATGCAGTCAATGGCATTCATTTATCCCCCTTTTCATCATATACAATCCTTATTGTACACGAATAAACCTATGACCGGTCAAGCGAGAGCAAAAAAAAGAGAGGGACACCCGGCTTCGGGCACCCCTCTTTCCTTTATACGGTCGTCGGTGTCTCTTCGCGAACAGCATGCTCATAGCTCGGGATGACGACGGTGAACGTCGACCCTTGATGCTGCACGGACTCGACATGGATTTGACCGGCATGGCCTCGGACGATTTCCTGACAAATCGGGAGTCCAAGACCCGTACCGCCAATCTCACGGCTGTCCGAGTTGTCGACGCGATAGAACTTGTCGAAGAGGCGGTCGAGCGCTTCGCTCGGGATTCCGATCCCTTCGTCCTTCACTTTAATCGACACGGACTGGTCGTGGTGGGCCAATTCGACCGTGATTTTACCGCCGTGCGGTGAATATTTCACTGCATTCGACAGCAAATTACTCATCAGCTGCTTAAACTTCTGACAGTCGGCATACAGCTCATACGGACGGTCGTCGGATGTGATGAGCTCGAACTGGTGCTTCAACGATGAGGCCTCATAGAACGTCATCATGTCGCGGATGACCGGCTCGACGTCGAGTTGTTCGCGGTCATACATTTGACTGCCCGCTTCCATCCGCTGCACGTCGAGGAAATCGTTGACGAGATGCGTCAGGCGCTCCGTCTCGGCATGAATCGTCTCCAAATACTTCGCCTGTTTCTCGTTTGGCAGCTGTTTCTTGACCATGAGCTCGGTGAACCCATAAATCGAAGAGAGCGGCGTGCGCAACTCGTGCGAGATCGTCGAGATGAACTCGCTCTTCAACCGTTCGGCCTCCGTCTCGCTCGTGATGTCACGGAAGACGAGGAGCGTCCCTTTCGAGATGCCGCCGACGATGATCCGTTCGGCGTACATCTGTAGGTTCATCTCGCCTTTACGGATCGAGAAGCTGACGCTGTCATGCGGGAAGTCGTCAGTGAAAAGTCGTTCCGTATATTTCAGGAAATCGTCTTCTTGGTCGACCGTCGTCGAAATCGTCTCGCGCCACTCGTTCCAAGACAGCTCGGCGAGTTCGTTCGATGTGATCTCGTCGAGTTCCGGGAACATTTCATAGAGCGGACGGTTGACGAAGACGTCGTCGGTCGCGTGCTCGACGTAAATGACGGCTTCGCGAATCGAATCGAGAATCCGCTCGGTCTTCCCTTTCTCACGGGTCATCTCTTCGAAGAGACGCATCCGGAGAAGCGAGAGCGACAGCTGACGCGCGAACGACATGATGTCGCCCATCTGCGTCTGGGTGAAACGGTCCTTATAGCGGACGAGATAGATGAACGCGATAATCGTATCGTCGGTCGGGTCGTGGACCGGGACCGCCGTCTCGTACATATAGTACGGATACGGGAGCGGATGGTCACTTGCGACTTGTTTCGACGAATGGACCGTCGTCCGGAGCGTCATCGCCCGGGTGAGGACCGAGTTCTCACTTTCAAGCAGCTGACGCGTGAGCGTCTCGTTTAGGCCGTTGCTCGTCACTGAATACGAGCCGGCCTCATCGACGAAGACGAGTGCCCCGACTTCCGAGTCCGTGATCGCGACGAGTTTCTCGATAATCTCTGGGTACGCCGTCAACGAGTCGCGGGCTGCGAGCGTCTCCGTCAACTCGTTCCGGTACGCCAAATGTTGCTCGTTCTGTTGCGTCTGCTCGAGAATCTCTTCGAGTTCTTGTTGTTGCGCTTGCAACTCTTCTTGCTGGGCAATCAGTTCTTCTTGTTGCGCCTGAAGCTCGTGATTCTTCTCAATCAAGTGGCGCTCATTGTCACGAAGCGTCTCGGCCATCTTGTTGAACGAGCGAGACATCGTCCCGATTTCGTCTTCGCGGACCATCTGATCGCTCAAATCGACGATCTCACCCTTCAAGAGGCGGTCCGATGCGACCGAGAGGCGTGAAATTAGACGCGACTGGCGACGCAAGAACGGTTGGACGAACAAAAGGATCAGGATGGCGAACGACACGATGCTTGCAATCCATAAGAACTGCAAAATGTTATTGTTTTGCCGCCATTCGGTATATACTTTCTCTTTTTCGCTGCCCATGAGCCCTCTGTAGTCCGTGAGCGACGTCTCGATTTGTTGAATCGGACCGAGCGTGTCGATGCCGCGCTCCGGACTGAACTGGACGACACCTTGCTCAATCAAGCGCTGGGCCGTCGGGAGCGACGCGACCGTCTCCGGGTCGATGAACGTCTCGATGACCTCACCTTCGCTCCGCGCCTCCCCGTATTCGAGCGTGACCGGTAAAATCACATCAAAATAAAAGTCATGGAAATTTTGCAGGTCGTCCGCAAAAATCTCGCCTTGCCGCGTCTGGACGACGCTCTTGAACCAATTGATTTCTTGTTGGAACTCATCTTCTTTCGAGCGGGCCCGATCGAGCGCCGCCGTATCGCCGAACAACAAATAGCCGCGCGAATCGTACTGCGCCCCTTGCCACTCGTCCCAAAGCGTGTTCAATCGGCTGATGCGCTCGTCGACCTCACGAAGGCGCGCCTCGTTCGCTTCGAGACGATTCTCGACGTACCAGTAAGCGATGCCAGACCCAATTAAAGCAACCGCTAAAAATGTATAGAGGACGACCATGATGTCACGGCCGAGCTTTTGCTTAAACCATCTGTTCAATTCACGATGCCTCCTATAATTTTGACGAGTTCGAGCGGACTGAACGGTTTCGAGATGAAGTAGTCGACACCAATCTCGTTCGCGCAATCACGGTCAGATTGTTGACTCTTCGCCGTCAACATCATCACTTTCGTATGTTGACGTCCCGGTAATTTTCGGACCTTCTCGATGACTTCTAGGCCGGTCATGCCGGGCATCATATGGTCAACGATAACGAGATCGTATTCATTCTGTTCAATCAAACGGTATGCTTCGAGGCCGTCTGGTGCCTCATCGATGTCGTAGCCTTCATCTTCTAACGTATCTAAAACGAGCATGCGTAATACTTCTTCATCTTCTGCGAGTAGGATTTTTACCATGACGATTCCTCCATTTTCATTCCATTTCATTATTTTACCGGATTTATTTCATAATCACAAAACAAAAGGTGCACGGTTTATAACCGTACACCTGAAAACAATTCCCGTCTATATTATATTGAAACAACGTCTTGTAAATCGAGCGAGTAAATGACCGTCTGCCCAACCGTAATTCCCCAAATCGATTCGATGGCCTCGCGATAAAGCGAGAGTTGAACCGTATAGCGTTCGCGCAACATCTGTCTCGCCGCCTCATCCGAGTCCGTCAAGTAGAGCACCGAGTCGGATTTATAGTCGAGAAGCACATACGTCTCGCCGTCAAAGAAGAGGCAGTCGATAATCCCTTGGATGAGCACCCGTTCGTCCGTGAACGCACCGTCTGGATTGACGCGCTCGGCCGGCACGGCATACGTGAACGGCAACTCGCGCCACGCCTGATTTTTCGCTAACGCCTCGGTCAACGCCCGGCCGATCGGGGCGTCAAAAAACGTCTCGATATCTGCCATGGCGAGCCGGGCCGTCTTCGCTTCGACCGGGCTGAGCATCTGATGATTCTCGAGCCGGTCGATTTGGGGCGCAATCGGTTGTCTTGGGTCGAGCAGTTGGAACAACAAGTGAAGCGTCGTCCCGCGCTCGGCACCGGTCTGGTCCGTCTGTTTCCACTTCGGTTCCCGATACGGCGTGTCCGTCGCCCGGAACGTCTCTTCAAACGCCGCCGTTTCCAGTTGCATCGCCCGTTTCAGTTCGGTGACGGTCTGTTTGGCGGCCGTCTCCGTCGCGGCCTGGGCCGGATACGTGTAAGCGAACGCCCGTCGAACCGCCTCCGTCACTTCTTGCTCACGTTTGACGGGGAAGTCGATCGCTTCGAACTGTTTGACGTGATGGAGCTGCGCCATCATCTCTTGGAGCGCGGCCACTTCGGCCAAATCGTCTTCGCCGATGATACGGTACGTCCAGCGCGTCGCCTCTGGCATCCCGCGAAAGACCGGGAGGCCGTTTCGTTCAAGGAACGGGGCGGCGCCCTCGAGTTTGAGAAGTGCCGACGCGACCCAATCCAAATACGTCTTGGCGTCACGTCTTGCCTCGGCCGATAACGCCTCGCCATGACTCTCGACGTGTAGCCAATCGTGCACTTGCTTCATCGGGTCGGCGACGGTGCCGACTAAAATCAATTTTTCTTTCGCCCGGGTCAACGCGACGTACAAGACGCGCATCTCTTCGGCTTTCATCGTCTTGTCGAGGTCTCGGCGAATCATCTCTTTGACGAACGTCTCGGTGCGTGTCCGCGTGATAACGTCGATTGCATCCAAGGAGATGCCGTACCGTTTATGGAAGATGACCCGTTGCATTTGATCACGCTTGTTGAACTGCTTGCCGAGCTGGGCGACGATTGTCACCGGGAATTCAAGCCCTTTCGATTTATGGACCGTCATGATGCGGACGACGTTCTCTTCTTCCCCGAGCGACCTGGCTTCCGACAAGTCCTCTCCGTTATCCTGCAATCGATCCATCACACGTAAGAACCGATACAGCCCCCGATACCCGCTCCGCTCGTAGGAGAGCGCTCGGTCATAGAGTGCCTTCAAGTTCTCTTGGCGACCTTTCCCACCCGGCAGACCGCCGGCAAAATCATAAAACCCGGTATCGTTGAACACTTGTTGAATCAGTTCAGACAGGCTGTGGTTGCGGGCGAACGTTCGCCACATCGAGAGTCGGTCGAGCACCTCACCGCACTTCAAGCCGAGCTCATCCTCATCGTCCGCCTTCATCTTCAAAGCGTCATAGAACGACTCCTCCGACTCGAGGCGAATCTTGGCGAGCTCTTCGTCCGTGAAACCGAACATCGGAGAACGGAGTGCCCCAGCGAGAGGGATGTCTTGGAGCGGGTTGTCAATCAGTTTCAAGACAGACAACATCATCCGAATCTCCGTCGCCTGGAAGTAGCCGCCGTCCGAGTCGGTGTACGCCGGGATATTGTATTGGGTCAAGATATCCATCAACTGTTCGACTCGTTCTTTCTTCGATCGGACGAGAATGACGATATCCCGATATTCACATGAGCGGAGTAACCCGGTCTCTTCATCGGTCACTTTGAACGGTTCGTCGCCTGAGACGAGCTCTAAAATGCGTGTCGCGATCGCTCGCCCTTCAAGTTCTTGCTTCGACAACTCGTGGCTCTGTCCGTTGACGAGCACGAGCTCCGGACTCGCCTCGAGCGGCTCGTAGTCGCGGCCTGGCACGAGACGGGCCGCCTCGTCGTATGCGATTTCTCCGACTTCCTCGTCCATCAACTGAATGAACAAATCGTTGATGCCGTGGAGCACTTCGGCCCGGCTGCGGAAATTTTGTGACAAGTCGATGCGCTGGCCCGCCTCCGTTCGTTTGAATCGCGTCGCCTTGTCGATGAAGAGGCCTGGCTCGGCGTGACGGAAGCGATAGATCGACTGCTTGATATCGCCGACCATGAACAGGTTGCCGACTTGTTCGTCTTCTTGACTGACCAGACCGATAATCGTCTCCTGAATCTCGTTCGTATCTTGGTACTCATCGATGAGCACCTCGACGAACCGTTGTTTATAGAGCGAAGCGACCGAGGACGGCGCGTCCCCTTCTCGCAAGATGGCGAGGGCGTAATGTTCAAGGTCACTGAAGTCGACGAACGCCCGGTCGCGCTTCGCCTGCTCGTAAGCGACGGCGAACGTCCGGACCGTCCCGACGAGCGTCTCGACGAGCGGACGTTGCGCCGCGAGGGCCTCGAGATGGTCGGCCCCGCTCACGCTCGCCTCCGTGAGCGCATCCGTCAATTTTTTCTTCGCCTGATCGTACGCGGGTTTTAACACGTTATGATAGATGGCATGCTCGTCTACCCGTTTGACCGACTTCATCGTGCCAAACTTGACGGCCCGTGCCGCCGTCTCGAGCTCGCTCCATTTCAACGTCTCCGCCTCGATTCGTTCGAACGGGGCAATCGCGGCGAGCACGTTCTCAGCTTGGACCTCGTAACCGGCAAGACGAAGCTCGATGCCGACACGTCGGAGCTGCCGAAGCGCCCGTTCGATATCGGTGAACAACACACGGCCGAACTCGATTAAGAGCGGCTCTTCGTCCGGGTCGCTGTCCATCTGATAGAGCGAAACGAGTTCATCCAAGTACGCCTCCGGGTCCGGGAGCGTCCGGGCATAGTGATATAATCCGAGGATGAGCTCTTCAAGCTCATTGTCGCCCCGGTCTGACGTATAGGCGTCGACAAGGGCGAAGAAGCCGCTGTCTTGTTTCCCGTATTCTTCTTCAAGGACGTCTTCGAGGACGTCGTCTTGAAGGAGCACCAAATCTCGTTCCTCGGCGATTTTAAACGCCGGGTCGAGGTCGAGCAAATAATAGTTCTCCCGAATCACTTCTAAGCAAAACGAGTGAATCGTCGTGATGAGCGCCCGGTTGAGCATTTGACGTTGCCGCCGGACGTAGTCGTTATCCGGGTCATCACGAAGTGCCCCGTCGAGCGCTTTGGCGATTCGCCGTTTCATCTCTGCCGCTGCCGCGTTCGTGAACGTGACGACGAGCATGCGGTCGGCCGTCAAGTCGTCGTTTTCATCGAGCAGTCGGCTCGCGAGCCGTTCGACGAGGACGGCCGTCTTCCCGGAACCGGCCGCTGCCGAGACGAGCACGTGTGAATCCCTCGCGTCGATGGCGGCTTGTTGGTCATTCGTCCACTTCATCGGCGTCACCTCCTAATCTTGATAGCACATCGTCTTTCTCTAGCTTCTTCAACTGTCGCGGCTCATTGGCGAGCGCCTCATCGAAATGACAGACGCTCTGATACGGACACGTCTGGCACGGACGGCGCTCCTTGTACTCGTACGGTTCGACACCGATTGTGCCGTCATACATCGCCTCGGTGCTCGCCTCGGCTATATCAATGGCGTGGTCCATCAACTGTTCGAGTTGCGGCGGCGTGACGACTTTCTTCACCGTGTTCGCATCAATCGTCCCGTCTTTCTTATATTTGACCGGGATGACGATCGATTTTTTCGCTTCCGCCTTCGCCGTCCGGTCCATCATGTCGAGCACTTCCGGGTCGTCGACGAGCAGCCCTTGCATTTGATACGACTCGAGCACTTTACGCGCCGTGTCAGCCTCCGTCCCGCCCGGTGTGACGAGCGGCCGGTGGACGTGGAAATAGAGCGCCGCTGCTGGTGCGACGTTCTCTTTCGTCCAGGCATCGGCCTGCTCAATCAACACTTTCAAATAGATGAGCATCTGCATGGCGAGACCGTAATAAATCTCAGCGAAATCGATATCGCGCTTGCTCGACTTGTAGTCGACGATCCGGACGTAGAGCTGGTCATGGACCTGTGCCGTGTCGACCCGGTCGATGCGGCCGACGAGTTCACACGTCGCCCCGTTGCTGAGCGTGAACGAGACGGGCGGGAAGTTGCCGCTGCCGAATGCGAGCTCGAACGCTACGGGATCGAACCCGTCTCGTTTCGACTGTTCAATCAACACTTCGGCCGTCTTCGTGACGACGTCGGTCAATTTCTTCTTCAAATATCCATAGCGGTTCGAGCTCATTAAAATCGCATGCTGAATCTCCGGGGTGACGAGTTCGACGGCAGACTCGGCGAGTGTCACGCACTCGGCTTGATCGACGTCGCGCCACTCCTTCCCGTCCATCTTCACGGTTTGAGACATGTGTTCGATCGTTCGATGGTACAAGTTCCCGATATCCGGTGCCTCGAGCCGATACAAGCGGCGCTCCCTGAGACGAAGCCCGTAACTCGCGAAGTGGCGGAACGGGCACGCCTGGAACGTCTCGAGTCGGGACACGCTCGCCCGAATCGAGTTCGTGTAAAGTGACTTGGCCACGTCTTTTGAGAGCGGCTCCGGTACGTTCTGATAAAACAAGGCGCTCGTCAACAGACGGATGCGCGCGCGTCCTTCCGGATGCTTAAGTAGCTCGTTATAAACAGCGAACCATGTGTCTTGAATCGGATAGTGTCGGCTGAGGCGTTGCAACTCGAGTGCGGTCACGGCCGCCGTCTGGTTGACGTTCGTGATGAAGCGAAGTTGATCGGCCGGACGATGTTCACCGGCCTCGGCGAAGTGCGTCTTGACGACGGCGCCATTCAACAGGCGCGTCTTGATGTCGGCGACGAACCCAGCCGGCTGAATCGCCTTCCCGCTCCGGTCGACGAGCGCATAGCTGACGTACAACCGATGACTCGGTGCCGTCAGCGCTTTATAGACGTAATACGTCTCATCGTCAAACAGATGCTCGGTCGCTTTTCCGGCCCGTACGCCATGCTCATGCATGAAGTCGAGGTCGTGGTCGGTCAACAGTTTCGACTGCGTCGCGACGAGCGGGATTTGGTCCTCGTTCGCCCCGAGTAAAAAGATGACTTTCTTATCGATGAGACGCCCCCGGACATAATCCGTCACCGTCAATTGATCGAGCGACGGAGGCACGAGGGCATAACGCAGACTATCGAGTCCGGTGTCCATCATCTGCAAGAACAGTTCCGTCGAGAGCGTCTCTTCCGGCGCGGCCGCCTCGAGCTGTTCAAGTAAGTGCAACACCGCGTCCCATACTTGCGTATGCTCGCGGGCCTCGAGCAATCGGGCCTCCTCGAGCGCCTCGTCGCGCCAATACGATAGACAAGCGGCGACATCGATTCGCTCCAGGAAGTGATAGATGGCATGCGTGTATGCCTGCATCGTCTTGGCCGCCTTCAAGTCAGCCAAGAGCGGGTCGAACGTGTCGACGACGGTCTGGCGATAACGGTTGAGCGCGGTCTCGAGATCGAGTTCTTCCCCGGTAAGCTTCGCTTCGTCCTCAGCCCGGCGCTTCAATTGCCACTCGTCGTGCCAATGGTAATGCTTGATGCCGCGTTCGATGACGAACGCCTCGAGTCGATCGACCGACGTGCGGCGATGCTCGGCGTCGAGTAAGACGAGCTCCGTCTTGAGCGCGCGGAACACCGGCTCTTCCCGATACCCGCGGAGGGCAATGTCGACGGTCGCCTTCAACAGTTCGACCACGGGATGGTCGAGCATCGGTTGCCGCTCATCGAGAAAGAACGGCAATGCCGCTTTCTGCAGGGCCTGTGATGCCAAGTCCCCATACGCTTCAAGCGAACGCGAGACGAAGGCGATATCTCGATAGCGGTACCCGTCTTCGCGGACGAGCCGCATCACTTCACGGACAGCCGCCTCCACCTCGACCGTCCGATCGACGGCGGCCTCGAGCGAGACGTGGTTCGTTTCGCGCGTATAAGGTGCCGCGGTCATTTGGCCGAACGTCGCCTCGAGATAGGCGAGACTCGGATGCGTGAACCGCTTCGCGCCATCGTGCGGCACGTCTGTCGAGCTGATTCGTGACTCGGACAGTCGTTCTTTGAACCGCATGAGCGTCCGCTGCGTCGGACCGAAGAGCGGATTCGGCCGATAAAGCGTGTCCGGATCAATCGTCAATAAGACCGACAGCGGGGCTTTCTCGGCAATCGCGACGAGGACGGCGAGCTCTTGCTCGGAGAACTCGTTGAACCCGTCGACGTAAAACTGCGTGCCCGTCAAGTCAACCTCTGGTAACAGCTCGAGCATGACGTTGAAATAGTCTTCCGCATGGAGCGCCTTACCGGCCGTCATCGCCATGAACCCTTCATATAGAATCGATAAGTCTTGTAACTTTAACGCCCGATGCGGATCTTGCTCGCTCAAGCGGAGCAATTGTTCCGGATCGACGAGCCCACGCTTCAACATCGTGATGAGCGTGTTCAACTCCTCATAAAACCCGTATTGGTTCATCGTCCGTCGGAACAGTGTCAGTCGCTCCTCGTTCATCTCGACGACGCGACGCAACAACAGGTGCGTCCCCGTCTGATCCAAAAACTGTTCGGTCGAGATACCGTGGTCACGCATGAGCAAGAACGCAAGGCGGCGCATCGATAATACTTGCACTCGGGTCGAACCCGTCAAGCCGTCCGTCATCGCCATCTTCCGTTCCATCTCAAATGACATTTGGTCCGGTACCAATAAATAGATGGTCGGTCCGCTCGGGTCGCGTTTGAGTTCCTTGATGATGTGACGCATCATCGATTCGCTCTTTCCGCTCCCGGAACGTCCGACATGAAAAGTGACCGTCATTTAGGCGAACACCCCTTCCCTTTTTTCTTTATTATGACGTATCGCTCCCGGTTTGTAGAGCGAAACCTCCGTTTCACCTAAGCAAAAAAAGACTAACCCTTTCCTTTACCCATGCTCCATGAAAATCGATTAGACTAAAGGTATGAGGGGGATGGATGATGAGTGCATATGAACAATTTGGAGGCGAACGCGGCGTCAAACAACTCGTCGAGGCATTTTATGACCTCGTCTACGCCGATCCGGTCTTACTGCCGCTGTTTCCGGATGACAAAGAGCGGGTAAAACAACATCAGTTTGAGTTTCTGACTCAACTACTCGGCGGGCCGAAACTGTATACGGAACGACGTGGCGGTGGAAACTTGGCGATGATTCATCGGGACCACCCGATTTCGGAGACACACGCCGGGCATTGGCTCGGTTGCATGGAACAGGCGCTCAAGACGGTCGAGGCGCCCGAACCGGTCAAACGACAGCTGTTCCATCGCTTGATTATGTCCTCGTCTAACGTCGTTCGCGTCTGCTCCCACCATTTTGAGTAGTCAGCTTTTCAAAAAGCGGGTATGATAGGAAAGTAAGCAAAGGAGGTCGTTGTCATGACAGAAGAAGAGAAAAAAGAAGCCGTTTCCTCTGAGGAAGAAACGGAAGAAGTCGAGCCTACGGCTGTCCTCGCCGATGCGCTCGATGAGGATGACGAAGAAGAGGATCAGCCTGAAGAAAAGAACATGGACCACATTAAAGGCGTGTTCAACTATATGCATGAGAACGGACGGGAATATCGTGTCGTCTTTTATAACGACCGAAAAAACCTCGTCTTCCGTGAACTCGGGAACGGAAAAGTCGAATTCGTGGGACGTTTCACGGATGAGTCGTACGACCAAGAGAACGAGGACGAAATGCGTGAACTCGGTGAAACCGAATTGAACCGAATTCTCGCCGACCGTCTCAAATAAAAAAATCGCCCCAGCCCGGGCGATTTTTTTATTTGTTCTTGTTTCGCTTTTTCTTCCGCAGCGCATAGACCGCACCGGCAATCCCACCGGCGACGGCGAGGCCGGCCATGACCGGGACGAGCACTTTCTTCGTCGGAATCATCTCACGCACGCGCTCATACGGCGTCGGCACCGACAGTTCGAGTTGAACGGCCGCTTCGCCGTGACCGTTCGCCCGTGCTTTACGCGCCGCATCGGTGATGACGACACGACTCGTCGTGTAGCGGCGGTTGCCATGCTCGTCCGTGTATGGGCGACGGACGCGTTTCACACCACGAACCGTCTTTCCACGCGCCGCATCAGGACGGACGACACGCTCACTCGTCCACGCCCGTCCGCCTGTCGCACTATAAGCCGGGCGAATCGTCCGGCGATTTAACCATGTGTATGAATCATTCATCGTTGATTCCCTCCAATATTGTGAAGTCCTTCTCTTATTATACCCATAGAGCATCTCAAAAAAACATCTCTCCCGCTGCCGAAACAGCCGACAGACAAAAGACCGGCACGGCGGCCGGTCTCAAGTCATTCCGTGAACGGTTTGTCACGGTGGCGACGTTTCGCCAAAATCAGGTAATACGCCGGCACGAGGACGAGCGTGAGAATCGTCGAGAACATGATTCCCGAGACAATCCCGATCGCGAGCGGCTTGAAGAGCGGATCACTACCGAGGGCGACCGGCAACAGGGCAACGACCGCCGTGAGCGCCGTCAACAAGATTGGACGAATCCGAGCCCGGCCGGCCTCATATACCGCCGTCGTGACCGCCATCCCTTGGCGAATGCCCTGCTCGATGAATTCGAACAAGACGACCGCATTCCGGACGACGATTCCGGCGAGCGAGACCATCCCCATCGAGGCCATGAAGCTAAACGGTGTCTGCGTCACGAATAGACCGACGACCGCGCCAGCGATGGCCAAGTAAATCGTGAACAAGACGAGTAGCGGCAAGGACAACGAGTTGAACTGGAACGCGATAATCAAGAAGATCAAGAACAAGACGACGACGAACAACGTCGCGAGTTCGAGGAAGAACTCGTTTTGCGTATCACTCGACCCGGTCTGGGCGAATGAGATGCCATCGTCAGTCAAGCCGGCTTGCGCGTCCTCAAGCACGCGATCGACGTCCGCTCTGAACGCTTCCTCGTCCATCCCTTCGGTCGGATAGATGCGAAGCGTCACGGTGCGTTCTCCGTTCTCCCGCGGGATTTGTTGAATTTGCTCGGTCGTCGTCTCATCGACGAACGTACTGAGCGGGGCGACCGGCGGACCGGCCTCCGTTTGCACCGGGACGAGAATGTCGTCTAGTGCGAGCGCCTCACGGTTCGCCTCGGCATCGATGACGATTTTGACGTCACGTTGCTCGACGCCGTCGTCGAACGTTCCGATTGGCACCCCGTCTGTGACGAGACGGATTTGATCACTGATCGTCTTCGCCGTCACACCGGCGGATGCCATCGCTTCACGGTCGAGCTCGTACGTGAGCGTCTGGAACGGCTCTTTGATGTCGTCGAGGACGAGCGCACCTTCTATCGCCTCGAGCTCGGCTTTCACCGTGTCGCGGGCTTCGACAAGCTGATCAATCGTCTCACCGCGCATCGTGAACTCGACCGGGGCCGAAGCCGGTGGTCCTTGCTGTTGCGTTTCTAAGAAAATCTCCGCGTCAGGATAGTTTTCACGTAATTGTGTCGTGTAGCGGTCAATCAGTTGAATCGCGTCAATTTGATCGTTATCGACGCGGACGACGATCTGTCCTGTGTTTTCGCCTGACTGGTCTAGCCCACCCGTGAACAGACTCGGCAATCCACTTCCGGCGAAGACGGACGTCTCGACGACGCCGTCGACGTCTCGGAACTCGGCTTCCATCTGCCTCAAGCGACGTTCCGTCTCTTCAAGGTTCGTCTGGACCGGGAACGTGACGCTCGTGACGACTTCCGGGCGGTTCGCTGCCGGGAAGAACTCGAACGGCGTCAACAAGATGAGGCCGTAGAGCGCCGTCGTGAGGACGAAGCCGACGAGGCCGAACGTCCATGGCCGTTTCGCGACGAGCGGGAGCAATTTATCTGCATAGAAGTTGCTCAACCGGTTAAGCGGTCCACCGAGCCAACCCGGCTCGCGTTTCGAGACGCGGACTTGCTTGCGGTTCAGCCAATATTGCGCGATCGGGACAAGCGTCAAGCTGATGACCATTGATGCGAGCACCGATAAAGCGAGCACGGTCGGCAGCGCCCGGATGAAGTTCCCGTTCGCGCCCGACAGTAACGTCAGCGGCAAGAAGGCGAAGACGACAGCGAGCGTCGACGTGACGATCGAGCCCCACACTTCCTTCGTCCCACGGACGGCCCCGAGCATCGCCGAGTCCCCTTTCCGGTATCGACGTAAAATATTGTCGTTGACGACGATGGCGTCATCGACAAGAATCCCGAGGGCGATAATCGCACCGATAATCGAGATTTGGTTCAAATCGACCCCGGTGAAGCGGAGGGGAATCAACGCGAGCAAGAACGAGAGCGGGATCGCCAAACTGACGATGAGCGAGCCCGTGAACGTCAAGCCGATCGTCGTCACGACGATGACCGCGATCATCGCGATCAAAAACTCGCGCGTGAGCGAGGAGAAGATCGCATCGACCGCTTCCGCCTGATCGGAGTACGTGACGAGCTCGACGCTGTCGAGGTTGCCGACTTCCGATGTGACGACTTCGTCGACCCGTTCCTGAAGCGTTGGAATGTCTTGACCTGGTTCAATCGTCACCGTGAACGAGACGGCCGGCTTCCCGTCAAGCGAGACGAAGTCGGTCACCGCTTTCGGTGCCTCCTCGACCGTACCGACGTCTGCGAGCAACACAGGCTCGCCTTCGAACGATCCGATGACGACTTGGTCCATGTCATTGACGTTCGTCAAGCTATCGATTGCAAGCTGATAGATGCCGTCTTCCGTCGATTGACGTCCGAGCGGCGTCGTCTTGTACTCTTCATTGATGGCTGTCAACACGTCTGGGAAGGCGAGTTGGCGTTCCCCGAGCGCTTCCGAATCGAGCGAGACGACGAACTCCGTTTCCGGGAGCCCTTTAACCGTCACGCCGGTAACGCCGGCCGTGCGGGACAGGCGTTCTTCTAACTGTTCGACGTTGCCTCGAATCGTCTCGAGTGATTCACGGTCATCCGCCGTCAACAAGTACGAGGCGACCGGAAGTTGACCGACCGAATCGTTCACGGTCGGCGGGAGCGCCTCATCCGGCAGACGCGACTGGGCATCCGACACGGCTTGGCGCACGTTCGCCTGAAGTTCGGACTTGTTCAAGCCGTCCTCGTATTCGACCGTGATGTTTGAGAACTCGGACGCCGAGAGGGAGGTCACGTTCTCCACCCCTTCGATGTTCCTTAATTCGTCCTCGAGCACACTCGTGACGTTCCGTTCGACCGCTTCAGCGGTCGCCCCTGGATACGGCGTCTGGACGAGCACGATGTTGATGCTCGTCTCCGGGATTTCACGCTTCGGCAGTTGGAAGAACGTGAGCAAGCCGACGATGATTGCGACGAGTAAAAACACGATGACGAGTTTTCCTCGCTCAATCATTTGTTGAAAAAACATATGGACCCCTCGCTTTCATATAATGTGCAAATACACATATGAACTATTCTTCTTCATCATAGAGGGGTTCCACATCGATTTCAATGCTTACGTTTGTTTCAATGTGCTGCCGTGAAACCGTTTTTGGAAAGCGTAGGAGATTTCGATGGAACGTTGCTTCTGACGCGAGACGGTATGGTCGGACACGTTCACTTGGACGGACTCGCCTGTCAAAAATTGAATGCGCGTGCCGTTCGCCCCCGGCTTGATGTCCGTGACGTGCTGAAAGTTGATCCATGCGCAGTCCGGGCTCTCTTTCGCAATCGTCGGAAAGAAGACCGCGTCGGCATGCCAATCCATGACGACCGGTGTTTTCCGGTGCGGACCGAGCACGTGTCGCGCCGCCTCGATGCGCCCTTGGATGCTCGACCCATAATAGAGACAAGCGTGCTCGAGCAACTGCATCGGTGCCCCTTTCATCCGATGAATCCCGTCCGGCTGATAGACGAGCGTCTCGGCTTCCCCATACTCGTTAAACACCGGAATCAAAGCTCTTGTGTCATTCGTCAACTGCGTCATCTGTTCATCCTCCATACCGTTTATTGTGCCTTACACGTTATTCATATCAAGTTCTTATGAAAGCCGCAAATCGGATTTCCCCATTGCCAATAAAAAAAACCAGCCGTTTCAGCTGGTTTTTGAGAATCATTCGTCTGAATTTGAGATTTGAACGGTTTTCGAATGCGGGAAACGGAAATGCACAGCCACTCCGTCCGCCGTATTTCCTAACGTGACCTCGCCGTGATGCAACGTCACGATACGTTGGACGATGAACAGGCCGAGCCCGAACTTGCCTTGCTTGCCTCGAGAGAATTGATGGAACAAGTCGAGGTTTTCGTCGACCGGCGGACCGTCGTTTGCAATGACAATTTCGACACCGGCGTCGGTGCGATTCAAATGGATTCGAATCGACGACTGCGCATAGCGAAGGGCGTTGTCGAGCACGTTTTCGAATGCGACCCGAATCTGCTCGCCGTCCCCGAGCATCTCTCCGGCGTGCCCGGTCACCGCCCACTCGAGGTCCCCTCTCAGTTTGAAACGGGCTACGAGCAACTCCATCAGCTTGTCGAGATTGATCGGCTCAAGCCGCATCTCCTGTCCTTTAAAATATTCGAGTTTTGTGACGTAAAGCAAATCGACGACTTTTTTCTCAAGACGCGACGCTTCTTCGTCAATCACTTCGGCCGATCCTCTCAAATCACCGGTCGGGTAAATCCCGTCCCCAATCGATTGCGCATAACCGCGGATGACCATGATTGGCGTCTTCAAATCGTGCGAGATGTTCTGAAGGAGCGCCTGCTGCGCCAAGTCCTGCTCTTGAAGTTCGAGTCGCATCGCATCAATCGAGCGCGCCAACTGTCCAAGCTCATCCTCTCTTGCGAGCGGGAGCACGGTCTCCCATTGCCGATTCGAAATCTTCTCGACGGCTCGTTCCATCTCGACGATCGGTTTCGTCAACTCACGTGACATCCAAAGCGCCGGGATGAGCGACAACAGACTGATGACCCCAATCAAGATGGAGATGCGCCAGAACAATGTCGAGACGAGCTCACGGCGATACGCATCCCAGGCGTAAGACGCCTGATAAATGAGCGTCCCGTCGTATTCGTTTTGACGGATGATATAGTAGACGTCCTCTCCGTCAATCGTCGTCTGGTATTTCGCGATCTCACTCGTCTGTTCAATCGCTTCCCGATACATCCGATTCGTCAACTCGAGCGGAGCCGAACCATAAATGATGCGACCGTTCGGCAAAAAGATGAGCTGATTGACCGAGCGCGATTCTTGTTGGCGCCGGTCATACTCGATCGGATTTTGCGGAATGTTCTCGAGCTGGTTCGTATTGCCGAGGTAATAATCGACGTCCTGCAGCGTCTCGTACACTTGTTCATCGATAAATTGCGCGATCGAAGAGCGGACCGTCAGGAGAATCATGAGCGCGAGCGTGACGATGATGAGCAGGATGAGCACCCAAATCTTCCACATGAGCCGTTTCGGCTTGAGTTGCTCGAACATCACGGTTTGACGAGACGATACCCGATGCCGTAGAGCGTCTCGAGCTCGAGTCGATGCAACTTCTTGCGCAGACGGCGGACCAAGTCATCGACGACCCGGTCCGAACCGAAGTAATCGTGTCCCCATACACCCTCGAGAATCTGTTCGCGCGACAACGCCGAACCGGGATGCTCGAGGAAGAGGAGCAACAAATCAAACTCTTTCGACGTCAAATCGATATCGTCCTCTTGGTGTTTGATGAGCCGCTTGTCCGGATAAATCGTGTATTCGCCGTACTCGATATGCTCATTGGACTTCGAGCCGTACACGCGATCGATCAGCTTTTTGACACGGATGACGAGTTCGCGCGGCAAGAACGGCTTGGCGATATAGTCGTCCGACCCCATCTCGAGCCCGATAATCTTATCGATATCCTCATCGCGTGCCGAGATAAAAATCGTCGGGGTGTTGGCGTTCGTCGCCTTGATTTGTTTCAATAGCTGGAACCCGTCAAGGTCCGGCAACATGATGTCGAGTACCCATAAATCGGGCTCATCTTTAATCGCCGCTTGTGCCGAGGCACCGTCGGCGAACGAACGGACCCGGTAACCTTCCTGCTCTAAATATGTGACGAGCATTTTATTCAAGTTGATTTCATCGTCGACCAAATAGATTGTATACATCCGATTCACTCCTGCAACGTTTTTACATATCATATCAAACAATTATGGATAAATGATGGGAAGGACTACGTCTAAACCTGCAATTGCTCGACAAAAAAAGAGGGTCTCCCCTCTTTAACGGGACGTCTGTCCGCGTAATTGTTGAGCCAAGAAAGCCGCTCCTCCGCTCACGAGCGCCACGACGCCACTAATCATGACGAGTTCCATCGTAACCCCACCTCTCATTGATACCGATTCTCATTATCACCTATAATATAGCACATTTCTGTCTCGATGGAAAACGCAAAAAAATCCCGCCTCAAGGGCGGGATCTCGGTCAGGCGTTTACGTCGTAGCCTTGCTCTTCAATCGCTTCAATCATTTTTTTCACCGATACGTGATCGTTATGAATCACGTCGACGCGGTGGTCTTGGAGTGACACGATTGCCGACTCGACACCTTCTAATTCCGTCAAAGCGCCCTCGACGGCCGCCTTGCAGTGGTTACATGTCATGCCTTCTACTTTCAATACCGTTTCATTCATGTGGATGTCCTCCTTGTGTTTTCAATCGTAACGCGTTCAAGACGACCGAGACCGAACTGAACGCCATCGCCGCGCCGGCGATCCAAGGCGCGAGTAGCCCCGCCGCCGCGACCGGGATACCAAGGCTGTTATAGGCGAGCGCCCAGAACAAGTTTTGACGGATGTTTTTCATCGTCAACCGGCTCATCTCGAGGGCTCGGTTCACACCGACGACGTCTTTGCCCATCACTGTCACATCGGCCGCCTCCAAGGCGACGTCTGTGCCGCTCCCAAAAGCGATGCCGACGTCTGCGACGGCGAGCGCCGGGGCATCGTTCATGCCGTCCCCGACCATGGCGACGCGGCCTTTTTTCTTCAGCGCCTCGACGTGGTCGGCCTTCTCGACGGGGAGCACCTCCGCGATCACGTTCGACGCGGGGATACCGAGTTCACGGGCCACATCGAGCGCGACTTCCTTACGGTCACCGGTCAAGACGTAGACGGCCCGCGTCTTCGCGAGTTCGGCCACGACGTCACGGCTCCCTTGTTTCAAGCGGTCCTTCAATCCGAACGCCGCCTGGATCCCGGAAGCATCCGCCACATACACCGGCGTCATCGCTCCCATCTTCCAATCGGGCAAGCTGAATCCTGCTTCTTCCATTAAGCGAACCGAACCGATGAGAAGTTCATTCCCATCCACGACCGCTTTCAATCCTCGACCGGCGAGCTCTTCCATTTGTTCGACCCGCCCCGTCCCATCAAGCTTCCCAATTGCCGTCGCGAGCG
Organism: Exiguobacterium alkaliphilum; assembly: GCF_018138125.1. Taxonomy (NCBI): domain Bacteria; kingdom Bacillati; phylum Bacillota; class Bacilli; order Caryophanales; genus Exiguobacterium; species Exiguobacterium alkaliphilum. The sequence goes on from NZ_CP073101.1 coordinate 2,523,216, forward strand.
GGTGCGTCGACTGGCGCTCAGCCATGACCGCTTGGCGCATCAACGTCTCATCTCCGAACGTGGCTACCACTTCCGGCGTCCCGTTCGTGAGCGTACCCGTCTTATCAAAGACGACGATGTCGGCCCCGTTCAACGACTCGAGCTGACCGCCACCTTTGAACAAGACGCCCTGCTCGGCGGCACGGCCTGTCCCGACCATGATGGACGTCGGCGTGGCGAGACCGAGGGCACATGGGCAGGCGATGACGAGTACCGCGATCGAGGATCGAATCGCCATATCCAAATTACCGAACCCGAACGCCCAGACGGCGAACGTGACCGCACTGATGGCGACGACAATCGGGACGAAGACACCGGAGATGCGGTCGGCCTGCCGTTGAATCGGAGCTTTATCGGTCTGGGCCTGCTCGACGACGCGCACGATTTGAGCGAGCATCGTCTCACTGCCGACACGTTCAGCCTGCATCACCACGCGGTGCGACCGGTTGATCGTCCCGCCGACAATTTCTGCGCCCATCGCTTTTTCAGTCGGAATCGATTCACCTGTTAACATTGATTCATCGATGATCGTCTCACCCTCGATGATTCGTCCATCGACCGGTACTTTTTCACCCGGTCGGACGACGAGCATATCTCCGGCGCGGACGAGTTCGACCGCCACGGCACGTTCTTCACCATCGACGAGGAGAATCGCTTCTTTCGCCTGAAGCGACAAGAGCGATTTGAGCGCATCGGTCGTTTTCTCTTTTGCCCGCGCCTCGAGCCATTTCCCGACGAGGACGAGCGTGATCAACACCGCACTCGTCTCAAAGTAGAGTGCCGGGTGCATCGGGTGGGCGAGCATCTCGAACACCGAATAGAAGTAGGCAGCCGACGTCCCCGTCGCGACGAGGACGTCCATATTCGCACTGCCGCTCTTCAAGCTTTTGTATGCCCCTTGATAAAACTGCGCCCCAATCCAAAACTGGACCGGCGTCGCCAGGGCGAACTGCCACCACGGGTTCATGAGCCAATCGGCATGAAACATGAACCCCGGGATGTGCGTGATCATGACGAGCAACAGCGGGGCCGATAGGAGCGACGAGATGAGTACTTTCCGTTCGAGCGGACGCAAGTCCCGCTTTGGCGTCATCTCGACTTTGTGTGCTGCCCCGTAACCGAGTTTCTCGATGCGGGCGATCAGCTCTTCCTCGGTGATGCCGTCTTCGACACGGATCGTCGCCGTCTCAAGCGGCAAGTTGACGGTCGCTTCGACACCGTCCATCTTATTCAACACTTTTTCGATTCGGGCCGAACATGCGGCGCACGTCATCCCTTGAATCGAGAGTTCGACGGTTTTCATGAACAGACCTCCCTACTTTTTAATGCGGTTGACGATTGTCATCAATTCGTCAATGTACGGGTCCATATTTTCCGTCTCACTGGCATGGACGAGACATTTCCGCATATGTCGCTCGAGCAAATGCAACTCGACTTGTTTGAGCGCGGCTTGAATCGCTGACGTCTGCGTCAAAATGTCGACACAGTAACGGTCGTTCTCGACCATCTTTTGAATCCCTCGGACTTGTCCCTCGATCCGGCGCAGCCGTTTGCTGAGCGCTTCCCGTTCGGCATCGTCCCGCGGGACGATCGGTTGCTCATGCATGAATTCTTCCATGGTTATCACCTCACCACCAATATACCCCTACCCCGTAAAGGTGTCAAATGTAGTGCACAAAAAAGAGCGACAACACGTCGCCCCTTCGTTCAACTGTTTTGGAACGCCTCGCTCTTCAAGACGGTCCGTAAAATCTTCCCGGTCGTGTTCCGTGGCAACTCGTCAATCAACTCGATTTGCGTCGGTTGCTTATATTTCGCGAGCTTCGTCGCCGCGAACGAACGGATGTCCTCGATCGAGACGTCCTCCCGCGTCACGACGAACGCCTTGACCGCCTCGCCTTGCTCGGCGTCCGGTACTCCGATGACCGCCGCTTCGACGATTCCCGGATGTTGATACAACACTTCTTCGACTTCGCGCGGATAGACGTTATAGCCGCCGACGATGACCATATCTTTCTTCCGGTCGACGATGTAGAAGTAGCCGTCTTCATCCCGTCTAGCCAAGTCGCCCGTATAGAGCCAGCCGTCTCGAAGCGTCACCGCCGTCTCTTCAGGCAGCTTATAGTAGCCTTTCATGACGTTCGGCCCGCGGACGATGAGCTCCCCGACTTCATCGACACCGACCTCTTCTCCGAGCTCATCGACGATCTTATTCTCCACATGGACGATGGACGGTCCAATCGATCCGGCTTTCCGTTCCCCGTGGAGCGGGTTGAAGCATGTCACCGGAGATGCTTCAGACAAGCCATACCCTTCGAGGATCTTGCATTCAAACGTCGTCTCGAACGTCTCGAGCAACTGGACCGGAAGGCTCGCCCCGCCGGAGACGAAGATACGGACGTGCTTCAAAGCCGACGTATAGGCCGGGACTTTCAGCGCGGTCTGCAGGAGGAAGTTGTACATCGTCGGCACGCCCGCGAAGATGGTGACGCGATGCTTCGGAATCAAGTCGAACACGTCCTGTGGCGAGAATTTCGGCAGGATGACGATGGTCGCCCCGCGTAGTAACGGCGCATTGACGATGACCGTGAGACAGAAGACATGGAACATCGGCAACGCGGCGAGCGCTTTGTCGTCCGGAGTGATCTCCAAATATTCCCCTATCGATTGCGCGTTGGAGTATAGATTCCGATGGGTCAAGAGGGCTCCTTTCGGTTTGCCTGTCGTCCCGCTCGTATACAAGATGACGGCGACTTCCTCTTCGTCGACGAAGTGTAACGTCCCACCTGAGCCTTTAAGCGCGTCGGCGAACGGTAAGAACTCGATGGCGCCACGTTCAGCTTCGGCCGGCACGTCGGCGTACGGTACCGAGACGACGAGTTTCAATTGCGGCAGTTGCGACAGCGCCGCTTTCGCTTGGGCGATGAGCGGCGATAAGCCAACAATCGCCTTCACGTCCCCATCAAGTAAGATATACGCCATCTCGTCGGGCGTGTATGTAGGGTTGATTGGAATCACGACCCCGCCCCGTGCGAGCACCGCGAAGTATGAAATCAAAAACGCCGGGCTATTGCCGAGGACGAGGGCGACGTGGTCGCCTTGATTGACCCCTTTTGCTTCAAGCGTCGACGCCATCGCCTGCACTTGTCCTAAAAATTGTTCGTAGCTGACCGTGTCTTCCCCAAACACGTAGGCCGCTTTTGCTGGATGTTCAGCCACTACATCTCGTAACGCCGTGACTAAGTTTGCCATAGTAATCCCCCTTTTGAATGAATGACGGTTCACTTTTACGCCGTAAAAAAGAGCACGGGCTCCGCGCTCTTTTTTAGTTAGTTCTATTGTACATGAAACTGTTCAGGAAGAAAACGCTTTCGAATCCATCGTCTGCAAATGGTACAATCCGCTTCGACTCTTTATGTGCGCGAGTGCCTGAAGCGTCTCATCATCCATCAGCAAATCGTCCATCAGTTTATGGAACGCTTCCCGTCGCGCCTCTGTCGTCGCCGTGACAAAAAACAACATCTCGGCCCGGACCGGTTCGCCGGTGATGCTGAGGACGTCGAACGGATGGTTCAAGTGAAGTAGCGTGATCCCATCTTCTCGCGTCACGTGACGCGGTACATCGATGACGGCGACCGGGACGGCCACATCCGCCACGCCGGACGGAATCGTCCGCTCCTGTTCGAGCACTGCCCGGGTGAACGTTCCGTCGACGATGCCTCTCCCTTCTAATTCTAAGCCGATCGCCTGTACAGCCCGATCGAACGTCATTTGATCGGTCACCCACAATTGGTTCGTGTCCATCCATTCTGTGATGAAACGGTACATCTTGATTCCTCCTCCACGTCGTCGCTCGTTACGAAAGCGCTTGCACTGAATATGATACGCCTCTACCCGAGCCGTCGCAACGCCACCGTCAATGTTTCACGAAACTGCCAAAAAAGGATGGTCTCGCGTTGAGACCATCCTGACCGTAGAGCCGCTTCAGCTAATAAGATCGACGAGTTCTTCGAGCTCGACGTTGCCGAAGTAATGTTTGATGTCAAGGTGTGACAATTGTTCCCGAATCGCGCCTCGTTCGAAACGCGTCCCGACGAGCGCTTGCTCGACGTCATGGATATCGCCGACACCGAAGAAGTCACCGTAAATCTTCGCCTCGGTGATCGTCCCTTTGTTGACGTTCAAGCGGACGTCAATCGTTCCGATTGGGAAGCGGCGTTTCGACTCGACATCAAACTTCGGTGACTTGCCAAAGTTCCAGTCCCAGTTCGCGTAACGTTCCTTCGAGATGTCTTGGACGATTTCCCAGTCTTCGTCACGAAGCACGTAACGCTCTGGTTCTTTTCCATCATAGATTGAATGAAGGAGTGCCTCGATGAAGTGCTCCATCGCCATCTCACTTTCCAAAAACTCGGTGATGTTCGCGACGCGGCTCCGGACCGACTTGATTCCTTTCGAGCGCATCTTCTCTTCCGAGACGTTGAGCGAGTTGACGACTTCTTCGATGTTCGAGTTGAACATGAGCGTGCCGTGGCTGAACATGCGACCGCGTGTCGTGAACTGGGCGTTACCGCTGATTTTACGTTCGCCGACTTGGATGTCGTTGCGTCCCGTCAGCTCGGCTTCGATACCGAGCTGTTTGAGCGCATCGACGATCGGTTGCGTGAACTTCTTATAGTTGTTAAATGAGTTGCCGTCATCTTTCGTGATGAAGCTGAAGTTCAAGTTGCCCTCGTCATGATAGACGGCACCCCCGCCTGAGAGACGACGGACGACGTCGATGCCGTTCTCTTCGATATACTTCAAATTGACTTCTTCCGACGTATTCTGGTTTTTGCCGATGATGATGGACGGTCCGTTAATGTAGAACAAGAAGTAATCCTCATGCTCGACGTTCAAATGCTTGAGGATATACTCCTCGACCGCCAAGTTGAGCTTTGGGTCCCGGATATCCGGATTGAAGATGAATTTCACGCTGTTTGTCCTCCTAGTGACTAGTCATACGTTCATTATACGAGACGACCGCTCAGCTCGACAAATGAATTACTTCCATTCGCCGTTCATGACGCGCTTCAATGCTTTCGCGACGCCATATTCGTCATGGCGCTCCGTCACGTGGTCACTGATTTTAATCAATTCTTCGTGGCTGTTCGCCATGGCGATGCCTTTCCCGGCCACTTCGAACATCGGGACGTCATTCAAGTTATCGCCGATGACGACGACATCTGACAAGTCGACGCCGAAATGCTCGGCGAGCTTCGTGACGCCGTGTCCTTTATCGGCCCCGTTCGCCATCACCTCGATGTTGTCGTCGCCCGACGAAGTCACGTAGACGCCGTCGACTTGTTCATCGATTTCGGCCCACAAGGCAGACATCTTCTCAAAATGGCTCGAGAAGGCGATGAACTTATAGACGCGTCCCGCCTCGTGTTGGATGAAATGTTCGATATCTTCCACAAGTTTCACATCTTCGTTCACGTAATAACGTTTACGGAAGAACTCGTACATCTCGAGCGAACGATCGTCACCGTTTTGCTTCAAGTTCTCCATTGCAGCTTCGATTAAATCCATACGGCTCGCCACGAGTCCGGCCTCCGAGTACATCTCATAGAAGACGTCCGCATACTTGTGGTCTTGATGAAGCACGGAGACGACTTTTAATGCGTCCTCGGTCGTCAAGTCGATTTCGTGGAGCACCTCACCCGTCTCCGTCAACACCCGTCCCCCGTTCGACGAGACGATCGGGCACGACAGGCCGACCTCATCGAGAATCTCTTTCGCGTTGAAATAATTGCGTCCCGTCGCAATCGCAAAGCGAATCCCTTGTGCTTCCGCCTCGCAGACGACCTCGGCCGTCTCTTTCGCGATCCGCGTGTGGTTATGCAAAATCGTGCCATCCATATCCGATACGAACAGTTTGTACGTTGCCATCAACATCCACTCCTTTTTCTGTTTCGCCCTTAACTATAACAAAAAGAGAGGCGTTCGGAAAAATCCAACACCTCTTTTCACAAAAAGCTTACACGTGCTCACCTAACGTTTTGACTTGTTCATGGACGCTCTTGATGCAGTCCGGCATGCCAATCCCGTCGTAGGCGATGCCCGCTAAGAGCACGCCAGGATAGACCCGGCCCAGCTCGGCTCGGAGGGCACGCACCCGGTCCGAATGGAAGACGGCGTAGGGCGGCAAGCCGTCGCGTAGACGACTGACAACCGTTTCAATCGGGGCACCTTTAATCGTCATCAAGCGGCCGAGGTCACCGAGCGCGGTCGACACGATCGTCTCATCGGACGCCTCGACGATGTCATCGGCCCCCGGACGCCCGAGGAAGACACGCAATACGTGATACCCTTCCGGTACGGCGTGCGGCCATTTTTGGTCGATGAACGTGCACGCTGTGATCGTCACGTCCGCTTCTTGACTCGTCACGAACCCGGTCCCGACGAACGGCAACTCGATGTCGTCTTGTTTAAAGACGAGCGAGCACGTCGCCGTCGCGTGTGGTTTCATGTCCGCCAAGAAGTCGCTGTCGACTTTCGGTAAAAACTGACGGATGAGGCGCGGCGGCACGGTCAAGATTAAGTGGTCGGCCTCCTTGTCGCCACGATTCGTGAGCAACCGGTACCCGTCCTCGACCTCTTCGACGTGTTCGACGAAGCAGTTCAAGACGACCTCGGTCCGCTCAAGGCGCTCCGCGAGCCGGTCGGTGAGCGACTTCAAGCCACGCTTGAGCGAGGCGAACTGCCCGACTTTCTTCGCCCCGACTTCGGCGACACGCTGTTCGGGACGAAGATGGCGCATCCCTTCATACAGGTTGCCGTACTTTTTCTCTCCTTCGATGAACTGCGGGAACGTCGACAAGGCGCTCATCTTGTCGATATCTCCCGCGTAAATCCCGGAAAGAAGCGGTTCAATCAACCGGTCGACGATTGGGTCGCCGACGCGCTCACGTAAATATAATCCGAGCGACACGTCCGTTTTCGGCGGTTCAACGTCCGGTGGCGCGAGTAGCATCGCTCGGAGCGCGGCATGTTCTTCTTCCGATAAGAGCGTCGTGTCCTTAAACGCATCGACGTCGAGTGGGATGCCCATGACCGTTTGTTTCGGGATGGGATGCAGGCCGTCATGATGGAGGACGTACGCCTGACCGACACCGTTTCGTACGATCTCGTCACCAAGGCCGACCTCATGAATCAACTCCGTCATCGCCGTCTTGCGGAATACGTAAGAGTCTGGTCCCCGTTCGACCGCGAACTCCCCCGTCTCGAACGTGTCGATTTTTCCGCCGAGACGGTCCGTCGCCTCGAGCAGCGTGATTGTAACGTCCTCCGGCAAATATTTCTCGGCATAAAAAGCGGCGGTGAGACCTGTGATCCCACCACCGACAATCGTTACATTACGCATGATGTACGATCACGCTTTCCATGCGATCGGCGATGGCTTCAATGAAGCTCCGCTCCGCGTTTGGCATGTTCGGGCGCGCATAGTGAACGCCTAAGCGGTCACAGACGACTTTACACTCGACGTCGTTATCGAAGAGCACCTCGAGGTGATCCGCGACGAAACCGACCGGTGTATAGACGAACGCTTCGTATCCATGCTTTTCATAAAGTTCAGCCGTCAAATCTTGCACGTCTGGTCCGATCCACGGGTCAGGAGTGTTCCCTTCCGACTGCCAACCCACTTCGTAATGCGGTACGCCAGCGGCTAACGCAATCTTGTCCGCCGTCTCTTTCAATTGATCCGGGTACGGGTCGCCGCCTGCCAAAATCTTCTCGGGAAGACTGTGCGCCGACACGATCAAGCAAGCCTTCTCGGCCGGGACCGGCAAGTTCGCGAACGTCGCTTTGATCGCTTCGGCCCACCAGTTGATGAACTTCGGCTCGTCATACCACGACTCGACCGAACGAATCTCGATGCCGTATTTCGAAGCTTCTTCGTGGGCGCGGCCGTTATACGACTTGACGCTGTATGACGAGTAGTGCGGGGCCAATACGACCGACACCGCTTCTTTAATGCCGTCGTTCGCCATTTGCGCGACCGCATCCTCGACGAACGGTTCGATATGTTTCAAACCGATATACAATTTGAACTCGATTTCGCCGACGTGACGCTCGTTCAAGATGTCGCGAAGCGCTTCGGCTTGGTCGACCGTGATTTTCGCGAGCGGTGACACGCCACCGATTGCTTCGTAGCGCTCCGTCAAGTCCTGAAGCGCTTCCGGTGATGGCTTACGGCCATAACGGATGTGCGTGTAGTAACGCTCGATGTCTTCCGGTTTGTATGGTGTCCCATATGCCATGACGAGTAATCCGACTGTTTTCATAATGATTTACCTCCCATTTTTTCACGTGAGTAGTCATGAATGAACGCTGTCAATTTGACGAGTACGGCTGGATCGACTTCCGGGAACACCCCATGTCCCAAGTTGAAGACGTATCCGGGTTGCTTCATGCCTTCATCGAGAATTTCTTTCACTTTCGCCTCGATGACCGGCCACGGTGCGAGCAAGTATGACGGGTCTAAGTTTCCTTGGACCGCTTTCGTGATGCCACGTCCGCGTGCTTCATCTACGGATAGACGCCAGTCGAGGCCGACGACGTCGAGCGGCAAGTCGTGCCATTCCTCGATTTGGTGGCTCGCCCCGACGCCGTGCATGATGAGCGGGATATCAAGTCCACGAAGCTCACGGAAGATCCGTTCTGTCGTCGGCTTGATGTAGCGGGCGTAGTCTTTCCGGCTGAGCGTGCCGACCCATGAGTCGAACAGCTGGAACGCTTGAATCCCGGCCTCGGCCTGCGCTTTCGCATACGTGATGACCATGTCGCCGAGCTTGTCCATGAGCGCGTTCCATACGTCCGGTTCCGCGTACATGAGCGCTTTCGTACGATGATAGTTCCGTGACGGACCGCCTTCAATCATATAGCTCGCGAGCGTGAACGGCGCGCCCGAGAAGCCGATGAGCGGCACGTCGAGGCGCTGCCGGAGCAAACGGATCGTCTCGAACACATACGAGATGTCATCCGGGTTAAGCGGCTTCAAGCTCTCGACGTCGGCCATCGTCCGATATGGGTTATCAATGACCGGACCGATGCCGCTCTTGATTTCCACATCGACGCCCATCGATGGGAGCGGTGTCATGATGTCTTTATATAGAATGGCCGCGTCGACGCCGAGTTGTTTGATCGGGAGCTCGGTCACATACGCACACAATTCTGGGTCGTGTGTGATCTCGAATAATGTCCTCGTCTTTTTAATCTCCCGATATTCCGGCTGGTAGCGTCCCGCTTGGCGCATGTACCAGACTGGCACATAGTCCGTCGCCTCTCCTCGAAACGCCTTTAAAATAGTATCGTTCATACGTCGCGTCATTCCCCTCTTTAATTCTCCTACACTCTTCTTCTATAGGTATGTGAACTCAAAAACATTATACAGAAATTAATTAGAATAATGCTAATGTGAAGCATTTTCATTATGTTTTCTTTGTGTCATTTCTTTGTCGGATACGTCCGGAAGGCCGAATTGAGCTGTCCACGGATGAGATCGTCACGCTGTTTCGCCGACAGACGCTTCTCTCGCTCTTTAATATCTTGGATACGCCACCCGTCCTCGAGTTTCGAGGCGACGTCAATCAAGCGCTCGACGTCATGGAAAGAATATTTGCGTGAACCACCTTTCGTCCGCTCCGGGAAGATGAGTCCCTTCGCTTCATAATAACGAATTTGGCGTTCAGACAGCCCCGTCAATTCCGTGATGACGCCCATTCCGATCACTTTCTTCGTTTTATAGTCCACCACACCCATCCTCCTTTTAAAAAAACTATGTCAGATAATCTGACAAAATGCAATCCACCCTTGTTTATTCGCATTACACTGAAAACAACTTTTCACCCACACCGATGAAAAAAAGGAGGAATCGCAACATGGAAGACATTATGTATTATATGGACACGCTGTTCGTACTCATCGCGGCATTGCTCGTTTTGACGATGCAACTCGGCTTCGGCCTGCTGGAAACGGGAACGCTCCGGGCGAAAAACGCCGGGCACGTCGCCGTCAAACAAATCATCAGCCTCTCTGTGGCGGCACTCGCTTTTTGGGCTGTCGGATTCGGACTATCCTTCGGGGACGGGACGCGCTGGTTCGGAACGGAAGGGTTCTTCTTGAACGGTTCGTTCACAAGCTTAGACTGGGCAAACGTCTCGATCGACATCAAGTTCTTGTTCCAGTTATCGTTCGTCGCGGTCGCACTCGCCATCGCATGGGGTGGATTCGCAGAACGGGCTAAGCTCTCTGCTTACGTCCTATTCGGCATCTTCTTCGTCGCCATCCTCTATCCGATCGTCGCCCGCTCGGTTTGGGCCGGTGGACTGCTCGGATCGATGGGGATGCAAGACTTCGCCGGTTCGGCCGTCGTCCACCTTCAAGGCGGGATGGCCGCGCTCATGGCAACGATCATCTTAAAACCACGTCGGAAGACAGAGTCGCTCGCTGGTCACAACCACGTCCTAACGGTCGTCGGCGGACTTGTCCTCTGGCTTTGCTGGTTCGGGTTCAACGCCGGATCGACGATGTCAGTCGCTGACGGGTTCTTCGGTTACGTCGCCCTCACGACGATGCTCGCCACGGCTGCCGGCGCACTCGGGGCGCTCGCCATCGTCATGGTCCACCGGAAGAAAGCCGATATCCCGACAGTCGTCAACGGTGTCCTCGGGGCGCTCGTCGCCATCACGGCCGCTTGTGCGTTCGTCGAACCGTGGGCTGCCGTCATCATCGGGGCGCTCGCCGCGGTCGCCACATACGGGACGAGCCTCCTCATGGCGAAATACGTCGACGACCCGCTCTGCGCCTTCTCGGTTCACGGCGTCGCCGGAATCATCGGAACGCTCGCCCTTGGCTTCTTCGCCTCACCACGACTCGTTGACATCACAGGTATCGGCTCGGCCGGTCTCTTCTACGGTGGTGGTCTCGGTCAGCTCGGCGTTCAGGCGCTCGGCGTCTTGATTGCCATGGTCATCGCCGGTGGCGGAAGCTATGCGTTCTTGAAACTTCTCGACGTGACGATTGGGCTTCGTGTCACGGAAGAGCAAGAAGACATCGGACTCGATATCGCCGAGCACGGCATCTCGGCTTACGGCGAAATCGAAGAACAACCGGATACACCGACACGTCTCCCGAAAATCCTCGGATCGAGCGTCTCGGTCATGTCTCCTAAGAAATAAAACGAAGGACACTCGCCTAGCGGGTGTCCTTCCAGACTGTAGACAAAACATTGTCTGCAGTTTTTTTATTTGTCCGACCGGGCACAGCTCGCTTTTCTGGGGGCAAGCGGAGGCGCCAAGAGGATGAGCGAAAACATTCTGTTAGTCAACAATCCGAAGGACACTCGCCTAGCGGGTGTCCTTCGTTTTATTTTAATCTAGCCAAATAATAGCGCACGATCCCATAAGCCAAGACGAGCCCGACGAGCGCGTCCCACGTCCCGCCAAATAGAAGGGACACGAGCCCAAGCCCAATTGCCTGCATGACCAGGAGACGGAGAGTCCACCACTTGTAGGCGGCCAGCCGCTCGGCGCGCGTGATCGGGAGCCATGACGCGATCGAGACGGAGTCGAGTCGTTTGAACAGCGGGACGAGTTGGAGCGCCGTCAAGCCGACGAAGAGCGGGACGACCAACCCGACGTACCAACCGCCAGACAACCACATGACCAGAATGGCGACGAGCGACAACCGGAACATCAAGTCGAGCGAGTCGTTCGACCGCACGATCCGTAACCCATACACGTATCGGGCCGCGTCGGTACGTTTAAGTAAATAACGGTTCATGACGTTCACGATAAACGGTCGTGCCTTCACCTCTTCTCGCATGTCCGGCAAATCGACGAACCAGCTGACGACCCGGTTGAACTGTGCCTTGCTCGCCTGTTCGAGGACGAGCCAGTCCGCGAGCGGGATGCGTTCGTTTCGTTTGATGTGTAAATAGATGAGCGCCAACAGCGGCGGCACCGGCGTGACAATCGGGAATCCGACGAGCATGACGCCCGCACTGAAGAAGGCACTGACGACCCCGACGTAACGGATGCTTTCAAGCTTCGCTAGGCGGCCGACGACAGACAACAGGACGCTCGTCGCGATGATTGCGAGCACCTCGCCAGGCGTGACGTCGAGCGTCCGGACGAGAAGTGGCAACACGACAAGCATGAGCAGGACGGCACGTACAGACGCAAAGACGACGTTGAACAGGCGAACACCGTTCATATAAGCCCGGATGTTTCCGAGTTCCGGTAGTAAAAAGACTTGATCCGCTTCTTGCAACAGCGTCCGCGGTCGGTGACCGAGCGGCAAGACCAAGAACGCGAGCGCGACGACCCAGGCGCTCGGGAACGAAGCGTCGAGCCCGCTCAAAAATTGATTGTAGACGAAAGCGCCGTAGATGAGCGTGAAGTAGAGCGTGAACAATAGGCCGCCGTTCGCCACGTAGCGGCTATATTTCACGACGTCCTCGACCCAGACACCAAACCGTTGTCGAAATACGTTCATCGTTTCCGCTCCTCGGCCTCAATCGCCTCGACGTAAATATCATCGAGCGACGCGAGCGCGTCGAGCCCGTACGTCTGACGCAATTCCGCTGCCGTACCGGTCGCGATGACGACGCCTTGATGTAAGAAGACGAAGCGATCACAGTGGCGTTCCGCCGTCTCAAGGATGTGGGTCGACATCAAGATGGCGCTGTCTTCCTTATATTCGTCAAACAATCGCAGCAGCTGTCGAATCGCGAGCGGGTCGAGTCCGACGAACGGCTCATCGACGATGAGGAGCGGCGTCTTCGTCACGAGCGCACATAAAATCATCGCCTTTTGACGCATCCCTTTCGAGAAGACCGACGGGAACCAGCCTAGTTGCTTCTCCATCCGCATATCTTTCGCCAGACGCAGCGTCCGTTCTTCTAACTCTTCGTCTGGTAAGCCATACGCCTTGCCCATGAGCGCCAAGTGTTCCCGGAGCGTCAACGTCTCATACAAAATAGGGGTCTCGGGTATATAGCTTATTTTTTTACGATAGTTTTTTTCGGAAGATTCTAACGTCTCCCCGTCGACCGTGATCGTCCCGGACAACGGATTGAGCAATCCTAAAATATGTTTAATCGTCGTCGACTTCCCGGCTCCGTTTAGCCCTATCAGCCCGACGAGCTCCCCTTTTTTCACTTCAAACGAAATATCGTGCAGCACTTGCTTTCCTATATAACCGCCGTTCAACTTGTCGACGTGCAACATGAAAACTCCACCCCTCATTTTCAACTTTTTTTTGTGATATATGTTTTAAAAGCTGTCACATGGGAATAATCTGAACTGTAAGGCATTTTAAAACTTATTCAATACTTCCATTGTTCCATAAAATTGTTAAGAAGGACAATGGACAAAACAGAAAGGAGAATGTTTTTATGGGTTGGATTATCACGTTAATTGTCGGGGGTATTATCGGTTGGTTAGCAGGTCTTATTTTAGGTAAGGATGTGCCAGGTGGCGTCATCGGGAACATCATTGCCGGGATCATCGGTGCTTGGCTTGGCGGCCTCATCTTCGGAGACTTCGGTCCTGCAGTTGGCGGCATTGCCATCGTACCAGCACTTCTCGGTGCGATTATCTTGATCTTGATCGTATCGTTCGTCATGAAATCAATGCGTAAACGCTAATCACATGCCTACCGAAAACGGGACCCTCATCATCGAGGGTCCCGTTTCTCGTTCAGCGGATGACGACGTACAGTTTGCCGTCCCGTTCCAAGAAGCGTTCATCCGTTTGAAAACCGAACAACGTGAAAATTGACTCGAGGAGCGGCCGGTCGTAACGCCACTCCGTCCCACCGTCCACCTCGATTCGCTCGGCCGGCTCACCAATCAACGCAATCAAGTCATCCGGGCTTTTGGCGAGATCGATGTCGATGCGACTGACGCGACCGCCGTCAAACGTCACGTCAAACCCGTCATAGCGCCACACGCGCTCCGTTTCGCTCACCGGCTCGCCGACGGCTTCCTTGACCGCGTCCGTTCGCTTATTCATAAGCCCGTCAATTACTTCGATGGCATGGCCCGTCTGCGCCTCGACCTCGATTTCAATCAGCTCGGTCCGATCGAGGTCGAACTGTCCCGCGATCACTTCGCTCGTCTCCGGTCGCAGGGAGAAGGCGAGCTCGTCCACGTCGACAAGCGTCACCGTCTCTTCCTGTGTCCGTGTCGTCCCGTCCACGACCGCGACCGCTTTCACGTCGTATCGTCCCGGCATCCGGTCGAGGGTGACGGTCTCCCCCGCTTCTTCGAGTCGCGCGGCTTGAATCCCGTCCACCCAGACGTTCGTGTACGGGACATCGGTCGTCACGGTCAATTGTTTCGGTAACAGCTCAATCCGATAATCGGAGAAGCCGAACCGCCCTTCCCCTGTGTCAATCAGTCGGAATAAGCCATCCCCGCTCGCTGCTGCGTCTTCACGGTCGGTCACGACTTCGGCGATCGCCTCGCTACGAATGCTCGGTTCGTCGTTCAACCAGCGGATGAAGCGGAGCGTCTCGGCCCGTGTGAGCGGCTCGTTCGCATATTCGACGTTCTGTTCAAAAAATCCGACATCCTCGGTCAACAGCGCTTCTTTGAATCGAACATGAATCCGTTCGTTTTCAGCAGCCGGTTGATATCCTAAGAAATAGATGAGGCCAGCCGCGACGAGAAAGACAGTCGCGCTCAGGAGACCGATTCGTAGCCGTCGCTTCCGGTCATGTCTTTTTTTACGCTCATAATTCACGTGTCTGCCTCCTGTTCCGTTTTTGTTCCCTCTATTGTAGAGGAGGTGCATCGATTCGGACAATCGTTCTTCCGCCCGAGCTTCCGTGTTATGATGGAGACGAGTATTCCTATTCGATTGGAGGACGTGCCATGCATACTGAAGATAACTGCATTTTTTGTAAAATCGTCAAAGGTGAGATCCCGTCTCACAAAGTCTACGAGGACGAGTCTGTCGTCGCCTTTCTTGACATCTCGCAAGTGACGAACGGTCATACGCTCGTCATCCCGAAACATCACGCCCGGAACATATACGAATTGCCCGAGGCGGTCGCATCGGACGTATTCAAAACGGTGCCACGGATTGCGAACGCGATTCAACGCGAGACGGGCGCAATCGGTATGAACATCTTGTCGAACGCCGAGGAGATCGCCGGTCAGACCGTGTACCATTTCCATATCCACCTCATTCCGCGCTTCGGTCATGACGACGGGTTTGGGGCCAAGTGGGAGACGCACGCCGACGACTATTCACAAGACGCCCTCAAGACATTGGCGGCGAACATCTCAACGCACGTATGAACGAAACGGACCAGGCGCACGACGCCTGGTCCGTTTTTTATGTCGAATTGATCGAATCGTGGTGGCGTTTCCGCTCCTCCTCGATTTGCGCCCGTTCGACTTGTAATTTGATCGCCTGTTCGTACAGCTGCTGACGCGATTTGACAGATTCGGCATGTTCAAATTGTTTTCTTAATTCGTGTAGGCGGGCATCTATTTCCATGAGGCGCTTTTCTAATATCGTTTGTTTGCGCTCTTGTTCATTCAACTCCGATGCTTCGTACCCTGCCTCGAGTGCTTTCATGATCGTATGTGCCCAAGTGTCATCTCCGAGTCGTTTCGCCGCGTTGTACAGGTCCAACATGTCATCGACCCAACGCTTTTGCATATTCACTGGAGGTCACCTTCCTTTACCTATATTTTAAAATAAAAAGATTTTTCGGTCAAAATTGAATGTTCTGAAAAATTTTATTTGAGATATAGGTTTTTAATCTCTCTTTTTTGGTAAAATAATATGAAAAGAATGTATTCTAGCATCATCGTGCTTAAGGAGGGGAATGTATTGTCGAGTCACAGTCGTCGAGATTGGGTTGCTTTCGGCTTCGTCGTAGCGTTTTTAGGGGTTGCGACCGTGAAAAAACTCGCGCGCGGAACGGCGAACGATGCCGCTTCGACGCAACATCGCGCGTCTACAATCACTACGTTGAAAGAACAATTCCAAAAAGTAGCGGCCAACGCGTCGCATGTCGCGCAAGCAGGAAAACTGCAAGGGAAAGAATTAACGGAGCAAGTGAAAGCCGAAGTCGAACGCTATCAGCAAGACATTCAGCCTTCAATCGAGCGGATCCAAGGAAACCTTAACGAGCTTTCAAACGTACAGTCAGATATGACCGAAGCGAAAGCGAAACAGACCAACTAAGCGGTCTGTCCTCATCGTCCGTCGTTTTAGTCACTTTGTATCCGGAAAGGGTGGATCGAGATGGAGCAAGAAAAAGAGTTCACTGGCCCTGAGGCCATGTTGTATAGCCATAAAATCATTCAACTCAGTAAAGCATTGTGGAAGACGGTCGAGAAGGACTGGCAAAATTGGATTAAACCGTTCGATTTGAACATCAACGAGCATCACATCTTGTGGATTGCGCACGCGCTCGGGGGCGCCTCAATCTCGGAAATCGCCAAGTACGGCGTCATGCACGTCTCGACGGCGTTCAACTTCTCGAAAAAGTTAGAAGACCGCGGTTTGCTCACGTTCTCAAAGAAAGAGACCGACAAGCGCAACACGTACGTCCAATTGACGCCAGAAGGTGAGGCGCTCTTGCTCGAGACGATTCATGCGTTCGACCCGGAAGAAAACGGCGTGTTCCGTGCTTCGTTGCCGCTCCAAGAACTTTATGGGAAGTACCCGGACTTGACGGACATCACCGCGATCGTCCGTCGCCTCTATGGGGACAACTTCATGGACATTTTCGCAGAGACGTCGAAGATGATCACCGAAGAGGCCGGTCGTCGCCCGGAAGACGACGACATCACGAAAGAAGCTTGACCTGCCGATAGAGCGGTTCGGTCACGTCGAGCGCAATCTGTTGCTTGACGCACGCCGCCAAGATTGTTTCAGGATCGAGCGCCGGGTGTAACATGCCGACGAAATTGACGAGCAAGGGTTCTACGGACGACAAACCGTAGCGTCCTTGCTCGTTTTGTTGTTGGCGAATCTCCTCTAACAAGGCGTAGAACGCTTCGACGTCGTCTCGCGTCAAGTTCGCCCGAATGACTTCATATTCGAAGGGCCGGTCCGACCAGTCGACCGACTGCATCAACAGCTCCATTTGATATGACAATTGTTTCATTTTCTCTTCTAACGACACGTTTCCCACCCCATCATTTCACATTCTCTTTTACCATTATACGATACGTTTCTGTGCTATGATACTGTACAGGCAACAGAACAGCTGTCATGATTTAGAAAATGTGATATAGTCGGACATAGAAACTTATTGATTTTTAGGGGTGGAATATATGTCAAACGGAATGACAAACGAACCAAAGAAACAAGATAAGAAGTTTTCAACGGGCGCCCTCGTCGGCGCATCTGCACTCGCTCTCGTCATCGGCGCAGGCGGCACGTACGCTGCGACAAACGGCGGCGGCGCATCGGACGATTCGACTGTCGTCTCATTCGAAGGCGGCGAGATCACACGCGGTGAAATCGCGAACATGAGTTACGACCGCATGGTCCCACAACTCGCGTTCCAAGAGACGATGAACGAACTTCTCGAAAAAGAGTACGGCGACAAAGTCGAGCAAGACAAAGTCGAAGAAGAGTACAGTAAAACAGAAGAACAGTTCAACTCGACAGAAGAGTTCGAACAAGCGATTCAACAAGCCGGCATGAGCGGCACGGACGAGTTCAAAGAGGCACTCCGTGGCCAGATGCTCGTCGATGCAGCAAAATCTGAGCTCGTCGACGTGACGGACGAAGAAATCGAAGCACAGTTCGCGAAGGAAAACGTTGAAGTCCAAGCGAGCCATATCCTCGTCGAGACGGAAGAGGAAGCACAAGACATCATCAAGCAGTTGAATGACGGTGCGGACTTCGCAGAACTCGCGAAAGAGAAATCGACGGATACAGGTTCTGGTGAACAAGGCGGCGACCTCGGCTACTTCTCAGCCGGTGCGATGGTGCCTGAATTCGAAGAGTACTCGTTCCGTGAAGATGTCGTCGGCGAAATCTCTGAGCCGATTCAATCACAGTTCGGATACCACGTCATTAAAGTCGTCGACCGCAAAGAGAAAGACTTGAAGCTCGAGGATGAGAAAGATCGCATCCGTGAAGAACTCGCAGCCGAGAAAGCAGCATCGGTTGATGCGAACAAGATTTACGCCGAGTTGATTGAAAAATATAACGTCGACGTGAAAGACGCGAAAGCCTCGCAACAGTTCGATGCAGTCAAAGAAGCTGTGAAAGCCTCTGAAGAAGCACCAGCTGAAGAATCAACTGAACAATAAGCCATAAACGGTCGCCCTCACAAATGAGAGCGACCGTTTTTTCATAGGTTCGGTTTATAGAAAGCGCGATTGTCGAGCGCCATGACGCGTTCTGTGAACGTCCCCGGCTCGACGCCTTCGAACGCCTTGTCGAACATGTTCATGCGTGCGTCGATATTGTCGATGAAGAACAGCATCTCCGCTTCTGGAAGTTGCGGTGCGTTCGCCGATCCCCACTCCGGCTTGCCGTGGTGGCTGAGGACGAGATGCTGAAGCAGCGTCACGACTTCGCGGTCGGTACCGAGCTCACGGGCCACGACTTCAATTTCGGATGCCATGAGCGACAAGTGTCCGAGCAACTTGCCTTCGAGCGTGTATTCCGGTGTGATCGCATCCGACAGTTCAATCACTTTTGCCAAATCGTGCAAGACGACACCCGAGACGAGCAAGTCCCGATTCAATTGCGGATACAGGTCGCACATTGCATCGGCGAGTTTCAACATCGACATGACGTGGAAAGCGAGGCCTGAGTAGACGGCGTGATGGTGCCGCACGGCCGCCGGATACGTCAAGTACGCCTCTTCATTCCGGTCGACGATCGACTGGACGAGCTGGCGCATCCCGTCGTGACGAATCGCATCGATATACGAGCGGATCGTCGCTTCGAGCTCCGGCTTCGCGACCGGGGCGGAGCGGACGTACGGTGCGATGTCGGTCTCCCCTTCGATGATGGAGATTTGCTTCAGCTTCAGTTGCGTGCGTCCACGGTAATCCATCACCTCACCCGAGGCATGGACGATTTTTTTCATCGCATACTTGTCCGTGTCGGCGCTGTCCCACAGCTTCGTCTCAATCTCCCCGCTCTCGTCACATAAGATGAGCGTCAAGTACGGCTTCCCGTTCCCGGCCAGTCCCCGGTAAGATTGTTTAATCATCACATATTGGTCTAACGTGTCGCCCACTTTGAGCTGTCCGATTTTTGTCGCCAATGCTAGCACCTCTCTCTAATTCAGTACCTCCATCTTAACGAAACTTCTTCCGAGATGCCAACTTTCTTATCAATTCGGGAATAGTGGATAGAGAATGGAATTGGAGGAATGGAAGATGAAGTGGAACTGGTACACACGGCCCGAGGAGTCCGTGCACATCGATCAGCGTTACGAGGAGGCGTACACGTATTGGCTCGATCAACTGACGACAGCGAAAGTCACGAAAATCATCGTCGGCGATCGCTATCTATACGGCTCGCTCACCCTCGACTATGAACAGCTTGAGCGGGAACCTCAAAAGGTCGGACACTACTTTGTCGGGCCTGATTTCTTATGGACGATCGGGTTTGACGATTTGTTTTGTGAAGTCGTCAAAGCAAAACGTTATGAGACGCCGCTTGAAGCGTTCTATGAGCTGCTCGCCGAGAGAATGGACTATTACTTTCACGGGATTGACGAGTACGAGGAGCGTCTCATGATTGCCCAGCGTGAGATGAGCGGACAAGTGCCGCCTGAGTTCATGAATGAGATTTTCGGGCTCCGCAGCGAAATCGAACGTTGGTCAGATACAGTCGTCCCGTATCGCGAACTGTTACAGGCCGGTCGGGAGGCGTTCCTCGACATGGACTTGAACGAGTTGAAGCCTTACCGGCTCGCGACGTATCGTGTCGAACGACTGCTCGGATCGATTGAACACTATCAGGACGACGTCATCGCCATGACCGACCTCGCCGCGACACTCTCGAACTTTCGCGGGAACGAGATCATGAAGGCGCTCACCGTCTTCACGGCGCTGACGACCCCCGTCGTCGCGTTCGGCGCCATCTGGGGAATGAACTTCAAAGAGATGCCCGAGCTCGACTGGCCGCTCGGTTACGTCTTCGCCTGGGCGATGATTCTCCTCTTCACCGTCATCATCCAAGTGTGGTTGAAACGGAAGAATTGGATCGGCTCGCTCCTACAGTTTCCGACGCAAGTGAACACGAAGCAAGCAATCAAGAGGCAGAAAAATAAAACATCGAACAAAAGTTCGGTATAATAGACTTAAATTGATTTGAATGGAAAGGAGAATGACATGGAACGCCTCATCATCCACGTCGACATGGATGCGTTTTACGCCTCGGTCGAGCAGCGGGACCGGCCTCATCTTCGCGACAAGCCCGTCATCGTCGGAGGAGCACCCCATAGCCGTGGTGTCGTCGCGACCTGTTCGTACGAGGCAAGAAAGTACGGCGTCCACAGCGCCATGTCATCTCGACGGGCGTTCGCGCTCTGTCCTCAGGCGACGTTCGTCAAACCTCGCTTTCAAGCGTACCGCCAAGTGAGCGAGCAAGTCATGGCCATCTTCAAATCGGTCACCCCACTCGTCGAACCGTTGTCGCTCGACGAAGCGTATTTAGACGTCACCGATAACGCGCTCATGAGCACGTCCGGCACATATGTGGCCCGTTATATCCTCGGAGAAATCAAACGCCGGACCGGGCTCACTGCCTCGGCCGGTGTCGCCCCGTCGAAGTTCGTCGCCAAAATCGCGTCCGGATTTCAAAAGCCGAACGGGCTGACCGTCGTCACGGCGCAAGAAGTCGAAACGTTCCTCGCCCCCCTGTCGATCACCACGATGCACGGCGTCGGAAAAGTGACCGCGCAAATCTTATTCAAGCACGGCTTCGAGACGATTGCCGATCTGCAGCGAGCAGACGTCGCACAACTAAAAGCCATCTTCGGCCATGACCGTGGGACACAACTGTTTGAACTCGCCCACGGCCGCGATAGTCGCCCGGTCGTCCCCACACGGGAACGGAAATCGATTGGCTCTGAGACGACGTTCGCCTTCGACCTCGATGACCCGGAAGAAGTGTTTGAACGGGTCGTCCCGGAAATCGAGGACGTCTTGCGTCAACTCGACCGTCGTGAGCTCAGTTGCCAGACCGTGACGATTAAAATCAAGACGAGTGAGTTCCAGGCACGGAGCCATCAAATCAAACTGAACCATCCGACACACGACCATGACGAGATTAAACGGCTCGCCCGTCGTCTGTTCGATGAGATGGCAATCAGTGAACCCGTCCGTTTGATTGGGATGACGGCCTCCGAATTAATCCCGCGGACGGAGACGGCGCGTCAACTCACGTTCGAGGAGCTCGCGACACGTCCCCTTGAAGAATGAATGACCATTCAGTACAATGGAGATACAAAGGGGGCAATGGAGATGGCACAGTATATGATCACCGCGTTTGAAAACGATGGCACAATCGTCTTGAACGAGACGCTCGACGCGAAGGACGATCACGAGGCGAAGGAGAAAGGGCTCTTGCGGCTTCGTGAGGCGAACCATGATGGGAAAGGGGCACGCATCGTCCGGCACGGCCAAATGATTTATTTCGAGCGTTGCAAGCTTCCTGGGAAGCTAAAAGGGACAGCCTCATAACAAGAAACGCCTCGGGTATCCCGAGGCGTTTCGTTCATTCGCTATATTTTTGATCCCAGTCCTTCCGCCATTGCCAATAATCGTCCGGATGGAGGTCTTCCGACGTCTTGCCGTCTAGCGAGTACGAACTGCCTGTGAGTGGCTAACAAGACGACCGCCAATAACATTCCGATTCGTTTCAACATCGTCTATCCCCTCATCATTTAGCATTTTTTCACATATTCGGCGGATGGATTAACATGTCCTTCAAAACGGAAAGATGAGTAGAATCGTGAAAATCGCGATGATCGCTGTCACGACTTGCAACGGCAAGCCGACTTTGACGAAGTCAAAGAAGCGATAGCCCCCGATGCCGAACACCATCGCATTCGTCGGCGAACCGAACGGCGTCATGAATGCGAGCGAGGCCGCGATTGCGACCGCGACGACGAGCGGAACCGGACTGACGTCAAGCGCCGACGCGAGCGACAAAGCGAGCGGTGCGAACAGGACGGCCGTCGCGGTGTTCGAGATGATTTGACTGAGCACCATCGTCGCGACAAAGATGGCGATGAGCACCCAGGCGGGACCCGCACGGCCGAACGACTCGCTCATCCACGTGACGAGCCACGCCATCACGCCGGCGTTCTCGAGCGCCTGACCGACCGGAATCATCGCCGCGATGAGTAAGAGCGACGACCATTGAATCGATTGATAGGCAACATCCATATGCCGGACCGCCCCCGTGAGCACCATCGCCAAGGCGGCCAACCAGACGGCGACGGTCGGGTCGACCCATTCGAAGACGAGCAACGCGACCATTGCGGCCATGATGATGCCGGCGGCGAGCTGATGCCGCTCCGATACGGCCCGGTTCGCCACGTCGGTCACCCGCTCATTCGCGAGCAGCAAGTGCGTCTCATCCCCGACTTTCTCCAAGTCACCCCATTCTCCTTGGGCGACGAGCATATCTCCCTGCTCGAGGCGAACGTCTTTCAGCTTCGTCATCGCTATCTCCTCGTTCGGACGAATCACGCGCAAGACGTTCAAGCCGTATCGATTGCGGAGACGGCTCTCTTTCAAACAGCGCCCGATGAGCGGGCTGTCGGCCGGTATCGTGAAGACGACGACCCCCGCCTCTTTCCCGTAGACGTCTCTCGGTGAGACGTGCTCATAACGCAACCCTTCTTGACGCGCGATGCGATGGACGTCTTCTTCTGCCCCACTGACGAGGAGACGTCCCTCATGGAGCACCGTGTCCGCTCTCGCGGCGTGAAGGCGATGGGCCAACCCTTTTCTCCGTTCCCCGAGCACTGTCAACCCGTGGCGGGACCATAACGTCTCGCGTAGCTCACGACCGATGAGCGGATGCCCTTTTTGGACATGGAACGCATATACGCTCAGCGGCGGCATCATCGGATGCGACGCGACCGATTCCGGTACGTCACCAACATCCAACAATCGATTTCCAATCACGTAAAAGTAAAGCAAGCCGACCGCGGCCGCGACGAGACCGACCGGCAAGAGTGAGAAGAAGCCGATTGTCTGTCCCCCGGCGCTTCGCAACACTTCGGCGGCGACAAGGTTCGGTGGCGTCCCGATGATCGTCATCGTGCCGCCGATGCTTGAGAAGAAGGCGAGCGGCATGAGCAGTTTCGCCGGACTCGTCCCTAACTGACGGGACATGGCGAGGACGACTGGAATCAAAAGCGCCACCGTCCCCGTGTTCGACATGAGGCTCGAGAGAAACGTCACCGTCACCATGAGAACGAAGAACAGGCGAACCTCGCTCCCTTTCGCGTAAGGAATCATTCCGGCCCCAACCCGTTCGGCGAGACCTGTATGGAATAGACCTGCCCCGACGATGAAGAGCCCGGCAATCATCAAGACGACCGGATTCGAAAAGCCGGCCATCGCCTCGACCGGGGTCAATTGGTTCGTCAATACGAGCGCGAGCAGACCGAGCAGTGCCACGAGGTCTGCCCTGAGCCACCCCCCGATGAAATATACAATCATGATGGCCAAAATGATTAAGGTAATCACGGCGTCCACCCTCCATGTGAAAGTTTCTACAAGGATAGTATACCACCAGTTATGGAAGCGTTATCATATCGGATTTGACAAGTTGTTCAACAAAAAAACGGATGGCATGAGCCATCCGCCATCCATCCTTATTGGACTTCGTTTTCGTTCACCATCGGAGCGTAAAGCTCTTCGAGTGGCTTCATGATGATTTTCGTCACTTCTGTGACGAGCTGGTGCATGCGCTGCTCTTCTTGCATGAGCTCCATGATCAACTCGTTCTGTTGAACGTTCATCATTTTCGTTTGGGCGTCCATCATCTCTTGTTCTGAGATCTCTTCCCCTTGCATCTGCTTCTGTTGAAGCGTCATTTGGATTTCACGGAAGTCAGCGAACAACTGGTTCGCTTCTGCATCCGCATTGACACGGTCGTATAGTGAAGAGAGGTTTGTGAACTCTTCAGAATCGCGAAGTGCTTTCTCCAATTGGTAAGCATGATCGTACAAGTTTGTTTGTGACATGTGACGTCCTCCTAAAAGCTATTAGGGTGTGCCAATCAAATGATGGCAATCAACCCTTGAATCAACCCAATCATACCACCTAATAGCGCCCCAAGCCATGTTATTGCCCGGAACTCCCGTTTTGAGATCGACAAGACGATCTCCTCTAAATACGAGGTGTCGAGCGAGCGGACCTGCTCTTGAACGATTTGGTCAATCTTCAAGCGGTCCATAATCGTCTCCATCTGATCGGTGAAGCGCATGATGACGAGCGTCACCCCTTTCGGCACGAGCTCTTCGACGACGCGCGCCTCGACGTCACGTGTATACGAATAGACGGTCCGGTCGAGTAGACTTCCGACCGGCAGGCGTGTGACGACTTCGGTGACGACACCATCGATGAGGCGCTTCTCAAGCGGCTCATCGAGGAACGTCGCGACCGGACGCTCGCTGAACCGTTCGAACTCGCGCGTGATCATCGTCGCCATCCCGGCCCGCGTCGAGCTGCCCCGTAAGATATTGATAATTTCCGGACGAATCATCTCGACGAAGTTCACGTTTTGGATAAAGCCAGCGATAAAGCCGAGGCGGCGTTGGACGAATGAGTCGACCATATGGCGCAGCTGGGCCTCCCCTTCCACTGAATAAAAATACTCTTCCGACTTGATGAGCATCGTGTCGACGATCTCAGGGATGATAGCGCGGACGCGGTCCATCCCTTCCTCGCCGAGAAGCTCATACAGTTTCCGGGTTTTGACGTCTTGGAGCACATGCGTCAATTCGTCCCGGAGTCTCGCGTCCGCCGCCGTCAAAATCCGTTCCTCTGCATCCGGATAGAGCGGTTCGATGAGGGAGCGGACCGTCTTCTCCGACCGCAACATCTTCTCGACCTCGGTTTGGACGAAATGGGTAATGTGACTGCTGATTTGTTCGTCGAGAAGACGCTTGCGCATCCCTTCCGGCGTCAGCAGGTGCTTGACGACGGTCTTCCCGAGGCTTGACGCCAGTTCGTCGCGTCGCTTTGGAATGAGTCCTGGCGTGAACGGGACGCGCATCTTGCCGATATACTTCGGCTCGTGCGGACGAAACAACATTTTGATGGCGAAGAAGTTCGTCACTCCCCCGATGGTCGCCCCGATGGCGATCATGATGATTATTTTCAGTAGACTATCCAAACTGTCTGCCTCCGATCTGAAATATGATACATTGTTGAAGAGGTGATTGTGTTGACTACGTTTGAACGTATTAAATCGATTTTCCCGTCCGTTGTCCATCGGTCGGAGGACGCATCCGGTGACTATGTCTGGTACAAAGCCCATGATGGGACGGTGTTCGGTCTTCCGAAAACGGAACTGACCGAACGCGAGCGACGGCTCGTCTCGCTTTGGGCGACTCCGTTCGTCACGACGCTCGATTCGGTCCAAGCGTTGTGGCATGGCCGACTGTTCGACGACGCGTTCCGCATCGAGCGGCCGTTCCGGCTCTCGTCGCTTGCCCTGCATTACCAGGAGCCGGAAGCGCTCGAGACGTTCGTCGACGTGCTCCGTGACTTCATGCCTTCTGCCGTCATCATCGTCATGACCGCGCGACACATCGAAGTGCTCGAGACGGAAACGCTCGTCGACATGGCCGAGTTCGAAGACGTCTTGCGCGCCGTCGCCGGTGACTTTTATGTCGAAGCGAGCGTCGTTTATAGCGAGCGCCCGCTCGGTGCGCTCGCCCCGCTTTATGCGGAACATCAAGTGTTGCTCCCGCTCGCGAAACGCTCTATTAAAGCTTACCCTGCTAGTCAATTATTATACCATTATTTGTTACAAGACCATGAGTCTTTTGCCGCTCGTCTCCGCCTAACCGAGACAACGCATCAAGCCCTCGATGCGACGGCACGGGAGCTGCTCGAGGCGCTGTTCGCCCATACGCTGAACGTCTCCCATACCGCCAAGGCGCTCTTCATGCATCGGAACACGCTCAACTATCGGCTCGACCGGCTCTATGAAGCGACCGGTTATGACGCGCGCCAGTTCCACGATGCGAGTCTGCTCCAACTGATTGTCACGTTGCACAAATCTGAGTAAATGTTTTTGTGCAACGTGTCCATATTCAATGCAAGCGGTTTCATTGTATAATCGTTCTTGTAAGCGCTATTATACTAGAGCACATTCTCAGGAGGCTAACGACATGGCAGAAATTCAATTGAATCACATTGATAAAATATACGACGGTGGGGACTCGAAGGCAGTCAGCGATTTTAACTTGCACATTAAAGACCGCGAGTTCATCGTCTTCGTCGGACCGTCTGGTTGCGGGAAATCGACGACACTCCGTATGATCGCAGGACTCGAAGAAATCTCGAGCGGCGACTTCATCATCGACGGCAAGCGCATGAACGACGTCGCACCGAAAGACCGCGACATCGCCATGGTCTTCCAAAACTATGCCCTTTACCCGCACATGAGCGTCTATGACAACATGGCGTTCGGTTTGAAGCTTCGCAAGTTCCCGAAAGATGAAATCGATCGCCGCGTCCAAGACGCTGCCCGCATCCTCGGACTTGAAGAGTACCTCGAGCGTAAACCGAAAGCACTCTCAGGTGGTCAGCGCCAACGTGTCGCCATCGGCCGTGCCATCGTCCGTGACGCCAAAGTGTTCTTGATGGATGAGCCGCTCTCAAACTTAGATGCCAAGCTTCGCGTACAGATGCGTAAAGAGATCATCCAGCTCCACAACCGTCTCGACACGACGACGATTTACGTTACCCATGACCAAACGGAAGCGATGACACTCGCGACGCGTATCGTCATCATGAAAGACGGGATCATCCAACAAGTCGGTTCGCCGAAAGAAGTGTACGACAACCCGGACAACATCTTCGTGGCCGGCTTTATCGGATCACCTTCGATGAACTTCTTCCGCGGCACACTCGCAGACGGCAAGTTCGTCGTGAGCGGCGAAGAAATCAACGTGCCTGAAGGGAAGATGAAAGGTCTTCGCGACCGTGGGTACATCGGGAAAGAACTCATCCTCGGAATTCGTCCAGAATCGATCCATGATGAGCCGATCTACATCGATTCGCCGACGACACACACGTTCCAAACACACATCGATGTCGCTGAGCTCATGGGCGCCGAGTCGTACTTGTACGCCGAACTCGGTGGCCACCAGTTCACGGCTCGCATCGACGGACGTTCGAACATCCATATGGGCGATGACGTCACACTCGCGCTCGATATGACAAAAGCACACTTCTTCGATTCTGAAACAGAGCAAGTCATCCGTTAAAACTAATCTAAAAAAGAAGTGAACCGCTAATGGTTTCACTTCTTTTTTATTTCATACTGTTGAAAATATATTTACTTTGACTGAATCGCTCCTTTATATTTTTCAAAAGGAATCTGTATGTGAATAGAAAGGAAACGTGTGATGAGTTTTTTAAAAGATCGAGATGTTATGTTAGTCACAATGCACCAAAAAGAAATAGTTATAAAGCCCCTTCTTGAAGAACAGCTAGGATGCCGCTTACATGTAAATCAATTTGATACCGACCAGTTCGGAACATTTACTAGAGAGATAGGTCGGCAAGACTCACAACTCGAAACAGCACGAAAAAAAGCAAATATGGTCATAGAGCTGTCAAACCTACATGTTGGAATAGCCAGTGAAGGTACATTCGGATTTCATCCTCTTGCCCCTATTCCATGGAACACTGAATTGGTGTTACTAAAAGATTATGAACGAAATATTGAATTACAAGGTTATTACGAAGGAATCGATACAAATTTTAATCATACCGTCGTTCAAAACTATTCTTCCGCGCTTCAGTTCGTGAATGAAGTTGGGTTTCCAGACCATCACGTAATCCTCCGACCAGATGATGAACACTCTTCCGTTATATTAAAAAATATTGCGGATGAATCATCGCTGCAGGAAGCTTTTACGTATTGCTTAAACAAATCGACGAATCGACAAGTTTTTATAGAGACGGACATGCGGGCATACGCCAATCCAACCCGCATGAAAAATATTGAGATGGCGACGAGAAAACTAATTGAACAAGCAAATTCATTATGCCCAAAATGTGAAACACCGGGTTTCCGTGTCGTACGAAAAGTACCTGGGCGATTATGCGAGCAGTGTCATTCTCCTACTAAACAAATTGTGCGACACATCCACGCCTGCTCTACTTGTCACTATCAACTAACAGAATATCTTGATCCTGACGTATATGCCTCCCCGGCATACTGTGATTTTTGCAATCCATAATACAAAAAAGCAGTCATATCTCTCAACCGTAAGATGAGAAGTGACTGCTTTTTGTGCTTAACGAACCGCATAGCGACGTTCGAGACGATGCTGGCCCGCTTGAATGAGCGTCGACAAAATCCAATAAATCGTTGCCGAGAACAAGAGGAGCGGCATGACGAGATACGTCGTCGCGGCGATTTGATCCGAGACGTATGTCAATTCTTGAACCGCGATGACCGAACCGAGCGACGTCGATTTGATGATATCGATCACCGAGTTCGAGACAGGTGGAATCGCACGCGACAAGGCTTGTGGGAAGATGATGTCTTTGAATCGTTTCCCACGCGGAATCCCGAGGGCGACACTCGCCTCGACTTGCCCTTTGTCGACCGAATGGATGGCCGCGCGGAACGCTTCCGAGATATACGCCGCGAAGTGGAGACCGAGTCCATAGATGAGCGCCTGCATGCCGCTCAACTGGACGAAGCCCGTCAATCCGACGTAAAGAATGAGCAATTGTAACAAGAGCGGGGTCCCGCGGAAGAACGAGATGTACAACCGCGTGAACCACCGGACAGGTTTGATGGGACTACTATGAAGCAACGCAATGATCAGACCGAGTACCAATGCAAGCAGAATCGATAGCACACTGGCGATCAACGTCAATTGCACGGCTTCAAGATAGACCGAACGGTTATCGATGACGGTCGTGATCAGTTCATTCATTGACTGATGTCCTCACCGAAGTACTTCTCTCCGATTTCCTCCATCGTGCCGTCTTCTTTCATTTCAGCGAGCGCTTCGTTCAAGCCTTCGAGCACGTCTGAGTCTTGACGGGCCATGAAGCCGGCTTGACTCTGGTTGAAGACGTCACCGACTGCTTTCACGTCGTAGCCCGTCTTCTCAAGCTCTGTCAAGATGAAGAGACGGTCGTTCAAGGCTGCGTCGAGGCGACCGACTTGAAGGTCTTGGAGCACTTGGTTCGCACCTTTGTAGAACTTCACTTCGGCGCCAGCTTCTTCAGCCATCTGTGCGTACACAGATCCTTGCGTCGAGCCGACGACTTTTCCTTCGAGGTCGTCGATGCCTTGGATGTCTTCGTTGTCTGATCCGACGATGACTTGTGCGCCTGAGATCGCGTACGGGTCAGAGAACGAATACTTCTCTTGGCGCTCTGGCGTGATGCTCATTTGGTTGGCGATCAAGTCGATCCGTTCCGCGTCGAGTGCCGGGACGAGTCCTTTGAAGTCCATCGCTTCGAATTCGAGCGTATAACCGGCCCGCTCTGCCGCTTCGTTCAAGACATCGATGTCGTACCCTGTGAGTTCACCTTTGTCTTTGTACGTGAACGGTGGGTATGTCGCTTCTGTCCCGACCGTAATGACCGTCTCTTCCGAACTGCTGTTCGTCTCTGAGCCGCAAGCTGCGAGCACCCCGAATGATGCGGCGAATGCGAGTACAGCCGTTAATGATTTCTTCATATAAATTCCACCTTCCTGATAATCCATATACGATTACATGGTTTTAAACAATATACTCATCATACTGACGGGGGCATACGTTGTCAAACAAAAACCACCACCCTCGTCAGGGCAGTGGTCAAACATCAATCGATGGCTTTCGCTTGCTTCATCACATCGCGTTCAATCGCTTCACGTTTCGCCGTCGTCTTCTCGGCACTGTCCGCGTGAACGCTGAAATAGAACTTGATTTTTGGCTCGGTCCCCGATGGACGGAGGCAGAACCATGAGCCGTCCTCAAAGATGAATTTGAGCACATTCGAAGACGGTAAGTCAATCGCTTCGGATTTGTTTTGACGCAGGTCGGTAGCGACTTGTTTCTTATAGTCCTCGAAACGGACGACTTCGTAGCCGCCGATTTCTTGCGGCGGGTTCGCACGGAACGCTTCCATCATCCGGCCGATTTGTTCAAGTCCCGCCTTCCCTTTAAGCGTCATCGACTGGAGCGACTCCTCATAGAAACCGTACTTTTCATACACGGCTTGGAGCGCATCATACAGCGTCCGGCCGTGCTGTTTATGGAAGGCAGCCATTTCGGCACCAAGTAAACATGCTTGGACGGCATCTTTATCGCGACAGAAGTCACCGATCAAATAACCGTAGCTCTCTTCGTAACCGAACAAGAACTCGTATTCTCCTGACTCCTCGTACTGCTTGATCTTCTCCCCGATAAATTTGAAGCCGGTGAGCGTGTTCTCAAGATGGACACCGTACGCCTTCGCGATGGCCGCCCCGAGTTCAGACGTGACGATCGTCTTGGCGACAAACCCATTCGTCGGAAGCGTACCGGTCTCCACTTTTTGTGACAAAATGTAGTCCATGAGGAGCGCACCCGTCTGGTTGCCCGTTAAGACGAACCATTCGCCATTCCGATCACGGACCGTGAAGCCGACGCGGTCGGCATCCGGGTCCGTTGCCATCAAAAGGTCAGCCCCGACGCGGTCACCGTATTGCATGGCGAGCTCGAACGCGGCCCGTTCTTCCGGGTTCGGGTAACTGACCGTCGGGAACGCACCGTCTGGCTCGGCTTGTTCTTCAACGATTGTCACGTGCTCGAAGCCATACGCCTTGAGCCCTTCCATGACGGGGCGACGGCCGGTGCCGTGGAGTGGTGAAAAGACGATTTTGAGCGGATCTCCTTGGACGTCGTGATGGATGCGAATCGACTGTAACGCCTCCATGTAGGCCGCGTCGACGGATGAATCGACCGTCACGAGCGTGCCGTCTGAACGAAGGCCCGCCTCTTCTTTCACTTCAATCAACAGTTCGTCTTCAATCGCATTGACGTATGAGACGAGTTCGTCGGCTTCTGCCGGCGGCAACTGTCCGCCGTCCGCACCGTATACTTTGAAACCATTATACTCTGGAGGATTGTGGCTCGCCGTGATGACGATGCCGCCGAAAGCGTTCAAATGGCGCACCGCGAACGACAACTCTGGCGTCGCCCGGAGGCTCGGGAACAAATACGTCTTAATCCCGTTCGAGGCGAGCGTGCGCGCCGCCTCGAGTGCGAACTCTGGCGAGAAATGACGCGAGTCGTGCGCGATGACGACACCGTGCCGTTTGGCTTCTTCGCCAGAAGCGGCGATGAAGTCGGCGAACCCTTTTGAGGCTTTTCGAATCGTATAGATGTTCATCCGATTGGCCCCAGGCCCGATTTCGCCACGCATTCCGCCCGTCCCGAATTCGAGCGTCTTATAGAAGGCGTCTTCGAGTGACGTATCATCTTTCGCCATCTCCTCGAGCTCGACCCGAAGATGCGGCTCGAGCGCCTCGTGTTGTTTCCACCGTTCATACGTTTGTTGCCATGCCATGGTTAGTTCCCCTTTCGACATTTAAAATTCAATCGAAGTACTCGCCAATTTGTTCCATCTTGTATAGGATGGAAGTAACGAAACTTCGAGGTGATTCTATGTTCCCAACTATGCGTGCCCAAGAATTGAAACACATCGTCCATACGGACTCGATTCGCTTTATCGATTGCCGCTATTCCTTGAACGACGCTTCCTACGGGAAGTACGTGTATCGCCAAGGCCATCTCCCGAACGCGGTCTTTCTCGATTTGATGGAAGACTTGTCCGGTCCCGTCGAAGAGCACGGCGGCCGTCACCCGCTCCCGTCAAAAGAAGCATGGACGGCGACACTCCGTCGCATCGGGATTCAACGAGACGACCTCGTCGTCATCTACGATGACGGGTTCCCATACGCCGCGCGCGCCTGGTGGCTCTTCAAATGGGCAGGACATGAGCGCGTCGTTGTGCTCGAAGGCGGGATTCAAGCCGGTATCACATATTGCGGCGAGACGACGACAGAGATCCCGAACTATCCGGCGTCTGACTATGTCCCTCAATTCCAAGACGAGATGATTGCCACGATCGAAGACGTGAAGGCCGCACGTACGGCAGAGCTGTATGACTCCCGCACGGCCGACCGTTTCGACGGCAGCCACGAACCGATTGACCACAAGGCAGGACATATTCCGAACGCCCTCCTCTGTTCATATGCTGACGCCGTCACGGGTCTCGGCACGTTGCAAGACTTTCATGATTTGAAAGAGCTTTACGTTGACGTGCTCGATGTCCCGAACCCAATCTTTTACTGCGGGAGCGGGGTCACCGCCTGTGTCAACATCTTAGCGTTACACGCCCTCGGCAAAGATGATGTCCGTCTTTACCCCGGCTCTTATTCTGACTGGATCTCTTATCCAGAAAACGAGGTCCACCCATAACGGGTGGATCTCGTTTTTTATTTCACGCTCGTCGGTTTGATGTTCCAAACCGCGTTCGCGTATTCCGTGATGGTCCGGTCGCTCGAGAAGATTCCCGATTTGGCCGTGTTGACGATTGAACTCTCGGCCCAACGCGCCTTATCGGCGAACACTTCCCCGGCCCGACGCTGTGCCTGCATATAGGAGGCGAAGTCTTTCAAGACGAGGAAATCGTCGTTATAGACGAGCAGCGAATCAAAGATCGCCTGGAATTGATACTCACCGACCTTATCGAACGTTCCGTTGACGAGACCGTCGACGACATCACGTATTTCTTGGTTCGCATGATAGATGTCCGCCGCATGATAACCGCCGAACTTCTTGTAGTTCATGACTTCTTGCGGCGTCAAGCCGAAGATGAAGATATGGTCATCTCCGACCGCATCTCGAATCTCGATGTTCGCCCCATCGAGCGTCCCGATCGTGAGCGCACCGTTCATCATGAACTTCATGTTGCCGGTCCCTGACGCTTCGTAGCTCGCCGTCGAGATTTGCTCGCTCACATCAGAGCCTGGGAAGATTCGTTCTGCCATGGAGACGCGATAGTTCTCAAGGAAGACGATCTTAATGAACTGGCTCGCCCGTTTATCGTGATTGATCATCGTCGCGAGAGCGTTGATGTAACGGATGACTTCTTTCGCATAGTAGTATCCAGGTGCCGCTTTCGCACCGAAGATGAACGTCCGCGGCACCATCGTGAACGTCGGGTCCGACTGAATCTTTTGATAGAGCGCATGGATGTGGAGCGCGTTCATAAGCTGACGCTTGTAGGCGTGCAGCCGTTTCACTTGAACGTCAAAAATCGAGTTCGGATCGACGGTGATGCCCGTCTCGTCTTGAATATATGACGCCAAATCGAGTTTGTTCTGTTGCTTCACGTCCATGACCTGCTCTTGGAAGCTCGCGTCTTTCGAGTAGCTCATCAACTTCTCGAGGTCGTTCGGATGTTCAATCCACGATGGGCCGACCGCGTCCGTAATCAAGTTCGAGAGGCGCGGGTTGGACTTGAGTAACCAACGACGGTGCGTGATCCCGTTCGTCTTGTTGTTGAAGCGAAGCGGGAACATCTCGTACAAATGACGCATCTCGCGTTGCTTCAATATATCGGTATGGATTTGGGCGACACCGTTCGTCGAGTGTGAACCGACGACAGCCAAGTTCGCCATGTTGATATGCGCGTTCGAGACGATGGCGATATCCCCCATGTGCGGCTCGAGATGCGGATAGTTGACGAGCACGTCGCGACAGAAGCGACGATTGATTTCTTCGATGATTTGATAAATACGCGGCAACAACCGCTCATACATCTCGACCGGCCACTTTTCGAGCGCCTCGGCGAGGAGCGTATGGTTCGTGAACGACATGACGCTCTTCGTCACACGCCACGCCTCGTCCCATCCGTAGCCGTGCTCATCCATCAAGATGCGCATCAATTCTGGAATCGCGACGACCGGGTGCGTGTCGTTAATGTGGACGGCGTAATGGTCACCTAGATGTTTAAGCGATTTGTTATGACGGAGATATGAGGCAATCATCGATTGGATGCCCGCCGACACGAAGAAGTATTGTTGTTTCAGGCGCAGCACTTTTCCTTCGTACGTCGTGTCATCCGGATAAAGGAATTCAGAAATCGTCGCAATCGACTGCTTATATTTGAGCAAGTCTTTGTATGACCCTTTCGTCCGTTCCATATACTCCTCATCGTCGTAAGGCGATTCGGCGTTCCATAGACGGAGTGTGTTGACGACATCATTTTTGTAACCGATGACCGGCATATCGTACGGGACGGCCCGGACGACTTCGTCCGGATGATGGACGACACGCAGACGGTCGCCGATTTGGCGCATCTCAATCCAGCCACCGAAGTTGACGTCGACTGCACGGTCGGCGCGGCGCGTCTCCCACATGTTGCCGTCGCGAAGCCAGTTATCCGGGAGCTCGACTTGATAGCCGTCGACAATCTTTTGCTTGAAGAGGCCATAGCGATAACGAATCCCGTTCCCGTGACCCGGCAGACTGAGCGCAGCGAGCGAGTCGAGGAAGCAGGCGGCCAATCGACCGAGTCCCCCGTTCCCTAGTCCCGGCTCCGGCTCGAACTCGGTGATTTCAAAGAAATCGAATCCAAGCTCCTCGAGACCTTCCTGAACGACTTCGAGCACGTCCATGCTGAGCAAGTTGTTGTAAAGGAAACGACCTAACAAAAACTCGAGCGAGAAATAAATGACTTGCTTGCTCTGTTTCTCTTCTTGCTTGTCGCGCGTGTTAATCCATTTCGGGATTGCTTGCTCACGCACCATCGTAGCCAACGTCTGATACACTTCCTGCTCGGTCCCTTCCTTGAACGATTTCCCGTTTAAGGCGACGAATCGGTCTTTAAACGAAGTGACGAAGCTCTGTTTGTCTGTGAACATATGTGTGTAAAACTCCTTCCAGTCATGCGAATAAGTGATAGAGCTCACGGTATTGCTTCGCGGATTGTTTCCAGCTGAAGTCCGCCGTCATCGTTTGATGGACAAGGGCATTCCACGTGTTGCGGTCATAGAAGACACGAATCGATTTTTCAATCGTGGCGAGCATTTCATGAGCGTTGTAGTTCAAGAACCCAAAACCGGTCCCTTCCTGCGTATATTCGTTGAATGGCTTCACTGTGTCACGAAGTCCGCCCGTCTCACGAACGATCGGGAGCGTCCCGTAACGCATCGAAATCAACTGGCTGAGGCCGCACGGCTCAAAGCGTGACGGCATAAGGAATGCGTCCGATCCGGCATAAATCAAATGGGCGAGCTCGATATCGAACCCGATATAAGAGCCGATTTTACCCGGATGGCGCGCCGTCATCTCATGAACGATCGCCTCATACTCAGGTTGACCTGAGCCGAGGAAGACAAATTGACAATCGAGGTTACCGAGCTCATCGCTCACCCCATTAATCAAATCGAGACCCTTTTGTTCGACGAGGCGGCTGACAAATCCGATGAGCATGACGTCATCCCTTACTTCTAACCCGAACCGCTCTTGAAGGGCACGTTTGTTGACGGCCTTCCCTTCTTTCACCGTGTCCAAGTCGTACGTCTTCGCGATGCGTTTGTCCGTGCTCGGGTCGTTCGTCGCCAAGTCGAGACCGTTTAAAATCCCACGGACGTCGACGGCGCGATGCCGGAGGGCCGCGTCGAGCCCTTCCCCGTAGTATGGCTCCATGATTTCATCACGATAAGACGGGCTGACCGTCGTGATTTGATCGGAATGGACGATTCCCGCCTTCATGTAATTGACGAGCCCGTTATGCTGAATCCCTTCGGCCGTGAAGTGTTCATGCCCGAATTGAAGTAATTCGCCGAGCACGTCTTCAGGGAAGATGCCTTGGTACTGAAGGTTATGGATCGTAAACACGGTGCGAATCTTTTGATACGCTTCGATATGTTGATAATGAATCCGTAAAAACGCCGGTACGACACCGGTCTGCCAGTCGTGGCAGTGGAGCACGTCCGGCACGAGCGTCTCGTCTAACTTCCCAATCATCTCGAGGGCGGCACGTGAGAAGAACGCGAATCGTTCCGCGTCGTCATAGTGTCCGTAGAGCACACCTTCGCGATTGAAATAGTATTCGTTATCGATGAAGTAGTGCGTGATGCCATCGTGTTCGAGTTTGAGCACCGCGGCGAACTGCTTGCGCCAGCCGACCGGAACAATCAAATCGAATAAGTATTCCATCTTCTCGACGTATTCCTCAGCAATCGTGCCATACTTCGGCATGACGACACTGACTTCCTCACCAAGGCCAGACACCGCTTGAGGGAGCGAGCCGATGACATCGGCAAGCCCCCCCGTTTTCATGAACGGTGCCGCTTCTGAAGCGACATACCATATTTTCATAATATCCTCCTTCACACCGTTGTCCGTTTTCCGATGACGATCGGTTCATCGACCGTCCCTCGAATGACCTGTCCGCGTTTCACGACCACTTCTTTATCTAAAATGGCGTTCTCGACGACAGCGCCTTCTTCGATGATGGACTTGGATAAAATGATTGAATTTTTGACGCGGGCATGTTCGCTGATGACGACGCCGCGGAACAAGATACTGTTTTGCACTTCGCCGCTGATTTTACAGCCGTTGGCGACGAGCGCTTCATTCACTTTCGACCCTTTCAAATAACGCGTCGGCGGTTCATGCTTAATCTTCGTATAAATGTGCGGGAAATCATAGATGATTCCCTCATGACGAAGCAAACGCATACTTTCATTATAGTACGAAAGAACCGAATGGATGACCTGCATTTTACCCGTATAGTGATACCCGTGAACGTGTAAGCGATGGAGCTGCGGGCGAATCACGCCGTCGAGTAAATCATACTCGCCACGTGACGTCGCCTCATCGACGAGTCGAAGGAACAAGTTCTTCGACATGATGATCGTCTCCGTGTATGCGTACTCGTCGTCCGGGCTAAAGCCCCGCTCCGAGATGCCGACGACACGGTCGTTCTCACCGAGACGAATCGGGCGGCAGTACCCACACTTTTGCTCGTGCCCGGTATAGGCGAGCGTAATGTCCGCGCCCATCGATTTATGGTGCTTGAGCATGTCTTGGAAGTCGATTGTCGTCAAGACGTTTGAGCCTGTGATAACGACGTACGGCTGTTTACTGCGTACGAAGTGTTCGCGGTGCATCGAGAAGTTTGCCAAGTCGCCCAAATAAGCTTCCCCGTCCGGCTTTAACGCCGGTGGGAAGATGTGAAGGCCGCCTTGCGAACGGTCAAGGTCCCACTCTTTCCCTGAACCGACATGGTCCATGAGCGAGCGATACTTGTCGAGCGTGAAAATCCCGACTTGATTGATGCCTTGCGTAATCATATTCGTCAATGTGAAGTCAATGAGTCGATAACGTCCAGAGAACGGGACGGACGCCAAATTGCGATGTCCCGTAAACTCTGGAAATAATCCTTCTTCGGTCCCTAAGTTGATGACCCCTAACAAATCATTCGTCAACAATAACGCCTCCTTGCGTCGGTCTTTTTTAAGTTCAAACACGTTGTTTGAATACTGCTCCGCTCTCGATGTTTTCGTGAGGTTCAATGACAACAATCTCACCACCCGGCTCGCCGATTGTCGCTCCGTCTTCGATGACGGCACAGCTTGCGACGATGGCTCGATGAATCGTGACATCTTTTCCGATGCGAGCCCCCGGCATGATGACAGAGTCTTTGACGAGTGACCCCTCGCCGACACGCACGTCATAGAATAAGACGGAGTGTTGGACTTCCCCTTCGATTTGACAGCCTTCGTTAATGACTGACTGTTCGACGCAGGCGTCTTTCCCGATGTATTGCGGCGTCTGGTTCGGGTTGACTGAATACACCTTCCAGTTCGGGTCGTATAAGTCGAACGGCGGATTTTCCTCTAACAAGTCCATGTTCGCTTCCCAGAGCGACTGAATCGTACCGACGTCTTTCCAGTAACCTTTGAACTTGTAGGCGAAGACGTCAAGTCCGTCGAGTAGCGTATTCGGAATGATGTTCTTCCCGAAGTCAAAGCTTGACGTCTCATCTTCCGCGTCTTGAATCAAGTGCTCCCGAAGCACTTTCCAGTTAAAGATGTAAATCCCCATCGAAGCCAAGTTGCTCTTCGGTTTTTCAGGCTTCTCCTCAAACTCTTTAATGCGGAGGTCGTCGGTCGTGTTCAAAATCCCGAAACGTGGCGCTTCGTCCCATGGTACTTCCATAACCGAGATTGTGACGTCCGCATTTTTCTCTTTGTGGAAATCAAGCATCTTCTCGTAGTCCATCTTATAAATATGATCACCCGACAAAATCAAGACGTACTCCGGATCGTAATCATCGATGTAGCTCAAGTTCCGGTAAATCGCGTTCGCCGTACCTTCATACCAGTTCTTCCCCGATTGTGCCTGGTATGGGGGCAAGATGGCCAAGCCTCCGTTACGACGATCTAAATCCCAAGCCGAACCGATGCCGAGATAACGGTTCAATTCAAGCGGCTCATATTGTGTCAACACGCCGACTGTCGTAATTCCCGAATTCGTACAGTTCGATAAAGGGAAATCGATGATTCGGTACTTCCCTCCAAAGTGGACAGCCGGTTTCGCTGTCTTGCGCGTGAGGGGCCCGAGTCTCTTCCCTTCTCCGCCC
Organism: Exiguobacterium alkaliphilum; assembly: GCF_018138125.1. Lineage (NCBI taxonomy): Bacteria > Bacillati > Bacillota > Bacilli > Caryophanales > Exiguobacterium > Exiguobacterium alkaliphilum. The sequence goes on from NZ_CP073101.1 coordinate 2,562,160, forward strand.
GCGAGGAGCATCGCAACCATTTCTTGCTTCATAGTACAGCCTCCTAAATTCATAATATAAACCTCTATTACCCTTTTTCGCTGTTTCCTAATGTATTCCTGCCCAAATTATTATATGATAACGTTTACATTTTGAAATTTGTTGAAAGATTGACGATATAATGAATGAAGAGAGGGGTGAGCGAATGCGGGCATGGGTAGGAACACTCTTTTTTGCCGGACTGATCGCTGTCGGATTTACCGTGAGCAGTGCGTTGAAAGAGGAAATTGAACAAACGAAGACGATTGTCGCATGGGGCGAGGAGACCGTCGAAACGGCGCCGTTGTCGACGAAGCACGCCGTCACCCTCGCCTATAAAGGCGGGGCTGAGACGCTCTATTTGAGCGGGCGCCGCGATGACGTCTCTCTCGACGGGCTACCCGACCACATTCGTGACGCCATCATGATTATCGAAGACCGCAAGTTCAACGCCCATCCAGGTTACGACTTGAGCGGGATCGCCCGGGCGTTTATCAATAACGCCAATGAGACATCGGTCCAAGGCGGGAGCACGATTACACAGCAGCTGGCGCGAAACGTTTACTTGACACACGAGCGGACATACGAACGAAAAGTGAAGGAATTGATGATTGCGCGGGCGCTTGAAAAAAATTATAGCAAGAAAGAAATTATTACGTCATATAGTAACGTTATCTTCTTCGGGCATAACGTATACGGCATCCAATCCGCGGCCGACACGTACTTCTCGCGGCCGCTCGAGGACTTGAACTGGAACCAAATCGCCTATTTGCTGACGGTGCCGAACAATCCATCCTTGTACGACCCGCTCAACCCGTCCGCGGCGTTTTACGAACGAAAAGACCGCATCTTGACGCAACTAAAAGAAGCCGGGCTCGTCTCAAAACAAGCCTATGACGCGGCACATGGCGTGAAACTGAAAGCCAGCTATAAACGCCACGAGATTCGATATCCCGACTACATGGATGTCGTCATGAAAGACGCGATTCGGCTCGTGCGAACCCGGTACGACCTAGACGAAGAGGCAGCTCGCGACTACTTGGCAAGCAATCAGGCGACGGTCGAGACGTACTTGTCCGTCGCACGCCAGACGGCTGCGAAACGGGAGTTAAGTGAATTGCCTACCGGACTGAACGGCGGCTATGCCGAACTGACGCCGAACGGACGAATCGTCGCCCTCGTCGACTCGGAAATGAAGCAAAGTGGGGAGTTCAACCGTTCGACGCAAGCGTTCCGACAACCAGGGTCGGCCATCAAACCGATTCTCGTCTTTGCCCCGTTCATCGAGGAGACGAACGCGACACTCGATACGATGCTCGACGGCCGTCCCGTCTGTTACGGGACGTATTGCCCGACCAATAGCGGCAATCGCGTCCTGAGCGACGTCACGTTCCGTGATACGGTCGCCTATTCGTTCAACACGCCGGCACTCGCCGCGTTCAATCAAGTCGACCAAGAGGCGGCTTACGCCACGGCTGACCTCATGTTCAGCCAATGGGATCCTGATAAAGATAACAGTATGGCGAGCGCACTCGGAGGGTTGACACAAGGCGTGTCCCCGAAAGAACTGGCAGCTGCGTATACGCCGTTTTTGAACAACGGGGTATACGTCTCCGGCCAAACGATTAAAGAGATTCGGTTCGCCTCGGGCGCCCCGACGATCAGCCCGAGCATGACGAAACAAGCCGTCTGGTCAGAAGAGACAGCTGCGACGATGCGACAAGCGTTGTCGACTGTCACGACGTACGGGACGGGTCGCTATGCCGGGCAAATCAAGCGTTCGTATGTCGGTGGTAAGACCGGAACGACGAACGCCCATAAAGATATGTGGTACGTCGGACTGACGGATGAGACGATCACCGCGATTTGGCTCGGGGCGGATACCCCACGTCCGTTCCCAGAACTCGCCAACCGTGCCTATCCGGCCATCGTCTGGACAGAGGCCCATCGATAAAAGGTCAGGGACACACGTCCCTGACCTTTCGTCATTTATAAAATAATATCTCCGACTGAGTTAAATAGGCGAAGCAGCGCCCACGCCAGCCCGCTTAATAGAAGGGCCCACATCATCGCTTGAATGAGCAACAGTCCGATTGCCCGAAACGTCGACATCAATTGGCTCACTTGCCAAATGTAATAGAATAAATACAAAACGAACGTGCCGAGCAAAACGGCGATTGCAGCGAGCAAGGAATTGAGGAATAAGAAGCTGACCCCTGAACCGACGAGGAAAATCGTCGCGCCAGGCTTCAGTCGATGTAGCGAGCTCCCATTCGTCTCACGGGCGAAAAAGGCGAAGCCGAGCTGGTTGAACGTGTCGGCGACAAGTTTGAACGCGCTAAAGAGCATAAAGTAAATCGTAAAAAAGACGACGAGGACGAGCACTTTCGTCTCTTGGACGGACAACAGGGCGATGACTTCGCTATAGACACCGATGCGCGTCAGCCACTCGATGACGTATTCACTCGTCGCGATGGCGAGCGACATCGAGAACAAGATGATGCCAATCAACGGGGCATAGCTCAATAAGTACACATTCGTTTTCATAGGGAGGCTCCAATTTCACATTTATTTCTCATATTCAGTGCAAATCTAATATCAAGTATATTATAATATTTGTAGTCATGGAGAACAAAAGGGGGATTTTCGGATGGGCTTATTATTGATGATGGCAGTCAGCGTCGTCTTCCTCGCCGCGATTTTTACAGCAGGATATAACAGAAAACCAGAAGGTAACCAATAAGAGCCGAGATTCTCACGAATCCGGCTCTTTTTTTATTTGAGTCCAGCGTAGCCTTGTTGACGGAGCGCCTCATAGACGATGATCGCCGCCGTGTTCGAGACGTTGAGCGAACGGACGAGGTTCGACTGTGGGAGACGGATGCAGCGGTCAAGATTATTTTCAATCACTTCCATCGGCAACCCTTTCGTCTCACGACCGAAGACGAAGAAGTAATCTTTGTCGACGACCGAGACGTCGAGGTCGCTCGGATACTTTTCTCCGTACTTCGTGATATAGAAAAACTCACCGTCCGGATGCTTTGCCCACAGTTCATCGAGCGAGTCATGATAACGGACGTCGACGAACTGCCAATAGTCGAGCCCGGCCCGCTTCAACATCTTATCGTCCGTCGAGAAGCCGAGCGGGCGAATCAAATGCAATACAGCGTTTGTTGCGGCACACGTCCGGGAGACGTTCCCGGTGTTCGCTGGAATTTCAGGTTGAAACATGACGACATGGATAGCCATACGATTTTTACCTCACTTTTGTTGTTCGATTTCAAGTAAACGTTGTTTTTCCGAAAGCCCGCCGGCAAACCCGGTCAACTTCCCACTGCTGCCGATGACGCGGTGACAAGGGAAAAGAATCGGCAACGGGTTCCGGTTCAACGCCTGTCCGACGGCACGAACCGCTTTCGGCCGACCGATTTGTTCGGCGATGTCTTTATAAGAGCGCGTCTCACCAGACGGAATCGTCAAGAGCGCGTCCCAGACGTCACGTTGAAATGACGTTCCTGCCATCTCAATCCATCGGCGGTCCTCGTCTTGTAATCCGTCGCGTTCGACCCGCTCCATCAACTTGACAAGCCATTCCGGTGCCTCTTCTTCAGAGGCAGACGTTGCAAAGTCGAGGGCGACCAATTTCCCGGCCTCATTCAACTCGTACGACAGCCTTCCCCATTTAGACGACACGGTCTTCACGGCCCCACTCCTCTCGGAAAATGCGAATCTCTTCTAGCACCATCTCAGACTGCTCGGTTTGTTCAATCTCTTCGTAAATCGTTTCCGCCTCCTCGCCAAGAATCGCACCAATCGCCCAGACGGCCGTCGCCCGCATGTCTTCTCGGGCGTCTTCTTGAATGAACGTTCGCAGGACAGGGATCGCTGACGGCTCACGATAATGTGCGAGCGCGAGGATGGCGTTTCGTTGAATCGGTTTCTTGCCGCGCCATGCGCCGGACAAATGGCCAAACTTCGTCTTGAACTCACGGTTACTTAGTGTAAGGAGCGGCTCGAGAAGTGGTTTGACGATTTCCGCTTCCGGCAACAGTTCTTCGTGGTGCCGCCAATCTTTCTTCCGGTTATACGGGCAGACTTGCTGACACGTGTCGCAGCCGTATAATCTTCCACCGAGCTTTGAGCGAAATTCACGCGGCATGAGCGTCTTCATCTGCGTCAAATAAGCGATACATCGCTTCGCATCGAGCACGCCCGGCTCGACAAGTGCCGACGTCGGACAAGCCGTCATGCACTTATCACAATCGCCGCAACCGTCCTCGATTGCCTCGTCTGGAGGCAAATACGTATCGAGAATCATCTCACCTAAATAGAGGTATGAGCCTTTTTCCGGGGAAATGATGGAGCAGTTCTTCCCGCTGAAACCGATACCGGCTCGTTCCGCCACGGCCCGGTCGACGAGTTCCCCCGTATCGACCATCGACCGGGTCCTTACCCCGGGAACAATCGATTCGATATAGGCTTGCAGTTTCTCAAGACGCGATCCGACCGCCCGGTGATAATCGAGCCCCCAAGACGCCCTAGCGAACAGTCCCCGGCGAGACCCGGAGACACTGCGCGGCGCCTCTTTTAATTTACTCGGGTAGGCGATTGCAATCGCAATGATCGACTGTGCGTCTTCAAGCAACAGCTCCGGTTTCGTGCGCTTGTCCAAATCCGGCTCTTCAAAGCCGGAAGCGAAACCTTTCTCTTGTTGTTTGACGAGCCGTTCTTTCATGACGATGAACGGGTCAGCCGTCGTCACTTTCAACTCATCGATGCCAATCGTCTCAGCGTATGCGACTATTTTTTGTTTAATCGTTTCCGGACTTAATCCGTTCATCCAATCACCTCTTTCGAATCCATTTTCGCATACAAAAAATCTCTCCGCCACTCGGCAGAGAGATGATGAAGCGGGTGAAGAGAATCGAACTCTCGTCATCAGCTTGGAAGGCTGAGGTTTTACCATTAAACTACACCCGCATGGTTATCATATGTGTGCCGCATCAGCGACTACAATCAATATACACCTATACTTTTAAGAAGTCAACACTTTTAAATGAAATTGTTATAGCAACTTGTTATGAACTGTATATACCCTGATTGCTTTCTTATAAATCATATTTTGATATATTTTTACGAATCAAAAAAAGTCTGCCGGATTATGCCGGCAGACTTTTCAAAGCGAAGATGTTTTCGGTTCGCGCAACAGGTGTTTAATGTCACGGAACGTGACGAACGATTTATTCTTCGCATCATACAGCTTGTAGCGAAGCGACTTCAAACTCGAGAACAATCCGATCGTCGTCGCTCGTTGCAACGGTGGTGTCGATGTATGCGCTTGTTCCAAGTTATAGTTCGGCACACGGGGGCTCAAGTGATGGACGTGGTGGAAGCCGATGTTCCCCGTTACCCACTGCAGCACTCTCGGCAACTCGTAGTACGAACTCCCCTCAATCGCCGCCTTGACGTAATCCCACTCACTCTCGTCTTCGAAATATGAGTCTTCGAACGTGTGTTGGACGTAGAACAGCCAAATGCCGAGAAGTCCGGCTGTGAACATCGTGATTCCTTGGACAATGAGAAACGCCTGCCACCCGACCAGGGCGATCATGCCGGCGTATAAGACAACGAGGGATGCGTTAATGACGTGTGTATTGATGCGTTCTTTTTTCCGAGCGTCTTTCCGGTTGAAGCGGCTCGTGATGAGAATCAAATATAACGGTCCAAGTCCGAACATAACGAGCGGATTGCGATATAGACGGTATTGAAGACGCGTCCATTTCGAAGCTTCGACGTATTCCTCAATCGTCATGACCCAAATGTCCCCGACGCCCCGCTTATCCAAATTTCCACTTGAGGCGTGATGAATCGAATGTTCCCGTTTCCACTTCTCATAAGGGAATAACGTCAACACACCCATGATCGTGCCGACGATGTTATTGGCTTTTCTATTTTTAAAGAACGACCCGTGCGTGCAATCATGAAAAATGATAAACATACGGACGACGAAACCAGCTGCGACGATCGCGAGCGGAATCGTCAAGAACACAGAGATGTCGAGCGCCTGATACGCGAGAAACCATGCTGCCAAAAACGGTAAGATTGTATTGATCATTTGCCGGACACTCTTCTTCACGTCCGCCTTCTCGAACGGCGAGACGTGCTTTCGGAGCTGGGCAATCTTTTCTTTACTCATATTCGTTCATTCCTCCTACACTACATAAACCACACTACGACGACAGTAAGATGAATCATCGTCCGATTTGAAAATCGTATAACGAGTCATTTCTTAACACCAGGTAATTATACCACATATTATTTTTATTGTTTGATTATTTCAAATTTGATTATTTCAAATTTAATTATTTCAATTAAATCCCTTTTATAGAATTAAAAACATAATAAGTATGATAAAATCCAACGTGCAGCAAATGAAATGAGGTGGGTTACTTTGAGAAAACGAATATTTACACGACAGCGTGTCACCTTTCTATCGATTGCTTTCATCATCTTACTTCCGATTCTAGTCGTCGGGTATACCTTCTATACAAATATGAGCCAAGGTATGCAGAACGAGGCGTTAGAGGACAAATACGCAGATCGTGTCAGAGAGTTGCAGATTGAGGTATCTAAAGGGGATCCGTTCAATCGGCGTGGAAACGCGACCGATCGGACCCGTGTCGAGCTCCTTGCACGTTACGATCCAGACAATTTGAGTCGGACGACATTAGTAAAGAACATGCATTTGATGACTCATCAGCAAATCTCGGCCCGCTCGAAATGGGGCGCGATTCCGATGTCGGAAGAAAACATCACGGCTTCGGCTGAGTACCTTACCTTGCTAGAGAGAAACAATAAGATTGGTCCGAACGTGTATAAGGAATTGCGGGCCATGCTCAATAATTGGGCGCGTGACGACTTCAGTCAGGCTGATGTCGAGCAAGACCGGTTGCTGCGTTTGCTAAATGCCAATCGTGGTTTCTCCAACGGTTTAGCTACACCTCTCGAGGAAGAGTTGTATATTTTTAATAACTTTGGGTCTGACTATTTGGATACGTTGACATCAACTTTAGATGAGACTGAATGAATTTTATAAATTCAAAATAGCCACGAATGACTTCATCTACTCAGTCATCCGTGGCTATTTGAATCATTTATTTTTTCTTCAATGCTTCTCCATCAATACAGTCCTTAAAAGTACACCCTTAGAAATAGAACGTTGTAGTAAGATTAATTTTCTGCCTTTTCCATCGATTTTAAATTGATGGTGTATACATATTTTTCTCCAAAATTATTCAAAATGAATAGCTCTTCTTCTTCCGGTGTAGCCAAGCCATTAGAGTAACCGATTTTTGCACCCATTCCATCCAGCATATAATCCTGATCTTTATCAATGTTGCTAAAGTCAGCTTGTTCCCATTGTTCGATGATTTTCCCGAGCTTGGTGTAGTCGTTTAAATTTAATTTGTTCTTTTTCCGAGCAAGTTCTAAATACGCTCGAACCTCACGAATATTCTCGTGAGACATTAGGATTGCACCGTATTTTTTATCAGCGGAAATTTTCTGGTGAGTCATTTCGTGCATGACTCGAACTAGGTTAGACTTGTTGAGTTTCTCTAAATCATCAAACACTAATCCGGTTTCAAGTTTTGGGTTGATTTTATGAACCGCATTTGGACGACCTGGTGGGTTCGCCTCAAGGAACCGCTTAAGTTCTTTAGCTCGATCAAGTTCATCTCCTTCAAGCTCTTCATCGATGGAATATGACGAACTTGAAGAAAATCCGTTAAAAAAATAAACAACTGAAGAAATTAATATTGTTACGGTGACTATCGTGAAGAGTAAAATGAACCACCTTTTTTTCTTTATCATAACTGTACCTCCCCACATAAATCATTCCCGTAAATTGTAACATACATAGGAATTATGTTACTCCTAATAAAAGTTATAATTTTGAAATTATTTCTCCTTTAACCAATCAAGATTGCAATATTTTCATTCTCTAATATAAAGTAATCGTATAAATAAAAAAAGACCCTAGCCTCAGCTAGGATCTACGGATACCGGTGGTCGGAGTCGAACCGACACTCCAGAGGAACACGATTTTGAGTCGTGCGCGTCTACCAATTCCGCCACACCGGCATATTATGTTGGAGGCGCCAGTCGGAATCGAACCGACGATAGAGGAGTTGCAGTCCTCTGCCTTACCACTTGGCTATGGCGCCAAAGAATGGAGCGGAAGACGGGATTCGAACCCGCGACCCCGACCTTGGCAAGGTCGTATTCTACCACTGAACTACTTCCGCATAGTTGGCTGGGCTGGAAGGGATCGAACCTTCGCATGTCGGAATCAAAATCCGATGCCTTACCACTTGGCTACAGCCCAATAAAATGGGGCGACTGAAGGGAATTGAACCCTCGAATGCCGGAATCACAATCCGGTGCGTTAACCACTTCGCCACAATCGCCATAATATTAAAGCAGGGGCAGCAGGAATCGAACCCGCGCTGACGGTTTTGGAGACCGTAGTTCTACCGCTAAACTATGCCCCTAAGTGGTGGGGGGGGGCGGATTCGAACCGCCGAACCCGAGGGAGCGGATTTACAGTCCGCCGCGTTTAGCCACTTCGCTACCCCCCCACATGGTGGCTTTGGACGGAATCGAACCGCCGACACAAGGATTTTCAGTCCTTTGCTCTACCAACTGAGCTACAAAGCCATGTATGTAAGTCTTTAAATTAAAAATGGCGGTCCTGACGGGGGTCGAACCCGCGATCTCCTGCGTGACAGGCAGGCATGTTAACCACTACACCACAGGACCACACTAATTGCGGGGGCTGGATTTGAACCAACGACCTTCGGGTTATGAGCCCGACGAGCTACCAGACTGCTCCACCCCGCGACGATATAAAAAAATAAATGGTGACCCGTACGGGATTCGAACCCGTGTTACCGCCGTGAAAGGGCGGTGTCTTAACCGCTTGACCAACGGGCCTTGTTGTATTGAAAAACTGGCGGAGAGCAAGGGATTCGAACCCTTGAGACGGTTTTGCCGCCTACACGAATTCCAATCGTGCTCCTTCGGCCACTCGGACAGCTCTCCAAAAAGAGAAAAGTGGCTCCGCAAGTAGGATTTGAACCTACGACCTACCGGTTAACAGCCGGTTGCTCTACCACTGAGCTATTGCGGAACGATCTTGCCTGGCAACGTCCTATCCTCACAGGGGGAGACCCCCAACTACTTTCGGCGCTGAAGCGCTTAACTTCCGTGTTCGGCATGGGAACGGGTGTGGCCGCTTCGCTATCGCCACCAGACAAGTATTATATTAACATCATTTAAGTATAACGTCAATATGTTTTAAGAGATTGTTCTCTCAAAACTGAAGATTCATCAATACAAACCATAGACTAGATCAAAGCCTCGACCGATTAGTATCATTCAGCTCCACGTGTCACCACGCTTCCACCCATGACCTATCTACCTCATCGTCTCTGAGGGGTCTTTCTTGATTGCTCAAAGGGAAATCTCATCTCGGAGGGGGCTTCATGCTTAGATGCTTTCAGCACTTATCCCGTCCGCACGTAGCTACCCAGCGATGCTCCTGGCGGAACAACTGGTACACCAGCGGTGCGTCCATCCCGGTCCTCTCGTACTAAGGACAGCTCTCCTCAAATTTCCTGCGCCCACGACGGATAGGGACCGAACTGTCTCACGACGTTCTGAACCCAGCTCGCGTACCGCTTTAATGGGCGAACAGCCCAACCCTTGGGACCTACTCCAGCCCCAGGATGCGATGAGCCGACATCGAGGTGCCAAACCTCCCCGTCGATGTGGACTCTTGGGGGAGATCAGCCTGTTATCCCCAGGGTAGCTTTTATCCGTTGAGCGATGGCCCTTCCATGCGGAACCACCGGATCACTAAGCCCGACTTTCGTCCCTGCTCGACTTGTAGGTCTCGCAGTCAAGCTCCCTTCTGCCTTTGCACTCTTCGAATGATTTCCAACCATTCTGAGGGAACCTTTGGGCGCCTCCGTTACTGTTTAGGAGGCGACCGCCCCAGTCAAACTACCCACCTGACACGGTCCTCCAGCCGGATCACGGCTGCGAGTTAGAGACTCTATACGCAAAGGGTGGTATCCCAAGGGTGTCTCCACCGAAGCTGGCGCTCCGGCTTCACAAACTCCCACCTATCCTGTACATCGCGTACAAAGCCTCAATATCAGGCTGTAGTAAAGCTCCATGGGGTCTTTCCGTCCTGTCGCGGGTAACCTGCATCTTCACAGGTACTATGATTTCACCGGGTCTCTCGTTGAGACAGTGCCC
>NZ_CP073101.1:2577500-2792500 GCF_018138125.1 Exiguobacterium alkaliphilum
TCATATAGCGCAATGATCACAATCGCCAGTGCGGCGACAAACCAAAGCGTCCATATGATTGGACGCCCTCCCGCAATCGGGTCTCCCATAGTAAATATCGCGACCACGAAAGTTAAAAAAACAGTCGCAACGATGATGGATACACTACTTAATAGAAACTTTATCACTTTCATCAATCATACAATCCCCATTCTCATTCTATTCTTAAGAAATTTCATACGCGATTGCTTCAACCCCGACGCCCTTCGTCGGACGCGCAACTGCCCGGACATAGCCTTTCCGGACAAGGAAACTAATGATGCTCCCTAAATCGACACGTAACTCTTGCAAGTCCGGGTGTTCCATTAGTTCTGAGAACGACCATGGTTCTTCTTGTTGTTGCATGGTTTGAAGCAACAACAGTGTTCCCGGCAACACTTTCGATTGAATCAAGTGCTCCATCCCAATGATAACGAGATGAATGCGCTGTTCGAGCTCTTCGCCCCCGCTCACAAGCTCTTCGTGTAGCTTATACACTTCTAAATCTAATTTCCGGACTTGTTTCCATAAGATGATTTCCGGATGAATGCCGGCCTCTAAAATCGACAACCGCGCCAAGTGCGTCAAGGCATGATGGATTTGCGTGAATGCGTCTTGATATTCTCCTTGTAAAAACAAACTGCGGCCGTCTTCGAACCGTCTGAGCAGTTTCGCGAACGCAAGCGAAAGTTGGAGACGTTGTTCTTCATTTGAGAAGTTGCGCAATCGCTGCCGAAGTTCTAGTAAGAATTCATTTCTCTCAAATAACACCATACCGTCCTCTATCCAATGAATGGCACGTCGATTTTCATTCAAGACAATCCAGCGATCCATCATCGAATCGCTCACAACGTGAAGGACAATTTTTTCTTGCCCGATTTGATAGTGTTTCACCGTCCAAAACGGATCGTCTTTCGCCTCGATAACAATCAACAGCCGATCCGATTGATCAGTCAACGGATCTCTCGGTCGCTTTTTCTTCACCTCGATAATCCCGAGCGTTGTTTTCAAGGCTGCATATTCTGAATAAATCGTTCGTGTGGCGTATTCCATCGTCACCTTGACCCCTTCTTTCTCATTGTGAACACTTCGTCCACACAAGTATCTACTCTGCTACGAAATTGATTCGCCTTGTTTATAAAATTCTCCTGCCATTGAACGCACGAACTTCTCACCGCTCGATAGATAAGATATAGTAAAGGCAGACATGGAGGGATTGTGGAATGAAAAAACGGGGGAATAAAATCAACCGAGCTCGGAACGTCGCGCTATTGCTCATCTTCGGCGGAATCGGTGTCATGTACCTCGGGTTGCTCGCGAAGAACATCACGTGGCTGATGATTATTTTCATGTTACTCGGTTTCTTGATGGTGTTATCGAGTTCTGCCCTTTACTTCATCATCGGAATGGCATCGACGAAAGCAATCATCGTCACGTGCCCGAATTGTGAGAGAGAGACAAAGATGCTCGGCCGCGTCGATTTATGTATGCATTGCGACGAGCCATTGACGATTGATCGCTCATTAGAAGGAAAAGAGTTTGACGAAAAGTATAACAAACGCCAATCCGAGCAACACGATTAAAAAACACATCCGCGTGTCGGATGTGTTTTTTAATGTGTATGCGTTTGTTCAGCCTGGCACGTCGGACATGTCCCGTACACTTCAAGACGGTGACGATCGACTTTGAAGCCGGTCAACTGAGAAGCGACCGCTTCAATCTCATCGAGTACCGGGTAGTTGAAGTCGACGACTTTTCCGCACGTATCACAGATAATGTGATAGTGACGCGAAGTGACGAAATCAAATCGGCTCGAGGCATCTCCATAGTTCATTTCTTGAACGAGTCCAATCTCTTTGAAGACGCGCAAGTTATTATATACCGTGGCGACACTCATGTTCGGAAAACGTCCCGATAGCGCCTTGTAAATATCATCCGCCGTCGGATGACTGTGCTCCGTGACGAGGTACTCCAAAATGGCCTGGCGCTGAGGCGTCATTCTGACTCCATGTTCTCGGAGCGACTGAACAGCATGGTCAAGCATCTCGCTTCCCACGTCAATCCCTCATTTCTTCTATTAGAATTCATGCGAAATGTTAGTTAGAATTAACCTATTTCTTACATAGTAATCTTTATAAATAGTGTACTGATTTCTAAAGCAGTCGTCAAACGTCGAGCTTAAGCGGTTGACGGCTATGATACAATAAGTGCGAATTTGTAAAAGGAGGCAATACATATGTCAACATCATCTACCCGGAAACAGTCAGACGTCTTGTACGAAGAGGCACAGACCCACATCGTCGGTGGCGTCAACAGTCCTTCACGCTCGTTTAAGGCCGTTGGCGGCGGCGCTCCCGTCTATATGGAGCGCGGGGAAGGGGCATATTTTTATGATGTGGATGGCAATCGCTATATCGACTATTTAGCGGCTTACGGTCCAATCATCACCGGTCACGCCCACCCGCACATTCATCGCGCCTTGATGGAGGCGTCGTCAAAAGGACTGCTTTACGGGACACCCCACGCCCTTGAAGTCGATTTTGCGAAGAAATTGAAAGATGCCATCCCATCGATGGATAAAGTCCGGTTCACCAACTCCGGGACGGAAGCCGTCATGACGACGATCCGGGTTTCCCGTGCCTACACCGGACGCGAACTCGTCGTCAAGTTCAGCGGTTGCTACCATGGCCACTCAGACTTGATGCTCATCGCCGCAGGAAGCGGTCCGGCGACACTCGGCTCACCAGATTCTGCCGGTGTCACACGTGCGACCGCCAAAGAAGTCATCACCGTCCCGTTCAATGACGTCGAGGCGTTCCGTAACATGATGAACGAATGGGGCGAACAAGTCGCTTGCGTCCTCGTCGAGCCAATCGTCGGGAACTTCGGCATCGTAGAACCAAAACCAGGTTTCCTCCAAGCCGTCAACGACATCACCCATGAACATGGCGCCCTCGTCATCTATGATGAGGTCATCACGGCGTTCCGCTTCACTTACGGTAGCGCGCAACAAGTGTACGGCATTGAGCCAGACATGACGGCACTCGGAAAAGTGATCGGTGGCGGATTGCCAATTGGTGCTTACGGCGGGAAAGCTGAAATCATGGAGACCGTCGCGCCGCTCGGCCCTGCGTACCAAGCCGGGACGATGGCCGGAAACCCTGCTTCGATGGCGACCGGGATCGCCTGCCTTGAAGTGTTGGAACAGCCGGGCGTCTATGAGAAACTCGACGCCCTCGGCGCCCGGCTCGAGGCCGGAATTCGCGAGGCGGCAAACACACACGGTGTGACGATCACCCTCAACCGCTTGAAAGGGGCGCTCACGGTCTACTTCACAGACGAAATCGTCACCGACTATGACGGTGCCGAAAAGTCGGACGGCGAAGTGTTCGGCCGTTTCTTCAAGCTCATGCTCGAGAATGGCGTCAACCTGGCCCCTTCGAAATACGAGGCCTGGTTCTTGACGACAGAACATACGGAACAAGATATCGACGAGACGATCGCCGCGGTCAACCGCGCGTTCGCCGAACTATAAAGAAACGGAGATGCCGCGGCATCTCCGTTTCTTTATAGCGATGGTCGAATCCAAAGCTGCTCGTAGCGCGGATGACCATAGATGTCGATCGGCACATCGCCGAGAAAACTCGGGAATCGCCGTTCGCGGGCCACATGATAGAGCGGGACGACGTACGCTTGCTCGGTCACGTAACGTTCGACTTCACGATGAAGGTGCGGCCACACGTCCAAATCGACTTGATGATATCGGTCCATCATCGTCCGAAGCGTCGCGTCTTCACCGAGCAACTTCCCGACAAGCGATAACTCGCTCGTCATGAACGCCAGAAACGCCAAGTCGCGGTCTTCATTCATCATCTCGCCACAAAGGATGATGTCGGCGCGCCGGAGCGTCTCTTCCTCTAACAAGACGGACAACGTATACACTTCTGTCTCCACGGTGAAACCCGCAAACGTCAATTGTTGTGCAATCAAGTTGGCGTCTTCCGTCGCCGTCGCGTAAGGCAAATGCAAGAGACGGATCGGACGCACATCGATGCGGTCTTCCGCTTCTCGCTTCACTTCTTGACTCGCTTCTAGGAAAAAGCCATGGGCGACTTGATGCCGCTCTCCGCCTAATGCGACGAGTGCCGTTTTATCGATGGTACGGAGAATCGCTCGCCTAACGTCCGGGGCGTCCTTCAACCAAGAATGCCTCGTGTTGAAGACGGCGTAACGCGCCCCAGCTTCGGCGACCCATTTCACGAGGCGATGGTCGTCACGCATGCTCCATTCGGCGTGGTCCGCCTCCGAGAACGTCACGAACTCGACGACATCCAACGACGGCCGCGGACGCAAGCCCCGTTCGAACGCTTGGAAACGCGTGACGTCTTCGGACACACGTTCGAGTTTGAACGGCCCTGTCCCGACCGTCCCCTCAAACCCTTTATACGAAATCGAGGCGGGCGTCTGCGCTAAGAGCCGCTCGATGTAACCACCGTGCGCAGATGTATAGATGTCGACGATAAAAGGAGCCGGTGAATCGACTCGCTCGATTGGCGCGAACAGCCACCGTTGTTTCCCGTATCGCAACAATCGGTTGAGCAAGTAGACAATCTCATTCGCCGAGAGCGACATCCCGTTATGGAACAGTACCCCTTTTCGGATATATAAGCGAAAACCGAAACGTGTTGCTTCTATATGATGGGCGAGCGATGGTCGGATGACATTCCCGTCCCATTCGAACAACCGGTCGAACAGGTGGCGGGCGAGCGACGCCTCCATCGCGATGTGGATATCGAGCGGGTCGAGCGAGGCGAGCGCTCTCGTTCGCGGGAAGATGAAACGATCCTCTTCCGTCTGTTCGAAGCCGAATCGCCCCCAGATGTGAGCCTGGATTTTCTCTCGCAACAGCGGCGGCCATTCCCATTCTAGCCATTTTGCCGCCTCGGCCATCGTGATGCGGGCGAACGTCGTATCTACCCAAGTCGTCAACACCTGATTAAACGACGGCGCGAACTGAATGACGGACTCGTGCCCCCTGCCCCGGCCCGGGCGATACTCGACCCATCCGGACTGCGCCCATACATTCACGTCTCGCTTGATTTGTTTTTCACTATACCCCGTGGCGTTGACCGCTTCGCGTAACGTCACGTCCTCTCGGTCCCGCTCGATGGCATAGCGATAGATGGAAACAAGCTTCGGATTCATCGGACTCCCCCTTAAAAGTGGACATCCCCACTTTATTTGTCTCTTTTTTCCAAGTGTAGTCCACGTTTAAAGTAGGTGCAAGGAGGTGCTCACATGAAATTTAAAGATTTCCTACGAACGTCCGACTCCGGCTCGTCTGTGGCTTTTTCATTCGTATCGTCGGTTCGGCAATCTTCCCATTCATGGCTTTATACTTTTCAGCAGAACTCGGCAAAATCACCGCCGGGATCATCATGACATCTTTTGTCATCGTCGGGTACGTCACCGGCTTGTTCGGTGGGTACTTCTCGGACCGGTTCAATCGAAAACACGTCTTGCAAATCGGGCAAGTCGTTCAAATTTTATGCTTTATCGGCATGACGGTCGCGATTCACCCTTCGAACAACTGGGCACTCGCCGTCGCCGTCCTTTACTTCGGTCATGCGATTTCAAACGGATTGAACTATCCGGCGCTCGAGGCGATCGTTATCGACTCGATGGAAGAATCAAATCGAAAAGCGATTTACGTGTATGACTACTGGCTTGTCAACTTGGCCATCGCAGGCGGGGTCATGCTCGGCGGGTTGTTCTATCGCGATCATCGCTTCGCCTTATTCGTCGGGATGACGCTCGTCTTACTCATCACGACACTCGTCCTACAGCGGTATCTCGTCGATTCGTATGCCGGTAACCGCGCCACACCGGCGAACCCGATCATCGGGGTCATCACGAACTACCGGATCGCCCTCGCCGACCGGCGTTGGATGCTGTTTGTCCTCGGCAGCATGCTCGTCTTCTCGACCGAGTTCCATATGGCGAACTATATAGGTGTTCACCTAGCCGAGACGTTTCAAGAACGAACGATTGTCGGTGTCCCATTTGACGGGGTGCGGATGATGGCGTTCATGCAACTCGAGAACACGCTCCTCGTCGTCGCAATCACGTTCGCCGTCACCGCCTTCGTCAAACGTTTCCGCGAGAAACACGTGTTCTTTATCGGTCTCGCGTTATACGTCACCGCATTCGCGACCATCACGTCGATGAACTCATTCTTCGTCTTGGCCGTCCTCGCCGTCGTCTTCACGCTCGGCGAGTTGCTCTATTCTCCGATTCGACAAGTGAAGCAAGTCGATTTGCTCGACCCGGAACGGCGCGCTTCGTACTTGGCTTTCGGCGGATTGACGTTCCACGGGGCAAAACTCGTGGCCGCTGCTGGCATCGTCGTCGGTGCGTTCATCGGTCCCGTCTTCATGAGCGGCTACATCTTCGCTTTCGGCGCGCTTGGAGGATATTTGTATTACTTGTCTCTCTACAAGATGGAGGCGACCCGACAACTGGCGGCATGACGTTTAATCTTTCGCTTGAGCGGTAACTACGAAGAGTGAAGGAGGCGATGTTCATGCCAGCGATTGTATTGTTTGATGGAGACTGTAACTTCTGCGACGCAAGCGTCCAATTCATTCTGAACCGTGACTCAAAAGGTCACTTCCACTTTGCATCTCTTCAAGGCGAAGCCGGAAAAGCGTTACGGACCCGGCACCGGATTCCAGAAGCCATCGATAGTATCGTGCTTTTGAAAGATGGTGTCCCTTATCTCAAGTCAGATGCGGCCATCCGGATTGCAGAAGGGTTGGACGGGGGATGGCGTTGGCTCGGGCTCATCCGTATCGTACCGAGACCGATTCGTGATTTCGGGTACGACGTCATTGCCAAAAATCGTTACAAGTGGTTCGGAACGAAAGAGACGTGTAAACTTCCGACACCAGAAGAACGGAGTCGGTTTATCGATCAACAGACAAACCCGCCAACCTTATGAAGGTGGCGGGTGTTCTTATTGCATGCACGTAAGATACGTCCAGTGACAGTACGGTAAAGGTTGAGCCATGAAGCTGACCCCTAAGTCGTCGGCACGGTGAATGGTCATCCATGGCGCATCGCCCATGCGAAGATAAACCTCATGATGCGGAGACTGCGTATGTTCGCCTGACAACTTGAACGTCGGTCGATTTTTTAGATGGGCGACAATCGTATATTTAATATCAGGCGCAATCACGAGTGGGTTGCCGACCGAATGCTGAAGACGATACGTCACTTCACCAGGCTCGATGGAGACATCTTCTAGATAGACTTGATCGACTGAAGCCACGTCTTCTCCCGTCAGTTTATGATGTTTCGTATAGCCTCTTGTCACGTTCGCATCTTTCTTAATCGAGACAAGTGGCACGTCGTTTAACTGTTCGACCATGACTTCGGTCCGCGTTCGATAATCTTCAGCGTAGACGTTATACGAGCGACCATCCCCTTCAAAGTAAGGGTGGGGAGAGAACACGTTCGGGTTCTTTAAAATTGGCGGCTTGATAAAGGGCTGGACACGTAACTGGACGTCGCTCACTTCTGTGATTTCCGGAGTCGACGGACTGACCATAAAGTACATGACGTACAATTCGCTGTCCCGTCTCGTCGAAAGGGTATGTTCTTTCGCGAGCGTCATCGCTTTTCCGACTAAATCAATCAAATGCGCACCAGGTTTGCCGGTATGTTTCATCGGTCGCAATGCCCGTACTTCGTAAAATGTTGGCTCCTGTAACGGTGTGTCATCGATATATCCAGATCCACTCACTTCTGCGACACGGCGACCTTGCCGATAAATCGCATACGACTCCACGTCTGAAATCGGATCCCACTGTAAATATGTGCCCGTGTCGGTTACGACAGCAGCGGTCATATGCCGATTCCAATACACGTCGTCTGTCGGGTTGACAGCGGCCGTATAGACACTCGCCTCTTCCCCTGACGCAAACGTTAACTGATAGGCCACTTGTTCGCCGACTTTTGTTTCAAGGTCCACATAATGGTGCTCGGTTCCCCGGTAGACGTCCGTGCCGTTTCGAACGACATGCACTTCCCCTTCGAGTGACCACGTTAATTCAATCCCTTCATTGAGCGGCCGAACTTGAATCAAACCTTCCCCATTCATCATTGAATCGTCCCCCTTTTTCATGTCGTTATCTCATTCCCGTCTAGCGAATTCTAAAAACAAAAAAAGACTTCGAGTTGAGAACTCGAAGCCTTATTCGACGACAGCTAAGTCTTGAATCATATACAGGTCGTAGTAGGCACCCCGTCGACGCATCAATTCTTCATGCGTTCCGGTCTCCATGATTCGTCCATTGTCGACGACGACGATCTTGTCGGCGTCCGTGATCGTAGACAGGCGGTGCGCGACGATTAACGTCGTCCGTCCTCTCGTCAGGCGCGCGAGCGAGTCTTGAATCATCGCCTCACTCTCGAGGTCGAGTGCACTCGTCGCTTCATCGAGGATGATGATCGGCGGGTGTTTCAAGAAGACGCGGGCGATGGCAAGGCGTTGCTTTTGACCGCCTGACAGTTTCACGCCTTTCTCCCCGACTGGTGTATCATACCCGTTCGGCAAGTTCGAGATGAACTCGTGCGCGTTCGCTGCTTTCGCGGCGGCGATGACGTCCTCGTCTGACGCTTCCGGATTCCCCATCCGGATGTTCATCGCGACCGACTCGCTAAAGAGCACAGAGTCTTGCATGACCATACCGATTTGATCGCGGAGCGCGCGCAGTTTGAAGTCCCGCACGTCGACACCGTCGATTTTGATGCTCCCATCCGTGACGTCATAGAAGCGCGGGATCAAACTGACGAGCGTCGACTTCCCACCGCCGGACATACCGACGAAGGCGACCCGTTCCCCTTCCCGAATCGATAGGCTCACGTCATGAAGGGCACGTGTGCCTTCCTTCTCATAGGCGAACCCGACACGGTCGAGCTCGATTTTACCGGCCGTCTGGACCGGCACGAATGCGCCTCTTTTCTCTTCGATGTCATACGGTTCATCGAGGAACTCGAACACCCGGTCCATCGACGCGACCGACTGCGTGAGCGTCGTCGCCGAGTTGACGAGTCGGCCGAGCGGTGCATACAACCGATCGATATATGCGATGAACGCGACGAGCGTCCCGAGTGAGACTTGATCTTGCAAGACGAGCCATGACGCCGTCGTGAAAATCAAAATCGGGGCGATGTCCGTAATCGTCGAGACGACGACATACGTCTTCGCGTTCCAACCCGTGTGTCGAAGCGCCGCTTTCAAGAAGCCACCGTTCTGTTGTTCGAACGCCTTGTTCTCATACGGTTCGAGGGCGAAGCTGCGGATGACGGCCATGCCGTTCACCCGTTCCGTCAAATGACCTTGCAAATCGGCGAGTGCGGCCGAACGTTCACGTGTCAAACGACGCAGGCGACCGTAAAAATAACGGACAGCAATCGCATAGAACGGGAGCGGCAAAATCGCGATGAGCGTCAGTTGTGGGTCGATCGTATACATGATGGCGATGGCGATTAAAATCGTGACCATATCGAGCCAAATGTTCATGAGGCCGGTGATGACGAAGTCTTTCGTCTGCTCGACGTCGTTGATGATGCGGGAGATGATTTGCCCGGTCTTGTTGTTCGAATAATAACGGAGCGATAACTTCTGCACGTGGTCGAACAAACGGTTCCGGACATCGAATAAGATCCGCGTTGCCGCCCATTGTGCCAAATATTGACGTAAATATTCAATCGGCGGTTTCAAGACGAGAAAGATGAAGAAGACGATGCTGAACAGCCAGACGAGCTCGGTGTAATCGGCCGCCGGGTCTGGGTCTGTCAAATAGTTGTCAATGACATATCGATAAAGTAACGGCAATCCGAGCGGAATCGAAAATTTCAAGATTCCGACGAAGATGGTGAGCGCAATCTGTTTCTTATACGGTTTAACAAATTGCAAATAACGTTTAATACTGCCCATAGTTCCTCCTTCAAGAAAAAAAGCGGAGATGAACAATCATCTCCGGTAACGTGCTTCGTATTCGCGATACCATTCATCGACGAATGTTGGGTTGAACGGCCCTTTCCGTCCTCGAATCCAGTTGATAAGTTCTTGAACGTTCTGTTTCAAGATTCGATCAATCGCTTTCGGATAATTCATCTCGCGACGATGCCGCTCGTATTCATCCTCATCTAAAATCGTGTACGACATATCTGGGAACACCTTGATGTCCAAATCGTAGTCGATGTACTTGATGGCGCGTTCGTTGCCATCAAACGTCGTCGGCGAACCTAGATTACAGTAATAGTAAATCCCATCTTCGCGAATCATACAGATGACATTGAACCAAAACTCAGATGAAAAGTAGCAAATTGCCGGCTCTCGCGTTCTCCATTGCCGGCCGTCTGACTCGCTGACCATGATACGGTCATTGAATCCGATCATATCCGTTTTTGACGACTGAAGGACGAGCGTTTCTTCCCAAACGCGATGCAAAGTTCCGTTGTGCTTGTAGCTCTGTATCTCGATCTTGCTACCTGCTTTGGGAAATAAGCTCATAAGCTCCTCCTTTCCGCTATGATGCTATACAATTCTCATATTTAATTATAGCGACTTTCAGAACCAATGAAAAAGGAAATCTCTTATTTTCAGGAATTTAGTATGTTTTGGAAAGCAGTAGCGCGTGACTTGAACATCGAGCGCAGCACGAAACGTTCGACGAGCACGTTCGGAAGATAACTGTCGAACGTGACTTCATCGATCATGACCGCCCGCCCCTCACGTGTCTCGACGCGATGGACGTGGCAAAATCGTTTGAACGGAAACGGTAGCTTCACGCCTTGATCACAAAAGGCACGGTCTCCAGCCAACGTGATGACGCTATTCCAAGGCAAAGAGACCGGACCGATTCCGATGCGGAGTTGGACGACGTTCCCTTCAACCGAGGCCCCGTCCCCTACGAGCGTCACTTTCGGGAATGACGTCAGTTTTGATAAGAGCGATGCGTCTTGCAGCAACGCCCATAGTTGCTCCGATGACGTCTCAAACGTCGTCGTTACGTCGAACTGTCTCATCGTCTACACCTGCCATCTGTTCTAATTTTTGTTGCGCGACCGACACCGTCAACTTGGCCCGCTCTTCCCCGTCGAGCCAGACCCAATCCCCTTCCGGTAGCGTCTCGACGACGTACAAATCTAAATACCAAACGATGTGCGAGAAAACATGCTTCACTTGTCCCACATAGGTTCCGTTTACCTGTTCCCCTGTTCCACGTTCTGTAAGCGGGTATTGCCACATTCCGGCGAGCAGACCCGCGTCCGGTCGTTTGACATAAGCTGTCTTCCCGTCGCGGCGGCAATAGAGTGCGTCATACATCTCAATTCGGGACGCCCCTTTTTTCGTTTTGACAGGGAGTTCCTCTTGCACGTTATGGGTGTAAGCATAGCAGTGCTCTTGGACGGGGCAAAGCGAACACATCGGGTTTTTCGGCGTGCATACCGTCGCCCCGAGTTCCATAACGCCTTCATTAAAATCAGAGGCATGGCTCGGGTCCATCAAGCGCCGGACGACTCGTTCGAACAGCTTTCGCGTCTTCGGGAGGGCGATGTCGTCATAAATACCGAACTGCCGCGACATGACGCGCATGACGTTGCCATCAACGGCCGGTTCCGGTTGATTGTAGGCGATTGAGAGTACGGCCCCTGTCGTATACGGTCCGACCCCTTTTAGCTTTTCGAACCGCTCTTTCTCTTCCGGGACAATCCCGTCATAAACGGCGACGACTTCGCGGACCGCTTGATGAAGGTTGCGAACACGTGAGTAATACCCGAGCCCTTCCCAATACTTGACAACATCTTCTGGTTCGGCCTCAGCGAGCGACTCCATCGTCGGGAATCGCTCCATGAATCGATTGAAATAGGGGATGACCGTATCGACACGCGTCTGCTGTAGCATGACTTCGCTGACCCAGACACGATATGGATTTTTATTGTGGCGCCAAGGTAAATCGCGTTTTTCTCGATTGAACCACGTCACTAAATTTTCATTGAATTCAGGAATAGTATAATTTGTGAACAATTTATCAAGATCAAGCATTTCGTTTCCCCTCGTTTTAGAAATATTGTATGATATATGAGATCAGTTAACGACGTGTTTATTTGATGGAGGTGCTGAAGCACATTGGATACAGCTACTCACATTGGGATGGGACTTGGTTTAAGTGCCATGGCGACACTCAGCCCGGAAGTGTCAGGCGACGCACAGCTTTTCCTCGCCATGACCGCCACGGCGCTTGTCGGCTCGCACGCTCCGGATTTTGATACGGTCTTCAAATTAAAAGGCAATAGCACGTATTTACGCCAGCATCGCGGTCGTTCACACGGAATCACCGCACTCCTTGCTTGGCCGATCATCGTCAGCGCAGTCATCGGGACCGTGCTTGGCGTCAACCCCGCTTCGCTCTGGGTCATGGCCCAAATCGCCGTGTTGCTCCATGTTACCGTCGATTTGTTTAACGCCTATGGGACGCAGGCGCTACAACCGTTTTCGAAAAAATGGATCGGTTGGGGCGTCATCGGAACGTTCGATCCGTACTTGTTCTCCGCCTATTACGGAGCATATGTATTATGGCTCATCACAGGGGCGACTGTCCCGATTTTTGCATTGCTCATTGCGCTCGTCGTCAGTTATTATGCGATTCAGTTCAAGTTGCGTAACCGCGCGCTCGCCACGGTCGCGCGTCACTTCGCCGGTGCCCATGAGCTCTTCATCTCCCCAGGAATCGGTTGGGATGATTGGCACGTCGCGGTCCGTTTCCGTGATGGTCTCGGTGCCGTCAAAGTGAAAAAAGGGGAAGTCATTGAATGCGGCCGGTTCCGTGACAAACCGATGCCAGGTGAGGACGACCTTCATTTCGTCGAGGCACGAAAAAATGCCGACTTGCAAGCGTTCCTGGCGTTCTCGAAGATTCACACGTACACGGTCACACGCCACAACGGCATGATCGAGTACCGGTTCACGAACTTGCGCTACTTTTCAAAAGACATCTATCCGTTCGTCGCCGTCGTCATCGTCGACGAAGGATCGAACGAAGTGTTGTCTTCGTTCACCGGCTGGGTGTTCAGTGAAGAGAGCTTGCAGAAAAAATTGGCTTATGAATAAGAAAAGTCGCTCCGCGGAGCGACTTTTTATTATGCCTCCGATTCCGTGAACTGGAGCTCGAAATCGAATTTGACTTTCTTATCGACGAGGACGCCGCCCGCTTCGAGCGCTTGGTTCCACGTCAAACCGTAGTCTTCACGGTTGATCGACCCATCACCGGTGAAGGCATGCTTCATGTTGCCCCAAGGATCTTTGGCGCTTCCTTCATACTCGACTTCAAACGTCTCTTCACGCGTCGTCCCGCGAATCGTCAAGTTGCCTGTCAACTCGAATTCGCTGCCGCCTTTTGAGCGGAACGACGTCGACTCGAACACGATGTCCTCGTGTTGCTCCACGTCAAAGAAATCACCGGACCGCAAGTGGTTGTCGCGATCACCATTGTTCGTGTCAATCGATGCCGCTTTAATCGTCACCTTCACACTCGCGTTCGCGAGATCATCCGGTTGCCCGTTCGCCTCGACGTTGAAATCTTTAAATTCGCCTTTCACTTTCGAGATCATCATATGTTTGACGGTAAAGTTGATGGTGCTATGGGCTGGGTCGACTTGATACGTTTTTGCCATAAGTACGTCCACTCCTTCGGATTATGAATTCATTCTAATATGGTTTTTACCACAAATCTTGACTTCAAAACATTTTTTCGCAAATGTGACAAATTATTGTCGAAAAATTTTGACTTTTATCACAACTACCCGTTAGGATGGAAAAGGGAGGAACGACCATGATTTATGAAGTCCCAAACTCGACAGGCACGAAAGTACACTTTAAAGACCGCTATGAGAATTACATCAATGGCAAGTGGACAGCGCCTGCCGGGGGAGAATATTTTGAGAACACCTCTCCGGTCAACGGTAAAGTTTTATGTGAAGTCGCCCGCTCGACAAAGGAAGATGTCGAACTCGCGCTAGACGCGGCTCACGCCGCAAAAGAAGATTGGGGCAAGACGTCGGTGACGGAACGTGCCGTCATCTTGAATAAGATTGCCGATCGTATGGAAGAAAACCTTGAGATGCTCGCTTACGCCGAGACATGGGAGAACGGGAAAGCCGTCCGCGAGACGCTGAATGCCGATCTTCCGCTCGCCATCGATCATTTCTGATACTTTGCCGGGGTCATCCGCTCCCAAGAAGGTGGCATCAGCGAACTCTACAACGACACGGTCGCCTATCACTTCCAAGAGCCGCTCGGTGTCGTCGCGCAAATCATTCCTTGGAACTTCCCAATCTTGATGGCCGTCTGGAAAGCCGCGCCGGCCCTCGCCGCCGGGAACTGTATCGTCTTGAAACCAGCGGAACAGACACCTGCGTCAATCATGGTGCTCATGGAATTGATTGAAGATTTACTTCCGCCGGGCGTCTTAAATATCGTCAACGGGTTCGGGCTAGAGGCCGGGAAACCGCTCGCCTCGAGCGACCGCGTCGATAAAGTCGCATTCACAGGTGAGACGACGACAGGTCGCCTCATCATGCAATACGCGTCACAAAATATCATCCCGGTGACGCTCGAACTCGGCGGCAAATCACCGAACATCTTCTTCGCCGATATTATGGACGCAGATGACGACTTCTTTGATAAAGCGATTGAAGGACTCGTCATGTTCGCGTTGAACCAAGGCGAAGTGTGCACGTGTCCGTCACGCGCGCTCATCCATGAGTCGATTTATGAGCCATTCATGGAACGCGTCCTTGAACGTGTCAAAGACATCAAGCTCGGCAACCCGCTCGACCCTGACGTTATGATGGGTGCCCAAGCCTCAAATGAGCAGCTCGAGAAAATCTTGTCGTACCTCGAGATCGGTAAATCAGAAGGTGCCGAGTGCCTCATCGGCGGCGAGCGCAACGTGATGGATGGTGAGCTCGCGGACGGCTTCTACGTCCAACCGACGATTTTCAAAGGCCATAACAAGATGCGTATTTTCCAAGAAGAAATCTTTGGACCGGTCCTCTCGGTGACGACGTTTAAAGACGACGCCGAAGCAATTGCCATCGCCAATGACACGCTCTACGGCCTTGGTGCCGGTGTATGGACGCGCGACATGAACCGGGCTTACCGTTTCGGGCGTGAGATTCAAGCCGGTCGCGTCTGGATCAACTGTTATCATCAATACCCGGCGCACGCGGCGTTCGGCGGCTATAAGATGTCAGGGATCGGCCGTGAAAACCATAAGATGATGCTCAGCCATTATCAACGGACGAAAAACATGCTCGTCAGTTACAGCGAACAAAAACTCGGGTTTTTCTAAGATGGTGAACCGCGTCGAGGCCACCCCCGCCACGCACGCGCTTCTCGATCGACTGAAACAAAAGCATGGACCACTCCTGTTTCACCAGTCTGGCGGATGTTGTGACGGAAGTTCACCGATGTGCTTTCCCCAAGGTGAATTTCTCGTCGGTGATCACGACGTCTTACTTGGCGAAATCGGGGGGTGTCCGTTCTATATCCACGAGAAGCAATATGATTATTGGAAGCATACGCAACTGATCATCGACGTCGTCGATGGCAGAGGCGGCATGTTCTCCGTCGAAGGCGTCGAAGGGAAGCGGTTTTTAAGCCGTTCGCGTGTCTTCACAGACGAGGAGCGGGCCGAGCTGCAACAGTTGTGAACATCCTTTTACACCAGCCATTTTAACAGATGGCTGGTTTTTTCATTTTTTCTTTTTCACTTTTAAAATTCTGATTTCCACTCCATCTTAAAAACAGCTCTCTCATTTCTCGCCATCTTGTATAGTGAACATAGACAAGAAGGGAGCATGACGATGAGCCAATTATTGAACGACATTCTCGGAAGTATATTCATCTCGTTACTCAGTTTCGCCGCCCCACTTTTTTTGATTTGTGGGACGATCGTGTATTCGAAAGTAAAGCGGTATAAGCAAAGTCAATATTATACACAGACCGGCCATCGCTACATGAAGGTCGTACAAGATATCGGGTTGTATGGCGAATATCGGTGCGTCGCTGAAATCGAGGCACGTCGGCTCGCCCCGCTCATCTTGACGAACCTATACTTACCTCATCCAACAAAGCGAGACCGCACGACAGAAATCGATGTAATGTTCATCGACGAAAGTGGAATCCACGTCATCGAGTCTAAAAATTATAGTGGTTGGATTTTCGGACGGGAGCAGGACAGGCAATGGACACAAACGTTATCCAATCGGAAGAAGTTCAAGTTCTACAATCCAATCAAACAAAACGAGCTCCACGTGCGGGCAGTCGAGCAAGCGCTCCAACTCGACCGGAGCTACTTACATTCTTGGATTGTGTTCAGTGACCGGTCGACGTTGAAACATATTGAATCGTCGACCGTGCCTGTGTTGAATCGTAAAACATGGGCGAAGCAGATAACGACCTCGCTTGAACCTCGCTTGACAGCTGCCGAACGAATCGAGTTTTACGAACGACTCCTGCCTTATATGAACGCCAGTACCGAAGTCCAAGCAGCACATATCGACGCCATCCAACAGCACAAGTCGCCGGTCGGTTAACGTTACCATGATCAAACCTCATGAAAAAGTCCCGCTCACCTTCGAGCGGGACTTCTGTTATTTACTCTGCATTTTGAAGCGCAAATACAACTCGTTGTAATACGCGTTCATGCGCTTGCCTAAATTCTCATACACCTCAAGCTCGTCCGTCACTTCTTTATCGGGATAGAACCGTTCATCCGTGACGACTTCTTCATCGAGGAACTCGAGCGCGGCCTCGTTCGGTGTCGAATAGCCGACATAGTCCGTGTTGCGTGCCGCAATCTCGGCGTCGAGCATGAAATCGATGAACTGATGGGCCCCTTCGACGTTACGGGACGTGCTCGGGATGACCAAATTGTCGAACCAAAGATTCGTCCCTTCTTCCGGGATG
This sequence comes from Exiguobacterium alkaliphilum, assembly GCF_018138125.1. NCBI lineage: Bacteria > Bacillati > Bacillota > Bacilli > Caryophanales > Exiguobacterium > Exiguobacterium alkaliphilum. The sequence continues at coordinate 2,594,563 of NZ_CP073101.1, forward strand.
ACGTACGTCAACTCTTCGTTCTCGTACATGATTTCTGAGGCGTCACCGGACCAGACGACGGCCGCGGCTGCTTCCCGGTTCGCCATGAGCATCTTAATCTCATCGCCGACGATCGCTTTAATGTTCGGCCACAGCGTCTCGAGCTTTTTCTCCGCCTCGAGCAGTTCCGCTTCGTCAGTCGTATTGAGCGAGTAACCGAGCGAGTTCAGACCGAAGCCCATCACTTCCCGTGTTCCGTCCGCGAGCAAGATGTCGTTTTCAAGCGGCATCTCCCATAAATCGTTCCACGACGTGATCTCTCCGTCGACAAGTTCTGGATTATAGACAATCCCGACCGTTCCCCAGAAGTAAGGGACCGAGTATTTATTGCCGGGGTCAAACGACTTATCGAGGAAGCGCGGGTCGATGTTGTCGAAATTCTCAAGCTTGGTATAGTCGATTGGGACGAGTAAATCCTCTTCAATCATTTTGCTGATAGCGTAGTCGGACGGGACAGCGATGTCGTAGGCCGTCCCACCTTGCTGGATTTTCGTGAGCATCGCCTCGTTCGAATCAAACGTCTGATAGATGACCTTCAACCCGGTCTCTTCCTCGAACTCATCAATCAAGTCCTCATCGATATAGTCGCCCCAGTTGTAGACGACGAGCGTATTGTCCCCGCCGAACCCTTGCGCCATATTGATTTGATAAATCCAAAGCAAGATGCCGAAGCTGACGACGAGCGGCGCCGTCAACATGATGACTAACTTTTTCATCGTCTGACCTCCTTCGCCGTGCGTCGCGCGAGTACATAGTACCCGAGGACGAGCATGAGCGTGAACAAGAACAGTAGCGTCGACAAGGCGTTAATCTCAAGCGAGATCCCTTGACGTGCCCGTGAATACACTTCGACCGCGAGCGTCGAGAACCCGTTCCCCGTGACGAAGAACGTGACGGCGAAGTCATCGAGCGAATACGTGAGTGCCGTGAAGAACCCGGCGAAGATGCCCGGTGTGATGTACGGCAAGATGACTTTCGTGAGCACGTCCCATGTGCTCGCCCCTAAATCGCGCGACGCATCGATTAACGTCGGGCTCATCTCTTGTAGCTTCGGCAAGACGAGGATGACGACAATCGGGACCGAAAACGCGATATGGGCCAACAGCACCGAGTAGAACCCGAGCTGAATACCGAGCATCGTGAACAAGATGAGAAACGACGCCCCGATAATGACGTCCGGGCTGACAATCAGCACGTTGTTGAGTGACAAGAGCGACGTCTTCGTGAACTTCTGCTTGGCCGTATAGATGGCGAGCGCACCGATGACTCCGAGCACGGTCGAAATCGTCGCCGAGAGCAGCGCGATGACGATTGTATTTAAGACGATGACGAGGAGACGTGTATCGGTGAAGAGCGCCTCGTACCATTCGAGGGTGAACCCTTCAAAGCTGCTCATCGTCCCACCGCTATTGAACGAGTAAACGACCAAATAGAGAATCGGCGCGTAAAGAATGAAGAACACCGCCATCAAATACAAGTTCGCTAATTTGAATTTTCGTTGTTTCATCGGCGCACCGCCCCTTTCGCACCCCAGTCACGCGTGATGACCATGACGAGCACCATCGCCAAAATCAAGAACACGGCAATCGTCGAGCCCATGCCCCAGTTTTGCGTGACGAGGAATTGTTGTTCAATCGCCGTACCGAGCGTGATGACACGGTTCCCGGCGATGAGACGTGTAATCATGAAGAGTGAGAGTGCCGGGATGAAGACGATTTGAATCCCGGACTTGACGCCGTCGAGCGTGAGCGGGAAGATGACCCGTCGGAACGTCGTCCAATTCGAGGCCCCGAGGTCACGCGACGCATAGACGAGTGACGGCGGCAACTTCTCGATGGCGTTATAAATCGGCAAAATCATGAACGGGATAAAGATATACACCGACACGAACACGAAACTGAAATCCGTGAACAAAATCTGCCGTGACCCGATACCAATCGCATCTAAAAACTGGTTCGTGATACCGTACGTCCCGAAAATCCCGAGAAACGCGTAGGCTTTGAGCAACAAGTTGATCCATGACGGCAAGATGATGAGGAGGAGCCACAACTGTTTGTGCTTCGTCTTCGTCAACAAGTACGCCGTCGGATAGCCGATGAGAAGCGAGAAGAATGTGATTAAGAACGCGTACCAGAACGACGACAGCGTCATCGTCAAATACGTCGACGTGAAGAACGTCCGATAGTTCTCTAAACTCAAGTTCCCTTCAATATCAAAGAAGGAATAGTAGAGAACGAGGAAGAGCGGTGCGATGACGAACAGGGCAATCCACACCCAATACGTCGTCATATAGACCGTCTTCGCCGTTTGACTAGTTCGATTCATGGCCGACCTCCTCATACGATTCGAGGCGGCGGTCGAACTCTTCTTCCGTTTCTCCTAGGCGCATGACATGAATCGCTTCCTCGTCGAACGTGAGCCCAATCTTGGATCCGACGACTGATTTTTTCGTCGAATGGACGAGCCACTCGTTCCCTTCCTCGTCATAACAGCAAATCTCATAATGGACGCCGCGGAACAGCTGGGAATCGACATCGACGACAAGTTTTGCCGACTCGACCGACGTCATCTCCAAATCCTCTGGACGAATGATGACTTCGACGTTCTCATTGCGGTCGAATCCTCGGTCGACACAGTCGAACGTCTTCCCAGCGAACGAGACGATGTTGTCTTCCGGCATGACGCCCGGCACGATATTCGATTCGCCGATAAAGTCGGCGACGAAACGGTTGATCGGTTCGTCGTAAATGTCGGTCGGCGTCCCACTTTGGACGATGCGCCCGTTGTTCATGACGAAGATCTCATCCGACATGGCGAGCGCTTCTTCTTGGTCGTGTGTGACGAAGATGAACGTGATACCGAGGCGCTGTTGCAATTCGCGGAGCTCATACTGCATCTCGGTCCGGAGCTTCAAGTCGAGCGCCGAGAGCGGTTCATCGAGCAAAATGACTTCCGGCTCGTTGACGATGGCGCGCGCGATGGCAACACGTTGGCGCTGCCCGCCCGACATCTCATCGATTTCACGCGATTCGTATCCGACCAAGTTGACGAACTTGAGCGCTTGCTCGACTTTCGTCTTGATGTCGGCCTCTTTCATCTTCTTGATGCGTAGACCGAACGCGACGTTCTCGAACACGTTCAAATGAGGGAAGAGTGCATAGTCTTGGAACACCGTGTTCACTTGACGTTTATTCGCCGGCACGTCATTGATTCGTTTCCCATCAAAGTGAATGTCTCCATTGGAAGCCTCGATAAACCCCGCGATGAGCCGAAGAATCGTCGTCTTCCCGCATCCCGATGGTCCGAGTAGCGTGTAGAACTTCCCTCGCTCAATCTCAAAACTGATGTTCTCTAAGACGACGGTATCGTCGTAGCGTTTCGACACGTTATCAAAACGGATAATTGTCTGTTCGTTCATCTCATTTCCTCCCTGTTCATAAATATGAATGTGTCGCGACAACGAGACATTCGGTCACGTCCTCGTAATCGTTGACGAGTTGGTGCGAGTCCGACGCGACATAGTAAAGTGTTTCACCCGCTTTGGCAAAATACGTATGGTTCCCAAGCTTCAAAGCGACGCGTCCCGATAACACATAAACGAACGTCTCCGAGCGCGAAGGCTCGTAACGCTTGAACTCACCGTGTCGGGCGAACGTCAGTAAAATGGGCTCCATCTCTTTCTCATTCGATTCCGGGATCAGCCACTCGGTCCGGTATTTTCGTTCCTCGTCGGCATAGACGGTCCGGTCGTCCTCAGTGTAAACGACTTTTTGAAAAATCTCTTCATCGAAAAACTCTTTCGGTGAACAACCTAGCACTTCCAATAAGTCAAAGAGTGTCTCAAGCGAGGGCGAACTCAAGTCCCGCTCAATTTGCGAGATGTACCCTTTGCTCAAATCGGTGCGTTCCGCCAACTCTTCTTGCGTCAATCCGTTTTTAACGCGGAGGCGCTTCAATTTTTGACCGACTTCCAAGTCGCGTTCCTCCTTTCGACTTTGCGGTAAGTTTAGTGAAAGATGATTCCAACTAAAGAAAGTTTATAAATACTTAACTATCAAGCAAACAAATAGCGCCTTTTATTATAACCAACTGTAACACGTTTGCAAGTAAAAAATCACGCCAATTTGGCGTGATTTTAGTGAAGATCTCGTTTTGACATCAAGTGTTTGAACTTCTCGTTTTTCGTTTGGAATAGATGTAGTTGCGGGCCATACGCATCAATCTGTTGGACGACTTACTGAAACGATTTCGCCTCCCCCGGATACGGTTCTCCGGCTCGGGCAAGCGTCGTTTCAAAATCCTCCCACAGCACTTCGACCCACGTCAGCGCTTCGAGCTCGCTCAACACATCGTTTTTCGCCTTCAAGATTTCGGCCAACCGTTCATATTGCTCGGACCGGTTCATGCCTTCACCTCCGACAGTTCAGAGAGCGGAATCGCACGCTCCATCATTTCGCCTTCGAACGTCCCCCACCCCATGACGCCGTTGACGAACTTCAAGCGGAACGGACGTTCATTGTAGTTGACGATATACGTCTCTCCCGGTTTGAACGACGACGGGTCAATCAAATAGCTCTCGGCGATGGCGATGCGGCGCAAGACGACTTCAATCTCACTTACCATCCCCATCTGCTCCGCTTTCCGCTTCCGTTCGTGGAGCGCTTGAATCTCTTGCTCCAATTCGTATTTCGATAAGTCACTCAATCGTTTTTCCATTTCGTTCACCTCACTTGTAGCGTATCAGATTTTCGATAGAAAAGAAAAAGGCGAAACTGAACAGATCGTTCAGTTCGCCTTGAAGTTGTAGAGCGGTTTAATGACTTGGTCGATGGTGACGGCCGGTTCGATATAGCGAACGATTTCCTTCATCGATTTATAAACGAACGGTGACTCGTCAATCGTTGACGGCCGGACCGACGTCGACCAGACGCCGGACATCGCTCGTTTGAACTCATTGAAGTCGACACGCTTCCGCGCAGCCGAGCGTGACATGATGCGTCCGGCTCCGTGCGGTCCGGAGAAGTTCCAGTCGGGATTCCCTTTCCCGGTACAGATGAGCGAGCCATCCCGCATGTTCATCGGGATGATGACCCGTTCCCCGTCTTTCGCCGAAATCGCCCCTTTTCGAAGGATCCGATCGTCATGGTCGATATAGTTATGCACCGTGTCGAATTGGTCAAGGACGCTCCAGTTCATCGCCTCGACGATGACATCGGTCATGGCAAGGCGGTTCATCGCGGCATACTGTTGCGCGATCCGCACGTCGTGCATATAATCTTGCATCGCGTCACCTTCGACGTAGGCGAGGTCGCGGAATTGTTTCCGCGTCTCACGCTCTGTCTCGAGATACGTTGAAATTTCATGCTCACGTCCGGTAGCTTTCAACTGTTCAATCGCTTCCATCACATCCGTCGTCTTCATCATGTGTTCGATTGCGCGACTTTGATAATGATCGGCAATTTGTACACCGAGATGGCGTGACCCCGAATGGATGACGAGATATGTCCGCCCGTTGTTCTCATTTACTTCAATAAAGTGATTGCCCGACCCGAGCGTCCCGACCGAGCGTAAGGCACGGTCGAGTTTGAACGGGGCCCGGACGTCTTCTAACGGAAGCTTCGCGGCATAAGCATGGGCTTCTTCCCGAATGTTCATCCCGCTCGGCACCGCTTGACGAATGACGTCATCGAGTTTTTGAAAATCGATTCGTTTCGCCTTGATCTCGGTACAGAGCATGCCGCATCCGAGGTCGACGCCGACCAAATTCGGCACAATCTTATCGTGAATCGTCATCGTCGTGCCGACGACCGAACCTTTACCGGCGTGCATGTCCGGCATGATGCGAATCGTCGCGCCTTCTGTGAACGGTTGATCGACGAGCGTCTGCAGTTGCGCACGCGTCATATCATCCATACGTTCATTGAATACTTTGGCGCGGTTGTGCTTTCCGATAATCTCCATATTGCCTCCTTAACTGATGGCTTGTTGTTTACTTTGTAGCTCATGCATGCGGGCGTAGACACCGCCGTCTGCGATGAGCGATTGATGGTTCCCGCGTTCGATGATGTGACCATGGTCGAGGACGAGGATTTGGTCGGCTTCTCGAATCGTCGACAGGCGGTGGGCGATGACAAACGTCGTCCGCCCTTTCGTCAGCGTCTTAAGCGCCTCTTGGATGAGCGCCTCTGTCTCTGAATCGACACTCGCTGTCGCCTCGTCTAGGACGAGGATGGCCGGGTCGAAGACGAGCGCGCGCGCGAAGCTGATCAGTTGTCGTTCACCGCTCGAAAGCGATGCGCCACGTTCGATGACCGGTTCCTCTAGTCCGTTCGGCAACTGCTTGACGAAGCGGTCGGCTCCGACCGCCGTGAGCGCCCGCCAGACGCGCTCATCGGAAATCGTCTCGTCGCCGAGCGTCACGTTCGTCTTAATCGACCCCGTGAACAGGAACGGGTCCTGGAGGACGATGCCGAGATGGTCACGGACCGCTTGTGTCGGCAGTTTTGTCACGTCCATCCCATCGATGTTGAGCGCCCCATGTGACGGATCATAGAAGCGCATGAGCAGGTTCATGATCGAGCTCTTGCCACTTCCGGTATGCCCGACGAGCGCCACCGTTTCTCCAGGTGCGGCGTGGATGTCGATGTGTTGGAGCACCGGTTTTCCGGCCTCATAACTGAACGAAACGTCATCGAAGACGACTTCGCCTTTAAAGCGTGGGATGCGTTCTGACGACACGTCTTCCCCTTTCTCATCGAGCAACTGGAACATCCGGTCTGCCGAGACGAGCGCCTGCTGGAGTGGCGACAGTTGGTTCATGATTTGCGTCACCGGTTCGAAAATCCGTGAGACGTAATCGATATACGCGTACAGAATCCCGAGCGTGAGCACGCTGCCCGTACCGAGCGTCTGCGCCCCAACGACCCAGATGAGCAAGGCAAGCGCCATATTGCGGAAAAAGTTGACCAAGTTGTGCGACATGAGCGCGTCGAGCTTGAGCAACTTCCGACGCGTCTGGAAATTGTCACTGTTCTTCTCGTTGAACTCGTCATAGACGAGGTCTTCTTTCACATACGATTGAATGATTGGCATCGTTTGAATGCTTTCATTCAATTGGGCGTTCATATCGGCGACGAGTGCCCGCACCCGGAAGTTGTTCCGTGTCGACAGACGTTGGAACAACTTGATCCAGACGATGACGACCGGGATGATGATGAGCGAGACGAGACCGAGTCGGACGTCTAAGAAGAACATGGCGATCAAGACACCAATCATCATGACGACGCTTTGGAATACACGGGCAAGGACGCCTAAATAAAGGTCGCGAATCGTCTCGGTGTCGTTCGTGACCCGGCTGACGATTTTCCCGATTGGTGTCTGGTCAAAGTAACGCACAGGAATCGTCTGTAAGTGCCGCATGACATCGAGCCGCATCGTCTTGACGATTTGGTGGGCCGAACGTTGGAGGAGCATCTGTTGTCCCCAGTTCAACCCTGCCGCAATCAAAAGCAAGATGACATAAAGTCCGGATAAGAAGAGGACGGCCCGGAGATCTGTCTCATAAAATTGGAACACGTCCGTCGATGAGAGCGGCACGATGTTTTCGTAAGTGGCGGCCTCATCGCTTCGCGTGATGGTGAGGACGTCGTTCTCTACTTCGCGGACGCCCCCGCTCATGACGGCATCCGGCACGAGATAGTAGCCATCTGTCGTCTGGACGATCGAGACCGGCCGGACGACCGTCTCCCCATCGAGTCTTGATTCTTTCTCGTAGACGTTCCCGGCAAACGAGACGCTACCCCCTGATTCGACTTGTACCCAATCGCGCTCGATGGCGACGATATGGTCGTCAATGATGATTTTTGCGATATACGGACCGGCAAGTTCTGCGCCGACCGCTAAAAAGAGTAACAACAGACCTAGGAAAATCGAACGCTTCACTTGTTTGGCATAGCCGACGAGTGAGCGAATCGTCTTTTTCCTGCGAACTGGATCTAATTCGTGTTGATCGATCATGAGAGATTCCCCCTTTCCCGGATTACTCCGTCTCCCCTTGTCGAACGTATTGTTCATAATACCAACCGTGTCGTTCCATCAGTTGGTCGTGCGTACCGCGTTCCGTGACGCGGCCGTCTTGTAAGACGAGAATCTGGTCGGCATGGGCCACGGCCGATAGGCGGTGGGCGACGATGAACGTCGTCTGTTCCGACCGGCTCGTCCGGACCGAGTCGATGATTCGTGATTCCGTTTTCGCATCGACTGCAGAGAGCGAGTCGTCGAGTAATAGAATCTCAGGGTCTTTGAGCAAGGCTCGGGCAATCGAGAGACGTTGTTTCTGTCCACCCGACAGCATGACCCCTTGCTCACCGACGACCGTATCGAGTCCGTTCTCTAAATGATTGATATCGGTATCGAACGCCGCAAGGCGAATGGCCGTTTGAAGGTCGTCCTCGGTCGCATCGGCCGCCCCGAACAAGATGTTGTCGCGGACCGTCTTCGAGAACAGCAAGTGTTCTTGCGACACGTAGCCGCTCCAGCCTCGGACTTGTTCGAGCTTGATGTCTGAGATGGGGATGCCGTTGACGAGCAGTGCGTCATCAATCGGGTATTCCCGGAGCAGTTGACGCAAGAGCGTCGTCTTCCCTGCCCCCGTCGGTCCGACAATCCCAATCGTCTCTCCGCGTGACACGTGGAGCACGATGTCTTCAAGCGACGCACGGTTTGACCCCGGGTACGTGAACGTGAGCGATTTGAACGTGATCTTCTCAGGAACGGCGACATCCGTCGTCCCCGTCGACTCGACGTCTGGCCGTTCGTTCATCGTCGCTTCAATCCGCTCTAAGCTCGCCGTTCCGCGTTGAACGACGTTAATCAATTCTCCGAACGCATACATCGGCCAGATGAGCATCCCGAGATAAATGTTGAACGAGACGAGTTGACCGAGCGTGATGTCGTTCGTGAAGACGAGATACGTCCCGAACGACAGGCCAATCAAGTAGCTCAGTCCGACGAGTAGTTTGATGACCGGCTCGAACAAGACGTCGATTTTGGCGACGTGCATATTTTTCGCCATGACGTCGTCGGTGATCGTGTCGAACTTCTTCGTATCCGCCTCTTCTTGGACGAATGAGCGGACGACACGAAGCCCTGAAATCGATTCGACGACTTGGTCGTTCATGACCCCGAACGAATCTTGCGCCGCCGTGAAGCGTGCATGGATTTGGCGCCCGAGCTTGTTCATCGACCAGGCGAGAATCGGCATCGGCAACAGTGCCGCGAGCGTCAGTTTCCAATCGATGAACACGCCCATGATGGTGAGCGCGATGAGCGTCATGTTGAACGAATCGACGAGCGTCATGACGCCGAACCCGGCCGTTCGTTCGACCGCTTTCAAATCGTTCGTCGCGAGCGCCATCAAGTCACCCGTGCGATGCTGCTGATAAAATCGCGGCGTCTGCCGAAGCAAATGCCCGAAGAAGCGGCCCCGCAATTTTTTCTCTAGCAGGAAGGCCGTCCCGAACAAGCGGGCGATCCACAAGTACGACATGACGTACGACAAGACCATGATCCCGAGGAGCGACCCGACGATGAGGATGAGCCGCTCTGTCGTCAAACTCCCTTCCCGAATCGCATCGATCGCCTGACCGATAATCCACGGTGGCAACATGTCGACGACCCCGGTGATAATCAACAAGATAATGGCGAAAATATACGTCCGCTTTTGTCTTTTAATAAACCAATCCAATTGTTTAATCAGTTTCATGACTGATTCCCCCTTTCGTCCTTTCCGCGCACGCAAAAAAGCGCACGTCACCTGATTGTGCAACCAATCGGATGAAGTACGCTTCTGAGTCTTCAGTCTTTTGCATGGTCAGGGAAAGGACACTACCCCTATCCAGCTGCCAAATTATGCAGTCAAATACGAGTAGCCATATGATGTTGTGTGTGTGCGTTGTAGTGTTGGGATGTACTTCATCATGCTGGCTCCTCTCTGTTCCTAGTTTGAAAATCTACTAAAACCTTAGCAGACTGTTCAGAAAATTGTCAATATTATTGCCGTAAATAATTTGTAACTTTTTACAAGAAGAATGCAGCGAGCATCAAACCGACAAGACCGGTCGCTGTCACGTAATAAATCATTGGCATGAGCGTATAGCGGATAATCGTTCCTTCTTTTCCGAGGAGCCCTGCCACCGAGGCGACTGCGACGACGTTCAAGACGCAAATCATGTTACCGGCGTTCGCCCCCGCCATCTGCATCGACAAGGCAAGTGTCTCGTTGACTCCAACCGACTCGGCGACATTCGTCGTTAAACTCGAGAACATCATGTTCGAGAACGTAGCCGACCCGGATACGAACGACCCGAGTGCCCCAATCCACGGCGCGACGAGCGGCCAGACGCCACCGAACGTGTCGGCCGCAGCCGTTGCGAGTTCGACCGGCATTGAAGCGAGACCTGCCCCACCGTTTTCCGAATGAATGAAAATCCGAACCATCGGTACTGAAGCAGCAAGCGTGATCGCCGTCCCGACGACACCGAGCGTCGTCGCTTTAAACACCGAGGTCACTTGCGACCAACTCATGTTATGGAGGAAGAACGTCGCAATCATCGTCAAGATGAACATGAAGCCTGGTGAATAGAACGGTTCCCACGATGTCGAGATGCCTTCGATACTCAAAATGTTCGGCAAATCGATGCGGACGCTACGCGTCAGTTCGTTCAAGAACGGCACGGTCCGCGTCAACACGAGGAAAATCGTTAAAATCAAGTAAGGCGCCCACGCTTTCCATTGCGGAAGCTCGCGTTTGCCTTTGCCGACGGACGGCTTCTCGAGCGGTTGATCGATTTCATCGGCATAACCGTCGAACGTCCATAACCGTTTCGGCATGAGGATGCCTTTGCGTGCCATCGTGACGAGAATGATGAGACCCGTCAGTGCACCAAGCATACCCCCGAACTCGAATCCGAGGATGAGTGTCCAGATGTAGGCCGGGATGCTATAGACGAGCGCCGCGACGATCGCGATCGGGAATACTTCGAGCGCCGGCTTAATCGATTTTTCTTTACTGAAGAATCGCGTCAGCATCAAGATTAAAATGAATGGGATAAAAAGACCAACGAACATATCGATGAGCACCGTCTGCAAGACGACGGTTGTCAAAAACTCAATCGTCTCGGGTTGGTTGACGTCAAGTGACAGCCCGTTCCCAATCCCGATTAAGGCCGGTGTCCCGACCGCACCGAACGTGACGGCCGAAACGTCAGCCGACAAGGCAATGACGACGGCCGCAATCGGCGAAAAACCTAACGCGATCAGAAGCGGAGCCGCAACCGTGGCCGGTGTACCGAAACCAGATGCGCCTTCGATGAATGAGACGAACAACCAACCGACGATGAGCACTTGAATCCGGGGATCGGGCGTAATGTTGATGAAGCCGGAACGGATCGCGTTCATACCGCCGCCCTCTTTCATCGTATTCATCATTCCAATCGCACCGTAGACAATCCAGACTGTCGTAACGGCGATGACAAGTCCTTGTAGCGTCGCCGCCATGATCCGCGTCGCGTCGAGCTGCCAAACGAAGAACGCAAGTCCAGCCGTCAAGACGAGAGATAGTGGCATCGCAACCGACGCCGGTAAACGCATAATGACCAATAAGATGAGCACTGCCACAATCGGCATCAGTGCTGTAATCCATTCAAAAATCGTCAATGTAGACCCACCTTTTCAGATTTTTCCCCTACCGTAAACGCATCTCCCATTATGACTCTTGTTCAGCGAGCCTCTCTAACGCCCTCTCGATCACCTCATACGGAAAACCTTTGCGACGAAGCTGCATCTTCATCCGTTGTTTCCGCTCATATGGGGCGTACCCGCTAAACTTTCGATTCAGTTTCTCAGCCTGTGTCAGACAAGCTGAAAGTTCAACGTCCTCATCCTCGTTCTCCCAAAACGTGAGAATCGCCTCTGAAATGATATCAAACGAAAATCCCCTTTGCATCAGGGTTTGTTGAATTCTTTGTTGCACTTCTGTGGCGGAACGGCGATTTGTTTCCATTTGTTTCCGATTTACGAACTTTCCGGCCTTTTCAAGCTGGTCTTCGTGCGAGATGGCGGCGATGACGTCTTCGATAAGATCCGGAGCGATTTGAAGCTGAGCGAGTTCTCGTTTGATTTTGACGGGTCCGCTCGGGCTCGTATTGAACTTTGTCTGGGTGTAAGCTTTGGCGAACTCGGCATCGTTCAAGTAACGCTGTTCGATCAAACGGTCCGTAACGCGTTTAATGACCGGTTCGCTTACTTCTTTCTTCATCAAATAGTCATGCACCTCTGAAACGGCACGCATTCGGTACGACAAATAGTTGACGGCCGCTTTGTAAGCCTTTTGCTCCTCTTCGGCTTCGAGTACGTCACGGACGAAGTCATCTTCAAGCTCCATCCCTCTCGTCAATCCATATTTAATGAACACATCGACATCGATCGCAAAGGCAAACTCTTCTTTGCCGTCTTTCTCGACGAAGACGTTCAACCGGTCTTTGTTTTTCTGTTGCGTCGTAAACTTGGCGATTTTCACAAAAACCCTCCTTTTCCTAGTTCTAACATATCACGTTCCCCGCTTAAGGAGGATTTTTGATAAGTTAGAAGAAAGGGTATTCACAATACGAACGACCCACTTTCTTTATGGAACTCATACCCGTTTTGAAATCGCTTCAATATACTGGAGGGAGACTCATGAAAATTGCAATTACCGGTGGGACCGGATTGATCGGTCGTCCGCTCGTCCGCGCCCTTGCTGAGGCCGGCCATCAAGTCGTCGTCCTAACACGCAATCCGCGGCCGCGGCAAGGAGGCATCTCCTTCGTGGAATGGATGACACCGGACAGCCAGCCGGAAACAGCGCTCCAAGACGTCGACGCCTTCATCCATTTGGCCGGCGCCTCGATCAACGACGGGCGTTGGACCCATAAACAAAAACAAGCCATCCTACAAAGTCGACTCGACGGAACGAAAGAGCTTGTGCGCATCATTAAAAATATGAAGCAAAAACCGAGTGTCGTCATCAGCGGCTCGGCCATCGGAATATATGGTGAAGACCGCTCGATCACGTACTCCGAGTCCACACCGCTCCCGGAACGGACAAACTTCTTAGGGAACGTATGCGTGCTTTGGGAAAAAGAAGCCGCCCCAATCGAAGAGATGGGAATCCGGCTCGCATTTATGCGGACAGGTGTCGTCCTATCAAATGACGGCGGCGCGTTCCCGCTCATGAAGTTACCGTACACGTTTGGCGTCGGCGGAAAAATCGGTTCCGGAAAACAGTGGGTCCCGTGGGTTCACCTCGACGACCTCGTTCGTCTATTTGTCCATGTCATCGAGACCCCGGCCATCGCCGGTCCCGTCAACGGAACAGCCCCGACGCCAGTCACGATGGATGAGTTCGGACGAACCATCGCCCGCGTCATGCATCGTCCGCACTGGATTCCCGCACCGGCACCGCTCATGAAACTCGCGCTCGGTGAGAAAAGCGTCATCGTCTTAGAAGGCGCGAAAGTCGTCCCGACGAAAGCGCTCAACCATGGGTTCAAGTTCCGTTATGAGACATTGGAGCCCGCACTGAAACAACTGCTACATTTAACTTGAGGAGGATATACAATACGTGAGTAACTTATTGATTCGTAACGCCCATATTTACCCGATCACCGCTCCCCACTTCTACGGGGACTTGCGCGTCAAAGACGGCAAGATTGTCGAAATGGCCGATCTTCTCGACCCGCTCGAAGATGAGACGGTCATCGAGGCCGAGGGAAACTTCTTATTCCCCGGTTTTATCGATGCCCATACGCACCTCGGACTCTATGACGAAGGAACCGGCTCGGTCGGGAACGATGCGAACGAGACGGTCGAAGCGATGACGCCGCATGCCCGGGCCATCGACGGTGTCTATCCGCTCGACGAAGGGTTTGAAGAAGCACTTCGGGCCGGTGTCACGGCCGTCCAAGTCATGCCCGGTAGCATGAACGTCATCGGCGGCGTGACAAGCGTCATCAAAACACACGGTCGCTTCATCGAAGATATGATTCTCAGGCGGTATGCCGGGCTCAAGATGGCGCTCGGCGAAAACCCGAAGCGCATCCACAGCATGGGCAAGACAGGTGATTTGACGAGGATGGGGATTATGGGGCTTCTGCGCGAGGCGTTCCGGACCGTCGACTCGACGAAGACGATTGGCACGTTCGGCAGCCAGATGATCCAGCTCGCCCTTGACCGAAAGATGCCGGTTCGAGTCCACGCCCATCGCGCCGATGATATTTTATCGGTCGTCCGTTTCGCCGAAGAGTTCGACCTCGACTACCGCATCGAACATTGCACGGAAGGTCATCTCGTCGCCGAAAAGTTGCGTGAGCTTGGGGTGAAGCACGTCACCGTGGGGCCGACGTTCACGCGCAAATCAAAAATCGAGCTTCAAAACAAGACGTGGGAGACGTACCGGATCCTACACGAGCACGGCATGGTCGTCTCGATCACGACCGACCACCCGTATACACCGGTCCAATACTTGAACCTTTGTGCCGGACTCGCCGCACGTGAAGGGCTGCCGGTCGATGTCGCGCTACGCGCCATCACGATTCACCCGGCCGAATCGCTCGGTGTCGACGACCGAATCGGCTCGCTCGAAGTCGGGAAAGATGCCGACCTTGTGCTCTGGAGCCACTTCCCGCTCGACTACATGTCGAAGCCGATTATGACGATTGTGAACGGTCAAATTGTGTATGCGACAGAACGCGCGAAAACGCATCATGAGATGGACTAATTTTCATCTTTAAGCAGCAAGGATACCCCTACTTCAATCATGTCCCGGGCACAGCCCGACGATTAGTGGGGGAGGAATTTCCATCATTTTCGGTATGGGACACAATAATGCTAAACATGTGCATGATAACCGCTTATAAACTCCTACCTTGCCTCCTCCCTTCTATTAGTTAAGTCAATTCATTTTCCGCTAAAAAAACGGGTATCGTTTATGTAGCGAAAGGTGGTGAATACCATGTCTACAATCACAGCAAAAATACAAATCTACAGCCCAGCCTCTCAAGCCGCTACTCTGAGGGCGACGATGGACGCGTACCGATCGGCCTGTGACTGGCTGTCGGGACACGTCTTCGAGACGAGGGACCTGAACCCGGTGAGCCTCAACGACTCGCACTATGCCGAGATCAGGAGACGCTTCGGCCTGAAGAGCCAGATGGCCCAGTCGGTCATGAAGACGGTGGTCGCCCGGTACAAGTCGGCGAGGTCGAACGGGCACGCATGGTCCCGTATCGAGTTCAAGCGTCCCGAGTACGACCTCGTCTGGAACCGGGACTACTCGCTCACCCGGGACTGGTTCAGCGTGAACACGCTGGACGGCCGGATCAAGCTGGACTATGCGCGCAAGGGCATGAGGCGGTACTTCAACGGGACGTGGCGGTTCGGCACGGCCAAACTGGTGCACAAACACGAGAAATGGTTCCTGCACATCCCCGTGACGAAGGCGTTCCCTGAACTCGCCGACGCCCGTGTCACCAACGTCGTCGGCGTGGACCTCGGCATCAACTTCCTGGCGGTCACGTACGATAGCCAGGGCGAGACCGCCTTCTACGACGGAAGAACGGTGAAGCACAAGCGAGGCACGTCCAAAGCCACCCGCAAACAGCTGCAACGACGGCAGACCCCATCGGCCCGCAAGCGGCTGAGACAGCTCGGCTCGAGAGAAAACCGTTATGCGACCGATATGAACCATCAAGTCACGAAGGCACTCGTCGACCGGCATCCGAGGGGCACGCTGTTCGTGTTGGAGGACCTGACCGGCATCCGTGCCGCCACAGAGAAGGTACGCGCGAGAAACCTGCATCGGAAAGGCATCGACCACATCGGTGCAGGTGCCACGGGAGCATGACTCCCGTGGCAGGGGCGAGGTCAACCGTCCCGATGTTCCGCCATACGAAGGTAGGAGGCGCACGAGCGCCGTCCGCACTACCGGGCAGGAACGAGCGTAACCGCACCCTACGAGGGTAGGGGCGCCGTCGAGTCCTCGATGGACGCAAGCCCGCACTTCAGACGGACCGTCAGTTCGTTAAGTGGTGGGTTGTTGACAAGCGTTTTTACGCATAATTTACTTGCTTTTTTAAAAAATCTATATAAAATTATCTTGTAACTTCAAAAAAGCAACCAAGGCGGTTCGAACAGCGAAGCCAGAAGTATGCTTTCGTTACGACTATTCTTCAGCGGTCTGAAATAGGAGGAGGAATGTAAAGGTGCTCAAATTTCGTGAGCTCACCGACTGCGCGGAGTTGTTCGAACTGATGCAACACCCAGATGTCTTTCCGTATGTCCGTCAAAAGACGGTCCACTTTGACGAGTTTTTATTTAGCACGAAGCAAGTAATCGAGCTAGAAGAGCAAGGGAACATCATCTCACGCACCATCACGAACGAGTTCGGGACCCCGATTGGGACAATCAGCTTGTTCGATGTGGAATCCGGCTACGGGTTCCTCGGTACGTGGCTTGGCAAACCGTATCACGGGAAAGGTTACAATCAAGTCGCGAAAGAAGCGTTCTTCTCAGAATTGTTCTTCGAGCTTGATATTGAAAGTGTGTTTTTAAAAATCCGAAAATCGAATGAACGCTCGATCGCCGCGGCCGAAAAGTTGCCGTACGCGTTTTGCGCCAATGAGATTCGTTCGGAGCTGCTTGCTGAAATCAATCAAGGGGACGTCGAGTACGTACTATATGAAGTGTCAAAGTCGAGCTTCCAGCTTTACTTGCACTCGCTCCATGCCCCAGAATTCGAGATTGCCTACGAGGCGCAACTCGAAGCTTAAGCCAATTCTGACAAAGAATTGGCTTTTTTGTGGCGTTTTTGTGTGGATTGCATGAGGACAACTTTACGGCGATGAATATTTCTGTTCTAATTCGAAGAGATAGGTATGATAGAAGTATGAGGGATTTCTCACACGCCCCGTTAACTGTTTTGTAAAGGAGAATGGACCATGTCAGAACCAACGTTTCGAATTTTAGTGACTGATGATGAAGAACAAATGCGGGATTTGCTCGTCTCGAACTTAGAGAAGGAAGGATACAAGACCGTCACGGCGACGAACGGGCTCGAAGCGATCGAGCTGTTGAAAGCACAGTCGTTCCACCTCGTCTTACTCGATGTGATGATGCCTGAACTTGACGGGCTAACGGCGTGCATGCGTATCCGTGAGTTCTCGAACGTGCCGATCATCATGCTCACGGCCCGTTCCGAGGAACTCGACCGCATTCACGGATTGAAGATTGGGGCAGACGACTACATCACAAAGCCGTTCAGCCCACGGGAACTGCTCGCCCGGATTGAAGCGACGCTTCGCCGGACACACAACTTCTCAAAAGAACAAGAAGCGACGTTCGATGTCGGCGTGTTATCGATTGATATCGAAGGACGTGCGGTCAGCGTGAAAGGAAAGACCGTCAACTTGACCCGTAAAGAGTTCGACCTCCTCTACTTGTTCATCACGAACGAAGAGAAAGTCTTCTCTCGCGAACAGCTGCTCGACCAAATTTGGGGAACCGAGTATCACGGGAACCTTCGCACGGTCGACACACACATTAAAACGCTCCGCCTGAAGCTCGGCGAAGCCGGCGGCTACATTCAAACGGTCTGGGGGATCGGCTATAAGTTCGAGGCGAACGTATGAAGCAATACACGATCCGGAAGCGGATTTGGATCACCATTTGGACGGCCAGCCTCTTCTCCGCGTTCGTGTTCATCATCATGACGTTTTACTTGTACGACAAGTTCTACATCCAGACGCAAGAAGAACTACTCATCAACCGCGGAGAGAAGCTCGTCACCATCTACAAGGCAGACGGGTTCTCTGACGCGTTCTCTGACAGCATGACCTACACGAACGAATTGACGGAGACGAAAGTGTTCTTATCTTCCGTCAAAGAGGACGGGCTCGGCTCAGGCAAGACGTTTTTGCGCGAACAAGACCTAGCCCGACTCCAGGACGGCTACGCCATCTCGGTCACACGCAAGCATCCGACCGAGGACGTCGATATCCTCATGTCGGCCTTCCCGCTCATTCGTAACGGAGAGCTCGACAACGCGCTCATCCTTTATATGGAGCTGAGTAAAATCAGTGAGCCGTTCCAACCGATTCGGCTCATGATTACGTTTTTACTCCTCCTCATGGTCGTCAATCTGCTCATCTTCGGGACGCAAATCATCGACACCATCATTCAACCACTCATCCAGATGAAACGCGCCTCACAAGTATATGCCAAAGGCGACTTTTCGCACCGCATCCCCATCTACTATGATGACGAGATCGGTGAACTGGCCGAGACGCTCAACCGGATGGCCGAATCGCTCGGGCTCGTCGAAGAGCAGCGAAAAGAGTTTTTGGCGAACGTCAGCCATGAGCTCCGGACCCCGCTGTCTTACATCCGCGGTTACACGGAGATGCTTCAAGACCCATCGCTCGATGAGAAGACGAAAGCACAATATTACGACATCATCGAGAACGAGACGGAACGCTTGCAACGGCTCGTCAACGATTTACTCGACCTCGCCCAACTTGAACGCGACTCGTACCCGATGACGAAAGAGCCGGTCGTCTACTCGCAAGTGCTTGAAGACGTATTGTATCGCTTCGAACCGATTGCACAGGCGAAAGGCGTCGCCATCGAGACGGATCTCGACTTTGACCTCATCATCCTCGGAGACCACGATCGCCTCGAACAAGTCGTCGGGAACTTGCTCGATAATGCGCTACGGTATACGGAGGCCGGCAAAGCCATCCATGTGAAGACGTTTTCTGAGGAAGGATATGCCATCACCGAGATTCGTGATGAAGGCCGCGGCATCCCGCGGGAAGATCTCGACAAGTTGACGGAACGATTCTATCGCGTCAACAAGTCCCGGACCCGCGAAGACGGTGGCACCGGTCTCGGACTCGCCATCGCCAAACACATCATGGAACGTCACGGAGGCTCGATCCATTTCGCTTCCGAAGTCGGTCAAGGCACGACGGTCACACTTGGCCTGCCACTGCTACCGGATGACGAATTCGACATATAAAAAGGCAGCTGCGGCTGACTATCGGACTGTAGACAAAACATTGTCTGCAGTTTTTTTATTTGTCCGACCGGGCACAGCTCGCTTTTCTGGGGGCAAGCAGGGAGCCGCATCGCTTAATGCTGCTGGGTCTCCCTTTGCTTGCTATTCCCCTAGAAGTCTCGCCGTGCCCTTGGTCGGTCCACGCATCCATCCCTCTTTTCGTACCCTCGTCCCTTTTTTATAATGAGAGGTAGAGAACCCGTCATGGGGGCGAATCGGACGATCAGGAAATCAACAGAATCGGAAACCAATCGAACACGATTGGAGATGGTCACGCCAGACGAGCGCGTGTTCGCGGACGCAAAAGAGAAGCATGACATGCGTTGGACCCGTTACCGGGGACTTGAAAAAGTTTCAATGCAGACGATGCTTACCTTTGCTGCCCTCAATCTCAAGAAGATGGCGGGCAGAGCGCCCTCATTTGTGTGGCCGTCAACAGTGGTTGAGGTCTTTTTACTTTAATTACCGAAAGCTGTTGCACATGATCCGACCACTGATGATACCCCGAAAAGGTCTAATAAAGCCTCTCTCGTATCTGGACCAGCATCTTTGGCAGCTAGTCGGACGGCTTGATTGAGTGATGCTGTCTTACTTAGCTTATCCTCTCGCGACATTTGGTAATACGGTTTGACGGCTTTTACGAACTTAGTTGCTCCTCCGACCGATTTAAGTGCAGATTTGATTTTAAGGATTTTAGCGGGTGTGAAGTTAAGCACGAGTGCAGTGCCCACTGCTCCTACACAACCAGCAATCGACGAGACACTTGCTGCCCGGAACACAACTGATTCTCCATTCTCATTTAATTCAAGATGGAAGCTGACTTCGCTCTCGAGATGAGCCTTAATAGCATCTTCACCCTGCAAGATTATCTCATCAGGCATGTTCTCGATTGCAGTCAATAATTCAATTAATTCCAAATCCTCCTCACTTAATTCTTCCTCAGCACTAGCTACACCCATTGGGATGAAAGCTACTGAAAACAGGAGTACTATCGACATTACAAGAGATAAAAGTTTTGACTTTTTGGGCATGATCTCAGTCCTCCTTAGTAGTTTTGACTGCAAACTTAAGTCCAACAACAGCTATAAATACTGCAATGGTGACTATAGTCTTTGTTGTATTGGTCATTCCATCGACAAAGAAATACATAAATGTTACTGCGGCGAGCAACAAAATGTAAATCCACTCTTTAGCTGAATTCTTCATATGTCCAACCTCCTAACAGTTGCCAAATTAACATACTCAATCATGGAACGAAACCCCTGGAAAAATCGTTAAAGGGAAAAGACATGCGTCTTAAATTGGAACTAGGGAAATATATATTTTACGGCGGTTATGAAAAAAGTAGACTTATGAAAGGTAGAGAACCAGTCAACGAAAAAGTCACGTTTCAGTTCGCCTGAAACGTGACTTTGTCTTCAATCTGAAAGGCAGCCGCGGCTGCCTTTTTTATATGTCTTGGCCTTTGAACGTTTCTTCCGATTCGTTCATGAGCCGCTCACGCTCGGCGTGGGTCTGCGGGAAGCCGTTCGCTTGCCATTCGGCCCGGTGGTTCGAGTCGAGCTGGGTGAGTCCCGCCTCGGCCTCGTCCTTATCCGAATCGACACTCTCCATCCGGTCCATCTTGCTCCACGTGTCATCCTCGCGGTCTTGCGTCAGCAGTGCCGCCACTTTCGGCGCCACGAGCGCGGCCCCGGCGACGCCGAGGACGATACCCATTAACACTTTTTTATCCATGCTACCCCTCCTTAGTCACTATGTACGGATAATTCCACCATTGTTTTAAATCGAAACCATTTCGTGAAGCGTTTACACGAAATCGGAAAGTGGAATAACAGAGAGACAAGGAGGCGAAACGAATGAAAAAAGAAAACCAGCCATCTAAGCGTCGCTTCGACAATCCGGACGCCGTCGATACAGACAAGGACAGCATCTTCGACGAGGAAGGGATGGAGACGGTCGACCCGATTCCAGTCGAAGAATTGAATCAAGAAGTGAAAGACGAGAAGCGTAAGCGCCACTCAAAAGACGACTCGGTTAGCGAGAAAAAATATAACTAACGTAAAAGGATGCGGCTCGGCCGCATCCTTTTACGTTAAATCTTTCGGCGAGAAGCCGTATGGAAGCATCTCTTCTTTCGTCATCACTTTCGTGTCTCCCGCCATATTCGCCAAAATCAACGTGAAGTCGTCACTCGCGAACTCGGCGATGACTTGACGGCAAGCACCGCACGGCGAGATCGGCCCGTCTGTGTCACCGACGACGACGACCGTCTCAATCGTCTTGCTGCCTTCTGACACGGCCTTAAAGATGGCCGTCCGTTCAGCACACATCGACAAACCGTATGAGGCGTTCTCGACGTTACAACCGGAAATCTCTTTCCCCGTCTCATCGATGACGACGGCGCCGACATTGAATTTTGAATAAGGCGTATATGCGCGCGTACGGGCCGCGATCGCCTTTTGGACAAGTTCGTTCACTCGGTCTTGTGGAATCATTGGATGTTCCTCCGCTTCGTTTTCTAAAGGAAGTCTGACATCTGAACTATACAATGAAAACGCTTTCTCATCAAGCGTTTTCATCGACTTGTCAATATTTCTTCTTTTTCTTTTTCTCGAAGACGACGACCGACTCGACGTGCGCCGTCTGCGGGAACATATCGTACGGCTGAACGTAATTCACTTTGTATCCGGCTTTCATGAGTTGGTCCGCGTCACGGGCGAGCGTCTGTGGGTTACATGACACATAGACGAGTCGTTGTGCTTTCGAAGAGATGATCGCGTTCAACAATTGATGGTCGACTCCGGTGCGCGGTGGGTCGACGACGATGACGTCAGGGATCCATCCGTCCTTCACCCAACGCGGAATCCAGTGCTCGGCCCGACCTTCGACATACGTCGCATGGTTGAACCCGTTCTCGCGCATATGGGCATTGGCGTCTTCGACGGCCTCCGGTACGACTTCCATCCCGCGAATCTCTTTGGCGTGCGGCGCGAGCCACAGCCCAATCGACCCGACGCCGGCATACGCGTCGATGACACGTTCTTCGCCCGTCAAAGCGGCCGCCTCGACGACTTCACGATACATGACCTCGGTCTGGGCCGGGTTCAGTTGGAAGAACGCGCGTGGCGACAAGTGGTAATGGACGTCGTCGAGCTGTTCGTCCATCTTCTCTTGGCCGGCGATGTGAATCGTACGATAGCCGAAGATGACGCCCGAACGGTTCGAGTTGATGTTCAAATGGAACGAGACGACGTTCGGCAACCCCATGATGCGATCGCTAAGTTCGTCTAGGTCCGGTACATCTTCGTGCCCGACGACGAGGACGACTTGGACGTCGTTCGTCTTATAGCCCGAGCGGACGACGACAGTCCGGGCAAAGCCAGTATCACGACGCGCGTCGTACACCGGGATGTCGAGCTCGTTCAAGATCCGGACGATGGCGTTGTTAATATTCGTCGTGTCGCGCTGTTGAACCATACAATGTTCAATCGGGACGAGCGTATTCGAGTTCGGTTTATACAGCCCCGACACGATTTCACCACGACGGACACTGAGCGGGAACTGAGATTTGTTTCGGTAATACCAAGGATCTTTCATCCCTTTTGTCGGGCGGATGTCCGATTTGTCGACGTTCAGTTTCGTCTTTTGACGGAACGCGTTGCGAACGATTTCTTCCTTATACTCCATTTGAAGGCGTAGGCTCATATGTTGAATCTGACAGCCCCCACACTCGTCATAGATTGGGCACGGCGGTTTGACACGGTCTTTTGACGCATTGTCGCGCTTGACGACACGGGCCTCGGCATAGTTTCGTTCGACGCGTGTAATCTCGACTTTCGCCTCTTCACCCGGCAACAAGTTCGGAATAAAGACGACCATCCGATTGATGGTCGCAATCCCCTCCCCGTTAATTCCGAGACGTTCGGCGGTGACGCTCTTGTAATCTCCTACGATCAGTTTCAATGTGTTTCATCCTTTCGATCCTTGTTCTAAATCTTTGGCGTAACGTACGACTTTCGCACGTAAGGAATCAATGTCAGCTAACAGGCGATGCAAATCCTCTGGCGTCGTGTGCTCGTCCAACGTATTGACTGACAGACAGAGCAATTCCGTTCTCGATTTCAACACATTCATTTTTCCTGCCGTATCGGTTCGTGATTTACCCATCTCATGATCGCTCCTTTGGTTCGTGACAAAGAGTTGTTATTATAGCATACTATTTCGTGTGACTAGATGAAAAGGTGGAATCAACATGCAAAACATCTCGACAACGTTTGATCCGTGGGAAGCGTATCTCGATCAAACCGAGTTCGGTCGTCTCGTCCTTTCGAACGTGGAAGTGACGACGACCAAACTATGCAACATGCGCTGCGAACACTGTGCCGTCGGCTATATGCTCGACCAGACCGAAACTCCTGAAGTGCCCCTCGAACTGCTCATCTCGCGTCTCGACGAGATTGAACATTTGCGTGCGTTCTCGATTACGGGCGGCGAGCCGATGCTATCAATGAAATCGGTCCGCAACTACGTCGTGCCGCTGCTCAAATATGCCAAGGAACGCGGGGCTAGGACGCAAATCAATTCGAACTTGACGTTGCCGTTGTCTCGCTATCATCTTATTACCCCGTACCTCGACGTTTTGCACATTTCGCATAACTGGGGGACGGATGCCGACTTTTTAGAAGGCGGATTCGCGATGATGGATCGGAAGCCGAGCAAGGCCGCGCGGTTGAAGATGCTCCAGACGATGAAAGACAACGCCCGTGCCCTCACATCAGAAGGCATTATCGTATCGGCCGAGACGATGCTCAACAAACGGACGATTCCTCATCTGAAGGCAATCCATGAGGAAATCGTCTCGCTCGGCTGTCAGCGCATGGAGGTACACCCGATGTACCCCGCCGACTTTGCGAGCGCGCTCGAATCGGCCTCACTCCCGGACATTCGCCAAGCCATCCACGACCTGCTCGACGTGCGGGATGAAAACGTTTGGATGCTGTTCGGTACGTTGCCTTTCTATGCGTGTTCCGACTTACCGGAAGACCGCGCCTTGTTGAAGCGGCTGCATGAAGCGAAAAACGTCACAGTCCGAAACGACCCAGACGGCCGTTCTCGTTTGAACACGAACATCTTTGACGGTGAGATTATCGTCACTGATTTCGGCGATGAACTCGGGTCGCTCGGGACGTTGTATGACACATCATTCCAAGAGGCGTATGAGACGTGGACGAACAGTGCCTTGAACGCGACGTTGTCTTGTCATTGTCCGGCCGTGAAATGTCTCGGTCCGAACGCGCTCGTCAAGCAAGCGTACTATCCAGAAATTGACTTCCAAAAACGTGTCGCCGACCCGTTTTAATTCCTTCGCATCGGGAAATATTTAGTATCTAAACTGAATCGAGGTGTATGAGATGACTGCCATCTATGTATTCATGATCACCGTCATGGCCATCATCATTTTCGGTGGTGTGCTTAGCATCTTATTGACAGCCGCATTCGTTTCAGACAAAGTAGACCGTGATGAAGTTTTCAGTCAAGGCAGTTGGGACGATGAGCTCTTACATTTGAACCATCTCACTCAACCGATTGACGAAACAAAAAGCTGAGAACCTTCTCAGCTTTTTACTATGTAATGACGAGGTGAACTATGCAACGGTTTCGTTTTTCGATTTTATTGCTTATCGTATTTATTTCCGGGTTGATTCAAGGGGCGCTCATCCCGCTGTTATCGACGCTCATCGAGCGCGACGGGACCCCTGCATGGTTGAATGGCCTGAACGCCACGATGCTCTATCTCGGTGTCATCGTCTCGGCGCCATTGCTCGAACGGTTCGTCCGCAAGTACGGATTTCGACCGACCATCGTCTTAGGCATCGTCTTGACGGCGCTCGCGACGTTCTTCTTACCACTTTGGCCAACGCTCCTTGCCTGGGCCGTCATGCGTTTCGTCATCGGTTTTGGTGACTCCGCACTCCATTACGGCTCGCAAGTATGGGTAACGTCCGTGAGCGAAAAACGAAGCCTCGGTCGAGCGATGGCGTACTACGGCATGTCGTTCAGTCTCGGCTTTGCCGTCGGTCCACTCATCGCACCGCTCGTCGACCTGCATTTCTGGTTGCCGTTCCTCGTCTTGATTTTCTTCTGTCTCGCCTCACTCGTCCTCATCTTTAAAGTCGAGAACGAATTTCCTGAAGCGGAGAAAGTGAAAACAGACTCGACCGGGCGGATTCGGCTTGTGTTGATTGGTGCCGGCTATACGCTGCTCCCTGCCTTTACATACGGGTTTCTCGAGGCGAGCTTGAATGCGAACTTGCCAATCTTCACGGTCCGAAACGACATCGGGCTCGCTCAGACGAGTACGCTGATCACGACGTTCATCGTCGCTTCCATCCTCGTCCAACTCCCGCTCGGTCGTCTTGCCGATCACTTCGGGAAGAAACGCATCTTACAAATCGTGTTGACGCTCGGTACGGTATTGTTTGCGCTCGCGAACTTAGCCGTCGACCATTATGTGTGGCTACTCGTCTTGTTCGCCTTGGCCGGGGCCGGTCTCGGATCGACTTATTCCCTCGGCCTCGCCCATATGACCGAAGTGTTGCCACGCTCGCTGTTACCGACCGGCAACATGCTCTATAGCATCGCGTTCAGCGTCGGTTCGATTAGTGGTCCGATGATTGGTGCGTTTTGGATCAGTTTGCCAAAAGACGTATATTTTCTCATGTATACACTCATCCTCGGGATTCTCGCCGTCAGCCTGTTCACGGCCAAAGCCAAACCGATTGATATGTAAAAAGGGATGGAGCTCGCCGGAGCCCCATCCCTTTTCGTTTATTCTCTCGCCGGACCGACGCGGACGTCATTTCGCTCGAACGCCTGAATGAACACTTCATCGAGCGCGTACGGTTCTGTCTCAAGTGTGGCCAACACGTCCGACTTGAGCGTCACCTCGATGACCCGGTCGTTAATTTGCCATTTCGTCTGAATGTCGTCGCCTTGTCGCACGGCACGCGCATCCACTTGGTCATGGTGCTCTTTTAACCCCCGACTCACGCACTTCATCACGTACTTGACGTACTCATCACGCGGTTGCCGCGAGACGAGTATATTGCGGACAATCTGGTTTCTCGTCACGTTCTTTCCTCCTTCCTTTATGACACGTTGTACGCAAGTCTTTACGACGAAGACCGACTGTGAACTGAAATAATTCAGAATTTTTAATATATTTTCCCATGAGAACACAATTCCGTCAACCGCGCCTCAATCTCATTTGCGCACAGACTGTTTACGACCTTGGAAGTAAGTCGATAAATAAATCCCCGCGACGACGAACAACAGCCCGACGAGTGCATTCCACGGAATCGTCTCTCCGAGTAAAACACCCGATAAGATGACCCCAAATAAGGGAACAAAGAACATATAGAGTGACACGCGGCTGACCGGATTATATTTCATCAGCGTGTTCCATAAGGTGAACCCGACCGCAGATAACAGTGCCAAGTATAAGAGGAATAACAGCGTTTTCCCGGTGTATGGCAAGAACACACCAACTGGGTCCAGTACCAGGCCAACGGTGAGCAGGCCGAGCGATCCGAACACCATCGCCCAAGCCGTCATCGGCGCGACGTCGTGGCTACGGGAGTAATCTTTTGCGATCAAGTTGCCGAACGCCCCCGAGACCATCGCCAAAATGAGCAACACTTCCCCGACCCCAAACCCGATCTCCGAACTCGCGGACGGCCAGTTGGCGATGACGATGCCGGAAAAGCCGAGTGTGAGGGCGATTCCTTTCAACCGATTCAACCGGTCGTCCTCATACCGAAAATGCGCAAGCGCCATTTGGAAGAAGGACGTCGAACCCGCGATAATCGAACCTTGCACGCCCGTCGACAGCGACAGTCCGACGTAGAAAAATAAATATTGTAAAAATGTCAGAAACGCACCGAGGTGCGCATACGCCTTCACGCGTTCGACCGTCAAATGAATCGGTCGCTTGAAGACGGTACGGCTAATCAATAAAAGTAAGACACCCGCAAGCAAAAACCGTTCTCCAGCAAAAATGAGTTGCTGACCATATTCGTCCGGACTGATTTCAAGCGCTTCATAGCTTAGTTTGATAAACGGGAACGCACTCCCCCATAAGAACGTGTTCAATAAAGCGAACAACGTGACGGTCCAAGGCCGTTGAAACAAGTTGGGCATGTCACCAAATCTCCTTAATCTTTTAGTTTGTGAGTTGTTCTCTTCCATGATAAAATAACCTTACATGATAATCATTATAAATAAGGGTAATCGATTAAAATCAATAAAAACCCTCATTTTAAGGGTTTGGATAATGATAATCATCCTCATTCATTATCATTTAAGTGATATACATTATCAATTAGAAAGAGGTGCTTCATGAACACATCAACCGCTACACACGAAAAAAGCCACGTCTTCAAACGGGCAAGTTGGTTCGAGCATATCGAGCTCATCATGGCGCTCTTCAGCGGTGTATTGATTGTACTCGCTTATCTCGCTGAAAAACAAGTTGGAACGCCGTGGATTTATGTCACTTTGTATTTGTCTGCCTTCTTGATTGGGGGGTACGCCAAGGCGAAAGAAGGATTGACCGACACGTGGGAGACGCGGTCGCTGAACGTCGAGCTGTTGATGATCATCGCGGCGATCGGCGCCGCCTCGATTGGCTATTGGATGGAAGGTGCCATCCTCATTTTCATTTTCGCCTTATCGGGTGCCCTCGAGACGTATACGATGAACAAGAACGAGCGTGCCCTCGAGTCGCTCATGGAACTGCAACCTGAACAAGCGACCCGATTTAACGACGAGGGCGGGTTAGACGTCGTGCATATCGACGAACTGTCGGTCGGGGACCGGATTTACGTCCGCCCTGGGGAACGAATCCCGGTCGACGGACGCATCTTGAGCGGTAGCGCATCGATCGAGGAAGCTGCGATCACAGGTGAATCGATTCCAGTCGAGCGCAACGTCGGTGACGACGTGTTCGGTTCGAGTGTGAACTTGAACGGCGTTTTGACGCTCGAAGTCACAAAACTCGCCACGGAGACGTTGTTCCAAAAGATCATTCAAATGGTCCAACAAGCGCAGGAAGAGAAGTCCCCGTCCGCTCAATTCATCGACCGCTACGAAGGACGTTACGTCCAAGTCGTCTTATTATCGGTTGCGGCCATCATCTTGCTCGGTCCCGTCTTCACGCCTTGGTCGCTCGAGACGAGCATATATCGTGGCATGATTTTGCTCGTCGTCGCCTCCCCTTGTGCGCTCGTCGCAGCGATCACGCCAGCCGCTTTGGCCGCCATCGCCTCGTCCGCCAAACACGGCATCTTGTTTAAAGGCGGCGTCCATATCGAGAACATGGGGCGGCTCAAAGCGATCGCGTTCGACAAAACAGGAACACTTACGATCGGAAAACCCGAAGTCCAGCACGTTCTGCTTCACCCGGACGTCACACAACATGACGTCTTCCGGATCGTCAGTTTGATTGAAGAGCATTCGATGCACCCGCTCGCCGAAGCGCTCGTTGCCTACACGGGAAAACATACCGGCACGATGGAACAGTTCAAAGACGTCACCGGTTCAGGCATCGAGGCGATGATTGACGGCGTCACGTACCGGGTCGGCAAACAAAAATTCGCGGACGCGAGCGGCGACTTTTTCCTTGATCAAGTCGAACGATTGAAAGAAGCCGGCCATACGCTCGTCTTCATCAGTGACGAAACCCGAACCCTCGGGGCTTTCGCCTTGCGTGACACGCTACGTCCAGAAGCGAAGCAAGCGATCGAGCGCTTGAACCGTCTCGGTATCGCCACGATCATGATCACCGGCGACAATGAGGCGACCGGGCGGGCCATCGCGACAGAAGCTGGTTTGACCCGTTATATCGCCGAGTGCCTGCCGGATGAGAAGGTCGAACAAATCAAGTTGTTGAAGGCGGAGTATGGGTCGATCGGCATGATCGGTGACGGCATTAACGACGCCCCCGCTCTCGCCACAGCCGACGTCGGCATCGCGATGGGCGAAGGGACAGACGCCGCTCTTGAGACGGCTGATGTCGTCCTCATGAAAAACGACCTCGTCCGCCTCAGTTCAGCCATCGAGCAGTCGCGCAAACTGAATCGAATCGTCCTTCAAAACGTGATCTTCGCTCTCGGCGTCATCCTCGTCTTGATTGCGACGAACATCTTTGAACTGCTCGTCATGCCGTTCGCCGTCGTCGGACACGAAGGGTCGACCATCCTCGTCATATTGAACGGTCTCCGTCTGCTCAGCTCATCGTGGGACTGACAAATTTCGACACGTCACGAAACCGTCATTGAAAGCAAATGCCGATTTCGCTATAATGGAAACAATGTGTCTAACAGACCGAAACAATAGGTAGATTGACTAAAGGTGGTACAAGGTATGAATACGATTGCAGTAATCGGCAAAGTGTTTGTCGACATAAAAGGAACGTCGTTCGCCCCGCTCCATAAAGATGCGAAAAACGTCGGAGATATCGCCTTTTCAAACGGTGGCACCGGACGCAACGTCGCTCAGAACTTAGGTGTGCTCGGTAACGATGTTCGGTTCGTCTCGACCGTGACGAACGATCAAATCGGAATCGGTGTCCTCGAAGAACTCCGCAGTTTGAACGTCAATGTCGAACACGTCGACTTGCTCGAAGACAACGGTATGGGTATGTGGCTCGCGGTCATGGACAATAACGGTGACCTCCAGACGTCAATCTCTAAACAACCTGATGAGGCGATGTTGGAACAATGCATCCTCCGTCGCATCGATACCGTGTTCGCCGAGAGCGCGGCTGTCGCCATCGACCTCGACTTATCGGTCAACGTCTTGAACGAGACGATTGAATTGTGCCGCGAGATGAAGCTCCCGCTATACGGTGTATGCGGCCATCTCTCGGTCATCGAACGCAACCGTCACTTGCTCCAAGGGTTCACGGGCTTCATCTGTAGCCGCGAAGAAGCCGAGATTCTCTCGGATATGTCCATCGTCACGGTTGACGATGCCCTTCGCGTCGCCGAGGTGCTCGCCATGAAAGGCGCGCCGCTCACGATTGTCACGATGAGCGAGCTCGGCGCCGTCTACGTCGACCTTCGTACGAACGAACAAGGTCACGTGCCGACGACGAAAGTGAAAGTTGCCGACTCCACAGGCGCCGGGGATTCCTTCTTCTCTGCCGTTATTTCCGAGCTCATGAAAGAGCATTCGATTGAAGATGCACTTCGTCTCGGCATGCGTGTCGCCGGGAAAGTCATCGGCTCTCATGACAACGGACTGACGCCTGAGATGTATGCTTCACTTGAACAACCAACACGTGACTGAGCTAACGCATCGACCGCCGTGTCGATGCGTTTTGTTCTCGGTTTTAAGAAAGGAATGATTGAATTCATGAGAACGAAACAACGGAGCGCCATCATTCTCGTCAATGAACAAGATGAGATTGCCCTCATTCGTCGCGAAAAAGCTGACGTCCTTTATTATGTCTTCCCGGGCGGAGGTGTCGAATTTGGCCATACGACCGAAGAAACGGCGATACGCGAAGCGCACGAGGAACTCGGCGTACACGTCGAACTTGAAGGCGTCGCCGCCCATGTCGCATTCAACGGTGAATTGAACCCCTACTACTGGGCCCGCGTCACCGGTGGCGAATTCGGGACCGGGACGGGCGAAGAGTTTCAAGCCGAACAGACGGAAGGATCCTACACACCGATGTGGATCAAACGGAGTGCACTCAGCCACCTTCCCGTCCGTCCGCCCTCGCTCGCAGAATTGCTTAGTCAGTCTTCAGAGCGCTTTTACGACAAAACATTGGCCGAAGATTGAATTTATAGTGTAACCTCCTCACAAATCGGGAAGATAGTTTCTAACGATAACGTTCAGGAGGCATGTTATGGACACGAAAGAAGTGAAAGAAAAAAAGAATTGGCTCGCGTTCGGAAAAGAATTATTGCGCCGATTTAAAGATCATAACGTCCAAGACTTTGGTGCGACGCTCGCTTTTTTTTGGTTTTTATCTATTTTCCCAGGAATCATCTTCATTCTGGCGCTGCTGTCGTTCTTTGACATCACACAGGCGTCATTCCAAGAGCAGTTGAACAACTTGGCCCCAGGCGCGGCCGCGACCGTATTCCTATCGGGCATCTTTGAAGCGCTCGGGGAACCGCGTGGCGGACTGCTCTCCATCGGTGCGATTTTAGCGATTTGGTCGGCCTCGAAAGGGGTCGAGCGGCTCATCAACATGGCGATTCACGCCTACGGGGAAGACAACGAACGAAATTTCTTTGTCAGTAAAGGCATCGCCCTCGGATTGACGTTCTTACTCGGTGTTGGCGTATTGCTCCTCATCGTCTCGAACGTGTTCGGGTCGCAGATCATCTCGTTCCTTATGGAATTCCTTCCGATTTCCGGGGCCGAGGTCATCTTAATCAATATTTTTCGTTACGCGCTGACGACGGTCATCTTGATTTTGACGCTGTCGATTTTCTATAAAATCGCACCCCAGCAACACGTCTTTTGGAAGAGCACGATTCCAGGCGCCATTTTCGGGGTCATCACGTGGCAACTCGTCTCGCTCGGGTTTAGTCTATACGTGTCGAACTTCGGAAACTACGATTCGACGTACGGTTCGCTCGGCGGAATTATCGTGACACTATTATGGCTTCAATTGACCGGTATGATCATCTTGATCGGCTCCGAGATCAACGCCACGTGGATGCGATTCTTCAAGTCCCCAAGCGAACAAGAATATGAACGTGATTTCAAGAAGAACAAGAAAGCGAAGAAAAAAGGCGAAACAGAAGACGATTATAAAGATATCCCAATCAATACGTACGGATAAGAAAGAGGCTGGGACATAACTCAGTAGATTTATAACAAAGAGGCCCCCGGGAGCGACTTGTTCGCTCACGGGGGCCTCTTGTCATTTTTATGGGTTCGTGCACACATTTTGGACTAAACAGATAGGGGCGACCTCTGATAAAGTTAAAGTGACCAAACCATAACTTTGGAGGTGCCCCCATGTACAAAGAGTATACCATGAACCAATTGGTTTTGCCCCTAGATTTAGAAGTCCGTCTCCAGGAAAACGATATCGCCTTCGCCGTCCACGACCTCGTCGAACAGATCCCCGACGAGGCCTTCGAGCCGTTCTGGCGAACGACGGGCTGCCCGGCCTATCATCCGCGCATGATGATGAAGATCGTCCTTTGCGCCTACACGCAGTCCGCTTTCTCGGGCCGAAAGATCGAAGGGCTACTCAAGGACAGCCTTCGGATGATGTGGCTCGCCCAGGGCCACGAGCCGAGTTATCGGACGATCAACCGTTTCCGCGTCCACCCGGCCGTCGCCCCGATCCTGAAGGCCGCGTTCGTCGCCTTCAGATGCCATCTCGTCGAGACCGGCGAGATCGACGAGGAGGCGATCTTCATCGACGGCACGAAGATCGAGGCGAACGCCAACCGTTATACGTTCGTCTGGCGGAGGGCGGTCGAGCGATACAGCGCCGCGCTCGTCGAGAAGTCGAACCAACTGTACGACGAACTGATGTCCGACCAGGTCATCCCCGAAATCGAACGGGAGAGCCCGGACGCGCTCTCGGTCCAAGAACTCGAACAGGTCGCCGCACGACTCGAAGAAAAGATCGAGGCCATCGACGAGGAGATCGCCTCGACGACCGACGTCGCCGAACGGAAACGATTGCGTGCGGAACGGAAGGTGCCCCGTCGTCTCCACAAACAGGCCGCCGATTTCGCCGCCCGGAAACGCCGATACGAGGAGCACATGGCCATCTTCGGCACACGGAACAGTTACTCGAAGACCGACAGGGACGCGACGTTCATGCGGATGAAAGAAGATCACATGAAGAACGGCCAACTGAAGCCCGGCTACAACGTCCAGATCGCAACCGAAGGTCAGTACACGCTCGCCTATGACGTCTATCCGAACCCGACCGACATGAAGACGTTGATCCCGTTCCTCGACGAGGTCGAAACGTTCCTCGACCTGCCCGCCCATATCGTCGCCGACGCGGGATACGGGAGCCAGCCGAACTACACAGACATCCTCGAGCGCCGGGGGCGCCTGCCCTTGATCCCGCACACGATGTACCGGAAGGAACAGAAGAAGAAATGGCGCGAGGACCCGTTCAACACCGCGAACTGGGCGTACGATGGCGAGACCGACACGTTCACGTGCCCGGACGGGAGACGGCTCCCGTTCAGCCATGAGTCCCAAAGGACCGACCGGGACGGCTTCCCCCGCGACTTCCGTGTGTACGAGTGCGAGAGCTGCGACGGCTGCCCGTTCCGAGAGTTGTGCACGAAGGCCGAACCGGGGAGACACCGCCAGGTCAGCGTGAACGGGGCCTGGGAAGAACAAAAGCATATGATGAGAACGCTGCTTTCGGATGAGAAAACCGGTGCCCTCTACGCCCGACGCAAGACGGACGTGGAACCAGTTTTTGGATATCTGAAGGCCAATTTGGGTTTCACCCGCTTCTCCGTCAGGGGAAAACAGCGCGTGAAACGCGAGCTCGGCTTCGCCCTCATGGCGGCGAACCTACGGAAGTTCATCGCCAAAGGCATCGGGGGAAGTGCAAAGAAGGGGTCCGGCCACCGAAAATCGGTGACCGGACCCCTCTTTTTCTTAAAAAGCTCTAAAGCCGGCTAGTTATGTCCCAGCCTCTTTCTTATTCACACCTCGACGACGTCGAGTCGCCCCGTTCCCGGGTCGATGACAAATCCATGGACGTTCGTTTCCGGTGGCAAGAGCGGATGATTCTTAATCAAGCTGACCGAGTTCATGACGTTCGCCTCGACCGAATCGAATCCGTGCAACCACTTCTCCAAATCCATCCCGGACGCTTTGAGTGTTTGAAGCGTCTGAGGGTCAATCCCCCGCCGCTCCATCTCAGCAATGACCGCATTCGGGTCGATCGCGGCCATCCCACAATCATAGTGCCCGATCACGATAACCTCTTCGGCACCGAGCGCGTACAAGGCGACGAGAATCGAGCGCATGACCGAACCGAACGGATGCGACAAGACGGCCCCTGCGTTCTTGATAATCTTCGCATCCCCGTTCTTTAGTCCGAGCGCCTGTGGCAACAATGCCGTCAGCCGAGTGTCCATACACGTCAAAATAACGATTTTTTTATCCGGAAATTTATCGGATACGAACGGCTCATACTTCTTTTCTGTCACGAACTGTTTATTGAACGCTAACATGTCTTTTACGACTGTCATCTTCCCCACTCCTTTTCGTTATGCGATGATTCTAGCGACCAATAACCCGATGACCATCCACGCCCCAAACAGCGTGTTCACTTTCGCGGTCATCGCCATCGCCGGCATGAGCTCGATCGGTTCACGTTCCACCCAGAAACGTTTCACCGCCCGAATCATGAGCGGAACGGTGAGTAACGATAAGAGCACCCACGGCGTAACGCCGTACACGACGACACCGACCATGATGCCGACGAGTGCCGTCATGAAGAATCCAGCCAACACGAGCACCGCCCGACGGTGGCCGACGAGACACGCGATCGTCTTGCGCCCATTTTCTTTATCATTGTCCAAATCTCGGATGTTGTTGGCGAGTAAAATCGCCCCGATCAACAGCGCCATCGGGAACGAGACGATGAGTAGCTCGGTCGTCACCGCCCCGACTTGGATATACCCGGAAATCCCGATGATGACGTATCCCATGAACAGGCCGGCGACAAGCTCGCCGAACGGTGTATACGCAATCGGGAACGGACCGCCCGTGTACAAATAGCCGACGACCATCGACAAGGCGCCAATCCATAGTAAGTGCCAGCTCGTGGACGCGGCGATATACAGACCGAGTGTGGCCGCGACTCCGTACATCCCGAGTGCAATCCAAAGCACTTGATTCGGCGCGAAGCCGTCACGGACGATTGAGCCGCCGATGCCAATCGACCCTTCATGGTCCAGACCACGTTTATAGTCATAGTATTCGTTAAATAAGTTCGTTGCGATTTGAATCAAGACCGACGCGATGAGCATTGCTAAAAACAATCCCCATTTTAACTCGACTTGACCGACGACGATAAACGTCCCGAGCAACACCGGAATAAAGCTTGCCGTCAACGTATGCGGCCGAATCATGCGCCAGTATGCGCCTTTTTCTCTCTGTTTCATCTCTTCCCCTCCCTTCGTTAGTTTACGTCTACGTAAAAAAATCTGTCAATGCCCGCCGTTTCCTCGAGCATTTGACAGGCGGGTCAGCAGCCAAGTCATGATACACTAAAAGATGAGAATTCTATCGGATTGAGGAGGCTTTTCGTTCATGCCAGATACTCAAACACATATTAAACAACGAATCGAACAGGCCCATAAACGTGCCCGCGCTTGGCAACGTCCTGTCCTTGCGTCTTACACGTGGGAAATCCCTTCGTTCGATGCGTTTCATATCATTCAAAACACGGAAACGTCCCATTATTATTTCACTTCCGCTGACCGTTCCCTCGAGATGCTCGGCTGTGCCGACGCCCTCGTTCTAACAGCGTCAGGTGCGGAGCGCTTTCAGCGACTACAGTACGACTGGAGCTTGCATCGCCGAGACGTCGACGCGATTTTATACGCGTTCTCGGGCTTTTCATTCGATACGTTCGTTCGGCCTCAAAAGAACATGTGGGAAGCGTTTGGGGAAGCTTCTCTCGTCGTGCCGAAATTTTTATATCGCCGGCTCGGCGATACGCACACGCTGACCGTGTCGACGCTCGTATCGGCAAAACAATCGGTCGAACAGTACTTGATTCAATTGGCAGACCAGTTGGCCCAGTTTAGCTCGCTCCAGACGCCAGACAGCCCGTCCCCTACGTATACGCAAGTGAAGAATGGGGTCGATCATTTTAAGTCGAGCTTCCAACAAGCCAAACAAGCGATCAAGGAAGAAAAAGTTGAAAAGATTGTCATCGCCCGAGAAGAGATTTACCAGACGTCCGATGAAGCGTTTCCGTTTGCCGAGACGTTACGTCATCTCGAAGCGCAACAGCTCGGAAGCTACATCTTCTTATATCAACCGAAACGAGAAATGGGCTTCTTCGGCGCTACGCCAGAGCGATTAGTGAAAAAAGAGGGACCGTATATCGAGACGGCCGCCATCGCCGGGACGACGAAACGTCCACTCTCAGAAGACGAAGCCGAGGCGGCGAAAGCGCACTTGCTTCACGATCAGAAAAACCTTGAAGAGCATGATATCGTCGTCAAATCGATTAAACACGCACTCGCACCTTATTCGGCGACCATTAAAGCGCCTGAGTCACCTCGCATATTACAGACCCGCTCCGTCTACCACCTGCATACGCCGATTCAAGCGACACTCGATACGAACGCCTCGCTCTTATCGATTATCGAGTCGCTCCATCCGACGCCTGCCCTTGGCGGATACCCGAAACGGACATCCGTCAGGCTGCTTCGTGACATCGAGCGATTCGACCGCGGTTGGTACGGATCCCCGTTCGGATGGCTCAGTACCGAGGGCGAAGGCGAGTTTGTCGTTTCTATTCGTTCGGCGCTCGTCCATCACCAATTTGTCGCGATGTATGCAGGCTGTGGAATCGTCCAAGAGTCTGAGCTCGAATCAGAATTAGCAGAGACCGAGATGAAACTGAGCCCAATCAAAGAAGCGCTCGGATTAAATCGCGTCACACCAGGAGGCAGTCCATCATGAACGACACGTTAACGGGATGGGTCGCCCATATGGTGAACCGGCTCGTCGAACAAGGCGTCACGGACGTCGTCATCAGTCCCGGCTCTCGTTCGACGCCGCTCGCCATGGCCGCCTATCTCCATCCAGAAATCCGGCATCACATCGTCGTGGACGAACGTTCGGCCGCCTACTTCGCGCTCGGTTTGACCCGCTCGGGTGAAACGATTCGACCGGTCGCACTCGTCTGCACGAGCGGAACGGCCGCGACGAACTATTTCTCCGCCGTCGCCGAGGCGATGATTGCGCAATTGCCGCTCGTCGTCTTGACGACCGATCGACCGCACGAGTTGCGAAACGTCGGTGCACCGCAAGCCATCGATCAAGTTCGTCTCTACGGGGAACACGTCAAAGCGAGTGTCGACTTGCCGGTACCAGACGATGCCGCGCTTTCCTACATGGGTCAGACGATGAGCCGGCTCGTCCGGCTCGCCACCGCGGCGCCGCTCGGACCGGTTCACGTGAACGTCCCGTTCCGTGAACCGCTCGTACCGGACATCGACCAGTTGAAGGCGCGCTTTTGTTCGACACGTTCACCGAGCGAGCCGACTTACGTCCGTCCGACACCCCAAGATATATCACGGTTCATTGAATACGCCCACGTCGAACGGCTCGCCTTCGTCGTCGGACCTGGTACACCTGACGGCTGGTTAGCAGCCATTCACGAGACGGCATCCGTCCATCGTATTCCGATTTTCGCAGATCCGCTCAGTGGAATGCGACGCTTCGAGAACGTATGTGTCAACTATGATACGTGGCTCGCGAGCGAGCATCGGGATAAATGGCTTCCCGATACGACCATCCGTTTCGGGGCCGCCCCGGTATCGAAGCGATTGAATCAATGGCTCGGAAGCACGACACAAGTCGTCATCGAACAACTCGGCTCGTTCCGCGACCCTTCTAGTATGGCGACCGTCGTCTACGGGGATGCTCGGGACTATTTGCGGGAAATCGACAGCACGTATGACGAGGTGTACCATGCGCGCCTCGAGTCGTTCGAACGGGTGACAGAGGCCGCGAAAGGTGGGCTGACAGGAGAGAGCGCATTGACACGCCACCTGCTCCAAACATCAATCGAGCGCTTATTCGTCAGCAACAGCATGCCGATTCGTGATGTCGACACGACGCTAAGCGCCGGTCGACGCATCAACGTCCTCGCCAATCGCGGTGCGAATGGGATTGACGGGATTTTATCGAGTGCACTCGGCGCTTGCTATGACACGGAACACGCCGCCCTGCTCGTCGGCGACTTGGCGTTTTATCACGACAGTAACGCGTTACAGTTGTTGAAGACGCACCCGGGGACGTTCTCGGTCGTCGTTGTCAACAACAATGGCGGCGGCATCTTCTCGTTCTTGCCACAAGCATCCATCGAGCCGCAACTATTCGAAGACTTGTTCGGCACCCCGCTCGAGTTGAATATCCATGGATTCGCCGACACGTACGGACTGAGCTATCGTCTCGTCGAAGAGCCAGAAGCCGTGCAAGAAGCCATCGAAGCGGGGGTCCAATTGATCGAGTTCCCGTCTGACCGGGCCGCGAACGTCACCGCCCATCGCGAATGGACAGCTTTACTCTGCGACCGGTTGACGTTGGAGAACGGGACGTGATTCGTCGAATCCGAGATGTCGATTATGAACTGTTCGACCACGGGAGCGGACGGCCCGTGCTCCTCTTGCATGGGTTTACCGGGCGAGGGGATTGGTTCGACCGCTTCCCCGACCTGTCTGTACGCCTCGTCTCCCCGTCGCTCCTCGGACACGGCGGGACGAGCCATCGCGATGTCAATCGGATGCGGATGAGTCAGCAAGTCCGGGACTTGTCTAACCTGCTCGACCTCGACGATCGACCGTGGACGGTCATCGGCTACTCACTCGGTGGTCGAATCGGTATGACGTTAGCCGCATGTGACGACCGGGTCGAGCATTTCATCGGGATTAGCACGACCCCGGGACTCGAATCCGCAATCGAACGGCGTGAGCGTAGAGCACAAGACGCAGAGCTCGCCGCTTTCCTCGAGCAACGTGGCATCGAGGCGTTCGTCGACCGGTGGGAACGGCTCCCGCTTTGGCATCAGACCGACGAGATGCGCGCGACGCTTCGTCTGGAGCGGCTCGCCCAACGTCCCGAGGCGCTAGCGGATAGCCTCCGTGCCATCGGGAGCGGCAGCATGCCATCTATCTGGCCGATGCTCGACCGTTTGCCGCGTACCGATTTGATTGTCGGAGGACGCGACGTCAAATTCAAAGATATCGCGAGACGGATGCAAGCACGACAACCACATATTCAACTATACGAAATTCCTGACGCCGGCCATGCTCCACATATCGAGAATGCCCAACAATTTGGTACAATGATAGAGAAATTGATTTTAGGGGGAAATGAGAATGGAATCAGTAGCAAACTGGACATCGGTCCGAACGTATGAAGATATTAAATACGAGAAATGGAACGGGATCGCCAAAATCACGATCAACCGCCCGGAAGTGCGGAACGCTTTCCGTCCACTAACGGTAAACGAATTGATTGACGCGTTCGCCCGCGCCCGTGACGACAAGGAAGTCGGCGTCATCATCTTGACAGGCGAAGGCGAAAAAGCATTCTGTTCAGGCGGCGACCAAAAGGTTCGTGGCCACGGTGGATACGTCGGTGACGATGAAATCCCACGTTTGAACGTCCTCGACCTTCAACGCTTGATTCGCGTCATCCCGAAACCGGTCATCGCGATGGTCGCCGGTTTCGCCATCGGCGGCGGACACGTCTTGCACGTCGTCTGTGACTTGACGATTGCCGCGGATAACGCACGTTTCGGTCAAACCGGACCAAAAGTCGGTTCGTTCGACGCTGGATACGGCTCAGGCTATTTGGCGCGCATCATCGGCCATAAGAAAGCCCGTGAGATTTGGTACTTGTGCCGTCAGTACGACGCACAAGAAGCACTCGACATGGGACTCGTCAACACGGTCGTCCCACTCGAGCAACTTGAAGCCGAAACGATTCAATGGTGCCAAGAGATTTTGCAACACTCACCGACTGCACTCCGTTTCTTGAAAGCCGCGATGAACGCGGACACGGACGGCCTCGCAGGTCTTCAACAGCTCGCAGGGGATGCGACGCTCCTTTATTACACGACAGACGAAGCAAAAGAAGGACGCGACGCGTTCAAAGAAAAACGCGACCCGGACTTCGGTCAGTTCCCGCGTTTCCCTTAATCTGTACGAGAGTAGCGACTTCGCTACTCTTTTTTTGGAGGTATGCCTGATGAATGCACTGAACCATCCGACTGATCACATCGCCCTCGTCACGGCCGGACGCCGTTTGACATGGGGCACGTTGTGGAACGAGAGCGCACGCCTCGCGCACTATGTGAAACGGAACGCACCCGATGCCCGTCATATCGGACTGTATGCTGCCAATAGCGCCGAGTACGTCATCGCTGTCCATGCCGTTCTCTTACTCGGGAAAGTGCTCGTCCCACTGAACACACGGTTGACGAAAAGTGAGATCAAGATGCAACTCGAGACGGCGGATGTCGATCTTTTGCTCGTCGACGAAACGTGCGACGTCCCGGTTCCCCAGCTGACGCTCACGATGCGCGACGACGAACCGATCTCTGACTTCCACGCGTGGAAACAAGACGAGGTCATGTCGCTCATGTTCACGTCCGGGACGACCGGACGCGCGAAAGCGGTCAAGCAGACGTACGGCAACCATGTCGCAAGCGCCGTGGCCGCTCGAGAGCACCTCGGCTATGGCACACGCGACCGCATGCTCATCGTCACCCCGCTGTTTCATATGAGCGGGCTCGCCCAAGTGTATCGGGCCGCCTGTTTCGGTTCGACATTATACGTGGAACCGAAGTTCGACGCCGCCCGTACGCTCGACTTGATTACACGCGAACACATCACCCACGTTTCACTCGTCGCCGTCATGCTCGACCGGTTGCTCGCAATCGGACTACAGCGCCAAGCCCTGCGCGTCGTACTCGTCGGGGGTGGCCCAGTACCGAAGCCGCTCCTCGAGGAAGCCGAGCGCCGTCACATCCCGGTCGCCCAA
This sequence comes from Exiguobacterium alkaliphilum, assembly GCF_018138125.1. Taxonomy (NCBI): domain Bacteria; kingdom Bacillati; phylum Bacillota; class Bacilli; order Caryophanales; genus Exiguobacterium; species Exiguobacterium alkaliphilum. The sequence continues at coordinate 2,635,568 of NZ_CP073101.1, forward strand.
ACGTACGGCATGACCGAGACGTGCTCCCAAGTGGCGACGTTACTCCCGTCGGAAGCACTCGACCATCTCGGTTCTAGCGGTCGAGCCATCTTGCCGACACGAGTCCGCATTAATCCAGATGGCGAGATTGAAGTGAGCGGTCCGACCGTGACACCCGGCTACTACAAGCAACCAGAAGCCGACGCGTGGACGACAGACGGGTTTTGGCGGACCGGAGACTTGGGTACAATCCAAGACGGCTATTTGTACGTCCACGACCGAAGAAGCGACTTAATCATCTCAGGGGGCGAGAACGTCTACCCGGCCGAGATCGAGAGCGTGCTCCGGCGTTGCCCTGGCATTGAAGACGCCGGGGTCACCGGACGCCTTGATGCGACATGGGGAACCGTCCCTGTCGCGTATATCGTCGGGTCGTATGACCCGCTCGAACTGGAACGCTTGCTGACGGAACACTTAGCCAGCTATAAACATCCGAAAGCGTTCTATTCCGTCCGTGAACTCCCACGCAACGCAAACGGGAAATTGATGCGCCATCGCCTAAAGGAGACCGCTTATGATTCGACACGCTGAATTATATATCGTCCCATTGACGTTCAAACATCCGATCGTGACCGCCCACTCCGTCCTCTCGACCCGACGGACGATCATTCTCCGGCTCGAGACGACGGACGGCCTCATCGGATACGGGGAAGGGGTTGCTTTTGAGACGCCCTGGTATACGGCAGAGACGGTTCGCTCGACAATCGATGTCTCGACGCTCATCACCAACCTGTTAGCGGGGCAGTCCGTGTCACCCCACTCGTTTCCGGCGCTCGTCCGATCCATCATTGGCCATCCGATGGCCAAGGCGATGTGGGAGAGTGCCTGTTGGGAGATTGAAGCAGCCCGGCAACAGAAGACACTCAAACAACTGCTCGATGCGGGTGACACGGTCGACTGCGGACGAACGATTGGGATCGGTCTTCTGGCCCAGACGCTGAAATCGATTGAAGGGGCACTCGAGTCGGGTTTCGACCGCATCAAGCTGAAGGCAGCACCGGAAGAGTTGTTGTACTCGTTGAACGAGATTCGTGCCGTCTTCCCCGATGCCCCCCTCATGATCGATTTGAACGGGAGCGGGGTCGAACAGCCGCTCTCGTGGTTCGAACAGTTGGATGCGCATCGCCTCTTGATGATTGAACAGCCGTACCCGAGCACATATTGGGCTGCGTCTACCGATTTACAAGTCCGGCTCGAGACACCGATTTGTCTCGACGAGTCCATCACATGCCGGCAAGACGTCGAGACGATGACCAGACTCGGTGCCGGCCGCATCGTCAACATTAAACCGGCCCGCGTCGGCGGCTTGACCGAGGCGCTCGCCATCCGTGAAACGAACGTACCGTATTGGGTCGGCGGCATGTATGAGTCCGCAATCGGTCGTTACCATACGCTCTTGTTCGCTTCCTTGAGCGGTGCCGCTTACCCAGCCGACATGGCGGGAACGAGCGCCTATTTCGAGACCGATTTGCTCGACACACCGCTCGAGGTTAACGGCGGACAGCTCATCATCCCGGACGACCCGCGACCTGATTGGGCAAAGATCCGGCGCTTAGCCGAAGAGACGATTCAGCTGAAATAAAAAGGCAGATGACGGGCGTCATCTGCCTCAGGCTGTTGACGAACCCATTCGCAAAAAGCGGCTCGGTTCGTCTTTTTTGTGTTCAAGGAGATCGAGTCCCCCAGAAAAACACAAACGGCCACCCGACGGCGACCGTTGGTGTTGCTCGTCCGACGGAGACCCAGCAGCGACGCGAGTCGCGATGCGGCTCCGGGATTGCCTGCGGAAAGCGTGGGCGCCGGAAGGACGAGCGATTCAATTGATGTTAGTCAACAAGCTGAGGCAGTCAACGGAACGAACCCGTCAACGGAACGAACCCGTCAACACTTCAAAGCCGTCCTCGGTGACGACGACCGTATGTTCAAATTGCGATACGAGACTATTGTTTGGCGTGAAGAGCGACCAACCGTCCTCTTCCGACTGATAGACGACTTCGTCTTTCGTCGAGATGAACGTCTCGATAGCAATGACTTGGCCGACTTTCAAGATGTCGTTCTCTTCCCGGTTGTAGTAGTTCGAAATCGACTCCGGCTCCCCATGGAGTGTACGCCCCAACCCGTGTCCGGCCAAGTTGCGGATTACCGTGAAGCCGTTCTTTCTTGCATCGGCGTAAATCGCCTTTCCGATTTGGTTCACTTTCGTCCCGGCTTTCACTTTGCTGAGCCCAGCTTCAAGCGATGTGAGCGACACTTCGACGAGCCGTTCGTGCTGTGATGATTTTGGCGTACCGGCGATGACCGTCCGCCCGGTGTCCGCGTAATAACCGTCCTTCACAGCCGAAACATCGATGTTGACGAGGTCCCCGTCTTGAATGACAAGTTCGCCTGGGATGCCATGTGCGGCAATCTCGTTGACCGAGATGCACGTATAGCCCGGAAACTCGTACATCGTGATCGGCGCCGATGCCGCTCCTTCTGCTTCGAGAATTCGTTGTCCGATCTCATCCAGCTGTTTCGTCGTCATTCCCGGTGTGACGGCTTTCGCCATCTCATCCCGGGCCAAGGCGACGATGCGTCCAATTTCACGTAACGCGTCGTAATCATAATCAAGCATCATATATCCCTCTTTCAGTCTAATAATCGATTTTGGTATAAGTATTCCTCCGACAAGTCGGCGAATAAGAACATGCCATCTGGCAACGGATAGCTAAACGTCCGCGTCACTTCATTCGAGCTGAAGTCTCGATAGTCATCGGATAAATAACCGCGCCCGCGAACACGCATCGCCGCCATCGTCTGAATGAAATACGGACGAAAGCTCCAGTTGTAACCCCGATACGTATTGTCGACTCTCCATTCGGCATCCGCCTGATAAACGTTCGCACTCGTCTGGAAACCGGTACGGTCGGTCAAATAATACCGCACGAACTTCCCTTCGAGCTTCGTCGCGATATGAAGTAGCCACTCATCCTTCTTGTCACGGGACCACTTTCCGGCCGCGAGCTCTTGGATTTGACGGTGTAACTCAAATTCGAGTTCATAGAGGCGCTGCAACCGTTCTTGGTCGTGAAGAAAGAATGACGGTACTTCTTGCGCGAGGACGTTCATCCCTTTCATCTCCAGAACAGGCGACGTCGCTCGCTGGCCAAGCAGTCCGCCCATGTAAAAACGCCCACCGTGTTGCCACGCGTAACGCAACTGCCCGACGTGATCGATTGATTTATAGAGGAGCGGAGCCCCGAGCTTTGAAGCGATATACTCCATCGTTTGCAACATGTGCGGGTACGTCACCGGCAACGTCTTCTTCTCGACCATCGTCGCTAAGTCCACGAGTAATAGCTCCGGCGCGATGGCCATGATGTCCTCGATGCTCGTCGACTCAGCGAAATCGAGCGCGATTTTCACCCCGTATGAACGATAATACTGGACGACGCGCGACAGTCTCGATACGTCGACGAGATCGGTCCCTTGAATCGTCACGTAAATGCGATGGAGCGGGAAGTTCAGTTCGTGAAGCGGCGCAAGGAACGCTTCGCCCCCTGCTTCAAGAATCCATTCGGCCCGGCATCGAAACGTGACGAACTGTTTCGCATCTCGCAGCGACTCCGCAGCCAAACGTTCCATCCGTTTTGCGATGTCGAGCTGATACTCGACCGGCACGTCGTCATCATAAAAGAACGATGTGAGCGAGTCACCCCTGAACTGGCCATGCACCATATAGCCTTCGACTTGAAACGTAGCCGCCCCAAGAATCGGCTCATACGTCACCTCGACTTCGTCTGGATTCATCATCACATCCACTGCATCCACTCGTCATCACCTCATTCATTTAATCAAAAATAAGAAAGCGAGCCGGTTTCAGCTCGCTCGTGTATGCACATACATATAGGCACCGAAACAAGCAATGAAATACACGATACTCATTACCCCATAGCCGATTCCCATTTTCCCACCGACACCGATGGCCATGACGAGCCAAATCATCGCGCCAAATAGTAACGTCGCTACGGGGATATAGCGAAAATTCGGCCGGTCCGTCTTTGATACGATTGGCTTTAACGCCAATACACATACCAACAGTATGACGAAACCGAAACTAAGTTCTACCATCCGTTGACACCTCATCCTTCCATCTCTACTCGTTTAGTGTAGCATGACCGCAATAAAAAAACCGCAAATCCACTTAAGGAAATGCGGTTTTGATTTATCGATTAGTCACGTGGACGGCGTGGGCCACGGTCGTCTGAACGACGGCGATCGTCCGAACGACGACGGTCGTCTCCACCACTACGTTTGCCACGGTATCCACCGCCGCCACCGCTACGGCCGCCACGGTCTCCGCCGCCACGACGTTCGCCGCCGCCACTACGGTTTCCACGGTATCCACCGCGGTCGTTGCGTCCACCTTGACGCTTCACGCGAATTGGGTCTGCGTATGAGATTTCAACTGGTGTTGAATCCGGCTCTTTCGTCAATCCACGAAGGGCTGCCGCAAGAATTTCAACTGCTTCATACTCTTCAAGAAGCTCTGTCGCAAGTTGCGTGTAAGCTTTGAAATCGCCCGCTTGAACGCGTTCGATCAACTCTTCAGCTGCTTGCTTTTGGTTGCCTTCAAGTACTTCCGCGATTGTCGGTACGTGACGACGGTTCATCTTCTTGTTCGTCACACGCTCGATTGCTTTCACTTGGCCGAACTCACGTGGCGTGATGAACGTAAGAGCAGTACCTGTTTTACCAGCACGGCCTGTACGTCCGATCCGGTGCACGTAGCTTTCCGGGTCTTGTGGCACATCGAAGTTGTACACGTGTGTGACACCTGAGATGTCGAGACCACGTGCTGCAACGTCTGTTGCGACTAAGATGTCAATCGTGCCGTTTTTGAAACGACGAATGACTTGGTCGCGTTTTGATTGCGTCAAGTCACCGTGAAGACCATCAGCCGTGTAACCACGCTTGATAAGGGCTTCTGTCACTTCGTCAACGCGTTTCTTCGTACGAGCGAAGATGATGCTGAGTTCTGGTGAGTCGATGTCAATCAAACGGCAAAGCGTATCGAATTTCTGGCCTTCGCGCAATTCGAGGAATTGTTGGTTGATGTTCTCAACTGTCATTTCCTTCGCTTTTACTTTGATGATTGTCGGCGACTTCATGAAGCGTTCAGCAATCTTCTTGATCTGTGGTGGCATCGTCGCTGAGAAGAGAAGCGTCTGACGCTCAGCTGGAAGACCAGCCAAAATCGTCTCGATATCTTCTACGAAGCCCATGTTGAGCATTTCATCCGCCTCGTCCAAGATGACCGTTTGGATCTCGTCGAGTTTGATCGTCTTGCGTTTCATGTGGTCCATGAGACGTCCTGGTGTCGCAACGACGATTTGTGGGTTCTTTTTCAAGCCGCGGATTTGACGGTCGATTTGTTGACCACCGTAAACAGGGAGTGCGTATACACGTTTCGCTTCCCCGATTTTGTTTAATTCTTCTGCAACTTGAATCGCAAGTTCACGTGTCGGTGCAAGAACGAGTGCTTGGACTTGACGCGCCTTTGAATCGATTCGCTCAATTGTCGGAATACCGAAAGCTGCTGTTTTCCCTGTACCTGTTTGTGCTTGTCCTAATACGTCCACTCCAGTGAGTGCGACAGGAATTGTTTCAGCTTGGATCGGTGTCGCTTCTTCGAAGCCCATTTTGAGTACACCTTTTACTAATGCTTCACTTAACTGTAAATCTTGAAATTTTGTCAAATTATATTCTCCTTTGTTCATACAAAAAACGTCTGAGAGTTCGTTCAACAGACGTTCTTTCAATGTTTCCTCTTAGTCAACTTTACTAACTATAACGTATTCGTTTCTAAAATGAAAGAAATACATTCTAAAACTTTTCACGACCGCGTCAACATGAGTAATCTTATTTCAATTTGTAGCCGTTGTCGAGCTTTTCAACTCGCTTTTCTTTTAACAGTTTGCCGAGCGCGCGTTTGAACGCTGCTTTGCTCATCCCGAACTCACGGTCGATGATGTCAGGTGCCGTCTTATCGCCATAAGGCATTTGGCCACCTCGTTCTTCAATATAAGAGAGAACGTTTCCTGCATCCCCTTCAATCGCTTCATACGCACGCGGCTTCATCGAGACGAGCACCGTACCGTCTTGTTTCACTTTCGTCACGCGGACCGTCAACTGCTCACCGAGGCGTGGCCAACGTGTCATTTCTGCTTCATGTAAGAAACCGAGCGACTCGTTCTCGACCCAAACGTTGACCCCGACGTCTCGCTTGTTCAACACGATTGCCGATACGTCCTGATTGCCCCACTCTTCTTTTGCGGGACGGGCCAATAAATTCAAGTAAGCGTAAGGAGCCGGGTCGCCCAAGAGGCGCCCTTTTTGGTCGTACTTGAGACGGACACATAGCTTGTCGCCTTCTTTTGGCCAGTACGACCGATTTTCCGGAAGGTCGTCTTGTGAGACGAGCACGTCTTTTTGAATCCCGATATTGACGAACACACCCGTATTGTAACGGACGCCCGTCACTTCGAACCATTCATACTCGTCAAACGTCACGTTCGGGATCGTCATCGTTGAAGCGAGACGCCCTTCTGAATCGTGATAGAGGAAGACACGTACGGTCTGTCCGACCGTGACTTCTTCTGTTTGCTCTTTTCGATGAAGTAGTACCTCTTCGCGACCGTTTCCGATGAACACACCGAAATCAGCGGAACGTTCTGCGACCAAGTCCACGACTTCTCCTGCGCGTAATGCCATAACATCCACATCCTTTTTTCTTCTATTACTGTCAGTATACCTACCTACACACGTTCCTAATCATATCACGTTCGTTTTTCTTACCTCAACCGAATGTGACCAAATTGTGAACACAAACCCTCATATGAAAAGAAAAAAAGACCGGCTTATGCCGATAATGTTCAAATGATTGTGACAATTTTGTGAACGGCATATTTCCATCTAGTATCCACATTTTGAAAACGTTATTATTAAGAGGAGTGTTGTTTAACAATTAGGTTTCAGCCATGGCCGAACGGGGGATATAAAATGTTTGATGTTCAATCTCGCTCATTTGCGAAACGCTTTATGAAGGGGCTATTGATTACGTTCTTCGCCCTTCTCGCTTCACTTAGCTTCATTTTCTCAAACGGTGTCGACACGAACGTGTCTTCATCGGTCACAATGGTTCAAGAGTGAAACGCCTCTCTATTCGGGAAGGCGTTTTTTTCTTTTGTTCGACAGAAAAAGGAATTTATCTGGCGATTGTCGAACGAATTTAACGTTCGGCACTTTTTGAATCTTGTCGGAAAGGAAGAGTCACTCATGCTATTTTACTTTCTCGCCACGATTGTTTCGGTCGTCGGTTTATCCGTCTCGTTCCAAACCGGTTTTTTCAAGGACCCGATCGGCACGTTCTTATTCGCAGCGCTGCTCGCGATGGGGTTATCCTCGTTCAAGCAGTTGATTGCGCAAACGAACAACCTGCTCAAAGAACGGCGTGACCAAAAGCGAATCAATCGAATCGTCGCCCGGATGCACTCTAGCTCGCGCAAACGCTCTACATAACACTCGTCTTCGACGGTCAGTTTTGTTATTCTAATGAAGATAGTAGATCGCATAACGGATTTGAACCGTAGGAGGCACACACACGTATGAATGAAATCCCCTTATCGAACGAATGGATCTTACGCTATTCACCGGTCATGGAGCTATGGCTGAAAGAAGACGGAATCTTGCTCGTCGACGATGACAACCGGATTCGGCTCACGCTTGAAATCGGGAACGATCAAGCGATGCAAATCAAAAGCATCGAGCAAGACGGTGCTTACTTCGTCGTCGACCCGGTGAATAAACGAATTACGTTCGAACTCGAGGAAGAAGAAGAGGAAAGCGATTCTCGCTTCTGGGAATAAGGTTTCATGCCGTAGAGTCGGATTCTCCATTCGAGAAGAAGACTCTTTCTTATTGCGCGCTACGTGGAAAGGAGACAACTGTATGATTCGCACCGCTATTTGGTTTTTCTCATTTTTTGCCGTACTTCCAGTGACATTGCCGTTTTTAAAGAAGGCAAGCACGCTCGAGGTACCGGCCCGCTATCGCTACGTGCAAGACATCGCTTATAAATGGGCCACCTTTTTATTAAAGGTTGCCGGGGCGAACGTTCGTGTGAAGGGACTCGAAAACATCCCGAACGAACCGGTCGTCTACGTCGCGAACCACCAAGGAAACTTCGACGTCCCGATTATGATCACGGCGACGAAACACCCGAAAGCGTTCATTTCAAAAATCGAAGTTCAAAAATTCCCAATTATCCCGCGTTGGATGGAGCTGATGGGTTGTATCTTTATCGACCGGAGTGACCGCCGGCAATCCATCAAGGCGATTCGCTCTGGCGTCGAGACGATTAAGTCCGGACAGTCCATCATCATCTTCCCAGAAGGCACACGCTCGAAAGGCGGACCGATGAAAGAATTCAAAGCCGGCAGTCTGACACTTGCCACTTCGAGCGGTGCCAAAATCGTCCCGGTCGCGATTCAAGGTAGCCACCATCTACTCGAGACGAAAAACCGTATCACGCCCGGCACGGTTGACGTGACGTTCCTTCCGGCCATCGATCCGGCCGATATCCCGAATAAGGAAGTCGCCGCCACGGTCGAAGCCGCGATTCGTCAAATCGTAGAAGGAGATGTGTCATGAGTTTACTCACCATCGAAGGGATCCATAAAGAGTTTGCCGATAAAGTCCTATTCGACGACGTAACGATGACGATTCACCCAGGGAATCGGATTGGCATCATCGGCGTCAACGGCTCTGGAAAATCCACCTTTATGAAAATCATTGCCGGGGTGGAGACGGCCGACCGCGGCACGATGCAACACCCGAACGACTACCGAATCCGTTATTTGACACAGACGGTCGAATTCGCACCTGACCAAACCATTTTAGATGCGCTGTTCACGAGCGAGACTCCGTCCGTCCTGGCGTTAAAAGCATATGAACAGGCGCGGCAACAACTCGAAGCCGATCCGGCGAGCGAGCAGCGGCTCGAGCGGTTCATGAAAGCCCAACAAGCTGTCGATGCCGCTGACGCGTGGGAAACCGAGGCGAAATTAAAATCGATTTTAAACCGGCTCGGACTTCCGGACGTGACGGCTGACGTCAGTTCTCTGTCGGGTGGTCAACAAAAGCGGGTCGCCCTCGCTGCGGCGCTGCTCGACGAAGCGGACTTGCTCTTACTCGACGAGCCGACGAACGAACTCGACGCCGATACGATCGCTTGGCTCGAGACGGTGCTCGCGGACTATCGTGGTGCCATCCTACTCATCACGCACGACCGCTACTTCTTAAATCGTGTCACGAACCACATTTTGGAGATTGCGGACGGGACGAGCTATTTCTATGACGGGAACTATGAGCTGTTTCTCGAGAAACGGGCCGAACGAAAAGCGCGGACGCAATCGATGGAACAAAAACGTCAGAACATCCTGCGACGTGAACTCGCTTGGCTCCGACGTGGCGCCAAAGCACGGACGACGAAACAAAAGGCCCGGATTCAACGCGTCGAAGACTTGAAGCATCAGGAGTCGCTCGCCGAAGACGAGGTACTCGAGGTATCCGTCGGATCGCGCCGTCTCGGGAAAAAGGTGATTGAAGTCGAACACCTGTCGTTCCAATATGACGACACGCCCATCATCCGTGAGTTCAACTGGTTGTTCGGTCGCCGTGAACGGTACGGCATCGTCGGCCCGAACGGAAGTGGTAAGACGACGCTCATGAACCTCCTCGCCAAGCGGCTCGAGCCGACGTCCGGCACGGTCGTGCATGGCGAGACGGTCCATCTCGGCTATTACGGGCAACAAGTCGAATTCGAGGACTTGTCACGCCGTGTCATCGATGAAATCGAACGCATCGCGCAAGTGATTCACACCCCGGACGGTGAATCGATTACGGCGAGCCAAATGCTCGAGCGGTTCTTATTCACGCCGGATGCGCAATATAAACCGATCGCGAAGCTGTCCGGTGGCGAGAAACGACGTCTCGTCCTTCTCCGCATTTTGATGGACGAGCCGAACGTCTTGTTCTTGGACGAACCGACGAACGACCTCGATACCGAGACGTTATCCGTTCTCGAGGACTATTTGGAATCTTTCCCCGGAACCGTCATCGCCGTCAGCCACGACCGCTATTTCTTAGATCGAATCGCCGGCCAACTGATCGCGTTCGAAGACGGCTCAATCAACGTCTATCATGCCGAATATAGCGACTATTTAGCCTCGCTCGTCGAGACGAAGGTGCAGGCGAAAAAGGAACCGAAAGAGAAGAAAGAACGCGTCAAGACGGACGTCGTCAAATTCACGTTCAAAGAACAGAAGGAATGGGAAACGATTGAGGACGACATCGCCTCACTCGAGTCTGCCATCGAGACAGCTGAGGCACGCTTGGCCGATGCCGGGAGCGACATCGGAAAAGTGAATGAGATTTATGCCGAAATCTCGACGTTGAAAGAAGCGCTCGATTCGAAGATGGAACGATGGGAATACCTATCAGAAATTGACGAACAAATAGAGGCCCAGAAACGCTAAAAGGCAGGATCATTCGTGATCCTGCCTTTCGTGTATGTAGCTATACATATAAACGTCATGTGCCCTGCCATCTTGGCGCATGTAGTGTCGGAGCGTGCCTTCGCGTATGAACCCGTTCCGCTCAAGCATGTGTTGTGAGGCGACGTTCTCTGTATAGACGACTGCCCCGATTCGATCAAACGCTGCCACGCGGCTTGAATAGTCGAGCGTCGTTTGCAACGCCTCGGACGCATAGCCGTTACGCCAATAGTCCGGGTGAATCTCATATCCGACCTCGGCGCGGCGGTGGCGTGGAACGAGATTATGAAAGCCGATGGTCCCAATCAACGTCAAGTCGTCTTTGCGAACGATTCCCCAACGGATGACCGTCCCCGCCCGCATCCCCTCGACCATGTTCGTCACCATTTGAACCGTCTCATCCACTGTGGCGTGCGGCTCCATGCCGTAATGCTTCAATACGGTCGCGTTCGAAAAGATTGGGAACAGCCGACCTGCATCGACCACCTCGAGCGGCCGCAACGTCAGCCGTTCCGTTTCTAACGTCGGAATCACGACACCGCTCATTTGCTCACCAAGTTGTGCTGGAACGCATAGACGACGGCTTGGGTCCGGTCATATACGTCGAGCTTCGTCAAAATGTTCGACACGTGTGTCTTCACCGTCTTGAGCGAAATGTACAATTCATCGGCGATGACTTGATTTGCTTTCCCTTCAGCCATCAGTTGTAAAATCTCACGTTCCCGTGCCGTCAGACTCTCATGAAGCGTCGTTTCTGGATGACGGAGACGCTCGAGCATCTTACCGGTCACTTGCGCGGCCATGACGGGATTCCCCGCCGCTGTCTGGCGAATCGCGTCGGCAATCTCGTTGGCGTTCGCCGTCTTCAAGACGTAACTCATCGCCCCCGCCTCGATGACCGGGTACACTTTTTCATCGTCTAAGAAACTCGTGACGACTAAAATCTTCGCTTCTTTCCAACTCGCTTTGATGCGTTTCGTCGACTCGACCCCGTCGACCGGCTCCATGACGAGGTCCATCAAGACGACATCCGGTTTCTCCGCGATCGCGAGCTCCGCGCCCGTCGCCCCGTCGGAGGCCTCGCCGACGACTTCGATGTCCGGTTGCGTCGACAAGAAAGCCGACACCCCGGCCCGGACCATCTCGTGGTCATCAATTAATACGACTCGAATCATTCCAATCCCTCCACTTGTTGTTTCACGCGCACTTCAATTTGAGTACCGGCACCAGGCACACTGACGAGACGTAACGTCCCACCGACCTCGGCCGTTCTCTCTCTTATCGATTGTAAGCCATATGAGGCGACTTGTGTATCATCGACATTAAACCCGATGCCGTCATCATTGATTTTCAAGATGACCGTCTGTTGGACGGTCCGCATCTCAATCTCGAGCCGCTTCGCCTTGGCGTGACGGAGGGTGTTGCTAATCGCTTCTTGGACGATGCGAAACAGTTCGTTCTCCGTGTGACGGGACAAATGAACTTCTTCGAGCCGCCAGACGAGTTCCGTCGATTGTTTACGAGACAACTCTTCTAACAACCGTTCAATCCCGGTCTTCAGCGTCATCCCTTCGAGCTCGACCGGACGCAGTTGCAAAAGAAGCGAACGCATCTCGGCTTGGGCGGTTTGGGCCATGACCTCGACTTGTGCAATCTGTTTGGCGGCGACGTCCGGTTTGACGTCAATCGTCTGCTTCGCTGCAGTCGTCATCATCGAGATGGCGTACAACTGTTGACTGACCGAATCGTGCAACTCGCGGGCGACACGGCGACGCTCTTCGACGACCGCTTCACTCCGCGCCTCCTCGACGCTGACAGGACGATCCCCGACGCGTTTGGCGACTTCGACCATTTCGGTCCGTTGTTTGCTGATGCGGACGATTCGTTCTAACGTGTCACGATATGGGGACAGCGGACGAAACGTAATTTCTTTTTGGTTCTCTAGTTTCCATAAAGCGTTCGCGACTTCCCGAAAATCGCGGCGTAAGTAAAAGTAGGACCCGACCCCGAACACACTGCCAATCAAAACGGCGATGACGAGGATGGACACACCGAAAGGCAACCCTTCTTCACGCGTGAACAAATCTCGGAGTGAAGTCGAGTCACCTATTAAAAAGGCTAATGTGACGAACAGCGCCGTCAACAAGCTACTAAATAGTTGATGCCAGACGACCGTCCTTGGGTAAGAATCTTTTTTCATACCGTCATCACCTCGACACTTCCGCTCATGAGCACGATATGAATCCGGACTTTGCGCGTCGCCGTCGGATAGTCGTCCGACGCCGTATAGAAACGGCGATTGAACACCGGCGAATAGTTCGATTCATCGACTTGAATCTTACCAAATCCAATCGAGGCATCAATCGAATAATCGTACCCTGCCGGAATCAAGATCCGGACGTCACCAGCGAGTCCGTTCAACAGTAAGAACGTCTCTCCTTCCGGGATGATGGCGCGAGACAAGTCCATTTCGACGTCACGCAGCAAGAAGAACTCGTTCGTGTCTTTCAACACGTAATGTCCCGACTCTTTTGTGCCGAACGAAAACGCCTGTTCTTGCCGGAGGTGTGTGCGGAATCGATTCGATTCGATTGGACGATTTTTATAAAGACGATATCCGAACATGAGTAAGAGTCCTGACAAGACAAATCCGAAAGCGGCCGATGAGAAGATGAGTCCGACGAGCATGATGCCACCGATGCCATAAAAGACATAGCTGACCGGCTGGTTGCCTTTCCGGCTAAAGCGACGTCCGATGTAAAGCAAAAGTAACGGTAAAATCATGCTGAACAAGACGCTATTGCCGCCTGTGACGATGTCGATGAATAGACCGATGGCAAATAAGATAATCATAAATCCGATAATTTGGCGTGTGTTCCAACGTTCCACCCGGCTTCCTCCTCTCCCGATATGTAATATGAAGCAAAGAAGCGATGGCCCGAATCCATCTCGGACCATCGCTGAACCGTCGCGTCAGTCTTGTTTGAAACGACGCTCAAGTTCTTTCAGTTTTGCTTCAAAGTCATCTTCGTCTGCCGAATCGATTGATTCTTCTGGAGTTGACTCTTTCTTCTCTTCCTCTTCTGTGAACGGATGCGATTTCGACGTGTCTGCCCCGAAAATTTGGTCGAGTGCCCCTTTCAACAAGTCCATGTTTTGACGCATCGCGAACTCGTAACGTTTGTTTTGCATCTCATCGAGTTTCAAACGCATCTCGAGGGCACGACGCTCGAGGGCATCGAGTTCACGCGTTCCTTCATCGATCAACCCTTCGAAGTAGCGGTATTGTTCCCCGTAATGCTTCGACTCGAGGGCGGCCCGTTCGGCAAGCTTCTCTTCACCCGCTTTTTTCGCCAATTCCGTCTGCTCGTATCGCTTATCGGCCATCTGTTTGGCGTCATCACGTTTTGTCGCCAATTCATCAAGCAACGTTTTTTGACGCTCGACGAGGCGTTCGACCGACAACGCTTCTTTTTCAGCGCCACGGATGTGACGGTTCAACTCGGCTTCACCGCTCGAGCGCGGCGCCTCTTTATCTTGATACTTCTTCATTTCTTTCGATAACTCTTTCGTCAACTCATTAGCTAAATCACGAAACTGGTCAAATGGTGTCTTCATCATCGTATCCTCCTTGTGAATCTTAGCGACGGTTTACAAACTTCTGCCAGACTTGGTCAAACGATTGAAAGCTACTTCCGCTCGCACGCGACCCGTCCGCGTTAAAAATCTCGACATCCCGCTTTTGGTTGGCATACATCATATACCCTTTAAACAGGACCCATGCTACCAAAATTCCGATTAACGCCCAAATATTCGACAATACCGCGAGTATCCCGACTACGGCGAGTGCGCCGTAACCGATTTTCGCGCCGACATGTGTCACAGCCATGAATCTGACTCCAGCCCACAGTGCTAAGAGCGCCCCCAAACCAAATAAGATCATATTTGGTAAAAAGCCGATTAGAACGAGAACTAAAGAGATCGCGGCCACGATGAACAGCACTTGCTTCACCTGGCGATTCATCTGTCATCCCTCCTCGTTAAGTACACTCTTATCATAATACGTTATTTTTCGGGATGCGACGAGCGGAAGGCCTGTTTTCCCTCGGTCTGAAGACTGAGATGTTAGCGTTCTCAATCGATGTGGTATACTACTGCTATCGAACAACGAAAGGATGATGTTTTATGAGCACCGTAATCCATGCAGTACCGACCTTGTCAGCCAATCGGAGGGCGACTGTCCTCCACTACTAAAGGGAGGATTCTATTTGAATCAAACAACAAGCACAACGGGACGTGTCACGGCACAGTTCCAACATATGTACACCGTCACGACAGAGAACGAAACCTACACGTGTAGCGTCTCCGGAAAATTTCGGCATGAGGCCGAGAGCGAGCGCCACTATCCCGTCATCGGCGACTATGTCGAGTTCACCGTTCGCGAGCATGGTCAAGGCTTGATTCGACGTCTCCTTGAACGACGCACTGTCCTTTCACGGGCAGCGGCCGGCAACGAGACGCGCGAACAGCTAATCTGCGCGAACGTCGATTTCATTTTAATCACGATGGCGTGCGGCCACGATTTCAACCTGCGCCGCCTCGAGCGTTATTCGCTCGCCGCATGGGAGACCGGCGCCACACCGCTCATCGTCTTGACGAAATCGGACCAAGTCGACAGCGCAGATGCCCTCGTCGACGAGCTCACGTTGACGGTTCCTGGGGTCGACGTCTTTCCTGTCAGTGCAGTCACTGGGGACGGCGTGGAAGCGTTGCGAGCCGCACTGCCGGGCGGAAGCACCATCGTCCTCGTCGGCTCGTCCGGTGTCGGGAAATCGACGCTGACGAACGCGCTCGCCGGGACGACCGTCGCCGAGACACAGGCCGTCCGCGAGAGCGATGAACGCGGCAAGCATACGACGACGCATCGCGAACTGTTCCAGATTGACGATTTGTTCGTCATCGACACGCCCGGGATGCGCGAGTTCGGACTTTGGGACGGGGCCGACCACCTTGACGATACGTTCCGCGATATCGAGACGCTCGCCGAGGCGTGTCGGTTCCGCGACTGTTCGCACGGCAACGAACCGGGCTGCGCCGTCCGAGCCGCCATCACATCCGGAACGCTCGATGCGAAACGGTATCAAAGCTTCGTCAAACTCGAGCGCGAACTCCGCTACGCCGAGAAACGACAAGCGGAAGCAGCTCGCATCGCCGAGAAGAAGAAACGAAAGACGAAAGCATAACGAATCGGGAGACACGGAAATAGCCGTGTCTCCTTCTTTTTACGGCTTCGATTAGTACCATATCCTAACACGAGTCCGATATTTATGAACATACGTTCAGAAATTGTTCCATTGAATGTGCACAAACCCCTCGAAAGAAAGCGGTTACTTCGTTACAATATACACGAATCGCCATAGACAAAATCGTTTTAGCCATAGGGAGAGAGACATGAAAACATTGAATGAACGCGCACTCGAGATGCATGCTTTCCATCACGGAAAATTGGAAACGACACCGAAAGTCGACGTCGACACGAAAGAGGCGCTCAGCCTTGCCTATTCACCGGGTGTAGCCGAGCCGTGCCGACGCATCGCTGACGATAAAGAATTATCTTATGACTATACACTCCGGGCCAATACGGTCGCCGTCGTCTCAGATGGCAGCGCCGTCCTCGGTCTCGGGAATATCGGACCTGAGGCCGCCCTCCCGGTCATGGAAGGGAAGGCCGTCTTGTTCAAAAGCTTCGCCGGGGTCGATGCATTCCCCATCTGCCTAGACACGCATGACGTCGACGAGATCGTTCGGACGGTCGAACTGCTCGCACCGACGTTCGGCGCGGTCAACTTAGAAGACATCAAAGCACCCGAGTGTTTTGAAATCGAGGCTCGGTTGAAACAATCGCTTCCGATTCCCGTCTTCCATGACGACCAACACGGCACGGCCATCGTCGTCTTGGCCGGTCTCGTCAACGCGCTACGCCTTGTTGATAAGACGATGCCGGAACTCCGCGTCGTCATGAACGGGGCCGGTGCAGCCGGCATCGCCATCGCCAAATTATTGAAGCGTTTCGGTGTCGAGGACCTCGTCATCTGCGACACGAAAGGCGCGATTTACGAAGGACGCGTCGAAGGGATGAACCCGTTCAAAGACCAAATCGCCAACGCGACGAACCGGAAGCAACACGAAGGATCGCTCGCCGACGTGCTCGAAGGGGCCGACGTCTTTATCGGCGTCTCGGCGGCCGGGGCTGTCACGGAAGACATGGTCCGTTCGATGGCCGTCGACCCAATCATCTTCGCCCTAGCGAACCCGATTCCAGAGATTATGCCGGAACTCGCGACAAACGCAGGCGCCCGCGTCGTGGCGACCGGCCGTTCGGACTTCGCCAACCAAGTGAACAACGTCCTCGCCTTCCCAGGCATTTTCCGCGGCGCGCTTGACGTTCGCGCGACCGAAATCAATGAGGAAATGAAGGAAGCCGCCGTCCATGCGATTGCCGACCTAGTGACCGAGGAAGATTTGACGAACGGGGTCGTCATCCCGAGTCCGTTCGATGAACGCGTCGCACCGGCCGTAGCCGTCGCGGTCGCTACCGCGGCCGTCGAGACCGGCGTCGCCAAACGCCCGCTCGATGAGACCGCCATCCGTCTACACGTGAATCAAAAGCATCTATAAGAAAACTGCGCAGACCATGATGACGGTCTGCGCAGTTTTTTAAACGGTTCCTTGTAAGATCCCTTCCGCCCATTCGACTTGTTCCGTCGTCGGGGGTTTAATCCCTTTGAGCGGATAGTCGAGACCGAGCGCCTCCCATTTGTAGACGCCCATCTCATGGTACGGTAAGATTTCGACTTTCTCGACGTGATCGAGTTTTTGAATGAACGCTGCCGTGCGGCGGAGCGCATCTTCATCGAGTGTCCATTCCGGGACGAGGACATGGCGAATCCACATGTTCGTTCCGCGCTCGGATAAGTGCTCTGCGAGCGCGAGCGTGTTGACGTTGCTCCGTCCTGTCAGTTTCTTACACATGTCATCGTCGATATGTTTAATATCAAGCAAGACGAGATCGGTATGGTCCAAAATCGCGTCCAAGTTAGGGGGACGGAGTGCACCTGACGTGTCGAGTGTCGTATGGAGCCCGTGTTTCTTCGCCTCACGCAACAGCGCCTCTAAAAACTCTGGCTGCGCAAGCGGGTCGCCCCCAGAAATCGTGATGCCGCCTTTTGACGCTTCCATGAACGGACGATAGCTGAGCGCTTCTTGAATGACGTCCTCGGCCGAACGGTGATTGTTCTTTTTAAAATCCCACGTGTCAGCGTTATGGCAATAGAGGCAACGCAACGCACAACCTTGTAAAAAGACGATAAAACGAATTCCCGGGCCGTCAACGGTTCCAAACGATTCGACCGAGTGTACATATCCCATTGTCATCGAAATGACCTCCTAACGAATGAGCGGCCCTCGAGTGAAGGCCGCCAAGCCTTTGTTTACAGTGAACCGTGGAACGTCCGGTTGATGACGTCGATCTGTTGCTCGCGTGTCAACTTGATGAAGTTGACCGCGTAACCTGAGACACGGATCGTGAGCTGTGGATATTCTTCCGGATGCTCCATCGCATCGAGCAACGTCTCACGGTTGAAGACGTTGACGTTCAAGTGATGGCCTTTATGTGCCCCGCCCATATAACCGTCAAGGAGTGCCGCCAAGTTGAGTTCACGTGCCACTTCTTCTTTACCGAGCGCTTTCGGGACGATCGAGAACGTGTAGGAGATACCGTCTTGCGCGTGTTCGAACGGGAGTTTCGCGACTGATGAGAGCGACGCGGCTGCCCCTTTCGTATCCCGGCCGTGCATCGGGTTCGCACCTGGTGCGAACGGTTCGCCGGCGCGACGTCCGTCTGGTGTGTTCCCTGTCTTCTTGCCGTAGACGACGTTTGATGTGATCGTCAAGACCGACTGCGTATGGAGCGCATCACGGTACGTTTTATGCTTGCGTACTTTTTCCATGAACGATTCAACGAGTTCGACGGCGATCGCATCGACACGGTCGTCGTTGTTGCCGAATTTAGGGAAGTCGCCTTCTGTCTCGAAGTCGACGGCGATGCCTTGTTCGTTTCGGACCGGTTTCACGGTCGCATATTTGATGGCTGACAGGCTGTCGGCTGTGACCGAGAGGCCGGCGATGCCGCATGCCATCGTCCGTAAAATCTCAGGGTCGTGGAGCGCCATCTCGATACGTTCGTACGCGTATTTGTCGTGCATGAAATGGATGACGTTGAGCGTGTTGACATATAGTTCAGCGAGCCAATCGAGCGTCCGGTCGAAGTCAGCGTACACTTTTTCGTACGTGAGGACGTCTTCCGTGTTCATCTCCCAAGCCGGTGCGATCTGGTCGCCGCTCTTCTCATCGCGTCCCCCGTTCATGCTATAGAGGAGTGCTTTCGCCATGTTGGCGCGAGCGCCGAAGAACTGCATCTGTTTCCCGATTTTCATCGGCGACACACAGCAGGCGATGCCATAATCGTCACCGAACGTCGGAAGCATGAGATCATCGTTTTCATATTGGATGGCCGACGTCTCAATCGACATCTTCGCGCAGTATTGCTTGAACCCTTCTGGCAATCTCGTTGACCAGAGCACCGTCAAGTTCGGCTCAGGAGCCGGGCCGAGGTTTGAGAGCGAATGGAGGAAGCGGAACGAGCTCTTCGTCACGTTCGAGCGACCGTCTTCACTCATGCCACCGATTGACTCGGTCACCCATGTCGGGTCACCGGAGAACAGTTCGTTATAGTCTGGTGTCCGTAAAAACTTGACGATTCGAAGCTTCATAATGAAGTGATCAACGATTTCTTGGACATCCGACTCCGTCAAACGACCAGCTTCGATGTCACGCTCTGCATAGACGTCGAGGAACGTCGAAACGCGTCCGAGTGACATGGCGGCCCCGTTTTGTTCTTTGACGGCTGCGAGATAAGCAAGGTACACCCATTGATACGCCTCTTGTGTATTTTCCGCCGGACGGCCGAGGTCAAACCCGTACGCCGTACCGAGCTGTTTCAATTCTTGGAGCGCCCGGAGCTGTTCCGACATTTCTTCGCGTGTCCGAATATCGGCTTCAGACAAGAAGCCACCACGCTTCGCCAAATCTTTCTTCCGTTCAGCCATCAAGAAGTCGACACCATAAAGAGCGACGCGACGATAGTCTCCGATAATGCGTCCGCGTCCATACGCGTCAGGAAGACCGGTGATGATCCCCGATTTTCGAGCTGCACGCATTTCAGGCGTATACGCATCGAAAACGCCTTGGTTGTGCGTTTTCCGAATGTCCGAATAAATTTTGGTGATCTGCGGATCCGGCTCGAATCCGTACGATTCGAGTGCCGCATCGACCATCCGAATCCCGCCGTTCGGGTGGATTGAGCGTTTGAACGGCTCATCCGTCTGAACGCCGACGACTTTCTCTAACGCTTTGTCTAAGTATCCTGGTCCGTGCGAGATGATGGTCGATGGCGTATGTTGATCAACATCCCAAACCCCGCCACGTTCTCGCTCTTGTTTCGTCAATTCCATCACATGTGCCCAAAGACGATCCGTCGCCTCTGTCGGGCCCGCCAAGAAACGGTCGTCTCCCGTATACTCGTGCCGGTTCAATCGAATAAACTCCCCGACGTTCACTTCCGTCGTCCATTGACCAGGAACAAATCCTGACCACGCTGATTTGATTTCGGTTGCCATGGTTGGTCACTCCTCATAGGTTGAGATAACTGCCTGCTTTCTATAATATGAGTGTACGTGAAAAAGTGAACAAGATGTATTACGAACTTGTGAATGTTGTAACAATCTAATGAACGTTGATACGCCTCGCTGTTTGTAAGCGCTTCACCATCTGTTATACTAGGCCATCACTCAAATTTGAAACAGATGATGCCTATGGTTGCAAGTCTTCGGCGTCATCTGTACTCCTCTTTGCTTTCTGTGACGAAGTATACAGATTTAGGTGTGATGTCCCTCACACTTCAGGGATAGAACTTGAATTTTTGACGCATTTCAGACACAATGAAGGCAGAACATTGTAGAAGAGGAAGGGGTTCTTCCCATGACGTATGAACCATTGACACCTGAGCACGACTTGAAAGTCGGTGATCGAATTTCACTTAAAGTCGATTCAGCCGGAGAATCGCGTGACGGATTCATTACAGAATTTGAAGATGCAGGATTTTGGATTCGCTTCGATGATGACATCGAAAACGAAGATTTCATCGATTATCGAGACAGCTTACTCGTCGCGCTCGTCTCACGACCGATTGATGTCGTCGCGACGCATCCCGAGTTAAAACCGTATGAGCAGTTGGTGACGGAGTTACAGTACCGCGTCTACCAAGGGTTCACGCTCGAAGGCATCGAACGGACAGCCGACGGAATCGATGTGCACATTTCGCTCATCGAAGACGGCCAAACGTATACCCAGACACTGCGCTCGTCATTTGACGGCGACACCGAACATGTTCGTTATATTTGAGACAGGGAGCGCTTATGCTTCCTTTGTTTTTGCCCAACGATAAGGAGAACTGATATGAACTTTACAAAACCATTTATTAATGAAGCCTGGGAGCGCCTCGGCTTCACTGAACCAATGCCGGTCCAAGCAGAAGCGTTCCCGCTCTTGCTTGACGGCAAAGACGTGACCATCGAGGCGCCGACCGGCACCGGGAAGACGCTCGCCTATTTGTTACCGGCAATCGAGAAAATCGACCCGACGAACGAACGCATCCAAGTCGTCATCGTCGCCCCGACACGAGAACTCGTCATGCAGATTCAAAACGTCGCCCAACGCTTCACAGAGAAAGGTGATGTCCGCATCGCCTCGTTCATCGGTGGTGTTGAACTGAAACGCCAAATCGATCGTCTGAAGAAAAAGCCGCATTTGATCGTCGGGACACCGGGACGTCTCGTCGAATTGATTGAAAAGAAGAAATTAAAATTGCATGAGACGCATACGGTCATTCTCGATGAAGCGGATCAAATCATCGACAGCGGGTTGACCGAGACCGCGGAGCGGATTATCAAGCATACGGCAGCAAATCGCCAAATCGCGCTCGTGTCAGCGACGTTGACGGATTCGTTAAACGCCTGGGCCGCACCGTTCTTGAATGAACCGGCTCACATTAAAATCGAGCGGGCCGTGAATAACCAAGTGACGTTCGGCTACATGTTGACGACACGCCGCTACAAGCCGGAGCTACTCCGCCGTCTGTCTCACGTCGACGGTGTCAAAGCGCTCGCCTTCATCAACAACCGCTCGTTCTTGCCGCCTTTAAAAGGAGAGCTCGAGAAGATGAACGTGAACTATCGCATGCTCGACAGCTTAAAAGGCAAACGGGAACGCGTCGAGACGCTCCGTGAATTCCGCAAAGGCGAGTACCCACTCCTCATCACGACGGGCCTTGCCGCTCGCGGCCTCGACATCGAAGAAGTGACGCACGTCGTCCATTTCGACTTGCCCGAATCGATTGACGACTTCATTCACCGCTCGGGCCGGACGGCTCGTGGAAACGCGGCCGGGACTGTGCTCTCCCTCGTGACCGATGAGGACTTGAAGCACTTGAAGGCGTTCGCCCGTCAACTCGGCGTCGAATTGAAGGAGCTCGAGATTTACCGCGGTGACGTCATCGAGAAACGCATCGAAGACAAACCGAAAGTCATCAAGCGCCCTGCGAACAAGCGAGGACCACGTCGATGAAAAAAGACCGGAAAGTGATTCCATTCCCATTGCTTGTGGAAGAGTCCGAATTGCTGGCCGAGCTGAAGAAATTATATGAGCAAGCGGCACTCGCACGGAGCACGCAATGGACAAACTATATTCAAGAAATCGCCTCGGAAGGCACATGGCATTTGAAAGACGCCGAACTGTTCCGCGACCTATTCATCGATTGGGCCGTCTTCTTTGAGACGGACGAGGATGGGATGACGCCGCACGGTCGCTATTTAGCGGACCATAAGGCGGACATGTCCCCGGCCCTGTATCACGCGCTCCGCGGACTCGCCGTCCCGCGCTGTTCAGTCTTTGAAGTGACCGAGGACGGTCTTCGCGACTGGGAGACGAAGGAGACGTATCGCGTCAACCTCCCTGAAAAACGTGAAGTCGGTGACATCATGCTCGGGAAACTGCTCGACATTCGCGGCAGCTGGCGTTTCGGATCGGCGTTTCTCGCCCTCCCGGCGAAGATGGCCGGCAACGTATCGGATTTATACATCGACTTCACGGACGAGGTCGGCCCAGGTGCGTTCCTCGACCAGTTCCCCGAATTTTGTGCGGAGCTGATCGATTTGTTGCTCGATTTAGAAGAAGGGGTCATCATCCCGAAACCATCAAAATAACCGAGAGGCGGCCGCCTCTCGGTTATTTGTTATTCTACGTAGAATTGTGTGCTCGGAAGCAACGCTTTCGCTTCGTCGTTCGCAGCCGTCATACGCCACGATTTGATCGAACGCGCCGCGCACCGGAATCATCTGTGAACTGAACCAACTCGTGAACGCAACGTATTGAAGCTTCAGCGCAATCCATTGAATCGAGAACAATCCGAGCACCATCAAGATCATTGTCGCCAGCTTCGCAGCGAAGACGAACATCCGCTGTTGTGGTAGCATCAGCAACCGAATCATGAACGTACCACGGCCTTGGAAGTCACGATACCAAATCCAAAAGCTATACAAGAGCATCGCCGCGACGGCAAATCCAATCGACAAGATGAACGGAGTGCCCCCGATGTAGTTCCCGAACGTCAACACGTAATCCGGCGTCCCGGTACGGCGAATCTCTTCATACAGCGCTGTCTCGCTCCATAAGAAATAGCCGAGCCATGCGAACTGTGTGACGACGAGCAGTGAAATCAAGATGAGGTATGGTTTCGTCACCCGTTCGACTTCCCATCCGATTAGTTTCAATAGGTTCATGCCCCGTACTCCTCTCTCATGACATCGACGATCGATTTCCCATGTATGAAGCGGACGTCCTCGACATCGAACTCGCGGACGATTCGTCCCCGGTTCAACATAACGGCCTTGTCGACCAAATATTCGATATCGTCAATCTCGTGCGTCGTAATCAGCACGCCGCGGTCTTCCATCACATCACTCGAGAATAACGCGACGATTTGTTCTTTCGAGAACACGTCGATGCCCTAGAACGGTTCATCGAGCAATAAGTAGTCCGGATCTTGCGCGATGCCGAGCGCCAAATTCACTTTCGCGAGCGTCCCTTTCGACAGCTCGTTCAACTTGTCTTCCGGGAACAGCTTGAACTCGTCGACGAGACGGGCGAACAGTTTCGAATCGAACTTCGGATAAAAGTCGCGCATGAACGCCTCACACTGTTCAATCGTGAAGTGAGTCGGGAACGTCGAATGGTCCGGAACGAACGCGACGCGATTCAAATCGAGCGGCTTCCCATCGATTAACACTGTACCGCGGTCGAACGGAGTGAGCCCCATGATGCCTTTTAAAATCGTCGATTTCCCAGTCCCGTTCAATCCGATGAGGCACGTGATTTCCCCTTTTTGTGCCGTGAACGACACGTCTTCGAGCACTTGCTTTTTACGGTATCGCTTCTTAACTCCCAGTACTTCGATCATCGAGATTCCCCTCCCCATATTGCCGTTTGATTTTATCAACAAGCTCATCCATCGTGACGTCGAGCTCTTGAATCGATTCGACGAAGACGGCGACCGCCTCGTCGACGAGCTCCGTGCGGATTCGTTTCAGAACATGTTCATCGGTCGTGACGCGGCTCGGCCGGTTCCGTTCGGTCGTAATCAATTGTTGTTCCTCCATCTCTTTGAACGCCTTTTGGACGGTGTTCGGATTGATTTTCAGTTCGGTCGCGAGTTCGCGACGCGACGGCATTTCTTCGCCCGCCTGTAATTCTCCGAGCGCCATCTCCTTTTTGAAGTAATCGACGACTTGGATATAGACGGGGGCTCTCGTGTTGAATTGAATGATCATAGGCCACCTCTCTAAGTGTATGATGCGACTAATACACTATCTGACTGTATTATTACCGTAATACACTTGACTGTCAACAACTTATTTGTAAAAACCATCCAAAACAAAAACGCATCCACTTGAATATGGATGCGTCAACCCGCTTGAACGATGTGGTCGGCCTTGCCTTTCGGGTTGACCGTCTCAAGATAATGCGCTTCTCCTGGCCAGTAACGTCGCGTATACTTGTCGAGCCGCTCTGCCAAGTCACCGATGTATGTATCGCGATGCAATACCCGCTCATAGCGGACCTCTTGAGGGCAATCGAGGTAGACGACGTAATCAAAATAATTCCGCCATTCGTCACGCAGCAAAAAGATGCCTTCGATGAGGACAAGTCCGTTCGGTGTAATTTCTACCGTTCGGTCGATGACCTCATCTCGGTCGCGCTCATAATAAGGCAATGTCAACTTCGCTTGCCCTTCCTGTAGCGGCTTGAACAACGTCTCCACGAGCAAGTCGACGTCCCATTGGCGCGCATAATATTCCATCGCCTCCGATTCACCAGTCCCATAACGCTTGAACCGTTCGACGATAAAGTCATCGATATGAAAGACCATCACATCGTTCGCAAGGTCGCGCAACTGCTCGACCATCGTCGTCTTCCCAGATCCGCTCAGCCCATCGATGGCGACGATGAACGGCCGGTCCGACGCATGTTTGACGTATTCACGACGAAGCATCTCCTTCAGCGTCTCCATCCTTTCATCTCCTTTAACTAAATCAGGCGAGAATTCTCCCTCCTCTAAGCGTCCGGGGCGAAGCCCAGCGTAGGTGGGAGATGAATCGCCCGTGCTAGCAAGATTATATGTGCTTGGTATAATGGATGTAACCAACCAAAAGGACTGAACTATCAATGAAAATGGATACGAACAAACATTCAGTCTTTCTTCTGAACTACCATCTCGACAAGGAGAGGCGTGATCACTTTGCTGAAGGCGTATAAGTTTCGATTGTATCCAACGACACCACAACAAGAATCCTTCATGAAGACGTTCGGTTGCGTCCGTTTCGTCTACAATAAGATGCTCGAGGAACGGATCCGGCTGTATGAAGAGTCGAGGCTGAACCCTGACACGAAGCAGAAGCTCCCGACCCCGGCGAAGTACAAGCCCGAATTCCCTTTCTTGCAAGAAGTCGATAGCCTGTCACTGGCGAACGCCCAGATGGACTTGAACAAGGCATACGCCAACTTCTTCCGTGACAAAACTGTGGGGTTCCCGAAATTCAAGTCGAAGCACGGCGACCGTGCCTCCTACACGACCAACAATCAGAACGGGAGCGTCCGGATCGAGGGCGGGAAGGTGAGACTCCCTAAGATCGGCTTCGTGAAGTTCAAACAACATCGTCCTTTCGAGGGGATCATCAAGTCCGCGACAATCTCGATGACGAAGACGGGCAAGTTCTTCGTCTCCATCCTTGTCAATCAGGATGACGAGCAATGGATCCCGGTTAAGAACAAGATCGGCATCGACCTCGGGCTGGAACACTTCGCCATCATGACAGACGATGACATGGTCTCCGAGAAGATCGACAACCCTCGTTTTCTCCGTAAATCTGAAAAGAAGGTCAAGAAGGCGCAGCGCGCTCTGTCTCGTAAGAAAATAGGAAGCAAGAACCGGGAGAAAGCCAAACTGATTCTCGCCAAGAAACATGAGAAAATCGCAAATCAACGTAAAGACTTCCTTCATAAGCTGTCGAAGCGAATCGTTGACGAGAACCAAGTCATCGTCGTGGAGACATTGAAATCGAAGAACATGATGAAGAACCACAGGGTCGCCAAATCGATCGCAGATGTCAGTTGGTACGAGTTCGTCCGACAACTCGAATACAAATCAAACTTCTACGGACGGACGCTCATCAAGGCCGACCAATGGTACGCATCGACACAAATCTGTTCTTCCTGCGGCGAAAAAGGCGAGAAGAAAACAGTGGATGTCCGCGAATGGACGTGTACCTGTGGCGCTCACCATGATCGAGACATCAATGCGAGCATCAATCTTCTGATGTTGGCAAACTAAAACGAATTCTTTCAGGGTGGGAACCACCCGACGAGCTTGGTCAATAATCGTAGCTAGTAAAAGTACGATCTTCCCAAGAAGCTCCCACTTCAATTTGCGAAGCAAATAAGTGGTGAGTAGTTCACCGAAAAAAGTCAGCCGCTTGGGCTGACTTCAGTTTACCAGAGCACCCACCCGCGCGCTCCCGGAGGTGCACTTTCAATCAAGTGCCAAATCGGGATCGTGTACGCGAACGCGATTAAAACGAACGTGACGGTGATCCACAGTTTCCAGTTCTCGAAGAAGCGAGGTGTCTCCATCGCGGCTTCTTCGGTCTCCGCGAGCGGGAATTCTTCCTCTCCTTTCGGGGCGAGGAACGACAAGTTGAACATCGAGTAGACGAAGATGAGAACAGAAATTAAGAGGATTGTCCCACCAATCGCCATGGCGATATGGTACGGGATCCATTCCCGCGTGAGCGCGTCCGAAAAGTAAGTCGCCGGACCGGTCCGTCGCGGGTTGCCTTGGAGTCCCGAGATGTGCATCGCGTATGACATGATCGACATCCCGAACGCCCACGTAGCCGTTTGCAGCAGCCCGAGGCGATTCATCGCCTTCGTGAGTGTGCGGCCGCGAAGGACTGGGACGAGCCAATACGCCGTCCCGAAGAACGTCAAGGCGACAGCCGTTCCGACTGTGATATGGAAGTGACCGGTGACCCAAAGCGTGTTGTGCACCATCGCGTTCAATTGATGCGACGCGTTGATGATCCCGCCTGCACCGGCCGGAATGAAGAACAACATCCCGACGAACGGCGCGAGGAAGCGGACGTCACTGTACGGCATCTTCTTCACCCAACCGAACAGTCCGCGGGCACCGAGGGCGCGCCCTCGAAGTTCAAACGTCGCAAACAGCGAGAACGCCGTCATAAACGACGGGATGACAACGAGGAACGTCAAGATGACTTGGACGAACTTCCAGAACGGATCGATGCCAGGTTCTGTCAACTGATGGTGAAAACCGACCGGGAACGAGAACAACAAGAATAACAGGAACGCCATCCGAGCGAGAGCATCCGAGAAGATTTTTCCCCCGATGACTTTTGGCACGACCGTATACCAGACGATATAAGCCGGCATGAGCCAGAAATAGACGAGCGGGTGACCGAAGTACCAGAACAGCGTCCGCGACAACTCGATTCCGACCGTGTCTTTCCATCCGAGCGAAAGCGGCAGCAGCTGGAACAAAATCGTCCCGGCGACACCGAGCGTGGCGATGACCCAGAGGAGCATCGTCATGATACTCATGAACGCCGGAAGTGGCGGGTGAATCCCCGGGTTCCCCCGCTTGTAGTCCGCGTACATCCGGAACATCGCGAACGCCGAGAGCCACGTCCCGACGACGAACAAGACGAGACCGATATAAAACACCGGATCGGCCATGAGCGGCGCGTAGAACGTATAGAGCACCGTCGCCTTATTCGCGAGCACCATAATCGTGACGAGCACCGCACCGGCGATAATCATCCAAAAACCGAGCCAGGCGAGGCGTGTCGGGAATGCTTCGAATCGCCCGAACGACTTGGCGAGGAGCGCGTAAAGAAGGCCGATGATGAACATCGTTGTGAAGACGAGGCCGAGCATGATGCCATGTGCGGTCAACAGTTGATAATAGCCGAAGACTTCCGGAATGACACCGGTCCGAATCAATGTCTGCATGAGTCCCGCCAAGCCACCGATCAAGACGGCAAGGACCGAGATGACGACGTGGGCATAGGCGAGGCGCGCTTCTTTGACACCGATACTCGGTACAGGCACGCCCCGCTCCATTTCCCATTGTTTCAATTTTGAAGCGACATCGTTCACGTTAATCCACCACCTTTATTTTTGTCGCCATCATGTGATGGCCTGTCCCGCAATACTCGTTACAGAGGATTAAAAATTCTCCGGCTTCTTTAAACGTATACGTGAGCGAGTTGATATGACCCGGTACGACCATCATGTTGACCGGTGTCCCGACGAGCTGAAAGCCGTGGACGACGTCAGGTGACGTGACGAGGAACGTCACTTTCGCCCCTTTCGGAATCTCGACGTTGCCCGGTGTGAAGGTGAACGCTTGGGCGACCATGACGAGCTCGTATTCGTTGTCCCCGATTTTGTGTAACCCCGGGTTATCGAACGGCGCCGTCTGATGGACGGTGGCCGGGTCGATCAAGTCGGCGTCAGAAGCCGGCTGGTTGCCGGATGCAAACGCGGATATGCCAAGGACGGTCAAAAAGACGCCCAATAAAATGATGCCGAAACCTAACCAATATTTTTCAAGTTTATGAATGTGCAACGTACGTCACTCCTTTCTGCGTTATCGTGTGAGGAATAAATAAAAGACCGACGACCACATGACGATGATGACGCCAGCGACGATCATGACCGATGTGAACGTGCCTCTCAAGTCTGGTTCTTTCCCACCGTTCTTATCCAAGTGAAGGACCCCTTTCCGTTATGATTTCCACTTTCATTGTATGAAATCGAGTTACCGTTAATATGTGACTTTTATCACTCGAAAAGTGACAATCACATCATTTTTGCGTAGTTTTCACACACAAAATTCACAAATACAAAAATAAAAACCGTCTCACGAGGAGACGGCTGTTGAATCGTTATAACCGGCAAATCCCAGCCGGACACCCTTCGCAATGACAGAGTTCTTTTAAGAAATCGAAATCATGGATTGCAATTGCGTTGGACGACGTCGTCAAGATCCCGTCCTTACGCCACTGGCTCATGAGACGATTGACCGTCTCACGCGGTGCACCGATCAGTTGACCGAGCTCCCCGTCCGACGGATGTCTCGGGATGACGACGGTCCCGTCTTCTTCCACCCCATGCATCGCCGCCATGCGGAGCAACGTCGAGGCGAGCGCTCCGGGTTTCCCGTAAAGAAGCAAGTCGCGCACTTTCATCTCGGAGTGCTTGCGCATCATCGACGTCCAGCGAATGATTTCCCCTGCGAACCGGATATCCTGTTGCATGAGCGTCTCGAGCTCTTGCTTCGAGATGGTACCGATGACACTCTCTTCTGTCGTTTCGATACTGTATGAGCTCGGGTACGATTCCACGATGTCGAACTCACCGAAAAAGTCACCTGATCCAAATAAAAACATGACGAGCGGATTCCCTTTTTTCGTGATTTTTGTAAACTTGACCGCTCCACTTTTTATATAAAAGAATTTGTCACACTTCTCGCCTTCCCAACAGACGATACTCGCCTTCGGATAGGTATGCGTCGCCATCATCTCGAGCAACAACTGTTTCGTCTCGCTCGAGAAGATGAAACTATTCGGTTGCGTCGTTCCACATTTCGTAGACATCATGCCCTGCTCCCTTCATCATTCGTTATGAATGTCTCGTACGTTCATGGTATGGGTTTATTATACAGGAGAACGGGCGGTTTCATCACAAAAGTATGTGACATTTCAAACAATCTTCGTTTTTGTGCACAAAAAAGACTGTAGCTATAAAGGCCACAGTCCAACAAATTCAACGGTAGACGAGACGAATCAATTTCTCGGCCGACTTAAAGTTCGGATAACGAAGCGGTAAATCGAACTTCGTCGTGTTTCGTAAAATCGACTTCGCATGACTGAACGTCTCGAAGCTGTAACGTCCGTGATATGAGCCGATGCCGCTGTCCCCGACTCCGCCAAACGGTAAGTTCGGGTTCGTCAAATGCATGAGGACGTCGTTGACACACCCTCCGCCGAAGGCCAGGTGTTTGAACGTCTTCTGTTCGACCGCTTTCGATTCGGTGAACAAATAGAGGGCGAGTGGGTGCGGACGCGCGTCCACGAATTCAATCGCCTCATCCAAATCACGATACGTCAAGACCGGCAAGATTGGACCGAAAATCTCGTCTTTCATGACGTTCGCATCCGGCTCGATGTCCGTCATGACGGTCGGGGCAATCTTCAACAAGTCCCGATCGGTCTCCCCGCCAAAGTAAATGTCGCCTTCCTCTAGATAACGGCTAATCCGGTCGAAGTGGCTCGTATTGACGATGCGCGTGAATCGTTTCGTCCCGACGCCGTTGCCGAACATCGCGAACGCCTCGCGCTTAATCGCCTCTAAAAATTCGTCTCGCCGCGATTCGTGGACGAGGACGTAGTCCGGTGCGACACATGTCTGACCGGCGTTCATCCATTTGCCCCAGGCGATTCGTTTCGCCGCGATATCAATGACCGCATCCTCATGCACGATGGCGGGCGATTTGCCACCGAGTTCAAGCGTGACTGGCGTCAAATGTTTCGCCGCCGCATCCATGACGACTTTCCCGACCGCAGTCGAACCGGTGAAGAAGATGTGGTCCCACTTCTCGGCGAGGAGCGCCGAAGCGACGTCTTTATCCCCTTCGACACTGACGACATAACGGTCAGTGAACGCACGTTCGAGCACGGTCGTGATCATGCGCGCCACGTTCGGCGTGAGTTCGGACGGTTTGACGACGGCCGTATTCCCGGCTGCGATGGCTCCAATGAGTGGGGCGATCGCGAGTTGGAACGGATAATTCCAAGGGGCGATGATGAGGACCGTCCCGTACGGTTCATACATAATCTCACTTTTCGTCCCGAGATGGATTGCCGCTCCGCTCACGCGTTTCGGACGCATCCAGCGCTTCAATTCACGTGTCGTTCGATTGATTTCATCATAGATGAAGCCGATCTCGGTCGTGAACGCATCGAGTTCAGACTTGTTCAAATCTGTCTGGAGCGCCTCGATGATTTCTGGTTCGTGATGTTTGATGGCTTCTTTCAAAAACGTCAACATACTGAGTCGAAACGCGAGCGACTTGGTCGCTTGTGTCTTATAGAAACGGCGTTGCTTCTGAATCAGTTTCTCGACTGACAATTGTTCGATCGGTGCGAGCATGAAGGTTCCTCCCTTGATGGATAGCGCTACAACCATCTTATCATTTCAACCTCGGCCTCGACCATTTTGAACCTTCTCGCTCGTAACGAAGAGATGACGCGCTCACTCCGACTTCGTCGTCCAGACGCGTCGCCGCACTTGTTCGAATAAACCGAAGACGGCGGCCGCCCCGAGCAAGACGACACCCGTGACCGTGAACTTATGTTGTAACGCAATCGTGAGCCAGCCGAGCACGGCGGAGCCGACGACCGTACCGAGTGAGAAGAAGGCGTAAAAGTAACCGTACGACTTGCCTCGATTCGTCCGTGTCGTCGCTCGAATCAATAACGTATTGATGGCCGGGAATAAGATGGCAAAACCAAGGCCGTAGAAGGCGAGCACCGCATAGAGCGCCATCACACTCGTGGCGTTCCCGATGAGCACTTGACTGACACCAAGAATGCCGATGCCGAGCGCGGCGAGTCTCGTCGGTTCGAGACGGTCGAACAGCCGGTTCGTCGGCAAGACGAAGACGAGGACCGCCACGACACCGAACGTACTGAGTAGCGTCCCACTCAACCGGGAGTCGTACCCGAGCGCTTCGACGTAAAGCGGCAACAGATAGGCGAGCGCCCCTTGCGAAAACATGAGCAAGAACGCACCGACGTATGCCTTGAAGACGTCCCGCTGTAGCCCTTGGGACGCCATCGTTGGTTCAGCATCCACCAGACGTTCCGTCAAACGGGACGACCGCATGACGAACAACGTCAAGAGGGTGACGCCAATCCCATAGAGCGCTACGAACGAAAACACGACCGGGACCGACGTCCGGCTCGCCAGGATCCCGCTAAACGCCGGACCGAGGATTGCGGCGAGTCCGACGAAACTCCCGGTGAGGGCGACCTTCTTTCCTTGTCGGTTCGCAGCAGTCAGGTTGGCCGACAAGGTGAATGCCGCCGGCACGATGAGGCCGGCCACGAATCCGTGGATGACACGGACGACAAGCAACGTCGTCGGGTGATCGACAAGCTGGTACGCGAATAAGCTCGCACTCGACAAGAGGAGACCGGCGAGCAAGATGCGATACGGACCGACCTTATCCGTCCATACGCCAGACAAGACATTGCCGAACGTGTTCGCTAACGAGTAGATGGCAATCGCGACGCCGGCGATGAACGGCGTCGCCCCGACTGAGACAGCGAACGTGCTCATGACGGGGAGCTGGGCGAATAAATCAAAGAAGGCAAAAAAGACGATACTGTAGATGACAAACGCTGACGTCTTGTTCAATCGTTTCAACTCCTCGGCCTAGTCAAATCAGACTAAGTTTTCAGCTCCAGTCTAGCTTGCCATCTATATTTTGTATA
This sequence comes from Exiguobacterium alkaliphilum, assembly GCF_018138125.1. Lineage (NCBI taxonomy): Bacteria > Bacillati > Bacillota > Bacilli > Caryophanales > Exiguobacterium > Exiguobacterium alkaliphilum. The sequence goes on from NZ_CP073101.1 coordinate 2,668,512, forward strand.
GACGACTGAGCACACCGACACAAAAATGCCCTACAAACGAATTTGTAGGGCACCCGATTAATTTGTCACTTCGACGGCCGTGTCGAGGGCGACACGAATCATTTCGTCAAACGTCGATTGACGCTCTTCTGACGTCGTCTCTTCGCCAGTCAACAAGTGGTCTGAGATCGTGAGAATCGTCAACGCGTTGACTTTATGTTTGGCTGCGAGCGTATAGAGGCCTGCCGCTTCCATCTCAATCGCGAGGCAACCGAAGTCGGCCCACTTTTTGAAGTGGTGGAAGTCATCTTGATAGAATTGATCGGCTGTGAAGATTTGACCGACTTTGACTGGGATTCCGGCTTTCTCCGCGTTTACATATGCACGATGTAGGAGGTCGAACGTCGCAGTCGGTGCATAATCCATGCCGTTGAAGCGGACACGGTTTTGTGCCATCTCACTTGACGCACTCATGGCGATGACGACGTCGCGGACTTTGACGTCTTCTTGAATCCCGCCAGCCGTCCCGACACGAATCAAGTTTTTCGCACCATATGACATGATCAACTCGTTCACGTAAATCGACATCGATGGAACGCCCATCCCCGTTCCTTGTACCGAGATGCGTTTGCCTTTATACGTCCCTGTGAAGCCGTACATGCCACGGACTTCGTTGTACAATTCGACGTCCTCAAGAAACGTCTCGGCGATATATTTCGCACGAAGCGGATCTCCTGGAAGTAGTACCGTTTCTGCAATTTGTCCTTCTTTTGCTCCAATGTGTACACTCATGATTCATGTCCTCCTTTAAAGTTGTCGTTGATAATGTTCCCGATATTCATTCGGTGTAACACCAACTTGTTTCTTGAAGACTTTCCGGAAATACTTATCGTCCGAAAAACCTACCGCTTGGGCGACCTCGTAAATACGTTGTCTACTCGTCTCAAGGAGACGTTTGGCCTCGAGCATGCGAATCGAAAGCAAGTACTCGGATAAGTTGACGCCATAGTGTTGCTTGAACCGCCGCGATATGTATTCACGGCTCAAAAAAAAGCGCTCACTCATCCCTTGCAGACTCAGTTCTTCCGCATAATGCCGTTCGATGAACGCCCCGATTTGGACGATCGGGTCTTCTGACGATGGACGGATGTCGACAAGCGCCCGTTCGAGCGTGTCGTTCAAGACGTCCGGGTCAATCGGTTTGAGTAAATAGTCGAAACTGCCGAGTTGAATCGCGCGCCGCATATACGAATACTCGTCATACCCGGTCAAGACGATCAACTTTGCCGATTCGGCTTCTTGATGGAGCCACTCCATCAACTCGATTCCGTTACATCCCGGCATTTGAATGTCCGATAAGACGAGGGCGGGACGTTCTGTAGCGATCAACGCCTTCGCTTCGTTCCCGTTGCTCGCCTCAATCACGGTCGTGACACCGAGACGCTCCCATTCCCCGAGTAATTTGACAGCCTCCCGTACCGGTGACTCATCATCGACAATCAACACTTTCGTCATGACGCATCCGCCTCCTTCACCGCTGGAAAACGCATGACGATGCGAAAACCGCCTGTCTCTGGTGTAGCCAACATAAATTCAGCCTCCCGTTTATAGTTTAACATGAGACGATCGCGAATGTTCTTTAAACCGGTACCTTCCGCGCCGTAGCGCAATTCGGTCGTCTGTTCCATACGTTCTTGTAACGCTTCAAGTTGATTATTCGGGATTTTTTGTCCGCTGTTCTCACAATGGACGACGAGCTCAGGCCCAATCTGTCGGATGCGCAGTGAAAACCGGTTTGCCGTCGAGGACCCGTCACGTTCGAATCCGTGTTTGAAAAAGTTTTCGGCAAGCGGTTGTAAAATCATCTTCGGCACGACGAGCGTCTGCAGCTCCTCGGGGACGTCAATCTCGATACAGAACTGATCAGGGAAACGGACGTGTTGAAGCCGGACGTACGACTGTAAATGGTCGACTTCACGCCTTAACGTGACCATCGATTCGTCCGGATGCATCGTATACCGCATCATCGACGACAGTTGCGTGATAAGACGATACACTGTCTTGCCATCCCCCTTCAAAGCGATCGTGCCAATCGATTGGAGCGCGTTGAACAAAAAGTGCGGGTTCGTCTGCGCTTGAAGTGCCCGAAGCTCATTCGTCCGATTCTCGAGCGCGAGCCGATATTCTCGTTGAATCAAATCATCGATTCGCTCAATCATCAACTTGAATTGTCGCCCTAATACCCCGAACTCGTCATTTCCGAGGGAATCGAACGAGACGGTCATGTCCCCTTGCTCGATTCGTCGTATGTTCGACGTCAATGTCCGAATCGGTGTCGTCAACCGCATCGATGCATACGTCGCACCGATGAGGGCTAGAACGAGCGAGGCAATTCCGACGATGAAGATGATGAATGACGTTCGTGAAGCCGGCTCGGTGAGGAGACGGTCGGGAATGGACTTGCCAACATAAAACGCCTGATTTTCGAACTCAAACGATTTGATGATGCGATGATGTTTGCCGTCGCGTGATACGGACATCGGGGCAAGTGTCTCTGGAATCGGCTCGGTGCCAAGATGAGCGAACACTTGATCACCTGCCCCGACGAACCAAAGGCTCTCATCCGGGCTGTTTTGTAAAGAAGCGAGCTGACCGACGAAGACGTCTTCCGAGATATCAATTGATAAGACGGCGAGCGGTGTATCGGTCTCGATTTTATCGAGTCGAAAATGGAGTGTGACGACTTCTTGCTCCGAGAGGATCGGGCCAAAGTCATGGTACGGGACGAGCGGATGCGACGCTTCGAGCAAGACACGACTCTCTTTGTTTTCAAGCAGTTGTTGTTGAATCGGGCTCGGTTGTTTCTTCGAACGCGGTGACACCTTCATCTTATACGCTGCGAACGAGTCCATATCCTCGAGTATAAGCAGTTGGATTTGTGCGACGTCTTCCCGTGACAAGTACATCCCGAGTAGCGCCCGCCTTACTTCGAGTTCGGTCTGTTCGAGGGAGAGACCCGGACCATACTCTAAAATATCGAGCACGTCCCGATTCGCATAGAGGCTCGTCGGGAGACGGCTCAAATCGGATACGTAGCGTTCAAACTGCAACGTGCCACGTTCGAGCGACCATTCGGTCAACTGCAGGCCGCGTTCACGCTCACGGTCCTTCACGTACCAATAGGAAATAATCGTCGCCAAAATGACCGGAACGAGAATCGTCAGCGCGATCATTCCCGTCAGTTTCGTTCGAATGCTGTTCACCGTCATCCCTCCTCCTCCGATTATATCACGGCCGATGCAAACGCTTGCAAAGAAGCAAAAAAAAGATTCGTTCCGTAGACTTTCTACAGAACGAACCTCTACATCACTCGTACGAGCGCAATAATTCCACTAAATCGAAAGGATGTCCTTCCGCAACTGCCAAATCACGTGGCGTCATGCCGTCCATGTTCTCAATCGACGCATCGGCCCCGTTCTCAAGCAATAGCTCGACCGTCGCGTAGTCGACTTCTTCGTTATAGAACAAGTTATGGAGCGGCGTGTCGCCATATCCGTCTTGCGCGTTGACATCGGCACCGCCTAAAATCTCGGCTTCAATCTCGTCATAGCTCGCATTGTCATAGGCAAGCTGTGAAAGTGGATCTTCCATCGTCATATCGGTGAATCCTTCACTAAATGGTGTCGAGGCAAGACTCGCGAACCCGTCACTCATGACGAGCCACGCGATGATGGCCCCGTTCAACACGACCGTCATGGCGATCGTCCCAATGATTGACGCTTTGACATATCCGGCCGTCTTGAATACCGGTACATTCACTTCGCCAGCTGCCGTGGCAATGGCGGCGATTCGTTTCGGTAGCGTCGGATGTGTCGAAATGAGTTCACTGTATTTGGCGATAAAGCCGTTCTCACGGCTCGCCTCTTGTAAATAGTCGAACTCGTTCACTTCCTTGGCGAGCGTGCCACCAACTGCAAGGACGGTAAGCGCCTGCTTCGTCTTGAATATAATGGGCCGCCATCCGGTCGCACGTATATTCGCAAGCCCGCGAGTAGGCCGACCCGAGGAACGGGACGATATTCCCGAGCAAGACGAGCCATTGTTTTTGCACATGGTTACGGCGAATATGCGCTAGTTCATGCGCAATAATGAACTCGACTTCTTTCACTTGACCGTTCCGTGACAACTCAACGATGTCTGAGTATAAAATAATCATATTCTTTTGGAAGAACCGTGTCGCGAACGCGTTCAAGATGCCCCCGGCTTGCAAGATATAGACGTCCGGTAACATCCGGATGCCCATCCCTTGTCCGACGCGTTGATATATCTCATACAGATCCGTGAACTACTCACCACTTATTTGCTTCGCAAATTGAAGTGGGAGCTTCTTGGGAAGATCGTACTTTTACTAGCTACGATTATTGACCAAGCTCGTCGGGCAAGTCCCTGCCCTGAAGGTATTTCAGTCTGCCAACATCAACAGGTTGATGCTCGCATTGATGTCGCGGTCATGATGAGCGCCACACGTACACGTCCATTCACGGACATCCACTGTTTTCTTCTCGCCTTTTGATCCACAGGAAGAGCAGATTTGCGTCGATGCAAACCATTGATCTGCCTTGATGAGCGTCCGTCCGTAGAACTTACACTTGTATTCTAGCTGTCGAACAAACTCGTACCAACTGACATCTGCGATCGATTTGGCGATCCTGTGGTTCTTCATCATATTTTGCGACTTCAGCGTCTCCACGACGATGACTTGATTCTCGTCAACGATTTGTTTCGACAGTTTATGAAGGAAGTCTTTGCGTTGGTTTGCGATTTTCTCGTGTTTCTTGGCGAGGATCAGCTTGGCCTTCTCTCTGTTCTTGCTTCCGATCTTCTTTCGTGACAGAGCGCGCTGCGCCTTCTTGACCTTCTCTTCTGACTTGCGAAGGAAACGAGGATTGTCAATCTTCTCAGAAACCATCTCGTCATTTGTCATGATGGCGAAGTGCTCAAGACCAAGATCGATCCCAATCTTGTTCTTGGCAGGAACCCATTTTTCCTCGCCTTGATTGACAAGGATGGAGACGAAGAACTTGCCCGTCTTCGTCATCGAGACCGTCGCAGACTTGATGATCCCCTCGAAAGGACGATGTTGTTTGAACCGCACGAACCCCACCTTAGGGAGTCTCACCTTCCCGTCCTCGATCCGGACGCTCCCGTTCTGATTGTTGGTCGTGTAGGAGGCGCGGTCGCCGTGCTTCGATTTGAACTTCGGGAACCCGACAGACTTGTCGCGGAAGAAGTTGGCATACGCCTTGTTCAAGTCCATCTGGGCGTTCGCCAGGGATAGACTGTCGACCTCTTTCAAGAAAGGGAACTCGGGCTTGTACTTCGCCGGGGTCGGGAGCTTCTGCTTCGCGTCAGGGTTCAGCCTCGACTCTTCATATAACCGGATCCGTTCCTCGAGCATCTTGTTGTAGACGAAACGGACGCAACCGAACGTCTTCATGAAGTGTTCTTGTTGTGGTGTCGTTGGATACAATCGAAACTTATACGCCTTCAGCAAAGTGATCACGCCTCTCCTTGTCGAGATGGTAGTTCAGAAGAAAGACTGAATGTTTGTTCGTATCCATTTTCATTGATAGTTCAGTCCTTTTGGTTGGTTACATCCATTATACCAAGCACATATAATCTTGCTAGCACGGGCGATTCATCTCCCACCTACGCTGGGCTTCGCCCCGGACGCTTAGAGGAGGGAGAATTCTCGCCTGATTTAGTTAAATTGATGTTCCGTCACTTTGACCCCGTTCGTTCGAATATAGCCGATTTGAATCCAGTGGGCGAACATCGATAATGACACGATGAAGCCGATGATGACTAAAAAGATGCCGAGTGAGGCAATCGTTAAGACGATGGCTAAAAGAATTGTCATAACGCTCGCCGCGACGAGCAAGCCGAAATACAAGTTTTCATGCTTATGAATAAGTTTTGTTTGATTCACGTAATATTCCCCTTCATTTTCCAATTAACAACCTGATTATAGCGACTTACTTTCAAAAAGCAACAAAAAATAGAAACTGACAAAGTGTCAGTTTCTATCGAATCGTCACGCGATACAATTGATCGTCGTCGGCACCCGGATTGCCGCGTCCGTCCGTATTGTTCGTGATGTAATACAGCACGTCCCCTTCGAGCCAGACGTCACGTATCCTGCCTTTATCCTCGATGATCGAGAGCACGTCACGCGTCTCGCGATCGAGGGCGACGAGACGATTCCCGCGCAACGTTGCCATATAGACGTATTCCTCATCCGCGACGATTCCGGACGGGGCCCACGAGGTCGAACCGACTTCGAACCATGGCGTCTCGAGCCCGTCCGCGGTCTCATCCGCCTCAATCAACGGCCATCCATAATTTTTTCCTTGCTCGATGCGATTGACTTCATCGTGACCGGATGCCCCGTGCTCACTCGCATAGAGGACATCGTCAACACTCGCCAACCCTTGCGGATTACGGTGACCTGAAGAATAGATCCAGTCAGTCGGTTCCCCTTCACCGGACAGCGGAATTCGAAGAATCTTCCCAGCGAGCGACGTCTCATCTTGGGCGAGATCAGGGACAAGCGCATCGCCGTTCGTCACCCAAAGCGCCTCACCGTCCAAAAGCAATCGGCCGCCGTTATGGAACTGCGCACCCGGGATGTCTTCGAGGATGACGTCCGTCTCGACGAAGCGATCCTCTTCCCATGTCAGTTCGACGACACGATTTTGGACGTTGCCTGGTGTGCCGTACGTGTGGTAAGCGTACAGTTGGCGCGAGGTGTCGAAGTCCGAAGCGAGGGCGAGGCCAAGTAGCCCTCCTTCGCCAATCTCGAGCACCGCTTCAGTCAACTCGACGGTTTGCCGGTCCACGTTCCCTTCCTCATCGATGACGGCGATCGTACCACCGCGTTCTGAGACGAGCCAGCCGTCTTCGATCCTTGCAATGGACCACGGCGCTTCGAGTTGGCTTGCGACAGCTTCACTCGTTCCGACCGACAAGCCTTCACCCTCGTCAGTCGTTTGTTCGTTTTCAGTCTCGTCCGTTTGTTCAGGCGCCTGTTCAATCGGTGTTTCGTCTTGCGCTCCATCCTCTGCCGGTTCGGTTGCACATCCGGCGACGAAGATGAGGCCTAACATGAGAATCCATCGTTTCACGATAATCGCCTCCCTTGTCTCCATCATAACGCGATTTTAGTTGTCGCGTGAAGGCTCGGGTGGGTGCACCGGCAAACGAAGCGCGATGAGAAGCGCGATGAACGCGGCAAGCGCGGCCCCGGCAAAGACGGTGTTCAAGCCATCTGCAATCAACTGCTCACCTTGCAGACGGACACCCGTCTCAAGCGCCGTGCTCGCGGCCCGGTTAAAGAACGATTCGAGCGAGACGCCACGTAGCGCCTCTTCCGTCCGAAACCCGCTCAAGACGATGAAGTTAAAGACGGCCCCGAACACGGCGACGCCAAGCGTTTGACCGACCGTGCTCAAAAATGAGTTCGCGGCGGTCGCCGTTCCACGCTCCCGATATGAGACGACCGTCTGCAAGACGACGATAAACATCGGTTGCGATAATCCGAAACCGACGCCAATTAAGGCGACGGCGAGATAGACGAACACGTCGGGACTCGCTTGCGTGAGGCTCGTCAGAAGAATCGTACCGAAAAGCAACAGGCTCATCCCCGATACGGCGCGGCGTCTCGGGGAAGCCGCACCGAGCGTCCGGCCGCCGATAATCGAGGTGACCGTCCACGACACGGAGAGCGGCATGAGCATGAACCCTGCCTCTGTCGCCGTCTTCCCGAGGACCGCCTGTGCCCAAATTGGAATATATGCCGACATCGACACGAGCACCCACGCCGCAAAGAAGACGGCCCCGTTAATCGACGCGATTACCGGATGCTTTAACAGCGCGAACGGGAATAGCGGTGTTTTGGCACGACGTTCGGACACGTAAAAGCTGGCGAGCAACAACAGACTCGCCACCCCACTGATGACGACCGGAGACGTCCAAACGTTCGTCTCGCTGAACGTGATGAGGGCATACAGGAATGCTGACGTCCCTCCCGCAAACAACAGGGCACCTTTGACATCAATCCGCTCCGTCGTCTCGCTCACATTTTCTTTATAGAAGGCGACAATCATCAAGAACGAGAAGAGCGCAAACGGAACGTTCAGTAAAAAGACGTAACGCCAAGACAATGTCTCGACCAAAAAACCACCAATTACAGGACCCAACACACCGGAGACCCCCCAGACGGCACTCAAGATTCCTTGAATCTTCCCGCGCTCCTCGTATTTATACAAGTCCCCGATAATCGTCATCGAGATCGGCAGCACCGCACCGGCGCCAAGCCCTTGTAGCGCCCTGAAAATGATCAGTTGTTCCATCGACCCGGCAAGCCCACAGAGAAGCGAGGCGACCGTGAACAACCCGATTCCGAATAAGAGTACGCGTTTACGTCCGAACAAGTCAGCCACTTTCCCGTAAATCGGGGTCGAGACCGCCGTGAACAACAAATACGAGGCGAACACCCAACTGACGAGCGCGGCGCCGTTCAACTCGCTCGCGATGACCGGTGTCGCGACGGACACGACCGTCCCTTCAATCGCGGCTAAAAAGGTCGCAAGCAGTAAGGCGACCGTGACATTCTTTCTCATCCCATTCATCTCCCCAACAAAATAGTGGCGTCGGTCAGTCCCGAACGCCACCTCAACTGTCTATTATTTTGTCTGAGCGACGCTTGTTTGACAAGAGAGAATACTTAAGCAAGAGAATGATTTCAGTTTATCCAAACAAAACAGGCGCGAAGGGGTCATTTCGCGCCCGTGTCTTCATTTCGTCTTATCGAGCCAGACTTTCGTGAAGTCTTGCAACATCTCGTCTCCGGTCTTTTGACCGCCGACGTACGCCTGCATCAACGCACCGTACTCATTGACGGCACCGTCTGGATATTTGAACCAGTTCCACGAGATGGTCTTGCCTTCGTTCGAGTAGGCGAGAATATCATCGGCGAGCGGGCCGAGGTCGTTCGCTTCAATTGACTTAAACGCCGGGATGAATTTGAACTTGTTGACCATATAGTCTTGTCCCGTCTCAGATGTCGCCATCCACTCGAGGAAATCCTTCGCTTCTTCTTTATATTGTGAGTTCTTGTTGACGACCCAGTTGTTCGGGACGCCGACCGGCAGACGGTCCATCTTCTCTTTGTCATCATTGATTGGAATCGGCACGAAGCCCATCTCGATGTCCGGATTCACGTCGAGAATCATCTGTTGGGCCCAGTTCCCTTGCTGGAGCATCGCCGTCTCGCCTTGAGCGAACTGCGTGACTTGCGTGTTGTAATCTGTCGTGAGCGGGTTCTTGTTCCCGTATTTGATTGTGAGGTCGAACAGTTTCAAGAACTGTTGGAACTGCTCGTTGTCTTCGAATTTCGCTTTATTGTCGTTCAACGCCTGAATAAAGGCATCTGGGTCGTCTTGCTGCGCCACCGGGATATTCAATAGATGGATACCGAGAATCCAAAACTCAGCGTACCCGACCGAAAATGGCGTGATGCCCGCTTGATCGAGTTTTTCCGCCGCCTCCGTCAACTCGGACAACGTCTTCGGCAATTCGTTGATTCCGGCCTTTTTGAACAGCTCTTTGTTATAGATGAAGCCATATCCTTCTAGGTTCATCGGCATGCCATACAACTTGCCGTCCATCGTCATCGGCTCTTTGGCGACGTCGCTCAAGTCGCCGACCCACTTCTCATCCGAGAGGTCTTCGAGTTTGTCTTGCCACGTCTTCGCTTCTGTGAAACCGCCGTTGTTGAAAATGTCCGGCTCATTGCCCGAAGCAAATTGTGATTTCAACGCCGCACCGTAATCGGCACCGCCTCCGACCGTTTGCACCGTCACTTTGACGCCTGTTTCTTCTTCGTATTCTTTCGCCATCGCCTCGAGGTCTTTCGCGATTTCAGCTTTGAATTGGAACACGTTCAACGTCACTTCTTTTTTCTCGCCTTCGTTCGCGTTCGCATCGTTCGACCCTTCGTTCTCAGTGAGCGAACCGCCTCCACACGCTGCAAGCGTCATCACCATGCCCGCCGTCATGACGGCCGTGGACAGTCTCCATGTTCGTTTCATCCTGATTCCTCCTTTGACAGTTGATGGGTTCACGCAATCCCATCGGTACATCCTTAATGTAAATGAAAACGCTTCCATTATGTAGGTGTAAAAATTGACGTGTAGGGTGGAAAATGTTGCACAGAAAACCAGGACTTCCATAAATGAAAGTCCTGGTGACGAGTTTCTTCTATATTATTAATTACAGCAAGCTGATGCCGGCTTCCTCACATGCGGCCACGACTTCACTCGGCCAAACCGATGATTGGACTTCACCGATGTGACGGGCCCGGAGGAGATACATCGCGACACGCGACTGTCCGATTCCGCCGCCGATTGTAAGTGGCAGACGTCCTTCAAGAACAGCCTGGTGGAATGGGTACTTCCGCTTCTCTTCAGCGCCTGCGATTTCAAGTTGCTTCGCAAGGGCCGCTTCATCGACACGAATACCCATCGACGACAATTCAAACGCAGACTCGAGTTCAGGGTGCCAGACGAGGATGTCGCCGTTGAGCGACCAGTCGTCATAGTCTGCCGCTCGACCGTCATGCTTCTCACCTGAAAGGAGGGCGCCTCCGATTTGTGAGATGAACACTGCACCGTATTCTTTACAAATCGCGCTTTCCCGATCTTTTGATGAGAGCGTCGGATAGGCGTCTTCGAGTTCTTGGCTCGTGATGAAATGGATCGCCTCAGGAAGAATCGCTTTGATGTCATACTTCGCCTCGACCGTCTTTTCCGTCTCTAGAAGAGCCGCATAAATCGATTCGACCGTCGCCTTCAAGTAATCCGTCGTCCGCTCTTCACGGGTGATGACGCGTTCCCAGTCCCACTGATCAACATATAGCGAGTGCGTCGCATCGAGTTCCTCGTCGCGACGAATCGCACGCATCTGTGTGTAGAGCCCTTCCCCGGCAGCGAACCCGTAACGCCCGAGCGCCTCGCGTTTCCATTTTGCGAGTGACTGGACGATCTCGAGCTCATGTCCCGGGTACTGTGTGTCGAATTGGATGATGCGTTCCACACCGTTCAAATGATCGTTCACACCGCTCGCCGACGTGACGAACAACGGGGCTTGGACTTGCGTGAGACCGAGCGCCGTGCTGAACTTCTCTTCGAACGTTGCCTTTACCGTCGTGATCGCCTGTTGCTTTTCCTTCATCATGCTTGTTGCTGTTGTCATTTTGTCTTCCTCCAATTGTGGGATATTTAGGACGGAGCAATAGAAAAAAGCCCTCCAATCCCATGGACTATGGGACGGAAGGCTTCAAGCTCCGCGGTGCCACCCAAATTAGTAGACGAATCTACTCACTTTTTCGAGACGAACATCTCGTAGTTCCGATAACGGGGAACGGTCCGGCTACGTCTACTTGCAAAGCGTTCGGGTAGCGACTCCAGGAGGTTCTTCGACAGAGATTTCAGACCGGGCTCTCACCGCCCCCGGCTCGCTTTGCTTACGTCTTCTGTGTACTCGTCCTTTCAATGTCGTTCACAATTGAATTGACCCTATTATTATCAATATTCAGACGAATGTCAACAGTCTTTTTCAAAAAAAATTCTCCCCCGTGTAGCGGACGGGGGGAAATCCCTTGGGAAGGGTTATTTGATCGAGCCGCTCGTAATCCCTTTGATAATATGCTTTTGCATACCGAAGAAAAAGACGAGAAGCGGAACGATCCCAAGGACTAATCCAGCGAGTGCCAAATCCCATTGTTTCGTATATTGTCCGAAGAAATAGAACGTCGCGAGCGGAATCGTGCGCAGCTCGATGTCTCGGAGGACAAGTGAAGGTAAGAGAAAATCGTTCCAAATCCATAGGCTATTCAAGATGACGATCGTCACCGTGATCGGTTTTAATAGCGGGAAGACGATGCGCCAAAACACACCCCACGTCGAGCAGCCGTCGATAATCGCGGCTTCTTCAATTTCCTCGGGAATCGATTTCATAAAGCCGTGATATAAGAATACCGAAATGCCGGAACCAAAGCCGAGATACATAATCATCAAGCCCCAATGGCTGTTCAACAACCCGAGAATGCTCGACACCTTGACGAGCGGAATCATGATTGACTGGAACGGGATGACCATCGCTGCGACGAACAAGAAGAAGATGACCGTCGAAATCCAATGTTTCGTCCGCACGAGCTTCCACGCCGCCATCGACGTGAAGATGACGATGAAGAGATTCGCCCCCGCCGTGATGAAGAGCGAGTTAAAGAAGACGCGCCCATAGTTCATGGCTTCCCACGCTTCTGTATAGTTCGATCCGAGCCAAACGTTCGGCAATGCCGACGTATTTGTATAAATCTCCGCAATCGATTTGAATGAATTGACGATCACATAATAGAACGGCACGAGATAAAGCAGACCGAGTAAGATGGCAACCAGTTCAACTAGACCGAGACTCGCCGTATAGCCTCCGGTACGGAGCGGTTTTTGGGGCAACAGCCGCCTCGGGGTTTGATCAAGTTTTGACTCCATCTGTTCAATTTTTTCCGTCGTCATGCTTCCACCTCCCGCTTCTTCGTCAAGTAGACTTGGGTGACCGTAATCGCTGCGACGACAAGGAAGAAGATGACCGCCTTGGCCGACCCGAGTCCGTAATTATTGTTCACGAACGATTCCGTGTAAATGTTCAAAGCGAGCATCTCGGTCGATTTGAACGGTCCGCCGTTCGTGAGCGACAAGTTCGTATCGAACACTTTGAACGACCAGGAAATCGTCAAGAACAAACAAATCGTGATGGACGGCATAATCATCGGCAGGGTGATATGACGTAACATCTTCAACCGATTGGCCCCATCGATTTTGGCTGCTTCGAGAAGGTCCGTCGGCACGTTTTGGAGTGCCGCGATGTAGATGACCATGACATAGCCGCCGCCTTGCCAAATCGCGACGATGACGATTCCCCAAAACGCCGTCTGGGCATCCCCCAACCACGGCAGTTCGAACAAGCGCCACCCGGTGAGTGAGCCAATCGACTCAAACCCTTTAACGTAGATGAACTGCCAGATGAACCCGAGGATGAGTCCGCCAATCAAGTTCGGCATGAAAAAGACCGTCCGCAGCAGATTGCGCGTCTTTATGTTCAACGTCAGCAACAATGCGAGCGAAAACCCGACGACGTTCGTCAATAAAACGGCGACGAGTGTATATTTCGTTGTGATCCAAAACGACGCCCGAAACTGTTCATCTTCAAACAATAGACGCTCATAGTTGTCGAGTCCGATGAAGTTCAACTGTCCGGTCACCCCGTTCCAATCCGTGAAACTGTAATAGATTCCGTTAAAGAACGGGATGAGAACGATGGCCACGAACGCCAAAAATGCTGGGCCGACGAAGCCGATAAAACTGACCAACTTCTTCCAATTTCGTCTTCGCTTCGTTCGTTTCGTTTTATCTGTCATGTTGATCGCCTCCACTATCAATTTACATGGATACCAACGTTATGAAAACGGATACATTTGACGGAATGGGTGGAATATATTGAACTTACCGGATGAATTTCAAGCAGCGATACTGTATGATATACACAATGACAATACGAACGAGACCGTTCAAATAAGCGAAACAGATTCATTTACGGATCGATTCACGAATGAAACGATTACTTTATTAACAAAACGTTCGAAAGTGGAGGGAATTTTGTATATGACGACCATCAAGCCATTGACCGACCTGACGATTGCCCAACAAGCCGAGATGCTCCCAATCAAACAGATTGCAGAAAAGCTGGGATTGAAAGAAGACGACCTCGATTTGTATGGCAAATACAAAGCAAAATTATCGTTCGATTTGCTCGACGACGTGAAGACGCGGACGGATGGGAAACTCGTTCTCGTCACGGCGATTAACCCAACACCAGCCGGCGAAGGGAAATCGACCGTCACCGTCGGACTCGGACAAGCGCTCAATCGTCTTGATAAGCAAGCAATCGTCTGTCTCAGGGAGCCCTCGCTCGGCCCGACGATGGGCTTAAAGGGCGGTGCGGCCGGCGGTGGCTTCAGCCAAGTATTGCCGATGGAAGATATCAACCTTCACTTCACTGGTGACATGCACGCCATCACGGCGGCACATAATACGATTAGCGCGATGCTCGATAATCACTTACATCAAGGGAACGACCTCGGGATCGACGTCCGAAATATCGTCTGGAAACGCGTCCTCGATTTGAATGACCGAGCACTTCGTAACGTGACAATCGGACTCGGTGGTTCCGCTCACGGCGTCCCGCGGGAAGACGGGTTCGATATCACTGTCGCCTCAGAAATCATGGCAATCCTTTGCCTTGCCGACTCGCTCAGCGACTTAGAAGCTCGCATCAAGCGCATCGTCGTCGCCTACGACCGTGACAACGAACCGGTCACGGCCGAACAACTCGGCGCTGCCGGTGCGGCGACGCTGCTTTTAAAAGAGGCGTTTAAACCGAACTTGGTCCAGACGCTCGAACAGACGCCGGCCCTCGTGCACGGTGGACCGTTCGCGAACATCGCCCACGGATGTAACTCCCTCATCGCCACGAAGACCGCATTAAAGCTTGGGGAGTACGTCGTCACGGAGGCGGGATTCGGGGCTGACCTCGGTGCCGAAAAGTTTTGCCACATCAAATCACGCATCGGCGAATTGAGCCCGGATGCCGTCGTCCTCGTGGCGACCGTCCGCGCACTCAAGATGCATGGCGGGGTCGCGAAAGACGCGCTTCACGTCGAACATGTCGAAGCTGTCAAACGTGGGCTGCAGCTACTCGCGAAACATGTCGAGACGATGGCGAAACTCGGCCTCCCGGTCGTCGTCGCCCTTAACCGCTTCAACTCCGATACGGAAGAAGAGCTCGCAGCGGTCCTCGACTGGTGCCGCTCGCAACAAATCCGCGTCGCGCTCAGTGAAGTGTGGGCACACGGTGGACAAGGCGGTGAAGCACTCGCCGAGGCCGTCATTGCAGCGGTCGAGTCGAACGAGGCGGCCCTGACTCCGCTCTATGAGCTGACCGCATCAATCGAAGACAAAATCACGACCATCGCTCGGGAAGTGTACGGTGCATCGGACGTGACGTTCACGGCGAAGGCCCGTAAACAGATGGCCCACATCCAAGCGAACGGATGGGCCGATTTACCAATCTGTATGGCGAAGACGCCGTTCTCGCTCTCGGACGACCCGACAAAAGTCGGCTATCAAGCAGGCTTCACTGTCACCGTCCGTGAATTGAAACCGTCCGTCGGCGCCGGCTTCCTCGTCGCGTTGACAGGTAACGTCTTGACGATGCCAGGGCTCCCAAAACAACCGGCCGCACTCAACATGGGAATCGATGCGACCGGTAACGCGATCGGACTATTTTGAATACTTCGGAGGGATGAGCTTGAACGTTACAGTGCATACGTATGCAGACGGATATCGGACGAACATCTTTACTGTGAGAGCGACGAACGCCGTCGCCGACTGCTTTTTGTTCCACGGCATGTTAGAACATCATGAACGCTATCACGAATTCGCTAGCCACTTGGCGGAAAATGGTTTTAATGTATATGTTTGTGATTTACGTGGTGCAGGTGCGCTCGCGAAAGAACAAGGGAGCTACGCGCATTTGCTTCCAAATGAAGGGTTTCAGCAGATGGTCACGGATGCGATGCACGTCATCGAACAGTACGGGAACGGCCTGCCGATTTTCGTGCTCGGACATAGCTTCGGGTCCCTCTTGTCGCGGCGGCTCGGCCAGGTGATGGGCCATCGACTCGCAGGCGTGGTCGCCATCTCCCCTCCGCCTGGGTCCGGGGTCATCGGTCGAATCGGCCGGTTCGCCATCGATGCGGCCATCCGTCGAAAAGGGAGCGATTATCCGTCGCGCCTGTTCGAGCGTCTACTGTTCGGTCGCTATAATCTGAAGTTCTTACCCGCAAAAACGGAAAGCGATTGGATCTCAAGTGACCCGGAAGAAGTGACGTCGTACCGGAACGACCCGCACTGCGGCGGACTGCCGACACTCGGGTACTTATATGAGGTGGCAAGCGCCTCGCTCGACGTCACCTCGCTCCCACGAATCCACGAACATCCGAAGACGCTACCGCTCCTGTTCGTCGTTGGGGCGGACGATCCGGTCGTCCATGACGGGGAAGGCTTGAAAGGAATGGTAAGGAACTATCAGATAGCCGACATCGAAGTGACCGTCCTATCTTATGACGGGGCGCGCCACGAAGTGTTACGAGAGACGAACCGGACCGAGGTATGGAACGATATCACGGCTTGGCTACTACAGACGACTTCTATCCCACTTGAAAAAACCTCCATTTAATAGGAGGTTTTTTCTTTTTGTAAAATTCATACATACGTATTCTAAATCATTTACCTTTTTTGAAATTTTTCATCTTCTTTCCATTTTTTCTGTACGCTATACTTAGACCGCACACTAAAAAACTACCAGTTATGTATAGATTCACATGGATTGAAAGGGGTAACACATTGAAACCAACGATGACAAGACTCAGCGTGGCCGTCCTCGTCTCGAGCACTGTGCTCAGCACGATCGGCCCGATGCAGTCATACGCAGCAACATACGAAGGCACGGTAAACACCTCTATTTTGAATGTACGGTCTTCGACGTCGACCACTTCAACAATCGTCGGCAAGTTGACGCAAGGAACGACGGTCCATGTCTATTCGACGAGCAACAATTGGGCCGAAATCGATTTCCAAGGCCAAAAACGGTACGTGTCGTCTTCTTACTTGACGCTCAAGCCGACCGTTGCGAAAACGAGTACGACCCAAACGTATACAGCCAACGAGAACGTCAACATGCGCTCGGCAATGACGACGACCGCTCCAATCGTCACGACGATTCCAAAAGGCGCGACCGTCACCTACGTGTCGACACATGGCGCGACGGGCTCATGGTTCAAAGTGACATACGGCGGGAAAACAGGTTACGTGGCACAACGTTACTTCACACTCTCAGGAGGTGGAACGGTGACTCCTCAAGCAAACGCCACGCATACGACTGTCAACAACACGTCGATGCATAGTTCGATGATATCAACGGCACCTGTTCTGGTCACGATTCCAAAAGGCGCAAGCGTGACACACGTCTCGACGCACGGGGCGACCGGATCTTGGGCGAAAGTGACGTACGCAGGGAAAACCGGCTATGTGGCCATGCGCAACCTGCAAGCCATCGTCACGTCAGCACCAACGACGCTCTACGTTAAGACGGCGACGAGCGTGTTCAGCTCGACATCGACGACAGGGCAATCTCTCGGTACGTTAGCAGTCGGATCGAGTGTACGACTTGTCTCGACACACGGAGCGACCGGGTCTTGGGCAAAAGTGACGGCCGGGGCATTGACAGGCTATGTCCCGATGCGTAACTTGTCTGAAACGGTAGTCGCCGCACCGGTGACACCTTACTACGCGCAACGGGCCGCGACGATGTATTCGTCTATGTCAACATCACGGACCGTTGTTCAATCGATTCCAGTAGGCGCGAAAGTCGATCACCTTTCTACTCATGGGGCGACAGGGTCATGGTATATGATTCGTTACGCCAATAAAACAGGATACGTGGCGGCTCGTGATTTTTCACTAACTGCCCCGTCCACTTCAACCGAACAATACGGACCAGAGCGTGAAGTCCAAGTCGTCTCAAACAATACACCTTTAAACGTACGTCCGACCCCATCGACTAACAACACAGCCATCGGAACGCTCGCACACGGAACGATCGTCAACGTGAAGCCTGTCTTGAATACAGAATGGGGAATCTTGACGAGCGGTAGTTTTGTCGGAGGCTACATTCATTTAAGCTATACAGCACCCGTCTCGACGACACCGCCAACTACCGGCATTCAACGGGTCGTATCTCATACGCCTTATCCAATCTCTGTGCGTGCCATGGCGGAACGTCAAGTCGCTCAGTTTGGTCAAACAGATGCGCACCGTAGCGCCCCAGCTTATTTACCGCGTGCCTGGGTAAGTGTGAGCGGAAATACCGGTACCATCGTAAATAATCAACTTCGCGTCATCTCTGGAGTGGGGACGGCACTTAAAATGTCGGCCTCTTCTACTGCAGTCACAATCGCGACGATACCTAACGGGACGAACATCGAGTATGTGGATCGGCAAGTTGTCGGCACAGCTGTTTGGTATCGCGTCAAATATGGCTCTATGACTGGTTTTGTTACACCAAGTTCGGTCGTTGGTGCAGCTAACATCCTTAGTCAACCGAGTTTGACATCACACGCATACGGTCAAATTAATCCTGGCGAGACTGTTACCATCACTGGTCAGACAGGCACTTACTATACGGTTTCCTACCGCCGCCCTGCAGGACATAATATCCGAATATTTGATAATGTGTGGCGTCGAGCCTCTGTGACAGATCTCGAACCGTTTGTAAACCCGAATAACTTCGACCAAAATTCCCAAGCGTTCTATCAGTTCCTTGATTTATCAAAGAGCGCCGGGACGACTGCAGCGACATTAAATAGAGTGCTCACAAATAGCGGCACACTAACGAACCAAGGGCAAGCATTCATTAACGCTGCAAATCAATATAGCATTAACGAAATTTATTTACTGGCACACGCCGTCCATGAGACAGGTCACGGAAAATCCTTACTCGCTCAAGGGGTGCCGGTCGATAAAGATGGGAACGCCTTAATCAACTCAAGCGGGACTCGAATCCACCCAGATCGCGAAGTCGCTGCAACCGTCTACAATATGTACGGAATCCAAGCCGTAGATAGCAGTCCGCTCGCCACAGGAGCTAAATTCGCCTTCGATCAGAAATGGTTCACTCCTGAAGCCGCCATCGTCGGTGGAGCTTATTGGATTGGCGCGAGTTATATCAATCACCCGACGCATAAACAAAATACGCTTTATAAAATGCGCTTCAATCCTGCCAACCCGGGCGTGCACCAATATGCGACCGATATCGGTTGGGCGACAAAACAGACGACGCGCATTTATCAGACGTACCAAACACTTGACTCTTATACACTTCACTTCGACGTACCAAAGTTCCAATAACAAACAAGAGACACGAGCCAAACTTGGCATCGTGTCTCTTTTCATGTCCATTCAATCGAATCGATGATCGCTTCAATCTCTAATTTTTCATCCGTCCGTTTATCGGCGACGTACGTCAAGAACAAGAGACGTTTTCCGTCGGTGAGCGACCAGACGTCGAGATGCATCCCGTCCTCAATCCCACTCGCATAAGCGGTCGTCATGCCTGCCGACTGATCGGTCACACTCGGCGCGACTTTCACATCAATCGGAAATTCTCCTAAGAACGTGTTCAGCTCTTGGAGCGCCGCATCCTCCGGGCGCTGTTCAGCCTCCGCCTCATAGATGGACATCTGTAACGTCCCTTGCGCGTCAGGCTCAACCGAGTAAAAACTGACGTGATCTTCTTCTTCGTTATATTCAAAGTGTTCTGGATACGCCAAACGAATCCAGCCATCGATTTCATATTCTTTCATGCAGTCTTCTCCTTCGTCTTTTTAAATGCTAAGCCGGTCACCATCTTGGCTTGGAGCGCATATTTTAATCGCTCCGTCACGTACAGGCGTTGGCTGTTTACGTCTTGGGCAATCATATGCCCAAATAAATTCATGCGAACGGTTTGATGCGAGAGAAAATAAAGGCGTTCGGAACTAAGGGGACGGTATTCTCCAGAGTCCTCCAAATGCTCGATTTCAAAACGTCTCAACACGTTGAGGGCACAATATTCGTCGGATCGCCCCGTCGTCGTATGCAACTCGACACGGACGAGCTGGACGTCATATGGACATAGGTTCATAAAGATTGGCGCGATTCGTTCATGAATCAAGAGTACGCCCATATCGCTCTCAATCAAATCAGGCAGCGTCCCTTTGTCTTGCGAGATGCTCAAGACGACGTATGGACGTTCTGTCGGTGCGAGCAATTCCCCTTTAAAGAAGCGGAATCGTTGTATGCCGGTCAATACACGGGCCCGCCAAGCATTTCCGCGCGCCTCCGCTTCAATCCGATACAGCCTCTCTCCACTCACGACTACTCCCCCTTCAATTGTTTGAGCGCCTCGACGAATCGGTCCCACTCCTGATTGTCACAGACGACCTTACTTTCAATTCCCCATTCTTCCTCAATCTTCAAACGTACCTCGTTCGACTCGACGTGACGTTGAAGCGAGGCAGCGCCAAACCGAATCGAGGTCGGTTCAATCGTGAGTTGCTCGAACGGCCGGCTGACCCACTTGACACGCTCCGTCCGTAAAATGACCGACCAGTCCCGGTCGTGCCGAAACGAAAACGTCCAATCTCGGAGGTTGATCGTCCGCTCGGTTTCTTTCGCTTGTTTCATCATCCGAAACCCTTCGCTCATCAACTGCAAATACGACTTCCGTTCGCTCATGACCGCTCACTCCCCTCTTCTATTATCTTAGCAAGATAACGTACCGCGCCACAACCAATGTTTTTTCAAAAAAAGGTTTGCAAACTCAAATTCCTATGCTATTATATTTATCGTAACGTTAAACGTTTCGCGGGTGTAGTTTAATGGTAAAACCTCAGCCTTCCAAGCTGATGACGAGAGTTCGATTCTCTTCACCCGCTCCATTT
This sequence comes from Exiguobacterium alkaliphilum, assembly GCF_018138125.1. Lineage (NCBI taxonomy): Bacteria > Bacillati > Bacillota > Bacilli > Caryophanales > Exiguobacterium > Exiguobacterium alkaliphilum. The sequence goes on from NZ_CP073101.1 coordinate 2,689,210, forward strand.
TAATTAAATCAATTTGCGGGTGTAGTTTAATGGTAAAACCTCAGCCTTCCAAGCTGATGACGAGAGTTCGATTCTCTTCACCCGCTCCAACTATCGACATATACGCGAGAATCGACTCGCACACATAACCCGCATGGTGCACATCATGCAACGAGCAGGAAGTCTTCGGACTTCCTGCTTTTTGTTTACCACGATAACGCATACGTCGCTTGAATTCGGGAAAAGGTAGATAGATTCAAGAGGAGGGATGCGCCGTGATTCAAGTTCGCTTACAATCGTTCACCGTATATGAAAGTGCGCTCATGCGTACGACATCGACATTGATTCATACGGAGGAAAGCCTCATTTTAGTTGACCCGAACTGGCTACCGGAAGAAGTCGCCATGATTCGCCGAGACATCGAGCTGACTCGCGACGGGAAAAAGCTATACGTCATCTATACGCACCATCATTACGACCATTTGATTGGTGCCTATGCATTTCCGGATGCAACCGTCATCGCCTCACGGGCGTTCGTCGAGACGAACTCGGACGAACAGCTTCAAGAAATCCAATCGTTTTATGAACAAAACTATATCGACCGACCGATTCAAAAGCCAAACGTCGACCTCATCATCGCCGAAGACGGTACGCTCGAGCTCGGTGCGACGCCAATCACGTTCTATTTGACGCCAGGTCACGACTCGACGCATCTGTCGCTCGTCGTCGAACCGCTGAAACTTCTCATCTGTGGAGACTACGGATCGAATATCGAGCCGCCGTTTATCGAACACGACGCCGAAGCGTACGTCAATTCGTTGCAGACGTTACAGACCGCCGTGTACGAGCATGAAATCCGCTGGCTCGTCCCGGGCCATGGCGACGTCTGCGACGACCGAAGCAAGATGATTGAACGACTGAGCGCTGCCGAGGAATATATTTTAGCGTTGCCCGAAGAGCGCGTATGGTCCCCACTTTGGCCAAGACACGCCTTCTTCGATCGTGTCCACGAACGGAACCGTAAACATGTCGAACAAAAGATGCAAGAACGCGAAGCCCGCCGACAAGATTATTAACAAAAAAATCGCAACGTCTCCCCAAGACGTTGCGATCCCCCCTATGTAGAACTATTTCTTTGTGACGCGTTCTGAACGGACCGTGAACATACGGTCAATCCCAAAAACCGTCGCGCCTGCGAGTGCAAGCATCCCTATCATGGCTGTTGAAAACATTGACCATACCCCCATTGTTCACAAATTCGTCATAATCACCCCGTGGTTTTATTATAGAAGAAACTTTTCTAAAAAGAAAGCGTTTTCTTCAAACTTTCTTCACATTTCCCTGAATTCGTCCATTCTACGCTTTTGTGCAGACCGATGCAAATATGTGTAGGTTTTGTGGAATGTGGGAATACACTCTATAAGAATAAAAGAGACAGAAAGCTGTTCGTTGAGGAGGAAGAGGCATGATCAAGTATGGCACGTTGGTGCGAGTCGAAGGGAAATATGCCGTGTTACGTTGGAATAACGGCTCGAGCTTTATCCCTAGACGATTCTTGCCATCAGAAGCACGAGTTGGCGATACCATCATCCGAGACAATCACCACTATTATCTCGAAGAAGACATGACACCGAATTTTGACGCATTGATTAAACAACATTATAAAAAGTAACAAAAGCAGACCGGCCCGTCCCAGTCTGCTTTTGTCTGTTCAGTTCGTCTGGTCGTGCAACCAATCGAAGTCGACGGGACCGACTTGTTTCGCCGTCACGACACCGTCCGGGCCAATCACATACGTCGTCGGGAGCGCGACGACGCGATACGTCTTCTCGACAGTACCCGCTTCATCCAACAGGACCGGGAAACTGACGGGCACTTCTTTTAGAAACGCTTCAACGTCGGCTTGGCCGCGTCGTTCGTTTTTTGTGACGTTGATTCCGAGGACCGGGATCCCGGTCTCTTCACCGAACGTAATGAGTTCCGGCAGTTCCTCACGACACGGCGGGCACCACGTCGCCCAAAAGTTTAAGACGACCTGCTCGCCGACATAGTCAGAGAGCGAGACGGTTGCCCCGTCGACCGTGCCGAGCGTAAAGTCAGGCGCGCGTTGGCCAATCTCGAGCCCCCCTAGAACAGACGTGTCACCGTTGATGCTCATCGGTTCGGGCTGTTGACTCGCCTGATATTCGCCATACCCTTTATACGCCAGGCCGCCTATTAGCGCCAGCATAATCAGTCCTATGAATAGTTTATGAATTCTCATCATTTACCCCTTGTCGTCTTTGCGATGCATTCTCTACACTTAACTTATCATATCCATACAAAAGGAGCACACCACATGATATCTCTCCAAAATAAAAACGTACGCGTCACGCTGAAAGCACACGGCGCCGAGATGACGAGCTGGCAAGTAGACGGGACCGAACTTCTCTGGCAAGGCGACCCGACCTACTGGGGACGCCAAGCCCCAATCCTCTTCCCGTTCGTCGGCCGCTTGCTTGACGACTGCTACCGCTACGACGGATCGACTTACACGATGAGTCAACACGGGTTCGCGCGCGATGCACACTTCGATTTGATTGATTCATCTGATACGCACGCCCTCTTTGAACTACGAGACTCTGCCGAGACGCGGAACCATTATCCGTTCACCTTCACGCTTCAAATCGCATACCGTTTGATTGGTCAAGAGCTCTCCATCACCTATCGCGTTCATAACCCCGGCGACGCCATTCTCCCGTTTAGCATCGGCGGTCATCCCGCGTTCAACATCCCGTTCGCGGGTGGAACGTTCGAAGATTATACGATCGATTTCGGGACGTCGCGGACGCTCGACCGTCTCCTGCTCGAAGGGCCGTATTTGACCGGGGCATATCAACCGCTCGGGGATCGGCGCTACATTCCCCTCAACCACCAATTGTTCGACCAGGACGCCTTGATTTTCGAGAATGTCGATTATGCGGCACTACGTCACGAGCCTTCAGGCAGCGCCATCGTCATGGAATGCCCGGCGTTCACCCATTTCGGCATTTGGTCGCCACCGAAGTCAGATGCGCCATTCGTCTGCCTTGAGCCTTGGTTCGGGCACGCTGACTATACCGGTCACCGGAAAGACATCCGTCAGAAAGAGGACATGCAGCTCTTGCCTCCACGTGAGACGTTCGAGGGCACTTACACGCTCTATCTCGAGACATGAAAACAGGCTGACCGCGACGGGTCAGCCTGTTGGTTAATAACGGCTCTCTTGCTCCGCCTCATACTCTGAAGGCGGTTTTTTCATGACGATGGCCAAGACGATATAGATGAGGATCCCCGGTCCGCCGAACAGCGCCAGCGCAACGAAGATGATACGCATGAGTGTCACATCGACACCGAGATATTTCCCTAAGCCGGAACAGACCCCGGCAATCATTTGATCAGACGGGTCTTTATATAGTTTACGTTCCATCAAATCACATTCCTCCCTTTATCGTTGTGGCCGACGAAGCGTCGTCCGTCCTGCCGTCGCAGCCTCGCCGCGACTATCAAAGTCAAGCGCCTCATTGATTGGGGTACTGCCGGACATGATTTCAATTCGGCGGCCATACAAACCGCGATTGTCGAGCGAGGCAGCAATCACTGTGGCGACATCCGTCTCAGAAATCGTCGCACCGTTCGGGTCGTTCAAGTCTTCAGACGCTTCAATCGAGCCTTTACCGGCTCCATCGACAATGGTCACTGGGCAAATGATCGTATAGTTTAAACCGCTATGTTCGATATACTCATCGGCTGCGTTGTTGGCTGACAAAAAGTTAAACAATTCTTTCGGGGCGGCGTCCGGTTGATCGGCACCGTATGCGCTGAGCAAGACGACGTGACGGACACGCTCTTTCTTCGCTGCGTCGATCGCTTTCATGGCGACGCTTCGATCGAGCAGTTCGATTTCCTTACTCGACCCGTCGGCACCAGCCGTCGCGGCGATGATGACCGCGTCTTGTCCGGACGTCGCTTCGTGAATCTTCTTGTCGAGTTCTTTCTCGACATCGACAGTCAGCACGCGCGCACCCATCTTCTCGTACTCTGCTTGCAGTTCAGGATAACGAATTAAAGCGGTCACTTGGTGAGTTTTCGCCAAACTTTTCAAGACGCGTTTTCCGATCTTGCCGGTTGCTCCAATGACTAAGACTTTCATTCAAATTTCCCTCCTCAAAAGAGTAGTTCATTTGATTAAAATTCCTCTTTCGCCATGGAATCAAACCCGTTTCGCAAAATTATCTGACAGTTCCCCATAACGTTAAGTCGAGCGCGTCCCGAATCGCTTGTACACTGGCCTCGTTCGGCTGATAGTAGTAGACGTTATTGATATAGGCATCCTGCCCTTCGACTTGCATCTTGTTGACGTCCGGACGAAGGAGCATCGTCAAGCCGACGGATGCCATCTGGAGCGGGTTCATCTCGAGCCCCATCTCGTCTTTCATAAAGCGGTACGTCGCAGGAATCTTCGTCCATCCCGATGGACTCGCCAGCTTGTCGGCCACGGCCGTCATCACTTCCGTTTGGCGACTCGACCTCGCCCCGTCCGTATCGGATTTCCGGTGGCGTGCATAGGCGAGAGCCATGTCGCCATCCATCGAGTAGGAGACGCCTTCCGTGTACTCATACGTTTGGTTAAACCCTTTCTCGCTGAACGAATGGGTCGCCGTCACATTGACGCCACCGACCGTGTCAATCAACTCCATGAACGTCTCGAACGTGATGACGATTTGCCCGTCGACGGACGCCTCGGTCAACCCTTCGACCGCTCCGAGCGTACACGTCGCGCCACCATAGGCGAAGGCATGGGTAATCTTATCCCCTTCACGGTCCGGTTCACACGGGATTACCGTATACGTATCGCGTGGAATCGAGACGTTTTGCACCGTCCGCGAACGGGGGACGAATTCAATCAGTTGAAGCGAATCCGTCCGAGAACCCGAGAGCGATTCACCGACCCGGGCGTCGCTCCCCATGACGAGGAACGTGAACGGATTCGTCGCCATATAGCCGACAATTACCGTAACGAGCAATAAGAGAAGAGCCGCCTTCCCTTTCCAACCGCGGCGCTTCCGCTTTTCTTTCGGTGGCTGTTCCCGCGGCGGCGGTGTGTCCCGTCTCGGTTCACGGCGTTTCGCTTCAGCCGAGTGCGCTTTTTGGTCCCGGGCTCCCCGTTTGCGTTTCGAGCCTTTCCCGAGAGGCAACCGCCATTTCGGTTTCGGCGTCCGCACCGTCTTCTTTCGATCACGCCCTTGTTGATTTTTGCCTTGCTGGCTCTGATTCGGCGAGTGTCGTTCGTCTTGTGTCAAGAACGGATGCTCTGACTCCTCGGTTCGGTTTTCCGACTCTACGGGCGAATCTTCGCCTTGGTCATGACTGTCATTATCTTTATGTTGTCGCTCAGCTTCAGCCTGTTCAAGCTCAAGCTCTCGCTTCCGTCGTTCGACGCGAGACAAACGTTGCTCTTCATTCATAGTGGATACCTCTACCTTTAGATTTTCTTCTATTATTGCGGACAAATCCGCTTCTGACAACGGGTGTCGGAAAAATCCGTCTTAAGCATGAGGCCGGAGGATTGTTTCAAATGAAAACCGGGAAAGGAATATTAATTGGTGTCTGCCCATTTCAGGCAGACGGTTCGACGTCCTCTTGAAAGGAGGGAGAGCAAATGCGCATCGGGAAGCTTCGAATGTTGTTAGAGCAGTACGGTGAGGCCACGTTGCGAGACATCATCGTTGAGATGTATCGCCATACCCCAAAGCACGTGATTGAAGAGAAAGATGTTGACTTCATGCTCAGTCAATTCACACGCTATAAAGAGCAAAAGTCATCTGAGGAGCGTCATTCGCTCTCACAAACCATTATTCTCGCCGAACGTTTTGTCGAGCTCGCTTACGATCATTTATATGTGCTGCCGAATCAAGTCATGACCGAGCGTGATCAAAAGAACTGGTACATTCACGCGAAGAAAATCATTCGGGATTTGACATACTATGCCGAAGAAGACGCCGATGCCCGGACGATGTACGAAGAAATGTTCTTCCTCCTCTCGTCTTCCGCGGGTGAAGAGCCACTGTTCACGACGAGCGACCCGTTCCGTCTCCTGAAACTCTCCCAAACCGACATGTTGACCCAACTCATTTACTACTACCGCCTTGATGCACCGAATGCCGAAGTGTGGATTGATCGATCGCTTTACACCGCACTCCACGTTGCGAAAGACGTCGATTCGTCCCGCGTCGATTTGCTGTCGACGCTACTCGCCCATCCGTTCACCTCTACAGAATGGTCGACGTTCCACCACCGCGTCGTCACCCTTTGCGACCGTATGTTGGCGAAAGCGGCTGACGACGAACACGCACTTGAAGACTATCAAGCCCTGAAAATGCTCGAGCTCGAGCTGCTCGTCGAGCGCGGTCACTTGTCGGAAGCAGAGCAAAAACTATTCGCCGAATATATCCCCTTCTTTTCACATCGTTCCGAACCGTTCAAAGTGTATATCGACTTGCTTGAAAGTCGCGGTCATCTCGATGAGACGAAGCGATTGCGGCGACTCGCCAAAGAGAAACGAATCCCGTTTTAGGGGTTCTTTTTTCATGCAACAAAAAAGGGGGCCGTCGACGTGAATCGACGGACCCGAATAACATGATATGAACGAGGGGTGTTCATCTGAAAAGGAGGAACGAAGTTGGTGCAGAACCTCTTTCCTACGTCTTTAGTATAAAAGAAAAATGGAAACGCTTACGCTCCACATATTGCATTTTTGTGAACGTTTTCACGTTATTCGATCGCGTTGATGATCCCGAGCCCGATGACGGACAGTAAGATGATCAAGATGAAGAGAAACACCATCTCATTCGGCGAGCGAAACCCCTCGTATAGTTCGACGTCGTTCTCGATAATGACGTTCTCATGAACGACGACCGGTTCTGTTTCCGCAGATGACGCGAGTGGCGCGAACACCAAGCTAACTATGACGAAATAAGCAAATACGTATCTCATTGCACACCTCTTCACGGATTCATATCCATAGTATAGCACGCCTCATAGCGAGAACGATGTAGATGGTTCTAAAGACAAATCTCACAGTTTCTTATGTTACCCATCATTTTACAATCGTGACGCTTGAAACAAAAAGTCAATTCATCCCCCATTCGGTCCTTTTGACTCATATCGATGTAGTGAAAATGAATCACCTACGTGTCTTCCCACGTTCAATTATTCATTATTTTTACATTATTACTTTTATATGATAGCGCTTACAATTTAAGTGTACTATACATCGAACAAGAAAGTAGGAGAGCACTTGAATTCGGAAATCATGTATTGTGAGTGGCCTAACTTATCGGCAAGGACTCGGTTTAGCGTCAAGGCGATGTACGCTCCCGGTCACGGTCCCGACTTTTTCAGCACCCCACCCCAGCATCACGTCTACGTCGCGTTAGACGGGAAACGCCGATTGCGGCACTAGCGACCGAGCGCCTCGATGACGGCACAGACCGTGTGATCCGCATCCGCCACGAAGCGTATCGAAATCGGTCCGTCTTTCAAGGGTTGTTGAGTCGCCTCCTTAATCAACTGAGTAAAGAAACCACGCACGAGACGATGGTCTTATTGCAAGTCGTCCAAGACGAAGATCAAGATAAGCTAAACTTGTTCACTTCACATGGATTCGAGGCTTATCATACATCATTTAACTACGTTCTCCCGCTCATCCCATATGAAAAAGCCTCGTTCAGCGATTGGAAATTGTCAGTCGTTGACCCGAGTAACTATGCGACGTGGTTACGTCATCGAAACGAGCACGCGCTCGTCCTGTCAGATGTCTTTCCGTTGACAGAAGAGCGGTTGCGACGTTTTCTCGCACGAAACCACTATTGCTACACGCTACATCGAGCGGGCAAAGCCGTCGGAATCTTCCGAGCCCATTACAACCAAGACTATGTCAAGATTCATGAGATTCATCTCTTTGGGTCGGACGAGGTCGCACAAGATGCCATTCCGTTCCTGCAACGGGTATTTTGTCACCAGTTAAAACCTTCGATGCGTCTCCGTTTGACCGTCACATCGCTTCAACCCGAGTTACACTATGCTATCCTCAAACAGGAGATGGCGTCCAGGCAGTCGGCCTTTTATACGATGACGAACATCCTCCCTGCGCGCGCGACTCGATAAAATAAAAAAATGCCGGCCTCCGTTCTTTTCAATCGAAAAGAAACTGTTGACGGGCATTTTTCATTCCGCGGCAGTCGTCGATTCCATGGCCAACGGCGGCATCTCTTCAAACAAAGCGGTCCTCTGGCCGACGTCACGAGGGTCGAGCGCCTCGATGCGGTCGAATTGAATCTCCCGCTCGGCGACACTGAACCAATACGTGATGTGCGGCTCATCCGTGAAACGGAGGGCGTAGTTCGATCCGTTCAAATGAAAATCCACTTCCGTCGAAAGAATTTCGGCCGGGCCAATCTTTTTATGAGTCGTCAGTCGTTCGAGCACGACCTGTTCTTCATTAATGCGGTAATCGACGAATGTTGCAAGTGAGAGTCCAAACATAAATGATACTAGCGCGAATGCACTAATCAAGCCAAGGGTGATTTTCCCGTTCATTTCGCCGTCCCTCCCTCTTTTAGTATATCGGATTATCCGAAAACGTTGTGAAGTGACAATTTGTTCAACTTTCGGCACACTAGACGGAGAAGGAGGAATAACTATGCAAATTGACCACACCGGGATTGCCGTCCGTGATTTAGACGAGGCGATCACGTTTTACACGACCGTCCTCCAAGGCGAGCTCGTTGACCGCTATACGAATACGGCCGTCGGCGTCGAGACGGAGATTGCCGTGATTCACGTCGGGGAAGATGTGATCGAGTTATTGTTGCCAACGAGTCCGACGAGTCCGATTGCCCGCTTTATGAAGGCACGGGGGAAAGGCGTTCACCATATCGCTTATCGAGTCGACGACTTGGAGCAATCGATCGACGCGCTCAAACGAGACGGCATCACGTTTCTAGAGGACACGTTACGGACGACAGCAAAAGGTCGGCGCCTCATTTATATGGACCCGCGCCATTCAGGCGGTATCATCGTCGAACTATGCGACTATCCAAAAATCAAGCAGTGAGGGATTCCCTCACTGCTTGATGATTGTTTGTTCGATGATGGCCCGATTCTTCGCCTTTAAACGCTCGTTATGGGAAGACACCATCGCCGCTTTCGTCGCTTCGGGATCAATGAACGTCTTCGCGCTGTTAACGGCGTTCGCCGCGTCTTGGAATGCTCCGGCGATCAAATGAACCTTTCCGTCATGCGTCAAAATATCTCCTGCCGCATACAGCCCTGGTACAGACGATTCGCTCCGCGCGTTGCCTGACACGTAGAAGCCATCCTTCATGTCGACATGAAGCTCGCTGTCCCCTAACAACGTCGCATCCTGTTCATAGCCGTGGTTGATCACGACTTCGTCCACTTCCACGTGTTCTTTATCCCCAGTGACGCAGTTCAGGAGCTCCACCGCATGAATCATCTGCCCGTCCCGTGAGATCAAGTCGTTGATGCGAGTCGACAGACGACAGTCGACGCGCCCGCAGCGCAACTTCTCCACTTGCGACTCATGTCCCTTCAACGCCTCTTTCCGATACGTCAAAATGACGCGTTCAGCGATCGGCTCCAGCTCATTCGCCCAATCGATGGCGCTGTTCCCACCCCCAGAGATGAGAACGGTCTTTCCTTTGAAACGCATGAGCGATTTCACTGTGTAATGAAGGTTTGACACTTCGAAGCGCTCGGCCCCACTGATTTCAATCTTTTGTGGCTGGAGGATCCCGCTTCCGGTTGCGACGATGACCGTCTTCGAGACGTGACGGCCATGCGTGCCGTCTAGAATGAAGTGACCGTCATGGTCTTTCGTCATCGCCTCTACTTTTTCTCCTAAGACGACGGTCGGATCGAACGTGAGCCCTTGCTCGACGAGCTGGTCAATCAACTTCGCCCCAGTCGTCGGTGTCACACCCCCAACATCCCAAATCATCTTTTCCGGATAGACATGAATCTTGCCCCCGAGGTGTGGTTGAAATTCAATCAGCTTCGTCTTCATCCCACGAAGGCCACTGTAAAACGCGGCGTATAGTCCCGCTGGCCCACCACCGATAATCGTCACATCGAATACGTCTTGTCCCTTCATCCCACTCAACCATCCTTCCACCTGTCCACGCTGTCATTGATTATCATTCTCATTCACTATACCGCGTATCGTACGGAAGCACAATCCGTTTTCTCTCTAAATGAAGATTGACATAAACTGAAGCGCTTGCTATAGTGAGTACGACATTGAGAATTATTATCACATTTGACGCCCCCGAGAGGAGAATTTGCATGTCACGCATACATACAACAGACATCGAGGTCGGTTACGGCGACAAGACAATCGTCAAACAGCTCAGTTTAACGATTCCAGACCGTCAAATCACGACGATTATCGGACCGAACGGTTGCGGTAAGTCGACGTTGTTGAAGGCGATGACGCGAATCCTCTCTCCTTCGAACGGGTCGGTCCATTTAGACGGCGCCGATATCGCCAAGTGCAAGACGAAAGAGATCGCCAAAAAGATGGCAATCTTGCCGCAGACCCCCGAAGGTGCAAGCGGGTTGACGGTCGGTGAACTCGTCGCGTATGGCCGCTTCCCGTACCAGTCCGGATTCGGCCGATTGACGAAACGCGACCACGAAGTCATCGATTGGGCGCTCGACGTCACCGGTACGCTCGACTATAAAGACCGGAGCGTCGACGCCTTATCTGGCGGCCAACGCCAGCGGGTATGGATTGCGATGGCGCTCGCGCAGGAGACGGATTTGATTTTCTTGGACGAACCGACGACGTATCTCGACTTGGCCCATCAACTTGAAGTGCTCGAACTGCTCGAGACGTTGAACCGCGAGCAAGGCCGTACGATTGTCATGGTCCTCCACGATTTGAATCAAGCCGCTCGGTTCGCTGACCATATCGTGGCGATGAAAGATGGCGAAGTGCTCGCGACGGGTTCTGCCGAGGAAGTCATCTGTCCGCTCGTCTTGCGCCAAGTGTTCCACATCGATGCCATCATCGGTCGCGACCCACGTACGGAGAAGCCGATGTGCCTGACGTACCATTTAATCAAAGAAGAAGCTCCTGTCGAGACTGCGGCACCACGTCCCGACTTGCTTCACGCTTGATTCCCTGCCTGTCCTCAGGCAGGGTCTTTTTGATCGGGTAGCGAACAAGTCGAAGAGAGCATACCCAACCCGCCCTTACGGTTTTTGGACAAACAGCCACGGGTATGAGTGAGAAGAGAGTGAAGGAGGAGTTGCTATGGATTGGCTCGACGGAATATTCGTCGTCACCTCGATAGCCTGGCTTTATGAGCTATGGCGTTACCGCAATCGTGACGACACGAAGGATGGACGGAGCGAACATATGAGTTTTTACGTCGTCTCGGCCGTCATGGTGATCGTGTTCGCAAGTTCGCTCGGTTACTCGATCTTGACGGATGCCCGTCAAAGCGTCCCTTTGCGCTTAATCGGACTTGCATGTTACATAGCTGGTGTCGGCCTCCGGTATTGGGGGATCACCCATTTACGACATCAGTTCACGCGCCATGTCGTCGTCCGGCCCACGGATGAGATTGTCAGCACAGGCCCGTACCGGTTTTTGCGGCATCCGCTCTATACAGGACTATTGTTCATCACGTTCGGGTTCGCGCTTACCTTCAGTTTCGTCTGGTTCGCAGTACTCGGAACGATTGCGATGGGAGCAGCGCTATTATGGCGCATTCATATCGAAGAGAAGATGTTGACCGCACATTTCGGCGATGCTTACGCCGTATGGTCGAAGTCCCGGAAACGTCTGCTTCCGTTCATCTATTAAAAAGACGCGGCCTCGCCATAGCGAGAGCCGCGTCTTCTGTTCATACTGAAAATTTCCCGAGCAATCGGACAACCATGAAACCGGCCAAAAACGAGACGATGCTTAATCCCCACATGACAGTCGTCTCCGGAAGACCTGGGAAGACGACGGCGAGCGATCCGATGACGAGCCCGAGAATAACGGAGAACGTCATACCCGGGTAGTTCGCGAGCAGATGACGGATGACTTTACTGCTGACGAGGAAGCCGACGGCGACACCGAGCCCGACAATTCCGATGACGATCACGTTCAAGTTCGACAAGGCGCTGATGACCGTCGGATAGACCCCAATCAACAACAAGACGAACGAACCACTAATACCAGGCAAGAGCATCGCCATACTGCCAAGCCAGCCCGAGAAGAAGAGGAGCAGCGCCGTCCCCATCGTTACGTCAGTGATGACCGCCGTATCCGCCGGTTTGATGACAGCCATACTCGCGACGAGAATCGTTCCGACAATCATCGCGACGATATGCACCGGTCGCATCTTCGCCCGTGACTTGAATTCAAACAACAAGAGCGGGATAATCCCTAAAATCAACCCGATGAAGAAGAACTGGGTCGGGGCATGATAGTTCAACAATAAAAACTCGATGACACGGCTCAACCCTAAAATCGCGCCACCCATCCCAATGGCGAGCGGAATTAAGAAACCGATATGTTTTTTCCAGTGCCGGCTAAACACCCCGCTAATCGCCTCAATCAACCGGTCGTAAATTCCTAAAATGACCGCAATCGTCCCGCCGCTGACGCCAGGAATCAAATCACTCGTCCCCATCGCCATGCCGCGTAATATATTTCTCCATTCCATAAAGTATAGGCTCCTTTATCCGCAAGTTCGTTTCAAGCATTTAGTATAGCGGACGGCGTCGACAAATGCATCGGTTTCAAGACTGAAAAAACGGACTTTCGTCCGTCTTCATAAATCGAGCACCATATAATCGAACCGTCCGCCTGAAATCTCAATCTCTTTTTGTTTATAAAAACCGAGTCGTTCATAAAGGCGCGCTGCCGCAGGATTGGTCTGGTCGACGTTCAACGTGACGACCGGGATGTGTTTTGAACGGGCGTGCTGAGTGACGGAGTTGATCAGCTTTGTCCCGATTCCACGTCCCCCGAACTGTGAATCGACCGCGACCGAGTCGATGTAAAACACGTCGCCTTCTGTCTCGACGTCGAGTTCCCCTGTTTCGCCAGCTTCCATCAGCCACTGTCGAATCGGTTCGTCTAATTTCCGTGCATCCATTCCTGCATACGCGATGATAATGCCCGCGATGGTCCCTTCACTCTCCGCGACCCAAATATTTTCATAGCTCAGACGGTTCGCGGGTCGGCCAATCCACATCGCGAGCCGCTCGAGTACTTGTTCTTTCTGCTTCGTTCCGGTCAACGAATAGGCGATGTCATGGATGGCCGCATAGACGAGCGGGGCCACGTTCGTCGCATCTGCCGGTTTAGCTTGTCGAATGTTCATATTATCTCCTCCACATACCACTTTATCATACAGTGAAAAAGAGTGGGTTTGTCAACGAGCGAACTGTGGGATGATACAAACAGAAGGGAGGAAGATCTATGAAAGCAATCATCACAGGAATGAACGGGACGGTCGCACCTGTCGTCGCCACGACACTCGAACGACACGGGATTGAACCGATTGCGTGGGACCGTTCAAAAGTCTCCATCGAAAAAGAATCAGATATGCGCGCCTTTATCGAATCGGTCCGGCCTGACTATTTTCTTCACATCGGGATGGGACCCGTCGAATCAGCGGCGAATCTCGCCCGACTGTGCGGGGAATACGATATCCCATTTTTGTTCACGAGCACCGTCTCCGTCTTCTCGGACAACGTGACAGGACCCATCACACCTGACACCCGGCCCGACGCCGAAGATGAATACGGATCGTATAAACGGGCGTGCGAGCAAGCGATCGCCCGAGCCAACCCTGGTGCTCAAATCGTTCGGCTCGGATGGCAAATCGGGGACCGCCCCGGCTCGAACAACATGATGGATTTTTTCGAGAAGGAAATGGAACAAAAAGGCGTCATCGTCGCCAGTACGCACTGGTATCCGTCTTGCTCGTTTTTACAAGATACGGCCGACGCGCTGTTCGACATCATGACGAAACGAGGTCCCGGCATGTATCAATTGAACGGGAACACGAGCCACTCGCTCTATGATATCGCCTCCGCTCTCGCTGAACGACATGACAGGCCATGGCGCATCGAACGCGCGGATGAACCGAAGCGTGATAATCGCATGGTCGACACCAATTGCCGCATCGCACCAATTACAAATCGCTTGGCGCTTCACACAAAATGAACCACCCATCCCGGGTGGTTCATTTTCATGCGCGTCGTTCGATGTCGGTCAAGACGAGCCTGCTCTTCGGAAGACTCGGCAAGTCGACAAGACTGTAACTGAAGTCTTGCGGCGGGACGTCATAGCGATAGCGGTTCAAGAATACGTCAATCGTCTCTTTCATAATGGCGATGGTGACGTGCTCTCCGGCACAGCGATGTCCGAAATCGACGTCTCCCCCACCTTGTGGGATGAACGTGAACGGACTCTCTGTCCAATCGGCGAACCGTTCTGGATTGAATTGGCCCGGTTCGTCCCAATGCGTCGGATCATGATTCGTCCCGTACAAGTCGAGTAAGACGAGCGTCCCTGCTTCGAATCTGTACCCTTCCCACTCGAAATCATGCTTGACCCGGGCTGCCGTCACCGGGAAGAACGGATAAAAGCGGCGAACTTCCTGAACGAACGCCGTCGCGTCGACTGTCCCGTTTGCCAGTTTCGTTCGCGCTTCATCAAATTGATGCAAGGCGAGCACCGTGAAGAGGACATAGATCGACACTGCGACGGTCGGTCGCAAAATATTGATCACTTCGACAGCCACGACGTCTGCCGGTAACAGTTCACCGGATTCGTCACGATGCCAAGCGAACTCATACAAAGCTGTCTTCTCGTTCGGCAACAAGCGCTTCGTCCTTACCTCCTCGACCATCGAGCTGATCCATGCCTCAGCCGAAGCTCGTGCTTTACGGCCAAGGATGTGCTTCGGTCCGAGTGCTGTGCCCGATTCGAACAAGAGACGCATCTCGTCGGTACGCTTGTCGACCTCTGACTCGGCGAGTGGTACACCGGCCCATTCGCAGACGGCGCGCATGAGCACGCGTTGCGCCGTCCCATAAAGGACAGTCTCCCCATCGGCTTGATCGAGTTCCTTTTCCCATTCACGCCCGACGAGTCGCGTCAGGCGATCAATGTTTTCTGGAAACATGAGCGACATGAACATCCGTTTCCGATACGTATGGGCAGAACCGTCTAATGTCTGTACGCCGCTCTCACCGAACAGCGTCTTCAAGAGCCGTTTCGGGGCCGCATCTTGCCGGACGAAACGGTCGGCATCGTAAAATAGAGCCGCTCCTTCCTCTCCGCCGAGACAAATCGCACGTTCCCCTAACAGCCTCGTCTCAAAGATATTCGATTGAAAGCTCGTCCGTCGATTCGGGACAAACTGATATCCCTCCCTTAAAAAATCGAGGCTGTGATCGAGACCTTGTTCTTTCGGTATCGGTTTTGTCATTTCCTTCACCCTTTCTTCGCTAGACTATAGAGGATGTTCCCTCCTCTGTCACGAACAAACCTAATACAGAAAGGAGTGGGGATATGCTTTCGTTTTTCTTGACGTTTCGCCGCATGTTCCGAGGAATTTGGCGCGGGCTGAAAGAGCCTGAATTCCAGGTGTTGTTCAGTCTCGCCTTCCTCACCATTTTGTCCGGCACGTTATTTTACGCCCGCTACGAAGAGTTACGATGGCTTGATTCGCTCTACTTCAGCATCATCACGCTGACGACGATTGGCTATGGTGATTTCGTCCCGTCGACAGACCTCGGGAAAGCGTTCACGATTGGTTACGTCATTACGGGTACCGGCATCATGGTCGGGTTCGTCACCCAAGTGTTCAACCATTTACAACAAGCCCGACTCGAAGAAGTGAAAAAGAAAAGAACGCCACCTCCGGAATAAGCGAGGTGGCGTTTTGGCGTCATGACGCCTTTCGATTACGGTTCTCGAGCGCGAGTTGCTGGTTGAAACGCTTCGTCTCAGCGATGACGACCCCTGACAAGAACAAGAGGCCAATCAAGTTCGGAATGGCCATCAAGCCGTTGAACACGTCCGAGAGCGCCCATACCAAGTTTAAGTTCGTCGTCATCGCGCCAAGTCCTGCGACGAGGACAAAGGCGATGCGATACGGAATAATCGACTTTTGTCCAAACAAGTAGTGAATCGAGCGTTCCCCATAATACGACCACCCGAGTACGGTCGAATACGCGAACATAACGAGCCCAATCGTGACGACGTAACGGCCGAACGGCCCGAGGAACTGTTCAAACGTGGCCGCCGTCAAATCGACGCCTTCAAGCCCTGAACCGATCTGTCCGCCCATGACGAGGGTGATCCCCGTGATTGAACAGACGATGAGCGTGTCGAGGAAGACTTGCGTCATCGAGACGAGCGCTTGTCTGCCCGGCATATCTGTTTTCGCAGCGGCTGCCGCGATCGGAGCCGAACCGAGACCGGCTTCGTTCGAGAACACGCCGCGGGCGACACCGTAACGGATTGCCGCACCGATGGCCCCACCACCGATTGCTTCGGCACTGAACGTGCTGCTGAAGATGAGCGCAATCGCATCCGGGATGAGCGTGTAGTTCATGACCATGATGATGAGCCCACTACCGAGATAGAAGATGATCATGATCGGAACGAAATAACTGACGACGCGTCCAATCGATTTGACGCCGCCAAGGATGACGGCACCCATGAACACCATCACCAAAATACCGGACACGTAGAGCGGAACGTCAAACGTCGACTTGAGCGCGAGCGCAACCGAGTTCGTCTGGACCCCGTTCCCAATCCCAAACGCGGCAAGCGAGGCGAACGCCGCGAACAACACGGCGAGCCAGCGCTGCTTTAAACCGCGCTCCAAATAATACATCGGCCCACCAGCCATCTGTCCCCGCTCATCCGTCACTCGATATTTGACGGCGAGTACGGCTTCGGCATACTTTGTTGCCATCCCAAAGAACCCGGACAGCCACATCCAGACAATCGCGCCCGGTCCCCCGAGCACGACAGCCGTGGCGACACCGACGATATTCCCCGTACCGACGGTCGCCGCGAGGGCAGTCATGAGTGCTTGGAAGTGACTAATGTCCCCTCGTGACGTCTTGTCTTGGTTTTTCGAGAAGGCGAGCTTTAATGCGTAAGGCAGTTTTGTGATTTGAAGGCCACCTAACCGTACTGTCAAATAAACGCCTGTCCCCACAAGCAAAATCAACAGCGGTGGTCCCCACACCAAGTCTGAAATCGTACCGATCAGTTCACTGAACGATTGACTCATGCTGAAATCCCCTTTCCCCTTATGTAATTGTACTTTTCTATTTTTTCAGAATACTTGGAACATTGTCAAAAATATTGTACTAAAACAAAAGTCCGTTCGTGAATCTGTACCTAAAACAGCGAGACGTCGATTAGACATCTCGCTGTGACGGTGGCTTCTCTCGTTGTAATGGCGCGCTCCAGTCAAACTCGTCCGGCACATAGTCGAGTCCGCCTGAATGGAACGGTTGGCAACGCAACAAACGTCGCGCGGTCAAATAGCCGCCCTTGACCGCCCCGTGCTTTTCAATCGCTTCAATCCCATAATGAGAGCATGTCGGATAAAATCGGCACGTCGGTGGTTTCAATGGAGAGATGACACGTTGATACCCTTTTATGCCACGCACAAGAATTCGTTTCATAAAAATCGCCTCGTTCGAATAGATTACTGCCATCATATCTCGTCGAATGAATTCTGTCACTTTCACTGTCCGATGTTGGATGTGAAGAAGCGGTTACATTATTTCCTTTCTTTTACAATTCGAGCATAGAAGGGGATATTCGGCTTAACATTTGTTATGATAAGCACCATGCACAAGACCGAATCTAACAGAAGAGGTGACGAAATATGAAATTATTAATGGTAGGAGCCGGTTCGATGAGCGAGGCGCTCGTCCGCGGTTGGATTGACGCCGGTCTTTCGCCGGAGACGATCACGATGACGAATCGAAGTGACCGGGCTCGATTGGACCAACTGCACAACGAACTCGGCGTCCGAATCGTGGACGAAGAAGACGTGAACGCATACGATATCGTCGTACTCGCGATGCAACCAGATGGCGTGCTTCCATATGTACGTTCGAAGACGTGGACGAAGCCGCTCCTCATCTCTGTCGCGGCTCATATCGAGCCGGCAGAACTCGAGGCCGCTTCAGGACTTCCAGCTGTCTGTGCGATGCCGAACACCCCAGTCGCCTTCCGTGACGGGATGACGGGCCTTTGGTTCGGACCAGAGACAGACGAGTCTGTTCGCGCGACAGCTACCGCACTATTTGAACGCGTCGGCCGAACCGCCGTGACGGACGCGAAAACGATGTCCGCCTTCATGGCTGCCGCCGGCTGCAGCCCAGCGTTCTTCTATGAAATCGTCGGATCGATGACACCGGTCTTGACCGATGCCGGATTTGACGAGGCGACAGCCCGACAAATCGTCGCCCAAGCGATGAAAGGATCGGCCGAACTCCTGTTGCACGAGACGCGTCCGACTGACGCCTTAATCTCGGACGTGGCCGCGCCAGGAGGCCCGACCGACCGCGGTGTCGGCGTCTTGCGCGATCGTGACTTATCCGACGTCATGTACGCTGCGCTCCGCGAAAGCGCGAAAGAAGACGTCGAACAACACCAATCATGACAAAAGGTCCGAAACGGTTGTATCACCGTTTCGGACCTTTTCTTATGAGAGCATATGTAAGATGGAAACGATGAGTGCCACGACCAATATACCCGGTAGGAGGTTGGCGACCCGGATGCGCGTGATACCCGCCAAGTTCAAGCCGATGGCCACAATCATGACTCCTCCAGTGGCCGTCATCTCAAGAATAAAGCTATCCATGAGCGATTCGGGCACAACTTTCATAATTTGAATCGCCAACAAGGCGATCGCACCTTGATACAGCAAGACCGGGACGGCCGAAAACATGACCCCGATCCCGAGCGAGGAAGCGAGGACGAGCGCGGTAAACCCGTCAATCAACCCTTTCGTATACAACACGTCGTGGTCGCCACGTAAGCCGCTGTCGAGCGCCCCGATGACAGCCATCGCCCCAATGACAAAAATGAGCGTCGCCGTGATAAAACCTTCGGCAATGCTCGACTTACTCTTTCCACCGATGCGCCGTTCCAATTGGTAGCCGACCTCATTCAATTTCTCGTCGAGTTTCCACCATTCCCCTAGCGCCGCCCCGGCGACAAGACTACCGATCACAATCAAGAAATTCTCGCTTTTTAGACCCATCTGCACACCGAGCACGACGACCGCAAGCCCGATTGCCGCCGTGACCGTCTCTTTCATCCGCTCGGGGATTCGATGGAACAAAAGGCCGAGCAACGTCCCGACGACGATGAGCGCCGCGTTGACGATGGTCCCTAACAACACCATCTCGTATCCCCCGTTTCTATATGTATTGAAAGCAATATACCAATCCGTTCCATTGGATGTCAATTGAAAAAAGAACAAAAAAAGAGCCACTTCTCGCAAGAAGTGGCTTCGCGGAAACCCATGTTCCGGTGGGTTTCGCATCGGGTTTGGCACCCAAGTGATTCTGACTGGGCTCGAACCAGCGACCTCTACCCTGTCAAGGTAGCGCTCTCCCAGCTGAGCTACAGAATCAGGTCGTGTCCTCTCTTAAGGACACTATTAATATATCAAGAAACTAATGCCTTGGCAACCGTTTTTTAAAAGTTTTTTTTATTTTTTTAACGCGACATTTCCTGACGTTGAATGTGACGGCAAAGCCGTTCTAAATCACCAGCATATACCGATACGAGCATTCCCTCGTATTCCGTATCTCGATCCCAATGAAGTCCGTTCGCTTTCGCTACACGTTGTGATGGCACATTGTCCGGATGGATGAGCGAGATAATGTCTTTCTCCCCTTCCTCGAACGCATATTGCATGAGCCGAGCCGCCGCCTCGCGACCGTAACCCATATGCCAATGCTTCGGTGCGAGCCAATAGCCGACCTCAAGTTCGATTTTGCCGTCAAGCTCGTGTAACAACGTCCCGGCATGGCCAATCGGTTCGTCGCTCTCGAACGTCATCAATTTGAGTAACCCGGTCTGTCGTCCTGTCTTGTAGCGCGAAAGCTGTCGCTCGAACCATTCAATCGTCTGCTCATCCGTGAACGGTTTTCCGTCCGGGCTGATGAACCGCATCACCCGCGGGTCTTGTAGCAGCGATTTGACGAAATAAAAATCGGCAATCGTATATGGTTCAAGCCGTAAGCGCTCAGAGTGTAACTCGACATGCTTCATCGTTCCCGCCCCTTTCATTCACAGTCTTTACTCATTAATTCCCGTTATGAGGCAGGTTGAATCCTAGTTAAGCGATGACTTTCAATCCGACGACACTCCCGATGATGAGCGTCAAAAAGAAGATACGCCAGCGGTCGGTCGATTCATTCAAGTAAAGCATGCCGAGAATGACGCCTCCGGCCGCCCCAATCCCGACCCAAATCGAGTAGGCAAGTCCAAGCGGCAACGTCTCGAGCGAGCGGGATAACAAATAAAAACTGAGCGCGAACGTCACGATCGACAAGATTGACCATTTCAAAATTTGATAGCCTTTTGACTTCCCCATGAAAAAGACGGCAATCATCTCGGCCAGTCCCGCCCCAATTAAAAATGCCCAACTCATGCTGTCTCTCCTCCTGTCACTTGTTTCAACCCGATCACACCGATTAACAGTGTGCCGATAAAGACGAGCTTCATGCCGGTGAGCACCTCGTCAAACAAAATATTCCCGACGATGACCGTCCCGACAGCGCCGATCCCGGTAAAGACGGCATAGCCCGTCCCGGCCGGCAAGACGCGGAACGACAACGCCAATAAACCGAAGCTGACGATTAGCAAGACGATTGTAACCAAGGTCGGGCCGAGCACAGTGAACCCGTTCGATAGTTTCATCGTAGTCGCCCACACGATTTCGAGCAGACCGGCGAGGACGAGCCACATCCATGCAAGTTGATCACGTTTCATGTCCATCCAATTCCTTTCTTAAAGATTTTGAAGGCAGCGCGTTGACGCTCGGAACGGTTCGTCTCGAACGTAAAGAGCGAGATGAGCGCGCCATCCAAAAAGCAATAGTAAGCGTCATACACATCGTCAAGCGACTGCTCGGGCAACGCACCCTGCTCCATCGCCAGACGGAACTGTTCTTTCTCAAACGCCTGCAGTTCAGTCTCCACGTCTCCGAGCGTTGACTCGATAAACGGTCTCAGTTCTGGTGGTGGGACGAGTAGCATCCGCTTCGTCAACATCCATGTCTCTTCTTCCCCAAAGAAACGGATCAGCGCTTGCACAATCGTCTCGATCCGTTCGAGCGGCGGGGCGTCGTAAGATTCGTCCCGTGCTGCTTTCCAAACGTCATCGTACCGTGCTGCCATCGCTTCGACGACTTGCTTGAACAATTGCTCTTTTCCGTCAATATGGGCATAGAGTGACGCTTTTTTAATTCCCACGTCCTCGGCGAGTGCGGCGAGCGAGAGCCCCTCGTATCCCTCTAACGCAAAACGGCGCGTCGCCGCTTGCTCAATTCGTTGTTTCGTATTCATGTCTATTCGGCCTCCTAACTGCTCCCTCCACTCTACCTAACGAACGGTAGGTAGTCAAGTGCGAGGATTGAACTTCCGTCTAAACAACGTCACAATCAATTTAGATAAGTGGAAAGGAAGCGTGTATATGATTGAACAGTTCAGCTTTAACTTGCCGAGCGACCGAACCGGTCAAAAACGACTTGTATCCGTCTTTCGTCCTGATTTCGTGTCGAACGACGTCCTGTTGCCCGTCCTCTATATGCATGACGGACAAAACGTCTTCCACCATGATACGAGAGCGAGCTGGGGCATCGATCGATTCATCGAGACGTCCCGATTGCCGCTCATGGTCGTCGCCATCGCCAGCCCGCCGGATTGGCTCGACCGTTATGACGACTACTCTTTTTTTGAAGACGAGATGCTGGTTCGGCGCATCGGACCGGAGCTCGCGAAGACGAGGCCGACGCTCGGCGGAAAGGGGCGACGCTATACCGACTGGCTCATGAACGAGTTGAAACCATGGATTGATGCGCGCTATGCGACAGACGTGGACGATGTCGGCGTGATGGGCAGCTCGATGGGCGGCGTCATTTCACTCTATATGATGGCGACGTATCCTTCGATTCGCCGTGTCGGTTCGTTATCGACGGCGGCCTGGTCGAACCTGGACCCGCTCATCCGTGAACTGAAACAAGCGAATCTGTCGGCACGGCTTTACATGGATCTCGGGACGGACGAGACGAGCGGCCCGTTCACGCCCGAAGACTATTTGTATACGAACGCTAAATTGGTCGAAACGATCGCGAGAACCGGGATCATGTTCCGTTATGAAGTCGAACCAGAGGGCATCCATCACGAGTCGGCGTGGCGCCGGCGCTTACCGAACGCGCTCGCCTATTTGTACGACCATGACTAAAAAGGGAGGCAGCTTCTGCTGTCTCCCTTTTATCCACCCCCGTGATGTTCAGCCAAATAGAACGGCCCGACTTTCCGGACGAAATAGCTCTCGAGCCGACCTTGTGTCGCGCGCTCGACTGGCGGATTTGTCAGTGTATAAATTTTCCCGTTCCGCTCTTCGAAATCTTTTTGCTCTAGTTCGTTACGGGCATCATACTCTGTAATCGGCGATGTGAGTGCCGCAATGGGATGACCCATCAGACAGACATACGTCCGGAGGGCCGCTTGCGGCGTCGCGTGCAATGCAAGCAAGACGAGACAAGTCACGCCGATCGAGAGCAATCCTTTTTTCACGCTCATTTCCCCTTTACACATTCGTTCCTGAATCATTCGAGCCCCTATGCCTTTTCCCTTCACACCAAAAGAGACGAACCCGCATCGGATTCGTCTCTCCCTTTCTTAGATGACCCAGTTGCCGGCACGCATGATGGCTTCACGTGAGCCGTCTTCGCGCTCCCCGTCGATATCCATCTCGGCCGACCCGATCATGAAGTCGACGTGTGTCATCGAATCGTTCGCCCCGTTCTCGGCGAGTTCTTCCGCTGACATCGACGGTCCGCCTTCAAGGCACGTCGAGTAGGCACGTCCGAGCGCCAAGTGGCATGAGGCGTTCTCATCGAACAACGTGTTGTAGAAGAGGAGGCCTGAGTTCGAGATTGGCGAATCGTCTGGAACGAGCGCGACTTCACCGATTCGGCGCGCCCCTTCGTCGAGGTTGAGTAACTCATCGAGTGCAGCCTGTCCCTGTTTCGCTTCCGCTCTCACGACTTTCCCACCTTCGAACCAAAGCGTGAACTCGTCAATCAAGTTTCCGCTATAGCTGAGCGGTTTCGTGCTCGACACGTGTCCTTCGACCGCGTCTTTATCGGCAAGCGTGAACACTTCTTCGGTCGGCATGTTGGCGATGAAGTCGACGCCGTCCGTATTCGGTCCGCCGCCGCCAAGGAAGACGTGCTTCTTCGGAAGGCCGATCGTCAATTCCGTACCCGGCGCCTTATAATGCAGTTTCGCGTATTTCTTTTCCGTCAATAGCTTCGCACGGGTCCGGAGCGCTTGATCGTGTTCGTCCCACGCAGCGACGACGTCTGTTTCGTCCATGCGTGTCGCCGCGAAGATGGCACGCCAAAGTGCTGCGACCGCATCCTCACGGTCTGGGAACACTTTTTTCGCCCACGCGTCAGAAGCGCCGGCAATAATCGACCAGCTGACGTTATCGCTCATGACGTACTTCCGCCACTTCGCGAGTGCGACGCCGGCGGCACGGTTCGAATCCGCGATTCGAGACGAGTCGACACCGTTTAACGCATCGGGATCATCACTGACAATCGACAAGAACGCTGTCTTCTCTTCTGCAAGTTGCTCAAAACGAGCTTTCAACCATTCTGGGAATTCTTTAAATGAGTCTTGTGGCGCGTTGAAGTAACGAATCTTCGTCGACTCCTCGTCGCTCCAGTTAACGAAAACTTGTTTGGCTCCAGCAGCGTATGCTGCTTTGACGACTTGACGGACGAGTGGTGCTTGGCTGATATCGGCACGGATTTCAAGCTGTTGGCCCGGTTGGATATTGACACCTTTTTTTACGGCGAGTTCCGCATAACGGGCAAACTCCGCTTCGGTCGGGATTGTATAAGTAGACATATGTACAGTTCCTCCTTTTTTCGTTCTCTCTTATTTTCTTAAATTTTCGGAAAAGTTGCAACCAAATCGCAAAAACGGGCATATTAGTAGATGTAGAAAGAAGGAGGAATTCATATGCCAGATTGGAAAACAACGTATGCACACTTTCTAGACACAGCGAAGACGGCGTACACAGCCAACGAACAGCGCGGAGATTTGCTCGTCCAAGGTGAACTCGCCCTCGCCAAAGTGACCGTCGACGTCGCTTCCTATGACATTTCGAACATCGAGCGTGAAGAAGAACTGACGCTATATTTCCAGATGAAACAGTTGCTCAATATATTGCGGGCAATCTATAACGATCAGTTCGATATGCAACCGGAAAAAGAAGACGCACTCGTCGCGGCCGTTCTCTATTTCGTCTCGCCGTTCGACGCCATCCCGGACGACGCACCGCTCGGTTTGTTCGACGATGCCCAAGTGATTGACTTCGTCCATGAACAACTCGCTAGCGATATCGACCGCTTTCATCACGAGATGTAAATCAGACTCTTGAAATTCAGCGTCGGTCGAAGTACGCTTGCTTGAGAACTTTATCAAAGGGGGCGTATGGCGCCTAGCCAACTTCTATGTATGCAAAATCAAGAAAACGAATCGCCGTCGAAACGGTCCTGTTCATTATCGCCGGGACGATTCTACAATCCATCTTCGTCGGTTTGCTCCTGAAGCCAAACGAAATCGGCTCGGGGGGAATCGTCGGAATCACACTCATTGTCAACGAACTATTCGGCACGCCGATCGGGCTAACACAACTGTTGTTGAATATCCCGCTCTTCATCGTCGGAATCAAGTTTCTAGGAAAGCGATTTATTTTCATGACGGGAATCGTCGTCGTGTTGTCCTCGATTTTAATTGATGCGCTGCCGGTGCTCATTCCGCCGACCCCGCTCGATGACCCACTCGTCGCTTCCGTCTTTAGTGGTATCGTTTCTGGCCTTGGGTTGGCGCTACTCTTATTCGCAGGCGCCTCGACAGGTGGACTCGACATTCTCGGAAAAGTCATCTATACGACGAATCGGAATCTCTCGCTCCCTAAAATCTTTTTGACGCAAGACATCATCGTGTACGTGCTCGTCTTCATTACGTTCGACATCAAGGCCGTCATGTATGCGCTCGTGCTCAGTTTCGTACGGTCGCGGACGCTATTGACGATTCACCGTTTCTTCTCGGCCCAAAAACAGTGCTTTATCATCTGTAAGAAGTCTGATGAAATCAACTTGGTGATCAAGCAGAACTTGAAGCGCGGTGTCACGATTATGGATGCGATTGGTGGATATTCGAACGACTCGAAGAAGATGCTTTACGTCGTCGTCCAGAACAACGAGATTCCAAAATTGCGCCAAATCGTGTCGGATATCGACTCGGAAGCGTTTATCACGGTGTCAGAAATCGATTCGGTCGTCGGTAACTTCAAAGAACATTCCTATACCCTTTAATCGACAACGCTTCGTTGTCGATTTTTTAGTGTAACAAACGTTGATTCGGTCCGATAATACGAGTGAGCCTAATAGAATATAGAAGGAGGTGCATGAGTTGTCTAGCCACTCCTTGCGCCAATCAGTTCCCGCCCTGCTCGTCGGGACGTTTTTTCTTGGACTGTTATTGATTGTTTTCAGTCCTTACGCGCTGCGCGAGACGAGCCTGTTCGCGTACTTGATCGTCGTCACGTGTATCGCGACTTTGTTTAGCGGTTACGCTGCCGTGACCCATCGTGGCATGCGACGTTATATCCACACCTTGATTACGGCCGGAAACGTCTGCTTCATCACGTACGTGACCACCTTGCGTTATGAGGTACCTGTTTCGAGCGACTTGATGTTGTTTAGTCAAAACTTTTTTTATTTGATTATGGCACTCATCGTCATCACGCAGTCGATTGAGATTCGTACGTTGAAACTCCGCACGTTCGATGTATTCGCCTTGTTCAGTTTTCTGTTCGTCGGCGCACTCCATCTCTACTTTTATGTTTCACAGGGAGACGTGTATCGCGACTATTTGAACGGATTTGAAGAACAGATGGTGCTCGTCAGCCTTTATATGGTGCTCGCCTTCCTGTATTTGAATCGCATCGTCACATCGGGCCAATCGTTTCGAATCCTGCTTCTCATCGGAATCCTCGGCTTCACGGTCGCCTCGATCGTCAATCAAGTCGTCGCCTTTGGTGGGATTGGACATGACCTCGTCCATGTCCTGCAAGTGAGCAGCATCTTCCTCATCTCGCTCAGCTTTTTGTTTGATGAGACAGACGAGGATGTCCTCATTCATGACTCGGTGTTCGATTACATCATCTACAGCACGGTCGTGATGTTGTTCATGCTCGCATCCGATCGTCTGCTCGGTACGTCCGTCCTCGATTCGATGATTGCGAACGCCGTATTGCTGCTTCTCATCCGGCAGTTCGTCGTCGCGAAACAAAACGCGTTGATTAGCCATCGCCTACATACCGTCAACACCGACCTCGAGACCGCCGTGACGACGAAAGCGCATCAACTCGAAATCCGCGAACAACAGTATCGCTCGCTGTTCGCCTATCACGCCGAACCGATTTTCTTATTCGACTTAGACGGAGAGGTGCTGTCGGTCAACGAAGCCGGTAGTTCCGTTCTCGGTCACACTGCCGAAACGCTAATCGGGACGAATATTCTCGACGTGATTGAGCCGAAGGACCGTGGCGCTTACGCGACCGCCCTTCACGACTTGACGTCCGGGCGTCCGGAGACGCTCGAGGTCAACATCGTGACCGATGATGGCACGAAGCGGGTCTGGCAACTGATGAACATCCCGATGATTATCAACGGTGACGTCGAAGGAATCTATGCCATCGTCAAAGACATCACACAAATGATCGTCCAGCAGGAACAAATCTTATATCAAGCGAACCACGACAGCTTGACCGGATTGCACAACCGCTACGCCCTCCAAGAGCAGATTGAACAGCTCATCGAGGATGGGCGACCGTTCACATTGATGTTCTCTGACTTGGACGGTTTTAAAGAAATCAACGACCAATTCGGACATCACATGGGCGACCAGTTGTTACAACATATCGGCAAACGGCTCCGTCTCGCCTTGTTGCCGAACGAATATGCCGGCCGTCTCGGTGGAGATGAATTCATCGTCGTTGCCGAACACGATGATAATGAGATGTTGATCGAACGGCTTCGTCGGCTCGTCTACAGCCCCCCTTACTATTTGGGCGGGACGCTCGTCGAGATTCACGCCTCCATCGGGATCGTCCGTTACCCTGAACACGGGGCGACGCTGAAACACTTGCTGTCGAATGCCGATTTGGCGATGTACAAAGCAAAAGAGAAGGGACGGGATGAGACCGTCTTGTTTGCGCCAGAGCTACGCGAAGACAAAGAAGAACGCAAGCTGTTGATGGAAGGGCTCGACACCGCGCTCGAAAAAGGCGAAATCTCGCTTTATCTTCAGCCACAGGTCGATGCTTCATCGAAGCGAATCATCGGTGCCGAGGCGCTCATGCGCTGGCAACGTGACGGCGTCTTCATCCCGCCGAGCGAGTTCATCCCGATCGCGGAAGAGACGGGACACATCCAAGACCTCGGTCGATGGATGATTCACGAGACGTTCCAACTCATGTACGCGTTCGAACAAGGCGACATCGATTTGCCGAAGCTCTCGGTCAACTTGTCCGTGCGCCAACTATTCGATGAGCATTTGATTGACTATTTGACGACGCTCTTCAACCGTTTCCCGATTGAGCCGGGCCGCTTAAATTTCGAATTGACGGAGACAGTCGCGGCGCATCACTCCGAACGCGTCTTGAATCGTATCCTCGAATTGAAGGCGCTCGGGATCAAACTGTCCATCGACGACTTCGGTACCGGGTATAGCTCACTCGCCTACCTCGTCCGCTATCCGATTGACGAACTCAAGATTCCACGTGAGTTCACGATGCAACTCGAAGAGAATCGAGAGTATCAGACCGTCACCGCGACGATCGTCGCGATGGCGAGACAACTCGGGATGGCTCTCGTCGCCGAAGGGGTCGAAACCGAATATCAAGAGACGTTTTTGCGTCGCATCGGCTGCGACTCGATGCAAGGTTACCGCTACGCGAAACCGATGCCACTTGACGAGTTCGTCATCTTTTACATGAAACAACGACAATAACAAACGCCTCGGACCTGTTCTCGGTCCGAGGCGTTTTACGTTACTTCATCTCATACACTTTCACTTCACCCGGTTTCAAATCGACCCACAGGTCCCAGTTGTCATCGAAACTGTGCTCGGCATACGGCCATGAGTTCGGCGAATATACCATCTCAGCGAAGCGGCTCGCGTTCCAGTTCCGGCGACGCACACCGTCAAGGGCGACCTTGCCCTGTAACGGTTGATGCATACTTGTATTGGCGACGACGAGGAGCGTCTCGTTCGTGTCTGGACGCAACCAAGCCAGACCGATAAACGGCGCATCCATCTGCCCCATCGTCAGCGGCTCAAAGTGGCTCGGGTTGACGAGGACATCGAGCCAACGCCGACGGATGCCAGCCACTTGATGCATCAGTTCAATCATCTCGTCCCGTTCCGGATGATCCCAATGGAACTGATAGGCGTCAAAAAAGGCGAGCTTCCCGAAGTACGGGTCGGTCGGGAAGAGTTGATACGCTTCTTCCGGTCGACAGTCGAGGCCGGTGTTCATCGGTTGCGTCTCATACAGTTCGAGCCCCGAGTTCGTCATCGGTACCCCGTTCGGCATGAACCCGTTCAACACGGTGAGCAATCGGCTCGCTTGACGGCCGCCGTCACGGGTCGCGATGCGGCGTGTGTCCGCGGTCTCACCGGCGGCGAACACCGGGAGCGGCAAGAAACGCGAGTCATAAAAGAATTGGTGCGTGTCGTGCGTATCAAAGCGCGGCTCTTTATAGAACCCGTATCCGATAATCATGTTATAACCGGCGTCACGCGCCGCCCAAGCCCCCACTTCAATCAACTCTTCGGCGATGAAGCTGAAGTTCGAATCGAGCGCACGTGGCTCTGTCAAGATTCGTTGCGCCAAATCGACCGGTAACGCGTGCCCCATGTCGATGCGCGCACCGTCGATTCCATACTCCCGCTGATAATGCGGGATGATATCCGTCAGCATCGCCCAAAGTGGCTCATTGATTTGCTCGCCCCGGAACTGGTTCGACTTGATCGAATCAAACAAGATGTACGGCGCCAAGTTCGCGTCGTTCACGTACGGACCGGCAGCTGTCGGATGGTCGAGGAACAAGCGGAAGTACGTGACGTCAGACCATGGCGGCTGCGGGTCGTTGATGCAGTCCGAGAACGCCGGGGCGGTCGTCAATCCGAATTCCCGTTCGATGACGGCGAGCAAATTCTCTTCCGGATGATCGAGTAAATAGCGTTTCACCTGCTCCCACTTCGCCGCATCGACCAAGTTTGGCGCCATCGAGAAGCGACGCAAATGTTGCCATACATCTTGCGAGCCGTAAATCATCGGCAAGAACGCGTATTCCGGCTTCACGTTCTCACCGATTCCCGGTACGTGCGGCGGATGATAATGGTCGAGCTCGGCGACCGGAATCCAATAGAACCATTCCGGGTTCTTTAGAATCAATCGGTTATCGCGCGCGCACGTGCGGGGAATGACATCGATGACGACACGGATGCCGACCATGTGACACGCTTCGACGAACGCCGCAAACTCTTCTTCGACGGTCAAGCCGTCCCCGGTGAGCGTCTCTTTCAATTCCTCGTCAATCGCAAAAAAGTCTTGGACGGCGTACGGTGAACCGAACTCGCCCTTTTTATTCTTGTGGCTGTGTTGCGAGATTGGCAACAAGAACAACGTGTCAATGCCCATATAGAGGAGATGCGGCAACAAGGCGAGCGTCTTCACGAACGTCCCCGTATCCTTCATTCCTTGTGAATTGTTCATCTCGACATAGCCCGACCCGTCATGGTCCCAAGACGTCGACGTCCGCACTTGCATCGAGTAGACCGAAGCCCGCTTGATCCAGTCGCCGCCTGTCTCTAGATAAGCGTCCGCCTCGGCGACAGATTCGGTATAGTCACGGCCGTCGACTGCATGCGGAAGAATGCCTTTCTCGATTGTCTCGATTAAGAAATCGTATGGGTTGACCCGTTCGACACCATCACGGACCGGCTCCGACAAAAAGCGCATTCGATTCCACAAAGACGGGATTTCATAGTGTAAATCGGTCCGTTTGTCTTTTAACACTTGGTGTAACTTTTTTAACGACGAGTTCTCTGGCATAGTTATTCTCCTTATGATTGAAATCGTACCCTATCCCAATTGTAAACGATAACAAGGTACAACATCCTATGTATTTAAACGTTTACCCGTTTTTTTCTTTTCCAAAAAAAATAATTTATGCCGAACGCTTAAAATTGTTGTACGATTGTCATCAGAAGGGAGGGAAGCACCATGTCTCAGCGGAAATGGTTGGCGTTATTCGGTGCATTGGCAATCTTGCTTGTCCTCGTCATCGCCAGCTTCATCGTCCAGTTGCGCAATACGAACGAGCGAATCGAGGCCATCCACGGGCCTCGACTCGATTCCTATCAAGCCATCGAAGAAATCATGTATTACAACATCGAACGGGCCAACGCGATTCGTGGGCTTCTCGCCTATGACGACCGACGCTTCCTCGAAGCGTACTACAGCATGTCCCAACGCGCGAAAGAGTTGAAGGCCTCCATCGCAGGCGACCCAGAAACACCGAGTTCCCTTCTCGATTTATTGTATCGGGACGGCATTTGGGAACAAGAGGCGGACCGTGTGCTCGTCATCTATGAGACCGGCGACCTTGCGGAAGCGACCGCCGTCGCCGAGACGATGACCGATCAACGCCAGACGATTTTAGAGGACTTGCGTTCGTTGAAGAAGATGCAGTATAACGACATTCGTAAGCAGTTGACAGCGACTCAGCGTGAAATCGACATCGCGACTCAAGCACTCATCTCGGTTGCCATCCTGCTCATCGCCATCCTCGTCATTCTCATCTTTTTGATGGCCAAGACGAAAAAGCGGATCGATCGAGACTGATCGGTCCGCTCGCCTCAACCTCGGTTGGGGTCTTTTTTTGTACTTCGAATCAAACGTGTCGCATTCGCAATCGCAATCAAAGCGACTCCTACGTCCGCGAAGACCGCTTCCCACATGGAGGCGATTCCCCAAACGCCTAGGATAAGAAAGAGTGCTTTCATGAAGAAAGCGAAGACGATATTTTGCCAAACGATTTGTTTCGTACGTCTCCCTAGCTCGATTGCCGTGAGGAGGTCGTGCGGTTCGTCATTCATCAACACGACGTCGGCAGCCCCGACCGCTGCGTCGCTCCCAATTCCTCCCATGACGAGACCAACGTCCGCTCGAGCCAGTGCCGCGGCATCGTTCATGCCGTCCCCGACAAACGCAACCTTCCCGTCTTTTACGAGTCGTTCGACCGCTTCAACTTTTTCATGGGGCAAGAGCTCGCTCGTCACTTCATCGAGGCCAAGTTCCGCACCGACCGCCTCGGCGACGACGGCCCGGTCACCGGTCAACATGACCGTCCGGTATCCGCCACGTTTCAAGGCAAGAATCGTCTCGCGTGCATCTCGTTTGAGTGCATCCATCAGTTCAATCCGTCCTAACCATTCGTCATTTTTGACGATGTGCACGTGCGTTCCGACCCGAGCCCCCTGGACACGATGGCCTAACTTCTCCATGTAGCGGGCACTGCCGACGTAGATGCGGTCTTCCCCGTCCACCGCCATCAGGCCATAACCCGGCTCTTCATGGACATCGGCAAAAGAAGTCCCTTCCCCAGCAAGTTCGACGATGGCCGTTGCGAGCGGGTGTGTCGAAGCACGCTCGACACGCGCGGCAATCTGAACGAGTTCGTCCGTCGACAGCTGTCCGTTCGTCTCGATGGACGTGACGTTAAACTGCCCCGTCGTGAGCGTTCCCGTCTTATCGAATACAATCGTATCCACTTCAGCGAGCGCGTCTAAGTACTGGCCCCCTTTTACCAAGATGCCTCGTCTCGACCCAGCCCCGATGCCGCCGAAATATCCGAGCGGAATCGAGATGACGAGCGCACACGGGCAACTGATGACAAGGAAAATCAACGCGCGATATACCCATTCCTCTAATGTTCCGCCAAAGAGCGGCGGGACGAACGCGACGATGGCGGCCAGACCGACGACGACGGGTGTATAGATTTTTGCGAGACGGGTGATCATTTGTTCGGTCTTCGCCTTCTTCGCGCTCGCCTCTTCGACGAGAGCGATCATCTTTTGAAGGGTTGATTCCGTCGACCGACGTTCGACGATGACTTCCAACCGTCCATCCAAATTCAACATGCCGGCGAGAACGGGCTCACCCGCCTCCACCGATTTCGGAAGCGACTCACCGGTGAGAGAGGCCGTGTTGAGCGAACTTGCGCCCGTGGCGACGCGCCCGTCCATCGGGACGAGCTCGCCCGGTAAGACGACGAGCCTCGATCCAATCGCCACTTCTTCTGGCCGGCGTATAGCTTCTTGATCGGCTTCAAGCACCCGCGCCATCGTCGGTTTCATCGTCAACAACGACTGGATGGAACGACGGGAAGCTCGGACGGCCCGACCTTGAACGTATTCTCCGAGCTGATAGAACAGCATGACGGCTACCGCTTCCGGATACTCGTTGATCGCAAAGGCGCCGAACGTCGCAATCGTCATTAAAAACTTCTCGTCGAACCACTCTCGATGCCAGGTGTTTCGAATCGCAGCGTACACAACGTCATATCCGACGATCACATACGCTATGGCATAAAAGAAGAGTGAGTCAGACCAGATCCCGACACCAAACAAGGCGAGCGCCGTCCCAAAGCGCCACAAAAGATGATTGACGTGATCGTCCGTTGCTTCCTTTCGAGCAAAGTGGGCCCCTGGTTCAATCTGTGCCATCTCTTGTTCAATCGATTGCAGTTCCGCGTCATGGTCATTCGGTTCATTCCATTCGATTATCATGCGACTCGCCGCAAAATCGATTTGACACGATGCCACACTCGATCGGCCTTCGACACGTCGTTCGATTTTAGCCGCGCAGTTTGTACACGTTACACCTTCGATCGGCAAGATATCTCGATTCGCCATCTCGCATTCCTCCTGTTACATTCAAACATTCATTTGAATATGGCATAACGCTGTTACTCGACGCCCGCAACCAAAAAAAACTTCCGCCATGGAGCGGAAGTTCCAGATTGTAGAAAAAGTCACGTTTCAGGCGAATTGAAACGTGACTTTTTCGTTTTCGGGCCTTGAGGCGTTCTGCCCGAGACCCTGTTCAGGCGTGCTGGGCTTTCTTCCATGCCAAGCCTGCCATCTTCTTGAGATTGAGGGCGGCAAAGGGTAGCATCGCCTCCATGACGGGTTCTCTACCTCTCATTATAAAAAAGGGCGAGGATACGAAATGAGGGATGGATGCGTGGACCGACCAAGGGCACGGCGAGACTTCTAGGGGAATAGCAAGCAAAGGGAGACCCAGCAGCGTTAAGCGATGCGGCTCCCTGCTTGCCCCCAGAAAAGCGAGCTGTGCCCGGTCGGACAAATAAAAAAACTGCAGACAATGTTTTGTCTACAGCCTGAAACTTCCGCAATGGAGCGGAAGTTCGTTAAGGTTCAGTCGGATGCCGTTCAGCGCTGTGCGCCATCGCAATCTCGACAAGTGAGCGGACATGGTCGTCATCGAGCGAATAATAGACGACTTTTCCGTCTTTCCGATACTTGACGAGCCCTTGGTCGAGGAGCGTCCGCAAGTGATGGGACGCCGTCGCGTTCGAATGCCCGATCACGGCCGCCACGTCACACACGCATAACTCCTGTTCGAGCGTCAACACATACAACACCTTCATTCGTGTCGAATCGGCAAACGCCTTAAATAATCGACTAACGCGTGTCGCATCAAATTGGTCAAGTTGCGTTTGCAGTTCGGCTACTTGTTCCTGTTGAATCGCAATCGTCTCGCATTGGGGTGCCTTCATCGATGTCACCTCGTTTCTCGTTACCTATAGTTTAGCAAATCGAGTTCACAAAATCTGTTATATATTATTATTGACTTAATAACACCTGTTATAATACAATCAAAACAACCAAATACGAATCCACGACCTTGAAGGAGGCATTTCATCATGAACGAATGGGCAAGCCGTCTCGAATCATCGGTTGAATTTTATCGGAAGTTACCGGACAAGACATGTCAAGAGTGTGGGCAACATATGGACGAACAGTGTGAGTCTTATGAGAGCACATGCTCCTCATGTGCTGAAAAGCTTCAACTCGCAGAATAAACAATCCCCTCGGAATCGGTTCCGAGGGGATTGTGCGTTACCCGAGATGATAGCCGGCGTAAGCGGCAAGAATCCCGAGGATGTATGTGGCGAATAAATACAGGCCGAACTGAACCCAGTCTTTCGTCACGAAGCGCATCACTTCGAGCTTGAACGTCGAGAACGTCGTGAACGAACCGAGAAAGCCGACCCCGACTCCAAGCAGCACTGTCTCGTTCATCGACGCGTTGAACAGATAACCAAGAAAGAACGAACCGGCCACGTTAACGAACAACGTCGCCCAAGGGAAAACCGAGGCCGTCCATCGCTTCACAAGTTGACCGATGCCAAACCGGGCCATCGCCCCAAAGAACGCACCGACCATGACAGCCATAATCGTCATGACGCTCCCCCCTTACGATGTTCAAACCGACGAAAACGTCGGTTGCCCAACCTATAGCCTAACCATGAGCTCAACAAGCCGAGGACGACACTGAGCGTGACGTAAACCATCGCACCGACGAGGTTTCTCGCCTCAATCATGACGATCGTCTCGACACTGAACGTCGAAAACGTTGTAAACGACCCGATGAATCCCGTCCCGAGCGCCGTCACGACCATCGGTGACAAGCGTCCTGTCCGAAACAAGAAGTGCGTGAGCCAACCGAGCACAAAACTTCCAATCAAATTGACCGCGAGCGTCTCAAACGGAAACGACCCGCCATAAACGTTATGCACGCCAACGCCAATCTCATAGCGAAGCAACGCCCCGAGCGCACCGGCCAGTCCAACGTATACATACAGCATCGCTGTTCCTCCCTAATGAAAACACCTGCCGTTATTTGCGGCAGGTGTCTGATTGCTTCTTAAATTATAACAAAATGGGCCTTCTTATGAAATAGCCGCTGGAGCGAATACGGCCGAAATGGCCTCGAACGCTTCGTCGAGCTCTTCCTTCGTGATCACGAGCGGAGGCGCGAGGCGAATGACCGTCTCGTGTGTCTCTTTACATAACAGCCCACGCTCTTTCAGTGCCTCACAGTACGGACGGGCCGCCTCGGTCAATTCGATCCCGATAAACAGTCCGCGTCCGCGCACTTCTTTAATCAACGGGTTGTCGATTGACTTCAAGCGGTCCATGAAGTACGTGCCGAGTTCGAGCGAACGCTCTGGAAGTTTCTCTTCTTCGAGCACTTCAAGCGAGGCAATCGAGACGGCCGCTGCGAGTGGGTTTCCACCGAACGTCGAACCGTGTGACCCTGGGCTGAACACGCTGAGCACATCTTCATTGGCCGCGACACACGAAACCGGGAATACGCCGCCTCCTAACGCTTTTCCAAGGATGAACATATCTGGCTCGACACCTTCCCACTCGATGGCGAACCATTTTCCAGAACGACCGAGGCCAGATTGAATCTCATCGGCGACGAACAAGACGTTCTGCTCACGGCACAGCTCGCTCGCACGCTTCAAATAGCCTTCCGGCGGGATGATGATACCGGCTTCTCCTTGAATCGGTTCGACGATGAACGCCGCTGTGTTTTCCGTCAACGCCGCTTCAAACGCTTCGATGTCACCGTATGGGACGACTTTGAATCCTGGCAAGAGCGGGCCGAACCCACGCTGATATTCGGCCTCTGTCGACATCGATACAGCCGCCATCGTCCGTCCGTGGAAGTTTCCGGAGCAGACGATAATCTCTGCCTGTCCTGGAATCTGTTTCACTTCATACGCCCAGCGCCGCGCCGCTTTGACGGCTGTCTCGACCGCCTCAGCGCCCGTGTTCATCGGTAACACCATCTGTTTATTTGTAAGCGTTACCACTTTTTCGTAAAAACGGCCGAGTTGGTCATTGTAAAACGCCCGTGACGTCAACGTGATTTTGTCTGCTTGATCTTTAAGTGCTTGAATGATTTTCGGATGACAATGCCCCTGGTTGACAGCCGAATAAGCGCTCAACATATCCATGTAACGGTTCCCCTCTGGATCCGTCACCCAAATCCCTTTCGCCTCCGAGATGACGATTGGGAGCGGATGATAGTTGTGCGCCCCGAACTTCTCTGTCAATTCAATCACATCTTGTGTCTTTGACATTTGATTTCCCCCTTGTTCTAAAAAGTCGTTCTTACTCTTTCAGTATATGATGACCGTCTTTCTTTTGACAACGGCGAACTTGCCCATTCCTCGGGTTGGGAAAATAAGGTACACTGAACGTAGACTATGATTCATTTGATGAGGATGGGAGGAATTCGTGTGACTTCTTTACGTGACTTGCCGATTGATGCGTTCATCGATGCGCTGTCAATCCCGTGCTGTTATATCGATCTCGGCGGCGACGTCCTACTTTGGAACGAACATGCGACAGCGCTGTTCGGATGGGAACGGGACGAGGTGCTCCACCAAGCGTTGCCTGTCGTCGAACAGTTAGACAGTGCGCTCGAAACGTGGGCACCCCTGCTCCTCCAATATCCGTTCTCGACGACGGCGATGACGCCGTTTCAACATAAAGACGGGTCACTCGTCTATGCGACCGTTTATTTGCAATCATTCGCCATCGCCGGCTATACCGGCTACTTCCTTGCCTTTTTACCGAAAAGGTTCGGTCCGCTCATCAGTACCGAACAGTTCAACTTGTTGCATCACTTCCAAGCGATGATTGAACAGACGACATATTACTTATCCGCCGATGCCGACGGGAGAATCACGGCTGTCAATCCGATGCTCTGTGAATTGATCGGTGAATCGGAGCATCGCTTCATCGGCCTAGACTGGTTCGATCTCGTGCATCCAATGCATGAGAAAGCGCCCATCGCCGATACGGTGCGCGCAGCCCTTTCCTCTGACCGGATTTGGCACGGGGAGATGCCGATTCAATCGAAACGGCATACGACGAACGTCTGTTGGCTCAATTTGACCGTCGTCCCGATTTTAAGTGAACAGGGCGAGGTGCTCCAATATACGGCGTTCGGCTTCGACGTCTCCGACAAGAAACGGCTCGAACGTGAAGTCGAGTATTTGGCGTATCATAACGACTTGACCGGCCTACTGAACAAGAAAGGCTGGTTGCGCGAATATCGCGACATTCTTCAGCTCGCTGATCAATCCGAAGGAATCGTTCATATCGCCCTGTTCGATATTGATCGCTTTAAAATCATCAATGAATCGTTCGGCTCTCGCGTCGGTAACGAACTGTTGCTTCAAATCAAAGAGCGTGCCTCTCGTCACCTCCCGGACACGAGCGTCATGTTCCATCCGTCTGGCGGCTTGTTCGGCGTCTTGTTCTTGGAGCAATCGAAAGAGGATGTATTCCGGTTGTTGCGTCAGTTGCAATATGAGCTACAACGCCCGTTCCGCATCTATCATCATTCGATCATGCTGTCGATTTCAATCGGTTGTGTGTTCTACCCGTCCGCGACGAACTCACTCGAAGAGTTGTACGCCCGGGCGGAAAGCGCCTTGTTCAAAGGCAAGCGAATCGGGGTCGGAACGATCCAATTCGTCACGAAAGACATGGACGACGCGTTCTCACGTCAAATCCATATTGAAAAAGCACTCTATCAAGCGCTTGAAGAAAAACATTTCTATCTAGAGTATCAACCGAAGTATGAGTTGAAGACGGATCGACTCATCGGATTCGAGGCGTTGCTGCGCTGGCATCACGACGAGCTCGGCCAAATCCCGCCGTCCGAGTTCATCCCGCTCGCCGAAGAGATGGCGCTCATCGTTCCGATTAACAACTGGGTCATCTTAGAAGCGGCGAAACAGTTGAAGGTGTGGCAACCGCTCGTCGACCATTCGTTGTCGATGGCCGTCAACATCTCGCCGAACCAATTCCGAAGCGAGAGCTTCATCAATACACTTCGAAACATTAAACAACAGCTGCATTTGAATCCGACGGACATGATTCTCGAAATCACGGAAAGTCTTGTCATGCAGCAGACCGAGGAGATCATCGCCCGGATGAATCAAATCAAACGTCTCGACTACCGCTTGTCAATCGATGACTTCGGTACCGGCTTCTCTTCGCTCCAATACTTGAAGTCGTTCCCAGTCGACGAGCTGAAAATCG
This sequence comes from Exiguobacterium alkaliphilum, assembly GCF_018138125.1. NCBI lineage: Bacteria > Bacillati > Bacillota > Bacilli > Caryophanales > Exiguobacterium > Exiguobacterium alkaliphilum. Next base: position 2,727,832 of record NZ_CP073101.1, read on the forward strand.
ACAAAGTCTTTTTAGACGATTGGCTCGCTTCAAAATCACACTTACTCGATGTCATCGTCCACCTCGGTAAGAGCTTGAACCTTCATGTCGTTGCAGAAGGCGTCGAGGATGAAGAGATGCTCGACCATTTGCGAACGACCGACTGCGACTCGTTCCAGGGGTTCTTATACGCCAAACCGATGCCGCCTGAGCGCATCATCGAGCTATTGACTAATCAGAAGCACAATAAAAATCACTGACCGGCTAGGAAGGCTCTGAAAAAAATCAAATGATTTTGAACAGCGGATCCCTTCAACCGCCCTGTTCGGCACGCCACAATCCTTCTGGCGGGCCTTCGGACGGCGCTGCAGACGGCCCTATGACCTGTTGATTCCAGCCGATAAGGAAAAAGGCGATTGTCCCGACACAAGTCGGTTCAATCGCCTTTTTCCTTTTTCACGTCCGGATAGAGCGGGGGTATTTTATATCCTCGCGCCGGTCAGTGCTTTTTCTTTATAGCGCAATCGTCGCCGTCAACAGCCCATACACGCCATATGTGGCGGCGAGGAGAATCAGGACGGCAATCGCATATTGCATCCGGCTGAGAAACGGACGTCCCTGCTCCCGTTCCGCCACCATGAACACGAAAATCCCTGGTGCGTATAAAATCATCGCGATGAGGACATACTCGATGCCAGACGCATAGAGCAACCAAGCGGCGTACAGCGAGGCGATGCCTGACACGACGAGCATGCGCCGCGCGTGCATACGCCGTGCTTCTTTCCATCCAAATAGCGCCGAGAACAAGTAAGGGACGAGCGCCGCGATTCCGGCGATGCTCGACAGTACCAAATACGTCTGTTCGGAGAAAAGCGCGATGACCGTCACGATTTGAGTGAACAGTTGCGTGATGAACAGCGCGTTCACAGGCGTCTCATTTCGATTCAATCGATTGAACACGCGCGGGAACACCCCGTCCCGGCTCGCCACATAAGAGATTTCGGTCGCTAAAATCGTCCAACCGAGTAGGGCACCCCCAAGTGAAACGAGTAGGCCGATGTTGATGAACGTCGCGCCAATCGGACCGACGACCGCCTCGAGCACGTACGCCATCGACGGTTCCGGGAGCGCCGCTAGCTGTTCTTGCGTCATCACCCCGAATGAGAAAATCGAAATCATCATATAGATGAGAAGCGTCCCGACGAGTCCGATGACCGTCGCCCGTCCGACATCGCGCTTATGGCGCGCACGAGACGAGAGGACGACCGCCCCTTCAATCCCGACGAACGCCCAAAGTGTGACGAGCATCGTTGATTTGACTTGAGGAAACACGTGCGACCAGCTGAAGCCATCGCTTCCCCAAAAATCGATTTGGAACGTCTCAATCCGAAACGCGAACAAAATCAAGATGATGAAGAGGAAGAGCGGCACGAGCTTGGCGATCGTCGTGACGATATTCAGGAGCGCGGCCTCGCGCATCCCCCTCCGAATCAACCAAAACAATCCCCAGATGAGGAGTGCGCTCATCAGCAACCGAAACGTTCGATGCTCAGCCGAAAAGATGGGGAAGAAGTAGCTGAGCGTGCTGAAGATGAGGGTGATGTTCGCGACCGTGCCGATCCAGGCCGACATCCAGTAGCCCCAACCGCTGTTAAATCCGATGAAGCGACCGAAGCCCTCCTTCGCATACGCATAAATCCCACCGTCGAGTTCCGGACGCAGATTCGCTAAAAATTGAAAGACGAACGCCAGCATGATCATGCCGAGCCCGGTAATCGACCACCCAATCAAGACGGATCCGACCCCTGCCCCTTGCGCCATCGCACCTGGTAAATTAAACGCCCCGCCGCCAATCATCGTACCAACGACCATTGCTGCGAGACCAAAAAAGCCGATTCCGGCTGTCTGTGACTTCATTCAAAAACGACCTCCACTTGCTTTGACGTCTGACGAATAACTATACATGCATAGCGTATAATCATCCGACGATTTTTCCATTCTACTGAATAAAAGGGTCGTTTGATAGGTATTTCACTAATGTTTATATTTTCGAATAATTAAGAAAAATAAATTGCGTATTCATAATAATTGTAGTTTAATAAACACTATATTCGAAACAATCAGAATTTTCGGGAGGAATCACAATGCGCAACAAGAAATGGTTAGCTTTATCGGGAGTCGCATTACTCGCCACAGCAGCTTGCGGAGGCGGCGAAGAATCATCAAGCTCTTCTGAAGGTTCTTCATCAGGCGACGCGAAAAAAGAAATCACACTCGTTTCGGCGACGGACTTGCCACAGCTTGACCCGACGCTGACGACGGATTCAACGTCAATCATCGTTACGAACAACGTCTTCGAGGGACTGTATCGACTCGATGAGAACAACCAACCGACACCAGGGATCGCAGAAGATGTCGACGTGTCAGAGGACGGCCTTACATACACATTCAAATTACGTGACGCCAACTGGTCTGACGGCTCACCAATTACGGCCGACGATTTCGTCTACTCATGGAAACGCGCCTTGAACCCTGAGACGGGTGCCGAGTACGCCTACATCTTGCAAGACTTGAAAAACGCCAACAGCATCCTCGCAGGAGAAGCCGACGTCGACGACCTCGGCGTCAAAGCACTCGACGAGAAGACGCTCGAAGTCACACTCGAAGCACCGGCTCCATACTTCCTCGGGTTGACTGGCTTCCCGACGTATATGCCACAAAAACAAGAATTCGTCGAAGAACAAGGCGAAGCGTTCGCGACTTCTGTCGACAAGACACTCTATAACGGTCCTTACGTGCTCGAGAGCTGGCAAGATAATACGGGCTGGGTATATAAGAAAAACCCGGACTATTGGGATGCAGACAACGTGAAGATGGAGACGATCAACGTCAAAGTCGTGAAAGATGTCTCGACAGGCGTCAACTTGTTCGAATCAGAGGAGGCGGACTATACGCTCCTCTCATCTGAATTCGTACCGCAATTCCAAGACAGCGACGAGTTCAAGACGCGTGCTGACGCACGCATCAACTTCTTGCGCTTCAACCAAAAGAACGAGGCGCTCCAAAACGTCAACATCCGCGAGGCGCTCGCAAAAGGGTTCGACAAACAAGGCGTCACCGACGTCATCTTGACGGACGGTTCACAGCCAGCGAACTTCATCGTCGCGAAAGACTTCACGTACACGTCTGACGGTGCCGACTTCCGCGAGAAGTATCCGGACCTCCTCAGCTACAACGTCGACGAGGCGAAAGCAGCATGGGAGAAAGGCTTGGCTGAACTCGGTGTCGAGACAATCGAACTTGAGTTCCTCTCACGTGACGAAGAAGCGTTCAAGAAAGTGAACGAGTTCATCAAAGGTGAGCTCGAGAAGAACTTGCCAGGACTTACACTCAACATTAAGCAACAACCGTTCAAAAACTTCCTCGAACTTGAAGGCGCGGGCGACTATGACGTTTCTGCTGCCGGCTGGGGCCCTGACTATCAAGATCCGATGACGTATCTCGACATGTGGGTCACCGACGGTCCGTTCAACCGGATGGCCTACTCGAACGAAGAGTACGACAAGCTCGTTCAAGAAGCGAAGAAAGAAGCCGATGAGATGAAGCGTTGGGAGACGATGCAAGAAGCGGAACGCGTCTTGCTTGAAGAAGACTTCGCCATCGCACCGATTTACCAAAAAGGTGAGGCGTACCTCGAGCGTACGAACATCGAGAACATGTACCGTCACCCGTTCGGAGCTGATGCTAGCTTCAAATGGTTGGACGTCAACTAATCGACAACCCTTTCCGCGCACGCGGAAAGGGTTTTTTGAATGCGGAGAAAAAAAAGCAGGCATGCCCCGAGATGGGACATGCCTGCTTTGACGATTACGCTTCGCGCTCGGCCCGGATTTCTGCCGGGACACGTCCGCGTTTCGAGATGATTTGAGCGACGACGAGCATGACGACGAACGCCGCGAATGCTACGAAGAAACCGATCCACATCGATGTCGTGATCCCGAGTACCAAGTACCCGATCGCAGAGACACCAGCCGCAATCGATGCGTACGGGAGCTGCGTCAACACGTGATCGATATGGTGCGAACCGGCACCCGTCGAACTGAGAATCGTTGTGTCCGAGATCGGTGAACAGTGGTCACCGAACACGGCACCTGCCAAGACGGCTGCGAGCGTCGGGAGCAAGAGCTCCGGTTCGACCGCCATGATCAAGTCCGCCCCGATCGGGAGCATGAGACCGAACGTCCCCCAGCTCGTCCCGGTCGAGAACGCCATGAGTCCGGCGATCGCGAACAAGATGAGCGGCAAGTACGAGGCTGCGATGCGATCCGTGACGAAGCTCGCCAAGTAGTCCCCTGTTCTCATGTCACCGATGACCGCGATGATTGTCCAAGCGAACAAGAGGATGAGGACTGCCGGCCACATCGCCCGAATTCCGGCCCATGTCGCGCGTCCATAGTCACCAGCCGGAATCTTACGGCCGATTAAAAGCAAGAACGTGACAATCAAACTGATGACGGCTCCGGCCACGAGTGAACGCGTGACGTCAGTCGACTCGAACGCACCGAGGAGCGAGAACGCTTGACCGTCTGCCGCGAGCGCCTGACCGCCCGTATAGAGCATGGCCGACACGGTCGCGACGATCAACACGAGGATCGGTACGATCAAGTCACGAACTTTCCCGTTGTCGTGTTCTTTAATGTCTTCACTCATGCCCATCGGAGCACCTTTTGATACGTCATATAGCTCGCCTTGAAGCGCGCGGAGCTCATGCGTACGCATCGGCCCGATCGCGAGACCTGTGAAGGCGACATAGCCTGTCAAGAGCAATGCGAAGATGGCATAGAAGTTCATCGGAATCATTTGAATGAATGCCGAGAGCGACGAATAGCTGTCAATCGAGTATTTCGCCAAGATACCGGCGATGAGTGCGATGATGTATGCCCCCCAACTTGAGAGCGGGCTGATGACACAGACCGGTGCGGCCGTCGAGTCGATCGTATACGCGAGTTTCGCACGTGAGACTTTTTTCCGGTCCGTTAGCGGACGACTGATGTTACCGACAGCCAAACTGTTAAAGTAATCATCAATAAAAATCAAAATCCCGAGTCCGAACGAGACGAGGCGTGCGCCGCGTGCCGTCTTGACGTTTGCAGCCGCCCACTCACCGAACGCCCGGGCTCCGCCTGACGTTTGAATGATTGACGACAAAATACCGAGTAAGAGCAAGAACGCGATCAAGAGCACGTTCCACTCATTCAACTCGCCGTCCGACCAGAACAAGGCGAGAACGTTTGACCATAAGTATGAGATCGAGTCGAGCGGATTGAAGTTATGCAAGAGCAATACCCCTGCGATAATCCCGACGCCAAGCGACGGAATGACTTTCCGCGTTGTGATGGCCATAATAATGGCCAGTAATGCCGGTACGAGTGATAGTACCGAAGTTGAATAATCTACCATGCTGATTTCCTCCTCTTTTGTTTGAGATGAGGCCCCCCTATGCTTAAAAAAACGCAAAGCGAGGGCATCGGCAACAAAGCCGACACCCTCGCTGGATGTTCCGTCTTTCTTAGCCGACTTGGAGCGCTCCATACGTAAATATGTATGGCAGTCTGACGCGTATTCCCCGTCAGCCCAGCACAACCCCATAGACCATGGGTGTTGCACTTCGGCGATTCTGCCTTTTTGTAGCCTTCATCGTTGTCATCCTCCGACTACATACTCATCAGCATCGCACCTCTACCTCATCGATAGCACGAATATTCATTTAAAAGTTACGTTTAAATTATCATAGGTCCATGACACATTTCAACACTTATTTTTCGTCACGGATGATTTGTTTCAATACAGCGAGTGCTTCTTGGTCATTTGCCTCGACCGCTTTAAAGAAATCGCTAAAGAAATGATACAACACGAACCGCTCGGCATGTGACGACGTTTGCTCTTTAATCGTCAAGAGGATAAGACGGCGTAATCGACGTTTCGTCCGCGTCTCGTCCGGCAATTCTTCATATCGGTCTTTGAAGGCACGATATACAGAATTGATCAAATCCTCATGTTCATCATACGACCGGTTATAAGCAACTTGTTCCATCTGTGATATCCCCCCTTTCAATTTGAACCGATGAAACTTGTTGTAACTATACCAACTTACCGGAAACCGTTCAATCGTTCCGAGCCGTTCTTAACAAAAATCATACGTTAGACCGACTCATGACTCGATGAATGAGAACGTCGTCACATCGAATAGTCCCATGTCCGTCAATTTCAGGTCTGGGATGACCGGAAGCGCGAGGAACGACATCGTCAAATACGGATTGAAATGACGATGCGCCCCGACGACGTCGAGCGCGTCGTTCAACTGTTCGAGCACGTCCGCCACTTCAGCGTAAGGACGCTTCGTCATGAGTCCGCCAATCTCGAGTGGCAAGACCGCAAGCACTTCCCCTTCTGATACTGCGACGACGCCACCACCGACCTTCTCGAGCGTCTCGGCCGCGAGCAACATGTCGTTCGGGCTGACGCCGGCGATGACGAGGTTATGGCTATCGTGGGCCACCGTCGCGGCGAGCGCGCCTCGCTTCAAGCCGAAGCCTGTGACCGGCGCGAGTGCCATATGCCCCGTGCCGTGATGTCGCTCGATGACGGCGAGCGTGGCGATGTCTTGGTCGAGGTCTGCCCCGGATTCGTCTGGACTGAAGACGAGGCGCTCCCGTTTCGTCAACAGACTGTTCGGCAACACTTGAATCACGTCGACCGCCTCTTCTTTGACAGGTAACCGGAACGATTCACTCGTCAACGCCGGAAGTCTCAACTCCCCTTTCATCGGTTTCGGCACTTCAATCCCGTTCGCTTCGAACGTCGCTTGGCCTTCACGGGCAACGACTTCGCCGTTCACATAGACGGTTTCGATTTTTACCGATTGGACGTCTGACAAGATGACAAAGTTCGCCTTCTTCCCAGGCGCGATGGCCCCGATGTCGTTCAACCCGTAAGCCTCGGCCGCATGTAGACTCGCAACGGCATACGCCGTCTCCGGTTTGACGCCTTGTTTGATCGCCATGCGAATGTTGTAGTCGATCCCACCTTCGGCGACGAGGTCGTCCAAATGCTTGTCGTCGGTACAGAACAAGAAGCGATGGGCGTTACTTTCCGTGATGGCCCGGCTCACCTTCTCGACGTTCCGGGCGACCGAACCTTCCCGAATTTGAACGTAAAATCCGCGGCGAACCCGCTCGAGCGCCTCTTCGGCCGTCGTACACTCGTGGTCCGTCATAATCCCGGCCGTCCGGTAGACGTTCAGTTGGTCAGGACCGAGACCGGATGCGTGACCGTCGACGACTTTCCCGACCGCCTCCGTCTGCGCGATTTTCTGGAGCATGTCTACGCTCCCGGCCTCGACCGATGGATAATCCATCACTTCGCCGAGGCCGTGCACGCCCGGATCGCCTAAAAACGGGGCCAAGTCCTCCGCATAAAGTTTTGCGCCCGCATGTTCGAACGGCGTCGCCGGCACACAGCTCGGGAGCATCATCCGGACGTCGAGTGGGAGTCCTTTCGCGTCAGCCAACATATATTCAATCCCGAGCGCCCCGTTCACGTTCGCAATCTCATGTGGGTCCGCGATGACCGTTGCGACGCCGAGCGGCAGGACGGCTTTCGCGAACTCGTGTGGCGGCACCATCGATGACTCGATGTGGACGTGTGAATCGATAAACGTCGGTGCGAGCGTCCATGACGGGTCATGGTATTCCGTCTCTCCTTCGTAGCCTTCCCCGATGGCCACGATGTATCCCGCGTCGATTGCGACATCGGTGCGAATCGTCTCACGGCTATACACGTCGATGACCGCCACATCTTTAAAGACGACCGCTGCTTTCTTTTTCTTCGCGGCGATGTCAATCAAATGTTGTTTTTCCATCTGTGTGTCTCCTTTTTTCAACGTATTTTATCTATCTTAACAAGAAAAATCTTTTCGGCGCAATTTCTTTTTCAAGTTGTGCGACAATAAGAGCATATCTGTTTGAAAGGGGTTACACATATGCAGTACAAATTAGGTGATTTACTTCCAAACGTCGACGCGACGGTCTTCGTCGCTCCCGGTGCCCATGTCATCGGCGACGTCACGATCGGGGCCCATTCTGGGGTTTGGTTCAATACGGTCATCCGCGGGGACGAAGGTCCGATTCAAATCGGTTCGTACGTCAACATCCAGGACGGTTCGATGGTCCATCAATACGAAGGCTCACCGACAATCATTCACGACCGTGTCTCCATCGGACACATGGCGATGATTCACGGTTGTGAGATTGAAGAAGGTTGTCTCATCGGGATGCACGCGACCGTCCTCGATGGGGCCAAGGTCGGGAAAGGTTCATTCGTCGCAGCCGGTGCGCTCGTCACGCCGAACATGCAAATCCCAGAAGGGGTCATGGTCATGGGGGTACCTGCAAAAGTCGTCCGACCGCTGAACGATGAAGATCGCTTTATCATGGAGCGGACGGTCAACAAGTACGCCAAACGAGCAGAGCAGTATTTGACGACGTGCGAACCGATCGAACGTAAAGAAAGTTTGTGAAAGCGTTTACAAGATTCATAAATTGTTAACGATTCCCCTGAATTTTCTTCATGATTCCTTTGTATACTGAGGATGTAGTCAAGCCGACGTGTCGAAAGGAGCCAATTGTATGCATCTCAACCACGCTCAACTCATGTTAGACTTGTACGCTTCGTCCATTAACCCAAGCTATTGCCTTCATGTTGAGGATTCGTTCGATGATACGTTGCAAGGCGCACATCGAGAGGTTTGGGAACGGATCCAATCGGATAATAGTATAGAGGAAGAAATCAAAACCGGGGGAACGTGATCATAATGATTCCAGCAAACGTCATTCAAGACTGGCTCGCAAATAAATTAAAAAAATAACTTGCATAGACGAAAAGCTCGAGCGTAGACACTGGTCTCCGCTCGAGCTTTTCTTTATTCAAAAATCGTGAGGCAACTGTCAACCGACTGACGATGTTTCTTTGGTGGGACGTCCTCGAATCGCCCGAGTTGGAGCAACCCGACGAACGTCTCTCCTTCCGCCCCGATCATGTCTTGCAGGCGCGCATCCTCAAAGATACCGCCCGTCCGCCAGACGAGGCCGATGTCTCGCTCGCTACAGAGCAGATGGAAGTTCTGGATAAACGTCGCCGTCGCGAGCAACGCATCCTTCTTGTCTTTCTCCGTCTCGAACGGCTTCGTCGTCACGTAGATGCAGGCAGCGGCATTCCGAATCCGCCCGGCAATCTTTTCCCGCTTCGACTCCGGTCCGTCCTGAAACGCTGGCTCGAGCGCGGACAGTAACACGTTTTTCCCGTCTCCGTTGAACAAATAGACGTTCCACGGTTCGACTTTATTATGAAACGGCGCTTGATGGGCCGATGTCAAAAGTTCATACAACTCGGCCGTGTCGAGTTCACCTTCCGTAAACATCCGAATCGTCCGCCGCGATTCAATCAACTGTTGTCCCGCTGTCTTTTCAATCATGTCAATACCCCCTCTACTATCTGTTTCATCATAATTGAAAATCGTTCTCATGTGTAGCGATTTGACCGAAGATAAAGGGAACCTGATGGCTATTTAGCGAGTATATAGTAGTGAATCGCTCTCATGCTCCATTCGTCGAAACAACCGCCATGAACGAACAAACAGATAAGGAGAGGATCGTCATGACCGCACGGTTCAAATCATTGCTATTATGTACGCTCTCACTCGCCATCTTCACAGCAGCATGTCAGTCCGCGGCCTCTCAGCCTGAAACGATTGAAATGAAAAGTGAAGAAGAACAGCGCCAAATCGTAGACAATTTCACGTTCGACGACTATAAGAAACTGTTTGATGACGCGATCATCGAAGCAAACCAGTTCGACGTCGAGGAGCCGTTACGGAAGTGGGTCATTCGGACGTTGGCAGAAGAGAAGCTGTACTATGAAACCGACTTAACAGACGCGCAAGTCATCGCACTCTCGACTGAAGCGATGGAACAAGATGTCTCATGGAAGACGGTCGCAAGAGAGACGTACAACATTCACGTAACCGAAGACGAGATTGACCGTTTCATTCAACAAGGACCGGACCAAAGTGATTTGCCGATTCATCTCGCCTACGCGAGCGCCCTCGGTTTATCCCTTCAAGAGTTGAATCATCAGTTTGACCGAGACCTTTATGAAAAGAACACGATTTGGTTACGTCTCATCCCGGTCTTAGAAAAGAAATACGGTACGACGGACAACAACAAACTTGTGGAACGATATGAAGCAGAAGTGAACGCACAACTCGATTAACCTGACAAATGGTCGTTGACACGAAAAGGGATTCAGTCGCATGACTGAATCCCTTTTCTGGCTATCCTTACGATGATTGTCCGACGACTTCACACACGACCAGATCTTCGAGCGTCTGTCTGCGGACGACGAGACGATGTGTCCCATTTTTCACGAAGACGACGGCCGGGCGAAGCATTTGGTTATAGTTGCTCGCCATCGAGAAGTTATAGGCGCCCGTCGCTTTGACGAGGAGCAAATCCCCTGCCTCGACCGGCGGGATGAGTGAACGGTTCGAGATGATATCCCCCGACTCGCAACATGCGCCGACGATCTTCGCTTCGAGCGTCTTTTCTTCATTCATCCGTGTCGCCGCAATGACGTCATATTCGGCGTCATAAAGAGCGGGACGGATGTTATCCGTCATCCCGCCATCGACCGAGACGTACGTGCGGACACCGCTCACTTCTTTCACCGTCCCGACTTCATACAGCGTCGCCCCGGCGTTGGCGACGAGCCAGCGGCCCGGCTCGATCCCGATTTTCGGGAGCGGCAATCCGAAGCGGTTCACTTCCGCGATGAGCGTATCCATCACTTGCGTCATCGTGTCGGCAAAGTCGAGCGGATCGTCCGACTCGAGATAAGCGACACCAAAGCCGCCCCCGATATTCAACACGTCGGCTGTGAAGCCCGTCTGTTGACGAATCGTCTCGATGAAGTTGACCATCGTCTTCACCGTGTTGATGAACAGCGTCGGCTCTTGAATCTGTGACCCGACGTGGCAATGGATGCCTTGCAGACGAAGACGATCCGCTTGAAGTGTCGCTCGGACGGCTTCTAAGTACGTGTCGTCATGTGTCGGGAAGCCGAATTTCGTGTCGACTCCACCCGTCTGAATCGCCTCGTGGGCGCCTCCGACGACTTGTGGGACGATGCGGAGCAAGACGTCGACGTCAACACCGTGTTGCGCGGCAAGGCCCGAGAGCAACCCGATTTCCCGCATGTTATCGATTGTGAAATGGGTGATGCCGTGCTCAAGCGCGAACGTGATATCCTGTACCGTCTTGTTCGACCCGTGGACGTGAATCCGGTCGGCCGGGACACCCGCATGAAGGGCGACGAACATCTCGCCGCGCGAGACGACGTCGATGCTTAGACCAGCCGCAATCACTTTCTCGTACACGGCCGCGATTGACATCGCTTTTGACGCATAGAGCGCATACGTGTTCGGATATTTGTCTAAAAATGCGCTCCGGACGAGGCCGAGGCGGCTCTCGAGTTCCGGTTCGCTCATGATATAGAGCGGCGTCCCATATGTCGCTTGAAGTTCACGAACGGACACGCCCTCGATCATACAAACTGATTGGTTGGTGGTGTACATACATTTCCTCCTTCATAGCGATGCGGGACACGCCATGAGCGTGCGCATAATTGTTCCGAGTTATTCGCATAACCCGTCCGCGTGATGTCGTCGATTTTCGTCGTGTTCCCGTACAATTCGACACGGTCCCCGATTTGAACCGACGCATCAACGCGTAAAAAGCTGTGACTCATAAAGATGTTGCTCACGAACGGGAACGCCTTCTCCTGAATGTGGACCGGTAAATGGCGCCGGGCCCGCATGAGCCCGTCCCCATAACCGACCGGAAGCACGGCGATGCGTTCTCTCGTTTCGGCCGTATAGCCCGTCCCGTATCCGACGTGCGCCCCCGCTTCGATGTCATGGATGGCGATGACTTCCGTCTCCCAACGAAATGCCGGGATGAGCCAATCGACCGGTTCCACGGAAGAGTAGCCATACAAGAAGATGCCGACGCGGACGTGTGTGCAGTGACCGAGGCGCGGGTCGGCTTGGAGCGTGGCCGCGCTATTGGCCGCGTGCACCACTTCAAACGTTTGCCGTTCCATCAGTCGCGTCGACCAGTCGGCGAACCGTTCCACGTGGACGCTATGCTCAATTTCTGCATTGTCCGCATCGGCGAGCGGAAAGTGTGTGCATAATCCGACGAGGTCAAGCCCTTCGTCTTGGCAAAACGCAAGAATGGCGAGCGCTTCGTCATACGTCTTCGCACCGAAGCGATTCATGCCGACATCTAGTTTCAAGTGAAGCCGGACGCCGTCCAATTGACTGCGCTGTGCGACGAGCCAGTCGTAGGAACCGATGGCGACGTCAAGCTGTTGCTCGTGCACACTCGTCCATTCATAGACAGGATTCATGACGAGCACGCGGGCATTCGGTGCGCTTGACCGGACTTCCGTCGCCTCATCGAGCGTCGTCACCATAAAGTGACGTACCCCTTCTTCGTACAGCGTCGTCACAACTGGCTTCATCCCTAAATTATAGGCGTTGTTTTTCACGACGGCGAACACCGGTCGGCCGAGCGCCTCAATCCGACGTTTGTTTTCGCGAATCGCATTCAAGTCAATTGTGACTCCCATGCAAAAACTCCTTTACTCTTTCACTGCTGCTTTGACGAACGTGACCCAGTCACGACGGTGCTCGATTTGCCCCGTCACCGCTTCACGATAACGGGTGAGCATGTTCGTTGCGACCGTCTGCACGCCGCCTCCGATTGAAATGTTGTCGACTTCGATAACACTCGTCACTTCAGCCGCTGTACCTGTCAAGAAAATCTCATCCGCGACATAGAGCTCGTCCCGTCCGATATGACGTTCGATGACTTCGAACCCTTCTTCACGGGCAAGGTCGATCACCGTTTGACGCGTGATGCCGTCAAGCACCGAACAGTCGAGTGACGGTGTGAAAATCTTTTTCCCTTTGACGAGGAAGATGTTGGCGACGCTCGCCTCGCTGACGTTCCCGTTCATGTCGAGAGCGATCGCTTCATCGTAACCGTCTCGTACCGCCTCCCCTTTAAGGAGTTGCGAGTTCATATAGTTGGCCGCCGCTTTTGCCTGCATCGGCATCATCGTCGAAGATACGCGACGATACGAAGCGACTTTCGCCCGGATGCCGACCGTCTTGCTGAAATACTCGCCGAGCGGCCAGCACGAGATCGCGACATGTACTTTCGTTTCCTGTGTCGGCATGAGTGCCTGCCAAGGTGTGCCGAGGAAAACGAATGGGCGGATGTAACAGGCTTCGAATCCATTGCGCTCAATCAATTCGATTGTCGCTTGCTCGAGCTCATCGACCGTATAAGGTAAGTCGACATGATAGTACGCACATGAACGCACGAGTCGCTCTAAATGTTCGCGGAGTCGGAAGATGGCCGGGCCTTCCTCTGTGTGATACGCCCGAATCCCTTCAAAAAAGCCGCTGCCATAGTGAATCGCGTGCGTCATGATGCTCGTGTTCGCATCCGTCGGCTCGATCCAAGCTCCGTCTTGCCACATCCATTGTCCATACTGTTCCATCGTTCAACTCTCCCATTCATTTTTGATATTTTCTGTCTATTATACGTTACAGGGAGCGTAAGTCATCAACAAGTTGTGTTTTTTCTGCTGTTTTTTCATCTTTTTGCTTAATGATGCGGGCAGGCGTACCGGCGACGACGACGCCTCGCGGTACGTCTTGTGTGACGACACTACCGGCTGCGACGACCGCGTTCTCTCCGACACGGACGCCCTCCAAGATGACCGCGTTCGCACCAATCATGACACCGTCTTCGATGATGACCGGATCTTTTGAAGGTGGCTCAAGGACACCTGCGACAACTGCGCCGGCTCCAAGGTGGACGTTTTTCCCGAGTGTGCCGCGGGCGCCGATGACCGCGTTCATGTCGACCATCGAACCGTCTCCGATGACCGCTCCGATATTGACGACCGCACCCATCATCACGACGGCATTGTTCCCGATTTGAACGTGATCGCGGATGAATGAGCCTGGCTCGATGCGCGCATTGAGTTGAGTTGTGTCAAGCATTGGAACGGCACTATTGCGGCGATCAAACTCGAGGTGGGAATCCGTGATGACCGACGCGTTCGTTTCAAGGAACGCAGCCGCACGTTCTGCTGTCGTCAAGAACAGCTTCGACTCATCCGATCCGAACGCTTTCGCGTCCTCGATTGTGAGACCGGCCAATTGGCCGTTGACGTATAATTTGACTGGCGTTTCTTTCTTGGCATCTTTAATGTATTGCGCGATTTCATAAGCGTTTGTGAGTAACATGAGTAGCCTCCTCGTATAGGTTCGTTAAATTATAAAGTCCGGCCGGGCGGTCGAGAATCGTCGCCGCCGCAGCGAGTGCCCCGTTCGCGAAGACGCGTTTCGACAGGGCCGTGTGTTTCAATTCAAGCATTTCATCGTCCCCGGCAAAGAGGACGGTGTGTTCACCGAAAATCGTACCGCCACGCACCGAGTGCATGCCGAGTTCGTTTGCTTCCCGCGCTTCGCGGCGTGGCGTCCGGTCATATACCGGTGTGACGTCACGTTTCGCTTCGATGGCACGGGCGAGCAACTCCGCCGTCCCGCTTGGTGCGTCGACTTTCTTCCGGTGGTGCGCCTCAATCACTTCGATGTCATAACCGAGCGTGAGCGGGACGAGCTGGTCTAATAACTGTTTTAACAGCGCGATTCCATAAGACGTGTTATACGACTGGAAGATTGGAATCTCGCGTGACGCTTCCTCGATTTTCGCGAGTTCGGCTTCCGAGAAGCCGGTCGTCGCGATAACGAGCGGGACTTTATTCGCTTTTCCGTAAGCGAGCACGTCATCTAACAGCGCCGGGTTCGAGAAGTCGATGACGACGTCGATGTCCGCCTCGACGTCTCGCAGTGACGTCGGATGTTCGCCGCCCGCCGGTGAAACGATGGCGGCGACGTTCAAGTTTTGTGTATGGGCGACTTCTTCGACGATCTGACCCATCGCCCCGTATCCATGAATGAGTAAGTTCACTGTCTCACCTCGTTGAACTGCTCCATTGCCGATAACAACCGTGCCTCGGCCGTCGCGCTCATCGGGACGAGCGGGAGACGTGGTTCACCGAAGCCGAAGCCGCGCGCATTGAGTGCGGCTTTGACCGGAATCGGGTTCACTTCCGCGAACAGTTCATCGATGACTGGAAGCAAACGAATTTGCCACTTGCGTGCCGTTTCCAAGTCTCCGGCAAGGAGCGCCTCGGCGAGTGCGACGGTCGCACCTGGATAGACGTTTGAGAGGACCGAGACGACGCCTTGTGCGCCCCATGCCATGTACGGCAAGATTTGATCGTCATTGCCGCAATAGACCGGGAAGCCTTCCGGTAAGTGGGCCATCATTTGGGCCATGACCGAGATATCCCCGCTCGCTTCTTTGAGCGCAGCGATGCGCGGATGGTCAGCGAGTTCCCCGACCGTCGCCGGTTCGAGGGCGACACCGGTGCGTGACGGCACGTTGTAGAGCATGAGCGGAATCGGTGACGCATCCGCAATCGCTGTGAAGTGCGCGATGAGTCCGGCTTGCGTCGACTTGTTGTAGTACGGTGTGACGACCATCGCCATCTCAGCGCCGAGTTCAGCGGCACGCTTCGTCTTTTCGATGCTGAGCGCCGTGTTGTTCGACCCGGTGCCGGCGATGATGACGGCACGTCCTTTTGCGACGGCGATCGCTTTCGTAAGGAGCGTCTCGAACTCTGCGTCCGTGATCGTCATTCCTTCACCTGTCGTGCCTCCGATGACAAGCCCGCTCACCCCTTCTTGGATTTGTTCTTCAATCAACGCTTCCCATGCGGGAAGGTTTAGCGACCCGTCTTGTTGAAACGGTGTGGCGAGTGCAGTTGCGACTCCTGTGAACATATGATCTCCTCCTTATTTTGTGGCGGTCTGGCCAATCATGCATTGGGCGATTTGTACAGCGTTCGCCGCGGCACCTTTTCGAACGTTATCGGCGACGCACCAGAGATGGAACGTGTTCGGTTGCGACTCGTCGACGCGGACGCGTCCGACGTAGACGTCGTCCGTCCCGTTCGCATCGAGCGGTGTCGGATAGACAAGCTCACTCGGGTTGTCCATAAGGACGATGCCCGGTGCGTCACTGAGCACCGCTTTCACTTCAGCGAGCGTCGCCGTACGGTCGAGCGTCACCGTGATCGAGACGGCGTGGCTATTACGGACCGGGACACGGACACACGTAGCCGTGACACCGAGGTTCGGTGCGTTCAAGATTTTGCGCGTCTCGTCAATCATCTTCTGTTCTTCTTTCGTATAACCGTTGTCTAAAAAGACGTCGATATGCGGCAACACGTTGTCGTAAATCGGATACGGGTAGTTTTGTGGTTCTTCCCCGCGGCTTCCGCGCTCTAAATCTTCAATTCCTTTTTGGCCCGACCCTGAGACCGCTTGATACGATGTATAGGCGACGCGCGTCAAGCCGTATACTTCAGCGAGCGGGGCAAGCGCGACGACCGATTGAATCGTCGAACAGTTCGGGTTGGCGATGAGCGTTTTCTCCGGGCTCAGCTCGACACGGTTCACTTCCGGGACGATAAGCGGAATGTCCGCCTGCATCCGGAACGCGCTCGAGTTGTCGATGACGATGACCCCTTGTTTGCTCAGCCGAGGCGCATACTGTTCACTCAAGCTCCCACCGGCCGAGAAGAGCGCGATGTCGATCGGGTCCGCGTAAATCGCGTCCGAGAGTTCTCGGATGACGACGTCCTGGCCGTTCACGGTCACTGTTTTTCCAGCCGAGCGGGCCGATGCGTAAAGCAACAGCTCGCTAATCGGGAATTCATATTCTGTCAATACGTCAATCATCTTTTGGCCGACGGCACCGGTCGCGCCGACGACGGCTACGTTATACATGTCGCGTCCTCCTTATAATTTGAAGCGTGTCGCGATGGCCGCGACAGCTGCTTCGACGTCTTGTTCGTTAATCGTGTATGAGATGCTGATCTCGGAAGTCGTGACCTGGTAGAACGGGATGCCGCTCTCACGGAACGTCGCGAACAATTCAGAGGCGACACCCGTCGCGTCGCGCATCCCAATCCCGACGACCGAGATTTTCGCATGCTCGGTATGGCGGTCAATCTTGATTTGCGGGAACGATTCCGTCAACTCGGCGAGCGCTTCTTCAAGGAACGCCTCTTCATCGAGCGGGCACGTGAACGAGAGGAATACTTCCCCGTCGAACGCCGTCTGACTGATCATATCGATATTGACATGGCGCTGTGACAATTTCTCGAAAATATCGGCAACCCCTGCCACCGAATGCGGGATGTGTTTAATCGAGACGCTGAGCACGTTTTTCACGACGCTCACGCTCGTCACCGCTTTTTGTTCCATTGCTTGGGTCATATCCATAATCCACGTTCCTCCTTCGCTCGCAAGCGTCTTTCCTACAAAAATGTTCACATCGTATTTTTTCGCGAGCTCGACGCTGCGCATTTCCATCACTTTCGAGCCGAGCGCGCTCATCTCCATCATCTCGTCGTATGAGACGGTATCCAACCGGCGCGCTTCTTTATGGATGCGCGGGTCGGCCGTGTAGACGCCGGCGACGTCTGTGTAAATCTCACAGCGTTTACTGAGGACGGCCGCTAAAGCGACGGCCGTCGTGTCCGAGCCGCCACGACCAAGCGTCGTGACGTCACCGAATTCGTTGACACCTTGGAAACCGGCGACGATGACGACGTCGTACGTCCGGAGCTTCTCTTCGAGCACTTCTTTTCGAATTGCCTTAATCTTACTTTTTGTATGGATACCCATCGTATCGATTCCGGCCTGCTGTCCGGTGAGTGAGATGGCCGCGACGCCTCGCGAGTTCAACGCGATGCTCAGCAGGCTGATCGTCTGCTCTTCTCCGACGGCGAGCAAGCGATCGAGTTCTCGAATCGTCGGCCGTTCCGTGATTTGCTTCGCGAGTGACAAGAGCGAATCCGTCGTCTTACCCATCGCCGATACGACGACGACGAGCTTCTCACCGGCCTCGGCTCGGGTTTGCAAGTATTCAGAAATTGCCTGAATCTGTTCGATTGTGGCAACGGAGCTGCCTCCAAATTTTAATACGGTTGTCATCAAGTTCCCCACTTTCATGATGTCCACCAACAGAAAAAGCGGCAGACCGGTAGGAAGCACTCTCCCTACGGCCTGCCGCTTGTACGCGCAGTTGAAAAACGATTAAAGAATCGTTCCGTAGATAGCGCTCCATGGCATTTCATCCATGGCAGTGTAGGCGTTATTCACGACTACCCCAGCCTTCGTTCGTACGCATGCGAACGTCGACTTCGGCGAAATTCCCCTTTCGGCCCGATCCGGAATGCGTCCGTCTCGATCAAGCTTACTCATGTCATTCGCAACCTCTATCTGTCAGTTGTTAGTTTTAGTTATAACAAATGAAAAACGACTTGCCAACCTTTTTTTAGAAAAAAGGAAAATTTCTAAAAAGCATTACCACGTCTTTTTCATCATCCGGTGCGGGATATTCGCATCTAAAAACTCGTCGCCATACGCCTCATACCCGAGCCGCTCGTAGAACGGGAGCGCCGTCAGTTGAGCCCCGAGCTTCAGCGTATGGATGCCTTGGCTGTTCGCGACGCGCTCAATCTCGAACATGACTTCCTGGGCATACCCGTTCCCGCGCGCCGTCTTCAATGTCGCGACGCGTTCGACTTTCCCGACGCCGTCTTCAACCAGCCGCAGCCGGGCCGTCGTTACCGGAACGTCTTCGACCGTTCCGACGACGTGGACACAGACCGGGTCGAGTTCATCATATTCGAGTGCCGGGTCGATGCCTTGCTCTTCGATGAAGACGACTTCTCGGACGTGTCGCGCTTGTTCAATCAACGTGTCTGTCTGACCGTGCTTCACTATTAACATGAGACGACCCCTTCCTGTAAACGTTTGACGACTTCTGCCGTCGCCTTCTCTAAGTCGAGCACCGACTCGAATCGTGCCTGCGCTTGTTTATGGCTGCCACCGCCTCGGCCAATCCCGAGGTCGTCGAGCGCCCGTTTCAAAAACTTTCCGATGGCGATATCGTGCGTCCCGTCATGCATGAGAATCAACTTTTGGGCCGTATGATTGGCCCCGACGGCAATCCGTCCGGTCGCGGCGATCCGTTCGATAATCATCGTTGTGAGCGTCTCGCCTTCGGTCTTGCCGATATGTGTGATCACGTAATTGTCTTCTTGTAAGAAGGCGGCCACTTTCGCCTTGGCGACCCGGGCCTCAAGCGCCTTCACTTCTTTCTCACGCTCAATCCGAGCGTTCCGTTCTTCAAGGACGCGGGCCGCGACGGTCTCGTTCGTCGTCGACAACGTCTGATGGACCGTCCGAAGTGCTGTGCGTGCCGATTGAGTTTCCCGGATTGCCCGCCGACCGGCAACGTATGTCAAACGGATGTTCCCTCGGACTTTTTTCAAAGCCGTCACGTGTACGAAACCGAGTTGTCCGGTCGATGCGACATGAGTCCCGCCGCATGCGTTATAGTCAAGACCCTCGACTTCAACGATGCGAATCATCCCGGTCCGGTCCGTCGGCTTTCGCAACTTCGTCTGATCCACTTTACTAACATCAAGCTGACGGATGTGAATCGGACGGTTTTCGTAAATGACCGTCGCCACGTCTTGCTCGAGTTGCTCGATTTGCGACCAGTCGAACGCATGCGTCCCAATCTCAATCGAGGCGTCATCGGTTCCGATACCGAAACTGAGCGTCTCGATGCCGTATCGGTCTTCAAGGATGGCCGTCAACACGTGTTGCGCCGTATGTTGGATGGAGTGGTCGCGACGTGTCGCGACGTCGACTTGTGCAGTCACTGCTGTACCGACTTCAAGCGGACGCTCAAGCAAGTGCCAGACGATATCGTCGACTTGTTGAACATCTCGTACTGTCTCGTCCGCGATCGTCCCGGTGTCAGCCGGTTGTCCGCCACCTTCCGCATAAAAGTGCGTCTCTTGAAGCGCGATCCAGTGCCCGCGCTCATCTTGTCGTTGTGCCGTTACCATCGTTTTAAATTCCCATCCGGTCATAAGTAGAACCTCTTTTCTCTATAATGTGTTCAGACAACTAGTTTGATTTGGTCTATAATAAGTCATAATCCTTATGAGTCAGGAGCGATTGAGATGTTACAGATTGATAAAAAATCCCCGCTTCCTATTTATTATCAAATCGAATCTTATTTAAAGCAACAAATAGATGACGGGTTTCTGCAACCCGGTGATCTCATCCCGTCCGAACGCGAGTTTTCTGAGACGTACGATGTCAGCCGGATGACCGTCCGCCAAGCGATCAAAAACTTGGTCAATGACGGCTATCTCCATCGCCAAAAAGGGCGCGGCACGTTCGTCGCGACGAACAAAATCTCGATGACACTCTCCGGTTTGACGAGTTTCACCGAAGAAATCAAACACCGCGGTATGCGGCCGTATTCACGCCTGCTCTCGTTCCAAACGATTCCGGCCCCGTATAAAGTATCACGTCGCTTGAGCGTCGCGCTCGACACCCCGGTGTACGAGATGAAACGCCTTCGCTTGGCCGACGAGCAAGTGCTCGCCCTCGAGACGGCCTACATCCCTGTCTCCTTATTACCCGAGTTGACGAAAGAGGACGCCACCGGGTCAATCTATGAATATGCCGAGCAAGCAGGGCTCCATTTGAAAAATGCGACGCAGACGCTTGAAGCCCGAAGTGCCGGTGAGGAAGAAGCCGAACTCTTGACGATTGAGCCGGGGGCACCGGTGCTCTTAATCGATCAACGGACGTACCTCGATAGCGGAGACATGTTCGAATATAGCCGCTCGTTGTTCCGTGGCGACGCCTACTCGTTCACGGTCGCGATGGAGCGGTCATAATAAAAACGATTTGCCGAGGTGGCAAATCGTTTTTATTGTGCTTCATATGTGATTCCAGATGGGTCGTACATATACGACTCGAGCTCTGAGTCGGTCATCGCCTGCACTTCGTTTCCGGCATCCGCTTGTTGGACACGGTAACGGACCTCATCGAGCAATGGCTCGTTCAAGAAGTAGTAGAAATGTCCGTCACTGGCGCGGGCACCTTCACCCGTCAACTGGTATTGCACCGTGTTGTTGAGCGCACCGACGTCTTCAATCAAGCGCATGTAGTCGTTCGGTCCGAGCGTCGTCTGCATATTGTCACCGACGGCCTTCAACACTTTATCGTAGTTGTTGAGGAGCGACGTCCCGAGCGACTGTTCGAGCACGGCGTTGATGACTTCCATCTGACGTTGACCGCGGCCGATGTCACCGCGTGGGTCGTCATAGCGGTTGCGGACGTAAGCGAGCGCTTCTTCACCGGTCAATTGCTGGAGGCCGGCCTCGACTTCGACGACCTCACGCGAAGCGTCGTAGCTGTTTTGTTTCGACGAGAACGGGACGTCAATCTCGACACCGCCGACGGCATCGATAAAGTCGACGAACCCTTGGAAGTTGAGTGAGACGACGTGGTCAATCTCAATCCCGACGAGGTTTTCGACCGTCTTCGTTGACATCCGCATACCGTTGTTCGGGTTCGACTCGTCCATCGAACCGAAGTAATAGGCGTGCGTGATTTTGTCTTGGTCAAGACCTGTCTTCCCGTACGGAATGTTGTAGCCGGTATAGTCGATGTTGACGTATGAGTCACGCGGGATGCTAAGCATCGTCGTCTGTTTTTCTTTCTTGTTCAAGATGACGACGATCATGACGTCAGAACGTCCGTATTCACCACGTGCTTTCTTCTGGGGCGATAAATCCGTCCCGAGCACGAGGAAGCTTTCAGTATCTTCTTTATCAAACCGGGTCGGTTCTACCATCGGGTCGTCGTCAAGTGTCACTTGTGTCCCCGACAACATGTTGTGTGCTTTATAAAAGGCTGTCCCATACATGCTCGAGCCGGCGATGATGACGATGAGTAATACTGCACTGAACAGTTTATAAAACGCAGACGGTCCTGTGCGACGTCTACGAGCCTGGGTTCTAGAATTCATATGTTTCTCCTTCACGGTCGAATGATACGAGCTTCACTTATTATAGAGGAAACGATACCGTTTGTCGAAAACGTTTTGATGACAAATTCATTTCCATACAATTTCCCACAAATGAAAAACCTGCGGACTGATGTCCGCAGGAGTCAAGCTCGGATAGAGAAGAAACGGGCCGCGGCCTCATTGCCTCGGGCTTGGAGCGCCTCCGCGCATCGCGACGCCGCTTCCTTGTCGAGGACGACCGTGACGCTCGGGTGGGCCTGTAGAATCGTCGCCGGCCACTCGATCGTCGGGACGCTCTCAATCATGTGATGGACCGCTTCCGCTTTTCGTGTCCCGGTCGCGACGAGGACGATTTCACGTGCGTTCATGATCGTGTCGAGGCCCATCGTAATGGCTTGGGTCGGCACTTCGTCAATCGAGTCGAAGAAACGTCGGTTCGCCTCGCGTGTCGACTCTGTCAATTCTGTCACGTGCGTCTTCGCGTCGAGCGCAGTCCCCGGCTCATTAAAGGCGATATGTCCGTTCTCGCCGATTCCGAGCAACTGCAGGTCGACACCGATCGAACGGACGAGCGCCTCGTAACGTGCCGTCTCTTGTTCCGGGTCGGGCGCGTCCCCGCGTGGCACATGGCTCTCCTTGAACGGCACGTCATCGAACAGCTTCTCTTCCATGAAGTGATGATAGCTTTGAGGGTGGTCCGGCGCGAGCCCGATATATTCATCCAAATTGACGCTCGTCACATGGCTGCAATCCAATCGGTCTTGTTTGAACATTTTATACATGCCGACCGGCGTACTCCCGGTCGCAAGCCCGAGGACGAATTCACGTTTCCCGGCCAGGCGTTCTTTAATGAGCGTGTATGCAATCTGTTCGGCGTCTTGTGGTGTATTGGCGACTAAGATGTTCATGCGTGCTCCTCCTTCTGAAAGACGATTCGCCCACGGTGAATCGTCTGTTTGACTGATAACGTCTCGTCCCAGATGACGAGGTCGGCGTCAAAGCCGCTGGCGATGTTCCCTTTATGTGTCAACCCGAACTCGCGCGCTTGGTTGAGCGAAGTCATCTTCACGGCTTCTTCGGTCGTACAGCCGGTGAACGCGAGGATGTTCCGAAATGCCGCGTCCATCGTCAACACGCTTCCCGCCAAGTTGCCCGCTTCTAGACGGGCAGCACCCGCCTCCACGATGACAGGCTGTCCGCCGAGCTCATACCGTCCATCGGGCAATCCTTTGGCCCGCATCGCATCCGTGATGACGACGAGCCCGTCTGCCCCTTTCATCCGATAGGCGAAGTCGACCATTTCCGGGCGGCTGTGAATCCCGTCCGGAATGATCTCTGCCATCACGTCCAGTTCGAGCAGGCAATAGCCGACCGTTCCGGGCTCCCGGTGATGCAGTCCGCGCATCTGATTGTATAGATGCGTCCCGTGTTTGACGCCCGCTCGCTTATTCTCGACGTATGTCGCGTTCGTGTGACCAGCCGACCCGATGGCCCCCGTCTCACGCATCACTCCCTCGAGTTCCCGTGCGCCCGGTCGCTCCGGTGCGTACGTCACGAGCCGGATATGTCCGGCTGCCTCCTGTTGCCATGAACGGAACAACTCCGCATCCGGGTCGACAATGTATTCGGCCGGTTGCGCCCCCGCGTTCTCGACGTTCACGAACGGCCCTTCTAAATGGATCCCGATGAGCGACGTATCATTCGTCTCGATGACACGGCGCGTCGCCTCGAGCGCACGCGAGATGTTCGACGGTGACTGGGTGATCGTCGTCGCAAAAAATGATGTCACGCCTTCAGCAAACATCGATTCGGCCCATTGGCGCAACGTCGTCTCGTCAGCGTCCATCGTGTCGACGTCATACCCGCCGTGGACGTGCACATCAATCATCCCAGGGGTGACGAGCGCACCGGAGACATCGTGTACCGTTTCCTCTTGTTCGACATAGTCTGACATCGAGCCGACTTGTTCGATCGTCGCCCCGTTGATTCGAATAAACCCTCGTTCAAACGTCTCGTCGCCCGAGACGATGTGTGCATTGATAATCACCATCATCAATCTCCACCTTTCTACCACTGTTCTTCCCCATTATCATAACAAATAACTAGTATAGTTGTATATACCAATTTAACCACATTGAATTTCTTTTCACGAAAGAAGACCCAATCTGTTGACGAACCAAATCATGACATGTGATTTGGTTCATCTTCTTTTGGATTCAATGGTCCCGTGGCGCACTGCCCGACATAAAATTGAAGAAATGTAAAGACGAGAGACCTCACAAGTTCGGCCTCTCGCGGCGCTCATCCGGCGGCGCCGGAGACTCCTAAGGGGATAGCGAGCGCAGCAGCGTTACGCGATGCGGCTCCCTGCTCGCCCCTAGGAAAGCGAAGGCGCCAAGAGGATGAGTGAAATCATTCTGTTAGTCAACAAACCGAGACCCAGTCAGTCGACTGGGTCTCCCATATACTTACGATTTGATTTCAACCGGTTCCGGTTTATAACGCCGGACGATATACACGAGACGAACAAATAAGAGCACGGCCCCAGCGGCAAGTCCGGCGATGAGCCCAATCCAATACCCGTCCGGACCGACACCGAGCGGTTCGGCGAGCGTATACCCGAGCGGCAACCCGATCACCCAGTAGGCGATGAGTGACAAGACGAGCGTCACGTTCACGTCTTTGAAACCACGCAAAATCCCTTGAATCGGCGCGGCGACCGCGTCCGACAGTTGGAAGAACACCGCGAAGATCATGAAGTGGGCGGCGAGTTCGACGACAGCCGCGTCGTTCGTGTAAATCGCGGCGACCCGTTCGTTTTGCCAGAACAAGAACGCCCCCGAGAAAATCGACACGGCCAAACAGAGCGAAAGGCCGATCTTAGCGTATCGGACCGCATCTTTTAAGCGGCGGGCCCCGAGCTCATAGCCGACGACGATCGTGAGTGCACTCGATGCGGAGAGCGGCAACATGTAGACGAACGATGCGAAGTTGATCGCCGCCTGGTGCGCGGCGACGATATTGTCGCCGTACGAACTCAACAGAAGCGTGACCGCCGCGAAGATGCTCACCTCGGCAAAGATGGCGAGCCCGATTGGCGTCCCGAGTTGCAACAGTTCTTTTTGGCGTGGCCAAAGCAGTCGTTCAAACGAGCGCAAGAAACGATACTCGAGGAACGGTTTGCCGCTTCGGACGAAAGCGAGCGCCATGAAAAATAGAAGCCAATACGTGATCGCCGAGGCGATGCCTGCCCCGATGCCACCGTAAGCCGGGACGCCGAGTTTTCCAAAGATGAAGATGTAGTTTAAACCGACGTTAATGGGTAACCCTAATAGTATAAGCAGCATCGAGACGCGCGTTTTGCCGAGTGAATCCATAAGCGTGCGTAACACGTTGAACAAGAACATCGGCAACACCCCGAACCCGAGGGCGAGCAAATACCCTTTGGCGATGCGCTTCCCTTCTTCACTCAGACCCATCCCGTCGACGGCAGTCGGCACGAGGATGAATCCGAGGATGAGCGTCGCGATGCTCAGGCCGACCGCTAAGTAGACGCCTTGGAACAACGTCCGTTGAATCTGCTGGATATTTCTCGCCCCGAGCGCTTGCGCGACAATCGGCGCGACAGCGAGCAAAATCCCGCTCAGTCCCGTATAGACCGGCATCCATAGACTCGACCCGACGCCGACACCGGCCAAGTCGACCGCTCCGGCCCGGCCGGACATGACCGTGTCAAAAAAGCTGATTAAGTAAAAAGAGACTTGTGTCACCAAAATCGGATAGAAGATGGTGAAGAACAGTTTGATTTTTTCTTGAAGCGTATGTGTTTGGTACATGGACAACCCTCATCTCATTTCAGAAAGGAAACAGTAGAATGAATCAACGGAATGCGGAAAAACTAAAATATGAGTTGCT
Source organism: Exiguobacterium alkaliphilum (assembly GCF_018138125.1). Classification (NCBI taxonomy): domain Bacteria; kingdom Bacillati; phylum Bacillota; class Bacilli; order Caryophanales; genus Exiguobacterium; species Exiguobacterium alkaliphilum. The sequence goes on from NZ_CP073101.1 coordinate 2,753,904, forward strand.
CGAGACGTGGAATACGTTCAACCATTATATGACCGAAGCGCTCACGTTTCAAAACAGTGAAGACATCCATCAGGCGCGCGTTCACCTCCGGAAGCTGTTAACGTTCATGCAACTGTACGAGACGAAACCGTCCACGTATCGTCAGCTGAAACAACTCATGGAGGCACTCGGAACGGTTCGGGACGGCGACGTACTCGTCGAGGCGCTCGAGACCGATTCGGAACTCGATATCGCTTTTCTCAACGAGATGGAGCGACAGCGTGCCGTCAATCGAACCGTACTCGCCACCCGCGTGAGCGAGAAGATGACGCCGTCACTCGACCAACAAGTGCGTCGTTTCCTCGGTGGCCAGCTGTTCCGCGCCTTCAAAAAACAAGACGCGGCGTCTTTCCTCGAGAAAGCGAAAGATGAACGAAAACGTCGCATCGCCACCCATAAAGAAGCGTCACAGATGGCCGACCGGCTCGAGACGCTTCATAAAGTCCGGCTCGCCGTGAAACGCGAGCGCTATTTGCATGAATATTTGTTGAACTATGAGGACGAGGCGTCGAAAGACCAAGTCCATAAATTAAAACGGCTCCAGACCGAGCTCGGGAACATGAACGACCACCATCAGTTATTGTTGCGCTGGTCCGCGTTCACCCCGCCCGAAGAGCTGAGTGCCGCATATGAATCGAAACTGCGCCAACTCGAGGCAGAACTCGACGAATCGGTCAACGCTGTCAAGCTTTAACGTGACGTATAGCGTTCGACGAGCAGTTCAAGCAACTTCATCCCGGCAATCGAGTTCCCTTTTGAGTCGAGGGCGGGACCGAAAATTCCGAATCCGACATCGCTCAGCCCGAGCTCATGCTTGCCGGTCGCGAGAATCGCACCCGACACGCCACTCTTACCAGGAAGTCCGACGCGGACGGCGAACTCGCCCGAAGCATCGTACATGCCGCACGTCGTCATGATCGCTTTGACGATTCGGACGACACGGCGCGGAATCAACTCTTCGCCTGTCACCGGGTCCTCGCCGTTACCGGATAGAATTCGGCCGATGCGAGCCAAGTCAAAACAATCGATTTCGATGGCACATTGCTTCGTGTATACATCGATAATCTCATCGACGTCTCCTTCGACGATGCCGTGATGACGCATGAAATAAAGCAAGGCCCGGTTCAAGTCGGTCGTCTCGTATTCCGAGCGGGCGACTTTTTCGTTGTAGCGCACCTCTTCGACAGGCACGTTTAATAACGTCGCCAAAAATTGGCGGAACTGATAAATCTTCAATTCGGCTGTATCGCCTAAAATCATGCTCGTGACAGCGAGCGCACCGGCATTGATCATCGGGTTGAGCGGTTTCGATGGCACCGTCTCTTCAAGCTTTGCGATCGAGTTGAACGCGTCCCCGGTCGGTTCCATTCCGACTTTTGAGAACACATAATCTTCCCCGAACTCCATCAACACATAGCAAAGCGTGAGCGCCTTCGAGACACTTTGAATCGTGAACTTATGATGGACGTCACCCGCATGGATGTAAGAACCGTCAGGCAAACATATTGCCACGCCGAGTAAGTCGTCTTTCACATAAGCCAGCTCGGGAATATAATCCGCTACTTTCCCTTGAGCCGTGTACGGACGACACTCGTCGACCAAATGCGCCAACTGCTGTTCTAATACGTTCATCATCATCACCTCATATCCGATAGTTTACAACCGAGACATCTTACCACATCTTCTCGCGGTTATCCATCCGGCGGCCCGTCATCTTGATACCATTTGTCATCGGCCCATAGAATTGGCGGACTCTCTTCATCCCCGTCGAGCTTGTCACCGTGCCGATTCATCACGAGGATGAACGTGATGACGCCTACGATGACGATTGACGCCATCAGCCAGAATGAGAGCATGGCAGTTCCTCCTTTTCAATCGTGACAGTTTTGTCTAACAACGGCGTGATACTTATCCTATGTCTCGGTGACAATTCTCGGTACCGTTAAAGATGAGACTATACGGAAATGGGTGAACGAATTGAAACACATCGCAATCATTGGCGGCGGTATTACCGGGCTTGCTGCCGCCTATTATGCTAAACAGCAAGGCGCTCGCGTCACACTGTATGAAGCGAACGATCGACTTGGAGGGAAAATCAAAACGATTCATCGGGACGGATTCGTCCTCGAGTGCGGACCCGACGGCTATATGGCCCGGAAACCGACGCTGACCGACTTGATTCAAGAGCTCGGCTTAGACGGGCAGCTCGTTCGTTCGAAGACTGGGACGTCGTACATCTATGTCCGTCAAAAACTGCGTCAAATGCCGGACGGTTCCGTCATGGGCATCCCGACAAAGTTTTGGCCGATGGTCAAGACCGACTTATTCACGTGGCGCGGCAAGTTCCGGGCCGGGCTCGACCTCGTGCTTCCGCGCGTCTATCACGGCACAGACATCTCGCTCGACACGTTCTTCCGTACCCGGCTCGGTCCTGAAGTCGTCGAGTCGATGATCGAGCCGCTCTTGTCGGGCATTTATAACGGGACGCTCCAAGACATGAGCATCGAGTCTACTTTTCCTCAGTTTATCACGATTGAACGGAAAAAACGCAGCCTGATCCTCGGCATGAAAGCATTGACACCGCCCGTTCAAGCCGGGGCCACACCTCGTGAGGCAGGGAAGTTCTTGTCGCTCCGTAACGGGCTCGGCACATTGACTGAAGCGCTCCGACCGGCCATCGATCAGCTTTATTTGAACACACGCGTCGCCGCGATTCGCCCGCATGAAGTCGAGCTCTCGGACGGGACGGTCGAGACGTTTGACGGTATCATTCTCGCGACTTCTCCAGAGGCGCTCGGCCCGATGCTCGGATTGGCTGAAGCAGCACAGTTATCCGACTTGAAACGAACGTCTTCCTTGACCGTGCTCGCCGCCTTCAAAGAGACCGATGTCGCAGCGCTCGACGGGACCGGGTATGTCATCGCCAAACGGGAAGGCAACGCACTGACCGCATGCAGCTGGATGCATAAGAAGTGGCCGCACATGGCACCTGCGGGTATGGCGCTCCTACGCGTCTATATCGGATCCGAGCACGTGCCTCCCCTGTTGAAGGAAGACGACGAGACGATTGCCGCGTTTGCCTTAGACGAGCTACGAACGATTCAACACGTCGGGAAGCCGCTCTTCACGAAAGTCGAACGGCACCTCGATACGATGCCCCAATATGAAGTCGGCCATAAAGCGTACGTCCGTTCCTTCAATCGTGCCCTCGCCGCACTGGACGGGGTCGAGGCGTGCGGCGCGATTCTTGACGGGGTCGGATTGCCGGACTGTGTCGATTCGGCCAAACAGGCCGTCGAACGTCTGAACGTAACGCCAGAGGTGCTCGTATGAGCGGAATCGATTACAACGTCAATCCGTTCATCGTCATTTGGGAAGTGACGCGCGCCTGTGCGTTGTCGTGCGTCCATTGTCGGGCCGAGGCCCAATATCATCGCTATCCCGATGAACTCGATACAGATCAGGCGAAAACGCTCATCCGGGACATTCACGCCATGGATAACCCAATCCTCGTCTTCACCGGCGGCGACCCGCTCATGCGTGACGACTTATTCGAACTGACCTGGTACGCAGCCTCGCTCGGCATGCGCGTCTCGATGACGCCTTCGGCTACCCCACGCGTGACCCGCGATGCGGTCAAGCGAGCTAAGGCGGCCGGACTTTCACGCTGGGCGTTCTCCCTTGATGGGCCAGACGCCAAATCGCACGATTACTTCCGGGGCACTCGCGGCAGTTTCGAGCGGACGCTTCGCGGCATTTCGTACTTCCATCAGGAAGGCATGTCGTTCCAAATCAATACGACCGTCACCGAATATAACGTGGACCAACTCCCCGCGATCGCCAAACTCGTCGAAGAGCTTGGCGTCTCTGTATGGACCCTCTTCTTTCTCGTCCCGACTGGACGGGGCTCGCTCTTACAACCGATCACACCAGAGCAACATGAACAGGTTCTTCGTTGGGCGTTCGCTCTCCAAGCCGAAGTCCCATTCATCATCTCAACGACCGAGGCCCAATTTTATCGTCGCATCGCCCGTCAGGAGAACGCGCGACGGAAACAACTCGGGCTCCCGCCGATTGGTCATCCGCACGACGATTTGGCGAAAGCGCCTCGCGGGACGAACGACGGGAACGGGTTTGTCTTCATCTCGCATACCGGTGACGTCCAACCGTCTGGATTTCTCCCGATCACTTGCGGCAACGTCAAACAGTCATCGCTCGCCGACCTTTATCGACATCATCCGGTATTCACCTCACTCCGGGACCCCGATACGCACGGAGGCAAGTGCGGGTATTGCGAATATCGTTACATCTGCGGCGGTTCGCGGGCCCGTGCGTTCGCCGTGACGGGCGACTATAAAGCCGAAGAACCGTACTGCGTCTATCAACCGTCTACGTAAAAAGAATCATTTTACATTTTTTTGTTTTATCGTATGATAAATGTAAATATATTGAATTTGCATTTACCTCGATAAAGGTGGAAATCACATGTTCGTGTATGTCCCGATTGACGGCTTGTTTTACATCGGCCTCGCACTCATCGCCTTGATTAGCTATCCGGTCGGCCATTTGATCATGCGATTTGGAAAGACCGTGAACGGCGGATTTTACTCGCTCGTCGCGGTCAGTCTCGGTTTGTTCTTTTGGCTTGTGATTTGGTTTGACGAGGCCGCGCGACAGCGTGATATGGGGACAATCCCGGTCGTCTTCAATTTTGCGTTCGCCGTCCTGTTGTATGTAACGTTTCTCGCACTCAGTTATTTCGTCCTACGCGCCGTCCATCGACGCACACGAGTCAATCACTAAAAAAGGAGCGCCGGCATCTGCTGGCGCTCTTTTCCTTAATAGGTCACGGTTGTCGGACGGAGTGTCAACTCTCCGTTCTCGACATCAATCATCACGGTCTGGCCATCCTCGACGTCACCGGCGAGGATGCTGCGGGCAAGCTTTGTCTCAATCGTCCGCTGCACATAGCGGTTAATTGGACGGGCCCCGAACTGCGGTTCATACGCCTCATCCGCGATGAACGCTTTCGCCGCGTCGGTGATTTCGATGTGAATCGAGCGGGCCGTCAAACGGCTTCCCATCCGGGCGACCGCCTTCTCGACGATTTGGCCGATTTGGTCGCGTGTGAGCGGATGGAACAGAATCGTCTCATCGACACGGTTCAAGAACTCCGGTCGGAAGTGACGACGGAGTCGCTCGATGACTTGACGTTCCTCCGCCTCATCGATGACGCCGTCTTTCGCCGCCTCGAGCAAGATGTCGGCCCCAATATTCGACGTCATGATGACAATCGTGTTCTTGAAATCGACGACTCGTCCGTGCGAGTCGGTCAAGCGACCGTCATCGAGCAACTGGAGCAAGATGTTGAACACGTCGGCGTGCGCTTTCTCGACTTCGTCAAGTAGTAACACCGAGTACGGATTGCGGCGTACTGCTTCTGTCAACTGACCGCCTTCCTCGTAGCCGATATAGCCCGGAGGCGCGCCGACGAGACGGGATACGGCGTGCTTCTCCATATATTCGCTCATGTCGAGTCGGACGATATGATCTTCGGAATCGAACATCGCCTCGGCGAGCGCTTTCCCGAGTTCGGTCTTCCCGACCCCGGTCGGCCCAAGGAAGAGGAACGACCCAATCGGACGGTTCGGGTCTTTGATGCCGGCCCGGGCCCGGATGACGGCGTCGCTGACGAGGCGAATCGCGTCGTCTTGGCCGAAGACGCGTTGATGGAGCACCGTCTCGAGGTTGAGTAACTTGTCGCGTTCTCCCTCGGTCAGTTTCGTCACTGGGATGCCCGTCCATTTCGAGACGACTTCCGCAATCTCTTCTTCCGTCACTTCTTCCCGGACGAGTTCACGCGTCACCGATCCTGCAAGACGTTCGGCTTCTTCGAGTTCACGCTCGAGTTCCGGGATGCGTCCGTATTTGAGTTCCGACGCTCGGTTCAAGTCGTAGCGACTTTCGGCCTCTTGCAGTTCGAGCTTCACTTTCTCGAGGTCGCCACGGATGTGTTGCACGCGGTGGGTCGATTCTTTCTCGTTCTCCCAACGTAGACGGAGCGCGTCCGCTTGTTCGCGTGACGAGGCGAGTTCTTGTTGAAGCGCTTCGAGCCGTTTCTTCGACGCGTCATCGCTCTCTTTTTTAAGCGCCGCTTCTTCAATCTCGAGCTGCATGACGCGACGGACGAGTTCATCGAGTTCGGCCGGCATCGATTCCATCTCGGTCCGAATCATCGCGCTCGACTCATCGACGAGGTCAATCGCTTTGTCTGGCATGAAACGGTCGGTAATGTAGCGATTCGACAAGACGGCCGCCGCGACGAGCGCGTTGTCATGAATGCGGACACCGTGGTGAATCTCGAACCGTTCTTTCAAGCCGCGTAAGATCGAGACCGTGTCTTCGACATCCGGTTCGTCGACGAGCACTTGTTGGAAGCGTCGCTCGAGTGCTGGATCTTTCTCGATATATTGACGATACTCATCGAGCGTCGTCGCCCCGATACAATGGAGTTCACCACGAGCGAGCATCGGCTTGAGCATATTCCCGGCGTCCATCGCTCCTTCGGATTTACCGGCTCCGACGATCGTGTGCAATTCGTCGATGAAAAGGATGATTTTCCCTTCCGCTTCTTTCACTTCGTTCAAGACGGCTTGCAAACGTTCTTCGAACTCCCCGCGATATTTGGCGCCAGCGACGAGCGAACTCATGTCGAGACTGAAAATCGTCTTGTCTTTCAAGCTTTCCGGGACGTCACCACGGACAATCCGTTGGGCTAGCCCTTCGACGATCGCCGTCTTCCCGACTCCCGGTTCTCCAATTAAGACGGGATTGTTCTTCGTCTTCCGGCTCAAGATACGGATGACGCGGCGAATCTCACTGTCTCGCCCGATGACGGGGTCGATTTTCCCAGTCTTCACTTCTTGAATCAAATCGCGTCCGTATTTCGTCAACACGTCATACGTCGCTTCCGGAGACTTCGAGGTGATACGTCGATTGCCACGAATCGCAGTGAGCGCCTCGCGTAACTTCTCCTCGGTCACGCCTTTACGTTCGAGCATGCTTTGCGCTTGGCTTTTATTCAACAGGATACCGAGCAACACGTGTTCGACGGAGACGTATTCGTCATTCATACTGGTCGCCTCACGCTCGGCCGTCGTCAAGACGTTCAAGAGAGAAGCTGAAATCATCGGTGTCGTCGGCGTTTGCAACTTCGGTGCATTTTTGAGCGCCATCGCCACTTCCGCTTCGATGTCCGCGACGTTCAACTCCATCTTTTGTAGCAAAAGTGGAATGATGCCGTCCGCCTGCGAAATCATCGATGCGAGGACGTGCCATTCGTTCATCTCACTATGATGATACTGTTTCGCGAGTGCTTGCGAACTGACGATGCTTTCATGCGCTTTATCGGTAAATCGATTGAAATCCATCCCGTTTCCTCCTTATGTTCAGCGTTCAAGTTGTTCATAAACAGATCGGTGGGCGGCGTCGAGTGGCAAGTCGACCTCGAGCTGGACGAACAAGTCAGACCGGACTTTCGAGGTCGTCATAAAGCCACGTCCTGGAATCCGCATCCGTTGCCCTGGACGCGAACCCGGTTTCACTTTCAATTTCACGCGGCCCCCGTCGAGCGTCGCGACGATGACTTCCGTCCCATCCAGAAACGCGAGCGGGCGCAGTCGTTTGACGGTGATCACGTTCGCCCCTTCCCGGTGATACGTCTCGTCGTCTGTAAAATGAAGTTCGACATAGACGTCGCCACGGTCCCCGGATTGTCCGACTTTACTGCCCTTCCCTTTTAGGCGCAGCTTTTGTCCTTCATAGGCGCCTTGGGGAATTTTCACGTTCACAGTCCCAGACTGGAGACGCAAACTCACTTTCGCCTCTTTGGTCAATTGACTGAGCGGTACGTTGACGCGTACCGTCTCATCCAAGTCTTCCTCGACGGCTTGATTGAAGAAACTGCCGAACATGTCCTCGAACCCGAACGTCCGGGACGTCGTCCGTGAGCCGCCCCCGAATTGACGGAACAAATCCTCAAACTGGGCCGAGCCCTCCCCATATCCGTCTCCGCTATACGTCCCGCCACCGAATGTCGGTCCTTCCGCACTTCCGTAGCGGTCATAATTTGCTTTTTTCTCTGGGTCGCTCAATACGTCAAACGCTTCTTGAATCGCCTTGAACTTGTCTTGTGCGCCCGGGTCTTTATTCACGTCCGGATGGTATTGTTTGGCCAACTTTCGATATGCTCGTTTAATGTCCTGCTCGGATGCCTGCCTCGACACGCCGAGGACGTCATAATAGTTTTTTGCCATTTCGTTTCACCTCACCTATCCCTTTCCCGATTCTGTTAAGTCTATTCTATCTAATTGGTCAAACAAGGTCAAAGATTACCCTCACTAATGTGTACGAAAAAAAGAAGGACTCCGTTTCAAAACGAAGCCCATTCTTAATTAGAAGTATACTTTCGGATTGGCCATGCCTTCTTCGAAGACGATCGTCACTTCCGGGTTGCCCCCGAGTGAGGTCACGTTAATTCGAATCGGGACACTGCGGTTGTATTCCCAACGGTTCTCGAGCAAGCCGACGATATGTTGTGTGAAGCCAACCAGTTCGGCGCGGCTATAGAACTGAATCGGGATATCGATCTCTAGCCGTGACAAATCACCGTTCTGATAGAACCCTTTGCCGATCATGCCGCTAAAGTCAGGAAAGACGTCCGCGATTCGGTCACTGAACAACGTGAACTTTTGAGAGTCGTCGCGCACTTCGTTCGTCGCCTCACGTGACGGGAAGTAGTAATAACGCTCATCGATTGCTTTCCAATCACCTGAGGCGATTTGATCCGACTTGCCGACGAAAGCCGACTTGATGTAGTTTCCGGGTGTCGGCGAGCCTTGCGAAGCCTTCATATATAACGCCACGTTAATATCGAGATCTTTGAAATCTTCCCGTTCCCGCAGTTGCGTCACGAGTTCATTCGCCATCCGCTCGCCTTCCGCGATGACTTTACTCTCGTCCAACCGTTCGGTATACGTCGGCCCGAAGTTAGGCGCTTGGAAGACATACTCCCGGTTCAAGATGAGCGCGAACGAGACACCTCCGAGCGCATAGCCGTTATCGGACTGCTGCATATAGTTCTGTTCGACGAGCGAGGCGAGATAGAGCGGCGATTCTTTGTTCGCGTCGACAAAATCAGCCTCCGAGACTTCCGCCGTCCCGTTCTGGTAGGCAGGGTTGAGTGGGACGAAGGCGCCATCTTCCTGCTCTTTGCTCTTACGACCGAGAAGCTGTAACACATCGGTGTTCGTCAAGAGCTGACCTTCTTGATACGCGAACTGGTCCGGATTGAACGCTCCAGTCGAATGACGCATCAAGCCAAGTTCGACTTCTTCAAGCTCGAGCGAGGAACTAACTTGACGCTGTGCGAGTCCACGGGCGGCGGCCGGTTTGAACGGAATCACCATCTGATAATACGAATCACGCGCCTCGATGGCAGGCGTGACCCCTTCTGACACCGTCTCATTTCCTGTCGGCGTCGCTTCTTCTTCCCCCAGCGGGATCTTCATTGAACATCCACTGAGTAGCAAACTGGCGGCCACTGCGGGAATGACGAGTTGTTTCCATTTCATCTATCGTTAACTCCTTTTACAAGTCGATTCCTCATACACTTTTTCTATTATAGCAAAATCGACCGCTGAAAAAAGTGTCGAAGCGGAATCAGTCCACTAGACAAAAAATCCTCCGGCGTTTGAGCCGGAGGAAGACGCGTTATGCTTTATTCGACGGGCGCCGTCGATGTGTCAACACGAACAGCCCGAGGATGAGGAACACGAGACCGAGCGCCGTCACCCATGTACTCGTCGAACCTGTCATCGGAAGCGTGCCCTGTGTCGGTGTTGTCGGTGTTGTCGGATCTTTGACGTACGCGCTGTCATCTTCCCGTTCAGGAATGGCTTGTTTGACATGCACCGTCGCCTCGGCCGAGCGAGAGACGCGATTGCCGCTCACTTCGAATGTGAAGGTTACCCGATTCGTCAACGTCTCGCCAGCTCGTACGTCATAAGATGGCAATAAGACTTTCTCCATCTCCAAGACGATTTCTTCACCGGGTATGAGGCCGTTCTCGACTTCCGCCAGGGCACGCATGCCGTCGCGTAACGTCTCGGTCGTCTCACGCTGTTCTGCAACGGTCAACGCCCCGCTCGTCCATTCTTCCATCACGTCGACGAAATGGAGTGTGACGTTCGACGTGTTTGTGATTGTATACGTGTAAATGATCGTGTCACCCGGGTGCACCGTTTTAGGAGTCGCCTCTTTTGTCACAGTGAAGTCGATCCGGTTCAACAAGACGATTTGTTGGCTCTCGGCATCAATCACGCGACCGTATTCGTCAGTCGCGGCCACTCGGAAGATATTCCCGATTTCAGGATAGGTCGCCGCGTCGTAATCGTCCGGCACGTCAAGGTTGACTGTCGTTTCAACCCGTTCGCCCGGAGCGAGCCCGTCCTCTCCAATCAACCCGTCGAGTCTCGTCTGCAACGTCTCATTGAATGCGCGGACGGCTTCGGTGCTGATGCCACCGTCAAAGAATTCATCTTCAATCGAAGTGATCGTGAGCGAGGTCTCCCCAGTGTTCTCGATGACGAACGTGTACGGGATCATCCCGCCGACGACGGCTTGATCGATATTCGCTTCTTTTCCGACCTCAAGTCCAGTCATTTGGTTTGGCACGACGGTCACCGTCACGTCTGCACAGTCGTTCGGGATGTCTTGGCTTTCGACACCGATACAAAACGTGTTCGTCACATCCGTCTCCATCTCAACGTCTGGGGCGAACGTGTCAAACTGAATCGTCGTCGTCCCGACCGGTATGACCGGGAACGTCCAATAGAAGGCGGGCGGGCCGCTGACGACGGTCGGGACGGGCATCTCCACACCTTCCGGACCAATCACTTCAACCGAATCCGTGACGACCGTCAACGCTTCCGGTACCGTGTCCGACACCGAGAAGTTTTCAATCGGTGCCCCTGTCACGTTGATGACGAGTCGATACGTCAACAAGTCGCCTGCGAGCACTTCCGTGATTTCGCCGACCGCCCCGAGTGCGAGCTTATCGATCGTGACAGAAGGGGTGACAGAGGTCGCCGCTATTTCTTCTGTCATCACCTCGACGTCCACGACCGGTTCTTCGACACCTGCTTCTTCCACGCTCGATTCCTCTGCGACGGTTGCTTCTACAACCGATTCTTCAGGAAGCGCTTCTTCCACGACTTCTTCAACAATCAATTCCGCCGACTCTGTTTCTTCGACAGGTGGCGTTTCCGTTAACACTTCTTCCACGACCGGTTCAATCGCCGCTCCCTCTGTAATCGTGAAGGCCGTGAACGAGTACGGCACGCGACCTTCATCGTACAGCGTGACCGTGTCAATCAAGGACCCGTCGACGCTCGGCGCATCAATCATGAAGCGCCATGTGTCCATAGTTTCCCGAACCCCGTAATACGTCACGTCTTCATAGACGAGACTCGATTCGAATAAGCTGTCTGCTTCCTCGGTCGTCAAGTCGACCTGTACATAAACCGTACTCGAAGTCTCGGCGTAAAGAACGTTCGGTGTAAGTAAGCTAATCAATAAGGCAATCAAAGCGATCCATGCAGTCCATTGACGGGTGGCGTGCGTCATGATGTGTCCCTCCTCTAAGCTGAATGCCAGTCGACATGTCTGTCCGATGACCGCCTCGGCACGGAGGGAGAAAAGAGGATGTGTGTGCGCGAGTCGTGCTGTCAAAGGGTCCTCTAATTCAGGAAGATTTTGCAAATTGTAAGGATACTATTCATTACCCTTCCGGCGTTTTCGTAAATCCGTCGAAACCTTGATTTTTTCGAACGTTAGGTCAATGAAAAAAAGTCACCATCTGAAAATCGTTCAGATGGTGACTCGTTTCAATTCTGTTCGGATAAGAACGAAAGGAGCGCCGCTTCGTCCCACACTTCGATGCCGAGTGACTCCGCTTTCGTCAATTTCGAACCGGCCTTCTCACCGGCGACGAGCAAATCCGTGTTCTTGCTGACGCTTCCGGTGACGCTCGCGCCGAGCAGTTCAAGCTTCTTCCCGGCTTCGCCACGCGTCATCTCATGCAGTTTGCCGGTCAAGACGACCGTCTTCCCTGCAAGCGGCGCGTCCGTGTCGACGGGGCGCTTCGTCCCTTTGAACGTCAAATTGACACCTGCTTCAGCGAGTTCCTGCACGAGATCTTGGGCTTCCGGCTTCTCGAAATAGAAGGTGATCGATTCGGCCATCTTCGTACCGATGCCGTCAATCGCCGTCAACGCTTCTACAGAAGCCGTCATGATTTGATCCATCGTCTCGAATCGTTCGGCGATGAGCGTCGCCGCCTTTTGGCCGACGAGACGGATACCGAGCGCGAACAATACCCGTTCGAGCGAGTTCTGTTTCGATTGCTCGATCGCCGCGAGCAAGTTCGTCACCGACGTCTCACCCATCCGGTCGAGCGCAAGGAGCGCCTCGCGGTCAAGACGATACAAGTCGGCGACATTATGGACGAGATCGGCCTCATGCAGTTGGGTGATGACTTTCTCACCGAGTCCATCGATATTCATCGCCGGACGTGAGACGAAATGAATCAACCCTTCTAATAGCTGAGCCGGACACTCCGGATTGAGACAACGATGATCGGCCTCGCCTTCTAATCGGACGAGCTCCGAGTCACACGCCGGACAATGTGTCGGGAAGACGATTTCCTGTTCGTTCCCGGTCCGTTCACTAACGAGCGCGGAGACGACGGCCGGGATGACGTCCCCGGCTTTCTTGATGACGACACGATCGCCGATGTGGAGGTCCTTCTCTTTGATAAAGTCTTCATTGTGAAGCGTCGCGTACGTCACGGTCGAACCGGCCACGGAGACCGGTGCGAACCGCGCCCGTGGCGTGACTTTCCCGGTCCGGCCGACGCTGAAGTCGACGTCTTCAATCGTCGTCACGACTTCCTCGGCCGGGAACTTATAGGCAACCGCCCAGCGAGGGCTCTTCGCTGTGAAGCCGAGCTGCTCTTGTTCTTCATACGCCGCGACTTTGATGACGATGCCGTCAATCTCGTACGGCAATTCGGACCGCTTCGTGACATACGTCTCAATATAATCCCATAACTCATCAGCCGTATGGCACGTCGTATACGCTTGGCTGACGGCGATTCCGAGACGTTCTAAATACGCGAGTGCTTCGTCGTGAGAGGCGACGAGATCGTCCGGCGAGACGAGCCCATAGGCGAAGAACGCCAAGTTCCGTGACGCTGCGATTTTCGAATCGAGCTGTCGAAGCGAACCGGCCGCCGCGTTGCGTGGGTTGGCGAATAACGGTTCTCCGAGACGTTCCCGTTCATTGTTCAAATGTTCGAACGAGCGCTTCGGCATATACGCCTCACCGCGCACCTCGAACGTGACGTCCTCGTTCAGCCGAAGCGGAATCGAACGAATCGTCTTCAAGTTTTGCGTGATGTCCTCCCCGGTCGTGCCGTCACCGCGCGTCGCGCCGCGGACGAGCCGTCCGTCCTCATATTTAAGTGACACGGCAAGCCCATCAAACTTCAGTTCGGCGACAAACAGCGGACTATACCCAAGGTCTTTCTCGATGCGTTCGACCCATTCGACGAGCTCTTCTTTCGAGAAGACGTTCCCGAGCGATAGCATCGGTGTGTCGTGCGTCACTTTGACGAACGCGTCAAGCGGGGCGCCGCCGACCCGTTGCGTCGGTGAGTCGGGACTCCGGAGTTCCGGATAATCCGTCTCAATTTCGATGAGCTCGTTCATGAGACGGTCGTATTCCGCATCCGGGACACTCGGTCGATCGAGCACATAATATTCATAGCCGTACTGATTTAACTTCTGTCGTAACGCTTCAACACGTTCTGCCATCTCCATATAATCACCTCACGCTTTTTCGATTGGGGCAAACTTGGCGAGTAGGCGTTTGATGCCGACGGCCGGGAAGGCGATATCGAGTTCGAGCTGATCGCCTTCGCCACGCGTCTGAACGACCGTGCCTTGTCCCCACTTCTTATGATTCGCTTTATCTCCGACGTTCCAACCGATTGACTCGGCGCCAGACGACTGGGCGAGCTTCGGTTTCGGTTTTGAGCTGAAGCCGTTCACGGGAAGTTTCCCTGGCGACTCGACCGGATTCCATGGCATCGGCTTCTTCGCTTTACCTGAACGTTCTAATAACGTCTCCGGCAACTCATGTAAGAAGCGCGACTCCGGGTTGTTTTGAAAGCGGCCATACAACATGCGGGACTGGGCTCGCGTCAAATAGAGACGCTTCTCGGCCCGCGTGATGCCGACGTAGGCGAGACGGCGCTCTTCTTCCATCTCCTCGGGATCGTTCAACGCACGGCTATGCGGGAACAACCCTTCTTCCATTCCGATTAAGAAGACGACCGGAAACTCGAGTCCTTTCGCCGAGTGGAGCGTCATGAGGGTGACTTGATGCAACTCGTCGACTTCTTCGAGTGAATCGAGGTCGGAGACGAGCGTCAAATCGGTGAGGAAGGCGACGAGCGTCTGTTCATCACTTTCCTTTTCGAAGTTTTGGGCGACGGAGAGAAATTCCTGCAAGTTCTCGAGCCGGCTCTCCGCTTCGAGCGTCTTCTCGATTTTGAGCATCTCTTCGTAGCCTGACTTCTTCAACACTTCTTCAATCAACTCGGAGATCGACAAGTAGTCGGCCATTTGACGAAGGTCGACCATGAGTTTGCGGAATTCGGCGAGTTTCGTCGCTGTGCGCGGGGCGATGCCCGACAGTTCGATGTCCCGAATCGCTTCCATGAGGGATACGCCTTGCATCGCGGCGAAGTCGCCGAGCTTGTCGACCGTCGCGGCGCCGATGCCCCGCTTCGGTTCGTTGACGACACGGACGAACGAGATGTCCTCATCCGGGTTGGCGATTAAGCGCAAATACGCCAAGATGTCTTTGATTTCTTTTCGTTCATAGAACTTCGTCCCACCGACCATCTTGTACGGGATGTTCGACTTGAGAAGCATCTCCTCGAGACCACGTGACTGGGCGTTCGTCCGGTAAAGGACGGCCATCTCGCCGTAATCGATTCCTTCTTGGCGAAGCTCTTTCATCTGATTGATGATGAAGAACGCTTCATCACGGTCGTCTGAAGCGACATGAAGGAGGAGTTTCTCCCCTTCCGCGTTTTCCGTCCACAATTTTTTATCTTTACGGCTCGAGTTGTTTTGGATGACCCCATTCGCCGCCTCTAGAATGCGTTTCGTCGAGCGATAGTTCTGTTCGAGCAAGATGACGTGCGCGCTCGGATAGTCCTTCTCAAACGTCAAGATGTTGGCGATGTCGGCGCCGCGCCAGCGATAAATCGACTGGTCTGAGTCCCCGACGACACACAAGTTCTCATGCGCCTCGGCGAGCAGTTTAACGAGCGTATATTGGGCCCGGTTCGTATCTTGATATTCGTCGACATGGATGTATCGAAATTTCTTCTGATAGAACGCGAGCACGTCCGGCGCTTCTTGGAACAACTGGATCGCCTTCATAATCAAGTCGTCAAAGTCGAGCACGTTGTTTTGCTTCAACTTCTTCTCATAGGCCGTATAAACGTCCGAGATGACTTTTTCGTACGGGTTGTTGCCGACGAGTGCGGCCGCCTCTTGTGGCGTGCGGAGCTCGTTCTTATGGTTCGAGATCATACCGAGGAGCGTCCGTGGCTCGTATTTTTTTGGGTCAAGGTTCAACTCTTTGAGCACTTGCTTGATCGCCGTCAATTGATCGGACGAGTCAAGAATCGAGAAGTTCCGGTCATAACGGATGCGATCGATGTCCCGGCGTAAAATTCGGACGCACATCGAGTGGAACGTCGAAATCCAAATATCGTCCGCGACACCGCCGACGAGACGGGCGATTCGGTCTTTCATCTCACGGGCCGCTTTGTTCGTAAACGTGATGGCGAGAATGTTCCACGGCGCAATCTGTTTCGACGCCATCAAATAGGCGACGCGATGCGTCAAGACGCGTGTTTTCCCAGACCCCGCCCCGGCCATGATGAGCAGCGGGCCGTCCGTATATTTGACTGCCTCTGCTTGTGGAGGGTTCATGCCTTTGACCAATTCTTCACTCAAGTTATACATAATCGTTTCCTTTCTTCATTCCAAACGTTTGTTCTTATTTTATCGGAGTGCTGCTACGGTCGCAAGCGCTCCGTCGAGATTCTCATAAATGACATTACCGACGACAATCGTATCTACGTAAGAGGCCATCAAGCGCGCCGTCTCGGCCCCGTCGATGCCACCCCCGTAAAACAAGTGCGTGTCCGGCAAAGCGAGACGAACTTCTTTGACGACGTCCGGCGAGCCGAACGTGCCGCTATATTCGAGATAGAGGGACGGCAGTCGGAACACGTATCGACCGGTCTCGGCGTAGGCGACGACTTGCTCGAGCGACAGGCTCGTCTTGGCTTCCGTCACGACGGCGACTTTCGCCTCGGGGTTTAAGACGATATACCCTTGACCGGTCACGCACGTCGCATCGAACCAATGTCCGTATGATTCAAACGCCCGCGCCTGGTGTCCGATCACCCAATCGACACTCCCGGCGTTCAACACGGTCGGGATGAAGTAGTGCTGAAAGCCGCGCACCGTCTGGTCGGGATGGCTCATTTCGAGCGCGAGTGGGACGCCGCACCCGGCTAACCGTTCATAGAGCCGGTACGTGTTCTCTGCGTCCACCCCGTCCGTCCCGCCGATGAGGAAGGCATCGGTCCCTGAGTGGATGAGCGCCTCGAGCGACGCGTCGTCGATGGATTTGTTCGGGTCTAACTTAAAGACATGACGCCACTTCGTAAATTCCATTCGGCTCCCTCCATTCGATACCTTCTCTAGTGTAGCGATTTTTAGACTCGGTTGCATCTGTTGACGAAAAAAAGACTTGCCGCAGCAAGTCTTCAGACGTGTCGTGATTCGGCGGTGCGGCGTTCGCGTGCGGTCATCCATCTTGCGACGACGAGCGCAAACACCCCATACACCGGGACGAACCAGAGCGGATTCCCTAAAAAGAATCCGAGGACTGGAATGTCGAGCAAAGGTGAATCAGGGGAACAGAGCGCCGTCCCGTTCACGATGGCGATAAACGGCAAGACCGGGACGACGAACACGTAACCGAAGTTGATCCAAAATGCCTTCATGACCTTGTCTCCTTAACCTAAGATAATCGATTCTTTCGGATAATTGTACATCCGTTTCGGCTGACGGCGTTGCAAAATCAAGATGAAGGCGATGACCCCAATCCGGCCGATGAACATGAGAATCGTGAGCACCCATTTCCCGACGTTACTGAACTCCGAGGACAGCCCGACCGAAAGTCCGGTCGTCCCGAACGCCGAGCACGCCTCGAACAAGATCCGGGTGAGCGAGGCGTCCTCAAAGAACGCGAGCACCATGACACCCGTCAGCAAGACGGCGAGCGAGACGGTGATGATGACGAACGCTTTCCAAATATCTTCGAGCACTATTTCGCGTCCGAAAATTTTAATCGACGAGTCCCCACGGATGAACGCGATGACCCCGAGCACGGCGACGGCGAACGTCGTCGTCCGAATCCCCCCACCGACCGAAGACGGCGAGGCCCCGATGAACATGAGAATCGATAAGAGCAACATACTGCCTTCCGAGAACAAGTTGACGTCGACCGTCGATAGTCCCCCGTTTCGCGTCGTCACGGACTGGAATAACGAGTCCGACAGCGCGAGCCAGAGCGGCAACTCTTTGAAGGCGTTGTTGTACTCGAACAAGAACAATCCGACCGTCCCGATTGCAATCAAGATGAAGAACGTCGAGACCGTCAACTTCGTGAACAGTGAGAAACGGCGCGGGAAGTTCTCACGCTTGCGCATGATGCGGCTCGTCAAATACGTCCGAATCTCGACGAGCACCGGGAACCCGATGGCACCGCCGGTCATGAGCGCGATTTGTATGAAGATGACGAACGGGTCTTCCCGGAACGGGGCAAGCGAGCTACCGGTAATATCGAATCCGGCGTTCGTCGTCGCACTTACGGCCCCGAACAAGCCTTGAAGGAATGCCTCGCCGGCCGTGTCAAAGTAGTTTAAGTAGTGAACACCGAGTAGCACCGCACCGATTGCCTCGATCGCGATTACCGTGATGACGATTTCGGTGATGTACTTGATGATACCAGACATCGACGTCTGGTTTTGGTCACGCAAAATGAGTTGGCGCTCACGGAAACCGATACGCTTCCCGAGCAAAATCCACATGATGACATGAAGACTAATCAATCCGACCCCGCTCACTTGAACGATGAAGAGGATGATGAATAGTCCGAACGTCGAGAACGTGTCCGCGACGACAATCGGCGTGAGTCCGGTGACACTGACACAACTGACCGCGAAAAAGACGAGGTCGGTGAACGTGATCGTGACACCAGGCTTGTGCGCGATTGGCAGAGCGAGCAGGATGATCGACAAAATCGCGGCCGCGCTGTAAATCAAGACGAGCGTCTGGACCGGTGTCAGTTTTCGAAAGAACAGCTGTAAATTAAGTTTCATAAATTTGTCTTGCATCATGCCCCTCCTCTCCATCAAAAACAAGATGACTCTTACGAGTCACCTTTGTCTGATTGGTTTAGGCGTTCAAGGGCAAGGTCATAGCCACCAGACCCGTAGTTCAAGCAACGCTTGACACGAGAAATCGTAGCCGTCGAAGCACCTGTCGCTTCTTCGATTTTATGATATGTGCTACCTTCACGAATTTGGCGAGCCACTTCTAACCGTTGGGCCAGCGCCTGGACTTCGTTGACGGTCGCTAAATCTTCAAACAATTGATAACAGTCTTCGAGCGTGTCGAGCTTCAAGATCGCCTCAAACAGCTGATCAAGTTCACGCCCTCTTAATTTATCGAGTTGCATCCGCAAGCATCCTCTCTCCATCGTACTTCTTTATCATTTTAAAGCACGACTGCCTCGGACTCAACTGTTCATCGCAAAATCGCTGGAAATAGTATTTGTTTTTTCATGACTTCGTAAATGCCGAGCGGCGTCGCCCGCACATACGGCAAATGTGTCGAGGCGAGGAACAAGAGCGTGTAAATCGGGTCTTCGAAATGATACCCACGTGTCACGAGCTCCTCCCGAAGCTGTTTCTCCTGCTCAATCAACCGCTCAATCGGCTCCGTCGAGGTCATGCCGCAGAGCGGGAGCGGGATTTCTGCGATGATTTCCCCACGGTCGACGAGGACGATGCCGCCGCCGAGTTCTTTCATCCGCGCGAACGCCGTCAACATGTCTTGTTTGCATTTCCCAAGAATCAAGTAATCGCCACTGATCGAGTACGAGCTGACGAGACCGCCGAAATCGTTGGCGAATCCTTTCAGTACCGTGTTGAGCCGCCACTTGCCTTCTTTGTCGAGCAACATGAGAAACGACTCGTCCCCTTCGCGCGGCAGTTCGTCTTGCCCGGTATCGTGCGTGATCTTAAACAGTTTCATGATGACCGAGTTGACCATATCGAGGCCGACGGGCATGCTGAACGACAAATCTTGCAGGGTAAGCTCAATCTCGACGTCTGTCGCCGGCATGAGCGCAAGCACCGCCTCGACGAGCTCGTCCGGGAACAGGGAGACGCCGTCCCGCACAATCCATTGTCCTTTTGCGATGACGCTCGTCGGACGCGGTTCGTCCACGGCGTCGAGAATATTTAAATGGGCAACCCGCCCCGGGGCGATCGATCCGAGGACGTGATCGAGGTCGAAGTGACGGGCCACGTTCAACGAGACGATGCGATACGCCTCGATCGGGTCGAGTCCCGCCTCCATCATGATCTTCACGAGTTGGTCCTGCATGCCCGCCTCATAAAAGCCCGGTGTCGAACCGTCCGTCGTCACCATCAAATGGTCGAACGCCGTCAACCCAGCCTTGAGTAAACCGTCCATCATCTCCGGGAGGTCCGGACGAATCGACGAGTGTCGTAACGTCGTCGTATAACCGTGCTCGAGCCGACAGAGCGCTTCTTCGGCCGTCATCGCCTCATGGTCGCTGTGGACACCCATCAGCGCCATTTTCGTGAGCGTCTTCGCCGATGCACCAGGGAAATGTCCTTCGACCGGTAGCCCGCAAGACTCTGCGTCAAGCATCCACTGTAACATCTCGTCGTCACCCTTCAGTGTGCGCGGCCATGCCGTCAACTCGCCGGCCATGATGACATCCGGATGGTTGAACCAGTCATGGATACGTTCCGTGTCGACGAGGACACTATCCCGGTCAAGCTCCGTTTGCGTGTCGAGACGGGCCCACCAATACGTGCTCGTCGGCAACTGTTGCATCGCATCCAATTGTGCAAACGCTTGCTCCTTGTTTTGTAAAAAAAGAAGCATGTTGTCATTCACGAGCGTGGTCGTCCCCCGCTCGCCTGCATACTTCGACAGCGTCGCCGGGTTATACAGTTGGAATGGGTGAGCGTGTGGCTCCATGTAGCCTGGGACGATAAACTTCCCGGAAACATCGACTGTCTCGACCGCTGCTTTCGGCAAGTCCGGCCCGACATAAACGATTCGGTCGTTTTCAATCCAGATGTTGGCTTCCTTCCATTGTTTCACATACACGTTCAAATATGTCGCATTCGTCAAGACGAGCGAAGGCGGTCGCACTTGGTCCACGACTTCGAGCTGTGAGCGAATCATCGTTTTTGACCACGGTGCCCGCGCCGATCGTTTGGTTGGCATCGAACCCAGTCCTCCCTTAATCGCTTGCTTTTA
The DNA here is from genome assembly GCF_018138125.1 of Exiguobacterium alkaliphilum. Classification (NCBI taxonomy): domain Bacteria; kingdom Bacillati; phylum Bacillota; class Bacilli; order Caryophanales; genus Exiguobacterium; species Exiguobacterium alkaliphilum. Next base: position 2,774,744 of record NZ_CP073101.1, read on the forward strand.
TTATCAGACGATAATTTTGTAAGCGTTTTCTTTAACCTGATTCAAGTTTACCTTTTCTCATAATCCGTCGCAAGTTATGTTCACCATTGTAACGAAATTCACATAAAGTTTACACAAATAAAGACGCCTCCGAGGAGGCGCCTATAGCATGACCACTTTCTTCAAATAGTTCTCCAATTGCGAGAGCGGTACCGGTTTGCTGTAATGATACCCTTGAATCAACGAACTGCTATGCTCGAGCACGAACGCGAGCTGTTCCGGGCGCTCGACGCCTTCTGTGACGATATCGAGACCGAGCGTATGGAAAGTCTGATACAACCCTTCTAACAGCGCCCGGTCGAACGTGTTTTCCGGAATCCCTTTGACGAAGTTTTGATCGATTTTAATCAAGTCGAGTTGAAGCGACTGTAGAAACGAGAGCGAGGACGTCCCAACACCGAAGTCGTCGAGGGAAATTTTTACCCCGATCGCCTTCAACGAGCTGATAAACTGTTGCAGCTCATACAGATTGCCGCCGACCTCACTTTCCGTGATTTCCACGTGCAGATTACTCGGATTGAACGTTTGATCGTGTAAAATGCGCTCGAGCTCTCCTAAAAACGAGCCATCCGCGATTTGACGTTTCGAGACGTTAATCGATAAGAACAGTTCGTGACGTGTCACGTGCTCACGCATCTCCCGGACAGCCTGACGGAGCACCCAACGTCCGATATCCGAGATGAGGCCGAGCTGTTCGGCGATTGGTATGAACAATCCGGGTGAGACTTGCCCTTTCACCGGATGATTCCAGCGGATGAGCGCCTCGACGCCGCGCACGGCGAACGGATGAGGCGAGACGATCGGTTGATAATACAGTTCGAACTCGTCTTCTTCGAGCGCACGGCGCAAATCACGTTCCATCTCGAGCGTCTGCAAGTAGTGGCTACCGTCTTCAATCTCTTGGAACGAGAGCACCCGATTTTTCCCGGACAGCTTCGCCTCGTGCAAGACGACGTCGAGACGTCCCATCAAAATCTCATACGTGTGATGCGGATGATGGGAGGCGAAGACGTCGAGTCCGATCGTCGTCGTCAGCCCGGTCACCCCGTTCACGTCGGCCCAGTCCGCCAAATCTTTCATGAGCCGTCTCGCGACCGGACGTAACTCCTCGAGTGTCCAGTTCGGATGAAGGAACATGAATTCATCTGCCCCGATTCGGGCAACGAACCCTTCTTCTTTATAGAAGTTCAACCGCGAGGCGACATAAATCAAAGCCGCATCCCCGGTCCGGTGCCCGAACTGGTCATTGATGCGTCGAAAATCATCGAGATCGAGCCCAATCACACCGATGTGACGGTACGTCTTTCGCACGGCGGCGAAATAATCCTCGACCGCGAGTCGGTTCGGCAGTTGCGTGAGCGCATCGCGATACGCCTTATCGAGCACTTCCGCTCGCGTATCTTCGAGCGCGGCGAGCACTTCGTTCATACTCGCGGCCATCTGTTCAATCTCGTCCCGGCTCCCCGCATCGATACTGAGACGCAGGCGACTGTCGCGTTCGACCGTGATTTGTTTCAACTCGCCCCCAATTTCCATCAAACGGCGAATGACGACACGGTGGAACGTCCATAACAACGACAAGAACAGGCCGGTTCCGAGGAAGACGAGCGCGACCATCCCGAGCCGAAGCATCGACACCGTGTTCGCGTAGTGTGTCGGTTCGACGACGAACGTGATGCCGTAGTCGGTCTTGTCATACACCGTATCGAGCGGGATGACAACATGTGTCAGCCCGTCCCGCGACGTGATCATCGTATCGGTCGCTTCGGTCAGACCTACGGCGAGCGGTAACTTCGTCTGGGCACTCAAATCGGCGACGAAATGACTGCTGACGAACTCGAGCATGACGAGCGTCCCTTCGACCGGACCGCTACGGTCACTTTGGAGAATCGGATGGGTCGCATAAAACACGGGCCCGTATTCGCTCTCATAAATCGTACTGCGCGTGTTGGCGTCAGCTCGAACACGTGAAGCGATATCGGTCAAAAACGCCTGTTGCTCCGGCTCAGTCAGCGACAAGCCCTGCTTTTGGAACGTGGCGTAATGCACATCCCCGTCCCGATTTAAAAACAGCATCGCATTGACGTTCAAATTGTCGAGCGACGCCTCGCTGATGTTGCTGTCGACGAACGCCTCGTTCTTTCCTTGGACGAACGCATACGCGTCGTTCCATGCCGCCCAATCGACGAGCGTCCGCTCGAGGCTACTCTTTCGATTCGCGAGTGTCTCGGTCACGCTCGCGATCTGACTGTCGACCGCGAGCCGGTCCCGCTCCATGCTCTGTTCGATGAAATAAGGCCGGACTACAAAGAAGATGACGCCGACAAAAATGAGGATATTCAACGCCACCGCAATCATCAGTTTTGTCCGAATGCGCATGCCGACCACCTTCTTCCTTCAATCTACATCATTATTGTAGAACACGAAGTTGGCATTTCCTTCTTTTCGCATGAAAAAAAGGATGGGTTGACCCATCCTTTAAAAAATCTGTATAAGTGCTCGGTGCGCGATGTCCGATCGGTAAAACGTCTCCGGCAGTTCGAGCGTCTCAAGCGCGGCATATGCCGTTCGTCTTGCCTCTTGTAACGTCGGTTTCGTCGAGGTGAGGACGAACAACCGCCCGCCGTTTCCAACAATCTCGCCATCTTGTTTCGTCGTACCGGCATGGAAGACGAGGACGTCTCCAGATAACCGCTCAAACCCGGATAACACTTGACCCGACACCGCTGTCGACGGATAGCCTTCCGCCGCCACGACGACACCAATCGTGTAAGCATCAAGCCACTCGATGGCGTACGTTTTCTTGGCGACGACGGCCTCGATGACGTCTAGGAGCGGTGAAACGAGGTTCGGGATGATGACTTCCGTCTCCGGGTCCCCGAAACGCGCGTTGAACTCAATCACTTTCGGCCCGTCAGCCGTCAAGATGAGCCCAGCGTACAGGAAGCCTTCGAACGGCGTCCCGCGTTCAACCATCGTCTTCGCGAGCGGATGGAGTACACGTTCGACCGCCTCATCATAAACGCTTCCGGCAAGGTGAGGCATCGGGCTATACGCACCCATCCCGCCCGTGTTCGGTCCTTCATCGTTGTCATAGGCACGTTTATGGTCTTGCGACGTGATCATCGGGATGACGTGGTCACCAGAGACGAACGCCATGAGCGAGAACTCTTCACCTTCCAAAAACTCTTCGATGACGACACGCGACTGTGCACCGAACTTGTCGGTCGTGAAGATGTCCGTAATGGCTTCTCTTGCTTCTTCAAGCGAGAAGGCGACCGTCACGCCTTTCCCGGCGGCGAGCCCGTCCGCCTTGACGACAAGCGGGGCGCCCATCGTCTCGATGTAACGGAGAGCCGAGGCTGCGTCCGTGAACGTCTCGTAGGCCGCTGTCGGAATGTCCGCCTGGCGCATCACTTCCTTCGCGAACGCCTTGCTCCCTTCAAGCAGGGCGGCGGCTTTCGTCGGGCCAAAAATCGGCAAGCCCTCTTTTTGGAACACGTCGACGACGCCTGCCATGAGCGCCGACTCCGGCCCGACAATCGTCCAACCGATTTGTTCTGCCTTGGCGAACGAGACGAGCGCCGTGACGTCCGTCTCTTCGATTGGCACGCACGTCATGCCGCCCATGTTGAGATTGCCCGGGGCGACGAAGACGTCATGCCCGTCCTGCTTCAATTTCCAGGCGAGGGCGTGTTCCCGCCCGCCGCGTCCAATGACGAGTACGTTCATCATATCGCTCCTCTCAGTGTTTGAAGTGTCGGACTGATGTGAACACCATCGTGATGCCATGACGGTTCGCCGCCTTGATCGACTCTTCATCTCGAATCGAACCGCCTGGCTGGATGATGGCCGTAATGCCGGCCGCTGCCGCTGCTTCGACCGTGTCGCCCATCGGGAAGAACGCATCGCTACCGAGTGCCGCACCGATGGCTCGTTCACCGGCTTGTTCGAAGGCGATTTTCGCCGCCCCGACCCGGTTCATCTGTCCAGCACCAATCCCGATTGTCGTCTCGTCTTTGGCGACGACGATCGCGTTTGATTTCACGTGTTTAACGACGCGCCAAGCGAGCTTTAAGTCTTCCCACTCAGAAGCCGTCGGGCGTCGGTCCGTCACGATTTGGCACGAGGCGTCGTCGAGCGTCATGTCATCCCCGTCTTGGACGAGCAAGCCACCGGCGACCGCGGTCAACCGTGTCCCCGTCATCTGCCCCATGTCGAGCGTCAACAGACGGAGATTCTTCTTCTCTTTCAATCGGTCAAGTGCTGCCTCGCTAAAGGATGGCGCGATGACGATCTCGAGGAAGATGTCCCGAAGAGCTTCTGCCGTCTCAAGGTCGACTTCCCGGTTCAACGCGACGATTCCCCCGAAGATTGAGACCGGGTCGGCCGCATGGGCACGTGTGAACGCTTGGTGAATCGTCTCGCCGACCGCGACACCGCACGGGTTCATATGTTTGACGACGACTGCTGCCGGCTCTGTCAACTCGGTGAGCGCCTCGAGTGCCGCGTTCGTGTCTTGGATGTTGTTGTATGAGAGTTCTTTTCCGTGGAGCTGTACTGCGTTCGCGAGCGTCATCCCGTCATAGAGCGGTGTCTTGTAAAATGCCGCCTGTTGATGTGGGTTCTCCCCGTAACGGAGGTCTTGCACTTTCTCATACGTGACCGTCAACTGTTCTGGGAACGTCTCGCCGATTTGTCGTCCTAAATAGTCGGCGATTAACGCGTCGTACGCCGCTGTATGGCGGAACGCTTTCGCCGCAAGGCGTTGGCGCGTCTCAAACGACGTCCCGCCGTTCGTGACTTCCTCGGCTACGACCGTGTAGTCGGACGGATCAACGACGACCGTCACGCTCGCATGGTTTTTCGCCGCAGAACGGAGCATGCTCGGTCCGCCGATATCGATATTTTCAATCGCTTCTTCATACGTCGCGTTTTCTTTTGCAATCGTCTGTTTGAACGGATACAAGTTGACGACAACATAATCGATTGGCTCGATGTCGTGGTCTCTCATCTGTTCGACGTGCGAGTCCAAATCACGACGTCCGAGCAAACCGCCATGGACGAGTGGATGGAGCGTCTTCACGCGACCGTCGAGCATCTCGGGGAACGAGGTCACGTCCGAGATGTTTTTCACCGGTAACCCTGCCGCGACGAGTGCTGCTTCCGTCCCGCCGGTTGAAATCAGTTCGATGCCCACCTGATGGAACGCACGCGCAAGCTCGACGATGCCTGTTTTATCTGACACACTTAATAATGCTCTCACTTGAAAACCTCCTGTTGATTGAACACTTCATGTAATACGTACGGATAGAGCGCATGCTCTGCCGCTTGAATCCGCCGGGTCGCTTCCTGACGATCACAGCCCGTGATGTCCACTTCACGTTGCGCGATGATCGGCCCTGTGTCCATCCCCGCATCGACGTAATGGATCGTGACGCCGCTGACGTCGACGCTTGCATCAAGCGCTTGCCCGATCGCGTCTTTTCCCGGGAATGCCGGGAGGAGCGACGGATGGATATTGATAATGTGACTCGGATACGCCTCGAGCAAGACGTCTCCAATCAAACGCATATAACCGGCCAAGACGATGTAGTCGACACGGAGCGCCTGGAGCAACACAAGAATCTCTTCTTCGAAATCTCGCTTCGACACATACGCTTTCGGTGTGAACGAAAAGCTCGGGATGTGATATGCATCGGCTCGCTCGAGCACTTTCGCTCCCGGCTTATCTGTTACGAGTAAAACACACTCGCCTGACAAATCACCCTGCTCAATTGACTGCCAAATCGTCTCCGCATTGCTTCCGGAACCAGAAGCGAAGATGGCGAACCGCTTCACTGATCGACACCCGTAATGCGGACGCCCGGTTTTGCATCCACTTTTCCGATGCGGTGCGCCGTCTCGCCAGCCCGTTCGAGAGCGGCTTCAACGACATCCACATCTTCGGGGCGGACCGTGATCATGAAGCCGATGCCCATATTGAAGACGTTAAACATCTCTTGCTTAGAGACGTGTCCGACTTGTTCGAGCCAGTCAAACACCGGCAGGCTCGGCCAGCTTGAGGCGTTAAATGTGACGCCGAGTCCTTCCGGAAGCATCCGAGGTACGTTCTCATAGAAGCCACCACCCGTAATATGGGCCATGCCTTGAACGCGCCCTGTCGCGATGGCCGCTTTTGCCGCCTCTGCATAAATTCGCGTCGGCAATAACAGGGCGTTGCCGAGCGTCGTATCAAGCATCGCGATTTCGTCCGTGTAGGCGAGTCCTTGCGACTCCACGATATGACGGACGAGCGAGAATCCGTTCGAATGAACGCCTGACGAAGCGAGTCCAAGAATGATATCCCCTGCTTCAATCGTCTGTCCGTCGATGAGCGCTTCCTTCTCGACGACTCCGACGGCGAACCCGGCGATGTCATATTCGCCGTCCGGATACATCCCTGGCATCTCAGCCGTCTCCCCGCCGACGAGGGCACAGCCAGCTTGGACGCAGCCTTCGGCTACTCCGGCGACGATCCGCTCGAGTTTCGCCGGTTCGGCTTTCCCGGTCGCGATGTAGTCTAAGAAATAGAGGGGTTCGGCCCCGTGGACGAGGCAGTCGTTGACGCACATCGCCACACAGTCAATCCCAATCGTGTCATGTTGATCGAGCGCGAACGCGAGTTTAAGCTTCGTCCCGACCCCGTCCGTCCCGCTCACGAGAATCGGATGCTTCATCTGCATCGAGCCGAGGTCAATCATAGCGCCGAAACTGCCAAGTCCCGTCATGACCTCCGGACGCATCGTCCGTGCGACGTGACGCTTCATGCGTGATACGGCCTCATAGCCTGCCTCTAAATTCACACCCGCTTGTTCATATCTTAAACTCATCGTCAGTCCCCCTCAAGCTTTTGTCTCTGTCACAAGTTCCGCCAGTTCCGTCGGATAAAGTCCGGTGAAGCAAGCGGCACACTGCCCACGCAAGTTTCCTTCAAACGGTCGGTCAATCGCGTCGACCGTTCCTTCCAATGAAAGAAATGCTAGTGAGTCGGCCCCAATCTCTTCTTTAATTTCTGTAATGGATTTAGTGGCCGCAATCAACTCTTCCTTTGATGATGTATCGATCCCGTAATAACACGGATGTTTTATCGGTGGTGACGTGATGCGGACGTGCACTTCGGTCGCCCCGGCTTCACGAAGCATCTTCACGATGCGCCGGCTCGTCGTGCCCCGGACAATCGAGTCGTCGACCATGATGACGCGCTTGCCGTTCACGACGCCGCGAAGCGCTGACAGTTTCATCTTGACGCCTCGCTCCCGTAGCTCTTGCGACGGTTGGATGAACGTCCGCCCGACGTAGCGGTTTTTGATGAGCCCCATCTCATACGGGATGCCGCTCGCCTCGGCGTAACCGATCGCTGCCGAGATGCTCGAATCGGGCACCCCGGTCACGACGTCTGCCTCGACCGGCGCCTCGTCGAACATCTTTTTCCCCATCGCTTTACGGGCCGTATGGACGTTTACCCCGTCGATGATCGAGTCTGGCCGTGAGAAGTAGATATACTCCATCGAACACATCGCCCGGACCGCGGCTTCACTGTATCGTTCGGACGTGATGCCGTCCGCTGTGATCATGAGGAGCTCGCCCGGTTCGACGTCACGGACGTATGTGGCGCCGACGACGTCGAACGCACACGTCTCAGAAGCGAACACGTACGCCCCGTCCTCGGTCTGACCGAGCGAGAGCGGACGGAGTCCATGGACATCGACCGCGACGTAAAGTACGTCTTCCGTCAAAAAGAGAAACGCGAACGCCCCGACGAGACGGGCCAAGCTGTCCGAAATCCGTTCTTTCAGCGAGTTGCCACGACTCCGCTTAATCAAGTGGGCGACGACTTCTGTGTCTGACGTCGTCTGGAAGATCGCGCCTTCCGCCTCGAGCAGATGTTTCAGTTCGGTCGCATTGACGAGGTTCCCGTTATGCGCCATCGCCAAGTCGCCGGTGAGCGATTTGAAGTGGAGCGGTTGAACGTTTTCGAGCGTGTTCCCCCCCGCCGTCGAATAGCGGACGTGCCCGATGGCGTGATGCCCGGTCAAGGCGTCGAGCGACGGTTCGTCAAACACTTCGGCGACGAGTCCGAGCCCACGCTTCGCGTTCAACCGTTTCCCGTCCGCCGTAACGATGCCCGTCCCTTCTTGGCCCCGGTGTTGCAGACTATGCAGGCCGTAGTAGGCGAGATGAGACGCGTCGATGTGTCCGTAGACGCCGAACACACCGCATTCCTCATTCATGCCTCGGATGTCATATAACATGGAATAGCTCCTTCCCATACACGTTCCAGCTCGGTGACGTCCATCTCGATGAGGCGGTCACTCGCCCGGATAATCAGTTGTGTTGCCTCGGTCACGTGTCCGATACGCGCGGCGTTCGTCAACGTCTCGAAGCGGTCCGCTTGATCGGCCGCGACTGTGACGAGGAAGCGTGACTGTGACTCACTAAAGAGTGTCGTCACGAGATCCGTCTCGACGCTCACGTCTAAGCCGAACCCAGTCCCGAATACGAGTTCAGGAAGCGCTGCGGCGAGTCCGCCCTCTGACACGTCGTGGGCCGCTGTGACGAGCCCTTGACGAATCGCGGAAAGGAGCGCTTGTTGATTCGTGCGTTCCGTCGCTAAGTCGAGTGTCGGCGCGTGTCCGCTCACTTTGCCGTCTTGTAGCATTTGCAGCGCACTGCCACCGAACTCAGGTTTCGTCTCACCGAGCAAGAAGACGACGTCGCCTGCCGTCTTGGCGAACGAAGTCGTGATATGTTCACGCTTTTCAATCAAACCGACCATGCCGACGACCGGTGTCGGATAGATGGCTGTTCCGTTCGACTCATTGTAAAGCGAGACGTTTCCTCCGATGACCGGTGTATCAAGCGTTCGACACGCCTCGGCCATGCCTTCAACCGCTTGATCGAGTTGCCAGAACCCTTCTGGTTTGTCTGGGCTACCGAAGTTCAAGCAATCCGTGAGCGCGAGCGGTTCAGCCCCGCTCGCGACGATGTTGCGCGCTGCTTCGGCGACCGCGATCGCGCCGCCGACACGTGGATCGAGGTACACGTATTTGGCGTTACAATCCGTTGTCATCGCCAGCGATTTGTCTGTGTCGCGAATACGGATGACGGCCGCGTCACTGCCTGGCGCAACGACGGTCGATGTTTGGACCATATGGTCGTACTGCTCATACACCCAACGTTTCGAGGCGATGGTCGGCATGGCAAGGACGTCTTTCCACGTCGCGAGCACATCCGTGACGACCGGTTGGACCGGTGCCATCGCTTGGAACGTTTCGTAATACGCCGGCACTTTTGACGGCTTATGATAGACCGGTGCGTCTTCGGCGAGCGCGTCGACCGGTACTTCGGCCGCAATCTCGCCGTGATGCACAAGGCGGAGCACTTTGTCTTCGATGACTTCGCCGACTTTGATCGCATGAAGTCCCCACTTCGTGACAATCGCTTCAATCTCGTCTTCATGTCCTGCCTTGACGACGAGGAGCATCCGTTCTTGCGATTCCGACAACATCATCTCGTAAGGCGTCATCCCTGACTCCCGTTGCGGGACGAGGTCGAGGTTCATCTCGATGCCCATCCCCGCTTTTGACGCCATCTCGGCCGAAGACGAGGTGAGACCGGCCGCGCCCATATCCTGAATGCCGACGAGAGCCGGGTGCTTGATGACTTCCAAACACGCTTCGATTAACAACTTCTCCATAAACGGGTCTCCGACTTGGACGGCAGGACGTTTCTCGTCCGCATCCTCACCGAGTTCTTCTGAGGCGAACGTCGCCCCGTGAATCCCGTCACGTCCGGTCGTCGCACCGACGTACATGACCGAGTTGCCGACGCCTTCCGCAATCCCTTTTTGAATGTCTTCGTGGCGGATGAGCCCGACGCACATCGCATTGACGAGCGGGTTACCAGCATAGGCCGGGTCAAACGCGACTTCCCCACCGACCGTCGGGATGCCGACACAGTTGCCATACCCCGCAATCCCTGAGACAACGTGGCCGAATAAATGTTTCACACGTGATTCGTTCAAATCTCCGAAGCGGAGCGAGTTGAGGAGCGCCACAGGACGCGCGCCCATTGAGAAGATGTCGCGGATGATGCCGCCGACGCCGGTCGCCGCTCCTTGGTACGGCTCGATCGCGGACGGATGGTTATGGCTCTCGATCTTAAAAGCGACCGCTTGCCCGTCACCGATGTCGACGATTCCAGCTCCTTCTCCCGGTCCTTGAAGGACGTGCTTCCCAGTTGTCGGGAACTTACGGAGCACAGGCTTCGAGTTTTTGTACGAACAGTGTTCTGACCACATGACCGAGAATAAGCCGATTTCCGTGTAGTTCGGGTCACGTCCGAGTAGCGAGACGACGAGCGCGTACTCTTCGTCTGAAAGTCCCATCGTCGCGTATAAGCGTGCTTCACGGATATCTTGTGCTGTCGGTTCAGTTGTAACTAGCATGTCGAGTCCCCCATTTCACCATTGAAGTGAATAATCGTTTTCCGTCTTCACTGCCAAGTAATCGCTCGACCGCCCGTTCCGGGTGCGGCATCATGCCGAGCACGTTGCCTTGTGCGTTCGTGATGCCGGCGATGTCCGCTGCCGACCCGTTCGGATTATCCGTATACGTGAAGACGATTTGCCCGTTCGCGCGAAGCGTATCGAGCGTCTCGTCGTCACAGTAGTAGTTGCCTTCCCCATGTGCGATTGGGATCCGAATCGTCTCACCGAGTGCGTAGTCGCTCGTGAACATCGTCTCGTTGTTTTCGACTTTCAGCTCGACCGTCTTACACATGAACTTCAAGTCACGGTTTCGCATCAACACACCTGGCAACAATCCTGTCTCGACAAGCACTTGGAATCCATTGCAGACACCGAATACTGGACGTCCTTCTTCAGCGAAACGTTTCACTTCACTCATGATCGGTGAAAACTGTGCAATGGCCCCGCACCGTAAGTAATCCCCATATGAAAATCCTCCAGGGAGAAGCACACCGTCGTAACCTTCTAGTGACGTCTCGGTATGGAACACGTATTCCGCTTCTTCGCCAATCACGTCTTTGACCGCGTGATATAGATCGAGGTCACAGTTCGATCCTGGGAAGACGATGACCGCAAATTTCATGCGAGTACCCCCATCTCGATTTCGTAGTTCTCGATGACCGTATTGACGAGCAGCTTCTCACACATGTCTCGGACCATCGCTTCGGTCGTCTCATCTGCCACTTGGAGCTCGATCACTTTACCGATGCGCACCGATTCAACGCCGGTGAATCCGAGGTGATCGAGTCCGCCTTTGACGGCGACACCTTGTGGGTCGAGCACACTTTCACGTAATGTCACGTACACGTTTACTTTTTTCATTGGTCCATTCCCCCTATGCGTGTTAACAGCTGGCCGTACGTCTCGGTCAGTGATCCGAGGTCTCTACGGAATACGTCTTTGTCGAGCTTCTGCTTCGTCTCTTGATCCCAAAGTCGGCACGTGTCCGGCGAAATCTCATCGGCGAGGATGATCGTCCCGTCGACTTTACCGAACTCGAGTTTAAAATCGATTAAGTCGATGCCGTGTTCTGCGAAGAAATCAAGCAACACATCGTTCACCCAAAGCCCGAGTTGTCGCAATGTTTCGACTTCTTTATGTGTGGCGACCTGCAGTAAACGGATATGATCTTCTGTCAGAAGCGGATCTCCGAGTGCGTCATCTTTATAATAGAATTCAACAATTGGTGCGAGGAGCGGTGTCCCTTCTTCCCAACCGAGTCGTTTGGCCAGGCTCCCGGCGGCGACGTTGCGAACGACGACTTCGAGCGGGATGATGTCGACACGTCGGACGAGTTGTTCGCGGTCCGATACTTTTTGAATAAAGTGCGTCGGAATCTTATTATCGTGCATCAGCTCGAACAAACGGGTCGTGATGGCGTTGTTCAATACGCCTTTGCCGTCAATCGACTGTTTCTTTTCCCCATTGAATGCCGTTGCGTCGTCTTTATAATAAACGCGGAGCACACTCGGCTCTTCTGTCTCGTATAACGCTTTCGCCTTACCTTCGTAGATTGCTTCCATCTGTATCCGTTCCCCCTTAAAGTGAGAGGGGCATGGCGCCCCTCAACGATTACAAACCACAGCGTTCAAAAATCACATCGACACGGCGCACGTGATGGCTCGGGTCAAATAGGTCGTCGAGCTCGTCACTCGTGAAGAGTGCGCCCATCTCGGCGTCTTGTTCAATCAAAGTGCGGAACATTGTCTCTTCTTCCCACGCCTGCATCGCCTTCGGTTGCACGGCATCATACGCGGCTTCACGTGACCAGCCTTTCTCAATCAAGGCGAGCAAGATCCGTTGCGAGAAGATGATGCCGAACGTCCGGTCCATGTTGCGGCGCATATTGTCCGGGAACACCGTCAAGTTCTTCACGATGTTGCCGAAACGGTTGAGCATATAGTTCAACAAGCTCGTCGCGTCCGGTAAGATGATGCGTTCTGCCGATGAGTGCGAGATGTCGCGTTCATGCCAAAGCGGGACGTTCTCGTACGCCGTCACCATATGGCCGCGGATGACGCGGGCAAGGCCTGTCATGTTTTCCGAGCCGATCGGATTACGTTTATGCGGCATCGCCGATGACCCTTTTTGTCCTTTTGCGAAGAATTCTTCGACTTCACGTGTCTCTGTCTTTTGAAGGCCGCGAATCTCGGTCGCCATCTTCTCAATCGACGTGGCGATCAACGCGAGCGTACCCATATATTCAGCATGGCGGTCACGTTGTAACGTCTGTGTCGAGATTGGAGCGGCCTGGATGCCCAACTTGTCACAGACATACGATTCGATGAACGGGTCGATGTTGGCGAACGTGCCGACAGCGCCGCTCATCTTGCCGAACTCAATCGTCTCGCGTGCTGCCATGAAGCGTTTCTTGTTGCGCTTCATTTCCTCGTACCAGAGGGCGAGCTTCAAACCGAACGTCGTCGGCTCCGCATGAACGCCATGGGTACGACCCATCATGATGTCGTATTTATGCGCTTTCGCCTTTTCAGCAAGAATGTCGATGAACCGATCCAAGTCTGCTTCTAAAATATCGTTCGCTTGCTTAATCAAGTAAGAGAGCGCTGTATCGACGACATCCGTCGACGTCAATCCGTAATGGACCCACTTCTTTTCTTCACCGAGTGTTTCAGAGACGGCACGGGTGAAGGCAATCACGTCATGACGCGTCTCTTGTTCAATCTCAAGGATTCGTTCGACATCGAATGAGGCTTGATCCCAAAGTACCTTGACGTCCTCTTTTGGAATGACACCTAACTCGCTCCACGCCTCGCAAGCGTAAAGCTCGACTTTGAGCCAAGCGTCAAACTTGTTCTCATCGGTCCAAATGGCCGCCATCTCAGGGCGGGTATAACGTGAAATCATAAAACAGTCTCCTTCCAAATTGCCAGTTGTTCGATGGTATGAAGCGCCTCGTCGACAGAAGGGGCAAGTACGTTCAAGTGGCCCATCTTCCGTCCGGGTTTCGCTTCGTCTTTCCCATACAGATGTAGTTTAACATTCGATGGTAAACGCTGCGGGTTCAGTTTTTGCATATGTTCCCCTAGCAGGTTGACCATGACAACCGGTGTGTGTAACGTCGTATGACCGAGGGACATGCCCGTCACGGCACGAATATGTTGCTCGAATTGTGACGTTTCGCATGCATCGATCGTGTAATGGCCTGAGTTGTGAGGTCGTGGTGCGAGTTCATTCACGTAAAGGGAACCGTCTGGCATAACGAACAGTTCGACTGCGAGCGTTCCAATCAACCCAATCTGATCCGCAAGCTGTAGCGCCAGATGACGTGCGTCTTCTATGATGTCTTCGGAAAGACGGGCCGGGACAATCGATAGATGTAAGATGTTGTTTTGATGAACGTTCTCGCTAATCGGGAACGTCGTCGTCTCGTGAACGCCTCGTGTCACGATGACCGATATCTCTTTTTCAAAAGAAAGCCACGCTTCGGCGACGTATTCATCCTCACGGAACTGATCGGTGAACGAATGGACATCCTGCATCGTCCGGACGACCGTCTGTCCTTTGCCATCGTATCCAAATCGACACGTCTTGATGACAAATGGCAACCCAAGTAACTCTTGGGCTCGTAAGACGTCTCGTACAGAACGTACCGGCACATACGGGGCGACCCGTAACCCAGCCGACTCAATCATCTGTTTTTCGAGCAATCGGTGCTGCGTTGCTTTCAACACGTCCATGCCTTGCGGGCACTTATCGCGAATCGCTTCAATCATTGCGGTCTCGATGTTCTCGAACTCATATGTGATGACGTCGGTACGCGCTGCGAGTTCTTTTGCTGCCTCGACGTCGTCAAAGTTTGCGACGATACTCGGTGCCACTTGAGCCGCCGGTCCGCGTTCAGCTGGGTCAAGGCTGAGCGTCTCGTACCCCATCGCACTTGCACTGAGTGACATCATTCGTCCAAGTTGGCCTCCGCCTAATATCCCGATTCTCATTAGACGAGTTCCTCCGTTCCATGCATCGCCATCTCTTTTTTCTCTTGGCGATATTGCGTAAGGCGATCGGCGATGTCCATTGAATGAATGCTAAGGATATGTGCGGCGAGAAGTCCGGCATTCGTGGCGCCTGCTTGTCCAATCGCGACCGTCGCGACCGGTACACCGGCCGGCATTTGGACGATGGATAGAAGTGAATCGAGTCCGTTCAACGCTTTCGATTGAACGGGTACACCGATGACTGGCAACGTCGTCTTCGCGGCCACCATCCCCGGAAGGTGGGCAGCTCCGCCTGCACCGGCGATGATGATTTGAATCCCGCGGTCTCGTGCCTTTTCAGCATATTCGAACATAAGATCAGGTGTGCGATGCGCCGACACGACTTGTTTCTCATATGCGATGTGGAGCGTATCAAGCACAGCACATGTATGTTGCATCGTCTCCCAGTCAGATGAACTGCCCATGATTACACCAACTGTCTTCACTTCAGCGTCCCCCTTAAAATAAAGAAATCCCTAAACCGATTCGTCAGTTTAGGGTATAGACCACGACAAAAAAATGTCGACTATACCCCATAGTCTGACCAGAATCGGTGATCAGGTAGAAACTTGCAAGCCATTTCCTTGCGATTATATGGAGCGATATTTGATTTTCTTAACTCACACGCCTATCGTACCTTGTTCTTTGAAAACATGTCAACAAAGTGCGAACATTTTAATTGTCTGAATATTTATCGTTCGCTTTTAACTCATTCTCAGTACGTAAAAAAACCGCCCTCATAAAAGGACGGTTTGGCATCATGGTTTGAGAGCAACGCACTCAAATAAAATCGATTGATGGGAATGTACAGGTTCGTCTTTGGTTCCCGTTTTTTCAAAGACAGGCTTTTCAATCCTACGTACCGGGCGATACCCCATTTGAGCGATGCGATCTAAACACTCACCGACCGTCTCGTTTGGCTCGACGTATACTTTGATTTTTTTGGCCATCTGTTCTTCCTCTCTTTCATTTGAATGACGATATAAAAAAGCGGCGGCCCTTGAGCGAATGCTCCAGAACCACCGTTTGCCTGGCGACGTCCTATCCTCACAGGGGGAGACCCCCAACTACTTTCGGCGCTGAAGCGCTTAACTTCCGTGTTCGGCATGGGAACGGGTGTGGCCGCTTCGCTATCGCCACCAGACAATTTCAGGCTTGTTCCCTGAAAACTGAAGTTCATCAATACAAACCATAGACTAGATCAAGGCCTCGACCGATTAGTATCATTCAGCTCCACGTGTCACCACGCTTCCACCCATGACCTATCTACCTCATCGTCTCTGAGGGGTCTTTCTTGATTGCTCAAAGGGAAATCTCATCTCGGAGGGGGCTTCATGCTTAGATGCTTTCAGCACTTATCCCGTCCGCACGTAGCTACCCAGCGATGCTCCTGGCGGAACAACTGGTACACCAGCGGTGCGTCCATCCCGGTCCTCTCGTACTAAGGACAGCTCTCCTCAAATTTCCTGCGCCCACGACGGATAGGGACCGAACTGTCTCACGACGTTCTGAACCCAGCTCGCGTACCGCTTTAATGGGCGAACAGCCCAACCCTTGGGACCTACTCCAGCCCCAGGATGCGATGAGCCGACATCGAGGTGCCAAACCTCCCCGTCGATGTGGACTCTTGGGGGAGATCAGCCTGTTATCCCCAGGGTAGCTTTTATCCGTTGAGCGATGGCCCTTCCATGCGGAACCACCGGATCACTAAGCCCGACTTTCGTCCCTGCTCGACTTGTAGGTCTCGCAGTCAAGCTCCCTTCTGCCTTTGCACTCTTCGAATGATTTCCAACCATTCTGAGGGAACCTTTGGGCGCCTCCGTTACTGTTTAGGAGGCGACCGCCCCAGTCAAACTACCCACCTGACACGGTCCTCCAGCCGGATCACGGCTGCGAGTTAGAGACTCTATACGCAAAGGGTGGTATCCCAAGGGTGTCTCCACCGAAGCTGGCGCTCCGGCTTCACAAACTCCCACCTATCCTGTACATCGCGTACAAAGCCTCAATATCAGGCTGTAGTAAAGCTCCATGGGGTCTTTCCGTCCTGTCGCGGGTAACCTGCATCTTCACAGGTACTATGATTTCACCGGGTCTCTCGTTGAGACAGTGCCCAAATCGTTACGCCTTTCGTGCGGGTCGGAACTTACCCGACAAGGAATTTCGCTACCTTAGGACCGTTATAGTTACGGCCGCCGTTTACTGGGGCTTCGGTTCAGTGCTTCTCTTGCGATGACACATCCCCTTAACCTTCCAGCACCGGGCAGGCGTCAGCCCCTATACTTCATCTTGCGATTTAGCAGAGACCTGTGTTTTTGCTAAACAGTCGTTTGGGCCTATTCACTGCGGCTTATGTTGCCATAAGCGTCCCTTCTCCCGAAGTTACGGGACCATTTTGCCGAGTTCCTTAACGAGAGTTATCCCGCGCGTCTTAGAATTCTCATCTCGCCTACCTGTGTCGGTTTACGGTACTGGCGCCGACCTCCTCACTAGAGGCTTTTCTTGGCAGCGTGAAATCCGGTACTTCGCCCTACGGGCTCCACGTCACAGCTCGACCTTGTGTGCCGGGCGGATTTGCCAACCCGACGGCCTCGCTGCTTGTCCGTGCACTTCCAGTCGCACGGTTACCTTATCCTTCTGCGTCCCCCCATCGTTCGAACGGTGGTACGGCGGTACAGGAATATCAACCTGTTGTCCATCGCCTACGCCTTTCGGCCTCGGCTTAGGTCCAGACTAACCCTGAGCGGACGAGCCTTCCTCAGGAAACCTTGGGCTTTCGACGGAGGGGATTCTCACCCCTCTTTTCGCTACTCACACCGGCATTCTCACTTCCAAGCGCTCCACGGCTCCTCACGATACCGCTTCACTGCTGCTTGGAACGCTCTCCTACCATCCCTTACGGGATCCATAGCTTCGGTGGTATGTTTAGCCCCGTTACATTTTCGGCGCGGCGTCACTCGACTAGTGAGCTATTACGCACTCTTTGAATGGTGGCTGCTTCTAAGCCAACATCCTAGTTGTCTGTGCAACGCCACATCCTTTTCCACTTAACATACACTTGGGGACCTTAGCTGATGGTCTGGGCTGTTTCCCTCTCGACTACGGATCTTATCACTCGCAGTCTGACTCCCGAGTACAAGTCACTGGCATTCGGAG
>NZ_CP073101.1:2802500-2904101 GCF_018138125.1 Exiguobacterium alkaliphilum
GATGAACGCTTGACCGAACGTCGAAGACATGCTCGGCGGCATTGAGACGACATCTGAGATAGCCGTCGGTGTCGGAACGAGGTTGAAAATCATCCCGACAATCGCCGTTAAGAGCATCCCGATGAAAATACCGCCTTTAATGTTACGGACCATCAAGAGCGCCGTGACCACAAGACCAAACACAGCTAAGAGTGTCGTCCCTGTGCCGAGTGCACCGAGCCCGACGACAGTCGCTTCATTCGAAACGACGATTCCTGCATTTTTGAGGCCGATGAATGCGATGAAGAATCCGATACCGGCTGCGACCGCCATTTTGAGCGGGGCGGGAATCGCATTGACGATCGTTTCGCGAATCCCTGAAAGCGTCAAGACGATGAAGAAGAGTCCTGAGACGAGGACACCCGAGAGTGCGGTCTGCCATGGGATGCCCATCCCAATGACAACACTGTATGCGAAGAAGGCGTTGAGCCCCATTCCCGGTGCAATCGCAATCGGATAGTTCGCGAATAGACCCATCATCACAGACCCGACTAAAGCGACGAGGCCTGTCGCGACAAAGATGGCACCTGTATCCATACCCGCTGCCCCGAGGATGTTCGGGTTGACGAACAAAATGTACGCCATAGCAAGGAATGTCGTGAATCCTGCGACGAGTTCCGTTTTGACGTTCGTTCCCAGTTCATTCAAGTGGAAGTAGCGTTCAATCCGGCTTTCTGGTTGTTGCGTTGGTTCTTGCTTGAGCTGTGTGCTCATTGGTTTTCCTCCTTGGCTCGCCGTAAACGAGAAAAGGTCCCCGGCAAATGACCGAGGACCCCACGCGAAACATACGGGGACAGACGTCCCCATCTATGTCTCGCCGTAGTGAAATCATTTAAGGTGATTTCGTAGAGACTCTCGGGCCATATTCCCGACATTATACGGCAAATTTAATTTGAATTGTTCGGATATAATAAGAACGTTTCTATCGTACCAGCGTCATTCGTGCATGTCAACACAAATAACGGATTTTAACGTTTTATTAATCCTTAATGTTCGGTTTTAGAATAATTACTCCCACTCGATTGTCGCAGGTGGCTTCGATGTGATGTCATACAGCACGCGGTTCACGTGGCTGACCTCATTGACGATACGGACCGAAATTTTCTCGAGCACGTCCCAAGGAATACGTGCCCAGTCCGATGTCATCCCATCGATTGACGTGACGGCACGGACGCCGACCGCATAGTCGTACGTACGCTCATCACCCATGACCCCGACTGAACGGATTGGTGTAAGGACAGTGAAATACTGCCAGATGTCACGCTCGAGTCCAGCATTTTTCACTTCTTCACGAAGGATAGCGTCTGACTCGCGAACGATTTCAAGCTTCTCTTCCGTGATTTCACCGAGGACGCGAATCCCAAGACCCGGTCCTGGGAACGGTTGGCGCCAGACGATGTAGTCTGGAAGGCCAAGTTCAGTACCGAGTTCACGCACTTCATCTTTAAAGAGCGTGTTGAGCGGCTCGATGAGTGTGAAGTTCATGTCTTCCGGAAGGCCACCGACGTTATGGTGCGACTTGATCGTCTGCGCCGTGTCTGTTCCGCTCTCGATGATGTCCGTATATAGCGTCCCTTGGGCAAGGAAGTCCATATCGACGAGTTTAGACGCTTCTTCGTCAAACACGTAAATGAACTCGTTGCCGATGATTTTCCGTTTTTGTTCCGGGTCAGAGACACCAGCGAGCTTCGCCATGAAGCGGTCGCGCGCATCGATTTTAATGACTTTCATGTTAAAGCCGTCCGCGAACGTCTTCATGACACTGTCCGCTTCGTTTTTACGGAGCAGACCGTGGTCGACGAACATACATGTCAACTGATCGCCAATCGCACGATGAACGAGCGCCGCGACGACCGATGAGTCGACACCTCCAGACAAGGCACAGAGCACTTGCTTGTTCCCGACGATTTCACGAATCTTCTCGACTTCGATGTCGATGAAGTTCTCCATCGACCATTCGCCTTTTGCACCACACACTTCGTAAATGAAGTTTTTCAAAATTTCATTGCCGTGCTCTGAGTGACGAACTTCTGGGTGGTATTGAACCCCGTACATCTTTAACTCGTCGTTCTTAATTGAAGCAACCGGGCAAGATGGGTTCGTTCCATCCACGACAAATCCTTCTGGCGCTTCCATGACGAGGTCGCCGTGGCTCATCCAGACGGTATGCTCGACCGGGAGCCCTGTATAGAGCGCCGAGGCTTCCGGTGTCGAGAAGAGTGTTGCTTTGCCGTACTCACGGTGCATCGCCCGCTCGACACGTCCACCAAAGTGGTGCGTCATGAGCTGCATGCCATAGCAAATCCCGAAAATCGGGATTCCGAGTTCGAAAATCTCTGGATCGCAACGATATGCGCCTTCCGCGTATACGCTGTTCGGGCCACCTGAGAAGATAATCCCGACTGGGGCGAGCTCACGAATTTCTGCAGCGGTCATCTTGTGCGAATGAAGCTCACTGTATACACCAAGGTCACGCACACGTCGCGTGATCAGTTGGTTGTATTGTCCTCCAAAGTCGAGCACCAAAATCATCTCTTGTTCCAACATCTTCACAAAACCTCCACCTTTCTGCCTTCATCTCAAAAAAAAGGACGAGCCTCTCCCACGGAATCACCAAACCGAAGAAGAAGCACGCCCAATTCTTTGTATACGAAACGTGCTCCTTCATAGTCGGTCCATTACGGTGGTCCGGTAGAGACTCTCGCGCCAATTCACGAGTATATACGAAGGAATGCATTGTTCAATTATCTAACTAATGCGTCTATCTTACTGTATGCGCCTTGTCACTTCAACTCATAATTCGACGAATCATGATTTTCCAATATTCTTTATATTTCGAATTCGGTGGTTGATCCGCATACACCGTCTGTTCAAACAAACGAGTCAAGCGAGTCATTTCTTCGGATTCATAGTAGGCGTCGACTTCCTTCGCAAGTTCGGACGGCGTCCGACCGTCAACCTTGAATCCCGCTGCTCGCAGTCGTTTCATCAAGTAGCGTTGCATCGCGACGAGTGACGACTCGCTAAGTGGACGGCGCATCCACCACTCGACCATGACAGCCCGTTCGACCGCTTTCCGGTTCCAGACGAGTAAGGCAACCGCGAAGACGATCAGTACCCAGCCCCATACCGGGATGCGACGTGCTTCTTCCGGAAGCTCGCCCGTTGCGACATCGTCAATCGCGATATCTTCTTGCGGGCGGTTCGTCGGTTCGTTATCGTTGTTGGCTTGTGGATCGTTCGCGACAGGGTCCGAACCCGTGTCCGTTTCCGTCTCGACTTGAAGCAAGTTGGCGTCCGAAAAACTAATCGTCGCTTCGAGCGGGACCCAGCCCGCGCCTTCGACAAAGTATTCAATCCATGAGTGGGCGTGGCGGTTCCGGACCGTATACTCGGTCTCCCCTTGAATCACCCCACGCGCATCGCCCATCGTAAAGCCTTTCACCCAGCGCGTCGGTACGCCATTTGCCCGGAGCAAGACAGCAGCCGATGTCGAGAAGTTGTCGCAATATCCGAGTTGCGTGTCGAACAAGAACTGATCGACGTAGTCCGTGTCACCTTCCGGAATGGCGACGTCTTCCGTGTTATATTCGAACGCACCGTTTCGGAAGTACGCTTGAACGGCTTGCGCTTGCTCGAAAGGCGTCTCACTGTCGGCCGTGATGTCCGTTGCCAAGTCGCGGACGCGGTCTGGGAGCGAATCCGGTAGTTGGAGGTACGCTTGTTGTTCTTCATCCGTCAACGTCGTCACCGGTTCATTTAAATTGAGCTGGTCTTCCGTGAACGACGGGACGCTATAACGCAACTGAATCGTCCGCGGCGTTGCCTGATTGTCGTTGTCGAACACGATTTTTCCGGAAGGTCGGATGTGAACCGTCTCGTTCGGGAATTGTTGTTCGATGTCTCCGACACGGAACTCAGTCCCGCTCTCGGTCTCGACTGCTTGCGGATACTCTCCGCCATACGGGACGAACGTCTCGCGCCGGTCGAAGCGAAGCAACGCCTGTTCCGGCGTCGTGTCGACGTCCGGGTCGACGAGCTGCCCACGATTGAAATTCGAATCGAGGACGGGGGATTCCACCCAGCCTTTGCCGGTATAAATTTCTTTCGCCTCAATCCGCCAATAGCGGGCCGGGACACCGCGTGTAATGAAGACGATGCCGTCATCTTGTTCGAACGGACCACCGAGTTGTTCATCATTCACACCATATCCGACACGACCTGTGCCCGACTGGCCTTCATTGACGGCGTTTTGGAAACTTGTCGTGATGCGGTCGGACCAATCGCCGTCAAGCGTCGGCGAGACACTCGCGAGCGCCAAGATGACGGTGGCGAGCAAGGCGATGCTCACGTAGCGGACGAGCGATTTGCTCGGCCGTTTCGCAAGATCCGTAACAAATAAGAGGAAGAGCGACGCCAAAATCGCGAGAACGATTTGTCCTTCGCCATCATATAGCGTCCACGTGTCGAAGTAGGCCATCAAGCCGAGCGTCGAGACGATCATCCCGAGGACAAATCCATAACTCGGATACGTCCGTCCGACGAGAATGGCGAACAGTACCCCAATGAGCGCCATCGCCGAGAAGAAAATCGCCTCTTCCGGCAACGCTCCGCTGAGCACACCGCTCAAATCTTCGAGCCACAGTCCGAACCAATCGAAGAGACTGCCGTGATAGACGTACAAGACGGCAAGAAAGTTGAAGAAGACGACTCCGATCAGGCCGTACCAAGACAAAAGACTCGCAAACATCGGGACGAGTAATAAGAAGTAGAACGGCCACGTCACGTCGAACGTCGTGCTACCGACAATCGGCTCGACCCAAAACGACAACAAATAGGCGGCGAGCGCCGTGTAAACGATCCGTTTGATCCATGCGGTCATGTCGTCACCTCGTTTGCTGTATAGAGGTGGTAGCTACCTTGTGTCTCATGCATGAGTTCGCGCACCCATTTCGTTTCGAACGGGCTGATCAAGATGAGATTACCGGACTGCTGCGGCAAGTTCCGTTTTACGCGTTCGACGAGACGCCCTTCCGCTTCCGGCGTCGCCGTCAACAAGTAATGACCAACGTCGGCGCTTTGGTCCGGCAGGTGGAACAAGCGAACTTGCTCTTCAATCACATAAAGTTCAAACGGCAAGTTCTTTCGTTCGAGCTGTCGGATCGCCCCGACGAGGAGCGACAGCGAGCGTTCGAACGCTTCTTCGTGACCGGCAGATGCGGACGGGACGAAAACAAGGGATAGTTTTTTCTCTTGCTCTTGGTCGAACGTCTTCGTCATCAAGTTATCGCGCCTAGCGGACGCCTTCCAATCGATGCGACCGATGCGGTCCCCCGCTGCGTATTCGCGCACCCCACTCGTCGTGTTCGCGACTTCTGTATACGTCCGCGTCCGACGATACTGTTCGCCGCGGCCGCCGACGTGTTCGTCGCGTGGCAAATCAAACGGCAGTTCGGCCGGAGAGACTTCGACGACCGTCTCGAGCCGGAGCGTCCGGGTCCGGTCGAACAAACCGAACACGTCCCGCACGTGCAACTTCGTCCGGTCGAACACGTGAATGCCGCGCTTGATGTGGGCAATTTCATAATGGACCGTCTCTTTCCGGCGGAAGAAGCGGTCGACCGAGGTGATGATCGGTTCCGTTTCATCCGTCAAACGCTCGGGCGGCTGTTCTTCTAATGTGACGATGCCGACGAGGAACGGGTATTTCCGTTCGATTTGGAGCTCGACGTCCATCGTTTGTCCGGAGACGAGACGTTTCGTCGTGACACGGCGCCAGACGTTCGCGGCAGTGACGGGATAAATCATGAACAGCGTCCAGTAGACGGTCAGGACGAGAAATGACCACCAGAGCGTCGAGGCGACGATGCTGCCTTCGATGCGCGCGAACGCGTACAAGCCGAATGCCGCCGCCCAAACGAGGAACAGCTTCATCCAGTTTTTCATCCTTCTTTAACCTCACGATCCATCGGGACCGGCATCTCGTCGAGCCATCCTTTAATGAGTTGCTCGGCCGTCCGTCCTTTGTAACGGGCTTCGGCCGTCAACAACACCCGGTGTCCGAGGACGCTCGAGGCGAGCGCTTTGACGTCGTCGGGTAAGACGAAATCGCGGCCATGGATATAGGCCCATGCCTGAGACGCCTTCATGAGCGCAAGCGTCGCCCGTGGACTGCCACCGAGGTACGTGTTCGGATCATTCCGTGATTCATGGACCAACCGAACGATATACTGTTTGACGGCACTCGAGACGTGAACGTTTCGCACTTCCCGTTGCATCTGCTCAACTTCCTGTTTCGTGACGACGCTCTGTAAGGCATCGAGCGGTTCAGTTTTTTCGAAGCGCGTCAAAAGGGATAACTCTTCATTGAAGGACGGATATCCCATCTCGATTTTAAGCAGGAACCGGTCAAGCTGGGCTTCCGGGAGCGGATACGTCCCTTCATGCTCAATCGGATTTTGCGTCGCCATGACGAAAAACGGAGATGGCAAAATCTTCACTTCCCCGTCCACCGTCACACTCCGCTCCGCCATCGCTTCAAGCAGCGCCGACTGGGTCTTCGGCGACGTCCGGTTGATTTCATCGGCCAAGACGATGTTGCCCATGAGCGGCCCCGGTCGATACTCGAACTCTTTTGTCTTTTGGTTATACATCGAGATCCCCGTCAAATCAGAAGGCAACATGTCCGGGGTAAACTGGACACGTTTGAACTCGAGGTCGATGGCACGGCTGAACGTACGGACGAGCATCGTCTTCCCGACGCCCGGGACATCCTCTAGCAAGACGTGCCCCCCGGCGAGCAGTGCCGTCAGGCTTTTCGCGATGACATCCTCCTTTCCGACGATTACCGTTTCGATGGCTTGAATGATAGATTGAACAGCTGGACGATAGGACATGGCCGACTCCCCTTTTTTCTCTTGTACACTACAGTAATATAATTGAATGTTCTGACTTTATTGTGACACATCCGGCTAGTGGATTGAAAGAAATACAACGCCCCAATCGGCTATTCTTTCTTTACCCGAAAAAAGGCGCCCGACCTCGTCATGAGGCGGACGCATGGACCATTTATTTCGGACGTTCGATTTCGAACGTCTTGCCGAGTTCGGCGTAGAAGTTTCCGGCTAAGCGGCTGACCGGCGCCAATTTCGCCGCATCGATTCGCCCTGCTTCGTATAACGCGTTGTCGATATGAAAACGGACGACGCGGGCAACTAGTAAGTCGGCCGTCACCACGCCCTCGTGTTCAATCGGGACGTGATGGTGCAGGACACATTCCATTCTGATTTTCGCTTCGTTCACGCCTGGCGTCGCGATGACATCACTCGATGCAAGGGTGAACGACGTGCGGTCGAGTTCACTTTCGTCCGGACCGAGCGACGCGGCCGTCTCATTGACGAGGTTCACGTTCGTCTCGTCGACGATATGGATGACCAACTCTTCGGTCGCGACCGCGTTGCGCGCCGTGTCTTTCATCACGCCGTCTTTTCGCTGAATCGAGACTGAGACGAGCGGTGGGTGTGACGCGACGATATTGAAATAGCTGAACGGGGCCGCGTTCACAATCTCGCCGTTCCGAGTCGTGACGAAAGCGATGGGACGGGGGATGACGCTGCCGATTAAAAATTTATACGTATCTCGTTCAGTCAAGGCTAGTGGGTCGATAGAGAGCATAAGGCACCTCATTTCAAATTAGTTTCTTCTTTTAAGCTAGTCCCCGCTCCCCGTCCCTGTCAAACGAAAGCACATCGGAATGTGTAGCTTTCTAAAAATCGGGGTATATCGCTCTAGATAATGTTAATCGAGAAGACAGAGATTCTTGTATAGATTGGATGAGCAGTTCAGTTTTCATGGAAGGAATCCTTTTGTATATTTCGAGTTAGAGATAAATGATTTGGAGATGGTTTTTGGGATAAGGAAGGAAGTAGAGCGTATTATGGGCAAGTGGATTGAACAATTGAACAGTCGCCAAATTCTTAGCATCCTTTATGGAGTATGTATCATGAGTCTCGTCTTAACAGCGACCGGGGCATGGTTTGTCCGAGACAACAACGTTTCCCCTAGCGAGCTTTTGACACTGCGCTGGATTTGGATGGCCGGGTTAGTCATGTTTATTAGCGCAATCTTATTGATTGGGCGGCCTCTGATTAATCGAATGGCTTCGCAAAATGAACGCATGCGCGCTAAACACGAAGAGTTAGAACATGTGCTTCAGGCGTCGAAGCAGAACGAGACGAAACTACAGTATCGGAACGAACTGATTGAGGTGTTGGCTTCAAAAGAGTCACTCTTCGATTACTCATCGGTCATCGAAAAGATCGTCCTGTTGACCTCGGCCGAGTTCGGGGCGCTTCTCCTCGTCAAAGACGGTGAAATCAGTTCGGTCGTGCCAAAAGAGATGACCGAAGAGCAGCAGGAAAGTTTGAAGACGAAGTCGCTTCTACTGAAACGAGTGATGATTTCAAAGTTGCCGGCTGCGACTTCAAAGAAAGTCGCCGATGATTTGCATGAGTATCCGTACTATATTTATGAGACGGTCCTCCCTGTCATGGACCCGTCTGACGACAAGATGATCGGGTGCTTGTACCTCGCACGTTACGATGAACAGTTCGATGCGAGTGAAAAGTCAGAGTTGAACGCCTTCGCGAACCAGCTCGCCATTTCGTTGTTGCGGATGCGTCTGTACCGTCAGATGCAACAAGACCGAAAAGAGACGGCACAATTGATCAATTCCGTGCGCGAAGCGATTCTCTACCTGAACTATGAAGAAGAATCGGTCGTCGGAAACCGCGCCTTCATCCGGATGTTCGATGACTTACAATTTGATTATCAAGGCTATGAGGAATTAGCTGACGTCAAAATCGATATCGAACAGTTGGCCGAACGTGTCGACCAACGTGACCACTTCATCAGCTATGTCGAGCACGTCTTCGACCGCAAACCACCAGAAGAAGGACTTTCAATCTCCCTTGACCAAGGCGACTGCTTCCTACAAGTGTATGCCGAGAGCATCTATCGCGACGGCAAGCTACACGGGACGATGCTCGTCTTACGTGACGTGACGGCGGAGACAGAAATCGACCGCATGAAGTCCGAGCTCGTCTCGACCGTGTCCCATGAATTGCGGACCCCGCTCTCGTCCATTTACGGATTCACGGAGTTGATGCTCGAGCGTGACTTGAAAGAGAGCCGTCGCGAGCTGTACTTGAAGACGATTCATGACGAGGCGAAACGACTCTCGTTCCTCGTCAGCGATTTCCTCGACCTTCAAAAGATGGAGGCCGGAAAGCAGACGTTCGAATGGGGACGGGTCGACTTATATGAACTCGCCCGTGACAGCATCGGTTTCTATCAAGAGACGACGGACGCTCACCACATTCATCTCGATGCCGATTCGACGCAAGACTTCACAATCGAGGCCGACCTCGAGGGCATGCGTCAATTGCTCGGCAATCTGCTGAGTAACGCCGTCAAGTATTCACCGGATGGCGGTAACGTCCTCGTCTCGCTCGAGCGGCTTGAAGGCCAAGTCGTCATGAAAGTCCGGGATAATGGGATCGGGATTCCGTCCTCAGCGTTACCGAACTTGTTCGGTAAATTCTATCGGGTCGATAACTCAGATCGCCGCAAAATCGGCGGGACTGGCCTCGGTCTTGCGATTTGTAAAGAGATCGCGAAAGCCCACGACGGACATCTGCATGTCGAATCCATCTACGGGGAAGGCAGCACGTTTATTTGTGAACTACCGACTTCAAAAGAAGTCGTCCATCAGTGAGCGCGACCGGGACCACCCCGGTCGTGTTTTTTCAACTAGTTGCACTTTTATGAAGGTTTTTTTGACATAATCTAGAAAAAGACAAGTATTAGCGCAAAGCGGGAATGCGATGGTGACCTATGTGATTATTCTCCTACGCCACCGCCCGAAAAACCGCTATACTAAACAGGAAGAGATCGATACGATTGGAGGTCATGACGATGGACCATCGCGACCCACCGACGTTCTCAGAACTAGGTGACTTTAAACAATGGGGACGTTTCGACGTGACCGTTCCGTTGGCAGGCGGACAAACCGAATTTCAAGCTGCGGTGACGACAGTGCGGAAGCATATCCCACTCCGTCTTGGTGGCTTCTATATTATCGCGAACGAGGATGGGATTTTGCACAGCGGTTCCCATGACTCGAACTTGCAAAAGCATATCATCCACCTCTTGCAACAAGTCCATAACGGCCATGTCGAAATCGAGGCACTCCAAAAAGAACCGTATTGGACCGTCCATTACTTCACTACCCCTTGAGAGACGATTCAGGCGTCTCTTTTTTTTGCGTACAAAAAAACGCCTCGTAAGGAAGCGTTTCATTCAGACTGAGACATAATGGAAATAACCTTTTCGTAGTACTCAGTAGCAAGTTTATATTTACCGTTTTCACGAAGCTCTTTTGCAAGCCATAATGCATATTTTTTTGTGTACATGTATTCATCATGTGTTTCAAAATAGTTGACCGCTTTCTTTAAGCTTTCAATTAAATTTGGTATATTTTTTTCCTTAAAGTGATTTTGATAAATATCAAAATGCCGGTTAAATTCTTCTACTTCATTTTCATTCTCCATCAATTCATACCCTACTGATAACCAGTGTAATACCCCCTCTTCATTTTCTTGATTCGAGTTAACCTCAATTAACGAAAGTACACTATATAACTTACTTCTGATATCAATTTTGTATTCAAAACTTTCAATGAAATATTGTAAAGCTTTATCCTGATCACCGAGCAGAGAATAAATTTCCCCCATATTGTTATAAAGCATGCCATAGTAATTTTTTAAATCAGTAGCACTAATAACTTTTATTGCTTTTTGATAGTGTGATAAGGCATCAGAATATCTTTTTCGACGTTTATATGAAAGTCCAATAATTAAATGACATTCTACTATACGTTCCAAACAGAAATTTTCTTGAAAATAGGTTAGCGCAAATTTAACATTTTCTAAAGCCTGAATATTATCAGTAAACTTATAGTACAATCCGCCCATAATATAACGCATATCCGCAATTTCCCAGTCAGGTAGCCCCGACCCAGGCAAGAGTTCATTCAACTTCTCCACTAAATCAAAAGCTAGTTGTTTTTCATTTTTTTGAAACATTTGTAGCGCTTTAATTAACGTATATCTTAAATCATCATCTCTACTTAATTGATCTTCAATCCAACTTACTTCCGTAATATATTTTGCATCTCCACCAGGCATTATACCGAATCTTGCTAAAGTCAACATGAGAGTCACGTAAAGCGTTTTAGATTGTTTTACAGCAGGGTGTTCAATAAACTTTAGAATATCTTTTCGTTTTGCATTGTCATTTCTATTAAGTATTGCTTCTTTTAAAATGTTCCGAATATCTTCCTTAACTTTATCTACTTGATTACTAAAATCAAAATACAAAGGTACTTGCAACTCTAACCTCTCAAAAATTAGCTCTAATACTTCTTCACTAGGGGAGGTTTGATTATTCTCAATTTTACTTAAATAAGATACAGAACAAATTCCTCTAGCAAGAACTGTCTGTTTCATATTTTTTCGCATTCGCTCTACTTTTATTAGGTTCCCATAATTATATTCCATTTCAAGTAGTAGCTCCTTAGTCCTAATTAAAGGCTTTTTTTAATAGTCCCTTTTTAAAATCCGTTGTGGATTCAGGAAATAAAACGTGAATTCTTAATTTAAAATAGCCTTTGTCCCAAAACTTTCCCAACTTATAAAGACTCATTAGCTAATAAATACATGATAGAATTTAACTAATCATTAGGATGTACGTTAACCCTTGATTGGGTAAAAAGATTCAAAAAGATATTAAATAGCTAGGCTTTAACTTCATGGAGGTGAATCAAGCAAATGGGCAAATTAAACTTTTTGCTAGCAGAAGACTATATTAAGCCAAAAATCTATTTCCAATCTAAACAATCATTAATGTTTAAGAATGTTTATACCTCAAATGATTTAAACCAATTTGAGGGACTAGACAATTTGACCCAAGTGTTGAATTCTCCAAAAGGGTTTATATTAAATGCTTTTCAAATTGATTATTATCAAACACTTCCTAAACTGATCGCTAAAGCTTTAAAGGAGAATCGATCATTTAAAAAAATCTACATTCTTGGTCCAGAACTATCTCTTTCTATTTTAAAGCGCAGTTCGACAACCGTCTACGAGAAACATTTTCACGAATTTGGATACATCAATGTGGAACAAGAGCAAGAAAATGTAATGAATCAGTGCTTTAAACTATTAAAAGAAGGGCATATATTGTATATTTTACCTGAAGCCTCAATTTGTTGGCACCCAGAACCCTTGCAACAATTTGAAAACAAATTCCCCCTTTTATGTAGCACATTACTCAGTCAAGAAACAAATGTTCCAATCCTTTCTTCTACTACAAAAGAAGACTCAGAAAAAGTGATATTATTTGCACCAAACATGCCGCAACAGTATGTAGGTGATTTAGAGTCACGTATTGAACAACAATCGGAGTCAATCTATTCTTTGTTAGATTCTCCACTTTCTGACTTTTGAGTTTCCACACACTAGGGATCACAGCTTAATCACATAAATATATTTTAGGAGGAACTTATTATGAAAAAAGTAACAGGTTTATTGTTTATTGCAGCAGCATTCTTTTTATTAGGCAGCTCATTTAAACCTCTCGCAGAAGAAGCTCCACGTATCACAAAAATCGAAACACCTATCATCAAGTATGCTGAGGAAGCTCCACGTATTACTAAAGTCAACGCTCCTAGCATCAAATTTGCTGAGGAAGCTCCACGTATCACTCAAGCAGTAGATTTAAATAAACCTTTTTCTGAAGAACTTCCACGCTTAATTTAAAAATTAAGAGACGCCCTCAAGCGTCTCTTTTTTATACCTACTATTTTAAAAAAAGATAAATAAATTACATATTAACCTCCATTTTTTTCATGTTTCCTTATATAATAACGAGGACAAGATGACGATTACATTTCGTCGTTGTCTCGTACATGATGCAGAAAAAAGGAGCGGATCCCGATTGAATACACCGAAACCATCTTGGCCTCTTAAACTACTCATTAGCTCATCCCTCGTCCTTACCGGGACGGCAGTCGTTCCGTTCAGCCTCTCCTCAACCGGATTAGACACGGGTCGTGTCGAGGCAGCCTCTACATACACCACGACGGCTAACTTGAACCTTCGAAAAAGTGCTTCGACTTCTGGGACGATCCTTTTGACGATCCCTTCAGGACGAAGCGTCACGTATCGCGGTACATACGGTTCTTGGTATAAAGTCTCTTACGGCGGACAGACCGGTTACGTCTCGGCGCAATACGTGAAAGTGTCGACCTCGTCCACAATGACGACGACTTCAACGAAAACCTATACGACAACAGTCAACTTGAACCTACGAAAGAGTGCCTCGCCGACCGGGACCATCCTTTTGACAATCCCATCTGGGCGTAACGTCACGTACCTCGGCACGTACGGCTCTTGGTATAAAGTGTCCTACGGCGGACAGACCGGCTACGTCTCGGCACAATACGTGAAAGTGTCTACCTCTACCACAACGACAACTGCTAAAACGTACGTCACGACGGTCAACTTGAATTTACGTAAGAGTGCCTCGTCGACCGGGACCATCCTTTTGACGATCCCTTCAGGACGAAGCGTCACGTACCTCGGCACGTACGGCTCTTGGTATAAAGTGTCCTACGGTGGACAGACTGGTTACGTCTCATCCCAATACTTAAAGGCGAGCACAACGACGACGAACACATCGACCGGTTCCGGCCGAACAATCGTCATCGATGCCGGGCATGGCGGATACGACCCTGGCGCCGTCTACGGGTCAGTCCAAGAGAAAGTATTGACACTCGACATCGCCAAGCGCCTTGCGAGCACGTTGTCCGGCACCTACAACTACAACGTCCGAATGACGCGTTCAACCGATACTTATTTGTCGCTCGCGAACCGTGTCTCCTTGACGAAGTCGTATAACGGCAGCGCGTTTGTCAGCCTACATGCGAACTCTTCTACAAATGCGTCCTATCACGGTCACGAAGTACTCGTGCCGACGACCGAGAGCTATACGACGAACCCATACGTATCGGCGAGCCGCAACTTGGGCGCTTCGATCAACCGTGAGCTCGGCGCCCGAATCCCGACCATTCGAAATCGAGGCGTCAAATATCAGAACGTCTACGTCGTCGGGAAGAACAGCGTCCCTTCGACACTCGTTGAGTACGGCTTTATGACAAATCAGAACGACCGCGCCCATTTGACGAGTACGACGTATCGTCAACGGATGGCCGAAGCGACGGCGTCCGGGATTCATCAATTCATGCGTTCTACCTATTAATCAAACTAAGACCTGGCTATTTCCAGCCAGGTCTTTTCATAATCTTCCATATTTTATGCGGGGCGCCCGGTCCCCAGTAATGATCGAGTGACATCACCGGCGGTCCGAGCCGTTTTTCCCAATAGTCTTGTGATGACGGGAAACCAGCATCTAAGTAAAACGTCGCATCCTCCCCAAGCGTTGCCATCACTTCTGAAAGTAAGAACGAACCGACACCTTGCCGTTGCTGATCCGGGGCGACATAAACGCAGCCGATTTCGACCGCTCCTGGCTCCACGTCCAGATGGGCCGTGATAATCTCGTTTGGAGGCAATACCGCCGCCGTCCCGACGATTTTCCCTTCTCGTTCGACCACGAACACGTCGACGGCGTCATCATCGAAACTATCTTGAATCGTCGTATTCAGACGGGCGACTTCTTCCTCTAACAAGTCAGCGTCCTCGAACTGTTCGCGACGAATCAAGTCGCTCAAACTTTCCATGAACAGTCGCTGGAGCGGTTTCACATCGTTCGGTGTAATCGGGCGAAAGTCCACGGCCACCCCTTCTTTCCATTTCGCATTTTTTAGTCTTTACCCGCCGTTTCGTAGCAGGTAACGCGCGACCGATCAAATCTAGACAACGCAAAAACGTTCAGCCTTGAAAATAGTTCTCTAAATTGAAGCATAATGATAGGTAGACTCCTATTTCCCGAGTATAATAAATTATCAAATACAATTATATCCTAGCGAGGTACTTATGGACCCAGTCGTCGAACACTCAATGAGTCACAATCTGTTTCTTGTTGTTTTATCTTATATGATTGCCGCCGTCTCTGCCTACGCCGCCATCGAATTGGCACGTCGAGTCAACTCGACGAACCGCACCGCACAAAACATGTGGATTTTAGCGGGTGGGGCAACGCTTGGACTCGGCATATGGGCGATGCATTTCATCGCCATGTTGGCGCACGAAGGCTTGCGCCCTGTCACGTATTCGATGCCGCTCGTGTTTCTGTCGGTCGTCATCGCTATGGCCGGCTGTATCCTTGGCTTCCTGATTGTCTCGCGGCACACGACCCGACCCGCCCTTATCGGTGCAGGACTGTTGATGGGGATCAGTATCGCGAGCATGCATTACGTCGGGATGGCCGCCATTCAAGGTGTGACGATTGCGTATCACACCGGGCTCGCTTTGTTGTCGCTTGCCATCGCAATCACAGCCTCACTCGGCGCCCTGTGGATCGGCTTCTTCTCCAAATATGCGAAGGAGAAGATTCACATGGAGCTAAAAATATTCTTCTCCCTATTGATGGGCGTCGCCATCTTCGGGATGCATTACGTCGGGATGCTGTCAGCCTCGTTCACGTTCTTGACGGGCACCCCGGCTGCAATCGGCATCGAACCGTCGCTGTTGGCATGGCTCGTCACCGGCATTACGACCTTACTGTTCGCCATTTTCTTCTTGTCGCTCACACTCGACCGGCATTTACGAAGACGTGAATTGATTCAAGCGACGATTCTCGATTCGACGACGGACGCGGTCGTGACGACGACGAAAGATGGCGTGATTCAATATGCGAACACCGCGTTCTATCGGTTGTTCGACCGGACCGAGGATCAGTTTTTCCAAGACTATCACGCGGCGCTGTCGATTCAACAACCGTTCTACGAAGCACGTCGGCTTGAAATGGGCGAGTCGACGATTGAAGTGACGGCCTATCCGCTCCAAGGTGAGCGGATGGATCAAATCCTTTGGTTCTTGCGTGACGTCTCGGAGACGATTGCCTCACAGCGGCTCGTCGAACACATGGCGTATCACGACGCGTTGACTGATTTGCCGAACCGCCACAAGCTTGAACGGATTCTCGCCGAACATATCCGGATTGAAGACCCCGTCGCCTGTCTATACATCGACATCGACCGGTGGCGTTTCATGAGCGATATGCTCGGGCATCACGGTTCAGATCAGTTGGCGCTCCAAATCGCGGACCGGCTGCAACATACGATCCACCCGGACGACATTTTGACGCGTGTCGGCTCATCCGAGTTCATCATCCTACTGTTTGACAAGCGGAGCACGCTCGCGAAACAGAAGGCGGAGAAGTGCATCAAAGCCATCTCTCAGCCGTTTGATATCGACGGGACGACCGTCGAACTGACGATGAGCGCCGGGATTAGCCACTTTCCGAAAGACACGACCTCAGCGGATGAGCTCGTGCAATACGCCCGTCTCGCCGTCCATGAATCGAAACGGACCGGCAAGAACCAAATCAAGGAGTTCGAAGAAGAGTCGAGACAACAGATTTTACGCACCGTCGAGATTGAAAAGGCGCTGGCTCAAGCGCTCGACCGTTCTGAGTTCTCGCTCGTCTATCAACCAAAAGTTTCACTCACCCAAAACCGGCTTGAAGGGGTCGAGGCGCTCTTGCGGTGGCATCACCCTGTCCTCGGCCACGTCGGACCGGATGAGTTCATCCCGATCGCGGAAAATACCGGCCTGATTCACCAAATCGGCACGTGGGTGTTGCGCGAATCATGTCTCGCCTGGGTCCGGTGGCAAAAGACCGGGGTGAAACCGTTCACGCTATCTGTTAACGTCTCCCCGCTCCAGTTCGCCCGGGAAGACTTCGTCGACACGCTCCAAGCCACACTCGACGCGACAGGGATGGACCCGATGTTCCTCGAGCTCGAGGTGACCGAATCATCGATGCTGTCGTATGAACAATCGACGCGCGAGAAACTTGCCCAGTTGCATCAGTTCGGCATCATGATCTCACTCGACGATTTCGGGACCGGATATTCGTCATTCCGTCAGCTCCGTGAGTTGCCGGTTCAAGTGCTCAAGATTGACCGCTCGTTCATCGTCAATCTGTTCACCGACCGTAACCAAGAAGCGATCGTCCGCTCGATGATTCAACTCGGCCACAACCTCGGCATGAAAGTACTCATGGAAGGCGTCGAGACGTCAGACCAGCTCGAATGGTTATTGAACGAGCAGTGCGACTACGTCCAAGGCTATTACTTCAGCCGCCCGCTCCGGGAAAAAGAGGTCGTCAAGCACGTCAAATCTGTCACGACGTACATCGAATTCGGCAAGACCCGCGCTTAACTAGACTGCAGCCCGTCGCTGCAGTCTTTTTGTATGCAAAAAATTCTCCCATGCCGCTCGGGCATAGGAGAATCAAGTTACGACACGCGCGCTTTTTCCTGCTCGCGAATCAAGTGATATTGTTCGAGGATAAGCTTCGTCAGCGTGTCCGTTTCACTCAACCCGAGGTACTTCTCAATCGTCGACAAGATGCCTGACTCTTCAATCGACAAGTAAAGTTCAGAAGATTCTGAATCCTCAGGGTTGTAATAGTTCAAGGCTGCGGCGATCCCGTAGGCGAGTTCATTCGGTTCGATCCCGTTGTCGACGAGCTCTCGTGCCGGTTTGACGAGCCGGTCACTCGGTCCGAGCTTACGAATCGGAGAACGGGCGACGCGTGAAATTTCATCTTTTAATTTCGGATTTTCGAAACGTTTGATGATTTTCTGAATGTACCGGCTATGTTCTTTCGCTTCGAAGCCGTACTTTTCAATTGACACTCCCACGATTGAAACCGTGGGATTCTGAAGTGCTTGTGCGAGCGCAGTCCATTTCTGTTTTGCTCAAGCCTTCAGATGAGGGTGTGCCATCACCCCTCCTGAGACAGACCATATAGGTTCTCAGGCTGATGGACTGTTACCATCCACCACAGGTCGTTGCAGGTGTGTCCACCTGATGTTTTAGCGTCTTTTACGTGACGACAGGCATCGTTTTACCGGTCACATGTTTTCGTGACCGAACCGGATACGATTCTCAAGGTGCGATGGACACGGGCGTTTTAGAGACTTGTACTTGTCTATGGAATATATATACCCGAATGTCGGATGTTCTTCACATCCGAAAGGTGCGATGGACACGGGCGTTTTAGAGACTTGTACTTGTCTATGGAATATATATACCCGAATGTCGGATGTTCTTCACATCCGAACTCACTTTCATCCCATGCTTAAAGGCGGGCTATGCCCGGTATGGGCTTTCCCGTTCGTAAAATCTGTAATAGCCAACCTGTCTCATACAACGCACCTTGAACGACTTGGCGGACGCGACGATCCTTGAGCGCTTCGTCAATCGTTCCTTTTTCAAACAATGAGCCGATATATGACGCGATCGCATGTCCTGTGTTGACCGTGAACAACTTCCGCTCGATATATGGACCAATCTCGTCGACCCACGTCACACCGTGAAGCGGGGGCCGCGCGTCCAATCCTTGCGTCTCGATCACCCATTCATAGAACGTCTCAACTTCGACGAAGAGCGGGTCCTCGTGTTGTTGCAATGGGACGATGCGATCGACAGCCGCGTTCGGGAACGACGCATGGGCCGTCCCGATTCCACCCGACGCCTCGATTGCTTGTTTGAGCGAGGCGCTGCCGCCAATCATGTTCTCACAGGCGATGACGTATACAGGCGCCTCCGTCTCGCGGTCACGGAGTCCTTCACTGATGAGCGACGCGACTTTTGGAAGCAACGTCGGTCCGACCGCCGTCGTGACAAGATCGGCCTCGGCAATGAGCGCAATGACACGCTCCGGGTCTTTCAAACTGTTGACGCCGCTCACCCGGGCGTTTTACTGAAAGACTCTTAGCCGTGACAGGCGGCTAGAAAGCATCCGCCGAAACTTCGATCACCTTCATCCTCGTCAACTCCGCAAAGTTCTGGCGCTTTTCAATCCGATCCAGCCGTTTCTCCAGATACCCTTACATACTAACGGTTCTCCCTCGACACGAATAGCATTTTTCTCACACCGTCCTCCGATACTTTTTTATCGTTCATGTAAAAGTCACCACTTTCACTAAAAAGCGACTTTTTTTGAACAGGCTTGTCCCGGCGGGCTCGTTCGGGCATGATGGAAGTATCAATTAGATGGAGTGGAGGAATGGCTATGAATATCGGTTTTCTCGTCATCGGCATCATCTTATCGACGCTCTCGAAATGGTTGCAAGTTCAAGGGAATGACGAGCTCGGGGATTTGCTCGTGTTCCCGGCCGCCTTCTTCCTCGGTTTGGCACTTGTGACGAGCTTTCCATTCTTCAAAGACTGGTGGCGCGAACCGTCCAGCCGTCCGAGAGCCCTCCGATTCGCAAGCCTCGTCGCCGCAGGAATTTTATCGTTCCAACTGTTCGCCTGGCTCGTCTTCGGTCAAGGTGAGTGGCTCGGCGCACTGTTCTTGCTACCATTCTTTGCTTGTGTATACTTCATCATCCGGACGTTCAAATAAAATGGGGCAGCGCTCAGGCGCTCCCCCATTTTCGTTCTTCATTCAATTCAGCTTCAGAGACGTAGTTGTCATCGAGACTAGCCATATAGCGCTCGTACCACTTCCCAATCGGAACCGCAAAGAGGAACGAGACCACCCCAATCAGGAAGAACGTTTGGAGTGACATGAGCTTCGTGAGTGCAGCGTAGACCCACAGTAAAACGAGTGGGTACATGAGTAATCCGCTCATCGAACCGAAGTGGATGAGGCGTCTTGCCTCGCGAGAGACCAGGTACTTCTTTTTAATCGTCTCACGTCGCCAAGCTTTATAGAAATCAGGCAGGCCCGCCACCGCGCCGATGAAGAAGACCGTCACCGTGGAAAGCCAATCATACTCGACTAAGACGAACATGATCATGACACCGACAAAAGACAAGAGAACGACGGATGTCTTTTTCGCGCTGTCGAACGCCGTCAGTTCACGCATCTGACTTCGCTTATTCATGATACTCACGCGCTTCCCGAATCAACTTCAAATCCTTGTCGGTCAAATAGCGATCGTCATGCGTTTGAATGATGCGGTCGAGCCACTTGCCGATGAACGAGGCGCCCCAGAAAAAGGCTTGCGACAACAGGAAGGCCTGGAACGATTGCGGTTGCGGCGTCTGATTGAAGACGACGTAGCCGAAATAGCCGATGGCGGCAAAACCGATGAACATCGCCGTATAACGTAACGACAACAGCCTGCGCGCCTTTTTGTTCTTAACGAACCGTAGCCACAAGTTAAACTTGGCGACTTCGATGCCAATCAATAGGAAGCAAAAACCGAAAATCGTTGCCATGATTGCGCCTGTTGACAGGTCTCGGTAAGAGGCGAATGTCAACATCCCGATGATGACCGTCACAGTGAGAATGCCGATCGTCCAACCCGTGAACGTTTGAAAGCGTAGCAGCGTATCGATTTGTCGTTTTGAATGCGGGGATAATTCCATTTAGCTCATCCTTTCAATCAGTTGTTCATAGGTCGGCATGTCCGGCTCTACTGCCTGTAGTTTCTTTGTAATGAGACGGTCGCGGTACGAGTCCGTGAATCGCATGACAGCGAAGAGGACACCGATCAACAATCCGATGCTATGGTCGAGGACCAGCGCCGTCATCGATACCGCCAATAAGAGCGCCTCTAGCCATGTCATCGCATATTGGATGCGGAGCCACTTGATGGCCAAGGGATTCGTTGCGACGTGACGCATGATGCGATACTCATTTGTCCCCATGAAGATGAGAAAGATGGCGAGTAGCCACATTAAAGGAATCAACCACATCCATTCGGCGAACAATGCATACAGAAAGGCAGCGAGGTAGATAATCAGTGCCGGGACCCCGTACCGTCGAATCTTGATCACTTGTCTAACGTCGCGTTGCATCTGCTCCCCCCTCTCCCTTTCATATTTTCCATTTCTTCCTTAGTATACGAAAACAAATTCGCTCCCGTTTCAAATTTACTAAATATTCCTTCAATAATCGTTCGACGTTTTTCAACAAATGGCGAATGATTATCCGCCACCCGAACCTATTTTCTGATATACTGATAGCGTATTCATACCTACAAATTTTGTTGCGAAAGGTGCAGAAAATCATGGGTCCAAAGTATAAGCAAGTCGCTGAACAGATTGAGACGGATATTATGAATCACGTCTATCAACATACGAACAAGCTCCTCACCGAGGAGGAATACGCCACGAAATACGGCGTCAGCCGCAACACGATCCGAAAAGCGATCGAGATTCTTGTCAATAAAGGCTACGTCTATCAAGTGCAAGGGAGCGGTGTCTTCGTCCGTGACCATTATATGAGCGATTATGTGAACCTCGAGAAGTTGCAAGGTCTCACGAGTGACTTCAGTGGACGGAAAGTCGAGACGTGCGTCCTAGATTTCGAATTGACGACAGCGAACGATGAAATGGCCGAGCGGATGAAGTGTGATATCGGCACACCCGTCTATTACGTCAAACGCCTTCGTCTCGTCGATGACCATCCGTTCTCGGTCGAGGATTCGTATTTCCGGAAAGACCTTGTCGTCTATCTCGATCGGAACATCACCGAGAAGTCGATTTACAACTACTTCCGCAACGACCAAAAACTCGCCATTGGTTTCGCCGATCGTGTCATTTACGCCGACTTTTTGAACGCAGAAGATGCCAAACTACTCGGGTTGAACGAAAACGATCCGGCCCTCCTCGTCGACAACACCGTCTATTTGACGAACGGTCAAATCTTCGACGTATCGCGCTCGACACATCATTTCCGCCATGTGAAGATGCTCAAAGTCTCAAACATCAAGTCCTAAACGCGCTCGAGAGATTGTTCTCGTGTGCGTTTTTTTATGTTCGCATTTCGGGCAAAAGAAAGGGTTTACATGTAAGCGGTATCGTACTACTATCATCTTGTATAATTTGTACCTATGAATTTTGGTTATCCATATAAAAAAGGAGAGATAATATTGTTTCTGAAACAATTGAAATTACTCCCGAAGATATCTTCGGTTTAATCGCCCTTTCAGGCGACGCGAAAGCAAGCTACCATCATGCGATGCTGTTGATGCAAGAAGGCAAAGCAGAAGAAGCGGCTGAAGCGGTCAAAGCTGGTGACGCGACATTAAAAGAAGCACACGCCATCCAGACGAAATTCGTCACACTCGAGGCACAAGGGAAAACGGCTACGGTCGGAGTCCTCATGGTGCTCATGTCAGTCATGTGGTGGTGTGGAATTCACGGTACTGCCATCCTCATGGGGATTATGGGACCACTCCTTACAGCAAACGCGCTTCAAAACCAAGCACTCCTCGACGCGGGTGAAACACTCGTTGCCGGTGAGAATGCGAAAATCGTTACGATTCAGTTCCTCGATGTCTTCACGAAGCTCGGTGGATCAGAAATCACAATCGGTTTCATCATCGCGACACTCATCGTCGCCCGTTCGGCTCACTTGAAGCAACTCGGTAAGCTCTCGCTTGCACCAAGTCTCTTCAACATCAACGAGCCGGTCATCTTCTGGATGCCAATCGTGTTCAACCCGATCATGTTCGTACCCTTTGTCATCGTACCTGCAATCGCATCGTTCATGGTGTACTTCTCAATCCTTTGGGGCTGGGTCGACCCGTTCAACGCACTTCAAGTGCCGTGGACGACACCACCGATCATCTCTGGTTTCTTAATCGGCGGATGGCGTGCAGCGCTCTTGCAGATCGTTACGATCGCGATGGCCGTAGCCGTCTACCTCCCGTTCGTTCGCATGCAAGACCGCGTCTCGTACGGTGAAGAGTTGAAAGCACAAGAAGAATCAGACAAAGCATCAGCCTAAACAAAACAGACAGCCCTTCTCAGCGATGAGAAGGGCTGTTATATTTAGGGAAACAAGTAATAATGTGGATGGTCCTCAAACATTGTCCGCTCAGTCGCCACGACTTAGAAATGAGGAAAGATCTCTATGACAAGAAAAAATATGCAATGGATCGCGTTTGCTATCGCTATTTTGCCTATGTTCGCTCTAGCGATGGCTATGATTGTCGGATTTCAGTTATCAAGAGAAGACACGAGAACTATCTTGTCTATAGCTTACGGGCTATCGGTGGCCCTACTCTTGATTTCTCTTCTTCTACCTAAGATAGTTACTAACAAATAGATAAGGAGTAACTGGATATGAAAAACTACACCCCTAGCTTCATGATCTTATCGAGTGCAGCGCTCACCTTCGGGCTTGGGTTCAAATCCATCGTCCCGTATGCGATGTTGATCGGCATCGGGCTACATATGATTTTTCTTCTATGTGCCGCCTACTCGTTAGGCAAGTACCGGGCCAATAAATCACAACTCGATTCGTAACGCCATGACACTTACTGTCACGGCGTTTTTTTCATCTGTTTCATCTTATTACAAATCACTCTCACGTTCCCGGATCGGAAATTCAGCTGCGATGTCCCGCAAGCCTTTTAGGAAGCGTTCCACGTTCGCTACAGAGGTTTCAAAGTTAATATCAAGTTCTTCCACCTCGTCCCCGAGCGGGTGCTCCAGATGGCCTCGCACGTCCACTTCGTCCCCATCCGCGTCCCGTCTCGTCACCGTCAAGCGGATATACGGTTCTGTCGGTTCGAACTCAACTTGTTGCATGTCACCGGCAACGAACGACTCGAATACCGGTATGTAGTGTGCGACGAGCAAACTGTCGAGCATGATGTCATCGAACGTGATGCGATGGTCCGGCGTATGGAGCCCGACCCAATTCCGATGCCACGCCGCATCATGGATGTCATCGGCGTCAGGATAGGCATACGCATAGCTCTCGATCGTCACATCAATCGTTTCGTCGCGCGACATCAGTTTCGTGATTGCCATTACTTTTCTTCCTTCCGCAACGAATATCCGTCAATTTCCAAGAGACGCATCCGTTTCTGATCGACGGCCGCATGGATGATAACCGTCACGCCTGGATTGAGTTCCATCATCTTCTTGATTTTCGTCAAGTCGTCGCCTTTGATCTCGACCGGCAAGACGAACTCGCCTTCCTTCAAGTGAATGAACTTGATTTTTCCTTTCTCGTCATAGCCTGTAACTTCGTACGTCGCATATTCACGTTTCATCAACATCTCCCCTTCTTCCGAATCAATCTCCACACCGAGATCACAAATTTCCCGTTCCCGTTCAATCCGTTTGTCCCGTTCCATCAGTCCTCTCACGCCTAAAAAAGAAGAGAACAACACAATAAAGATCATGAGGACATTCGAATAGACAAACCCATAGAGCAAACCGTACATGAACCAGCACAGCAACGACATCATCATAAGCGTGGTCGTCTTACCCTGTTCCCGCTCTTGATCCGTTCTATGGTGTGACGCCATCATCCGTCCTCCTCTCCATACTTCATACGTTCCCCGCTTGAATCGGTTCCACACAAAAAATCCACCCCTGTAGCGGCAGGGATGGATCCAGCTTACGCCTCGACGCTATCCGCGTGTTTGGCTTTCTGGTCCGCGATGACGCCTGCGTACCATTTCGCGCTGTCTTTCAAGACGCTGTGAAGACCCCATGTCGGGAGGACGTAAGAGAAGACTTGTGTCTCTGTCTCTTTGCCGCCTTCTTTAACTTTGATCGGCTTCGACATCCCTTCGAACCAAGATGGTGACCATTCTGGAGCGAGTGCCGTGTATTGTTTCTCACGAAGCTCCTTCGCGTAGTCCATGTAGTTGATCTTGTCTTCTGTCAAGACGAGTTCGTTCTTGTCGTTTACCCATGCTTCTGGGTTCGCGCCTTGTGAGAACCAACGAATCGCGCCTTCGTCCGGGAACATTTTGTAGCCTTTTTGCTTCATCTTCTCTGCAACTTCGAAGACGCCGTCCATCGAGCTCATCATGTTGCCGATTTCAGCCGGATCGTCCGTACCGAGCACTTCTTTCGCTAAGCTACGTTTGTAGTAGACGCCACCTGGTGTCGTTTGCCACGAAAGCGCGCGCACGTTGCCATCTTTATCTTTCCCGAGGTCGAAGACGTAAGGGATGTAATCGTCTGAGATATCGTCGACGTTATAAGGCTCGTCTGAAAGGTTTTCCCAGTATCCTGCGTCAACCCATTGCTTGAGGAACGCGATTTCTCCTGTGAAGACGTCCGGTGCCCCAACGCCGCTTTCAAGTGCCGGCTTAAGTTTTGTCGGATAGTTCGCGATTGGAACGATTGTCAATTCAACCTTAACGCCGTTCTTCTCTTCGTATGTTTTGATTGGCTCTTTAAGCTCGTCCGTGAACGACCAAACTTTAAGTACGTCGTCTTTGCCGCCTGTCGCTTCTGAAGATCCTTCGTCGTTTGAGCACGCGCCTAAGACGCCGACTGATAGTGCTCCGATTGAGAGTAAGCTAACTAATTTTTTCGCATGAGTGAACCGTCCTTTATAAGTAGTTTTTAGAAAGCGTTTTCAAGAAGAGGTAATAATTCATTGAAAGCGCTTTCTAAAATAACTAAATAAAATATCGAAAGCGGTTTTGATTCGAGGTAAATGATTTTCGAAATCGCTCTCTCCTCTCCATTCCGCTGAAGCGAACAAAGCGACTTCGAAACATCATCGTGACTTCTTTACTTTATAATCGGTGCGCATGACGCCCGTTCAATCAAGCGGACTGGGATGACGCGTCGTTCCGTGCGTCGTTCTTTGGCCGTCATCTGTTCAATCAACAGCTCGGCCGCCGCTTCCCCGATTTCGTCCGTATCTTGACGAATCG
This sequence comes from Exiguobacterium alkaliphilum, assembly GCF_018138125.1. Lineage (NCBI taxonomy): Bacteria > Bacillati > Bacillota > Bacilli > Caryophanales > Exiguobacterium > Exiguobacterium alkaliphilum. The sequence continues at coordinate 2,828,449 of NZ_CP073101.1, forward strand.
TTGTCAGCTTCGGAGTGATGTACTTGATCATCTCGATATCGTCGTAACCGATGATCGAGATGTCTTCTGGCACCCGGAGGCCATGTTTATGAACGGCTTCGATCGCGCCGATGGCCATTTGATCGCCTGCGACGAAGACTGCTGTCGGCGGTGCCGGCAGTTGTAATAACTTCTCCATCGCCTGCTTGCCTTCTTCGACCGAGAAGAACCCGGCGTTGACCAAGTAACCTGGTTGAATCGGTAAGTCGAGTGCGTGCATCGCAAGCTCATACCCTTTCACCCGGGCCGCACCGGCGTCAATCGACGAATCTCCGGCGATATGCGCGATATGGCGATGTCCTAACTCGTACAAGTAGTTCACAGCCATGCGGGCACCTTCCGTGTTGTCCGAATAGACGACGCTACAGTTGGCGCTGTCCATATCGACCACGACGATCGGGATATCGCTTTGCATGAGCTCTTGCACTTGCTCGTCCATCCGGTCCGAACAAATAACGACGATACCGTCGACTGCTCGATGTTTGAAATGTTCGAGATAACTCATGTCACGGTTGCGAAGGTTTCGAGAGGCGAAGATTAAATCGTAGCCGTGTTCCTCGGTCGCGTGACGGAAACTTTCAATGATGCCGTTAAAAAATGGATGTTTCATTCCGACTTCGTTCGCTTCTGAGAACATGACTCCGATCGCCCACGATTTTTTCGTCGATAACGACTGTGCGTGTGCGTTCGGCAGATAATCCATCTCAGCCGCTGCTTGTAATATTTTGGCTCTCGTCTTTTCGCTGACGTCCTTATAGTTGTTCAACGCTTTGGAGACCGTCGTAATCGAAAAGCCGGTTTTTTTAGCTAAATCATAAATCGTGCCCATGTCATTCTCCTCTTCCCGAAAGCGCTTTCGGCAATCTGATTGTAGCGCATGAATTTGTAGGAATCAATTCTTTTTCGTGGAATATTTTGAGATTTGTTTTCGTACCGTGTTTCTTCTATATTAACGGATAAAATCACTTTTTGTCGTTAGTGTGTCCGCGTGTATAACCAAACGAGGTTCGTGAACTTTTGAACTTCCGTCTCTCCCGTCTCACCTTTGAACAAACGTTGGAACGGTTTCAGCAATTGTTCAAGGACGATTTTCCGGAGCCGGTCTTGATGGAGCTCGTACGTGATTGCTTCGAACAAATCGGCTTGTTCCTCGGTCATCTTCACGTGCTCATGGATGCGCGCCGCCATCCCAATCAACTCATCTTTCGTGACGAGGTTCTTATCCGTCGTCCCCCGCATTTGATCGACAGTGACCGGGTTCAAGATATGTTCTCCGGTGTCGACCATACGCGCCGCCATCAACTCGACGTAGGCGTACAAATTACGAATCAATCGCTGAATCGAGTAGGCCGTGTTCGTGATGCGAAGTGTGAACAGGATATGTTGCAACATCCCGTTGAAGAGCACTGTCAACTCGACCGAATACGGGCGAATCTCTTCCCCGATAATTTCCGTCAGGCGCATGGCGAGCCACTCGATCTCATAGACGCGGTGTTGTAGGACGAGCTTTTTCAATTCAGGCTCATTCGCTGACATAATCGACTCGAACAAGGCGTGGAGGTTCCGCTCCTCGTTCAATTGAATGAGAATCGAAATCTGCTCGATAAAGACGTCCTTGTCGCGCTTGTCACGTCCCATCTGCATCTCAATGCGGCGTTGTCCAGCGTCATAGCGCAAGTTCTCGAGAATGTTGGCGACACAGTCCGTCTTCGAGGCGAAGTAGTTATAGAACGTGCCTTTTGAGATGTTGGCCCGTTCGATGATTTCTTGGACCGACGTCTGCTGCACTCCGTTCTCAATGAACAAAGCCATCGCGACGTCAGCAACTTTTCGTTTCTTATCTTTCATATATTGATTGCTCCGTTCTGTCTGGTTTCTGGCTTAAGTATACCATTTTGAACCGACAGTACAAAATGGTTGATTTATTTGTACGCCGGGTATAAAATCACTACATCGACACTTACTAGTATATAACTATTCAGAACATAAAGGAGCAATTCGTATGAAACCAGAATTCCAAAAGAAACCGCCGTATCTCATGCTCGCGGTCCTCTTTGTCGGGGCGTTCATCGCTTTCTTGAACAACTCTTTACTTAACGTCGCGCTCCCATCTATCATGGTCGATTTGGAGATAGCCGACTACTCGACCGTCCAATGGCTCGCGACCGGCTTCATGCTCGTGACGGGCGTGCTCGTTCCAGCATCGGCCTACTTGATCACCCGATTCTCGAACCGTGGTCTCTTCATCACGTCGATGGCGATTTTTGCGCTCGGGACGGCCATCGCCGCCTTCTCTCCGAACTTCGGTGTCTTACTCGCCGGTCGGATGATTCAAGCGGTCGGTGCCTCGACGATGGGACCGCTCTTGATGAACGTCATGCTTGTCAGTTTCCCGCGTGAAAAACGCGGAACGGCGATGGGGATTTTCGGTCTCGTCATGATTTCAGCACCAGCGATCGGACCTACGCTTTCAGGTTACATCGTCGAATACTACGACTGGCGCGTCTTGTTCGAGATGATTCTCCCGCTCGCCCTCATCGGTCTCGGTCTCGCCATTTGGAAAGCTGAGAACGTCATGGTCCAAAATAAAGAGCAATCGCTCGACTATTTGTCACTCGTCTTATCGACGCTCGGATTTGGTGGCGTCTTGTACGGTGTCAGCTCGGCGAGTTCAGACGGCTGGGATAACCCAATCGTCTTGACGACGATGATCGTCGGGTTCGTCGCGTTGATCGCCTTCGTCATCCGTCAGCTCAACATGGAGAAACCGCTCCTCGACTTACGGGCATACAAATACCCGATGTTCGCGCTTGCTTCGATTATCGCAATCGTCAACGCCGTCGCCATGTTCTCCGGGATGATTTTGACACCGGCCTACGTCCAAAGCGTCCGTGGCATCTCGCCGCTCGACTCGGGGCTCATGTTGCTACCAGGTGCCATCATCATGGGGATTATGTCCCCAATCACAGGGAAACTGTTCGATAAGTTTGGACCGAAGTTGCTTTCAATCACAGGTCTCACCATCACCGCAATCTCAACGTACATGCTTGCCAACGTCCAACTCGACTCGACGTATGCGTACATCGTGACGACGTATACGCTCCGCATGTTCGGGATGTCGATGGTCATGATGCCGATTTTAACTAACGGTCTTAATCAGTTGCCAACGCATCTCAACCCGCACGGGACTGCCATCAACAACACTGCCCAACAAGTGTCGGGTGCGATCGGTACGGCCATCCTTATCACCGTCATGAACTCGGTGACACGGACCGAAGCCGAATCGCTCATGACCGGCTTCGACCCAGCGACACTCACCGAGAGTGCGATGGGTGCGTTGACACAACAAGCGTTGCTGTCAGGGATCCAGTATTCGTTCTACGTCGCTCTTGGGATGAACATTTTGGCGCTCATCTTAGCATTCTTTGTGAAACGGGTCGATGTTAAGAAATTCGACTTTAAAGAAGATGCAGAAGAGCTCAAAAAAGCGAATTAACACAACAAGCCGTCCTATTTGATTAGGACGGCTTGTTTCTGTCTTATTTCATTCGCTTCACTGTCACATACTCTTGTAACAGGAAATTGATTTTATTGACTTGATACGGTTGTACATCCTTTGACGCTTCCACATACTCCTCGTGTTGCGGATGAGATGTATCGTTTAAGATGTCTTGAATCATCTGATTCCCAGCCATTCCTCCGACATCTTCAAACGGCGTCTCTCCTTCCCACTCTGTCACCATCGGATATGGATACGGGTAGTTGTCGACGACTTGTTCAAGCGTTAGTTGATGTTGCCACTCCTCGCCATAGTCGTACGTATAGTAGAGTGTTTGATGAGACTCGATAACACTCGGAAGCTTCACGTTTTTCATATCCCGAACCGTCACTTGTTTGAAGCGTTCTAATAGGCCCTTTTCAAAATCACTCAGTTTTGACTGTTCCTTCAAATGTGCGAGGCGACTTTTGTGTTCATACACTTCCTCAGGGTTTAACACGAACCGGAGCGTCGGCTTTCGTAAATCATCTTCGAACTTCGCCAAGTGTGAGTCGTCCCACCACATCACGATTTGAATGGCATCATGAAGTCGTTTGAAGTTCGTCTCGGCCGGGATGATAAAGCGGCGCCATACGGGGGTCGGGCTGTCCAATAGTTTTATTTGAAATTGATATGCTTTAAACATAGATTATGATCCTCCTAGTTTCGTTTTGGCCGTTTCACTTGAACGTGACAAGCCGACAACCGATTCGCCCATTTTTTGTTCATGTAAATTGGATTTTATTCCCTCTTCCTGAAAATGAAGCAACCAATCTGATTATTATATGGTATTATTTGTATAGTTTGTTGAATCGAATCGGAGGCCTCTTGATGAAAAACATACTTGTCTGCTGTATCACCTGTCTCATGATTATAACTTCGTCCTTCACCTTTACAATATCAGTTGAAGCCGCAACAAAGAAAGAGAATCGTGCTATTATGGGAACGTCGGCATTAAAACCGCAACAAATGGCAGATTACGTGAAAACGAAAAACCCTAAGAATGTGCGTCTTCATGGCACGACGGTTGAAGAACTCGCTAAACTGTTCATCATTCTAGGTGCCCAAGAAGGCGTCCGCGGAGACGTCGCGTTTGCACAAGCTTTGAAAGAAACCGGCTACTTTCGCTACGGCGGAGACGTGCTTCCGAAGCAGCATAACTATTCAGGAATCGGCACGACCGGTAAAGGTGTCAAAGGTCATTTCTTCCGTTCCCCGCATCAAGGAGTGCTGGCTCAGATTCAACACCTGAAAGCCTATGCCTCAAAAGATAACTTGAATTCGACGCGCGTCGACCCGCGTTTTCATTACGTAAAACGGGGATCGGCGACGACATGGCCTGCCCTTCATCGCAAGTGGGCGATGCAACCTTCAGGCAATTACGGCAACGAGATTCTCTTTATTTATAAAGAGATGGGACAGACAAAACTCCGCGTCGCCAAAAAATGAACGAACTATAATGACTTACAGGGGTGAAAGATAGTGACTTGCCATCAAGTACGGATGTATAGCGGGCTCGCGCTTCTCGTTGCGGGCATCGCTTTACTCCTCAAACGCTAATAAGCATCCGAGCAAATGCTCGGATGCTTATTTTAGTCTCACTTGATGAAAAAACATGCTTCAAAACAAATCCGGTCTTCTCCTGAAGCATACGCTGTCAACGTGCCGTCGTGTAAAATCATGATTTGACGGGCAATCGACAGCCCGAGCCCGTCCCCTGGTGTCTCGCCACGTGATGCGTCCACCCGATACGTCCGGTCAAACAAATGGTCAATCGACGCAATCGTCCGGGGTGTCGTCTCATTACACAGTCGCCATAAGACATGCTCGTCTCGTTCAACGAGTTTCAGTTCAATCAGTCCATCCGGTGCCGCATATTTCAATGCGTTCGACATCAAGTTCTGAAAGACGCGAATCAGTTGGTCTTGATCAGCTTCGACGTATAAGTCAGGCTGTACATTGACCGACACACGATAGCCTGCCTCTTCAAACAATGGACCCATCTCGTGGACGAGCTGTGTCGTCAACAGACTGATGTTCATTCGCTGTTTCGAGAGCGTCACTTGTGACGAATACAACCGGTTCACGTCCATCAACTGATCGAGCAATCGTTCGAGTTGTGCCGTTTTCTCATTCAACACATTGAAATGACTCCGTTCGACGTCCGTCATGACGCGTTCGCTTTCAAGCAATTGCAGATAGCCGCGAATACTCGTCAGCGGTGTCCGTAAGTCGTGGGACAGGTTCGAGAACAGCTGATTTCGTTCCTCTTCATGGGCCCGTTCCCGCTCAAACAATTCTTTTAATTGAGCGGACATTTGCGTGACATTCCTTGCGAGGGATGCAAGTTCGTCCTGGCCTTTCAAGTCCACGGTTCGATCAAGATCCCCGTTCGCAATCTGTTTAATCTCATCTGATAAATATGTGATTTTTCGTAGCGTGGTTCGCATCATCAATGAAAAACCGATCACAAAAATGATAATCGTAATAAACGTCACGCTCAGAAATGCCAGATTGGACGTCAATGGTTCCGGCGTGGTTTCATTTTGAATATAATACATACTGATCGAGTAGCCCATAATTAAAAACGCGATCGTCGCGATGAGTGCATTGATTAAGATGATTCCAATCAACTTGACGAGTAATCGGTCCCACTGTCGCTGTCTAATAACCGGTAACCCGCGCCCCAAACCGTCTTGATATACGACGGTTTTCGTGGTGTGTCTTCAATCTTTTCTCGAATTTTAGTGATATGCACCATCACCGTATTATCGACCTCCAACGCATCTTCGCCCCACACGGCCTCATAAATCTGTTCGACCGTCAGCACTTGATTCGGATGTCGCATGAAATAGGCAAGAATATCAAATTCTTTCGGCGTGAGACGAATCAGCGTCTCGCCTTTTTGACATTGTCTCGTCTGCACATCGAGCGTCAACTCTTGAAACATGAGTTTTCCAGACTGGGTCGCTTGATGTGCCCCATAGTCACGGTAGCGTCGGAGCAACGACTTGACCCGAAGCGTCACTTCGAGCGGATTGAACGGCTTTTTCATATAATCATCCGCTCCGAAAGAAATCCCTTGCATCAAATCCAAGTCACTCGTTTTAGCCGTTAGCATCAAAATCGGCATGAACTGTGTCTTCCGAATTTCGATACATGCGGAAATGCCGTCCATGATGGGCATCATCCAGTCTAAAACGAGCAAGTCGATCGGTTCATGCGCGACGACGTCGAGCACTTCTTGGCCCGTCTTCGCAAACCGAAGTACATATCCTTCATTTTTTAATAAATTGCGAGCAGCTCGCGAATGGCCTCGTCGTCATCCGCAATCAAAATGGTTGGTTGTGACCGCATGTTCTTCTTCCTTGCCTGAATACGCGTTACACGTATGTTTATGAACGACCTCATCAGTCGTCTCGGTCAAACCTAGCGTAGCATCTTTTTTCTGATTCTGTTCAGTCCACCTGTCTATTGATTATGAGTACAGCGCGGGGATGACAACGATTTCTGTGGGACTTCTTAAGATTTCTTAAGATGACGCTAAAAACTCCTTACGTTTGTCAGGGGATACTAGACAAAGGTAAGGAGTGAACGAATATGGAATTATTGACGCAATACGTGATGCTCGCCGTCGGCATCATGTTTACCCCACTATCAGACGACGTATTAATGATTACCCATCTGACCGTCACGCCTTCTGGTTGGGCGCTCTTCTTCACGACGTGGGTCGTCTTCACGCTCGCGTTCAGCTGGTTTTATCTTGTCGGTCGCGGCCTGCATCACGTGATTCCATCTTCTACGCGTAATTCCCGTTATTTGAATCGGGCGCAGTCACTCTATGAGAAATATGGGTCACGGATTGTCCTCATCTCTTATTTCATTCCCGGCTTGCGCCATCCCCTCCATTACGTGGCCGGTTTCACATCGCTCAAGTTTCGGACGTATGCGCTCTATAACGCCATCTCGGCTTTTCTTTACACCGGGGCCTGGTTCATCGTAATTCGCTTTGCCGGACAGATACCAGCATTTAAACAGTTCCAAGATTGGGTGCTCGCTTTATGACTCAATGCCCCCGATACTTCCCGAGCGCTCGCATGTTGAGCAAGTAGAGTACCCCGGCATAGACAACCAAACCGAGAACGTAGACCCAGATGCCAGAGAAGCCGCTGCCGTACACCATCACTTCTTTAATCGCGGTCGCCCCGTAAAAGATCGGCATGATATAGCTCAAGTTGCCAAGTCCGTATGGAATCAAGTCGAGCGGGATTAACCCTGAAAAAAACACTTGCGGAATGATCGTGAACGGGATCATTTGGACTACTTGAAGCTCAGAACGAGCGAACACTGAAATCGTCGCACCGAACAAGACAGCCGTCCCCGCCATTAAAATCATCACGAGAAATACCCAGCCGATATTGCCGAGCGAGGTCAGACCGAGCACGTAAATCGTATACAGAACGATGAGGACGGACTGAACGACCGCAAATACGCCGTAGCCGAGCGTATACCCTAAGATGACCTGTCCACGTTTGATCGGTGTCATCAGGAGACGTTCGAGCGTGCCACCGCTCCGCTCTTTGACGAGCGCCATCGCGGACAGGATGAAGACGAAGAAGAACGAGAACAGTGACAAGAACACATAGCCGAACGAGTCGAACGTCGATTGTCCTTCTTCCCCATATACATAGTTCATCTCGATATCAGCCGCCGGATTCAATGCCGACAACGCCGCTTGAATCTCCCGTACCGCCTTCGAAGATTTCGTCGACGGTTCCCGGAGTGTGATCGTCGTTCCTTCCTGCGTCGCTTCAAAAATCGCATCGACGTCTTTATTGTCTTCCAAATAATCGAACGGGCCGTCGACCGTGTCCAACCTGACATCGAGCGTCTCGGCTTCAAACGCTTCGACGAGTTGCGTTTGCGCGTTGTCATCGAGCACGACGACCGGCACGTAATCCGAGTCCCCGAGGAGAAAGTAAACGAGTGTCAAAATGAGGAGCGGTGCGATCAAAATCAAGGCGACACTCCGTTTATCGTTGAGCGTCTGAAAGATGACGCGCTTCGCCAAGTTACGCATGATCCGTCCCTCCTTCACGACCAGCGATGAGGAACAGTTCCTCGACGCGACCGTTCTCCGTTTGGTCTAACAGATGCGGCACGGTGTCGTAAGCGATCAAGCGTCCGTTATAGATGAGCGCGGCCCGGTCACACTCGAGCACCTCATCCATGACGTGCGTCGAGACGATGATGGTCGTCCCGCTCTCACGAATCATCTGGAACTGACTCCAAATCTGACGGCGTAAAATCGGATCGATCCCGACCGTCGGCTCGTCTAAAAACAAGACGTCCGGTTGATGGAGGATGGCGATCGCGAGCGACAGCCGTTTTTTCATCCCGCCCGAGAAATTTCGGACGAGTTTTTTGCGGTCGTCCGTCAAATCGACGAGCGTGAGCACTTCCTTGATGCGTTGCTGCAATGTCGTCTTGCCGAGCTTATAAATCGAGCCAAAAAACTCCAAGTTCGCCTCGGCCGATAAGTCATCGTACAGCCCGTCGTTTTGCGGCATGAAGCCGATGTTGTGGAGCATGTGCATGTTCGGCATGACCGTCTCCCCGATTCGAACCGAACCTTTATCTGCGGCTAAAGCGCCGATCATCAGCCGGATGAGCGTCGTCTTCCCCGAACCGGACGGACCGAGCAGGCAACAGATGTCCCCTGAGTTGATGGTAAAGCCGACGTGGTCGATGGCCAATTGGTCACCGAACGATTTACTGATGTCGTTCAGTTGAATATCCATAACGATTCTCCTTTTCGATGCTCGATTCATGTACACTTGACTAATAGACACCGTGTTGGTTTATAGACTCAGTATAGGCCCCCGTCGACAGCCCAACAATCGGCAAGATCGGCCAGCGTGTCGGTTATCAGACAGTTTCCAATCATGTGTTGGATAAAGGAGAAAATTTCAGATGGGACATGTTGATTTGCGCATCATACGAACGAAACAATTGATCAAGACGGCTTTTTTAGACTTGATTGACGAGCATGGGTTCGAGTCCGTCACGGTGAAAGCCATCACCGAACGGGCCGGCATCAATCGCGGGACGTTTTATAGTCATTATGTGGATAAATTCGACTTGATGGAGAAGTTGATTGAAGTGATTTTTCACGAGGCCGAACGCAAACTGGTCAAACAGATTCCGCGCGTCTTCGGTGACCAGCGCGGACCGGCCGCTCATGAGCTGCTCGTCCCGTTCATCCGTTTCATCGAAGACAATAAGATTTTGATGAAACCACTCCTTGGACCGAACGGCGACCCTCAGTTTCAAGCCCGGCTCCGGTCGTACATGCATGCGGCGCTGTTCCATCGTTCCCCGACGGTCTTATTCGACGCGACGAAGGCGCTCGTGCCGGCCGATTATTTAGTGTCTTACATCTCATCGGCCCATATGGGTGTCATTTACGAATGGCTCTATAGCGACCGTCCCGACACGGCCGAGGACATTGCCCGCATCATCTATACGATCACGTTCGAAGGGCCGCTCGTCGCAGGTGGCCTCCGTGCACATTGAAACTTTTACCGTTCCCTCCTGTACGTTAATATTTGGATAAAATACTTCTCAAATGGGTATGTATACGGAGAAGAATGTCTTCGGTTCATAAAAATTAACTGGCGAAAGAAGGGCGGCTCGTCTATGCAAAACGTGAACAAGTCTGTGATTGTGATTGGTGGAGGGCTCGGGGGAATTTCAGCAGCCATCTCACTTGCGCAAAAAGGATATGATGTCTCCTTATATGAAAAGAACGATCATATCGGCGGGAAAGTGAATCGGCTCGAACAGGATGGGTTCGGCTTCGATCTCGGTCCCTCGATTTTAACGATGCCGCAGATTTTCGAGAAGCTGTTCGCGGGCAGCGGCAAACGGATGGAAGACTATGTACCAATCAAACGGCTCGACCTCGAGTGGCGTTCGTTCTTCCCTGACGGCACGGTGCTCGATCTCTATCATGATTTGGACAAGATGGAGCGCGCCAACCCGACGCTGTCGCGAAAAGACATGCATGAGTATCGCGAACTGTTAAGATATGCCGAGCGGATTTACAACACGACGGAGAAGGCATACTTGAAAGAAGGGTTCGAATCGCCGCGCGAAGCGGTCGCCAAGAACGGTCTTTTCTCGACGTTGTTCGGCTTCGATTTGACGTCGACGATGTACGACGGGATTGCCAAACGAATCAGCAACCCACATTTGCGGACGATGCTGTCGTATTACGTGAAATATGTCGGCTCATCCCCGTACAGCGCGCCGGCCGTCCTCAACATGATGATTTACATGCAGCACGCGCAAGGCTGCTGGTACGTCGAAGGCGGCACGCACAAACTCGCTGAAGGATTGACACGTCTCGCGGAAGAGACCGGTGTGAAGCTCCATACCGGTCAAGGCGTCGTCCGGGCGCATACGTTGAACGGTCAACTGACGGCGATTGAACTCGAGGACGGACGGCTCCGTTCGGCCGACTATTTCGTCTCCAACATGGAAGTCATCCCGTTCTATCAAAAGATGGTCGAGGCGGATGAACAATTCGTCGACAAGCTCGTTGAAAAATATGAGCCGGCCAGTTCTGGTTTCGTGCTCCACCTCGGGGTGAACAAAGAGTACCCGGCGCTCGGCCACCACAACTTCTTCTTCTCGGAGAACTTGCATGAACAGATGGACAAGATTTTCGAGCAGCATCAGTTGCCGGACGACCCGACGATTTACTTGGTGAACGTCAATAAGACCGACCCGACACAAGCACCGGCCGGGCACGAGAACATCAAAATTTTGCCGCACATCCCGTACATCCAAGACGAGCCGTTTACTCCTGAACAGTACGCCGCATTCGAAGAGCGAGTCCTCGATAAGCTCGAGCGGATGGGCTTGGACGGCCTGCGGGAACATACGGTGACGCGCGACGTCTGGACGCCGCATGATATCGAGCGCACGTACGGCTCGGACCGGGGCGCGATTTATGGGACCGTCGCTGATAAGAAACAGAACGGCGGCTTCAAGCACAAGAAGCAGAGCGAGCTGTACGACAACCTCTACTTCGTCGGCGGCACGGTCAATCCCGGGGGCGGCATGCCGATGGTGACATTGAGCGGCCAGCAAGTGAGTGATAAGATCGCGAAGCGTGACGGGGTCGTCATGAGCTGAATAAGGGAAGAGTTCTCATTCATACGACTGAATGGGAGCTCTTTTTTTGCATCCGCCTCAAACTTGAAACTTTTTACAATTCCTTTCCGTATACTGCATAAAGGTATAGAACACTGACAACATATCGGGAGGAAGCCATGCATCAAATTACGAGTTTTTTCTTTATGTACGCAAAAGTCGTCGTCACCGATAAGATTCCATTCATCTGGACACTCGGGATCCCACTCATTATCGCCTTGACGCAGTCGTTTTCAGATATCCGCCAAGCGACGACAGCGGAATACTACCCAGGACTCTCTTATTTCTGGGTGTATATTATTCTTGCTACATATGTGAACGGTGTCGGTATAGAACTCGCTCGCATGCGCGAATATGGACTGATGAAAACGTACGTGATGATTTCCGGGAACAAACTGACGTATGTCATCGCCGTCATCTTAGCACAGCTATTATTCGCCTCCATCAGCCTGCTTTTATTCACAACGGTCGTCACACTCGTACACGGGTTCTTCTCGTTCAAGTTGATTGCAACGTCTCTACTCGTATTGATTGGGAGTATCCCGTTCGCGGTTGCTAGTGTCGCCATCACGGCACTTCCAGTGAAAGTATCGAGTCTCGGGACGTTCGCGAACATTCTGATGTTTCCGCTCTTTTTATTGGCAATCAACTCACCTTATCAATGGTTCAGCTTCCTCAACCCGTTCTACGCGCTCCATGAATTCGCGCTCGGATTGCTGCACCTGACGACTCAAGTCGAACTCTCGTTTGGAGTATGGGCGACATTCCTTTCCGTACTCGGTTACTTCATCATCGGTGCGATTGCGTTGAAACGCTTCAGTCTCGTCTCACTCATCACACGCTAGGAGGAACTTATGCACATTCAACAGTTGTCATATTGTTATCCGAAAGCCAAACGTCCCGTGCTCGACGACGTCTCGTTCACGCTTCACCCTAATAAGATCAACGTCTTAATCGGCTTGAACGGTGCCGGGAAGACGACGCTATTCGACTGCATGACCGGCGCACTCCCGGTCGATCATACGTCGCTGTCGCTCGTCCCCTCGACCGACATGCTCTATTTGACGCAAAACATTCTATACTACAACGAACTGATCGGAAAAGACCTCGCCTACTTTATCGGACGGTTGTCCAAACGTCCCGATTTCAAAAAACTCGAGTCGTATGTGAACGGACTCTCGACCTCTCGAGAGCAAGAGCTGTTCGAACACTTATGGAAGATGAAACTCGGGAAAATGTCTGTCGGGGAGCGGAAGTGGTTGTTCGTGACGTTGCTCGCTTCGGTCAAGCGCTCCCTCTATCTATTCGACGAACCGACGAGCGGGGTCGACCCGGCATCGCGGATCCACATCATGCGGCGGTTGCACCGTCTCGTCCAAGACGGACGGACGTGCCTCATCTCGACGCATCAGCTACATGACCTCTCACAATTTGACGCACATGTCATCTTCATCCACGCGGGACGTGTGTTATACGAAGGCGACTTCCAAGACTGGTTGCGCGCCTCCGAGACGACCGATCCGGACGAGGCGTTCGTCGCGATGGTCGAAGGAACGATGAATGATGTGGCGGTGAATCGATGACCGACTCATTTTGGGAACGACACCGCTTCAAATTCTATACGATTGGCATGGTCATCTGCGGGATATTGGTGGGCATGTTTTCATAAGAAGAAGCATCTGACACGACGTCAGATGCTTCTTTTAGTTGCCTGAACTCGATTTTCCGATAATCAGCTTCAATACAAGAATGACTCCGCCTAACATGACAGCAAAGGTTCCAAGCGACCAGAGCATGTCAAACACTCGTAGATCCATCGTCTTCCTCCTTATTTGAGCTGACGTTTCGCTTCATCGCGATGCGCCGTCCGCAGCTCATGGTTCGTCACGTGCTCCGGGTCAATCAACTCGATTTTCCGGTTCACCCATACTGACAAGAAGATGAATGGGATGAACAAAGCGAGTAACATGATCGCGAAGACGACGAGTGACCCTTCAATCGCCCAAACGATGGCGATGAAGATCCCAAGCAAGAGGACGTTCGCGAGCACGATGCCAAACTCGAGTCGCACGAACTTTTGATAGCGCGCGTCGTCATTGAAGGTGAGCAGCAACTTCATGCGGTGCCACGCCCGATAGAGGCTCGGCAATTGCGTCGCCATGATGATGATGGCGAATGTCGCGAGGGTGATGTCTTGCGTAAAGATGAAGTAAAAGGCGATCCCTAAAATTGCGAACGTGAGCAAGAGCGCCGTCCGGTTCACCTTTCGGTCGTTCTCGACCATTTGTTTCAGCCGTTCATGTTTATTAACCATAGTTAGGTACTCCCATCATGATGACTTTCGTTTTTCGCGCTCGAGTTGCGCCTTGCCGAGCTCCGTCGCGGTCACATGCTCCGGGTCAATCGTTTTCAACTCACGGTCGATGCGAATCCCAAGCGTCAAGAACGTGATCAGACCGACGATAACGACGATGACGAGCGTGAGTAGCGTGATCCACCCGAGCATCGAGCTAGCAATCAACAATAAAAGAAACACGATGTTCCCGACGGACAAGCCAAACTCGGACCGTACTTTTTGTTGGTAGCGAGCATCGTCGTTGAAGGTGAGCAACACCTTCATCCGATGCCACCCTTTATACAGCACAGGTAGCTGTCCAACCAAGATGATTGGCAACAGCAAGAGGACGTCTGTCACCCAAAAATACACGATGAATAGTGCTAGGAAGCCGAGCATCGGATACCACGTATGTTTTTGTCGCTTCTGGTCGTTCTCAAGCATCCGTTCTAGCCTTACGGTATGATCAACCATCCAATCCCCCTTATCAAACCTCATTACCTTCTTTTACGAAAGAATCGAAGAAAAGTTTCACTCGAACGGAATGTCATGCTCGACGATATATTTTGTCTCCTCGTAACTTTGTTTACTGAACGAGTCGTCGTTCTGCCGGAGTGCCTCAAAAAAGGCTTCGAGTGATACGTCATCTTGAAGATTCCGCATAAGAATCAAATGTTGGATTGTATTGATTGCCGTGACTTGGAGTGTCTCATCTTTCATCCACGTCAGTAATTCCGCGACAAGCTCATCTGCGCCAAGCATGTCGACTCCATTCAACCACGTGTTTGCACCCTGCGCCTTTTCAAGCTTATCTGCGCTATATAGTTGGCGTCGAGCATAATCGATCAACATTTCACCTTCAGCGAGTCCGGTGAACGGCTCAAAATCAACCGTCATGAGCGCTTCACTAAATTGACTGAACGAATCGAACAAGACATCGATCTCTTCCGTATCCGTATCGATATAGGCAATCTTAGGCGTCGTTCCTTCACGATAATCGAACGCGAGAAAAAAATGTCCGTCACCGGCGAAGGCAATCAAGCGCTCGTCCTCGACACCCCATTCGGTTAACAAGGCTTTCGATTCAATTAACCCATTATGTAACCCGACCCCCGAAATCGAATCGACGAGGGCGATGTCCTCTTGTCCGTTCCAGATGATCGGCAAGTCCCGTTGCTCGATATAACCTCCGTTTTGAGTGCGAAGCGCATCGAGATAATCGTCCGGCAGCTTCACCCCGAGCCGCGTCTCCACTTCCTTCAACACTTCTTCCGTTAATGTGGGCAACCGATTTGGGTCGTCCGGTGTATCGTTCCAAATGATCATTAGTTCCCTGCTTTCTTCAATCGTCTGTATTGGCGAATATCTTGATTCGTCACATGCGCTGGGTCAATCTTTTTGAGTCGCTCATTCACCCACCATTCAAAATAAAGACAAGGCAAGACGATTAGCGTACCAAACAATGAATACGTGACGTGTTGAAAATTTTGAATGACTGTACCCCAAATAAATATAGCGAGCCCGATGACCGTCATGAAAATGATTAGAAAGTTGATTCGAACATATCGGCGATACAGCTCATCCGAACTAAAGCGAAGCAATAGCTTCATCCGCAACCAGCCCCATAAGATCAGTGATGCGTAAATGACCAAAAAGGCTGCGAACACTTGCATGTTCGTTAAAGTGTAACGACTATGGAGATAAAACGAGATCAAGATGATGATGGCGACCAGGAGACCGAATAAACGAATCGAGACTTGTTCAAACCGCATCAATTGAAGCAAGCGACTTTTATGCTCAACCATCATTCATTTTCCCATTTCTGCTTCAAGCGCTCCCGTTTCGTAAAGCCAAGCAAGCTATCCGCGACATGCTCATGATCGATCCGAAGCAAGCGGGTATCAAGCCATGTCTCAACCACTAACATGCCTGCAATCAACATCGCCGACAGTCCACTGAATACCGGCAATGCGAAGTATCCGGATACATACCCAAACATCAGACCAAGCATACCCCATAACATCGCAATCACGATGACGCCTTTCGCCTGAATCAATCGTTGGTAGGAGCGATGCTCATTGAATGTCAAAAGTGTACGTGTCTTCTGCCACGTGACAAAACTGAGCGGGACAGCCGTCATCATCAAAAAGGAGAAGACTGCAAGCATTGGCAATGATGCATTGGTATAAATCCACCACCCCAGTCCTAGTCCAGCCGTGGTTGCCCATAACAAATTAAATACACCTTTTTTCGGGCGCTTCTGTAACTGCTCGATTCGTTCTTCTCGTGTCATCATCATTTGTTCCTCCTTGAAACCAATTCGGACCGTTTACCGTACATAGGAGTAGCATACCAATAATTAGGAGGTATTTCGATGGATATTCTCATTTTAGCTATCCTACTCGGCATCGTCGGCTGCATTGTGACCCGTTCTTATACCATCTACCCATCATCGTTTAGGGACCGCTCCCCCGTTCAGGCCCAGACCTCGCTCACAATAAAATGCCCGCATTGCCAAACCATCGTCAAACGGCAGGAACACGGGCAAACTTGTTCAACTTGTCGAAAATCCTTTTAGACGACTTGCTTTGCTTTTTGGTGGGCCGTCTCTTTCTTCCCACTCAACTGAAACAACAGTACCCCGCCGACGATCAACACGATGCCAAGCGCTGTCTTCCACGTGAGCGGGATCGCTTCGAGACCGAACCAGCCGAGCGTGTCCCATAGGAGCGCGAACAAGATTTGCGACACCATGACGATCGAGATGGCGTGGCTCGGCCCGAGCTGTTGGACGCCTTGCGTCACGCTCATGACGACACCGACCCCGATGATGCCGCTGAACCAGTACCACGTCTCCATCCCCGTGACAGTGAACAGACCCAATCCTTCACTAATCAATCCGACGAGCAGTGACGCCAAGAAGCCGAGGGCGAGCACGAGCGTCGTCGTCGCCCACGCACCGACCTGTTCTTTCACTTTGGCGTTAAACGTATTTTGCACACAGACGAGCATGCCGCCCATGACCGCGAGCATCATTCCAAGTGCCATGCTGTGTCCTCCTCATTCATAAATACTCTCCCCAGCAACGGCAATCAACCCGGAGCGATCCATGATTGCAATCGATCGACGATCCCGTTCAATCAATCCCTGCTCGACGAACCGCTTGAGCGTCCGGTTGACGTGGCGATAGCTCGTCCCAATCAAGTCGGCGATGTCGGTCAACTCATCGACGGTCGACCCGAGCGTCGTCTCTTCCGGTGTCATCGACAATAGATAACTCGCGAGTCGCACATCGACCGGATAGAACAAGTTGAAACTCATCGACTGCGACTTCATCTCGAACTTCTTCGTGATTCCTTCAAGCAGATAATGCAGCCACGTCACGTCGTCTTGGGCGTGACGCGCGACATCTTCGAAACGAACGACGAGCATCTCGACCGGCGTGACCGCCTCGACCGTGTTCAAGAACGGCGTGCGGCGAACGTATTCGATGTCGCCAATCAAGTCGAGCGGATGTTTGAACGACAAGACGAGCCGTTTCCCGGCCGCCGACGTGTGGGCCACCCGAATCTTTCCACTGACTAGAAAGTGGAGCTGCTCGGCCTCAGCGCCTTGGATACAAATCGCCTCTCCCGGTGCGTAACGGACGAGTTTGAGATGGGGACGGACGGCTAAAGGGAGCACCTCATTTAGTCCATATTGCTTCATGTAACGGTCAATCTGTTCCATCGTACGTCATCCTTTCAATACGAGAATCCCGACAATCATCATCACGACTCCGAGCAGTTGCGTCCGGTTCAAGTCCCGGCGCAACATCCCGAACCAACCGCGCCAGTCGATGACGAGCGCGAGGGCAAGCTGGGCAATCAAGAACAATGAGATGGTGAGGGTAACGCCGAGCTCATGCACGGCCGTCATATTGCTGAACAAGATGAACGCGGCGAACGCACCGCCTGACAAATAGAGCGGCTCGACGCGACGCATGTGGACGTATGTTCGGTCGCGGACGAGAAGCATGATCATGAGCGCGACAAGGAAACCTGTCAATTGCGTCAACGTCGCAGCTTGCCACGTCCCGATACTTGAACTGATGCGAGCGTTGGCGACGCTCTGTAGCGTCAAAAAGAAGCCGCCACTGATGGCGAACAGTACTCCGCGCATGTTGTCTTTCCTCCCTTACGATAAACGGATTAGCATGATCCCGATGACCATGACGAGTAAACTGACGAGTTGAATCCCAGTGACCGGGTTCTTGGCGGCACCAAACCAACCGAAGCGGTCGATGAGCAGGCTCCCACACAGCAAGCCGACAATGACGATGACGACGGCGATGCCAGTGCCGACCATCGGCACGATTAAGACGTTCCCGCCGATGAACAGTGCCCCGATGATACCGCCGAGCCAAATCCACCACGGCTGACCGCGTAGCCCGCGCCATTCGACGCTCGGGCGTATCAAGACTAAAATGAACAACAACAGAACGATTCCGACGACAAACGAGACGAGCGCCCCTTTCAAGGCCGATTCGAGCACTGTTCCTAAATAGCCGTTGATGGCAGTCTGTGTCGCGCTCATCATCCCGGTCGCAATCCCGACGAGGCGCCAAGCGTTCAAATTTTTGCTTCCTGTCTGTAACGAGACGACGAGTTTGCCGCGACGACGGTTAATCCAGTCCGTGAGCGCGACCGTCCCGACGACCCCAAGCAACACGAACAAAGCCCCGAGTACACGCCACGGCGTGAGGACGTTGACGGTTGAATGGAACCAGCCGAAGTGGTCAATCAAGAGTCCCATCAAAATCTGTCCGAAAATCGGCATGATGACGGTCTGGACGCTGCCGAGCCTCGGGAACAAGAGGATGTTCCCCGTTAAAAAGATGACCCCAAACAAACCGCCCGACCAGATCCAGAG
Source organism: Exiguobacterium alkaliphilum (assembly GCF_018138125.1). Taxonomy (NCBI): domain Bacteria; kingdom Bacillati; phylum Bacillota; class Bacilli; order Caryophanales; genus Exiguobacterium; species Exiguobacterium alkaliphilum. The sequence goes on from NZ_CP073101.1 coordinate 2,847,492, forward strand.
CGGTTCGGTACGAAAAAGCGATGAGTCGATACCGAATGACTGACCGGTGAGGAGTAACGTAATTGATAAAAACGTTAGCCCCACGGCGAACGACAGAAACGATGCGACGAACGGTGACCCGAGAATCGAACGCAGCCGGGAGTTCGCGCTCGTCTGTATCGGCAACAAAATGCCGATGACGAGTCCAATCACAATGGCTAATATAGTCTCTTCCTCGATTCTCTCTATATACTGTGTACGTGTTAAGCTTACTCCTCACACACTTTAGCATAAAGGACCGATGTCCTGAAATGTGAAAAAGACGAGTTCCGACTATCAGGAACTCGTCTTTTGGTGTGTACGGCGCTCCGTTTTCGCTTCGTCGAACATCCGATTCGTGACGTGATGTTGATCAAATGTCAGAACGATTCGGTTGACCATGTATGAAAACAGTAACCCGCCAATCGTCCCAGTCCCCAACATGACCAGGAGTGGCCAAACCGTGAGAAGGTCGGTGTGATGGGCAGCGAGCAGACAGATAAACAGCAAAAAAATGAACCATTCGACGATGAAATCACTGTAAATCCAACGTCGATAGCGAGAATCCGAATTAAATGTCAGCAACACTTTCGTCTTGCACCACGCGACACATAATTGCGGCAAATACACTGCAAATAGGATGAGCGGTAAGTAAATCGATGTCTGATACGAGATGAACGCGACAGCGATTAAGCTGAAGAAAAGTCCCCAGTAGCGCCAGTGCCACGTCGCATCCTCATGCGCGAATAATCGCTCGATTCGTTCTTGTTTCGTCAGCATGTTCATTTCAACCCATTCGCCGTTGCCAATTCAGAGCGGACCGGTTGAGCTGTATCCGCGCTTTGGACAGTTTCATTGAAGCGTTTATACAGAAGGGATAGCAGGACGGCAACCCCAATGATGAGAACCCAAGTCCACAAAGGGGCCATCAGTTTATAACTCGCCACACTACCGACGATAAAGGCGTACCATCTGCTTAAAATCCGATAGACATTCCGCGTCGCCACTCGTGCGCCGTTTTCATCCGATAGACGAGCGAACGCCTCTCCTTCTTTCAGCAAATATACGATTGAACCGCTGGCGAACAAACCCATCAACACTAAGCCAACCCACCAAATTTGATCCGCGAGCAACGTGACAAACAATAGTCCAGGGACAGGAGCGAATAGCATGTCTCGCCGCCGCTTCTTTTGCTCACGGTATCGGTTCATTTCGTCAATCCGTTGTTGTTTCGTCATACGATTCCATTCCTTTTCTAATCATTGATTCTGTCAAGTCGACGCTTCAGCTTCTCACGATTGGCTTTAGCCAGCATGTTTGACGTGACGTGTTCCGGGTCGAGTTTGAGCAGTTTTCGATCCATCCACAGCGGCAACAACACAGACGGTGGTGCCCCGATGACCATCGCCCACATTAACACGTCCGGATGAATCTGCCCCGTCAAAAACAGGGTGATGAGACTGAACAACGTGAGGAAGGTAGCTACCAAGATAAAGAATTGTCCTTTCACGAGACGCCGATATGTCCAGTCGTCATTGAACCGAAGATACAGGACGGTCTGTTTCCATTCGAAAAACAGTGTCGGCACAAGACTGGCCACCGCAATCATGCCAGAATACGTCGTGTGCATCATGAAATAAAGCGCGCTCACAAAGATGACGACACTGCTTCCAATCATGAAACGACGATACGTCGTGTAGATTTGTAACAATGCCTCAGTCCGGGCTTCTCGATCCATCTCATCCCTCCTCAGTCTCTGACGTTGTCGAGCCGTATCTCACGAAGCATCGGATGCTCCGGATCGATGTTCATCAACCGCTCGTCTTGCTTTCGGATCAAACGATACCCGACATAGATGACACCGACCGCTACACCTAATATCCACGCGTATGTCCACCCTAGCTTAAGCGTCAGGGCAAACGACAAAAGGAACAGGACGAACAGCGCAAAGACGAATCCGTTCCGACGGACGATCATCGTTTTGGCTTCCTCTTGCTCGGTCAACTCGGTCTCGAGTCGGTTCGCCTTGAAGAAGATTCCACCTAATAGCAACAGACAGACGAGTACGCCGGCCACGTACCAACCATTCCATGAATCCGATTGAATCAATCCGACGAGACAAAACACCATTGGAAACGTGAGCAGACTTTGAAGAACGACCGTCTTTATATTCGTTTTATATATCAGATTGATGCGTTGTTGCTTGGTCATTAAATCCCCCCTTAAAAGCTTTCCCGTTTGACGTCGCGACGCCTCGGTTGTTGGGGATCAATCCGCTTTACTTTCTCATCAAGTAACCGCTCGACAATCACCAGCGCTAACGCTGTAAAGGAGAAGATGAAGAATGGGACCCAACTGATTGTTTCGAGCTTCATGAGCAACGGGAAAAACAAACAGATAAAGACGACCATCATGTAGTCGAACACATATTGGATATGGATGACCTGCTTCGCTCGAATGTGGTCTGTGAAACTGCTCATGAATCGATTTTCTCGTCCAATCATCACGCCGTATATCAGCAACGATGCAATCATCAAACTGCCGTACAAGATTGACCGTGTCTCGGTTTGTAAAAAGAAGAAGAGCAATACGCCCACTGGGATCGCAAAACCAAGTCGTACAAGAAGCCATTTTCGGTTGCCTGTAATCATTTCTTTCAAACGCTGGTGTTTGTTCATCTTGTTCACCTCTTATCTCACTATACGATTCCACCAGAAAAAAGTTCCGTTTTTTTACAATTGTTTTGTAATTGCCTACTCGCTTGACGGGAAAGTCACTACGCCTTATAGTTTAGTTAACTTAACTTTATTAAAAGGTAGAAAGATTGAGGTTTTCTTTATGAATTTGCTACAAAATCCACGCTTCATATTCACCTGGTTATCCGGGATGACGCTCACGCTCGGCTTCTCGATTTTCTTCTTGAGCGTATCGTGGCTCACGATCGATGTGCTGAAGCAACCGGCCCTCCTCGGGATTATCATGACCGCCGTCTCGTTGCCGCGTGTCGTGATGATGGTATTCGGCGGCGTGTTCGCCGACCGATTCCAAAAAAGTCGCCTCTTGTTTTTGACGAACCTCGGGCAAGGTCTTCTCATGGTCGCAGTCGTGGCACTACATCTTGCGGACGCGTATTCGGTGTCCGCCTTGATCATGATTTCCATCGTGTTCGGACTCCTCGACGGCATGTCCTATCCGGCGTTGTCTTCCCTGATCCCGTCGCTCGTCAAACAAGAAGAGCTGCAGCGTGCCAACTCGCTCTTCCAAGGGACGCTCGAGCTCATGTTCGTGTTCGGCCCGTTCCTCGCCGGAGCGTTACTGACATGGGGCGGCTTCGGGCTCAGCTTCGGGACGGCGGCCGTCTTGATTTTCATCGCAGCTATCTTGATTATGCCGCGCTTGATTCGTGACTCGATTCCCCTCGCCCGTGCGATGTCGCTCGGCGATGTCATCTTCGACTTGAAAGAAGGCATCCGTTACGTCTCGAGCACACCGATTTTACGAAGCGGGACGCTGTCGATCGCCATCGTCAATTTGTTCGTCATGGGACCGCTCATCATGAGCATCCCGATTCTCGTCGGTGAACGAGGCGGCAACGCGTTTGATTTGAGTCTGATTGAAGGTGGACTTGCCGTCGGGACGTTCGTGGCTAGTTTTCTCGTCCTGTTGTTCCGCTCGGTCCATCGTGGACGCTTCGTCTTCCGCGTCCTATTTTTGACGATCGGGGCCTTCTTCCTCTATACACAAGCGCAGTCTATCACGCTTCTCGCCTTGGCTGCGGCCGCGAGCGGATTTATGTTGATGCTCGTCTACTTGCCGGCAGTCACACTCATGCAGGAACATAGCGACCAGGACAAGATTGGTCGTGTCATGAGCATCATGGCGCTCGCCGCGTCCGGTCTCGAACCGATCGCATTCGCCGTCTTGTCCATACTCGTCGCGCTCGCCGTGCCGATTCAAACGTTACTCATCACGTTTGGTATAATCGGGTTGGCGCTTAGTGCCCTCTTATTCGCACGGAGCCAGACGTTCCGTGACACGCGATGAAAGGAGAACAATCATTGAACGACACACGCAAACAGCAAGTCATCGAGATGTACCGTCAAATCGACGAGCTCGACTTGTTGTTCACCAAATACTTTACCGAGTTGAACGAATTCGAACTCAGTTACCAGCAAGAACAGATGCTACTCTTGTTCAGACGACAAGACACGTGGACGACGACGGAGATTTCCACGAAGATGAGCATCTCGAAAAGTGCGGTCAGCCAAGTGCTGAAAGTGCTCGAGCAACGCGGCTTCGTCCAAAAAGAGAAGAATCCAGACAACTTGCGAGAAAGCTTCATCCGCCTCGGTCCGATCGGTATGGAATATTCGAAACAAATCGATGCGATTGAAGAACGGCTCGCCGAAGAGATGTTCTCCGTGCTCGAAGACGACGAGATGACGATGATCAATCGCTCACTCGCGCTGATGATCAAGAAGTTCAAATGAAAAATGCGTATCGTCCCTGACTCGGGAGGATACGCATTTTTGGTTAGAGTTGCTCGACGACACGTTCCGCTGAACGGAGCGCGCCTTCGATATGACCGCCGAACAAGGAGTCCGTCTCCGTCCCGGCGAGTGAGAGCCTTCCTTCCCAGGCTGGGTCGAACGCGATTGGCTGATAGACAGGGAAATCGGTCAATGGCTCCCCGTCTTGAACTGTGGCCGTATGCCGGTCACTCGACCAATCGACGTATAAGACGTCTCGCGGCTGTCTCGCCTCTTCCCCGAACAGGCGGACAAGTTGATCGATGACGCGACGATTCAGCTCGTCCCGGTCGAGTACCGAGCGTTCGGGGCAGCAGACAACCGGAAGAAGCCGAATAACGCGGCCAATCTGCCCGGTTGTGAGGCGTCATGAATCTCCTGCAACACCCCGGCCCAGCTCATGCCTTGACCGGATAGCCCCTTCTCTCGCCAAAACGGGCGGTCGTACACGGCGAGTACTTTCGCCTGCCCGGCCATCCAGGTCGGCGTGTTTGCCAGCTTCGCCTTCGTCGTTTCAGACAGTTCCGGGTAAAACGAGATGCGGGAGACGAGCCGGGGTGGGATGGCTAGGATAACGTGAGTGAACGTTTGGGGCGATCCTGTTTCGAGTTCGATGGAGACCGCGTCTTCAGTCTGTTGAATCGAGGTGACGGTCGACTCGAGTTGAATCGTGCCGGCGGGCAAAGTTGCTGCCAGCGCCGTCGTCAAACTAGCCATGCCCCCGACGAGTCGCATCGATGGAACAATATGACCTGGCGGGAGCGTATGGCGTTCGATGAAACCGAACTGGCGCTCGAGCATCAAATCCCCGGTCGTGTGTTGAGAGAACGTCGGGAGACCGAGTCGTTCGATCAGTTGCGTGATCGTCGTCTCCGTCTCTGGCCAATACCAGGTTGGGCCGAGGTCGAACCCGTCATGGCTCAACACACGTCCCCCGATACGGTCACGCGCCTCGAACACGGTGACGTCATAGCCTTTTTCAGCGAGGAGCGACGCGGCATATAACCCGCTCACGCCAGCTCCGATGATGGCGATGTTCATAGTGCTGATCCTTCCTCGACAAACGTCGTCACTTCAAGTACTTGCCCGAGATCAACCCGGTCGACGAGATAGTGATATTTTGTGTTCGTCTCCGGGTACTCTTCGACAATCGCTTCGCACCAGTCGCGGTCGAACATCTTCTCCCACGATTTTTTTAACTCTTCTTCGCTTTCGGCTTCCCGGTCTTCAAACGAGAGGAAATACCGATTCAAGGCGAACGTCCAGTAAACGGCCTCGACTTCGAGCACATGTGCGTCCGACAGCTCGACCGTTAATACGACACCCGGTTCTCCAGGTTCCAAGTAACCGCCTCGCGCGACGTCTGGCCGTGTTTGGCTCAACCAAACCGGATAGTTCCCTTGAAGCGATACCTCCGTCCGCTGCTCATATTGTTCTGCAAGCCAGTCATAGGCTGGCCGATGATAAGCGTAGTCCTCGTCTTGAAAAATGCCGTAGGCCGGATCACCAAACAAGTAACCGCGTTCGTTCGCCGTTTCCCATGCACCCGCATGTTGATATGTATAGTAAATTGCCATAGGTATGCTCCTTTTTTTCGTTACTACGTCTAGCATAACTGACCCGCCGTTTCTTTATCCATTGTGGGAATCGTTTGGGTTTGCTTCGAAATTCACTGAGATGATTGAACGGACGATGTATAAATGAGCAGGCTCCTACTAGGTCAAAAAGAACCCCATCCATCCGATGGAGTTCACATAATTAATTCGCTTCATAGCTTTTCTCGATGTAAGGCTTCGCTTTTTCAAAGTCTGCATTAGAATATAAGACAATTTCTAAATCTCCGGTTCCGTAGTGTCCGATTCCTCGCATATCGCGCGTAAAGCCACGTTCAAGTGTTACCGTATCCGGGTCTACTTTCACATACATCAAAATCTTTTGCGTGCTCGGATGAAATTCGACACAGGCGAAGTTTTTAATACGCTTATATGCAATATAGTGCTTCGTCACATTTTCCTGCACATCATCACCGAGTGCCATGAGATACGAGACGAGACCATCAAATAAGTCCTTCGATTCTACCGTCGCTTGTTTCAAGTAGTCACTGACCGTCTTACTTGTTACGGAGAACTCCGATGAAGTCGTGACAGGCTTCGCTGTTGTCGCATTGACGAGATCTAGTAGCAACAGATCATTCTCGTAATATTTGTATTGGTACAATTCAATATTACGATTGATTTGTTTAACAGCGTGCTCATCATACTTCGTGAAGCCACCTGCGATACAGACGAGACGCGGATTACTCCAATCAATCGTATCGGACACCTCTTTTCCATAATGCTTCAAAATGGATAGTTCGAACTCTGCTTGGTGGTCGAGTAACCAATCCAAATAAAACAATCCTTGGTTAATCACATTTTCGTTTGTCGATCGCTTGTATTCAATAATGACAGGCGAGTTATTTTCATCTAACCCAAGCGTATCAATCCGCCCCCCGTGTGTACGACCCGTGCTGTACTCCGAAGCAACAAAACGAATACCGAGCAACTGCTCTAAATTTTTCTCGAACAATTGTTGTAGCGATTTTTCAATCGTCATTGATTGACCGTATAATTCTTCCGTACCCTGTTCACTTATTTGAAATAGTTTAAGGTCTCCCATTGTATTCTCCTTTATGAATCTATTAACAATGAATATTCCTCTTTCGTACGAGCAACGACTTCATGTAACGCCTTCATTTTAGACGAGATTCAATGACCGTACAGAAATGATCAAGTCGTTGCTGTTCACTTTCTAAAACTTCTTTCATACCTTGCACCCCTACATCATTTTATATCCTCATTTTACCAAATTATGTTCTTGTACACTGTCCTACATTTTAAGTAATAGGTAAATTTTATAACTCAACTTAGATTTAACTTATGCTAGTAATATTTTTATCTCCCTTTCTCCGGTAGTGGACGCTATAATGTTAATTGATTCCTAAATAGACGGGAAACATTCCCTATGTTTGGAATGAGACGACTGTCACATCATCGTTTACGAAAGAAAGAAGGATTTAACCATGAACGCAACAACCCAACAAAAGACAGCTGATTTATTTAAGTTTTTAGCGGCTGTCAAACGGATGGATATTCGTACTGAAACTAATACAAAAAGCTATGAACTTCTTTTATCTCCCGAGGCGTCAACGTATCCGAACGTTCGCGTCACCCAAGAAGAGGAGCTCTCCATCGAAGTTCATTTTCTCGCACCATTCGCAGAGAAGCGCCCAAGTCTTCCACGAGAGTTGTACGCCTACGTTCTCCAAGAAGGCGAAACGTATAAACGGACAGAATTGTTTCCTGAAAAACTCGACGCGACGTTCAATGACTTTTTAACCTCGATTGAAACGTGGGAACAAGAGAAAAAAGCACACGAGTCTGCTCGAAAATTATACGACACGATGTATCGGACGATGCAACTTCTCTCGACCGAGAGCGATACATATGAACTTGTCTATTCATTCGGGATGTTGCACTGGCCGAATGACAAAATTGAACGGCCGTTGTTCACACGAGCAGCCGTACTCGAGTTCGATCAAGAGAAGAGTCTGTTCCGCATCGAAGCGTCAGCCATACCGACGAAACTCGAACTTGATATGCTCGACCGTGACCATGTTTGGATGTCATCTGAACTATCCCGATACGAAGTCGATTTTAAAGAAGAGCTCACTTTCGACTTCAAACCGTGGGTCGAAACTGAATTACAAGAGCAGTCCGAGCGTGTATTGAAGCTGTTGAATGACGACCACGCCTATGGCGAAATCGCAACCGTCTATGCAATGCCCGGCATGCGCTTATACGTTCGCAAGAAGTCTGCCCATGCGTGGGTCGAAGAACATGAGAACTTGGCCACGTTGATCGAAAACGGTCTATCACCTTCACCTGCCTTGCAACAGTTTTTGACGTCGAACGACGAAGAAATCCACGCGCTTGACGCGCTTGATCGTGACACGTGGAAGCCGGTCGGTGAAGAGATTCTTTTCCCGCTTCCATATAATGAAGAACAAAAACGCATTTTAAGTCAATTGAGTAACCATGCCGGTGTCGTCGTACAAGGACCCCCTGGCACCGGGAAGAGTCACACGATTTCAAACTTGATTTCGCACTTGCTTGCACACGGAAAGCGCGTCCTCGTCACCAGTGAAAAGGAACATGCGTTGAACGTCTTGCGTGATAAACTTCCGGCCCAAATTCGCCAGCTCGCGGTATCCGTCCTTGGATCAGATTCAAAGACGACAAAGCAGACGGAAAGTTCACTCCAAGAGATTGCCTCGTACTTGAATCGCACGACCGCTTCGGAATTAGAGAAGACAGGAACACAAAAGCAACAAAAGTTGTATGAGACACGTGAAGAGATTGCCCGTCTGCGTCGGAAAATGATTGAGCAGGCCGCTAGCGAGCATACAGTGATTCCATACCTCGATGAGACGCGTTCACCGACCGATTGGGCGAAATGGACGAGCGAACAAAAAGTCACGATGCAGCTTCCGCTCCCCGTATTGACAGACACTTGTCCGCTGACGGCTGATGAATTGGCGGACTTCTATCAACTCATGGCAGAGCGGGAAACGCTCAACCAAGGACCGAATGTGACGACCTATCCAGCGACGACAACGCTTCCGTCCCTTGAAACGTTCTTAGCCGAAAGCGGTCGTTACGAAAAACTCGCCGCTCTCGAACAGACGCAGGCCGCTGCGTCATGGTTACAGGAAAAATCGACGTCACTTCGTCAACAGACACGAGACCATATTCAGACGTTGCTCGAGTCATTTGATCGTCAACCCGAGTGGCTACGTGAACGGTACAGCTACTGGTCCACCCATCGAAGCGATGAAGTGCAATGTGAAGAAGACTGTCAGACGTTTGAACGCGACGTCAAAGCACTCGAGTCGTTGGAGCGTAAACTCGCCGTCCACGACATCGAATTGCCGTCTACTTTACCGAATGATGTCTGGACGCTCGCTGACGAACTCGGTCCAGTTTTAGACGAAGGAAAGACCGACGGATTTTTCTTCAAACTGACAAAACGTAAAAAATATGCCGTCTTACTCGATGAAACCAAAATTGACGGGAAGGCTCCGCAATCGAGTGCCGACCTTCAACTGTTGAAACAATTCGATGAATTGAAGTCATCGTTGACGACATTATCACGTCGTTTCAAATACGCGTGTGAACACTTTGAGCTCGAGTTAGAGACGCCTGAATTTTCGTCTTATCGGACGGCGCTTCATGCGCTCCGTGAATGGAAAGCTGTCTTTGTGACGTACAACGAGTCATTGGCTCCGACTTTCCGTCTGTACGACGAACGGTTCCGCTATGAGAAAGCTTGGTTGACGCAAGCGAAACAAGAGCTAGATGCCTCGCTGGCGCTCGACGAGATGAAGGAGCTACAGACCATCCAGACGTCTTATCTCTCACTCGTCCATGATACGCACATCCATCCAGCGGCGTTACGTCTCAAACAAGCGGTGCAATCTTGGGATGCCGGACGTTACACACAGTCCATTGAAGAGTTGGCATTACTCGAACAACAAAACACAAAAGCGACACGCCTAAAAGAACTAACAGAGCGCTTCAAACAAGTCGCGCCAGGTTGGTTGAACGCGTTTTACGACGGGACTGCTCCGACGCTTCAACTTCAGACGTTCGAACTCGATTGGAAAGTAGCCCGTGTCTTGACGCTGCTCGAAGCACTGAGCGACGACGATTATCGGGAGAAGATGAAACGATTGGAGAAAGAGGAAGGAAAAGCGACAGCGGACTTGTGTGCGACATATGCGTGGAAAGAGCAGCTGACGCGGATGACACCATCGAAACAAGAACGCTTGAACAGTTGGGCGAAGTTGATTCGCCAAATCGGGAAAGGCACCGGGAAACATGCGGCTCGTCATAAACGGGAAGCCGCCCGTCAAATGGCTGCGGCCCAAGACGCAATCCCAGTTTGGATCATGCCGGTGAACCGCGTGCTCGAATCGTTCAAAGAAATCGACGAGCTGTTCGACGTCATCATCTTCGACGAGAGCTCACAAAGCACGATGGATGCCATCTCGCTCTTGTCGCGTGCTCGAAAAGCCATCATCGTCGGGGATGACCGCCAAATCAGTCCAACGACTTTCCAAGACCAAAATGCGATTCAAGAGAAGAAAAAGACATACTTCGGAAACGACACGACGATGACGTTATTCGATGGCTCATCGAGTCTATACGACCTCGCCTCGGTCAAGTTCAGTGCGACGGTCGGGCTCCGTGAACACTTCCGTTGTGTACCGGAGATCATCGGCTTCAGCAACGCCCATGTGTACGAAGGTCGGATCGTCCCACTCCGACTCCCGCAACGTGCCGAACGGTTGACGCCGGCGGTGCAGAGCGTCTTTGTCGAGGATGGGAACGTCGCCGAGACGACGAAAGACAAGTTCAACGTCCCGGAAGCGAAAGCGCTCGTCGCTCACTTGAAGCAGTTGATTGACGACCCACGCTACGCGAAGCGGACGTTCGGGGTCATCTCGCTCCTCGGGAAAGCCCAGACCGATCAAATCGAGCGGATGGCGACCGACTTGATCGGCATCGACAAGCTGATTGAGCACAACGTCCGCTTCGGTGACGCCTATACGTTCCAAGGTGATGAGCGTGACGTCATGTTGCTGTCACTCGTCGTCGCACCGAACCGCCGTTTTGCCGCACTCACGAAAGAGACCGACAGTCAGCGCTTCAACGTCGCGGCGAGTCGGGCTCGGGATCAGATGATTTTGTTCCATTCTGTGACGTTGCAAGACATCGGCAACCAAAACTGCATGCGCTATAAACTCGTCAACTACTGCCAGAATCCGCTCGGTGATCAAGAATCGTTCGAAGCGGTCCAGCACTTGTTCGACTCTCCCTTTGAAGAAGAAGTATATAAGCGTTTGACGAACCGCGGCTATCTCGTTCGTCCGCAAGTTCAAGTGAATGGCTATCGCATCGACCTCGTCGTCGAAGGCGAATCGAACCGCCTTGCTGTCGAATGTGATGGTGAGCGTTGGCATGGTCCTGACGTATACGAGCAAGATATGTTCCGTCAAAAAGTACTAGAACGCGCCGGTTGGACATTCTGGCGCGTTCGTGGTCGCCATTTCTACCGCGATGCGGAGCAAGCGATGGAGCCGTTATGGACGTTGCTTGATGAGATGGGGATTGAGCCGATACGATTAAACAGTAAATAAGTTCGTGCTTAGTAGATGACCGTTCGAGAGAGCGGTCATCGTTTTACATAATTTCGAGGTCTTCATGTCATACATACGGAGAAGAATACTTATGAAAAAACAGCATGTACAAATGCTAATCGTGTTATTGCTTGTTGTCGGTATCAGCGCAATCGTCGTTTTCAACTTAACTAAATCGGTATCTTTAGTGCTCGAACCTAATACTGAAATCACGGCTAATGAAGAACAATCCAATGTACAGAATTCCTCTTCCGATACGACTGTGACTATGGATGAGCAGAGTGACGTGACGATCACGGATGAGGAGTCTTTGCGTACATTTGCTCAAAATCTAGGAGTCTCCTTAAAAGATATCGTGTCAGTTGATTTCAGTTCAGGAGAATATAGCTGGGCTAATGGATATGATGAGTCTATGCTTTCCTATTACGATGTAATGATTAACACAAATTTACGAACGAAAAGTGAATTAGCAGACTATATCAATGCAGTAGCCCGCGGAAACTATCGAATCGAAATCTTTCGAGTTAAGCTCCTTGAAAAAGAAGGATACTCACTCGTCGATTGGGATGAAAATAAACGAACGTTCACATACCTCTCAGGCCATTCCCGCTACTCAGTCGCAGAATTATACTACGATGAATTCCCTGAAAAAAGACAAAGTGATAGTGACTCTTACTATCTGAAAAATGCCTTAAATTGATTTTAGTGAGCCCAGTTCTTTTAAATAAGAAACGGGCTTTTTTATTTACAATAAAGGGAATATTCATACAAATATAGAAGTTAAAATTAAAAACAACCGTTTGATTTTTGGGGAAAGGAGAATGAGATAATGTCCGAGTTCAATGCATCTCTTAAAGAAAAAGAATGGTCAATTTATTGGAAAGAACATGATTTGCATTTTGTCCATGAACTTCCGCTCAAAAACGAAGAGATTACAGCGGTTCAAGATTGGTTAAAACATCAAATGACTCATCAGCACCATTCCTCTGCCGCTCTTGTTACAGAGCGTCTTTGGCGGCTCTATCCACTCACCTGCTTGATCGGTACGTCCATGGTTGCGCTGCATCAAGAAGACCGAGGATTTTGGACACTGTTTAGCGACTATTACTCAGTCAGTATCAACTTTGTCGGCTATTGGAAAACCACAATGCATCAAGCGTTAATACATCGACATATATTTACTGCAGTAGACGGTAACTTAAAATATTATTTAACCGCTTTGATTCATTCAGGTATCACTTCTGTGTATGCGCTTGAGAATATCTATAACCATTTTATAAGCCATGTGATTGAAGATCGAAGACAGCTTCCAAGTGCAATCAAACAAGTCACACAGAATGAATGGCCCTGGAACGAACAGCTAAATAAGCCCGTAAAACTATACATTGAACAGAGTATCAACAATCCAGAACCCTTATTGCGTCTTAAAGAGTTCTTTATGGAACAACGAAAAATTCAATCGTTCCCACCTTTTATGCGTAACAATCTGCAAATCATACAAGCCATCGTGAAGAAAGACCAACAGCGGCGCTCCCGTCGGCAATTCATCTTTTGGGACGAGCTCGCATCCCGTCCTCGCATTAAGCTTCCTAAGATTTATCGAGAAGATGCCAAGTCAGCTTATTGGCGAATTGGTGACACTACGGTCCAGTGTAGCCGCGAAATGTTGCCACACGCCATTCGATTCCATCCGCATGATTCAATCGTAGATTTTTCTCCTCATATTACTACGGCTTGCATCACGATTGACGGAGAAGATGAGGTTTATGAATTACCCTCTACTTATCCTATGGTCTTTAAACAGAAAGAGCAGAGTGAACAATGGGAGCTGCTTCGAGGAAAATATGTGACTCCAGGGACAGAAATAATTATCGTTAAACCAAGCAGTTACTCTACAAACGACTCCTATCATCCTATCTCAAATCCGAAGTGGCATGAATATGAGTACAAAAAATTACAACTGAATGAAGACGTTGAACTTTATTTCCATACTCCGGATCAAACGATTTATCGACAACTCGTCACATCACCACGCGCTGAAGTAACAATTGACACCCGACCGCTCTTTTATTCCGACCGAAGCCATTACACCGATTTTCCTTCTCTAAGATTTCACGACCTAGATATTCATGACTTGCTTCATTGGAAAGTAGAAGTAAAAGACAATGTGTTTGGGTTAGAAGATTTCAATGGTGCATTTCGTCAAGATGAAGATGATGTATTGCTCGATATACGAGCTCTTAAGCTCCATCGAAATTTACTCGAAGACGTTACGCTGAAACTTCGAAACACTGAACGAAATGACACCTACAAATTTCATTTCACTCTATTACCACAAGACTTCTCTTACAAGATGAGTCAAAGTTCAATCCAATTCGAATCAAAACATTTGCAACGCGTACGCGTTGATCAAAAATCATATGCACCTCATCAACAGAAAGTAACGATTCCACTCCATGAGGTGAATGACTCCGTTTCGTTAACGTTAACGATTGCAGGTCACCCATTGTACACTACATCTTTTAGCAAGACGTTTTACGAATATGAAATCATCTCTTCCGAAGGCCGACACCAAACGTTTACACAAGAGGAGATACAGTCAATTCTGATTCGGGTGACGACTCGCTTTCAATCCGCTGAATCAATCCATGCGCATTTGATTGTTAGAAATCAAATGCAGGAGGAACATGTTCCTATCCCATTAAAACGAAATCGAATATCAAATTTGGTCTCTCTTTCAATTTGTCAGCATGTCATCAATCGTTTTCAATCTGGACAAATTACGTTAAGTATAAATGGCCAGACAGAATTGATTGGCCATTTTACCGATGAGCTCCATTCGCTCCTATCTATGGACGAATCGTATACGGTTCATTTATCACATCCGCTACCGTATGAGATTAGTTTTAAAATCTTTCACCCCTACTCCTTAGAAAACGAACCTCATATCTTTACATTCGAACGAGGCAAAACCTATAAATTGCTTCATCCATTTCCTGATTCTCGAGTCATTTTAAATGGCATGAAACAAGAGGAGTCAAGTTGGTTCGATGATGACACAGAAATCCTATTTCCGAAGCTAATTCAAAAACTAGATCATATCGAAGTTTATCTGTTTATCGATTCACTAGATGAGACGACTTGGGGAACGTTCATCGATAAGTTAAACCAATATGGGGCTGCTTATTTACGAGCGCTCGAATCAGTTGCTAATCCATTACTCATTGAAAAGGTACTTCTCTCTCCTGATTTGATTGAAATCTTACTCACTCGGTTTGACGCAGAGAGAGTCTCTTGGGAACGCTGGGTTACGCTATTCGGTGTGTATTTATGGAAATATGAACACCAAAAACGTTTTTACGAAAAGGCCGGAATTCACCCTCTCATCCATTCCGAATTTGGTCACCTTCAAACATTTTCAGCTTTAAATCCTGCGAATCGTCAACAGTTGCGACAGCAATTTAGACTAGTTCGGCCACAAGACGCACACCCTCTAGAATATGACGTTCTTGACAGTTGTAATCGATATCTAGCAGACGAATTTTACCAAAATCCAACTCAATTAATGGGCTACAAACAAGATGCCCAAACTCAGTTAAGTTGGATTGAGTCTAAACTGGCTGAACGACAAAAAGAAATTCCACTTCGTGTCCAAGAGTTGTTGTCAAAACGAACGTTCCCACCAAAAATTGAATTAAATCAATATCCCACTTTCTTATATGTTTCTGCACAGACGAAACTCCTGGCACTAGGCACAAAGCCAAATTTAAGTGTTAAAGGAAAGTTGAAAATCTATAAACGGCTCAATCAAATTCCCGCATTGTCGATTAAAGATGTATGTCATAACAGTTATCATTTCGTCACAGCATGGGAGGACAAGCAGCTATGAGTATTCACCCGATTCAAGCAACCGCTCGTCTGCAAGACAGATACATGGACTACCTGACTTCTTATTTTAAGATCAACGATGGCGACCTCAATCAGCAATTTATTGACGGTTTAAGACACGACAAACAGTTTTTAAAAGGACCTTATCTTGAAGCAACACTCCCTTACAAGCCAGGTCGACAAATCACTGATTTAGTAGATGACGGGACCGTCCATCCCGACATTACCCGCTTTCTTCCGGGTGAGGACAACTTTCGTCTATATCTCCATCAGGAACGAGCGATTCGAACCGCAAAAAACGGTCATTCTTTTGTCGTCGCGACCGGAACGGGTTCGGGTAAAACAGAAAGTTTTATTCTTCCGATTTTCAACCACCTTCTAACACAACATGATAACGGACAGTTAAACGATGGTGTGAGAGCATTGTTACTCTATCCAATGAACGCCCTTGCCAACGATCAGCTCGACCGCCTACGTGAATTGTTAAAGGATACCCCAGATATCACGTTTGGTCGATTTACTGGGGAAACGATTGAGAAAACGCAAGATGCTCGGAAATCATTCTATAGTCAACATGGCAAAAACCCGTTGCCGAACGAGCGCTTGTCTCGAGAAGAAATCCGTCGCAATCCGCCCCATATCCTGTTAACGAACTATGCCATGCTTGAGTATTTAATGATGCGTCCTGAAGATAATGCTTTGTTTTCTGGGCACTATCGAGACCATTGGCGCTTTGTCGTACTCGATGAAGCTCATACGTATGATGGCGCGACTGGAGCTGAAGTCGCTATGTTGCTTCGACGTCTCCGGACCGAAGTAGAGCAGCAGTCACCCCTTCAATTCATCGCCACCTCAGCTACACTCGGCTCTTCTGAACAAGCCAAACGAGATGTGATGTCGTTTGCTGAAAAGTTGTTTGGTCAGCCTTTCAGTTTAGAATCGGGGCAGTTGATTACATCCGAACGCATTGATTATGATGAATTATACACAGCAGTTGAACTACCTGATCCGTCCGTTTATACCTATTTGAAACGTTGTTATGAACAGGACGAGTCTCCTCACATTACCGAATACAACTACCTTAAATCATATGAAGGTTTTCCTAAATCTCTAATTTACGAGTTATTGGCACACGATCGGCGTTTGCATCGTTTACGCAGAAATTTGAGCGATGTGCACTTACTATCTGATTTGGCAAATGACATCTTCCCAGACGAATCTCACGAGCAGGCGCTTGAGTATTTGATTCAATTGATTGACGTGGCTACGTTAGTAAAAGATGATACTCGTCCGAAGTTACTACCAGCTAAGTATCATACGTTCTTCCGCGCGTTAGAGGGGGCATATTTAGAGTTCTATCCAACAAGAAAGTTGCATCTGTTCCCAAAACAACAGTCTGAAGATGGTCATCCGATTTATGAAATTGGCGTTTGTCGACGGTGCGGAGAAATACATGGTTACGGTCACTCGCCTCACGCCGGTCACATTCATTCAAAGAGCAGTAATGGCGATGCCCCGAATGTGTTGTTCCGCCTGTCTACAGACGAAAAATTGATTACTTCTGATTTAGAGGACGAAGAAGAGACGAAGGTTTCTATTAAAGAGTGGTGCCCTAGTTGTGGAGCTACTAAATTCCCGGGAGAGCAACATGAACCTTGTGACTGCCATGTGTCCTTACAAAAGGTTCAAACTATCAATCTACAAGAAGAAAAACTAATCTGTTTATCTTGCGGTCTTACCTCTCTTCGAACCGATGCGATTCGACCATTTTACACCGGAGCAGATGGTGTAACTTCCGCTCTGGCTGCTCAACTGTATCAAGAATTGGTCATTGGCAATCCGAAACGTCAAGAAAATCAGAAACAGATACAAGATAGCTGGTTTGATGACGAAGAAGCAGAGAATACAGAAGAACAACTCATGTACGAAAAACAGAACTTAATCGTCTTTTCGGATTCCAGACAAGATGCCGCTTTCTTTGCACCGTTTTTAGATCGCACGTACCGAAATTACTTGTGGCGCTCTTATTTTTGGCGTGCCATCGAAAATCGCGAAGGGCTGATTTCGATTGAAGAGTGGAAAAATATCGTCATTAATCTCCCGGGATCTCGTGCAATTCATCGGTTTGAAGAACTAGACGTTGAGCAAGAAGTGAAGTTACGTTTATTCCGAGAATTCATCTTAAGTGACGATGACTTTTCGCTCGAAAATCTTGGCATGATTGGATTTGAATTATCTCTTCCACCTGACAAGAAAGCCAGACTAGAACAGTTAATCAATCAAAAATTTGCAATCAAACACGAACACGCCTGGGCCTTTTTAATGATAGTCTTCTATTATTTGCGCTTGCAGGCCATCGTGAGCATTTCTAAAGATTTGAATCGTAAGCATATAATTCTTGCGCCTAAACAATATGAATATGGGATTGTAGCGACAGGCGGACGTCCTACGAACTATGTAAAAAACTTTGTCCCCGAACGAACAAACGTCTTTCTACAACTGTTTGAACGCTACTACTCAAAATATGGAGTTCCATATACTACCGAGGACGTAAAGCGCAAACTGAATGTTTTTTTCACAAAGCTGCTCACAGACCCGTCATCTCCGCTTAATGATCTGTTTGATCACTTACCGCCTGAACACAATCGGTCAGAGCTTTGGTCGCTACAAGCTTCACATTTCAAAGCATATCGACCTCAAACCGTGTATGAATGCTCGCTTTGTAAGACGGTCCATACACATGATGCTGGGATTTGTAAGACACGTAACTGTGATGGTCAGTTAAACGAAGTGCGCGTGGAAGAGCTAGAACGGGGACAACATTATCGAGAGATGTATCGTGACTTACTTCCAATCGATATGGTAGTAAAAGAACATACGGCCCAACTCTCCAATAAACTTGGTCAACAATATCAAAATGAGTTTATTCGTCGTGAAATCAATGTACTATCCTGTTCAACGACGTTTGAGATGGGCATCGACGTCGGAAGTTTAGAGTCCGTGTTTATGCGAAACGTTCCGCCGAAAACAAGTAACTATATTCAACGGGCCGGGCGGGCCGGACGAAGTTCTTCCGCCGCTGCTTTTGCGTTAACGTTCGCCCAGAAAAAATCACATGACCTTACTTACTTTGAAAACCCAAAGGACATGATTGCGGGTAACGTCAAAGCACCGATCTTTTCATTAGAAAATGAAAAAATCATTCGCCGTCATATTCACGCTACTGCTTTGGCTCTGTTCTTTAAAGAGCGTCGTGAATTTTATGGCAACTGCCAGACGTTTTATCGTTTCAACGAGTCTTCTGAGAAAGGACCTGAACAGTTCATTCAATGGTTAGACTCACATCCAGCTCACTTAAAGCAACAGCTCTTCTCCATCGTCCCGAGTTCGCTCTATTCCATTTTTGGGTTGGAAGATTGGCGTTGGATTGAAATTGTAAAAGATGAAGATGAAGCATTTTATACTGCGGCACTCCAATATGAAACTGACTTAAAGAGTTTAATGGACATCCATGCTGAGAAAACGAAAGACTTAGGGTTAGGCGATACGTATGCCAAAATGATTAAAACGCTTAAAGACGATTCTCTAATCGGCTATCTATCAAGTAAAGGATTCTTACCGAAGTACGGCTTCCCAGTCGATACGGTCGAAATGAAGCTCATGGATAAATCAAATCGCTCTAACTTGAGACTTCAACGGGATTTGAAATTAGCCGTATCGGAATATGCGCCTGGCAGTAAGTTAGTCGCGAACGGCATGTTGATTGAATCAACTGGATTAAAATTGATTGATGGAAAACAATTGCCGCTTCACCACTACACTTACTGTAAGAGCTGCAACAAGTACACGTATGTCGGAAAGTATGGCGTTAATGATGAAACCGAAATCCCTTGCGACAAATGCAAGGACCCTTTAAGAGTTAAATACTATGCGATTCCGAAGTTCGGTTTCTATGGAAAAGCGAAAGAATTGAGCACCGAACGCCGGCCAGACAAAGCGTATGGCTCACGTGTCTTTTTCGCAGATCACACTGAGGAATCAATCCAGCCTTTACACGTCGAAGGCAATGGCTACGAACTAGATTACCTATATTCTCACTATGGGAACCTATCCATCGTCAACGACAACAAAGGGCAGCAATATTTTGTGTGCGAATCATGCGGATCACATGTGGACCATAAACGCCCTCACACGTCTCCACTAGGACATAAGTGCTCCTCTAAAAAGCGACTCACCGTTCGAAATGCCCCAATCTCACTAGGGCATCAATTTACGACGGATATTTTGCGGATGAGTTTCAACTTCAATAACGGTAGCTTTCTATACGAATCAAACCAAGCCCATTCCCTCTTGTACGCATTGATTCGCTCAGCGAGTTATGTGCTTCAAATTAGTGAAGACAGCTTAGGTGGCGTCATTCATTACGTGTCTGCCACGGGTACGTATGATTTGATTCTATACGATGACGTTCCGGGTGGTGCCGGCTTCGTCCGTGCTGTCAGTGAACGATTGCCTGAAATTATGGAGCACGTGAAAGACAGTATTCAACATTGTATGTGTGATGCGGATACAAGTTGTTATACTTGCTTGCGTTCATATCGCAACCAGTACTTGCACGATCAGTTGAAACGACATTACGTTATGGATTTGTTCGCATGAAAAAATGGTGTGTCTGCTTTTACGTGGACACACCATTTTCACGTTCTTTTATCACGTCACTTCAATTCTTGCCCGAGTGGAATGACGACCTCATCCAACAAAGTCCGCCACTGGCGCTTCAATTCAGGCCCATATTTTAACTTCATCGCACCTGGATTCGCTTCTTTATAACTCGCGAAATCATTGTTGCTGATGATGCCGCCTATGTTCGGGATCGGGTCGGCCCCAATGTGATATTGAACGGCTGAAGCATGCAATTCATCTTCTTCAACAAACCACGTCTTCGCAAAATCTGAAATTGCTGTTTCATAAGAATGCGTGAAGAAACTGCGTTTGACCGCAAAGATGTTCTCTTCTTGAATTTCTCCCGTATCAATCGCATTCAAAATCGAACGATACACGTCTTTGACGACTTCAGGTTTGTTCAACTTTTGAAGGGCCTTCTCAATCTCCGAGCGGATGTCTTCATTGTTAGCAGAGTAGTCTCCGAGTAATTTGTCGATATAACGTGAATCAACATCATATAAAATCGCCGAGTGTTCGCCATAAAATTCTAAGTCGGAGTAGTCAGGAACCTCTCCTTCACCTCCATAATCGACAGGATCCTCTGCAACCAACGAACCTTTCACCGTGTTGTAGATAGCCGTATACTCTTCCAACGTTTTCACTTTATCAGGCAGGGCATTCGATTTCTCCATATCATCGTTGTAGTCGTCGTATGTGACGAGGGCTCCAAATGCATTGTTCAGTTCTTGATACGCCTTCACGAAATCGATGCGTTCATCAATCGGGGAATGTTCGTCGATATCATCCGGTCGAGCCGTAATGGCTTGAAGCGCTTTATGCGCTTTATTGAACCGTTTCTTCGACTCCTCGTACGTCGGATAGACGAGACTGGTGTCGTCGTTCTCGTTCGAATAAAGTCGGGTCGCATCCTGGACGTTCTTCTCCATGAGGGCCGGCTTCCGGAACGTGACGATCAACCCTTTCGTCTTGTCCGGATACGTCCGGTTCGTCCGGGAGAACGCCTGGATCAGGTTCGCATAGCTCAGGTTCCGGTCGACGAAGAGCGTCTGGATGGTCGGCGCATCGAAGCCGGTGAGTAGTCGGTCGACGACGATGACGAGGTCGATTTGGTTCCCGAACTCCTTGAACTCCGCTTTCTTGCGCGCGAGACGGTTGTTGATGTCCCCGTTATAGCGCTCGATGTCCTCGATCGACCACGCCGTTCCGTAGTACGCATTATAGTCGCGGATGACCTGTCTCATCTCGTCCTCGACCTGTTTCGAGTTGTCCTCGTTCTCCTGCATCGAGTACGTGATGGCGATGCGGGGAAAATCCAGGTCCTCGATGGTGCGTCCCTTACGGATCGGGTGTCCTACGAACTCGTTCGTCATCCAGTCCGGGTCCTGCTTCATCGCCTGGATGGCCTGATAATACCGTTTCGCCATCGCGATCGAGCTCGTGGTCAAAATTGCCGACTTCTGTGGACGACCGTTCTTGAAGTCGAACTTCGTGTAGGCGTTGTCCGGGCGGAACATCTTATGGATGACCTTTTGAATATGCTCATCCCGCTCGTACAGGTCGTTCGGGATATGCTTCTCCTTCTCCATCGCTCCCATCTGATCGATGAGCTCGTTCAACTCGTTGTCGGAAAGGCCGGCATGCCTCTCGTCCTGACGTAGGATGCTGAAGATGCGGTTGTTCAGCGAGGTTGGTTCGATCGTGTCCTCATGCTCGACCTGGAAGCCGAGCACGGCCCCGTCCTCGAGTGCGTTCTTAATCGTGTACGAATGAAGCAACTCCCCATATTGGTCACGGGTTGTACGGGCGAGCTGTCCTTGCGCCTGCTTCTTGTTCTCATTGAAGATCGGCGTCCCGGTGAAGCCAAACCAGGTCGAGTTCTGGAAGAAGCCTTTGATGGCCTCCATCCCTTCCGAACTAAGCGCCCGGTGACACTCATCGACGACGAAGACGATATGTTGCCCGATGAGTTTTTGGAAGCGGTGTGTGCCCTTCTCTTCTTCCTGCTTCTGTGCAATTCGAAGTGCCGCCTCGAGCTTCTGTCGTGTCGTGATGATGACCGTGTTCGAGTTCGTATCGGACAGGAGCGTCTCGCTCAACTTCTTCGAACTCGACGTCCCGACAATCAGACTGTTGGCCGTGGCGTTCCCCGACGAGATGCCGGTGTTGAACTCCGAGGCGAACTTCGTGAACTCGCTCGTCGTCTGGCTGTCGAGGTCCTTCCGGTCGATCAACATGATGGTCCGGTCGACCCCGGGTTTTCGTGCGAGGAGTTTCGTCGAGACGAAGCTCGTCAAGGTCTTCCCGGACCCGGTCGCGTGCCAGACGAACCCTGACTCATGTCGCGCCGCCGACGCAAAAAGTGCCTCGATGGCATGGATTTGATACGGATGCAGGACCATGAGCGCCTTGTTGTCCTGGTCCTCGCTGACGATTGTGTAATTCGCGATCAAGCGGTGCGCGTCCGGGATGTTCAACATCTGTTTCACGAACTCGTACAGGTTGTCGACTTTTCGGTTCTCGGTCGTACGCCAGCTGAAGACGAACTTCCGATGCATGTCCCTTGGGAGCGCGTTCGCGAAATAGCGCGTCGTCTGTTCGTTCGAGATGACGAACAACTGGAGCGTCGAGAAGATATTGTTGCGGAACAGTCCTTCTTCCGCGTACTTCTTGATTTGGTTGTGCGCCTGATAGATCCCGTCCTTCGCTGTCACCTTCTTCAATTCGACCTGGACGATTGGGAGGCCGTTGATGAGGAGCGTCACATCGAAACGACGGTTACGCCCGTCCTCGTCCACCTTCTGCTTGGCAATCTGATGGACGACCTCATACGTCGAGATACCGCCCCCGATGTCACGGTTCGAGTAGAGGATGAGGGACATCGAACCGAGCGAGGCATCCTCCCGCTCGATGGTGATACGGGCGATGCCGTTCTCCCCTTTCAACCAGCGTGCCGCGTCGAACGGCGTCTGCGTCTTCGAGAGGAGCTCCATCTTGATGGTGTCGAACTCTTTGTCCGTAATCGGATGCTCCCCAATCTCTGATAGGTTGTTGCGCGTGATCTTGTGACGGAGGTTGTCCCAGAGGTCCGCCTCCGATTTTAAGTCCGGTCGATAGTTCCATTGGTTGTGCCCTTCCCCGAGCACCTCGATCAGTCGATGTTCGACTGCGAGCTCATCACTATGTGTCGTCTTCACCACGATTCCCCTTTTCATCTCATTGGATTATACGAACATCTTTTGTAAGAAGCCCTTCTTCGTTTGCTTTAAAGCTTGCAGTTCTTTTTCTTTCAACTCGATGACTTCCTCCAGTTGCCCAAAGAACTTACTAATTTTGATTTGTTCTTCTATTTCCGGGAAAAGAAGATGAACTTTTTTGATTTCAGCGTTCTGCAAGTGAACTACTGATTTTCCTTGAGCAAGCTTACTCAATTCTCGTTGTACTTTCCCGTTAGATAGAGCTAATGCTAAAAATATTGGTTCGACTCTATTTCCTGGGCGGATGATGTTCAAATCTCCACCAATGATTATACCAGGCACAGTAATAGCAGAGGCTCGAGCAATATCTTCCGAAGACTCACCAGAAGCAGGAACGACTACCTCACTCCCGGTACTAATGACTGATTTTTCTTTCCCAATCACATAACTAGATACGTTTGAAATTATAGACTTATAATTCGTGTATAGCTGACCGTATAGAAAAATGGGAGTACCTTCAGTGATTAAATCTCCTTTTGAGTACCCACTACCCTTCGAGAAATCAGCCAAGTTTGCTAGCTTTTCTTCATTCCATTTCTCAGTGAACCCATTAAAACGAAACTCAGGCACAGATTCCCCGTTTTGTGGAAACATCTTTTGCAAGAAACCTTGTTTCGTTTGTTTAAGAGCGTCAAGTTCTCGCTGATGAAGAGCAATTGTCTCGTCTAAGCTTTTAAAAAATGAGCCGATTTTTCTCTGTTCTTCTATTGACGGAACTAAAACATCAATTTTTTTTAGCTTACTTAACGATAATACTTTTTGTCCCGTACCCTCTGCCTGCAAAAAAACTTGTTTTTTAGTAGTAGTGTTTAAAGTGATTAGGAAAAAGTCACTATCACCTTCTATAATTTTAAAAACGGGGTAAAAATAGCTAATAATTCCTTTATCCAAAATTTCATTTCGATTAAATTTGAACACCCCGTTGTCAGATCTAGATCTATAGGTAAAATATCCTTTAGGTAAAACATGGTATCCTATGTTATTTTCAGTTGTAACCTGTCTGTTTGAAAAATAAGTCGATTGAAGAACAATCCCAAAATGCTGAGAGGACGTTAATACGGGATATTGATTTTCGCTAGTTGTTTTTTCAATATAATCTTCAATATAGTGCCCAACCTTATCTACAGCCCAGTCATGGTAATATGAATGGAATCGAATTTCAGGTGATTTATTTCTTTTCATAATTAAGTACCTCTAGTGCCCCTTGAATCCATTCCTCTTCTTTTTCATCATATTGAAGCGACGAAATCATCTCGAACAGACTCGCTTCCAGCTCTGCTTTCTTCTCACGAACCACTTTTAACTCACTCCCAACTGCTGCTAAATCGATTTGTTCTTCCTCTTCAAATGTATCAACATACCTCGGAATATTAAGATTGAATTCATTCTCTTGGATTTCATCGAAACTAGCGACATAGGCATATTTTTCAACAGTCTCTCGATTTTTATACGTCTCAATGATTCGATTGATGTGTTCGGTTGAAAGTTTGTTTTGATTTTTCCCTTTAACGAAGTCTTTGCTTGCATCGATAAAGAGTACATCGCGTGTCTCGCGATTCTTCTTCAAGATGACGACTGTCGTCGGAATTGAAGTACCAAAGAACATGTTTCCTGGTAACCCGATGACCGCGTCGATACTTCCATCTTCCAACAGCTTCTTACGAATGACACCTTCTGCTGCTCCTCGGAACAGGATCCCGTGAGGCAAGACGATCGCCATCGTCCCCGAATCTTTCAAGTGATAGAAACCATGAAGGAGGAAGGCGAAGTCTGCTTTCGTCTTCGGTGCCAACTTACCGTATCGGTTAAAACGTGAATCATCGAGGAATGTGTCGTCTGCTGACCATTTTGCCGAGTACGGTGGGTTCATGAGGACCGAGTCGAACGTATATGGCTCATCTGTAGGCCAGTCCTTGTTCAACGTGTCCCCGTTCCGTAGGCGCATGTCCTCACTGTCGACACCATGAAGGATCAAGTTCATCTTCGCCAAGTTGAACGTCGTCGTGTTCAACTCTTGGCCATGATACTTCACGCTGTCCGGATAGTTGAGATAGTTCCGAACGTTCAACATGAGCGACCCAGAACCCATCGTCGGGTCGAAGACACTGAAGAGTTTCTTGTCTTCTTGGCCGATTGTGACGATGCGTGCCATCATATCCGATACCTCGTGCGGTGTATAGAACTCGCCCGCCTTCTTCCCGGCCTCTGAAGCGAATTGGCTGATCAAGAATTCATATGCGTCTCCGATGACATCCCCACCATGACCGACGAGGTCGACATGTGCCAATTTCTTCAATACTTCCGTGATGGTGATGTTCCGCTGTTGATCATCCGAGCCGAGTTTCTTCGACTTCAAGTCCACATCATCGAACAGACCGTTAAACTGCTCATATTTTGATGCCAAATCGACGAACGCTTTGTTGAGGTCATTTAATTGGAAGATGTTTTGCTGCGCATGGTCGGCCAAAACATTGAAAAGATATTCTGGCGCGATGTCGTAACCGAGCGTGTCGACCAATGTCTCGGTCAAGTCATCCTTGATTTCATCGTCCGACATCAGCTCTATGTAAAGTTCTGTTTGCTTCTTCTGCGTATCATATTCCTCTAACGAGGCATCCGCGCTCACGACCACCTTTTCCAAGAGTTTGTCTGAGAGATACTTATAGAAGATGAGGCCTAACAAGTAGTTCTTATATTCCGAGGCGTCCATTTTGCTGCGAAGGTTGTCCGCCGCGCTGAACAGTTTTTGATTCAATGCTGACATGTTTATTTCTCCTGTCTGATATTCGAAGTTTCGCGATGAAAAATTATTCCACACTAAGAATTATAGCGGTTTTGATTAGTTTTCGAAAGTGACACTCTGCCCATTATTTTCCACGTCTGTATCGTCCATATATTTTTAAGGTCATATATTGACGTACATGATGGAATGATTGAATCGTTTCGCTATTATTGACATGTACCTGCCCAATTTAATATATTCGGAGTAATCAACTAGTAGGCTGAATTGAACAGCCAACAACGGTCTCTTGCCTTTCGGTAAGAGACCGTTTATTTGATGCTGTCTATATTTGAATTATGGTACGATGTCATGCACTTGACCCTTGAATATTTCGACACCACTACATCAAGCTTGCTTACCACATTCAATGTAGATTTCTTACCAGAATATAAACCTATTCCCCCTAAACCTTAACAAATATTAACCCTGGTCATTTTTATTACACGCCTCATTCTCATTCTTTTTCTAAAATTAACTTAAAGATGTGATTGAATTTTCACTTTCAATCAAGTGAATTCATTTGGAGAAGGGATGAGATATTATGAATACCGATCAGGAGATTACAGAGTGGTCGTATTGGAAAGCTGTTGTGCGTTATGGACATGTAGGAAAAGGAAAAGAAATTAGTGTAGCAAGATATCTAGTGATGCCTGGCGGTTCGACTACGGTCGACGTGATGGCAGTCATCGCTGAAATGCCTGGGACGAAAAAACGTTCCGTCGGTTCAATTCGAAAAATTGACCACCTAGAATATCTCGAAGGTCTTCGCGCAGAGAATGAGAACTTTTTCCTGCAACGACTTTTCGATGGAAGACAAGCTCAGTAATGTTACAAATGATAAGCCACCTAAACATTTCAACTATGAGATGAATAGGTGGCTTGAAATTTTATTTGATGCCCGAAAACGAATAGAGTCTTTTATCAAACGTCCGTCATTCCGGGTTCAGTTCACACAAATCTGTCCCTTCTATTTTTAGTTGAACCACCATTTTCTCTATCAACGCTTCCTGATATCCCGCTCTCCCTTGCCGTTTCATCTCTTCCATGACGTCTTGTAACTGAATATCCGTCACCCGTCCTAGCTTCACCAATCGTTCTGCTGACAACTCAACATTCGGCTCAGACGCCACATAACTCTCTAAATCCATGCACCAGTAATCTAGTTTATCCCCGTAACGTTCTTTCAACCGTGCTGCCATCTGCAAACCTTCCGGGTCAAAGTCTCCGGCATACTTCAACCGACAATCTGATGCGACGAGCGCGTCTAGTAAGCGATACGCCGCGAGTTTGAACTGACCGTGTGTACAGACGAGCGGTGCATCTGGCACGTCATCGAGTAAGCTCGAGAACACCCCGGAATTCTCGACAATCCATACGGTGTCTCCTTGGCTCGGTCTCACACGGTCCACGTTCAACAGCTCCCGCATCGGCACGTTTAAGACGCTATGCATCACTGCCGCCCCACGCCACATCGGATGCTCTGTCCCCTCATGTTCCGCCGTCATATTCGCACATGTCACAAAATTGGTAATATCGTCCCGTAACAACTTAAATTCCAACAACAAGTCGTTCACCCGCTCCGTGTCGCTCGGTGGTGGGCCACCTTGCCCACGTTTGACGTGCAGTGCGTGAATCAACAGTCGCCCTAACTCGTTCGTCCGGTCGAACGCATGTGGATTGCCAAGGATGCGCTGCCCAAATACCGGCAGCCGCTCATAATCGAGCGGCAACCGTTCCATCGCTTGCGCCAGTTGCTCGCAAGACACGTCAAAGTTATCCGTCTCAACCATCCGATTGATCCAGTGCGTGTCCACCGTGCGTTGTTGCAAATAGATGAACCAATACGTGAGACTCGGGTACGTCAATGCGAGTTCACGAAAACGCTCCGCTCGCTGTCCTTCCATTTGGGCAAGCGCTTCTTGTTTCGTCACAAGCGCTTCTCCGAAATACGCCTCGAGCAACTCGAGCAACGTCACGCCTTCAAACTTGGTCGTCTGCAGTTTCTTCTCGAACGCTCGAAGTGTCACCGTCTTCTTCAACCGGATCGTTTCGACGTCTTCTCCGAAGAAGCGGGCAATTGCTTCAAGTTCATCATGTTTAAATGATTGAATCGAAACCGATCCACCAACTTTTCCGAGCGAGGCATACTTCTTCCGGAACTGCTCAAACAGACGTGAGAAACCTATCGACGCTTTGAAGTAGCGTACGGCTTCGTTGACCGACGGCTTCATAACAATGTCTCTTCTCTCGCATGTCGCTTCTCCCCGTCCCATACGTAATGAAGTACGGTGACATAGTCCGCGTTTTTCGGACGCAACAGCTCACAAATCGACAGCGACGAAATCGTATCGTAATCGCCCCACAGAATTTGTGAGTTCATGATGTAGTCAAAGCCGAGCTGTTCAACAATCTCGAACATCTCACGGATGTTGTTCTCATCGACCCCGGCGAACGCCTCGTCGAGCGAAATGATATACGGCGCTGTATCAGCCGCCTCTTGATAACGCGAGTAACACGCTGTGAAGAGAGGGATGTACATCGCCATCGCTTTCTCCCCACCGCTGAACTTAAAGAAGTTGTTATTTGTTAGTTCACGCTTCGGTTCATTCGTCCGCTCGAAGTACAAGACGAACGAGAACCATTTCCGATAATCGAGCACTTCACGAAGCACTTGCAGAAGCGTCTGTCCGTCCC
This sequence comes from Exiguobacterium alkaliphilum, assembly GCF_018138125.1. Lineage (NCBI taxonomy): Bacteria > Bacillati > Bacillota > Bacilli > Caryophanales > Exiguobacterium > Exiguobacterium alkaliphilum. The sequence goes on from NZ_CP073101.1 coordinate 2,876,583, forward strand.
CGTCTTCTTTGATCATCTGCTTCGCTTTACTCAATTTCGACCGGAAGTGGGTCGTGATCCGTTCGAAGTCCTCGTCTTTCAACAGCTTCGCGTCTTGTTTCAAGATGTGGACCAAGTCTTTCGTATCGAGTTCTTCCTCACTCTCTGCCGTACGTGGTCGCCATTTGATCGAGAACGTAAGGCCTGACGACGTGTTCCGACTCTCCATCAACGCATTCATTTTCTCAGTCCATTGTTCGGCGCGGCGAATACGAGAGCGGAGCTTCGTTCCGACCGATTTAAAGAGGATCTCTTCATACAGCTCTTTATCGCTCTCATTCAAAATGCTCTCTTGCCGCGCGAATTCCTCCTCGACCGTTCGTTTGACCGCTTGCGGGCTCGCCTGCTGGCCACGTAGGTCGAGCGAGATGATGCGCCGCGTCGTCTTCTGTTGCCACATCTCGACTTCTCGTCTGAAGCGGTCGTCGATACTCTGCATCCATGCTTCAAGCGGCAGTTCATCGGTGAAGTTTCGCATCCGATATTCCATCAAATCATTTTGTTGGTCGATGAAAGCTTTGGATAAAAGTTCGTCAGCTTTGGATGCGCTACTCGTAAGTCGTTTCCCATACACCGCTTCAATCGTTTGGGACAACACTTCAGGATCATCTCCGTCCACGTCGAGTGAGACGACACCTCGTTTCCACTCCGCTTTGAGCGCCATTTCCCATGCTTGCCGCATCTGTTTTGACAGCGTATGGCTATGACTCTTAGCGTCTAGCTTGGTCGCATCCGCCTCAAGTTGTGTTTCTCGAGTCGTGACGAGCTTCCACGATCTACTCAATTCAGACTCAATTCTTGCCAACTCCGCTTGAACAGCTTGACTTTGTTGATGGATGTCGTCAGCGTCCTCTTGTTTCAGCTGTTCTTCAATTTTCGCGATATTTTTTCGAACTCGTTCCATCCCGTCCTCGAGTTCGTTCAGTGCACCCATCAGTTCGAGGATGTCCTCTTCTGCTTCCTCAATACTCGTTTCAATCGTTACGAGTCGTTTGTTCGACGCGACCGCATTGTCGTGCTCCCGATGCGTCTCGAGTAATAAATCTTTATAATTCACCATCGCCCGCTTCGCTTGCTCAAACGCGGCTTGCGTCTTTTCTAGTTCAAACGGCTCAGCTAGCGTGTATACCTCACGCTTCAACACGTTGAAGCGCTCACTCGTCTGTTTCAACAGCTCTTCAATCTGACGGCAACGTCGCTCCAGGCTCTCAATCTCAAACCTGACCTTTTGAATCTCTTGGTGGCTCATCCGGAGATCGCGGTCGGAAGGAAACACGTTCCATGCCGCGTCGGCTAACTCGATCTGTTGGCGCAACTCCGCTTGCTCACCACGTAACGTCACGCGCTCGAGTTGAAGTTGTTCAATCTCATACGTCAACTGCTCAATCTTCTCGTCACGATAACGTTTCCGGGCAACGCGTCCGAGGAAACGGACGTGCTCGACCGGCACCGCATGTCCTTTCAATTGACCGAGTCGATACGTACCGTCTTCTCGGATCGACGTCTCACTGTCGCCAATAAGAACGCTACGGAGGACGTCATCGATTCGGTCTGAAGCAATCCCCGTATCCCCCGGGCTCGGCTTCAAATAATCGGCTAACGTGTGTGCCATCATCTGCGGTGCCGGTAACAGGACTCGGTCGTATGTGACATCCGTCTCGGTGATGAGGGCGTCTAGCATCCCGTTATCAATCAACGCCGCTTCAATCCGTTTTTGAATGTCTACATCCACCCCGTCCACGAACTCGACGAGCGCATATAACGGCGCGAAGACGACTCCGTCGGCCCGCATCTGGTCACGGGCTGCTTTCGTCATCGGATCGATGGTTGGTTCGGGGTCGGTCTTCGCTCTCCATTCAGAAAGCGTCGTCTCGACGTCCTGAATATTCGCATCGATCACGCGTTCCGCCGCTTTCTTCGCGGCAACTTTTTCACGCAGGCGGTTCTGGTAACGGACCACATGTGGTTGAACGAGACGCAACACATCCTCATACGTCGACGGATCATAATCGTTTCGAAGCGTGCGCTCGATGTGCCCGACTGTCTCTCCTTCGATGTCAAACTCGGGATGCTCATTGGTCCACCGATATACGTCTGCGAGATGACGCTCGAGATCTTGCTCGAACGTCTTCTTCCAATCATTCTGTTCGTGCTTTCTCTGGTCGCGTACTTGTTGCTCGTCGGCGAGTTGCTTGCTTTCCGTTTGGAGCTTCTGCTTCGTCTCTTCGAGCGCCCGCATCCCTTCCGCTACTTTGCCGAGGCGATCCGTATGTTCGACCACTTCTTGTTTCCACGTCAGGAAGTCGAAGTCATGATTTAAGCGTCGATAGTCGGAGACGTTCAACTCATGACGGTCGAACGCCGCCTGTTCCGCGTCGTACTCCATATCCTCGATCAGGTTATCAATCGTTTGGAGTGTTGTGCGATAGCTTAGCTGTTCTTTGTCTTTCTCTTGGTTCGCAACAAAGATTCTGCGAGCAGTCTTCGTTCGACGTTCCTCTTGGCGTTGATGATTGCCCGTGATTCTCAGTAACGCTTCCTTTTCATTTTCCAACTCTTTTGCTAAGTTCCAAACTTTATGGGACGCCAAGCGTTGCCTTTGACGCTCTGCCGTCGCTTTGTCTTGTTCAAGCTCTTGAATGGAACGCTTCAACGTATCGATTTCACGCATCCTCGAGGCTTGGAGTTCACGTAAATCCTCAAGCTCTTGCGCTTCCGTCGTCTCTCGTTCAGTCGCCATCCGGTACTCGACGGCGAGGTCGGCCACATGACGCTCATTGTACGCATCGTACGTGCGGCTCAACTTCTGAAGTGCGATGAGCTCACGCTCGAGCTGCTCGAGTTGTTGCTTCGTCTGATCCATCTGTTCGATCGTGTCGGACAAGTGGCGTAAGTCATCATCTGACAATGGCGGAAGCGCCGCCTCGAGAATCTCGTAGATGACGGTCGGCCTGAAGTCTTTCGACAGTTTCGGGCTCCGCAACTGGATGAGCAACTTGATTAACTCTTCATAGGCATCGATTGACTCGAAGCCAAAGACGTGTTTGTTGACGAGCTGCATATACTCGCCTTGCGTCGTCACGACTTTTCCCCCATCCCCGATGACCCGTTCGAGCTCGACCCGTGAGTACGGGATCTTACTCGTCTGTGTCCCTTGGCGGTCGAGTTTATACAACTCGATGTCGATGTTAATACGACGCTTGTCCGTGATGACGAATCCCCAGAACTTGAGGGGCTTCCCACGTTTCGCTTGAAGCCCAATCCCGGTCGTCACATATTGATTCGTCTCGGCCTTCTTGTATTCGATGAACAAATAGCCTGTCCGCTCTTCCCGGTCGACGACTTCTTTCTCGCCGAGTAAATAGTCTTCCATCTTGCGCGCTCTCGAACCGAACGGGTCGAGCCGGTCCGGTGACTTCTTCCCGTCAAGTAACACGGGCAGGAAGCTCTGCATCGTCACGGATTTCCCTGATCCGTTACTCCCTCGAAGCAACAGCTTCCCATCCGAGAAATCGAACGTCTCTTCTGTGTAATACCAAAAATTAAGCAAGCCTGCCCGATTCATTTGCCAGCGATTCTGCGCCCTCATTTCGCCAACTCCTCTTCAAATTTTTCTGGATAAACCCCAATGGTGCGACCGAACCCCGACTGGATGACAAGGATCCCTGAATCGGTCTCCACGTATCCGAACTCCCATTCACGTAGGAGCGAGACGAGTTCTAGCGCCACTTTTTTCGGGGTGTCTTCTCGATATTGTTTTGGCCAGCCGGGGCCCCATTTAAGCTGGACCGCCTCGACGATTCGCTCGAATTCGGGCAACGTGACCCGAATCTCCCCCATCTCGTTGACAGGCAGTTCAAGTTTCCGAAGATGACTTGCCACATGCAAGGCGACGCCCGTGATTCCTTTTTGATTCGGGAACAACGTGTAGCGCTGTTTTTGATCAGGAAGGACGAGCATGGCCGCATTTTTGAACACTTCTAACCGGAACGGCGTGAACTTCTCGAACTCATCTCCGAGCCGGTTCCTGAAGTTACGGATATAGGCGAAATCCAGGTCATCTTTGGACTCCCGGTACACGATTGGCGAGAACATGAGCTTGCGATACACACGTTTTCGGCGCTCATCTTCTTTTTGACGGCTCCACTCGCTCGTCAAGATGTCTTGAATCGTCTCGTAGTTGAATAAGTCCTCTGGGTAAGACCGCATGAAATAGCGGGCATGGACGCTCACTTCGTACAACACTTCTTCCGTCTCACTCATCGCGAACGAGTCGACGTCCCCGTCGACCGCACGAATCAACTTCAGCTCATCGAGTTGTTTGAGCGCACGGACGAGCGATTTGCGATGACGGTAGTTCGTCCAATCGAGCGGCAAGTCGCCCGGGTACATCTCTTGGATGTCTTCCGTGATATGGGACAGCAAGAACTGCTCATCGACCGACTTGCTCTCTGTAAACGCGAGCGCACAACAAAAAATCGCGTAGTCCATCGGTTCGGTGAACGCTTGGATGCCCATCCATGGCTTCGGGTCGACCGGGAGCTTCTCGAGTTTGATGAAATGTTGATGGACGATCAAATCGAAGCCGAATTTCTCTGTCACGTAACGTTTCAACTGATGTTCACGTTCACGGATTTTTTGGTAGACGGGCGGTTGCTCCGCTCGTAATACCCAAAACTGTTCAAATAGAATCCCGAGCGCCTCCTGCATCCGTTCATCTACTTTTGTTTCTGTACTCATGAACTCATCTCCTCGTCGATAAAGTGATACTCCACGTTCGGCATCTCGAGTGAGCCATCGGTCGCCCGTAAGATGACACGTTCTTCCTCGAGCGTCACCCGTACGCGGCGGCCATACTCCGTTTTGATGACCCGGTCCTCCCGTACCATCGCTTTACCGAGCCACGACAGTAACAGCTTTCGCACGTGCGGCTCGATGACCGGGAGCGCCTTAATCGAGATGACGCCTGCTTCGATGTATCGTTCGATCGCTTCTTTCTCTTCTTCGAGTTGTTTCAAATGAAGTCGGCGCATCTCCGCAATCTTGTCAGATCGGTCGATGATGGCCCCGGCTTTCGTCGATTCTTTAAATTTCGTCGTTCGTGGTTTCGTCTCGTGCTCGATCGGTGCCTCGTCCCACACGTCGACGTACATGTCGTCGGTCGGAACGTGGTCCCCGTAAAGGTGACGCGTATGGAACACGCCGAACACGACCGATGACAGTTCATGGGCCGTTTCGATCGTCTCCATCCCATCGAACCACTTTGCCAAATGCTCGTAATCACGGCGCCGGCTCCGAAATTGTTGATGCCGTTCGCTCATGCGTTGAACGATGCGGGTGATGCGGCGGATAGCCTCGTTCGTCCGTTCTTGCAGACGTTCAAACTCGCTCTCGCCGTGCGTCGTCCCGAGAAACCATGCTCTCAAGTTACGCCACTTTTCGACTAAGTCGGTCATCGGGTCCATGTCGTCTTCTTCGAATCGGAACGCCTGATGCTGATGCCGGACAACTTGTTGAAAGAACGGTTCGAGCCGCTTCGTCGTGAGCGACGTCAGCAAGTCCTGAATCTGCATCGCCGTCCGCTGCAGCGCGATGATGAAGTCGCGCAAATACGTCGTGAAGCGATCTTTATAGACGAGGAACGCTTCCGTCTTCATCTTATCGACGATTTTCTCACTATGAATATAGGCGATATAGTCCGACGTGTTCTGCGTGATTTGACGGAAATAGAGCATCGCATCTTCCCAAAGCTGGGCACATTCGGCATCGGGCTTTCCGTTTGCCTGAGCGATCGCGTCAAGGACGTGATAGAGCCGCTCGAACTGTGTCTTCTCGAGTGAGCCGCCGAAACTGTCGCCGAGTTGCTCGAGTTGAATCATCATCCGCTCAAACTCGACCGTGTACGGCGTACATTGGTAGCGGAAACTTTTCTTTTTGTATTCTTCAATCGTCTTCGCCTTCCGGTGCTCTTGACTGGCAATCAAGTTGCCCCATTTGACGAGCGACTCTAAATCCTGATGCAACCCGTCCATCGTGTATTCTTGAAATTCTGTATATTGCTTCAAGTACGCATAAATCTCTTCCGGATATAAAAATTCACACATCCGTTCATGCTGGATGTAGAAGTAACGTAAAATCGGACGATAGCTCCACGCCTTCTCCGCCGTCAAATACGTCGCTTCTTTGATTTTCTTTTGCAGCCCTGGTTGCATACGGTTGCCCCTCTCTATGTTCTCCATGATTAAGCATAATACAGATTAGAGAAAGCGGAAATAGAGCATTCCTGTTTTTGGAAGGTGTTGAACAATTTTATAGCAGGTGACTTATTAATCATTTAATTAAACGATTAATAATACGATTTTCATGGTATAGTATATGTAAAGTAAAACGTTGTGAAGGAGGTGCAAGAAGATGGGAACACTAAAAGAAAAATCTGCTGTCTCATTGACAGCAGATCAAATCATTCCAACGACAACTGTGGCCCGGTCTTTTAAAAAAGTTCGTGAAAAAGCACAAGCTGTCCCTCTGTTCGTGACAAATGCACAAGGAGAAATTGATACTGTGCTCGTTGGATTTAACCAATTTGAAGAAATGACTGAATTGATTCATCAACAAGCTGCTCTTCTTGAAGAACTAGAACTACTCTCTCGTTTAAATGACGCCACTCAACATTCAGATGAGTTTGTGGATGCAGACGACGTATTCAAGGAATTAGGCATCGAATAATATGTTCAAAGTCGAATTTCATAGAAAAGCCGTCAAAGAACTCAAAAAACTAGATGCGCAGATTATCCGGATCATTAAACAGGACATCGATAAAAAATTGAAAATCGACCCCATTGGTTATGGGGAACCGCTCCGTGGTAAATTAACTGGATGTTATAAATTAAAGTACAAATCTATGAACCTTCGTCTCGTTTATACCGTCAAACAAGATCAGTTGACGATTATGCAAATTACAGAAGAAGATGAACTTGAAGGTGTTGTTCGTATTTTGTCCATCGGGGAACGCACACGAGAAAAAGTATATAAAGAAGCAGAACTTCGAAAAGCCCAAGAAGAATCCGACATGTGATTCTTCTTGGGCTTGTTTATAAGATGCCCGAGAAAATAACATCACAGGCAGCACCACCAATTAGAACGTAGTGGTCTTCATACTCCTGGAAATATTGTTTGAACGTTTCTAACTCTTCCATCCTTGAAACACCTTTTCCATTAATCGCTCGATTTCAATTCCAATCCGAGGATCTTCTTTCTCATAATCAGACAACGATAAAATGATAGATAAAGGATCCATGTGTCGCCCTTCATTTAACTCTAAGCGATATTTCACAACTTGCACTATACACGCAGGATCTTCATCGGACCGGACCGTCTTCATTTCCTTCACTCGAAGTGCTTTTTCTTCTTCACGTGTGATCGCATAAATTGGATAGTCCGGTCCGTTTAACATCGTATACTCACTGAATGCGGATAAACCACCTGTCATGAGTCTATTGGGTTGAATCTTTTTCTCTAATCGATAGTCACGGACCACCGGGTTAAACAAGTACGGATAAAGGGTGTTCCAAAACGTGTGTGTGTCTTCTTTTTTTAAAAAAACGCGTTCTTTACCATCTCGATATACAAGTGATGAATCAATTCCCTCTAACTCATCAAATATACGTGAAACCGTCATCTTAGAGACACTTAACTGAATTGCCACTTCAGCTAGAGTCAGTCTTGTCCAATTCTTATAAATACTGAGCAAGATAAAACGTTGAGTTTGAAGTGAAACCTTCGTCACTTCCGGTAATTCACGGAGCTGAGACTTGTGAAGTAGGATGCCCATAAACGGCATATAAATCTGTTCCTCATTCAGAATAAAAGGAATCCCTTTCGCTGTCATTTGGTTCATTTTATACGTAGACAACGTGTTAAAACCAAAAACAACAGGTGTATTCGTCATTTTGCTCAATTTTTTAAAATGTTTTTCAAGTGTTATGACACTCACATTCGTTTGAGGAAGTGCAAACAAAATAGATTGACCCTGAATGATCCATTGACGAAACTTATACGCATTGTTTATTGAAAGAGGCAATTGCAACTGCTTCTCTGTTTCTTTTACGTCGACATGCATCGTTTCTTCGACATAAGATTTCATCGATAAATCCTCCTTAACATACTTTTTTTAATCATAATATAATTTATGTTAAGGTTTAAAAATTCATGTTAAAGAAAAAACCATCCACCAGCTTTCGCTGATGAATGGTTTCTAATTGAGCGTATGACTTACATCATTCCGCCCATTCCACCCATACCACCCATGTCAGGCATGCCGCCGCCAGCGCCTGCTGGTTCTGGCTTGTCTGCGATGACCGCTTCCGTTGTGAGGAACATGGCTGATACTGATGCTGCGTTTTGAAGCGCTGAGCGCGTCACTTTCGCCGGATCGACGATACCGTGTGCGATCATGTCGACGTACTCGCCAGTCGCGGCGTTGTAGCCAATGCCGACCGATTCGTTCTTGAGCTTCTCGACGATGACCGACCCTTCTTCACCCGCGTTTTCCGCGATTTGACGGACCGGTGCTTCGAGGGCACGAAGGACGAGTTTCACACCTGTCGCTTCATCCGCTGTCACTTCAGAAAGAAGTGCACGAACGGCTGGGATGACGTTAATGAACGCCGTACCACCACCTGCGACGATCCCTTCTTCGACCGCTGCACGTGTCGCGTTGAGCGCGTCTTCGATGCGGAGCTTACGTTCTTTAAGTTCCGTCTCTGTCGCTGCGCCGACTTTGACGACGGCTACGCCGCCTGCAAGTTTCGCGAGACGCTCTTGGAGTTTTTCACGGTCGAAGTCAGATGATGTCTCTTCGATTTGGTTGCGAATCGTTTGAACGCGTGCTTTGATTGCCGCTTCGTCCCCAGCACCTTCGACGATTGTTGTCGTGTCTTTCGTGACGACAACTTTCGATGCGCGTCCGAGCTGTTGAAGCGTTGCCGACTTGAGCTCGAGGCCGAGGTCTTCAGTGATGACTTGGCCGCCTGTGAGCGTCGCGAGGTCTTCGAGCATCGCTTTACGACGATCGCCGAATCCTGGTGCCTTGACTGCGACCGCGTTGAACGTACCGCGGAGCTTGTTCAAGACGAGTGTCGCGAGCGCATCGCCTTCGATGTCTTCCGCAACGATGAGGATTGGTTTCCCTTGTTGTACGACTTGCTCAAGCACTGGGATAATTTCTTGGATGTTCGAGATTTTCTTATCGGTGATCAAGATGAACGGGTTGTCGAGCACCGCTTCCATCTTATCTGAGTCTGAGATCATGTATGGTGACAAGTAACCACGGTCGAACTGCATCCCTTCGACGACGTCAAGTTCTGTCGTGAAGCCGCGTGATTCTTCAATCGTGATGACGCCATCGTTGCCGACACGCTCCATCGCTTCAGCGATCAACTCGCCGACTTCTTCGTCCGCTGCCGAGATGGCCGCGACTTGGGCGATCGCTTCTTTCGACTCGATTGGTTTCGAGATCTCTTTTAGCTCTTCGAGTGAACGACGAACTGCTTTGTCGATTCCTTTACGAAGAATCATCGGGTTTGCGCCCGCTGTCACGTTTTTGAGACCTTCACGAATCATCGCTTGAGCGAGGACTGTCGCTGTTGTCGTACCGTCCCCTGCGACTTCGTTCGTCTTCGAGGCGACTTCAGCAACGAGCTTCGCGCCCATGTTTTCGAAGTGGTCTTCGAGTTCGATTTCTTTCGCGATCGTCACGCCGTCATTCGTGATGAGCGGTGATCCGAACTTTTTCTCAAGGACAACGTTACGTCCTTTCGGTCCGATTGTTACTTTTACCGCGTCAGCGAGTGCGTCGACACCGCGAAGCATCGCATGACGTGCATCTTCTGAGAATTTGATTTCTTTTGCCATTGTTCATTTCCCCCTAAACAAGATTTTTGAAAAATGGTGAGTCTTAGCCTACGATTGCGAGAATGTCGCTCTCTCGAACGATTAAGTATTCTTTGCCTTCATGCTTCACTTCGGTACCCGCGTACTTCGAGTAGATGACCAAATCATTTTCTTTGACGTCGAGCGCGATCCGCTCACCTTGGTCCGTGACGCGGCCTGTACCGACTGCGAGGACGCGTCCTTGTTGCGGCTTCTCTTTCGCCGTGTCAGGAAGCACGATGCCTCCGATCGTCTTTTCTTCTTTCTCCACGACTTCGATGATGACGCGATCGCCTAGTGGTTTTAACATAGAAAAAACCTCCTCCGAATATGAATGATGTATCGTTGAATCGTAAGTTTTAGCACTCATCAAAAAGGAGTGCTAACACTGATTAGTGTAGTATGAGACGCCTAAAATTGCAAGAGGGGAACATCGGAAAATTGCTCTCACTCGCGGTCAAGAGACCTTATTTGTTACAATGGTGAAAAGGAACGTTGACTCTTAGGAATAAGGACGTGTTGAATTGGCTACACTAAACTCAAACCAATCGATAAATACCCGTTTTTCGATGGCGCCTAACATTCGGATTCGGCATATCATCCCGATTCTGCTGTATGCGTTTGTTCAGTTCTTTCCGGTATTGATTAGCGGAGTGCGTCCGGAATGGATCACGCCGACGGCAACCGGGCTCTGGTTCGCCATCGGATTCAGCTTGACGATCATCATCTCGGTCGTCTTGCTGTGGCCCGACTTGAAGCTATATAAGCAGCAAGGCATCCAGTCGAATCTGAACGACACGGTCAAATGGATCGGGCTCGGGATCCTCATGCAGTACGGGCTCGTCATCGTCGCCAACTTGATTGAGACGTGGATCTCCGGTGACGTCATGGGCTCCCAGAACACCGAGCAAATCGCGGACATCGTCCGTCTCGTCCCGGTCATGACGCTCTCGGTCGTCTTGCTCGGACCAATCATGGAAGAGATTCTCTTCCGTCATATCTTATTCGGGAACTTGAGCGCCCGCTTCGGGTTCTGGATCGCGTTCGCGGTCAGCTCGCTCTTGTTCGCGCTCATCCACGGGGACAACAAGATACTCGTTTACGTGGCGATGAGCTTCGCCTTCACGGTCGCTTACGCTAAGACGCGTCGCTTGATCGTACCGATCGCGATTCACGCGTTTAACAACGCGCTCGTCATGGTCGTATTATTCTTAATGTAGAAATGAGGTGGCATTGATGCCGCGACACTTAAAAGTTATGTTTTTGTTCAGTCTCTCGTTCGGGATTCTGTTCACCGTCCTCGCCTACTACTCGGTGCAGGAGTACGGCTTCAGCTTCTGGACGTACTTCATCATCGCCGTAGCCGCGTATGACTTCTTCAAGGTGTATCAGATTTTGACACTCGCTCGAAAAGCGAAAAAAGAAAAGACCGATAAATCGGCATAAAAACATCCCAAGCGACGGTGTCGCTTGGGATTTTCTATAGTCATATTTCCTTGGATGGATTCATCAGATCGTTTCGATAGACGTCTCGCATGAGTAAGCCACCAATCGTCAATCCCCGATACAAGAACAAGCCACCGAGCGCGACGAACACGGTTTCAGCAGTCGGAAGGGTTCGCAGGTCGAATAAAAGCCCGACAATTAAGACGAGCAGGAAAGACAAGACGACGAACGACACCGTCTTCTCGTTCAGTTCGTTCATGATGCTCGTTTTCGACTCGTCCGAAAGTCGCTTCACTTGTTGACTGTAATAGGAATAGACGGTGATCCCGAGACCCGTTACCGCAACGAGCGCGTATTGTTCGAGCCAAAAGTCGAGTCCAATCAGCGCCAGCCACATCACGAGTAATCCTTTGAATACGTTCTTATTCATCTTTCGCCTCCTGCTCGTACACATGGAGCTCATTCATCAAAAACAGCCCTTTTGTTGCAAACAAATAGGTCAGTGCGGTCAAGGCAAGGTCCTGAGTCGGGATCGTCACTAGCGTCGCACCAAAACCGATCAAGTACATCACCACGAACACGAGAACGGCGACGAGCCACGTCTTCTCACTCGAACGCCAAAGTAGACGTTCTTTGACCGAGGCCGCGTACTCTCCCGCTTTTAGACGTTGCCACCGATAATACAACACACTCGCGATGAGAAACAACAGACCCGCGGACACACCAAAAACAGTGCCCGCAATCACTAACCCGATTCCAATCGCAAAGGCCAACTTCCGTCCATTCACTTGCCCCACCCCCTCTCACTCCCTATAAGAAGAAGCCGTCGACAAGTTTCGTTCGCTTTGAAAGCAAAATCACCATACGTTATAGTTGATAGATAAACTATCAAAAAGGGGTATTATGATGAAGAAGTCTATATTCGCCATCCTCGCCTCCGTCTTTCTCGTCGCCTGCTCGGACGCCGACACGTTGGCCACATACGAAGAGTATGGCGTGCTCGCGGAGACGATCGAAATCGCGAACTATGAACCGAAAGTCGAGACGGACAACGATGGCAACCGCGTCATTTTGTTCTATGAAGGTGAGCGCCCTGTTTATAAGAGCGTGTATGTCAAAAAAGAGCGCCACCTAAAAGTCATCTCTACGAATGACGAGGCGATGCTCTATAACGATTCTCTCTAGACTCCCCCGTGTATGGGGAGTTTTCTATAACACGATGAACCCGACCGTCAGTAGGCCGTATATGAAACCGAGCACGATGACGCTGATGGCGATCGTTTTATACTGCGGGTACTTATGTAAGACGACCGCTCCCGCGATGACGTGGATGAACGCGACGATGAACGTCAAAATGGCAAAGCCCATAGCTGTCTCCTTCTCTGACCCATCATTTTTAGAAAATCATGGAAAAAGATACTGTTTCAATTTATAATGAAGCACGAACTCATTTTATCAAACTTCATGCGAAAGAAGGGACTTATCTTGAATTATTCTCGAATGGATTTGACCACCCAAGAGATGCAACTCGTCAACAGCGAGGTCGAGAAACGCAAACGCAACCTCGTCGTCGCCTACTTGCTCTGGTTCTTCCTCGGGGCGTTCGGTGCCCACCGTTTTTATTTTGGGAAAATTGGCTCAGGCGTCGCCATGCTCCTCATCGTCGTCTTGACGCTCGGGCTCGGTGCAATCATCTCAGGTATCTGGGCACTCGTCGATGCTTTCCTCATGCCGGGTTGGCAACGGACTGACATCGACCGCATCGAACGGGAAACGATTGAACTCCTGCAAACGCGAAACGACCGTTATACGGGCTTTTAAAACGACCGGGACGAAGATTCGTCCTGGTCGCTTTTGGTTAAAAACTATTCTCTTTCAAGTAGAATGCAAAGTTCCGATGCTTCCGTTCCTTCGTCGCGTAATGAATCCATAGCCACGCGAGCGACTCGAGCTCACGCGCCAGCTTCAAGTGTCTGAGCGTATGGGCGTCAAAGCCGATTTTCGCAGCGAGGTCTTGCACGGCCCGGACCGACTCCTGCTCGTCGCCGGCGATGAACATCATCGACTTGTTCGGATTCTCGAGGTTCTCGACACCCGTCTGGTTGAACGCCTTGACGATACGGACGTGCGGGGCGAGTTCTTGCAGATGCTCGGCCCCAGATTTCCCTTCCGGCCGCTCGATGGCGTCAAACTCTTTAGCGATTGGATTCGTCACGTCGATGACGATTTTGTCGTCCAAGTCACGTAGCGATTGAATCAAGTCGACCGCGGCCGCGAACGGCGTCGTCAACAATAAAACCTGCGCATTCGACGCCACGTCTTGGAGCGACATCGTCCCCTCGCGCTCCGAGCGCGTCCCATACAACACTTCATATCCGACGTCCTCGAACTTGCGTCCGAGCGTCCGACCGACTTTACCGGCTCCTAATATCCCAATCTTCATATACAACTCCCCTTCACAGTTCTTCGTCTGTCCGTGTCACCGTGCCACCGAGTTCGGCGGCGAGCCCATCGAGCACCGAATGATCAAACTCCTCCCCGATACCCATCACACCCGTCTGTCCCGGCTCGATGTTGCCGACCGTCCGTTTGAACGTCTCTTGAATGCTTTGGACGTGCTTCAAATCTTTCGTCCCGCCAATGAGTCCGCCCGTGAGCGTCCCGAACAAGATCCCGAACGGTCCTCCGAGAATCCCGACGGCCATTCCAATCAAGGCACCTTTCGTCGACTTGTTCGTCGGTGTCAGTTGGACGGCATCTTCGAACGAGAACGCCCCATTGTCTTCACGCTTGATGACGACGAGCTGTTCGAACCCGATCAGCCCTTCGGCGTGATACTTCTTCAACTTACTGAACGCTTGATACGAGACCGACTCCTCTGGAAACGTGAACGTGACGATGTGGTACGACTGCTTTTCCTTCTTCGCCATATCGGCTCCTCCTTTGACAGGACCAGGTGACACATACTTTCTCTTACCCTTCCCCGGCTTCAGACGAAAAAAAACCTGTGACAATCGTACACGGCCAGCAGGTTTACATGGTAAAATTTACATAAAATATGTGAGATAGGAGCCACGCCTATGCAACGTCCGCTTCGAAAATCTGCCACGAACCGCTCACTCTCGGGTGTCTGTGGCGGCATCGCTGAATACTTTGACTTGTCTCCGCTCGGTGTACGTCTGCTCTTTTTAATCGTGCCGGGGAACGTCCTCATCTACATGATTCTCGCCAACTCGATGAAGGACGCTCCACGCTACCTATAAAAAAAACTCGGGAGCCGTGGCTCCCGAGTTTTTTTAGGCGTTCACTTTGTCTGTCATCGCCGCGAGCGCTCCACTATTGATGAAGTGCCACGGTTTGTTGTAGTGCGGTTGGAAGAAGAAGTCGACGTAAGCGAGCTCTTCGACCGTCATCTCATTTTGAATTGCGAGTGAGAGTGTGTTCACCGCTTGTGTCATGTCCGCTTTCGAGAGTACTTGTCCACCGACGACGCGGTGCGTGCCGACTTCATAGACGAGCTTGAACTGAACGTTTTCTGCTGTCGGCATGAACTCAGGACGATACGCGTCCTCGACGACGACACTCTCGACGTCAAGACCGAATAGACCGGCCGCTTCTTCCGTGAGACCTGACGAGGCGATATTCCAATCGTAAAGACGAAGACCCGACGTCCCTTGTGTCCCTTGATAGCGGACGCGTGGCGTGACGAGGTTTTCTGCGACGAGTGTCCCCATGCGGACGGCGTTCGTGGCGAGTGGGATATAGGCATGTGTGCGTGCTGGGTTGTAATAGACGGCACAGCTGTCCCCTGCTGCGAACACGTCCGGGTTGCTCGTGCGCATATATTCGTCGACGATGATGGCGCCGTTGCCAAGCATGTCGACTTGGCCTTCGAGGAGGCCCGTGTTCGGACGAAAACCGACACAGAGGATGACGAGATCGGCCTCGAACTCACCTTTATCCGTCACGACGTGTGTGACGTTCCCATCTGTCCCACGGAACGCTTCGACCGTCTGGCCGAGCTCGAGGTCGATGCCGCGTGACGTCATGTCCGCCTCGAGTTGGTCCGTGAACGACTTGTCGAGGTACTTGTTCAAGATGCGGTCGGCGCTATCAATGAACGTGACGTGTTTCCCGTATACTTCGAACGCCTCGACGAGCTCGACACCGATATAACCGGCGCCGATGACGGCGATCTTCGTCGCATCCGTCGCCCGCTCGATGATGCGCTGGGCGTGGGCGTAGTTTTTACAAAGCTCGATGCCGTCCATCTCGATGCCTGGGAGTGTCGGGACGATCGGCCATGAACCCGTCGTGACGATCAAACGATCGAACGTGTCATAGACGTCTTCGCCCGTGTCGAGATTTTTCACATGGACCGTCTTCGCTTCGGTGTCGATGTTCAACACGTCGTGCTTCATGCGCATCGTTGCGCCGAGTTCTTCGAGCTCACGTGGCGAAGAGTAAAACAGTTCTTCGGCCCGTTGGACGACCCCACCGACGTGGAGCGCAATCCCACACGAGAGGAAGCTGACGTTGTCGTTCCGCTCGTAGACGGTGATGTCGAGATTGTCGTGCTTGGCGAGTAAGCCTTTGACGGCTGCTGTTCCTGCGTGTGTACATCCGATGACTGCGATTTTCATATGGTAGTCTCTCCTTTGAGTGGTTGGCAAGTTTAGTTATGTGATAAATATCACATTTGATTTCTAAACTTAGTGTACTATTTCACAAGGATGTTTGACAATAAGTTTGCTCAATTATTCACGTAATTATGTCAAAAGTTTGAACGTCACTCGTGACACGAAAAAACCATCCCTTTTACAGGATGGTCAAGAGGATAGGCGCCGCTGTTTGAGCCAAAGATAGATGGCGACGCCGATATAAAGGATGAGCCCGAAGGCGTATAGACTAAATCCGACTAAGCTCCACCCCATCCCGTCCCAGCCTCGGATGAAGACGAGACCAATCAAGAACAGTGTATAGCCGATTCCCCCGAGAAAGAGCGGAAACGTCAGTCTTCGCTTACGTGACGACCGTAAAAAATGAAGTGCGCAGATAAGTAAAGCCGTCGTCAAGACGCCGACTGCGATGAGCGCATCCCCGTAATATTCCCACATGACCTGTCCTCCCTGAATCGTTGATGGTCTCCTTATCTTACCACGGTGACGTCACACTTACTCGTTCAAAAAAAGCATCGCGTCCAAGAACGCGATGCTCACTTCTCATTCATCTGTTTCATCAAATCCATCTGCTCTTTCACTTGCGCTTCCTTTTCTCGTCTGAGCACACCACGATACGTGACGCGTGAGATGGACAAACTAATCTCGTACAAGAAGAACAGCGGTAGCGACACCATGAGGTGCGACGTCAAGTCAGGTGGCGTGATGAACGCCGCGATGACGAACAACGCGAAGTAGGCGTACTTCCGAATCTTTGATAAGAAAGACGGCGTCACGACCCCGATGCGTGTCAAGAACATCGTCACGACCGGCAGTTGGAACAAGAGGCCGAACGGGATCGTGAGTTGCAAGAGGAACGTGAAGTAGTTCGACGCCCCGATGATTTGCGTCAGCCCGAGGTCTTGCCCGAGGTTCGTCGAGATGTCGAGGACGAGCGGGAACAACCAATAGTAGGCGAACGCGAGACCGACGAGGAACAAGATGAAGATGATTGGGATATAGGCGAGCGTCCCTCTCCGCTCGTTCGGATGCAGACCAGGTGCGACAAACGCCCACAGTTGATACAGTAGAAACGGACTGGCTGCGACGAGACCGATGACGAGCGCCAAATTCAAATAAATCATGAGCGGGTCCGCGACCCCAAAGGCGTTCAGCTCTAGTCCTCGTTCGACGAGGTCCGCCTGTAGATAGGCGAGCACGTATTTGACACTCGGCAAAGCGGCCAAAAAGAAGGCAAAGACGACAAATGCCGACAGCATCAGTCGTCTCCGCAGCTCTGTCAAGTGGTCGGACAGCGCCCGCTCTTGATCAGGTTGATGGTTCATGATTACTGCTCTTTCTTCTCAGAATCTTTCTTGTCTTTTTCATCATGTTCATTCATCATGCCGTTTGTGGCATTTTTGAATTCACGGAGCGTCTGTCCGGCCGCACGGCCGAACTCAGGCAACTTCTTCGGCCCGAAGATGATGAGCGCGATAATCGCGATAATGAAGAGACTTGCTCCCCCCGGAATCCCGACGACGAGTGACGATGCTAGTAATTCCATTATTGATGGACCCCCTCAGCAGATGGATAGTGTTGCATAAAGTAAATGAGCGATTGGAGTTCGATCGACAAGTCGATATGATGGACGCGGACCGTGTCCGGCACCGTAAGTCGAGCCGGCGTGAAGTTCAAAATCCCTTTGATGCCAAAGCGGACCAAGTCATCGGCGACCGGCTGCGCATAGGCGGACGGGACCGTGAGGATGGCGACATCGATTTTGTTTTGCTTCATGATCTGTTCCATCTCATCGACGTGATGAATCGGGACACCGGACATCGTCGTGCCGACTTTTGTCTCGTCTGCATCGAACCCGACGACGATATGTGTGTTATTGTTTTTAAGGAAGTTATAGTTGACGAAAGCTGTCCCGAGATGACCGACCCCGACCAAGGCGACGTTCGTGATTTCGTCCTGGTTCAATGTCTTTCGGAAAAAGTCTAACAGATACTGTACGTTATAGCCATATCCCTTTTTCCCGAGCGCACCGAAGTACGAAAAGTCGCGGCGAATCGTCGCCGAATCGACCTTGACCGCCTCACTCAGTTCGGCAGAAGAGACACGTTGTTTGCCTGATGAATGCAGGCTTTGGATAAACCGATAATATAGTGGCAACCGTTTGGCTGTCGCTTGCGGAATCTTTGGTTCGTTTTGACTCAACGGAAAGAGCCTCCTTTTTACGACACGTTACACACGAATCTGATTTCATACACCTTGATTGTAAACGAATTCACATGACCACTCAATGAATATACCTGAAAAGACTAAAAAATACAGTATACTAAATACAGAGAAAGGGGTTTTTTCACTTGATCCTATTGCAAGTCAACAACTTATCGAAATCATTCGGCGTCGAGCCGATTTTAGAGAACGTCAAACTCGAGATTCAAGAAGGTGAACGTGTCGCCCTCGTCGGCCGGAACGGCGCCGGCAAGTCGACGCTCCTCAAAGTCATCGCCGGGGAATATAACTACGACTCAGGCGACATCATGAAGCCAAAAGACGTCACAATCGGCTACCTCGCCCAAGACTCCGGGCTAGAATCGAGCGAGACGATCTGGAACGAAATGCTCACCGTCTTCACCGATTTAATCGAGCAAGAACAAACGCTCCGACGGATGGAGCAAGACATGGGCAGTGAACGCATCTTGAACGATGCGGACGCCTATGAACGGCTCCTCGCCGCGTATGACGAGGAACAACATACGTTCAAGGATCGCGGCGGCTATCAATATGAAGCGACGATTCGCTCGGTGCTACACGGGATGCGGTTCTATCCGGACGACTTCGACCGTCAAATCGACACGCTCTCGGGTGGGCAACGAACGCGTCTCGCCTTGGCGAAGATGCTCCTCCAGAGCCCGGACCTCCTCATCTTGGACGAGCCGACGAACCACTTGGACATCGAGACGCTCGCGTGGCTCGAGAAGTACTTGAGCGGCTATAAAGGGGCCGTCCTCATCGTCTCCCACGACCGCTACTTCCTCGACCGCGTCGTCTCGGTCGTCTATGAGCTGTCACGCCACCGGAGCCGTCGCTTCGTTGGGAACTATACGAAGTACCTCGAACAGAAAGCTGCTCTCTATGAACAAGAGAAGAAGCAGTTCGAGTCGCAACAAGAAGAAATCGCCAAGATGCAAGACTTCATCCAACGTAACATCGCCCGGGCGACGACGACGAAGCGTGCCCAGAGCGTCCGGAAGCGACTCGAGAAGGTCGACCGGATGGACGCACCGGACGGCGACGAACGCAGCGCCGTCCTCTCGTTCACGATTAAGCGCCAGAGCGGGAATGATGTGTTGAGCGGGAGCGACCTCGCCATCGGCTATGAGGAACCAATCGCTCAAAACCTGCGCTTCCAGCTGCAGCGCGGCGAATCGGTCGCCCTCGTCGGCCCGAACGGGGTCGGCAAGTCGACGCTTTTGAAAGTGTTGACGAAACAACAGCCGGCGCTCACCGGCGACATCCGTTACGGGACCGGCGTCGAAATCGGCTACTACGACCAGGAGCAACAGAATCTGTCTGATAAGAACCGCGTCATCGACGAGATTTGGAACGACTGGCCGCTCATGCGCGAGCAAGACGTACGGAGCCTGCTCGGCCAGTTCCTCTTCAGTGGGGACGACGTCATGAAACGTGTCCACGAACTGTCCGGCGGCGAACGGGCCCGCTTGACGCTCGCGAAGCTGAAGCTCGAACAACCGAACTTGCTCATCTTAGATGAGCCGACGAACCACTTGGACCTCGACTCGAAGATGATTCTCGAGAACGCGCTCCTCGACTATCCCGGCACGATCCTGTTCGTCTCGCACGACCGGTACTTCATCGACCGGCTCGCCACGCGGGTCCTCGAGATCACGCCGAACGGGATCGACGAGTACCTCGGTGATTACTCGTACTACGTCGAGAAGAAAGAAGAACTCGAAGAACTGGCCCGGCTCGCACGCGTTGAGACGAAACAAGTCGTCGTCAAAAAGCAACGGGCCGACAAGGAACAACAACGTGAGGAGCGTCGAATAAAACAGCGCATCGAAGAGATCGAGCTCACGATTGAACAGCACGAGGCGCGCCTCGAAGAGATTGAACAGCTCCTTTGCGAGCCGGACGTCTTCAACGACTTCGCGCGGGCACAGGAGCTATCGAGCGAGTCCGATGCGACGAAAGAGTCAATCACGGCACTGTATGTGGAATGGGAGGAGCTCCATTCATGATGCGGTCCCGTGCGCTGCGGATCGACTGGTTGCATGCGTTTTTGACCGGTCTCGCCTTCATCGTGCCGACCGGGACTGAATTCGTGTCCGAGCTCATCCGTGGAGAATCGACGATCGTCCCGACAATCGTGTTTTACTTCTTGCCCGTCGTCATCGGCTTCATCATCCAGACGTGGAGCGGCATCTTCATCAGTCTCCTGAGTGGATTGCTCATGAGCACGCTCTTCATCCGCCTCGTCGTCTGGCCGGTCGACGTGACGGTGCATAGCTTTTATGCACCCGGGTCGGTCTGGTTCCACTTCTATCAAACGACACTGTTCATGTGGGTGCTCGCGCTCCTCGTCTTCATCGTGAGCCGCGTGAATATGTGGTATAAACAGAAAAAACATCGTCCAGAAGCATGAAAAAGGGAAGCGT
The DNA here is from genome assembly GCF_018138125.1 of Exiguobacterium alkaliphilum. Classification (NCBI taxonomy): domain Bacteria; kingdom Bacillati; phylum Bacillota; class Bacilli; order Caryophanales; genus Exiguobacterium; species Exiguobacterium alkaliphilum. The sequence goes on from NZ_CP073101.1 coordinate 2,897,347, forward strand.
TCTCCTCGAATGGAGTCCGCTTCCCTTTTTGTTTAGAAATAACGCAGTGGCAAGAAGCCACGTGTGTGGAAGTCAAGTTTCATCCCGTCTTCGGTGATAAAGAAGACGTACTCGTTTGTGTCGACGTCACGGACGAACACTTTATAAAACGTTATCTCTTCTTCCCGGCTCGTCACGTAGCGTGCTTCATGGGTCGAGATGACTTGGGCGAACAGCTGTTGCTCATCGAACTCGGCGATGAGCGATTCGAACTGCGCCGCCTCTTCCTCGGTCGCCTCGCGTCCTGGGAAGATTTCATAGTAAGCGTCGCTCGCCTTCGGTTGAATCCCTAAGTTGCGATCGACGACGAGGACGCTCTCGATGTCTTGGTCGTCCATGTTCTTATACCCATACAGCGCTTCGACGAGCGTGTTCTCGCCCGTGACCCGGCTGATGCCTTTAAGCGATTCGGCCCCGGTGAGCGAACGCACACGCGTCGCTTCCGGCACGATTTCTTCTTGATAGGCGATATTGTAGGCGCGGATAATCTCTCGTACTTGCAAAAACGTCGCGACGACGAGCAGTACGACGAGCCCGCCAATGATGATGCGTTTCGTCATGTCTCTATTTCCCCCTAGACTGTCATGCTCTCTTCTAAGGATAACCCAGGAACCGCATTCATCGCTAGTGTATCGCGCTTCCCGCGCACATACGCGTGATGTCCCGCGACCCCGATCATGCCGGCGTTATCCCCACAAAGCGCGAGCGGCGGGATGACGAGGCGGATGCCTTCTTGGTCAGCCGCTGCCTGTAGCGCGGCCCGCAGGCCACGGTTGGCCGCGACACCGCCGGCAACGAGGAGTTGTTTCGCACCTTTCTCGTTCACAGCGCGAATCGCTTTCTCGACGAGCACTTCGACGACACTCGCCTGGAAGCTTGCCGCCAAGTTTTCTGGAATAATCGTCTCGCCTCGCTGCTCGGCGTTATGCACGGCATTGATGACGGATGACTTCAGCCCGCTGAAACTAAAATCGAAGCTGCCCGGCTCGAGTCGGACGCGCGGGAACTTGTACGTATCTTCCCCGTTCGCCGCGAGCCGATCGATGGCCGGTCCGCCCGGATAAGGGAGGCTCAGCGTTCGCGCAACTTTATCGTACGCCTCACCGGCCGCATCGTCACGCGTCTCACCGATAACTTCGAAGACACCATGTTCTGGCATATAGACGAGTTCAGTATGACCGCCTGAGACGACGAGACAGACGAGCGGGAAATCCATTTCTTCGACGAGGTCATTCGCGTAAATATGCCCGGCGATATGATGCACCCCGATGAGCGGTTTGTTGTGGGCGAACGCGAGCGCTTTAGCGGCACTGATGCCGACGAGGAGCGCTCCGACGAGTCCAGGACCTTGCGTGACCGCGACGGCGTCGACGTCTTGCATCGTCACACCGGCTTCATTGAGGGCATCGTCGATGACGTACGTGATTCGCTCGACGTGATGGCGCGAGGCAACCTCGGGCACGACGCCGCCGAACCGTTTATGGCTTTCAATCTGTGACGAGACGACGTTTGATAAGAGTGTCTTGCCGTCCTTCACGAGGGCGACCGACGTCTCATCACAACTCGACTCGATCGCCAAGATGAGTGATGTGTTCATTCGGTTTCACTTCCTAACTTCGCCCAGTAAATCAAGGCGTCTTCATTGTTGTCTTGATAGTAGCGTTTGCGACGACCGGCGCACTCGAAGCCGAACTGCTCGTACAGCTTCTGAGCGCCGACGTTCGAGACACGCACCTCGAGCGTGAGCGCGGCGAGCGATTGCGCACGGGCGTACGTGACGAGCGCGTGAAGTAGCTGGTTTCCGACACCCTGTCCCCGATATTCCGGTAAGACGGCGATGTTCGTGATGTGTCCCTCGTCAACGATTTTCCATACCCCGGCAAAGCCGATGACACGACGATCATGAACGGCGACGAAATAGATGGCTTGCTCGTTTCGAAGCATCTCATTCATGAACGCTTCTTTCGTCCACGGAATCGCGAACGAGGCTTCTTCAACGGCCGTCACTTCTTCGACGTCAAGCCACGTCATGCGGCGGATGGTGATGTCAGCCATGATTTTGTCCCTCGAGCCATTTCGCCTCCGCCTCAGCGAGACGCAAATATTCCGGCTCAAACGCGTGGACGTCCGATGTCTCTTCTCCGAGTGTAACGAGATCGCTCGCGCGTCCATAGCAGTGGGCGGCTGGCGCTTCTTGATAGGAATAGTTTGCCAAGACGTCACGGAACGGTTCGACGTCACCGACGACGACGAACGCCCCTTCCATATGTGTCTCGAGCCATGTCTCAACGGACGCATGGGCGTCCGGAGTTAGCGGCTCATTATGCTGGTAATGTCCGATATAGGCGTTTCCGCGTCGTGCGTCGATGAGCGACACGACCGGGAGATCCGTGTTTGGTGCCGCCGCCATGAGGCGAAGTGCCGAGACACCGACGAGCGGGATTTGGAGCGTATAGGCGAGCGTCTTCGCCGTCGTCACCCCGATGCGAATGCCTGTGTACGAGCCCGGTCCAGTCGTGACGATGACGCGCTCAAGTTCAGCCGGTGTCCATTTGACGACTGCCATGAGCTGCTCAATCATCGGCATGAGCGTGACGGCGTGGTTCTTCGATACCATGACCGTTGCCTCGGCTTGAATCGTGCCATTTTCACTGAGCGCGACTGACAGTCGTGTCGTCGCTGTATCAATCATCAACTGTTTCATGCGAGCACCTCCTGGACGATTGTCTCGTACTTCTGTCCGACCGGTGCAAACGTCAGCCGTCGTTCTTCATCCCCAACACGCTCAATGGTGATGGCGAGCCGTTCAGTCGGAAGCGACGACTCGATCAAGTTCGACCATTCGACGATGGCGACACCGTCCCCGTTGATGTATTCTTCAAGACCGATGTCGTCCCCGGTGTCCTCGAGACGGTAGACGTCCATATGGTAGAGCGGTAAGCGCCCTTGGTATTGCTTCATGATCGTGAACGTCGGGCTGTTGACGTTCCGTTTCACGCCGAGCCCTTTACCGAACCCTTGTGTGAACGTCGTCTTGCCGGCACCAAGGTCCCCGTTCAATGTTATGACCGTTCCGGCCGTGACCAGTGTGGCAAGTTTTTCCGCCACCGCTTGCGTCTCAGCCGCGGAATGGGTAATCAATGTATACATGAATGTTTCTCCTTTAGTGGTTGTCGCGATACGTACTCATTGTACACTCCATTTTAGACAAAAAAAAACACGAAACGTTATCGTTTCGCTATCTCATTTAAAAATTGGTTGCGGGGGCTGGATTTGAACCAACGACCTTCGGGTTATGAGCCCGACGAGCTACCAGACTGCTCCACCCCGCGACGACGTATGAAATTAAATAAAAATTGGTTGCGGGGGCCGGATTTGAACCGACGACCTTCGGGTTATGAGCCCGACGAGCTACCAGACTGCTCCACCCCGCGATGGTTTGAATTGTTTCGACATCCTCTATAATAAGTGAAGTAGTTATATAATGCAACCTTTTTCTTCATGTTTTTTCAGAATTGGAATCGGGAACATTTATAAGAGTGCAATTTATAAAAGAAAAGGAGCGCGACCGTCATGTCGAAATGGGGCAATCGCTTTAAAAAATGGTTCTTTTCCGAGCTCGATGCGTCCGTCTATTTCCATACTGTCCCGTTCATCCCGAACGAGACCGTCCACGGCACGTTACGTGTCGCGAACACGACGACACACGTCGTCCGACTAAAAGAGTTGACGCTCAATTTCCTGACGACGTTCAAAGACATCACGCTCGAAGGAAACGAGTTCAATCGTGAAGCCGACATTCAAGAAGTACCGATTGCCTTGTCAACCGTCCTCGAACCGGGTGACGAAGAACATATCCCTTTCACGTTCGATTTGACGATGTACGCCCCTTCGACTGCCGGTGCGCCTTACAGTGTCGAAGCGACCGTTTGGGACACCGATGGGAAACGGGTCTGGTTCGATGTCATCGAGAAAGTCGAAGTCGAGCCGCTCCCTGCCTTAAAACGTTTACTTGAGGCGACTGAGCACGCTGGTCTCGAGCTCATGTTCACCCGTAACGTGATCGACCCGATTGGCGAAGAGCGGCCGTATCCGTTTGTCGAGAAGTATGGCTTTAAGCCGATCGGCGACTGGGCTGACGAGTTCGAGGTCGTTAAATCATTTTGGCGCATCGATGAAGATGGGGTCGACGTCTATTATTGGCTCGATAATATCGAGAAACAACGAACGCTCGATTCCATCGCCAACGATGTCACGATGCGCCATCGCTCGCTCACGTGGGAACAGCTCGAACGTGAGCAAGACAGACTCGGCCTCGGCATCCAAGAGACGTTACGCAGCCACCGTTCTTCATGAGCGGTGGTTTTCAATCGTCCATACATCGTTACTCGTCGAGACGATTGTTTGAAACTTCTCGCGCTGCGGATGCATGAACAGGTCGTATTGGAGCCGACGCTCGTCGTGTGACGCCTTTAAATACGCCAGGTCCATTCCCCGTTGTTGCACGTCGCGTACAGAACGTCGCGCAAACTCAGTGTCGCTATCGGTATATAGATAAACCGATACATCCCACCAATCCGATCCAAGGAACGCGACGCTCATGCCTTCGATGATCGTGATCCGTTTTGCCGGATCAATCCACGTTCGTTCAAGGTATGGGACGTCAATCGTGAAGAAACCGATGCCTTCACGTACCATGCGGACGTCACGCTCTAGCGATAATAGATGGTGTGCGGACGGATGACAGGCCGTCATCTTATAGTGATGCGCCTGTCCATCGACCGTGTAATCGAGCATGGCACTCTTTCGTAACATCGAGTCCGTGATATATGGGTCGGTATTGATGTAGTTCACGTCCCCGAGGCGCTCACGTAGCGCATCTGCGAATATCGTCTTCCCAGCACCCCCGTGTCCTGAGATAGCGATAATCGTGCGCTCCTCTCGTTCGGCCTGGGTAACTATCCTATCAATCAATTCATTCATAATGCTCCCCCTTTTGGTACACTTCATATAGAAAGGAAGTGTACCAAGTCTATGTCAACTTGTCCATTTTGTCATCCACAGCTAGATCCGTCCCAGACGATTGTCGCCGAGAATGAGACATGCTACTTCTTGATGCACGAACGTGAACAAGACGTGCTTGTCGGCTCTGGCGTCATCGTCCCGAAACAGCATCGCGCAACAACGTTCGAGCTTACACCTTTAGAGTGGAACGATACATATGCGTTACTTCACGAAGCGAAGTCATTCCTCGAGGAGACGTATGGTCCTGACGGTTATACGCTTGGCTGGAATGTCGGAACGGCATCAAACCAGACCGTGCCACATGCGCACCTACACGTCATCCCTCGTTACGCCAACGGACCGCACGCCGGGAAAGGGTTACGCCATTGGTTAAAGCGACCTGAATAAGTGAAGCAGCTCATCGCATGACGATGAGCTGCTTTCGTTTGTTTTCAGTCTCCTCACGTCGCCGTTCTAAACGTTCGACTTGTCGCATCATGCGTTCGATGAGTTTTTCGATTTCACGATCGAGGCTATTCACCTTATCAAGTGACTCATTAATTCGTCCATGCATCGTCCATTCGGAGAAGATGTCATCGAGGAAATAGTCCGCGAACTGAATGAGCGATCCACGTTCAATGTGTAAGCCGCTGACGACTTCTTTCACGTCATCGAGTTCCCGCGAGAAGCGTTCAAGCGCGGATTGAAGTTCATGCATCGTTCGTTCAGAGGCGTCAATGGCATCATGTTTCATCGCTGTCGCAATCAACCCGCCGCCGAAGAACGTGTCATACGTCGACCACCCTTTCGCGCTGTCGAGATGTTTAAGCGTCTTCGCGATCGCTGCACGAGCCGACCGTCCTGCAACAATGGCTTCATTGTATTCAATTAACGCCTCACTCGTATCTGCCTGTTCGTTTGTGAGACGATACAACGTTTCTCTAACGTCGGGATCTTGTTTTAGCCGGGCTTCTTTCGCTTCCAAAAATCGTTCCCATTCCGTATCGATGTCTCTATACATTTCAAACGTCTCACGAAGATCGCGGCGTTCGAGCTCCAACTCATCAATCATCTTCTCATGTTCTCGTAACTTCAGTTCGGCCCGGGCTGCCTCTTCCAATTCAATTGTTTTTTGTTCATTGAATGTCCCGCGAAACTTTCGCCACGTATTAACGAGCGAGAACGACTCTAAATCATACACGTCACGCTGTTCTTTCGTGAAGGAGTTTAGCAGTTGCTTTCGCACCGTTTCATGTTCGGCAATTTGTTTATCAAGTGTTTTCAACTTGCGAGCGAGTCGATCTCGTTCAGAGAGACGCTGTTGCAAATCAAGTTGTTGTTGATGAAAATCGGTCATGTTAGGTTCTCCTTTCGCTTGCTTTGAGGCCTTCGTTCTATCGGTCTCTTATCTGTACGAAAGAATGTCTCGAAAGTTTCAGTCTAAACGACAAAAAAAGGACGATCGAGCATTTGCTCAATCGTCCTTTGCGCTGGCCTAGCAACGTCCTATCCTCACAGGGGGAAACCCCCAACTACTTTCGGCGCTGAAGTACTTAACTTCCGTGTTCGGCATGGGAACGGGTGTGACCACTTCGCTATCGCCACTAGACAATTATTATATTAGCATATAGTTTACATTACGTCAACTGCCTAAATAAGTTACATAAGAAAAACGACCGAGCGGATGCTCGATCGTCTCATGTTGCCTGGCA
>NZ_CP073102.1:0-52136 GCF_018138125.1 Exiguobacterium alkaliphilum
GGGAAACTGCTATCACTTATCGTGATAGCCCAGGCAGAGCCTGGGGTTTCCGTGATATCACCAAAAGTCCGAAAGTGGCACGAAATGTGCCAGTGAAACCAGCGATTTGGCACGAAATGTGCCACTTAAATCGATAGTTCCCGGAGTCGGACGCGTAATTTTTCGTGCTTTTCTTCGAGCGCTACGACCGACTGTTCGAGCTTCTCGATCTCCAGATTGAGCTCGTCGCGCTTCCGACCAAGATCGAAGATTTCGTTCTCTTGTTCGACCTGTTCGTCGAGCGAGAGGTAGGGAAGTTCGCCTTCGAGTTCCTCTTTGTCACGGTCGAGCCGGTTAATCTGTTGTCGTTGCGCCTCGGCTGACTGCTGTGCTGTTTCCAACTGCTGTTCGGTCTCCGCGAGCTCATCCTCGACGAATAGTCTCGTGAAAGTTGTCTCATCAGATGAACTGTGGTTCGCCTGTTCGATCGTCCGATGGTCGGCATAGAGGGACGTCAAAAGACTGTTTTCCCGTTCCTCGGGTGTGAGTGCATCGATTGATTGTGACTCATCCAACCCATAGATTCGGACGGCGAGTTGGTCGAAGTCGTTCGGCACATCCTTCAATTCGAGCACGTACTGGTCGTTCCGTTCGTAGAGCAGCACAACTTCCTTCTCAGAATCCGGACGTGCCTTATAGACATAGCGGAAGTGATGGTCGTTCGTGTTACCTGGTGTCTCATCGAGCGAGAGTCGGATGCGGATTGTCTTCGTTTCGGTATCGTAACTAGACGCGTGTAGCGTCACTGTCTCCCCGTTCGAGAGTCGGATTGTCTCGTTGATTGGCGTCTCATTGACCGGCGATTCTTCAGCAAAGAAAAACGATGAGGTGCCGAAGAAGAGGAAACCGATGACAAAGAACACGCCGAGCCCGAGGTAGAACTGGGAGACGTTCTGGGTGAGACGTCGTCGCGTTTGTCGCCGCATCTAGATCCCTCCTTCCGATGTCAGGTCTTCCATCTCGGTGACAACCAGATGTCCATTGATGGACTCGAACGTCAAGGCCAACAGCTCTTGCGTCGTCTCTTCATAACCCGTCTCGGTGATCAACAGGTCCTGTTCGAATCGCACGAGACAATCTTCTCCGGAGACAGAAGGGAACACCTCGACGTCGCGGACGGTCGTCTCGAACGTGCCGACATCAATGCCGTCAGCGGCGAAGAGCGTGGCCGCGAGATCATCCGACATGACCTCTTTCGCCTGTCGCTTCTGGGTCGTATAACTGTCCTTCGTGATGGTGAAGGCGTACTCGACGAAGCGCGTCGCGCGTGTCGTCAGCTCCTCCATTCGTTCCGTCTCCTTTGAAGCGACGACTTGTTCGGTGTCCGACGGCGTATCTTCGAAATTGACTGACTTAGAGGGAGTGATGCTCTCGTTTTGTGTCTCACTCGCGTCTGAAATGCTCGTGACAGCCGTCAATTCTTGATAGAAAAAGATGTTCGCCGTGAGCGAAATCAGGAGTAGCATCCCGAACAGATAGGCGAGGTGACGTGCGGTGAAGTTCATCCTTTCTCCTCCTTTCCATACATGCATGACTCAAAAACCGAAGACCGGGGCGGGGTCGATGTGTCCGGACCATTCGCTCGTCTTGATCTCGAAATGCAGGTGGTTCCCGCTCGAACGGCCTGTCGTGCCGCAGTACCCTAGCGCCTGTCCGGCCTCGATCTGTTGCCCGCTCTGGACGCCGAGACGACTCAGATGCGCATACGCCGTGATGTAGTTGTCGTGCCGGACCTGGACGAGATTGCCGTACGGTCCGCGGTTCCCGCTATAGATGACGGTGCCACTCTTGACCGCGTGGATCGTGTCGGACGGGGTGCAACTGAAGTCGATCCCGGTGTGGTTGTCCCGTTGTCCGAAGACGACGCGCCACCCGAAATGCGATGTCACGTTGAGCGGGATGGCGAGCGGGGAACGTAACTCCGACAACAGTTCTTTCGTGATGACCCCGTCGGCGACGGCGACCGGCGCGAGGTATTTCAACACCGCGTCGACGTATTCGATGTCCCCATAACAGGCACCGTGCTGGACCGCGCTCGGGCGATGACAACGATAGATGCCGGTGTGTTTCACGCGTTGGTACATCATCTGCGAGAACGAGATGGCGAGTTCTTTCGAGTAACGTCCGCCGTTCTCCTGGACATAATCGATAAAGCCGCCTCCGAAGTTGTAACTCTGTAACGTGAGCTGCACGTCACGGTTCGCCCGTTCGAAGACGGCGGCGAAATGTTCGACGCCGTAGACGATGCTCTCCTCGGGGGAGGTGATGCATCCGATCCGTCCACACTTCGATTCGCTCGCCTGCATCGGGTCGTTCCCACGCCCGCCGCTCTCCTGCATCATGAGCGCGAGCACGAGATTCGTCTGTTCAGCCAATCCGTGCTTCGTCAGTTCCGATTCGACGAGACCCCGATATTGGAGCACCTGGTCACTCACTTGGAGACCGCCGGCCGTATCGAACGGGACGTCGGTCGGTTGTTCGTTCTGGACACCTGTGAGCGTGTCGAGGATTCCGACGATGAGGATGACCAGGAACAAGACGAGTGCCGCGATGCCGAGCAGGATGAGCCGCCACTTGAGCGTCGCGAGCTGCCACTTAGCCGTGACGGCGAAGCGGGCCGTCCGTTTCGCGGCCGCCCACATCAGGCACCTCCACCAAACAAGGCGAGTTCTTCGGGTGCGACATCGACGTCAAAGATGAGGTTATGCACGCCCGAGATGCTCAGGACGACGCGACCCGTCTCGAGCGAGGGGATGATGCGCATCTCGGAATTCGAGAGTTGGCCATCAAACACCGTCTGGATGGTCGGGATGCTCTCCGCGTCCTGTTCGCCGATAATCTTGTATTGCGTAAGCTGAAAGAGCGACTTGACGTTCTCCGCGTTCTCGGACTTCGATCCAGCCGGCACGAAGTCGGTGATCAGATGCGACACGAAAAAGATGCCGCCGAAATACTTGCGCGCCTCGCGCATGCAGCGTTGCAGATACAGGATGGCCGGTTGTGCGATGTCACGCGTGTTGATCAAGTGGTGCGCCTCATCGATGACGATGAGATACTTGCACGCCTCTTCGGTCCGGAGCACGCCCTGGTTATAGGCTTTCAGTTGACTCGAGCCGTTAGAAATCATCCCGTCCCACAGCATGTTCATGAGCGAGAACACCTGCGCCTGGAACACCTCGTCCCGTAGGCTTGTCAGGTTCCGGAGCGGGAACGACACGATGAGCTCTTCGTCGAACCGGTCGATCGAGGAGTGTCCGTCGAAGATGTTGCCGTAGTTATGGACGAGGTTCGTGACGGCGAGTTCGATGTTCTCGAGGCGCCGGACCCGGTTCGGACTGATCGCATCCTTGATCGAGGTACGCGTGTCATCCGTATAGAGCTCGCGCCGCACGAGAGTTAAGAAGTCCGAGAACGTCGGGTACCGGTTCGCCGGGTGCGTCGTGATCGGCAGTTCACCCTGTTCGTCCCAGAGTCCGTGCCGGACGTACAGGTCCCGAAGCAGGATCTCGAACTCGTTCGTCTCTTCCTGCGTCGCCGCCGGGTTGATGTAGTGATAGAATACGGCCATCTTCGAGAGATGCTGCATGAACGAGAGTGCCTCGTTGGCACTGCCGTCGTTATTCGTCACCGTCTTATAGACATGGAGCGGATTGATGAGCCCGGCCGACCCGTCGAGCGCGATTTCTTTCCCGCCAAGCTGACGCACGAGGTCGGAGAACTCGCCCGTGACGTCGAGGATGCGTATCTTGTTGCCCTTGATCGCCTGGTCGAGCACGGTCTTTTTGAGGAGCGTCGACTTGCCGGACCCCATCTTGCCGATCATGAGCGCGTTATAGAACTTGCGCTGTTTGTCCTTATGGAACAGGTCAAAGATGACGCTACCGTTCGTGTCGGTCGTCCCGTAATACGTGCCGGTCGCGTCCTGTAGCGACGTGAAGTGGAACGGGTAGCCGCCGGCGATAGAGAGGGAAGGAATCTCTTTCCCACGGCGCCGGTTTGGGAGCTTTTGTTGTTGATCATAGCTCGTGAACAGGCTCTGCCATTCACATTCCTGTTCGTTCAGGAAGATCGTCGAACGGAAGTTTCGGGCCTCGAGCTCTTCCATCACTTCCTGCACCTTCACCTCGAGCGCGTCGAGCGTCTTCGCCTTTACATAGAGGCGGAGGTGCAGATATTTCATCGTCTCGCCCTGGGTGATCTGTTCGTAGAGCTCGTTCAGCTCCTTATACGTCTCCTGGGCGTCGATGCGGTCGATGTTGTCCTTCGCGTTCTCAAAGCGTGTGTTCTGTTCGGCCATCGATTTGTTGATGGTCTGGATGATCTCACGCTTGTCGGCCGTCCCGATGTCGAGCGTCGTCAAAACGCCCGGCATGTTCAAGATGGGTTCGAGCCAGTAGTCATAGACGAGCGACTGATATTTATAAACATGGAGACACGACAGGTAGCCGTCCCCGAGCCGGACGAAATTGGCGTCGAACTTAATACCACCCTGCGGCTGGATTTTGGCGATGACGTCGGGGTTATAGCCTTTCTTGATTTTGACGGTCTCCGGGTCCTGTTGTTTGGATAACTTTTCACGCAGGCGCTGCCACATGCGCGTCACTCCTTTCTTCAGGTGTCGAGTTGCGGTTTCGTGTTCGGGTTGTTCAGCTGATAGAGCACATGGACCTTCTGGTCGAGCGTCAGCTCGCGCATCGGGTTCGAGCGCCGGAGCAGTTTATAGAGGTGCGTCTTTCGCTCCCGTAGCGTCCGCTCGTCGTCGGCATAAAAAAAAGAGGAGATAATCGCGATTGGTGCGATGCTCCTCGAGGTATTCGAGCTCCTGCTTCTTCTTCAACAAGAAGGGCAGGTAGGCCGGTGTCTGATTTTGTCGAATCTGTCGTTCGATGCTGATCTTCTGCCGTTCGAGATTGAGCGGCGTGTTCAGCGGCACGACCTTGAGCGGATGTGCGTACGCCTGGAGGAGATAGGCGAGCGAGAATACGTCATGGTCCTTTTCCTCCTCGTTCAAGGAGTAGATGTCCTTCGAGGTGAGTTGGACCATGTCGAGATAAGTCCCGTCGCGCATCTCGAACGCCTCGGTCCCGGTGACGTCGACGACCGGCATCAGTTCGGCGACCGTCGGTTTGACGACGACCTTGTCTTTGACTTTCTGTTTCTCGACCACGTCCTGTTCGTCGAGCCAGGTGCCCGTGCGTCTAGGTCCCTGTAGCGTATCTTCAATGAAAGCCATCTCAATCACGTCCTTTCGTCTGCGCGTCGAGCGCGAGATAGGTGTCTTTTCGTTTGATGAGCGCGTAATAGAGCGCGTGGACCATCCGCTTCTGCGGATTCGTCGCCGGACGGAGCACCATGAACAGCCCGAAGACGACGAGGAAGACCGTGAACGGGATGTGCAGTGCCGACGGGATGAACGGGAGCGTCACGAGGCGGAGCACGATGAGCCCGACGAGGAACAGGAAGTCATGCAGATAGAGCATCTTGTTGATCTTCAGTTCGGTCGTGACCTCGTTCGGAATCCGGTATTTGCGCATGGGTCATCACTCCTTTTTCTTCATGTTGTCAGGTTTCGGTGGCGAGGTCGGATAGATCCGTCGCGACTCTTCATGATTCTGGCTATGACGGTGCGTCTGATTCTCACGCACCTGTTCGATGACCTCGGTCTCTATGTCGAGCACGGTGTCCTGATGGATGGTCCGTTGGGCTCGTCCTTGGCGTTTCTCTGTTGCCGAATCATTCGAACCCGTCGTAGAGGACGAAGACGGGGATGAGTCGCTTGAATGTGGTGCATCATGAGGTGTTGGTGTCGTCACGTCATTTCTGTCTACTGATTCATTGTGACGATGGCCTGGTCCGGATGTGGTATCGGTAGACCCGGTGACCGATTCGAGAGTCGACGAAGCAGGGACTGGGGAATGACCAGAAATTGAATGGTCGTGAATCGACTCCGGTCTTTGTGTCTCAGATGACGTTGTTGGATGGTCGGCACGTTCGGTAATCGATTCAGGGTTCGTCGCATGATTCGATTCAGGAGACATGCGACCCGACGCTTCCTTCACGTTTGGAGAGCCTGGCGCTTCCGGTTCTGATTTTTGAGCACTGATTGGTTGCGCAACCTCCTTCGGATTTGTCGGTTTCTCTTTGTCGGTCTGCGTGCGACTTGCGGTTTGGTTCTCCTGAGCGACATTATCTGGATCAATGTGTCTCTCGGCGTCCATCCGCTGTGAAGGTTGGCTCACCGCATTAAGCGGTGAATCATTTTGCGGCATGGCATTCGAATCCATCCGAGCCGTCGCGGCTTCATGGAGCAATGGCATTTTCGGTGCGCCTTGTGTGGCACGTGCGACCTTCGAGACCGCATGGGCACTTGCCGAGGTCACGCCTTTCCCAGCGGCATAGGCGCTGAGAGCGACACCCCAGCCCCGCTTGAGTCCGGCATCAATCCCGAACAGCCGCTCGACCATGTTGGGCCCGTCAATCAATGCGACCGAGAAGGCGATGAGGGCGATCAGATAGGCGAACCCGTTCAATGTCTCCGCGAGATAGGCAGTCCCAATCGTGTACAGTTTGATGGAGACGAAAATCAAGATAATCACAAGGAACGTGTTCAGAATGCTCTGGATGACCTTCTTCGTCTTTTGACCACTGTGCAGATCGGCCGGTGCGACGAGGATCGCCAGGACATAGTTGAAGGCAAGCTCAAACGAGAGACGTGCCAGTTTGTAGGCGATCGAGAACAGCGTGAAGCCCATGATTCCGAGTGTCACGAAGATGGTCAACCAGTTCGGCTGATAGCGGTAGTAATACTGATTGTTCCATTCGACGCCACTTTGGTCGAGTTTCGAGGTTCCCATCGTTTCACCATTCCAGGTTAGTTTGGACTGAGAGATTTGTTCGCCAGTACTTCCCAAGCGAAATTCATTACTATCGAATACCTCGTTGATATCGATATTTCGTAAATGACTTTGAGGCAGAGAGTTCAAAGCCTCACCGTTCAAACCGGAAAAATCGTTTCGGTCATATTCAATCAAATCATGAATGTTTTCTCGTAAAATCTGATTTGATATCGATTCACTTGAAGAGTTTTCGCCAGAGTTTTGAGTTGTAAAATCAATAGCGGTATCACTGAATTCACTTACTTGCGTCATCGTTGGAGATAATAGTCCGAGAATGAGCAACGTGATAAACAGATTGATTAAAAATCCTTCTCGATCAAATTTCTTTTGAAAAATGATGAGGTAACCCGTGAATAGGAAGCTAGCAGCTAAAAGAACGTACAAAAAAGGTTGAATCGTAGAAACGAATTCAACCACTTGAGAGTTATTAAAAAATGCTTTCGTTAGTAATATGCTGTCAGTCACTTTTTCAAGTCCATCAATTAATACTGCTAAGCCACGTATTAAAATCCAACCCATTGAGCGGAGGGCATCCAGTACCAATGTACTGAGACTAAGGATATCAGTGAACTCTTGTAGCTTGTTTACTATTTCGTTATCACCCATAGAATCCCTCCATTCAGAGGCTATTTAATGAAATTAGTGACTTGATCCTTTAATTCATCTTCTGTAAGGGCAGATACATTTAATTCACGACTGATTTCACCGTCAGTCATCTCGTACAATCTGCCACCTTTAAGTTCAGGATGTTCTTGGGTAGAACGTTCTTCAAAATCTTCCCCATTAGGCTGAAACGGATTGAATAAGAGAACGTCTTTCTTTTTTTCCGTGGCGACTTCTCGCACAGTATCAACGTAAGCCCCTTCATTACCTTGACTATCGCTGTCTACAAGAACGTATGCACTTTCTTGCTCAGTTTTAATATCTGCAATTTCTTCAACAGAAGTCGTAGAAAGATAATTCGAACTTTCGGCACCACATGATGCTAAAAGTAACGAACTTCCGAGTAGGACACCAATCAAGATTTTCCTCATAACGTTTACCCCTCCGTCAGACGATTTTCCCCTTCAGTAGATCCGCGATTTTCAGGTTGACGCGAAAGTCGAACTTATCTATTAGTGTAACAGTTTTTGGGGTGTCTGAGGTGTCGTCTTGATAGACGGTCAGAAAGCCATCGGTCGTCTGGATATTGAGCACGTCGCCCCGTTCAAGGCGGACGCGCTGCGTTTCGATGATCCTCGCGACGACACGCAATTCGTTCTGGATTCGCTTCTCTCTCGCACTCTCGGCCATGGGTTCGGCCTCCTCTCTACGGTGTACCTTGCTTCAGTTTCTCGAGTCGCTTCGCGATCATCGTGCTCAAAAAGCTCTTCTGGCTGTCGGTGATGTCGTAAACTCCTAGGTTCAGGTTCGTCTCGAACTCAGGGAGGGACATCCCACCGATGTCATGTCCCTCGAACATCGAGCGGAGGATGCTGTCCTGCAGCACATCTCGTACCGTCAAGGACTTATCTTCCTGATTCGATGGAATATTGATATCCGTTTCGTCTTTTTGCTTCGCAAAACGGATACGGATCTGTTCGAAGTCGAGCCCGGCGTGACGGCATGGGATGTCGATGTCATGAAGGGAGCGGTCCGTGTCGAAGTCGTCCGCCAGGTATTCGTAACGATATTTCATCGCCGTCTTGCCGCTCAGGAAGATCGGATACGACTGGATACGTCGTTTCTTCGTGTCCTGACGCTTGATGACACGGATGATGAGCATCTCGCCCTCTTTGAGTCCCATGACCTCGGTCGCTGTCATGAGCCGACGGCCGTCCACGTTCTCCGTCTTCGATTTCTTGAGCGAGAACGTCTGCCCGGACCGCGATTTCGTGACGATGGTCGCCTCACCGAGCTTCTTCGAGATCAGTTCGGCGGTCGACTCGTCCGCGGTCAACAGATAGTGCGTGTTCCCACAGTTGCCGTCAATCGTCTTCCAATCCTCTCCGTATAGGTTTTCGAGTTGGGAGTAGGCCTGGATGACGAGGTTGAAGCGCATGTTCCTACCGAGGCAGACCGTGATGATGTTGGCCATGCCTTCGATCGGAGGCATGTTGCCGAACTCATCGAGGAGGAAGACGACCTGACGCTCGCATTTACCTTGTTTCGTCTGCGAAGCGACCCGGGCGAGTGACGTATACACCTGCTTGATATAGAGCGACGCGATGACGTTGAACGTTGGGTCATAGTCCGGGACGATGAGGAACACCGCCACGGGACGCATCTGGTGCATCACCTCACGGATCTGTATCATCCCATCGATTGCGTAACGGAAACGTCCACTTTCCTCGTCATACGCTTCCAGCTGGATCGTCGCAGTGCTTGAGTCAGTCGAAATGTGAACGGCGTCTCCGGTTCTAAGTGACGACGTGTGGTACACGATGAAGCTGCCATCGTCGTCCGTCGTGAGCGCATGGGTCGTCCCATCGGGGAACGTGAACGTGAGCCGTGTCAAAGGTTCAGTCCGTCCACTGATCCAGCGGTTGAATCCGATGCGTCGCATGTCGAGCGAGTTCATCGACGTCAGTTTCCCGGTCCCGTTCAACGTGAAGATGCCGAGTTTCGCGTTCGTGTTGGCCAGAATACTTGCCCGTGTCTGGCCACCCGAGAAGTGGAGTGTCGCGAACTGGAGCCGGGCCGGGTGGTTCTCTGGGAACCGCTGAAAGAACTCGTCAAGTGCGGAAATTTCCTGACCTTGTCGCGTGACCACCGTCCGCGACCCTAAGTCCGAGAGCATGAGGGCGACGTTGTACATGTTGATTTTCTCCGGCGTGTCCTTCGCCTCCTCACAGAGCCCGAGGATAAGCGCCGTACACAGGTCGATCGACGAGTTGGCCCAGAACGGGTCCCGTGCCTTCGGGTCATGGTACAACATGAACGCGACCGAGCGCGCATACTGTTGGGCGAGCGAGTAGTTTTCCTCAAGGAACGCATCGATTGTCAGTTGCAACAGGTTGTACGACATCGATTGAAGCGGGTTCATCAGGTTCAACACCTCTACTTGATACCCACGTTGCTCGAGCGTCTCTTTCGAGGCCGCGAAGAGCTCGCCTTTCGGGTCGTTGATGATCAGGCTCGCCTGGTCACTGGCTCGACTGTACAGGTCGATTGTCGAGAAGACGAATGTCTCGCCCTTCCCGGATCGGGTCGTGCCGATGACGAGGTTGTTGACTGGGGAGTCATCGATGAACAGCTCGTTCTTGACCCGTCCGACGGGGACACCACCTAATCCGTCATACCGTTTCTTCCGGTCGGGGACGCGGCGGTACTGTTCTTTCAATTCATCGAACGAGGTGAAGCGGGCACTCCCTTTCTGATTCTTCCGCAGGTCCCGGAAGTTCAGCCATATCTTGCCGAACACGACCAGTCCGATGAACAGACTGAACGCGATCAGTCCGAGCAAGACGGTCGAAGAGGGAAGACTCACCTCCAAGAACAAGGAGGGTGAGAGTGTCGGAATCGTTGCCCCGGCCAATAGCCCTTCTTTTAGAATTGGGGTCATGATTTGTCGAATGATATTGAAGACCCCATTCAGCAGATAAAAAATCCCGGCCGGCACTACCAACAGGCAGACCAGGGCGGGGAAGATCAAACGTATCGGGAATCGTGGTGATAGAGACCGAGTTCTCAATTATTTCACCTACCTTAATCTGAATAAAGAATTGTATCTAGGTTAACTTCCTCTGCAGCGATAGCGGCTTGAATCTTCTCACGGCTCGAAGTGTCCTTGCTAGAGGTTTCCTTCAGTTTCTTGTTCAGTCCGTCAATCATGGCCGTAATGTCTTGATAGTTGTCGACTTTTTCTTGTACGACAGGGTCGTTCGTCTTGGACGCCCATTCATTCGCGGACGCGATGTCGCCAAGGGAAAGATAGGTAGTCACTTTCGCGGAGACGCGGGGAGCGGTCCACTCCACGTCTTTCGTATTGGCCACGGTCTCATGGTCTCGTTCCAGTGTTGCGATATCGAACGCACCCTCATCGGTCGGATGTGACGCTTGGAACTCGTGGAGCCGTTCCAATTTCTCCTGATTGGATAGATCGAGTCCCGCCAGCTTCGTCTCGATCAGGATGGGGTCATCCGTGAGCTCGAGCGCTTTCTGGTCTTCTCCTTCCGCGAGATAGAGGTCAATCAATAGGGCATTCTCTTCCTCGGACCGGTCTTTCCGCTCTAGCAGTTGGATAAGTGATGATTCTTCACCTTGGAGCGCCTGTTCGTAAGCGTCCAGCCATGTCTGTTCGACGCCGGTCACCTGTTCGGCGTGCGCCTCTTTATCGATGAACCATTGCGCGACAGTGAAGAGTGAGGTAAAGAGAATCCCGGCCGTGGCTGCCCCGTAGATGAGGCGGCGCTGTAGCCGGGTCAGGCGCGACTGATAGGTCGACGACACGATTGGGTTCGATTTGGCGGACGGGCGCTTATAGTCTTCCGGTGTCTCGGACTCGATCTCGTCGAGGAGCCACATCTTCTTCGCATTGTCCTCCTTCTTTGTCCGGATCCGTTGTACCCGGTCACTAATCTGGTGATACAGGTTCGGGTAGGTGCCTCCGCTCCCGAACGTGAACGTCCCACGATAGAGTAGCTCGTCTTTCTGATCGAAGATCCGGAAGTCACCGGAACAGCTCGTCCCTTCGCTACTGAGCGCATGATGCAGGTCATGTGTCGCGACGACCGCATCGGCGAAGGTGAGCCGTTCATAGTTCTGGATCCGTGTGTCCGGGACGTCGGTGAATCGTACAAACAGCATCTCGTTCCTCCTCTCGTTTCAAGCAACAAAAAAAGCCTTCCGATCGGAACGCTGTGCGCGTGTGCATTAGAATTTGATATTCTGGTCGACCATCTCGGCGAGCGTGAACGCGCCCATGACGATGATCAGACCGACGGCGCCCCCGACGAGCCAACCGACCGCCTTCGAGCGGCCACGATCCCCACCGAAGATGAAGTAAAAGCCTCCGATCGCGAAGGCGATGGCCGCGGCGATGACGGCGAGCCCCTGGAAGAACTGAAGTAAGCTGAGCCCTGTCTCATTGAGTCCCATGTCGTTCCCTCCTTAGTCCTGATGCGCCGGCGACTTGAAGCTGAGCTTCGCCTCTAGCGCCTCCAAAATGAGTTCCTGATTGTCCTGGATGACCTGTTGATGTTGTTCGTCGAGCCATTCCTCGTAGTCCTTCCCACGGATGCGTAAGAGTTTCTCGGCGAAGCTACGGTTCTGTTTCTGTTCTTTTGATGCCACAGTACACACTTCCTTCCCTTGATCTCGTGATGTGCAGCAGCACATCATTAAGGACAGTCGGATTCGGTGCGGTGGGTTTCTAGCCGTTCCCCCACGAACTCTGCTCCTCGTGAATCAAAGGAGCTGTACAGGGTTTTTCGATGACCCGGAACGATTCTGTGACCTTATGGCGAGTTTTAGGCGACTCTCGCCGAACCATCTATGCGTAGATCCCGCCCACCCGGTCACTGGTGAGGGACACGCCGATATGTGATTGGATTAGACCATCCTTAAGGATGTGCTGCTGCGTCGATGTCGATTACTGGTGGACTCTTTTTCGCTTCTTGACATGGATGAGCTCGTCATCCGGGTTCTTGCGCTTGGCGAGCACGTGGGCGTCACAGACGACCGTACGGATTCGATAGTAGAGTTGCGTCAACTGAACCGCTTCACCGCTCGCCTTCTCGATGCCGATGAAACCGTGCAGTTCATACGTCTTTCCGTCGAACGTGCGAACCGAGTCGGCCTGCGGCAGTTCCTTCAGGTCGAACCGACGGCGCTCGATCTTGGAGACAGAATGTTTTGCACCGTAGCCGTATCCAAATTCGATGGCGTCCCATGGAACCGTCGCAAGCGTGTGTCCGAATGCGCGAGCAAGATGATCGATGTCGGTAATCGATGGCGTCGAGCGGTTCTGTTCGTATTGACTTATAGCGGGCTGTGAAATCTCTCCATATGTCTTCTCTGATAATTCAACCTGTGACCAGCCTGAGAGCCGGCGGTTCTCCTTCAACCACTCCCCGAATCGATACATAAGCCTTCCCCTTTCTGTAAACCAGAGCGGCGACCAAACAGATGTTTCCTTTTGTTGGTTCCAATATAACAGGATTAGGTCCAAAAATCATCAGTTTTCTGATATGTCAGAAATTTTACAATTGACGGTTCTTGTCGAATCCGCTCTGTTCAAGGGATGAAGAGCAACAGTAACTCAATATTTTTTGTTTTGTAGCACAATTGTAAAAAATAACGCTTTGAGTATAGAAAATAATGACAATTATTTTGATTTCAAGAGATTATGGTAGGGTAGAGGAATAGAAGACTTCATAAAGAATAAGTGATGAAGAGAGTACTTGGATCGTGGGGTGAGCAAGTGGAGTTGAACGAGGCAATCATCGAGCGGATGAAAGAGCTCGCGGCAGAACATAACATGACCATCCATCAAGTCATTCAGAGAGGTGGATTAAATCAAGCAACGATTTCAGAGTTGATGAGCGGACGCACAAAACATCCTAAAGTCAGTACAATCCAAAAGTTTTGCAATGGGTTGAACATTTCCCTTAATGACTTTTTTAATAATTCACGCTTTCTATAATAATCATTCACTTTGGCTTTAATCTATATTCTGTATAAGGAGCGTGTATCTTGGAACAGTTCAATGTAGCAGATTTTGAATTCGAAGTAGACAATAGCATAACAAGAATAAAAGAAATGCTATCAGAATCAGACCCACTTCTAACAATGATTCAACTGTATAACTATAAGTTCTTCAAAGGTTTGATGAACATAAAAGAGACTATTCAAGGGAATACAACTCCTTTTGAGAACAAGCTTCTTGATATTACTCAGAGTATTTTAGTTAGTAATCAAATAATGATTGGTTACGATTTAGAAGACAATTTTTTAGTCGAAGAGTATTTAGAAGAAATTATGAGCTTTTATTCTGCTGCGAGTATTCTTATAAGTTTCTCTCCAAAGGAAGAGATTATTAGATATTCACAAGGGATGCAATTTAATGTAACAGGTACTCTATATCCTTTGTTTGAACAAGATCACTTTACTGATATGTTGTCTCCTTACGATCAGTTACTACAAAGTACATTTGGATTAACTAGTTCAAACTTGGTGAGTGGGATTCTTGCCATCAGCAAGCACTTGCGTAGCACTTTATATATAAAATTCTTAGAGGACACATATGGTATTTCTGATTATGAGTCTTTTATAGATTTATCTGATGATGAGTCTTTTATAGATTTACATGCAATAGCTGATTACTTTGATGTAGAAAAAATTACTAAATGGCCGAGAACATTTATTAAAGAGTTATCGCTATCAAGAGGCGAATATAAAGATTTTTATAAAGATAATTTGAGTATAGTGACCAAAGAAAGTCCGATTAAATATAAACCATTCCTCGAATTAGATGGCCGTTTCTATTGTTTCTCGATAGATAATTTCATAGATAACATATATAGATCGACTTTAAGAGTGATTAGAGCAAATAATCTTGGCTCATCAAACCAGATAAATCTGATTCAAAACGATTTATCAGAAGAAATATCGCTTAAATTATTAAAAAAAATGCTGCCGAAATCAAAACTCTATAAAAATGTTTTCTATAAAGCTCCTGTTGGTGGAAACGGTAAAGATGAATGGTGTGAATGTGATGGCATTTTTATATTTGATAATGTAATGATTATTGTGGAAGTAAAAGGAGGAGCACTATCTCCAGTCTCTCCATTTTCAGATGAAGTTGCTTATTTAAAATCATTAGATGACTTAGCTAAAAATCCTTACAATCAGTCCCTGAGGTTTTATAACGCATATAAAAAACAAGATTTTATTGAACTTTTTTCAAAAGAAAGCAAAAGAAAGTATCAAAAAATCGCAATCGTAAGTGATATTAAATTTGTTCAAGCTTGTAGCGTGACATTAGACGATTTTAATGAGATTGCATCTCGTATTGAAAAAACAGATATCATTCAGAAAAGTGATCTCCCCATCTGGTGTATTTCTATTAATGATTTAAGAGTATATCCTGAGTTGTTTGATTCCCCAAGTATCTTTTTAAATTATTTATACCAACGGAGTAAAGCTTCTAAAAATCCTTATATTAAACTAAATGACGAACTAGATCATATTGGATTGTACTTTGAATATAATGACTACTCTAAAAGAGTTAATGAAGTTGTTGAAGAACATCAAGAGATTTCAGAAGTTTTCATAGATAACCATAGAGAAGAAATAGATATATACATGGCTATGAAACTTAATTCTATTTTAGAGAATACTGATCCAGATAATTCATCATGTTCTTTAATTGATGGGGAATTTCAGAAAAAACCAAATCAAAAAATGCCAAAGACATTTCAGCAACTAATCAATTTGCTGGATTCGAAAATGAACGAAGAATTGATACGTGTAGCTAGATATTTGCTCATGTTAGACTCGGGTACTCGAGAAAAGATTGAAACTTTCTTAACCTCTAGAAGTCGAAAATTATTAGAATCTAAGCGGCGTGGAGAGATTCTTACACCTTACATGCCTATGAATTATAAAAAAGAAAATAAAATCGAAGAATTACCTGTCATTTCAATCTTTCTTCTTCATTCATCAAATAGAGTTTTTAAGAATGAAACTGAAAGGAAAAGATTTTTAATGGAAAGGGTATTCGACGAGGATGAACAGACGATTTGTCTTGTAGTTGGAATTAATGACAAAGCGATTTTAAATAAAGCTGTGGTCTACAATATAGGGCCGGAGCAATTCAAGGCGTTACCTTTGGAAACATACGAAAGATTGAAAACTATTCGAATAAAAATTAGTAAAGCAAGAAATATTAGAGAGTTTTAAACAGCTCTATTTTATAGGTCGCCTGAGCGACAATGTATTCGAAGTGTATTGTAAGACGGTTTCTTAGCCCGAAAACTAGAAGTAGACGTGGTTCCTAATCTCTTTGGCTAGGGGACAGAAGTGATGCTGAACCATAAACAAGTAATCAATAAATTGTCGCTGATGGTAGAGCATAATAAAAAGTACAGGCAAGTGCATAATTCACCATTAAATTTTAAATGTTAACATCTTTTGTCAATGTGTAATAAAGCATGAATTTAAATTTTATGTATTATTAATTTTTCAAATGAACAGCGCTTGAGTCGACATAAAAGTCAGGCTCAAGCGCTGTTCATTAATGACTTATTTAGACTTCAGATATCTCTTCAAGTCATGATAAAAGTTTTCTCGGGTTCCGGCTAAGATAACGATAATCAATTCCCCGTTCTCTGTCCATTTCGATGGTGTAGGCAATCTCATAGACGGTGCCCTTATATCTAAAGTCATAGCCACGAATGCCGGCCAAATCACCCGTTTTAAATTCTCCAATTTCAGGGTTGCTTGACAATTTTTCTGAAGTTGATTTGTACAACTCTCTAAGTTGTTTGTCATTCTTTTTGAGACTTATAAAATATCTTTTTGCTGCTGGAGAATATTTAATACGTACAGTTATCATTCAATTCAAATCAGTCCTCGTCGTCATCTCCGAATAAATCATCTAATGAAGTCGGCTTCGTGCTTGCTAAAGCTTCCTTAACCATTTGTGAAATAGCCGGACGAATCATATTTTTACGGCGTTGAAACTCTTTCAAAATGTTGTTCCCGGTGAAGCCCTCTTCAAGAACATCTGCTAATATTTCTTCTGAGAAATCATCCGTATGTGTTCTTACTGGTTTGATATGAATAACTCCGTCATTCAGTTCCATAATAATCTCTTTTTCAATACCGATCGCATCAAAGAATTCTTTTGGAATGGCGATTTGTCTTTTGCTGGAGACGGCAACCTTTTTTGTTTTCGTTGCTACCATGGTTTATCTCTCCTTTTTTCACTTTACCATTTTAATTTGTGTAATTTATTTTCGCTCGGATTTTTCATTTGTTTGTGTTTTGTTGGCTGATTTGTTTATTTTTTAATTTACATACGGTAAGAATTCTTACTTTTTACTTAACCTAACTATATATCACTATCTGAATTAATTCAATCTTTAACGTAAAACAATATTAAACCATTTGTATACATGTATACAAATGGAGAAAAGTTTGATACGTTGAACTTACAAATAAAAAAGGAGGCACTAAAATGACCAATCAGCTTGATCTCTCACAGCAAGAAGCGATTGTTGTGACGTTCGGAAACTTTAAAGGCGGCACGGGAAAGACGACGAATAGTACGATGCTCGCTTATGCATTGGCCAAGAAAGGCTATCGTGTGTTGCTCTGTGACCAAGATCCGCAGGCGAACGCTACTACCTTGTTCTTGAAGACAAAGGCTGCACGAGAAGATGATTACATAACCTTCGAAAAGACATTGATGGCAGCAATGCAAGAAGGCGATTTAAGTAGCATCGTCACAGAAGTTACGGACAATCTGTTCCTACTACCTTCATTCAGTGATTTCGCGCAGTACCCGAAGTTTCTTGAGAAAAAGTTTGAGAAAGAAGTGGACCGTGTAACGTACCTTTCTACTCTTCTCGAACCTTTAAAGAGCGAGTTCGATTTCATTTTTGTGGACGTCCCTCCCACTATCTCCATCTATACGGACTCAGCACTTTATGCCTCTGATTTCGTAGTCGTCGTACTTCAGACACAGGAACGAAGCTTACAGGGCGCCGAGGTATTCACACAGTACCTGCAGACATTGCTGGATGACTATCATGCTGATTTTGACATTCTTGGAATCCTACCGGTTCTTCTTAAAAATGGTGCAGCAGTAGACATGGCAACGCTTGAAAATGCCAAGAACGTATTCGGATCGCATAATCTTTTTGAAGGCGTGATCAAGAACATGGAGCGTTTGAAGCGCTATGACATTACTGGAATCGTCGAGGAAGATATGCACGACAAACGTGTCATGGAGACATATGCAAAAGTTGCAGAGGAGTTCTTACAGCGTCTCGAAGCAGAAATGAATTACGTGGAACAGGGGTGAATAATATGTCAGATTTGATTCAAAAACCAGCGAAAAAGCGGTTGCTGGACCGTAAGGGTGCAGCGGCGCCGCAACAAACATATAAAGCTGAAGTATCTGAAGACAAAACAGTGGAATCGAAAACCACGTCTCAGAAAGAAACTTCAAACAAACGATCAGCTAAGAACTCCGTCAATATGGGTTCAAGCACTGTTCGTGTATCGAACCTCACAAAAAACAAATTGTCAGCGTTAGTGACGATGGGCAAAGCGGATTCGGCAGATGCGATTATTTCTACGATGATTGACGAGTATCTGGAGCTATTCTCTTCCAATGAGAGAAAAGAATATGAGCTGATTCGAGACGTTTTGATGATGAAGCATAGTAAATAAAAAAGGCAGTCCATAATGAACTGAGCCTTAGATATTGATGAACGAGCATGCTCCAGTAGAGCATGCTCTTTTTTTATGTGACGACAATTCATCTAAATATCTTTAAGATATACTCCTTTGCTGGATGTTCAGCCGCATTGATCTCACATAAATAAATTTTAAAAACGGTATACATGTATACACGTATACAAATCTACATGTATACAAATATACATGTATACAAATCTACATGTATACAAATCTACATGTATACAAATCTACATGTATACATGTATACATCGGAAATGGAATCATCTGAAAAACGGCTTTAAACCAACGTTTGTAGTGAATCATCAATTCTTAATTTGTATACATGTATACAAATCTACATGTATACAAATCTACATGTATACAAATCTACATGTATACAAATCTACATGTATACGCGTATACAAATCTACATGTATACATTGCTTTTAATGAGCATAAACGCGAAAAAAAGCTGTTGTTAAGCGGTTTCTTTTATGAAAACATAGGATTATGAAGTTCTTTCCAGTAGGAAAAAACGGCATAAAAAAATCTGATAACCTGCCCGTTATCAGATCCAAATCATCTGACTTAGTAGTCAGACTGTGTATTTAACAACGCTTCACCCTAAACCAGCCATCATGAATAGATTTGTAGAAACCTAGATTCCTAAAAACATAATACGATGAACTGATCCTTTTTCATGCGTTGTTCAAAAGAAAAACGTGACGAACAAAGGCGTCTTTCTTATGCAATCATTTTAGCATTGTTCTTTCTTCTCGACAATGTTCATCGTATTTCAGAGAAATGGATACGCAACAATTTACGATGAGCCATAGAAAAGAAGAGAGGAGGATGTGGCATGGAAGTATTGAGAAATCTTTATCGAGACCAATTGACGGAAGCTCCGAAACGGGCCTCTCAGGTCGAGAGAACCGGATATAGCAAAGACCTAGGATGGATTTTTGTCTGTCAGGAGTTCACACAACCACGTGCCATCCGTACATACCGCTCACTCTTTGGGGCAAAAGAAAAGTATACATATTTCACACCGAACACTTTTTATCGCAATGACCAACGTCATGCGGGCTCTTTGCGTTGGCTGAACGCCATGGTGATTGACATCGATGTCAAGACGTCGCAGAATGCAGGGATGATTTTTCCGGACGTTATGGACCGGGTGACGAGCGCAGGCCTGCCGACACCATCACTCGTCGTCAAGACGCCGTCAGGTGGTTTTCATGTGTATTGGTACTTGAGAGAGCCAAGACGCGCCTTTCCAAAAGTCGTAGACCATTATAAACGCGTCCAACGAATGATAGCTGAGGAGATGAACGCGGATCTTCAAGCGATAGGTGCTGAACGTTGGTTCCGATTACCGACAGAAGAGAACACCGTTTTTCGTTCGGGAGAACGCGTGTCTTTTGACGACCTTTGCGAATGGTTGACCGAGCAGCAAGAGAATCAGTCGAAGAAAGGTAATGTGGCTTTAGGCTCGACGGATTTATTATCTCACCCAACAATCCTAAAGCTATTAGAAGGAGTGGAAGAGGGCCAACGTGACAATACTTGTTATACCCTTGCTCTCGCTTACAAGGCTGCGGGATATGAAGAAAATCAAGCCTTATCGTTACTTTATCAATGGAATGAAAAGAATAGCCCCTCACTTCGCCAAATTGAGATTAAACGTAAAGTGAAAAGCGCCTTCAAGCCTGGTTCTCCGCTCGGCCCTTCATCGTATTGGATTGAGACGTTGTCTGGGATCGGGTTCAAATATCAAGTCTGGGAAGGCGCAAAACCGCGCGAAGAACGTACATATAGTCATCTAGACGAATGGAAAGAAGACATCCTTGCAGTTTTACGCAAAAACGGAGGGTGTATTTGTGGTGCGCAACGAGCTCTTGTTTCTTTAATCACATCATCAGTAGACCCTTCCAAGTGTTTGTCATACGCAACGTTTAAACGCCTTGTTGCCGTTATGGTGGAAGAAGGACTAATAACAAAAGAAGTAGAAGGAAGGGGAAGGTATGCCAAGACAACGATATTGCTGGTTAAGAAAGATAATGTAATTCCATTCCCCAAGGGACCCGAATTTAATGGGCTCAACTCCAATACATTTATAGATACGGTGGTGGGTGGGTCCCTCCTTCTTTTTGCAGTACGTGAAATATTTACCTTTAGGAGTGATTAGATGTCTTTGATGTTATCTGCTATTCGTATTCGTAATTTTCGATCCTTAGTATCTGCTGATTTTTCTTGTACTTCCTCTTCTGGAAGTGTATTGATTGGTGCCAATAATGCTGGTAAGACGGCTTTTTTATCTGCTATTAGAGCGGTTTTTGATTCAAGATTTCCTGTATCATCAGAAGATATTTACCGTGCTTCAGGTGATCGTCTTTCTGATGTAGAGTCTAGGAAAGCAATTATTGACGTTTTGATTCTCCCTTCTGTTGATTCTTTCGTGGATAGCGATAGAATTTCTCAGATGCCAGTTGAATTTAGTGTTGAATGGCAAACGCACTTTGGTAGGTTTATTTCTTTGGATGATGATTCTAATCAGTCGGTTTCTATTAGAGCCACGATTACGTTTAATCGTTCTAAAGGTGAGTTCGAAGTGGAGAGAAGAATCCTTTTGGGTTGGCCTGAGAATGAAAATATTGAGGAATATAGTGATTATTATAGAGATGTTCCTAGAGAAAACTTTTTTGAAGCATTACCAGTTTTTTATTTGGATGCTTGAAGAGATATTGTCGCGGATATGAGAGATAAATTCTCTTACTTTGCTAAGTTGGTTAAAGACATTAAAATCGATCCAGATTCATTACTTAGATTTGAGGAAGAGCTACAATCAATTAATTCTCAAATCGTTAATGAAAGTGATGTATTGCAGCACTTATCTGAAAAGCTTGGGATGGTCTCTCAGACTTTGGATGCCGATGCTTCAAAAATTCTTATCCATCCCGTAACTCAAAAAATGAATGACTTAGGAAGAAATTTGGTAATCAATTTTCAAGATGAATCTTCAGACGTATTTCCTATGAATAGTCATGGTATGGGTACACGAAGTTGGGTTACATTTTTAACTTTACTATCTTATGTAGACTGGCAGATAAAGTTGAGAGGTTCTGAGGATAAATGTTACCATCCAATTATTTTGTTAGAGGAGCCGGAGGCACACTTACATCCCAATTCTCAACGAAATATCTATAAACAAATCAAGTCTGATATGCTACCCAATAGGTAGACAGATGAAATAACAAATCTGTTTATTCTATTGGGGAGTGTTTTTTTATGGCGAGAAGTCGGCATTCGATCGAACAAAAACTGAGTGCGCTGCGCATGATGGAAGGAAATCATGGAGGCTCATCACGTCTCTGAGAATACCCTCCGGGTGTGGAAAGTGAAATTCGATACCGGTGGGATCGATGCGTTGAAGGAATCGAAGACATGGAAACTGTACACCAAGGAACAGAAAATCGCGGCCGTCCGTGACTATCTCGATGGGTTCACTAGAATGGAGGTACTCTCCAAGTATCAGATCAGTGATGGGTCTGTTCTTCGTAAATGGATTAAGAAGTATACTAGTCATAGCGAGTTAACAGATTCGAGAAAAGGGATGGATCGAGCTATGACAAAAGGGAGAAAGACAACATTCGAGGAACGCATGGAGATCGTCAGGTATTGCCTGGACAACGGACGGAACTATCAAAGGACGGCCGAGGTATTCGCCGTGTCGTACCGCGCGGACGGACGAAGCAAGAAGAGGAACTGACCAACGAGGAGAAGCTCGAACGTCGCATCCAACAGATTGAACGGGAGAATGAGCGCCTTCGGGCCGAGAATCTGTTCCTAAAAAAGTTAGAGGAGATCGAGAGGAGAGGTTGATCAGCCAGATCCGGCTACAATTGCGGTACATGGCCATCAAGGAAATGTCGACAAGCGACACGTTCCCGGTCGTGCTCCTATGCGAGATCGCGCAGGTCTCACGGGCCGCCTATTATAAATGGTTAAAACGTACCGTCTCGGTACGCGAGGAAGAAAACTCGAGTCTACTGGAGGACATCCGTCTCCTCTACGACCAGGTGAATGGGACCTACGGGTATCGACGGATCACCATGACGGTCAATCGCAGACGACGCCAGCATGGCCTGCCGGCATACAACGAGAAGCGCATCTATCGTCTCATGCGCATCCATGAGATCCGTTCGGTCATCCGCCAGAAACGAAAGCGGTACAAAAAGTCGTCACCGCAGCATGTGGCCGAGAACCTGATGAACCGGGAATTCAGCGCGTCACGACCGGACGAGAAATGGTGCACCGACGTCACCGAGTTCAAATATGGCGCCGGGAGGAAGGCGTATCTGAGCGCGATCATCGACCTGTATGACGGCTCAATCGTCGCCTATCGCATCGGGAAATCCAACAACAACGCGCTCGTCTTCCAGACGATGATGCCAGCGATCGCGGGGCTCCGTACAGGAGCGAGTCCGATGATCCATAGCGACCGAGGATATCAATACACATCGAGAGGGTTCAAACGCATGGTAGAAGACGCGGGGCTGACCCACAGCATGTCCCGGGTCGGACGTTGCATCGACAACGCCCCGATCGAGAGCTTTTGGGGCACCCTGAAAGTCGAGATGTACTACCTGCGTGAGTTCCAGGCCTATAGCGAACTCACATCGGCCATCGAGACCTACATATCGTTCTACAACCATGACCGTTTCCAGAAACGGCTAAACGGCTTGAGCCCTGTCGAATACAGGTCTCAAGCCGCCTAGTTTGGTTTTCATTATTTGCCCTGTCTACTTGACGGGGAGCAGTTCACTTTTGTTTTCTGTTTATAAAAATTTTCTAATGAAATTACTTCGCTAACCCTTCTGAAATTAATGCTTGAACATCAGAAGTTAATTTTTCCCCGTTTGACTTGATGATTTCTTTATACCAATAGAAGCTATCCTTTTTTATACGCTCCATTGATGCGTTATCATCAAAATCTCTGTCAATATATATAAATCCATATCGTTTTTGATAACCATTTAACCAGCTGAGTAAATCTGTTAAAGACCAAGGTGTATAGCCAATCACCTCGGAACCATCCGCAATAGCGTTTTGAATCGCCTTCGCATGATCACGCAAATATTTAATTCGATAGTCATCATGAATTCTGCCATCTTCAACCGTATCGAATTCCCCTAATCCATTCTCTGTAATAAGAACCGGAAGATTGTATCGACTTGTAATTCTGGTAATTGCTACTTGTAAACCAGTTGGATCAATGGTCCAGTCCCAATTTGTTGCATCTGTAAACGGATTTTTTACTATTTTGTACAGGCCAGGAACCCCTTTCTCAGGAGTTGTTCCCTTTTCACCCGTGTTATTAAATGCATGGTTCATTTGAACTCCATCAAGTGGATTGGCAACAACTGTTTCTGTCCGGTAGTAGTTTACTCCCATAAAGTCTGGTTTCGCTTTCTCAAGTAACTGCCAATCACTTTCTTCAAATTCAGGCAGTAAATCATTTTCCTCCAAGTATCGCCACATTCTCTTAGGATATCTGCCAAACGCATAGACATCCATCCAAAAATAATTGTTATAATCATTCGCTTCATCTGCTGCTAATACATTTTCTGGCTTAGAATCTAATGGATAGTATGGCGAGTAAGCAAAACTTGGACCAATCTTTCCATCTGGTACATAATCATGAAATACACTAATAGCAGCTGCGCTAGCAAGATTCGCGATATGGTTAGCCTGATACATTCGTTTTCTGTCCTGTACACCCGGCGGATGGATGCCGGCCTCATATCCGTGACCAATAAAGACATTTTGTTCGTTTAATGTAACCCAATATTTAACCCGGTCTCCATACCGTTTAAATAAGGTAATGGAGAAGTTCTTAAAATCCTCAATGACCCTTCTTGATTCCCATGCTCCATATTCCTCCATTAGAGCTTGAGGGATATCCCAGTGATAGATGGTTAATACAGGTTCAATTTTATTGGCGATTAATTCATTAATAATATCATCGTAAAATTGAAGTCCTTTCTCATTCACTTCACCGTACCCTTTAGGATAAATCCGGCTCCATGCTACAGAGAATCGATACGCTTTCAGACCCATTTCAGCCATTAAACGAATATCTTCTTTATATCTGTGATAATGGTCAACTGCAACATCACCGTTTGTTCCTTTTAGTGTCTTGCCGGGAATATGAGAAAAGACATCCCAAACTGAAGGACCTTTCCCATCCTCATTCCATGCACCTTCTATTTCATAAGCTGCAGAAGCCGCTCCCCATAAAAAGTCTTTAGGAAATGCTTGTTTTTTGATATGTTCCAATTTAATCTCCTCCTCTTATGATGATAAATGGCTTAATACGAAAGCTAATGCCTTTTCAGGACTCCTAGTCAAATCTATATATTCTTTACCACTTGTAGATACCAATTTGATCCCTAAACGATCTGTATCCTTTTTTAGCACTTCATAGTTTGATGCAACCTGTGGAGCTAAAATAACTAAATCATAATCTTTCAAAATATCATTATGTGATCCATAGGCTCCTGCCGTAGCTGAAATAGAAACATTACCTTCTTTTGCAGCTTTTGTTAAGGCATTAGCTAATAATCCGCTTGTACCACCGCCTGCACAAAGGACTAAAACATTTTTCTCATCTGTTATTATGTCTTGTTTAACTTCAGGTACAACTGTTTCGCTTTTCGGAGCAATTACTTCTTTGACAGGATGATTCTTTTCTTCAAGTTCTTGTTGCACCTTTTGCTTGTCGTAAACTTTGAAGAATGGATAATAAATAAGAAAGTCTACAACTAATAATAGAATGGCCAAGAGAAAGGCAAAACCGGCAAATCCAGTACCCATGATGATTCCAAGTGGACCAGGAGTTGTCCAAGGCAAGACATACATGAATGAATTCATACCTAAAACATCAACAAAGAATTTAAAAAGCCAAACGTTTACAATCGGTGTAAGTATAAATGGTACAAAGAAAACGGGATTTAGAACGAGCGGTGCACCAAATAATACTGGTTCATTGACACCAAAAAGAACCGGGATGGAAGAAGCTTTACCAACAGCTCTTAGTTGTTTTGACTTTGCTAAGAAAGCGAACATTAAAGTAACAACTAAAGTTGCGCCAGTTCCGCCTAAAGTAGCAACGAATTGTTGAACACCAGGTGTTAAAATATTTACTGCTTGTTCCCCGTTTTGATACATTTGTAGGTTTGCTTCAATATTAATGTAATAAATTGCCGCAACAGCTGGTTCTACAATTGAAGGGCCATGTATGCCGATAAACCAGAATAATGCCATCGCACCAAAAATAATCGCGAGACCTAAATAGCCATCAGCCGCTGAAAAGAGAGGTTTGAAGAGTTCTATAACTGCCTGCGCAAAGTTTATTTCGAAAAAGCTTCTAAATGCCAGGTCAAAAAGCCAGAAGAAGATCGTTGAAACTGCAAATGGAATTAAATCCTTGAACGTTTGGGCAATATTTGGCGGAACTTCTTCAGGTAATTTGATTGTCACGTTATTTTTGATACATACTTTATAAATATTAGCTACAGTAAAAGCAGTAATAAATGCTGTAAGTAATCCGGTTGATCCCATATATCCACTTGCAAAACCACCGTCAATTGGATTAGCAGCTAACAGCAAAAATCCAACAATAGCCGCTAGCATCGTAGATATATTACTTATCTGATTATTCTTTGGCAATTCCCGATTAAATGAGTCAGTTAAATGTTTTGCTGTAGTAGCCGCTACAACTAAGCCCAATATTCCCATTGAATATGCATACGGTTTCATTAATATTGTTTCAATTTCTTTGCTCCAATAAAAACCAAAAATATTCGGCACGTATGCTACCAGTAAAAAGATACTTGAGAATAAGACAATCGGCATTCCAGAAATGAAGCCATCTCTAACCGCTCTTAAATAGATATTCCGAGAAACCTTTTCGAAAAAAGGTTTCATTTTTTCTATTTGTGTAATTAAGGAATTCATCATGGAGTTCATAAATAATCATCCCTTCGTATAAATGTCAATTAAATGTTCAACAATATCACTTAATAGTAAGGTAGTCATTAAATGATCCTGGGCATGTACCATAATAAAGCCTAACTCAATGGATTCCCCGCCAGCCTCTGCTGCTAGTATTTGGGTTTGGGAATTATGTGCTTCTGTTAAGCTTTCCCTCGCCTCTTTCACTAGTCCTTCTGCAGCATCTAGGTTGCCTTTTTTTGCTTCATTAACAGCTTGTAATAATTTGGAACGTGCTTCACCGGCGAATGCAACAATTTCGAAACCTACCATGCTCACTTCTTCTTTATTCATATCTAATCCTCCTTAGTGAAAATAATAGAAATGTTTTGTTTCTGTTCTATTATGTTCTTTTTTGTTTATTTTTGTTTACATTCAAACTATATATCAGGGATTATTTTTTTGTCAAGCGCTTTCATTGACTGTTAATACATTATTCACACATTGTATCACCCTATTATTTTGTTTGACATTTATCGTTTCAGGTGATAAATTCTAGGAAAAGGAACAAAATCAAACATTTTAGAACAAATTGAGAAGGGAGTGACAGTGTGCTTAAAGAGCAACGCCTAGAAGCCATATTAAATTTAATTAATACTCATGGAATGGTACGCGTTTCAGAAATCACTGAATTATTAAATGTAACAGAAATGACTGTTCGACGAGATTTACAGCTGCTTGAGGATCAAGGTCAAGTTGAGAGAATTCATGGCGGAGCAAAGGCTGTCAATGGATTTTCGGATAAAGAGCTGACTCATATTGAGAAGCAAGGCATCAATATAGAAGAAAAACAACAAATTGCTAGAACGATTGCCTCCTTAGTCGAAGAAAATGACACAATTTTTCTCGGTCCAGGTACAACGATTGAGTATGTGTATGACTTCTTGACGGTATTTCCTGCAAGAATCGTGACCAATTCCATTCATGTTTTCAACCGTTTTAATAAAAACGAAGGTTATGATCTTATTTTAATTGGTGGAAGCTATCGAGCTCGAACTGGAGCCTTTGTCGGAAGCTTCGCGAATAATACATTAAAAAAGATTAATGTAAAAAAAGCCTTTATAGGCTCAAATGGCGTCCATGGGAATGAAGTTTACACATCTAATGAAGAGGAAGGAATTACACAGAGCATTATTTTAGATAATGCCCACGAAAAATACATTGTTGCTGATCATAGCAAAATCTGGGGACAGGACTTTTTTAGCTTCTATCATTTGGATGGGGTAACTGCTTTAATAACCGATGATCAAATTCCCGAAGAAAAGAAGCTTAAGCTAGAAGAGTTTGTAAAAGTAATTTATTAAATATGAGGTGAATGGACATGAACATATTATTAGGATCAGATAAAGCTGGGTTAGAGTTGAAAAATCATATAAAAACTTTCTTAGAAGAAAAAAACATCGATGTAATAGATAAAACACCAAATGGAGCCGTTGACTTTGTAGATTCAACTGTTTTAGTCGCAAATGAAGTAAAAAAAGGCAGCGATTCAATTGCTATTCTGATCGATTCCTATGGAGCGGGTTCTTTTATGGCAGCAACCAAAATAAAAGGCATCGTTTGTGCGGAAGTCTCTGATGAACGAACAGCAAGAATGACAAGGGACCATAATAACACTTCTATTATTACGATGGGGGCCGAAGTTGTAGGTAAAGGCTTGGCTGAAAGTATTGTGATGGCCTTTATTAACTCAAAGTACTCAGGGGGACGCCATCAAATCCGAGTAGATATGTTAAACAAAATGATGTAAATCGTATAAACCATTTAGAGGGATTAAATTAAAAGAATGAGGGAGAGTATAAGATGATTATTTCATTAGGTTGTGACCATATTGTAACAGATGTAAAAATGGCAGTTTCTGACCATTTAAAATCTAAAGGACATACGGTTGTTGATATGGGGACGTATGATTTTACAAGAACACATTATCCTATCTATGGGAAAAAGGTGGCAGAAGCGGTTACGACCGGAGAAGCTGATTTAGGTGTAGTGATTTGCGGTACAGGTGTAGGAATTACAAATTCAGCCGCTAAAGTACTAGGAGCAAGAGCAGCATTGGTAAGAGACGTTGCCACGGCCAAATATGCTAAAGAAAAACTAAATGCAAATGTCATTGGCGTTGGAGGCAAAATTACTGGAGAACATTTAATCCTAGAGATTGTCGATCACTTTATCGAAGCAAAATATGATGAAACAGAGGAAAACAACCAATTAGTGGAAAAAATTATGTCCCTTGAACCAGAAAATGATCATCAAACAGGAGACATTCACTTTTTTGACGAGTTCCTAGAAAAATGGGATGGGGGCGAATATCACGATTGATGATAAGCAATGAAATGAAAGGCTTTGTTAAACATCCTTGTTGATGCTGCAATTGCCTTCGGGGCATACGTTCAGCCATTTTTTAGGCAGAAAAATGCTGATCACATGGACCAAAGGCAATTTATCAACATTCATCATAAACAGAGCTAAAAAAAGAAAAAACACGAGAAAGAGGCAGTGAAATGATTTTATCAGTCACAATGAATCCCTCAGTTGATATTTCTTACCCTCTTAAACAATTTAAATTAAATGAGATTAATAGAATAGAACATGTGAGTAAAACCGCAGGCGGAAAGGGATTAAATGTTACACGGGTTATTTCACAATTAGAAGAAGATGTTCTGGCTACTGGTGTTATTGGCGGCACCCTTGGTGATTTTATCAACCAAGAATTAAAAAAAGCTGGTATTAAAAATGACTTTTTAAAGACTGAAAAAGAATCACGAAATTGTATTGCCATTCTTCACGAAGGAATGCAAACAGAGATCCTCGAATCGGGTCCAACCCTATCCCTAAAAGAAGGCAAAGCATTTTTAGATAAATTTGAAGGTCTATTATCAAAGACCTCATTTGTTACGATTTCAGGAAGTCTGCCAAAAGGGTTACCCGATGATTTCTACCATCAAATGCTAGTCATCAGTCATAAAAAAGACGTTCCTGTGATACTTGACTCCTCGGGAGAATCCTTAAAACAAGTACTTCTTCATAAGGAAAAGCCCTTTGCCATTAAACCAAACCATACTGAATTGTCTCAGCTTATTGGGAAAGAGGTCAATAATGATAGAAATCTCTTAAAAGAAGTATTATCGCATGAATTATTTAACGATATTGAATGCGTGATGGTTTCAATGGGAAGTAAAGGTGCTTTTGTTAAATATAAGGATCGATTCTATAACGCAAGTATACCAAAAATTAATGTGGTAAATCCAGTAGGATCAGGTGATGCGACAGTTGCGGGGTTAGCTGTTTCTTTAAATAGAGGGGAACCCATTGAAACCGCCATCAAAACCTCGATGACGGCAGGGATGCTGAACACAATAGAAGCTGGGACCGGAAGCGTTAATCTGAACCACTTTATGCACTATTTTAATTTAGTTGAGATAAACGAAATCTACTAAAAAGGGAGACTACTACTATGCTATCATTAAAAAAGAATAAATTAGAAGCATTGAAACGATTATCAAATGAAAACGGAGTAATCGGGGCACTTGCGATTGACCAACGTGGATCTCTTAAGAAAATGATTGCTAATGCAAGTGATCAGGAGATTGGAGATGAAGGAATCATTACGTATAAAAAAATGGTATCGGAGGAACTGACACCTTTTGCTTCATCGATCTTACTTGATCCTGAATATGGCTTACCCGCTTCGAAAATAAGACATCAAGATGCCGGACTCATCATGGCTTATGAAAAAACAGGCTATGATGCATCAGAGCCAGGACGCCTGCCTGATTTATTGGAGGAATGGTCTGTTAAACGGCTAAAAGACATTGGTGCCGATGCTATTAAATTTTTACTCTACTATGATGTAGATGAAGAAGAAAAAATTAATGAGTATAAACATGTATATATGGAGCGAATTGGTTCAGAATGTGAGGCTGAAGAAATCCCCTTCTTTTTAGAAATTGTGACTTATGATGTCAATAACGATGATGTAAAAGGAAAAGAATATGCCAAGGTGAAACCTCATAAAGTGATTGATGCAATGAAGGAATTCTCAAAACCACAATACAAAGTGGACGTCCTGAAAGTCGAGGTTCCTGTTAATATGAAATTCGTAGAAGGATATGGAGATGAAGTTATCCATTCTAGGGAAGAAGCGCTTCAATTATTTAAAGAACAAAGTGATGCTACGACGTTACCATTCATCTTTTTAAGTGCGGGTGTTTCAGCGCAGTTATTCCAAGATACATTAACATTTGCAAAAGAGGCGG
Source organism: Exiguobacterium alkaliphilum (assembly GCF_018138125.1). NCBI lineage: Bacteria > Bacillati > Bacillota > Bacilli > Caryophanales > Exiguobacterium > Exiguobacterium alkaliphilum. The sequence continues at coordinate 30,641 of NZ_CP073102.1, forward strand.
GATCTACCTTTAATGGTGTATTATGCGGACGAGCAACCTGGAAGAATGGTGTTAATGTTTTCGGTGAAAAAGGTGAACAAGATGGCCGAGAATGGCTAAGATCAGAAGGCAGACAAAACATCGAAGAACTTAATGCCGTTTTAAAAGAAACAGCAAGTCCATGGTTTGATAAAGTAGAAAATATTTAATTAAAAACTCATTGAGTAAAGCAGAGTATATGATATTACTCTGCTTTTACCATTTTTCAATATGGCTAAAAGAAGTATCTAGACATACAAGTACTTAAAAACAATCACTTGAGGGTTTTTAAGTACTTGTAAAAAGTTGATCTTGAGATATCTAGAGTTTTGGTAATATCCTCGACTGTCATTCTTGCTTCATACATCATTATGGCTCTGGCCATGACCTGTTCATCAATCGGTTTTCTTCCACCCATTCTTCCTCTGGCTCGGGCAGCCTGAAGTCCAGCGTTTGTACGTTCGCGAATCAGCTCACGTTCCATTTCTGCCAATCCAGCCATCATGGTGAAGAATAGTCGGCCGGCAGCCGTAGAAGTATCGACCCCTAACGTAATGATTTGAAGATTGATTCCGCGATCTTTCAAATCATCAATCAATTCAAGAAGCTTCTTTGTGGTTCTCCCCAACCGATCTAGCTTCCAGACGACCAGGGTATCACCTTCTCGTAAATAATCTAAGCACTTCTCAAATTCTGGTCTCTTTTTTACACTGGAGGCCTTCTCTTGAAAGATTTTAGTACAACCGGCTTTCTTAAGTTCATCTAGCTGCGAGTCCAAGTTCTGATCAAAGGTTGATACTCGTGCATATCCAATTTTCGTCATGAATAACCTCCGTTCATTTGTTTGTTTACTCATCAATCATAACAGAAAACAAACATTGATAAAAAGATAAGTTAAAAGACAATGGGGGCAAAATGAAAAGGGCTGTTTATAGCCCTTTTCATTTTAATGTGTACTAACTATCAAAAATGTCTTTTTAACGTTCGTTTTAAAGACGGTGATTTATAGTTCAAGAATTTCTTCTAGTTGAACCATAGTTTTTTGGCCATCGTCTTTAGTATAAAATTTAAGACCCTTAATTTGTACATTGCTTATGTTATCTTCAAATTCTATTTCTGCGTGATGATCTGTAATATAGAGAAGCAAGTCTTGTTTCCATAGTTCACTAACAAATCTATCTCCGCTCATTCCTTTTGGCTCAATAAATATTTGAAATTGAACATCACTATTTTCTAAGAATAAAATAAAATCAGGTTGAAATCCTTGTAAGTGTACATCTACTGTTTCCCCAGAACGATTAATACGGGATCCGTACTGATGTAATTTGAGTTTCTCGCTTTTTACTGATTCACGGTGCATATTTTCGTCCATGCGAAACAGATAAACAGCTTTATTATATTTTTGTTTTAGTTTAGTCACATAAGATTTTATGCGTTCAATCAATTCATATTCCAACTTATTAACGATTGCTTTTTCATATACATAAAATTCATCATCAATTTCATAGGCTGCTATCTTTTGAGTAGTTTCTTGCAAAAGGTTAGCGGTATCATAATCTGGAATTCTCTTATTATAATTTGTAAGGTACTCGTTGATTGGGTATCCAACAAAATTATTAGTTCCTCGCTCTTTAATGTAACCGGATTTAAATTTAGATTCATATTCTTTTAATAATTCGATAGTTACTTTCAATAATTCATTTGGCGAAATATTTGTAACTTTGTACTCTTTAGGAACGGTTAAAAATAGTTTAAGGTTCAATGCATTTAGCCATTTTTCTCCATAAATAAATTCTTTCATGGATTTTAAAAGAGGAACATATAACTTTAAATTATCAAATCGATAAAACTCGAGAGACTGTATAGCCTTTTTAATGTATCGATGATCGAATTTTTCTATATGGACAGTCTTAGTTTCAACATTTTCAATGGTAGCTTTATAAGCCACTTCTCGACTTCCATAATTTAAGCGTCGAGAAATTTCTAGCCTATGATCGATACCATATTTCCCAATAGAGTCAAACCATTCATCCGACACTTTCTCAGTCAGGTTATAATAAATCCGGCCCGTCTTGTAAGTATCTGTTCTTTTGAATGAATGTTTGACTTTAACCTCAATTGGGGAATTTTTCTTATCTTGACCGGTTGGTAAGTCCATTTGTTTTAAAGAGCCTATTAATTGTTTTAAATATTGGGGTTCGCTCATTGTATGGTAGTGTAGTGTTTCTAGCAACAGCTGTTTATTGGACAAGTCATTATCATACCTTCGTTGATAACTCTTTCTTCCTTCAATTTCAAAAGGGTAATACCTGGCTCCACGTCCAATCAACTGAGCTTCAACCATTGTAGCATTCTTGTTAGTGGCAGCTTCTTTTTCGATACGAACAATATCATATAGATTAAGTACATCCCACCCCTCTGTAAGTTTTGCAACAGCAAACACTACACGATAAAGATTGTTAGGGCTTTCAAGTGTGTTCAAAGCCTCGTATTGCCCTTTTTCAAGCATGTTCCCACTAGTGTCATTAGCATTTAAAACGTTCCTTGGATCGAAATCATGTTTTATTTCGCGAATGATTTTTGCTAAACCATCTTCGTTTTGTAAATAGAAATTATAGGCTAGTTCTAGTGCAGAGCTTTCGTTACCAGGTAATGTTTGTTGACGTTTGATGAACGTTAGCAGTTCACTGGCATTTAAATTCGCAATGAGATCATTAAATACTTTAGTGGCTTCTAGTGATATCGAAACTTTTGGGGATTTGAACATAATTACTGGCTTAAATGTTCCTGTAACACCCTCGGCGTAAGCGAGATACTTTCGGAATTGCGAAAGCAGTACGACATTCAACATTTTTTCTTCTTCACTAGTGGAGGTCTCAATCCGCTTAACCTGTTTAGAATACTTATCATCCATTAACTTGTTTAATGGATAACGGTAAACGACTTTATCCCGATATTTGTTGTATATTGTATCTTTATCAAAATCAACTGTTGCAGTAAACTCTAACAATATATTCTTTTTCTCTTGGTTGTCTCTAGCTGTTAAAATTTTATTGATGGCAGATTCCCAAGTGTTTTCAGCTTCTTTTTCAGCTTTTGTACTGGCTGAATAATGATGAGCTTCGTCGGCCAAAATGACAACAGGGTTATTCTCATAGTCGGTTAATCCCATAGTGTTTTCTTTTAACACAAACAGATCATCCGATACCTTCTGTACGGAAGAAAGTTTAATATAGATAATATTATTTTGAGGGACACGTGGAAAGCGTTCAACTTGTCGAATATGAATCCGTTTGCCTTCAATTTCAATGTTTTCTTGAAAAAGATACTTTCCACTAGTTTGATTTACTAAGTTATCTTTTGTCTTCATTAGTACTGAATTCGTATTTACCGTAAATAAAAAATTTTGGTATTTATGTTCTTGAAATAGGTACAGAATCAACCCCGCCATAAGATCTGTTTTTCCTGATCCAGTCGCCATATTAAAAAGGGCGTGTTGCAGATTGGGAGTAATATGAGATTGGGTATAATGATAGTTCCGAAATGCTTCATCTTGATAATAACGAAGAGTATGGCGTAAGTTTCGATTGATATAATCTGGAATTACATATCCTTGATGTTGACTAAAAAGGTTTTTTTCTGCTGCATCGGCTTGCTCAATTAAAGGAAATTTCCGAATGTTATTTGGCATTTTTTTAGATTTTGTCATGAATCTCACCTGCCTCATAAAACGTTTTATTGAATGAATAGTCTTTATCTGTAATTAAATCTCGAACATTTTTATCATCAATTTCTGAATAATTGTAGTAAAGTCCATTTTTATCTAGTAGTTTAATTAACAAACGTTTGTTTTCTACAAACCCTTCAGACCAATCAATTTTAGATAGGTCAGCGTGGAAGGCAATATCGGCTGGTTCATCAGCCTCAGATACTTGAAGCATACGATCATATACGCTTTTAAGTGCCTCTATAGAGTCTGAATGAATAATATCTTGAAGATATCCCATATTTTTTGGGAATAGTTCAGCATAAACGAATGAACCGCCTCCATGCCAATCAAGCTCTTTTGAAATACCGCCCTGCTCACCTGCAATTACTTTTTCTAATCTTGGAATCGTGACGTCCTCCACATAATCCATTTGTTCCACACCAATAAATCGTCTATTCATTTTTATCGAAGTAGCCAATGTACTACCAGAACCAGAGAAGAAATCTAGGACGATATCGCCCTCTTTCGAACCGATTTCTAGAACTGTTTTCAACATACTTTCTGGTTTTGGAAAGGAGAATACTTTTTTTCCGTCAAATAGTTCTTTAAGATGGTTTGTACCTTTCTCAAAGGAATTATATGCAGCTCCTTGCCATAAAGAACGAGCCATAGTTTGATTTTTTCTATATTTTTGCATCAAACTATATGTTCCATCATTATTTTTTTTGGCAACAGCATTGATATTAGCATTCTCTCTCAACAAAGGCTTTCCCCAACGCCAAACTAATTCTATCCCACTATTTGATTTTTTCGGTAAAAGTTCGATAAAGTGATTTTCGTCTTTTTCAGTTGATATAGGATAGAATCCATTTTCATCTGGAGCGTTAGGATTAATAAAAACTGGATAGTGTAAGTTTGGTCGATTACCTTTATGAAATGCGCTATTTCTGTTTCGTAATTCGAGAACGTCAAAGCCTCCTAAAGAATCTTTAAACTTGAAAACTTTACTTGAATCTTCAATCAAATTTAATTCTGTTTCTTGATGCTTTTTATAGACTAATATAAATTCATTTACGTTAGCTATTCCACCGTAATCTCGTCCACGAGGATTATTAACGACCGTTATTGTCTCAACATAGTTTTTTCTTCCAAATATTTCGTCCATTAATACTGCTAGGTAATGCACTTCGTTCTTATCTAGATGAACAAAAATAACACCCTCATCACTTAACAGTTCTCGAGCAATTTCCAATCGATTTTTAATAAAAGTTAGCCAAGTAGAGTGATTAAATTTATCGTTATAAACAAAACTATCTTTACCTGTATTGTAGGGTGGATCTATGTAAATGAGTTTTACTTTGTTTGTATAAATTTCTTTAAGTGTATGTAAAGCCAACAAATTATTTCCTTTAATCATCAAATTGTCTGTTTCTTTATCAAAGGAAACACTTTCTTCGTTTGAAAAAGTAGTCCCAAAACGCTTAACATTCACAAAGATTTTTTTGTCAAAAAGACGATCTATTTCATCTTTTTCAATGACTTCATTTAAAAAAGCTTCATCGTAGCCTTCTTCACGATCTTCTTTTGTCATAGAGGCCGTAAGAACTCCATCTTTGAAAGGAAAGTCTAAAACTATATCTTGACTATCTTGTAAGAATTTTCTTTTAGAAGCCAATCCGACGCGATTTTCATATTTAGTGTAGCTCGTATCCCAATAATCATTGTAAAGAATTGCTTCTTCAAGTTGTTCAATTTGAAACAAGCTTTGCCCTGCGACTTCTTTTATAAAATGTTTCTTGATGAATTCTATTTCGAAAAGTTTTTTGATAAGCTCTTCATTATAATTTCTTAGATCATCAGTTAGTTTAGAACGATTTAATTCTTCTCCGACAAAGTATTTTCCCTTAAAACTAGATAATGCTACTTTCAATTCATCAAAAATTTTAGGTTCGATTTTTCCCATTATATTCATTCCTTTTAATATTTTCTTTTAGTATAACATTTGACTGAAAGTCATAAGTGTTGAAAGTACATAAATAGAAAATACCTTATGTAAAAAAATCCTCTCTATAAAAATTTACAGAAAGGGAAGAGGATTTAGGCTTATTTTTCATAGAGTGTTTAAAAGTCGAGGAGCGACACTTCGTTTCGTGACGCAGACTTCGAACAACCGCCAGGGCGTTAGTCCATCGATTGTTCCACGTGAATGATCGCCTCGAATGGCACATGGATGATTCCGTCCCGCTGATTGGCCAGTTCGACGGTCCGCTCCATGTAGTTCGTCCGGTGCACAAATCCCTTGAATCGTTTTATCTCCCGCTCCTCCACATACTTCACCTCCACCATATCTCCGCTGAAGATCGCGTCATTCAGCACATTCTCATAGACCGATAGGACCTGTTCATCGACATCAGGCATCTCAATCTTCTGGATCTCCTTATAGTACTTCGTCAATAACGCCTTGTGCTCAGGCATGAGGAATGGAATCCATTTCAGCTCACCCCGGTCGCGATACATCGTCATAATAATTACCCCTCTCAATAAAACGAACGTTTGTTCCTATTTTATACCCGATTTACTCCGTTTGAATAGCCTTTTTCGTAATTGGTGATCCGTGCGTCCTGTTTCCGTACTCTAGCTCGCTGGTCGTCGGTGCAAGGGACGTCAAAAAAATGACGCGCCCTCCGGCCCGTCTTCCTTCGCTTTAGGCTCAAAGCAAGGCTTTTCGCTCGTTGGCTCCGGAAGCCTGGACCTCCGTTTGCTCTACGCATTTTTTTGAGGCTCTCCCTGCGGTCGCCCTTGCACCGTCTCCCGACGCTCGCTGCGTTCCCGTCAACAGGACGCACAACGGTGTTCGTTCTGAGGTCAGCTTATCCGAAAGGGGACAAACCATCATGGAACTATCCGCCATCATCGAGGTCATCCGTATCAAACAAGAGGTTCGCGAGGAAATGGTCGCGCTCGAGCACGCCATCATCCATTCGCCGGACAGCGCCCGACAAATCGGGTCATCATTCATCGGGGACGACGACCGTGAAGTATTCCTTGTCATCATGTTGAATACCAAAAACCGGGTCATCGGCGTCCATCGGGCGCACGTCGGGAGCGTCAACTCGAGCGTCGTCCATCCACGGGAGGTCTTCAAATGCGCCATCTTGAACAACGCCTCGTGTCTCATTGTCTGTCACCAGCACCCGAGCGGGGACCCGACCCCGAGCCGGGAGGACATCCTCGTCTCCGAACGGTTACATGAAGCGGGGGACCTCATCGGCATCCCGGTGCTCGACCATCTTATCCTCGGTGCGGACGAGTCGTATGTCAGCATGAAACAGCGAGGTTATATGGGTTGAATGGAATGGAGTGGGGCCGGGGGACCGGTCCCGGTCCGTCCGGTAATGGCAAGGACGAAAAACGTGCGTTTTTCTTTGACAGGATGGGCGACTCGCGTTGCTCTCGCCTGGATCCATAGAGCGGGATCCGGAAAAGGTCCGTTTTCGCATAACGAAAACGAGATGGTTCGTGTATGAAGATTGGACGTTGTTTTGGTCTGTCTCGTAAGAAGATTGTTTGATGAAATAGCAGAAGTGAAAACACGGTTTGTTTATTGAAAATGACCATGTTTTCGAAACAAGCCCTAGGGCTTGTTTGAAACAACACCAGGGCTTACGTGAAATTAGGCGAGATGTTGCCTGCTTAGATGCGAGGTATCATGAGGTTATCAACAGGAGAGGATGATTCAGATGGACAGCTACCAACTAGATCAACAGACGATGGACGAGATGACGGAGGTATTGCTTCGACGCCTTCCTGACCGGCTTCAAGAAGATTTTGACGACTTAAAACTTGTGAGCATGGATCTTCTTTGTGATGTGAAGGAAGGAGAACGCTTGACCCACCTCACCGTCTTCTTCAATACCAATATGATTCGACGGAATCGTCGTACATAAGAAAAAGGAATCATTGTATACATGTAGATGTGTATACAATTTTTAAAAGTCTTCATTTCTGTAGGTTCATGAACAAGGACTGAACTGGCTTTTTACGGGGAATCGTTCTATAGAGGACCGGAAAGGGTGAGACGTGATGGACGAGGGGCTGCTTGATGACTATGCGTTCGAAGAATTGGATCCGTTCGTCCAGACCGTGTTCTCGGAACTGATGGTGCGTCCCGAGTGGATGCGTGTCGTCGATAGGGAACATTGCGTCGAGAAGGTCGTCCGGTTCGATGAAGGACGGAACTCGCCTTACTTCCGGGTGCTGATCTATCTGGATGCAGAAGAGCGTCCGATCAAGAAAGTGTATCTATACGGGACATGGGTGGTGGCGGATGGAGACGTGAGCTTCGTCGTCTCAGAGCTATCCAAGGGTGTATTCGAGTATGAGGTGATGCATGTCCATTGGTTCATCAAGTATCGCTTCGAGGATTGGGGCGTGTCTGAGGACGGGGCATGGGAGAAGGAATGGTGATCCGGGCTCATGCGTGAGCGTCTAACGCCAGGAGGCGAAGTCGCTCATCGCACCGCTGCCTCCCTGACGGTCCGATAACAAGATCTGCTGGCTCAACGCCGCATCTCTATGTTCCTGGCCCTTTCTGACGGGAGGCACGGAGCGTAAGAGCAAGGTCAAAACCAAAAACGTGGGCGTGTCTCACGTCACGCGAGGAACACCATTCGGTCGAATGGTGTTTTTGTTTGTAAGCTATTCGTTTTTTTCTGATCAACTCGGATTCCGTTCAGAAATTAGCTTACTTTAATACAATGAATATAGTATTATTTAATAAAACCATCATTGTGTTAAAGGGAGGTCTATTATGTATACGATTGACGAAGCATTTGAAATCTTATCAAAGAACAAGCTCACGACCCACAAGGAGACGGTCCGCAACTGGGTACGAAAAGGCGTGATCCAGGCAGAACCGCTCGAGTCGCGTAAAAAAGGCTATCGGATTAGTGAGGAGGCGCTCGAACAGTTCATCAAAGAACGGATGCCTGAAGGATGGGAGCTGTATCCAGAGTCGATGACAGGAGATTCACGAGATGTCGTCAAGAATGAAGAAGAGGCCCCGTATCACGTGGAAGTCGATGTAGAAGCGATCAAAGAGCGAGCCCGCGAGGAGATGTGGTACGAGTTGCTCGGTAAATTCGTCTTCGAGGACTACTTTGTCCTGAAGAAATCAGCGGTCAAAGCTGCTGTCGAGCATATGCGCTATTCAAAAGAGTTCGAAGTCGAGGTGTGGGAACGTTGCTCGAAGCACACGTGGGGTCATGCAACACCGCGAGTCCCTTACCTACTTGGTTATTTCATGTTCGAAGGAGAGCGAGTCCCTTTCAACAAAGATTTCGGTGGAAGAGATGAACAGATCATCCACGCGTTGATCGAGAAAATTCGGATCGATAAAGTGAAAGGACGGAATAAATAAAAACGAAAGAGCAGTCTCTCCTGTTTCGAGACTGCTCTTTCGACATGGTCGATACACAATATAAAATACAGATAGAGGTTTAACATCACATATCTAAGTATTTAGTCAATTGAAGGCTACATTCACCCGATTATATTGATTAAGGCATGATGTTTCCTTCGACTGGAACCGGATGCTCCTTTAACATTTTCGCAAAATGGTAGAGGTTGTAGGCCAAAAAGCGTCCATTCTTTTTGGTGAAGGCGTTTTCGCGACCGGCGTCGAGATACGATTCGCCTGGACCAGCTTCTCCGACCCAGTATGCATCGACATTCGGTGGGACGGTGAAACCAATATGGGAAAGACCATAAAGAACCGAGGCGCAGGCGTGCTTTGCCCCGTCTTCGTTCCCCGTCACGACGACTCCGCCGACTTTATTATAGTAGATGGCTTGACCGTGTTCATTTTTCAAGCCGCTCCCACCGTATAACCGTTCGATGACTTGAGTGGCGATGCTACTCTTCTCCCCGAGCCAAAGCGGTGTCCCGATAACGAGGATATCAGCAGCCTTCACCTTTTCGAAAATGCTTGGCCATTCGTCACCGTCACCCTCATCTTCCGTCACACCGAACGCAACGTTATAGTCGACGACGCGAACGATTTCGGAATCGACACCTAGTTTGTCAAAGTGGGGGATGATGTCTTTCATCAAGCCTTCCGTATGCGAAATCGTGTCCCCGCCTTTTAGCGAACAGTTCAAAAATAGTGCTTTCATGTAACATTCCCCTTCCATGATGTTTAGACTTCACAAATCCCTTCACTGTTTTCCAGTTTTGACACGAATTCTAATTTATTTTGGAAGATGATGATCATGCCAAATCATCTGTTCATCCTGCGTTTCAAGACTACATGATTATGCTACCCGAAATTTAGGTGAATATAACATGTGTCCTCACCTATCGAGGACGATTAGATGGTAGTCACACTCTTCTGTTTTGAACAAGCAAATTTTATCATGTGAGCAAAGAAAAAAAGTGTTAGCTCTCTTACATTCATTTACAGATAGAACGGGTAATCTAAAAAGAAAGAAAAAGTTCTATATCCTCTGAAAAGGAAGTGAAGCGTCATGTCGATCTCAACCCAACAACATTTGATTGAAAAATTTAACTCGGTACGTACCGCTACGATGAATCTAGTGTCAAACATGGAAACCGAAGATTTTGTCATTCAAGGCTCTTCGTTCGTCAGTCCTACAAAATGGCATTTGGCGCATACTACATGGTTCTTCGAACAATTTGTTTTGAAAGAATACATTGAAGATTACATTCCTTTTGATTCAACCTTTTTTCATCTGTTCAACTCTTACTATGAGTCGGTCGGTAAGCCGCATCCACAGGCGAAGCGGGGAAACATATCAAGACCAACCGTTTCCGAGACATTGTCATATCGTCGACATGTTGATGCTCAGATGGAGTTGCTTTTTAAGAATGATAAGTTGCAAGGAGAAGTTTTTGAATTGGTCGAGATTGGACTTCAACATGAGCAACAGCATCAGGAACTCATTCTCATGGATATTCTTTATAATTTTTCATTTAACCCTATCCGTCCCGTCTTCAATCGAGTAACTGTTCGGGAACGTGGGCAAGCACCGGTGCTCGAGTTCCATACGTTTGACGGGGGGATGGCTGAGATCGGGCATGATGATGCGGGCTTCTCTTTCGATAATGAACGGCCACGACATAAAATCTATCTACATCCATTCAAATTGGCCAATCGTCCAGTGACCAATGCGGAATACCAGTTATTTATTGAAGCCGGTGGTTATAAGAAAGCAGAATTCTGGTTGTCGGACGGTTGGAATTTCGTGAAAGAAAACAAAATAGAGGCACCCGCCTATTGGCAGCAAGACGATGCGGAATGGAGTACTTTTACATTGAACGGACTTCAACCGCTCGACCCATCCGCTCCGGTATGTCATGTGAGCTTTTATGAAGCGGACGCTTATGCGAGGTGGGCCGGCTATCGACTTCCCACGGAGCAAGAATGGGAAGTGGCGCTTGGGGACCTTCCGACAGAAGGGCAGTTCATGGAGGACGGCTATTTCCATCCGGATTCTCAGTATGAAAGCAACAAGTTCATGAAAGCATTCGGAGACGTGTGGGAGTGGACACAGAGTCCATATATGTCGTATCCGCGAAGCAAACCACTTGAAGGTGCTCTTGGAGAGTACAATGCGAAATTCATGTCGAATCAGATCGTCTTAAAAGGTGGGGCTTGTGTCACGCCTCGTACACATATCCGAGCGACTTACCGTAACTTCTTTTATCCTCATATGCGTTGGCAATTCAGTGGTATCAGATTGGCGGACAACGTATGAATCGACGCCTAGGCAATGAAATTACCGTACAATGGCAAGCGCCAGTGACGGAGTTGGTGGCAGGGTTGATACGTCACCCTAAAACAATCTCATCTAAATTCCTATACGACGAAACAGGGTCACGATTGTTCGAAGACATCACACGTCTTCCCGAATACTATCAAACGAGAACAGAGACGGAAATTCTAAGGTCTTCGGTTGATACACTTCGCCTATTTTTTGATCGACCGACGACGTTAGTCGAGCTGGGAAGTGGAAGTAGCACCAAAACGAAAATTTTACTCGATGAAATGAATGCGATTAAAGCCTATGTGCCAATTGATATCTCAACAGATTTTTTAATGGAGACGGTACGAAAGTTGAGTCAAGATTACCCGCACATCGATATGGCAGGGGTTAGCGCAGACTACACAAAATCGTTTGAGATTCCGAAGCTCGATACAGAACGGACAGTCGTCTTCTTCCCTGGTTCAACGATTGGTAATTTTGAGCCTGCAGCTGCCGTTGATTTTCTTCGTCACATTCGGACGCACCTTTCGAATGGTGACTTATTGATCATCGGAGTAGATCGAAAAAAAGAGCGATTAATCATCGAGGCCGCATATAATGATTCGTCTGGTGTGACGTCAGCGTTCAATAAAAATTTATTAACGCGTATCAATCGTGAGTATGGATGCAGAATTGATGAGACGACTTTCGAGCACGTGTCATTTTACAATGATAAGGCTGGAAGGATTGAGATGCATCTTCAAAGTATGATTGACCAGACAGTAGAACTTGCTGGAGAAATAATCACGTTTGAAGAGGGGGAGACGATTCACACAGAGAATTCATATAAATTCGATATGAACGATATTGAAACAATGAGTGTGAAAAGTGGACTTCAATTGAAACGTGTTATCTCGGACGAGTTGAACTACTTCAGTGTTTGTATAATGGAAGTGGTCCATCAATAGAAGAAGCGGGGTGCGAGCGCTATGAAGCAGTATGATTTGATTGTGGTTGGAACCGGATCTGGTGGTTCTGTCGCTGCTACAAAATGTAGACAAGCAGGCTGGAAAGTCGCGATTATCGATGAGTTACCTTACGGAGGAACGTGTGCCTTACGTGGATGCGACCCAAAAAAAGTACTGGTCGGGGTGGCTGAGTTGATTGATTGGAGTCGACGTATGGACGGACATGGCTTCAGTGGGGATTTCTCGATAGACTGGGCTACCTTATTGGAATTTAAGCGTTCTTTTACTATTCCTGTGCCTGAAAAGCGGGAACAAGGGTTAAAGAGACGAGGGATTGATACGTTCTTTGGAAAAGCTACATTTGTGAGCGAATCAATGATCCAGGTCGGAGATGTAATTCTTGAGGGGAAACACATCCTACTGGCTACAGGAGCTAAACCGATGCAGTTAGGCATTAAGGGAGAAGAGTTACTTCTTCATAGCGATCATTTCTTAGAAATTGAAGACTTGCCAAAACGGATTGCGTTCGTAGGAGGTGGATATATCTCGTTTGAGTTCGCTCATATTGCTGCGAGAGCAGGTTCAGAAGTCCATATTTTTCACAAAGGAGAATCTCCACTCGGGCAGTTCGACTCAGACTTGGTCGACTTGCTAGTAAAGGCGTCGGAAGAAATCGGCGTGAACGTGCATTTGGATACAAAAGTGGCAGAAATTGAACGAAGTGACAATGAATTCAATATTAGAACGATTCGTGCGGACCAAGAAGAGAGATGGACAACTGATCTCATCGTGCACGGTGCCGGTCGAGAACCAGCGCTTGATATGGAGCTTGAGAGAGGGAGCGTAGGATGGGGAAGCGAGGGCGTGATTGTCAACGAATACCTTCAAAGCGTCACCAATCCACGGGTGTATGCGGCAGGAGATGTAGCAGCAACAATGTCTCTTCCTTTGACTCCAATGGCGAGCAGGGAGTCTCATCTTGTAGCATCGAATTTATTAAAAGGTAATCACAAGAAATTAGAGGAAATCGTTACGCCGACGATTGTTTTTACAATTCCCAAACTCGCTAGAGTAGGAATGAGTGAACTCGAAGCGAAAGCTTCGGGAAGAAATGTGACAATCAATTATAAAGAAACGACCGACTGGTATACGTATAAACGAATGAATGAGAAAGTGGCGGCGTTCAAAGTGATCATTGACGAAGAAGAAGATGTGATTCTTGGGGCGCATGTCATCGGTAGTGGAGCGGATGAACTAATCAACGTATTGGCGATGGCGATTCGATTCAAACTATCGGTTAAAGAAGTCAAACGAATGGTTTTTGCGTATCCTACTTCATCTTCCGACATCGCCTATATGCTATAAAAAGAGAAAACAACCAATTTGTTGGTCGTTTTCTCTTTTTATCTGTCATCTTGACTGTCAAATCGATTCCAAAATCCCGGTCAAGTCGTCATAGATCGCATCTGGTCGCACATCCATCGCTTCAATCGGCTTGCCATCCCGATTGATCCAGGCTGTCCGGAAGCCAAAGTTTTTGGCACCGATGATGTCCCACCCGTTCGAGGACATGAACAGCACCTCGTCTCGTTTCAAGTCGGTCGTTTTGAACCAATGCATGTAGGCGGCCGGAGATGGCTTGTATTGTTTGACCCCGTCGATACTGACGAGTTCGTCGAACAACTCGGTGAACGACGCGTTCGCGATCAATTGCTCAAGCATATCAGCGGTCCCGTTCGACAACACGACCGTCTGTTTGTCTTGCAGTTGTTTCAACACGTCTTCGACCTCTTCGTACGGAGACAGCTCCGCATAGGTGGCAATCAACGCGTCTTCGGTCTCGGTCGTCCATGTCACTTCGGCCGCCGACAAGGCGTACCGGAGCGCGTCGCGCGTGACGTCGGAGAAGTCTTCATAACGGCCCGAAATCTGACGAATAAAGAAATATTCGAGTTGTTTCGTCCGCCATATTTGACTGATTTGGTCACCTTTTCCAGGGAACTGTTCGTCACACGCCGCCTTGACCGAATGGACGTCGAACAGCGTCCCGTATACATCGAACACGAACGCTTGAATCGTCGGTTTCATCGAATCCCTCCTAAAGGTCGTCTAGCGCCTGCTTCACTTTGTCGGCGTGAATCGATAGGCGCAGTCCCTTTTTGATATACCCTTCTTTCTTCAAGTTAGACATGATGACGCTGGTCGTCTCGCGTGTCGTCCCGACCATGGCCGCGATATCGGCATGGGTCAGTTTGATGTTGATTGTCTGCCAGTCTTTCTTTCGCACCCCGCTCTTCTCGCTCAGTTTGAGCAAAAGGTAGAGGATTCGGTACTTCACGTCGGTCAAGGCAATCTTTTCACTGAGCGCGTATAAGTCTTTCAGCCGCTCAGAGAGGATATTGATCAGCTTCAAGGCGATTTTCGGACTCTTCTCGATCAACTGCTCGAACTCATCGACTCCGATCGTACACAAGTACGTGTCGGTCATCGCCTCGGCGTACAAGTCGTCATCGGTCAACGAGAGCGTCGCCGTCTCGCCGAAGATGTTGCCGCTCGTCAAAATATCGACGGTGAACTGCTTGCCGTGTTGGTTCATCCGGTAGAGTCGGACCTGGCCTTCTTTCAACAAGAACAGCGCCGGGATCGGGGCATCTGGTGAGACGATGATCTTCCCTTTTTTGACCGGGCGCATCTGGCTCATCGCGTCAATCACTTTCAACTCTTGCATCGGTAGCTCGTCGAACAAACTGATGTGCGAGAGCAATGTTAATTTGTCCATCGGTGTCACCTCACTTTTTAGTAATCTGTCTTACCGTCTCCTTAGATTGTAAACTATATAATGAAGAAAAGGGGGGAGTCCCATGCTTCAACTGTACACGATCGACGGCTGTTCACGTTGCCATCGGGCCAAGCAACGCCTGAACGAATTGGCCATCCCGTTCATTGAGAAGAACCTATTCGAGGAGCCCCGTTATGTCGAGGAGCTGCTGCGTCTAAACGGTGAGTTCGTGACGCCGGCGCTCGTCGACGGGGCGCGCGTCTTCACCGGACAAGCGTTATGGGACGAGCTGGAGTTGATTAAATGAACAGGTCAAAAAGGGAGCGACAGGGCTCCCTTTTGTCATGATGTGACGAATGCGGCCAAGAACTCGGTGACTTCCCCTGGCGTCTTCGCATTCGCACTATGAAGATGTCCAATCTTTTCACCGTTCTTATACACGAGCAGGCTCGGGATACCCATCACTTGCTCACGTTCGGAGAGGGCGGGCAGCTCGTCCTTATTGAGCGTATGGAGCGGCACATCACCGAGTGTCGAGGTGACATCCGGCATGAAGGCGTCGAGCCGTCTGCAGTCCGGGCACCAGTCCGTGTAGAATTTGACGATCGTATGGTCCTTCGATGAGACGAGTTGTTCGAATTGTTGTTCTGTTGTGATGTTCATCTGTGTTCCCCCATTAGCGTATTGCCGCTTTCGGTGCGACTTGTTTTTCAGTGCGTAGTTTGAAGACGATGGCTAAGACGAATGAGAAGAATAGATGCGTGACGAGGCTCATCAATTGATCCGGGGCGAACGCGTTCGCAAGGTTCGTCCCCATGCCCATCATGAGCGGCATGACGACGAGCGGTCCAACGATCCAGATACCGATGCCGAACAAGACGGCGAGCGTCCAAAGGTTCGAGATGACCAAATGCCCGAGTCCGAACGTGACCCCGAAGATGACGCTGATCATCATATGGACGATCCAACCGACGACGAGGCTCTCACTGCCGACCATGCCCGCAATCATGCCAATCATGCCCATCATCTGCATGAATAGCCCGAACAAAATTCCGCCGATCACTCCACCGATCACGCCGTTTATTACATATCGTTTCATTTTCCTCACTCCTTTAGGTTTAATATAATAAGTGTATAGCGAATTGTTTCATATTTCTGTAACCGGTCTTACAATCGTAAAAAAAGACGCCGGATCGGCGCCATCTCGTCATTTGAGATTCTTTTTGATGTACTGGACGATTTTCCGGAGCTCGGTCGCGGTCGGACGGCCGAATGGGCTCGTCTGGATCTGTTGATACAACAGGCGGCCGTTCTCGTCGATGAGGAAGTAGGCCGGTTCCCCATGCTCGCCGTGGTCGTTATATGGAGCATCGGGGCCATGATACTTCACTCCGTAATCGCTTAACGATTGAAGTGAATCATCATGGAGAACAGGGAAACTGAGCGCATTATCTTCCACCATTTTTTTCAAATCTTCTATGCGATCAGTCGAAATTGTTACGAGTCGAATTCCTTTCTTCTGAAAGTACCCGTGTTGACTTTCTAGCTCTTTTAAGTCTTGGACACAGACCGAACACCAAGAACCACGGAAGAAAATGATTAAATGCCAATCAGTGCTTTGGGACATCGAGTCTTTCAAGGAGAAGTCTCCCCCTGTGACTCGAGAGAGAGTTATCTCTGGAGTTTTGTTTAACAATTCAAGTGAACTTGCCATTATAAAGCACCCCTTTACTGAATAGATTATCCATTTAAAAATATAACATATGTACTGACATAAAAAAAGTAAGCTGAATCACACATGCTTCTTACCTCTTCGAAAGGATCTTTCGAGGCTCGAGGCGTTGCACAAAAATAGTAAATCTAATTTTATATCGTTTGTTTGTGGTGCCTAAGTGTTTATTTTCGTAACTACATAGGGTCTACTTTTCCTTTTTCATATGCTAAATCTCTTTCTAATCAAATTCATAATGTAAGATAGATTACACTTATAAACTTTCTAATTGAAGTACTAATTATCAACATGATAAGGTACGGTCAATATCAAATGGTGGTATTGATTTTAATTTAAGTTTAGGAGTGGTTTAACGTGGTCGAACAAATCAGAGCAGTATCTAAAGGGATGTACACAGAAGGGATTTCTCACAATCATGAAGTAATTATTGATGAGCCAAAGAATATGGGAGGTACTGATCAAGGTGCAAATCCGTTGGCAACACTTTTGATTTCGTTGACAGGTTGTGAGAATGCGATTGCAAACTTTGTGGCGAAGGAAATCGATTTTGACTTACAAGGGATTGAGTTCGAAGTGAAAGGCGACATTGATCCAAGAGGAATGATGGGGGAAGAAGGAATCCGTCCGTATTTCCAAAAAATCACTGTGGATGCCAAGGTAAGCACTAGTGAAACAGAAGCACGTGTACAAGAACTTCAAAAGATAGTAGACGCTCGTTGTCCGATCTATACCACTATGGTGGCAGCGGATGTGGAAATGGTCGCCAACTGGTCAAAGGCTTAAATAACAAGCAGGGAGAGACTTCGAACGAAGTCTCTCCCTTTTTTTAAAACAATCTTTATTTATAGAGAACATTGTCTGGAATAGTCTACAATTGTCGTTCGGTGACGAATTTTATTGTTTTTGAAAGCGACTTTTTTTTCTTCAACGAGCAGGACATCATGCCAACGCTCCTCAAGAGACCTTAAAATTGGGTTCTCTAATCGATTGTTTTTTTCAAGGTCATGTAATGGGTGAACGGTCCTCTCGGGATCGAAGTGACCGCTGATCAACAGCTGGTTGGGTAGTGCGACAGTATAGGCGACGAGTGCATCTTCACTGAAGTCATGATTGTTGGCGACACCGAATGACTGGAACCCGAACCCTTTATCATGAATATACATGAGCGGCTCATCGACACGATCCACCTTCAGGTTCGTCTCGAGGGCCGCTTTTGCGTTCAAGTAAGGTTCTACTTCTTCTGGAAACACGTTTTGTAATGCATGCAATCGTTCATAGAGACTGAGGTCGACGTCTTTCCATCCCATGCGTCGGTCCAGTTGTTTAAGATATTCGAGTGGCGTCTGTTCTTTCTCCTGCTCCAAGGTGTGAGCTTTCTCGAGATGAGACTCGATGTGATCGAGGAAAGCTGCGGATGTCTGGTGGACTTCCTGCAACAGTTGTTCCTTGTCGAGGAGTTCCTTGTCTTTCGTCCAACCGGCCAGATAGGAGAGCGAGAAGTCGTCCGTCGGGAACCCGAGCTGATGTGAGACGACATAGGCGACCATCTCGGCTTGGAACTCCTTCTCGGGTGCCGTGAGTGGTTTGTTCCGCTCAAAGTTCCGCTCTTGGTTGTGTAGCTCTGCGTGGGCGAGTTCGTGAATCAGGACGTTGACGTCCTCAATCGATGTGTTCCGCGGGTTCAAGGCGATCGCATGTAGCTCCGGATAGTAACAACCCTTCGCAGTCCCGATCTCATCGAGCGGTTCCTCCAATAGCGTCACATTCCGGGCATCCGCGAGCGTCGTTAAGGCGTCACGGATGTCTTGTTCGTTCTCAATCCCGCCGTCCCGGTGATACCGTTTGAAAATGTCCGAGACCTCGATTCCTTTTTCGCGCGCGTCGGTCTGCGTGTACTCGAACACGTGACCGATTTTGAAGTACATCATCTTGCGTGACGGGATGCGTCCTTGCTTCACGCCGTCCTTGATTGGCTTCGATGCCTTGCTGAGCGGCACCCACTCATCTTTATGCAGGGCGTACGTCACTGGACTTGGGACGAATACTTTGATGCCACGTTCACCTTTTTGAACCTGTGCGCCTTGCTTCTCCCAGAACAGATAAGAGCCGACCGCGACTGCTCCGGGGAATTGGGACTCGATCAAGATCGCGTTTCGCATCGAGTACTGATGAAACTTGCCGAGAAACTGGAGATGTTCCCGAATTTTCTCCGGACTCTCGAAGTAGCTGTCAATCTGTTTTCCCATCTGTTCTGTCAAGGCCTCGAGATCGGCTTTCCGTTCTTCGTTCGTCTTCATCTTGGCCATCGTGTCAGACTCCTTCCTTCAACAAGTCGGTGACAGATTCATCACTATCCACAAATTCGTTCAGTTCATGTTCAAGTTGTGGTGACGTTTCCGGGATATCGAGTAACAGCCGTGTCCGTTCGAAATTGACGGGAAGCAAGACGATCTCGTCTTTTGCAATGGCAGTTAAAAGCTGCTGCTCAGATATTGATATCGGGATGTCGTACTGTTTTCCATAGATGAGGACCGTGACGGTTTTCGGTTGAAGCGTCAACAGTTGTCCCATCGTGAAGGGACGGTCAAGTGGTCGCATAAGGTTCATCCTCTCCCAAAAGTTAAAGTGTCCTTCTTCTGTTTTTGATGCTCGATGCGTTCCTGGACGACACGTTCCGCCGTCGCGAGGAACGTCGGCTTGAACTGATCCGTCGTCATGATGTCCTCGATGCCCTCGGTCTGCATGAGCGCCTGCAGGAGCTCTGTCAGGATCTGCCCTTGGCGATCGGAGCGGTTCGCGGCGAGCCGGATCCGCTCGATTTCTATCGATACTTGCTCGTTCATCATCTCCTCGATACGATGCAAAACCTGCGTACTGATCGAGCGGGTGAGGAACTGCATATCCCACTTCTCATTGGCTAGTTGTTTATGTTCTTCTGCGATATGGTCGATGACCTGGCCGAGATGACCGAAGCGTTTGTCGTCGGCGAACTCCTCCAAATACACGACCGTCTCCGGCTTCAACCGAAGGCGGATCTGTCTCAACTCTTCCATCGTCCTCCCTCACTTTCCATATTCGATGTCCCGTTCCAGTTGTTCGAAAGCACGTTGATTCTTCAAATGTTCGAACTCGTCGTTCATGTGCCGTCCGATCCGGTACAGTGATTCGTTGAATAGCTTTTGTTGTTTGAATGCGCGTCGGACCGGATGTTTTGGGGCTCCTTTTTTCTCCAATATCACCTGTTCTTTTGACAAGTCGCGCATCTCTGAGAGGATGGCGTTCCCCATCCGGGTGTAGAGGTCCTGTCGCTTTGTCATCCGGTACCGCTCGGCCTTCTCCGTGTCGCCGTAGCTGCGACGATGGAACGACACTTCCTGTTCGAGCCGTTCGTTGAAGGCCAGAAACTCTGCTTTGAAGTGAATGGCGATGTAGCGGTCGGTCAGACGGTCGAGTGATTCACGGAGCGGCTGCATCCCGTTCATGTTGTAACGCCATTGACGTTTGTCTTCCGGCAAACGTTCATAGATCTCCTTGAATTGACGGACGAGGTCGGGGTGCAGGACACGGTTCGGGAGCGTTGGAATTTTCCGGTTCCGTTTATGGGCGACCAGTTCGTCTCTTATGAACGCGTTCAGTTTCTCCTGTTCATTCGTCCGGTCGGCGAGGGAATGGATGACCTTCGACTTCATCAGCTCAATCGATTTCGGTTTTCGTTTACCGCGCTCACGCATGTGGCTCGTCTCGACGATGGCGACATGCACGTGGATATTGTCGGTGTTATAATGCACGGCACCGGTCCAGTAGGCATGGACCATCTGTTCTTTTTGGAGCATCGAATCGACCGCGTTCCGTGTCGCCTGGATCAACCGTTTCGCGTCGACGAGGTCGTCGTGGAGCACACCGGTCTCGCGTAGCCAGGTGTTGTCGAACGAGATGACGTCTTGCCAGAGGATACTCCCGTTCTCTTGCGCTTGCTTGAAGATGTCGCGGACGGCGCGGCGCTTTTCGTCGTCCAATCGGTCCTCCTCGCGAGTGAACAGACCACTCGATTTCGTCTCGTCTTCCATATAGTCGTGATACGTCTCGAACTGTTCGCGGCTGTCTTTCGCGTCTGGACGATTGATGTAGTCGAGGTATGTCGTGTACCGACGCGACTTCTTTTTGTACTTGGCACCTTGAACTTCGATTTGATGACGACACCCGGCGTCTCACGCATCCTGCATCACCTCGTTCAACAAACGGGTCACCTCGGCGAGCTCGTCCGCGCTCCGTTTCAGGTGGAGTGTGTTCGCTTCGAGCTGTCGTTCGAGCCGCTCGACCTGTGTCGATTGGATGCCGTTCGCGCACCAAGCGGCGAGTAGTTCTTTCAGATATTGCTGTCGGGAGCGGTTATGTTTCTTTGCCCATTCGTCAATCTGCTTCACAATGACGGGGTCGATGTCGCGGAGTAACAGATCCATTTGCCTGACCACCTTTCTAGAGGATACATATTGCCAACGTTCGAAAAGTTCATTCAAAGAGCATAAG
>NZ_CP073103.1:0-73587 GCF_018138125.1 Exiguobacterium alkaliphilum
GATGATCGCGAAGCGACTCGAGAAACTGAAGCAAGGTACACCGTAGAGAGGAGGCCGAACCCATGGCCGAGAGTGCGAGAGAGAAGCGAATCCAGAACGAATTGCGTGTCGTCGCGAGGATCATCGAGACGCAACGCGTCCGCCTCGAACGGGGCGACGTGCTCAATATCCAGACGACCGATGGCTTTCTGACCGTCTATCAGGACGACACCTCAGACACCCCAAAAACTGTTACACTAATAGATAAGTTCGACTTCCGCGTCAACCTGAAAATCGCGGATCTACTGAAGGGGAAAATCGTCTGACGGAGGGGTAAACGTTATGAGGAAAATCTTGATTGGTGTCCTACTCGGAAGTTCGTTACTTTTAGCATCGTGTGGTGCCGAAAGTTCGAATTATCTTTCTACGACTTCTGTTGAAGAAATTGCAGATATTAAAACTGAGCAAGAAAGTGCATACGTTCTTGTAGACAGCGATAGTCAAGGTAATGAAGGGGTTTACGTTGATACTGTGCGAGAAGTCGCCACGGAAAAAAAGAAAGACGTTCTCTTATTCAATCCGTTTCAGCCTAATGGGGAAGATCTTGAGGAACGTTCTACCCAAGAACATCCTGAACTTAAAGGTGGCAGATTGTACGAGATAACTGATGGTGAAATCAGCCGTGAATTAAATGTATCTGCCCTTACAGAAGATGAATTAAAGGATCAAGTTACTAACTTCATTAAATAGCCTCTGAATGGAGGGATTCTATGGGTGATAACGAAGTTGTAAATAAGCTACAAGAGTTCACTGATATCCTTAGTCTCAGTACACTGGTACTGGATGCCCTCCGCTCAATGGGTTGGATTTTAATACGTGGCTTAGCAGTATTGATTGATGGACTTGAAAAAGTGGCTGACAGCATATTACTAACTAAAACATTTTTTAATAACTCTCAAGTGGTTGAATTCGTTTCTACGATTCAACCTTTTTTGTACGTTCTTTTAGCTGCTAGCTTCTTATTCACGGGTTACCTCATCATTTTTCAAAAGAAATTTGATCGGGAAGGATTTTTAATCAATCTGTTTATCACGTTGCTCATTCTCGGACTATTATCTCCAACGATGACGCAAGTAAGTGAATTCAGTGATACTGCAATTGATTTCACAACTCAAAACTCTGGCGAAAACTCTTCCGGTGAATCGATATCAAATCAGATTTTACGAGAAAACATTCATGATTTGATTGAGTATGACCGAAACGATTTTTCCGGTTTGGAAGGTGAGGCTTTGAACTCTCTGCCTCAAAGTCATTTACGAAATATCGACATCAACGAGGTATTCGATAGTAATGAATTTCGCTTGGGAAGTACTGGCGAACAAATCTCTCAGTCTAAACTAACCTGGAATGGTGAAACGATGGGAACCTCGAAACTCGACCAAGGTGGCGTCGAATGGAACAACCAATACTACTATCGCTATCAGCCGAACTGGTTGACCATCTTCGTGACGCTCGGGATCATGGGCTTCACGCTGTTTTCCATTGCTTATAAACTGGCGCGTCTCTCGTTCGAGCTTGCTTTCAACTATGTCCTGGCGATTCTCGTCGCACCGACCGACCTGCACAGTGGCCAAAAGACGAAGAAGGTCATCCAGAGCATTTTGAACACGTTCCTCGTGATTATCCTGATCTTCGTTTCGATTAAACTGTACACGATCGGGACCGCCTATCTCGCGGAGACGTTGGACGGGTTCGCCTACCTGATCGCCCTCATCGCCTTCTCGGTCGCCTTGATTGATGGACCGAACATGGTCGAGCGGCTGTTTGGGATCGATGCCGGACTTAAACGGGGCTGGGGTGTCGCCCTCGGCGCCTATGCCGCCGGGAAAGGCGTGACCTCGGCCGGTGCCCACGCGGTCTCGAAGGTCGCGCGTGCCACACAGGGCGCACCGAAAATGCCATCGCTCCATGAGGCTGCGACGACGCGGATGGATTCAAACGCCATACCGCATAACGGTTCAACACTTAGTGCAGCGGACCAAGCTTCACAGCGGATGGACACCGAGAGACAAACCGATCCAGATGGTGTCGCTCAGGAGAACCAAACTGCAAGTCGCACGCAGACCGATCAAGAGAAACCGACAAATCCAAAGGACGTTGCGCAACCAATCAATAGTCAAGAGTCAGAACTTGAAGCGCAAGGCTCTCCACACGTGAACGAAGCGTCGGGCCGCACGTCTCCCGAATCGATTCATGCGACGAACCCTGAATCAAATACCGAACGTGGACCCGACCATCAAACAACATCATCGGAGACATCAAGACCGGAGTCGATTCACGATCATTCAAGTTCTGGTCATTCTCCAAGCCCTAGTTCGTCGCCTATCGAACCGGTCACTCGTTCTATCGATAACGCATCCGGACCTGATAATCGTCAAAGCGAATCGGTAGCCGGAGAAGCTCAGACGCCACCGACGCAACAAAAAACACCACATTCAAACGACTCATCTACGTCATCTACGATAGATTCGAGTGATGCGGCATCAGAGAAACGTCAAGGACGCGCCCGACGGACCATCCATCAAGACACCGTGCTCGATGTCGAAACCGAGGTCATTGAACAGGTCCGAGAGAATCAGACGCACCGTCATACACAGAATCATGAAGAAACGCGACGGATCTATCCGACCTCGCCACCGCAATCTGACAACATGAAGAAAAAGGAGTGATGACCCATGCGCAACTACCGGATCCCGAACGAGGTCACGACCGAGCTCAAGATCAACAAGATGCTCTATTTGCACGACTTCCTGTTCCTCGTCGGGCTCATCGTGCTCCGGCTCGTGACGCTTCCGTTCATCCCGTCGGTGCTGCACATCCCGTTCACGGTCTTTCTCGTCGTATTCGGCCTGTTCATGGTACTCCGGCCGGCGACGAACCCGCAGAAGCGGATGGTCCACGCGCTCTACTACGCGCTCATCAAACGCAAAGACACCTATCTCGCGCTCGACGCGCACACGAAAGGGCGTGATTGAGATGGCGTTCATCGAGGAGTCGCTACAAGAACCGAGACGCACGGGCACCTGGCTCGACGAACAGAACGTGGTCGAGAAACGAAAGGTCAAAGACAAGGTCGTCATCAAACCGACGGTCGCCGAACTGATGCCGGTCGTCGACATCACCGGGACCGAGGCGTTCGAGATGCGCGACGGGACCTATCTCGACATGGTCCAGCTCACCTCAAAGGACATCTATTCTTTAAATGAAGAGGAAAAAGACCATGATGTGTTCTCACTCGCCTATCTTCTACAGGCGTACACGCATCCGCTTAAGGTCGTGCCGCTGAACACGCCGCTCAGTCTCGAACGGCAGAAAATCAGCATCGAACGACAGATTCGACAAAATCAGACACCGGCCTACCTGCCCTTCTTGTTGAAGAAGAAGCAGGAGCTCGAATACCTCGAGGAGCATCGCACCAATCGCGATTATCTCCTCTTTTTTTATGCTGATGACGAGCGGACGTTACGGGAGCGGAAGACACACCTCTATAAACTGCTCCGCCGCTCGAACCCGATGCGCGAGCTGACACTCGACCAGAAGGTCCATGTGCTCTATCAATTGAACAACCCGAACACGAAACCGCAACTCGACGCCTGAAGAAAGGAGTGACGCGCATGTGGCAACGTCTGCGTGAGCGAATAGCCAAACAACAGGACCCAGAGACCGTCAAAAACGAGAAAGGTTATAACCCCGACGTCATCGCCAAAATCCAGCCGCAGGGCGGCATTCGGTTTGAGGCCAACTTCGTCCGGCTCGGGGACGGCTATCTGTCGTGCCTCCATGTCTATAAATATCAATCGCTCGTCTACGACTACTGGCTCGAACCCATCTTAAACATGCCGGGCGTTTTGACGACGCTTGACATCGGGACGGCCGACAAGCGCGAGATCATCCAGACCATCAACAAGTCGATGGCCGAACAGAACACGCGCTTCGAGAACGCAAAGGACAACATCGACCGCATCGACGCCCGGGAGACATACAAGGAGCTGAACGAGCTCTACGAACAGATCACCCAGGGCGAGACGATGAAATATCTGCACCTACGCCTCTATGTAAAGGCGAAGACGCTCGACACGCTCGAGGTGAAGGTGCAGGAAGTGATGGAAGAGCTCGAAGCCCGAAACTTCCGTTCGACAATTTTCCTGAACGAACAGGAATGGGAATGGCAGAGCCTGTTCACGAGCTATGATCAACAACAAAAGCTCCCGAACCGGCGCCGTGGCAAAGAAATCCCGTCCCTCTCCATCGCCGGCGGCTATCCGTTCCACTTCACGTCGCTCCAGGACGCGACCGGAACATATTACGGGACGACCGACACGAACGGAAGCGTCATCTTCGACCTGTTCCACAAGGACAAGCAACGCAAGTTCTATAACGCGCTCATGATCGGCAAGATGGGGTCCGGCAAGTCGACGCTATTGAAGAAGACGGTGCTCGATCAGGCGATCAAGGGCAACAAAATCCGCATCCTCGACGTCACGGGCGAATTCTCCGACCTCGTGCGTCAGCTCGGCGGGAAAGAGATCGCGCTCGACGGGTCGGCCGGGCTCATCAATCCGCTCCATGTCTATAAGACGGTGACGAATAACGACGGCAGTGCCAACGAGGCACTCTCGTTCATGCAACATCTGTCGAAGATGGCCGTGTTTTATCACTACATCAACCCGGCGGCGACGCAAGAAGAGACGAACGAGTTCGAGATCCTACTTCGGGACCTGTACGTCCGGCACGGACTCTGGGACGAACAGGGTGAACTGCCGATCACGACGCATCCGGCGAACCGGTACCCGACGTTCTCCGACTTCTTAAAACTCGTACGTCGTGAGCTCTATACGGATGACACGCGCACCTCGATCAAGGAAGCAATCAGTCCGAACCGGGTGCGGCGTCTCGAGAACATCGAGCTCGCCGTCACGAACCTCGTCCACAACTACGGCAACATCTTCGACGGGCACTCCTCCATCGACCGGTTCGACGAGGAGCTCATCGTGTCGTTCCCGCTCCGGAACCTGACAAGTCTGCGGGACGAGGTGTTCCAGGCGCAGGTGTTCTCTTTGATGAACATGCTGTGGGACGGAATGATCGCCAACGGATCGAGTCAACTGAAAGCCTACAACCAGGGCGTGCTCCGGACGGAAGAAGCATGCAAGTACCTCATCGTCATCGACGAGGCGCACCATTTGATCAACACGCGCGACATCGCGCAACCGGCCATCCTGTATCTGCAACGCTGTATGCGCGAGGCGCGCAAATACTTCGGTGGCATCTTCTTCGTGTCGCACCTGATCACCGACTTCGTGCCGGCCGGATCAAAATCCGAGAATGCCGAGAACGTCAAGTCGCTCTTTCAGTTGACGCAGTACAAGATCATCGGCGAACAGGACGCGGAGAGCATCCCGATCATCCAGACGGTGTTTGATGGCCAACTCTCGAATTCCGAGATGCGGATCATCCCCTCGCTCGAGACGGGGCGTGTCGTCCTCAGCATCTCCGGCGTGCAGAACCTCATCTTTGACGTCGACGTCGCACCCGAGGAGCTCGCCTTGTTCGGTGGAGGTGCCTGATGTGGGCGGCCGCGAAACGGACGGCGCGCTTCGCCATCACAGCGAAATGGCAGCTCGCGACGCTCAAGTGGCGACTCATCCTGCTCGGCATCGCGGCACTCGTCTTGTTCCTGGTCATCCTCGTCGTCGGGATCCTCGATACGCTCACAGGTGTCCAGAACGAGCAACCGACCGATGTCACATTCGACACGGGCAGCGGTCTTCAGGTGAGTGACCAAGTGCTTCAGTATCGGGGCTTGGTCGAATCGGAACTGACGAAACACGGATTGGCCGACCAAACGAACCTTTTGCTCGCGCTCATGATGCAGGAGAGCGGCGGACGCGGGAACGACCCGATGCAGGCGAGCGAATCGAAGTGTGGACAGATCGGTTGCATCACCTCCCCCGAGGAAAGCATCGTCTATGGCGTCGAGCATTTCGCGTCCGTCTTTGAACGGGCGAACCGGGACGTGCAGCTCACGTTACAGAGTTACAACTTCGGCGGCGGCTTTATCGATTATGTCCAGGAGAACGGCGGACGATACTCGAAAGAGCTCGCTATCTCGTTCTCCCAGATGATGTATCAGCGCGTGAAACACACCGGCATCTATCGCTGTCATCGTCCGAGTGCGGTCCAGCACGGCGCCTGTTACGGCGACATCGAGTATGTCGACGCGGTGTTGAAATACCTTGCGCCGGTCGCCGTCGCCGACGGAGTCATCACGAAAAAGCTGTTGTCAGGGTTACGTTCCCCGCTCGCCATCCCGCTCAACGTGACATCGCGTTTCGGCTGGCGTATCGTCTTCGGACAACGGGACAACCACACCGGCATCGACTTCAGTTGCACCCCGTCCGATACGATCCACGCGGTCAAGAGTGGCACCGTCATTTTTAGCGGCGACCGCGGACCGTACGGGAATCTCGTTCAGGTTCGACACGACAACTACATCACGGCGTACGCGCACCTGAGTCGTCTCAGTGTCCAAAGCGGGCAACAGATCGACGCCGGACAGGCGCTCGGGTACTGCGGCACGACCGGCCGCTCGAGCGGGAACCATCTGCATTTCGAGATCAAGACGAGTGAGTGGTCCGGTCATATCGACCCCGCCCCGGTCTTCGGGTTGTAAGTCATGGATGTATGGAAAGGAGGAGGAAGAATGAACTTCACCGCACGTCACCTCGCCTATCTGTTCGGGGTACTGCTTCTTATTTCACTCGCGGCGAACGCCTTTTTCTATCAACAAGCGACGGCTGTCACGAGTACTTCAGACACGAATCAGACGGAAAATGAGAGTGTCACTCCCTCTGAATCGGCAACCTCCGAAGCTACGTCGTCGGACACTGAACAAGTCGTCGCTTCGACGGAGACGGAACGAATAGATGAGCTGACGACACGCGCAACGCGCTTCGTCGAGTACGCCTTCACCATCACGAAGGACAGTTACACGACCCAGAAACGACAGGCGAAAGACGTCATGTCGGAGGAACTCGCGGCCACGCTCTTCGCCGCTGACGGCAGTGACGTCGGCACGTTCGAGACGACCGTCCGCGATATCGAGGTGTTCCCTTCCGTCTCCGGAGAAGATTGTCTCGTGCGATTCGAACAAGACCTGTTGATCACCGAGACGGGTTATGAAGAGACGACGCAAGAACTGTTGGCGCTGACGTTCAAGTCCATCGACGGACGTTTGGTCGTCACCGCGATGGAAGACCTGACACCGGAAGGAGGAATTTAAATGCGGCGGCAAACGCGACGACGACTCACCCAGAACGTCTCCCGGTTCTACCTCGGACTCGGCGTATTCTTTGTCATCGGCTTCCTCTTTTTTGGAACCTCATCGTTCTTCTTTGCTGAAGAGGCACCGGTCAATGAGACACCGATCAACGAGGCAATCCGGCTCTCGAACGGGGAGACCGTGACGCTCCATGCCTGGAGTTATGACATGGATAAACGGACGATGCGTGTCCGCCTCTCACTCGATGAGACACCAGGTAACACCTACGTTCATCTCTTCCCTTACGTCTATAAGGCACGCCCTGATGCCGAGAAAGAAGTCACGCTACTGTATGAACGGAACGACCAATATGTGCTCGAATTGAAAAACGTTCCGAACGACTTTGGCCAGCTTGCCGTCCGGATCTATGGATTGAATGAATCGCAATCAATCAAGGAACTCACACCCGAGGAACGAGAGAACGGTCTTTTGACTTCCCTCTATGCCGACCGTCGGACCATCGAACAGGCGAGCCACACCTCATCTGACGAGACAACTTTCGCGCGACTATTCATCGAGGACGAGCTCGCGGAGACCGAACGCCAGTTAGAAAAAGCGCAGCAGTCGGTCGAAGTACAGCGACAACACATCAAGCGACTCGACCGAGACAAAGAGGAACTTGAAAGCGAACTCCCCTACCTCTCGCTCGACGAACAGGTCAAACAAGAGAACGAAATCTTCGACCTCGGCCGGAAGCGTGACGAGCTCGTACTCGAACTCGAGAAGCTCGAACAGTCAGTCAAAGCGCTCGAAGAAAAGCACGACAAGTTGCGCGTCCGGCTCCGGGAACTGTCGATTTAAGTGGCACATTTCGTGCCAAATCGCTGGTTTTACTGGCACATTTCGTGCCGTTTTCGGACTTTTAGTGATATCACGGAAACCCCAGGCTCTGCCTGGGCTATCACGACAAGTGATAGCAGTTTCCCCTTATGCTCTTTGAATGAACTTTTTTAAACGTTGGCAATATGTATCCTCTAGAAAGGTGGTCAGGCAGATGGATCTGTTACTCCGCGACATCGACCCCGTCATCGTGAAGCAGATCGATGAATGGGCGAAAGAACACGACCGCTCCCGGCAACAATATTTGAAAGAACTGCTCGCCTCTTGGTGCGCGAACGGCATCCAATCGACACAGGTCGAGCGGCTCGAACGACAGCTCGAAGCGAACACGCTGCACTTAAAAAGGAGCGCGGACGAGCTCGCCGAGTTGACCCGGTTGTTGAACGAGGTGATGCAGGATGCGTGAGACGCCGGGCGTTGTCATCAAGTCGAAGTTCAAGGTGCCGGGCACGAAAAAGAAGTCACGTCGTTACACGACGTACCTCGACTACATCAATCGACCGGACGCGAAAGACAGCCGCGAACAGTTCGAGACGTATCACGACTATATTGAAGACGAGACGAAATCGAGCGGTCTGTTCACACGCGAGGACGACCTGTTGGACGACGAAAAGCGTCGCGCTGTCCGCGACATCTTCAAGCACGCGCAAGAGAACGGGAGCATCCTCTGGCAGGACGTCATCTCGTTCGACAACGCTTGGCTACGCGAGACCGGCGTGCTCCACGACGACCTCGTCGACGAGAAACGGTTGATCCAGGCGACACGGAACGCGATCGATTCAATGCTTCAAAAAGAGAAGATGGTCCACGCCTACTGGACCGGTGCCGTGCATTACAACACCGACAACATCCATGTGCATGTCGCCATCGTCGAGACAAGCCACATGCGTGAGCGCGGTAAACGAAAACCGAAATCGATCGAGCTGATGAAGTCGAAGGTCATCCATTCCCTCGCCGATCGGACGAAAGAACAAGAGAAACTGAACGCGTTCATAAGAGACGAACTGGTCGCCCATAAACGGAACCGGAAAATTCCAACGCTCCCGAACCGTGTCCTGCACCCCGAGCTTGTCCGTCAATTCAAGGACATCTATGAACGTTTGCCGGAAGACAAACGTCAATGGCGTTACAACATGAACGGGATGCAGCCGCTCCGGGAATCACTCGACCGTCTGACCGATCACTATATCGATATTCACTTCAAATCAGAGTTCCAGGCCTTCAACGAGCGGCTCGAACAGGAGGTGTCGTTCCATCGTCGCAGTTACGGCGACACGGAGAAGGCCGAGCGGTACCGGACGACAAAGCGACAGGACCTCTACACCCGGATGGGGAATGCCATCCTCTCCGAGATGCGCGACTTGTCAAAAGAACAGACGATAGTTGAGAAAAATAGATCTCCAAAACATCCGGTCCGACGCGCGTTCAACCAACAAAAAATCTTCAAGGAATCACTTTACAGGATTGAGCGGCATATGAACGACGAGTTCGAACATTTGAAGAACCAACGTGCTTTCGAACAGCTGGAACGGGACATCGAATATGGAAAGTGAGGGAGGACGATGGAAGAGTTGAGACAGATTCGTCTCCGGTTAAAGCCGGAGACGGTTGCGTATTTGGAGGAGTTCGCCGACGACAAACGATTCGGTCATCTCGGTCAGGTCATCGACCATATCGCAGACAAGCATAAACAACTGGCCGACGAGAAGTGGGACATGCAGTTCCTCATCCGCTCGATTAGCACGCAGGTCTCCCGTCATATCGAGGAGTTGGTGAACGAGCAGGTATCGGCGGAACTCGAGCGGATCCGTCTCGCCGCGAACCGCTCCGACCGTCACGGACTAATCCTGACAGAGCTCCTTCAGGCGCTGATGCAGACCGAGGGCATCGAGGACATCATGACGACGGATCAGTTCAAGCCGACGTTCCTCGCGACGGCGGAACGTGTCGTCCAGGAACGCATCGAGCACCAAAAACAGAAGAAGGACACTTTAACTTTTGAGAGAGGATGAATCTTATGCGACCACTTGACCGTCCCTTCACGATGGGACAACTGTTGACGCTTCAATCCGATACCGTCACGGTCCTCATCTATGGAAACCAGTACGACATCCCGGTGTCCGTTTCCGAGCACCAGCTTTTAACAATCATCGCGCAAGACGAAATTGTCTTACTTCCCGTCAATTTCGAGCGGACACAACTGTTACTCGACATCCCGGAAACGTCGCCACAACTCGAGCGTGAACTGAACGATTTTGCGGATAGTGATGAATCTGTCACCGACTTGTTGAAGGAAGGAGTCTGACACGATGGCCAAAATAAAAACGAACGAAGAACGGAAAGCTGAGCTCGAGACCTTGACGGAACAAATGGGAAAGCAGATCGACAGCTACTTCGAGAGTCCGGAGAAGATTCGGGAACATCTGCAGTTTCTCGGCAAGTTCCATCAATACTCGATGCGGAACGCGATCTTGATCGAGTCCCAGTTCCCCGGCGCAGTCGCGGTCGGCTCTTATCCGTTCTGGGAGAAGCAAGGCGCACAGGTTCAAAAAGGTGAGCGTGGCATCAAGGTGTTCGTCCCGAACCCAGTGACGTACGCCCTGCACAAAGATGAATGGGTACCGCTCAGCAAGGCACCGAAGCCGATCAAGGACGGTGTGAAACAAGGACGCATCCCGTCACGCAAGATGATGTACTTCAAGATCGGTCACGTGTTCGAGTACACGCAGACCGACGCTCGCGAGAAAGGAATCGAGGTCTCGGACATCTTCAAACGGTATCACCGTGACGGCGGGCTCGAGAACGAACAAGACATCCGTGACGCCTTGACGACGCTCGCGGATGCCCGGAATGTGACGCTATTGGAGGAACCGCTCGACGAAATCGGGACGGCGAAGGGCTGTTACTATCCGGAGCTGCATGCGATCGCCTTGAACCCGCGGAACACATCCATCGAGGACATCAGCGTCCTGATCCACGAGCTCGCCCACGCGGAGCTGCACAACCAGGAGCGGAATTTAGAACGGGACAAACCACTCACGGCACCCGAAAAAGAGTTCCAAGCCGAGATGGTCGCCTATGTCGTCTCACATCAACTCGGATTCCCGACGGACGACTTCTCGCTCTCTTACTTGGCCGGTTGGACGAAAGACAAGGAACTGCTCGACAAGGAACAACTATTGCAAGAGGTCCATCAGACATCCGCGACTTTCCTCGACCATATCGAGTCACACTTAGAGAAGGTGCGCACGTTGGAACAAGAAAAGGAACAGACCCCACTCGAATATATCGAGCAGCTAGATCGGCGTATGGGATGGATAGACACCGACCTGACACTCTACGAACAGGTTCACGCCGTACAAAGTGTGTTTCCCGAAGAGGTGGAGCCCTATCTGAACGCAAAAGCGGCCCTCGAGACGAACCTGAATGTGGATCGTGTCGATGAGCCGCTCATGTATATTCATGGTAAAGGATTCGGGTTTCAACAGTTCGGTATCGCCAATAATCATGACTTCAGTGAAAACCAGCTTGTTGCTTATACAATTGCATTACCTAATCAACCATTGGTTAGCGGTCACTTCGTTCCAGACAGTGCTGTAAACCCTTTACACAATCTTGAAAAAAACAATCGATTTGAAAAACCGATTCTGAAATCACTCGAGGAGTGTTGGCATGAAGTACTTCTTAAAGAAGAAAAAAGAGCTCTTTCAAGGACATTTCTTTTAAATTCTGAACGCACTCTCTAAATTAATAACCAGATACAAGAAGTATGAAGCTTCTTGTATCTGGTTATTGTTTAAGCTATCAGCTTTCTTTATCTCTCTTTTCGTCCAGTCCTTTCCAAAATTTCCATCCATTCTGGGAAAGTCCTGAACATAGTCCGGCAGGGATACTCGGACTAGTAAATTCGACATTGTCCACTAACTTTGCTGTCATTTCATCTATCTTGATTGCTTTTCCTGACTCTATAAGTTGAGTGTATCGTCGGTAAGAGCGTTTGTAAAACCTCCCACTGTCACTCCAATCTTTTGTGCGACTTAAAGGAGCTTTAATAATAGAATTTGTCAGTAAGATAAAACGTCCATCTTGTAACTTAATTGACGCTTGGTGCGGAGAACGAGCAAAAAAAATCTCATCTTCATCTATTTCTTCATTTATTGATGCAGCCGCCTCAAAAGAAATCCCCATAGCTTCAAGTAAGAATTGCATTTGAGAAGCAAATGAATTTAATGTGGATAAATTAAATACATTTACATTGGGCGCCGTCGTTCTCAAGTCTTGGTTTTCTAAACTATACTGTGTTTTTGAAAAAGCCTGGATAAAATAATATTCCAAATAATCAATACTTAATTTATCAAAGCTATTGTTGTCAGTAACAAATAAGATTCCAAATTGCCAAAAGTCTTTGTCTCTCAAATGGGATTTGATGCGCTTAATGCCATTTACAGACTGCCCGATGTAAACGCTTGATTCTTCTGTAGTAGAGAAAAGAAAATATACAGCATGATTATTAGCGTAATCTAGAGATTCGACTTTACTCAGCTGACTCTTTGTAAAATAAAACCCACGTATTTGACTCGTCGGATCTTGAAAAATACGTAACGATGTTGCATGACTAGCATCAGGGAAATGAAGCATCAGCGTTCGATTATTGATCACAATTTAGGTACCTCACTTTACATCTAAATGATTGTTGTTCGGGAGATGTACTTGAAAACATATATAGAAAAAATCTGTATACTTTTACTCAGTCTTCCCAAAGTTCATCCATCAGCCGGTCGATTTCTTTTGATAGCCGTTGCCTTTCCTCTGCATCTATCTCAACTTTTCCATCCTCATAAAACCACAGCACATCCCCAGATTGAATCGAATCAGGGAGCCGTGACTTTGGAATATCCTCCATCACTTCTCCGAATTCGACGACAGCTAAGTCTCCTTCGAATCGATCGATGATTCCCCGTCGTCTCTTCATTTGGATTTTTTCACGGCGTAACTCGAGCCGTTCCCCGTGATGATGATTGTGCCGTTCTTGTCTGTGCGAAGCGTGTTCGCTTTTTGGCGCTTTAAGTTCGTCACCACTTCGGACGTCGGGTGCCCGTAGTTGTTCTTCCCGACACTAATGATGGCATGCTTCGGTTTGACCGTATTGAGGAACGTGCTGCTCGTCGACGTCTTGGCACCGTGATGCCCCACCTTCAAGACATCTGCACGGAGCGTCTGCTTCTTGGCCATCATGTCCTTCTCAGAAACGTGTTCCGCGTCCCCTGTGAACAAGAACGTGTTCTTCTTGTACGTGACATGAAGGACTGCACTCCAGTTGTTCAAGTCACTGTTCGAGTAGGATTTGACCGGACCCACAAACTTCGCACTGACACCTTTGATCGGTAGCTTCACGCCGGCCTGTGCCGTTTTGATGGTCTTCCCTTCCCGTTTGACGGCTTGAAGGAAGTCTTTGTAGGCTTGGGTCGTGTGCTTCACTTTTGGCGCGTAGACGTTCTCGACACGGTAGGCATCCAAAATTTCATCTAATCCACCGATATGATCTGCGTCCGGATGCGTCGAGATCAATACTTCGATGTCATCCACTTTTTGTTTCTTGAGATAGGCGACAATGGCATCGCCCTTTCCTTTGTTCCCCCCGTCGATGATGACGTCCTCACCGCTCGGCATCTTGATGTAGATAGCGTCTCCTTGCCCGACATCGATGTAATGGACTTTGATGCTCGCAGCGGCAGATGCCTCCCCGTATGGCGACACCAATAGCGCTCCACTAAATAGAACGGCACTCCCAATCTTGATCAATTTATTCATCTTCTATCACTCCACTTTAAAATTATTGTAAAATTATCCAACACACCTTTATTATAATCCGCTATTTGTTAAATAGCTTCTTATTCCTGTGGTTGACCACATACATAAATAGGTAAGGTGTAATTGATAGGAGGAGTGAGAGAAATGGATTTACGAAAACCAATCGCAATAAATAAGACGAATAAACCGGTCCTGATTTTTAAAGACGGGATAGAATTAAAGGAGTGTGTCTCCATTCAGGAAGCTGCACATTATCTGAAAGCATACACGTTATGCACCGCCATGCCGTATCGTCATATTATGAATGGCATCATCCTTGATGAGACCTGGATCCATGAGCGGAGCAGCTATCGGTTCACCACTGATCCCGATGTGAAAAAAGCAAAGTTGGAAGAGATGAAAGTCCGGAACAAAGTCCGTTTTTAAGGAAGGACAGAATATGAAATCGAACAGGTCTCATGTGCTTTATCTTATACACGCTGTACACTGATTCGTCACTGTTTGTTAAAACCCTACGAGGTACATACGAGGTACACTTGAACTAAAAAGGGGTTCTCCTCATGCGACTTCAAGAATGGATCCAGCAATATCACGGTACAGAGATACTACGCTTTGATCACCTTTGCGAGTACTTGGATGCGACACCGTTTGAAATCAAACACCACCTTGATGGAATCAGTACTGAGATAACCGGCGTACTGAAGTCAGAAGAGGGTGTTGGCGACGACGCGTTCATCACGAAGCTGGAACATCATTTGCTCAGTAGATTCGACAAACGAAGAAAAAAAGTAAAAGTCACGATTGAGGTCGAGTTGTCACTACCTGCAGAAGCCTACAACTCTTGTCAACGCGAACGGTTTAGAATAATCGAACGTGTGACCCGGCATATGAACGAACAAAATTTTGAAGGAATGGCGCATCGTAAACATGCTATAAGGAAAAAAATGAAGTTTACCTACTTAGCCCTTTCTTTGGCCATTTTGCTAATGGTTGGTTGCACCAATAAAAACACATTTTCTGCAAGTGAGACAGCAGAGGAGCCTGTTGTCCAGATAGAAGAAGTTGTCGAGGCAACTAAATTCGGGCAATCCGGCCACGGAGCGTATCTTCATAAATCGAATCGGTCTCGCAGATTTCACCCCACATCAATAGTTTAGCAATTCACTCATACGCAGTACACGCATTTTATATTCGACATAATGTTTGTTTCATGGGATTAAAAAAACCTAATAGGAAAAACAGAAAAGTAATACATCTGTTTCCCTATTAAGTAATATGTCAATTTCTGTTTTGTCATTTAATCTTCATAAATGTCTATAATACTAAACCAATTAATCGAATACTTGCTATAAACTTCAAGTGTTTCAAAAGGAAATAAAAATTCTTCATCTTCAAAGAGCCACTCTAAGTTTTCATCCTTTCCTGTTTCTAATATGTGCATCCTTGCAATATAATCCTCCATATTGATAAACAATTTTAAGGTTTTTTTGTTTTTATCATATATTAATTTTGAGTTTCCCTTAAGTGCACTAATTTGAAGCTTATTAACTGGCATATTATTCTCAATGAAACCGTCTATCTTCAGACAGATTTCTTCACCACATTTAGTTTTAAGGAACTTATCTTTTAATAACGGTATTTCACTTTTGCAAATTAATAAATATAACATGCTCTTACTATATCTTTTTAAGCGCATTTACCTTTATCCCCCAAACAAATTAATACCCTACCGAAGCATAAAGCGTAATTTCATAACCGAAATCAGTTGACAATTCGGTTACTTCTGAAGGAAAAACTTCTCCACTTTCAACTGCTTCTCTTAAATTTTGAATTAGGTTTTCTAAAGCTTCATTTTCTATATTAATTTCAAGCTGGTTATTAAAATAATTCACACTAGATGGCTTTGAATCCACTTTTTGGAAAACCAACCTCTCCACAGGTTTGGACTTAGCAAAAAAACTATTAATAACTGGTATTTTAGTACACGTACTTTTACGTATTTTAGTAAGCACACTCAAAGCTTTTTCTAAATCATCATGTAAAACCCATAAGTGTAAATCGTATTTACCTCCGCGGAAAATTTCGAAAATTCGTTTTTCTTCATTGTTATCGTAAGCGGATGTGAACATTTTTTAACACCTCTCTTTTATGGTTCAAAAACTCAAAGTGTACATGTGGTCCGATTTTTCCGTGCCTTCCGGCAACATCATTAGGTTTTGCTCTAAATTGACGTTTGCCATCCTTACTTCTCCATTTACCATTACTTATTTTAACGAATCCTTGACCTAAAAACTTTCTCATCTCAGCATCTAAATTACGTTTCTTAATAACTCTTCTATGCTCAGTAATTTGCTTAGTTCTGCTATTTACTATTTCATTTTTATAAAGATTATTCTGTTGAGAAGAAGTAGACTTGCCAGTACCTCTACTTCCACCGCCTCCTCCACGATAAGAAACTTGACCATATCCCATTCTATCGTGATCCCACATAAGTCCATCTGGGTCAATTCGTGTTAACGGATTATTCATGACATAGCTATAACCATTTGCCATTTCAATTGACTCATCACTATCTAACAAAGGATCAACTGAGAGGAATACTGCCTGTTCTGGATGGTAATAACGGGCCATCAGATAGTAAAGTGCTAATTCTTCGTCATAATAATACGACGCGTAACGAATTGGTTGACCTGTCAACTTCGAATCGGTGATATTCGTCGTTAACGATTTACCCCATGTGTCATAGGTGTACGTGGCCACAACTTTCCCATCCATATCCGTGATCGCTACAATATCCCCACGATAGTTCCGTTGATAATTGTACCATGTCCCATTTGTCTTGAGTCCGACAAGGATATGGTCCGCATTATAGACGTACTCTCGGATTGGTTTGCCGGCCGTATCTGTCTCAGCCATCAGTCGGTTCGAATCTCCGTCGTAATGGAAGCGAATCGTTCCACTCGGCCCAGTCTTCTGGATACGGCGCCCTTGTTCGTCATACGTGAACTGCCATTTCTTTGCCCCGTTGACGTCTTCAATCGCAGTCAACTTCCCAAGCCCGTCCCATGAATATTTCAGACGTCCGTCATTGATACGGTTCCCGTCTGCATCATACGCAATGGCTTGACTCTTGAACTTCGTCATCCGGTTGGAATCATCAAATTCAGCTATGACTTGGTTATTGATATGCGTGCGGTTCCCACGTTTGTCATACGCATAGCTGACTGTCTGTCCGTCAAGGGTCTTCTCTTCAATCAATTGATCCATCGCGTCATATGAATAACTTGCAGTTTCCCCATCTTTCTTTAAACCTGACAGGTTTCCATATTGGTCGTAACTATAACGCTCAAATGCAATCTGTTTATCACCAGCAGAGGCGGACCATGCTGATACGGCACCAGTCTCATCGAACTCCACAAGCGACTCCCCGCCTTGGCCAGGCATGGTGATCTGCGTCGTCTTGCCATCCTCATTATGGCGGAAAGCCCAATGTTGACTCTCGACAGTGACCCCATGATTTCGTTTAGCGACATCATATGCAAAGTCGCGTTTCGTTCCCGCTAATGTGATGGAGAGCGGAAGCTCGGTTCCGACACCGTTGACATCTTGGTAATCCCATGATTGAAGGACCTGGTGGAAATCCGTCAGCTTCAACAGACGACCTTTACCTGCATCTTTCGTATCATATTCGTATTTCTTTAGTTTCGCACTGTCGTTCCCCATTTGAATGGAAACAAGATCGCCCGAGGTCGCATCATAGCCATATTTGAATCGTGTTGCATTGGATTCTTTTAGCTCGGTGATTTTTCCCTCATCGTCATAGATGTTTCCGAGTCTTTTTCCGGATGGCAGGATGGTTTCTTTTAAGTTGCCCGTATGAGGCTCATAGACATATTGATAGCGTTGTCCCCCTGGACGGTCCACAGAAGTGATGCGACCTTTTCCATACGTGTATGAAGTGACTTTTCCATCAAACGTTTTTTGTGTGACTTGTCCTTTCTTGTCATAAACATAGGAAATGACAGTCCCGTTCTCCGCGGTCGTCGTCGTCAAACGACCTAATAGATCATA
This sequence comes from Exiguobacterium alkaliphilum, assembly GCF_018138125.1. Lineage (NCBI taxonomy): Bacteria > Bacillati > Bacillota > Bacilli > Caryophanales > Exiguobacterium > Exiguobacterium alkaliphilum. Next base: position 18,083 of record NZ_CP073103.1, read on the forward strand.
GGTGTTCGTCCGTGTACGATTCCCTTGACCGATGGTTAAGACATTCCCGAACGCGTCGACCGTATTGGTCACTGGAAGCTTCGTCAGCCCGGCATCTTTTAAGACGTGGTTTCCTTGTTTGTCATACGTCGATTCAGAGACGACTCGTCCGATAGATGCCCGGACCGCATCGATAAGAATGGTGCTCGTCGAACCGTTCTTGATGGTGAGATCGACTTTCACGAGTTTTTTGTTCTGATCTGACGTCAATTGAATCGTCTGACGTTGCCATGTCGTGTCATTGTCTTTTCCGGTATAGTCTAACGCATGGAATGTGGCTGTTTTCTGTACCGTCGTTCCATCCTCATATGTCGCTACCACATTTAGTGAATCTGTTTTCGAGGCCTTTTGTGCCAGAGCACTCACATAGAACGGTTTTGCTGTCGATTGGTTAACAAAAATGGTTTGTTTCGCCGTTCCATCAGGTTGAAGGCTCAAGCCACTTTCGCTCATATAACCGGTCGAGCTTGCTGTAGCTTTTACTAGTTGCCATTTATTGAGGCCATCGAACCCGCCCTGCTCGACATGGTTGAACGCCGAGGCCGAGACGGCATGCCCTTGTTTCGCAGTATCAAGTTGTACCTCATCGAATAAGGTTGAACCATTTTCAGAAACAATGCTGATTCGTGCCTTGACGGCTCCGTCTTTTGCAGTAAATTCGACGAATCGTCTCGTCCATTCTCCTAGATTGCCCATCGGACGGATCGTATGGGTCCCGACCGCGACATTTGAGCTATTCAGGAGTGTAAGCGTGACACTTCCTTTTGACGTGCCCGAGGTCTTCATGTCGATACCCAAGTTATACGGGTGGCCAGTTTTAATAGTGACTTCTCTTGTGAGCGTCGCATTGTTTAACTGAAGTGCTTTACCATTGCGACCACCATCTACAAGCGTTCCTGGTGTCACCGTCTCTGTTCCTTCAAAGCTACCATTTGGATACAGATTGACGCCTGGCGTTAAACCTACACCTGTTCGCGTAACGTTTCCTCGACTGTCATACTCTGTGAACCCGATTCGTTCCTCTGGTTCCTCATGATCGACGATTTCTTCACGATCCTCGTTTAGAGCAACCTCTTCGGCCAAACCGAACTCATCTTCGATTCGGAGGAGGTCATCCCCATTTTCAGCATATTCATAGGTCGTGATTGACGTGGCATCTTTCTCTACGAGCACATTTCCGTCTAACTCCGTCGTTTTGTCGACGTCAGCCGTATCACGGTCATCGTACGTTGTCTTTTCGACCGAACCGTCCGGATTTTTAACGCTTACGATCCGGTGGTCTTTCCACTCGTAAATTGTTTTTTTATCGCCTTCTACTTCTTCGACCAGATGGCCCACCGTATCAAACGTATATGTGATTGGAGTCATCACTTGATCATCTTTTGCATCAACGGTCGAGACTTGATAGACCGTTCGCTCAGCGGAATCTCCGGATGTCTTCTCATAGGCGTTCCGTGTTCCGTCAACCTCTTGGACAACAGATGGAATCGCATTGTCGAATTCACCGATGATTTCATTTGGTTCTGCCGCGGTATGGCCAGGTAATATCAAGCGATTGATTGGAGATGGCGAATCAGGGCGCTCCGCGATCTCTCCCGATTCTTCGATGGTACCGACACTTTCTGTATACGTGTAACCATATGTCTCAATCGGAGTAGATCCTCTGAAGCTTTCCACGCTCGTCAAGCGATCCCAGGCATCATACGTGTAGCGATACGTGCGTGAGTCAACCTTCTCATCTGAAGATGCTGTCGCCGTCATCGTGTCGACCCAACCTTCAGCATTGTACGTAAACGTGAGACGGTTCGGAGAAGCCGTGCCTGTATCACTCGCTGCATAGATGGTTGTTAAACGTTTAACGCCTTGGACATCTGAATAGTCGAAACGGACGTTATTCTTTTTCCCGTTCTCTTTCGCGTCATATTCTATACCGACGAGTTGACCAGTTTGATTGTAAATTTCACGTTGGCCGTCACTCGTCTGAATGACGTATTGTGTGCCATTGTTCTCAATGCTGAACTCATAATCGATTCCTGTCGGCGGCAAGAGTTTCTCCACCGTCTTTCCATTCTCTTGAACAGACGTACGGAGGAACAAATGCCCACTCCCGTCAGCATCGATGTAACGGATGACTTTCGGTTTGTCTTCTGTCGGGATTTCAAGTCGACGCTCTAACCCGCTGCTCCATCCCAGCCCGAACATCCCAAGCCGGATCGACTTCGAGTTAAAGTAGCGACTCGCTTCCACAGCCGGCCCTCGACCCGGAAGCACTTCATCCGTTTCCTCCAAGAACTGATTTTCCTTCATGACGTTGAATGAACCAATCGAGGTATCAAGCATTGGATAAAACTCTTCGGTACCGAGATCCGGCTCATCTACCTTCAAGATCCGTGGTGTCGTTGGAAGAGTGCGGTTCAAGTTCCCTTCGGAGACAAAGTTAGAAGCTAGTAACACATCAGGTTGCATGGCACGACGGTGAGCCGTCACACGAATCCAGTAGTTGGTGTGCTTGCCATACTTCCCACCTGACAAGAGATAGTTCGGACTCGGGTCGACAGGAAGCTCTCCTCCTTGCCCAACGACACCATTATTGTTCAACTTGTAAGACTGACCGGCAAGCGGCCATAATTTTTTGTTTCGAGAGTGCCAAGTGGTTACGTCACTTGGTACCGTTTCAACCAAATCGTATTCTTTCCCGTTGTATAAATACACGTTATATCCTGCAGCGCCAGGAACAGGTTGCCAGCTTGCAAATAGGAAGCCGGTGCTGTTTTTTCGGTTATCTGAGTAGCCGACCGCTTCTGTCGTAACACGCGGTGCGGGTACATTGAATGTACGTACGTCTGACCCTGCGCTCTGACCTTTTGATGATTTCGCATAGACTCGGAAATAATAATGAAGAACATTATGATAGGTCGTCCGGTCCGGGTTGTTCTTTCGATACAACGGGCGAGGATCTCCAGGGAAGTCTTGTCCGTCCCCTTTACGGAACGCCGTCCGGGTGTTGATTGGCATGGCATTGATTTGCGCCGTCGTCGGGAATAGGCGTTTCCCATTCGGGCTCCAGCTTGTCGTCTTGACGTTCTCAATCAATTCGTAAGCGAATCCGTTGAACACATAGACATCATAGCTTGTCGCGTGCTCCGACTCATCCCAACTCAATACAAATTGTCCACGATCATCAGCAGTCGTATCCCCGGCAACAACCGATAAGTTTGTCGGTACGTCTGGAATGAGCTCTTGCAGCGAACGTTTCGCTGTAGAGGATGCCGCGCCGCTACCAAGTTTGTAATCGGCGATTACACGGAATTGATATGACAATGTATTCGTCGTTGTCCCGCTACTTCTATTAAAGAAGTCGGAGGGATCGACTGGGAGTTCTTGTCCATCGCCGTTACGGAACTTGATTCCTCCAGTGGAGGCATCACGTGTCCCATACTGAGTCGTCTTTGGGAATAATCCTTTGTCTTTCGTAGTGAACGATCGTGCCGTGCCGGTATAAACCGTCTGCCACCCCTTACCATCGAACATTTGTAAGCGATAGCCTGTCGCACCTGCCATCGCTGGCCACGTGACATTGACATGTCCGCTTGAAGACGTCGGAGTCGTTAAGAAGCCTTCTGTCGAAATGGCCGACATCTTCGGGTAGCTGTAGGTGACGTTCAAACGTGTCCGGTTCGTATTTGTCTCGGACGCTGTGATCTGTTTCCAGTGTGTTGTCGTGTTCCCGTTGGTGTGAAACTTAAACCCGTAGTCTGTACGCGTGCCACTTGCTACTTGTGAAACAAACGTAGTGACATCAAAATTGGCCCATTGATTCCGTGCTACGTTTGTTGTGGCAAGGTTTGTTGACGTCGGTCGCGTATTCCACGTCACACCAGTTTCAGACCAGTTCTCGTTGACGCGGTCCAACCATAATCCGTTTTGTTGAGTCGCATAATAACTCCATGTTACATACGTATTGATATCAGCAGAGCTGATAGTAGCTCCACGTAAATCGGTAAGGGCCGGGAATTTAATCAACCCATAGTTAGTACCCGTGGTGGCATCAAAGTAGCCTACCCACAAGACATACTCCCCGCGACTAGAGCTCCAGAATTTGTTCATGTTCGTTGTCGGGTTTTTACTAGAGACAAATGTGTCAAGTGTAGCGTCACGTGCAAGCGTCGGATCGACATAAATCGGGTAGACACGCGCTGGGTCGTTCAACCATTCTTGATCAGGCACGACTTTAAGTTCATATGACGCATCTGCAAGTTCAGTCAGTTCATAGACGACATCAAACGAACGAGCCGGAAGCCCTGACTTCTCATCAATTGCGCTGTCCTGCATTTCAGGCACGGGCATTGTGAGGACGAGAGCATCCTTGTCATAGAAGAGAATCTGATTCTCTTTAAGTACTGGTGTTAATAAGGTATTAAATTCATAAATGATTTCTTTTGGTAGTTCTGCGGATTGATTGAAAATCAAATCCTCTTTCACTTCATCGTTTAATGTGATGTGACGCAAGTCCACATTTGGAAACACATTTCGATGCCAAACCTGATTATCGCGAATAAGGGTTTGAACATCTTTCGGTGCTACAAGACCTTCCTCGTATTGCAGTCCTTTTAAAGTGAACGCAATACGTGAAGAGTCTTCACCAACTTCTAAGAAAGGTGAACCTGACCGTAAAGCTCGTTCAAAGCTTACCGGAAGCTGCGTCGACTTCGGTGAAAAGCCATCCTGTCTCGCTTCTAGTGTTGCATCAACAGGTACGAATTCTCCATCCTCATTTTTAATTTTCACAGTATCGTCGTAGGCAGTGAGCTCGTATGTACCTGACTCCTTTCCTTCTGTCACGACCATATGATCCCCTGTAATGTCTTCGACAGGTAGATAGTCAGAATCAGAATCAGGGGCAACGAGTTCGGCAACCTCATTTTCACTAACGGAAGAAGTATTCGTCTTTTTTCCGTCTCCTTCAGCCTTTACTCCTTCTCCCATTGGAAAAGAAGATAAAACCAATGTCACGACTAAAAGCCATGACATTATTTTGTGACTTAACTTATACATACATAACCTCCATATTTTTCTTTAAATGTTATGACCAATACAACAGTACAAATTGATTCTATATAAAATTAGAAAAAGGGGGAATAGAAAATTACATATTTGAAGACAAAAATATAATATAAACGTAATTTTGAAATCTTTTTGACTTATTGTTTCTCTTTTTGATTTATTCTTTAAGGTTTCAAAGTTCAAGAATTTCTTTATCCTTTTTTAAAAAGATGAATTATAAATTTAAGTGGAAGATCTGAACGTGAGCGCAAAATAAGCCCATAGCGACGGCCTCGCCAAATCAACGGCCGACCGCAAATGCCTGTGCTGGAAGACTGCACACGAGGCCTTCACCGAGGAAGTGTTGCGCTTAATTTGACAAACCGTCATACTAAAAAAAAATGACGTGGAGTGAATAGGATATGGCCTCAAACGAAACAAAAGTAAAATCATTTCGTGTCTCTGAAGAAGTGACAGAACATATTCAACGTTTAATGCAAGAACGACAACTAACGACGAATCAATTATTTGAAGAGTTTATTCAATTAGCTGATAAACAATCACCAGACCCATTAATCGATGAAGAGAATAATGTACTTGAAACTACACTTAATCAGATTACTTCACTCTTTCATGAACGAGCTCTTCGCTTAGAGAAGCAACAAAAAGAAACTCAACGCATGACAATTCAATATACTGAAACGATACGTGAACTTGAAGACAGTGTTGTGAAGGAAAGTGAAGACCTTCATCGAGAATATGAAGCTAAAGTCATGCAACATCAGGAAGAGCTAGAACAACTTCAACAGCAATTGGAACAACTACATACAGATAAACAAAACTTACTAAATGCACTAGAGACTGAGAAACAATCAGCTAAAGAAGAGTTGAAGGTTCATAAAAAGACGATCTTTGATTTGGAAGGGACTATTCGAAAATTAGAAGAGAGTCAAAAACAATTAAATCGTCAAAACCAGAGTTTAATGGATGCTGTAGATGAATTAAAAAGCAAAACACGTCGGAGTGAACAACTCGAAGAAGAGAATCGAAAACTTCATTTAGAGGTGCAACTTCTTCGACGCGAGAAAGAAGCTTTTGAACATCGACTACAAGAACAGGTAGAGCTTGCTGTTCTTCGGGAGCGAAATCTTCAACAGAATAATTCTTAATTAAAAGGGCCGAAGAGAAGTCACATATTGACTATTTCTTCGGCCCTTTTAATATATAGACTGCGCTCTTTTAAAATAGATAGTTGCTTTTCTTAGGTTTTTGGGACTTCTAACTGGTTAGGCTTCATAGAATCCGCGTCTTCCCCCCATTTATATAAAAAATGACCCACCGTGGTCCGCATTTTAAAGAGGCGTGGTGGGTTCTATTACATCAAACATAGCAAAACACGTCAAAATTGTATAGCTAGTAGAGGGAACTTACTACAATTGTTTTTAGAAAAATCACTCATGCTTTGATCTCTCAATATCAATTTTCACACGAGAAATATACATATTTCTCGATACCCATCAAAAATGAACGAAAAGACTCTTTACTTTTCCGGATCCGATTTCTAAACCTAGGAAAGAGTAACGTGTATCATTGATCCTGTAAAACAAAAACATGTGTTTTCTTCTTTTAGTAACACATAAAAAAGCACCCAATCTACGTCACAAGTTGACGCAGATTGGGTGCTTTTTGTCCTGATGATACAACATCGTATTCAGATCTTATCAATGTGTTGATCGAATACAGTTAAATCATGAGGACGAATCGTCTTGAAAAACTTTCGAATCTGGCCCCTCTTCACGACTTCATATCGCTTCAAATGTATACAAAAGTCTAGGAGGGTATGCTGACGTATGAGTGTTTCCTGTTCCTCTTGGTTTACGATGTACAATTCAGCATCTGTGATGACCTCTCGAATATCCGCGTCATCGCTACATATCAACCCAGCGCTCATCAATCTCGCGGCAGCAAGACTATGCATTTCGCCCAAGTCACTCGTATGTTTGAGTGGCCGACCTTCTCTTTTTTTCTTTTCATCCAGTTGTTGGAATGCCAGGCGAACTTCCGTCAGATAAACGAGATAAAGGTCATATAGTTCATCCGTCGCGATCGATGCTTCCGATTCAGGATCGAATAGCACCCACTTCCCATCATGGATGAACGTGTCGACCCTTTCTCTTACCGAAGATGTCTTCAGTTCATTCAATACCTCTACATAGATAAGGACTTGTTTATAGAGACTATTGATCCAATCGAAAACATCGGCTTGTCGAAAACTTGCCGCATGAATGATGATGTTCGCATCGATGAACACCGGCTCCTTAATCATGGGCAGTGTCCTTTTGAAGACGACTGATTTCATCTTCCTGTAACGCTTGAGCCAACTCAGGTCGATAGACAGAGAGTTTATTGGCGGCGCTCAACCGTGTCATTCGATCTTCTTCTACTGCTTTGACGACTACTTGTTCATAGGCTGGAAATGATTCGAAGCGTTGAGCTTGATCCAGTGGACTCGGGGCAATCCCTAGTCTGCTTCGTTCCTCGCGCCAATCGGATTCCTGTTCACTTAAGTCAGTGAATCGATAATTGAGCTCTCGGAGTCGTCTTACAACCGATACGTATGGCACTTGGGCCATATCTGCCAAATAGATGATGGCAGACTTCGTATCATATCCATCCCTCAGCTTTTCCCAGACTTCTTTTGTCGTACTCTTCGGCAACATGATCGCAGCGGCGAATCGATCGGCTGCCCTTTCGTGATCGAATCCATCGACTTGCCACTCGCTTGCTTCAGACAAGTGCCATAGTTCATGAGCCGCGGTAAAGTAACGCATGCGCAGCGGTTGGTAGGAGTTCAATGCGATGAATTCTTCTCCTGACATATGCTTGATCGCGACGCCGTAATATGAGTCGTCCTCGACATATTGAAAGATGAGGTTCGCACGTTTGGCCAATACCTGCTCAATGTAAGCGCCAATAAAGACGTGACTGTCAATGACTTGCTCTAAAAAATCGGATGCAAACGCCTCTGCAGTATCTTCCGCAAATTTTGTAGATGGCTTCATCGTAAATCACTCTTCAAACCGACGTAATCTTCTATTGAAAATTTAAGGCGTTCAAGTTCCATTTTGGATCGACGATTTGAAAGGGTCCCGCGCAACTCGACTGTCATGCGCTCTTCTCTCATTGAAGCATCAGTTGTCAATTCGTTGACCGATACACCTAATGCCTTAGCAATCGCAACGATACGTTGTGGTTGGATGACACGGCTCTCATTCAACATATGACCGACCAATGCCTTGCTGACCCCGATTTCTTGGGCCAACCATTGCTGAGACTTTTGATTATCCTGTAGCCATAATCTTATATTATTCACGATGATTGTATTTGAGTTCATGATGACACCTTCCTTTGATGTAATTATAGCGCTTTCGAGTAAAGTCTACAAATTTATATATTAAATTTGTAGACTTTCGTTTCAAGAAAATTGTTTTACTTATATTTTCTACAAAAACTAATCTTTTGAATTGTATTGATGAAGTGAACCTATTATTAGCTGTGTATCGACATTCTTTCTTTTAAACTGAATGGTTAAACACCCCTTCATTCAACGAACGGACTCATAATTCGTTGATGGTAACTTAAAAACCACTGTTTAATTGGGAAGGATGCCTGAAAAACTTGAGTGTCAACATTAGATTAAAGGCACGCAGGCGACGTAAGAATAAATAGGAAGAGAAGAATCTCGCACTTCATTTGGAGGAGCTCCTTCTTCCGGACAATTAGTGTTCGAGAACGAATTATATGAGTCTGAGGTATCACATAATAATTAACTTGAAAGATGCCCTACTTCCAACGTTAGTAAGAAGTAAGGCATCTTTCAAGTTATCTTTACGTTCGTCGAATAATAGTCTAGAAATTTTTTATTAAGGACATCCGCCTCACCATATATCTCAGTAATCACGTCAAAATTGAGATGATTATTTCGATTGTATTTTTGTGCCGTTCGACAATCCATATATTCTTGATTGCTTAATCGTCTCAGCAGATCATGAAAATGACGTTTTGGAAATGCTTCAATTAAAAATCTTGTCCATAAAAGCCCCTGATGATAGATGACTAGTCCAGATGTATATTCCAAGTCTATGACTTCTTGTAACGTCAACCGATCGGGTGTCTCTGCCAATATTTTTGAAATAAACATTTCTAAACTTAGTTCCTTCTCTACTATGCCGTTTGCATTCAAATCTATTAGATTTTCATTATACAAAGCGAATCCTTCTTGTAAAAAGAGGGCTGCATTATCATTGGTTAATTCAGACAACACTTGATGTGCAAATTCATGCTTCAACACAGCTTGTGCAAATTCTAAGTGCTCTGTCTTTTCAAGATATGTTGGAAATGAGATTTTTATAGGTTCTCGATATTCATACCATCCGTAGACAGCAATGTCCGGCACAGAGAACGAGCAGCTTTGATAGTCATCATAAATTTTCACAATAACACTTTCATTTTTGTTCCATGCCCATTTCTTCGAGAAGAACGTTATCAACTGATGACTTAAATCTATTATCTTCTCAACAAATTCTCCTTTAAGGTTTTGAGTATGTACTTCTATATTCGAACTTCTTCTTACATCAAATTTTTTTTCAATTAAAGTAACAACGCCACCCTCAACGTCTACTATGTTAAACACACTTAAAAGTTTTACTTCCCGAAGCGATGGCGTGACGAGCGTCATTTCAAGTGTAATTTTTTCATTTGACTTATGCATTGACATACTACTGATTTCAACCTCATATCGCTGATTTCGCATTTCTTTAATTCCACTGAGCCATCTAGCATTTGAAGAAATAATTGTTTGATGATTCAAGTCCCACTTTAAATGAAAGCATCCGACATGATTTTCATTATGTTTTGTCATTTAGTACCTCCCAACTCTTAATCCCTCGAGCTTTCGTATCGATAATAAAACGTGCTCGAAGCAATCATCGATGCTTCGAACACGTTTCAATTCTACTGTGACTTTATTTAGTTGATATCGAAGGCGATCACGTAGTCTCCTCCGACAATCTCTCCGCTCACGAGGAGCGCAGCACGTTTAGCCTCTTCCGGAATCTCATAGGTCAACGTAACCAATGAGGTGGACGGGACACGTAACCAGGAGTTGTGTTCCCACCCTCCTCGTTCGACCACCGTGAACGTTTTGACTTTATACTCTTCTCCCTGATCATCGAGCAACTTATAGCCCGGCGGATAGTATTTAATGATGCCTCCGTCTGAATCCGTTCCAGCTTCAGGGGTGCTACCTCTTACCGCTACCGAAACCAATTTGTGTCCTGGCTTAGCCGGGGCGACCTCATCAGGCGTCGGGACGATTTTCTCGATGCTGACGAGTTCATCACGGTAAGTCGGATTATCATATTCATAGTACCGATACGCCTTGCTACCGCGTGCCTCAACCGCACCCGTCTTCAAGGACGCCGGTGAAGATTCTGGATTCTTCGAGTCGGAATCGAGGTCGCCCAGCTTCTCCCCTTTCGTGCCCTGCACTTCGGTCACTTCACGTTGCACTGGTTCCTTTTCTCCTTCTGGGAGCGCGAAGAAGAACAAGGTCAAGACGGCTGCGCCGAGACCTCCTGCGACGGTCCCAAGGATCCATTTGAAGCGATGCTCCGTCCGTTTCGTGTTCACCTGCGTCCCACGCATCGCCTGGTAGGGCAAGACGCTAACGGCCATCTGGGCCGGGAGTAATGCTCCGACCAGGCCCGTCAGTACGGGAACGAGTAGTGTCGCCGTGAGGAAGAGCACCTCGGTGAGCGGAAGCGACCCATATACGTTCCAGACGAGCACACCCGCGACGACCATGCCGAGTAGACCGGCCAAGAGTCCGAGCAATCCGCCTTCGACGAGCACGAGACGGCGCACGTTCGCCGAGCGCCAGCCGGTCGCCTTGAGGATGGCGATTTCACTTCTTCGTTCGTTGATGTTCTGCCACATGACCTCCGTCGTCGTCAGGACGGCGATGAGGAGCGATACGCCCATGGCGACATAGTGCATCGTCCCGACCTCGAGGGCGACATACTCCCCGAGAAGCGAGGTGAACATGACGCCTTGCAGGCGGACCGAGACGAACAGGAAGAACATGAACAAACTCGTCGGCACCGCTATTGCGAGCAGTGTCAAAAGCGTCCGTTTCCACTGAGTCACGAGCTGGTTGAACGCCATCCCGAGCACACCCTCGGACCTGACGAGCCGTAACCCGCGCGTCGTCGCCCCGGAGCGCAGCGCCTCATACGGTTTGATTTGTCGGATCATCATCATCGGCACGAGCGACCCCAACACATAAATCCCGAGTCCCCCAAACCCGATCAAGACGACACGAAGCCCGGTCGTCGCCGTGTCACCGGCGAGTAGGAACGCACCCAAGATCGACCACGCGATGAGGGCGACGACACCACCGAGCAGGATCGCCTCGATCAAGAGGAGACGAGACAGTTGTCTCGGTCCCCAGCCAAGCGAGAGGAGGACGGCGAACTCTTTCTTCCGGGCGTACAACATGATCACGTTCGACGTGAACACGTACAAAATCGCGACAAGGATGACGCTCGCGATGACGCCACCCATGCCCATTTTCGTCTCCTCGAAGATGGTGAACGAGGAACCTAAGCGGACCCACGGCTGTTGGACCCAGCCGAGCGCCTCTCCTTCTTTGAGACCTGGCAAATACGTCAACGCCATCTGCGGGGACGACCCGAGCGTGACGTCGGTGATAAGCCCGGTCATCTCCTCGATCTCTTTGGCGACAGCTTGCAGTTTCGCCTCACTCGCCTCGTTCAGCTCGTCGACCCCGCTCACGTTGACCCGGATCGCCGAGATCGGCTCGTCACCGAGGATGGCCGCTGCCGCCTCGAGCGTCGTCAGGACGAGTGGCGGGCGTGTGAGGAAGCCGCGGTCGTTGTTGAGCGGCAACATCTCCTTCACCGGGTTGACCGGCTCGTCGTTCGCGTCGATGACCCAGTCGGCCCTGGCCGGGAAATATGTCTCCATCGGCAGATCGGTGAGCGGATCGCGGGCCATGTCGAGCTTGCCCGGGTCGAAGACCCCGATATAGTCGAGTTTCACTTTCGGCCAATCGGCACTCGTCTCCCCGAACATGTTGAGCGGACGATACAACTGCTTATAGGGATATAGACTATCCTCAGGCACCTCATATGGTTTTACCTGATAGGCGAACGGCCAACGGTCCGCGAACGGGCTGGTGACGGTCTCATAGTTTAAAGACGAAGGACGCATCGCCAAAAAATTGTATGAAGTGAAGTCCTCACTCAACTGAAAACCTTGTCCCGCCATAAACTGATCGATGAGCTCTTGATGTAGATCTCCCGTCGACACCGGATTGATTTGATCGATTTTTTCGCCGGACAAGGTCTTCAGGTACGATTCTCCGCCTGAATCACGTATCTTTTCTGCGATTTCCTGTGCACTTTCTCCTTTGAAAGGAAGATCGATCTTTTCCAATTCAAATGACATCTTCGCATCCACGAACATATCCGTGCTGATGATGGCCGGAACTTGTACAGCTCCTTCTGGAGAGATCTCTGCTTCTCCCTCGGGCAAATAGCGACTGATATCAGCACCACCGACGATTGCTTGATCGAGACCGACAAGTTCCGACTCGGCTTTCGGATCGACCCCGGCAATCATGAAGTTCGACCCAAAGGAAGGACGGAACGTCGTACCAGTCGGGACCGGGGCCATCCCATAGTTCGGATCGGCATCCATCGGTCTCCAATTCCCAAGAAAATATGTTGTCGAGGTGTCTGTCTCGACCCGGGCTCCCGTATTCGTCTCTTCTTTGAAGTTGACACGGTACACGGCCGTCTCATCCAATTCGAACTCTCCGACTTCCGTGTAATAGTCGTATGACCCGATCATCGCGATCGGTGCCGCGACCTCGATATCACTGATCTGTTTGATTTGTTCATATTGTTCGAGTGTGATGCCTCCCTGAAGTCCACTCATATAGTTCGGCTCGAGGAGGTCCAACTCCTCGGTCACGCTCCGCGTGCCCGGCGGCCGGACGACGATGTGATAAGAGGATTTCCACCGTTTCTCGAGCTCGGATACGACCGTGCCCTTGTTCGACTCAGTGAGCCCGACGAGATAGGACAATCCGGTACTGACGATCAAAACACCGACGAGGAGCAGGATGAAGCGTTCTTTGTTGCGCCACCACGAGTTCCAGATGAACTTAAGCATGTCCCGTCACCCTTGTGTCGATCACCTCGATGACCGCGCCATCCTTCATTCGAATCTGTACATCCGCTCGCTCGGCGATACTCGGGTCGTGGGTCACACAGATGACGCCACACCCCTTCTCCCGGTTCAACTCTCGTAACAGCTCGAAGATGACTTCGCCCGTCTCAGAATCGAGATTCCCGGTTGGCTCATCTGCGAGCAACCAATCAGGCTCTTGGATCAGTGCGCGTGCAACGGCAACTCGCTGCTGTTGACCTCCTGATAGCTGAGATGGTAATGCATCAAGTTTATCTAACAAACCTACACGTTTAAGTAACTCTTGAGCTCGTAATTTTTTATCATATTCAACTTTCCGATTAAAAATTGGTGCCATGACATTTTCCAAAGCGGTCAATGTAGGAATAAGGTGAAATTGCTGAAATATAAAACCAATCTTATCAAAACGAAAATCAGCCAACTCATCTTTTTTCATGTTTTTAATAGGTAAATCACCATAAAGAATTTGACCGCTTGTTGGAACGTCCAATGTCCCAACCAAACTCAGTAATGTTGATTTTCCTGAACCAGATTGACCAGTAATAGAAACGAATGATCCTTCACGAAATGTAATCGATACTGAATCAAGAGCTAAAGTTGAAATCCCCTCTCCTTGAAACTGTTTAGTCACATCAATACATATTAAGTCACTCATATTAATCTATCCTTTTCAATTTTGTTTTATTTATCACATTAGCAAGGACAAGCCACGCTATTTAGACTACAAATGGTCCCATCTCGAGTATCATAAATTTCTTTAATTTTCGCTCTAGATTTATATAAATCATTACATGTTTTATCATAGCCACAGTAATACCGAGTCGCTAAAAAAGAAGCTGTACCACATGGAATGAAGTTCATAGTCGTCACCTCAACGTATTATTTAATATTATGCAAAAGACTGGCTTTCTAATTAAGATGCCAGTCTTTTGTGATCCAAGTTATCCTATGTAGTTTGTACTTAGATTAACAAGGACATGCGTATACTGAAGTGCTGCATGTAGAACCGTCACGCGTGTCATAAACTTCCTTGATTTTTGCATTCGTTTTAAACATGCGGAAACAGTCACTGTTGTATCCACAGTAATAGCGAGTAGCTTTAGCTGACGCTAGTGAACATGGAATATATTTCATTTTGATCCACCTCCTTTCATTAGTAGTTTTATTCTTTAGTCAAAATTTAAAGAGTGAGCCACTTGAATAGGATTGTGAGTTATCAAGTCAATACTGTGAGTAGGATCAACTATTAAATATGCTGGGAAGAAATTGATCCCAACTTCACTAATCACTTCTTTTTTATATAAGTGAACCGAGAACTTTCCATCGTACACGTCATAAAAGTTCCGTGCAGTTTCTTTTTGATTACTTTGAAATAAAACTTGAATATTTTTCTTACCCTTGTAGTTATTTATTAGTTGAGAAAAGTGTTCAAAGTTTGAACCACAAAATTCACATTCCTCGTTTAAAAAAATTAAAAGTGTTTTTTTGTTATCAATAAGTTCCTGTATTCCTATTAACTGGCCAGATATGTCGCTTACCGTAAATTGCGGCAGTGTTTCTACAACTTCTAGTAATCCCTCAGTATCATTCCCAAAAGACGGATCTTCTTTTTTAGAAATTTGATCTAACCATTTATCAAACAAGTTACTCCATTGCATTAACTGAACTAAAAGGTATGAAATCAAAATGGCAATGAAGAGCAAAAGTAGAGAATTTATTAAAGACACATAAATTACATCCTTTTTCAGAATATTTACAATCTACAGTTATTATAATATTATGTAATTAGGTTACGGTCAACTATTTTATCCAAATAAAAGAAAAGAAGGGATTTTTATATTGGTTAATATCAGGAACTACTTTCACACTGTATTTTTTTGCTACATGTCTGTTTGGCGATCAAGCAAGTTCCTCGTCTCATTACAAATAATCTTTAAAATTCTCCTCGGTTTAATTCCTGTCACAGTTGTTTTCATGACCGAGCGGCTTTTTAATGAAATTGCTGAAGCGCTAAATGTTAGCGTAGAATTCAAACAAATATTTTATATCTTACTTGTTATTTCAGTTTTGAACTTACTGATGTATGCGATGAACATTTCCAATAACGTCATCACTAAAAAAATCGCCTTTAAATTTGAACAGTACATTAAGCAAAATATATTCAAGCTAACCGACGTGATTCCATACTCAAAATATGAGCAATCAGAATTTCAAAATAAAGTTTTGCGTATGATATCGGGCCAATCTCAGGTCCTATCAGTAGTAGAGGTCAATTTGACTCTCATTCAAGCCATCACTTCACTTAGCACATTGTCTTTGTTTTTAATCAACCTAGATTCGAGATTTCTATGGATTATTCTTTTTATGACGATCCCTCTACTACTACTTGAAGTGCGTAATGGGAAGAATCGCTACAATTTAAACTTTGACCTATCTGAAGAAAACAGAAAACTAAATTACTTTGAAATGATGATGTTTAAAAAAGAGTTTGTTAAAGACATTAAATTGAATAGTCTACAAAAAACTCTATTTACAAAGTGGTCGGTATTATTCAACTCTAATGCAAGTAAAGTTATAGCACTCCACCTGCACCAAAGTAAGATTTTAATTTTATCTAACATCATTGTGGCCATCGCTTTTTTACTGTCGGGGTCCCTTTCCATCTCATTGATTGCTACAGGTGTACTCGGGATTGGAAGCATGGCAGCTGTGATTCAAGCGATTCAAAACTTACAAGGAATGATACCTTCTTTTGCATCAACAGTATCTAGCCTTCATGAGTCCACACTCTCGGTCCAAGATTTTAAAGACTTTGAGGAAGAGTCATTCATTTTAAACTCTAAAAACAATAGAGAACTTTGCGAAGTCGATAGTATTCAAACTTTAGAGATTAGAGATTTAACTTACCGCTATCCAGCATCAACTATCGACATCCTCGACTCTAT
Source organism: Exiguobacterium alkaliphilum (assembly GCF_018138125.1). Classification (NCBI taxonomy): domain Bacteria; kingdom Bacillati; phylum Bacillota; class Bacilli; order Caryophanales; genus Exiguobacterium; species Exiguobacterium alkaliphilum. The sequence goes on from NZ_CP073103.1 coordinate 34,405, forward strand.
CTCTTTAAAAATCCAAAGCGGTACAAGAATAGCCGTCATGGGAAGTAATGGCGCCGGAAAATCCACCTTAATTAAATGTTTGCTCGGAATGTATGAGACTGAAGGAAGTGTAATACTGAATAACAAATATTCACTTGAGGACGTCAACTTACAAACTTACTGGCAACGCTGTAGCGTGCTCTTTCAGGATTTTAATAAATATGATCTTTCTCTTGCTTTCAACCTGGGGAGTTATCAGGAGCAGCACGAAGATAATACCCGTTTAGATCGAGTATCTGAATTAGTCAGCATGGACCACATCTATACTTCTTTTTCTAAGCATTACAAAAGTGATTTAGGTTTGTTATTTCAAGAAGGGAACGAACTATCAGGTGGCCAATGGCAACGGACTGCCATTGCTCGAGCTTTGTATAAGCCGAGTGATTTACTTGTGTTAGATGAACCGACTGCCTCTCTCGATCCGGATAGTGAATATCAAATCATGAAAAGAATTTTAAACGAAGTGATTGATCCTGCCGTCCTATTTATCACTCATCGCGTGAATGTCGCAATGATGGCTGATCGTATCATTATTCTTGAAGGGGGGCGAATCATTGAAGAAGGAACACATGAAGAATTGAAAAAATTGAACGGTACATATGCAAGAATGTATAACAACCAATTAAGTTATTTGAACAATGAGAACGGAGTGGTTAAAAATGCCTGACATATCAATCATAGTAATCTCTTTTATATTAGGGATAGTGCTTTTCCTATCTGCATGGGATAAAGTGAAAGATTTGAAAAAAACTTTCGTAAAAATTGAAGCGTACCGATTGTTACACAAAAAAATCATCAAGCCATTCGCGATCATTGCAACGTTACTTGAGTTTTACCTTTCGTTTAGATTGGTTTCTTTAAACTTTAACGTCGTGGACGGCCTAATGTTTACGATACTCATGTCGATATTTATGATCGGGATCGGTATTAATCTTTATGTTGGAAATACCGAAATTTCTTGTGGGTGTGGAGGCGTCTTAGAAAAAGACCGTTTAAGCATCAACCATATTTACCGCAATGCAATTCTCATTTTCACTGCACTTTTGATTGCCTTTAGCGAATTTAATATCCCAACGATTCCATACCTGGCTTTCAGTGGAATCATCGCCATAATTACGGTACTGATCAGCGACATGGTTACAGAGTTACAAGCACAACGACTATTGCTTAATAAGCTACTTATCAAAGCTAAATCATAATTAAGGGAGACACGAAAATGACTGAGATTCTATTATCTATCACACTTGTACTTTTATTAGGGGTAACTGCAGTTCTTTATTACATGTTGAAATATAATCGCAACTTCTTAAATCAAATTCAAACAATCAATGGTTTGCGCCTTAAAGGAGTTTCAGTTGGTGAAGAAGCTCCACCTTTCCGAGTGTTTGATGTGAATCGTAAACGTATCGTTTCAAAAGAACTCTTTTCAAAGAAAAATACGCTAATCCTTTTCATTAACACTCTATGCCCTACATGTAAGAATATTCTTGAAGACTTGCCTAAAATCTCTACTCACTATGATTTGAACATCCTAATTGTAAACAATGATGAGGTTGGAAATGATACATCTGTACGTGAGCGATTACCGCACAATGTAGCCTACATTCGGTCATCAAATTTACCTTCGATCTATTTTGTACAGGCAACACCTACTGCATGTATTATCGAAGATGAGAAAATCAAATCAATCCAACAACTGATTCACGTAAACCAACTCTATAATCAATTGCTCAGCGAAAAATCTAACGCAGCCAGCTAAATAGAAGTCCCCGATCATGATCAATCGGGGACTTTGGTTTACTATCAAGTAATATTTTTGGATGTTCGAGGAGATGTTTATTACTAATTTCTCGTTTTACATCATTTAATTATTCGTAAACGCTTTGGGTTTGTAACTAAATTAGATAAAATAAGCATTGATTCGACTACAATTAATAGATAGAAATCATTTGAAGGAGTAGTTATTGCTATGAAGATCAATTCATTAATTGAACATTACCTTAGATTCGCAAAAGATTTTTCAAAACAAAAAGAAGCGTCATTCTCTCATTTTAAGAACAGCAAAGTTTATAAAACCTATTTCATATCTATAGGTGCTTTTGTTTTACTAAGTATTTGTCCATTCATCATTGAGTTTATTTTTACCGGGATAATAAGAATTCTTGCTACTTTAGCTATTTTTGTACTCCTACTTATAAACATTTCTTACATTAGAAAATTTGATCGAGGGCTGGATGTTTTAATGGTTCGCCATGTTCAAGAAAGACAAAACCAATCTTATAAGATGTATCTTGAATTTCTTAAGACCGAATATAGTATTCGTCGTTCTAATGAATTGCAAGTACTTACTACTTTAATAAAAGAAGATACCGTAAAAAAATATTCTTTTTTATCAGTTGACCTTCAACTGTACTCATTCATACTCACTTTGTTTGTTTCTTGGTTCACTTTTTCTTCATTAGAAAATAAGAATGTTTGGTTTACTTTCTTCATTCTGTTATTTGTTTTAATACTTATTAGTATTTTAATCTATCGCAGTATCCGTAATATTTCTGTATATTCAAAACGTGAATTAAGACATGAATTATGCAAAATTCTTGATGAGATACATCTGACTTTACTTATACAAGAGAATAATCAAGATAGTCCTTCACCAAATTCAGTGAAATCATTTTCTAAAACAATAAAGAAGGCAAAACGATATCGGCATTTTTAATTCTATTGGTTAATTTCGTCATCAATATCACAACATAACTATAAATTACATTGCTATTATCATGCTTAATTTATTTATCGGTTCCTAAGTCTTTTTGTTTTTCAAAGCATGTAGGCTCAAACATTGAACCTCAATAGCTAAATGCTAATCGACCTAGTAGGCTGTCTAAACCAAACACTAATGTCATAAAGAGCTACTTACAAGCCGAAAAGGTACCTACTTCATTTTCATCGAAATGAGGTAGGTACCTTTTCTTTTTATACAAGCTCACTCTAAACAACTATTGATTAAAGTGAACGCGTGAAATTAGGATTTCGCTCGCAATCCGTAAGATTTATATCGGTTACGTTTTTCTTCTAATTTCACTTTCATATCTAACGAGAACGAACTTTCGGGACTACTGTAGGCACGTCGCGCTGCCATACTAAGCATTTTAGCCACATCTTCCGCGCGATCTTCCTGTAAATCCATTGAGACAGCTCTCACGTACTGACGTGCCACTTCTCGATGACGTAGCGATTCAGGGACCGATACATGACGACTTAATTCAAGGGCCAATTGAGCGGTCTCTAAGCGATAGCTTGTCCCGCCTGTCTGCATGCGATTCAGTTCATCCGCTAGCTCGCTTTGTAGCAGTACATTTAACTTGTTTGTCATCGGTCACCCTCCTCTACTGTTCTTTTGATTAATTATATACCCTTTTCCTGAAAAATTCGACTCAAGTCGTGTACGTTACAAAATGGATCGTCCCACGTCATGTTACCCTTGTATTCTTCTACAAGTTCGAGAAGTTTGTCTTTATCGCAAAGTTCCAATAGGTTCGTCTTTTCGAGGTCCTCTAAATCCTTTTGACGAGAAGAAAAGATCTTGGTACATGCTAAGAGTTCAATGTCAGGGATATACACATCAATCGCCTCGAACAGACCTTCAATCTTATGACGGAATTCATTTTCTCTAAAGTCTTCACGAGGTGGGAACTGAATCACCCCTTCGACAATTTCAATTTCGTATTCATGAAGTGCTTCTTTCAATTCAGGTGTCACAACACCCTCCGTCACACGAATATCAATATCTCGCGTCGGACGATACTCGGCCTCTTTATTCATCATTTCAATGAAGAGAAGAATCCCTGAAGCGCCAACCACGACAAACTCGACTTCGATGTCTCTTGAGGCGCAAAACGTATCAAGAACGAGCAAGGTATCGATAATACTCTCAACGTCTTTATATTGATTGGAGTAAGTCATGTATGTCCCTCCTAATGAAAATGACCCACTCTGATCCGGTATGTTAGGACTCTTCGTGGGCCATAATGTATTTCACATCTCTGAATTTAATTCGTATTTAAATAGGCACTGAGAGCCCGCCGGATAATCTCATCTTCTGACACGTGTTCTTTTTGCGCGGCTTGAGTTAATCCGACGTATAAAGGATCTGTCAAATCAGCAAAACGAATCTGTACACGCATTGGTTTCACAGATTTAGTTTCGACTTCGAGCACACGTTGTTCCTGACGCTCAATCAACATCCGTTTCACTTCACGGAGTTCTTCACGTGTCATCTCGTACACCGTCTTGTCTCCTGAAGCTGTGTAGTACTTCTTATTCTCGAGTAGCGCGAGTTTTGGATCTTCTGGCCACGACAATAACTCAGCAAGTTTCGTCGCGCTAAAATCCTGCTCGAGCGTCTTCTCCAAGATGTTCGGACCAAATGTATTCCAAAATGAGACAAATCGATTCACTTGAGAATGTGACATGCCAATTTTGGCTAAGAAGTCTTTCCAATTGCCTTCTTCTTGTTTGAACTCTTTCTTCGTCTCAGGGTCACGGAACAGACTATTTGCGTGTGCAAGTATACGACATTTTTCGACAAAACTAGTCGCTTGAATCGCATCTATGTGGTTGTAATACTGAACAATTCCGTCCATATCCTCGGGCAGTTTTTTTGTGATAATACGAGAAAGTCCGGTTGCTGGTAAGGACTGATACGGATTCGTGATAGTCGTCATTGCAGAAAATTCTTTGACCGCTTCCACTTGATCGGTACGGTCTTCGCTAGATTGTGTTCCTTGTTTCACCGGTAAACTGGCACTGAATGTCGAAATTTTTGGTGTATGTTTTTTACGAGGGCGACTCATAAAGAAAGTACCTCCTGGGCAAGTTGTAAATAAGCATCCGTTGCAGGACTTTTATGATCGATCACAGGTCTAGATTCCCGTTGTAGGGTTTGCACCTTAACTGCATACGGGATTGTTGTAAGGACAGGAATCCCGACCTCTTTCCCGAGTTCCTCAAGTTCTTCTACCGTCGTCGTATCCCCTTTAGAACGTGCACTGACCATTGTCGGGATAAACGCTGCGATATGAATATCTTCTCGGAATCGTTTCATTTCTTCTAACTCTTCAGGAGCTGAGTATACCGCATCCATCGAAAACTTTTGCATTTGTACAGGCATGATAATTCGATTTTGTGCGACAAGAGCGCAGCGCGCATAAGGATTCAACGCTGACGTCGAACCAGGACAATCAATTAAACAAATATCAAATAGTTCATCTAGTTTGGCCAACTCTTCACTGAGTCGGTACTCATAACCAATTTGACTCGTTAAATCACTCGGTGAAGCAGACCGTCTTGTCGGAACTAAGTAAATCGTTCCAGTCTCATATTCACAAGTGACGATGACTTGTTCAATCGGTGTATAAAATGGATCGTTCTCTTCGAGTAGACAATCCAATAGCACTTTCCCTTCATAGTCGTTCGTCAGACCTAATCCATTCGTTGAAGACGCCTGATCATCGGCATCAATCACGAGTACACGTAAGCCATCCCGTGCGTAGGCATGAGCTAAATTGATGGTTGTCGTTGATTTTCCAACTCCACCTTTACGATTGTACAATGCGATTTTCTTCATGACTGTTCTCCTTGTTCATCTGTGGCTTCAATTATATTGTCTGATACAGTTCGTTCAATCATTTCAGCTAGTAACTCACTGACACTACGATTATGTGCATGGGCATACTGTTGAAATTGTTCCGAAAGATCGCTTGGAATACGCGCGGACAAGATCGAAGATGACTTTTTCTCTTGCTGAAAAGGTTTCACTTTAAGGGGTGTATGAGTGTTCCCTTTTCGAAGATCACGGATCTGTTTGACTGTGAGTTCTTCTACTTGTCTTCTTTCACCATTAATATATAGGCCATGCTCGACGACCTCATCGACATTATCGAGATACATGAGTTCAAAAATTTTGGATGCTGGTAGACTTGTTAGCGATGCCTCGAGCGGATGCAGCGTCTCATAGGCTTTTATATATCGTGAGGCAAGTGAGGCGGACATGGAGACCGCTTCTAAAAACGTCCCCCACTCTTTTTTATCATGCATCTCAGAACGGGCGATCACTAGACGTTTGCCAATTTCAAATACGGAAATGGTTTGTACTTTGGCGAGTTCATTGATTTCATGAACGAGGTCTTCAACTTCCTTTGAAATCGGCAGCTTTTGAACCAGTGAACTGATATTCGTTAAACCGCTCTGATAAGGGTGTTGCTCACTCGGTTTGATTTTATGAATGTTACGATTTCTGGCCTTCATACAGAATCACCTCTGGCTGTTCGGATCATGTGTGCCAACTCTCGAAACGGTTCAGATAACTGCTTTGATTCTTTGGAGCGGTATTGAATGACACTTTTTCCGCTATCCGCTGCTTTTTCAATAAATGTCGATCGTTTGATGACAGGTAAAATAGGCAACGATTCAGTCAACGCAATTTGTTCCATTGCTTCGAAGTATTCTTTATCGGCTTTTAACGTATGGTCCATCGCCACAGGCAAGACCCCGGCAATCTCTAAATTAGGATTATAGAACTTTTTCACCTTTTGTACGGTGCGAATGGTACTTCCTAGCTGATCAAAGACAAGCTTTTTCGGCATAAATGGAATAATGGTCGTATTGGCAGTCGACAAGACAACTTTTGAGAGTTCGTTGATCGAAGGAACTGAATCTAAGATGACCCAATCAAATTCATCTTCGAGCGGTGCAATCATGTCTTTTAATAGGAAAAGCTTATCTTGCTCAGAGAGTAAGTTGATTAACCTTGCATTTCGTTCATTTGAAGGAAGAAGACTGACATGATACGTTTCGTCATCAAATAGAATATCTTTGATATCTAAATTTCGTGTATGTACATCAAACATAGTCATGTATTTAATCGTATCGGATTCTTTTAACATTAGTTTGCTAAGAGAACCCTGGGGATCTAAATCAATGAGAAGAACACGTTCCCCTAACTCTCCTAATGCATAGGCCATGTTCAAGGAACAGGTGGTTTTACCCGATCCACCTTTCGAAATGTAAAACGTTAATATGTTCATGTCCTCTCCCCTTTCTAGTTCTTATGATGCCACAGTCTGTTTTATGGAACAACTAAAAATAATGAACAACTGACATATTTAAATAAATAATTTGTATACAAATTAAAAAATAGTTTGTATACGTGTTTTATACTCTTAAATTTACCATCTGATTTGTATACATTTCGACGTCGAAATGTATACTTTCGACTCTCATCTCAAGAGTGTTTTACTATTTGAAATAGAAAAAAGACTACAACCTTGGGTTATAGTCTTCGAATTTGAAATTAATGAATGAATAAAACATAGCAACTTGAGCTAAGCCCTTATCAGGATATATGGATACTAAAGGAGCATACAGTTTCTGGCCATACATATTTAAAGTTAAAAACATCGAACATGGAAACATCGATAGATAAGATGACATCAAATAAAAGCTAAGACCATCGTGTAGCTCTAACGATGTATACATTACATGTCAAATTGATAGGTTGGTTCCATCAGCGAAACAGAGAGTGATCCTAGTGTATAGACACCGTCATCTTCGTTATGTAAATGTTCGAATATCGCATTAGTGGTGACACAAGGGGCACCGAGTAGTTTTGTCACGTACTGATAGAAAATTTCAGTTGCAAAAATTTCATCTAACATTTGACCCGTAAATACGAGATTCTCAATGTTTTCTCCAGCATTTTTAAGTTCTAAATCTGTAATTTCATCACGATATGTCCAATGTCCATACTTTTCAGTATTGTCAAAACCAGCGAATACATAATCAACATCATAGCGAATACTTCGTTTCATAGGAAAGACCTCCTAAAAGATGATATATACTTTATTGTATGAGGGGTATATAGGATTAAGTCATCATGGATGTGACATCTTCATGATATTGTATGAACGGTTTTTTGAACGATTACTATGATTTAAGTCGTTAGAGAATGTATATGTAATCAAGCGCTCAGATCTAATCGATTAAGAGAAGAATACAAAACCATATTCTTATAAATAAAAAAGATTAAATAGAATGAATAAGAATTAAAGATAGATTAAAAGAATTAGGAAAAATGACAGTCCGAAAATCCTTTTGACACCAACGTTTTCGAGAGATTAAGAAGATTGTAAATATGTCAGATATAGTTTCTTTTATTCAAAGGGGCTATTTTTTTTTCATTTCCTTTTTGATAAATCATATCCAACAGCCAATTTTATTCGCTATATATTTGAAATAAAAACGATTGTATTTGATTTTTTTCCGAAGATGTAAAAAATAAAAATGACCTTATGAAACACAGGTCATTTACGATGCCTTTTGATGGAATGAATCAACAATGGATATAGATTCGGGATGCTTTCATACAATTTTTCAAAATGAGGCATGCCAAAAAGACCATCATGCGATCGTCAATTTTTCAACTTTATGTTTTAGTTGTTGATGAAGGTAAAGAATCGGCTCCTTGAAGAAGAGTTGATGCTCACTTGAATGAATTAAGTCTTCACGATGGTGAAGAAACGCTTGTTTCAAGTCAGCCAAGACTTCACGGAACGCTGATGCACCGAACGTATCACTCATAGAGTAGAGAGATTCACGGCTTACTTTTAGTGCATCGAAATCGAAGAACTCACCAACGCGCTTACGCAACTCGAACCAAGCAATTTGAGCATCTGAACGCTCTTCTTCTCGGATCACTTTACTGTCTTGAGATTTGTCTAATGTCAATTTAACGAGGACTGGACGCGAAATATCTTGAACGCGTTTTTTAAGCGTGAGATTTTGCTTTACCACATTTAAGAAATGACGGCTATCTTCTATAAGGGACACTTGAAGGAATTTCAAACGAGCCATCATCTTTTGAATGGCAAGTTTGTGGCCACAGTATTTAGGCAAGAAGCCTTTGATCTCGTCATAGGTAAGGATGGCTTGGTCATGTGATTGAACATGGATATCTTTTTCAACTTGTACGAGTGTACGTAACGCAAGGCGCAAAGCGTTCACGTTATCAAGCATGAGTAGTTCGGAAAGAAGATCATGCCAAATAGACGTGTACCCGGTCTTCGAAACGACAGAGGCTCCGTCAACATAAAGATCACGATAATTCTCAAGATAATCGGTTAGTTCAATCGAGAGCACTCCAGGGAAATGCCGGACAAGCCGTAACAAGCCATGGCTCTCAAATGTTTTTAAATTATTATGTAAAGAACGGACAGACGTATGAGCGGAAGAAGCAAGCTCGGTATCTTCCATAAACTCAATCTTACCTTGGTCATCTGCATAAGAAAGAAGTGTAAGGACATGGCGAATCCGTGACTTTGTCCACTTAAAAGAAGTGAAGCATGTAGGGATGTTATAGTGATGCTGTTCATAGCGATAGTGATCAGCTCGTTTCGTCCAACGAGTTAAGCCACTCATCGCGACGAGTAGTTTGTTTGCAACTAAAATGTGACGGTTTTTGTAAGCCACGTACCCTACACCTCCTCTATCCTAAAATATGCTAGTTTTAGTATCTTGTTCTTTCGAGATAGTGTCAAAGTGTGGGTTTGGTACGATCTATCGCGACCAAATTTGATGAAACGTTGATGTTAAGCCATTTTAGAGCTATAAAAATGTGTCATTTCAGTACGATGGTTTGCGACCAAATTAGGAGTAATTGCTTAAGAAAGCCATTTGAGAGTGATTCAGAGTAGAAATTTCATACGAAAAGTAGTTAAAATGTCGTTTCAGTACGACGGTTTGCGACCATTTTAATAAAAGTGTCGTTTCAGTACGACGATTCACGACCAAAACAATCGAAAATGCGGTTTCAGTACGATAATTTGCGACCATTTTTAAGAGACAGACACTTAAAATTTTTTTGGTTTTTCATCAAAAAGTTGAAAAGTGTCGTTTCAGTACGACAAATTGCGACAAAAACCAATTAAATGTCGTTTCAGTACGATGATCTGCGACCAAATTAAGAGGCGTGTCATTTTAGTACGCAATTTGCGACCAAATTCAATTATAATGTCGTTTCAGTACGCACTTTTACGAATCATTTCACCCTAAAGCGAACGATTTTGTAAAAATGTTCTTTCTAAAGTACTCATAAGTGTCATTTCAGTACGAAGAGTTCATTCATCTGGGTAACAAAAATGATATGATCACATCACTTAATTCTAGTTTGAAAGGATGGCGCTGATAGTTACACGCTGGCGTTCACCTATATTAATTCATCAATCCACCTAAAAAGCGTTCCATGTGAAACATAGACTAAAGAGCAAACATAAAAAAAGAAGAAGCCTTCGATATAGTAGGCTTCTTCTATGTTTTGTTTCTATTAAAGCAGCAATGTATCAGGATGGTTTAATAGCTCCCATGATTCGAGCGGGTAAAACGTGAAGAAGTAGTAGTCGCCCGAACGATGCCAATCTTTCAAAATAAATTCATGTTCCTTGATACGATCAAGATTTGCTTCAAGTTCCCGCAAGTTCTCTGACTTTCGTGATTTATTGAAGCGAATCGAATAAGTAAATTGACGCCAATGCCGACGAACCGGACTTTGTTCCCCTGTCTGAAGCGACGCAATGCGTTCTTTTTGAAGGACGAACGCCAAATGATACGCAAAGCTCCCTTTCAACTGTTCAATCTGTTCACCGTAGATACTGACGATTTGCTGCTTGAGTAGATCATCATACACTTCTTCAGCTACTGTGACGATGACCTGACTATCCGCAAGGGTTGTGGCGTTCTTGATGGTAACGGAAGAAAAGAGGCCCCGGATAAAGAAATCGCCTTCTTCATTGTGCCCAGCTACTCGATAATAACCCAGTTTCATAAGGCGTTTTGTTGTTAAGTCATAGCTCTTTCCACTCTTGTTGGCATAGAGTTTCTCAACTAATTGAACGAGTGGAAAGATGATCTTGCGACTCGTTTGGAACGAGATATCCCGGTATGACAAGATCTCGGTAAAGGCCTCGAAATCTTTCGCATCTAGATCAGGTACTTTACCATTTAACTCTTGAATAAACTCTTTACTAACCAAAACAGAAAGATTCTGTGGAACGCCATCTTTATATTTCGGGACGACCGAGTCGTAGTTCAAAAGCTCGAGATTAAGTTGTGACGCATCATTGAGCTTCTCATCAAGTTGCTCTGTTTTATTTTTGATGCGATCAGACATCCCGAAAAATGGAATATCAACAGCAAGTGTTGGTGAATGATGTGCTACACGCTTGGTTGAATCAATTTCCTTTGCAACTTCCCCTAATATCATGAGCACATCTGTTTTTAACGTCGTAGTTTTTTGATTGACAGTTTTTTGAGACCAGTACGGATACGTATGGATTAGTTGATTTGGATCTTCTGCCCACTCTTCAATCTCGGTGATACAGAGATTCATATAGTCTTCAATTGTTTTCACGTGAAACTCTTTGTAAAGTCCTTCAAAACCTGCAACTTTTACATAAGCTGAGATCATATCGTGTTTGGCTCGCAGTTCTTTGTTATAACCACGATTCTCTTGATAATTTCGCACAGCTGTTTTTACCCAGCGACGTTTTAGTTTCATAAAAGAGTAATAACGAATTTTCTTATAGGCGCTTTCGATATTTTCAAGCGCATAGTGCTCCTGATAGAGCGTTGAGACAAATTCATGAATATCAAAAATGGATACACTATGGAGGATCTCCTCCATACCATGCTGCTTAATTGTATTAACCGCTTGCGAAATAATGAGTTGTTGCGAGCGGCTGTTGGAGGATGAATGGTTCTCCATATTAATCACCTCTTCTTCACTAAATATAGCACATTTGTAAAAGTGCATACTTTTGTAATTAAATATCTTTCTAAATAATATTTATTTCAATTACCGTAAAAGTATGCGCCGGCGCATACTTTCTAAAGAATAAGTTAATCACGATGTGAAATTAGTTAGACAGATATATTCACGTGGTTATTTTATTTATTTGTATGGAGAAAATTCAATAATGATTTTCTAAATGAAAGGGGAAGTATTTAGATATCCAAAAGACATTAAATATGTTTTAGGAAGACATATTGACTGACAGAAAATAAAACAGGGATCTAGAAAACGTCTATTCTTAAAATTGAGAACAGAATCATCTGGGCTACTAATTTGAATAATATTGTTCACCTTTCTGGCGCCCTTGTTTTCCGGAGGCAACCCCGGAAACGCATCGCAATTTGAGTCCCGTTGAGTTTCTTTCCAGCAGGAATCGATGTGCCGTTGTGCGAGCAACACAAGAAGCCGTCCTTGGATGGCCTCAAAAAAAAGCCCTGTATATACTCCGAATCGGTCCAAACCGGGGAAACGAGAAGTTAAATACCACGTTTGTTCGTTATCCAAAAGGAGAAACCCGGATGTATCACGCCAAAAATCACGTTAGACCAGCTGCTCCCGTAGGGTCACCTTTTCCGAAAGTCGAAAGTTCGAACACCTAATCGATTTCTCTATTGTGTACTGTTGTGTACTGTTTCTGCCCTCCTCGAGAAGTTTTCATCTAGCCGAATGAACCGACGCGAAGAATCTCCGCGGGTCTTAGTTTCACCTTTTACAAAGAAATCATGAAGAACCAGCACACCAATCTGGTTGTAGCCACCACAAACATGAAGAAGTTGGCCAACCTGTTGGACTGAAAGGAAAGTCCACATAGTATTTCTTGAATTCTATGGAGGTAGAACGTCTCAAGAAATCAAAATCTACAAAAAAGACGAATCACTCCTATTTTGCGACCTGATTCGTCAATATACTATTAAATGTTTATATGCTTTTTCATATCTATTCTGATTTCACAAAAAATAAAAACAAGCAGTAAATACACCTAAAAATGGCATATAACTGCTTGCTGAGATTTGTTAATGGCGTTATTCTTACACTTACTCTTAGCCCGCTTTAATGTTCTCTTCATTTTTTGCTGGTTTCAGGAAAGGCGTGCTAAGCGTCGACAAGGAAATTAATGCTGCTAGAAGGCCAAATGTTATCAGTGTCCATTGAGCAGAGATGTAAATCACCAGCAGGGATGAAATAGCCCCGCCGATCGGCAAAGATACCGATTGAATAGTAATTGCCACTCCTGATATTTTACCGAGCATATGGTTAGGCACTCTAACTTGAATCATCGTATTCCAGCTGATTAGAACTAGCACTGCAGAAGCGTTAAGAATCATACCTGAAAGTATAACCGCTGCATAGACAGTAGTCGCTCCCATCGCTACAATACTCAAAGCAAATATCAATGTCCCCCAAAAGATCAAGGTCTCGTATTCATATTTCTTTGCTAACACCGGAGCATATATGCCCATTAGAAGCATTGGAATAAATTCAAAGAGTGTGAAGGAGAATCCGAACATAAACCCTTTTACATTCAATACTTCTAAAAGATAATACTGAATCAGGCTGCCTACGCTACCTGTGGCCAAAAAGAGGCCGAATGTAATAAATAGACCATAATAAAGCCACGTTTGGTTTTTGATATAGCTCAAACTGTTGTTAAAGTCAGACCGCATACTGCTCTTCTCATTTATCTGAATAGCATTCAATTGCTGTTTGATCGCCAAAATCAACAGAGAGGAAATCAGAAAAGAGACAGCATTTATCATGATATTAGTCCATGGTCCCATGAAACCGATTAAAATACCGGCAACCATCGGCCCGCCCAAACTAATAAAAGATCTTGCCACATTAAATAAACTGTTGGCGTTAACAATGTCTTTCTTTTCTACAATGTTAGGCAGTGCAGCATCAAAGGAAGGAGTATACAAGGCGGCCAGACTAGAAAGAATAAATGTTAGAATAAACAATCCGGATGCGCCTACAGAAATGGAGAACAGATAGGTCATAAAATACAAAAAGGTAATGACCGCTGCAATTAAATCTCCCCAGAACATGATTTTCTTCCGGTCATAGCGATCGGCTATTACTCCTCCAGTAAATCCGAACAACAGGCCTGGAAGTAGAGAAACAGTAAAGTTTACAGCCATCAATGCTGCAGATCCAGAAATTTCATAGACGAGCCACGGCAGCCCGAACCGTTGCATCTGAGTACCAATCAGTGATAAGGTTCGGGCCCAGAACAATTTGTTGAAATCACTGTTGTTTTTTAACAGATTGACAAAATCAGAATTAATTTTTAATTGATTTAAGATTTTAGACATTAGCAGGTTCCTCTAAAAGCTGTGATAGCTCTTCAATAAAATTTTCTTCTTTATACGTTTCTTTTACTTTCTGAATGTAGCGTGAGGCTTCTTCAATAGAATACAATTCCTTCAGCAAAAAAGCTTTATTGTAAATATAGCTCGGATTGTCAGGATCATGTTCCATAGCGTCGTTTATAGACTTTAATGCTGCACCATGACGTTGCTGAGAGTAGTAGCAAACAGAGAGGTTAGCCAGCCAGTCAGCTTTTGGTGCATCTGCTAATAAGCTTTCATATAAAGCAATCGCCCGGTCTGTATCCTCTACGTTTAAATAAGCCAGGGCTAAGTTGCTTTTCGCATCAGCAGAGAGAAATGCTTTTCTGCTGCTTAACAGTTCAATTACTGCCTCATTTTTGTTGTGTTCCAGCAGAAAGGCTGAATAATTTACCAAAGCTTCTTCATGCATGGGATTAATTTTAAGCGCCTTAGAATAACTATCCTCAATTGCCGACTGGGGATAAGCATATTGAGTTAAGAACTCGGCTTTTTCAATATAATAGGAAGAGTTGTAAGGATTCAGCTCGAGAGCCCGGTTTATACTGAACTCGGCATTTTCAAGATCCCCAATCCGACTTTCAAATTTAAACTTGTCATACCAGTAATCAGGATAATAGGGATCGATAGTCAACAGCAAATCATAATACAATTTCGTCTGCAAATCGTTTCGGAGCGCCTTGCTTGTCAATGTGCAATTGTAAATTAGCACAGATCTGTGCAGTATATGAGGTTCTGACCCGTATGCTTTAAACAAGGTCCGATGACCATCTTCACAATATTGATGAGCCAGTTCAAAGTTTCCTTTTTTAAATTCTGCCAAAGCTCTTCCATTTCTGTTAAAGACGAAAAGGTATGTATAGTCCAATCCCAGTGCTTCTTTGTTATGCTGAATGGTTTTTCTACCGAGTTCAAGGTACTGTTGCGATTTTTCAAAATCCAGATTGTTTTTGTCGTTGTGTCGCATGTACAACATGGCAAGACAGTAATAAATATCTGCTATCAATTTCGGGTCGTTTGAATGTTCGAGAACATGAAGATATTTGTCTTCTCCTTTCTCAGGCATATCAAATAATACATAGGCAAGCCCGGTAAACATGTGCATTTCATAATTTTCCGGATGTCTCTGAAGATAAAGGTTGCCCAAGCGAATGGCATCCTCATGCATTCCAAGGCTGATGTAAAACTGAAACTTCTCTTTTATAAGTGCTGAGTCCCAGTGAAGATCTTGCGTAAGGTATTCCCGTTTGCCATTCGTTGCAGAAAAATAATCTGCGTTGTTTTCAAAATTTAAAACGAGATTTTTAGGCTTTTGAATTTGTATCCGCTCAGTTAATGTTTTAAGAAACATTCTTTCTGCTTCGTTCGTGTCTTTCAGGTTATAAAAAGAAACTTCCAACCGGCGGTCATCATTCTGATTCTCTGCTACCGTCGCTAATACATCGCATAAAAAAAATACGGGATATTGCACTTTGCTGAATTGATAGAATCGAATCCGCTCTGAAAAACCTACAGAGGAAGTAATGCTCTGCTTCGGCGATTGGACGTCGCGGTCAACAGGGAAGAAATAACGGGAATGTTCCCAGTCTAATGCCAATTCAATTTCTGACCGCATTTCCAGATAATAAGGATATAAATAGTCCAGCAACGGTTTAAGGTTCTCAAATCCTAATGAGTTTTTTTGAAATGTTACTGAGATATTGATTTTGTTCATCGTATGTATGCCTCCTTATATAGTAAAAGAAGAGCTAGAAGCTCTTCTTTTTTTTTAGTTATAGCCAAGAACAACCTTAGCGCGAACTGAGTTCTTTTTGATGACAACAGTTTTCATAGTTTTCAGCCTCCTTATGCAGTTGATAGTGAATGACTTAAGAATGTTAAGTATTAGTTGTATCCGAGTACAACCTTAGCGCGAACTGAGTTCTTCTTAATGACGACAGTCTTCATAGTTTTCGGCCTCCTTATGTAATAGATAAGTAAAAGACTTAAGAATGTTAAGTATTAGTTGTATCCGAGAACGACTTTAGCACGAACTGAGTTCTTCTTAATGACAACAGTTTTCATGGTTTTGACCTCCCTCTAACGTTATGAAATGAGTATATTCTGTAAAATAACCACTTACAACAAACATTATGGAAATAAATATAAAGATACTAATATTCAAACACAAATAATACTTTTTATGGATAATAGTAAGTGCAGGAATTATTAAGGGGGAAACAACTTGAAATATCCAAGAATTAGAAAACATCTTGTGACAGTTCCCGTCGATAAAGGTATTTTAATTGGGAGTTGTGAAAATACAAATATTGAAATTGAAGATACAGAGGGTTTGTTTACTAGCATTCTATTTTATTGCGACGGCACAAACGATCTTGCATCCATCCATTCTAATTTAAAATCTGAAGGATATGAAATTTCTTCCGAGGAATTAATGAATATTATCCAGCAATTCTCTGAGGTGGAATACATAATGGAGGATGCTGCTAATGATCTGGAAATTGAAAATAAGGAAAGACAGAGCAGAAATTTAAATTTTTTATCCAACTTTGATGCAAAAGGAGATAAGAAATACGAGTATTTGCAGAACATAGTTGATTCTACAGTCATGATTATTGGGTTAGGAGGCGCAGGAACAAATCTCATCTATAATCTGGCATCATTCGGCGTTAAAAAAATTATTGGAATCGATTATGACGAAGTTGAAATTTCGAATCTAAATCGTCAAATTCTTTATAAGGAAGCAGATGTAGGAATGAAAAAAGTCAGTGCTGCACAAAGAGCACTGTCCGAGTTTAATTCTTCAATTGAGTTTATAGGAATTGATAAGAAAGTGAATTCAAGCAGTGAGATTGAAAGCATGTTAGAGCAGTATGAATGCGATTACTTGTTGTGCGCTGCCGATCAACCGAGCCTGAAAATTTTACAGTGGTGCAATACAGCCTGCATGAAAACAGGCACAATTTGGTCGTATTCTAATATGGTCGAATATGTTTCGCGGTTTCAAACAATCATTCCCGGCATTACGTCTTGTTACGAATGCTTAGAGCAGGAGATATTTCAGTTTGAAGAAGCAAAAGAGAAATATATACAACTGTTAAGCGGGAAATACGGAGCGCAAAATGACTGTATTCTAGCTAATTCCAGCTTGTTAGCTTCTATGCTGACTTTTGATTTAATAAAACTCCTGGCCGGTATAAACCATTCTAATATTGCATCTCTCAACCACATTGTTCAGATTGACCATTTCACAAATGATGTCACACATCAAGAAGTAAGCCGACATCAAAACTGCAGCTGTTGGAGTAAAAAGGAGTCATTAATATGTTAGAAGACAACCGATTTGATGCTTTAAATAAAATTGAAGCAGACATGGGAATGCAGGAATTGGTGAATTTCACTTTAATGGATGTATTTCATGAAGGGGACAGCCAGTACCTAATTTATATTTCGGATTCAGAGAGCCATGAGACAGATATGCTGTTTTTCCAATTTGATCCTCTTGGAGGGGACTTAATCGAACCGAATAATATCAGTGAGGTTTTAACCCAATATAAAATTGCAACGGAGGTAGAATAATATGGATTTGATGCTTGAAAGCGTAAGCCTACCCGGCGTAAGAAAATACCTGTTTTCTCACCTAGAAAGCAGAAGCGCTATTATCAAAGAAATGGAAAAGTTTGCTGTTACACACAATGCTCCGATAGCAAGCGCAGAAGTAGGAAACTTCTTAAGCCTTCTTACAAAAATAAGTGGAGCCCGAAACATTTTAGAGTTGGGATCTTCAATCGGGTACAGCACTTTCTGGTTTGCTGAGTCGATTGAAGAAGGCAAGGTAACGTATACGGATTTATCAGAAGAAAATGCAAAGACTGCGCAGGAGTTCTTGAGGAAAGGAAATCTGCAGCATAAAGTCAGACTCCATGTTGGCGATGCTCTGGCCTTTGCACGAGATACAGAGGAAGAATACGACATTGTTTTTATTGACTTGGATAAAGAGCTTTATATGGAAGCGTTAAAAATAGTCTTGCCTAAAGTAAAAAAAGGCGGAATGATCATAGCGGATAATACGATGTGGGGAGGCCGGGTCAGATGGGAGCATGCGGATCAGCGCACTCAAATAATTAAAGAATACAATACTTACACTCATAATAGCTCTGAACTGCAGTCAGCCCTCATCCCTATAAAAGACGGCCTTACCATATCGATTAAAAAGTAACTACTTAAACTAAGAATCTGCCCTTTTGTTTTTTTACTAAGTCTGTATATAGTTCTCTTTTTAAAAGAGAGAAGAAGAATAAAGCCTGTTTGTAACAAAAACTCGCTTCATCAAAACTTTCTTCAGTTTTCTCGCAACATTGCCCTTTGTAGTAATAAAAATTACCCAGCAGAGACATGTTTTCAAGTTTGAGCGAAGTTTCTATACCTTCATCAATGACTTGGATGGCTTCAGAATAGCGCTTCATGTCATAGAGAGTTTTCGCCTTATTATACAGAACTCTTAATCTGTAAATTTTGGGATCCAGTCTTGGCGAAGAAGAGTATGTTTCGGTAAAATCAATTTTTTCATAGTAATAAATGGATAGGTCGTAGTTTTTTTCCAGTGCATAAATAAAAGCAAGCGAGTTCAGAATACGCTCGCGAAGAAAATCTTTGCTTAGAATTAGATTGTACTCCCGAGCCAGCAAAGCTTTTAACTTGATGGTTGTAGCTGTACTGTTGTTTTTTTTCAGAAAGAAAAGACAGAGCGTATGCTGCCATTGCAGAAAGTGGTAGAACCAAGGGTTATTCTTTTCCGAAACCTGTTCTAATTCTTTGGCTACCATTTCATATACAATATCAAATCGCTGAGACAAAGATTGCTCCTCGATGTACACAATCATCTCGTGAACATATTCGTAATTATTTTCGAACATAATATTAAGAAAATAGCTTAAAGGTTTCTTAAGCTTCAAAGATATTTTGTAGATGATATCCAACCCGGGCAACATTTCGCCTCGTTCGATAAGACTAATCGTGGGCTGGGTGCAAATATCTTCACACAATAGTTTTTGTGAGATCCCTAATTCTTTTCTTAAAGAACTTATTTCGGAACCTAGCTTCTCCAACTGCATCCTTAAAACACCACCAAATAATTTAATCTAGGAGTTAATATACTAAATGAATACATTAAAATCCATTGTATCGATTATCGTAATTTTTAGTTTTTTTACAACCGCTCCAACATTTTCAGAACCAGCTTATAAAAACACGGAGGTTTCTACATTTTCAGATCTGCCTTACGAAGTTTAATTAAAGAACTACTGAAGATGCTGTCATAAACTTTTCTTGGAACGACGTAGGCGTCGATGATGAAGTTTTATCTTTCTTTTGTAGACCGCGCGGTGGCCGAGCCAAAAGTAACTCTTAAGCTTTCGGGTCCGATACATGTAGCCTGTGATCATGATTTGTCTTGAAATGAAGCCGTGGGCCCCGGTCTGCCCGACGATGTCCTTGAATTTTTTTTGAAAGACATCGTTTCTTTGGAAACGCGGTTGATAGACCTGTCTG
Source organism: Exiguobacterium alkaliphilum (assembly GCF_018138125.1). Classification (NCBI taxonomy): domain Bacteria; kingdom Bacillati; phylum Bacillota; class Bacilli; order Caryophanales; genus Exiguobacterium; species Exiguobacterium alkaliphilum. Next base: position 54,244 of record NZ_CP073103.1, read on the forward strand.
ACCGTCTGCTGAAGCTAGAAATCTCTCCACTCGCCCTTAAGTGCTTCTACATCTGATGTTCCTGAGTGGCTTAGCATTTAAGAATTTCGACATTTGCAGGTATAATGATGTTGTTCTAAATTTTTATTTCTTCGAAACGGGCCTATAACAAAATAGAGATTTAATCTGAATCAAAAATTAATAGTGAAGGATGCCTTTCCATAAAAAATGGACAAGGTATCTTTTACTTTACTATTTTATGAAAGAAATAGAGTGAGAAGTACAATCTACTAACCATCTTCTTTGATTTTATATTTAACAACCTTTATAAATAAAACGAAAACACAATTATAAAGTAAGGTAAAATAGCTATAAATCATTATGACATCTTATCTGCTCATGATTATTGAGGATAAAGCAGATCAAAAATAGAGTTATTCAAACGGTAATTCAGCATTCGATATATTCGATAATCGATTAATAGTTTGTAAATATCCATTCGTCGTACCTATCGATTCGTGACCGACTAATTGCATGACCCCAATGAGTGGACTACCATTGCTAAGAAGTTTCGTGATATAAGCACGACGGAACCAGTGGGGAGGATTACTATTCTCTACTGCTACGAACTCCACAGCCTTATGAGTCATCAGACGGAGTGCTTCATATGTCATCGCATCTCCTGTCTTCTTCGTGCTGAAAGCGATGAATTGAGAATCCTCTTCTTCGATCATCATGAGTGTCTGCAATCGATTGATCAGGTGACTGGCTTTTTCGGTGAGTGGGATTCGACGCCATTTATCACGTTTTCCCTTGACACCGAGGTAGAAGGTGTGTTGATTCCGTTTAACATCACTAAATTTCACAGTGAGAAGCTCTGAAGCACGCATCCCAGTCGTCAACAACAAATAGCCAATGGTTTCATTTCGGAGCTCTATGAGTTCCTTTTTTTGTGCTCGTTGAACCGTATAACGAAATGATTCAGCAATGCGTTCAATCTCTTCAAAATCAACTTCTCGACGAAGGGGTTCTGGTCGCTTTTGATTTTTTACATGGAAAGCTAAGTTGTGTTGATGATATTGATTGATATGAAGGTAAGTTAAGAGACGCTTTAACATATTGTTCTTGCGTTGTGCCGTGCGAGGTGAATATTGCTCGTTTACGTCAAACAAATAACGATGAATATCTAGAACGGTTAAGCGCTTTAGACCTTCGGTATTGGTCATCACAAAACTGAGAACGAACTCGAGATCTTGCTTATAGGCACGACGCGTGTGCGGACTCTTATCAGCGTAGATTGGGAATAATTCCGTTGCCCAGAACAATTCAATCACTTCGATGTCAGTTAACGTATCGAGATCGATATGGTCCTTTTTCAGCGCCTCGGCTAATTTAGGATTCGCCCCGGTCAATTCTCGCAATGCCACTTCGAACGCCTGCTGCTTTTTCTTGATCTCCATGCTTCTTCCTCTTTTCTAATCAATTTTCATAAAAAATGAAACATATGAATAGTATCAAGGTCTTTTTAATGTAATACGTATGTATTTCATTAAAAATACAATGATTATTATATCTATTTTTAGTGACTATAAAGTAATACGTCATTAACATATACATCAAATAATAATCCTTAACTTGTGATAACCTTATATTATCACAAGTTAATTAAAAGATATTTAGAATCATTTAAATTAAATGATTCTAAATATCTAATTAGTTGGTGATAGATATTTCAGTGTCTAAATTCAAGGAAATATAGTTATCTTCACCAATAACAAATTTAAAAAATCTCATTAGTTTTTCTTGATATAAATCGAAGTTTTCATAAATCAGTGTGGTGGCTTTCCATGGTTTATCAGAAGTCCATGTTTCATTAAAGATATCTTCCTCAAAATTGGGTTGATGCGTAAGGCGTAAAGATTCAGACCCTATCAAATTTAAAATGCTAAGGTTATTTCCTTCGTTAGAACTTTGAGAATCTAAATCATGGATAAGGTGCGGTTGGATTCCAAAATGTGATAAAACTTCATAATATGCTTTCTGAGTTAACTTTCCATTACAAGGGATAACAGACACTTCTCTTAAGATGTTTTCGAGTTGTTCTTTAATTTCAGGTTTCCTTTCTTGAATTTTATTTTTAATAGCTGAAATGCTTGCTACTTCGCAATCACCTTCCACAAGAATTATTCTTTTAGCGAAAAAAGTTTCTAATGTTGAGGTATTAAAATTTAATAGCATACGCATTCTATTGCGCTTTTCTATAGCTGTTTCACCATTAAATATATTGTTCTCCACCTGCTTAATTGTTGTGCCTTGATCAATATTTTTTTGCATCAAAACTATTCCTTGGTGTCGGTCAGCCAAGTCAATAAAATTTTCTGAGTGTGAGGTACAAATCACTTGGGCCAAAGGATGCTTTGAAATTTGAATTAATGAATCTCTCATTTTTCTCTGTAAGTGAGGATGTAAGTATATTTCAGGTTCTTCAATTAAAAATAAAAAGCTTCTCTTCCAAATAGCCTCATCGCCTTCGTGTGAAGCATCATTAGTATCGTCTAAGGCATTGTTGGTGAGTTGTTCTGCCATCAATTCCAATAATGAAAGTATTAACATTCTCTGTACCCCGTTACCTTGTTGGTTGGGATGAGTAACTAAATTGTTATGCTTTAAATATATGTTAGAGTTTAAATGTAATTTTTGCATTACTTCTGGTACTTCAAAATCTACGTTAGCTTCGATATCCATTAATCTTTTTAATTTGCGACTTAGCTTATCTTCTAAATTTAGTACTTCCGCGTGTCTAGTGCCTTCATTGAATATTGTTTTCAAAGAATCTAATGAGTTTCTGAACTCTTGAATTTCTTGCGTTTGATTTAAGTGATGTTCGAATAACGCTGAAGTTATTTGATTAGCAGCAGATTTGTTTTTATTCGAGTCCGCTTCCTCATCAATTAATTTAACGGCAGGTACATAAATAACTTTCGGCATAATTGATCGAATATTAGAAGACAAACCATTTGGATTGTCCATCCATTGGACATCGCCCTCTGTTATTAAATCGGAATTATTCATATAAACATAACGTGTAAATTCATTTTTAAGCTTTGCAGGGATTGTTGGTGAAGAAAGTTCTTTTTCAGCAACAAATCTTGTGTGTAGATCACGTAATTCTTGAGATTTATTATCAAATATTGCTTGGTTCCATGTTCTATCATTATTCAATTCCGTAATAGTAAGTTCAGGACTATAGACTTCAAAAGGTATATTTGAATCACTTGTAGTTACGTCAATCCATCTGCGTCTTAGAACTAATTCGTTATTGTATATGTAGGGCCTTATAAAATGATGATTATAATCTGCCTGATTAAAATCATTAAATACAATAGTTATTTCAATGGCTTCAGAGTCATTGTTAGGCAGATTTTTAAATGGAAACATATTTAAAGTCGGCGTATTAGGAGTATCATTTTCAGGTAAGAAGAGTTTTAAAGCTTCTAACAAGGATGATTTGCCTATATTGTTCTCTCCAATAATTGTTAAGAAGTCTGAAGAACCTTCACTATCAACTGTAGGTATGCGAATTTTACATTCTTCACTCCGTCCAATATTTTTAAAATTTTTAATGGTAAATTCTTTAATCCTCAATTTGTTGTCACCTAATTTCTTGTTTTTTTGTTTCTAAAATGGTTATTCTTTCTTTTATGAAATTAATCCTTTGTGGTTTTTTAAAATGTATTATTTTTTACTTATTTAATATTGTTATATGAGCAAATTTCTAATCATTTAAATCACAAAGGGTTTGGAAATGATTAAAGAATTATTTAATTTAATACGCTAAGATTGAGTTAGTTAGGAAAGTGGTATATAGTTAGTATAAGTAAGAAGTAAGAATTCTTACTGTTTGTAAATTAAAAAACAAAACAATCCGCCAACAAAAAACAAACAAATGAAAAAGCCGAGCGAAAATAAATTACACAAATTAAAATGGTAAAGTGAAAAAAGGAGAGATAAACCATGGTAGCAACGAAAACAAAAAAGGTTGCCGTCTCCAGCAAAAGACAAATCGCCATTCCAAAAGAATTCTTTGATGCGATCGGTATTGAAAAAGAGATTATTATGGAACTGAATGACGGAGTTATTAATATCAAACCAGTAAGAACACATACGGATGATTTCTCAGAAGAAATATTAGCAGATGTTATTCAAGAGGGCTTCACAGGGAACGACATTTTGAAAGAATTTCAACGCCGTAAAAATATGATTCGTCCGGCTATTTCACAAATGATCAAGGAAGCAACAAGCACTAAGCCTACATCAATAGATGATTTATTCGGAGATGACGATGAGGACTGATTTGAATTGAATGATAATGTACCAATTGTATTTCATCCAGCAGCCAAAAAATATTTTATGAAGTTAAAAAAGAAAGATAAACAACTTAGTGAGCTGTATAAAGTAAATCTTCAAAAGATTGTAAGCAACCCTGAAATTGGTGAATTTAAAACAGGGGATTTGGCTGGCATCAGAGGATATGATTTTAGGCATAAGGGGACCGTCTATGAAATTGCCTACAGCATTGAAATGGGAGATAACGGGGAATTGATTGTAGTTATCTTAGCTGGAACCCGAGAAAACTTTTATCATGAATTGAAAAGATATTTAAAGTCTAAATAAATCATTAATGAAAGGCGCTTGAGTCGATGTAGAAGTTAGACTTAAGCGTTTTTTTAATTTGGAAAATTAATAACACATAATAAAGTAGATTCATTACACTTTAACCAAGGATACTTACTTTTAAATTTAAAAGGATGAATTTTGCACTGCTTGTGCTCTTTGTTGTACTCGGACACCAAAAATACTTTGTTGATGCAGAGATTATCCTACTTACCCACGCTCACGTCAGCCTGGATCTACGTCAAGTCTTTGGACACCTTCTGCCTAAGTTTTTTCTTTGGGCAACATCCCGAATGGATTGTTCCACATTCCAAGTAGCCCGTCAAAGTGGAAAGAGCCTTTGACCGCCTACTTGGAATGTAGAGCGAAAAAGATACGGATGTTGCCACACAAAAATGTTGGGTGGGGATTTCAATCACCCCAATTTATGCTGCGGCACGGCACAGTTTTTCAAAAGTATCCGGTGATAAATAACCAATGCTGCCATGAATGCGCTTGCGATTGTACCATCCTTCAATGTAGCGAAACAGCGCCATGCGAGCTGCTTCAAAATTGGCATAGCGCGTGCGGTACACTTCTTCTTTTTTCAACGTCGCATGGAACGATTCCATACACGCATTGTCATACGGGCAGCCCTTGCGACTGTATGAAGGCGTGATGCCATGTTGTTCGAGCTTTTTACGAAAATCTTCACTTGTAGATTGCGTCCCTAAATCGGTATGCAAAATCAAGCCTGGTGCGGGTTGTTGGGCCTGCACAGCGTTTTCGAGCGCGTCTAAAACAAGGTCCACCGTCATACGGCGACCGAACTTATAGCCGACAATCTTTTTTGTGTGTAAATCTTGTACCGATGCCAAATAGCACCAGCCATCTTGAACGGTATGGATATACGTAATATCACCCACCCATTTTTCGTTGATTGCTTCGGTTTTGAAGTCCTGATTGAGCACGTTTTCACGTTCTTCAACGGGCGCACTAGATGATGCCGGTTTATACTTTTTTACGATGTTCGAACGGATGCCAGCGTGTTTCATAATGCGCTGAATGCGATCAATACTGCCGGTGTAGCCTTCTTGCTTTAAAAGGGCGAAAATCTTAGGCGCTCCGTACCGTCCATCACTATCTGCGTGGATTTCACGAATGCGCGCTAAAAGCTTTTCATTGGCGACATGATAGCTATTTGGCTGCTTATGAAATGATTGATAATACGTACTTTTAGGCACCTTTAATACACGACACATCAGTTGAACAGGCTGATGCTCGCTTTCTTTTTCAATGTGGTCAATCAATTCTTGGTCATCTATTTTTGCGCGAATATGGTCATAGCCTTTTTTAGAATCTCTACCTCTTGTTTTAAGCGTAGATTTTCCTTCTGGATCGCAGCGACTTCAGCTGCCGTTAACTCATTTGTCCCTTCAATCGGAGAATGTAGTTTAATCCATTTATAAATTGTCACTTCTGATACACCATATTCGCTAGATAGTTGATTGACCGAAGGGCCAGAGCGATAAAGCTCCACCACTGTTTGTTTGAACTCTTGATTGTACTTTTTTTGACTCATGTCGGACACGTCCTCTCGTTCTCGCTAGTTTACTAACTTAGCGTGAGTATGTCCATGACTCTATATTACATCCACTTAAACAAGATAAAATATAATAAATACCTATGATTTTGGCTTCAGAAGCAAGACTAATTGATATTTATTAATTATTAAAATAGCATTCATTGTAAAGTTCAAATCTCTGTGCGATAGTTAATGCGATGCATATAAATACATTTAGCTTTTTATTTATTGACAAATGAAGTATCTTTTCCTAAACTGGTAATTGTCCAAATGGTTACAAAAATGTAATTTAAATGGACAATACATAATTGGAGGTGTTAATATGAAAACTTCTAACCTCGTTAAGGTTAACGTTTCAGCTCCTGTAGCGGTTTCTGCTCAAACTAAAATCGCTGCGATGGCTATGGCCGCAGAACGTTAATATGTAATTAGTACCCATTCTGTCTTTCCGTTGCTGTTCATTATGTGACACGGCAGAATGGGTTATTTTTAATTTTGAAATTATTACACCTCGGAGGTTATACATATATGAGTTTATTAATTACTAACCCGAATCTTCAAGTTCACTTAACAAAAAAAAATCATCTCTATTTTTCTATTTCTGGAACTCCTGGAGTTGAATACGATAATAATGCAGATTTTTATTTAGAACTATTAACGTTAATTCAAAACGAAATTGAAGTGAAACATCTACCCTCGCATCTGCAGAACACAGGATATTTGATTGACGAAGAAGATCTCAAAGAACTATTAGAGTCGTGGAAAAGCCATAATATTCTGAAAGACTATGAAGAAATCGATGAACAAATTAACGAATTAGCGTATGAAAAATATGATCGACAAATTAAAAACTTTGGCACACTTCCTGGTTTATCTCAGTCAGATGGTGTCAAATTTCAGAAGATCTTGAGCGGAACCACTGTAGGCCTTATTGGTGTCGGTGGAGTAGGTTCTTATATAGCTCATGGGTTATCGTTAATGGGTATTGGCGGATTAAAATTGGTAGAAGGAGACATCATTGAACTAAGTAATACATCAAGACAGATTCTTTACCACGAACATGCGGTTGGTAGAAAAAAAGTTGAAGTAGCAAAAGAACAACTTCAGATTAGTGCTCCAAAAACTTCTGTAAAAACTTTAGACACGTTTGTGAATCGAGACAATCTAGACGAAGTAAGCGATTTTCTTTCAGATGTAGATTTTATTGTTTTAGCGGCAGATACACCAAGAGGAGAAATCGAATATATTACAGATGAAATCGCTTATAAAAATAATACTCCATGGCTAACTTTTGCTCCTTTTAACTTTAGCAAAGTATTTATTGGGCCCTTAATAATCCCTAACAAAACTAAACGATTACACGAATTAATTCCTCAAACCGAATTTGTGGCTGATAATGTAAAGGTAAAAGAAATCAACGAAAGATTTTTTCCTACTATTATGGATCCGTATAATGGTATTGCTGCAAAAATGGCCTTAATCGAAATAGTTAAATATATAACCGGTTATACACAATCTTCAGTAATTGATAAACGAATTTTATTAGATACTGCGACCTGGGAGATTGAACATTATGAGCTTTAAAATTGATCTTAATAGTACTTTAAGTAAAATACTTCTTACAGAAGTATTTGAAGAACTAGAAAATGAGGCACCTATTAAATATTCGAAGAAAAAACTTGAGTTTGCAATTGCAAAAGCTCAACAGTATACCAACGACTTCAAAATCACACAAAATCTTGAAAGCTTTCTTGATTACCTGATTCAGAGTGATTCAGATATTAAATATATAAAGCAAGATATATTTAAATTTAATCAACAATTTTCAGATGATGTACCTCAAGACTTATACGAATTAGGATATTTTTTAAAAAATCAGAAAAATCATGCTTTCATCGGAAGAGAAAGCGAACTTGAATTTCTAAAACTCTCTATTTCAAGAAAAATAAAAAATAATCTTATTATAGTGGGAAACCCCGGAGTAGGAAAAACAAGTTTGGTTCAAGAATTTGCTTCAAATTCTAAAACAAAGATCTTTGTTTTAGAATTAAATCGAGTTTTATCTAATACTAAATATAGAGGATCTTTTGAAGAGAAACTAACTCGGCTTTTAGACATCGCGATACAAAAAAGAATTGCTATTTTCATTGATGAAATTCATATTCTTTTATCTGGAGGAAAAGCAGAAGGTGGATTTTCTGCTGCTGACCTAATAAAACCTTATCTTACAGACCCAAGTTTAGTAATCATTGGTGCAACAACGACAGATGAGTATGAAATAATAGCTTCCGATAAAGCATTGGAAAGAAGATTTAACATTATATATTTAGATAACATGCCTAAGCAAACAATAAAAAATATCTATTTGCAACTTGTGAACGAACTTCAAATTAACTCTTTATCGATAGATGATTTCGAAAACGTATTTCAACAATTAAATAATATAACAAATCGGAATTATCCAGATAAACTCATTGACTTTTTAGATTTATTCGATGCCACCGAAAAATTTCATGGTAAGACTACCATAAATGAAATTATAGCAAAGGCTTTCTATGAACAAAAAGAAACTCAATATAGCAACTAAAATTGCCCTAACCTATTTAGTTTTTGTAGGGTTATTAGCTTTTTTTAGATCTGGAATGTCAGGAGTATTTTCGATTTATTATTCCGCAAGTGGTATCGAAGAACATAATATTAGCTTTATAAAATCTTTCCAAAACATCGGAATACTAATGGGTTTAATTCCAGCAGGTATTTTGGCTGACAAAATAGGAAGACTAAAAGTACTAACCCTTTCAAGTTGGATTATGGCCATAAGTTTTGGGATTATCTTAACTTCTTCAACTTTGGTTTCATTTTCAATTGCAGAATGGCTTTACGGTATAGGTTTAGCATTAAACTCTGGAATATTATTAGCTTATGTAAGTGATTTGCAAGAAGAGAAAGGTGTAGTTATTTCTAATCAAACAATGGGAAGACGCACCACTGTTTTAAATGCAGCAACTTTATTGGGTGGAAATATTGGAACAAGTCTATTTAATGTTAATATAGATTTCCCCCTCTACTTTTCAATTATTGGTTTATCAATTTACCCTTTCATTATTTTCTTTTGGTTAAAAATTTCAGGATTTAAAGACAATAAATCCGAAATTTTATCAATTGAAAAAACCTCAGAGAAAAAACTTAAAAAAATCTTAGCCCTAAGCAATTTACGGAATTTCAAAATCAATAGACCACTTTTGAACATTTCAATAGCAAATCTCATTTTTGAAGCAGCAATTCAATTTGTATTGATCTATTGGTCGATATATTATGTACAACAGCTGGGCTTTAATCTAACATTAGTATTCACTTTAATGATGTCAGCAGTAATACTAGGAAGCGAACTATATGTCAAAATAATTAATTATTTGGAAAATAGCACAGTCTTATTAAGTTCTATTTTAGTTATGGGAATTTCTTTAGTGGGAATCGGAATGATAGACTATAAAATGTTTAGTCTAATCTTGTTCATTTTATTTGAAATAGGTACAGGGATTTTCACTAGTTCGGTCCATGCTGAACAAAATAAAGCATTAATATCACAAAATAATAAATCTAAAGTTCTTTCACTAATCGATTTTACTACTGAAATTTCTGTTATTTTCGTTTTAATGATTAACAATTATTTCATCGAATCTTTAGGAGTACAAAAAATGTTCATAGCTAGTGGAATGTTATTAGGACTCGTTTTATTAGTGGTATTAAAAAATCAAAGTATCAAGGAGCGAATATCATGACTTTTTATGAAAACAGTAAATACTTGGCCGTTAATACTGCCAGTGATTACGATAAATTTCTTCCAGAGTATTATTTCTTTGATGATGAAAGCAAAAAATACATTGAAGAAACAGAATTTATTCAACAAACAATTGGTGATCGTAAGTATTCATCCACTTTAGAATTAGGCGTGGGGACCGGTAGAGTCACAAAATACCTTGGACCTCTTTCGGACGAGTATAAAGGTATTGATATAAGTCAAAGCATGATAAGTCGAATTACTAAAAAGCTTCCTGATTCAAAATATTCTTTTGTCGTCCAAGATATTAATTCATTTATTGATAATAACTCAGAAGAATTAAATAAGTATGACTTTGTAGGTAGTTTTTGGGCCTTTAATTATTCAATCTTAAGCTTTTTTGAATACACGAATTTTGAAACAGGTGAAGTACATCCTTATCAAGATTTAAAGTCCGCCGAAGAGAGTGCCATTCAACAAGTTATCAAGCTTTTTTCAAATCTTAAATCAGGCACAGAATTCTTGTTCTTTTATTTTGATGCGTATTCAGTAGAACAATCTTACGTGACAAGGATATTACAGAAGGAGCTCCCATTTCCGTATTATGACAGAGGATATACTTTCAAAGTTTTTCAAAAAGCATTAAATTCATTGAAGACTATAAACTATAAATGCATTTATAAAAATGGATATGTTGAATTAAAAAATACAGAACATCTTATTAATTATTTTTCTAGTCTACATTTAAAAGGAAAGTTAAATACGGAAGAAGAGAAATTGCTACTTGTCGATTCTTTCAAAGTCTATCAATATGAAGATGGTCACTACGAAATTCCAGCTGGTATGAATATAATTTCAGGGAAAATAAAGTAAAACTAAATTAGAACCGTATTATATACAATATGGTTTTAAAAAATCTACAAATAGACTATTTATTTTTGACATAAGTCGATAAGATTAATAATCGAATCAAGTTTTAAATTTAACGGCCAATGTCTTGATTTTAAAGATATAGGCCGTAATCATCATGAAAGCACTGGGGTTGAACTGTCTCTTGCGCTTGAAAAAATACAAATTATATTGGGAGACGATAGGGAAGGTCGCAGACAACATCCTGTACCATCGGCTCAAGACCGACGTATTCACTGAACTCAGAGATATTGGAGAGCGCTTTGTCCAAATTGCCTCAGGGGCATCAGCTCCTGATCCATTCCGATCAGGGATGGCAATCACTCCCTACATACCCTCAAAGAGAGGGAGCGTGCATAGCATGTCCCTCAAAGGGAACTGTCATGACAACGCAATGATGTGGAATCATGAAATCCGAACTCCTTTATCTTAAGCGTTCTGAGAATATCGATCATTTCAAAAACGAGCTTGGTAACTGTATAGACTATTACAACACACGACGAATCGAGGCAAATTTAAAACTGAGTCCGGTGCAATACCGGACCCAGTTCCTTCACGCAGCCTAGATGGAATAACCGTGTCTAACTTAAAATAGATAAACCGATTTGTTATTTAATCTGTCTACTTAATTGCTAATTGGGAAGTGTATCATCTGTTTTTTTAAGTGGTGATTTATTTGAATTCGATTTCCCAACGTTAAAATACTGTCTACTTTGATTAATAATATCCAACCCAATCAGGTTGTCCTTCCTTAACTGCTCTTTCGATTTTTTCAATCCAATTTGAAATTTCATCCAATTTTCTTTGTACATCTTCTATATTCATTTCAGTAGTATTTGCTTCATTCCATAAGACCTCAAAAGCATATTTAACACCGTCTAAGTCAGCTTGAATTGAATCTTGGGCAAATATACTAAATAAACCTCCGGTATTATCATTAGTGTTTATCGAAGTGGCATTAGGTCTGCATTCTACATTATTGTATGAAAGATGTGTAAATTGCCACCCTCTAATAGTTCTCACAACTTGATAAGAATCGTCATGCCCCCATCGGCTAGAATATACTCTAAATCTCATATTTTTATTTAGATTTATATCACCCTGAGTACTTTTCCAATCCTTATTTCCAATTATCCACCTATATAAATCTTCTATAGCATGAAAATGGTTATAGTATTCATTAAGATTATCTTCCGGTATTAATCCAGTGTTCTGAAGAAACTGCTCTTCGTATAAAGGTAAAAAAGCCCAATGAAGTATACTCGAAATCTCTACTGCACGTGCCAATAATCGTTCGTAATCTTCATCTGAAACTTTCTTTGTGAATCTAAAGTGTTCTTTCATTTTAAAGTAAAGACTTTCAAATTCTTCATTTAAAGAATTTATGTCATTTTCAGATTTTGCATTATTTATATGTGAAACATATTCTTGAATCTTCTGTTTTACACTATCAGAAAGATGAGTACCATTTACGAGCTGATCTTTAAAGTCTATTACATCAGCATTTGTAAAATAAAAACTTGATTTAAAAATCTCATCATCAACAGGTGTCTCTATATTAAAGTCATCTTCATACACCGACTTAGTAATTTTAATAATTAGATTTCTCTTTCTTGCTTGATTATAGTCAACCATTGTTATCCCTACCTTCAGTTGTAGTTATCCGTATTTTTCTTTAAGATATCTTGTCATTCCGTCAATATCAGGATATACAGTACTACTATTAATCCCTAACCCTTCTAATTGTTGAATAAAGTATATTTTTTTTTCAGAAGGGATAACTATTTTCAAATGCTTTTCATAAGTGAGAATTTCATTCATTTTGTGAGGATAGTGATCAATTGAAGTTAAATCAATTAATGCTAGCTTTAAATCCCCTGTTAGTTTATCGATGCGATCGAGAGTAAGTGATTTATTGTAGGAGCTTAATTCATTTTTGAAATATTCAAGGAATTTCTCGATATATTGATTTGTAAAAGGAACCTTGGCATTCACAATGAAGTCATTGAAATCATTGGGATTAAATGTTATTTTTTTGCTTTTTATAAAATTAGTCAAGAGCGATTTTAATTTACTTTTCAAAAGAGCATCGGCCTCATCTGGATAAACTTCAAAATAAATCGAGAATAGTCCCTTTTGAGTCCGTATACGATCATTATAATACTTCGTTTTAAAAAATTGATATTTCTTCTTTTCTCGACTCAATGTAAAAAGAAAATCTTCCAAGTTGTCTGTCAAATCATGTCGACCTTTAAATCTGTATTCCACAAAAGATTCAACAAGATTATCTTCATTATCATTTAATATTATTGTCTCTTCAAGTGACACCATATATACAGCAGCATCTGATAATTCATTTTCTTTACTTACACAGGAAAAATAAAGCGCATGAAGTTTATTTTCTGTCCAATCAACTAATCTAGTGGGTATCCCTAAATGTTGCATATTACAGATATTTTCTATAAAGTCACTTCGGGTGAAATCCTGATAGTTTGCTTGGCTTAATTCAGAATATAATTGGGCTTCTGTATTTTTAGTAGAAGGAGAACGGAACAAACTAGATTCAATCGCCCAACTCGATTGAGCCTGTCCTCGATACAAAAGATTATGTTTATTGTAATAATCGGTTATATCTAAAAAATCAGATAAATCTTCAATATGTATCTCAATGCTATGTAAATTTTTCTTAATTGGACTTAAATAATTCTCTTTTAAAGAATCGTATTTATCTTTATGAATACCTAATATCTCATTGGGTATTTCACATGAGATTACTTTCACAAGAAAATCAGATGTGGATTTCTTACCAAACAATTTAACTAAACCGACAAAAAGCCTGTCGTCATTTCCTTGAAACAACACAAGAGAAGATGAATTTTTGTTATTATACAATTTATGGGTGAATTGTTCGAATAGTCCTGGGAAGCCACCCGATATCTTTGTGAAATATTGAATCAAAGTAATTTCTCCAATCCGCAAAATAACTTTTTTATCTTCGTCTTCACTATATATGTTTCTATTTTAACATAAATAATTCTCACTAAGCATTGAATGTGTTTTACTTTAAAATGCTCTTCTATAGAAATTTTTTATCATTAAAAAACACGTTCAAAGAGATATTTAATCCATCACAAAACTTCTGAATTGTACTCACTTTCGGATGTTTTGTGCGTCCGCTCATCAACTCTGAAATCGTTGCTTGATTTAATCCACCTCTCTGAATGACTTGATGGATGGTCATGTTATGTTCTGCCGCGAGCTCTTTCATCCGCTCGATGATTGCCTCGTTCAACTCCACTTGCTCACCCCACGATCCAAGTACTCTCTTCATCACTTATTCTTTATGAAGTCTTCTATTCCTCTACCCTACCATAATCTCTTGAAATCAAAATAATTGTCATTATTTTCTGTACTCAAAGCGTTATTTTTTTACAGTTGTGCTACAAAACCGAAAATATTGAGTTGCTGTTGGCTATAAACCCTTGCGTAGAGCGAATTCGACAGAAATCGGCAATTGTAAAATTTCTGACATATCAGAAAACTGATGATTTTTAAACCTAACCCTGTTATATTGGAACCAACAAAAGGAAACATCTGTTTGGTCGCCGCTCTGGTTTACAGAAAGGGGAAGGCTTATGTATCGATTCGGGGAGTGGTTGAAGGAGAACCGCCGGCTCTCGGGCTGGTCACAGGTCGAACTATCCGAGAAGACATTCGGGGAGATTTCACAGCCCGCCATCAGTCAATATGAACAGAACCGTTCGGTGCCTTCGATCGCGGATATCGATCATCTGGCCCGCGCGTTCGGGCACACGCTCGCAACGGTGCCTTGGGACGCCATTGACTTCGGATACGGGGCGAAGCGGTCCGTCACGAAGCTCGAACGACGCCGGTTCGACTTGAAGGAATTGCCGCAGGCCGACTCGGTCCGCACGTTCGACGGGAAGACGTATGAACTGCACGGCTTCATCGGCATCGAGAAGGCGAGCGGAGAGGCGGTCCAGCTGACGCAACTCTACTATCGGATCCGCACGGTCGTCTGTGACGCCCACGTCCTCGCCAAGCGCAAGAACCCAGATGACGAGCTCATCCACGTCAAAAAACGGAAACGAGTCCGACAGTAACCAACATCGACGCAGCAGCCCATCCTTAAGGATGGTCTCCTCCAATCACATATCGGCGTATCCCTCACCAGTGACCGGGTGGGCGGGATCTACGCACAGATGGTTCGGCGAGAGTCGCCTAAAACTCGCCACAAGGTCACCGCATCGTTTCGGGTCATCGAAAAACCCTGTACAGCTCCTTATCAAAACGAGGAGCGGAGTTCGTGGGGGAACCGCTAGAAACCCACCGCATCGAATCCGACTGTCCTTAATGATGTGCTGCTGCACATCACGAGATCAAGGGAAGGAAGTGTGTACTGTGGCATCAAAAGAACAGAAACAGAACCGTAGCTTCGCCGAGAAACTCTTACGCATCCGTGGGAAGGACTATGAGGAGTGGCTCGACGAACAACATCAACAAGTCATCCAGGACAACCAGGAACTCATCATGGAGGCGCTCGAGGCGAAGCTCAGCTTCAAGTCGCCGGCGCACCAGGACTAAGGAGGGAACGACATGGGACTCAATGAGACAGGGCTCAGCTTGCTTCAGTTCTTTCAGGGACTCGCGGTTATCGCCGCGGCCATCGCCTTCGCGATCGGGGGCTTCTACTTCATCTTCGGCGGGGATCGTGGCCGCTCGAAAGCCGTCGGCTGGCTTGTCGGGGGCGCCGTCGGTCTGATCATCGTCATGGGCGCATTCACGCTCGCCGAGATGGTCGACCAGAATATCAAATTCTAATGCACATTTACGCAGCGTTCCAATCGGAAGGCTTTTTTTGTTGCTTGAAACGAGAGGAGGAACGAGATGCTGTTTGTACGATTCACCGACGTGCCGGACACGCGGATCCAGAACTATGAGCGGCTCACCTTCGCCGATGCCGTCGTCGCGACACATGATCTGCACCAGATCCTTAGCGAGGAAGGAACGAACTGTTCCGGTGACTTCCGGCTCTTCGACCAGAAAGACGAGCTGCTCTATCGAGGGACGTTCACGTTCGGGACCGGAGGCACCTATCCGAACCTGTATCATCAAGTGAAGGACCGGGTGCAACGGATCCGAATGAAAAAAGAGGATAACGCGAAGAAGATGTGGCTCCTCGACGAGATCGAGTCCGAGACACCGGACGACTATAAGCGCCCGTCCGCTAAATCGAATCCGATTGTATCGTCGACCTATCAATCACGCCTGACCCGACTACAGCGCCGCCTTATCTACGGGGCGGCCACGGCCGGGATTCTCTTCACATCGTTGTTCACTGCCACCCAATGGTTCATCGATAAAGAGGCGCACGCTGAGCAGGGGAGCAGTGGGGAACAGACGTGGCTAAATGCTTACGACCAGGCGCTCCAAGGTGAGGAATCCCCACTCATCGATTTACTGGAACGAAAAGACCGGTCCGAGGAAGAGGATGCCCTATTGATCGACCTCTATCTTGCAGAAGGCGCAGACCAGAAAGCGCTCGAACTCACGGATGACCCCATCCTAATCGAGACGAAGCTGGCCGGGCTCGATCTAGCCGATCAGGAGAAATTGGAACGGCTTCAGGACTTCCAAGCGTCACATCCGACCGATGAGGGCGCGTTCGACCTCGCCGCACTGGAACGTGATTATGAGACCGTGGCCAAAACGGAAAATGTGGAATGGACTGCTCCCCGCGTCTCGGCGAAAGTGACCGCTTATCTCTACCTCGGGGACATCGAGTCCGCGAATGAGTGGGCGTCCAAAACAAACGACCCTGCCGTACAAGTAAAGATCGATAAATATCAAGACATCACGGCCATGATCAACGAACTGAACGGAAAATTGAAGAAAACTTCTAGTAAGGACACTTCGGCCCGTGAGAAGATTCAAGCCGCTATCGCTGCAGAAGAAGTTAAACTGCAAACAATTCTTTATTCAGATTAAGGTAGGTGAAATAATTGAGAAATCCGTCTCTGTCACCACGATTCCCGATACGTCTGATCTTCCCCGCCCTGTTCTGCCTGTTGATAGTGCCGGTCGGGATTTTTTATCTGCTGAACGGGGTCTACAACATCATTCGACAAATCATGACCCCGATATTACAAGACGGGCTGTTGGCCGGGGCGACGATTCCGACGCTCTCACCCTCTTTGTTCCTGGAGGTGAGTCTTCCCTCTTCGACCGTCTTGATCGGACTGATCGTGTTCAGTCTGTTCATCGGACTGGTCGTGTTCGGCAAGGTATGGCTGAACTTCCGCGATCTTCGGAAGAATCAAAAAGGGAGCGCTCGTTTCACCTCGTTCGATGAACTGAAGCAACAGTACCGTCGCGTCCCCGACCGGAAGAAACGGTATGACGGATTAGGCGGTGTCCCCGTCGGACGGGTCAAGAACGAGCTGTTCATCGATGATTCGCCAGTCAACAACCTTGTCATCGGCACAACCCGCTCCGGGAAGGGCGAGACGTTCGTCTTCTCGACGATCGACCTGTACAGTCGGGCGCGTGAACAAGCGAGTCTGATCATCAACGATCCAAAAGGCGAGCTCTTTGCCGCCTCGAAGGAGACGCTCGAGCAACGCGGCTATCAGGTTGAGGTGTTGAACCTGATGAACCCGCTCCAATCGATGTCGTACAACCTGTTGCAACTGACGATCGACGCATTTCTCGAGGAGAACTATTCGCTCGCCCAACAATATGCGCGCTCGGTCGCGTTCATGTTGTACCATGACCCGAAGGCACGGGACCCGTTCTGGGCCAACTCGTCGATTGACCTGTGTACGGCGCTCATCCTCGGTCTCTGTGAGGAGGCGAAGGACACGCCGGAGAAAATCAACATGTACAACGTCGCACTCATGCTCTCGGATTTAGGATCACGGACGGTGGTGACGCGACAAGGGCAGGAGATTTCGGCACTCGACGAGTTCTTTCAGCGGTTCCCGGAGAACCACCCGGCCCGGCTCCAATTCGCGACGCTCCATTTCTCCGGTGGGCAGACGCGGGCGAGCATCCTGGCCAATACGAACGCGAAACTTGGGATCTTCACGTTGAACGGGACCGGGAAGCTGACGTCGATGAACTCACTCGACATGCGACGCATCGGATTCAACCGTTGGATCAGCGGACGGACCGAGCCTTTGACACGACTCACATTCACGTTCCCCGATGGGACGGCCCATGCGCTCACGACCGACGACGATGGCAGCTTCATCGTGTACCACGCGTCGTCGCTCAAATCCGGGGACATCGTCCAAATCTCGACCGATTCAGGAACTTCGACGGTCCAGTTGGAAGCACATGACTCGGGAAGCGGACGGTTCCACTACTTCATCGACGGGACGATTCAGATTCGCGAGGTAATGCACCAGATGCGTCCCGTGGCGGTGTTCCTCATCGTTCCGGACTATGACCCGACATTCAACGTCATCGCGTCGCTCTACATCAAACAGGTGTACACGGCGCTCGCCCGGGTCGCCTCGCAGACGAAACAAGGTAAATGTGAGCGTCAGGTCGTCTTCCTTCTCGATGAGTTCGGCAACATGCCGCCGATCGAAGGCATGGCCAACATCATCACGGTCTGTCTCGGCCGGAACATGCGCTTCAACCTTGTCATTCAGGCATACTCCCAACTTGAGAACCTGTACGGAGAGGACTGGAAGACGATCGACGGCAACTGTGGGAATACGCACTATCTGTTGACCGCGGACGAGTCGACCGCCGAACTGATCTCGAAGAAACTCGGTGAGGCGACCATCGTCACCAAATCGCGTTCCGGACAGACGTTCTCGCTCAAAAAATCGAAGACGGAGAATGTGGACGGCCGCCGGCTCATGACAGCGACCGAAGTCATGGGGTTAAAGGAAGGCGAGATGCTTATCATCCGTGTCATCAAGCGTCAGGATACGAAGAAACGGCGGATCCAGTCGTATCCGATCTTTTTGAGCGGCAAGACGGCGATGAAATATCGGTATGAATACCTGTCGGACGATTTCGACACGGACCGCTCCCTGCATGACATCGACATCCCATGCCGTCACGCCGGTCTCGACTTCGAACAGATTCGTATCCGTTTTACGCAGAAAGAAGACGAGATGGAAGCGAACACGCCCTCGAATCAGGAAGATAAGTCCTTGACGGTACGTGACGTGCTGCAGGACAGCATCCTCCGCTCGATGTTCGAGGGACATGACATCGGTGGGATGTCTCTCCCTGAGTTCGAGACGAACCTGAACCTAGGAGTTTACGACGTCACCGACAGCCAGAAGAGCTTTTTGAGCACGATGATCGCGAAGCGACTCGAGAAACTGAAGCAAGGTACACCGTAGAGAGGAGGCCGAACCCATGGCCGAGAGTGCGAGAGAGAAGCGAATCCAGA